>NZ_FMVJ01000016.1 GCF_900102135.1 Microvirga guangxiensis
AGCCAATGCCTTCCGCGCCATCCCTCGGTCACGACGGATAGCCAGCACCAGCCGGAAGTCACTCGCTCCAAACGGGCGCGAGGAGAAACGTCATGCTCCGCTCAATAGCCACGCTTCACGTCGGACAGCGCGCGGCTGAACGCATCCGCGAAGGTCTCCCGCTCCTCCGGCGAGAGATCGCGGGCAATCACCACGCGCTCGTTGCGGGACGCGAGCGCCAGCTTCTGCAATCCGAATTCCTCGTCCATCTCCCGGTCGAGGCGCGTCCAGAGCGGGTTGAAGAGCCATTCGCGCGCCTCGCCCCGTTCGCTCACTTTCCGGAAGAGAAGGCGGAGCGGGGTCAGCTCGAGGAGTTCGAAGGCCCGGGCCTGCCGGTAGCTGACGCGGAAGGCGATGTAGAGGCCGATGAAGTCTAGGCCGAAGAAACCTGCGACGGGCCAGAAGCCCATGATCACGAAGGGAAGGCTCGCGACGATGGAGACGAGGCACACCAACATCATCACGATCCTGAAGCCCTGGGGGCTCAGGGAACGGTGCGGGCGGATGACGGCCGAGAACACCGGCTCCTGGTACCGGTCGGCTCCATCCCCAAATGTCGCCTTGCTGCCTGTCATGGTCCAGATATAACGCGCTCATGTCCGATCTGAAGCCGTCACCCCGCCGCACGACCAAGCCGAAAGCCAAATCCGCCGTACCGGCGAAGGCCGTCGGAAAAGCCGTTCGCCTGCGCACGCCCAAGCCCGTCGACCGGGCGACGATGGTCGAGATCTTTCGCCGCCTCCAAGAGGCGAACCCAGAGCCGAAGGGGGAGCTGGATTACACCAATCCCTACACGCTGCTCGTGGCGGTGGCGTTGTCGGCACAGTCGACGGATGTGGGCGTCAACAAGGCGACGAAGGCGCTGTTTCCCATCGCCGATACGCCCCGCAAGATGCTGGCGCTCGGCGAGGAGGGGCTGAAGGAGCACATCAAGACGCTGAATTTCTACAACACGAAGGCGAAGAACGTGATCGCCGCGGCCAGGCGCCTCGTGGACGAGTTCGGCGGGGAGGTGCCCAATTCCGTCGAGATTCTGGAAACCCTGCCGGGCGTGGGACGCAAGACCGCGAGCGTCGTGGTGAACATCGCCTTCGGCGATCCGCGCGTCGCGGTCGATACGCATATTTTCCGCGTCACCAATCGCCTGCCGCTCGCCAACACCAAGACGCCGCTGGACACGCAGGTGGCGCTGGAAAAACTGATCCCGGCCGAGTACCGGCTCCACGCCCACCACTGGCTGATCCTGCACGGGCGCTACATCTGCAAGGCGCGCAGGCCCGAATGCTGGCGCTGCCCGGTCAACGACCTCTGCCGCTATCCGGACAAGACGATTCCTTAGGGTTTCAGGCAGCGCGGCGCCTGGCGCACGCAAGCGATGCCCGGTGTCGAGCAGGCCAATCCTTGCGGGTTGCGGGAGCAGACGATGCAGCCGTCCGTCCATTCGGAGCAGGTTGGCTCTTGCACAGCCTGCTCGTCCCGCCGGGGTGCGGAGGCTCCCGCGATCACGGCGAAGGCTACGATCAAGAGGGCGATGATCGCGGCCAGCGCAACGGCGAAGAACTCGGTGCGCTCCGGCATGGCTTCACCCGAATGCGATGAGGCCGGCGAGGCCCAGGGCGCCGACGATGATCCGCCAATAGGCGAACGGCGTGAAGCCGTGGCGGGAGACGTATTCGAGCAGGGTCCTCACCACCACGACGGCGGCGACGAAGGCCGCGATGAAGCCCGCCACGATGATGACGGCATCGTTCGCCGACAGGATCTTGTAATTTTTCAGAAGATCGTAGGTGAAGGCGCCCGCCATGGTCGGCATGGCCAGGAAGAAGGAGAATTCCGCCGCCGCGCGTTTCGACGCGCCCAGCAGCATGGCGCCGACGATGGTCGCGCCCGAGCGGGACACGCCCGGAACCATCGCGAGGCACTGGAGCAGGCCGATCTTCAGATACATCCCTAGAGAAAAGCGCGTTGCATCGTCATGCGTCGCCGCCAGGGGCATGCGATCGACCAGGAGGAGCACGAAACCGCCCGCGATGAGCGTCATGCAGACGATCCAGGGGTTGAACAGCACGTCCTTGATGAAGCCGTGGAGCACCGCGCCGATGAGGGCTGCGGGAAGGAAAGCGATGACCACGCCGATCACGAAGCGCCGGGCGTCCGGATCGTAGGGCAGGGCCTTCGCAATGGTCCAGAGCTTGTTGAAGTAGACCGAGAGGATCGCAAGGATCGCTCCGAGCTGGATCAGAACCTCAAAGGTCTTGCCCGTGGATTCGAAGCCCAGGAAATGCCCTACGAGGAGCAGGTGGCCGGTGGAGGAGACCGGCAGGAACTCAGTCAGCCCCTCGATGAGGCCAAGAAAGAGCGCCTCGATGATGTTTGCCATCGTTGAAAATCCTTGAACCGGCGCCAGATGCAGGGGCGCTCCCGGACGTGTCAAGAAAGCATTGCGCCAGCAAAGCTGTTTCCATGCGTCCAGAGCATGAGATTCACCAAAATTCCTTACCGCCCGTTAACAAAGCGCGGCCTTATTCTCGCCGCCTGTTTCGCGTCTCACATCATTCATGGCCATCCTGCATTCTTATCCATTCTGCCCGCATTCGCGGTTTGCGCGCCTCATCCTGGCTGAGACGGGCCTCGAGCCGGACTTCGCCGAGGAGAAGCCATGGGATCGGCGCGTTCCATTCCTGGAGCTGAACCCGGCCGGCAACCTCCCGCTCCTGGTCGACGATAACGGCTTGGCCGTTCCGGGGGCGCGGGGAATTGCGGATTATCTCGACGATATGAGAGGGGCAGACCTGGGGAGCCGCAGGCTCCTTCCGCAGGAAATGACCCAAAGGGTCGAGGTTCGCCGCCTGCTTGACTGGTTTCTCGTGAAGTTTCACGAGGAGGTCACGGATTACCTCGCCACAGAAAAGATCTACAAGCGTTTCATGCCCGCCGATCTCGGCGGCGGTCCGCCGGACATGAGCGCGATTCGCGCTGCGCGGACCAATGTGCGATACCACTTGAAATATATCGGTTTTCTGATTTCCAAGCGGAATTGGCTGGCCGGCGACCAGATGACCTATGCGGATCTGGCGGCGGCTGCCCATCTCTCGGTAGTGGATTATCTCGGCGACGTGCCATGGGACGAGGACGAAACAGCGAAGCATTGGTACGCCCGGGTGAAATCCCGGCCGTCGTTTCGCGCACTCCTGGCAGACCGGGTTCCGGGCATGGCCCCGGCGGACCATTACGACAATTTGGATTTCTGAGCGGGGACGCTCTCAAAAGCGCCTTCGTTGAGCGCGCCAAGGAGATCGGCTTCGATACGATCCGCATTGCAGCGCCCGATTCCATTCCGCTTGCACCCGAACGATTGAAGGCTTGGCTCGAGGCGGGGCACCACGCGTCCATGGACTGGATGGTGGAGACGGCAGATCGCCGCGCCGACCCGCGCACCCTCTGGCCGGAGGTGCGGAGCATCATCCTGCTCGGCGTGAATTACGGCCCCACGACCGATCCTCTCGCAACGCTCTCGCAGAAGGATCGCGGCTCGATCTCCATCTATGCCCGCAACCGCGACTATCATGACGTCATCAAGGGCAAGCTGAAGGAGATCGCAGGATTCCTTGCCGCGAAAGCTTCGTCCGACGTGAAGGTCTTCGTGGATACGGCTCCCGTCATGGAAAAGCCGTTGGCCGAGGCGGCGGGCCTCGGGTTCCAGGGCAAGCACACGGTCATCGTCTCGCGCGATTTCGGCAACTGGCTGTTTCTGGGCGCGATCTTCACCACGGCGGAGCTGCCGGTCGACGAGCCGGAACAGAACCATTGCGGGTCGTGCCGCCGATGCCTCGATGTCTGCCCGACCAATGCGTTTCCCGCGCCGTTCCAGCTCGATGCGCGCCGCTGCATTTCATATCTCACCATTGAGCATAAGGGCCACATCCCGGAGGAACTCCGCCCCGGCATCGGCAACCGCATCTTCGGCTGCGACGATTGTCTCGCGGTTTGTCCATGGAACAAGTTCGCGAAAGCCAGCCGCGAGGCGAAGCTCATGCAGCGCGAGGATCTCGCGGCTTTGCCGCTTGCGGAATTGGCACGGCTTGACGATCCGAATTTCCGCACGCGCTTTTCCGGCACGCCGATCAAGCGCACGGGGCGCGACCGATTCATCCGCAATGTTCTCGTCGCCATCGGCAATTCGGGCGATGCTGCCTTGGCGGATGAGGCCGTGCGTCTTCTCGACGATCCTTCACCGCTCGTGCGCGCCATGGCGATTTGGGCCATCGGCCGCCTGATGCCGCGTGAAACCGTCGCATCCCTGAGCACCGGGCGCTTCGAGCGCGAGAGCGAGGAGGATGTGAGGAATGAGTGGAACCGTGTGCTGTCCGTCCGCGAGGGAGCTGCCGCATGAGGCTTTTCGTTTTCGGCCTCGGCTATTCCGCCCACGCCTTCATTCGCTCGAACTCCTGGACGCATGTGGCAGGCACGGTGCGCGAGCATGACAAGGCGCAGCGTCTCAGGCAACAAGGCATCTCCGCTTACGCCTTATCGCAGGATGATGCGGATCTCGGCAGCGATCTTCGCCGCGCGGACGCCATCCTCGTGTCGGTTCCGCCGAGTGGAGAGGGTGATCCCGTGTTGAGCCGGTTTTCTGATGAGATCGCATCTTCCAACGCGGCGTGGATTGGCTATCTCTCCACCACCGGAGTTTATGGCGATCACGGTGGAGCCTGGATCGACGAGACAACGCCGGCGAGGCCTCAGAGCCGCTCATCGGTGTGCCGACATGCCGCCGAAGACGCATGGCTTGCCCTTGGACAGCAGACGGGAAAAGCCGTGCAGATTTTTCGCCTGACAGGCATTTATGGCCCAGGCCGAAATGCCTTCGTCAACCTTGCGCAAGGAACCGCGCGGCGCATCGTAAAGCTGGGACAGGTGTTCAACCGCATTCATGTGGACGATATCGCGACAACCCTTTCGGCGTCCCTACGGAAGCCGCGCGTGGGTGCGATCTACAACGTGAGCGATGACGAACCTGCGCCTCCTCAGGACGTCGTGGCTTATGCAGCGCAGCTGGCTGGTGTTGAGCCGCCGCCGGAGACCGCCTTCGAAGCTGCCGAGATGAGCGCTGCAGCCCGCAGCTTCTACGCGGAAAACAAGCGTGTTTCGAACGGACTGATCAAAGACGAGCTCGGTGTTCGTCTCCTTTATCCGACCTATCGCGAGGGCTTGCAGGCACTCTACGCAGCAGGCGAGTTCACTCAGGCTGCGTGACGGTTCGCGGCCGGGCCGAAATGATCGATGTAGCGCGGGTTGATGGCTGAGACCGGCAGGATCACGAGCACATCCGTCGTGCCGAACTGCCTGTCGATCACCGCGCCTGTGCCAAAGGTCGCGCCGAGGCGGAGATAGCCTTTGATCAGCGGCGGAAGCGCATGCAGCGCAGCCTTGGGATTGACGGCCTCCTTCGGCAGAAGGTCCATGCGCGTGAAACGCTCGGGCAGGGCGCGCGCCTGCCACTCGGCGGGCGCGGAGGCATGATGATGGAGGAAGCTGAGGGGCAGGGCGAGATCCTGCGGGTTCGTTCCCTCCAGGCTCGCGCAGCCGAGCATCACATCGATCTTGAAATGAAGCACATAGGTCCAGATGCCGTGCCACAGCAGTTCGACCGTGCGCTTGTTGCGGTAAGCCTCCAGCACGCAGGAGCGGCCGAGTTCCAGGAAATTCAGATCTGAATGAGCGCTCAAGAGGGGAGCGATGTCGTATTCGCCCTTGGTGTAAAAACCTTGATGGCGTTCCGCCACCTCCTGACGCAGCAGGCGATAGGTGCCCACCACCTTGGGCTTGCTGCTTCGAAGACGTCGGCCCTTGGGCTCGTGATCAAGAACGAGCAGGTGATCGCAGATCCAGTCGTAATCATCCACATCGCGCCGAGAGAACACGGAGGCACCTTGAGGCACCGCGGACATTTCCTCATAAAAGACCTTGAAGCGCAGCTTCTGCGCCTGCCGGATCTCCCGGCTTGTGGTCGCAAGGCGCACTTCGAGAGAACCGATGCGGCCAAGCACAGGATCGAGGGTGCCGTAATCGCGCACCGTCCGTCCGGCAATTTTGCCGAAACCCTTAAAGCCGGAGAGCAGCGCGGTTTTCGCGGAAGAGGTCGTTCCGATCAGCGAAGAGGTCATTGAAGTCTCGCAGGCCGGACTATTGTTGGATGTGCCGGTCTTTCGCCGTGACATAGCCGTCATTTCAAACCGTTTTGTGACAAAATATATCGCAAGTGACAGAGGATTCGACAAGAAGAGCCGGCTCACGTTTTGGGGCCGCCCGTCAAGCCGCTGAACGGCGATCCGTGTGGGCGCGATAGGACAGGGCCTCCGCCACATGGATGCGCCGGACGCGCTCTTCCCCGTCGAGATCGGCCAATGTCCGGCCGACTTTCAGGACGCGATGGAAGCCACGCGCCGAAAGGCGCATGGCATTAGCGGCATCGCGGATGAGGGACAGTCCGTCCGGATCAGGCTGGGCAACCTCTTCCAGAAGGGCAGGCGGGCATGCGGCGTTCGTCGCGATCCCTCTGTCCACAAGGGAAGCATAGCGTTTCTCCTGCAGCCTGCGCGCCGCCGCCACACGGGCGGCAACCTGGGCTGATCCTTCCTCCGGAGGCGGTAGGATGAGGTCGGACGCAGTCACGGCGGGTACCTCGATGGCCAGATCGATACGGTCGAGAAGCGGTCCGGAGAGGCGCGCCTGATATTGCGCGATGCAGCGCTCGTTCGGCTGGCGGCGGCAGACATAGCCGGGCTCCGTACCCTGGCCGCAGCGGCATGGATTCATGGCGGCAACGAGCTGGAAACGCGACGGATAGGTCACCCGATGGTTGGCCCGCGCGATCAGGATTTCGCCCGTTTCCAGGGGTTGGCGAAGCGAATCGAGAACCTGGGGCTGGAACTCCGGGAGCTCGTCGAGGAAGAGTACGCCGTGATGAGCAAGCGAGGCCTCGCCAGGACGGGCATTGAGCCCGCCGCCTACGAGGGCCGCCATGGATGCCGAGTGATGCGGAGCCCTGAAGGGCCTCCGGTTCGAGAGCGCGCCATTCGCCAGGAGACCCGCCACCGACTGGATCATGGAGACTTCCAGGAGCTCCCGGGGTGAGAGCGGCGGCAGGATCGAGGGCAGGCGCTGGGCCAGCATGGATTTGCCCGCTCCGGGAGGGCCGCTCATGATCAGGTTGTGGCCGCCTGCTGCTGCGATCTCAAGGGTGCGCTTGGCGCTTTCCTGCCCTTTGATGTCGCGGAGGTCGGGCAGGGCATTGGAGGCCGGCATGATCGCGGGTTCTGGCCTGCTCATGACCTGTGTACCCTTGAAGTGGTTGGCAAGCTGGATCAGCGAACGGGGCGCAAGGATGTCGAGCTCGCTGCTGGCCCAGGCAGCCTCAGACCCGCAGGACTCGGGACAGATAAGCCCATGCTGTCGCTCAACCGCGGCCATGGCGGCGGGCAGCACACCGGCAACGGAGGTGATGGAGCCATCGAGCGCCAGCTCGCCCAATACCGTGAAGCCGTTGAGGGCGTCGCCGGGAATGGCATCGATGGCGGCCATGACGCCGAGCGCAATGGGAAGATCGTAATGGCTGCCTTCCTTCGGCAGATCGGCAGGGGCCAGATTGACGGTGATCCGTTTGGCCGGGAGAGCGAGCCCTGACGCAATCAGGGCTGAGCGCACCCGCTCGCGGGACTCCGCCACGGCCTTGTCGGGCAATCCAACGATGGTAAACGCTACGGTGCCGGAGGAAATCTGCACCTGCACGTCGACCGCGCGCGCTTCGATCCCCTCGAAGGCAACAGTTGAAACGCGCATGACCATGAGTTTTGACCTCCCGTAAGAGGCGGGACCTTAGCGCGGTCGTATGAAACGCGATAGTGTTTCGTTAGAGGGCGGTTCATTGCGACTTCGAAAAAATGAACGGAACACTCTTGGGCTCATGACGTTGAGTCCCACTGTGCCGGCAAAATGGGCGTGAAGCCCGTTCTAAGGGGATAATCCTCTCGTGACGAAACACGCGATCATGGCAGGAAGCGACGCCAGGGCGAGGGTGCTTTGCACTGTGTCTGTCGTTGGCTTCAAGGGTAGTTAATCGTGAAACGAGTGCTGGCCTTGCAAGAATCCTCTGTTTTAATTTCCCACTCTGACGCCAAGAAAACTTCCGCAGCGTCACTTTGCTCAGTCCCGATTAATGCAAACGAACTTTGACGATATGCACAACCAACAGCTGAAAAGCCGGTTGACTTGGCACGTAAGAAAACCAGGTAACTCAGCCGGGTCCTTCGTGCCGCAGGATGCCGAGGAGACACGGGTTGAGTAAAGTGAAGCCTTTGCGCATCCTCATTGTAGAAGACGAATTTCTGATCGCGCTGGAGCTCGAAAGCCTGCTTCAGGACATCGGCCATGATGTGCTGGGGATCGCCGCCTCCTCGCAGGAGGCTATCGCTCTCAGCCGAGAACTTTCCCCCGACCTTGCCTTCGTGGATATTCACCTAGCCGATGGCCTGACCGGGATCGACGTGGCGCGTCATCTCTCTGATCAGCATCACGTGACGGTTTTGTTCATGACCGCCAATGCCAAGCGCATTCCTGAGGATTTCGCAGGTGCCCGCGGCGTGATTGCCAAGCCCTATACGGAGCGAGGCGTGAAAGAGGCCCTGGCTTACATCACCTCTGAGCAGGAGCAGAAAAAGGACGCCAGCGGCAAGGAGCGAATGACGTTCATCCCTTTCGATGAGAAAGGCCGAGAGGACAGCAGCTCTCAGCTGTCCTGAAGGTGCGCTCAAGAGCTCATCAACAGAGCCACGCTCTGATGGCTTCCTTTATCGCTGCGACTTGAGGCGATAGAGCGCATCCAGCGCCTCTCGAGGCGTCATCTGATCGGGATCGAGCGCATCGAGCGCCTCACGCAGGCCGTCTTTTGCTGCAGCCGGTTCGGGCTTCGCCGCGCGCATGGGGGCGGCGAAGAGGGGAAGATCGTCGACAAGCGCCCGCTTGGGATGCTCCCGGTCCGACTTTTCCAGCTCGCTCAGGATGGTTTTCGCCCTCTCGACAACGGCGGAGGGCAAACCCGCGAGGCGGGCTACCTGAAGGCCGTAGGAACGGTCGGCCGTGCCTGAAACCACCTCGTGCAGGAACACCACATCGCCATGCCACTCCGTCACCTTCAGCGTCGCATTGGCGATGCGCGGCAGGCGTTCGGCGAGCGCCGTCAATTCGTGGAAATGGGTGGCGAAGAGTGCACGGCAGCGATTGGCTTCGTGCAGATGCTCGATGGCAGCCCAGGCGATGGAGAGACCGTCAAAAGTGGATGTGCCGCGCCCTATCTCGTCGAGGATGACGAGGGAGCGTGAAGTGGCCTGATTGAGGATGGCGGCGGTTTCCACCATCTCGACCATGAAGGTCGAGCGGCCGCGCGCCAGATCGTCGGCAGCGCCCACACGGGAAAACAGGCGATCCACGACGCCGATCTGCGCTTCTTTCGCCGGAACGAAGGAGCCCATCTGCGCAAGCACGACGATGAGGGCATTCTGGCGCAGATAAGTCGATTTACCGCCCATGTTAGGGCCGGTGATCAACAGGATGCAGCCTGCATCCTTACCAGACAGATCAGCGTCGTTGGCAATGAAGGCGGCGCCTTCGCGCTTGAGTGCGGCTTCGACGACCGGATGGCGTCCGCCCTTGATCGCGAAAGAAAGACCCGTATCGACGAGAGGGCGTGTCCAGTCGAGGCGCACAGCGAGATCGGCGAGGGCTGCCGTCACGTCGATCACGGCGATGGCTTCCGCTGCGAGGGCAACCTCACCCGACAGGTTGAGCAGTTCCTGCGTCATCGTCTCGAACAGGCCGAGTTCGATCTTCAGGGCGCGATCGGCGGCGGAAGCGATCTTCGCTTCCAGTTCACCCAGTTCCTTCGTGGAAAAGCGCATGGCTCCCGCCATGGTCTGGCGGTGAATGAACGTATCCTTGAACGGCTCCTTGAGCAGGTCTTCGCCCACATTCTGCGGCACTTCAACGAAATAGCCGATCATGTGGTTGTGCTTCACACGAAGCGTACGGCAGCCGGTTTCGTTGGCGTAGCGTGTCTGCAGGGCCGCGATGAAGCGACGTGAATCCTGCTGCAACTCACGCAGTTCATCGAGGTTGGCGTCGTAACCGGCACGGATGAAGCCGCCGTCCCGCTTCAGGAGGGGTAATTCATCAGCAAGCGCCGCAGCGAGCTTATCGGCCACATCCGTGCGCAGGGCTTGAAGCTGCTGTGCATTGCTGAGCAATTCCTTCGGGAGATTGGGGGCGATGGCAAGCTCCAACCCCAGCTCCCGCGCCGCGAACAGGCCGTCGCGCACGCAAGCAAGATCTCGCGGTCCACCTCGTCCGAGGCTCAGGCGCGAGAGCGCCCGCGCCAGATCGGGCGAACGTTTGAGGATGCGCCGGAGACGCTCACGCAGATCCGCATTGTCGACAAGGAATTCCACCGCATCCTGCCGCTCGCGGATCATGCCGGGATCGGTGAGGGGGCCTGCAAGGCGCTCGGCGAGGCAACGGGCACCACCGGGCGTCACTGTGCAGTCGATGGTGGCGAGCAGGCTGCCGGCGCGCTCACCGGATAGCGTACGCGTGAGTTCGAGATTGGCGCGGGTCGCCGCATCGATGGCAAGCGCCGCACCTGCATTTTCACGGGAAGGCGGGTTGAGAACCGGGCGGCTGTCGATCTGTGTCTTCTCGATATAGAAGAGCACGCTGCCCGCCGCGGTGATCTCGGCGGGGCCGAAAGAGCCGAACGAGTCGAGGGTCGCGACGCCGAAATACTCTCTTAGACGCCGCTCGGCGGAGGCCGGATCGAGCCCCTCCCGGGAGAGGGGAGTAATCGATGCCCTGGTTTCGCGCCAGAAGCCCACGAGTTCCGGATCGTCATGGATCACGTCCGGCACCAGGATCTCCCGGGGCTCAAAGCGGGCGATTTCCGCAGGCAGACCCATGGCATCCGTTTCGCTCACGACGAAATGACCTGTGGAAATATCGACGGCGGCGAGCCCGTAGCACCATTGGGTGTCCGACACGCGGCGGCGGGCGATGGCGAGGAGGAAATTGGCACGGCCCGGCTCGAGCAGGCGCTCTTCCGTAATCGTGCCGGGGGTGACGAGGCGCACCACATCGCGCCGCACCACGGATTTGGAACCGCGCTTCTTGGCCTCTGCCGGGTCTTCGGTCTGCTCGCAGACCGCAACCCGATGCCCTAGGCCGATGAGCCGCTGAAGGTAGTCGTCCGCCCGGTCGACGGGCACCCCGCACATGGGGATGTCCTGTCCCTGATGCTTGCCGCGCTTGGTGAGTACGATCCCAAGCGACCGGCTTGCGATCTCCGCGTCCTCGAAGAACAGCTCATAGAAATCGCCCATCCGGTAGAACAGCAGGCTGTCCGGATTGGCCGCCTTGATCTCGATATACTGCGCCATCATGGGCGTGACGCGGTTGTCCGGCGCAGGCTTTTGGCCGGCGGGGGAGGTCTGTTCGGGGCTCTCGGAGGCTTGGTACAGGGCTTGGGACGACATCCGCCTTATGTAGCAAAGCCTGCTTCCCCTTTCACCCGTATCATGGCTCTGGAATGAGGGGTGTGCACAAGTCTTGAGGCGGAATGCCCCAGGCCTTATGGTCGCAGCCCCTTCGAAAACGCGCCCTCTGGCCAAACCGCGACAAATTCATGACCGACGACAAGTCTTTGCCCCGCCGTAAACGCCCCACCTTCACTGACCAAGAAGCGTTGCAGTTTCACGCTCAGGGCAGGCCAGGCAAGCTCGAAGTGGTGCCCACCAAGCCCATGGCCACCCAGAGGGACCTGTCCCTCGCCTACTCGCCGGGCGTCGCGGTGCCGGTTCTGGCAATTGCAGAAAACCCGGCGCTCGCCTTCGACTACACCACCCGCTCCAACATGGTTGCAGTGATCTCGAACGGTACGGCGATCCTGGGGCTCGGCAATCTCGGCGCGCTGGCCTCGAAGCCCGTGATGGAAGGAAAGTCGGTTCTCTTCAAGCGTTTCGCGGACGTTGATTCGATCGACCTCGAGGTCGACACGGAGGATGCGGACGCCTTCATCAATTGCGTGCGCTATCTCGGTCCTTCCTTCGGCGGCATCAATCTGGAGGACATCAAGGCGCCTGAGTGCTTCATCATCGAGGAGCGCCTGCGGGAACTCATGGACATTCCCGTCTTCCATGACGACCAGCATGGTACAGCGATCATCGCGGCGGCGGGCCTCATCAACGCCCTTCACCTGACCGGCCGCGACATGGCCAAGACCAAGCTCGTGGTGAACGGCGCAGGTGCTGCCGGCATCGCCTGCACGGAGCTTCTGAAAGCCATGGGCTTTGCGCCCAACAACGTCATTCTCTGCGATACGAAGGGCGTGATCTACAAGGGCCGCACGGAAGGCATGAACCAGTGGAAGTCGGCGCATGCCGCCGAAACGAACGCACGCACGCTGGCCGATGCCATGAAGGGCGCGGATGCGGTGTTCGGCCTTTCCGCCAAGGGCGCGTTTTCGGACGACATGATCCGCTCCATGGCGGAAAACCCGATCATTTTCGCCATGGCCAATCCCGATCCGGAGATCACGCCGGAGGAAGTGTCGCGCATCCGTGATGACGTGATCATCGCCACCGGCCGCTCGGATTACCCGAACCAGGTCAACAACGTTCTCGGCTTCCCCTACATCTTCCGCGGCGCGCTCGACGTGCAGGCCACCACGATCAACATGGAAATGAAGATCGCCGCTGCCCAAGCGCTCGCCGAGCTTGCCCGCGAGGACGTGCCCGATGAAGTGGCGGCCGCCTATCAGGGCGCGCGTCCACGCTTCGGGCGCGACTACATCATCCCGGTGCCGTTTGATCCACGCCTCATTCACACGATCCCGATGGCAGTGGCGAGGGCTGCGATGGATACGGACGTCGCGCGCCGTCCCATCGTCGATATGAAATCCTACAAGGCGCAGCTCTCCGCCCGCCGTGATCCCGTCGCGGGCACGCTCAACCGCATCTTCGAGCGCGTGCGCAAGATGCCCAAGCGTGTGGTGTTTGCCGAGGGTGAGGAGGAAAAGGTGATCCGCGCCGCCTTATCCTTCGTGAACCAGGGGCTTGGCCGCGCCATTCTCGTGGGACGGGAGGAGCGGATCTACGAGACAGCGTCTCTGGCAGGCATCGATGTCGAAGGCCGCGAGGGCATCGAGATTCACAATGCGCGCCTGTCTCACCGCAACAGCACTTATGCCCAGTTTCTCTACGAGCGCCTGCAGCGAAAGGGTTATCTCTTCCGCGATTGCCAACGCCTGATCAACCAGGATCGTAACCATTTCGCCGCCTCCATGGTGGCGCTCGGCGATGCCGATGCGATGGTGACGGGCGCAACCCGCAATTACTCCACGGCGCTTGCCGATGTGCGTCACGTGATCGACGCCAAGCCTGGCCACCGCGTCATCGGCGTCTCTCTGTGCTTGGCACGCGGACACACGGTTCTCGTGGCGGATACGGCCATCCACGAAATGCCGAGTGCGCAGGAGCTTGCCGAAATCGCCATCGAATCTGCAGGCGTCGCCCGCCGTCTCGGCTATGAGCCGCGTGTGGCCCTGCTGTCGTTCTCTAATTTCGGGCATCCGCGTGCGGAGCGAGCCGAGAAGATCCAGGAAGCCGTGCAAATCCTCGACGGGATGCGCGTGGATTTCGAGTATGACGGCGAGATGGGCGCGGACGTGGCGCTCAACCGCGACCTGATGGCGCAATATCCATTCAGTCGCCTTACAGGCCCGGCCAACGTGCTCGTCATGCCCGCTTTCCACTCCGCATCGATCTCCACGAAGATGCTGCAGGAGCTCGGCGGTGCTATGGTCATGGGCCCGCTGGTTGTAGGTCTCGACAAGCCGGTGCAGATCGTCTCGCTTGGCGCTACCGACAACGACATCGTCAACATGGCGGCCCTCGCCGCTTACAACATCGGCGGCTGACGGACTTTATCAGACCTGGAACATGGGGCGGGGAGGATGTCCTCCTCGCTGATCGGCGCTCGCCGCTCCAGCCGATATCGTGATGAGACAGGGCGAAAGCTGAGCGCACGACTTTGTCCATGACAAAATGCCGAGGAATGGAATGGTCCAGGCAGACTTCAGGAACCGTTCATCAATAAAGCTATCAAGTTGCATAATCATTCAGGAATGGCTTTGCGCCACCTGCAAGGATGAAGACCAACAAACCAATTATGAGGGGCAATCGTGAGCGTTCGCCAACCTACGACAATCGTGTTCGATATCGGGAATGTCCTGCTGCGATGGGATCCGCGTCATCTCTATCGCCGTATCTTTTCTGACGAAGCGGAGATGGAATGGTTTCTGGGCAATGTCTGCACCAATGCCTGGAACCTCGAACAGGACCGGGGTCGCGACTGGGACGAGGCCGTGGCCCTTCTGGTAAAGGACCATCCCACCCATGAAAGCGCGATCCGCGCGTTTCATGAGCGCTGGCCCGAAACCGTGTCGGGCGTCTTCGAGCAGAACGTAGCTCTCCTCGAGAAGCTGCGGGAAGCGGGCGTGCCGAATTACTGCATCACGAACTTTTCAGGTCCCAAATTCGTGCTGGCGAAGGAAATCTATCCGTTCCTGGCAGACTTTGACGGAGTCATCGTGTCAGGCGACGAGCGGCTTCTGAAGCCCGACGCCGCCATCTATCATCTTTTGCTTGAGCGCTATGGGCTCGAAGCAGGGGATTGCGTGTTCATCGACGATTCGCGCGCCAATGTGGAAGGAGCGCGTCAGGTAGGCATGCATGCGATCCACTATCCCGATGAGCAGGTCGATCTTGCTGCCGAACTGCGGAGCTACGGCTTCCCGATCTGAGGGTTAGCTTGCTCTTCGGCCCGGCTTGAGCCATCAGGCGATATGCGCGTTTTCGACACCTCGCTTCCCATCGATGCAGTCCTCGCTGATCTGACAGCGAGCCTGCAAACACGAGCCAATGCGGTGCTTGTCGCCCCACCGGGCGCCGGTAAGACTACGCGCGTGCCGCTGGTGCTGCTCGATGAGCCCTGGGTGCGGACAGGCAAGATCATTGTGCTGGAGCCGCGCCGTCTGGCGGCGCGTGCTGCCGCCGCGCGCATGGCGCAAACCCTCGGTGAGCAGGTGGGCGAGACGGTAGGTCTTCGTGTTCGCCTCGGCTCGAAGATCAGCCGCAAGACGCGGATCGAGGTAGTGACGGAGGGCGTGTTCGCTCGCATGATCCTCGATGATCCTTCGCTCGACGGCGTGGCTGCAGTGCTCTTCGATGAGTTCCATGAGCGCTCCCTGGATGCCGATCTAGGCCTTGCGCTGGCGCTCGACGCGCAGGGCGGACTGCGTGAGGATCTGCGACTGCTCGTCATGTCGGCAACGCTCGACGGCGCGCGTGTGGCGAAGCTGTTGGGCGATGCGCCGGTCATCGAGTCCGAGGGTCGCGCCTATCCGGTGGAGACCCGCTATCTCGGGCGCGATCCTAATCGCCGCATCGAGGAGCTGGTGGCGGATGCCGTCACGCGCGCCTTACGGGCGGAGAGCGGCTCTGTTCTCGTATTCCTACCGGGACAAGGCGAAATCCGCCGCGTCGAAACCATCCTACGGGATCGCATCTCCGATCCAGTCGTCGCTATCGCGCCGCTCTACGGCGCTCTTGATCGCGCAGAGCAGGATCTGGCGGTGAGTCCTGCGAAGCCGGGACGTCGCAAGTTGGTGTTGGCAACCTCGATTGCCGAGACATCGCTTACCATCGAAGGCGTGCGAGTGGTCATCGATTCAGGGCTTGCTCGCGTACCTGTCTATGAGCCGAATATCGGGATCACGCGGCTCGAAACCGTGCGTGTTTCCCGTGCCGCTGCCGATCAGCGGCGAGGGCGCGCCGGACGAACGGAGCCCGGGGTCTGCTACCGCTTGTGGGAGGAAGCCGCGACGGGAGCGCTCGAGCCTTTCGTACGCCCGGAAATCCTTGCTGCCGATCTCGCGTCGCTGCTTCTCGATTGTGCCGCGTGGGGCGTCACTGATCCGTCGACGCTTGCGTTTCTCGATCCGCCGCCAGCACCCGCACTGAAGGAAGCACGCACGCTTCTCCAGCAACTCGAAGCGCTCGATGCCGAAGGCCGTATCACTGAAACGGGGCGCCGTTTGCGCGAACTGCCTCTGCCGCCCCGTCTCGCACGCATGATTCTGGCCGCGGGCGGAAGCGGGCAGGCACGCGACGCAGCGGACCTTGCTGCCGTGCTCGTTGAGCGTGGGCTTGGCGGCGACATGGTGGATCTGACGGAGCGTGTCGAGCGCTTCCGCCGGGATCGTTCGCGCCGTGCCGAAGACATGCGGCGCATGGCTGAGGGTTGGGCGAAGGCCCAGGGCGGTTCTGCCAAAGGAGAGAAGAGTACCATGGGCGCTCTGCTCACGCTCGCTTATCCCGATCGCTTGGCCAAAGCGCGAGGCAAGCCGGGGGAATACCTCATGGCCAATGGCCGCGGTGCCTCGCTGGAGGCCCATGAACGCCTGGCGAAGGAGCCATATCTCGCCATCGCGGAAATCGCGGGCGGCGCAGCCTCCGCACGCATTCTCGCGGCGGCGCCCATCGTACTTGAAGAGATCGAGACTGCTTTTGCGGATCATATCGATCAGAAGGATGAGGTTTCGTTCGACCGCCAGGCCAAAGCGCTGCGTGCCCGCGGCGTCCGACGTCTCGGCGCACTTGTCTTCAACGAGCGTCCGTTGAAGGTCACCGCCACGGAGGAGGCGGCCCGCGCACTGGCCGAGGGACTTGCTTCATTGGGGCTCGATGCATTTCCGTGGTCGAAGGCCTTGGCGCAATGGCGCGAACGCGTGATGTTCCTGCGCAAGGCAGAAGGCGATGAATGGCCTGACCTTTCCGATGAGGCGCTGATAGCGACAGCGGCGGAATGGTTTGCACCGCACCTCATCGGCAAAACGAGCCTCAATGACATCGGCCCGGATCTCCTGAGCGAGGCCGTTCGCAGCCTTCTGCCATGGAACCTGCAGCGCCGTCTCGACATGGAGGCGCCGACGCATATCGAGGTGCCGACGGGCTCGCAGATTCCCATCGATTACGGCGCAGAAGAAGGCCCTGTCTTAGCCGTACGCGTTCAGGAACTGTTCGGGCTCGACAAGCATCCTGCCATCGCGGCAGGTCGCGTGCCGCTCATACTGCATCTTCTCTCCCCGGCGCAGCGTCCCATTCAGATCACGCGCGACCTGCCGGGCTTCTGGCGCGGGTCATGGGCCGCGGTGCGGGCCGACATGCGCGGGCAATACCCAAAGCATCCCTGGCCCGACGATCCGCTGACCGCACCACCCACCCGGCGCGCGAAGCCGCGCGGAACTTAAGCTGCACTCTTCGTAAGAGTCACGACATCCGCAAAGCGATCGATCTTTTCAAGCATGCCAATCAGATCGGCAAGTTGCCGGACAGTCTCTGGCTGCAGAGCCTGACCGGACAGCCGTGAGAATTTATCCAGAAGCTGCGCTTCGCTCAAGGGATTGTCGAACCCGCCGATAGGAACCGTGGAACGCGCGGAATATGTGTTTCCATCAGCAAGCCGAATCTCGACTCGTGCCGCGCGTATATCCGGGAGGAGGGCGGTCAGTTCAGGATCATTGAGCACGGATACTTTTCCGATCAGACGAACCATGCGTGGATCGTGGACGATCTCGTCCGTGTAGACATCCATATCATTGCTGCCATGCAGAAGACGAGCCGCCACGTTGAAAGCGATGGAGTGCTTGGCAGCGTAGGCGTTAGCAACCGCCGTTCCGCCGAGCCGTGTCGCAAGATCATAGGTATAGACTTCGATCTGCTCGATGGTGTCGGGATTGATGCGATGTTCGCTTTGAATCGCGGCTGCCGCTTCAATCGGAGCATGGTTCCAGCGGCTGCAAGCATAGACCTTGAAATAGTTCCGCGTCAGGTAGAAGGACACGATGCGGTCTTCCGGCGTCAGCGCGAAGTCCTCTCCCAGGATCGAACCGAAAACGACCTCAAGGGCCCCAGGTTCACCGCTGAAGCCTGCAAGGGCGAGGCGTGGGGCGAGAAGCCCGTTATGATTGGTAAAGCCGGTATAAAGATTTCTGACCGACGCGCCTTTGGTGGCAGCTGATTGGGAAGAAGCGATGCTTAATCCGGCTGCAAGCTCGATGGCGCGGGCGGTCGTTGTGGCATCTAGCTTCAGGAGCCTTGCTGCGCCTACCGCCGTTCCGACGATGGTGTGCGTGCCGAACGGGTGAACGGGACGGCGCATCCGGGTAGCGCGGCCGACTCTGACCGCGATCTCGTAGCCCGCAATGAAAGCCTCCAGCAATTCGCGGCCTGAGTTCCTACGTTCTTCCGCAAGCGCGATGAGCGCGGGCAGGATGTGGATACCGGGGTGGTTTACGGCAAACTGATTGCCTTCATCGAGTTCCAACGAGACGCCGCCTGTACCATTCACGAGCGCGGCAACATGGCTCGCGGCGGTCAGGTTCGTGCCGAAGAGTGTGGCGGTGCCAGCTCCCAAGTTGGGAGCTTCGGCCGCGAGTGCTGCGACCTCGGGAAGCCGCGATCCTGCCAGCATGACGCCGATAGTATCACGAACGATCGTCTTGGCGTGCTGCAGAACCTCTGAGGAGATCCGGTCTGCTTCGATGGACAGAGCAAGTTCCGCCAGGCGAAAAGCGAGATCGGAGGGCTGTGTTTCAATCGGGCGGCTGGCTTGCGGCATCGAATTTCTCCGGGGCAGGGACCCCTCTTAGCGGGTTTCTGCAATGGCTGTGATGAGTGGCTGCTTCCGCACCTGGGGTGCCGGATAAGCGCCACGGCTGTGGCTCAGGTGAAGTCCCAGAAAGCTCTCGGCCAGCTTGAGCGAGAGGGATATCGGTTCAATCACTGGAGTGCCGAGTTTATCCGCCAGCCTCGATGCCAAAGCAGGAGAGTGCGTATCCAGACACAGCACGTCCGAGCCGTCTTCATCGAGACAGGCTTGAGCTTGCGCAAGGATCTGCGGGAACGTGGTTTCGTCGCTGTCCGAAGTCTCTGCGCCAATCGCACAAACCGAAGCGCATTGCCGGTCAAGCCCGTAATCGCCTACGAGTTTCTTGATTCTGTAGTAACGAGAGTTTGGAACCAGGATAGAGAAGCGATTGCCAAGGGTCAGCGCATGGAGCATGGCGCTGCGGCCTGCTCCAATGACAGGGATCGACAGCACCGAGCGGAGAGCGCCTAATCCGTAATCGCCGGTTTCAGCGACACAGACTGCGTCGTATCCCTCACTTTCAGCCCCCTGTCCGGCGGCCAGGACCGCCAAATCTGCGAGAGCCCAATCATGGGCGCTTACGGTGGTGTCCGGCGCCACCGCAACTGCTCGATGAACGACCTGCGTATCGGCATCGAGGTTGGCCGAGAAATCGCTCGCGCCTACAGCGGGTGCGCGAAGTGTCAACATCAGAATGCGTGCCATGATCGTCCTCCCTCAAATCGCGCCGGCAGCCTGCCCCATGGTGCGCAGCCTTTCGGCTGCGGGCGCATGAGGCGAAGGATAGGCGATACGGCTATGGCGAAGCCGGAGCTTGATGGCGGCATCTGCGAGCCGATAGGTCAAGGGACCGGGGTTGATGACAGGAACGGGGAGGCGCTCAGCAAGGTAGGAGTGAGCTTCGTGCATGGTCGTAGAGCCGAGGATAATGACGTCTGCGCCGTCTTCCTCGATGCAGCGAATCGCGGCAGCATGGAGGTGAGGGAAGAACTCGTCCTCCTTGCCGGATAGCAGGCTCTGATTGTTCGGCTGCAGGCCCGCCGAGCGCAAGGACGCGCATTTGTGAGCAAGGCCGAGTTCCGCAAGCGTCTTCGTGTAGAGATGCCGCCAGCGGTCCCACATGGCCAGGATCGAAAACTTCTCGCCCAGCATGAGAGCGGCCAGCATGGCATGACGGCCTGCTCCGATGACGGGAATGTTGAGGACGGAGCGCAGCGCCGCCATGCCGGAATCGCTGACCGTATCGATGCAGACCGCGTCGAAGCCCTCTGACTCGGCCTGGATGCCCGCTTCGAGAATACCGATATCGGCGAGAACGGAGTCCTGCTGGCTGACGTAATTCGCTGGAGCGATGCGAACGGGGCGATACTCGAAATCGATCCCGTCACCCAGCTTGACCGAACGGAGCTGTGCCTTGCGCAGCTCCAGATTACTCGCATCCATTGGGAACGGAACGATCACCAGCACTCTGGACATTCTGCATACTCCTCAAACGATCAGTCGATTCATGTGAGCGCGATCTTTGCTGCGCTGTTTCCCGCAAGGCGCCCCAGCACGACTGCCGTTACCAGGCCGTTCCCTCCAAGGTATCCCCATGAAGAGGGCCCGGAGATGCCGCGGGCGGCACCTCCTGCGGCATAGAGATTGGGAAGTGGAGATCCGTCGGCGCGCACAACGCGTCCTGTCTCGTCGACTTTCAGGCCACCTTGCGTATGAAAAAGTGCACCTTTCACTTCTACCGCCCTGAAGGGTGGCGTCAGTTGCGCAACGCCAGTGAAATCTCGGCCGAAGGGATCGTCGGTCTTTCCTGTGACGTAAGAGGCCACTTCCGAGAAGCTGGCTTCGAGATTGTCGAAAGGCAGTCCTGTTGCCTGCGAGAGAGAGGCAATGCCGTCGGCTGTGACAACCGCGCCGCTGTCGAGAACGCGATGATAATCCTGAAAAGTGAGAGCCGCTTCTTCGCAGTGCTTGTCGTAGATCGTCCAAGCTGTGCCGCCCGGCTGGCCCAGCACCGTCGAGGCCTGCTCGGAATATCCGCTCATCTCGTTCGAAAAGCGGCGTCCCTCCTTGTTCACTTGAAATCCGCCGCGGATCACGATGGCCCATGTGACAGGCAGGGCGGGTCCATTGGCGACGCAATGGCCCTGATAGCTTCCGAGATCGGCGGTGGCCGCACCCAAGGCGTCGCCCCAGCGGATGGCATCGCCTTTGCTGCCGCCATGACCGCAATAAACCGCATCGGACATGGATGGAATAAGGGCGGCGATGACAGAAGGATCAGCTCCGTATCCACCACTGGCGAGAACGAGTGCGCCGCAACCGACGATATTTTGCTGGCCGTCAGCCGTCGTATATCCGATGGCCGTAATGCGACCCTCTGGCTCGGCGAAATGAGTGTCGACCGTGGCCGAGGTGATCAGTGTTGCGCCGGCGGAAAGTGCCGCACGCAGGAGGCCCTGTTCCATCTCGAGGCCGGTTCGGCTTTTCGGCACATGGTAGCGATGACGGGAGTGGCCCGGGTAGAGAATGTCGTCGAGCAACTCGAAATGCAGACCATGGGAATCCACGAGCCATTCGACGGCAGGGCCAGACTCTTCGGCGATCTTGCGCGCCAACGACTCGTCGGTCTTGCCCTTGGCTTTCGCGAGAATGTCGGCGACATACATGTCGGGACTATCTTCGATGCCCTTCTCGCGCTGGAAGCGCGTTCCCGCCCCCGGCAGCATTCCAAGCGTCAGAGCGGTGTTGCCTCGCGGCTCGGCATCTCGCTCGATCACAACAACGCTTGCACCGGCCTCGCGGGCGGAAAGCGCCGCACACAAGCCTGCTGCGCCGGCGCCGACGATGACGACATCGGCTCGTGCCTCGGGTTCACTCTGGAGGGCGGTGCGGACCGTCATCGTTGCGCGCCCTTCACGTCCGACTCACCCAGGTCTCCATTTCGGCAATGAGAGCGCCCGTGAGACGGAAACGATCGACGAAACGCACGTCGGACAGGACAGTGCCGTCCGGAGCCGTTCCTTCGAGCGTTCCCTGCGCGAAGACGATGCGATCCTCATCGGTCATGGCATCTTCGAAACGCTGATAAGCCTTCCGGAATTTTGTCGAAGCAGCGAGAGATCCGGAGAGGTCTCGGCGCTCGCCGTGAAGGTCGGTTCCGAAAAAGTCAGGTGTTGCCAACGCACCGGCTGCCTCCGCATCTCCTTTTTCCAGGGCGGCGGCAAAGGCCGCCGCTACATCGGCTGCGGGTGGCAGCGGCGGGCCGGGAATACGGGACACGCCGCCGCGGGCATAGGAACTTGGATGCACCTCACGCAGGATGGTAACGATTCCATCCGGCGGCGCTGCCATGACGGAACGGACGGCGCGCATCATGCCCTTCAGCAGGCGCGCCTTGGTGGCGGCATCGTAGCCTTCGAGAATGGTGGTTTCGACGACGGGCATGGGATTTCCTCTCGCTGATCGATCAAGCAGGTCGCTAGGAATGAGCGGCTTCGATTTCGGACATGATGTCGGCGATCTTCGCGACCCGGCAGACAGGGCGGAGAGCGTCGATGGCCGTGGCGTGGACTGCGGGTGAGAAGGCTGCGCAGGCATCCTCCAGCACAACGGTTTCGAAATCCCGGACATGGGCGTCCCGCACTGTCGATGCGACGCCGCCATTGGTGACGATTCCCCCGATCAGAAGCCGCTCGATGCCCAGTTTGCGCAGAACCCATTCCATTCGTGTCATGTAGAAGGCCGAGTAGGCGATCTTCTCAACGATCACATCCGCCGGCTGGAGTTCATCGACAAGCGAATGTCCCCAGGAGCCCGGAGCGAAATCTCCCTTCGTCAGGAACGGACGGAGGGACTTCAGATGCGGAGAAATTAAGGGCTGGCCTCCCTTGGCTGGAACGAGCGTGAACTGCGTCGAGACAAAGAAGCCGCCTTTCTCTCGCAAGAGGTTGGCAAGTGGAAGAATGCGCGCCGGCAATGCGGCGATCTCGGGAGCCGTCTGACCCGCGCGGCCATAAGCGCCCTGCGGATGCAGAAAGTCGTTCTGCAAGTCGACAGTGAGGAGCGCGGTCCGGGATAAAGGAATGGAGGAAGCGCTCACGATGAACGCTCCACGATCACGTTGCCGAAATTGTCGATGCGGGCCACGAGGTCAGGGTCGACCACGGTCGTCGCGTCCGGTTGCTCGAGGATCGCAGGACCATGAACAACGGTTCCCACCGGAAGGTCCAAGCGAGCGTAGATTGCAGTCTCGTGCCAGCCCCCATCGAACCACACCTGTCGCGTTCCGAGCTTTGCCTTGTCCAGAGAAGCATCTGCAGCAGGCGCGAGCGCTGCAAGGTCGAAATGGGGCCGCCGTCCGACCGCAGCTGTGCGGAGATTGACGATCCGCGACGGAACGCCCGGGAGAAGCCGGCTGAACGCCACCTGGTAGGCTTTTTCGAAAGCCTGGCGGATAACGGCTTCTGTCACTCCTGTCGTTCCACCTTTAACGGTGACGGGCAGCGGGACGGCGACCGTGTGGGTCTGGCCCACATAATGCATGTCGAGTTCAAACAGAATATCGATCCGCTCGACAGCCAGACCCGCAGCCTCCACGACGGCCTTCGCCTCCTCGGCCTCTGCCACCATGCGCTGGTCGAGCACTGCGGCGTCGAGACCTTCCACGTTCAGGTTGACTGTCTGAACCTGATCGTGACGGATATCGGCGATGACGCAGCCGAGGGCCGAGGTCACGCCTGGATAGCGAGGCACCAATGCCGCCTTGAGGCCCACATCCTTGATGAGGGCGCCCGCATGCAACGCTCCGCCGCCGCCGAACGGCACGGCTGCGAACTTGCCGGGATCGTGCCCGCGTTCGATGGAAACCAGCCGGATCGCACCAGCCATCTTGGCATCGGCGATCCGAACGATCGCTTCCGCCGCGGCCATAACGTCGATGTCGAGCGGACGCGCAACGTGAGCGTCGATGGCTGCGCGCGCGGCTTCCACGTCCAGACGGGCGAGCTTGCCGCCGATGGGACGCTCCGCATTGATGCGGCCGAGCACGACATTGGCATCGGTGAGCGTCGGGCGCGTGTTGCCCTGGGCGTAGCAGACAGGACCAGGTCGCGAGCCGGCGCTCTCGGGGCCGACCTGGAGGAGGCCGCCGGCATCGACGTGAGCGATGGATCCACCGCCTGCGCCGATGGTCGTAATCTCGATCATCGGCGTGCGGATCACGAGGCCGAAATCGATTGTCGTTTGAGCGGCGAGGGCTGTCTTTCCGCCGACCACGAGAGACACGTCGTACGACGTACCGCCAAGATCACCCGTGATCACATCGGGAAACCCCGCGGCCTCCGAAATGGCGGCGGCCGCGATCACGCCGGCGGCGGGACCGGAGAGGGCCGTGCGAACCGGCAAGCGGCGGGCCGTTGCAGTCGACATCACGCCGCCATTGGACTGCACGATATGGAAGCGGCCCGAGAAGCCTTCCGAAGCCAGCGCCTGGTCGAGCTTGCCGAGATAGCTGCCGACCACGGGCTGGAGATAGGCGTTGAGCGCGGTGGTGGAGGTGCGCTCGAACTCGCGGATCTCAGGCAGGATCTGGCTGGAGCAGGCGATGTTGCCGTTCGGCCAGATTTCACTCGCGGCTGCGAGCGCTCGCATCTCGTTTTCCGCATTGGCATAAGCATTCACGAAAACGATGGCGAGAGCCTCGGCTCCGGCTTCGATGAGGGCTTGGGCTGCGGCCCGCACTTCTCCTGCATCCACCGTCTCTCTGATCGTTCCATCGGCAAGCGTACGCTCGCCGACTTCAAGGCGAAGATCGCGGTCGATGACAGGCACGAAGTCACCCCACAAGCCCCAGGTGTGACGCCGGTCGCGGCGGCGCATCTCGATGACGTCGCGGAAGCCTTGGGTGGTGATGAGTCCTACGCGGGCACCCTTGCGCTCTAGAAGCGCATTCGTGCCGACGGTGGTGCCATGCACGACCGACGAGAGGTTCGCCACCGGTCCGAAGCTCTTCAGACCTTCGAGGAAGCCGACGGCCTCGTCGCCACGGTTCGAGGAAACTTTGGCAGTGCGGAATTGTCTCTTATGCTCGTCGTAGAAAAAGAGGTCCGTAAAGGTTCCTCCGACATCGACGCCGACGATCTGTCCCTGTGTGCTCATGCTGCTATTCCATTGCGCAGGGTTGCGGTGGCGGTTTGATCCACCTCCCCATTGGCGGTGATGACAACCCCATAATCCCGCTTCGCCGCTTCCATGCTTACATAGCCGAGACGCACATCGCGGCAGACGAGGTCCGAATCCCGCGTTCTTGGATCACCCCAGCCGCCTCCGCCGGGAGTTTCAAGCCGCACAGAGCGGCCTGCCGACACGGAGACGCCGGTGACCTTGGAGACGAGAGGCGGAGAATGCTGTCCGTCCTCGGCTTCCCACACGAAGCGGTTGAGAGCGGCAGGGCCACCCCCGGAGACGCCGAAGGGAGCAACTTTGCCACGCTCACCGAGAAGGAAAACCTCAGCATCGCGGAGTGGTTCTATCTCGTAGATCGCGCCCAACCCACCGCGATGGGCTCCCGGTCCTGCCGAATCCGGACGCAGAGCCCATTGCCGGAAGAGTACCGGATAACTGGCTTCCAGAATCTCGGCAGGCGGAATCGTCGCCGTCGAAATGGGGTTGTTGGCATGGCTCAGGCCGTCGGTCTCAGGGTTGCCGCCAAGGCCGCCGCCGAAGAACGAGAACATGACCCAACGCTGTCCATCGTCGCGATGACCAGCGATCGAGAGAGCATTGATCGTGCCGAAGGGGGCAGCCGTCGCCTTCTCGGGGGAGACTTTGGCGAGCGCGCCGAGGAGTACGCCGATGAGCCGCAGGATCGTTTCCGTGTAGCCCGCCATCGGGCGTGGCGCTGTCGCGCCGAGCAGGGTCGTGGAAGGCACCACGAACTTGATCGGTGCGAGGCATCCGGCATTCGCAGGCACATCCGTGAATACGTGCTTGAGCGCGACATAACAGGCAGCGACGGTCGTGGCGTTGGAGATGTTCACAGGCCCGAGCGCAGGCGGCGAAGAGCGCGAGAAGTCGAGCGTCATCGTGTCGCCTTCGATGGTGAGGTCGAGAGCGATGGTGATCACCTCGTCGACGATACCATCATTGTCGAGCACGTCTTCGAAGGCATATGTTCCGTCGGGAAGCGCGCGGATCGCTGCGCGCATCAGCGCTTCGGCCCGGTCCGAAAGGGCTTCGAAGGCGGCGGAAACCGTATCGGTGCCGTATTCGTCGAGCAGTGCGTTGAAACGGCGTTGACCGAGATCGAGGGCGTTGAGCTGGCCGTTGAGGTCGCCCCAGTTCGAAATCGGCACGCGCGAATTCGCAGCGAGAAGATCCACGATGTCCTGGTTGATGCGTCCTGCCGAGACGAGCTTCACGGGCGGGAACCGCACGCCTTCTTGGAAGCTTTCGGTAGCCTTCGGGTTGTATCCGCCTGGAACGTTGCCGCCGATATCGAGCCAGTGTCCCGCCGATGCGAGCCAGCAGAACAGCTTCCCGTCCCGGAAGATCGGGCGCACCAGACGGAAGTCGTTCAAGTGCGTGCCGCCTACATAGGGGTCATTGAAGAGGAACGTGTCGCCTTCTTCCAGGCCCCCTTCCTTGGCCACTTTGTCGATCACGGCCTTCACGGCGAAGGCCATGGCTCCGACGAAGATCGGCAGTCCATTGGTGCCCTGGACGAGGGTTGCGCCTGTTTCCGCGTGATAGAGACCATGGCAGGCATCGCGCGCTTCGGCGATGATCGGGTTGAAGGCCGAGCGGTAGAGGGTCGCGTCCATCTCGTCCGCGATCTGCTCGAGCCTGCCCTTCAGGACGGCCAGGGTTACTGGATCTACCGACGTCATTGTGCGTCATTCCTCTGGCTGGATGAGACTTTTGCCGCCGAGAGGCCGTATTCTTCGTATGTACGGCCCCGTTCCAGCATTTCGGGGGTGCCGATGAGAGCATTGAGGGCTTGGAAATCGAACATGCGCTCGCGGAACGGCTCGTTCGTCCCATGGGCCTTCAGTGAGCGATAGTAATCCTGCGCCGTGCGAGCGATGGCGCGTACGATCCCACCTGGGAAGATGACGATCTTGAAACCAAGCGCTCCAAGTTCCGTCGCAGATGCGAGAGGAGTATCGCCGCCTTCGACCATGTTGGCGAGCAACGGAAGCCGGTTTCCAAGAGCGGCGGTGACTGCGGCGAGCTGCTCATGCGAGCGTGGAGCTTCCACGAAAAGCACATCCGCGCCGGCATCGGCATAGAGCGAAGCCCGTTCGATCGCACGCTCGAACCCTTCGACGGCAACTGCGTCGGTGCGCGCGATGATGAGCGTGTTCTCGCTCCGGCGGGCGTCGACGGCCGCCTTGATCTTGCCAGCCATCTCCTCGGCTTTGATCAGGCTCTTGTCCTGCAGATGCCCGCAGCGTTTCGGCAGGGTCTGGTCTTCGATCTGGATGGCGGTTGCGCCGACCATTTCGAAGAGCTGGACCGTTCGCTGCACATTGAGGGCGTTGCCATAGCCATTGTCGGCATCCACGATCAACGGCGTTGCGATACGCTCCCGCACGAGCGAGATCACCTCTGCGACCTCGTTCATGGAAACCAGACCGATGTCGGGACGGCCCAGGCGCGTATATGCGATAGCCGCCCCGGACAGATAAAGCGCTTCGAAACCCGCAGCGGCGGCGAGGGAGCCGGTCAGTGCATCGTAAATTCCAGGCGCAACGACCGGCCTATCGAGAGAAAGTCTTTGTTTTAAAGTCATGTCAGTCTTTCTTGACTGGAGGTTCTGCGAGCAGAGTATCGAGCAGCGACAAATCGGCCGCGCCCTCAAGACTTCCGATCAGAGCGTCGATCCGCTCGGCATGATCTTGGCCCCATACTGGAACGGCCAGCGCGAAGAACTTCGCGCGTACCTCATCGGGACTGTATGGATCCTGCGCGTCGCCGCGGTTGGTGAGAGTTTTTCCTTCCACCACCCGTCCGTCCGAAAGATGGATCGTAACCTGGGCAGGCCGGCGGTCCGGCAGCATTGCAGTCATCTGCGAATTTTCACGCACGGAGACCCGCTGCGCGAGACGCCGCACCCGTTCGTCAGCCAATGCCGGTGAGCGGAATGCCTCCACGGATGCTTCTCCATGCACGAGGGTTGTCGCGACGGAAAACGGCACGGAGAACTTAGCAGCCAGCATATTAGTCGGAGCAGGAGCGTCGAGCTGCGCGGCAAAGGCGTAAGTATCGACCTCGATCCGTTCAATGGAATCGGGATCCAAGGTGCCGTCTTTCGCTATGATCTCGGCGACGGCATCGAGAGCGCCGTGCGTGAAACGGCATGCCGCATGGCGTTTGAAGTAGTTGCGCTGGATCTCCCACCGGCGACCAAGCTCTTCCGTCATGATCTCCGGACGGAAGGTTTCCGAGAGCACGTTTCCGTAAACGCTGCGGACGCCGTCCGTCTCGCTGGAAAAGCCGGAGGCGACGAGATCCCAGGCAGCAAGGCCGTTGCGGGCCGAAATGCCGGCATAGCTGTTCCGCACGGTCGCGCCTTCCAACATGCTGCGAAGGCTTGCGCTGATGCTCAGCGGTGCCGCCATGCTAATGATCTGCACAAGATCAGACTCATTCGCCTTCTCGAGGAGAGCCGCTACAAAGGCAGCACCGATGGTTCCCCAAGTTCCATGCGGATGAACAGTGCTGCGCAGGCGCGAGGCGGCTCCCACGCGAGCACAGATCTCATAACCGAGAACGAAGGCCCGCAGAAAATCCGCCCCTGACATTTGCTCGCATGGTTGAGCCGCCAGTGCTGCCGGCAGAACATGGATGCCGGGATGGCCGCGGGCGAACTGATTGCCCTCGTCGAGTTCGAGCATCGTGCCGGCAACGCCATTAGCGAAAGCAGCATCGAGCGGGCTCAGGCGGCGTCCCGCGCCGATAGCGGTCGCAGAGCCGCTATCGCGACGGCCGAGTCGCTCGACCAGTCTCCTCATCTCCGGTTCCTGCATGCCTGCTGCAACAGCGCCGATGCAGTCAAGCAGAACGACCTTGGCCTGCACGATGAGATCGCTCGGCATATCGGAAAAACGGAATGCGGAGGCAAACGCCCCCCATTCCGTCAGCCAGGTCGGGCGTGGCTCAGCCAGAAGCACGGATGCGGGGACAAGTTGCGGTGTGGCAATCGACATCGCTTTCTCCTCAGAGCCCGAGATAGGCCCGCTTCAACTCAGGATCGTTCCGGATGGTCTCAGCCGGTCCCGAGAGCGTGACGGCGCCATTCTCGACAATGTAGGCTCGCGAAGCTGTCTCTAGGGACTGCACGACGTTCTGTTCCACGAGCATGATCGGCAGGCCTTCGGCATTGAGCGATTGAATGAGCGTAAACATCTCCTCCACCAGCAGGGGCGAGAGGCCAAGCGAGGGCTCGTCGAGAATAAGCAGTCGCGGCTCAGCCATCATGCCGCGCCCAATCGCCAGCATCTGCTGCTCGCCACCGGAAAGGGTTCCAGCAGCCTGATCCGTACGCTCGCGCAGGCGGGGGAAGATGTTAAAGACGCGCTCGAGGTTGCTTGCGCGGTTTTTGCTCGCCCGGCGGTAGCTGCCGAGCTCCAGGTTTTCGCGCACGGACATGTTCGGGAAGATCTTGCGGCCTTCCGGCACGTGAATGAGACCGGCCTCCACCGCATCGACCGCCGAAGCCCGGGTCAAGGAGCGGCCTTCGAAGACGATCTCGCCCGCGCTCGCAGGCAATACGCCGGACAAAACCTTGTTGAGTGTTGTCTTGCCCACACCGTTGCTGCCGAGAACCGCAACGATCTCTCCGGACTTGATGGAGAGGTCGATTCCACGGAGCACTTCAACTCCGCCATAGCCGGCACGCAGACCTTTGATCTCAAGCATGGTTTGCTCCCACCGTGCGCAGACGCTCAGCTGCGCCGCGCCCGAGATATGCCTCGACCACATGAGGGTCTTCGCAGACATCCTGCGGCGTGCCTTGCGCGATCATGCGGCCTTGGGCCAATACGTAGACCTGCTCGCAGAGATTCATCACGGCCTGCATGACGTGCTCGATCATGAGGATCGTAACCCCCTCATCCCGTATGGACCGGATGACGGGAACTATGTCGCGGATCTCGGAAGGGTTGAGACCGGCGAGCACTTCGTCGAGCAGGAGAATCTTGGGCTCTGTCGCCAGGGCGCGAGCGAGTTCAAGGCGCTTGCGGCCGGCGACGGTAAGACTGGACGCAGGCTTATCGAGATCAGCCCCTAATCCAACCCGATGACCAACGGCGTCGGCGAGGGCATGAGCATCGGCGGAATTCCGGTGTCTCAGGAATGCTCCGACTGCAATGTTCTCGCGGACGTTCAGACCGGCGAAGGGCTGAACGATCTGAAATGTCCGCGCGATCCCCTCTTGTGCCCGAACGTGAGCGGGAAGGGCGGTGATGTCACATCCTTCAAAGGAGACACGGCCGGAAGTCGGCTTCAGGAAGCCGGCGATGACACCGAAGAGGGTCGTCTTGCCGGCGCCATTGGGGCCGATGAGTCCGACGATCGCTCCCTTCGGCACCGTAAGCGAGGCGCCGCCGACTGCCACGAGCCCGCCGAAGCGCATTGTGATGTCTTCAACCGACAGCATTATGCAGCCTCCTCGGAGAGTTTCGTCGCCGCATGCGCTTTGCGCTTGCGCCAGAGCTGAGTCTTCTTCAGGACGCCGAGGACACCTTCCGGCGCAAATGCGACCACGACGACAAGAATGATGCCGTAAATGGCAAGATCGATGCCGGGAACGCTGGCGGCGAAGGTCTTGGCTGCTTCGCCAAGGCCATGAAGCGTGAAGGCGCCGATGATCGGCCCCAGCACGAGGCCCTTGCCGCCGACCATGGGGGCGAGCAGGGCTTCAACCGAGATCCAGAGCCCGTATGCGATGTTGGCGTCGATATAGAGGAAGTACTGAAGATAGAGGCAGCCGGCCGCAGCCGTGATGGCCGCCGAGACGGTGATGGCGCGCAGCTTCACTGCCAGGACATCGACGCCGAGCGCTCGCGCTGCCTCTTCGTTCTCGCGCACGGCGACGAGCTGCGCGCCGAAGCGGGAGCTGGCGATCCACTGGGACAGGAACAGGGTGAGGGCGACGAGCGAAAGAGCCAGCCAGAGGAAGGCGCCGCGGCTGGAGAACTGCATGTTGGCGAAGCCGACATTCAGCTTCAGGAGCAGCCCCGCGGCACCCCCTGTAAAGCCGGCAGCGTTGGCTAGGATGCGTAGCACCTCCGCGAAGGCGAGAGTCACGAGCGCGAAGTACGAGCCGCGCAGTCCGGCGCGAAAGCTCAAGAAACCGATGACCCAGCCGACAATGGCTCCGACCCCCATCGCGATGGCCATGGCAGCCCACGCGTTGATCCCAAAGCGGGATTGCAGGATCGCGGAAACATACGCTCCGGTGCCGAAGAAAGCTGCGTGTCCGAAGGACGATTGCCCGCCGACGCCGCCCAGAACATTCCAGCCCTGCGCAGCGAGGGTGATGATGAGCACGAAGACGATGAAGTTGAGGACCGAGTTCGACGTGGCCAGCAGCGGGATTGCGGCGAGAACGGCGAGGATGATGAGGATGGGAAGTGTCGCTCGTAGGGTCATGCCCGGGCTCCAAACAGTCCCGTCGGGCGGAACAACAGAACGAGAATGAAGATCAGGAAGATGCCGATCTGGCCAAGGCTCTCACCGAGATAGAGGCCGCTCAGGCTCTCCACGACTCCGATGAACAGGCCTCCCGCGAGCGCTCCGGGGATGGAGCCCATGCCTCCGAGAACAACCACCGTGAAGGCGACAAGGACGAATGCGCCGCCTACGCGCGGATTGACGTAGAAGGTGGGCATGAGGAGGCACGCTGCCACCGCAAGCGTGGCGCAGCCAATTCCGAACGTGACGGCATAGATGTGCCTGACGTCGATTCCGACGAGGCTGGCGCCGAGCTTCTCCTTGGCGACGGCGCGGATCGCCTTGCCGGTATCGGTGCGGGCAAGCACAAGCCACAGCAGCAGCGTCACCACCAGAGCGGCTGCAAAGCCGATGAGGCGCGGCTTGGAGATCAGGAGCGGGCCCACCTCCAAAACCTCGAAAGAGAAGTCCGAGGTCAGAGAACGGGTGTCAGAGCGGAAAATCGCCAGCAGAGCGTTTTCGAGAACGATTGAGATGCCAAGCGTAACGAGGAGAATATTTCCGTCGTCGCCATGGCTGGCAGGGCCGATCACGAAGCGCTGCAAGGCATAGCCGAGCGCATAAAAGATCACCGCCAGGAATGGGATCAGCACGTAGTTATCGATGCCGAGAAACGTATAAGCCACCCATACGGCGAACATTGCCGTGGTCAGCAAGGCGCCATGAGCGAAGTTGATGATGTGCAGGACGCCGTAGACGAGCGTAAGGCCAAGCGCGATCAACGCGTAGACCGCACCTGTCAGAAGGCCGTTGAGGACAGCCTCTAATGTGATATCGAGAGAGTACATCGCGTTTCCCTTGCTTTAGCCGATCAGTGAACTGAGGCGGACTCTTCTGCGGAATCCGCCTCCGCACCAAAATCAGGCCCGTACAGGGAAGACCGGCTTCGCGTCGGAGTATGTTTCCGGATAAACCACCCGGATAACGCCATCCTGAACCTGCGTCGCGACCGGAGCGGCCCCCTGGTTCTGGCCGCCGACGAACTTTGTCGGCCCGTAGGGCATCAGGTGCTTGTCATAGGTGGAGGAGGCCAGCGCTTCGATGATCTTCCCGCGATCAGCGGAGGCTGCGCGCTCGATTGCGTCTGCCAGCAGACCAACGCAGGAATAGTTCAGCGGAACGTTGTAGTTCCACTGCTTGCCTGCGGCCTCGACGCGCTTGCGCAGATCTTCGTTCTTCGGATTGCGCGGATCATGCCAATGGTTGCAGTCCATGATCTTTTCCGCGGCCTCGGGGAACTCCTTCACGAAGCGCATGTTCGAAGCGGCGCCATTGACCACCGCATAGATTGCCTTCGGACGGACACGCTGCTGCTGCATCGTGCGGGCCAGGAGAACCGTCTCGGCATAATAGGTGCTGGGGATCACCAGATCGGGATTGAGCGAGCGAAGGCGCAGGGTGATGTTCGAAAGATCGCGCGACGGAGTGGGCGTGGACATGGTTTCGAGAATCTCGAAGCCGTGCTTCGGCAGTTCCTGCTGCATCAGCTTTGCAAGGCCAGAGCCGAAGAGACCATCCTCGTGAACGAGCGCGATCGTCTTGGCAGGCTTGCCGGCGGCTTCGTTGATCCTGACGAGATTCTCGATGGCGGTCTTGGTGCAGATGCCGAATCCTGGCGCAAAGCGGAAGGTGTTCTTAAGACCGCGTTCGATGATCTGATCTGAGACGCCGACATCGACGATGTAAGGCAGGTCATAGCGGGCGGCAGCCTGGGTCGTCGCAAGGCAGATGGGGCTTGCAAAGCCGCCGACGATGGCAGCAACGCCTTCGCTCTGCATGCGTTCGACTTCCTGCACGCCGGCTTCCGGGTTGGAGCGCGCGTCACCGAAGATCATCTGGATCTTGGCTCCGCCGAGCGACTTGATGCCGCCTGCGGCGTTGATGTCGGCGATGGCGAGTTCAGCGCCCGTGCGGCCGAATTCGCCGTCCATGGCGACGGCGCCGGTGACAGGCTGCAGGATGCCGACCTTGACAGGGGGCGGCTCCGCGCCGCGCACGATGGAGGGTGCGGCGATGGTGGCGACGGCTACGGTGCCGGATTTCAGAAGCGTGCGTCGGTTGAGTGTCTTGTCGAATAGGCTCATCGAGTAGTTCTCCTCTGGATTGAGACCCGGTTGACCCGGGTTTTCGGGATGCTTTTTGTTTTGGGTGTGCTGACGCGCGGACGCTCGACCGGCGACCAGCGCCGGGCTCCGTTGGCTCCGGTGCGAATGAGATCCATGTTCAGCGAGTAACGATCGGGGCGGTACAGGGCCTGCAGGTGTTCGATGCCACGGCCCGATGGATCGTAGACGATGCGTGTCATCGAAAGCAGGGCTGCGCCGATTTCGAGATCCAGAGCCGCCGCGACCTCCGGTCCTGCGAGCGTTGCGCCAATGATCTGCTGCGCCCGCTCCGCGACGATTCCAGACCGCTCGAGAAGCTCGAGCAGAGGCGTCGATGCCAGATCTGCCTCGGAATAGGATATGCCGATCCGCTCAGGCACATGCGTGATCAGATAGGAAAACGGCTGGCCGTCGATCAGACGCACGCGGACCGAGCGCTGGACGCGCTCGCCGGGCTGGAGCTTCAGGTCGCTCGTCAGTGCGGGTGTCGGCGCCATGTAGGCAAAGGAGATAAGCTTGACGTCGGTGCGGCGCCCCATCTCCACGAGATGAGTGAGGACATTGGAGAAGTCCGCCGTCACCTGAGCGCTGGTCGGTCGCGTGTTGACGAATGTGCCGGAGCCGGGCCTGCGCTCGATCAGGCCTTCATCGGCCAGCTTGTCGAGGGCGCGTCGGACGGTGACGCGAGAAACACCGTGCTCCTGCGCCAGAAGCGGTTCGCTGGGCAGCCGTGTGTTGGGCCCGATGTCGCCGCTCAAGATGCGGTCGCGCAGCAGGAGGAAGAGTCTGCGGGCTTTCAGCGGTTCGACACTCGACACGAGCGGTCCATCCCAAATTGTATGCTTGGACATACATCAAGCTGTCCTATTGATGGCACAGCTTTCCTATGAGTCAAGTTGCTTTACGTAGAGTAATTCGAGAATTGAAAGTAGGGATTGAAACCTCATTACAGTACTCTTTGCAGATCCGGGTAGATCAGCAACGGTCTGCCGATGGCGACGAGGTCTGCCTGTCCCTGCGCGAGAATGGCCTCGATCTGCTCCCGCGTACGGATCATTCCGACAGCAATGACGGGCACCGCCACGGCTCGCCGCACAATCTCGGCGAAACCGACCTGATAACCCGGACTCACATCCGACGGGCGAATGGGGAGAAGGCCGCCGGAGGAAATATGGACGGCATCAAGTCCGAGAGGAGCGAGCACGCGAAGGTCGTTCGCGACATGCTCAGGCGTCAGCCCTCGAGGATCATAATCGCTTGCCGAAACTCTCATCGTGAGGAGTTTTGAAGGGCCGAGGGCAGCGCGAACTTCGGTGATGATCTCTGCAAGCAGACGGCGTCGGTTCTCTGCGCTGCCTCCATAGGCATCCTTGCGGTGGTTGGACAGCGGCGACAGGAATTGATGCAGCAGATAACCATGGGCTGCGTGGAGTTCGACGCCTGCAAACCCCGCCATCACAGAGCGGTGTGCCGCCTGTACGAAGGCCGAGATCAACGAAGCGATATCCTGCTTCGCCATCATCTCCGGCGTGCCGTAGGATTCGTTGTAAGCGATCGCGCTCGGGGCCAGGAGACGGCCTTCGCCATGAGGGCGGGACTTGCGCCCGCCATGGGACAGCTGGAGCAGCGCAGGAACGCCTTCCGCCGAAACCGCCCGCGCGATATCGGCAAGCGGAGCGATATGGTCGTCGCTGAACAGGCCGATGTCATCGGCCATGAGGCGTCCCTCGGGCGAGACGGCCGTCGACTCAATGATGATCAGCCCGACGCCGCCGCGTGCCCTGCGCGCATAATGCTGAACGTGATATTGCGTGGCGTAGCCTTCGCTGCTCCCCTGATATTGCTGCATGGGAGGCAGCACAATGCGGTTCTTGAGCGTAATAGGGCCGAGAGGAAGAGGCTCGAACGCGAGTGACATGAGCTGGCTTCACGCCCGATTGGGTTTCATCCAGGGGCGCCGCTCCTGGTCGGAAGCAGCGAATGCCTGGATGGCCGCCGTGTAGCTCTTGGTCAGATCGATATCGTCCCATCCATTGAGAAGTTTGGTGCGCCAAACCGGCTCGATGTCGAACGGTACGTCGAGAGACCCGCAGCGAATGATCTTGGCATTGAGATCGACTGTAGCATCCCGTTCGCCGCCTTGGAGAGCGGCGAGCAGGCGTTCGCCATCCTCCTCCGAGACACGGGCTGGAAGCAGGCCGTTGTTGACGGAATTCGATGCAAAGATGTCGCCGAAGCTCGGCGCGACGACGCAGCGGATGCCATAGTCAATCAGCGCATAGGCCGCCGCTTCGCGGGAGGACCCGCCGCCGAAATTGCGTCGAGTCACGAGGATGCTCGCGCCTCGGCGGTCCGAATGATTCAGCGGGAAGTCTTCGCGCGGATCGCCGTTCCCGTCGAAACGTAAATCATGCAGGAGGTAGTCGCCGTAACCCTCGGCGCGAGAGCGCTTCATGAAGCGGGCCGGAATAAGCTGATCGGTGTCAATTCCGGAGAGCGGCAGCGGACAGGCAATGCCGGTATGTTGCGTGAAAGGTTGCATCAGGCTCGTTCCTTGAGCAAGGCGCGCATGTCGGTGAGTTGGCCTGTCACGGCGGCAGCCGCAGCCATGGCGGGAGACATGAGGTGGGTACGCGAGCCGGGACCTTGCCGTCCGCGGAAGTTGCGATTCGTGGTGGAGGCGCAGCGCTCGCCGGGCGGAACGAGATCGCCGTTCATGCCCACGCACATGGAGCAGCCCGGCTCGACCCATTCCAGGCCCGCTTCCTTGAAGATGCGGTCGAGGCCTTCCTGCTCGGCCTGCTGTTTCACCAGCATGGAGCCTGGCGATACGAGGCCGGGAACGCTGGCTTTCCTGCCTGCCAGAATAGCCGCTGCGGCGCGGATGTCTTCGATGCGGCTGTTGGTGCAGGAGCCGATGAAAACCCGGTCGATGCGAATATCCGTCAGCTTCTGCCCCGGTTGCAGCCCCATATAGGACAAGGCATCGCGGACATGCTCCGCGCGGCCGGGATCGGAGATCCTGTCGGGATCGGGGACGTCTTGGGTGATCGGCAGGGCATCATCGGGACTGGTGCCCCAAGTCACGATCGGAGCGATCTGCGTAGCGTCGAGAGAAACCTCCTTGTCGAAGACGGCATCCGCATCGCTTGCGAGCGCCAGCCAGTCGGCGGCCCCTCGCTCGAAAGCGTCGCCTTTCGGCGCATAGGGACGACCGCGCAGATATGCGATCGTCGTCTCGTCCGGAGCAACCATGCCGGATCGGCCGCCAGCCTCGATGGAGAGATTGCACAAGGTCAGGCGCCCTTCCATCGAGAGATTGCGAATGGTGGAACCTGCATACTCGATGGCATAGCCCGCCGCTCCATCCGCTCCGATCTTTGCGATCATGGAGAGCGCGATGTCCTTGGCGACGATACCTGCGGACAGTGCGCCTTCGATGGAAATGCGCATGCGCTTCGGCTTCTTCTGCCACAATGTCTGCGTCATCAGCACATGCGCCACTTCCGATGCGCCGATCCCGAAAGCGAGTGCTCCGAATGCCCCATGCGTGGCGGTGTGGCTGTCCCCGCACACGATGGTAAGGCCGGGGAGAGTGAGGCCCTGCTCCGGGCCGACCACATGCACGATGCCCTGGCCGGGGTCGTTGAGATCGAACGACTTCAGATTGTGCTGCGTCGTGTTGGCGCGCAGCTGCTCGATCATGCGGCGGATCGCTGGATCGATCTGCGCGATGTTTCGAACGCGCGTCGGTACGTAATGGTCTTCGATTCCGAAGGTCAGGTCGGGGCGGGCGACTTCCGCCTCGCGAGCCTTGAGCTTGTCGAAGGCATGGAACGACCCTTCATGCAGGAAGTGACGGTCGATCCAGAGGAGGTTGTGACCATCCTCACGTTCTACGATCACATGGGCATCCCAGACCTTGTCGAACAAAGTCCTCGGCCTTCCAACGCTGGCGCTCATGCCGGCTCGTCCTCTCTCGAGTTCCGTAGAGGAAGGAGGCTATCCTTATTTGCCTGTCGATGGCAATGCTTGTTTTATATTTAAGACAGCTTAGTGTAAGAGCCTTGCGACAGATAACTGTCTTACAAAACTACGGCAGGGGTGGCGATGAGCGAAGTCGTTCGGGTGGAGGATAAGGCCTTCGATTTTACTGTCCCTGTAGTGATCGTCGGAGCAGGGGCCGCGGGATTGGTCGCAGGCTTGGCCGCTCAGGAGGCTGGTGCCGATGTCCTGGTGCTTGAACGCGATGCGCTCCCGCGCGGATCGACCGCCCTATCGGCAGGATTGATTCCGGCTGCCGCGACCCGCTGGCAACGGGAGGCCGGTATCGCCGACGATCCGGAGCGATTTGCATCGGACATCATGTCCAAGGCGAAGGGAGAGCCGGATCCGGCTCTGGTCGACCTTGTCGTGCGGGAGGTCGGCCCTGCGATCGAATGGTTGAGCGATGCTTACGGGCTTGCCTTCTCGGTGGTCGACGACTTCAGCTATCCGGGTCACTCTGCGAGACGGATGCACGGACTTCCAAGCCGCTCCGGCGAAGAACTGATCGATGCGCTTCGCGGAGCGGCGGAGGCCGCCGGAATCGAGATCCTCTGCGAGGCTCATGTCACCACGCTGTTCGTTAATGACAGCGGTCGCGTCCTTGGCCTTCGCTTCGCGCGGCCTGACGGCACCACAGAGGAGATCGGCTGCGGGCAGCTGATCCTTGCCTGCAACGGGTACGGTGGAAACAAGGAACTGGTGAACCGTCACATCCCCTCCTTGGCTCAGGCTTTGTATTTCGGCCACCCGGGCAATCAGGGCGATGCCCTCCTGTGGGGAGAGGCGCTTGGCGCAGCCACGCGACACCTGTCGGGACACCAGGGGCATGGCTCCGTTGCGCACCCTGCCGGCATTCTCATCACGTGGGCGACGATGACCGAGGGCGGTGTCCAGGTGAACATCCGAGGCGAGCGCTTCTCAAACGAGTCTCAAGGCTATTCCGAGCAGGCGGCGGAGGTCCTCAAACAGCCCGAGGGCGTGGCTTGGGCAATCTTCGACGAGAGGATTGCCGGCATTGCGCGCCAATTCGAGGACTTCAAGCGCGCGGAGGCCATGGGGGCCGTTCTATCCGCCGAGACGTGGGATGATCTGGCTGTCCGAATGGGCGTGCCAGTGGAGAATTTCTCGGCGACGATGGCCGAAGTCACGCGGTTGAAAGCCGGCGAAGGCAAGGATTCCTTCGGGCGCCATTTCGAAGGATTAGCCCCTCTGTCCCCCCGCTTCATGGCGGTGCGGGTGACGGGGGCGCTTTTCCATACCCAAGGCGGGCTTGTGATCGACCGCGACGCCCGGGTTATGGACACGAGCTCCGCACCGCTTGACAACCTCTTCGCAGCAGGCGGGGCGGCCTGCGGGGTATCGGGGTCCAAGGCCGCAGGCTATCTCTCGGGCAATGGTCTCCTGACGGCTGTAGCGCTAGGCCGGATTGCCGGCCGGGCCGCCGGCCGTGCCGAGGTTGAAAAGTCGTCCCCGGACGCAGCGCGATAAAGCATCCTCTCCATGTGAGATGGGTTGATCGCCATTGTCCTTGGCGGGCGATCAACTGCTTGCCGCTTCGAGGCTCGTCAATCTCTAAACGACTCGATCAGCCGCTCCGCCGTGGCGCGGTTGAGCGCCATCGGGATGTTGTAGACAAGGGCGAGGCGCATCAGGGCCTTCACGTCCACATCATGGGGATGCGGCGAGAGAGGATCCACGAAAAAGAACAGCGCATCGATCCTGCCTTCCGCGATCAAGGCGCCGATCTGCTGGTCGCCGCCGAGCGGGCCGCTTTTCAAGCGCGTGACGGAAAGGGCTGGACAGCGCTCCATGATGCGGCCCCCGGTCGTGCCGGTGGCAAAAAGCGTGCAGGGGCGAATGTCGTTCTCGAACATGGCCACGAAATCGGCCATGTCGTTCTTCTTGGCGTCGTGGGCGACGAGCGCCAAAGTCAGCTGCTTCATGAGATTGCGGCTCAGTTGCTCCAGCGGTCGCGCCACTGCATCTCGCCGGCCAGGCAATTCGTGGGGGGCGCACTCTGAATGCGTTTGATGAGGGGAGGCTGTTCGGGCATGAGGTTGGCGATCTCAAGCAGGATCTTGGTCTTGATGGCCTCGATGAACTGGTCGCGCTCACGGACGGGAACCGTGAAAGCTCCCTGGCCGCCGATCACGCAGTCTTTGTAATAAACGTCGAGTTCGGGGATGTCGAGGTAGCCAGGCTTGCGCAGCATGATCGGCAATCCGTTGATGGTGATGCCCTTGGCAAGTGCCTCGTCGCGGGCCTGCGACACGCCTCGTCCCTGGTTGTTGGGACCGTCGCCCGATACGTCGATCACCTGTCGCGTGGCCTGCATCCCGCTGCTTTCGAGCAGACCCACGCTGTAATCGATGGCGCTCGAGATCGAGGTCCGCTGCGCGCGACGCAGCGGGGTCGAGGAGATTCTGTCTGCGAAGGCCATCAGGCTTTCGGGGTTGTCGAGAACCGTCCAAGGCACGATCACCTTCTGGTCCGGCGATCCGGCCCATTCCATGTAGGTGACTGCGATCTTGCCGATCATGCCGCTGCGGATCGCATCATGCACCTGGCTTGAGCGGAAGGCTTGCGCGAAACCCTCCCGCTGCAGGGCCTGCTCGTCCGTATCCATGGAGAAGGAGATGTCGACGGCAACCACGAGGGCGAGGTCGACTTCCGTGTCGCTCTGCGCCCATGCGGGTTGAGCAAGGCACGTCCAAAGCAAAGCTAGTCCTGCGGCCAGATGGGTAAGCCTTGAGCAAACCATCGTATTCTCCTTGGAAGGGGAGGCGGACTGGTTTGTTCAGTGTGCCAGCTTCTGACGCCAGCGCAAGGTTAGGTTATGCTCGGCCAACCTTGGCTTTGACGAAAGCGAGCGCCGCCTGGAACGCCGCATTTGCATCGAGATGCGTCGTATCGAGCGTGATCGCATCGGCGGCAGGCTTCAGGGGAGCCGATACCCGGTTCATGTCGCGCTCGTCGCGGCGACGAATATCCTCAAGAATTGTGGAGTATTCCGTCTGCTCGCCCCGGTTCTGGAGTTCCAGATGGCGGCGGCGCGCACGTTCTTCGGGAGCGGCCGTGATGAAAAGTTTCACATCTGCGTGAGGGCAGACCACGGTGCCGATATCGCGCCCGTCCAGCACCGCTCCAGGGGGCTGCTCGGCGAATCCGCGCTGGAAGGCGAGGAGGGCATCGCGAACAGGCTGATAGCCGGAGATCACGGAGGCCGCCTCTCCCATCTGGGCTCCCCGCAGGCGCGGATCGTCGAGATGGGTTACGTCCAGATTGAGTGCAACCTCGTGGGCCGCATCCCGATCGTTCAGGTCGAGGTCCCGGTCGAGCATCACGCGGGCGACGGCCCTGTAGAGCAGGCCTGTGTCGAGATGCGCGAAACTGAAATGCTCCGAGAGGCGCTTGCCCAGGGTTCCCTTGCCCGATGCGGCAGGGCCGTCGATGGCGATGATCATGACCGGCTTCAATCCTGAATGACGGCGCCGAGTTCGCGCATGAGCGGGATGAATGAAGGGAAGCTCGTCGCGATCATGGCGCCGTCATCCACGCTCATCGCTTCCTGGGAGGCAAGGCCCATCACGAGGAAGGCCATGGCGATGCGGTGATCGAGATGCGTCTTCACCGGGTTGCCTCCGCCACGCACCGTCCTGGAGCCATGGACGATGAGGTCGTCGCCGTCGATCTCATGCTCGACGCCGGCTTCGGCGAGGCCCGCCGCCACGGCGGCGAGGCGATCGGACTCCTTCACGCGCAGCTCATGAAGGCCCTGCATCCGGGTGGTGCCCTCGGCGAAGGCGGCCGCGACTGCGAGGATCGGGTATTCGTCGATCATGGCGGGTGCCCGCGCATGAGGGACCGTGACGCCGGTGAGCTTGCTGTGGCGCACTCGCAGGTCCGCCACGGTCTCTCCGCCTTCGTCGCGCTCGTTCAGGCGCTCGATGGAGGCTCCCATCTCCAGGAGGGTGGTGATGAGCCCGGTGCGCAGCGGGTTCATCATCACGCCCTCGATCACGATGTCCGATCCGGGAGTGATCAAAGCCGCCACGAGCGGGAAGGCCGCGGAGGAGGGGTCGGTCGGCACCACGATCTCCGTGCCGCGAAGCTCGGGCTGGCCGTGAAGGGTCACGGCGCGGCCATCCGCTCCGTGGGGGGCAACCTCGACCGTTGCGCCGAAATGGCGCAGCATCCGCTCCGTGTGGTCGCGGGTCGCTTCGCGCTCGATCACGGTTGTCTTGCCGGGGGAGTTGAGACCGGCAAGCAGGATCGCCGACTTGATCTGGGCCGAGGCCGCAGGGGTCTCGTAGGTGATCGGCAGGGTTTCCTTCGGGCCGCGCAGGGTCAGGGGCACGCGCCCGCCCTCGGCCTCGCTCACCACGGTGACGCCCATCTGGACCAGCGGATCGAGGATGCGGCGCATGGGACGTTTGCGGAGGGAAGCATCGCCGTCGAAAGTGGCCGTGATCGGGTGGCTGCCGGCCACGCCCATCATGAGGCGCGAGCCAGTGCCCGCATTGCCGAAATCGAGGATATCCTTGGGCTCGACAAGACCGCCGATGCCCATGCCCTTGATCCGCCAGCGGCCGGGGGCCTCCCGGTTAATGGTGGCGCCGAGAGCCCGGCAGGCTTCGGCCGTGCGCAGCACGTCGTCGCCTTCGAGCAGGCCCTCCACCCGGGTTTCGCCAATGGACAGAAGGCCGAAGATCATGGAGCGGTGGGAGATCGACTTGTCGCCAGGAACGCGGATGCGCCCCTTCAGGGCATTACCAGACCTGCTGGAGACGGGGGTGGCAGGGCCATGGGCGTGGGACATTCTCTTCGTTCCTTGGAGCCTTCTCTTCGGGCGGCCTCTAACACGCGCGTCACGCGCCGTCACGCGCAAGGTGGAGGGGAAGGGCGCTTCAACGCAATTTCCCATTTGACAAGGCCTGCCCTCATGACTAACGGGTGCCTTCCCAACCATTCACTTCCATGAAGGCAATCACCCGTGGCCAAACCGGAACTCGGCTTGAAGCGCCAGTGCATGAGCTGCGGCGCGAAATTCTACGATCTCAACAGGGACCCGGCGGTCTGCCCGAAATGCGGCACCGTCTTCCAGGCTGTGGCCCTGAGCCGCGCCGCTGCGCCCGCAGTCGCCCGCGCCGCCAAAGATGACGACGAGGATACCGAGCTGGAAGCTGCCGGTCCGGAGATGGTCTCCCTCGATGAGGTCGAGGCTGGCGAGAACGAGAAGGACGTCTCGGTCGATGACGACATCGACGTGGGCGACGACGACACCGACGACACTTTCCTCGAGGACGAGGAAGAGGGCGACGATGACGTGTCCGATCTGATCGACAGCGATCTCGAAGACGACGAAGAGGCTTGAACCTCAGGCGAGAGCCGATTATAGAGACGCCGCGGCGCCCCAAACGCCGCGGATTTCAAAGGGGCCATAGCTCAGCTGGGAGAGCGCTTGCATGGCATGCAAGAGGTCGGCGGTTCGATCCCGCCTGGCTCCACCAAATCCCCAAAAACAGCCGCCTCCGGGCGGCTTTTTTGTTGTCCGCTTCGTTTTGTGCGGTGCATCAGCCCTTTGTCTCATGGAAAGGGCGGCCATCTTCATTTTTAGTCGCTGCGCCTTAAGCTAAGGCTTGGAATGTTCACTCCACGAAAGCGGGAACAATGACGCGCGTCCAGACGAACGGCCTCCAGATTGCACCGGTCCTCCACGACTTCATCGAAAAGGAGGCCCTCAGCGGCACGGGCGTATCGGCGGAAGCCTTCTGGACGGGGCTGGCCGGCCTCGTACGGGATTTCGCTCCCCGCGACCGCGAGCTTCTCGCCGTTCGCGACAAGCTCCAGGCCCAGATCGACGATTATCATCGCGCCCGGGCCGGACGTCCCATCGATCAGGCCGAATACGAGCGCTTCCTGCGTGACATCGGCTATGTGCTGCCCGAGCCGGAGGATTTCTCGGTTGGAACTCAGAATGTGGACGACGAAATCGCCCACATCGCCGGGCCTCAGCTCGTGGTGCCGGTTTCCAATGCCCGCTATGCGCTGAACGCCGCCAATGCCCGCTGGGGCAGCCTCTACGATGCCCTGTACGGCACGGATGCGATCTCCGAGGAGAATGGCGCGAACCGCTCCGGCGGCTACAACAAGGTGCGCGGCGCCAAGGTGGTGGACCGCGCCCGCGAATTGCTCGACCAGGCCGCGCCGCTCGCCAAGGGCAGCCACAAGGATGCGTCGGCTTATGCCCTCCATGGCGGAGCCCTTGCGGTGAAATTGCGCGACGGCACCGAAACCGGGCTGCGGGATGCCGGGCAGCTGGCTGGCTTCCAGGGCGATGCGGCGAATCCTTCGGCCATTCTGCTGCGCCACAACAACCTGCATATCGAGATCAAGATCGACCCCTCGAACCCCATCGGGGCCGACGATCCGGCAGGTGTGGCCGATCTCATCGTCGAATCGGCCATTTCCACCATCATGGACTTGGAAGATTCGGTGGCGGCGGTGGATGCAGACGACAAGGTCGACGTCTACCGCACCTGGCTCGGCCTCATGAAGGGCGATCTCGTCGAGAGCTTCGAGAAGGGCGGCCGCATTGTCGAGCGCAAGCTGAATCCTGATCGCATCTACACCGCGCCCAATGGCGGCGAGGTCCGCCTCCACGGCCGCAGCCTCATGCTGGTGCGCAATGTGGGCCACCACATGTTCACCGATGCGGTGCTGGATGATGCAGGCAAGGAAATCCCGGAAACCATCCTCGACGCGGCGGTGACCGCGTTGATCGCGATACACGACCTGAAGGGCGGCAGCGCATTCCGCAACAGCCGTACGGGTTCGATCTACATCGTGAAGCCCAAGATGCATGGGCCGGACGAGGTGGCTTTCGCCAGCGATCTTTTCTCCGCGGTGGAGGACATGCTAGGGTTGGACCGCAACACGCTGAAGATGGGCATCATGGACGAGGAGCGCCGCACCACGGTCAACCTCAAGGCCTGCATCCGTGCGGCAGCCGACCGCATCTTCTTCATCAACACGGGGTTCCTCGACCGCACAGGCGACGAGATCCACACCTCGATGGAAGCAGGCCCGATGATCCGCAAGAACGACATGAAGTCGACCGCGTGGATCAAAGCCTACGAGGACAACAACGTGGATGTCGGCCTGCTCTGCGGATTGCCGGGGCATGCGCAGATCGGCAAGGGCATGTGGGCTGCGCCCGACAAGATGGCCGACATGATGGCGCAGAAGATCGGTCATCCGCAGGCAGGCGCGAACACCGCCTGGGTGCCGTCCCCGACGGCCGCGACGTTGCATGCGCTGCATTATCATCAGATGAGCGTGCATGGCCACCAGGCCGAGCTGAAGTCACGTTCGCGCGCCAAGCTCTCGGATATTCTGACCATTCCCGTGTCGCAATCGAACTGGGCGCCCGATGCGGTGCAGCAGGAGCTCGACAACAATTGCCAGGGCATTCTGGGTTACGTGGTGCGCTGGATCGATCAGGGCGTCGGCTGCTCGAAGGTGCCCGACATTCACGATGTCGGATTGATGGAAGACCGCGCGACCTTGCGCATCTCCAGCCAGCATCTCGCGAACTGGCTGCGCCATGGCATCGTCAGCGAGGATCAGGTGATGCAGACCCTGCGCCGCATGGCGGAGGTCGTGGATCGGCAGAATGCCGGTGACCCGCTCTACAGGCCGATGGCACCGGGCTTCAACGGCCCCGCCTTCCAGGCAGCCTGCGACCTCATTTTCAAAGGGGCGGCGCAGCCCAATGGCTACACTGAATACGTGCTGCACGAGCGCCGTCGCGAGGCGAAGGCCGCAGGCGCAGCGGATCGCTCGGATGAAAGCGGCGTCAAAACCAAATAAAAAGGAACGGGGCGCTGGTTTCAGCGCCCCGAATTATCTCAAGGTGTGTGGTCGGAGGCTTTGGGTGACAGCGCATCCACCATGCCGCCGATCAGGTTGGTGCTTAACAGATGTTCGGTCGTAAGATCGAAGCGCAGCGGCACGAGGGCTGACGGAAGCGCGTCGATCCAATCCTTCATCTGACGCGCGGCCGCCACCGCTTCATCGCGAGACACGGCTCTGAAGCGCAAAGCCGTGCCGGGACGCATCTGCGCGAAGCGCGCGAGATCGGCGCTGATGATCGTCGCGATCTTCGGGTAGCCGCCCGCCGTCTGCCGGTCACGCATGAGCACGATGGGGAGGCCGCTGCCCGGAACCTGGATGTGGCCGTCAACGATGCCGTCGGACACGATGTTGAAGCCTTTCGCATGTTCGAGCTGAGGGCCGTTGAGCTGAAAGCCCATGCGGTCGGCCTGGGGGCTGATAGTGAATTCAGCGTTCAGGAACGTGCAGATTGCGTCTTGCGTGAAGTAATCGTCCTGCGGCCCCATGATCACACGGATGGGGCCGTTTTCTTCGAGAGGGTCGAGCGGCAGATGCATCGGCGCAACCTGCTGTGCACCCGGCCCGCAGGGGAGACGATCGCCGGCCTTCACCGGAGCGCCTTTCAGTCCACCGAGACGCGAGCGCGGATGATATGAGAGGCTGCCCAGTTGCGGCTCGATCAGGAAACCGCCCGCGACCGCGAGATAGGCGAAGGTGCCGGCGCGCGCGTGCCCGACCTTCAGCACATCGCCTTCCCGCAGCACCATGGTCGTATTCGGCTCGACGGGCGCATCGTTGATGCTGGCCGTGCAGCCTGCCCCGGCGAGAGCCACACTGATTTCGCCGTCATTGCAGGTGAAGCTGCCCCCGAGATTCATGAACTCGATGGCAGCCGTTTCCGGCGCATTGCCGACGAGTGCATTGGCCATGGCGAGGCATCGACGATCCATGGCGCCCGATGGCGATACGCCGAAGCCCTGATAGCCGATGCGGCCCCAATCCTGCAGGCTCGTCATCGGGCCGCAGCTTTGCACCACAAGGTTGGTCATGCGCTCACCCGCTCCGCAACGGGCGCACCGGCAAGGGCGGCCATCTCGAGATCATCCCATCGGGAGGCGTCCATGGGCTCGAACACGATCTCGTCTCCGGCGGCGAACAGGAAGGCGGGCTCACGCTCCGGCGCATAGCTCAGGACCGGCGTACGCCCCAGAAGATGCCAGCCGCTCGGCATCTCCATGGGCACGATGCCTGCCTGCTCACCGCCGATCATGATCGATCCGCTTGGAACCTTCAGGCGCGGCTGCGTGCGCCGCGATGTGGCAATGCGTGGATCGAGGCCGCCGAGATAAGCGAAGCCCGGCAGGAAGCCGATCATATAGATCCTGTAGACGGCACTCGTATGGATCTCGATGAGCTGAGAGGGCGTCAAGCCATGGAGCTGCGCCACATCTTCCAGGTCGATTCCATATTCACCGCCATAGACCACAGGCACGCGCCAGCGTGTGCCGGTTGCGCTTTGCGGCTGAAGATCACGCGTCGCTTCTTCGAGCCGGCGGATGAGAGCCTCGTAATCCAGCACGGTGGGATCGAATTGCAGGGTCAGCGAGCGGTAGGTGGGAACCGTTTCGATGAGGCCTGCAGGCGGGTTGTCCCGCAGCAGGGCATCGAGCGCCAGCACCTTGCCGTTCAGCTCGGGCGCGATCGTGCTCCCGAACTCGACGGTCAAGGCGCTGTCTCCGCAGGGAAGGAAGCGTGGTGTCTGCACCATTCACCCATTCAATCGTTGCTGCCGATCTGTCTCACATTGGCAAGGGGGCGACAATGGCAAGAACTGCCCTAAAGTCATGCGCAGGGAGCAGGTGAGGGTAGCTCCCGCCGGGAGTTCCGGCATTCTCCTTTTTGCTAGGCTCAACCCGGCTTTCCCCTTTGTGCTATGTCAGACTTTCCTTGAGAGCCCTGGGGTCCGAGCGGCCCGTGCGGAGTAGATCATGACCTTGAAATCCAAGAACGCCGTCATCACCGGCTCCACCAGCGGAATCGGCCTCGCCATCGCCCGGGCGCTTGCCAAGGAAGGCGCGAACGTGGTCATCAACGGCCTCGGCGATGCGGCCGAGATCGAGAAGACCCGCGCCGCCATCGAAAGCGAATTCGGCGTAAAAGCAATTTATTCGCCGGCCAACATGCTGAAGGGCGATGAGATTGCCGACATGATCCATGAGGCCGAGAAGTCGCTCGGCAGCGTCGATATTCTCGTCAACAACGCCGGCATTCAGTTCGTCTCTCCGGTGGAAGAGTTTCCGGTCGAGAAGTGGGATCAGATCATCGCGATCAATCTCTCCTCGGCCTTCCACGCCATTCGCACTGCGGTTCCTGGCATGAAGGCCCGCAAATGGGGCCGCATCATCAACACGGCCTCCGCGCACTCCCTTGTGGCCTCGCCGTTCAAATCGGCCTACGTGGCCGCCAAGCACGGTATCGCAGGCCTCACCAAGACCGTGGCGCTGGAAGTGGCGACACATGGCGTCACGGTGAACTGCATCAGCCCCGGCTATGTCTGGACGCCGCTGGTCGAGAACCAGATCCCCGACACCATGAAGGCCCGCGGCCTCTCCAAGGAGCAGGTGATCAACGACGTTCTGCTGGAGGCGCAGCCCACCAAGCAATTCGTGACCGTGGATCAGGTGGCGGCGCTGGCGGTGTTCCTCTGCTCCGATGCGGCAAGCCAGATGACCGGCACGAACCTCTCCATGGATGGAGGCTGGGTCGCGAAGTAACGTGGGTGAGCGTCATCCCGGACGAAGCGAAGCGCAGATCCGGGATGAAGACTAGCGATCCGCGAACGAATCCGTTGCTTCGATGAGGTGATGCAGGATGCCGGGTTCCGTCACCGCGTGGCCCGCATCCGGCACCATGATGAACTGCGCCTCGGGCCAGGCTCTGTGCAGGTCCCATGCCGTCTTCGCCGGAGTGGCGACGTCGTAACGGCCCTGGATGATCACGCCCGGAATGCCTTTCAGCTTATGGGCATCCCGGATCAACTGACCTTCCTCGAACCATCCCTCGTTGACGAAGTAATGGTTCTCGATCCGCGCGAATGCGATGGCGTAGTGCTCGTCGCCGAATTGGTCGCTGAAATCCTGGTTGTGCAGCAGAGTGATGGTCTCGCCCTCCCACAGGCTCCAGGCCTTTGCGGCCTCTCGTTGGACGGCAGGGTCCGGGTGGGTCAGGCGCTTGCGGTAGGCGGCCATCAGATCGCCGCGCTCATTCTCCGGGATGGGGGCGAGATAGCGCTCCCATTTGTCGGGAAAGATCCAGGACGCGCCTTCCTGATAATACCAGAGCAGTTCTGCCCGGCGCAGGGTGAATATTCCGCGCAGCACCAACTCGGTCACGCGTTCCGGGTGGGTCTCCGCATAGGCGAGAGCGAGCGTCGAGCCCCAGGAGCCGCCGAACACCATCCACTTGTCGACACCGAGCATCTCGCGCAGGCGCTCGATATCGGCCACGAGATGCCAGGTCGTGTTGTTATCGAGGCTTGCATAGGGCGTCGAGCGCCCGCAGCCGCGCTGATCGAAGAGCAGGATCCTGTACTTCTTCGGGTCGAACAGCCTCCGCTGCGTCGGTGAGCAGCCGCCGCCGGGGCCCCCATGGAGAAACACTACGGGCTTGCCATCGGGATTGCCGCACAATTCCCAATAGACCCGGTGTCCATCCCCCACATCGAGCATGCCATGATCGTAGGGTTCGATTTCGGGATAGAAGGTGCGCATGGCGGGAAGCTCCGGAATAACGGAGCTTATCCTTACCGGCAGGGTCGAACCCTGTCACCTCCGAAGGGTTCATGGGCCAGTTTTAAGACCCCCTAGCGTGTCGTTGCACTGTCATATAACTTTGCAACTGGGGAACAGGGTAATAGCCCGTCCACATGGAGGAAGAAATGTTGACCAAGCGCGCCAGCCTGAAGCTGGCTACGGCTTTCGCCGCTCTGATGATCGCTGGATCGGCTCATGCCGCCGAGAAGCTCCGGCTCCTGACCTGGTCGGGTTATGCACCGGCAGACGTGATCGAGCAGTTCAAGAAGGAAACCGGCATCGAGGTGGAGGTCACGACCTCCAACAATGAGGAGATCATCTCCAAGCTGCGCGCGACGCAGGGCGCAGGCTTCGATATCGTGCAGCCGAGCCAGGACCGCATCGCAGGCCCGCAGACGGAGTTCGGCATCTACAAGCCGCTCGATCTCTCCAAGATCAAATCCGACCAGTTCATCGCCTCCATGCTGGAAGCGACCAAGAAGAACACCAGTGTCGACGGCAAGGTCTACGGCGTTCCCCACATCTGGGGCACAGACGGTCTTGTGGTGAACACGAAGGCTGCTCCCAAGGTCGCTGATTACAACGATCTCTGCGATCCGTCGCTCGCGGGCAAGACCAGCTTCCGCGCCAAGCGTCCCGCGTTGATCGCGTTCGCCTTCGCCAACGGCATGGACCCCTTCGCCGCCTATGGTGATGCGAAGGCTTATGCCGCCCTGATGGAGAAGGTCGGCGCCAAGCTCGCGGAGTGCAAGAAGAACGTGAAGTTCTTCTGGGAAGGGTCTGACCAGCTTCTCAACGCCGTGCGCTCGGGTGAGATCGTCGCCGCCATGGCATGGGATACGGGCGGCTGGAAGCTCAATGCCGAGAATGCCGACATGAAGTTCATCGCGCCGAAGTCGGGCGCTCTAGGCTGGGTCGACACCTTCGCGATCCCCGCCAAGGGCCGCAACGACGACGCCGCCTACAAGTGGATCAACTTCAACATGCGTCCCGAGATCGCTGCGAAGGTCGCCGCCGCTGCCGGCAACTTCACGGCTTCCAACGGCGCCGACAAGCTCATGCAGGGCAAGCTGAAGGACCAGTTCGCCGAGAGCTTCCCGAAAGCCGCCATCGACAACATCAAGTGGTATCCGGCCGTGCCCGCTGGCCTCGAAGAAATCGAGGGCAAGGTTCTCGACCGCCTGAAGGCCGGTTCGTAATCATCCACTCTGTTTGACGACCATCCCCCGGCTTGTCCGGGGGATGGCTATTTCTGGCGCACGTCCATGGCACATTCCACCGATCTCGATCTCGTCAACGTCATCAAGCGTTTCGGCTCCCATGCAGCCGTCAACGATGTGAGCTTCAGCGTCGCTCCCGGCGAGTTCTTCTCCATTCTCGGACCATCCGGCTGCGGCAAGACCACATTGATGCGCATGATCGCGGGTTTCGAGAACCCAACCTCCGGCGACATCCGCATCCGCGGGAAGTCGATGATCGGCGTTCCGGCCAACAAGCGTCCGGTGAACATGGTGTTCCAGAGCCTTGCGCTCTTTCCCATGATGAGCGTGGGCGAGAATGTCGCTTACGGTCTCACCTGCCGCGACGTGTCTCGCGCGGAAGCAGAAGAACGTGCCAGCCGCATGCTGGAGCGCGTGGGTCTCAAAGGTTTCGGCGAGCGGCGCGTGACGGCCCTCTCCGGCGGCCAGCGCCAGCGCGTGGCGATTGCACGATGCCTTGTTCTCGAGCCGACGCTCGTGCTCCTGGATGAGCCGCTCGGCGCGCTCGACCTCAAATTGCGCGAGCATATGAAGATCGAGCTGAAGCAGCTGCAATCCACCTTCAACACGACATTCGCCTACATCACGCACGACCAGTCGGAAGCGCTCGTCATGTCCGACCGCATCGCGGTGATGAACCAGGGCAAATTCGAGCAGGTGGGCAGCCCCCGCGAGCTTTATCACAACCCTGCAACGCCTTTTGTCGCGAGCTTCGTCGGAGAGACGAACAAGTGGCAGGGCGAAGCGGCTGCAGCGGCCAACGGCGCCATTTCCGTGCGTTTGCCCTCTGGCACGGTGGTGCAAGGGCAGGGCAAGGTCGCGGACAAAGCCTCACTCGCTTTCGTGCGTCCGGAGGCCGTTGCTTTGGCGCAGGACGCCTCGGTGCTGAGCAGCCTGCCGAACCGTTTCGAGGGCCGCGTCTCGGCGGTTCTGTTCGATGGTGCGAATTCGAGCCTGCTGATCGACACTGCGGGTTTCGATCAGCCCGTCCGCGCGGTGCTGCCGCAAGCGGGGCCGCTCGCCGGCATCCAGGTTGGCGCGCCGATCCATGTGGGCTGGACGGCGGATGCCATGAAGGTGTTCGCCGCATGAGCCAGAAACCGGCCCGGAGCCTCACGCTCTTCCTTCTCCTGGCGCCGGCCGTCCTGTGGCTGGGCCTTCTCATCGTGCTGCCTCATGTGGAGATTCTCGTCCTCTCCTTCAGCGAGCGCGTGGCCCCGCGCGTCTATGCGTTCGGGTTCGGCAATTATCTCGAGTTCTTCACTGAGCCGCTCTATTGGCGCACTTTCGCGCGCACGGCGATCATGTCGATCATCGTAACCGCGCTTACCCTCGTTCTTGCCTTTCCCATCGCGCTCTACATCGCTCGTGTGGCGCAAGGTCGCCTGAAAGCGATGCTGCTGCTGCTTTGCCTGCTCCCGTTCTGGGTGTCGGAGCTCGTCCGCACGCTGGGCTGGATGATCCTGCTGCGCGAAACCGGCATCATCTCTTACACGTTGCGCGCCATCGGCCTCGCCGATCAGCCGGTGGAACTGCTCTACAACGATGGCGCAGTGATCCTGGGCCTCGTCTATGGCGGCCTGCTCTTCATGATCGTGCCGCTCGCCAATGCGTTGGAGAGCCTTGAGCCCTCGGTGGTGGAGGCAGGGTTCGATCTCGGCGGCAGCCGCTGGACGGTTCTGCGCCGCATCGTCATTCCTCATGCGATGCCCGGCATCGTTGCCGGATCGATCATCGTGTTCATGCTCACCGTCGGCAACTTCGCGACGCCGGTACTGCTCGGCGGCAAGAATGGATTGTGGTTCACGGAGCAGATCTACGCGCAGTTCATCACGCGCTTCAACTGGCCCCAGGGAGCAGCCTTCGGCATGCTCCTTCTCATGCTGTCCTCCGCTATCGTCTGGGCGGGCCTGCGCCTCACCGGACAGAGCCTCGGCACCACCTTGAAGCAGGCCTGACGCCATGAACCGCCCGTCTCTCTCCTGGAAGCTCTATATCGCGGCGTTCTATATCTTCCTGTTCGCGCCGCTCCTGGTCGTTGCGATCTTCGCTTTCAACGCGAGCCCGTTCCCATCGCCCCCGTGGCGCGGGTTTACGCTCGAATGGTTCACTGGCACTGGCACGGCGGTGGGTAAGCCCGGCGTATTGGTGGATCCGATCTGGCTCGACACCATCGCCAACAGCTTCAAGGTGGCGATCCCAGTGGCGCTGCTTGCGGTGCTCATCGGCACGGTGAATGCCTGGGTGCTGGAGCGCGCCGAATTTCCCGGCAAGACATTCCTGTCCATGATGATGCTCTGGCCGCTCGTCATTCCGGGCGTGGTGCTCGGCATCTCGATCCTCGCCTTTTTCTCGCGCGTGGCGAACGGACTGGAGGAGTGGCTTCAGACCGATCTCGATTTCCTGCGTCCCGGATTGTCCCTCGTGGTGCTCGGCCAGCTCTCGTTCATCCTGACGATCTCCACGCTCATCATCGCCGCGCGCCTGCGCAAATTCGACCGGTCGCTGGAAGAGGCTGCCTTCGATCTCGGCGCCAGCCGCGTGCGGGTGCTGCGCACGATCACGCTGCCCTTTTTGAGGCCCGCGCTCATTGGCGCTGGCCTCGTGGCGTTGCTGATGTCGTTCGAGAATTTCAACACGACCCTGATGCTCGTGGGCTCCGAGGCGCCGCTGCCGATCACCATGTATGGCCAGATGCGCGAGGGCGCATCACCGGCGATTAATGCGGTGAGCCTGCTGCTGATGCTGGGTGTGGGCGGGATCGCGAGCGTCTTCGCGCTGACGTCTAAGGCGGAGCGTTAACGAGCGCGGAAACTCTCAGTGAGATTTTAGCGCTCGTCGGCCTTATAGGCCACGCACGTATCCGTAAACGTGTAAGTCATCGTGACGGTTTGAAGCGACTGTACAAACGTCAAAACGATATGCCCTCTGCGTCCTGTCGATGGCATATTCGTTTTGAACTCGACGCTGTTCTCGGTCCATTTGACGTCCCAGATCAGAAACTCTTCGCCGTCAAGGAAATCGCAGCCTTTTACACTCAACCCGCTAGGGACCACAGAGACTGTGTATTCTGAGCGCCCATCATCTTCTTCCGTGCGCCATCGGCCAACCAAAGGATGCCGGCTTAGGAGGGGAGTTACGTTGCCCATGAGCCTCGTATGTCCTCAGCGTCCCCACGTCCTCTCGAGAACGTTGATCCAGTTCTCGTAGCAGAGCTTGCGCAGGGTCGCCTCATCGTAGCCATGTCTGCGCATGGCATCCACGAGGCGCGGCAGGCCGCGCGCGTCGCCGATCTCGGCGGGAATGGTGGCGCCGTCGAAGTCTGAGCCGAAGCCCACACCGTCCACACCCACATGCTCGATCAGGTGGTCCATGTGGCGGATCATCTCTTCCAGGGGCGTGTCGTCGCTTCGCATCCCATCGGGGCGGATGAACGAGGTGGCGAAGTTCACGCCCACCATGCCACGGCTTTCGCGGATGGCGGCAAGCTGCTTGTCGGTCAGGTTGCGCGAATGCGGGCACACCACATGGGCGTTGGAGTGGGTTGCGACGAGAGGCGCATCCGTCAGCTTGGCGACGTCCCAGAAGCCCTTCTCGTTCAGGTGCGAAAGGTCGACCATGATCTTCAGGCGGTTGCAGGTCTTCACCAACTCGCGCCCACGGTCGGTGAGGCCGGGGCCCGTATCCGGTGTCGAGGGATAGCGGAAGGGCACGCCGTGGCCGAAGATGTTGGGACGGCTCCAGACGGGACCGATGGAACGCAGGCCGCTCTCGTAGAGCACGTCCAGCATGTGAAGATCGGGATCGATGCCTTCCGCCCCTTCGATGTGAAGGATGGCTGCGAGCTTGCCGTGGTCCAGGCAGTGACGGATGTCGGATGCCGAACGGCAGATCTTCACCTCGCCGTTCGAGGCGCGCTCGATGCGGATGAGGATCGAAGCCATATGCACCGTCACCTTCTGGCTTGGTGCAAGATCCAGCATAGGCGGAAGCGGCACGTCGTATTCCGGGCGGGCCATGAGCGCATCGATATCGATGCCCATTTCCTCCGAGGACACGTAGACGGCGAAGAATCCACCGAACATGCCGCCTTGCTTCATGCGGGGCCAATCGAGATGGCCGATATTGTCGCCTTCGAGAAAGGCTTTCTCCGGCTGGATCTTTCCGCGCATGAGGCGCAGCAGAACGTCATTGTGTCCGTCGAAAACAGGCATCGGAGAAGAGCGCGACATGGTTTTTCAGCCAGTTCAATAGAGCAGGAATGTCAGCCGCAGCCTTACGCTGCAGCGGACGAGGAGTTGCGGGTGAAGCCCTGGCTCGCCTGAATCAGGGATTGAGTATATTCGTTCGTCGCCAGGCCGGATCGCAGCGCGTCGGATGGGGTTTCCTCCACCGCCTCGCCGTGGCGCATGACGAGCAGGCGCTCGCAGAGATGCGCCACCACGGCAAGATCGTGGCTCACCAGAATGTAGGTCAGTCCCAGCTGGCGGCGCAGATCGTCGAGGAGGTTGAGGATTTCCGCCTGCACGGAAGCATCGAGCGCCGAGGTCGGCTCATCGAGCAGCAAAACCTTCGGGCGCAGAATCAGTGCGCGGGCGATGGCGATGCGCTGACGCTGGCCGCCCGAGAGCTGGTGCGGATAGCGGAAACGGAAGGAGGGGCCGAGGCCGACTTCCTTCAGCGCCTGCAGGATGCGCGCTTCCGCATCCTTTACGCCATGGATCGCGAGCGGCTCCGAGAGCGTACGGTCCACCGTGTGGCGCGGATGCAGGGAGGCGTAAGGATCCTGGAAGACCATCTGCGCCGTGCGGTAGAAGTCCTTGGTCCGCGGCGTGGTCACTTCCTTGCCGTCCACGATCACGCGTCCGCTGGTGATCGGCGCAAGACCGCAGATGGCGCGCAGCACTGTCGACTTGCCGGAACCGGATTCACCGACGAGGCCGTAAGCCTCGCCCTGCTTCACGGTGAAGCTCACGTTCTTGACGGCCTCGACCCTGAGGCGGCCCGTGCCGAAAACGACGTTGAGGTTCTGAATATCGAGCATGGTCAGAGCGCCCAGGAAGGATCGCGGTTCAGGGTGGGAAGCGGGCGGACGTCGTCTTTCAGCGTCGGCAGGCACCGCATCAGACCTTGCGTGTAGGGGTGCTTGGCCTCGCGCAGATTCTTCGCCTCCAGCTCCTCCACCACGCGGCCCGCATACATGACGAGCACACGGTCGCAGAAGGAGGAGACGAGTTTCAGATCGTGCGAGATGAAGATGAGGCCCATGCCGCGCTCGGAGACGAGCTCATCGAGAATGCGCAGCACCTCCATCGACACCGTTACGTCGAGAGCCGAGGTCGGCTCGTCGGCGATGAGGAGATCGGGATCGGTCACGAGCATCATGGCGATCATCGCGCGCTGGCCCATGCCGCCCGAAACCTCGTGCGGATAGAGCGAGAATACGCGTTGCGGATCGCGCATCTTCACGGCTTCGAGCATGGCGAGCGCCTTGTCGCGGGCTTCCGCGTTGCTCGCTTTCTTATGCGCCTGATACGCCTCGATGATCTGCTCGCCGATGGTCATGACCGGGTTCAGCGAGTATTTTGGGTCCTGCATCACCATGCTGATGCGCCCCCCGCGCAACTGGCGCAGCGTACGCTTCGAGGCGGTTTGCAGGTCTATGCCATCGAAGCTCAGTCGCTTGGCGGTGACGTCGCCGGGAGGCGGCGTCAGGCCAAGAATGGCGCGGCCCGTTTGCGACTTGCCAGAACCGGATTCGCCGACGATGCCGAGCCGCTCGCGGCCGAGATGGAACGACACGCCGCGCACCGCCTCGACGGTGCCCGTGCGCAGGTGAAAGCGGACGCGAAGGTCTTCGACTTCGAGAAGCGGCTTTGTCATTTTGCTGCCTTCGGATCGAGAACGTCGCGCAGGCCGTCGCCCAGAAGATTGAAGCCGAGGCTCACCACGAAGATGGCGATGCCGGGCATGGCGGCGACCCACCACTGATCGATGAGGTAGTTGCGGCCCGTCGCCACCATGGCGCCCCATTCGGGGGAGGGCGGCTGCGCACCGAGGCCGAGGAAGCCGAGGCCTGCGGCGGTGAGGATGATGCCTGCCATGTCGAGCGTCACGCGAACGATGACGGACGAGAGGCAGAGCGGCACTACGTGGCCGAAGATGATGCGCGGCGTGGACGCGCCCTGCAGCTTCACGGCCGCGATGAAATCGCTGTTGCGGATCATCAGCGTCTCTGCGCGGGCGATACGCGCATAGGGAGGCCAGGAAGTGATCGCGATGGCGATGACGGCGTTCTCGATGCCTGGGCCGAGGGCGGCCACGAAGGCCAGGGCCAGCACGAGGCGCGGGAAGGCGAGGAAGATGTCGGTGATGCGCATGAGCACCGTATCAACCCAGCCGCCGAGATAGCCTGAGAGGGTTCCGACCAGAAGCCCGATGGGCGTGGCGATGATCGACACCAGCACGATCACGAACAGCGTGATGCGCGAGCCGTAGATGATGCGCGAGAGGATGTCGCGCGCCTGATCGTCCGTGCCGAGCCAATAGGTTTCGCTCGGCGGCAGGAGGCGCTGCGTGCGCAGGTCGCCGCCGACGATGGGGGAGTAGGGTGCGATGAAGTCGGCGAAGAGGGCGACGAAGATCAGCAGGATCACGATGCCGAGGCCGAGGACGGCCAGGGGGTTCCTGCTGAATGAGCGCCAGCCGAGATAGGCGCGGCCGAGCCGCGCCTGCCAGCGCGAGCCGGGCTCCGACGACAGAAGCCATGCCCGAAGGCCGGCGGATTGGGAGACAGTGGGGGAGCCAGCCATCAGCGGGTCCTCGGATCGAGCAGACGATAAAGCAGGTCGGACACGAGATTGAGCAGCACGAATACGGTGCCGATCGCCAGCGTTCCGCCCAGCACGGCGTTCATGTCGGCGTTCTGCAGGGAGTTGGTGATGTATTGCCCAAGGCCCGGCCATGCGAACACCGTCTCGGTGAGCACGGAGCCTTCGAGCAGGTTCGCATAGGACAATGCGATCACCGTTATCAGCGGCACGGCTGCATTGCGCAGGGCGTGCTTCCAGATCACGCGCATCTCCGACAAGCCCTTCACCCGCGCTGCGATCACATATTCCTGCGCGAGTTCATTGAGCATGAACGAACGTGTCATGCGGCTGATATAGGCGAGCGAGAAATAGCCGAGCAGGGAAGCGGGCAGGATGATGTGCGAGACTGCGTCCCAGAACGCGTCCCACTGGCCCTGCATTGCGGTATCGAGCAGAACGATGCCTGTGACAGGCGTATAAAGATAGGAATAGGTGACGTCGATGCGCCCCGGTCCTGCAACCCAGCCGAGCTTGGCATAGAAGAGCAGCAGGCCCATGAGGCCGAGCCAGAAAATCGGAATGGAATAGCCGGCAAGGCCGATGAAGCGGACGAACTGATCGAGAAGGCTGCCGCGCTTCACAGCCGCGAGCACGCCGAGCGGAATGCCGATGATCACGCCGATGAGGGTTCCCAGCGTCGCCAGCTCGAAGGTCGCCGGAAAGGCATTGGCGATATCCGTCAGCACCGGATTGGTGGTGAGAACCGAATTGCCGAAATCGCCGCTGACGGCTTTCTTCAGGTAGATCCAGAATTGCTGGATGAGAGGCAAATCGAGGCCGAGTTCCTGGCGGGCACGCTCGTAGACATGCGCGGGCGCCCTGTCGCCGACGATGGCGATGACAGGATCGATGGGAACCACACGGCCGATCAGGAAGGTGACGGCAACAAGCCCGAGAAGGGTCGTCGCCAGCACGAGAGCAAATTGAACGATCTTTGTAAGATAGAAGCGGAGGGCTTCGTGCCCTCCGCTTCCGTTCGCGATTGATGATGCCATTTAGAAATTAGTTCTTCTTGGCTTGTGCCACACTGTTGGTGTCGAAGGACGGGCCGATGATGAAGCCATCGACGTTCTTGCGCTGAGCTGCGACTTCGATTTCCTGCAGGTAGATGATGAACGGGCCATCGTCCATAACAGCCTGCTGCAGTTCCTTGTACATGGCGGCGCGCTTCTCGGCATCCTTCTCGAGAACCGCAGCGCGGGTCTTGGCCGTGAGCGGGCCCGGATCCCATGCGTTACGCCAGGCAAGAGGCTTTGCCTTCGCGTTGTCCGAGTTGTCGTCGTTCGCAGCGAACGTGTCGGCGTTGGTGTTCGGGTCCTGATAGTCTGCACCCCAGCGGCCGATATAGATATCGTGCTGGCGGGCGCGGTACTTGGTCAGGGTCTGCTTGCCGTCGCCCGGAATGATCTCGAGCTTCACGCCTGCCTGAGCAAAGGTGTTCTGGATGGCCTGCGCCGTGCCGGTGACGTCAGCGGTGGAACGCGTGTCCATGGTTACGGTGAAGCCGTCCTTCAGGCCGGCCTGCGCGAGCAGTTCCTTCGCCTTGGCGACATCGAGCTTGTAGGGATTGTCGTTCACCGCACCCAGGAAGCCGTTCGGCAGGAAGGCCTGATGGACGGTGCCCTTGTGCTTCATGATCGTGTCGGCGATGGCCGCGTAATCCACGAGATACTTGAGCGCCTTGCGAACTTCGGGCTTCGCCAGGTTCGGGTTCTTCTGGTTCAGGCCGAGATACCAGAGGCCGCCCTTCGGGCCGGAATCGACCTTGATGTCCGGGTTCTTCGAAAGGGCTTCGATCTCTTCCGGGTTCAGGTTGCGTGCGATGTCCACATCGCCCTTCTCAAGCATCAGGCGCTGCGTAGCCGTTTCCTTGATGTGGCGATAGATGACGCGGGCAAGCGGCGCCTTCTTGTCGTAGTTCGGATTGCGCTCCAGCACGACGACTTCGTTCGCCTTCCAGTCGCGGATCGAGAAGGGACCGGAACCGGCATACTTGGTCTTCAGCCAGTTGTAGCCCATGTCGCCGTCTTTCTCGTTCTGCATGACGAGCTTCTTGTCGACGACCGACGCGACGCTGGAGGTCATGCAGTACAGGACGAAGGTCGGCGCATAGGCCTTGTCGAGCTCCATGGTGAACTCGTAAGGGCCGGTCTGCTTGATCTTGTCCTTCACGTTGTCCTTCGTGAAGCCGAACTGGCCGAGGATGAAGGCCGGCGACTTGTCGAGGATCACGGCGCGCTGGAGCGAGTACACGGCGTCCTCGGCCGTCAGCGGGTTGCCGGAGGCGAATTTCTTGCCCTGGCGGATCTTGAACGTGAAAGTCTTGCCGTCGGGAGAGACCGTCCAGGATTCGGCGACCTCGCCATAGAGCTTGGACACGTCCTTGTAATCGTAGGCGATCAAGCGCTCATAGGTGTTGCCCAGAAGCTCGGAAGCCGTGAACTCGAAGACCTCGGCAGGATCGAGCGTGATGATGTCGTCCATCTGCCAGGCCTGGACCAGGGTGTCCGGAGGCGTTGCTGCCTTAACGGCAGAAAACGAGGTTGCCATGGTGGCGACCATCGCGGCGGATAGGAGGAATTTCGGAAGTCGTTTCATAGGCCAGTTCCCTTGTGGCGCCGGCTGCGCCCTTTTTAAGCCAAGCGTATGAATGCAAATCACATTGGCTCTGTCGAGTCTAGCAACTGGTTTTAAACTGGCAAACATTGCGCAATGTGCTTAATCCTCGCGCAGCCTTGTTACGCCTTTGCCTTGGTGGGTGACCTGTGGCAAAGGCTTGCAGATCTTGAAACCCGGGTGAAACACAGTGTCCGAAGAAGCCAAGAAGTCCGGTGCCAACACCATGTGGGGAGGGCGTTTCTCGTCCTCGCCGAGCGCGCTCATGGAGGCGATCAACGCTTCCATCGATTTCGACCAGCGCCTCTACGCCCAGGACATCCAGGGCTCCATCGCCCACAGCGCCATGCTCGCCAAGCAGGGCATCATCGCCGAGAGCGACCGCGATGCGATCCATCAGGGATTGCAGCGGGTGCTGGGCGAGATCGAATCCGGGGGCTTCACCTATTCCAAGGCTCTGGAAGACATTCACATGAATGTGGAGAGTCGCCTTCGGGAGATCGTGGGCGATCCCGCGGCGCGCCTGCATACGGCCCGCAGCCGCAACGATCAGGTCGCCGTCGACATCCGCCTGTGGATGCGCGATGCCCATGACCGGACGGACGAGCAGCTCACCCGTCTCATCAAGGCGCTGCTTGCAAAAGCCGAGAAGAACGTGGCGACCGTCATGCCCGGCTTCACCCATCTGCAGAGCGCCCAGCCGGTGACCTTCGGCCATCACCTTATGGCCTATGTGGAGATGTTCGGCCGCGACCGCAGCCGCATCCGCGATTCCCGCAAGCGCCTCAATGAATGCCCGCTCGGCGCGGGCGCCCTTGCCGGCACGTCCTTCCCCATCGACAGGCACATGACGGCGAAGGCGCTGGGCTTCGACGGCCCCACGCGCAACTCCCTCGATTCAGTCTCGGATCGCGACAGCCTGCTGGAATTCATGTCGGCAGCGTCGATCTGCGCCGTGCACCTGTCGCGGCTCGCCGAAGAGATCATCATCTGGATGTCGGCGCCCTTCGGCTTCGTGAAGCTTCCCGACCGCTGGACCACCGGCTCCAGCATGATGCCGCAGAAGCGCAACCCCGACGCGGCGGAGCTGGTGCGCGGCAAGTCCGGCCGCATATTCGGCTCGCTGATGGCCGTGCTGACCATGATGAAGGGGCTCCCGCTGACCTATTCGAAGGACATGCAGGAGGACAAGGAGCAGGTCTTCGATGCAGCCGACAGCATCGAGATCGTGCTCGCCGCCATGACCGGCATGATCGAGGATCTCGAGCCCGTGCCGGAGCGCATGGCGGCGGTGGCCGGAGCCGGTTTCTCCACGGCCACCGACCTCGCCGACTGGCTCGTGCGCGATCTCGGGATCCCGTTCCGCGATGCGCATCATGTGACGGGCCGCATCGTTTCCGAGGCCGAGCAGCGCGGCTGCACTCTGGAAGAGCTGCCGCTGGAAATCATGCAGGGCGTGGAGCCCCGCATTCACAAGGGCATCTTCGATGTGCTGAGCGTCGAGAACTCCGTCCGCTCCCGTACGAGCTTCGGCGGAACTTCACCGGTGCGTGTGGCCGAGCAGGTTGCCTGGTGGAAGACGCAGGCCTGACGCTCAAGGCTTGCTGCCTCTGACGGCCCAGGCGCGGGCTGTCAGAGGAATGCTGCCATCCGGTTGCGTGGGAAGCGTCTCGCGCAGCCTCTCCCTGAGATGGGCGCGCTCCTCCTCGCTCAGGGACATGCAATAGGCCGGCGCCGGCGACTGGCCTGCGAGGAACGGCGTCCAGTAATCGTCGAAATCGCGGAAAACGGTGGGCACGTCGATGGCGCGGACATCGGTATTCCTCAAGCCCACTTTCTCCAGAAGCGTTTGAAGCGGTTCCGGCTGGCAGAACGAGGCATGCCAGCTGTCCTGCAACTCCCGGGCATAGGGGTTCAGCTCGGCTGCTGCGTCCCAGAACCGGCGCATCATCTCCATCTTGCCGGTATAGTCCCAGACATAGAGCGCCACCTCGCCACCGGAGCGAGCCACGCGCGCCATCTCGGCCGCTGCCTTCTCCTTGTCGGGCACGAAGTTCAGCATGAGGCCGGAGACCACCCGATCGAACTCGTCGGCCGTGAAGGGCAGATCCTGCGCATCGGCCTCCTGAAGTTCGGCGGCGGTGCCGCTCAACCGTTGGCGCGCCACCTCGAGAAAGCCCCCCGACGCGTCGATCCCGGCAAGCCTCTCAGGGATGCATTGCTCGGCAATCGCCTGGGTGAGCATGCCGGTGCCGCAGCCTACGTCGAGCCAGTCGAGGCCCGGGGGAGCGCCGAGCCAGGGGATGAACTCCCGGGCGACCAGCCGGCTCCAGCGCCCGACATAGGATTCGTAGATTTCGCCGCTGCTCCAGCGGGGCTGCACAATCCAGGCCATTGCGTCGCTCCTGTCGGGCTGCGGCCCGATCATAAGACGGAATGGGCTGTGAACGACTTGATCTTGCGGGGTAGCGCCGACCATTTACCCTTCCGGCGCTCTCCTCGGTAAGGCTTCGGCCAGGGTCTTGATCCCCTCGGGAACCATATCCATATTGCTGATAGCGGCTTTGAAACAAGGCTGCGTGGGTGCCGCATGAGCGGGCTCACATTTAACCGAAGTGCCTCTAACCTTGGGCTTCGAACATGTCGCGTCAGTCGCCGTTTGGGCATCCGTTTCTGTTAGGCTTCGATGAGATCGAGCAGGCGCTCGACCGAGTCGCAAAAGCAGCAGGGGACGGTTATCCTCCCTACAACATCGAGCGTCTGCCTCGCACCGAGCACGCTCCCGAGCGTCTGCGCATCACCCTGGCTGTCGCTGGTTTTACCCAGGATCAGCTCGAGGTGACCCTGGAAGAGAGTCAGCTCGTCATCCGGGGGCGTCAGTCCGACGACAAGACCAGGCACTTCCTTCATCGCGGCATTGCCGCCCGTCAGTTTCAGCGCACCTTCCTCCTCGTCGACGGCATGGAGGTGATGGGCGCGGACCTGTCCAATGGCCTGTTGTCGATCGACCTCGTCCGGCCCGAGCCGGAACGGGTCATCCGCAAGATCAACATCAGCGCTTCGGACAAGGTTTGACGGGAGCATCCGCATAAGGAGATGGCCATGAACCACAACACCAATCATCCTGCCGGTCGGCCTCTGGGTGTGGCTGAACTGGCCAATCTGGGCCTCGGCGAAATGGCCTATGTGAAGCCCCTGCGCTCCGACGATGTGGCGCGGCTCTTCCCGCAGGCTCCCAAGCTGCAGCCCGGAATGGATCTTTATGCCCTTCTCTCCGCCAGTGGCGAACCCATCGTGCTCACCGACAGCCGCGATGCTGCGGTTGCCAATGCCTGGGCGCATGACCTGACGACGGTGAGCCTGCATTAAGGCTCACCCCTCTGCTTTCACGCAATCGCCTCGATAACCGCGATCAGCCGTTGCAGGTCCTCGTCTCGGGAGAGGCGGTGATCGCCATCCTTGATGAGGGTCAGCGAAACGCTGTCGCCCGGCAGGTGCTCCACCAGTTCGAGCGCGTGGTTCCACGGCACGTCCGGGTCTTCCATGCCCTGCAGGATATGAACGGGGCAGCCGGTCCGGATCGGCTTGCCGAGCAGAAGATGCCGGCGCCCGTCCTCGATCAGCTTCCTGGTGATCGGGTAGGGATCCTCCGAATAGGCGGACGGGCGGTAATACACGCCCGTCTCCTCCACCAACCGCCGGAGATCCTCCGGGAAACGGTCCCACATCAGCCTTTCCGTCATGTCTGTGGCGGGTGCGATCAGGACGATGCCGGCAGGCGCAAGGGCAGGGCGCTTTTCCATCAGGTGGCGCGCGGCCAGAAGGGAGATCCAGCCTCCCATGGAGGATCCCACGAGAATGGGCCGCTCCGTGAGACAACGCTCCATGACGGCAAGCGCCTCTTCCAGCCAGCGAGAGATGGTGCCCTGCTCGAAGTCGCCGCCCGATTCGCCGTGGCCGCTGTAATCGAAACGCAGGCAGGCGCGGCCCCGGGTCTCTGCCCAGGAATCGATGGCTGTCGCCTTCGTGGCCCGCATGTCGGACTTGAAGCCGCCGATCCACACCACCGGCGGGCCTTTGCCCTCCCGGTTGATCACCGCGATGTGGCGCTCGTCGAAACCTGTTCCGACTGTGACGCTTTGCTGCATGGTTAACCTGTCCTCAACCGCTTTGAAGCAAGGGTTTATAGCGATTCTGTCATTTCCATTTGAGAAGGCTCTTACATCGGTGAGTTTTTCAGCGCGACCCGGCGGAGGAGCATCTTTCCCGTCATCCCACACTCATCCGCTCGCAGGGCGGACGATCCTGCAGATCGTTCCCGAGCTTGAAGCGGGTGGGGCGGAGCGTACCACCGTGGATATCGCCGAGGGGCTGGTGAATGCGGGCGCCCGGGCTCTGGTTGCCACCGAAGGCGGGAGGCTCGTGGGTGAGCTCCAGGCCAAGGGCGGAATCTGGGTTCCCTTCCCGGCGGCGACGAAGAACCCCTTCTCCATGGTTCTCAATGTGCGCAGGCTCGCCCGAATCTGCCACAAGGAGCAGGTGTCGCTGATCCATGCCCGCTCCCGTGCGCCTGCCTGGGTGGGCTTGGGTGCCGCGCGCAGCCTCGGCATCCCCTTCGTGACCACCTATCACGGCAGCTATGCCGGCCGCTCTTCGGTGAAGGTTCTTTATAACTCGGTCATGGCCCGGGGCGACGTGGTCATCGCCAATTCGCAATATACGAGCAACCTGATCCGCTCCCATTACCCTCAATCCGCCGACCGGATCGGGGTGATCTACAGGGGCACGGATTTCCTGAAATTCGCCCCCGCCGCCGTGGCGCCGGAGCGAATCGAGGCCTTGCGCAAATCCTGGGGCGTGGCGCCCCATGAGCGCGTCGTGCTCCTCGCGGCCCGGCTTACGGGTTGGAAGGGGCAGAAGGTTCTCATCGAAGCGGCAGCCCGCCTGCGCGATGCCGGGATGAGCGATGTGGCTTACATCCTGGCGGGCGATCCGCAGGGACGGGATTCCTACGTGAAGGAAATCGAAAGTCTGATCGAAGCCAAGAAGCTGAAAGGCATCGTGCGCCGGGTCGGTCACTGCACGGACATGCCTGCGGCCTTCCTGGCGGCGGCGGTGGTCACGGTGCCCTCGACGGAGCCGGAGGCCTTCGGCCGCTCGGCCGTGGAGGCTCAGGCCATGGGAACGCCCGTGGTGGTGTCCGATCTCGGAGCCGTACCGGAGACGGTTCTGGCCCCTCCCGCCGTTCCGCCGCAGGAGCGGACGGGCTGGCGGGTGCCCGCGGGCGACGCGGAGGCTCTCGCCGAGGCTGTCGGGGAGGCCCTGAACCTGGGCGCCAGCGCCAGAATCGCCTTGAGCACCCGGGCGAGGGCCCATGTGGAGCGCCACTTTTCCCTCGAACGTATGGTTTCGAGCACGCTCAATGTGTATTCCGCCCTTCTGGATAGCTGGTCAGCCCACAGAACAAGTTGACTTCCCGCGCTTTTGCGCGAAATGTCAGATCATTCTCGGCAATGTTGAGCATGCTGCAGAGGCTTCATGAAAAGTCTCCCGCTTCAACTGAGCCCTTAAACAGGAGATACGAGCCATTCGCCGACCAATGAGACCTATGCCGGTGCCGCAGAAAGACGGACCGCGCGCAAACCGAGACATTCGCGGCGTCCGCGAAGTTCAGCTGATCGATGATACCGGACAGAACCGGGGCGTCATGGCCTTCTTCGATGCCCTGCGCATCGCGGAAGATGCAGGCCTCGACCTGGTAGAAATCTCGCCGAACGCGACACCTCCGGTCTGCAAGATCCTCGATTACGGCAAATTCCGCTTCCTGGAACAGAAGAAGGCCGCCGAGGCGCGCAAGAAGCAGAAGACCGTCGAGGTCAAGGAAATCAAGCTGCGCCCGGGCATCGACGATCACGATTACGACGTGAAGATGAAGGCCATGAAGGGCTTCTTCGAGGAAGGCAACAAGGTGAAGATCACCCTGCGCTTCCGCGGACGCGAAATGGCGCACCAGTCCCTCGGTCTGAAGGTTCTCGACCGGGTGAAGGCCGATGTGGGCGATATCGCCAAGGTCGAGATGGAGCCGAACTTCGAGGGCCGTCAGGTCGTCATGGTGCTGGCGCCCCGCTAAAGGACTCCGCCTCAAGCAAGATTCATGGCCGTCGGGGTTCCGGCGGCCATTGCTTTTTGAAGGACCTTCTGCCATAAGCCCCCCTTCATCGAACCGCCCGGCTGTTAGGGCTGCCGTGGCGGTTCGTTTTGCTCACAGTAGCAATGAATGGGCCGAGGAGCGGTGAAAGCTGCTCCGGAGGCCTGACCAAAGGAGAGCCAAATGCCCAAGCTGAAGACGAAATCGGGCGCGAAGAAGCGCTTCAAGATCACTGGCACCGGCAAGGTCGTTTACGCCCAGGCCGGCAAGCGCCACGGGATGATCAAGCGGACCAACAAGCAGATCCGCAACCTGCGCGGCACCACGACGATGTTCGAGGGCGACGCCTACAACGTGAAGAAGTACTTCCTGCCGAACGGCTAAGGCGGTCTTCCCAACACATCCCGGATTTTGAAGGAGTTTTTCCATGGCCCGCGTCAAACGGGGCGTTACCGCCCACGCCAAGCACAAGAAGGTTTTTAAGGCCGCCAAAGGTTTCTACGGCCGCCGCAAGAACACAATCCGCATCGCCAAGCAGGCGGTCGAGAAGAGCATGCAGTATGCTACTCGCGATCGTCGCAACAAGAAGCGCACTTTCCGCGCTCTCTGGATCCAGCGTCTCAACGCTGCCGTGCGCATGCATGATATGACCTATTCCCGATTTATCGACGGTCTCGGCAAGGCTGGGATCGAGGTCGATCGCAAGGTCCTGTCCGAGCTGGCCATCCACGAGCCGGCAGCTTTCGCTGCCTATGTGGAGCGCGCCAAGGCTGCCCTGTCTCAGCAGGCCGCCTAAGCCGGATAGACTAGCTTCGGTGCGGCTGGCTCGTTCAGCCGCACCGCCTTACTCCCCCTTCTCCGAGACCATCCGCGCTGACGGCTGATCGCTGTCGGTTGCGACCACGCGGCTCGGACGACTTCACGGTTCCCGCGCCGCGCCACACTCAAGCGCTTGCATCTGGCAAGGGACCGATGACCGATCTCAATCAACTCGAACGTGACCTGCTTTCCCAGGTCGATGCCGCCGGCGATGAAGCGGCTCTCGAATCCGTGCGCGTTTCCGCGCTCGGCAAGAAGGGCTCCGTCTCCGAACTGCTGAAAACCCTCGGCGCCATGACGCCGGAGGAGCGGAAGGAGCGCGGCCCCCTCATCAACGGCCTGCGCGACAAGGTGCAGGGCGCGATTGCCGCCAAGAAGGAGACGCTCGCCGAGGCCGCTCTGAGCGCGCGCCTTTCCGCCGAGCGCATCGACGTGACGCTGCCCGTGCAGGAAGCGCCGGAGTCGCGCGGCCGCATCCACCCCATCAGCCAGGTGATCGAGGAACTCACGGCGATCTTCGCCGACATGGGCTTCTCCGTGGCCGAGGGGCCGGATATCGAGACGGATTATCTCAACTTCACGGCACTGAACTTCCCCGTCGGCCACCCGGCCCGCGAGATGCACGACACCTTCTTCCTCGCCCCTGACGAGAAGGGCGAGCGCAAGCTGCTGCGCACGCACACCTCGCCGGTGCAGGTCCGTACCATGACCTCCAAGGCGCCGCCGATCCGCGTCATCATTCCGGGCCGCACCTATCGCCACGACTCGGACCAGACGCACACGCCGATGTTCCATCAAGTGGAAGGCCTCGTCATCGACAAGCAGGCCAACATCGCGCACCTGAAGTGGATTCTCGAAGAGTTCTGCAAGGCGTTCTTCGAGGTCGATCAGGTGAAGATGCGCTTCCGCCCGTCGTTCTTCCCCTTCACGGAGCCGTCGGCCGAAGTCGACATCCAGTGCTCGCGCAAGGGCGGCGAGATCCGCTTCGGCGAGGGCACCGACTGGCTCGAAATTCTCGGCTGCGGCATGGTGCATCCGAACGTGCTGCGCAATTGCGGCATCGACCCGGACGAGTACCAGGGCTTCGCCTGGGGCATGGGCATCGACCGCATCGCGATGCTGAAATACGGCATGCCGGACCTGCGTCCGTTCTTCGAGGCCGATGTCCGCTGGCTGAACCATTACGGCTTCCGCCCGCTCGACATTCCGTCCCTCGTCGGCGGCCTGACTGCGTAAAGGAGAGCAATCATGAAATTCACCCTCTCCTGGCTCAAGGATCATCTTGAGACCACCGCGTCTCTCGACGAGATCGTGGAGACGCTCACGCGCATCGGCCTCGAGGTCGAAGGCGTCGAGGACAAGGCGAAGACGCTTGGCGCCTACATCAACGCCTATGTGATCTCCGCCGAGCAGCACCCCAATGCGGATCGGCTTCGCGTGTGCATGGTCGACACCGGCGACGGCAAGCCCATTCAGGTCGTCTGCGGCGCCCCCAATGCGCGCACCGGCATGAAGAGCGTGTTCGCGCCTCCCGGCACCTATGTCCCGGGCAAGAACATCACGCTTGGCGTCGGCAATATTCGCGGCGTCGAGAGCGCGGGCATGCTGTGCTCGGCGGCAGAACTTGAAATCTCCGACGATCACGACGGTATCATCGAGCTTCCCGAAGATGCTCCGGTAGGCGTGGCTTATGCGGCGTATGCAGGCCTCGACGATCCGGTGATCGAGATCAACCTCACGCCGAACCGTCCTGATTGCACCTCGATCTTCGGCATCGCTCGCGATCTCGCGGCAGCGGGTCTGGGCACGCTGAAGGGCGGCGACGTTCCCGCCATTCAGGGCAAGGGCGCGTGCCCGGTTTCCGTGACGCTCGATTTCTCGGGCGAGGATGCGAAGCTCTGCCCGACCTTCGCGCTTCGCCTCGTGCGCGGCGTGAAGAACGGCCCGTCGCCGGAATGGATGCAGCGTCGTCTGCTGTCCATCGGCCTGCGCCCGATCAACGCGCTCGTCGACATCACCAACTACATCACCTTCGACCGTGGCCGTCCGCTGCACGTGTTCGACGCCAAGAAGGTGAAGGGCAATCTCACCGTTCGCCGCGCGAAGGATGGCGAGGAGGTGCTGGCGCTCGACGGACGCACCTACAAGCTCGATGCAGGCGCGGTGGTGATCGCCGATGAGAACGGCGTCGAATCCATCGCCGGCATCATGGGCGGCGAGCATTCGGGTTCGGATGAGAGCACCACCGATGTGCTCATCGAATCCGCGCTCTGGGATCCGCTGAACATAGCGCAGACCGGCCGCAAGCACGGCATCATCACCGATGCACGCTACCGCTTCGAGCGCGGCATCGATCCGGCCTTCACGGTGCCGGGACTCGATCTCGCGACCAAGATGGTGATCGACCTCTGTGGCGGCGAGGCGAGCGAAGCCGTTGTGGCCGGTCAGGTTCCTGACACCACGCGCGTCATCGACTTCCCGTATTCGGAAGTGCCGCGCCTGACGGGCCTCGACGTGAAGCCTGCTGAATCGGAAGAGATCCTCAAGAAGCTCGGCTTCGAGGTTCAGGGCTCGGGCGAGCGCGTGAAGGTCACGCCGCCGTCCTGGCGTCCCGACATCGAGGGCAAGGCGGATCTCGTCGAAGAGGTGATCCGCATCGCTGGTGTCGACCGCATCGAGCCGCAACCGCTGCCGCGTCTCGAGGCGATTGTCGCAAAGCCGATCCTCACGCTCATCCAGAAGCGCACGCGCCTCTCGCGCCGTTCGCTGGCCGTGCGTGGATTGGTGGAGGCCGTCACGTGGTCGTTCATCTCGAAGGACGAGGCCGAACTCTTCGGCGGAGGCGATGCGCGCCTTGCGCTCGCCAACCCGATTGCGGCGGAACTCTCCGACATGCGTCCGTCCCTGTTGCCGGGCCTCCTGAAGGCGGCCCAGCGCAATGCGGATCGCGGGCTCGGCGATGTGGCACTCTTCGAGGTCGGCCAGACCTTCGCCTCCGATGAGCCGGAGGGCCAGTCGATCAAGGCTGCCGCCGTGCGTCGCGGAACGGCGCGTGCCGAGGGCGTGGGGCGTCACTGGAATGGCGGCGCCGAGAGCGTCGATGCGTTCGATGCCAAGGCGGATGTGCTGGCGCTTCTGGCGGCCCTCGGCATTCCGGCTGGTGGTCTGCAGATCGTCGCCGGTGGCCCGGCCTGGTTCCATCCCGGCCGTTCGGGCACGCTGCAATTCGGCCCCAAGAACATCGTCGGCGCGTTCGGCGAGGTGCACCCGAAGATCCTGAAGGCGCTCGACCTGAAGGGTCCGCTGGTCGCCTTCGAGCTCAATCTCGATGCGCTCCCGCCGCCCAAGGCGAAGCCCACCAAGATGAAGCCGAAGCTCTCGCTGCCCGATTTCCAGCCGCTCACCCGCGATTTCGCCTTCGTGGTCGGTCGCGATGTGGCGGCAGGCGACATCGTAAAAGCCGCTCAGGGCGCCGAGCGTCAGCTGATCGTGGGCGTCGACGTGTTCGACATCTACGAGGGCACGGGCATCGACCCGGACAAGAAGTCCGTCGCGATCGCCGTCACCCTCCAGCCGACGGAAAAGACGCTCACCGACGTGGAGATCGAGGCTGTGTCAGCCAAGATCGTCGCGGAAGTGTCGAAGAAGACCGGGGCGGTGCTGCGGTCGTAACCAACTCGTCATCCCGGGGCCGCAAAGCGGAACCCGGGATCGTCCTCAGAATAAGGCGCTATACTCGTCTTACGATCCCGGATCGCGGCCTTGCCGCGTCCGGGATGACTGCTTGGGATTAAGGCACAAACTCTTCCGCCAAATCTCGCCATTCCGGATTCTCGCGCTCGATCAGCTCGACCTTCCACGCCCGCCACCATTTCTTGAGTTGTTTCTCGCGGGCAATCGCGGCCTCTGGGTTCTCAAAAACCTCAAAGTAAACTAGCCGATCCACATTGTATCGAGCCGTAAAGCCCGGAATGGCATGGGTCTTGTGCTCGAACACCCGTTTATGCAGGTCGCTTGTGACTCCGACATAAAGCGGGCCGTCCTTTCGCGTCGCCAGAATGTAGACGTAAAAGGCCTCAGCCATCCGCGAACTTTCCAGGCGATCCCGGATCTTCGCTGCGCTCCGTCCGGGACGACGCCGCAGAGCGGCCATTCAGCGGGTTCCCTTCATCCCATCCGTAGCGGACCGTGTCGAAGCGCATCCCCCGCGCATCGACCATCAGGAGCCTCCCGACGAGGCTCTCCCCGAAGCCCACGATCTCGCGGGTCACTTCCATCGCCATCAGGCTCCCCATCACCCCGGCCAAAGCCCCGATGATCCCGGCCTCAGCACAGGTAGGGACCGCGCCCGGCGGAGGTGGGGAGGGGAACAGGCAGCGATAGGTGGGGTTCGGCCTGCCATCCGGTCCGGTTTCATGGGCGCGAATCGTGGTCAGGTATCCATCGAACTGGCCCAGGGCGGCCGTCACCAGGGGCTTTTTTTCGTAAAAGCAGGCATCCGAGACCGCATAACGGGTGTCGAAATTGTCCGACCCGTCGGCGACGATGTCGTAGCGGGCGATCAGTTCCCGGGCATTGTCCGGGGTCACGCGCAGGTCATGGGCTTCTGCCCTAACGTGAGGGTTGAGGCGCAGCATGGCCCTGGCTGCGCTTTCCACCTTCAGCAGCCCGATGTCGGGGGTTCCATGAATCACCTGACGCTGCAGGTTGGACAGGGACACCACGTCGTTGTCGACGAGGCCGATGGTGCCCACGCCCGCAGCCGTCAGGTATTGGATCAGGGGCGCGCCCAGACCCCCGGCGCCGATCACGAGCACGCGAGCGGCCTTGAGCCTCGATTGTCCCGGTCCCCCAACGTCTCTCAGGACCAGGTGGCGGGCGTAGCGGTCGATTTCATCCGGATTCAGAGCCATGGTGCGACCTTAAGGCCAAGGGTTTAGGTATCAACTATCCCCTGAATGAAAATAACATCCCGCTTGACAGGGACCTTGGCGTCATGACCCTTCCCATGCCATCGTCAAGGGGCAACCGGAACCAATCCGGCGTCAGACAGGGAACAATGCCGATGACAATCACCAAGTTCGGCCTCGCGCTCGCGGGCCTCGCCTTCTCCGCCACGGCTGCCTTCGCGCAGCAGGCGGCCTTCAAGCCCGCCATCGTCTATGATCTGGGCGGCAAATTCGACAAATCCTTCAACGAGGGCGTCTATACGGGCGCCGAGAAGTTCAAGAAGGATACGGGCACCGAATACCGCGACTTCGAACCCCAGAACGACGCCCAGCGCGAGCAGGCCCTGCGCCGCTTCGCCCGCGACGGCTTCTCGCCGATCGTGGCCGTTGGCTTCTCTCAGGAAACCGCGCTGAAGAAGGTGGCCGAGGAGTTTCCGAACACCAAGTTCGCCATCATCGATGCCGTGGTCGAGAAGCCGAACGTGCAGTCCGTCGTGTTCAAGGAGCACGAGGGCTCGTTCCTGGTCGGCCTTCTGGCCGCCAAGGCCTCCAAGTCCGGCAAGGTGGGCTTCGTGGGCGGCATGGACATCCCGCTCATCCGCAAGTTCGCCTGCGGCTACGTCCAGGGCGTCAAGTACGCCAACAAGGACGCCGAGGTGTTCCAGAACATGACCGGCACCACGGGTGCTGCCTGGAACGACCCTGTGAAGGGCGGCGAACTCGCCAAGGGCCAGATCTCCCGCGGTGCGGACGTGGTCTATCATGCGGCCGGCGGCACGGGCATCGGCGTGATGCGCGCCACCGTTGACGCAGGCAAGCTCGGCATTGGCGTCGACTCCAACCAGAACGGCCTGCATCCGGGCAAGATGCTGACCTCCATGGTCAAGCGCGTGGACGTGGCCACCTACAACGCCTTCGACCAGGCCAAGAAGAACACCTTCAAGGCCGGCGTCTCGGTTCTCGGCCTAGCCGAGGATGGCGTGGCCTGGGCTCTCGACGACAACAACAAGTCGCTGATCACCGCCGACATGAAGGCCGCCGCCGACAAGGCCGCCGCCGACATCAAGTCCGGCGCCATCAAGGTCCACGACTACATGTCGGACTCCAAGTGCCCGATGTAAGCTGAGGCTTCGATCCGGCCGCAGGCTCCCAGGATAAGGGCCTGCGGCCGTTTCCGTTTTAAGGTTTATGCGTTTTCCGATAAGATCCGCCTTCTCTTCCGTGCCGGACAACCCCTAGAGGCCGATGTCTCCCGCCATTGAACTCATCGCCATCAACAAGAGCTTCGGTGCTGTTCACGCCAACAAGGATGTGAACCTGAGTGTCGAGCGCGGTACGATCCACGGCATCGTCGGCGAGAACGGTGCAGGCAAATCGACACTCATGTCGATCCTCTACGGCTTCTACGAGGCGGATTCCGGCGAGATCCGCGTGAGCGGGAAGCCGACCCGGATCCGCTCCTCCAACGATGCGATCAATGCGGGCATCGGCATGGTTCACCAGCACTTCATGCTGGTCGAGCCGCTCACCGTGGTCGAGAACGTAATGCTCGGCGCCGAAGGCGGCGCCATGCTGCGCGCAGGCGAGGCCAAGGTCCGCAAGGAGCTTGCGCGGCTGGCCAAGGATTACGGCCTCGAGATCGACGTGGATGCCACCGTCGCCGAACTCTCCGTCGGCCTCCAGCAGCGCGTTGAAATTCTCAAAGCCCTTTATCGCGGTGCGGACACTCTCATCCTCGACGAGCCCACCGCCGTGCTCACCCCGCCTGAGGCCGATGCGCTGTTCGAATTGCTGCGTTCGCTGAAGCAGCAGGGCAAGACCGTCATTCTCATCACCCACAAGCTGCGCGAGATCATGGCGATCACCGATCGCGTATCGGTCATGCGACGCGGCGAGATGGTGGCGACCGTCGAGACCGCGAACACGTCGCCTCCCGAACTCGCCGAGCTGATGGTGGGACGCCGCGTGCTGCTGCGCGTCGAGAAGACCGAGAAGGCGCCGGGCGCTCCCATGCTCGAGGTTCAGAACCTGTCCGTCGTCGATGCGCGCGGCGTGCTGCGCGTCGCCGATGCCTCGCTCACCGTTCATGCGGGCGAGATCGTCGGCATTGCGGGCGTTGCCGGCAACGGGCAGAGCGAGCTTCTCGAAGCCATTGCGGGCATGCGCCGCCCTGTGCTCGGCTCCGTCCGCTTCGAGGGGCAGAATATCGGCGCTGCCGACCATAATCCGCATCAGATGCGCAAGCTCGGGCTGCTGCATGTACCGGAAGACCGGCTGCGCATGGGGCTCGTCCCGGCGTTCCCCGCTTTCGAGAGCGCGATCCTCGGCTTCAGCGAAGAACCGCAGCTCGGGTGCGGCCCCATCCTGGATCACGATCGTCTCGTCGCCGATCTCGCCAGGAAGATGGAGCAATACGATGTGCGCCCGCCTGCGCCGCGCCTGAAGACATCGAACTTCTCCGGCGGCAATCAGCAGAAGATCGTGCTGGCGCGAGAGATCGAACGGAATCCGAAGGTGCTCCTCGTCGGCCAGCCGACGCGCGGCGTGGATATCGGCGCCATCGAGTTCATCCATCGCCGTCTCATTGCGCTGCGCGATGCGGGCGTGGGCATTCTGCTGGTGTCGGTGGAGCTCGATGAAATCATGCATCTGTCGGATCGTATTCTCACCATGTGCGGCGGCAAGATCACCGGCGAGCGCAAGGCGTCCGAGACGAATGAGCAGGATCTCGGCCTGCTCATGGCCGGCGTGACGGACGAGGCCGCCTGATGCAGCCGCGATTGTCGCTCGTCACGCTGGGTGTTGCGGATCTGGCAAAGTCACGCACCTTCTACGAATCCTGGGGCTGGAAGGCATCGTCCGCCAGCCAGCCGAGCGTCGCGTTCTATCAGGCGAACGGGCTCGCCCTCGCGCTCTTCGGACGTGCCGATCTCGCCAAGGATGCCGGTGTCGAGGACAAGCCCACCGGCTTTGCCGCCATCACACTTGCCTACAATACGCGTTCCAAAAGTGAGGCGGACGACGTGTATGCCCGCGCCATCGCCGCGGGCGCGCGTCCCGTGAAGCCGTTGCAGGATGTGTTCTGGGGTGGCTACTCGGGTTATTTCGCCGATCCTGACGGGCACCTCTGGGAGGTTGCCTGGAATCCCTCATTCCCCATCGACGAACAGGGCCACCTGTTTCTGCCGGATAGTTCGACGTGAGTGCTCCCATCGAAATGCCCAAATGGGCCGACACGATTCTCGTCCCCGCTGTTTCCGTCGTCACAGCGTTTTTGATCGCAGGCCTCGTGGTGCTCAGCATCGGCGAGAATCCGCTGACGGCGACACGCTATCTGCTTCAGGGCAGTCTGGGCACGGGCGAGGGGCTTGGTTTCACCCTGTTCTACGCGACGGACTTCATCTTCGTCGGATTGGCGGTGGCGGTGGCCTATCACGCGGGCCTCTTCAACATCGGCGGCGAAGGCCAGGCGACGCTGGCGGGATTAGGCATCGCGCTCGCGCTCAACAACCTCCCGTTCCTGCCGGGCTTCCTGCTGATCCCCATCGGCATTCTCGCGGCCGCCGCCTTCGGCGCGGCCTGGGCTGCGATCCCCGGTTACCTGCAGGCCAAGCGCGGCAGCCACATCGTGATCACCACGATCATGTTCAACTGGCTCGCAAGCGTGCTGATCGTCTATCTCCTCGTGAACGTGCTGCGCGAGCCGCAATCCATGAGCCCGGAAACGCGCGCCTTCCCCGAGGCTTCGCAGATTCCCTTCATGCATGATGTGTTCGCCTGGTTCGGCGTGACCATTCCGGCCTCGCAGCTCAACCTCACTCTCGTGCTGGCGTTGATCTCGGCCTATCTGATCTGGCTGCTGATCTACCGCTCGCGTCTCGGCTACGCGATCCGCGTCGTCGGCTCCAATCCCACGGCTGCGGTCTATGCGGGCATTTCGCCGGCGCGCATCATCATCATCGCCATGGTGCTCTCGGGCGCGCTCGCAGGCGGCTTGGCCGTCAACGAGCTGATGGGTTATCAGCACCGCCTGCTCCTTGAGTTCACCTCCGGCTACGGCTTCGTCGGTATCGCCGTCGCGCTCATGGGGCGCGCGCATCCGGTCGGCATCATCCTGGCATCGCTCCTGTTCGGCATTCTCTATCAGGGCGGCGCGGAACTCGCCTTCGAGCAGCCTGCCATCACCCGCGACATGGTGGTGGTGATCGGGGGCATCATCATTCTGTTTGCGGGCGCTCTGGACGGCCTCTTCCGCCGTCTCGTGGCGCATCTGCTGTCGCGTCCGAAGCTGGCGGGAGCATGATCATGGATCTCGGTATTCTCGCCACAATCCTCGACTCGGCGCTGCGCCTTTCGATTCCGCTGCTCGCCGCATGCCTCGCGGGCCTCTGGTCGGAGCGCTCGGGCGTCGTCGATATCGGCCTCGAGGGCAAGATGCTCGTGGCTGCCGCTGCCGCTGCTGCCGCCGCCTATGCGTTCGGCTCCGCCTGGGTCGGACTTCTTTTCGGCATTCTCGCATCCATCGCCTTCGCGCTCATCCACGGCTTCGCCTCCATCAGCCAGCGCGGCAACCAGATCGTGTCCGGCGTCGCCATCAACATGCTGGCAGCGGGCCTCACAGCCATCGTGGGCAATGCGTGGTACGGGCAGGGCGGACGCACGCCGCCGCTGGAAGGCGACCAGCGTTTCGGCGATTTCGTCTTCGGCCATTCGGTGCTGGTCTATGTGACGCTTCTGGCGGTGCCGGTCACCTGGTTCGTTCTCGGCCGCACGCGCTTCGGCCTTCGCCTGCGCGCCGTCGGCGAGAACCCGGCGGCGGTGGACACGGCCGGCATTTCGGTGGCGGGCCTGCGCTACTCGGCCGTCGTCATCGGCGGCATCCTGTGCGGCATCGGCGGCACCTATCTCTCGGTCGCGCAGGCGGCAGGCTTTCTGCCCAACATGACGGCGGGACGCGGCTTCATCGCCCTCGCGGCGCTCATCTTCGCCAAGTGGCGCGCATGGCCGGCGCTCGGAGCCTGCTTCCTCTTCGGCCTTCTCGATGCCATCGCCAACCAGCTGCAAGGCTTCTCGCTGCCCGGCATCGGCGAGATACCGGTGCAGGCCATTCAAGCTCTGCCCTATCTCATGACGGTCATCCTGCTCGCCGGGGTGATCGGTAAGGCCATTCCCCCGCGCGCGGCCGGTGTGCCTTATGTGAAGGAGCGCTGACATGGCTTCCCTCGACACGCTCTTCGAAGCGGCCAAGACAATTCAGGCGCGGGCCTATGTGCCTTATTCCCGCTTCAAGGTCGGCGCTGCCATCGTGACGCCGGAGGGACAGGTGTTCACCGGCTGCAACGTGGAGAACGCGGCCTATCCCGTGGGTTCCTGCGCCGAAGCAGGAGCCATTTCAGCCATGATCGCAGGCGGCGGAAGCCGCATCGGTGAGATCGTCGTGATCGGCGATGGCGAGCATCTCGTCACCCCTTGCGGAGGATGCCGCCAGCGTATCCGGGAGTTCGCCTCGCCTGATACCAGGATTCACATCGCGGGTCCCGAAGGCATCCGCAAGAGCTTCACCCTTGAAGAGTTGCTGCCCTTTTCGTTCGGGCCGGACAACCTGACAGACAGATAAGAGGCTTGTCATGCAACAGAATGTTCAAGAGGCAGTCCAGTTCGTGCGTGCCCGCGGCTTCGAGGGCCGTTTCGATGCGGCCTTCGTGCTCGGCACCGGCCTCGGTACTCTTGTCGATGAACTGAGCGATGCCGTAAGCCTGGCTTATGCCGACATTCCGCATTTCCCGAAAAGCGGCGTGTCCGGCCATGCGGGCAAGCTCGTCGCCGGTACGCTTGAGGGCAAGCGCGTTCTCCTGTTCCAGGGCCGCGCACATTACTACGAAACCGGCGATGCAGGCGCGATGCGCCTGCCCGTGGCTTTCGTGAAAGAGCTCGGCATTCCCGTGCTGGCGGCCACCAATGCCGCAGGCTCCGTGCGCGCCTCGATCCGCCCGGGAAGTCTTGTCGCCATCAACGACCACCTCAATCTCTCCGGCGCGAACCCGCTGTTGCGCGATCACACGGAAGGCCGTTTCGTTTCGCTCACCGATGCGTACGATCCCGCCTTGCGCGAGGTTCTTCAGCGCGCCGCGGAGAAGAGCGGCATCGATCTGCCGGAGGGCGTCTATGCGTGGCTCTCCGGCCCGAGCTTCGAAACGCCAGCAGAGATCAAGATGGTGCAGATCCTTGGCGGCGATCTCGTCGGCATGTCCACGGTGCCGGAGGTGATCCTCGCGCGCTATTACGGCCTGCGGGTTGTTGCGATTTCCGTCGTCACCAATCTCGCCGCCGGCATCGAGGGCGCTTCCCCTTCGCATCAGGAGACCAAGGACACCGCGGCGGAAGCCTCCGAGAAGTTCAAGCGCCTCATTCGTTCCTTCGTTGCGGAGCTTTAAGACATGTCTGACGCAGCAATTGCCCAGCGCGCTCTGCGCTGCCTCGATCTCACCGACCTGACGGATAATTGCACCGATCAGGCCATCGACGCGCTCTGCAAGAAGGCGCTCAATCCGCTCGGTCCTGTGGCCGCCGTCTGCGTCTGGCCGCAATTCGTGAAGCGCTCTCAGGAAAACCTCAGGGGTTCACCCGTGCGCATTGCGACAGTCGTGAATTTCCCCGCCGGCGGCGAGGATGTGGATCGCGTGGCTGACGACACGAAGGAAGCGCTCTCCGACGGCGCTAACGAAATCGACCTCGTTCTGCCCTACGCTGCCATGCGCCGTGGCGACATCACGATCGCCGCAGAGATGATCGAAGCCGTGCGCGACCTCGTCGATCAGGGACGGCTTCTGAAGGTCATCCTGGAAACCGGCGAGTTGAAGGATGCGCAGCTGATCGAAACGGCAAGCCGCCTCGCCATCGATGCCGGTGCCGATTTCATCAAGACATCGACAGGCAAGACACCCGTTTCCGCGACGCCTGAAGCGGCTGAGATCATGCTCAACGCCATCAAGGCATCCGGCCGCAATGTGGGCCTCAAGCCTTCGGGCGGCATCCGCACGGTGGCTGACGCAAAACTCTATCTCGATCTTGCCGACCGCATCATGGGTGCAGGCTGGGCAACGCCGCAGACCTTCCGCATTGGCGCGAGCAGCGTCTATGACACACTTGTCGATGCCATCGAAGGACGGGCAGGCCAGGCTGCCACCGGAGCATACTGAATCATGACCCTTCTTCCGCAGGAAATCATCCGCCGCAAGCGCGACGGCGCAACGCTCGCAGACGAAGAGATTCATCACTTCATCCAAGGCCTGACTTCCGGCCACGTGTCTGAAGGCCAAGCGGCATCCTTTGCCATGGCGATCTTCTTTCGCGGCCTCTCCGTGCCGGAGCGTGTGGCGCTGACGCGCGCCATGATGAATTCAGGCGAGGTGCTGAAGTGGGATCTTCCGGGGCCCGTGCTCGACAAACACTCTACGGGCGGCGTCGGCGACACGGTGAGCCTTGCGCTCGGCCCGGCAGTTGCCGCCTGCGGCGGCTACGTGCCGATGATCTCCGGCCGCGGCCTTGGCCATACGGGTGGCACCCTCGACAAGTTCGATTCCATTCCGGGTTACGTGACGCAGCCCGATATCGACACCTTCCGCCGTGTCACGCGCGAGGTCGGTTGCGCCATCATCGGCCAGACGGCGGATCTCGCGCCTGCCGACAAGCGCCTCTATGCCATCCGCGACGTGACGGCGACGGTGGAATCCATCGATCTCATCACTGCGTCCATTCTCTCGAAGAAGCTGTCCGCCGGTCTTCATGGCCTTGTGATGGATGTGAAGTTCGGCTCCGGAGCGTTCATGGACAATGCCGACGATGCGCGTGCTCTCGCGGAGAGCCTCGTGCTCGTCGCCAATGGAGCGGGCTTGCCCACGAGCGCCTTGTTGACGGACATGGACCAGTCGCTCGCATCCGCCGCAGGCAACGCGGTGGAGATGGCCTACGCGGTGGATTACCTGACAGGCCGGAAGCGCGAAGCGCGCTTCCATGAAGTGACGGTGGAGTTGTCTGCTGAGATGCTCGTGCTCGGCAAACTCGCTGCTGACATCGTCGAAGCGCGTGCGAAGATCGAGGAGGCGATTTCCTCCGGCAAGGCGGCAGAGGTATTTCAGCGCATGGTAACGGCGCTCGGCGGTCCCTCCGACTTTGTGGAGCGCCACCACACGCATCTGAACGCAGCGCCCATTGTCCGGCCGATCCATGCAGAGCGCTCCGGCATCGTGCAAAAGGTCGCCACCCGCGATGTGGGTGTTGCCGTTGTGGCGCTCGGCGGCGGGCGCACCCGTCCGCAGGATGCCATCGACCATGCGGTCGGCCTCACCCATCTTGCCGAGATCGGCGAGAGCGTCGATGCTGATCGCCCGCTTGCCATCGTGCATGCCCGCAGCGAAGAAGCTGCCAAGGCCGCCGAGCGCATGGTGCGCGCGGCCTACACCCTGGGCGATGCGAAGGTTGAGCCCGGACCGATGATCCTCGACCGTATTGGAGTCAAATCGTGAGCCTTCTCGTCGCTGTCACCTGGGAAACGCAGCCTTGGGTCGAGCGCTTCAAGCGCCATCTGCCCGGGCGCGAGATTGCCGTTCTCGGTGAGGATTTCGACGGAAGCAAAATCCGCTACGCTGCCACCTGGGGACCGAAGCCGGGAAGCCTCGACAATCTCCCCAATCTCGAGGCGCTGTTCTCCCTTGGCGCCGGCGTCGATCATCTGATGGGCTATCCCAACCTCCCGGACGTTCCGATCGTGCGCGTGGCGCAGGACGACCTAACCTATCGCATGAGCGAATACATGGTCATGCATTGCCTCATGTATCTGCGCGATCATGCGCGCTTCGCGCAGGCTCAACGCGAGAAGCGCTGGGAGCCGGATCGTTCGCCGCCGATTGCATCGGACGTGCGCGTCGGCATCATGGGCTTCGGTGTTCTTGGCCAGGATGCAGCAGTGAAGCTCAAGATGATGGGCTTCGACGTGGCAGGCTGGAGCCGCACGCCGAAAAGCGTCGATGGCTTCAAGGTGTATTCGGGCGAAAGCGAGCTCGACGCGTTTCTCGCGCGTACCGATATTCTCATCGCGCTCATTCCGCTCACGCCTGACACGCGCGGCATTCTCAACCGCAGCCTGTTCAAAAAGCTTGCGCATGACGGCAGGCTCGGCGGCCCGATCCTCATCAATGCGGGACGTGGTGGGTTGCAGATCGAAACCGACATCCTTTCATGTCTCGACGACGGCACACTCAAGGCCGCGACGCTCGACGTATTCGAGAAGGAGCCGCTGCCTGAGGATTCTCCGCTCTGGTCGCACCCGCGCGTGACAGTCACGCCGCACAACTCGGCCGTGAGCGAGCCTGAGGCGACGGCTCGCTACATTGCCAAGCAGATTCTTCGCTATGAGGCGGGTGAGGCGTTCGAGAACGTGGTGGATCGGGTGCGGGGCTATTGAGGGCTACAGCACCCCATAGCCGCGCAACCCGTCCCACAACAGCTTCAGCGCCGTCAATGTGAGCAGCGCGTAGCAGAGGCGGTAAAGCTGCTTCTGGTCAAGTCGCTGATGCAGCCTGAAACCGACCCAGACACCCAGCGGGATGAAGGGCAGGCATAGGGCCATCAGGGTCCAGAGCTCCGCATCGGGCTTTGCAAGCGCGAGCCACGGCGCCGCTTTCATCAGGTTGCCAGCCGCGAAGAAGCTGCTGCTCGTTCCGGCGTAGATCGCTTTCGAGAGACCGAGCGGCAGAAGATACATGGCGACAGGCGGGCCGCCGGAATGGGCCATCATGGATGAAATGCCCGAGGCGGTTCCCGCAACCACTGCTTTCACTTTCGAGCGCGGTTGTTGAACGATCCTGCCGCCACCGCGAAACCATAAGGCTGTGAAAGCCAGCGTGATGGTGGCGATGACGATGGCAACGAGGTTCCTGTCCATCACCTTCAGAAGCAGAAAGCCGATGGCTGTGCCGCAGGCGAGGCCGGGGAGGAGCAAAGCAAGGTCGATCTTCGACCATGTGCTCGGTCGCCAGTAATACAGCGCCATCGCATCCATCAGCACGAAGAGGGGCGCGAGCAGAGCGCCGGCGCTGATCGGGTCCATGACCATCGACAGAACGGGAATGCCGATGATGGCGAGCCCGCCGCCGAAAGCGCCTTTCATGAAGGCAATCAGAAAGACGCCGAAACCTGCCACGAGCAGAACGGACAGGTCGGGCAGGTATTGCATGGGAGCTTACAGGCGCTTGATGGAGCTGATCGGGCCGTAGCTGCTCGTGCGGATGCGCTCTTCCGCAACGGCGAGAGGCTCGATCATCACGGTCATGCTGTGGCCGGTGGCGTGAATGAAGTTCGTCTCGTCCATCATCAGGCCCACATGGCCTTTCCAGAACACGAGATCGCCGCGCTTGAGGCCGCCGAGATCGGGCTTCACTTCGATAGCGGTTCCGAGCTGCTGTTCCTGCATGTCGCTGTCGCGCGGTGCCGCGATGCCGGCGGCAATCAGCACGGTCTGCGCAAGACCGGAGCAGTCGATGCCGAGGCTCGTCTTGCCGCCCCAGAGATAGGGTGTGTGCAGGAAGCGTTCGGCGACGCCCACATAATCTGGCTCGCGTGCATCGAGGCTGGCGAGATGCGCGGCATAGACCCAGCCGCCATCGGCAATCTGCGCGTAGTCACCCTGCGTGGCGATGACGGCGACCTTCGAGTTCATGGTGAGAAGGTCGGTGTGCGGCAGCTTCAGGTTCGGACCCGGATAGATGAAGGTGCGCAGCGATGCGACCTTGTGCGTTGCATGCGGCCCCGGCTCTCCTAGCACGACGCTCGGCAGATAGCCGACATAGCCGTCGTCGTGCAGCTGCACCCAGGCCCAGCCCTCGTGCTCGTCATAGACGGTCACGGCCTCGCCGAAGATCGCCTGCGTGTCGACAGGCGCCTCCCGCGAAGGGTGGCGGTGCAGGGGCGCGTAGGCGGCAATGACGCGCTTGAGCGTGCCCGTCGTGAAGCGCTCGGAATCGACCTGCCCGCGAAGCCTCTCATCCGCCAGATCGGCGCGGAAGGGGGTGATGCGGCGGTCGAAACTCATCGGGGCAGCTCCTTGGCTCGGGAGGTAATGGTGTCTCCTAGCCGTTCCACGGCCAGAGCGCCAGCGACCGTGCGCTGGATGATGACGTTGCGCCGATCCGCCTCATCCCGGCGGCGGGAGACGAGGTCGAGCTTGCCGAGGGTGTCGAGAGCACGGGTGATGACGGCTTTCGTCACGTTGAGCTTTCTGGCAAGGCCGCGCACCGTATGCGGCGGCGCTTCAAGGTAGATCGTCAGCAGAACGGCGATCTGGCGTGACGAGAGGTCGCCGCCCTGATGCACGAGGGCGAGATGCACGTCATGCCAGAGTTTCAGGGATTGAAGCGCACGCAACTCGACAGCCATGATCGCACCGGTCGTTCCGGATCCGGATTATTCTCGGTCGTAGAGAACGATGCAACCTGTCTCTTCCGCTATGCTTAAAGCGTGTAGCGCTTCTTCAGGAGCGCATATATCAGCCGCGCCGCCTGAACCTCGCCGCCCTCCGGCCGGCCGGGACGGGTGGACGGGTTCCAGGCGAAGATGTCGAAATGCACATGCGCCTTGGCCTCCGACACGAAGCGGCGCAGGAACAGGGCTGCCGTGATCGAGCCTGCCATGGGGCCGCCGACATTGTTCATGTCGGCATATTTCGAATCGAGCTGGCTCTGGTAGGGAGCCCAGAGCGGCATGCGCCACACGGGGTCGTTCACCTCCATGCCGGTGCGCGCGATGTCGAGGGCAAGCTCGTCATCGTCCGTGTAGAAGGGCGGAAGCTCGGGGCCCAGCGCCGTGCGGGCAGCACCCGTGAGCGTCGCGAAATCGACGATGAGATCGGGTTTCTCCTCGTCCGCCAGCGTCAGCGCATCGGCGAGAATGAGACGGCCCTCCGCATCCGTGTTGCCGATCTCGACAGTGATGCCCTTTCGGCTGTTCAGAATGTCGCCGGGGCGGAAGGCGTTGCTGGAGATCGAGTTCTCGACGGCAGGGATGAGCACGCGCAGGCGCACCGGCAGTTTCGCGCCCATGATCATGTCCGCGAGCGCGAGCGTGGCCGCCGCACCGCCCATGTCCTTGCGCATCATCAGCATGGAGGAGGGCGGCTTGATGTCGAGACCGCCGGTGTCGAAGGCAACGCCCTTGCCGACGAGGGTGATGCGCGGGGCGCTCTCGTCGCCCCAGCTGAAGTCGGTGAGGCGCGGCGCGACGGCGGATGCGCGCCCGACCGCATGGATCATGGGGAAGTTCTGTTTCAGCAGATCGTCGCCGACGATGCTGGTGAAGCGCGCCCCATGCGCTTCGGCAATCTCACGCGCAGCCGCCTCGATGCCGTCGGGGCCGAGATCGTTCGTCGGCGTGTTGACGAGATCGCGGCTACGGAACACCGCGTTGGCGATGCGCGTCACGTCCTCCGCGTCCACGCCCTTCGGCGTGACGAGGCGGACGGATTTTTTGCTGCGCTTGCGGTAGCGCGTAAAGCCGTAGGATCCCAGAATCCATGCGAGCGTGGCAAGCGTTGCATCGGGCGCGTCATTCTCGAAACGATAGACGCCGTCCGGCAGGATCGTCGCCAGCTTGCCGATGGCGAACGGATCGCGCTGCTTGGCGTCCTCGCCTGCAAGGCCGAAGGCGACACCGAAGAGATTGCCGTCCGCATCCGGCAGAAGGCAATGGCTGCCCGCCTTGCCCTCGAAGCTCTGCGCCTTGGCGAAACCCTGCGCCGCCTTCGGCAGCTGCGAAGAGATGTCGCTCCATGTGCGTTCCGTCACGAGCCAGATCGGCAGCGAGGGCTCGGTGGACGCGGCAAGAAGTGCATGGGGCATGGGTTTTGACCTGAGAGATTGAGTGAGTGTTCAGCTCTGGGAATGCTCGCGCACGATACGCGTAAGGCCTGCAAGAAGAGCCTGTTGGGGAACCTTCAATTCCGTCTTGATGCCGAGACGCGCGAGGGCATGCACATAGAGATCCGCGCGGGCGTGGTCGGCAAGAATGGTGACGGAGGAGGGACGTCCGAACTGCGCGAGCGCGCCGTTGATCTCGTCGCCCGTAAGAAGACCGGAGAGATATGGCGCGAGCAGGTTGCTCGCCATGCGACCGGAAACGACCGCGGCCCGGGCGCAGAAGAGAAGATGCAGCAGGCCGACGCGCGCAGCGCCGTCTGTGCCGCTGTTGCGCTGGGCCGCATCGAGGCCCATGTCGAAACCCTTCTGGTCGGCAGGCTCCGTCGCAGGCCGCCCGATCATCGAATGCTCAAGCATGAGCGCATACATCTCGCCGGTCATATAGGTGGCGAAACGCTCGATGCGCCCCTCGCGCACGAGAATCCATTTGGGATGCGTGCCGGCCGAGCAGACGACGCCGTTCTCGATGCCGGTGCCGAGAACCAGCGTCTCCTCTCCGCGCATCACATCGGCCGCACCCGGAGCAGGCTCGCAGAAAAGGCCGGGGATGATGTGTCCCTTGCGGCCATTGCCGATCTCGACGGGAATGAGAGCCTTTGCGATTTCCGCCACACCGGCAGGGCAGGTGGCGTAAGGCGCTTCCACCCATCCCTCGCGGCTGCCCACCATGCCGACGAGCAGAACGGGCGCATTCGGCTCGGCTTCGAGCCAGCGTCCGCAATGCTTCAGGAACACGCCGCGATGCTCGCCCTTCTGCAAGGCGGAGACGCCTTCCTCCGACGAGACCTGATCGAGAATGGTCTCGTTCTCGATCAGATAGCCACGAAAGCGGGTCGTTCCCCAATCGGCGACGATGAAGCGCAAGGCATCAATCCCTGTTGCGGCGTGTCACAGCGCTAACGGCAACGGCTTTTAGCGCGTTCCATACATGCGGTCGCCGGCATCGCCGAGGCCCGGCACGATATAGCCGTGGTCGTTGAGCTTCTCGTCGATCGACGCGGTCCAGATATGCACGTCGGGATGCGCGCTGCGCAGCCGCTCGATGCCCTCAGGGGCGGCCAGCAGGCACACGAAGCGGAGATCCTTCGCGCCGCGCTCCTTCAGGCGCTCGATGGCGGCAACGGCCGAGTTCGCGGTGGCGAGCATCGGGTCGAGAACCAGCACCATGCGGTCGGCGAGGTCGGACGGGGCCTTGAAATAATATTCGACGGCCTGCAGCGATTCCGGATCGCGATAGAGGCCGATATGGGCCACGCGGGCTGCGGGAACGAGGGTGAGCATGCCATCGAGGAAACCGACGCCTGCGCGCAGGATGGGGGCGAAGACGAGCTTCTTGCCGGCGATCTGCGCGCCTTCCATCTTGGTCATCGGCGTCTCGATCTCGATGCGCTCCATCGGCAGGTCGCGGGTGACCTCGTAGCAGAGCAGCATGCCGATCTCGTTGAGGAGCTGGCGGAAGCCTTTGGTGGAACGCTCCTTGTCGCGCATCAGGGTCAGCTTGTGCTGAACCAGCGGATGATCGACCACCGTTACGCCTTGCATGCTCTTTCCTTCCTTGGTCGTCATAGGCTCAATCATCAAAACACCGTTCCATCACTGATTACGCTGAGAGGCGGCGAGCCGTCGCCGCGCTTCTCCTTGGCCAATCTGCGCCCTGTCGCCCATGTGCCGCCTTCGAGCGCTTTCGCGAGGGGAAAATTCTCGGCGTTGAACCCGAGCCGGGCGCGGATGGGATCGGCAATGCGGTCCAAAAGAGCAACCGTCAAGGCCCGCCACTCCACCACGAGAACGGAATCCACCGCATGTGCCGTTTTCGCGTCCTCCGGGTCCTTGAGGGCGATGACGCTGGTGTCGAGGAAAAGTCCGCCGTTGCGGTATTCCGGCAGGCCGGTGAGCCCGTCGATGTCCGTGACAGTGTAGCCGGCCCATTCCAGGGGCTCGATCAGCGAATAGGAGAGCCATTGGGAGAGCTTGTGGAAGGGAATGAGCCCTTTCGTGACATCGGGCGCCTCCACCAGCGGGTGGCGCCACGTATCGCCGAGATCGATGCCGCCGAGCGTGATGCGGCTTGGCCAGATAGGGCCGAGATAAGTGAGGAGCGCATCGAGGATCGCGGTTGCCTTGATGGCGTCTCCCTCGGCGGTTCCTGCGATCACATCGGCAAGACCGCCGGGGCGGGGATCGTCCACCTGCCCGAAAATGTCCGGGTTGGTGGCCACCACACGGCCCAAACGGTTCAGAAGCGCGGCGCGGCCTTCCAAGCCCACGAGCGGATTGTCCGTCGAGACCTGGAAGCCCTCGGCCAGATCCTCGGCCGTAAGCGCCATGAGCACATCCGCATCGACGCGGAAGGGATCTTCGGGCCTTGAGGAGAAAGCGCCGCCTACGAACATGTCGAAGCTCGCGACTGCCAGGCCCTCGGAGCGCGTATAGGTTTCGCCCGTACGGCCCTCCTGATAGCGCCATTGCGGGCCTGCTCCCGCATCGAGCAGCACGGAGACGATGGCGAGGTCGAAGGCCGAGCGGGCCATCTCGCCGGTATTCGTCCAGGGTGCGCCATGCATCACCGCATTCCAGCGGTCATGGCCTCCAGCCGTGAAATGCCGCCAGCGGGCATGGAAGGGGATGTCGAGAGACGGATAAGCCGCGCGGATCGTGGACACCACCTCGTCGGCGCAGGCCTCGAGACGGCTCAGGTCCACCGTGAAATGCTGCAGGCGGCCCTCAAGCCCGGCTTGCAGCAATTGGTGCGAGCGCTCGCGCACGGCTGAAGCCGTCAGAAGTTCGCGGGCGGCTTGAGTTTCGGGAGAGGAATTCGGCTGGTCCGTCACGCAGGGCTCCGCTGCTCTTCATGAGGAAGAGCGATAGCATAGTCTTGAGCCGGCCAGCACTCTCAAGCGCAGCCGGTTGTGGAGAAGGTTAAAAGCGCTCGAGATCCCGGCCCTTCACCTTGTCGAGGTCATCCGCATCGGGCGCTCCGTCCGGCGTGTAATACCCGGCGGCCTTCTTGGCCTCCAACTCCACCTGAGCATCCGGGGGCACAAGCTCCGCGGGAATGGGCACGCGCTCCACCACCTCGATGCCGGAGCCGGTGATGGCGTCGTACTTCATGTTCGACATGGACATGAGACGGTCGATGCGGCGGATGCCGAGCCAGTGCAGCACATCGGGCATGAGCTGCTGGAAGCGCGCATCCTGCACGCCCGCAACGCATTCCGTGCGCTCGAAATAGGTGGCGGCTGAATCGCCGCCTTCCTGGCGCTTGCGCGCATTGTAAACGAGGAACTTGGTGACTTCGCCGAGCGCGCGCCCTTCCTTGCGATTGTAGGCGATCACGCCGACGCCGCCGTTCTGCGCTTCCCTCACGCATTCCTCGATGCCGTGCACGAGATAGGGCCTGCAGGTGCAGATGTCGGAGCCGAATACGTCGGAGCCGTTGCACTCGTCGTGCACGCGGCAGGCAATGCGCGTTTTGGGATCGCTCAGGCGCGCCACATCGCCCACTACGTACACGGTGGTGTTTCCGATAGGCGGCAGGAACACGCTCATATCGGGACGCGTCACGAGTTCCGGGAACATGCCGCCGGTCTGCTCGAACAAGGTGCGGCGCAACTCGCCTTCGGTGCAGCCGAAACGCTCTGCGATGCCGGGCAGATACCACACGGGATCGACCGCGATCTTCGTCACCGAGATGTCGCCGGATTCATGCAGGAAGCCGCCATCCGCCTTCAGGCGCTTCGCGCCCATGGCGGAGAGGATTTCCGGCATGTTGAGGCGCGCTTTCGTGACCGCGATGGAAGGTCGGATGTCGTGGCCGCTCGCGATCTCGTCCTTGAAGATTTCGCCGACCATGTGACCCCAGGGATCGAGCGAAACGATCCTGCCCTTCTCGAACCATTGCGGATGCGGGCCGATCTCGGCGGTGGGATGCGTGTTGTGCAGGTCGGGCCGCGCGAGGGGATTGAGCGCGCGGGCGGAAATCGCCAGCGCCCGATAGAGCGAGTAGGAGCCGCCATGGGCGCCGATCACGTTACGGTCGCCGGGATTGGTCACGGTGCCGATGATCGGCCCGCGCTCATGCGGGTCCTCGGCGCCCCAGTGGATCGGATGCTTGATGGTGCCTGCATTCGGCTCGGGGTGAGAGGTGAGCCGGATATGGGTCGAGCGGTTAGGCGTGCTCATTGAACGATCTTCCACGCGAGAACGGGAAGACTCCCCCAACGATCGTCAGGAAAGTCTCCTTACGATCCTTGGCAGACTGAGCCAAAGTTGCGTAGTCGTCAACGGCTTAAGATTGTCGCGCTTTAGCCCTTAGATCCAAGACGATCCTTTGCCGCCGGGATTCAGGCCCAAATGCACCAGGACGCTCGCCCCGATATCGGCAAAGCTCTCTCTCCGCCCGATACTGCCAGGCTTCACGCCGGGGCCGAAGCAGAGGATCGGCACGTGCTCACGGGTGTGGTCGGTGCCTTGCCACGAGGGATCGTTGCCGTGATCGGCGGTGATGATGACGATGTCGCCCACTTGCAGCGCGGCTTCGATCTCCGGTACGCGGCGGTCGAAGGCCTCCAGCGCCGCCGCATAGCCGGGAATGTCGCGGCGATGGCCGAACTCGCTGTCGAAATCGACAAGGTTCGCAAACACGAAACCGCCATCGGGAAGCGCCTTCATGGCGTCGATGGCGGCGGACAGGCAGGCATCATTGCCGTTGGGCTTCACTTCTTTACCGGTGCTGCGGTGGGCGAAGATGTCGCCGATCTTGCCGACCGTCACAACCGCGCGGCCAGCCTTCGTCAGCGTATCGAGGATCGTGTCCGACGGCGGAGGCGTCGCGAAATCCTTGCGGTTGCCTGTGCGCTTGAAGCCGGTTTCAGGCGTTCCCTGGAAGGGGCGAGCAATCACGCGGCCGATCTTGTATTCATCGCAGAGCTCACGCGCGATCCTGCAGACTTCATAGAGCCGCTCCAGTCCGAACGTTTGTTCGTGCGCTGCAATCTGCAGCACGCTGTCGACGGAGGTGTAGCAGATCGGCTTGCCGGTCTTCAGATGCTCGATGGCGAATTCTTCGATGATGGCTGTGCCCGATGCATGCTTGTCGCCGAGAATGCCGGGAAGCTGAGCGCGTTCGATCAGCGCTCGCGTGAGCTTTTCCGGAAAGGCCGGAACCGTGTTGGGGAAATAGCCCCAATCGAAGGTGACCGGGACACCCGCGATCTCCCAATGGCCGGACGGCGTATCCTTGCCCTTGGAGGTCTCGACGCCGTAGCCCCACGCGCCTTTCAGGGAGCCCGCAGGGGCGAGGTTGGGCGGCATGCGGCCTGTGGAAGCCTCGCAGGCCAGTCCCAGGCCCAGGGCTGTCATATGGGGCAGGTGAAGCGGACCCTGCCGCAGGCCCGACTGGTCGCCGCGCCCCTCGGCGCAGGCCTCTGCGATGTGCCCGACGGTATCGGCGCCCACGTCGCCGTAGGAATCCGCATCCTCGGCCCCGCCGATGCCTACGGAATCGAGAACGATGAGGAGAGCACGAGCCATGTTGAGGTCCTTCAAGCCGTCAGAGGCGCGAGTGATACGGCATTACGGGGAAAGATGCGATGCCCCATTTCCATGGGGGTGTCCTTCATGATTGTGCCCGGCACCGGAATGGTCGTGATGGTGCTCATGCCGGTCAAGGGGGCATTCGCCGTAATCCCGGCGGCCCGGAGCATGGATCTCGATCTGCAGGGTCACGTGATCGATCCCGAAGCGCTCCTTCAACTCGTGCAGCGTTTCAGCGAGGAATCCGTCACCGGGATGGCCTTCGGGCATGACGAGATGCGCCGTCAGCGCCGTCTGCGTGGTGCTGATGGCCCAGACATGCACGTGATGGACGCTGGCGACCCCTGGGCGCGTCGCCAGGGCCTGCCTGACCTCGGACAGGGCGATGCCCTGCGGCACGCCGTGGAGCGAGAGCCGGAGCGATTGGCTGAACAGGCTCCACGTTCCCCACACGATCACGGCGGCGATGACGAGGCTGAGCACCGGATCGATCCAGTCGGCGCCCGTCCAGAGAATGGCGAGACCGCCGAGCACGACGCCGAGCGACACGGCGGCATCGGCCACCATGTGGAGGAACGCGCCGCGGATGTTGAGGTCGTTGTGCCCGCCCATGAACAGGAAGGCGGTGAAGCCGTTCACGACGATGCCGATGCCCGCCACGATCATCATGGTCCCTGCCATAACAGGCGCGGGTTCGATCAGGCGCTGTACGGATTCCCACACGATGCCGCCGACGGCGACCATCAGCAGAAGCGCATTCAGCAGCGCGGCGAGAATGGAACTCGAGCGCAGGCCGTAGGTATAGCGCTCGTTTGGTGCTCGCCTGGCCAGGATCGCCGCGCCCCAGGCGATGGCAAGTCCCAGCACGTCGCTCAGGTTATGGCCCGCATCCGACAGAAGCGCCATGGAATCCGCGATGAAACCGTAAGCGGCCTCGACGGCGACGAAGGCAAGGTTCAGCACGATGCCGATCATGAACGCGCGGCCGTGGCCTACCTCGTGGGAGTGGGAATGCCCTGTCGGATGGTGGTGATGCGCGTGCATGACCCTGGCTCTCAATCACTGCCGGACGGTGCTGGCGTCGGCTGTTTCGAGATTGAACGCGGCCGCGAAGAGAGCTCGCGTGTAATCCGTGCGCGGCGCGGTGAAGATGGTCTCCGCCGAACCCTCCTCGACCACCTTGCCGTTCTGCATCACCATCACGTGGTTGGCGAGGGCGCGGACCACTTTCAGGTCGTGGCTGATGAACATGTAGGCAAGGTCGCGCCGCTTCTGGAGATCGCGCAGCAGTTCCACGATCTGCGCCTGCACGGACATGTCGAGCGCCGATGTGGGCTCGTCCAGCAGAATGAATTGCGGCTCCAGAGCCATGGCGCGGGCGATGGCGATGCGCTGTCGCTGGCCGCCGGAGAACTCGTGCGGATAGCGGTCCATGGTGGCCGGGTCGAGGCCTACATCGTGCAGGGCCTTTGCGACCACGTCGCGGCGCTGCCGGTAGTCCAGGCCCTTGTCCTGCACGAGGAGACCTTCCTCCACGATCTCGGCCACCGACATGCGCGGCGAGAGGGAACCGTAGGGATCCTGGAACACCACCTGAAGGTCCTTGCGCATGGGGCGGATCTCCCGCGAGCGCAGGCCGTCGATGCGGTTGCCGAGAAAGACGATGGGGCCTTCCGACTGCACGAGACGCAGGATCGCCAAGCCGAGCGTGGTCTTGCCCGATCCGGATTCGCCCACCACGCCGACCGTCTCGCCCTTGCGCACGCGCACGGAAACGCCGTCGACGGCTTTCACATGGCCGACGGTCCTTTGAAAGAAGCCGCGCTTGATCGGGAACCAGACCTTGATCGGACCCGCCTCGACGATCACCGGCGCGCCCGCAGGAACCGGATTGGCGCGGCCTTTCGGTTCGGCCGCCAGCAGTCTTTGCGTGTAGGGGTGCTGAGGATTGCCGAAAACCTCCGCCACCGTTCCATGCTCCACGATCTTGCCGTTGAGCATCACGCAGACGCGGTCGGCGACTTTGCGCACGATGCCGAGATCGTGCGTGATGAAGAGCATGGACATGCCGAGCTTGGCTTTGAGTTCGGCGAGGAGCTTCAGGATCTGCGCCTGCACCGTTACGTCGAGCGCGGTCGTCGGTTCGTCGGCGATGAGAAGGTCGGGCTCGTTGGCCAGCGCCATGGCGATCATGACGCGCTGGCGCTGGCCGCCGGAGAGCTGATGCGGATAAGCGCTCAGGCGGCTCTCCGCATCGCGGATGCCGACGAGGTGCAGCAGCTCCAGCGTGCGGGCGCGCGCGTCTCTGTCGGAAAGGCCCTTGTGCAGCTTCAGGATCTCGCCGATCTGCCGATCGATGGTGTGGAGCGGGTTGAGCGAGGTCATGGGCTCCTGGAACACCATGGTGACGTCGTTGCCGCGCACGCGCCGCATCTCGTCCTCGTTCGCCGCGATCATGTCCTTGCCCTTGAACAGGATCCTTCCAGAAGGATGATGCGCGGACGGGTAAGGCAGAAGCTTCAGGATCGAGAGGGCCGAAACCGACTTGCCCGAGCCGGATTCGCCCACCAGCGCCACCGTCTCTCCCGGCATGATGTCGAAAGAAATCCGATCCACCGCCAGCGTGTCGCGCTCGCCCTGGCGGAAGGCGACGGAGAGATCCTGGATGGAAAGCAGAGGCTCTGTCATCGGAACGTCTTTCTCGGGTCGAAGGCGTCACGCACCGCTTCGCCGACGAAGATGAGAAGGCTCAGCATGAGGGCGATCACGAAGAAGCCTGCGAGGCCGAGCCATGGGGCCTGGAGGTTGGCCTTGCCCTGCGCCAGCAACTCGCCGAGCGAGGGCGAGCCGGGCGGCAGGCCGAAGCCCAGGAAGTCGAGGGACGTAAGCGTCGTGATCGAGCCGTTGATGATGAACGGCATGAAGGTGAGCGTCGCGACCATCGCGTTCGGCAGGAGGTGCTTGAACATGATGGTGGCGTTCGACAGGCCGAGCGCCCGTGCGGCGCGCACATATTCGAAGTTTCGGGCGCGCAGGAACTCGGCGCGCACGACGCCCACCAGCGATACCCAGGAGAATAGCAGCAGGATGCCGAGGAGCACGAAGAAGCTCGGCGTGATGATGGCCGAGATGATGATGAGCAGGTAGAGCGAGGGGATGGCGGTCCAGATCTCGATGAAGCGCTGCGCGATGAGATCGATCCACCCGCCGTAATAACCCTGCACCGCGCCCGCGAGAATGCCGACGATGGATGAGATGCCGGCGAGGATCAGGCCGAACAGCACGGAGATGCGGAAGCCGTAGATCAGGCGCGCCACCACGTCGCGGCCCTGGTCGTCCGTGCCGAGCCAGTTCCACTCAATGTCGTTGCAGCCGGTGCCGCCTGTTCGCTCCGCAATGGGGCGGCATTGCTCGTCGGTGAGCATCCATGTGGGCGGCGCAGGCGCGGGAACGGGAAGATCGAGATTATGCGTGTTGTAGGAGAAGCGCACCGGAGCCCAGAGGAGCCAGCCGTTCTCCTCGATCTCCTTCGAGATGACGGGATCGCGATAATCGGTCTGCGCCAGGAAGCCGCCGAACTTCTCCTCCGGGTAATCCACAAAAGCGGGATAGAGCAATTCACCCTTGTAGGAGGCGAGGATCGGCTTGTCGTTGGCGATGAGCTCGGCAAACAGGCTCAGGACGAACAGGACCATGAAGATCCAGAAAGACCAATAGCCGCGCCGGTTCGCCTTGAAGTTCGTGAAACGGCGCCGGTTGAGCGGCGAGAGCTTGATGAAGCCTTGCTTCGGCAGCGGCGGCGCGACCGGCGAGGAGGCGGGCGAGACAACGGGAACGTTCTCGTTCATCGTGCGCCTCCTTCAAGTTTGTCATCCCCGGCGAGCGTCAGCGAGGGAAGGGGATCCACGATCACGCGCGGCGCTATGGATTCCCTTCCCCTCCGCTGCGCTCCGGCCGGGAATGACAGCAGGGTCCATGAGTACTTCATCTCACGCCTCCCGCGTCTCGAAGTCGATCCGCGGATCGATCCAAGTATAGGTGAGATCGGAGAGCAGGTTCACCACTAGTCCTAGCAGGGAGAAGATGTAGAGGTTGGCGAACACCACCGGATAGTCGCGGTTCACAATGGACTCGAAGGAGAGAAGCCCGAGGCCGTCGAGGGAGAAGATCGTCTCGATGAGCAGCGAGCCTGCGAAGAAGGCGCTGATGAAGGCGCCGGGAAATCCGGCGATCACGATTAGCATGGCATTGCGGAAGACATGGCCGTAAAGCACCTGTCTCTCGGACAGCCCCTTCATGCGCGCCGTGAGGACGTATTGCTTGCGGATCTCATCGAGAAAGGAGTTTTTCGTCAGAAGTGTCGAGGTGGCGAAAGCGCCGAGCGCCATGGCGGTGATCGGCAGCACCAGATGCCAGAAATAATCGACGATCTGCATGTACCACGGCATGAGGGCCCAGTTCTCGGAGGTCAGGCCGCGCAGGGGAAAGATTTGCCAGAACGATCCGCCCGCGAAAAGCACGATGAGAAGGATCGCGAAGAGAAAGCCCGGGATCGCATAGCCGATGATGACGATGGCCGAAGTCCAGATGTCGAAGGAAGAACCGTCCTTGATCGCCTTCCTGATGCCGAGCGGTATCGAGATGGCGTAGGACAGAAGCGTCATCCATAATCCTAAGCTGATCGAGACCGGCAGCTTCTCCTTGATCAGTTCCAGCACGGAGATGTCGCGGAAATAGCTCTTGCCGAAATCGAAGCGCGCATAATCCCACAGCATCTTGAAGAAGCGCTCATGGGCCGGCTTGTCGAAGCCGAACTGCGCTTCGAGCTGCTTGATGAATTGCGGGTCGAGCCCCTGCGCCCCGCGATAGCGCGATGTGGAGGCATCGCCTGCGCCCACCGAGCTCTGTCCGCCGCCGGACACATCGCCGCCACCGCCGGAAATGCGCGAGGTCGCGCCGGAATCCTGCCCCTGCAGCTGCGCGATGATGCGCTCCACGGGTCCACCGGGCGCGAACTGCACGAGCACGAAGGAAATGAGCATGATCCCGAGGATCGTCGGAATCATGAGAAGTATGCGGCGTGCGATATAGGCCAGCATCAAGCATCCGCCCTGTTGCGGCCGATGCGGCCGAGATGAGTGTCGCTGAAAGCGGTCTCGTATTTCAATCCGTATCCCACCACGCGGTCGAACCCGATATGCGCGGCCCAGATGGCGGCGAGCCCTAAGAAGAGGGGGATGTTCAGAACCAGCCCGAGCCCTGCCAGAAGCGCCGGGCCGAGGGTGGTGTGAGCAGCGTTATAGATCGCAGAGCCGGCCTTCGGCCCTGCCATGTAGCCTGCAAAGCTCAGGTCGGGGCTGAAGAACAGCAGGATGTAGAGCCACCAGGACAGCCCCGACTGAGAGAAAAACCAAGTGCCGAGAAGAAACAGCGCCAAGCCTTCGAGACGCAAGAGCAGACGGGGCATGCCCGTCACGGCTGAAGCCGTCACAATCGTGTTCAAACCTTATCCTCGCCCGATCCGCTTGGCCTTCTCGGCGTCATACCACCAGGTTCCCGGAGCGCCTGAGGCGAAGCGCGGCTTCTTTTCGGGGCGCGAGAACTGGTCCCAGTAGGCGATCCATTCGCTGGGTCGGTTCCACATGGGAACCCAATAATGGCCCGAACGGAGAACCCGGTCCAGAGCACGACAGGCGGTATTGAGCTCCTGCCGCGACTTGGCGTTGGCGACCTTGTCGATGAGCGCGTCGATGGCCGGGTGGCTGATGCCTGCAATGTTCTGCGATCCCGGCGTCTTCGCAGCGTCCGAGCCATAGACCACGCGCAGGCTGTCTCCGGGAGTCGATCCGCCGAAGAGGTTGCGGCTCGCCATGTCGAAATCGAATTCCTCCATGCGGCGCTGATATTGCGCGGCATCGACGATGCGGGAGAACGCCTCGATGCCCAGCCGCTTCAGGTTGGCCTGGAAGGGCTGGGTGTGGGGCTGCAACGCGGCCTGGGAATCGAGAAACTCGATCCGGAAGGGCTGGCCGTTCGGCAGCTTGAGCACGCCGCCCTCGCGCTTGCATCCGGCCTCGCGCAGCAACTCATCCGCGCGGCGCAGCAATTTCCGGTCCTGCCCCGATCCATCGGAAACCGGAGGCACGGGAGGCTCGCCGAACACGGTGGCCGGAAGCTGGGCGCGGAACGGTTCCAGCAGCGCAAGCTCCTCGGGCGAGGGCTTGCCCGTCGCCTTCATGTCGCTGTTCTCGAAATACGACGTGGTGCGCTCGTAGAGCCCGAACATGATGTTGGCGTTCGTCCACTCGAAATCGAAGGCGAGCCCAATGGCTTCGCGGATGCGCGGATCCTTGAACGCTTCGCGACGCGTGTTGAAATACCAGCCCTGGATGGTCGCAGGCGAGTCGTTTTCGATCTCTTCCTTCTTCACCTTGCCTTCGCGCACGGCCGGAAAATCGTAGCCTGTCGACCAGACGCGCGAGGTATATTCCTCGTGGTAGTTGAGCGTGCCGTTCTTGAAGGCTTCGAAGGCCACCGTGCGGTCGCGGAAGTATTCCCAGCGGATGCGGTCGAAATTGTTCTGGCCCACATTCACCGGCAGGTCTTTCGCCCAGTAATCCGGCACGCGCTCGAACTCGATGTATCGTCCCGTCTCGAATTTTCCGACCTTGTAGGGTCCGGAGCCGAGGGGGGCTTCAAGGGTCGATGCCTCGAAGTCCTTGCCTTGCCAGTAGCGCTCGGAAAAGATCGGAAGCCCCGCGACGACGAGATGCAGATCGCGGCTGCGCTGCGGCGTGAACTGGACGCGCAGGACCTCGTCGGATTCCGCTTCGGCGGAGGCCATCTGCGTCAGCAAAGCGCGATAAACGGGATGACCCTTCTCTTTCAGAATGTTCAGGGAGAAGGCCGCATCCTTCGCCGTCAACTTCGAGCCGTCATGGAAGCGTGCTTCCGGGCGCAGGGCGAAGCGATAGGTCAGCTTGTCGCCCGAGATGCGAACGCTTTTGGCAACGAGGCCATAAAGCGAATCCGGTTCGTCGCCCGAGCCTGCCATGAGGGAGTCGAAGGTCGCGCCCATGCCTGCAGCGCCGTCGCCGCGCAGCACATAGATGTTGAGCGTGTTGAACGTGTCGAAGTTCTGATTGCCGCTGCTCTGCTTGATCTGGAGCGCCAGCGTGCCGCCTTTGGGGGCTGCGGGATTCACATAATCGAAATGCTTGAAGTCCGGCGGAAGCTTGAGATCGCCGAAAGCGGAGAGGCCGTGGGTTTCGGTTTCGCCCTCGGCTTGGGCGAAGCCGGACTTCGGCAGGATGCCCAAAGCAGCACCGGCGGCGCCCGCTTTGAGGATGGCGCGGCGACTGAAGGTTCTCATCGCGCTGCTCCCGTCTTGGCGGCCTTTGCCTCGTCATACCACCAGATCGTCGGGAAAGCCGCGCCGCCGTAACGCGGCATGTTCTCCGGATGACCGTAGCGGTTCCAGCGCGCGGTGCGCTGCTTCAACGATGTCCATTGTGGCACGACGTAGTTGTGCGCCAGCAGAACACGGTCGAGGGCTTTCGTTGCCGCAACCAGCTCCTCGCGATCCTTGGCAAAGATGACCCTCTCGATCAACGCATCGACGGCAGGATCCGCGATGCCCGCGAGATTCTGCGAGCCTTCGCGCTGGGCTGCCTGCGAGCCCCAATATTCGCGCTGCTCGTTGCCCGGCGAGAGGGATTGCGGCCACACCTTGCCGATGATGTCGAAGTCGAAGGAGCGGGTGCGGTTGGTGAACTGCACGTCGTCCACCGTGCGCACGGTGGTGACGATGCCGAGCCGGTCGAGGACGGACTTGTAAGGAAGAAAGATACGCTCGTCGTTGGGCGTGCTGCCGAGCATTTCCACGCTCAACACCTCGCCCTTGGCATTCACGCGGCGTCCGTTCTTCACCTCCCATCCGGCCTCGCGCAGCAGGCGGTCGGCCTCGCGCAGGTTGTTGCGGATCGCCTCGGGTGAATCGTTGACCGGGTTCTTGTAGGGCGTGGTGAAGACCGCGGGGGGAACCTTGTCGCGCACCGTTTCGAGGATCTCCAGCTCCTTGCCTTCGGGCAGGCCGGACGATGCCAGCTCAAGCCCGTAGAAATAGCTCGAAGGCCGCTCGTACAGCCCGTAGAAAACCGTCTTGTTGAGCTCCTCGAACGGGAAGGCGAGGTTGAAGGCGCGGCGCACGCGCTCGTCCTTGAACTTGTCGCGCCGGAGGTTCAGCACGAAAGCCTGCATGATGCCGGTGGCGGCATAAGGAAACTCTTCCAGCACGATGCGGCCTTCCTGGCGGGCGGGGAAGTTGTAGCCCGTCGCCCAGTTGCGCGCGCTGTTCTCGGTGCGGAAGTCGATGCGATCGCCCTTGAAGGCTTCGAGCAGCACCGTCGCATCGCGGTAATATTCGTAGCGGATCTCGTCGAGATTATCCTGGCCTACGTTCACATTGAGATTTTCGCCCCAGTAATCCTTCACGCGCTCGTAAGTGGCGCTGCGGCCTGCCTCGAAGCTCTTGAGACGATAGGGACCGGAGCCCAGCGGCGGCTCGAGGGTGGTCTGCGTGATGTCGCGCTTGCGCCCGTCCGGCGCCGTGCCCTCCCACCAATGCTTGGGCAGCACCACCAGCTGCCCCATGATCTGCGGCAGCTCGCGGTTGCCCTTCTCGTTGAAGGTGAAGGTCACCTCGCGCTCGCCCGTCTTCTCGGCTTTGGTCACGTTGGCATAGTAGAAGGCATAGGTCGGGCTGTTGGCCTTCAGGGCCTCGAAAGAAAAGATCACGTCATCCGCCGTGACCGGCTGCCCGTCGTGCCACTTGGCTTCCGGGCGCAGGCGGAAGCTGACGGAGGAATAATCGTCGGGAAAGGCGAATGCCTCGGCGAGCAGACCGTAAGCGGTGCTGGCCTCATCCAGGGAGGGCGTGGTCAGTGTCTCGTAGATTCGGCCAAGGCCCTGTTCGGGCGAGCCCTTCACGCCAGCCACAACGATGTTGAAGCTGTCGAAGGTGCCTTGCGCCCCGAGACGGACCGTTCCGCCCTTGGGAGCCTCCGGGTTCACGTAGTCGAACCGCTTGAAGCCGGGCTGGTATTTGGGCTCTCCGAGAAGGGCCGCGCCATGCCGCCACTGGGCTTCCTGGGCTGCGAGGGGAGTGAAGGCAAGGCAGGCGGCCAGGAAGCTGGGCAGAACGGTACGGATCACAAGGCGTCTCCTGAAGGACGAGGCGTCTGTCGTCAGGTTTACATTTTTGTGCGGCCGACGGCGAGCGCAAGGGAGAGCCGGTAAAACAAAAGCCGGGCTTGGGGCCCGGCTTCGGTCAAATTCAGGTGTATTCGCCCGAGACTCACTGAGTCGGGAACGGAACGGGGCTGTCCGCCAGACTCTGCAGGTAGGCCAGCAGGTCCGCGCGCTCCTTGTCGCTCGAGATGCCCGCGAAGGCCATGATCGTGCCGGGAGTGGCCTTCTTCGGGTTGTGAATGAAGTCGTTCAGGGCCTCGTAGGTCCAGTCGCCGCCATGAGCCTTCATGGCGTTCGAGTAGTTGAAGCCCTCGTGCGAGGCGACGGGGCGGCCGACGATGCCGTAGAGGTTCGGGCCGACCTTGTTCGCGCCGCCCTTCTCGAAGGTGTGGCAGGAGGCGCACTTCTTGGCCGATGCCTGACCCTTGGCCACATCGGCGCTGGCCAGAAGAACGGGGAGGGGCTCGGCCGGAGCGGCCGGCGCGCCGCCACCGCCTGCGGAGGCTTCTTCGGCGGCAGGAAGATCATAGCCCGGAACGGCAGGGGCATGAGGCGAGAAAAGACCTTCGGCAACGACTTTGACGCCAACCACGAAGAGAAGCGTGCCGAAAACGGCGCCCAGGATCTTATTGGTCTCGATATTCATAAATCAGGCTCTCCTCGCCTTGGTTACGGCGAACCCAGCGCAAACAGAACGGCTCCACGGGCGACACCCGCAGGATACGGGGCGTTGCTTAGCCGTAGAGAAGGGGTTTTGACAATGGGGTTCTTTAGATCTCTTCGAGAATTTCGCCGCTCCTATGGTCGCACTTCTGGTCTCAAACGCTGGCGCATGGCCTGAGGTCCATGGAACAAGTGCCGCAGAACCCATGACAAACAAGGCCCGATGCTCTAAGGACGCGCAAGATTTTCCTGCGACGAAGTCCTCATGTCCGATCCTCTCGTGCTCATTCCCGCCCGCGTTGCGGCGACACGCCTCCCCAACAAGCCCCTGGCCGACATCGCGGGCGAGCCCATGATCGTCCATGTGTGGCGTCGCGCCATGGAGGCCGGGATCGGCCCGGTGGCGATCGCCACCGACGCTCCGGAAATCGCCGAAGCCGTGGCCAAGGTGGGCGGACAGGCGGTCATGACCCGCGCCGACCATGCCTCGGGCTCCGACCGCATCTTCGAGGCTGTGGAAAAGCTGGATCCGGAGGGGCGCCACGACGTGGTGGTGAATGTCCAGGGCGACCTGCCGACCGTGGACCCGTCGGTAATCGCCGCTTCCATCACCCCGCTTTCCGACCCCTCCGTCGATCTGGCGACCCTCGTGGCTGTGATCGAGCGCGAGGAGGAAAAGACCAACCCCAACGTGGTGAAGATGGTGGGCGCTCAAGTGTCGCCCGGCCGCTTCAGGGCGCTCTATTTCACCCGCGCCACGGCGCCCTACGGGGAGGGGCCGCTTTATCATCACATCGGCCTTTACGCCTATCGCCGCAAAGCCCTGCAGCGCTTCGTCGGCATGAAGCCGTCCCCCCTGGAGCTGCGCGAGAAGCTGGAGCAGCTGCGCGCCCTGGAGGCCGGCATGCGCATCGACGCGGTCGTGGTGAACGACGTTCCGCTCGGCGTCGATACGCCTCACGACCTGGACAGAGCCCGCGAGATCGTCGCGGCCCGGAGGACAGTATGAAGCAGGTTATTTCGTTCCAGGGTGAGCCCGGAGCCAACTCCCACATCATCTGCTCGGACATGTATCCCGAGTGGGAAGTGCTGCCGTGCCCCACCTTCGAGGATGCGTTCGCCGCCGTGAAGGACGGTGATGCGGGCCTCGCCATGATCCCCATCGAGAATTCGATCGCGGGCCGCGTGGCCGACATCCACCACCTCCTGCCGACATCCGGTCTTCACATCATCGGAGAGGGCTTCCTGCCCATCCATTTCCAGCTCATGGCGCTGCCCGAGGCCGATCTCGGCACGATCAAGAGCGTGTACAGCCACGTGCATGCGCTCGGCCAATGCCGCAAGATCATCCGCAAGCTCGGATTGAAGGCGCATGTGGCCGGCGACACCGCAGGCTCCGCGCGCCAGGTCGCCGAGTGGAAGGACCCGACCCGGGCCTCGCTCTCGCCGCGCATGGCGGCAGAGCTCTACGGCCTGAAGATCATCGCCGAGGATGTGGAGGACGAAGCGCACAACACCACACGTTTCGTTGTTCTGTCGAAGACGCCGAAATGGGCGCCCGCCGGAAGCGGCCCGACGGTGACCTCCTTCGTGTTCCGCGTGCGCAACCTGCCCGCCGCGCTCTACAAGGCGCTCGGCGGTTTCGCAACGAACGGCATCAACATGACGAAGCTCGAAAGCTACATGCTGGAGGGCGAGTTCCTGGCGACGCAGTTCTACGCGGAAGTCGATGGGCATCCGGAGGATGTGAACCTCAAGCGCGCGCTGGAGGAGCTCGAGTTTTTCTCGCGCGAACTGCGCATTCTCGGCGTGTATCCGGCGGACCCGTTCCGCGAGAAGATCAAGGAAGCGGCTGAGTAGCCGCTCACGTCTTCCCGGACGAAGCGCAGCGAAGATCCGGGATCGGCTTCGGAAATTCAACTCCATGTCATCACCGGCACAAGCCCGCTGATGACGAGCAGGGTGCTACTCCTTCACCCATTCCCGCAGCAGGTGATTGGCGATTGCGATCGGCGAGGGCGCGGCGAATTCCTCGTGCGTGCCGTCCAGCATCCGCCGCACATCGTCTTTCGAGAACCAGCGCGCATCCTCCAGCTCGTTGCGGTCGAAATTGATCTCGTCGCTGATCGCTTCGCCCATGCAACCGATCATGATGTTCGACGGGAAGGGCCATGGCTGGGATGTGAGATAGCGAACCGCACCCACGCGGATGCCCGCCTCCTCAAAAACCTCACGCCGCACCGCGTCCTCGATGGTTTCGCCAGGCTCCAGGAAACCCGCGAGGCACGAATAGACCTTGTCGGCAAAGCGCGGCTGGCGGCCCATGAGACACATGTCGCCGCGCGTGATCAGCATGATCACCACCGGATCGGTGCGCGGAAAATGCTGGGCGCCGCAAGCCGCGCAATCGCGGCGGAAACCGGCTTGGGCCGCTTGCGTGGCCGCGCCGCAATTGGCGCAGAAGCGATGACGGTTGTGCCAGTCCAGCATGGTCTTCGCCATGGCGAGAATGCCGAGTTCCTCCGCCGGAACGAGGCCGCGCGTCGCAATCGCCCGCAGATCCGTGACGCTGTAGGCGGGATCGTCCTGGAACAGCTCGGCAGCCTCGGGGGCGGCGAGCGTTGCAACGACCGGATGGCCGTTCAGGGTGCCGAGAAGGACCTGTTCCTTGTGTCCAGGCAGGCGGATCAGGGCGGACAAGGGCAGAAGGCCCGTTCCCGGCTCGCCCGCCTGGAGAACCGGCAGGTCGCCTGCCAGCAGCACCAGGGCGCTTTTCGGATTCCTGACCGCGTTGGCGAGAGCCTCCGGGTCGTGTTCCGCGGTATGGCGGGCGAGCGGGTTCGTGATGTAGCCGATGGAGCGCGTCATGATCAGGCTTCCGCGAAGAGAGCGGCGGCGCGCTCGATGAGGGCGGTGACCGCGTGATCCGGATAGGGCGTGCGGGTGCCGTGGCCCCAGACGGGGCCGGGCCAGGCCGGGTCGGAGCGGAAGCGGCCGATCACATGCACATGGAGCTGGGTCACGATATTGCCGAGGGCGCCCACATTCACCTTGTCGGGCTTGGACAAGGCCAGCATCACCTTGGTGGCGATGCGGATCTCACCGGCGAGTTGGGCATATTGCTCGTCGGAGAGGTCGGTGATTTCGCTCACGCCCGGGATGCGCGGCACCAGTACGAACCAGGGAAACCGGGCGTCGTTCAGGAGCAGGACCGAGGAGAGCGCAAGGTCTCCGATCGGGATCGTATCGGCCTCGAGCCGGGAATCGAGTTGGAATGTCATGCGGCTATCTAGCCGAGGTTCCGCCCGCCTGTCAGCCGCCATGCCGCCATTGCTTTCATGCCGTCGCAGCACGCAACGAGGACATCTCTTCAGGCTGCGGATGAACCCGGGAACGTGTGAGGGGTGGAGCGCGTGTTTCCCTCCCCGCAAGGGGGAGGGAGCACGCGCCAGGCTTGTCTGACGTTCCCGGCTCTGGTTGAAGCGGCTGTCATGTTCTCACTTTGTTCTTGACTTCTGTCCTAAGCTCGGCCATAGTGTGGCGGTCTGCTTCTCGCGAGGGACGCGCCCGAGGCGTCGGTGGCGGAAAGC
>NZ_FMVJ01000002.1:0-210788 GCF_900102135.1 Microvirga guangxiensis
GTCACGTTTGACGATGTTGCGGGGATTGACGAGGCGAAGGAGGACTTGCAGGAGGTGGTGGAGTTCCTGCGCGACCCGCAGAAGTTCCAGCGCCTCGGCGGGCGCATCCCCCGCGGCGTGCTCCTCGTCGGCCCGCCCGGCACCGGCAAGACGCTCACCGCCCGCGCGGTCGCCGGCGAGGCCAACGTGCCCTTCTTCACCATCTCCGGCTCCGACTTCGTCGAGATGTTCGTGGGCGTGGGCGCCTCGCGCGTGCGCGACATGTTCGAGCAGGCCAAGAAGAACGCGCCCTGCATCATCTTCATCGACGAGATCGACGCGGTCGGCCGCCATCGCGGCGCGGGCCTGGGCGGCGGCAACGACGAGCGCGAGCAGACCCTCAACCAGCTTCTTGTCGAGATGGACGGCTTTGAGGCCAACGAGGGCATCATCATCATCGCCGCCACCAACCGGCCCGACGTGCTCGATCCGGCGCTTCTGCGCCCGGGCCGCTTCGACCGCCAGATCGTGGTGCCCAACCCGGACGTGACCGGTCGCGAGAAGATCCTGCGGGTGCACGTGCGCAAGGTGCCGCTGGCGCCCGACGTGGACCTGAAGGTGATTGCCCGCGGCACGCCCGGCTTCTCGGGCGCTGACCTGATGAACCTGGTCAACGAGGCGGCGCTTCTGGCGGCGCGGCGCGGCAAGCGCATCGTGACCATGAAGGAGTTCGAGGACGCCAAGGACAAGGTGATGATGGGCGCCGAGCGGCGCACCCTGGTGATGACCGACGACGAGAAGCGCCTGACGGCCTACCATGAGGCGGGCCATGCCATCGTGGCGCTGAACGTGCCGGCGACCGATCCGGTGCACAAGGCCACGATCATTCCGCGCGGGCGGGCGCTGGGCATGGTGATGCAGCTGCCGGAGCGCGACAAGCTGTCGATGAGCTTTGAGCAGATGACGTCGCGTCTGGCGATCATGATGGGCGGGCGCATTGCCGAGGAGATGATTTTTGGCAAGGAGAAGGTGACGTCGGGGGCGCAGTCGGACATTGAGCAGGCGACGCGTCTGGCGCGGATGATGGTGACCAAGTGGGGGTTCAGCCCTGAGCTTGGCACGGTGGCCTATGGCGAGAACCAGGACGAGGTGTTTCTGGGGATGCAGATGGGGCGTCAGCAGAACGTGTCGGAGGCGACCGCGCAGAAGATCGACTCGGAGGTGCGCCGTCTGGTGGAGACGGGTCTGAACGATGCGCGGCGGATCCTGACGGAGAAGGCGGCGGATCTGGAGGCTCTGGCGCGGGGATTGCTGGAGTATGAGACGCTGACCGGCGAGGAGATCCGCAACCTGCTCGACGGACAGCCCCCCATCCGAGACTCCGGTGATACGCCTGCCTCTCATATCAAAGCCCCGCGTCCCGCCGTGCCCCCAGTGGGCACTGCAGGCGCCCCCAAGCCGGCTTGATCGGTTTAAGCAACCCAAAATCACAACGAACGCGTGCCAGCTGACACTGGCACGCGTTTTCTTTTGAGCCCAAGGCCCGCCAACACTAGCGCATCGAAAAGCTCATAGAGCGCTTCTACCTTTTGGCTCCTTGCAACCGTCCTTAAGCCATTGGGGCTATAGCGTTCTCTACTAAATCTCCGAGCCGAACGGGCCCCTATCAAGCATCATGCTGCTTCCTGCCAAGCTTTAAGGGAAACGGCTATGAAAACGGTTTCTGTAATGGGTGCGGTCGTCATCATTGGACTGACTGCCATGCCGGCAACAGCACAGAACATTCCGACCAATTTGAACGTCTCACTCAAGGTTGGCCAATCGACTATCATTCATGGAAACCGCGGTCGGGCTTGTGGGAGCCCTGCTCCGAGTTGGGAACAGACGACATCGACTCTACCGCCAACGCAACTTGGCACTTTCTCAGATGGTGGCGTCGGCACGCGGAGCAGCCGCGCCTGTGGAGGCAATGTGCCAGCCCGTGCGATCCGCTTCAAAGCCATGAAGAAAGGGACAGAAGTAATGAACCTTTATGGAGACCCAGTCACGGTTACGGTGAGATAAGCCCTAGATCCTACGCCAGGGTATCATTGACGCCCCTTGAGCCTAGGCGCACTCTTAAGAGGCGAACCAAGAGAATGCCGGCAGACATCAGCGTCTGCCGAAATAACTCCGAATTCTTGAGGCCCTATTGCTACACACCGTAGCTTGGAAGGTGAGTTCGACAACAGATAACCGAGCCTAGCCTGCCCGCGATGATTTGGGCGACACTGGCAACATCCATATTCTCTGACTGTTGTTCGATAACGAACACAAGGTCCTTATATGGCGGATCTCATCGGCAACTATCTCATCGCCACTTTAAGCCCCACGGACCAGGAGTGGTTAGAGTCCAACCTGAAGGAGGTTGAATTGCAGCGGGGGGCAATTCTGGCCCATGAAGGCGAGGTCCTGCAGCATGTCTATTTCCCGGTAACAGCCATTGTTTCCTTAGTTTGCGAAATGAAAGATGGCCGGATTGCAGAAATGGCCACCTTCGGCCGAGAAGCCATATTGGGACTGCCTTTCGCCGGCATCCATACCGAAACGTTTGGGCGATATGTTGTACAGGTTCCAGGCACGATGCTGCAAATGGACCGAAGAAAATTTCATGCGGCGCTTACATCCCGCCCCGGCTTACAGGAGATGGCCTCCCGCTATACGGAAATCCTGATGGTCATGACGTTGCAATCAGTGGCCTGCAATACAGCTCACAGCGTCGAGTCACGTTGTTGCAGATGGATCGTCAGTACGGCGGATCGAACAGGTCGCACCGAAATCCCACTCACCCATGAGTTCCTCGCTGAGATGCTGGGTGTTCAGCGCTCGACCGTGAGCGAAACGACCCGCGTTCTCCAGCACAAGGGCTTGATTGCGCAAGGGCGAGGAACGATCACAATTCTCGACCGAGCCCGCCTTGAGGATACCGCATGCGAGTGCTATGGCGCATTGCGCGAGCGATACTTGAGGCTTCTGCCGCTCAGAAACTCCAACCGGTAGACCAACCATAGCAGCAAGTCTCACCGTTTTATGCTTACGTAGAACCGGGACGCAGTTCTCTTGAACGTGCTTATGGGGCGACGGCAGGTCGCAGGGTTTAGGCATCCGCTCGAGGGTTGTTGGTCGGCTACCCGACAGACGGCACGACTTACCTAGCGTAATGCTTCCTCATCGGCCCTGTAATTGCCCCTACGGGCCAAACTCAGAAGCGTCCCAAACAGAGGGGCGCTTTCTTTTTATGTATCTACCACCTGCACCTGACGGCCTAGTGAGGCAAAGGTTTTAAGTCTCGCATTAGTTCAGCTAGGCAGCTCCATAACGTTATAAATGTTCATATCGCTTTAAATCGAGCTATTCCTTCTAGCCCTGTAAGTATAAGAACACCTCGAACATTACCCGTCTTACACAGCTACGATGAGGACAAGGTCTGTTAATCCTTTGTCGCCAACCTAGTTGTTATCTTCCTCTTGGGATGTAGGGCTGGGAAAATCCGATGACAGAAGATGAAGTTGACGCGGTTGCCAAGGAGCTCGCGAAAGTGGGAGGCGCCTCCTGGTACCCTGGCAGAACAGAAGGGCCGCTCCTCCGGGTTGTCAGCGAGAGGTACAAGGACAGAGCCCGTGTGGCGATTGCCGCCTTAGACCGCTTTAGATCGGCAGCAGATCCCACTTCATCTTCAGAGCAAACTGGTCCGGCGCAAGGTGCAGTTCCTAGCACCAGCCTATCCAATACCCAGGTACAACTCGGCTCAATCGTCGTATATCGACCTCCCGGCGATCAGCGAGCGATTTCCTGCAGAGTTGAGCAGCTTGAAGCTGACAGAGCCTATCTCGTCCCCGTTCCTCATCCCATTGTCGGCTGGGTGTCTTTGGAGAGCCTTGAGGCTGTAGGTGAGCAAGACGTGTCTACAACACCCGAGGGTTAGCTGTAGGGCTTATATTTCACAGAGGCGTCAGCTACTACGCGCCCATTTCATGTTAGGTGCCCTGCACGGTGCGACGTGTTCCACTGGTCATGGTCAGCATGACCAATTGGTTGCGTTTGCAAGAAGCGCTCGAACCTAGATAACCGTCTCCCTCAATGACTTTGGGACAGACTGACGTCATCAGCGTGAAACCGACACCGCACGCGCTGGGCAAGACGCACGGGATCAAGAAACTAATTTTACCCGCTTCTGCTCAAGAAGAAGGCCGCCTCTAAAGGCGGCCATTTTTATTTTCCTCAAGAACAGAGCCGATCTGTCGGATCGCCAGAAGTTTAAGGCGTCCAGTCGCCGGCCTTTGAAGACTTCATCGCGTCGAAGGCCGGCGGCCACCCTTCCGACTACCGCCGTTACCGCCCTCGCCTTTCAGCGATCCGCCAAGGGCGCTTGTCACGACCTCACCCGCCGCACCAATAGCAGCCGCAGCGACCTCCAGCGGAGCGGCAACGATCTCGGCGCCGAGGCTTCCTGCAGCGGACACGGCTTTGCGCCCCTCTGGTGTTCCGGCGCTTTGGCCCTGCGGCTTCTCAAGCACGTTCGCGACAGCCCGAAGAGCTTCCGCCATCACTGCGCGCGCTTGCGGTGAAGTAAGCGTTGTCTCAAGCGTGGAGAGCCATGCCATCGGATTTAGCAAGCCGCCTTGGGACCGAGAGCGGGCTTGTGTCGTGGAGCGTGATCGCGATGTGCTGGAAGTTGACCGTGCAGCAGTGCGCGATCCTGCGGAAGATCGCGCTTTCTTGGGAACAGCCTGAGACTTCGTCGCAGACCGGGAACCCGCCATGGCTTTGGGCTGGGCGCGCTTGGAAGCACCAGCTCCCTTCTTCGTGGCGGAGTGAGAGATGGATTTGGATGCCGATTTCTCAGGCGCCTTCCGTCGTCTGTTCGGCTGTGAAGTATCGTCCTTGCTGGTTCGAGCCATTGTCATACTCTCGTTTGATGGGGCCGCAACCCGGCCATGCCGAGGAGCAACATTCCTCAGCGATGAGACAATGACGGCATAGCCATTCGGTTCATCTGTAGAGAAGCGAAGACGAATTAAGTCCGCAGCAAGAACTCCAGGCCCGCGGGAAGATCGTGCTCCTGTCGCGCAGGTCGCATGGCCTTGATGGACGACTTCACTCTCGGCACTGCCTCATCAGCAATCCAAGCCGGTTTCCCATCGGGTGTCTCCAGCGGACATGCCGCCTCGATGTGAAGCATGGCTTCCTGCAGCCATCCAGCCATCTGTTCGGCGGAGAATTGTGAGAGGTAGCGCCGATCTCTCTCATGGAAGGCGATTTCCAGATTTCCACCGCCCTTGTCGATGACCTGGATCATGATCTGATCGAGGAGGCGTTCCTCAATCAGATATCCGTCCATCTGAGCGACCTCCACAGGACCGGCGGCCGTCACTAACCTCTTCATGCCCAAACCCCTCTGAAAGGTTCAGGCGAGTTTAGACAGCGCCCATGACGGAGCGGTACCCAATTCTGGGAACATCCTTAACTGCAACGGCACCCACCACTGTTCGTCTGCTAGACGGGTGCGTGATCCAGCCCCTGCACTCTCAAGTCGTCCGGTGACATAGTGATGTTGAGTGCCACAAGGCGAGTGCTGCGAGTTTGCAGCGAATGATTGATGTCGAAGATGGTGATGGCCGCCGGAGCGATGGGCGACAGGCTGGACGGGGCTAGACCGACCAGCACATCGCAAGCTGCCCTGACCACTCCCTCATGGGCAACGACGATCACATCGCCGTCGGACCGCTCTATGGCATCGCCCAGCGCCGCGCCAACGCGCTCGCGAAACGGCTTCCACCCCTCCCCGCGTGGCGGCGTGTAGGTTCCGAGACGCCAGTCTCGGTAGGCGCCTGGATCCGCCGCTTCGATCTGCTCGATCCATCGGCCTGTCCAATCACCCAGATCCATCTCCCGCAACCGATCGTCGGTCGCAAAGCCGGTAAATCCAAGAAGTTCTGCCGTATGTCTTGCCCGGCTCAGATCGGAAGACACAACACGGTTGGGAGGGGGGCTGCTCTCAAAAAACTTCGCGGCACGCCGCGCCTGCTCGATGCCACGAAGAGACAGAGGAGCGTCTGCATGACCCTGCAGACGGCGCTCTGCGTTCCACACGGTCTCCCCGTGGCGCACTAGGATCAGTCTCATTGTCCACATTTCCAGGATAGGATTCTGCCGCTTGGCCAGCCCTTATGGATTCTTACGAGGCGGCGTCCGCAACGATGGGCAGCAATTCGGGCATCGTATCGATCAGGCGTTCCGCGCCGAGTTCCGCATGGGGCTTGTGGCTGTAGCCGTAGGTAACTGCGACGGCCCTCACGCCGGCCGCCTGAGCCGCCTGCACATCGTGGTAATTGTCCCCCACCATGAGCGCCGCCTCAGGCGCGATGCCTAAGCGGCCCAATGCCGCCAGGATCGGTGCTGGGTGCGGCTTGCGCTCTGGAAGCGTGTCCCCTCCGACAATCGCATCGAAATAAGCACGCAGACCGAGCGCCTCCAGGATGTCGATGGTGGCCCCATAAGGCTTATTGGTGACCACCGCCAGCGGAAGGCCGAGCCGGCGCAGGCCCGCCAGCGTCTCAGGGACACCGGGGTAGGCCTGCGTGTGACGCGTAGCATCTGCCTCATAGATCTGGAGGAAGCGGGCGACGAGAGCGGACAGACGCGACTGGTCTCCTCCTGTCGCCGAGACGGCCCGCTCCACGAGTTTGGCGGCTCCGTCACCGATCATGGATTTGACTTCATCAAGATCGAGTTGCCGAAGACCCTCCTCTGCCAAGAGGACGTTCACTGCGTCCCGGAGGTCGCATGCGCTGTCCACGAGAGTTCCGTCCAGGTCGAAGATGATGGCTTTCAAAGAAGACATGCGATGTAACACCTTAGGCGGCTAGCCAGAGGGCCGAGCGCAGGGAAAGGCCGATCTCGACGGGCGAGCCGGGCTCATGAAGCGCCTCTCCCGAATGGAACGGGGTATCGATGGAGACCTCCGCGACACCGATCTTCACAACGTAGCGCAGGGTAGAGCCCAGGAACTCGCTATGAACAACCGTGCCCGGCAGTTGAACATCGCCCTGCCCGCCCTTGCCCAGCGATGCATGCTGCGGCCGGAAGACGAGCTTGGCTCCTTCCGGCACGGCCACGTGAGCCGGGATCGGCAGTCGGACGCCGCCGTCGATGTCGAAGAAGCGTTCTCCTCCCTCGCGCACCACTCGGCCCGGAAGGATGTTCGCCGTACCAAGGAAGTTCGCCACGAACAGGTTAGCGGGCTTCTCGTAAAGCTCCATAGGCGTTCCGACCTGCTGCACGATCCCGTCGTTCATGACAGCGATCCGGTCACAGATCGTGTTTGCTTCCTCCTGGTCATGCGTGACGAAGATCGTCGTCAGGCCCAACCGCTGCTGCAGGTCACGCAGCTCTCGCCGCACCTGCACGCGCATCTTGGCATCCAGGTTCGAGAGAGGCTCGTCGAGAAGGAGAACCTTCGGCTCGATGGCAATGGTGCGGGCAACCGCAACACGCTGCTGCTGGCCGCCGGAGAGCTGGGACGGACGCCGATCGGCAAGATGTGCGAGCCCAACGAGTTCCAGCGCCGCCGCAACGCGCTTTTCGATTTCGGCCCGAGGAACTTTTCGCTCTTCGAGGCCAAACGCGACATTGCGCTTCACCGTCATGTGCGGCCAAAGGGCATAGGACTGGAACACCATGCCCACATCCCTTTTCCAAGGGGGAAGATGCGATACGTCCCGGCCGCCGACGAGGACTTCGCCACCATCGGCTTGGTTGAAGCCGGCAATGAGGCGAAGCAGCGTCGTTTTCCCGCATCCGGACGGGCCGAGAAATGCGAAGAACTCGCCGGGACGAATGTGCAGGTTGATGCCCTTGAGCACGTGGTTGGCACCATAGGACAAATTGACATTACGAATGTCGACATCAACGGCTTTGGTGTCGAATTCGGAAATGGAGAGAGACTGGTTCATAGGGTCGTTTCCTCGGTTCCAGACGCGATCAACGTCCGGCCGCCTTTGCCTTCTGGCTTTTCTCGATGATCAGGTGGGACGCGAAGGTGCACAACGCGACGAGCAACACGGCAATGACGCCCAACGCCGCTCCAGGACCACGCCCGGCCGCCGACTGCATGAAGACGTAGAGTCCATAGGCGAGAGGCGCATCCGCGTTTGATTGGACGAGCATCAGGGTCGCCGAGAGTTCCACTGCCGCAGTTGCGAAGCTCGTGACGAAGCCTGCTAGGATTCCGCCTGCCATAAGTGGCAACACGACACGCCGCACTGTCCGAACCTTGGTAGCGCCGAGATTTTCTGCTGCCTCCTCTAGTGAAACCGAGATCTGCTGCAGAGCGGCGTAGCATGCACGCAAAGCATAGGGCAGACGCCGGATCGCCAGCGCCAGTACGATCATGATCCACAGGGTCGCAAGCGGCGTGCCGTCGGGAAGCTGCACTCCATAGAACGTCCTCAGGTATCCGATGCCGAGCACGACGCCCGGAATCGCCAGGGCGGCCGTCGCTGCCCAGTCGAGCCATTCGCGGCCAATGAGCTTCGTCCTCAGCACCAGATAAGCGATGGCAGTGCCGAGAACCACGTCGATCAGGCCTGCGATGGAGGCATAAATCAGGGTGTTCTTCACGTACACGAAGCTCTCGCCGAAGACCCGTCCGTAATGGGCGACAGTGAATGAATCCGGCAGCGGGCTGAAGGACCAGATGGTCGCAAAGGAGAGCAGCAGCAGGCCGATATGCGGTGCCAGCACCAGCAATAGGATCAGCAGAACGGCCCCATAGGCCAGCACGCTTTCCCAGGGGCGCATCTGGCGTTTCGCCAAGCCGCCGCCGCCGCGTTGCACCGTGGCGTAATCCTTCCCACGCATGGCGCGCGCAGAAATCCACATGGCAAGGATCGACATGCAGATCAGCACCACGGAAATCACATATCCCATAGGGTCGGCAATGCCGATGGACGTGACGCGCAGGTAAGCCTGCGGCGCCAGCATATCCTTGACGTTCAGCAGGAGCGGCGTTGCGAGATCGTCGAAAACCTTGACGAAAACGAGCGATGCACCGGCGATATAGCCCGGCATGGCGAGCGGGAAGACGATGCGGCGGAACAGCCGGAAGCCGGAGCTGCCGAGATTCTGCGCTGCCTCCTCCATGGCCCTGTCGATGTTCCGCAGAGCGGCCGAGAGATTGATCAGGATGAATGGGAAATAGTGAACAGCCTGGACGAAGATGACTCCGTTCAGCCCCTCCATGAAGGGAATCTTGATGCCGAACCAATCGTTGAGAAGCAGGTTCACCGTACCGTTGCGGCCGAACAGGAGCAGCATCGCGACCGCGCCCACGAAAGGCGGCATGATCAGCGGCAGAAAGCCCAGCGTCTGGATCAGCATCGCACCGCGAAATTCGAACCGTGTGGTGATGTAGGCCAGCGGCAGCGCGAGAACCGACGCGACGACGACCGACATCGCGGACACGTAGAAAGAATTCCAGAACGAGCGGATGAACAGATCCGTCTGCGCGAAATCGAGGAAGTTGACGAGAGTGAACTCGCCGGTCCCTTTTTCAGTGAAGGCGACATAGATCACCGTTCCGACTGGGACGATAAGAAAAAAGGCAAGAAATACGGCAATTCCTAGCGCGAGGGCGATCTGCCCCGGCGTCGCCGACAGCTTTCTGAAATATTTGGAAGACGCGGACGGCGCATGCGCTCGCCCGGCGGTCGTGGCGCCAGCCATGGACGCTCTCCTCGAGTCCGAAATGGGCTATTGCGGGCGGCTCGCCTCTGCGAGCCGCCCAGTGGAACGGTCAGCGTGCGAGCTTCAGAGCCTGCTCTGCCTTGGCCTGAGCCTGCTGATAGCGCTCTTTGGCGAAGGCTGCCCATTGCTGCTCGAGTTCGGCCTGACGCGCGCCCTTCTCCTTGCCGCCGGTGAACGCACCGGCGATCTCAGGCGAAGAAGCCTGCTGCTCGGAGATTGGCATGGCGGCCACGAGATCGCGTGCTTCCTTCACCAGGGCCTTGCCCTCGGCATTGTCCTTCTTGGCGAGCGCTGTCTCAGCGTCGTGGATCGCCTTGGTTGCAGCCTTGAGAGCATCGAGTTGGAAGGTGATGGTCTGATCGTAGAGAACGTCAACCGCGTTCGTACGCTTCTCGGACACGTTCACATCAAACTTCACCTTTGCGCCGAGGGAGGTGTCCTTGAAGGGATTGGGATAATCCGCAGGAGCCTTGGCATAGACGGCCGGGTTCACGGGCAGGCGGCGAATGCTGGGCTCGAGCAGCACTTCCTGTCCAGCGGGAGAGACCAAGTAATCGACGAATGCCTCGGCGCCAGCCTTATTCGGGGCATTGGCGATAACAGCAACGTTGGCCGGTACAATGGTGGTTACCGTCGGATAGACGAACTTCACGGGGAACCCGGAGGCCTGAGACGAGAAGGCAAAGAAGTCGATGACGATGCCGAACCCGACCTGACCAGAATTAACCGCCTCCGGCACACCGAAGGAGCGCTCCGTGATCTGACGGAAGTTGCCGGACACTTCCTTCAGCGTGCGCCAGCCCTGCTCCCAACCTTCGCCCTGCAGGATCGTCTCGATGGTGAGGTGCGTCGTACCGGAGCGGGAGGGAGCCGCCATGGCTACGTGATCGTGATAGACCGGCTTGGCGAGATCCTGCCAGTCCTTAGGCTCAGGCAGATTGTTCGCTTTGGCATAGCGGTCATTCCACATGATGCCGTAGCCCGAGGCCGCAAAGCCCGAATAATAATTCTCAGGATCGTTGATCGGATAGGAGCCGATCTTTTCCGGAATGCCCTCAGCCTTCGGCTTGTGCTTCTGGAGCAGACCCTTACCCTTCAGAACCTCGAAGGCGTCCGGCGCCGAGGCCCAGAACACATCGACCTGGTTGTTCGCCTTCGTCTCCTCGACGAACTTTACGCCCGCGTTCGTGTTACGGTTCTGCACGTCGAGGGTCACGCCCGGATGGGCCTTCTCGAAAGCCTGCTTGAACGGATCAGTCACATCTTTTGAGAACGATGTTACAACGGTGACTTTGCCGGACTGAGCGAAGGCAGGGCCCATGAACAGGGCAGTGCTGATCAGTGCCGCTGCAGCGACAGAATGGCGTAGCATCAGTTTCCTCCAACATGATGGCTCTTTACTTGGGTCCGCGCGAGGGCGGCCGAACTCCACCATGCAACAAACGTGCCAATCCATGCCGGATCGCAGAATATTCGTTTCAAGGAGGAATCCCCAGACGCAACGGACGAACAGATTAACGCATGGGAAAGAACAGTAACCTTCCCTGCCCTCATGGGTCAGGAATGTAACGTCAGCCCTCGATCTCCTCTGGGCGCCCGAGGTCGTATTTCTTCATTTTCAAATAAAGGGTCTTGCGGGTAATCCCGAGCGCCTCCGCCGTCGCGCCGATGCGCCACCCGAACCGTGCGAGGGTCTCCTCGATGACGCGGCGCTCCGCGATCTCCATCTGCCGCTCAAGGGTCAACGCGCCATGGAGGCTCGGCTCCGGCTGAGGAGGCTCATCATCATCGAGGCCGAGGAGATACCGCTCGGCGGCATTGCGCAACTCGCGCACGTTGCCCGGCCATTCCTGCTGCTGGAGCCTCTCCAGGAATGACGAGTCCAGTGATGGCACCGCCCTGGCTTGGCGAGCAGCCGCGAGGTGGAGAAAGTGGGTGAAGAGCACGGGCACATCATCCCGGCGCTCACGAAGCGGCGGGAGGCGGACCGTGACGACGTTCAGCCGATAGACCAGATCTTCGCGAAACGCGCCCTTACCGGCGAGTTCGGTAAGATCCGCCTTGGTAGCTGCGATGACGCGAATATCGACGGGGATCTCCTTGTTCGATCCAAGCCGTTCGATCGTCCGCTCCTGAAGCACTCGCAGCAGCCGGATCTGCGCCGGCATGGGCATGGATTCGATCTCATCGAGAAAGAGCGTTCCGCCGCTCGCATGCTCGATCTTGCCGATCCGTCGCTCACGGGCACCGGTGAAGGCGCCAGACTCATGGCCGAAGAGTTCACTCTCGATCATGGTCTCCGGCATAGCGCCGCAATTGACGGCCACAAACCTCCCCTTTCGCCGGCGACCGAAATCGTGAAGGGCGCGGGCAGCGACCTCCTTGCCTGTGCCCGTCTCTCCGAGGAGGAGCACGTCGGCCTCAGCGTCCGCAAGGGTCTGAAGGGTGCGCCGCAACCGTTCGATGGCGGCGGAGCGACCGACAAGCCGGCCGGCGATGGAGTCCTGATCGGTGGCCCCTGCCCTGAGCGTTCGGTTCTCGAGAATGAGGCTGCGATGCGCGGAGGCACGCCTGACTGTCTCCACGAGCCGCACGGGATCGGCAGGTTTCTCGATGAAATCCCAGGCGCCCGCCCGAACCGCCTTGATGGCCATTGGCACATCGCCATGGCCGGTCACAAGGACGACAGGGATATCGGGATCGATCGCGCGAACGGCATCGAGAAGGCCGAAGCCATCAAGCCCAGGCATTCGAACATCACTCACGACTACAGCCGAAAGATCAGGCGACAGCATGTTGAGCCCAGCCTTGGCGGACCCAACTGCGGTAACATCGAACCCATCGAGCTCCAGCGTTTGCCGGTAAGCGTCAAGCACTTCCTGATCGTCGTCCACCAAAACGACCTTCGCCTCTGAACTCATGCCTTGCTCGCCACCATATCGATCACAAAGGTCGTGCCAGTCGGGCCTGTCGTCGCCAAGATCAAGTCTCCTCCGAAATCCTTCACGATGTTGTAGGACATCGAAAGGCCGAGGCCGAGCCCAAGCCCGGCGGGCTTCGTGGTGAAGAACGGGTCGAAAATGCTGGCACGGTGCTGCTCAGCGATTCCCGATCCGTTGTCGGTCACGCTCAAGCAGACACGGTCAGCCCTGACTTCGGCGCCGATATCGATGTGACGGTCAGCCTGTCCCTCAAGGACGTCGAGCGCGTTCGAAATCAGGTTGACGATCACCTGTTCCAGCCGCACCTCCTCAGCCAGAACTCTCGGCGATATCTCTGGAAAGCTCATCCGCACTCTAACTTTTTCCTCGTCGAGACGCTGCTCGAACAGGCTCAAGGCTCCTTCGACAACCGCACGGAGGTCCACCGCTTCGAGGGCCGCCGCCGGGCGGCGGGCAAAGCGCTTGAGATGCTTGATCAGCTCTGCCATTCGGGCTGTCAGGCCCTGGATCCGATCCAGGCTCGATCTCGCCTCCTCCGGTCGACCACGCTGGAGCAGCACGGCGCCATTGTATGCATGGGAGCGGATCGCCGCGAGAGGTTGATTGAGCTCGTGGCTGATGCCCGCCGCCATCTGGCCAAGCGCGGCGAGCTTGGCTGCCTGGACAAGATCGTCTCGCGTCTGCCTGAAGACTGCCAGCGCTTTGGCGAGATCGCCGAGCTCATCGTCGGTGGGAGGCGGCAGAGCTGGCATTGTGGGGCCGCTCGCGATGGTCGTCGCCGCGAGCGTCAGCCCCTGAAGGCGTGCGACGAGATTCCTTCGAACGTAGAACCAACCGATTGCGATGGTGATGGCGAGCGAAGCGACAGCGATTGCCAGGAGGAGATTGCGCCCGATCACGATAGCGTCGGCAGAGCGCTCCGCCGCCCCGCGTGCGATCGCTTCCGTGCGGCTGACCTCCTGTGACACGAGCGTGCCAAGTTGGGTCACGAGACGCCGGTTCTCGGCGAGAAGGGCCTGCGCATCGGCGATGGCTTCGAGCTCGGCCCGCTTCAGTGCGGCAAGTCCGGACGCCGGGTCGGATATGGCGAGCAGACGCGTCGACATTTGGCTGATGGTGATCGTGTCAGTCCAAGTGGCGAGCGCCTTGGTTTCCAGGTCGAGCTGATCCGTCATCTCACCGAGGAAATTGCTCGTCTCCCGAAGGTCCTCAATGGTCGGCACGGTTCCGAGGCGACCCAGCAGACCGACGATCAGGTTGGCATGGGCATTGATTGTCAGGAGAGCTTCACTCTTCCGGCTTTCTTCCAACAACGTCCTGCGCCCCGCCTGCGCCGCCTCCCCCGGCGCGACCCTGCCGATAGCCGATTCCATATTGAAACGGGCATCATCGATGAGCGGCTCGATCTCCTCGATCAGATCCGCCTGGAGCCATCGTAGCTCCTCGCCAATCTCACGTGAGCGCTCGTGCAGGGGAAAACGTCGGTCAGCGACTTGGTCGATGGCCTTGAGGTTGGTTTCGATGCCATCGGCTACCACAAGAAGCTCGGGCGAGAGTGAGTGCGCGTCATTGCGCTCATTGAGAACGGAACGGAGTGCGGCCAGACGCTCGACAAGTGTCTGGCGAATTCGGTCATAGGCTTCACGGCGTTCTGCAACCGCAAGATCGGGTGTGCTCGCGATCACGCTCGCGCTGGCTTCGGCGAGGCGAGCAGAGAACGCGAGAGCCGGGAGGTGAGCTTTCGCAACCGAGTTCTGCTCCTCGCTCAGACGAGCATAGGACAGCCATCCCACGACGCAGGCACCAACCGCGAGCCCACCGACTGCAAGAAAGGCGAGGATGAGGCGTCCGCCGATTCCAAGTCGTTTCGCTCGGATCATGGCCGCACAACCTCCTGGCCATGTATGTCCCGATAGGCATTGCCCAGTATCGCCGTCGCGTCAGCTAACGCGCGTGCTGCCCGCTGCATATTCTCCTCGATCTGAACCTTGATGCGGGCCTCAAGCTGGGCCTGAGGCTCCGGCGTAGGAAGCCCGCGCCTTACGCGCATGAGGCCCCTCCAGCGTTCCAGCTCCATGGCCTCCGCTCCGCTAAGGGGCGGACGCGTCAGCGCCCTTCTCGCATCGCTCAGGAGCTTCGCCACATCGGCGTCGGAACGCTCCAGCAAGGTTGCTTCAAGTGCGCGCAAAGAGCGCCACATCCGCCCCAACTCGGATCTCCGGAAGGTTATCATCTCGTCGAAGATGATATTGACCAGCTCATAACGTGCAGCCGAGAGCCCCGCGTCGAACAAGCCCTTGGCAAACAGGCCTTCGCGCTGGAAGGGGTTGTTCTCCGCCGTCCCGGTGTCCGGATAGGCGGCTGGAGAGATCGGCAGCCTTGCGACTGCAGGATTCAGGAGCAGGCCCTGCCCCTCAGGCGACAGCACGAAATCGATAAAGCGCTCTGCACCGTCACGATTGGTCGCACCGGACAGGACCGCGATGCTGGCGGGCACAAACAGCGTCTCTTCAGGAAGAGCGAACCGGGTCGATCCTTCCGGCATACCTTCCGGCTTCGCCAGAAAGTCGATTGATGGACCGACTCCGAAACGTCCCCGGGCGACTCCCGCCGAGACACCGAAGCTGCGCGCCGTCACCGTCGCGAGATTCCCACCGATCTCGGACCAGATGCCCCAGCCGCGATCCCATCCATAGACTTGAAGAATCGCCTCGACCATGAGGTGCATCGTGCCCGACCGCGACGGAGAACTGATGCCGATGTGCCCACTATAAATAGGCGCTGCGAGATCGCTCCAGCCCTTGGGCACGGGCAATCCTCGCTCCTTGAGGTAGCTAGGATTGTATACGAACCCATAGCCAGACAGGGCGAAGCCCAGATATGTCAGATCCGGATCGTTCACAGGATAGCCTGCAATAAGGTCAGGCGCCCCCGTGGCACGCGGTTTCAACACTGTCAGTCGGCTCGCCCTTTTCAGGATTTCGAAGGCATCCGGCGCAGAAGCCCAGAAGATGTCCGCCTTGTGCCTCTCCCCAACAATGTCGGCAACCGCCGTCGTGGTCTTGCGCTGTACGAACTCTAGGGAAATCTCGGGGTAGCGCTTCCTGAAGACGCTCTGGAACGGCTCGAAGAATTGTGGCGGGAAGGATGTGAGGATGCGCACTTTTTCGGCCGCGACGGCAGTCCCCACCAGAGTCACCTGGGTAAGAAGCGCAGCAAGGCAAACGATAAAAATGCGAAGCATAAACAGGTTCAGCGTCCAGAAGGTCCGCTGTATCTTAGGCCAAAGACGATCGAAACGAGCAAGTCATTCTTCAAGCCAGAAGATATTCATAAGCGTGACAATGGAGCAGCTTTAGCTTCAGTCCTTGGTAAAGCAGCCTTCTCAGGTGATGGAGTGGAATGGGAGGAGTCCAGTCGTCGATATTGGCCCAACTGGACTCGAACCATTTCATGCCGCCAGGAAAAGCTCGGTCTGACGCCAAGAGGCCGACGATCTGCGCACTTGAGGCGTTGCCAATACAATCCTTTCATTAAACCGCATTTGCGCCTCCTGGAGCAGCCGCCGTTTCCGAGCATATGGCTGAGAAGCTGCCGTCGTGTCCTTCACAATGGCGGCCGCAGCTGCATAAAGATCGGTCGTTGCGGCATCGAGACCCGGATCGCGTTCAAAAAGCGCTAGAAGGCTCGCCAGGTTCTTTCTCAAGAGCGTCTGAAGCTCAACAAGATAGGCTTGCTCCCCACCAGCCTGTATCGCCTTCAGCGTCGGAGAGATCAGGCTGAGTTTTTCTTGGATGGCTTCATCGAGGGGCTTTTCAGTCATGCGCATTCATCTCCGAATGAGGGCCCGCCCAGTCCCTGACTCACGTATGCACATGATGCTCTTTTGAGGTTAACCGTTGGTTTCGAGGGTAGCGCACGGAGGTCTTGAACAGGAGCTGCTTAATATCACCCGCCGCCCCTCCGTAGCTTAGCGGACAGATTACATGCCGTGCCAGAATGCGAACGCGACAGCGCCGCCAGCGAGCAGGATCAACGGGTTCAGCTTGGGTCGCCATGCTAGGATCGCAGCCGAGATGCCTGCGACTGCCCAGGACATGATGCCCGCTCCTGCGATGCGGAAAACGGCGAACACACCAGCCAGGATCAGTCCTGCCCCAATCGGCGCAAGGCCCTCTTCCAAGGCAGTATGCCAATGGCGGCCGCGGTAGTGGTTCCACATCTTCGTCACGGCGTAGCAAAGGAGAGATGAGGGAACAAACAATGCAAGCGTTGCCACGATCGCGCCGGTCCAGCCTGCAACTTTCCAGCCGAGCAGCGTCACGAGCATCGAACCCGGACCAGGCGCGGCCCTTGCGATGGCGAAGAGATCGACAAATTCACGCGCCGTGACCCAGTGATAGACTTCGACGGATTGATGCTGAATGCCGGCGAAAATGCTGGGGCCTCCGCCGATCGACACCAAGGAGAACGGCACGAAGACGACGATCAGGGACCAAAGCACGCTCTCACGCATTGGAGGATGCCTTCCACCATGCAAAAGCGACCGACAGCGGGGCAAGCGCCAACACGACAGGCACCAGGGGCCATTGCAGAAGGCCCACAGCAACGAAGGTCGCCACCAGGATCAGAAACGGCACGAGCCTGCGGCTCGCGTTCCGGGCGCCCTTGACGGCCACAACAAGGAGAAGACCGATGGCAGCCGCGGCCGCTCCGGTAAGCGCGTTCTGGATCCAAGGCATCGTGGCAAGCTGGGCGTAGGCGGTGGCCAGGGCGATCACCGCGAAAAAAGGACCGATCACAAGACCGACGAGAGCGCAAGCCGCCCCCGCTGGCCCGCGCAGCCGCTGGCCGATATAGACCGACAGATTGGTAACATTCGCTCCAGGCAGAATCTGTGAAAGAGCTAAGCCGGAGAAAAAGTCATCGTCGCTCATCCAGCCGCGCTGCGCCACTACCTCGCGATGAACCCAGCCCGCAAGCCCGCCACCGAAGCTGAAAAGCCCTACACGGAAGAACACGAAAAATAGCGATAGGAGGGGAACAGGGCCCGGGGTCTGGGTCATGAGATATCCGGGATCAAGCCTTGCCTAGCATCAGCGAGGCCTGAAGGGGCTTTATCGAGTGCATCAGGCTCCCTCCCAGTTTCCGTGATCCTATATCTTTTGTCGGATCGCATCCGCAATGGCGGCAGCGGACCGACTACAGGAGGCATAACCGCCCACGTCCATAGTACGTGTCTCTGGGCTTTCGAGAACACGGTCGATGGCGCGCTCGATCGCCTTTTCGGTCGCCAGTAAGTCCTCCCTTCCATACTTCTGTCCAAGCCAGCCAAGAAGCATCGCCCCCGAGATGACCATACTGATCGGATTAGCCTTGTCCTGCCCTGCGATATCGGGTGCAGAGCCATGAGAGGCGTTGGCCATGGCGTGGCTGACGCCCGCGTTGACGCCACCGCCAAGCCCGAGACCACCCGCGAGTGCGGAGCAGAGATTGGAGATGATATCCCCGAATAGATTGGTCATCACCACCACATCGTAGCGGTCCGGATTCATGTAAATATCGGCATTGAAGGCATCGACAATGGATGAGTTCCATCTCACGTCTGGATATTCGGCGGCGACTTTCGCGCATTCATTGTAGAAAAGCCCATCTGTCATACGAAAGATATGCTTCTTGGTAACGACAGTCACATGGCTGCGCCGCCGCCGGGCCCATTCGAATGCGCTGCGTGCGATGCGGTTTGAAGCATGCGCGGTAATCTTGCGCATTGAGATCGCCACACCCTCCACCGGCATCACCTCGCCGTAGCCTTCGAACATGTTTCGATCCGGATAAAAGCCTTCCGAATTTTCACGCACGATCAGAACATCGAGGCCGGGCCGCGCATGAGGGACGTTGCGATGTGAGCGCGAAGGACGCAGGTTCGCATAAAGATCGAGATCATGGCGAAACTTGCCGGGAACATTGATGCCGCCATCCTTAGGCGCAGGATAGCCACCATTGTCACAGGGCCCGAGGAGAATGCCTGCAGCCTCGACGGCAGCCGTATATACATTGTCGGTGAGCGTAGTCCCATGCGCCTGAAGACTCGCATGCCCCACCATATGCTCCTCGAAGCGCAAGTTCAGGCCATAGGTCTCGTTGGCGGCTTCAAGCGCCAGAACTGCGGCGCGGGTGATTTCTGGACCGATGTGATCGCCGGGCAGAACAGCGACTGTGAGAGGGGCAGGCATTTCGTACTCCAAGAACGTCAATGGTAAAGAATGGCAGGGTGGAGCTGTTTCAGGCCCGGCGCAGCCTCAGAACCAACGGCACAAGAAGAAAGGCAGCAGCGAGCGCCAGAAGACTCACGGCCAGTGGATGGGTCATCGGATTGTAGAACACTGACAGGTCGCCCTGACTGATGGCGAGCGCACGGCGGAAATGCTGCTCGGCCATAGGCCCCAGAATGAGGCCGACAATACAAGGTGCGACGGGTACATTGAGCAAACGCATACCGAACCCGCCGATACCAATGATCCAGAGAAGCACGAGATCGACGATGTTGTTGTTCAGCGAGTAAGCGCCGAGCGTCGCAAAGGCCAAGATGCCGCCATAAAGCCACGGTTTGGGTACGAGCAGCAGTTTCACCCACACGCCTGCCATGGGCAGGTTGAGCAGAAGCAGAAACACGTTTCCGATATAGAGGCTTGCGATCATGCCCCACACGAGCTGAGGATCGTTCTCGAACAGCAGTGGCCCCGGCTGCAATCCATATTGTTGGAACGCAGCAAGCATAATGGCGGCTGTGGCAGAGGTCGGCAGACCGAGAGCAAGAAGAGGTGTGAGCACGCCTGCAGCCGAGGCATTGTTGGCCGCCTCGGGTCCCGCTACGGCTTCGATTGCCCCATGGCCGAACTCCTCGGGATTCTTTGCAAGACGCTTTTCGACTACATACGACAGGAAGGTGGGGATCTCGCTGCCGCCGGCGGGCAACGAGCCAATCGGATAACCAATGATAGTTCCCCGAAGCCACGGCTTCCACGAGCGTCGCCAATCCTCTCTGCTCATCCAAAGAGAACCTTTGAGCGCGTAGATTTCTTCCTTCTCATACCGGTAGCGTGAGGCCTGATATAATGCCTCGCCGATAGCGAACAGTCCTACGGCGACGATGACGACATCGATGCCATCGAGCAATTCCGGAATACCGAAGGTCAGGCGCGCAGCACCTGTCTGATTATCGATACCAACGAGTCCCAGGGTCAGCCCCAGCATGAGGCTAGCCATGCCGAGTGCCAAATTTGTGCCGAGGACGGCCGTGACCGTTACGAAGGCCAGCACCATGAGACCGAAATATTCTGCGGGGCCGAACAGAAGTGCGAACGACACCATGGCAGGAGCCACGAATGTCATGGCCAAAGTGGCGATAGTCCCCGCAACGAAGGAGCCAATGGCCGCGGTCGCGAGCGCCTGCGCTCCCCGCCCTTTGCGGGCCATGGCATGGCCATCGATGGCAGTCACGATGGCACCCGACTCGCCAGGTGTGTTGAGGAGGATAGATGTCGTCGAGCCGCCATACATGGCACCGTAGAAGATGCCACCGAACATGATGAAAGCAGCGGTCGGCTCAAGTGCGCTCGTGACGGGTAGAAGGAGCGCCACCGTGAGCGAGGGACCAATGCCCGGAAGCACGCCGATAGCAGTGCCGATAGTGACGCCCACAGCCGCCCAAAGGAGATTCATGGGATCCAAAGAGACGGCAAATCCCTGGAAGAGTAGTTGCAGCGTTTCCATCATATCACGAGATGCCCGCTATAGTTCGAAGGAAGTAGGACAGAGGATCAACCGTTCATGAACGTGTCGACGATCCATCCCTGCGGCAGAGAAAGACCAAGCATCTCGTTGAACAGGTAGAAGGACGCAGCGCTCAACACGAACCCGATGGTGAGATCAAGCATGGTGCGGCGACTGCCGAAGGCCCATGCGACGGTTGCAAAAAGCAGCGTAGTGCCCACAATCCATCCTGCCATGGACAGAAGAGCCATTTGGATGACGAGCCCTGCCAGAACGATCAGGACTGGCGCCATGTCGTGACGGATCCACTGATCTTCACTCGCTTTGCCGCGTAGCGCCTGCCAGAACAGAGCTGCGCCGTTCATCACGAGCCCAAACGCAACCAGCAGCGGGAAGAAGGCGGGCCCGACCGTTGCCTGTTGTGTCGGAGGCGTGAGCGAGAACGTCTCCTTTGCCACGAGGATGGCGAGAAGAAACAGGATTGTTCCGAGAACGAGTTTCCCAGTTTGGATTTTGGCAGCTGAGTTCATCGGTCGACCTCCGTTGATTATCATCGTGCATCGATGATCTTCCCAGCATTTATACCGCTGACAGGTCTCCTTTTCCGGCAATGCAGAATGACGAAAGGCATCAGCCGACGATCAAACCGGTATAGGAGAAGAACCGGGCCCACTTCGGGTGAGCCCGGTAGCCTAGAGCTACTTCAGGAGACCGAGTTCCTTGAACAGGCTCTCGGCTCGAGCATGCTCTTTCTTGACGAAAGGTCCGAACTCGGCGGCGGGCATGTAAACGTCGCTCCATCCCCGTTGCTTGACTGCCGCCTTCCAATCCTCGGTCTTGACCATTTTATCGATGGCCTGCTCGAGCTCTTGCTTTTCCTCTGCCTTGAGATCCTTGGGCGCAAAGACCGCGCGCCAATTCACCAAGTCCACGTCGTAGCCCTTCTCCCTAAAGGTCGGAATGTCGATGCCTGGGATCCGCTCCGGCGAGGAGATGGCGAGCGCACGTACCTTTCCAGTATTGATCTGAGCAGAAAGCTCGCTGTACCCACCCGTGCCGACGGTCACATGGCCGCCCATGACGCCCGACAGCATTTCGCCGCCTGAGGTGAGAACCACGTAGTTGATCTTCGACGGTTCAACGCCCGCAGCCTTCGCAAGAAGGCCATAGAGCATATGGTCCGTGCTACCAGGACCGGAACCGCCCCAGGAGATCGAGCCCGGATCGGCTTTGAACTTGGCTATGAGATCCTCAAGCGTCTTGTACGGAGAATCCGCTGCAACGACGATTGGCTGATAGTCAGCACTCAACCGAGCCAACGGATAGGTATCGTCCAATGTTACGGTGGATTTATTGGTAATGATGGCACCCACGAGCGCAAGACCGCCCGTCATGAGAGTGGGTGTGCGCTTCTTATTATTAACGTAGTTGGCAAGGCCGATGGTACCGCCAGCACCTGGCTGGTTGGTAACCTGGACACCCGACGCGAGGCCCTCCTTCTGAAGAATCTGCTGCATGATGCGTGCATTCTGATCGTATCCGCCGCCAGCAGCTGCGGGAGCAGTGATCTCCAGGCGCTTAAGTTCAGCAAGAGCCGGACCGGCGCCTGCAAGTGCGAATGCTGCCGCAGCGACGATTGTCATAGCTTTCTTCATGTCTTCCTCCGTGGTTGTTTCAATGCCGTCATGCGGCAACCCAGTTAAAATGCGCCACCTTACTCGGTGATCTTCTGTGTTCGTATATTGTCAGCGCCCTGCTTGTGCCCGGCGCGCCCGGTTGGTCGCGAGCGTCGCTGCGAGTGTGATCGCGGATTCCAATGCGCCGGTGGTCGCGATGCCCTTTCCAACGATATCGAAAGCCGTGCCGTGCGACGGAGTGGTGAAGATTGTCTTCAGACCGGCAGTAACGGTGACGCCACGGTTGAAGCCTTTGAGCTTCGTAGCGATCTGACCCTGATCGTGATACATGGCGACCACGCTGTCGAACTCGCCTTTGAACGCTCTGATATAGACTGTGTCCGCAGGATAAGGTCCGGAGCAGTTGATCCCCTTCTCGATCAACGCCTTCACGGTAGGGCCGATCATCTCGATCTCGTCGCGCCCAAAAAGACCGCCTTCGCCAGCATGGGGATTGAGCGCAGCTACCGCGATTCGCGGGTTCTCCATGCCTGCATTGCGCAGCATCTCATCCACTAGCATGACAGCATCGGAGATAGATTGCGGAGTGATCTCTTCGATGGCCTGGCGAAGCGATACGTGCCCGGTAACCCGCGACATCCACTGACCGTCGAGTACGTTCATTTCAGAGAAATAGGTTTTATGTCCTAAAAGATGGGCGAACATCTTGTGTTCGTCGGGAAATTTCCACCCGCCTGCAAACATCGCTGCCTTATTTAGAGGCGCGAATGTAATTGCGTCCACATGCCCTTCGCTGGCAATCTCGACGGCATGGGCCAGAGTATCACCTGTCAGCTTGCCGGATTCTGGTGAGACGGAGCCGCGTGGAAGTGTGCTCGGATCGGTGTTGCCCATATCGATCAAAGGAACCGTATCGTCGTTCCAATCTATCTCTTCGACAGAGGAAACTCGGCGCACCTCGAAGCTCGCCCCCGTATCCTGCATTCCACGCTCCAGAACGCGCGCGTCGCCAACCAGAACGATTCTTGCAACATTGTTCATGCGACCATCGGAAAGAATGCGGGCGCATTGCTCGGGACCAATCCCCGTACAGTCGCCCATGGTCAATGCGATGCGCGGCTTAGCGCTGCTGTCGTTCTGAAGCCGAGTGCTGGCGAAGTCGTGAGCAGAGGTCATGTTGAAATCCCAGATCGATAAAGATCTGTTGTTGTTGAGAAATCAGGTTGATCGGAACATGGCTCCGACCCGTAGCTCACACTTTGATAGACGCAATGGTTTCGACGGGGTAATGCATAACCGGCATGAAATGATACGTTAGCGACATGGAAGTTGAACTTGGCTGGCTGAAGGATTTTCTTGCAGTGATCGACGCAGGCGGCTTCTCCCGTGCCGCGGAGAAGCGCAATGTCACCCAACCTGCCTTGAGCCGACACATACGCGCACTAGAGCATTGGCTCGGGACTTCCCTCTTCGAGCGCAACACTCATACCGTGGTGCTGACACGCGCAGGCGCAGCTTTTCGTCCTATTGCCGAGGATATTCTGCATCGTGTTGCGGCGGGCCGGGAGCGCGTGTTGGAGGAGGCCCACGCAGCGATCGAGTCTCTGCGCTTTGCCGTCACAAACGCGCTATCCATCACTTTCTTCCCGCACTGGTTCCGCCAGGTGCAGGCCGAAGCTGCCACCAGCATGAACCTGCAGCTGATCTCGGCGAATATGGCGTCTTGCGAGCGTATGTTGATCGACGGTGAGGCACAGTTTCTGATTGCGCACCACCATGTGCTCGCACCGACTAGGCTCCAAGCCTCGCGCTTTCAATCCATTTCCATCGGCGAGGATATAATCGTGCCGGTGAGCGCGCCAGATGAGGCTGACGCCCTGAAGCCGCGCTTCGCATTGCCGGGCACGACTGAAACACCCCTCCCCCACCTCACGTATCACCCTGGGTCGGGAATTGGCCGGATCGTCACGGGTTCGCTCGCCACCAAGGAGCAGCCCGCGTTTCTTCAGCCGGGTTTTATCGGACCTGCAGTCCTATTGGCCGAGATGGCGCAGAGCAGCGCTGGCATCGCCTGGGTCATCCGCAGCCTCGTGGAACCCGACCTTGAGGCCGGGCGTCTCGTCCGCGCAGGCGGACCCGAATGGGACATCTCCGTCGAAGTGCGTCTATTTCGGCCACGCGCACGGCTCACGAGTTCGGCTGAGACCTTCTGGAAATATGCCTCTCGATTGTCACGGTAGAAGGCAAGAAGGAAAGTCCCATCTGGGTCGGAACAATCGATCATGGAAAAACCATTCGCTGGGGCAATCAAGTTTCTCAGGTCGACGGTTATGCTTGAGCGTGAGATGATGGTGTTGGGGGCGACTTCCGCGGTGATGCCATGACACGAGCAAAAACCCGATCAAACTCCGGTAAAGGATCGCTTGAAACAAACCGGACGGATGTTTCATCCCGACCCGCCCGGATCCGCAATGCGCCCCAGTCCGCTCTCACAGCGATAGCTGACAACGTCCCCACCGACGCAGGCACATCGACATCGGTCCCCACTGGGATCCGTGTTGGCAATCGCGAATTCGCCGGCGTGCGCAAGAAACTCGGACCTCATGTGCTCGATATCCTCCCCGATATGCCCGACATTCGGGACCGTATTTACCTTCCCCACTTGAGAGCTCTTCACTCCGGCATCTATCCGAGGATAGCTTTTCCCGTGCGGGATCAAGGCCAGGACTCAAGCTGCACGGGTTTTGCCCTGGCGCATGTGATCGATTTCCTGCGGTGCCGCGAAATCGGTCCCGCACGGCCAGAACCGGTGAGTTCGCGCATGCTCTATGAGATGGCGAAGCGCAACGACGAATGGGACGGCACGGCCTATGAAGGGTCTAGCCTGCGAGGAGCGATCAAAGGTTTTTACCAGAACGGTGTCTGCTCTGATGCCATCGCGCCGGATGAGCCCGGGATCCAGGATTGGGCGCTTACCTATGCTATGGCGAAGGAAGCGCGGGAAACACGGCTTGGCGCCTATTTCCGTCTCCAGCCCGATATCAGCGACTACCATGCGGCGCTCAATGAAATTGGAGTGATCTACGCATCGGCGCAGATTCATTCGCGCTGGGAGAGCCCGAAAGACGATCTCATCCAGCCCGGTGGCGATCCCGTTGGAGGCCATGCCTTCGCCATCGTGGGATACGACGACACAGGTTTCTGGGTCTTGAATTCCTGGGGGCCGGATTGGGGAGTGAACGGTATTGCCAAGTGGACCTATGCGGATTGGGCGAACACGATCATGGATGCGTGGGTTCTGCAGCTTGGTGTCCGCGCGCCCGCTGCCTTCGGGGCTGCTCCAAGCGCAACGCCCACGAGTACAACGGGTCTGTTCAGTTACAATGATCCGACACGAGGCGATATCGTCGGACATTTCATTAACATTGATGATGGACTTCTCGTCACGTCTGGAAAGTATGGCTCGCCGACAGAGACTGAGATGCAGGAGACTGTCGAGCGCCTGACCAAAGCCGACGCGAACGACAATCTCGGCTACGAGCACCTCATCATTTATGCGCATGGCGGCCTGAACTCGCTTGGGGCCGAAGCTCAGCGTATTGCGACCTGGAAGCGGAACAACATATTTGGCCGGAATCGCCTCTACAATTTCCATCTCATGTGGGACTCGGGGTTCATCGACGAAGTGTTCGGCCAACTATCACGGTCGCCAGCCGTCGGCCGTATTGGAGGTGCGTTGTCCGACTGGTTCTTCGAGGCCGGCATCGGAAAGCAGACTGGTTCCTACGCGTGGCGAAACATGAAACAGGATGCGCTGATGTCCTTCAGCCCAGGATCCGAGTATGATGGTGGGTTCAAGGGATTGTCACCCTTGATGTCCGGCCTCGATAAAGCTCGCCGACGCCCCAAGCTCCACCTCGTCGGGCATAGCGCCGGCGCAAACATGCTTGGCTACCTGCTCTCCTCCTTGGAACGGTTCAACCTGAACAAGATTGAACTAGGAACGATCCACCTGATGGCTCCGGCTTGCACAATCGCATTCTTCAAGGATCACTATGAGCCGTATCTGACCGGCAAAGCCGGGATGAAACTGCAGGATAAGATTTACCTCTACAATCTGACCGATCAACTGGAGCAGAACGACACCGTGTCCGCCAATGTTCCTCTGTTGCCGTCCTACAGCCGCTCTCTGCTCTATCTCGTTTCTCGGGCCTATGAGCAAATGCCGAACACGCCAATTGCCGGAATGCAGGCCTATGCGCCAGAGATGCCCTCCCACTCGAAGCTCGAGATCGCTTACTCGACTGGCGGCAGGGCGAAAACGGCGTCTCTCTCACATGGTGGCTTCGACAACGATCCCGCAACTCTCGAGACAATCATGTCGAGGATTCTTGGAAAGCCTATACCGTATCCCCCAAAGGCCGATGAACTGACTGGTTATTAGTCGCCTGAGATCGTGTTTGTGAGTGAGTTCTTATGATATCGTAGTATCAGGGCGCACATCATGAAAGATGCCCCCGATATAGCGCACTGACCACATCACTTAAAGCGACCTACAAGTGTTGGCTCGGGGACACTTCTGCCGACTCCGTGCCCTTAGCGAACGCCCGCTATTCACTGCAGGAGCCAATATTCAAGCCAGTTCCGACGTGTCCCAGAAACAGTCCTTGCTGACACAGCGCTGATGCACAGCCTTTTCTAGATGTGCGCAAAGCCGTACGAAATTCGCACCCGCTACATTGCTGTCGCAAGAAGCGGGCGCGCCTGCGCCACGGTGCTGGGCCGAGGTAAGAATTGAGCGTCGGCATGTCTCTTGCCAACGGGCTCGCCGAGCCTTCCCATACACCGGAGCGTCTTTGTGGCACCAGCTTATGACATTCAGTCTTGGGTGACCCAGAGCTTGCGTGTGGTCTCGATCACGCGCCATGTGCCTTCGAAGCCAGGTTTCATCACAAATGTATCGCCTGCCTGAAGGCGCACGGTCGGCTTGCCGTCTTCGGTCAGTTCGGAAACACCCGATAGAATGGAGCAGAACTCCCACGTGTTTCCCTTGATTGATCGGTAAGCGCCAGGTGACGCTTCCCACACTCCTGCACTGACGCGACCATCTGGAGAGGTTTCAATGTCCCAGGTCTTGAACCTTGGATTACCATCAATCAGCCGCCCAGAAAGGGGCTCGCCATCACGGGCTTCACCAAGGTCATCGAGCTTGAAGAATGTGAGATTTGACACGTCGTCTCCGTTCTGTTGATGAGAGTGAATACCGATGGGATCAGCACTGCTTCAGACGCTTTGCCGAAAGCTCTCCTGCTCGTCTCCGGGACGAGGGAAGTCTTGCATTCAGACAAGTCATCGCTGGTCCAGTCTTGGGTCAAGCGCATCGCGCAATCCGTCCCCGATGAAATTGAAGCTGGTTACTGCAAGCGTGATGGCTGCTCCGGGCAGGATAGCGAGCCAGGGGGCGCTGGTAAGGTAGCTCTGCGCACCTTCCAGCATATTGCCCCAGCTTGGTGTCGGCGGCTGGATGCCATAGCCCAGGAAGCTGATATAGCTCTCGGCCAGAATGGCATGGGCCACGTTCAGTGTCGCGGCAACGACGATAGGTGCGATGGCGTTCGGCAATAGCTCACGGAACATGATGCGCGTATTGCTGGCCCCCATCGACACTGCGGCCACGGCGAAATCGCGCGTGCGGAGCGAGCGGATCTGGGCCTCGACGACACGGGCTACCTCCATCCAAGACGTCATCGCGATCAGGAGAACGATGGAAGGAACAGAAGGCTCTATCAGGGCCGAGATGGCTAATAGGAGGAAGATCGAAGGGAAGCATAGCATTGCATCGACGAAGCGCATCAGCGCCGCGCCTACGACACCTTGATAGAAGCCGGCAATAACGCCGACGCAGATGCCGATCGCTATGCTGACGGCCATAGCCGAAAACCCGACTGACAGAGAGATCCGGCCCGCCATGAGAAGACGTGCGAGAATATCCCGACCTAGTGGGTCCGTGCCGAGGATGTGCGATCCAGAGAAGGGAGGCGCGAACCGCTGGCGGATATCAATATAGGTATCGTTGTAGGGCAGCAGCATGGGTCCGAAGACGCATGCGACGACCATGAGGGTGATCGTAGCTGCCCCAAACACAGCGAGCTTGTGACGCCGGAAACGGCGGATGGCAGGAGAGTTCCAGCGCGAGCGCGGAGACGATGCAACCGCTTGAGGCGATGTTGGGGTCACGACGCTCATTGCCCGTTCCTTTCGATGCGAGGATCGGCGACGCCATAGAGAACGTCGGCGATCAGGCTTCCGAGAAGGACCATGATTGCCGTCAGCATGAGGATGCCCATAATCGTTGGATAATCGCGATAACTGATGGAATCGAGGAAGAGCCGCCCCATCCCTGGCCAGGTGAAGACAGTCTCCGTGACGAGTGCTCCGCTGAGGAGCGTCGGCACCTGAAGGCCCGTGATCGTGATCATCGGCAGGAGAGCATTGCGCAGGGCATGTCTCACGAGGATGTAGCGTTCGGACAGGCCTTTAGCTCTCGCCGTGCGGATATAATCCTGGTTGATGACCTCCAGCATGGAAGAGCGCATATAACGGCTCCACACGGCCGTGCTGACGAGCGCGAGCACGATGCAGGGACCGATCAGGTGATGGAGACGGTTCAAGAACGATCCGTCTCCCACCGTGTACCGGTTGCCGGCAGGCAGCCAGCCAAGCCCGACGGAGAAGACATAGATGATCACGAGCCCGAACCAGAAGGTCGGTATCGAGAGTGCGATCATGGCACCGATCGTCGCAAGGCTGTCGAACAGCGAATAGCGCTTGATCGCTCCAAGGATGCCGATCCATGCGCCGAGCAGCATGGCCAAGAGCGTAGAGCTCAGCATCAGTTCCATTGTGGGGCCGATATGCGCCGCAATGATCCTCAGAACAGGCTGTTGGTCGCGATAGGAGACACCCCAATCCCCGCCGAGAAGCCGCCAGAGCCACTCGACATACTGCACCGGCAGTGGCCGATCAAGGCCAAGCTGGGCCGACAAGCGGTCCAAATCAGCCTGAGTCATATCTCCGCTTGCCGCAAATTGCGAAAGCGGGCCGCCGGGCGCCAAATGCAGAATTGCGAAGCCGATCATCGAGACGATGAACAGCAGCACGACCGCCTGCAGCAGGCGACGGATGAGAAATCCGCTCACGGGGTATTGCTCCTAACGCGACCGATTTTAATCAGCGGGCCCAGTACCAGCTGCCCAGGTTCCAGGCATTCTGACGCTGGTTGATGTTGGGCTGATAGCCGATCAGGCCGTCCTTGATGCCTTCGAGGGGCGCGTACTGGAAGATCGGCAGGATGGGCAGTTCCTCCCGGACGATCTCTTGGACCTTGAAGTAGATTTCCTTACGCCTCTCCTGATTGAAGGTCGCTTGTCCTTCCTTCATCAGCTTGTCGGCTTCGGCGTTCACCCATTGCATATAATTTCCACCGCTGCCGCCCTTGACCGGAATCGCGTCGCTGGCAAAACGCGGTGCAGGGTCAGGATCGACGCCGGTGCGGAAGGCTGTACCCACCAGCAGGCATTCGAACTGCGAGCGTACGTAGAAGTCGCCCCAGATCACGGCGCCTGGCATATTGTTGATCTTGATCGACACGCCGATCTGTTGCCAATCCTGCATCATCAATTGCTGGCATTGCTCGCGCAGAGCATTGCCCGTCGTGGTGGAAAGGGCGAATTCGAGTCGCTTGCCGTTCTTCTCTCGGATACCGCGCCCGGCGCGCTTCCAACCCGCTTCATCCAGGATCTTGTTTGCTTTGTCGATGCTGTATTCATGCTTCGGCAGATTGGGATTGAAGGCCCAGGACTCGCGCGGCGAGTAAGATTCCGTCGGCTTTGGCACTCCGTAATAGAGCGCATCGACGATCGCCTCCTTATTCATGCTCGCATAGAGAGCTTGGCGCACTGCCTTCTCGGTGAAAGCCGGATGCTCTAGGTTGGGCATGATGACTTCGATGTTGCCGCTCGGAGCGACCGCGACCTTGCGTCCGGAGAGCTTGGTGGCTTCCTCATAATAATTTGCGGGAATGCCCGAGATCGGAACGAAGTCCACCTGTCCGGTCCTGAACTGCGCATAAAGCGCGGTCATGTCGGGGATGTACTTGAGGACAACGCCTTCGAGATAAGGCCCATCGCCATGGTAACGTTCGTTGGCGACGAAGGTGATGCTGTCGCCAGGACGACGCTCGCTCCACCGGAATGGGCCGGTTCCGATTGGGCTGCCGTTGAAGGCGGCGGTGTTGGGATCCTCGGCCTTCGACAGAATGTGCTTGGGGACGATCTGCGTGTTGGCGAGCTGGGCGAGATACGGCGCGAAGGCGCGTTCCATACGCCAGGAGATCTCATGCGGGCCCTTCACGACGATGTCGCGAACGAGTTCGTGGCCGACGCGTGTGCGGCTCTTGAAACCGGGCGCCATGATCAGCTCGAGAGAATACTTGACGTCTTCAGCCGTGAAAGGCGCGCCGTCATGCCAGACGACGCCTTCGCGCAGCTTCACCGTCCAGGCGAGCCCGCCTTCACTGATGCCGCCATTTTCCTCGCTCGGCACCGCCACTGCAAGATCAGGCACCAGCGTACCGTCGGGAGCCGCCATCCAGAGCGAGCTGAACACGCTGGTCCAAACGACTTCGTCAACCTCTACGCCCGGCATCAGCGGGTTGAATGATTTCGGCTCCTGTGAAAGGCCAATGACCACCTGACCTTTTGGGGCTTTGGGTGGCGGAGGAACGGCAGTACCCGATTGCGCGCGAGCGCCGAACCCAACGGATGCGGCAATGCCTGCAGCGCTCAGGCTGAGAAAGTCGCGCCGACGCAGTGCCGGCATTGCTAGCTCAAACCCGCTCTTGCCCTTGAAACGATCTGACATGCTGTTTCTCCGTTCCCTTTTATTCTGTTGCGAAGCAATTGCTTCATCGGACCCATGCGACGGATTGAAAGCGGGCTATGGCATTCGCTATTGCCTCACTCGCTCAAGAATGGGCGCCGAGCGTTTGTATGACGCGACCTTCCATGGAAACGCCGCACGGCCCGACCTGCCCTTGCGTCAAACAATTCATTATAATGCACAGGACGTCAAGATATTGATCGTCGCCCCTCCAGTCGATTATTCATCCGGAGGAATGGTCAAATCCAAGGCATTGAAAGCACTGACACAAAAAATGGACTAGGCGCCACTAAAGTTTGTTGCGGGATGCACCGCTAGCGAGTATGGGTCATATTCAATATTTTGGATTTATGAGCCATGTCGCCATCCTCCGATCCGAAGACCAGTTTTGATCTGGAAGCCGATCTCACTGACGAACAATCGCAGGGTATCGGGCAGAGACTTCGCAAGCTGCGCACAGAGCGGAAGCTGACGATCGCTGAGCTTGCCGCCAAGGCCGGCGTCTCTTCGGGCATCATCAGTCAGATTGAGCGCGAAGCATCGAGCCCCTCAATCAGCACCTTGGTGAAGATCCGTACGGCCCTTGGTGTGAACCTCTGGCAATTCTTCGAGGATGTTCAGAGCCCTTCGCCCAACAGCCTGAGTTTCGTGCGGCGCAAGGACAACCGTCCGCGCATCGTTGCCGGAAAGATGCTTCTCACCAAGGAACTCCTTTCGCCCAACAGCAGTGAGAACCTACGCTTCATGATATTGACGCTGCCTCCTGGGGCGGAAAGCGAAGAGATGTTGAGCGGCCCCGGCGATAAAGGCGGCTACGTTCTGTCAGGCCGCATCGAGCTGACGGTCGGAGACGAGGTCGCCGAGCTTTCGGACGGTGACAGCTTCCAATTCAAGAGCACGCTCCCGCATAAGCTGGAGAACCGCCATGACATCGAGGCGAAGGTGATCTGGATCATCAATATTCAGGACAAGCACCTTTAAGGCCGGCGACTGCCATTGCCTGAAGTCTTTCCGCCCTCCCCCAAGAATGTCGCCGTGCATACGGCTGCATAAGCCAATCCCAACTGGAGCAATTTTGACATGATCGAACGTCACGAGAATACCGGCCGTCTCAGCAAGGCCCTTGTCGCCAACGGTTTCGTTTTTCTGTCGGGCCTGACTGCGAAGGACCGCAGTGGCGGCGTCCGGGAACAGACCGCCGACATTCTTGCACAGATTGATCACTACTTGGCGCTCGCCGGCACGGACAAGACGCGCCTCGTGACGGGCAATGTATGGCTGAAGGACATCAGCTCATTCAATGAAATGAACGAAGCCTGGGAAGCCTGGGTGGATCCGAAATGCACGCCGGCCCGCGCCACGGTAGAGGCCCGCCTCGCGCATGATGCCATCCTGGTCGAAATCCAGGTTCAAGGCCTCGTCTGATCGAATGATGAGCGCCCGCGGTCGAGGCTGCGGGCGCATCCAATCCTGATTCTTACTTTCATTTCAGCAAGGTGCAGTATGTCCTTCGATAGCCGCGTTCCGAGCGTCACCCCAGGCGACCCCTCTTGGTGGTTCGCGGATGCTATGAAAGCAGAAGGAGGCGCTGCGCCATCCCCTTCCCTCTCCGGTGAAGTCCATGCGGATGTGGCGATTGTCGGTGGCGGCTTCACTGGCTTATGGACCGCTCTCGCCCTGAAGGAGCGCGCACCTGAACTATCCATCGCCCTGATCGAGGCTTCCATGTGTGGCTCAGGCGCCAGCGGCAAGAATGGTGGCAAGGTTCACGGATATTGGTCCGCCCTTGCAGGCATGGAAGCGAATATCGGCGCGGATGGCGCTCTCGCCGTCGCGCGCGCCGGTACCAAGGCCCAGGATGCGATCCGCCGCTTCGCGACCGCTCCGGGCCGCGATGTCTGGTGGCGGGAAGCCGGCAACATGCGCGTATCCGCATCAGCCGGTCAGGATGCGAAGATTGCTAATTACATCTCTACCGCGAAGCGCCTCGGCGTTCCGGACACCGTCTATGCGCTAACGCCTGCCGAGGTCGCCCAGCGCTGCAAATCGCCGGTATTCCGTGGCGGCCTGTTCCTGCCGGAAGGCGCGAATGTCCACCCCGCGCGGCTGGCGCGTGCACTGCGTAAGGCTGCGATTGAAGCTGGCGTAGCCATCTACGAGAACACGCCAATGACAGGCCTCGATACTGGGGCTCCGAACCGCGTGAGGACGCCGAACGGCCAGATCCTAGCGCGGGATGTTGTGCTGGCGACCAATATCGAACTCGCGCGCCGTTCTGACGTGAAGCCGCATGTCACCGTGTTCTCAAGCTTCGCTCTGATGACGGAACCGGCTCCCAAGGCGATCGAGGAAGCGGGTTGGCATGGAGACGAGGGCCTCGCTGACATGAGGATGTTCGTCCATTACTTCCGCAAGACGGTCGATGGGCGCGTTCTGATGGGCTCAGGGTCCGGCCCGATCAGCTATAATGGCAGCACGTCCGATCCCGGCTTGACTCATGACAAGGCTTCAGGCGCACGTGCCGAACGGGCATTGCGTCGCCTGCTGCCGACATTCGCCAACGTTCCCGTCGCGAAGATTTGGGGTGGTGGCATCGACATCTCAGCCGACCGCTTGCCCTTCTTCCGCACGGTGCCGGGAACTCGCGTCCATTATGGCTGCGGATATTCCGGTCACGGTGTGAACCCGACCTATATGGGCGGACAGTGCCTGGCGTCCCTCGTCCTCGGCGTCAAAGACGAATGGTCGACGCTTCCGCTCTGCACGCGTGAAGTCCCTTCATTGCCGCCGGAACCATTCCGTACGGCAGGCGGACGTTTTGTTCGCTGGGGCATCATCGGTTCCGAAGAAGCCGACGAGCGGGGTGCGAAGGCCAACTTGCTGATGCAGGCCGCTGCCGCCATCCCCCGTGTGTTCGGGCTGCGCATTGGCACCCGCTGAGTTCCTGAGTCGACGCCCTTGCCGCGTCGATGAAACAAGACCGTGAGGGTATCATGAACCAACCGATCCTTTCCGTCAGCAACTTGACCACGGCTTTCCGCGTCGATGGAGTGTGGAGGCCGGTCGTACGCAATGTTTCGTTCGACGTGGCGGAAAGGGAAACTCTCGCGGTCGTCGGCGAGTCGGGCTCCGGCAAGAGCGTCACTGCGCTGTCCATTATGCAACTGACACCGCCGAACAACAGCCGGATCGAAGGCAGCATCAAGCTAGGCGGCAAGGAACTGCTGACGCTGTCGAACGAGGAGATGCGAGACATCAGAGGCAACGAGATCGCCATGATCTTCCAGGAGCCGATGACCTCGCTCAACCCGGTCCTAACGGTGGGTTTCCAAATCGCTGAAGCGCTGATCCTGCATCGCGGCCTGTCGCGGGCCCAGGCTGAGGCCGAGACGATCAGACTGCTGGAGAAAGTTCGCATTCCTTCCGCAAAGTCCCGCTTCCATGATTATCCGCACCGCTTCTCCGGCGGCATGCGCCAGCGTGTCATGATCGCGCTGGCTTTAGCCTGCAAGCCTAAACTCCTGATCGCCGATGAGCCGACGACCGCTCTCGATGTGACGATCCAGGCGCAGATCCTGCAACTGATCAAGGAGCTTCAGAAGGAAGAGGGCATGTCCGTCCTCTTCATCACGCACGACATGGGCGTCGTGGCGGAAATCGCAGACCGCACCGTTGTGATGTACAATGGGGAATCGGTTGAGGCCGGAAGCACCGATGATATCTTCGCGCGGGCGAAACACCCTTATACCCGTTCGCTTCTATCGGCCGTGCCGAAGCTCGGCTCGATGGAAGGCCGGGCGCGGCCGATGCGCTTTCCCGTAGTCGACAAGACCACTGGCGAGTCGGATGTACCTGTCGAAACACCGGACACGGTTGCCTCCTCCGAACGGCCTGTGCTCGAGGTATCCAATCTGACAACCCGTTTTGAAATCCGGTCAGGCCTTTTCGGCAAGGTAAAGGGCAGAGTTCACGCAGTTGAGAATGTCTCCTTCAGCCTGCAGCGCGGAGAAACGCTCGCGCTCGTCGGTGAATCCGGTTGCGGCAAATCGACGACCGGCCGATCTGTCATGCGCCTGCAGCAACCAATGGGCGGATCGGTGCTTCTCGACGGCGAAGACCTTCTCCAGCTTGATGCCAAGGCTCTGCGTGAGCGGCGCAAGCGGATTCAGATGATTTTTCAGGACCCTTTTGCCAGTCTCAATCCTCGCATGAATGTCGGAGACGCAATTGCCACTCCGCTACTCATAAACAACCTCGCCAGTCGCTCGCAGGCCCGTGAGAAGGTGGCGGAACTCTTGCATTACGTTGGGCTGTCGCCGGACATGGCTCAACGCTTTCCTCATGAGTTTTCCGGCGGCCAGCGGCAGCGGGTCTGCATCGCGCGCGCACTCGCCCTTGAGCCGAGCGTAATCGTTGCGGATGAGTCTGTGTCGGCTCTTGATGTTTCCGTGAAAGCGCAGGTGGTCAATCTTATGCTTGACCTCCAGGCACGCATGAAGCTCGCCTACCTCTTCATATCGCACGATATGGCAGTGGTCGAACGTGTCAGCCACCGTGTGGCCGTGATGTACCTCGGAGAGATCGTCGAGATCGGACCGCGCGAGGCGATTTTCGGTAATCCACAACACCCTTATACCAAGCGGCTGCTTGAGGCTGTGCCGGTTGCCGATCCCGAGCAGAGACATACAAAAAAGTCCGTCTCTAATTCCGAGATCCGTAGCCCGGTCCGGGCAGCCGATTATGTCCCCTCTCCCCGGCAATACCGAGAAGTATCGCCTGGGCACAGCGTGATGATGTGGGGTCAGGAATGGGCTTCTTAAACTGCCTTATTATGCACAAGTCCTAGCGCCGAATGCGAGCTACTCGTGTCGGATGACAATCGACTTGCAGTCTTTCAGTCATCCGACACAGTGATCGGTCGCGTTGCGTCTACCGTCGAGCCTGGATCGCGCGAGCGCGCGAGCCTCAGCCCTGTGGAGGCACATGACAGCTATGTTTCTGCGGTCAGATGCGCTTGCCGGTCTGTTCGTCGAAAAGATGCCCAAGATTGGGATCGGGAATCACACGAATCTGCTGACCGGGCTTGGCATTGACGCGCTCGCGGAAAACCCCGACGACATCGGAGCCTGCGAATTTCGCAAAGACCTGTGTTTCCGATCCTGTCGGCTCTACGACCGACACCTCAGCGGACAACCCGTTCGTGTCGTCCAGGATGAAGTGCTCCGGCCGGATACCATAGATAATCGGCTTACCATCCGAGGCAGCCGGCGCATTCGCTACCGGCAGCGCGATGCCGCTGTCCGAAACAAAACGTCCTCCCTGCAGGTGGCCTTTCAAAAAGTTCATGGAAGGTGAACCGATGAAGCCGGCAACGAACAGGTTCGCCGGGCGGTCGTAGAGTTCAAGCGGTGCGCCGATCTGCTCGACAACGCCGTCATGCATCACCACGATCTTGTCGGCCATGGTCATGGCCTCGATCTGGTCATGGGTGACATAGACGGTGGTTGTCTTCAGGCGCTGGTGCAATTGCTTGATTTCGGTGCGCATCTGCACACGCAGCTTGGCGTCTAGATTGGAGAGCGGCTCGTCGAAGAGGAACACCTGCGGATCGCGCACGATGGCGCGGCCCATGGCCACGCGCTGGCGCTGGCCGCCGGAGAGCTGGCGCGGATAGCGGTCGAGCAGCTTGGTTAGGCCCAGAATCTCGGCAGCCTCACTGACGCGCTTCTCGATTTCCGGCTTCGGTGCCTTCCTCAACTTCATCGAGAAGGCCATGTTCTCCGCCACCGTCATATGCGGATAGAGCGCATAGTTCTGGAACACCATGGCGATGTCGCGATCCTTCGGCGGCACATCGTTGACGACCCGAGGACCGATGCGGATCTCGCCGCCGGTGATGCTCTCCAGCCCTGCGATCATGCGCAGGAGCGTCGACTTTCCGCAGCCCGAGGGCCCGACCAGGATAACGAACTCCCCATCATCAATCGCAATATCCACGCCGTGAATGACCCGCGTCGGGCCGTAGGCCTTTCGAACGTCGACGATCTGGAGTGAAGCCATTTTATTTATCCTTAGCTGTCGCATCAGCGCATGTAGTCATGTTTGCAACCGCCGCTGGTCGGAGTGGAAGACGAGCCATCGGGAGAAGTCTGCGTCGGACTATCCCTTGACGGCTCCCATGGTCAGCCCGCTCACGACATAACGCTGGAAGATCATAGTCAGGACCAAGGCAGGCGCCATGATCGCAACAGAGGCTGCCATGACCCCGCCCCAGTCGATGTCGGCATAGGAGAGGAAGTTGAACACGGCGATCGGCAGGGTCCTGGTCTTTTCCATGCTGAGCACTTGGGAAAAGAGAAAGTTGTTCCACGAGAAGATGAAGGACAGAGTCGTGGCCGTTATGATGCCGGGTCCTGACAAGGGAAGAATGATCTTGAGGAAGATGTAGTGGCGCGACGCGCCGTCGACCATCGCCGATTCCTCGAGCTCAAGGGGAATGGTCTCGAAATAGCTCGACATGATCCAGACGACGATGGGCAGTGTGATGAGAACGTGGCTCAGCACCAAAGCCACGTAGCTGTCCATCAGGCCAAGGCGGGAGAAAATGATGTACCAAGGCATCAGGAACGAGATGCCCGGCATCAACCGCGCCAGAAGGATAACCATCGCGAGCCGACGCTGAGAAAAACGGGCGATGGAATAAGCGGCCGGAAGTCCAAGCAAGAGCGATACGCCCACTGCGAAGACCGCGACGATGGTCGAGTTGATGAAATATCGGATGAAATCCTGCTCGCCGAACACCTTGTAGTAGTTCTGAAGGGTCGGGCTGAAGATGAATTTCGGCGGCCAGGCGACGATGTCGATCTGGGTCTTGAGCGAGGAGATCAGCATCCACAGGAAGGGAAGCAGCACGATCAGGGCCAGCAAGACCACTGCGAGGTAGAACAGGATTCTGAGTCCAACTGCCTTCATGATATATTCTTATCCTGCGCTGAGTGCCGTTGCTTAACGCTCGATGCGCTTGCCGAGGCGTGTGATCGCTACGCTGCACGCGAGCACGATGAGAAAGAGCACCATCAGGATGACGGCGGCCTGACCCATGCGGAAATACTCGAAGCTGTATTTGTAGCCGATGAGGTTGAGCGTCTCCGAGGCGTAGCCCGGACCTCCGCCTGTCATCGCGAAAATGATGTCGAAGGTCTTGAGAGCGTCGATCAGGCGCAGGATTACAGCCGTGACGATGACCGGCATGACCATCGGAAGCGTGATGAGCCTGATGATCTGCCACTCGTTCGCGCCGTCGATCCGTGCAGCCTCAGCCGGTTCGTCGGAGAGAGAAGCGAGGCCGGCGAGCACGATCAGCGTGATCATGGGCGTCCATTGCCACACATCGACCAGCACCAGGGAGAACAGGACCGTGTCGGCATGGGAAATCCAGGAGCTGCCCGGCAGCCCAAGAGATTCCAGAACGTAATTGGCCAGACCGATCGTCGGATCATAGAAAAGGTTGAATACGATGCCCACGGCGACTGGCGTCGCAACGAGAGGCAGCAAGAGCAGGAGCTTCACCACGCTCCGCCCAACAAAGACACGGTTCAGCAGCAGGGCAGCTGCGACTCCGAGAACTGCCTCGACGGCCACGGCGGAGAACGTGAAGACGAAGGTGCGCCACAGGGCCTGCAGAAAGCGCGGCTCGAGCAGCACCTGACCATAATTGGAGAGGCCGATGAAGGACGGTGCCGTACCCGAGGTCAGAGTCCAGTTCGTCAGGCTGATATAGGTGGTGTAGAGGACAGGAAAGACCATCAGCAGCGCAACGAAGAGGATCGCCGGCAGAGGATAGATCCAGCGGATATTGCTGTCCGTATAGCTGTTCTGAGTCATGACTTTCCGAGAGTTGCAGTAGCCGGATGATTCAGGTTGTGCCGTGCCGCTTTCCAAGCGGCACGGCACTTTTAGAGCATTACTGCCCGTATTCGCCCGTGTCACGCAGCAGCGTGTTCACCTTGACCGCACGATCTTTCGCCATCTGGTCGATCTGCGGAGACTCGCCCTTCGTGTTGATCGACTCGATGATGATCTCGCCGATCAGGTCGCGGGCTTCGCCCACGGCGCTCATGAAGGGCCGGTCCGACGGATTACCGTTCTTTGCCACGAAGGCACGCGTCTCGACGAGGCCGGGATCGACCTTGGCGGTAACGGCCTTGTCTTCCCAGACCGAAGTCCGCGCCATCGTGATGTTCGCCTCCATCGCCTTGGCGGCAAGTTCCTTACTGGTCGCCCATTCAAGGAAGGTCTTGGCCAGATCCTTCTTCTTCGACTGGCTTGCCATGGCAATGCCCCAGGACGTCACGTAGAATGGGGAGTTCGCCTTGGGCCCTGCTGGAACGTTGGCGATGCCGATCTTGTCTGCGCCGAGCGACGACTTCGCCGGATCAGTGAGCTGGCCGTAGAACACGGACGCGTCTGTCCACATGGCGATGCGACCTGCCTGGAACAGCGGCAGGATATTCTCCCACGACATGGAGGTCACGCCGCGAGGGCCGTAGCTGCCGACGAGCTTGCCGTAATAGCGAATCCCGTCAACCGCCTCCTTGGAGTCGAAGACCGCCACACCCTTGTCGAGATAGTTGCCGCCGAAATTGTAGACGAAGGTGGAGAGTTGGGTAACGGCCGCAGCACCCTTCCCGCGGGATGCGAAGCCCGCTAGGCCTCCGGTGTTGAGCTTCTCCGCAGCGGCGGTCAGCTCGTCGAAATTCGTCGGCACTTTCAGGCCGGCGGCCTCGAGGAGGTCCTTGCGGTAGAACAACACCTGCCATTCCGTGACCAGCGGCACGATGTTCGGCTGCCCGTCATAGGTCACGATGCTCACTGTGTTCGCCGGATAATCCGAGAAGTCGTAACCGCCCAGAGGCTCGTACCACTTGTTCTTGGCGAAGAGCTTTCCGTCCTGCAGCGGACGCGTCATAAATACGTCTACCGACGACGAGTTGGTGGCGAATTCGGTGGTCAGCTTGGTCGTGAGCTGACTTTCCTGCAGACTCTCGACATTGACCTTGATGCCGCTCTGCTGCTCGAATTGCGGGATCGCGGCCTTGAGAACCTCACCATACGGATGGTTAGCCAGAAGGACGCGGATCTCCTTCGTCTGGGCCAGCGCTGCGCCGCTCAGACCCATCGTGACGGCCATGGCCAAGCCGAGCTTCAACGTCGTTTTCATTGTTCCTCCCATCGGACCGATACATCCGTCAGATTGCGTAACGTCAGTGTCTATATCAGGTGACGACAGGATCTGACAGCGCCTTTGCTCTGCGACTGCAGCATGCGGGAGTGCCGTCGCTACCGACGGGCAGGCCACGGCCGACGAAATGAAACAATGTTATGAATATGCGCCGGGGCCTCCCTTGCATCGCCGAGGCCCACCCTCGGCGTTCCCGCAATCCCGCTCCATGCGCAACTGGAGAAGGCGAGCGCCGTGGCTCAAGCCGGCAGGACGATCACCTTCGTCTTGACCGGCGTTTGGTCGTACAGGTGCATCATGTCCTGCGTGAGCAGGCCCACGCAGCCGCTTGTGATGCCGTTGCCAATCGATTCAGCATCGAGGCTGGCATAGATCGTGTAGAGCGTGTAGGCGCCGTTCTGATAGAGATAAAGCGTGCGCGCGCCGAGCGGATTGTCGAGTCCGCCGGGCATGCCGCGGGCCCATTTGGCCGCCTCCGGCTGGCGCTTGATCATCTCCCTGGGCGGAGTCCATGTTGCCCACTCGCCCTTGCGCCCAACATAAGCCTCCCCGCTCCACCGGAATCCGTCGCGCCCGACATTGGCGCCATAGCGAGTGGCGTTCCCGTCGCCCTCAATGCGATAGACATAGTAATTGCTGGGATCGACGATGATTGTACCGGGTGCCTCTTTGGTTTCATAGCGAACGGTCCGGCGATAATATTTCGGATCGACCTTGCTGACATCGATTGCCGGGATCGGGAATTTCTCGTTAGGCACCGGCCCGTAGACCTTTGCAGCCTCGGCGACGCTCATGCCATCGGATGTCACGCAACCGGCCAGTGCCAATGCGCCGATACCAGCGGCCGAGCCAGTAAGAAACGACCGGCGGCTGAGAAGCCCTACCCGGCACTCGAGCAAAGTCGCATCGTCTCTATTGCTGGAGACAGTCTTCGCGCTGTTCATGGTCATGATGTGGCCGTTTCCCTTGTTCTGTTGCCCGACGAGACAATGCTCCGGCAACCACCCGCTGAACTTCTTGTTGAGCTGAGATTGCCGTTACACGGCTCGATTGGCAAGACCGAGCCTCCGCTGTGCGGAGCCTGTCATGGACAATATTCGGAAAGCTACACCTGGCCTCACTATCTCACTTCACGTGGCGCTCAACGGGTCTACCTCCGTGGTTTGACTCGGCATCGCGGCAATAGATCAACAAAGCCGGCCATTGGCATTGATGATATCGCGGCGGCATCTCATGCCTTTTCACACATTCAGAGTTAGTCATTCCGATTGCGGATGCCCATGGACTGCCTCAGCACCTCGAAGATGACTGCCGTCGACCAGCCGAACAGGAGAGCGCCGTTCATTGCCGCCATTGGGCCGAGCAGGCGCCAGCGCTCCAACGGCACCACGTCGCCATAGCCGAGGGTCGCATAGTTGACGAATGCGAAGTAGAGCACATCGGCGCCGGGGGGAGCGACATTCAGGATCGCATAGGCGAGCGCCCACACCATCACCTCGCCCACATGCGCGACCATAAGGATCCCAACGGTTGAGACCATGACGGCGGCGAGCCAAACTTGGGGCCGGCCCCGTCCCCACTTCAGCGCCCGGCGGGCAGTGCTTACGACAATTGTCATCACAGCGGCATGGATGGCGATGTTGCCTAGGCTGACCGCCCCACCGAGGAGAAGCTGCAGCAACATTGCCCTGCCCTACTGCGCAGCCGCCGGGATCAAGTACAGGATGGTTGCGATAATCAAATAGAGCGCGATCAGCTGCGCGCCCTTGAACCAATTGGACCGGCCTGTCGTGGTCACGGTTGCCCCGAGCAGGACTGCCCCGAATAGCATCCACATCTCGGCTTGGGAGAACACCAGCCGGAACTGGGGCTGTCCCATGACGGGTGCAACCAGCACCAGGATCGGCGCGACGAACAGCGCAATCTGCACGCAGCTCCCCAAGGCGATACCGATGCTGAGATCGGGACGGTTGGCCCGACCCATGGCGATGGCCGACCCGGACTCCGCTGCACCACCGACGAGTGCGAGCACGATCACGCCCATGAACATCTGCGACATGCCCAACGTGTGCCCGGCTTGTTCGGCGGCACCGACGAGAATCTCGCTCATCCAAGCAGCGCCGAGAGAGGCGATCGACAGGGTCGCGATACCCAACCTGAGGCTTGGATGCTTCCCGCCTTTCTCCTCAGAAGGCGCATTCAGCTCGGCGAAGGTCTCCGGGTGGGTTCTCAGGGAGTACAATAGGAAGAGCCCATACAGGCCCAGCAGTACGACTGCCACGACGAGATCCAGAGTGGCATGAACGCCAAGGTGAGGTTCCGAATCCAGGGCCCGGTGGAAGGCGCTCGGAAGCGCGAGGCTGATCCAGGCCAGTACCATGGTCGATGAATAGACCCGTATCGCGTTCGGATTGTACTCTTGGTTGTGGTGCCGCAGGCCGCCGAGCAGGAAAGATACTCCGAGGGCCACAAGCAGGTTGGCGAGCAGCGCCCCGACGATTGAAGCGCGCACCATCTCCAATAGGCCTGCCCGCAGAGCTGCCATGGCGATGATCAGCTCCGGCAGGTTGCCGAAGGTGGCGTTAAGGAGTCCTCCAATCGTCGACCCGGTATGGACGGCGACCTGCTCGGTGCCCTGAACGATGAGCTTGGCGAACGGCACGATGGCCAGAGCCGCGCAGAAGAACACTACGCTGGCCGGGATGGCGTCGGCGTGGTCGAACAAGGCTGCGACAGGCGCAAGGACCAACAGCCACAGGAGAGACGGCCTGATCGGGAATGCCCTGAACAGGGATGCCTCGGGCATCGGACGTGCGGTGGGATACGGATTGTCCCTCATGATCCCTCCCCTTGATCTTCGTGTGCAGGCCTGCCGGTCTCCCCCTCACGGCCCGTTGTCGATGCCGACGGAGCGACACACTCCACCAACCGGACATTGCGGAATATCGGCTGTCCTCACCCAGGCCGGGTGTGCGGTTTCCTGGAGCGCGCAGAAGGTCCCATCGCGCACATAGCGGTCATAGGTTGTCGGACCGGTGCGCAGCACGGCTGCACCCTGCGAGGCCACAATCCCTCTGGCTTGGGCGCAGGTCATGCCAAGGGTCGTTGGGCCTGACTGTGCGATGGCGCCTGTGGCGAAACCGGCAAGAACGATGGACACCAGAAGAGGCTTCATGGACTTCTCTGCCTTTCAGCGTCACCCTAGCCCACCCGGACCATCGTGCTTGATCGGAGGGGACAATCTCTTGACAGTTTTGACCGGAAACGCACCCCTCAGGATGGCACTCTGACGAGATGCCGACTTTGTCCCAATCTGCAAAGATCCTCGCGGCCATGGGTTTGATTGATGCCGCATCGTCGGGTCGAGGCGGCGGCGAACACTACTTCGACGGAACGCGCCGGAGCCGAAAAGAAGCGGCAATAAACCCAGCACCGCTGGCTCAAACTGCCAAGAGATTGTCCTCGCCAGTCAAGCATGCCCCCCTGCCCCGTTTACAGTGATCTTTCCTGGCCGGCAGGATTCCAACCAGGACGATCATGAACGGATGTTAGTTGGCAGGAGGACACGATGCGAGTAGCAGAATTCATCCGCACCGCCGGGGTTGGCCTTGGCATCGCCGCGTCAGCAGCTGTGTCGGGCGCGATGGCGCAGGGAGGCCCCTCGGGATACCAAGGTGCCTGGCTGTCAGGCGGCATGGATTGTGCGGAGGTTTACTCATCAGCCGGGAAAGGGACCACGTTCAAAAAGCCGGTCGATATCTTCGCGCCTGCCTTCATCGTCTCCGGCAACCGCCTCAGAACGCCCCAGGCGTCGTGCCGCATCAAATCGGTCAGGCCAGCCGGAGACCGTCAGCGTCTCGTCCTCGGCTGCACCAATGCCGTGGCGGGCAACGAGGTCAGGGTTCTGATGGCAACTCAGCCAGACGGCTCGCTTAAACGCTACTTCAACGAGCAGGACACGACCGGCACTTCGTATCAGCGCTGCTCCCGATAACGGCAATAGCGGCTTCGGTTAGTGTTCCAGCCTCTGCAGCAATGCCGACAACGCGTCCTAAAGTGTCAACGCCATGTCCCAAGCGGTCAAGCATAGCCGACGGCTTGATGTACTTTGATGCCATGCGAGCGACGCAGCCCTATCCCTGTTCCCCTTTGATGGGCTGCTCACGCGAACCGACATCGGGCACCATAGCGGAGAGCGACCATGATCGGTGTGAGGGCAGTGCGGAAAAGACGGATTGTATCTGTTCTGGCGGCGAATTTGCTGGGCCTGTCCCTCTCCGCCACTGCAGCCCTGGCGGATGATCCCATGCCTGGACAGGCGCAGCTGGCGTCCGAGATCGGTTCAAAGTCGACCGTGCCTGCTTCCAAGCGGTCCGGGCGCACCAAGTCAGAGGCGCGCAAACCGATGACGCCGCCCGACCGGGCCGGCAACTTCGTTTATGGCCTCATCAACACCATCCGGACTCAAAGCGAGGAATTGTGCATCCGCTACGGCAACCCGGCCGATTGCCTGGAAGAAGCGGAGGTCTGCCTGACCATGCGCGACACGGACGACAATCAGGTCAGGTTATGCCTCAACACGGTTCCCGGTGGCGGCGAAGAGGGCGGTGCAACACAGAAGTCGCGGCTGAGACGGTAGCCGCGATGCTGACGGCGCGTGATGTGAAACGATAGCGGGGGCAGACCATAAGCCTATGGAGGCTGACATGAGGAAACTTGCAACTCTCGCCGCTGCCGCCCTGATCGTAACCGGCAGTGCCGGAACTGCGGATGCTCAGTACGGGCGCGGCTACCGCGGCTATTATCACCATCATCACGGCTGGGGCGGCGGGGCTGTCGCGGCTGGGCTGGTCGGCGGGGCCATCCTCGGGGGCCTGATCACCGCGGCCGCCACTGCCCCGGCCTATGGATATGGATACCCAGCCTACGGCTATGGGTATCCAGCCTATGGCTATGGCTATTACGGACCCTGGCCCGGCTACTACGCGCCGCGTTACTATTACCCGCGCCCGGTTTATTACGGCCCACGCTACTACCCGCGACGCGTCTACTATGGACCCCGTTATTACGGACCTCGCTACTATGGCGCATACCGGGGCTACTACGGCCCACGCTACGTCGGACCACGCGTGGCCTACCGCCGCTACTGGTAAGGATGTGCCGCAGGTCGGAGCTGGCCAGTCCCTCGACCGCGCTTCTTCGCGTTCAGACGCGGCGTCACCGACCATGACTACAGGCCATGGTGTCAGTGAAGTCGGCGTCTGGCGCGTTCGCCCATGCCAAGCCGTAAGTCGGGAGGCACATCATACAAATCGCGACGACGCGGTAGCTCACACACCCAAGCAGTGTTCTGCCAACGAGAGTGGGCGAAGCCGATCCGCAAGATCCACTGACCGCACGTCACGACACATGGCGCGCGAATTGCTCCTCGGCTTTGGCCTGTTGAGCCTGACCATCGTGTCCTGACTGCTGGGCATAGGCGCCTCGAGATCTTCCTGCGCCAGGCCTGACATCCCCTGCTCCATGGCTCAGACGTGGACGCGGGCCTTGGCCTGGAGCCACGGCCATGGCGCCAATGGCACGGTTGTGGCAAGTTCTCACATTCCGACAACGAAGGGGCGAGGCCATGGAGCAGGTGCGCCCGCGGACGACGCTCGCGGCTGAAGGAGCGGATCGAACCCATGCCTGGATCGTCGTGGGCCTGCTGTTCCTGTTCATGCTCATCAATTTCGCCGACAGGGCGGTGCTCGGCCTTGCCGCAGTCCCAATCATGCAGGAACTGGGGTTGAGCCACACCGAATTCGGCCTCATCGCAACGAGCTTCTTCACCCTCTTCTCAGTAGGAGGCGTGATCGGCGGGTTCGCGGTGAACCGCGTCGCCAGCAAGTGGGTGCTGGCTGCGCTGGCGCTGATCTGGTCCTTGTGCCAGTTGCCCATGCTGCTGTCGGTGTCGGTGGCAGCCCTAATTGTAAACCGGGTCGCCCTCGGCTTCAGCGAAGGGCCTGCCTACCCGGTTGCGCTGCATGCTGCCTACAAATGGTTTCCGAACGAACGCCGTGCTGTCCCGACCAGTCTCATCGCCATCGGCGCCTTGGCTGGCAACGGGATCGCGGCGCCTTTGATTGTCACCATTGTTGCCGCGTGGTCCTGGCATGCCGCCTTCGGCTTTCTCGGAGCGATTGGCTTGGCTTGGTGCGTCGCATGGCTGCTGGTGGCTCGCGAGGGCCCGGTCACTCCGGATCGCGTCAGCTCCAGAGAATCTGCTGCCCATCTGTCCTACCGCCGCCTGTTCAAGTGCCGGACGGTTGTCGGCGTCCAAGTTGTCGGCTTCTGCGCCTATTGGCTACTGACGTTGGCCGTCGTCTGGCTGCCGGCATTTCTGACCCAGGCCTACGGCTACACGCCGGCCCAGGCCGGTTGGATCATGATGCTTGTGTCCCTCGGTCAGATCGTGCTTCTTCCTGGCATATCGATATTGTCCGACGGTCTGAAGCGGCGCGGCGCCTCGAGTCGGCTGGCATGCGGATCGGTGGCGTGCGCAAGCACCCTCGCTGCTGGTCTGATCGTCATCCTCTTGGCCCAATCAGAAGGGTCGCTGGGGGTCATCGTATGCACCGTGATCGCCTTCTCCCTCTGCAACGTGATGTTCGTGCTTGGACCGGTCCTGGTTGCCGAGGTCACTCCGGTCGAACGGCGCGGGGCGGTCCTCGGTGTCACCAATGCGATCACGACGCTGGCTGGCCCCCTCGCCCCGGTGGTCACAGGAATGATGGTTGACGTCGGCGCTCATCCGGCGGACGGGGTCCGCACAGCCCTCCTGATCGCGGGAGCTCTGGTCATTCTGGGAGCGCTTGTGGGATTTGTGCTGATTGATCCGGAAGCCGACCGGGTTGGAAATCCGCATAATCCCCAGGCCGAAACCAATCCAGCATAGCGGCTTACCTGTGTCGCGAATCCTATGCCGAATTGTAAGTGTCTTGGACCATTCGAGACCATCGCTCTCAGACCGGCAAGACTGCTGTTCCCAGACATAGGCACACAGCTTGGTGCCGGAAGTTTTCCGACACCAGGAAACCGTTGTGATCCGCAGCCTCTGAGGAACCGAATGGTCATCCAGCTCGGAGGTGGTCCGTTAGTGCGAAGCGGTCACTGCACAGTGCCACGGGCCCGCCCGCCCGGAGTGCGGCAGGAGCAGCCGACTCCGATGGGCGCGGGATTGGTCAGAGCGCAGGTTCGAGCTGGCGTCACGCAGTAGCCGCCGGCGGCCGATGCCACTGGCGTTTGGTACGTAGAGTATGGATAGCCATAATACGGATACGTGGCCGCTGCCCCGATAACCGCTCCTGTGGCCAGTCCCCATCCTCCATAGTACGGATAGCGCCCATAGTAGCCGCCATAATAGGGGTACCGCCCACGATAGTAGGGATAGCGTCCGCCCCACGTGCCGGGCGGGCGTACGCCGTACCGCCAATCATTACGATTGCCGAAGTAGTCGCCTCTGTTGCCAGGGCGGTTGTCGAAACGGCCGCTAGGATTGCTGATCGCGGCCTGACGAAAGCCCCTGGTTCCTGGCTGGATGCCGGCCACGCGGCTCGGTGCGCCGGGCCGTGCGGCTATCGCCCCGCCTCTTAAGCTCCCAGTGCTCCCAGGAATATACATCCTGGACCCTCCCCCGAAGCTGCCGCCGCGGAAGCCTCCCCCACCCCGGAAGGCGCCTCCGCCACCACCGAATCCACCCCCGCCCATACGGGCTCCGCCTCCAAAGCCGCCACCGCCGCGTCCGCCGCGTTGGGCTTCGGCAACGTCCGGGATCAGAAGAGCACCTATTGCGAGGGCACTCAGAGCCAAGAGTAGCTTGTTCATGATGATCCTCCGCTTTCCGACAGGTGCACCGAATGAATCGAGGCAGGCTGTCCGGACTGAGCCACCATTGTGCTCCCATCCGGAGAACGTGCTTGATCGTCTGGGACAAGCGCTTGGCATTTTGAGACCCAGAGACGTTGCGAGGCCCTCACCGCCGTCGGCGCCTTCGCCAGGGGTACCAAGGTATTGGCTTCAGGGAACTCAAGATAAGCGCGGATCGAAGGCGGACCGTAAGCCTTTTGAGCCTTTGACGGCTGGGCGCACTAACCGCAGATTCGCTTGCTTCGAAAACTGGGAAACAGGTGAGGCCATGGCGGTGGACCGTACGATGCTGAGGCAAGCCCTGAACGAGCTCGTGAGATTGAAGGGCAGCGCCGACAACCCGACACGCTTCCTCGCCCGGCTTTACAACTCTGCTCTCTGTGAGTGGGCCGGCGAACTCGGCGTGGACCAGCAGAAGCTCAACAAGCTGGTCCACGTCAGGGAGGCGATTTCAGGCCGCTGAGGCTGCTGAGGCTCATCGCAGGCTGACCTCGATGCCGCTTACGTTGGCGTTCAGCTCCAGACCAATGTTGCGGCCCCGCAGCTCGAGGACGACACCTCTCGCATTCTGCAGACGAATGCTCGATGCGCCACCGCCAGCGGCGGCTCCCACGCCAACGGCTGTATATGTACCGGCGATGTCGGAAGCCCGGCGCAGGTTGTAGGCGCGTCCGGTCAGATCGGCCTTCGAGGCCCCAATCGTTGCGCCGAAACTCAAGCCGCCGATACTCAGCGGATATCGTCGTCCCTGAAAAACGAGCGTGCCCTTGCCGCCGCCGACACCGACGATGAACCCGGCTTTCGCGATCTCGACGTAGACCGTCCCTGTCGCGGCCCATGCTGGTGCCACCGGTCCTGATGCGAACATCACTGCAAGGGTAACCAGACCATAACGAAGAGTGCTGCGGATTGTGAGCATCGATCTCTCCCTTGTCTCACGTTCTCATAGGCTGAGGCGAATCCGGAACCTGTCGAGTGCCCAGCCTTTGGTGAAAAGCCCGTCGCCCGAATGCACGGTCACGCGAGCCTCTCAGATTCTGCGCATTTTTAGACCGCGAACCCTCTTAGCGCTTGACACAAGAGGACATCGGCTTGGCATTTCAGGACCGATGCCAGCCAATCGATGTTCAGCTCTCTGGCTGCTCGGCTTTCACGATGGCTGGAACCCATCATCTGGTCCGACCGTCACCATTCAGGGACTTGGTGCAGATGGTCATCAACTTGCCGATCTCGGAATTGTAGTCACGCAGGGTGTCTTCCATCCAGCGGGATTGGATAGCAGTCACGTCTGCGACGTTTCTGCAGCCCATCATCTCACGGGTGGTCTCAGCGTCCTTCTCCAGACGCATCGACACGAAGCTCATCATCTCGCGCTGGCATTCGGTGGCTGCGGCGAACCACGTCTCCGTGGCATTCGCCAGGGCGCGCGTCCTGTCGTCTGATACAGTAAAAATAGCACCGCTTCGCAGCGTATCCGATGTTCCTGAATTTTTTGACATGGTGGCCATGGATCGTCCTCCTTGAACGCTTCTCCGACATTGAGGGATTGCCCCTCGCCTGCTCCAGACGGCAGAGGGCGAAGCCTGCCGTCTATCTTGCTGTCAGTGCCCACCGAGCACGAGAGTCTGGATGGGATAGAGCAGCGCCTGGATGCGCAGGATCATGGCATGCACAAGCCCGACAGCATCCACCGCGTGAAGGACGAGCCCTCGCATCGCGCTGGTTTCAGGCGCGATGATTTCCTCATGATTGCTGGTATAGGCATTGACGATGCAGCTGCTGCCGGGGGTGACCCCGTCGAACCCGCCTTCGTAGAGCGGTTCCAGGAAAGCCAGGATGGTTCCCGGCCGCGCGACCTGCTGCGCGTCCAGCAACTGCTCGCCGCTGCGGATCTGACCCGCGGCGATATAGTCTTGAACCCCGGTGACCACCATTGGGATGATTGTCCAGGGTTTCGACGCGCAGGTGGCCTCGGCCACCATCCCGACCTTCATCACCTGCGCCTCAACCTGCCCGAAGCCCGCCTGCAGGCGTCCCCGTCCGGCCCCTTCCGGGATCAGAACTCCGGCCGGGCGCATGAGTGGATTGACGATATCGCCCACCCGCAGCGTGAACTGCTCGACCCGCCCGTCCACTCCTGCCCGGACGACGGTCTTCGAGAGGTCCACCTCAGCCTGTGCCAATTCAGCTTCGGCGCTGGCCTTTTGTGCGGGAAGCAGTGTGGAGAGCTGCGCCTCGGCCTGCTGCTTGGCCGCAGTGGCGGCATCGATAGTGCCCTGACGGCCTTGCACAGCGACCTGCAGCTTCTCGATATCGCGTGTCGCCACGGCACCAGGGTTGCGCCGGTAGATCTCCTGCTTGGTCTCCAGTTCATCCACCGCCTGCTGGTAGGCGCTCCGGGCCTCCACGATCTTGCCCTCGGCAGCTTGGATATCCGTCTTCGCGACAACGAGCGCGGCTTCGACTTCGGCGATCTTGCGGCGAGCGGTCTCTGCGGCCGCTTCCTGCTTGGAGCTGTCGAGACGGAAGAGCGCCGCGCCTTGCTTAACCTCGCCGCTGACACCATCGACATAGACCTCGGCCACACGCCCATTGGTCTCGGGCAGAACGGGAATAGTGCGGAAGTATGCAGTGGCGTTCGTGGTCGACGGATGATTGTAGAAGACTACCGTGATCAGCCCGATGGTGAGCATCAGGCACGACACGATGCCCCAACGCAATTCGAACCAGACCGAGTAGAGGGTAATCTCTTTACCGATGCGCTTGCCTTGGCCATAGCGGCGGTAGAGATAATCCGGCAGGATCGTCAACAGGGAGCAGAGAAGAAGCTCAAGCATGGGTTCGCTCCTTCGGCATGCGGGGCAAAGTGATGGTTTTCGGCACTTCGACGGCACTTTCAGTCGATTCTTCAATGGCCGGGCGAGCAGCGCCGATCTCATCCGGAGCTTCGCCAGCACCTTCGCCCGGGGGAATGCCGGCGATTTTTTCCAGCGATCCGGCGATGCGACGCAGCGGATTGCCGAAGTCGGGAATATCGATCAGAGCGAGCAGCAGCCCAGCCACCCAAAACAGATGCACGTGCGTGAACAGCGCCAGCAGGCCCAGAATGGCGACGATCTCGAATTGCAGCTTGTGGCCTCTGTGGGCGATCCGTTCCGGCAGGGTGTGCAGGCGCAGGAACAGCAGCCCTACCGCCAGCACGGCGAGCAACAGGAACACCGCCACGGCCACCAGCAGAACATCGGTTCCGCCGGGCGCGGTGATGAAGACCGGCAGGTGATGAGGGGCCGCTGGGTTAAGTGACACGCTCATATCGTTTCTCCCACTCTCCTCCTGGTCGGCTTTTCGCTAACACCCGTTGCAGACGCTGCGCAGAGTGCGGTTCAGCCGGCGGTCCATTTCGCGGAACCTTCGGTCCGCCTCGGCCTGAGTTTTACTTGCGGAACTCTGCGGGTCTTTTTGCTGCTGAACCGACTGGCGTGGCTTTTGTCCTTGCGATTGCGGAGTCTGCAAATCTGGCGCCTGGGCCATAACGCCGCCAGCCAGCAGGAAAAGGAATGCCGCGATGCCTGCACGCCAACCCGATGCGAAAGGGATGAAGGTCATTGAAACCTCCCGTAATCGTTGGACCTGTCACGCCACGATACTGAGTCCGCCGTCGACATAGATGGTCATCCCGGTGAGCCGCCGCGCAAATGGCGTCGCCAAATAGGCGGCCGTAAGACCCACATCGTCGATGTCAACCAATTCGCCGATGGGAGCGCGCTCGATGGCCTCGGACAGCAGGACGTCGAAGTCCTTGAGGCCAGAGGCCGCCCGCGTCTTCAACGGTCCTGGCGACACGGCATGCACCCGGATGTGTTTGTCACCGAGCTCATAGGCAAGGTAGCGGACGGCGCTCTCCAGCGCCGCCTTCACCGGACCCATCAGGTTGTAGTTCGGAACGACCTTATTCGCGCCGTGATAGCTCATCGCCAGAAGCGTTCCGCCTTCGCGCATCAACGGTTCGGCGAGTCGCGCCATGCGGATGAAGGAATGGCAGGAGATGTCCATCGCCACCTTGAACCCCTCACTGGAACTGTCGACGAGCCGTCCTTGCAAATCCTCCTTCGGCGCGAACGCGATGGAATGGAGCGCGATGTCGAGGCTTCCCCAAGTCGCGCTGATCTGTTCGAAGACAGCCTCGAGCTGTCCGCTCTGAGCCACGTCGCATGGTGCGAAGATCGAGGCTCCGAGCTCCTTGGCGAGAGGCTCGACATAGGGCTTTGCCTTCTCGTTGACATACGTGACTGCGAGCTCAGCCCCGAGCTGGCGAAAGATCCGAGCACAGCCATAGGCAATCGAATGTTCGTTGGCGATGCCGATGACAAGAGCACGCCTCCCGTGGAGGATGTTCGACTGGACAGCGGTCCTGGCCACTTTGGCCGGTTCATCGTTCATGGGTTCGCCCTCGTGCGTCGGGTGTCGCGTGCATGACGGGCGGATCTCTGCCTAACCATCGCTTCAGAACGAACCTCTGCTTTACCGTCTGCCAGCGTCACGGTGATCGGCTCGGCTTCCGTCTTGCGGCTTGTGTCACCGTCGGAGAGGAGGCGCCGGATCTCGCTCATCAGCGTGACCTGCTTCTCGTTGGCCTCGATCCGGCCCTCGACGCGGTCGAGCAGATCGAGCAGCCTGCGCCGATCCGCGGAGGTGCGCAGGAGCTTCGGCAGCGCGGTGAGCGCCTTTACCGGTTCGAAGTCGACGATATAGGACTGCTCACGGATGATCGCCTGGGCAACCTCCGCCGGCATATCGAGCAAGCCGATCTCTTTGCCAACGAGTTCGCGCGCGCGCTTCATGGTCGATAGCCTGCGTCGGCCTGTGCCGGCCTTCATCAATAGGAGCGCCGCCCGGACCATGCCCCTCGTCGCGTCGCCCTCCTCGATATGCGTCAGCGCATCCTTCACCGGCGGAGCATTCCGCACATCGTTGAGCTCCTCAGGAACAGCCTCTTTCTCCTCCACGGCCATGCCGATGCCAGCCGGACCGTAGGTGCGGAAAAATGTGTTCTCGACCGTTGCATCGCGAAGGTCTCGATAAAGGTCCCATGAAGCGGAGGTCACAGCGGCGGTCCATTGCTCCATCATGGTCATCGGGCCATCGCTGTTGCGTGACACCCGGTTCGCCCGCGCCATGTCCGCCATGCCTTTCAGCGGCCACAGGAACGGATTAAGATCGGACACCGCCCAGCGCTGCGCCCGTTGCGGGTGCATGGCCCGTCTCATGGCCGCTCCAGTGGGTGTTACGGTTGCCGTCATGGCAGGATGGACGAAGGTCTCATAGGCGGAGACGAGCGCTTCCGACGTCTTCTCGACTGCTTGGAATGGCATCTCGTCCTTGCGGCTGTATCTCTGCAGAACCTGAAGGTCCTCGACCCGACGCTCGGTGAGAAGCACGTCGTAGCGCACGCTTCCGTTGTCGCTCTGCTCCTCGACCTGCATTCCGTAAAGGCCGGGCGGCAGATGTTCGATGTAGCCGATCAGGTCGGTGATCTGGGTGTACTCGCGCTTGGCGACCGACCCAGAGACGAAGATGCCGAGATGGCCAACGCTCTCGTGCATCAGACCGACGATCACTTGCCCGTTCGCCTTGAGAGCTTCCGTGGTCGGATAAAGGTCGGCGACCCAGTTGAAAGCCTGCTGCGGCGGCGTGATGTTGTCCCCGAGTGATGCGAACAGGATGATCGGCGACTTGACCGCCCGCAGGTCGAAGGCGCGTCCCTCGGACCATTCGGCATCGCCATCGGCCAGATTGTTGCCGACGAACAGGTTCTCGACGATCCAGCGGATCTCCTGCCTGTTCATCAGGAAGAACCCGCCCCACCAGCGCTCGAACTCCAGGAAGCGCTCCGGCTCCGTGTCGATCTTCGAAAAGAGCGTGTAGTACTTGTCGAAGTAGGTGTTTGCCGGATTGAGGTACTCGAAGTTCTCGACGAGGTAGGCGCCATCGAACGTGCCCGCGCCGAGATCGCTGGCCAGGAGCGCAGGCCAGGCGCCGCCGAGCATGCCGCCGGCATAGCGCATCGGGTTCTCGCCGTCGTTGCCCGCCCAGTACGACATCGGCGCACCGTTGATGACGATGGGTCCTACCAGGTCAGGCTCCATAGCGCCGACGAGCATGGATGCCCATCCTCCCTGGCAGTTGCCGAACAGGACAGGCTTGCGAGTCTTCGGATGGCGGCCGCCGACGATGCGAAGGAACTCGGCCTCAGCGCGAGAAACATCCGCCAGCGTCTGCTCAGGCATCGGCTCGGGGAAGAAAATCACGCAGTACACCGGGTGCCCCGCCTTGAGTGCTACGCCGACCTGCGAGTCCTGTTTGAATCCGCCGATGCCAGGACCATGGCCCGCCCGTGGATCGATGATGACGAAGGGTCGGAGTTCGGGATCGGTCTGGATGCCCTCCGGCGGGACGATGCGCACGAGAGCGTAGTTCACAGGACGCTCGAAGGTGCGCGCATCTGCGACCATCTGCCAGTCGAAGTCCAGCAGCGGCGGCTTGCCCGCCTTCTCGTGCTCGACCCAGTTGTTGCCACGCTGGCGCAGCGTGTCCCAGAACAGGATCGAGCGCTGGGTGAAGTCGACCCAGTAGGAGCTGACATCACGCAAGACATCCAGCGGCGACGTCACACGGAACGGCTCATCTCGCAATGGCTCGCTCGCGGCCCTCACCGCATCGAGATAGCGCTGCGCGGCCTGCGCGTACCGCTCCTGGTAGACTTCCGTGACCTTCGTCTGCGCTTGGGCGAGTTGCTCCAACCCTGACTGGACACGGTCCTCGCTGCGCTCGACCTTTGGTTCGACCCGTTGCGTTGCAGTTTGCATTGCCATCGTCCACCTAACGAAGGTTGCAGGACAGGATCAGCGTTTTGTATCGCCCCACTTGAGGAAGAAGCCGACATCCCCTGGCATCCCGCCCGGCCACTCGATGATCAAGGCGCTGAGCTTGAATCCGGCATCCCGGAGCTGGTCGCGCCACAGTTCGTAGGCCTGGCGCGGCCTCCCGGTGAGGGTGTCGGGCCATGCCGGATCAGAGTTGTTGATCGCGCGGCCGTGGTCGGTGCACAGCGTGTTGGGGAACCGCATCACCATGAGCTCGGTCTGACCCCGCTCCGCCGCCGCCTTCAGCTTCGCCTTCAACGGCTGCAGGATGTCCTTCAGGCGCTCCGGCGTCAGGTCGATGGGCTCGGCCATCCGCTTGATCAGGTCCTGGCGCGCCTTCTCGGCGCGGTCCATGCCGTCCAGCGACTTGGACGCCTTCGCCATCTGCATCTCGGTCATGTAGGTCCGCAGATCCGCAGCCGACATGAACGTCTCGTCCGCAAGCTCCTGTCGGGCCTTCTCGTCTGGCCTGGTCTTCAACGTTTCCATGACAACAACCTCCCTGTTCAGGATGCGAGTTTGGCTTGCATGCCGCCGAGCACGCTTCGCGTCTGCCGAGCGATCACGAGTTCTTCGTTAGTGGGGATGACCCACGCCATGGGGCCGTCTCCGGAAGAGATGCATGGGCCTCCGGTGCGGTTGATGGCGTCATCGAGTGTGAGTCCAGTCCAGGCAAGACCGGCCATTACCTCAGCGCGGGTCGCCACATCATTCTCGCCGATACCGGCCGTGAAGACGAGACCGTCGATGCCGCCCAGAGCTGCGACGAGTGAGCCGATTTCACGCGTGATGCGATACACGAACATGTCGATGGCACGCTTGGCATCGGCATTGGTCGCGGCATGGCCCCGCAACACGCGCATGTCGTTTGAGAGGCCGGACACGCCAAGCAATCCCGATCTCTTGTAAAGCACGCCTTCGGCCTCATCCGGACTGAGCTTCATTTCCCGCAGCATGTAGAAGACGACGCCTGCGTCGATGGCGCCGCAGCGGGTTCCCATCGGAAGTCCATCGAGGGCCGAGAAGCCCATGGTCGTTGCGACGCTGACGCCATCCTTGAGTGCGCACAGGCTGGCGCCATTGCCGAGATGGGCGACGATCACCCGCCCCTCCGCAAGGCGTGGCTCATAGTCCTTGAGCACGGACGAGATGTAATCGTAGGAGAGACCGTGGAAGCCGTAGCGCCGCACGCCGCTCTCGCGCATCTCGCGCGGCAGGGCGAACAAGGTGGCGATGTCGGACTGGGTCTGGTGGAAGGCGGTGTCGAAGCAGGCAACCTGCGGCATCCCCGGCAGGCGCCGGCGCACGATCCGAATCGGCTCGAGGTTGTGCGGCTGATGCAACGGCGCGAGCGGCACCAGCAGCTCAAGCCGCTGGACGACGGATTCGTCAACCAGCACCGGAGCAGAGAAGGTCTCGCCGCCATGGACGACGCGATGCCCGATGGCCACGGGCTTGCGCTCCTCCCGAAACTGGCTCAGCCACGAGACGAGGTGCATCAGCGCCTCCTCGTGCCCAGTTTGGTTGCCCCCGACCCATGTCTTTTCCTCGAGGATCGTCCCGTCGGCGTCCTTGACAATGAAATGCGCGGTGTCCCCTAGGCCTTCGTAGAGCCCCTTCCACACGAGCTGCGGCTCCGCGCCGTCGAGCATGTCGTAGACCTGGAACTTGAGGCTCGATGATCCCGCGTTGAGGACGATGAGGACGGGCGTCATGGCTCAGATCTCCGGAAGGGCGAGTTGCCTGCGCTGCGCGTCGGCCACGAGCGAGGCTACGGCGCAGGAAGCGAGTCGCGTGATCGTCGAGTCGGCCCGGCTTGTAAGGATGACCGGCACGCGGGCGCCGAGCACGATGCCAGCTGCATCCGCATCGGCCAGGAAGGTCAGGCTCTTGGCCAACATGTTGCCGGCTTCGAGATCGGGAACGACGAGTACATTGGCTTGGCCAGCTACCGGCGACTGGATCTTCTTGATCGCCGCGGCACCAAGATCGATTGCATTGTCGAGGGCCAGCGGACCGTCGAGGATGCCGCCGGTGATCTGCCCGCGGTCAGCCATCTTGCACAAGGCCGCCGCCTCGATGGTCGAGGGCACCTTCGGATTGACGGTTTCCATTGCCGACAGAATCGCAACGCGCACTGGATCGACCCGGAGAGCGCGAGCAAGGTCTATGGCATTCTGCACGATGTGGACCTTGTCCTCCAACGTCGGCGCGATGTTCACCGCCGCATCCGTGATGATGAGCGCAGTCTCATGGCCGGGAACGTCCATGACGAAGCAATGACTGATGCGGCGCGCGGTCCGCAGGCCGCCTTCGCGCCGAACTATGGCGCCCATGAGCTCGTCCGTGTGGAGGCTGCCTTTCATCAGGGCCTCGGCTTCTCCAGCCTTGACGAGCTCAACCGCCTTGTCGGCCGCCGCATGGCTGTGCGTGGCTTCGACGATCCGGACAGGAGGCATATCCCTGTTGAGGGCAGCAGCAGCGGCGCGGATCTTGTCTGGCGGTCCCACCAGGATCGGCTCGATCAGGCCGAGCTCGACCGCTTCGAACACCGCACCCATGGAGGCCGCATCGCAAGGGTGAGCTACGGCCACCTTCAGTTTGGGAAGCGACTGGGCCGTTGTGATGAGCCGGTCGTATTTCTCGTGCCGCCGCTGTCCCTGCTGAGACGTGTTTGGGGCTGAAACCGCAACCGTCATGATTGCCTCCGCGCTGTGCTGCCAGTGGGCGGCCCTAATGGGTCGCCCATGCCGCCGGATCGGCTCCCGTGCCCGGTGTCGCGGTTGTCCGGCTTGTTTGGTGAGACGAGTATGATCCACCCGGCATTCGCTGCTTGACCCGATGAGCCAACGTTTTGACAGTTTGGGACTGCCCGGCTGGAAATGAGCGCCGCCTCTGTCTTGCTTGGTCTGGAATAGGAGCAGCGGAGTTGTCCGCCTCCTCCTGAAAGAGGCCGATGGTCAGATCAGATACACTTGTCCGACTGGCTCGGCAGGCTGCAGGAGTCTCGATCCGCGCGAGAGCGGTGCGCCTTTCGCAACCGCACTTTCAGGGCTGGGGGATGGCTGGCGCGCCACGCCGATGGGGTCTGCCCTGACCAGCGTCGGAAGGCCCGCGTGAAGGCGCTCGGCTCTGAGTACTTGAGGGCTGCAGCAACCTGACTGAGCGCCATGTCGGTGTTCTGCAGCAACTGACATGCGATCTCGAAGCGAACCTCATTCGCCACCTGTCGGAATGCGAGTCCCTCGGTGCGCAGGTGTCGGGTCAGCGTGCGGCGGTGCATCGAAAAGAGACGGGCGACCGTAGCGGCGGAACAGGTATCCCTCAACAGTTCGGTCCGAAGCAGTCGGCGCAGATCCGCAGTGAGCGGGCCGGAATCGCTTGGTGCCGGCTCGTCTGCCCTGCGGGTGGATGGCATCTCCATCGCTTCTCCCCTTCCCGACAGGTCTGCCGCTGCAGAACCGAACTCATCTTATCCGCTCACGATCCGCTTGCTTGACCGCTTTGGACTTTCTTTTGACAGTTCGGGAAAGCGGGCGTGATCTTCAGCTATGCACTCTCTTCGGGTGGAGCTCCTTTGACGAGTTTAAGAGCCTGCCGGGCAGCGGCGGGCTCGGCCTCGTCGCGGCCTGCCACCTGCACGGTGGGCAACGCGAACCTGATCCCGTTCTCGTCGAAGGCCTTCTTGATCAGTGCCAGGGCCCGGCGACGGATAACGAACTGCTCGCCGGGCTTGGTCATCATCTTGAGGCGAATCTGGATACCGTAATCGCCGAACTGCTCGACACCCTGCATCTTGAGCGGCTCGATGATGTGAGGCGCGAACTCGGGATCCTCCGCCAGATCCTTGCCGATCTGCTTGATCAGCTTCTTCGCTTTGTCGAAGTCGGAATCATAGGATACGCCGACGGTCAGCTTGTCGATCACCCAGTCGCGGCTCATATTCTCTACCGCCCCAAGTTGTCCGTACGGGATCGTGAAAACAGGACCGCGATGGTGCCGCAGCTTCACCGAGCGGAAGCCCAGTTTTTCCACGGTGCCCTTGTAGCTGCCGCTCTGGATGTACTCCCCGACTCGAAAGGCATCATCGAGCAGGTAGAAGATCCCGCTGATGATGTCCCTGACCAGCGTCTGCGAGCCGAAGCCAATGGCGACGCCAAAAATGCCTGCGCCTGCGATCAGCGGGCCGATGTCCACTCCGAGGGACGAGAGAGTCATCAGCACTGCTACGGCGGCCAGAATGATGAAGGCCGCCATCCGGAACATCGGCAGCAAGGTTCTGACCCGTGCTTGACTGAGGGCGGCCTCGCTGCCGGAAGGAGCCTCAGCCTGCAGGCGCGACAGGCGCAGGTCGATGTGCGTCTTCACGATCTGCCAGATGAGATCCGCAACGAGCAGGATGACAATGCTGCTGAGCGCGCCGCGAACCAGCCGGGTTCCAACCGTGTCGCGGCTGGTCAACTCGACCAGATCAACGTTCCAAATCTCTGCCAGGAATAGGGCTGCCGCGACGATCAGGAGCGCCCGGATGCCTCGATCCAGGTAAACAGCGCTCAACCCGGCCTGATTGTCGGCTTCCGCATTTTCAGAGGGCCGCAGCAAGTGACGGACGGAACGCTGCATGATCTTCACCGCTTGGGGCAGCACGACAACGACGATCAGGAGCCAGAACAGACCCATCAGTCCGGCAACCCACAATCCCCACAGCAAGACCAGGTAGAGCGACAGCAGCCACGTTCCAAGGACATGGTGCCGGGGAGGATGTTCGGCCTTTTCAGTCTCGAGAGTGGTGGACAGCGGCCATCTCCAGACGGCTTCGACCGCCAGCACCAGGAGGCCGAGGCCCAGGACATACGCGACCAGCCTGCGTCCGTCGGGAGAAAACCCGAGAGCATGCACGAGTTCGACCGTCGCCCAGCCGAACGTGAACCAACCGACGAACAGCACCAGGCGGCGATACCAGAATCGGGCAGCCCCATCATTGATGGGAATGACACGCAGAGCTGCGGGATCGTGGTAGCCCACCGGCTCAGGCGCGAGCAGGATCCGACCACCCAGAAGAGCAAGCCGCAGCAGAAGAGCTGCGAACAGATAGGCAAGCACGATCCGCTTGAGCAGAGGCGGCCAATCGAAAACGAGAAACGCGCCGATGCTCCCAATGCCGAAGATAGCCACATGGGCCAAGCCAAACGCCATGCGTGAGACTGTCACTCGAACACGTTCAGCCGCCGTCTGCACGGGACGGAAGACGCTGCGGTCGTGCGCAGTGACCGTGGCCTTCCGGAACAGCCACTCGACTCCGGCGCCGAGGCCAAGAAAGCCGAGTATGAGGATCATGACATCAAGGAGCGATCGGCTGCGAAGCTCCTGTGCCAGCAGATCCGCGGCCCGCGCAGCCTCCTGAGGGAGACGAGGCACCGCCGCCGCAAGAGCGGCAAGATGCGCCCGCAACGCCTCGACCCGCGTTGCCAGCATCTGGGAATCCATGCCTTGCGGCTCGGAGGATGTGGGCTCGCGTGGCGGAGCCGCTGACTGTCGCTGCTGATCGATCCAGGTCCGGGTGGCCGGATCATCCAGGAGCTTGAGAAGCTCCTGCACCTGCGGCGGCGCAGCCGGAGCCGCGGCGGGCTGCGCGCAGGCGGGACTGGCTCCGACCCGAAACACAACCGTCAGGATCATCAGCCCCCACAGGGCGCCGGCCACGACCTGGAGACGTCTTACATCCACCGTCTGCTCCAATCATGGCTGGCTACGGGCAGCGGTAAACGATCTGGCCGTAGGCGTTCACAACCTGCTGGCATCCCGGAGCGGCATAGTAGTATGTCCCCGCAGCGGCGGCTCCTGCAGCCGTTCCGTAGGCGACAGCCCGGCGAGTGGTCCGCCGCGCCACGCCGGCATAGCTCATGGGCGTCGCCGGGCGCCCCACCCTCGCCTCCGCTTGACTGATGAACGGCCCGGACGGAAGGAAACCATCACCGCTCCAGAGCAGAGCAGCACCGCCGGCGATGAGCGCGAGCGCAGCACGACCCACGTATATGAGAATGTTCATTTTGCACCTCCGAGAACGACACCGGCCGGGATGTCATCGATGTCGTTGAGCATGGTAATCGCAACACCGCTGGAGCCTTCCGGCGGTTTGAACGAGAAGGCGTCCTGTGCCTGACTGACGCCGGTCTTCCAGTCTCGGAGCCGTAGCGTGTACTGAGGCGCTGCACCGACCGCCTTGCTGGTGACGACGTATTTGCGGGGCACCGGCCGGTCACCCACCTCGACCCAGATCTGCCAGTCGGTATCGAGATTGCGGAAGGCGAGATGCTCGCACTCGACACCCTCCACGACACCGCGACCAATGTGCTTGGCCTCTAGCACCCCAGCCATCAGCTCCTCATAGGGCTTCGACAGCAGAAGATCGGCCCCTGGAATTTCGACCGGAGCCTCGTTCCGGAGCCGGTCAACGACCTCGTCGAAAGTACCGGCGGCGGGCACCTGGGCAAACCTCTTGCCGCCGCGGTCAAAGACCGTCACGGTGGAACCGTCAGAGATCAACTCGACCTCGGCGTAGCCGCCGGTTCGGCTGACACGGAACTTGTTCGGACGGTTCATGGTGACATCGCCTGAGGCGCTGAACTGGATCTTCTCGACGGCCGGTGTCACGACCTCGACATCGGCATCGTACTTCAGGGACAGGTTTTCCTGACGACTGACGTAGTCCGACATGGCCTTCAGGATGTTCTGAGCGGCACCGTCCTCCGCCCGCGCGGCAGACGCAGATGCGCCAATGACGGCCATGCCTGCGAGAAGGCCCAACGCGGATTTCATGGGCACACCACCAAGACGCAAACAGATCATTCGGTTCATCGTGCGATCCTCCCTGACCATCCCGCGCGAGCACAGCCGCGGAGCGTCCGAGCTGCTGCTTATGGGATCGGCAGCCGGTCGGATCACTCTAGGTCCACCGGAATCCTGTGCTTGACCGGTGGGGACAATCTCTTGACAGTTTTGACCGTCGGCGCGTCAGCCCGGATGACCTTCGCCACGCCACGCAGTGGGGGTCCGGCCCGACCAGCGCCGGAAGGCGCGGGTGAAGGCGCTCGCCTCGGAATAGCCCAGCGCCGCCGCGATCTGTCCCAGCGGCACTGCGGTATCCTGCAGCAACTGGCGGGCGATCTCGAAGCGGATTTCGTTCGTAATGGCCCTGTATCCCATACCGCTCCCTTTGAGGCGACGGCTGAGGGTGCGCCGGTGCATCGCCAACAGATCGGCAATGTCGTCTGCCGAGCAGTGTTTGCTCGTCAGCCGGGTTCGCAGCAGGCGCCGGATGTCGTCTGAAAGGAGAGAACTCTGGGCGCCTTTCATCTGTTGGATCCGTTCCTCCAGCAGGGCCCGCATAACGGGGTCGGCGCCGGGAATCCGGCAGTTCAGATCACTGGTCGGAAAGACGATGATGGCCGTCTCCTGATTGAAGCGAACGGGAGCCCGAAAGAGGCGTCGGTAGGGTTCCTGATCAGGTGGCGCGACCCGTGGCAGCAGAACCTCGGTCGGGTTCCAGTCGGGACCACACAAGGCACGCAAGGCGTTGACCGCGACGGCTAGGGATCCGTCCGAGATCTGATCCGCGCTCTCGGCCTTCGGCTGGTAGATCGAGAACGTGAACAGGGCCGTGTCGCCGATGATCATCAACGATGGGACGGAGCCTCGGTTCTGAATGCTCAGGTTGGAGACGAGCGCTCGCATGGCATCGCCCACGGTCTCCGAGTGCTGCATCAGACGCCCGACCATGCCCAGCGACAGGATCGTAGCGCGCTGGCCGACCAGCAGCCCAAAGTGCGGGCAGCGGGTACGCGCCACGCTCAGCGTGAGCAGCCGGCCCAGGGCCGCATGAGGGATCACGTTCGCGCCATCGTCGAACAGATGCGGGTCGAGCCCCGCTTCGCGGATGATCGGATCGGGATCGATGCCGAAATCGCGCAAGGTCGGGGCTATCTCCTTAGCGACACCCAGGTGAATGTAGCCAGGCGGCAGCGTTCGCCCGGGGCCCGCCAGAACCGTTGGCGGAATTGTTGAGGAGCTCTCTCGACCGATACTCGTGGACGGAGGCACGATGCTTCTGATCATCGTCATGGCCGCCTCGCCGTATTCTCAAGCGTCACTGAAAGCTAATGGGTCTTGCGCGACTGCACGGTGCGAAATCGCACGGTCGCAGCAACTGAACGCATCACCGAAAACCAGAGTCTTCTCAGGCACCGCACAGCTTAACCAGAGATTGGGGCTATTTCACGGAAGCTACTTCCGCGCTGTCCGATCCGGTCAAGGGTCTGTCCCAAACCGTCAAGCCCGCCTGATCAACCAACGCCATGATGGCCAGCACTGCTCGGCCGATGCGGCGGGCTAGGGAGGGATGCGGATGAGCCTGGACCGGCTGATCAGTGTTCTCGTCGCTGTCACCCTGATCGAGATGATGCTCGCCACCGGGCTCGGCGTCCGGCTTGCGGACGTCATCCGTGTCGCCGGAAACGGGCAGCAACTCCTCTCTGCTGGCCTGATCAATTACGTAGCCGTCCCGGCAGCTGCAATTGTCCTGATCCTCCTTGTGGGCGGCGATCCGCCTTTCGCAGTCGGAGTTCTCCTTCTCGCGGTGTGCCCGGGGGCCCCTTATGGCCCTCCCCTGACAGCCCTCGCTCGCGGTGCCACGGCAACCGCTGTTGGGTTGATGGTGATCCTAGCCGGCTCGTCAGTGGTCGTGGCGCCGCTGCTTCTCTTCTTTCTTCTCCCGCTCACAACGGAAGCGACAGGCCTGCAGCTCCACGCCTTTGCGATGGTCGAAGCTATTATGGTGACACAACTTCTACCCCTTTGTTGCGGGCTCGCTATCAGCCACCGACGACCGGACCTGGCCAAGAGATGGCTAGGTCCTGCTGTCGCCGTCGGCAAGGTTCTCAACGCAGCGGCTCTCGTCCTTATCCTCACGTCTCAGTTCCCACAGCTGCTGGATGTCCGAGCTGGGAGGATGATGGGCATGCTGAGCCTGCTGGGCTTCAGCCTTGCGGCCGGATGGAGTGCCGGCGGCCGGTGGAGCGCGGATCGTAAGGCGATGGCTCTTACAACCTCAATCCGCAATGTCGGCCTTGGCTTGGTGATCGCTTCCAGCACCTTCGCGGGAACGCCGGTGGTCGCAACGGTCGTCGTCTATGGCCTGTTGCAACTCCTCGGGTCGTTCCTGCTCACCCTGTGGTGGCGGCGCACATCGGATGAGTTACGGCCGGACCGGCAGGCGAGCGCGCCATGATGGACGTCCATGGTGTCATGGAATGCAATCGGAAAGGAGCACGACGATGAGCCGGCAAGATGTCATGAAGGCGAACAAGGCTGCCGACGATCATGCGGACGCCGATCCCACGCCCATGAAGCGGAAGGAGTTCGAAAGTGAGCTGAGACAGCTCCAAGTCGAGCTTGTGCGCCTGCAAACCTGGGTCAAGGCGACAGGCGCAAGGATCATCGTGATCTTCGAGGGGCGTGACACCGCTGGCAAGGGCGGCGTGATCAGCCGCATCACGCAACGGGTGAGCCCTCGTGTGTTCCGGCATGTCGCGCTGCCGGCACCGACCGAGCGCGAGAGGAGCCAACTCTACATCCAGCGCTACATCGCCCACTTCCCGGCTGCCGGAGAGATCGTGCTGTTCGACCGCTCCTGGTACAACCGGGCTGGCGTCGAACGGGTGATGGGCTTCTGCACCACGGATGAGTACGAACGGTTCATGCGCCTCGTGCCGTCTTTCGAGAGGGAGATCGTGGACAACGGCATCATCCTGCTCAAGTACTTTCTCGACGTGAGCCAGGACGAGCAGCGCCGTCGCTTCGCCGATCGTATCAAAGATCCCATCAAGCATTGGAAGCTCAGCCCGATGGACACCGAGTCAGTGCGGCGCTGGTGGGATTACACGAGGGCCTACCAGGATATGCTGCGTGCCACCGACACATCCGCCTGCCCATGGTACATCGTTCTATCCGATGACAAGCGCCGGGCACGCCTCAATCTGATCGCGCACATGCTCAGCCAGATCCCGTACAAGAAGGTGAAAGTCGAACTCCCGAATGTGCCGAAAGCGGAGCCGCGACCGAAGGGTGCCGAGACTAGGCTGCCCTCGAATAACATCGTACCGGTACGGTACTGACGCTTTTCTCGGAAGATGAGTTTGAAGTTGCGGTCCTATTCACGGAACCGGTTGGCGATGTTTGAAGACCTGCTGTCCTAAACAGTCAAAGGCTTGTCCTCTTCAGTCAAGCACATGCCCCAGACAGACATAGGATGCTGTCAGAAGGAAGAAAGATTCTGCTTCACATCAGAACGAGGGCGGAGGAGCCTCAAGATTGATGCGCCTCCGTTGCTTGAGCAGGAGGACGCGCTCATGACTCGCTCCAGCAAGGACGACGAGCTGTTTCCGGAATCGCCCGAACCGATCACCCTCCCGTCAGGCATCGACCGCCGGGCGTTCCTCATACGCCATGCTGCCATAGGCGCAGCAGCAGTAATGACCGGCACGACATGGGCTCCTGAGGCCCGCGCACAGCAGGCCGCCACGGAGGCTGCCGCGCAGCAGGCCAAGAAGGAAGCTGCAGGAGGCGATGCCGGCCTCAAGATGAGCTCGGCATTGTCACCCGACCTCGACGTCGTCAAGTCGTCGAAAGGGCCGGTCATGACTGTTGCGGACGAGTTCTACAAGGTCGGCCCCGGCCCCTCAAGCTCGCACACGATCGGACCGATGCGCATCACCTACGACTTCTACCAGCGCTGCACGAAATTGCCCTCAGATCAGCTCGCACAGGCCAGCGGCCTCAAGGTTCACCTCTTCGGCAGCTTGAGCGCCACCGGCAAGGGGCACGGCACCGAGCGTGCCGCTCTGGCGGGCCTCGTGGGCAAGGAACCCGCCACCGTGGACCCGCGCTTCCTCGACGAGATGATTGCCAAGCCGGACCAGACTTATCCGGTGAAGCTCGGAAGCAAAACGTTCAACCTCTCGCTGGCTGACATTGTCTACGATGCGCCAAAGGGGGACTTCCCTCACCCGAACACCATGACGGCACGCCTCATGGCCGGCGACAAGGTTCTCTACGAGCAGGAGTACTATTCGGTCGGCGGCGGGTTCATCGAGTGGAAGGGCTACGAGCCGCCTAAGAAAGGGCAGCCGAAGTATCCTTACGCGACGATGAAGGAGTTGCGCCAGCACGCCGAGGCCAACAACCTTTCGGTTGCCGATGTCATGATGGCGAACGAGATCGCCGTGTCCGGCAAGAGCGAGGAAGAAATCAACGCGTTCCTGGACAAGATCGCCAACGCGATGATCGCCACGGTGAAGACCGGTCTGTCCTACAAGGATGACGTTTTGCCTGGGCCGATCAAGCTTCATTCCAAGGCCGCCACGGTCCACGAGCGGGCGATGGACGACACCTACATGAGCGACCGCGCCATCGGTCTGGTCTCGGCCTTCGCCCTGGCGGCTTCCGAGGAGAATGCCCGTGGCCATCTCGTGATCACGGCTCCCACCGGCGGGTCGGCTGGGGTGATGCCAGCTGTCGTCTACGCCCTGACCCAAAGCGACCGCGCGGTGCCGATGGACAAGATCCGGGAAGGTTTGCTGGCCGGCTTGGCCATCGGCTATCTGTGCAAGCACAACGCGACTTTGGCCGCGGCAGAAGGTGGATGTCAGGCTGAGATCGGTGTCGCCTCCGCGATGGCGGCCGCTCTGATCACGCAGGTGCTGAACCAGCCGCCGCAAGTGATCGAGAATGCAGCCGAGTCGGCCCTGGAACACCACCTCGGCATGACATGCGATCCAGTCGCCGGCTACGTGCAGGTGCCCTGCATCGAGCGCTGCGCCTTCGGGGCCGTGAAGGCCTGGACGGCCGCGATGATCGCCACCAACGAGATCGCTAGCCGACATCGTGTCGATCTGGACACGACGATCAAGACGCTGTCCGACACCGCCAAGGACATGAACCCGAAGTACAAGGAAACGAGCGAGGCAGGTTTGGCCCAGAACCTGGTGCTCTGCTGAGGTTCGCAACGGCTGCACAAGCGGCTGAAGATGCGTTCAACGAAGGTCCCAAACGCTGCCGAAGGAGGCCATCATGCCCAGTGAAGCCATTGCTGCGCAGAGGTCTGGGAAGACGCGGAAGCAACATGTCGGAGAGCAGCCGGCTTCAAGGCACCGAGCTGGCGCCTCCCCCGCATCCGATGCCTCCGCTTCGGTGCATGAATGGACTGGATTCGTGCCTGGACGCTGGCAGAACACCGTCGACGTCCGCGACTTCATCCAGCGCAACGTCACTCCCTATGACGGGGACGAGGAGTTTCTATCCGGACCCAGTGAACGTACGAAGGCTGTCTGGGCAAAGCTGCAACCGTACTTCCAGGAGGAAATCCGCAAGGGTGTCCTCGACGTCGATGCAAAGATACCTTCCTCCATGACCTCGCATGCACCCGGCTACATCGACCGCGATAACGAGGTCATCGTCGGATTGCAGACCGACGCGCCCTTCCGGCGCGCGATCATGCCGTATGGCGGATTGCGCATGGTCGAAGCCGGTTTGAAGGCCGCCGGGTTCGAGCCTGACCCGATCGTGCACGAAACCTTCACCAAGTACCGCAAGACCCATAATGACGGCGTCTTCGATGCCTACACGCCTGAGATCATGGCATGCCGGCGCAGCCACATCATCACCGGCCTGCCCGACTCCTATGGCCGCGGCAGGATCATCGGCGATTATCGCCGAGTGGCCTTGTACGGCACGGACAAATTGCTGGCGGCGAAACGCGGCGAGCGGGCGCTTCTCGACGCCAAGTGGCCGACCGACGATGTCATCCGCGAGCGCGAAGAATTGGCCGAGCAGATGCGTGCCCTGGCCGACTTGGCGGAGATGGCCAAGAACTACGGGTTCAACATCACACGTCCAGCGGCAGATGCGCGCGAGGCCGTGCAGTGGACCTATTTCGGCTATCTCGGAGCGATCAAGGAGGCCAATGGCGCGGCCATGTCCATTGGCCGCATCTCATCCTTCCTCGACATCTATATTGAACGCGACCTGAGGAGCGGCGCTCTCGATGAAGCGGGCGCCCAGGAACTCATCGACCAGCTTGTTCAGAAGCTGCGCATCGTCCGCTTCCTGCGCACGCCCGACTACGACGCCTTGTTCTCGGGCGATCCCTACTGGGCCACCGAATGCGTCGGCGGCATGGATCTGAACGGCCGTCCCCTTGTCACGCGAACCAGCTTCCGGATGCTTCATACGCTCACGAATCTGGGCCCCGCCCCGGAGCCCAACATGACGGTGCTCTGGTCGAAGCAGTTGCCCGATGGCTTCAAGCGCTACTGCATCAAGGTCTCGGCTGAGACCTCGTCCATCCAGTACGAGAACGATGATCTGATGCGTCCTTATTGGGGAGACGATTACGGCATTGCCTGCTGCGTGTCGGCCATGCGCATCGGGAACCAGATGCAGTTCTTCGGAGCGCGGGTAAACCTCGCCAAGTGCCTTCTCTACGCCATCAACGGCGGACGGGATGAGGTCAGCGGCGAGCAGGTCGGCCCAGCGGCTTCCCCCGTCTCCGGCGACGTCCTCGACTACGATAACGTCATGGCAAAGTTCGACACCATGATGGAGTGGCTGGCACGAACTTACGTCCACGCCATGAACTGCATCCACTACATGCACGACAAGTACTACTACGAGCGTCTGGAGATGGCGCTGCATGACCAGCAGATCCTGCGCACGATGGCGTTCGGCATTGCCGGCCTGTCGGTTGTCGCGGACAGCCTGTCGGCGATCAAGCACGCGAAGGTCAAGCCGATCCGCCGCGATGACGGATTGATCGTCGAGTACGAGATCGAGGGCGGCTACCCGCAATACGGCAACAACGATGATCGCGTCGACACCATTGCGGCCGATCTCGTCTCCTCCTTCATGAGAAAGATCCGCAAGCATCCGACCTACCGAAATGCCGTCCACACGCAGTCGGTGCTGACCATCACGAGCAATGTCGTCTACGGCAAGCATACGGGCAATACGCCGGACGGCCGCAAGGCTGGCGAGCCGTTCGCTCCTGGCGCAAACCCGATGCACGGGCGTGACAATCATGGATGGCTCGCCTCATGCCTGTCGGTCGCCAAGCTGCCCTATGCCGATGCACAGGACGGCATCAGCTACACCGTGTCGATCACGCCGAGCCTTAATCGCCTCGACCAGGGCGAGAAGATCAAGCAGGCGGTGAAGGTGCTCGATACCTATTGTGGTCAAGGCGGGTTCCACATGAACCTCAACGTTCTCAACCGCGACACCCTGATCGATGCGATGGAGCACCCGGACAAGTACCCGCAGCTGACGATCCGGGTCTCGGGCTATGCGGTCAACTTCGTCCGCCTCACGCGCGAGCAACAGATGGACGTGATCAGCCGCACCTTCCATGGAGATGGGTGAGAAGCATGGCCGACGAGCCTTGGGCCCATAGCCGGTACGACCTGCAACAGGCGCGCTCTCCGGACGCTCCAGAGACGGCCACCTTTGATGATCCTCGAGGTGACTTCGGTTGGATCCACTCCTACGAAACCGGATCCACCCTCGACGGCCCCGGAATCCGGGTCGTCGTGTTCATGAGCGGCTGCCTGCTGCGCTGCCTGTACTGCCACAACCCGGATACCTGGCACCTTAAAGACGGCACACGCGTCTCGTTCGAGCGCGCCAAAACTGCGCTCGCAGCCTATGCCGCGCCATTGCGGGCCATGGACGGAGGACTGACGATATCCGGTGGGGAACCGCTGGTTCAGACGCACTTCACGAAGCGCCTCTTTGCCGCCGCCAAGGCAATGGGCCTCCATACGGCTCTGGATACGTCGGGTTTTCTCGGCACGCGCGCCGACGACGAGTATCTGCGTCAGGTCGATCTCGTGCTGCTCGACATCAAATCCTGGGATCCGGAGACCTACCGCCGTGTCGTAGGGCAGGACATCAAGCCGACCCTGCAGTTCGCTGAACGCCTCGCCGCCATTGGCAAGCCGGTCTGGGTGCGGTTCGTGCTCGTGCCAGGACTGACCGACGCCCCTGCCAATGTCGAAGGCATCGCCCGCTTCGTCGCCCCGATGCGCAACGTCGAGTGGGTCGAGGTCCTCCCATTTCATCAGATGGGAGCCTTCAAGTGGAAGGCGATGGGCCTGAACTACCAGCTCTCCGACACTCCTATGCCCTCCCCTGATTTGGTGGCGCGGGTGCTTGGGCAGTTCCGGGAGGCAGGTTGCCGCGCAAGATGAGGGAAGCCGATGCTCGATCTCCTCCGCACGCTGCTTGAAGCCTCGCCCCTGCTGGCGCTGTTCCTCGCCATCGCCACGGGCTATGCCCTCGGGCAGATCTCGATTGCCGGCGTTTCCTTCGGTGCGGGCGCTGTTCTGTTCACCGGCCTGATCATCGGCGCCATCACCCCGAAGGCGGCGCCTCCGGGGCTGGTCGGCACGCTAGGCCTCGTGATGTTCGTCTACGGTGTCGGCATACAATACGGCCCGCAGTTCTTTGCGAGCCTCAAAGGGCCTGGTCTCAAGTACATCGCCCTAGCAGCGGCAGGAGTGATCGCGTCGCTCCTTGTCGCGATGGCGCTTGCAGGCCCCCTTGGCATCTCGATGGCTACGGCGGCCGGCTTGTTCGCCGGTTCCGGCACGAGCACGCCCACCCTCCAGGCAGCCCTCGCGGCAGCAGGCAACCAAGACCCCGCCATTGGCTACTCGGTGTCCTATCCCTTCGGAGTGATCGGGCCGATCGTCCTGATGACCATGATGGCGGCTTGGCTCAAACCCGTATTCAAGGCTCCAACGCAGAATGTTCGGATCGCCGAGCTGACACTCGAGGCAGCCACCGAGGACCACACGGTCGAGGAGATCTCCTCCGTTCTGCCGGCCGACGTCAAGATCGTCGCGGTACGCCAGCAGCACATGAATGCGCCGCCGAGGCCCGGAACCGTCCTTCATGAGGGGGATGGGCTGCTACTGGTCGGCTCTCCGGCTGGCATCGAGCGGGCAAAAGCCGCCATCGGGCACGAGGATCCTGGGCGCATCAGCCGTGACCGGGCGAATTATGACGTGGTGCGCGTCTACGTGTCGAAAGCCGCCTTCGTTGGAAAGCATGTGCATGAGCTCTCGCTTCCTGACTTTCCCGTCCTGATCTCTCATATCCGCCGGGGAGACAGCGACATCATGGCGTCCGCCGACCTGATGCTGGAGTTCGGCGACCTGATCGTGGCGGCGGTTCCCAGCGACCGGAAGGCCGAGATCCAGCGTCACTTCGGCGACAGCATCAAGGGCAATGCCGAACTGTCATTCGTCTCAATCGGCGTCGGGATCGCGCTGGGTCTCCTGCTCGGCATGATCCCGGTTCCCCTGCCAAGTGGCGGCACCTTCAGCCTCGGCGTGGCCGGCGGACCGCTCGTCATGGCCCTCATTCTGGGCTGGCTCGGCCGCACCGGACCGCTAGGCTGGAAGATCCCGGTGGTTGCCAACCTGGTCCTGCGCAACCTCGGCCTGTCGGTGTTCATCGGATCGGTCGCCATCGGCGCGGGCAGCCCCTTCGTGCAGACAGTCGCCACAAACGGCGTTCAGATCCTCCTCGGCGGCGCTGCCGTGCTTCTCACGCTGGTCCTGATCGTGCTGGTCGGCGGATATCTGATGCAGATCCCTTTCGACGATCTTCTCGGCGTCTGCGCCGGCTCGACCGGAAATCCCGCTATCGTCGTCGCCGCAGGGCGGCTGGCTCCGACCGAGAGGACGGACATCGGCTATGCGATCTGCTTTCCGAGCATGACCATCGTGAAGATCATCGCCGTCCAAGTTCTCCTGAGTTGAGTCAACAAGGACCACGTGATGGCTGGTGCCATTCAGCAACGTCGAAAGAAATTTTCGGGTTCTCAGACCCGAGTCTTTGAAGGCTTACTTGACGCGGTTTACCCGCTTGCTTCATCGTTCATCAGCACGGCTGGGCTTAGTCTTGGAGTTTACACCATGGCGTCTGTCCGAACTCTGTTGCTTGGATGCGCGGCGATTATAACCGGCAGCGCGCAAGCCGCCGACCTTCCTGCGAAAACCGCAGCCCCCGTCGAATATGTGCGAATCTGCTCCACGCACGGAGACGGCTTCTTCTACATTCCGGGAACCGAGACCTGCCTGCGTGTCAGCGGCCGTGTTCGCGCCGAGTATCTTTATCTCGAACCATTCGAGCGTTCACAGGACGCGATCGGCTTTAGAGCCCGCGGCCGCATCAACCTCGATGCCCGCACAGCCACGGCTTACGGATTGCTGCGCACCTACATCCGCATGGAGATGACCCGGAACACCGGTGCTTACGAGTTCAGCTCCACTAGCCCCGAGATTTCCCAGGCCTTCATCCAGTTCGGCGGCCTGACCGCCGGTCGTGCGGTTTCGTTTTTCACGAGCCCAGACCTACCGGCCCCGAACTTCGGCGATCTGCGCTTCGATGATCCCTCGAACGCCGAGGTGAACCTGCTGGCCTACACCTTCTCATTCGGCAATGGCTTCTCGGCCACTCTGTCTCTTGAGGATGGGACCGAGCGCAGGATTCACAACGAACTCTTTTTTCCCTTGTTCGGTGCAGGGGCGACAAGTCCGGTCTTTGCGCCGATTGCCTCGACCTATGCAGGCGAGCGAATGCCGGATGTCGTCGGCAACCTTCGCTACACCGGCACCTGGGGCGAGGTGCAGCTCTCCGCCGCCCTGCACCAGATCCGCGATGTGTCGGCGGGTCTCGCGACGGTGGGCGGGGTCGTCGTACCGGTGCTGAACCCGATCACCGGCCTGCCCAATCCGACCTTTGCAGACACGGAATACGGCTTCGCGCTAGGGGCTCATGGCTATGTGAACGTGCCGGCTCTCGGAGAGGGCGATACCGTATGGCTCTCGGCCGCCTATACGGATGGGGCGATCGGCTATCTCAATGCCGGTCAGGCGGGCGCGATCAACAATGGCTTCATCAGCGCCGGTTCCTTAGCACTGCCCTTCACGGATGCCTTTGTCGACCCGTTCACGGGCGAGTTCAAGACCAACAAGGCCTACGCCATTGCAGGCGGCCTCAATCACAACTGGAGCCCGACCTGGCAGACCAACATCTTCGGATCCTGGATGCGCTTCGATGCGCCCGGAGGCGCGCGATACGAGGTACCGACAACGGCTGCGACGCTTGCCGATGGATCGGCCGGCACGACCACAGGTCTCGTCGACTTCGACGAGTATCGCGTCGGTGCCAACGTGATCTGGACACCGGTAAAGAACTTCCAGATCGGCGTCGAAGCACTCTACATCAGACTTGATCCCCGCCAACGCATAGCCGTCCCGCTCACGACGGCTTCCGGCGCTCCGACCGGCACCTTCCGATCAGCCGGTTCGGAAGATAACTGGGAGGGACGCCTGCGCGTCCAGCGCGACTTCTGAGTGCTTTAGACCGTCGAGGGATTATTTTCGCTGATTCCGGCAGTAAGGGTTCAAGCTGTGGTTGAACTGATGCGATAGCAGGAGAAAAGCCCACTCAGTCGAGCTTGCTTCCTATCTCTTCCCAGGTCCAGGTTTCCGGGAAGCAGACCAAACCTATTCAGCATTCAAGTGCTTGAAAAGGTTTGGTGAGCGCGCTGGGACTCGAACCCAGGACCCTCTGATTAAAAGTCAGATGCTCTACCGGCTGAGCTACGCGCTCCTGAGGGTGAGCCCGAAATAGGGGCTCTTCGGCGATGGGTCAATCGAAAAGCCCCGGTTTAAGACTGAAATTCTCAACTCCACACATCAAAGGCCATTTTTCCACGGAGAACGGGAGAGTTCTCTCAACCCTCTGCAGGGGTCGCGATGTTGTCGGCATGGTGTCCGATCTCGGCCTTGCCGTCCCGCTCGCCCTTGGCCCATCCCTCTTTTATCTCGCCGATATGATCTTCGAGGCGGCCCTCGGCGATGGCCTTGCGAAGGCCCGCCATGAGTTCCTGGTAGTAAGCCAAATTGTTCCAGGTCAGCAGCATCATGCCCAGGATCTCGTTCGAGCGGACAAGATGGTGGAGGTAAGCTCGGCTATAGGTATTCGAGGCCGTGCATTTCGAGCTTTCGTCGAGAGGACGGGTGTCTTCAGCGAAGCGCGCATTGCGCAGGTTCATGCGACCATGTTTGGTGAAGACCTGTCCGTGACGCCCGGCGCGGGTGGGCATGACGCAATCGAACATATCCACCCCCCGGCGCACGGCTTCCACGATGTCGTCGGGCGTACCGACACCCATGAGATAGCGGGGCTTTTCCTTAGGCATGTGCGGCTCGACCGTTTCGATCATGCGCAGCATCACATCCTGAGGCTCGCCGACAGCCAAGCCTCCGATAGCATAGCCCTTAAGGTCCAAAGCCGCGAGTTCCCGAGCGCTCTCGATGCGAAGCCGCTCCACGGCGCCGCCTTGGACGATCCCGAACATGGCCTTGCCCGGCTGTTCTCCGAAAGCGATGCGGCAGCGCTCTGCCCAGCGCAGGGATAGGCGCATAGCTCGCTCGGCCTCCTCGTCGGAGCACGGCAGGCGGACGCATTCATCGAGCTGCATTTGAATATCGGAGCCAAGGAGGCCCTGGATCTCGATCGAGCGCTCCGGCGACATGAAGTGCTTCGAGCCGTCGATATGGGATTGGAAGGTCACTCCGGTCTCGTCGACCTTGCGCAGGGCCGCCAGCGACATGACCTGGAAACCGCCCGAGTCGGTCAGAATCGGATAGGGCCAGTTCATGAATTTGTGCAGCCCGCCGAGTCGCGCCACTCGCTCTGCCCCGGGACGGAGCATGAGGTGGTAGGTATTGCCGAGCACCACATCCGCCCCCAGCGCCTTCACCTGGTCCGGATACATGGCCTTCACGGTGGCCGCCGTGCCCACGGGCATGAACGCTGGCGTGCGAATGACGCCACGCGGCATCCGGATCTCGCCGGTGCGTGCCATGCCGTCTGTCTTGTTGACGGTAAAGGTGAACTGATCGGTGGTCATTCGGTCCTCATGGGATCGGCTTGAGCCCTCGCGGGCACGAAGGGCAGAGATGGAGCGTCAACGCCGGAAGAGCAAACTCGCATCGCCGTAGGAATAGAAGCGATAGCCGGTCTCAATAGCGTGAGCATAAGCCGCGTGCATGCAATCCAGTCCTGCAAAGGCGGAAACGAGCATGAACAGGGTCGAGCGCGGCAGGTGGAAATTGGTCATCAGAACGTCCACCGCCTTGAAGCGGTAGCCGGGGGTGATGAAGATCGCCGTGTCGCTGGAGAAAGGCGCGATGGTCCCGTCCTCGCGGGCGGCGCTCTCGAGCAGGCGCAGCGAGGTGGTGCCGACTGCCACGATCCGCCCTCCCCGCGCCCGTGCCTGGTTGAGAGCTTGCGCAGTCGCTTCTGTGATCGTGCCCCATTCCGCATGCATGCGGTGCTCGTCGGTGTCGTCCGCCTTCACGGGCAGGAAGGTTCCCGCGCCGACATGCAGCGTCACGAAATGTCGGGCGATCCCGCGCTCGTCGAGACGGCGGAACAGCTCATCGGTGAAATGCAGGCCGGCCGTGGGAGCAGCGACTGCGCCTTCGTCCTTGGCATAGACCGTCTGGTAATCGGTTCTGTCCTTCTCGTCCGTGGCGCGCTTGCCTGCGATGTAAGGGGGCAGCGGCAGCTCGCCGAGACGGGCGATGGCCTCGTCAAGAAAGGGGCCGGAGAACGAAAAGCGAAGTGCTACGTCGCCGCCCTCGCCTTTCTCGATGACTTCCGCGTCGAGCCGCACGAGTTCGCAGGCCGTGCTATCGGCTTGCTCACCGAAGCGTATGCGATCACCCACATTGAGCTTCTTGGCCGGGCGTGCAAAAGCGCGCCAGCGATCCGCTCCCTCCCGCTTGTGCAGCATGATCTCGACACGCGCCGCGGTCTCTTCGCGCACGCGCAGACCATAGAGCCGGGATGGAATGACTTTGGTATCGTTGAGCACCAGCACGTCGCCCGGCTGTAACAGATCCGGCAGGTCGCGGACGACCCGATCCTCAAGTCGGCTCTCGGGCCGCACGACGAGCATGCGCGCGGCATCCCGCGGCTCCGCAGGGCGGAGCGCGATGTTCTGCTCAGGCAGTTCGAAATCGAAAAGGTCGACGCGCATGGAGCTTTCTGTCTGTCGTCCCGGGCGCGGAAGGCGGTCCGGGACGACAGATCGTCATTTGTCTTAAGCGACGTCTGCAGCGACCTTCATCGAAACGATGCGATCCGGATCCTTCACAGGCTCGCCGCGCTTGATCTTGTCCACGTTCTCCATGCCTTCGGTTACCTTGCCCCAAACGGTGTATTGCTTGTCGAGGAAGCGGGCATCGTCGAAGCAGATGAAGAACTGCGAGTTTGCCGAGTGCGGAAAGTTGGTTCGCGCCATCGAGACGGTGCCGCGCACGTGCGGCTCGGCATTGAACTCGGCCTTCAGGTCCGGCAGGTCGGAACCGCCGGTGCCGGTGCCGTGGGGGCAGCCGGTCTGGGCCATGAAGCCTTCGATCACCCGATGGAAGGCGACGCCGTCGTAGAAGCCCTGGCGAGCCAGGGTCTTGATGCGCTCGACATGGCCGGGGGCCAGATCGGGGCGCAACTCGATGACCACACGGCCTTTGGTGGTCTCCAGGATGAGGGTGTTCTCCGGATCGGCCATCTTGTTCTCCTGAACGATGTGTTCGGTTGTGGTGTATATTCCGCCCAGTCACATAGGCTGAGAATCGACGAAACGGAAGACGAAGGGGCGCCCGGCAACGGCGCCGCCCAAGGAATCCGTGAATGGGAGGGGCGTGCAGCGCACGAATGCCTCTCGAACGGAACGCGTGAAAGGCTCACGCTGTTCAGGCTCGCTGCCTGCCCTGTAGTAAGTGATTTTCGGCAGACCCAGAACCTCGCCGCTGCGCTTGAAGCTCAGGCGGATCGTCAGCTCCTGCCCCGAATATCCGCTGCCCCGGGGCGGTCGCCAGCAGGCCTGGATTGCCCTGAAGACGTCGCGTATCCGGTCGATGCGCGGAACTTCAGGAGCATCCTTCTGCGGCCGCACGATGCCGTTGAGGCTCTCAGGCAGGCTCGGCAACGGCTCGTATCTCCTCTGCTCCTCCGCAGGATCGTCGAGCAGCGACAATCCTCGTGCGGCAAGCGGAGAAGTGCTTGCTGCGAGAAGCATAAGACCAACGAAACATCGCTTGGCTTCCGTTGAGAGCCTCAAAGGCATGCACTCACTTCGCGTCGGCAGCGAGTTGCATCTTCACGATCTTGTCGGGGTTAGTGACCATGCCGTTGGCGGCAGAGTTCCCCTTCTTGATCTTGTCGGCGACGTCCATGCCGGCGACGACCTCGCCGAAGAGCGTGTATTGGCCGGTCAGCGGACCACAGCCCTCGTAGCAGATGAAGAACTGGCTGTTGGCGGAGTTCGGGCTCTGCGAGCGGGCCATGCCGACCGAGCCGCGCTTGTACTGGGTCTTGGTGAACTCTGCAGGGATGTTCGGCAGGTCTGACTTGCCAGTGCCCGTGCCCGTGGGATCTCCGGTCTGAGCCATAAAGCCCTCAATGACCCGGTGGAACACGACGCCGTCGTAGAAACCCTGCTTCGTCAGCGTCTTGATCTGCTCAACATGCTTGGGCGCGAGATCAGGGCGCAGGCGGATGGTGATGCGGCCGTCCTTGGTGTCGAGGAAGATCGTGTTCTGCGGATCATTGGCCTGCTGGGCGAAGGCCGGAACGAGGCCGGCCAGCACGAGCACAGAGGCTGCGAGCAAACGCTTCATGGTTTGGATTCTCCCTTGAGATGGAAACTTTATGGCCGCTTGAATTTGGCCTTGAGTCGCTCCGCGACAAGGCCCGGCACGAAAGGCGAGACGTCGCCCCCCATGGCGGCGATCTGCCGGACAAGCGTGGCGGTAATCGGGCGGACCGGAGGCGAGGCCGCAAAGAAAATTGTCTGAACTTCCGGGGCCATGGCGGCATTCATGGACCCCATCTGGATCTCGTAATCGAAATCCGTACCATCGCGCAGGCCGCGAACGATCAGGCTCGCGCCATGCCGACGGGCGGCATCCACGGCCAGGTCGCCGAAAGTCACGACCTCAAGGGCGACGTCCCTCTCCTGCAGCACCGGGCCGCAGACCGCTTGCAGCATCTCCGCTCTCTCATCGGCGGCGAAGATCGGAGCCTTGGAGGAGTGGACGCCGATGGCCACGATGATCTTGTCAGCTACGGCGCAAGCCTGACGCAGAACGTCCAGATGGCCGTTGGTGACGGGGTCAAAGCTGCCGGTATAGAGCGCGGTGCGTTTCATAGGCTCAAGGGGTAGCGGGATAATAGTCCGGGGGCAAGCCGTGCGTTGGCGCACGGCCGAGCCTGAGGGGCCACTCTATAACCATCCTAACGAAAGGTTAAGGAGCCCTCCCATGATGGTTCGTCTCATCGTCGTCATCGCCACCGCGGTTGCCGTTCTGGCCCCGGCCGCCGTCTCGAGCGCCTACGTGGTTTTGGGCTGAATTGCAGCCCTTGAATAGTTCCGCACGAACAGGACTCCCTCCCGCATATGAATTGAGTTACATTGCGGGAAACTTGGGGGTCCAATGTCACGTTTCTTGCGCTTGTTAAGCTCATGGAGCTTTTGTCTCAGTCTGTTCCTGATCCCTGCCTATATCCCTCAGGCCGCAGCCGAGGTTGCGCGCAGCCCGATTCCAGCGCAGGTGGTCCAGATCGATGGCTATCCCTTCCCTGCTAAGCTCGCCGGGCTCGTGCGTGGTCTGAAGACTGATTACGGAACTCCCGGCCTCGGCTTCAGCGTTCGCTATGAAACCCCAGGCGAAGGTTGGGTCGATATCTTCATCTACGATTTAGGATATGACCTGACATCGTCGAATGCCCGTCAGAATTCCATCGAGCAAAGGGATTCGGCCCTGGACGACATCAAGACTGCTGTCTCAGCCGGCAGCTATCAGGAAGCCAAGCTCATAACAAAAGCGGACGCCAATCCTTACGCCAAAGCGCACTTGATGATCACACAAAGAGGAACGACGCGCGATTCATTCATCTTCATTACGGTTGCCAAAAAGCACTTTGTGAAGATCCGCTATACTACTTCCGCTCGGAATGCAGAGAAGTTGGCTGAAAAGTTCGCATCGGAATATGCGCGTTTGCTCAAGTAAAAAGCCTGAAAGAAAAGGGCGCCGATAGGCGCCCTTTTCATGTGTCTCGGGAGAGGATTGAAGCGAGGTCTTATTCCTCGCCGCCCTCGGCGATATCGCCCCCGGCTTCGATGTCACCCTCATCGTCTTCGCCCTCTTCACCCTCGATGTGCTCCACCGAGACCACGCGTTCCTTGTCGCGCGTGGAGAAGACAGTGACGCCCTGCGAGTTGCGGCCGACGACTCGGATGCCGTCGACCGGCACGCGGATCAGCTGGCCGCCATCGGTGACGAGCATGATCTGGTCGGCGTTCTCGACCGGGAACGAGGCGACGAGCTTGCCGTTGCGGTTGTTGACCGCCATGGCCGTGATGCCTTTGCCGCCGCGTCCGGTGATGCGGTACTCGTAGGAGAGCGTGCGCTTGCCGTAGCCCTTTTCGGAGATCGTCAGGATGCACTGCTCCAGCGCACTCATCTCCGCGTAGCGCTCTTGCGAGAGCGAGAAGTTTCCGTTCTCGGTCTCCTCCGCATCGTCGCCACCGGCATCGGCATCGCCGTTCGACTGCTCGCCCATGACAGCGCGGCGCATCTTGAGGTAGGCGGCGCGCTCTTCGCCCGTCGCTTCCACGTGGCGCAGGATCGCCATGGAGATGATGTCGTCGCCCTCTGCCAGGTTGATGCCGCGCACGCCCATGGAGTCGCGGCCCTTGAACACGCGCACATCCGTCACCGGGAAGCGGATGCATTGGCCCTTGGCCGTGGTGAGCAGCACGTCGTCGTGCTCGGAACAGATCTGCACGTCGATGATGCTGTCGCCTTCATCGAGCTTCATGGCGATCTTGCCACCGCGATTGACCTGCACGAAGTCCGACAGCTTGTTGCGGCGAACCGTGCCGCGTGACGTCGCGAACATCACGTCCAGCTTGTCCCAGGACGCCTCGTCCTCGGGCAACGGCATGATGGCGTTGATGCGCTCGCCCTGCTTGAGCGGCAGCATGTTCACCAGCGCCTTGCCCTTGGCGTTCGGGGCGGCGAGCGGCAGGCGCCACACCTTCTCCTTGTAGGCCTGCCCTTCGGACGAGAAGAAGATCACCGGCGTATGGGTGTTCGCCACGAAGAGACGGGTGACGAAATCCTCGTCCCTCGTCGACATGGCGGAACGGCCCTTGCCGCCGCGGCGCTGCGCCCGATAGGTCGAAAGCGGCACGCGCTTGATGTAGCCGGCGTGGGACACGGTGACGACCATGTCCTCGCGGGCGATCAGATCCTCGTCGTCTAGGTCCGAATCCCAGTCCACGATCTGCGTCTTGCGCGGAGTGGCGAAGGTATTGCGGACCTCGACGAGCTCGTCCTTGATGATGCCCATGATGCGGGCGCGCGAACGCAGGATCTCTAGGTAGTCCGAGATCTCGGCCGCGAGCTTCGACAGCTCGTCGCCGATTTCGTCGCGGCCGAGAGCGGTCAGACGCTGCAGGCGCAGGTCGAGGATCGCGCGGGCCTGCGTCTCGGACAGGCGATAGGTGCCGTCATCGTTGATCTTGTGACGCGGATCGTCCACCAGCGCGATGAGCGGAGCGATATCGTGAGCCGGCCAGTCGCGGCCCATGAGGGCTTCGCGCGCGGTGTTCGGATCGGGCGACGTGCGGATGAGGCGGATCACCTCGTCGATGTTCGCCACCGCAATCGCCAGGCCGCACAACACGTGAGCGCGCTCGCGCGCCTTGTTGAGCAGGAACTTGGTGCGGCGGGAGACCACCTCTTCGCGGAAATCGACGAAGGCGGCGATCAGGTCCCTGAGCGTCATCTGCTCGGGACGGCCGCCGTTGAGCGCCACCATGTTGGCGCCGAAGCTCGTCTGCAGCGGCGTGTAGCGGTAGAGCTGGTTGAGCACCACGTCCGCCATGGCATCGCGCTTGATCTCGACCACGATGCGCATGCCGTCGCGGTCGGATTCGTCGCGCAGGTCGGCGATGCCTTCGATCTTCTTCTCGCGCACGAGCTCGGCGATCTTCTCGATCAGCGAGGCCTTGTTCACCTGATACGGGATCTCGGTGAAGATGATCGCCTCACGGTCCTTGCGGACCTCCTCGATCTCGGACTTGGCGCGCATGATGATGGAGCCGCGGCCCGTCGTGTAGGCGGACTTCGCTCCCGAGCGCCCGAGGATCAGCGCACCGGTCGGGAAGTCCGGACCGGGGATGATCTCGATCAGTTCCTCGGCGGAGACGCCGGGATTGTCGATATAGGCCAGGCAGCCGTCGATGACCTCGCCCAGATTATGGGGAGGCATGTTGGTGGCCATGCCGACCGCGATGCCGCCGGCGCCGTTGACGAGCAGGTTCGGGAAGCGCGCCGGCAGAACCGACGGCTCGTCCTTGGACTCGTCGTAGTTGGGGGAGAAATCGACAGTGTCCTTGTCGATGTCGTCGAGGAGCGGCATCGCCGCCTTGGACAGGCGGGACTCGGTGTAGCGCATGGCCGCCGGAGGATCGCCGTCGACAGAACCGAAATTGCCCTGCCCGTCCACGAGCATGAGGCGCAGCGAGAAGTCCTGCGCCATGCGCACCAAGGCGTCGTAGATCGCGCTGTCGCCGTGCGGATGGTATTGACCCATCACGTCACCGACGATACGGGCGGACTTCACGTATTTCTTGTCGGGCGTATAGCCGTTCTCGTGCATCGAGTAGAGGATGCGGCGATGCACGGGCTTGAGACCATCGCGGGCATCAGGGAGAGCGCGGCTCACGATCACGCTCATGGCGTAATCGAGATAGGAGCGCTTCATCTCGTCGACGATGGAAATCGGCTTGATGTCGCTGGCCGGCTGGTCCCCGCCGGGGCCGCCGGAGCGGATATCGTTCGGATCGGTCAAGGTTGGTCTTTCTTAAAACGGTCTGCCCTTATCGCGAGAGGCGGCTTTTGATGCCGCTTCGTCAAGCCGTCAGGCAGCCTCGCGAATCCAATTGAAATTCAAGTCTTTAGATGGGGGAGAACGGCAGGTTTTTCAAGTTTTTTGAGCGGTTATCCAGAGAGAAGAAAAGGCAAAAAAGCCTTTTTATTTTCAATTACTTACAAGGCCCTCGCCGCACAGGGCGCATCCCGCCCCGGCCGCGGCACTTTTCCCTCCTCGAAGGCGGATTTGAGAATGAGATTGAGGTGCCGCCGACAACCTCTTGATTTCCTTGATCTCTGTTAAATTTCGGCGTTTTGCCACAAGCTCCATGGCTTTCGTCCTCTCTTGGAGCCCAGGAACTCGCTTGCAGCCTATGCAGCATCGTCCCGCGCCTCCCACGCAGTAAGGCATTCATGGGCATTGGATCAAAGAGCAAGCGGGAGTGTCCTCGCGAGCGCGTGGCTCCGAGGGTGATGGTCGAGGGAGGGCGCGAGGAGGCGTCCGGCTCGTGTGTCTAGTGTGTGAAGAACCCGACGGCTCCTCGCGCACGGTTTGTTTAGGCGGACATCGCATCTTGCAGCGATGGGCCTCCCGTCACAGACGCTGCGTCAGCACCTGCACAGGACCGTTCCGGCTCCCCTCATTCACGACGCCTCGCGAGCGCGCCCCTCCTGGAGCCGGATGCCCACAGCTATAGCCGAGGTTAGGACCAAAGTCAAGAACAAAGTAAGAACATAACATCCGCTGCTGTGCTTGGGTAAGGCACGGGTTCCCTCCCCCTTGCGGGGAGGGGCAGGGGTGGGGGTCGACCGACCGGGTGAGCGCTCAAACCAGCTAGACACGGGAAGACCTCTCCCGGGTGGGAGAGGTCGGAGCGCAGCTCCGGGTGAGGGACTGCCTTGTCCGGAGAGGGCTTTCCCTCACCCCCTGCCCCTCTCCCACCCGGGAGAGGGGATGCTGTCGGGCTGTCGGGCTTTCTGGATGACGGGTCGCGCTCCGACTTTGCGCTCCACCCGCGGCCCCTCCCCTTAGGAGCGAGGAAAATTTTTACACCCTGAGCAAAAGCGCCGTCGTGTCATCACTCTGCTTGAAGCGCGGATAGAGTTTTCCGTCCGGATCGACCTGCGTTTCGATCTCCCGCGCCCTTTGAACCAAAGGCTCCAGGCCTGAAGCGATGGCGGCCTCCATCATCGCCTTGGCCTCCATGGCTCCGTAGAGGTCGACCAGGGCCGAGAAGCCGTCGGTGGCGAGGAGGATCGTGGTGCCGTCCTCGCAGGACACGCTCTCATGCCTCAAGCGGTCGACAGCGCTTGGGTTGAGGCTGAGGAGTGCCGCCGGGATGCCGCTTCTCTTCTGCCGCTCGCGGCGCTCTCCCAGCCATGCCAGGAAGACCGGTTCGTCGAGAATGTCGGTGGGGCGGGAGCCTGCCGCCTGCATCAACTCGGCAGCCTTGGCGGATTCGGCGTCACGCAGCCCGGGAGCATCCCCCAGCGTCAGGACCGTTCCATCGGGTTGCCGAACGAAGGCCGTGGTGTCTCCGAACGTCCAGGCATCGAGGGTCTTTTCCCTTCTGCGAACGAGGGTCATGGCCCCAAGCGGCCAGGACACGAAATACTCGTGCCGTTCCTCCGGGGCAACGGCACGATAGGCGGTGCGGAGTTCTTCCATCACGTACCGGATCAAGGCCGGGCCGTCCTCCGCATGAGGCGCGAGGTTCGACAGGCGCTCGTCCGCGAAGGTGGCGAGCCAGGTCGCATCGCTCTTGGGATGCATGACCGGAGCGGTGCCGGGAAAGATCGAGGTGTCGATCACCCAGGCCCAATCCTGGGACGCCCCGCAGATGTCCTCATTGGCCTTGTCGGGATGGCCGGGCCAGCTGATCCGGTCCAAAATCGTGAACATCGTTGCAGCCCCTCTCGCCAAAACCGTTCAGACACCCCATAAAGCAAAGCTGTCTTCAAGGTCCAGCCGATGCTCTTCGACTATATCTCCGCCGCTCTCGTGACCCTTCTCGTCACTCTCGACCCACCGGCGCTCGCGCCCATCTTCATCTCCCTCACCCGGGGCATGAATGCCGACGAGCGCAAACGCGTCGCGATCAGGGCGGCGATCATCGCCTTCTGCATCCTGGCGTTCTTCGGCCTCGGCGGCGAGGTTCTCCTGCGGCTCCTCGGCATCGGCATCCCGGCCTTCCGCATCTCCGGCGGTCTGCTCCTGTTCTGGATCGCCTTCGAGATGGTGTTCGAGCGACGCAACGAGCGCAAGCAGCACACCGCCGACATTGCCATCACCGAGGATCACATCCGCAATGTTGCTGCCTTCCCTCTTGCCATTCCGCTCATGGCCGGTCCCGGCGCTTTGACGGCAACCATCCTGCTGGCTGGACGGGCCAGCGGCGATCCGGTTTATCTGGGCTTTCTGCTGGTTCTCATCGCGCTCGGCGTGACTTCATGCTTCGTCGTATTCCTGGCGGCCGAGCGGGTGTCGCGCATGCTGGGTGTGACCGGCAACATCGTCCTGAGCCGCTTGCTCGGCGTGATCCTCGCAGGGCTTGCGGTGCAGTTCATCATCGATGGCGTGGTGGCGCTCCTGCGCCCTGCCGCGTTGTAAAGGTAAAGGCTGTCATACGAGGGGAACGACGTGAAGAAAGCATCCGAATACCGCAAGCACGCAGAGGAATGCCGCGTTCTCGCCAGGCAGGTCCCGGAAGGACCGCAGCGCGATCAGCTTCTGGAAATGGCACGCACATGGGATGCCCTCGCCGCCGACCGTAAGGCACTGATCCAGAAGCATCCCGAACTCGCTCTTCCGGACGAAGCGGACGAGGCCTGAGGCGGTTCAAACGCCTGGCGACCTGCCTTCAGAGCGGCGTTGCGAACGGTCTGAAGGCTTGCGCCACGTGTTCGTAGATCTTGCGCTTGAACGGCGCCACGAGCGCGGGCGTCTCCGCAAGCTCGGCCCATCGCCATTCGCTGAATTCCTGCGGCGCGCCTTCGTGCGCGAGCGTGACATCGATCTCGCGCTCCTCGCCTGTGAAGCGAAACGCGAACCACTTCTGTCGCTGTCCCCGGAATCTTGAGAGACGATGCGGCGGGCCGTCATAGGGCGGAAAATCGTAGGTCAGCCAATCCGGCGTTTCGCCCAGGTGAACCGCGTTCGTGACGCTCGTCTCCTCCCAAAGCTCGCGCCAAGCGGTCGTCAGGGGATCCTCACCTTCATCGATGCCGCCTTGTGGCATCTGCCATTCATGCCCCGGCGCAATGATTTCAGGGCCATCGTCGCCGAGGCGACGCGCGATCAGCACCTGACCGCTTCCGTTGAAGAGTGCGATGCCCACATTAGGGCGGTACTGCGCATCCGTACTCGGCTCCATCACGCAAGCCCCTTGCCTGAATCCCTGACCAGAATGTGCAAGCCCGGCTCGGGAGCATCGGCCTCGAGAACCGTCCAGCCCAAGCCTTCATAATAGGCGCGCCGGCGTTCGCGCGAGAGAAGATAAATCCGCGATGCGCCTGTGCCGAAGGCGAATTCCGCGGCCCTGTCCACCAGGGAGGCTCCGATGCCGCCACGGCGATGCTCGGGCTCGACCCAGAGGGCTGCGATCCATGGCGTATATTGCGGCCTTGCCTCTTCGTCGCAGACGATGAGCGAAACGGTTCCGAGGAACTGTTCGCCATCATGCGCGACGAAAGACGTGGGAATGTCCCCTGCCCCAAGGCTCTGCTGCACGAGCCCTGTGAGCAACTCGAGCGGATGCCCTTTATCCTTCCAGAAGGCGCGCCAGACGCGATCCGCAACGGCGCCGGTGAATTCCGGCCTCTCCCGCAGATCGGAAATCGCGATCAGCGCAGCGTCTCCAGAAGGCGCTTCACCAGTTCCCGGCGAGGAGCGATGGAGGAAATGACGCCGTATTCCTGCAGCGTATGAGCCCCGTCCCCGTCGATGCCGATACCGTCGAGAGTCGGCACGCCCAGCGCCGCGGTGAAGTTGCCATCCGAACCGCCGCCGACCTTGGGGGCGGACACGAGATCGAAGCCGATCTCGGCGGCAAGTGACTTGGCGTGATAGAACAGCTTCGACGTGCCCTCCGTCCGCTCGTAGGGCGGGCGATTCATTCCGCCGGTGACGGTGAGCTTGAAATCGGGGTTGTGGGGCTTCAACCCGAGGATCGCCCTGGTCAGCGCCTCGCCATCGGCCACGGTCTCCACGCGCAGGTCCACGGGGAAGCTGCAGTGCTGGGGAATCGTATTCACCGCCGTGCCGCCGGACACCATGCCAACCGTCGTCGTGACGCCGCGGGCGTAGTCGGTCATCGCCTCGATGGCGAGGATCTGGCGCGCGGCCTCATAGATCGCGTTACGTCCGTCCGCATGGCGCGAGCCCGCATGGGCCGGGCGGCCCTCCACATGCACGTCGAAGCGCCCCACGCCCTTGCGTGAGGTGACGACCTTGCCGCCGTCGCGTCCGGGCTCCGTCACGAGGGCATAAGCCGAGCGGCGGGCGAGATCCTCGATGATCGGCCGCGTCATGGGCGAGCCGATCTCCTCGTCCGGCGTGACCAGATAGATCATCGGGCGCGCTGCCGTGCCCTTACGGGCGACCTCCTTGAAGGCCTCCAGGCAATACCAGGCGCTGGCCTTCATGTCGTAGACGCCGGGGCCGTAGAGCCGGTCGCCCTCGATCCGCAGCGGCAAATCCTTCTGGATCGTGCCGACCGGATGCACCGTGTCGAGATGCGACATGATCAGGATGGCAGGCTCGTCCGTCTGCGGTCCGGCGCGCAGGATCAGCGCGTCGCCGAGTCCCTGCTCTCCTTTGATCCGCTCGATGGCCACCGGCGCATCCTTCATCTGATCAAGCACGAGATCCATCATCAGGTTCACCCCGGCCACGTCATGGGTCGGGCTTTCGGTACGGATCCAGGTGAAGAGGGTGTCGAGGGAATGAGAGGTCATGGCATCGCTGACTGTATGGGCTGATGGCTGGGTAAGGGCTCTTTGGGCAAACATCAAGGCGGCGGTTTTTCTGCCGGTCGCCACGCAAGGCGCACTTGACGCAGCGACAGGCCTTATTTTTAACGTTATATTATTTATTGGTCGAAAGCATGGCCCAAAAAGGATTTTTGAAAAATGGTAGTCAAAGTCGGCACTCTCAGCAGAAACCTTCTTGAAGGCACGGACGGGGCGGATCGCCTTTACGGCGATGTCAGAAACCTGATTTCCACACGAGTGGGCGGCCCAGATAAGATCCTGGGCCATAAAGGGGTCGATACGATTTACGGCGACACGGTCACATTGGGTGGCCGTGGACGTGGTGGAGCGGATTGGATTTCAGGGGGCAACGACCGGGACACGATCTATGGCGATGCACTCTCGATGAAGAGCTACGCGCGCGGTGGCAACGACTACATTCGCGGAGATCATGGCAGCGATACCCTCTTCGGCGATGCGCGTGAGATGTTCAGCTTCACCGTTGCCGGCAACGACAGGATATATGGCGGCTCATACAATGACGAGATCCATGGCGATGCGGAATTCATGACGGACTCCGCCATCGCAGGCCACGATTCGCTCTATGGCGAAAGCGGCACGGATCACATCTATGGCGATGCCTTCGCGATGTACGGCCTCGTCATCGGCGGCAACGATCGCATCTATGGAGGCAGCAATAGCGACCGTCTCTATGGAGACGCGGTCATCCTCAACGGCCAGGCGAGAGGCGGCTCGGATTTCATTGATGGTGGAACGGGCAACGATACCATCTACGGCGACGCTCAGACAGCCGGCACTAGCGTCGCGTATGGCAACGACACGCTATATGGCGGAGACGGCAATGATCGTCTGTACGGTGACTCATCGTATGGCGGCTTTGGCAACGACTATCTCAATGGCGGCCGCGGCAACGACACGATGGATGGCGGCGGCGGCCGGGATGTGTTCGCGTTCGACATTGCATCCGGCAAGGATACTATCTGGTTCTACGAACCCGGCATCGATCAGATTGATCTACGCGCTTGGCGCATTCCCAGCTTCGATGACATCTCCATTGGCCAGCGCAGTGGCTACACGGTCATCCTGCTGTCAGGCTCCAGCCATTACATCAGGCTGGAGAACATCACGGCATCAAGCCTCACGGGAGCCGATTTCATCCTTTAGCGAACAAGGCCTGGGAACACCCGACATCAACGATGACGGCGCGGATCGCCTGATCCGCGCCGTCAGCAATTTTCAAGATAACAAAACCCGGGACTAGAACGGAATGTCGTCGTCGAGGTCGTTGTAGCGCGATCCACCGCCACCGCCGCCCTGGTTCTGGGCCGGAGCCGGTCTGCGTTCCATGGGGGATGAGCGGCCGAAGTCGCCGCCGCGGCTGATCTGGCCGCCGCCCTCCTCGTCGCCATACTCCGACGCGCCGCCGCCAGAGCGTCCGTCCAGGATCGTCAGCTCGCCGCGGAAGCGCTGCAGCACCACCTCGGTGGTGTACTTCTCCACCCCGCTCTGATCCGTCCACTTGCGCGTCTGCAGCTGGCCCTCGACATAGACCTTCGAGCCCTTCTTCAGATACTGCTCGGCCACCCGCGCCAGATTCTCGTTGAAGATCACCACCGAGTGCCACTCGGTCTTTTCCTTGCGCTCCCCGGTCGCCTTGTCCTTCCAGCTCTCCGAGGTGGCCAGGCGCAGGTTCACCACCGGCTCGCCGTTGTTCAGGCGGCGCACCTCCGGGTCGCGACCCAGATTGCCCACCAAGATCACCTTGTTCACACTGCCTGCCATCCGAGCCTCTCCTCAATCACATGAGGGTGTTCTGGGGCCAAGGGCGCCGGGCGGCAAGTCGGACGGACCATTCTGAGCAAACCTGTCCCCAGATTAGATTTCGCCCCGCTCCTTCTCCATACGGAAGAAGGAGAGTTGTCTTGAACTTCTCCTCAGCCGCTAAAAGGCTCCAGAGGGTGCAATTCCCGGTTGCGGATTAAGCAATGTTATGACATTTAAAAAAGCATCTTTTGGAGGAAACCCATGACCACCTATCGCCTGACCAAAAAAACCAAAGCTATCAAGGGCACCGGAGGAGAAGACGATTTCTTCGGCTCGATGTTCAACGACACTTTCGAGGGCCGCGCCGGCAACGACTACATCTACGGAGCCGATGGCAATGACCGCCTCAAGGGCGGTGACGACGACGACTACGTCTATGGCGAAATGGGCAACGATAAGCTCTATGGCGATGCCGGCGATGACTATATCTATGGCGGCGCAGGCAATGATTGGCTCTATGGCGGCGTCGACAACGACTATCTGTCCGGCGATGAAGGCAACGACCGCCTTGACGGTGGTGCGGGCAACGATGATCTGTTTGGCGGGCTCGGCAACGATAACTTGTCCGGCGGCGCAGGAAACGACCTTCTCGATGGCCGTGAATATACCTACGGCGTAGATTTCGTAGCGGGGAAAGACCGGCTCCTGGGCGGCGACGGCAACGACAGAGTGATAGTCGATGACGGGGACTATGCCCTTGGCGGCAAGGGTGTGGATGTTCTCAATGTCCAAATCTACTCAAGCTCGATCGCTCTCACCAAGTACCTGATCGATTTCTCGAAAATCACTGGCAAGAAGGCAGCCGATATCGGTCATGGCGGCATCAAGGCCGGACAGTTCGAAAAGGTTTCAGTCAGCATCGACGATATGGATATCGGAAGCGTCGTTACAGGCTCGAAGGGCAGCGACCGGATTTCCGGTGAAGGCAAAGGCGGGGTCATCAACGGCGGCGCGGGGAATGATACCCTTTGGGCCTACGGTTATGACAGCAGCCCAGGCAGCGGATTCATCGTCAATGGCGGCACAGGAAACGACAAGCTGAGCGGCTATGGCAATGTAACTCTCGTGGGCGGCGCGGGAGACGACCAGTTCACCCTGTCGAGGAATTCGGGCTCCACGATCGCGGACTTCTCGGGCAAGGATTACTTCCTTATCAAGATGAGCGACTTCCGATACTTCGATTACAATCTGAACAAATATGTCGCGCCGGTCTTCGACAAGGCCAACCCGGTCGTTTCCGGAGCCGATCCGAAACCCGCCTCAACCTTTGCTCAGTTCTTCTACGACACGGACGACGGCAAGCTCTACTATGATGCCGATGGGGTCGGGCTGAATTACGATCTTCAACTCGTGACGACGCTGGCCAACAAGGCTGTCCTCAACGCCTCCCATTTCGTCTTCGTAGCCTAACCCACGCTATCCACCTTGAAAGGCCCGCCATCGGCGGGCCTTTTTCTATTGCAGCACGCTAAACAAGGCTCCGCTTGCTTGCCGTACCCTCTTTGTTCTAGGATCAAACACCTGGAATCATCCGCCGCATTGCATCGGCAGGTCAGGCATCACATATCCCGGAACCGGCCGCTGATGGCCGCCTTCCCCTCATACAAGGCTTGAAGCTAGGCCATGGCTAAACTCGACGATTTGTTCAACCGCGCCAAGGCGGGAGACCCGAATGCGCGTGTGATCTCCGTGCGTGGCGCGCGGGAGCATAACCTCAAGAACGTCGACCTGATGGTGCCTCGAGACCAGTTCGTGGTGTTCACGGGCTTGTCCGGGTCTGGCAAATCCTCGCTGGCCTTCGACACGATCTATGCCGAGGGGCAGCGCCGCTATGTGGAGTCCCTCTCCGCCTACGCGCGCCAGTTCCTGGAGATGATGCAGAAGCCGGATGTGGACCAGATCGACGGTCTCTCGCCTGCCATCTCCATTGAGCAGAAGACCACCTCCAAGAACCCGCGCTCGACGGTGGGTACCGTCACCGAGATCTACGATTACATGCGCCTGCTCTGGGCGCGTGTCGGCATTCCCTATTCCCCCGCCACCGGCCTTCCCATCGAGAGCCAGACGGTCAGCCAGATGGTAGACCGGGTGCTCGACCTGCCGGAAAAGACCCGCCTCTACCTGCTGGCCCCCGTCGTGCGCGGCCGCAAGGGCGAATACCGCAAGGAAATCGCCGAGTTCCAGAAGAAGGGCTTCCAGCGCCTGAAGATCGACGGCGAGTACTATGCCATCGACGAGGCCCCTGCCCTCGACAAGAAGTTCAAGCACGACATCGACGTGGTAGTGGACCGCATCGTGGTGCGCGCCGATATCGCCGCGCGCCTGTCGGAATCCTTCGAGACCGCCCTCGAGCTCACCGACGGCATCGCCGTCATCGAATATGCGGATGAAAAGGACGAGAAGGGCAAGCCCAAGCGCATCGTCTTCTCCTCCAAGTTCGCCTGCCCTGTCTCCGGCTTCACCATTCCGGAAATCGAGCCGCGCCTGTTCTCGTTCAACAACCCCTTCGGCGCCTGCCCCACCTGCGGCGGCATTGGTCACGAGATGCGCATCGACGAGGCGCTCGTGGTGGACGAGACGCTGTCGCTCAAGCGCGGCGCCATCATGCCGTGGGCGAAGTCGACTTCGCCCTATTACGGGCAGACGCTGGAAGCGATCACCAAGCACTACAAGTCGTCCATGACGAAGCCTTGGACCGAGCTGTCGGAGGACGTGCGGGAGGCGATCCTCTACGGCACGGAGAAAGCCATCCGCTTCGCCTATGACGACGGCATGCGCGCCTATGAGGTTCGCAAGCCCTTCGAGGGCGTGATCCCGAACTTGGAGCGCCGCTACAAGGAAACCGAGAGCGACTGGGCGCGCGAGGAGATCGGCCGCTTCATGAGCGAGACGCCGTGCGAGGAATGCGGCGGCAAGCGCCTTAAAGCCGAAGCGCTGGCGGTGAAGATCGCCGGTTCCGACATCGGCGATGCGACCGCATTGTCCGTAAAGGACGCCCACGAATGGTTCGGCGGCCTCTCGAAGAAGCTGAACAAGAAGCAGAATGACATCGCGGGCCGCATTCTCAAGGAGATCCGCGACCGCCTGACCTTCCTCGTCGATGTGGGCCTCGAATATCTCACGCTCGCCCGCTCCTCCGGCACCCTGTCGGGTGGCGAGAGCCAGCGCATCCGCCTCGCCTCGCAGATCGGCTCGGGCCTCACCGGCGTTCTCTACGTGCTCGACGAGCCGTCCATCGGCCTGCACCAGCGCGATAACGAGCGCCTGCTCGGCACCCTCAAGCGCCTGCGCGATCTCGGCAACACCGTGATCGTGGTGGAGCACGACGAGGATGCGATCCTGCAGGCCGATTACGTGTTCGACATTGGGCCGGGCGCCGGCATCCATGGCGGTCAGATCGTCGCCGAAGGCACGCCGGACGAGGTGATGAAGAACCCGAAATCGCTGACGGGCAAGTATCTCACGGGCGAGATGTCCGTGAAGGTTCCGGCGCAGCGCCGCAAGCGCGATCCGAAGCGCATGCTGAAGGTCGTCGGCGCGAAGGGCAACAACCTCAAGGACGTGACGGCAAGCATCCCGCTCGGCACCTTCACCTGCATCACCGGTGTGTCCGGCGGCGGCAAGTCGACGCTCGTCATCGACACGCTCTACAAGGCTGTTGCGCGCAAGCTCAACGGTGCGCTGGAGCACCCTGCCCCGCATGAGCGCATCGAGGGGCTCGAGCATCTCGACAAGGTCATCGACATCGACCAATCGCCCATCGGCCGCACGCCGCGCTCGAACCCGGCCACTTACGTCGGCGCCTTCACGCCGATCCGCGAGTGGTTCGCGGGCCTGCCCGAGGCGAAGGCGCGCGGCTATCAGGCGGGGCGCTTCTCGTTCAACGTGAAGGGCGGGCGCTGCGAGGCCTGTTCCGGCGACGGCGTGATCAAGATCGAGATGCACTTCCTGCCGGACGTCTACGTCACCTGCGATGTCTGCAAAGGCAAGCGCTACGACCGCGAGACGCTGGAGGTGAAGTATCGCGACAAGTCCATCGCCGACGTGCTCGACATGACGGTGGAGGAAGCGCGCGAGCTGTTCAAGGCCGTGCCGTCGATCCGCGAGAAGATGCAGACGCTCGCCCGCGTCGGCCTCGACTACGTGCATGTGGGCCAGCAGGCCACCACCCTTTCCGGTGGTGAGGCGCAGCGCGTGAAGCTCTCGAAGGAGCTGTCGAAGCGCGCCACCGGCCGCACGCTGTACATCCTGGACGAGCCGACCACCGGCCTGCACTTCCACGACGTGGCGAAGCTCCTGGAAGTGCTGCATGAGCTGGTGGAACAGGGCAATACGGTGGTGGTGATCGAGCACAATCTCGAAGTCATCAAGACCGCTGATTGGGTCATCGACATGGGCCCCGAAGGCGGCAGCGGCGGAGGCCAGATCGTCGCCGAGGGTACCCCCGAGGACATCGCCAAGTCCAAGGAAAGCCACACCGGCCGCTTCCTCAAGGAAGTGCTGGAGCGCAGGCCCCTGAAGAAGGAAGCCCCCGCCAAGGAGGCTCCGAAGAAGCCGAAGAAGACAATGCGTCAGGAAGCGGTTGAATAGCCGCTTCCTGCATATTCTGAAGGCCGAAATCCTAAGGCGTCGAGGTCACCCTCGGCGCCTTTATTTCTTCATCGAGCAGCACTTGGTAAGGGGTCGTATCGATGGCTGCGGGGCCCGCATAGGGATGGCTCAGTGCGAGGATGAAATAGAGCGCAAGACCGGTATAGGCTCCATAGACGGAGAGAATGGCGATGTGCACGGGGGTCGCCGGAAACACCAGGAAGAAACCCGCGATGATGCCGAACCCCGTCAATGCCATCCACCAGAACAGGCTGGACAGGCCACGGTGAAGCAGCGAAAGCCGCGCCTTCCGGTGATCCTGGAGATCGTCTGCGTTCGTGATCATGCGGGTGCGGAGAGATTGCTGCCGCGGCGTATCCGCCGTTAGGTCGAGAATGCTCATATCCAGTTCGTGAAAGGCCTGCGCCGCTTCCTTGCTGCCGTGAGGGCGCGCTCCGGCATGCCATTCGTGCTGCATGACGGCGCCGACATAGAGAGCAAGGTCGCTGCGCAGAAGGTTCGCTTCAGGGCCGTTCCATTGGTCGATCTGCATGGCCAGATGCTCGATCGTCGCGATTTCCTGCGAGACGTCCCGTTGCAAGTTCGTGTACGTGGATTGGGCATCGGCGAAAACAAGCGCCAGGATCAGGGCGTGAATGGTGCCGATGCGGACGGCAACCGTTTCCGCCACCTCGCGGGCCGACGGAGACATCTCGTCGCGAAGCCTCCTGCGAACGATGGCAAGCGGCAAGGCCGATGCCGCAACCGCAGCCAGCATCGCGAGGATGGCTCCCAACCATGCCGGCAATTGCAGAATGGACGTCACGCGCGCCTCCCTGCCGCAGGGGCCGGCAGCCCCTTGCTGCAAAAAAGCATGCCGAGCTCCATGGAGCCATGGCTTTTTTGGCGTATCCGCGACGGTGCGCTGCTCTCAAATCCTTGCAAGACAGCGGTGAAACCTCATGCGCGAATGCCCCTTTTGAGACTATTGCCCGGCTGTCCTCTCGGCGGGATGATGGCGCTTCATTCACGGTGGAGGAGGCCATGAGCGCCACCGATGTAGCCTTTGCCGGCTCGATCCCTGCCATCTATGAACAATATCTCGGATCTCTTCTCTTTCAGCCCTTTGCCGAAGACCTTGCGGCACGGCTCAAGGATGTCGCGCCCGGTCGAATTCTCGAGACCGCAGCAGGCACCGGGATCGTCACCCGGGCTCTCGTCAAAACGCTTCCGCCCAAGGTCGAGATCGTTGCCACCGATCTCAATCAGGCCATGCTCGATCTGGCGCAGACCAAGCTCCAGGCGCCCAACGTGACCTGGCGCCAGGCGGATGCGCAGGCGATCCCCTTCGAGGACAACTCCTTCGATGCGGTGGTCTGCCAGTTCGGCGCGATGTTCTTTCCCGACAAGCAGGCGGCTTTCCGGGAGGCGCGGCGCGTGCTCAAGCCGGGAGGTCGCTTCCTGTTCAATGTTTGGGACAGCCTGGAAAAGAACCAGCTCAGCAAGATCGTCTCCGATCAGGCCGTCGAAATGTTTCCCGACGACCCGCCGCGCTTCTTCGAGCGGATGCCCTTCGGGTACTTCGAGGAGGATCGAATCGTAGAAGACCTCAAGCGTGCGGGCTTCGAGTACGTCCATATCGAAGCGATCGACAAGGTGACGAGCGCTCCCACGGCACGCGACATCGCAATGGGACTCACGCAGGGCACGCCTCTTCGCGGAGAACTCGAGGCCCGCGCGCCGGGGCGTCTCGATGAGATCACGGAGACGATGACCCAGGCGCTCGTAAAGCAATTCGGCGATGGCAGCATCGAGAACCGCATGAGGGCTCTCGTCGTCACGACCCATCGATAGCCGCCTTCGCGGCTATCCTAGCATCACGTTTCTTGCGGAGCGGTCAGCGAGCGGGCCGAGATGACCACATTCCGCCCGGTGTTCTTCGCGCGGTAGAGGGCAAGGTCCGCTTCCTGCAGCAGGGCCTGGACCGTCGCTTGGCTTGATGTGGAGCAACCGACGCTGACCGTAACCTGAGCGTGAGGGCCGAGCATGGCCTTCCCTGCCTTGGAAAAAGCCGACCTTACCGCTTCGGCCCGATCCGTCGCCTCTTCCATCCCGATCGGCAGAATGGCGGCGAACTCCTCGCCGCCCAGGCGCCCGAATGATTTGTGCGGAAGATGGTTGGCCAGGATCGTCCCGAACATCGTCAGGACTCTGTCCCCAGCCTCATGACCATAGCGGTCGTTGATGCTTTTGAAATTGTCGAGGTCGAAGACAAGACAGCTGACAGTCCTGCCTTCCTCATCCCTCAGCACCTGGTCGGCATGCAGCATGAAGGCGCGCCGATTGGGAATGCCTGTCAGAGGGTCGATGTAGGCAGCCCGCTTGTAGCCGAGTTCGACGCTTTCCTTGGCCATGGAGAGAAAAATGAAAGCGAGTGTCGGGGTGAAGACCACCAGGAACAGTGCCATCTCCGAAGACCAGCGGCCCGCCAACGCGTCGATCCACGAGATCGAGGTGAGAGAAACACCGAGCCCGGACCTCAGGATGTTCAGCAAGCCTAGGAGGATCAGCAGAGCAATGGCGACACGCTGCGAGGCGAGCGGCTGCATGGCATAACGCGCAAGCTCCCATGCGCTGGCCCAAGCGTAAGCGCCAGTCAGCAGCGAAACCATGATCAGACGGTATTGAGGCTCGTCATAGATGAAGGGGTAAGCCACCAGCCACAGTACCGGGCCAAACAGCATGGCGGGGACAAATCCCTGCCGGCCGTTGAACATCCTGCACCCTCCGTAAAGCGCAGTGTACGACAACAGCCCCAGTGCATTTCCGACGAGCAGCGCTGAATAGGACCCGCTCGCCCTGCCCATGTTTGCTACCGCGAAGCCACCCGCGATGAGGCAAAAGGCCGCCCCCCATAACGAAAGCGCATGAACCTTAGGGTTGAGCTTCCAGGAAAACAGCAGCAATGCGCCGAGAACGACCGCGAGCAAAACAAAGGCGAAGCTGAGGGTGGCAGGGTCTAGGGTCATCGGGAAGGCTGCAAGGATTCGGTGTCTGGTGCATCAGTAAAAGGGTTAGCCACCCCTTACCCTAGGGAATGATTGCTAGTGCTATCTTCTATTAGCTTTCGGATGTCCAGACCCAGGACCGATGAAACATAGTCTATGCAACCAGAGTTAGTACAGGAACCGAAGCCTTAAGCGCGGCATTTTCTTCACGATACTTCATAGGGAGAGTTTCATGGGCCGCCATCACCGTCACGGGGTCGAGAGCACGGCAGCAATTGCCGGGCACCCGCTCCATCACATGCTGATCGTCTTTCCCGTCGCCTTCCTGATCGGCGCCTTCGCAACCGATATTGCTTTCATGAGCACCGGCAATCCGTTCTGGGCCGAAGCCTCCTATTGGCTGCTCATCGGCGGCATCGTGACGGCGCTTGTCGCGGCTGTGCCGGGCCTGATCGATTTCGTTTCCATTGACCGCGTGCGCAATCTCTGGATCTCCTGGGCCCACATGATCGCGAACCTCGTGGTCGTGGGCGTCGCCCTCATCAATGTGGGCGTTCGCCTGGGCGACCCGGCAGCGGGCGTTCAGGACTGGGGTATCTGGCTCTCCGGCCTCCAGACCCTGCTCTTGCTCTTCAGCGGCTGGCTGGGCGGTGAAATGGCTTACCGCTACCGCATCGGCGCGATCCAGGACGACAGCCCGCAGGTCGAGCAGTTCCACCATGTGGAAGTGGATCGCACCTCCGAGGTCTATAACCGGCGTACCGGCACCGGCCCGCTTTAACAATATCCTTTCATCTTTGCTTCATGGCTTACAGCAGCTAGACTGGAAGCCATGAAGCACATGGCCCCCATCCTATCGGCAATCCTGCTGGCTTCAGGCGGCTCCGCCCTGGCAGCGTCATCATGCCCTCCCGGGTTCGCCATGCTGCAAAGCTCCGATACCTGCGTGCGCATCGGCGGCCGCGTCCGCGCAGACACCATCCTTCGCTCCGGCACCCGCAAAAAGGATACCGTCTCGAACCAGGCAAGCGGACGCGTTCAATTGGATGTGCGAAAGCAGACCGAATACGGACCCGTCCGCGCCTTCATCAGGGTGCAGGGCGTTCAGCGCTGAGGATCAGCCGCTTCCGAGCATCCCCACGTCCGGCGCATCTCGCAACGAACCAGCCTCCCCATGGAAGACTTGGCCTCGGTAACGAAGCGTTAACGCTGAAAAACGCCTGTCGAGCCTGTGCAGCTTAAGTTCAGCTTCATTCCTTCAGCTTAAGGTTATCAGGTTACTCAACGGGATGGGCTACCATGGCAATCTTTCAAGCGTTCAATGCCGCCGGCGTCGGCTTCAACATGTCGAGCACCAGCCCGTCCGGGTGGTCGTTCGTGGGGGTCGACCCCTTTATCGAAACGGTCAACACCTATGACGATGGCTACACGGCCGTTTTCGATGTGAACGGCAGCGATGTGATCGATCAATACACCGCCTGGTATTCCAGCAACGGCTACGACATCGTCATCCACGATCTGCTCTATGAAAATTTCGGGTCCGATGTTCTTCTGATCAAGGACCTGAACCTCTACACCAATACCGACGAGCTTGACGCTTACGATTGGTACATGGTGCTCAACGCCGGCCACGACATCTTCTACGGCAACGACTATGCGGATGTGATCCGGGGCGGCAACGGCAACGACCAGATCTATTCCTATGGCGGCGATGACATCCTTTTCGGCGACGCCGGAAGCGACAAGCTCTACGGCGGGCATGGAGACGACGATCTCTATGGCGGCACCGGGCGCGATGTTCTGAACGGCGGCAGCGGCAGCGATTACCTCAGCGGCGGCCTCGACAATGACACCCTCACCGGCGGCGCTGGCCGGGACTACTTCGTGTTCGACGCGAAGCCCTCGCGGAACAACGTCGACAGGATCACGGATTTCAAGCCTGCCGATGACACCATCGCGCTCGACAACAGGATTTTCACGAAGCTCGGCCCGGATGGCTGGCTATCCGGCTCCGCTTTCAGGATCGGTAAAGCCGCTGCGGATTCGACGGATCGCATCATCTACGACAAGGGCACCGGCGCTCTGCTCTACGATGCCGATGGGAAAGGTGGCATTGCCGCCATCAAGATTGCCCAACTGAACGCAGGGTTGGGCATCTCGAAAGCCGATTTCTTCGTTCTCTAGAGCGACCGCTCCTGCCCAAGCGTGAGAGCCCCGGCACTGTCGGGGCTCTTCCATTGTGGGGCTTTGCCTGCGCGAGGAACGCCGCGAGAGGTTCATACCAAGCCAAGGCTGGGAGCCTCGCGGAAGTTTTGGATGCCCAATCGGAAGGCATTCCCAGAAACTCACCTCCATTAACGGCACATTAGGGCGCTATGCTACTAAAGCATAACAGACCTACATTATTACCACTCCTCTTTCGCAGCGCCCTCCCTTATATGCTGCATTGCACACAGCAAGAACAAAGGCCGCCGGTCACAGGGGCCGGCTAACTGAAGGAGTTTCCAATGTTCGTGTCCTACATCCTCTCTAAAGTCCGCGCCTACATGCGTTATCGCGACACCGTCCGTGAGCTGTCCATGCTTTCGGACCGCGAGCTCGACGATCTCGGCATCTCCCGCTTCCAGATCGAAAGCATCGCTCGCGAGCATGCCGTCGCCTAATATTTAGCTGCACTGCAGCATAAGGTTCTCGCCCGCCTCAAGCGGGCGTTTTCTTTTTCAGGACCCTGTTTTTTGCGATGCCATCGAAAGAGGCTTTCCTGCCTAGAAACGGGGCAGCAGCCTGAAGCTAGCGTCCGCCCGTCACCGGCAGAATGGCCCCTGTGATGTAGGACGCGGCGTCCGACATCAGGAACAGAACCGCCTCCGCGATCTCCTGCGGCTCTCCGATCCTTTTCATGGGGATGAACGGCAAAAGCCGCTGGAGCCGCCCCACATCCTGGGTGCTGCGCTCGTGAATATCGGTCCGCGTCATGCCGGGAGAGACGGCATTGACCCGCACGCCCTCCGTCGCCAACTCCCGCGCCAGCCCGACGGTGAGAGAGTCGATGGCTCCCTTCGAGGCGGCATACCAGACATATTCGTTCGGGCTCCCAAGCACGGCTGCCACGGAGGAGATGTTGATAATGGAACCGCCCTGCCCACCGCGGCTCTGCGACAAGCGCCGCGCAGCCTCCCGCGCCACATAGATCGCACCCGTCACATTGATGTCGATGCAAGTCTGGATCGTCTCGGCGGACGTCTCCGCGAGCTTGCCCGACTTGCCTGTGATGCCCGCATTGTTCACCACGTGCGAGATGGGGCCGAGACGTTCCTCCACCTCGTCGAAAATGCGCAGCACATCCGCTTCGAGGGCAACATCACCCTGGAAGGCGAGCGCCTCCACGCCTGCCGCCCGGCAGATTTCGATGACCTCATCCGCGGCTGCGCTCTCCGAGCGATACGTGATGGCCACATCATAGCCGCGGGCGGCCGCGAGCTGCGCTATCGCCGCACCTATGCCCCGACTGCCGCCCGTAATAAGAACCACCGGCCGCTTAGCTTGCATGACACCACCTTCTCAAAAGCATCGGCTCAGCTTGACCAGGGCTCCTGTGGGAGTCAACAAAGCCGCGTAGGAGAATGACCATGAGCACAATCGAACCCATTCACGTCATCGGCGGCGGCCTTGCCGGCTCGGAAGCCACCTGGCAGATCGCGCAGGCTGGCGTTCCCGTCATTCTCCACGAAATGCGCCCCGTGCGCGGCACCGATGCGCACAAGACGGAGGGGCTGGCCGAGCTCGTCTGCTCCAACTCCTTCCGCTCCGACGATGCCGAGACCAACGCGGTCGGCCTGCTGCATCAGGAGATGCGCACATTGGGCTCGCTCATCATGGCCAAGGGCGACGCCAATCAAGTGCCCGCAGGCGGCGCGCTAGCCGTAGACCGCGACGGCTTCTCCGATGCCGTGACCGCCGCACTCGAAGCGCATCCGCTCGTCACGATCGAACGCGGCGAGATCGGCGGCATCCCGCCGGAGGAATGGTCCTCCGTCATCATCGCCACCGGCCCCCTCACTTCGCCTGCGCTGGCGGAGGCGATCCTCAAGCTCACCGGCGAGACCTCGCTCGCCTTCTTCGACGCCATTGCGCCCATCGTCTATCGCGAGTCCATCAACATGGATATCGCATGGTTCCAGTCGCGCTATGACAAGGTCGGGCCCGGCGGCACAGGCAAGGACTACATCAACTGCCCCATGACCAAGGAGCAGTACGACGCCTTCATCGACGCGCTGATCGAGGGCGACAAGACCGAGTTCAAGGAGTGGGAGGAGAACACTCCCTATTTCGACGGCTGCCTGCCCATCGAGGTGATGGCCGAGCGTGGCCGCGAGACCCTGCGTCACGGCCCCATGAAGCCGGTCGGCCTCACCGATCCGCGCAATCCCGACAAGAAGCCCTACGCTATCGTGCAGCTACGCCAGGACAATGCACTGGGCACGCTGTTCAACATGGTGGGCTTCCAGACGAAGCTGAAATACGGCGCGCAAGGCGACATCTTCCGCATGATCCCGGGCCTCGAAAATGCGGAGTTCGCCCGCCTCGGCGGTATTCACCGCAACACATACCTCAACTCGCCGAAGCTCCTCGACCCGACCCTGCGTCTCAAGGCCATGCCGCGCCTGCGCTTCGCAGGCCAGATCACCGGCTGCGAAGGCTATGTGGAGAGCGCGGCGGTGGGCCTCATGACCGGCCGCTTCGCTGCAGCGGAGCGCCTCGGCCATCCGATCCAACCGCTGCCGCACACCACGGCGCTCGGCGCGCTCATCAACCACATCACCGGCGGCCACATCGAGACCATCGACGAAGGCCCGCGCTCGTTCCAGCCGATGAACGTCAATTTCGGCCTCTTCCCGCCGCTCGATGCCGCGCCGAAGGCAGAAGACGGCAAGCGCCTGCGCGGTTCGGCCAAGGCGATTGCAAAGAAGAAGATGCTCACGGACCGCGCACGGGAGGATCTCGCGGCGTGGCTATCGGCAGCGCGTATGCCAGCTGCTGCGGAGTAAACGCTGCCTGCATGTCATCCCGGGGCTGCGGAGCAGAACCCGGGATCGCATCATGAGAATTACGCGGAACCATCATTGTCATTCCCGCCAGCGCGGGGATGACACCGTTGAGTCTCTAGCGCCTGTCCTTAAAACGGCCCGCGCCAGAGCGCCCAGATTCTCCGCATCTGCGAAATCTCCACCGGCGTATGAAGCGGATCGTAATCGCGCTTTTCCATCGCCTTCAGGTAAGGCTCGACCAGCGCAAGCTGGGAGAAGGCCGGTTTCGCCGCGGGTGGGATTGTCGGGCGCAGGGATCGTGCCTGATCGAGATGGCGGCGCGCGATGGCGCGCATGTCGGCCAACGCGCCCTTCAGCCCCGGCCCTCCGCGTCCTGTCACGATGTCATCACGCACGACGCCGTGATGCGAGAGGATATCGACGGGGATATAGAGCTGCCCCTGCCGCGCATGGATGGGGAAGGCCCGCAGCAGGCCGGTGATGGCATAGGCCACGCCCGCATGGCCCGCGGCATCCGCTGTGCCGGGATCCTTGCCGTCATTCAGGATGATGCTGGAGAGCTGGATGAGGCTCGAAGATGTCTCACCGCAATAGCCTTCGAGATCGTTCAAGGAAGGCATGGGATCGTCGTAGAGATCGAACATGCGGGCGTCGATCAGATCCACGAGCGATTGCCGGGGCAGACGGAACTTGACGATAGCATCGTCGAGCGCGGCGGCGATGGGGTTGGCGCGCACATCGCCCCTCGCCTCACCCTGCAGCGCATCGCGCCACCATTGCAGGCGGATTTCGCCAAGCATGGGCTCGCGCACGGATTCCCGCACGCGCGCGACCTCGAAATTGAACGCGTGGAGCGCATGAAGGTAAGGGCGCTTGTCCGCTGGCGCGAGAAGACTCGCGAAGTAGCGATCGGGATCGGCCTCGCGCACGAGCGCTTCGCAATGGGCGAAGTTGGATTGGGGATCGGCCATCTTAAGCGACTGCGATGAGGGCAGCGGCAACCTTCCGGTTCTCCGCCAGAAGGATGTTGTAGGTGCGCGCGGCGGCCCCCGTCTGCATCACATCCAGGCCGATGCCCGCCTCACGAAAGCGTTGGCGCAGACTTGAGGGAATGGCCGCGACGTCGACGCCTGTGCCGAGGAGCAGCAATTCGATCTCCTCCGCTTCGGCGAAGATCGGCTCCAGCACGGCGTCCGTCAGCTCCCCGATGTAAGCGACAGGCCAAGCCTTGATGCCCGACGGCAGCGCGAGGATCGAGCCGCGATGGGACATGTCAGCGAAGCGGAAGCCGCCATTGCCGTAGGCATCGATCTGGTAACGTCCGGGGACGAAACCGTCATACAGGCGGCCACCGCTCATGATCTTACTCCGCAGCTGCGGCTTTGCCCTCCGGCACCTTCACGGTCTCGGATCCGCGCAGGCCGATATAGATCAGCATGGGCGAGGAGATGCAGATTGCCGAATACGTACAGATCACCACGCCGTAGAGCATGACCTGGGCAAAGCCCTGAATCGCCTGACCGCCGAAGAGCACGAGGGCCAGCAGCGACAGCGCCGTGGTTGCGGCAGTCATGATCGTGCGGGACATGGTGTGGTTGATCGACAGGTTCAACAGCTCTTCCGTCGGCATGGTCTTGTAGCGACGCATGAGCTCGCGGGTACGGTCGAACACCACCACGGTTTCGTTGAGCGAGTAGCCCACGATGGTGAGGATCGCCGCGATCGACGTCATGTTAAATTCATGACGGGTGATCACGAAGAAGCCGATGGTGAGCACGATGTCGTGCAGCGTGCCGATGATGGATGCCACCGCAAGCTCGCGCTCGAACCGGAACCAGAGATAGAACAGAACCGCGAGCACCGAGAGAACGACGCCGATGGTGCCGGACTGGACGAGCTCGCCCGACACGCGCGGGCCCACCGTCTCGACGCGGCGGAAATCGTACTCCGCTCCGAACGTGTCTCGCGCTTTCTGCACCACCATCGCCTGCCCGGCCTCACCGCCGGGCTGCGTCGGGAAGCGCAGCGAAACCTCCCCCGCCGTGCCGAATTCCTGCACCTCCACATCGCCGAAGCCGAAGCCCTCGGCGGTCTGGCGGATCTGGGCGACGTTGGCTTGGCCGGACTTGGCCTGAATCTCCATGAGCGTGCCGCCCGTGAAGTCGATGCCGAAGTTCAGGCCGACGGTCATGAGCATGATTGCCGTGGCGATGGAGATCACAGCCGACAGCGGGAACGAGAAGCGCCGGAAGCGCATGAAGTCGAAGTGGGAGTTTTCGGGCCAGAGGCGAATGAGGCGCACGATACTCACTCCTTAGAACGGAAGGACTTTGGGACGCATCCACTGGTACCAGAGCGCAATCATCATGCGCGTCAGGGTAACGGCGGTCAGAACCGTCGTGAGGATGCCGAGAATGAACACGACCGCGAAGCCGCGCACGGGACCGGAGCCGAGGAAGAACAGGATCACGGCGGCAATCGCCATGGTGCTGTTGGAGTCCACGATGGTGGCGAAGGCCCGGTCGAAACCGGCCTGGATGCCGGAGACGATAGAGCGGCCTGCCCTCACCTCCTCGCGGATGCGCTCGTAGATCAGCACGTTCGAGTCCACGGCCGTGCCGATGGTGAGCACGATGCCGGCGATACCCGGAAGCGTCAGCGTGGCTTCGAGCACCGACATGAGGCCGAAGATCAGGCCCACGTGCACGATCAGCGCGATGTTGGCGATGAGGCCGAACACGCCGTAGGTGGCGAACATGAAGATGATGACGAAGATGCCGGCGACGTAAGTCGCCATCTTTCCGGCCTCGATGGAGTCGCGTCCGAGGCCGGGGCCCACGGTGCGCTCTTCCACGATGGTGAGCTTGGCGGGCAGTGCGCCGGAGCGCAGCAGCACGGCGAGGTTGTTCACCTGCTCGACCGTGAAGCTGCCCGAAATCTGGCCCGATCCGCCGGTGATGGGCGACTGGATCGTGGGCGCGGAGATCACCTCGTTATCGAGAACGATAGCGAGCTGCCGCCCCAGGTTCTCCGTCGTCGCCTGGCCGAAGCGCTGCGCGCCGCGGATGTTGAAGCGGAAATTGACGATGGGCTGATTGGTCTGCGTATCGAACGCGGCCTGAGCGTCCGTCAGGTCCCCGCCTTCGGCGATCACGCGCCGTTCCACGGGAACACGCTGGCCACCCGCATCGCGCATGGGAAGCATGTCCACATCGGTGGCGCCGCCCTGGGCGAGCAGGCGGAATTCAAGGTTGCCGGTCTCGCCGAGCAGCGCTTTCAACTGCTGCGGATCCTGAAGACCGGGCACCTGGACGAGAACGCGATCCGCGCCCTGACGCTGGATGCTCGGCTCCACAGTGCCGGTGGCGTCGATACGGCGGCGGATGACTTCGATGGACTGGTCGACCGCGCGGCGGACGCGCTCGTTGATGCCCGCATCGGTCAACGTCAGAGCAATCGCGCCGTCGGGCGTCTCGTTGATGGCGATGTTGGCATTGCCGGTCTGGCCGAGAACGGCGTTGTTGATCGGCTGCGCCAGCTCGCGCAGGCGCGGCATCAGGCGCTCGCGGTCGGCGGCGTTCGGCACGCGGATCTGAACGCCGCGTTGAATCGTCTGGATGCCGTTCTGCGAGGCGACGCGGGTGTCGCGCAGGATACGGCGGACGTCATCGCGCAGAAGGGTAATCTGACCGCGCACGAGATCCGCCTCGTCCACCTGGAGGAGGACGTGAGAGCCGCCCTGCAGGTCGAGGCCGAGCACGATGGCGCGTGAAGGCACGAGCCAGGACGGCACCCAGCTTGGAACCGCATTCAGATATGCCTCGCGCTGCTCGCGGGACATCATGCTCGGAACTGCCAACAGCAGGCCGATGAAGATGACCGCCAGGGTAGTGATGATCTTCGACTTCGAGAAGCGCAGCATCGTCCGCTCAACCTTTCTCAAACGCTTTGCCGCACATGCGGTGCGGCGAACCGGCCCTCAAGGGCTCGTGCCCGAGGGCCGGTCATGATTTTACGCCTTCACCGGCTCGCTCTTGGAGCGGACCTCGGCGATCATGGTGCGAGCCACCTTCACCTTCACGTTGTCGGCGATTTCGACCTCGATATCGGCCGAATCTTCAAGAACCTTGGAGACCTTGCCGATGATGCCGCCGGAGGTGACGACCGTATCGCCGCGGCGCACGTTCTTGATCATCTCCTGGTGGGCCTTCACCCGGCGCTGCTGCGGACGGATGATGAGGAACCACATGATCACGAAGATCAGGATGAACGGGACGAACTGGATGATGGCATCCATTCCGCCCCCGGCAGCGGGGGCCCCTTGTGCGAAAGCAGGTGAAATGAACAAGCGGCTCTCCATGGATAAAGGCGCGAGGCAGGCATCCTTGAGGGCCTACCCGCGCCATACGGGATTAGAAGTGGGCGGACTATACCCATCGACTCCGCGAAATCAATGAAGTTAGAAGCCTTTCCCAAGGCTCCTGCAGGTGCAATTGCGGCTCTTCCATGGACCGGAGGGCGGTTTTTGCGCTAAGCACGGCCTTCTCACCGTTTCTTGAAGCCGGATCCCCATGCCCGCCGACCTCACCTCCCCCGAATCCATGGCCCTCCTGAAGCGCATCGCCGACGCCCTGGAGCGTCTGGCACCTGCGGGTTCACCTCAGGCCGATTTTGCGGCGGCGGACGCCTTCGTCTGGCATGCGGCGGGGCGACGCCTCGCTCCCGTCCCGAAGGTGAACCGGGTCGAGATGACCTTACTCCGGGGAATCGACCGGGTCCGTGACCAGCTTGCCGAGAATACGGGGCGCTTCGCCAGGGGCCTTCCAGCCAACAATGCCCTGCTCTGGGGCGCCCGGGGCATGGGCAAGTCCTCCCTGGTGAAGGCAGTCCATGCGGAGATCAACGCCACGAAGGCCAAGGACGCCCGCCCCCTCAAGCTCATCGAGATCCACCGCGAGGATATCGAGACCCTGCCCGACCTCATGGGCCTGCTGCGCGCGGACCCTCACCGCTTCATCGTCTTCTGCGACGATCTTTCGTTCGATGCGGACGATACCTCATACAAGTCCCTGAAGGCGGTGCTGGAGGGCGGCATCGAAGGGCGGCCGGACAACGTGATCTTCTATGCCACGTCCAACCGCCGCCACCTGCTGCCCCGCGACATGATGGAGAACGAGCGCTCCACCGCGATCAATCCGGGCGAAGCCATCGAGGAGAAGGTGTCCCTCTCCGACCGCTTCGGTCTGTGGCTCGGCTTCCACAAGTGCAGTCAGGACGAGTATCTCGACATGATCTTCGGATATGTGGACCATCTCGGCCTTGAAGCCGACCGCGACACCATCCGCGCCGAGGCCCTCGAATGGGCCACCACGCGAGGGGCGCGTTCGGGACGCACAGCCTGGCAGTTCATTCAGGATCTGGCGGGTCGGCTGGGCAAGGCGATTTAAAGCCAATCTGGAAACACCCAACCTCATCCTGAGGAGCAGACATAAGTCTGCGTTTCGAAGGAGGGCTTCAGTGCACTCTGAACCCTCCTTCGAGACGGCGCTGACGCGCCTCCTCAAGATGAGATTGGTGCGATCTGACATTTTCATAACGACAAAAGGACGGTGGCTGAGCTCCACCGTCCCCTCGCCTTGATCGGCTTCGGGTCTCGAACGCCAATCCAAACTTTTGCCGCGAAATTTAGTCCGCGAGATGCTTCATCGGATCGACCGGGGTCGCGCCCTTGCGGATCTCGAAGTGGAGCTGCGGCGAGGTCACGTTGCCGGTCTGGCCGGAGGTGGCGATCACCTGGCCGCGCTTCACCTGCTCGCCGCGCTTCACGTTGAGCGAACCGTTATGGGCGTAGGCCGAGACGAACCCGTTATCGTGGCGGATGAGCACGAGATTACCGTAGCCCTTCACCTCGCTGCCCGCGTAAGTCACCGTACCGGCCTCGGCGGCCTTCACGGGCGTGCCTTCCGGAACGGCGATGTTGATGCCTTCGTTGCCGCCATTCGCGCCGAAACCGGCGATGACGCGGCCGCGGGCAGGCCAGCGGAAATTACCGGCGGACAGGCTTGCTGTCTGCTCGGGCTCGGCCACCGGTGCCTTCGCTTCGGGCTGAGAAACGGGCGCGGGAGCCGGCGCGGCAGGAACGGCCTGCGGCGCAACCTGAGCGGGCTTCATCGGCTGCGGCTCAATGGCTGCAACCTTCTGAGGCTCGACGGGCCGGGCCGGGGTCACGAGGGGCTCGTTGACGGCGGACGCGACCTGCTGCACCGGAGCGGGCTTGGGCTGAACCGGGGCGGGAGCCTGGGCCTGCATCGGAGCCGTCATGCCAGGGCGGACGCGGCTGGGCGTCAAGGACGGAACGGGCTGCTCACCGGTTGCCACCTTGGTCTGGTCGACGAAGCGAACCTTAGGCTGAGCGGGAGCGGGAGCCGCAGCGATGGGGCGCGGCTGCTGGGACGGAGCGGAGATGGGAGCCGATGCCATGCGCGCGGGTTGGGACAGGGGCTGAGCCTGCACCGGGGGAAGTGCTTGCGCGTGAACGGACGGGGTCGGAGCCGCAGCATAGGATGGAGCGGGTTGGGAAGCCGTGGGCGTCCCAGGCGCAACGCGTTCGCTATTGGCGAAAGGATTGGCGAAGGGGTTCTCCGCGAACCGCGTGCTGTCGCCGCTGCAGGCGGCTGCCGCAGAACCGATCAAACTCACCAGAGCAATCCGCGACACCGCGACCCAATGCCCTGAAACAACACGCATACGCATAACTCAAATACCCCAACCGCACGCAACTCGATTGGGCTATTAAAACGCTGTTCAGGTTAAGCAACGGTTGACGCCAAGAAAAATGTCGTAACCGTGTCGCGAAATTTTTTGGATTCGATCAGAGTGTCGCCGCAATGCCGGTGGCGAGCCGGGTAATGCGCAAGGGAGCCCCCAGGATCCGGCTATGCTCGCCGTCCGGCGCGCGATCGATCTGAACGAGACGCGGCCCATCCTCCTGCGGCAAGGCTCCTACGAGGCGTCCGCTAGGACCGAGCAGCGACGTCAGCGTCGAGGGAATATCGGGCCATGTCCCATTGAGAAGAACACGGTCGAACCGATCACGCACCCGAGCGGCAAGGCCATCGCCAACTTCCAGCTTCACCTTGTTCGCCTCGACGATCTTGAGATGCTGGGCGGCGCTTTCGGCAAGGGTGTTGAAGCGCTCGACCGTCGTCACCTCCGCGCCGAGATGCGTCAGGAGAGCCGTCACATAGCCGGTGCCCGTACCGATCTCCAGAACGCGCTGGCCCGGCTCGACCCCAAGCGCGAGCAGCATCAATGCCACGGTACCGGGCGCGGTCATGGTCTGTCCGCAGGGAAGCGGCAGAGCGATATCCCTGCGGGCGAGATCGCGGAAGCGGCGCGGCGCGAACACATCACGCGGCACGAGCTCCATGGCTCGCAGCAGCTCCGTGTTGCGGATTCCCTTGGCGAGCAGAGACAGAAGAAACGATGCGACGTCGATGGCCTCCTGCTCGTTGCGTCCTCCCGCTTCTGAGTAGACAGGCTCTTGTCTCATCGCACCTGCCTTAATCGAAGGCTTGCGCGTAGCGCGTGAGCGTCGGCTCGTCAGTCATGTCGATGCGAAGCGGGGTGACCGAAATGCGCCGGTTGGCGAGCGCCCATAGATCGGTGCCGTTGCCGGGCGTGAAGGGCCCGCGCTCGAAGGCAATCCAATAATAGGGATTGCCGCGTCCATCGAAACGCGCGTCGAGACGCAACAACTCCTGCGTACGCTGCCCCTGGTTCACCACGGATGTGCCCTGCACGTCTTCCGGTTCGCAATCAGGAAAGTTTATGTTGACGAGGATGCCCTTGTCGATCCCCGCATCGAGAATCTTACGGATGACATTGGGGCCGTGACGTTCGGCGCAATGCCATCTCAGCGCATTGCGATTTCCCGCGCTGTAGGCTTGCGACAGCGCGATGGACGGAATGCCGAGAAGCGTGCCTTCGATGGCGCCAGCGACGGTGCCGGAATATGTCACATCCTCCGCCGCGTTCTGCCCGCGATTGACGCCGGAGAGCACGAGGTCGGGCTTGTGCTCACGCATCAGTTCGCGCACGCCCATGATGACGCAATCCGTCGGCGTGCCCTTCACGGCGAAGTGCCGATCGGAGATCTCGCGCAGGCGCAAGGGATCGTTGAGCGAAAGCGAATGTGCGACGCCGCTCTGATCCGTCTCGGGCGCGACTACCCACACGTCGTCGGAAAGCTGGCGGGCAATGGCCTCCAGGGTCTTCAACCCCGGAGCATGAATGCCGTCGTCGTTGGTGCAGAGAATACGCATGTCAGCCCTGACGTTCGATGCGAGTGAGACCGCCCATATAGGGCTGGAGAACCGCCGGGACAGAAACGCTGCCGTCCTCGTTCTGGTAATTCTCCAGAACCGCTACAAGCGTACGTCCGACAGCGAGGCCCGAACCGTTGAGCGTATGCACGAAGCGCGGGGACTTCTCGGAGGCCGAGCGGTAGCGGGCATTCATGCGGCGCGCCTGGAAATCCGAGCAGACCGAGCAGCTCGAAATTTCGCGATACGCGCCCTGCCCCGGAAGCCACACTTCGATGTCGTAGGTCTTGGTCGAGGAGAAGCCCATGTCACCCGTGCAGAGCGTCATGGTGCGGAACGGTAGCTCCAGTTTCTTCAGCACGTTCTCCGCGCAGGTGAGCATGCGCTCATGCTCGTCGGCGGAGGTGTCCGGCGTCGTGATCGAGACGAGTTCGCATTTCACGAACTGATGCTGGCGGATCATGCCGCGCGTGTCGCGACCGGCGGAGCCTGCCTCGGCGCGGAAGCTCGGAGTGAGCGCGGTGAAGCGCAGGGGCAGCTCCTCCTCCGAGAGGATCTGCTCACGCACGAGATTGGTGAGTGTGACTTCCGCCGTGGGAATCATGCCGTAGCGGCTGTCCTTGATCATCTTCTCCACGGTCGAGCGCGGCTGGCCGTCGAGAGCAGCAGAGACAGCCTGTTCGAGAGAGTTGCCGGGGAAGGCCCAGAACTGATCGTCCTCGAACTTCGGCAGCTGCGCCGTTCCAAACATGGTGTCGTCACGCACGAGCAGCGGCGGGTTCACTTCCGTGTAGCCATGCTCGTTTGTGTGCAGCTCGATCATGAACTGGCCGAGCGCACGCTCCAGACGGGCGAGCTGGCCTTTCAGAACCACGAAGCGCGAACCGGACAGCTTGGCGGCGGTTTCGAAATCCATGAGGCCCAGGGCCTCGCCGATCTCAAAATGCTGCTTGGCGCTGTTGATCGTGGCAGGCGTGCCGATGCGATGGCGCTCCACGTTGCCGGTCTCGTCTGTTCCGACCGGGACATCGTCCTTGGGAATGTTCGGGATCGCGGCCAAGGCATCGAACAGGGACTTTTCCGCGAAGCGCTCGGCCTCTTCCAGTGCCGGCATCGATTCCTTGATACGGGCGACCTCGGCCATGAGCTCCTGCGCGCGGGCCTCGTCCTTCTTCGCCTTGGCCTGCCCGATCTCCTTGGACATGGCGTTGCGTCGCTCGGTGGCGGCCTGCAGGGCGGAAATCGCGCTCTTGCGGGCATCGTCGAGTGCGATCAGCTTCCCGGACAGGGGCTCCATGCCCCGGTTCAGGAGGCCCTTGTCGAAGGCCGCGGGGTTTTCGCGGATGGAACGGATGTCGTGCATGGGACTGGACTCGGATCAGCTGGAATGAAGCGCCCTGGCCTTAGCACAGACCGCTCCTTTGTTCACGCCAAGGATAGCGGCCTTACGGAGAGGTTTGAAATCCCTACTCTTCCGCCGCGCGCGCGGCCTCGGCTTCCGCGCGCTTCCTCTCCACCATGCGGACGGAGAAGATGGACGCCTCGTAAAGAAGCAAGGTAGGGACCGCAAGGGCGAACTGGCTGATCACATCCGGAGGCGTGAGAACCGCCGCGATCACGAAAACGATCACGATGGCATAGCGCCGCTTGTCCTTCAGGAACTGCGAATCGATGATCCCGGCGCGAGCCAGAAGGGTCAGGATCACCGGCAGCTGGAAACAGATGCCGAAGGCGAAGATCAGGGTCATGATCAGCGAGAGATACTCACTGACCTTCGGGAGAAACTCGATGGACGGCGCGCTGTCCGTCGCCAATTGCTGCATGCCGACCGAGAAGCGCATGAGCAGCGGCATGGCGATGAAGTATACGCAGGCCGCACCGACGGCGAAGAGGATGGGCGTCGCAACCAGATAAGGCAGGAAGGCCCGCCGCTCGTTCTTGTAGAGGCCCGGCGCCACGAATTTGTAGATCTGGGCGGCGATGACCGGAAAAGCCAGGAATCCCGCACCGAAGGCCGCTACCTGAATCTGTGTGAACAGGTACTCAAGGCCGTGCGTATAGACGAGATGCGCCTTCTCGGGGGAGCCGACCGCCAGCACATAGGGCCACACGAGCGCGTTGTAGATGTACTTCGCGCCCGCAAAGCAGATGAAGAACATGAGGACGAACGCGATCATCGCCTTGATGAGGCGCGAGCGAAGCTCGGTCAGGTGCTCGATCAGAGGTGCGCGCGATGACTCGACCTCATCCTCTTCGACGGGAACGGTGGTCATCAGGCTTTCGCGTCCGGTTTCTCTAGAGCTTCCGCAGCAGCGGCTTTTTTCTGGGATTCGATCTCTGCCTCACGGCGCAGGGATTCGGCAATGGCTTCGGCCGGGTCATCCATGGGCGGAGGCGGCAGGTCGATCATCGGCTCGGTCAGTGGGTCGGCCGGCGCAGGGGCGCGCCCTTCCACGATAGCCTGGATCGAGGCGTCGCCGGTCGGCTGCGGCACCGGAGGTTCAGACGCCTCGGACACCGGCTTCTCAATGGAGGTCTTCAACTCGTCCCGGATCGTCTGGATCGGGTTGAAGCTCGTGCTGTTGAGACTGGAGACGCTGTCGTTCACGCCCTGAAGCTGCTTCTTGACGTCGTCAAGCTCGGCCTCGCGAATGGCCTCGTTGAACTGGCCCTGGAACTCTGCCGCCATGCGGCGCAGCTTGCCTGTGACCTGTCCAACCGTCCGCAGGGCGCGCGGCAGATCCTTCGGGCCAATCACGATCAACGCGACGGCGCCGATCACCATGACCTCACCCCAGCTCATGTCCAACATGGCGTGGCCCCGACCCTGCCTTTACTCACCGCAGCCACGAAAGTGGCCGCTACCTAAGAACTCAACCGACCTTGTGATCCGTCGTCGCCGCATTCGTCTGAGCGCCTGTCGCGCCAGCCTGATGGTCGATCGTGCGAACCGGCTCAGAAGGCTGCACCGGCTTTGCCGTATCGTCGTCGGCCATGCCCTTCTTGAAGGCTTTGATGCCCTTCGCGACATCGCCCATCATGTCGGAGATCTTGCCGCGTCCGAACAGCAGTACAACGATCAAACCCACAACGATCCAGTGCCAAATACTAGCGCCACCCATGGCAATCCTCCTGCGCCTCAACAAGGCGCGGCTTTGGAATAAGAACTCGCGGTCAACCTATGCGTCGGCCGCGGCGAAAACAAGGACATCCTTTGGTTCAACCTCGATGCCCACATCCTGTCCCTCTCTCACGTCAACGGGATCGTGAACGCGGGCCTGGAGCGGCCGGTCGAGACCTGGAACATCGATATGCACCAAATCGACCTCTCCGAGAAAGCGACGTGACACCACACGTCCCGGCAGACAGAAGCCCGGAGGCTTCAGCCTCACGCCTTGAGGGCGCACGCAGACGATGGCGGGACCGTCTTCGAGACCCGGCGCGGGGAATACGCCCACCGGGCAACTCACCTGCCCCTTGCGGACGTTGCCCTCGATCTCGTTGAAATCGCAGAAGAAGCGCGCGGCGAAGAGATTGACCGGCCGGCGATAAATCTCCTCCGCCGATCCCTGCTGGACGATGGTGCCGGATTGCATCAGCACGATGCGATCCGCGATCCGCATGGCCTCCTCCGGGTCATGGGTGACCACAACGGTCGTAGCCCCCGTTTCCCTCAAGATTGCAACGGTCTCGTCACGGATCGCATCGCGCATGCGCCTGTCGAGGTTGGAGAATGGCTCGTCCATGAGCAGCACACCGGGCCGTGGTGCGATGGAGCGCGCCAGCGCCACCCGCTGCTGCTCGCCGCCGGACAGCGTATGGGGAAATTCGTTGGCATAGTGCTCGAGCCCCACGCGGGACAGCGCCCGGCGGGCGGCAATGTCGGCCTCGGAAGCCGAGAGATCCTTCAGGCCGAATTTCACGTTTTGCAGGATCGTCATGTGCGGGAACAGCGCATAATCCTGAAACATCAGGCCGATGCCCCGCCGCTCAGGCTCAACGAATCTCTTGGCCCCGCTCACCTCGAAGCCATCCATCAGTACGCGGCCGGAGGTGGGCGCCTCCACGCCTGCCGCGATCCGAAGGAGCGTGGTCTTGCCGCAGCCCGAATGGCCGAGAAGGCAGACGAGTTCGCCAGGCTCGATGGTGAGCGACACCCCTTTCAGAGCCTCGGTTGAGCTGTAGGTCTGGACGATATGGTCGAAGGAGAGCTGAGCCGGAATCGACGCGCCCGCCGTCCCACGCTGGCCCCAACGGGGCAGCCTGAACCGGTCGCGCGCGGGAACGGCGGGTCTGTCGCTCATTCCTCGCCGGTCTCGCCCATCTCGGTCTTGTGCATGTCGAGAGGCTCCTGGAATAGGTCGTCCTGATCGAGCGGGTCCTCGTCCTCCCGCAGCGCCTCCGCGTCGGAAGGCACCGGTACGGACATGTCGGAGGGCACCCGTCCTTCGATGAAGCCTGCGCCTTTCAGCTCCTCGAGACCTGGCAGGTCCTCGATGGCGTCCAGGCCGAAATGATCCAGGAAGCCCGGGGTCGTGCCGTAGGTGACGGGCCGCCCCGGCACCTTGCGGCGTCCGCGAAGGCGGATCCAGCCGGTCTCCATGAGCAGGTCGAGAGTGCCCTTGGACGTGGCGACGCCTCGGATTTCCTCAATTTCCGCGCGAGTCACCGGCTGGTGATAGGCGATGATCGACAGGGTCTCCATGGCGGCGCGGGAGAGCTTACGCTGCTCCACCACATCGCGGGCAAGGACGAAGGAGAGATCGCTCGCCGTGCGGAAGGCCCATTTGCCCGCCACGCGAACGAGATTCACGCCACGCGGCGCATAAAGCTCCTGTAGGTCTTCGAGAATCTGCTCAATGTTCGCGCCTTCCGGCAGGCGTCCGGCCAGTTCCTCGGTTCCTAACGGCTCGGCGGAGGCGAACAGAAGCGCCTCGGCAATCCGCATCGCTTCGCCGTGGTCGGGCACATGGCTTTCAGCCAAGGTCTCCTCGGGAGCCTCGGCCTCTTGGACTTCAGTTTCATCCATCATGATTGGGCTCCTGTCTCGGCCGGGTCGGCGACAGGCTTGACCCAGACCGGAGCGAAGGCTTCATCCTGCCTCACCGAGAGCTTGCCCTCCCTGACCATTTCCAGAGTCGCGGACAGGGCCGAAGCCAGGACGGTCGGACGCATGGCAGGCTCGACCATGTATTCCACCAGATATGTATCGAGCGTCACCCAGTCGCTCAGATGACCCACGAGGCGCTCCAGGGCCTCACGGGCGTCGATGAGCGACCAGACCGTCCGCTTGTGAAGGGAAACCTTGCTGTTGAACTGCACCTGCCGTTGCTGGGCATAGGCCTTGAGGAGGTCGTAGAGGCTCGCCTCGTAGCGGGCGTCGCGATTGATGACCACGGGCTCGGGGGCTCCGCGGGCGAACACGTCGCGCCCCAACAGAGAACGCTCGCCGAGCTTCTTGGCGACCTCGCGGATCGCCTCGAGGCGGCGCAGGCGCAAGGCAAGAGCGGTTGCCAGTTCCTCGGCGCTCGGCTCCTCCCCCTTCGGCGGCTCGGGCAGCAGCAGGCGGGACTTGAGATAGGCAAGCCAAGCCGCCATCACGAGATAATCGGCCGCCAACTCCAGGCGCATCCGCCGCGCGGCCTCGATGAAGGCAATGTACTGCTCCGCAAGCGCCAGGATGGAGATGCGGTGCAGGTCCACTTTCTGGCGGCGGGCCAGTTCCAGCAGCAGGTCGAGCGGCCCTTCAAACCCGTCTACGTCGACGAGGAGCGCAGGCTCGCCCTCACCGCGTTCGACGGTGGGCTCGACATCCTCGAATGGTAGGGGCTTAGCCATGGACGATACTCAACTGAAGGGTTCCGACCTTGGAGCGCTCAGGCGATCATCGCAAGCGCAGCGTCGAGTCTTGCACGCGCATCCACAGGATCGAGAGGCTCCGGCTCGTGCCGGATCCGGGCGAGCGCGGCCTGGGCCCGACGCAGAGCCTCGCCTTCCAGGATGGGGGACGCTTCGGCCACTTCCGCCATCTCTTCCATGTGGCCGTTGCAATGCAAGGCCATGTCGCAGCCTGCCGCAAAGGCGGCCTCGGTCTTTTCCCGGAAGGAGCCCGACAGGGCCTTCATGGACAGATCGTCCGTCATGAGAAGCCCGTCATAGCCGATGTGACCCCGGATGATGTCACGGATAACCGTGGGAGAGGTCGTCGCGGGCCGGTCCGGATCGATGGCCGTGTAGACCACATGCGCCGTCATGGCGAGGGGCATGTCGGTCATCATGCGGAAAGGCGCGAAATCGTGGCGCTCCAGCTCCTCGCGGGAAGCCTCGACCACGGGAAGCGCCAGATGACTGTCAGCCCCAGCCCTTCCATGGCCTGGAATATGCTTCACCACCGGCAGAACGCCGCCCGCCATGAGGCCCTCGGCAGCAGCACGACCTAGGACTGCCACCTTTTCCGGCGTCCTGCCATAGGCCCGGTCTCCGATGACGTCGTGCGCGCCCGGTGAGGGCACGTCCAGCACCGGCAGGCAATCCACGGTAACGCCGACGGAGCGCAGGTCATGGGCGATCAGGCGGGCGCCCAGGCGGGCCAGTTCCCGCTGGACGAGCGGGTCGTTGGCATGAAGGGCCCCATAGGTCGACCCGGACGGGTATTTCGGCCAGTGGGGAGGCCCCATGCGCTGCACCCGGCCGCCTTCCTGGTCGATCAGGATGGGAGCATCCTCTCGCCCTACCGCCTCACGCAGGGAGGCGCACAGCGCCCTCACCTGCTCTGGGCTGTCCACATTGCGGCGGAACAGGATGAATCCCCACGGATCCGCCTCTTTGAAGAAGGCAACCTCGTCGGGGGTCAGCTCATGGCCGGAACAGCCAGCAATAAAGGCGCGGGTTTTCATGCCCGCGCCTTACGTCCCTTAGTTACAAGGGTCAAGAAGTCTTGTCGGTCAAGCTGGCCGGATTGTTCAGGCCAGCCTTAATTCCCGAGGGGTCAGTTCTTGGCCACGAAGCACTGGCCGCCCTGACCCTGCAGCTTGGAGCAGAGGGACGAAGCCTCTTCCCGCGACATGGGTCCGACGCGGACGCGATAGATCGTGTTGCCGTTCACCTCGGCCTTGCGGATCAGCGACGGCATGCCCTCGAGATCCGGATACTTGCGCTGATAGCCCGTAAAGGCCGTTTCCGCAGCGGTCTCCGAGTTCGCAAGACCGAGCTGGACGGCATAGCCGCCGGTCACGGTCGCGGTCTCGGCAGCAGGAGCAGCCACCGGAACAGGCTGGGCCGAGGCGACGCGCTGCTGCGCAGGAGCAGCAGGCGCTTCAACAGGAGCAGCCTGTGCAGGCTTCGGAGCCGGCGTAGCAGCGACAGCAACGGGAGTAGCCGGGGCAGGCTTCGGTTGGGCAGAAGCCGCCTGAGCTGCTGCTGGCAGGGTCATGGCGGGGACCGGAGAAGCTGCTGCATGGTGAGCATTCGCGGCTTCAGGAGCACCGACCACGGAGCCGTCAGGACGGATCGTGACGGTACGGACCTTGCGCGGCTCGCCGAGATTCAGGCTGTTGGGAGCGTTCCGAGCCCCAGAAGCGGCGCCGGGAACGGTAGCCCCGGTAGCATCGGCTACGGCAGAGCCGCCATTCGAGCGCACAGCCTGAGCCACGTCCACAGGCTGCTCCTCGCGGTTCACCACCTTGGTATCGGTGTTCTGGGAGCGCTCGTAGATCTGCTTGTTCTGGTTCGGGATTTCGACCCCACCCGGATTCTGCGGCTGAACCTTGACAGGCTCGGCCGTGGCCTGGACGAGGACCGGTTCGCCGTTGCCGGAAGCGCCTGACGAGCCCGAGAAGAGATAAGTGCCACCGCCTCCGATCACGATAGCGCCCAGGACGGCGCCGACAGCAATCAGACCCTTTCGGGACTTGGGTTTCTGGACGGCTGGATAATCAAGGCGCTCAGGCTGCCCGTAACCAGCCTCCGCATAATTGTCCGATCCGTCATCGTAATATTCGTCGGCATAACCATCCTGCCGCGCATAAGCATCCTGATTGTAGGACGTCTGCTGGGGCTGCGCCGGCTGCTGATAGCCATAGGCCTGAGTATTGCTGCGAGGAGCTGCCGCAGGCTGGGCGTAAGCGCCCAGGTCAAGATCGGGTACCTCGAAGCCCTCGTGACGTGCCTGCGCCGAAGCCGGGCGGGAGGCGGGCGTCACAGTGTCGCGGGTCGCGAAAAGATCGTCGATAGCAGAGGGCTGCTGACGCGGGCGCGCCGAGCCGTCATTGGCCAAAATGGCCTGAAAAGGGTCGTCCTGTCCCACAATCCGGGCCAATTCGGCCAAGGGATCGCCGCGCGTTGCGGCGGCGGGCTGGACCTGAGACGAGCCCGCCTGGGCAAGCTGCCGCTCGATCTCGTTCAGGTCGACGGCAAAACGGGGCTTCACTGATTCGCTCATGCGCCGGTCCTCCAGTTACGCGACAGGAGCCCAACGCTCCGCCGGCACGACGTGACAGCATCCAGCGCAAACCTAGCCCTTAAACGGTTGATCCGCTTGGGAAAACGTTAGCGCATTTCATCGGGTGCCGTGACGCCCAGGATTGCGAGGCCAGATGCCAGCACGCCCTTCAGGGCATGCACCAGAGCGAGCCTCGCTTTTGTTGAATCTTTATCAGTTAGATTAACAAAGCGTAATTGCGGCAAGTCTTTGCCCTTATTCCATAAACTATGGAAGGTGCTGGCGAGGTCATAGAGGTAAAAAGCGACCCTGTGCGGCTCATGAGCCTCTGCAGCCGCCTCCACCATGCGCGGGAACTGGGCGATCCGGTGGATGAGCTCCGTCTCAGCCTCGTCCGTGAGAATCGAAAGGTCCGCTTTTGCGAGCTGGGCAGCAGAAAAATCCTCGCTCGGGAAGGCATCGGCCGCCTGACGGAAGATCGAGGCGCTCCGGGCATGGGCGTATTGCACGTAGAAGACCGGGTTGTCCTTCGACTGCTCGACGACCTTCGCGAGGTCGAAATCGAGCGTCGCGTCGTTCTTGCGGAAAATCATCATGAAGCGGGTCGCGTCGCGGCCCACCTCGTCGACCACGTCGCGCAGGGTCACGAAGTCGCCGGAGCGCTTGGACATCTTCACCGGCTCGCCGCCGCGCAGAAGCTTGACCAGCTGGCAGAGTTTCACGTCCAGATCGCCCTTGCTGTCGGTGACGGCTTTCGTCGCCGCCTGCATGCGTTTCACGTACCCGCCATGGTCCGCACCCCACACATCGATCATGGAGGCGAAGCCGCGCTCGAACTTTGAGCGGTGATAGGCGATATCGGACGCGAAATAGGTGTAGGAGCCATCCGATTTCAGCAGCGGACGGTCCACCTCATCGCCGAAGGCGGTGGCGCGGAACAGAAGCTGCTCGCGGTCCTCCCAATCCTCGTCCTTCTGGCCCTTAGGCGGAGGTAGGCGCCCCATATAGACGAGGTCGCGGGCACGCATGTCCTCGATGAGTTTCTTCACCTGATCCTCAGCGCCGAGCTGGAGGGAGCGCTCGGAGAAGAACACGTCGTGATGAATGTTGAGCACCGCGAGATCGGCGCGGATCATGTCCATCATGGCGTTGATGGCGGTCTCGCGCACCAGCGGCAGCCAATCGGCTTCCGGCTTGTCGAGCAGGCTCTCGCCATGCTCCTGCGCGAGCTTCTCGCCGACGGGCTTGAGGTAATCGCCTGGATAAAGACCCTCCGGGATCCCGCCGATGTCTTGGCCGAGAGCCTCCTTGTAGCGAAGGTAGGCGGAGCGGGCGAGCACATCGACCTGCGCACCGGCGTCGTTGATGTAGTACTCGCGGGTCACCTTGTAGCCAGCGAAATCGAGAAGGCCGGCAAGCGCGTCGCCGAACACGGCGCCACGGCAATGGCCCACATGCATCGGGCCGGTCGGGTTGGCGGAAACGTATTCCACATTGACGGGCTGGCCCGCGCCCTGCCCGCTTCGACCGAAGCCTTCCGCATCCACCACGGCTGCGCGCAGCACCTCGTGCATCACCTGGGGAGCAAGGCGGATGTTGATGAAGCCGGGCCCGGCAATTTCCACCTTGGTGACGCGCGGGTCGTCCTGGAGGTCCGCCACGAGCAGCTCGGCGAGCGCGCGCGGGTTCATGCGCGCCTCCTTGGCGAGCACCATGGCGGCATTGGTCGCCAGATCCCCATGGGACGGGTCGCGCGGCGGCTCCACCACGACGCGGCTCACGTCCAGCCCGGATGGAATCTTGCCTTCGTTGGCCAGACGGCCAAGTGCATCGGCAACCCGCTTCTCAAACAACGCGAAAATGTTCATGGCACTTCATCTCAATGGGCGACTGGCAGCCAGTCGACAGAAACCGCTTCGCAAGCCCTCATCCTGAGGAGGCCTTCAGGCCGTCTCGAAGCGCGAGAGCGTCTCCAGCATCCTCTGGAACCTCCTTCGAGGCGCCGTTTCGCGGCCCTTCAGGACAAGGTCTGCGGGTAAATTTTCAAAAGGCTTAGCCGCGCCTAACGCAAGTCCGGCGTTACGTCAAACAAACGTCGGTGCTCGAGCATCGCATAACGGTCCGTCATGCCTGCAATGTAATCAGCCACCCGGCGGGCAAGGCGCGGCTCGTCATCCCTCGGCAGGTCCGCCTGCCATTCGTCCGGCATCAGCTCCGGCTCGGCTTTGAAGCGGCGGAAGAGATCGCGCAGAATGGCATCGGCCTGCGCCCGGACCCGCATCACCTCCGGATGGCGATACATGTGGGCGTAGAGGAATCGCTTGATGGCAGCGTCGGCGTCCCGCATATCCTTGGAGAAGCAGACCATCGTTTCATGTGCCCTGCGGATATCCTCTGCCGTCCGAGGCTTGAGCGCCGCAATTCGCCGGTCGCCTTCGGCCACCACATCCTCCACGAAACGGGTGATGACCCGGCGGGTAAGCTCGTGGATGCGCCGGGAGAGGTCGAGGCTCGGCCAGCGGCCGTCGATCTCGGCGAGGATCTCAGCTAGCAGCGGCACCTCGCGCAGATCGTCGATCTTGAACAACCCTGCCCTCAGGCCATCGTCGATGTCGTGAGCGTCATAAGCGATGTCGTCGGCAATGGCGGCGGCCTGGGCTTCTCCGCTGGCGTAGGTGGCAAGTTCAAGATCCTGGATGGCGTTGTATTCCAGGATGGCGAGCGGTACGCCTCGCTCGGCATAGCGCAGGGTCGGCTTGCCGTCTGCCTCGAGCAGCGGGCCGTTATGCTTGACCAGTCCTTCCAGGGTTTCCCAGGTCAGGTTCAGCCCATCATAATCGGGGTAGCGGCGCTCCAGACGGGTCACGACGCGCAAGGCCTGGGCATTATGGTCGAAACCGCCGAAGGCCGACATGCACTCCTCGAGCGTGTCCTCGCCCGTATGGCCGAAAGGCGTGTGGCCAAGGTCATGGGAGAGCGCCAAGGCTTCCGCCAGATCCTCGTCCAGGCCGAGGGATCGGGCCAAGGCGCGGGCGATCTGGCTCACCTCGATGGTATGGGTGAGCCGAGTGCGGAAGTGGTCGCCCTCGTGATAGACGAATACCTGGGTCTTGTGCTTGAGCCGCCGGAAGGCCGAAGAATGGATGATCCGGTCGCGGTCACGCTGAAAATCGCTCCGGGTCGGAGAGACCGCCGTCGGGTAAAGCCGTCCACGGCTCGCCCATGGATCGCAGGCATAGGGAGCTCGCCATCTCTCGCCAAAGGGCCGCACTGTCTTCCCCGGGTTGAAGCCTTGTCAGGGCGCACTTACCTTGCTCTTAAGAGCTTGTCCAAGATTTATGTCCTTCAAGGACCGGAAGCACCATGCCTGGAATTTCCCTCACAGAACGAGCCGCCCGCCGCATCAATGAGATCATGGCCACAGAGCCGCAAGGGTCGATGCTGAGAATCAGCGTCAACGGAGGCGGCTGTTCCGGGTTCCAATACGCTTTCGACGTGGACAGGACCCGGCAGGACGACGACCTCCTCATCGAGAAGGACGGGGCGACCGTCGTGGTCGATGAGGTCTCGGTTCAATACATGGACGGTTCCGTGATCGATTTTGTCGACGACCTGATTGGTCAATCCTTCAAGATCGAGAACCCTCACGCCACAGCTTCCTGCGGCTGCGGCACCTCGTTCTCCTTGTGAAACCCTGCCCCCCGCTCTAGCCTTCTCACAGGATTTTTCGGCCTGAGGTCTTTCAGAAGGCTTCAGGCCTTCGGTTTCTCGTAGGGATAGAATGAAGCTCCTTCACCGCTCAAGCGTCTGCGCCCTTGCCCTCGTGGCGGGTACGGCCGCGATGCAATTCGAACCCGCGATCCTCCGCGATCTCGTGGTCGACACCGGCGCGCAGCAGATTTCCGTCGGAGCCGTCAGGACATCCCTCTGGAGCTCAGCCTTCGCCCAGGCAGCCGATACGTTCAGCGTCGAGAACGTGCGGTTCACCTGGGGGCCTTTCTCCTATGAAGCGAAGCGTATCGACTTCACCGGCGTGTCTCTCGCCCGCAGCGAAATCGAAAGCCTGCTCTCCTCCAGCTCCGAGCCTTTCGCGGAGCGCCTCGCCCGAATCAACGCCAGGCAGGTCAGCGTTCCTGAACTCAAGGTCGTTCACAAACTCGGCAACGAGACACAGACGATCTTCTACCGCAATGGCACTCTGTCCGACATCGTGCTCGGCAAGGTCGGCTCGCTCGCGATCGAGACGACGGCTATCGAGGAGACGGGTGGGAAGGGCCCGACCCTCATGAGCTATGGCCGGACCAGCATCCGCGATCTCGATCTGCCCGCCTTCGCACGTCTCTACGAAACGAAGGATACTTCGGCCCCTCTCAGCAAGCTGCATGGCGAGTTCTCTATCGAGAAGATCGATGTGACCGACAGCGCGGAGGGGTTCAACGCCCAGATCGCCCGCATTGGCGGCAGGGATATCATGGCTCGCCCAACGAAGGATTCCTGGAACGGCACCATTGCTCTCATCAAGGAGCTTTCCGAGAAGGAGCAGACCTCGCCCGAGGAGGACACCCGCCTGCTGCTGAGCGCGGCGGACATCCTCGGCGCCTTCGATGCAGGCTTCGTCGAAGCGACGGGCATCACCCTCAAAGGCAATGGACAGGACAACAAGGAATCCGGCTCCATCGCCCGCATAGCCTATACCGGCGCGACCGGCTCAGAGGCAGCCGAAGCGCGGGTGGAAGGGATCGAGTTCGCCGATGCGGATTCCCGTTTGAAGATCGGCGCCATCAGCCTCAAAGGGTTTTCCGTCACTCCAACCCTGAACGGCCTGAAGGCGCTCGGCGACAAGCCGCTGAAGGATCTCGACAGCGCCGACGTGAGGAGCCTCATCCCGACCCTGGGAACGCTTCGCATCACGGATATGGACATCGAGGCGCCCGCCTCCGATGACAAGCCAGACGAACTCATGCGCGTCGCCATAGGGCTCATGGAGCTCACGGCTGACAAGCCGGTGAACGGCATTCCGACGAACATCCGTTTCGAGCAGCGCAATCTCTCCACGACCCTGCCGGACAACAGCACCGACGAGCTGGCCCAGCAGCTTCAGGCCCTCGGCTACAAATCGATCGACGGCTCCTTCGTAGCCGCCGCTACCTGGAACGAGGCCACCAACGAGATCGCCATCAAGGAGTTCTCGATGGACGGAAAAGACATGGGAAGCGTGCGCCTGACAGGGATCATCGGCAATGTCAGTCCGGACCTTTTCAGCGCCGATGAGGCGACGGCCTCCGCAGCGATGATCGGAGCCAAGGCGAAAGCCGCCAACATCGTCGTCGAGAACAAGGGCTTGGTGGAACGCTATCTGGAGAGTGCCGCGAAGGACGCGGGCACGACGCCGGACTCTCTGCAGAAGCTGTATGCGGGCGCCACACCGCTCGTTCTGTCGGGCATGATCGGCAATTCTGAACAATCCAGGACTCTCGGCAAGGCCATCTCCCGCTTCATCGAGAATCCCGGCAAGCTCACCATCAATGCTCAGCCGAAGAACCCCTCGGGCTTCGGTGTGATGGATGCGATGCTCGCATCCGACCCGAAGGCGATGCTGGAGAAACTCAACATCACCGCCACGGCTGAGTGAGCCATCCGGGCTCCATATCAGAGCCCCCGCCTCATCCTGAGGAGCCCTCCTCGGCAGGCGTCCGAGGCAGGATGATCGGCAAAAATATGGCCGGGACTTTCCCGGCCATATGTGAACAGCAAACTTTGATGCTCAATCAAATCAGCATCGGCTGATCCTGCTCCACGGCCTGCGCCTCCACGACGGCGATGGCGGTCAGGTTGACGATGCCGCGCGCCGTCACCGACGGCGTGAGGATGTGGGCGGGCTTTGCCGGGCCGATGAGGATCGGGCCGACGGGGAGAGCATCCGCCAGCATCTTCGTGAACTGGAAGGCGATGTTGGCCGCATCCAGGTTCGGCATGATCAGGATGTTCGCCTCGTCCTTGAGGCGCGAGGTGGGATTCACCCGATCGCGGATCATCTGGGACAGGGCGGAATCCGCCTGCATCTCGCCGTCAACTTCGAGATCGGGCGCGCGCTCGTTGATGCAGGCCAGGGCCTCGCGCATCTTCAGCGCGGAGCGGCTGTCGGATGCGCCGAAATCCGAGTGAGAGAGCAGCGCGATCTTCGGCTCCATGCCGAAGCGGCGCACATGGCTCGCGCAGGCAATCGTCATGTCGGCGATCTCTTCCGCGTTCGGATCGAACTGCACATGGGTATCGGCCAGGAAGTACGCGCCCTTCGACGTGATGACGAGCGAGAGCGCCGCCATCTCGTGCACGCCGGGAGCGAGGCCGATGATGTCCTTGATGTGCTTCACGCGGGACTGGAAACGTCCCTCGAGGCCGCAGATCAGCGCATCCGCATCCCCTCGCCTCACCGCCAGCGCGCCGATGACTGTGTTGTTGGTGCGAACGAGCGTCTTCGCCGCATCCGGCGTGATGCCCTTGCGGCCTGCCGCTTCAACGTAGGTCGCGACATAGTCGCGATAGCGCGGATCGTCCTCCGGGTTCACCAGATCGAAATGCCTGCCGATTTCCATGGAGAGGCCGAAGCGCTTGATGCGCGCCTCCACCACGTTCGGGCGGCCGATCAGGATGGGCTTTGCAAGGCGCTCTTCGACGATCACCTGCACCGCGCGCAGCACGCGCTCGTCCTCGCCCTCGGCATAGATCACGCGCTTCGGATTGGCTTTAGCCTGCGAGAAGAGCGGCTTCATGATGAAGCCTGAACGGAACACGAAGCGGCCGAGTGACTCGGTATAGGCCTCCAGATCCTCCAGCGGGCGCTTGGCGACACCGGAATCCATGGCGGCCTTCGCCACCGCCGGCGCGATGCGCAGGATCAGGCGCGGATCGAACGGGCTGGGGATCAGCGACTTGCGCCCGAAGGGGTGTGCCTCGCCGCCATAGGCGCGCGCCACGACTTCGGACGGGGCTTCCCGCGCAAGACCCGCGATCGCCTTCACGGCGGCGGCCTTCATCTCCTCGTTGATGGTGGTTGCGCCCACATCGAGCGCGCCACGGAAGATGTAGGGAAAGCAGAGAACGTTGTTGACCTGGTTCGGGTAATCGGAACGGCCCGTGCAGATCATCGCGTCGGGACGCGCGGCCTCAGCCTCCTCCGGCATGATCTCGGGATAGGGATTGGCAAGCGCCATGATCAGCGGGCGCGGCGCCATCTTGGCGAGCAATGCCGGCTTCAGGATGCCGCCCGCCGAGAGACCGAGGAACACATCCGCATCGGTGATCACATCGCTGAGCGTGCGCGCATCGGTCTTCTGCGCGTAGACCGACTTCCAGCGATCCATGAGCTCGTTGCGGCCGTCATGAACGACGCCTTCGATGTCCGTGACCCAGATGTTCTCGCGCTTGGCCCCGAGCGACACGAGCAGGTTGAGACAAGCGAGCGCAGCAGCGCCTGCACCCGACGTGACGATCTTCACGTCCTCGATGCGCTTTCCGGCAAGCTCAAGCGCGTTGGTGACGGCGGCGCCCACGATGATGGCGGTGCCATGCTGGTCGTCGTGGAAGACGGGAATGCCCATGCGGGCCTTCAACTGCTCCTCCACCTCGAAGCATTCGGGAGCCTTGATGTCCTCGAGGTTGATGCCGCCGAAGGTGGGCTCGAGCGCCGCGATCACCTCGACGAGCTTGTCCACGTTCTTCTCCGCCACCTCGATATCGAACACGTCGATGCCGGAGAACTTCTTGAACAGGACCGCCTTGCCTTCCATCACGGGCTTGGAGGCGAGCGGGCCGATATCGCCGAGGCCGAGCACGGCAGTGCCGTTGGAGATGACGGCCACGAGGTTCTGGCGGGAGGTCAGGTTGGCGGCCTGATCCGGATCGTCCACGATGGCCTCGCAGGGGGCGGCCACGCCGGGGGAATAGGCAAGCGCCAAGTCGCGCTGGTTGCCGAGGGGCTTGGTGGGCTGGATCTCGAGCTTACCGGGACGCGGGTACTGATGGTAGAACATCGCCCCCGATTTCAGATCCTGCGAGATGTTCTCTCCCATCTCCAACGCTCCTTACCCAACCGTTTTTGTTTCTATGGATCTTGTGAGCGCCCTGTCCTCCGCCGTCAATGTTCTTCTCCGGTGGCGAAGCGAACATGAGGCCTTGGCCCAGGGCCTAAAACAGTTCGGCAGCGCCTGGGCGCTGCCGAACAAGGATCATCAAATGCCGGCTTATTTCTCCGGCAAGTTCGTGCGGATGTGCAGCTCACGCAGCTGCTTGGGCGTCGCCTCGGAGGGCGCGCCGAGCAGCAGGTCTTCCGCCTTCTGGTTCATGGGGAAGAGCGTGATCTCGCGCAGGTTCTGCGCGCCGCAGAGCAGCATCACGATGCGGTCCACGCCGGCGGCCATGCCGCCGTGGGGCGGAGCGCCGTACTGGAACGCGCGGTACATCCCGCCGAAGCGGTCCATGACTTCCTGCTCGCCGTAGCCGGCGATCTCGAAGGCCTTCACCATGCGGTCGGGACGGTGGTTACGGATCGAGCCGGAGGCCATCTCGTAGCCGTTGCAGACCATGTCGTACTGGAACGCCGTCATCTTGAGGATCTTGTCCTTATCCGACGGGTCGAGGGCCATGAACTCGTCGTGGTCCATGTTGCCCATGGAGAACGGGTTGTGGGAGAAGTCGATCTTCTTCTCGTCCTCGTTCCACTCGTATTGCGGGAAGTCGACGATCCAGCAGAACGCGAACTGGTCCTTGTTGCCCAAGCCCAGCTCGTCGCCGATGCGCACGCGCGCCTTGCCCGCGAGCGAGGCGGCCTTGTCCTCGTTGCCCGCCGAGAAGAACACCGCGTCGCCTGCCTTGATGCCCGCCTTCTCGCGGATGACGGCCTGAGCGGCTTCCGGGATGAACTTGGCGATCGGGCCCTTGGCGACGATCTGGCCGCCCTCTTCCTCATACACGATGTAGCCGAGGCCGGGAGCGCCTTCCGAGCGCGCCCAGTCGTTGAGCTTGTCGAAGAAGGAGCGCGGCTGCGAGGCAGCGCCTGTCGCCGGAATGGCGCGCACGACGCCGCCGCCCTTCACCACGTTCTTGAACGCATTGAAGGTCACGTCCTCACGCTCGAACACTTCCGACACGTCGGCGATGATGAGCGGGTTGCGCAGGTCTGGCTTGTCGGAGCCGTATTTCAGCATCGACTCGAAATACGGGATGCGCGGGAACACGTCCGTCACCGGCTTGCCGTCGGCGAATTCCTTGAAGGTGTCGCGGATCACCGGCTCCATGGTCTGGAAGATGTCTTCCTGCGTGACGAAGCTCATTTCCACGTCGAGCTGGTAGAACTCGCCCGGCAGGCGGTCGGCGCGCGGGTCCTCGTCGCGGAAGCAGGGCGCGATCTGGAAGTACCGGTCGAAGCCGGACATCATGATCAGCTGCTTGAACTGCTGCGGAGCCTGCGGCAGCGCGTAGAACTTGCCGGGATGAATGCGCGAGGGCACGAGGAAGTCGCGCGCGCCTTCAGGCGACGAGGCCGTCAGGATCGGCGTCGTGAATTCGAAGAAGCCACTTGTCTTCATGCGGGTGCGGAGCGAGTCGACGATGGCGCCGCGCTTCATGATGTTGTTGTGCAGCTTCTCGCGGCGAAGGTCGAGATAGCGGTACTTGAGGCGGGTCTCTTCCGGGTATTCCTGGTCGCCGAAGACCGGCATCGGCAGCTCGTCCGCCGGGCCCAGCACTTCCATGTCGGTGATGTAGACCTCGATCATGCCGGTCGGCAGCTCGGCGTTCTCGGTGCCTGCCGGGCGCTTGCGCACCTTGCCGTCCACGCGGACCACCCACTCGGAGCGGGCCGTCTCGGCCAGCTTGAAGGCGGGGGAATCGGGATCGATCACGCACTGCGTCATGCCGTAATGGTCGCGCAGGTCGATGAACAGCACGCCGCCGTGGTCGCGGATGCGGTGGCACCAGCCGGACAGGCGGGCCACCTGGCCGACATCGGATTCGCGGAGCGCGCCGCAGGTATGGGAACGGTAACGATGCATGGAGGCGGACATGGAAAAAGCCTGCTGGTTCGGTGTTACGCGCAACATCCATGGGAGACCGGGGAAGTCAAGGACGAACCACGAATGGAGGCCATGTTCGGGCGACCCCGCCGGTTTCGGGCGGGTGGCTTCAGGCTTGTCCTGGCTTTGTCCGTAAGGACGAGGGAAGCGCGGGACGCATTCGGCTTCGCAGGCCCCGGCGGAGCGCGCGAAAGGTATTCGGGGCGGGAGATCCGCCCGGACCAGGGAAGCTCAAGGCGTCCCGCGCACGGCTTTTGTGGGTCCGGCCTTGGCTCTCCGGCGCCATCAGGGACGAACCCTCAGAGACGCTTTACGGCGCGTGCTCGACGCGCGGCCCTGGAGTTTACTCCAGCACCGGCAAGGCTGGGGGAGCGTGGACGCAGCCTGCCCGAACAAGCTCAGCGCCCCTTCCTCCCCGCTCAGGCCCCTGGGGCATGCGGGGTGCGAGACCCGCAGCCGACCAGAACCGTATCCAGTCTCCGCAACCGACGCCTCGGGCACGTCCCTCGCGAGAACCAGACCCGCCAACCTTAACCACAAGGCAGGACAAAAGTCAAGAACAAAGCAAGAACATTGCATCCATCTCAGCCAGAGCCTAGATCATCAGAGGACGAGGCGCGTGTTCCCCTCTCCCTTGCAGGGAGGGGTTGGGGTGGTTTGACTGGGTGAGCGGCTGAACCAGCGAGACACGGGAAGACCTCTCCCGGGTGGGAGAGGTCGGAGCGCAGCTCCGGGTGAGGGACTGCCTTGTCCGGAAAGGCCACACCTCTCACCCCTGCCCCTCTCCCACCCGGGAGAGGGGATGTGCCGTAGGGCTGTCGTGCGGTCTGGATGCTGGCTGCACTCCGACTGTCCGACCCCCACCCCTAACCCCTCCCCGCAAGGGGGAGGGAACACGCGCTCAGATCTGATAACGACCACGAATTCAGCCGCCGCATGAGGCGAGGCCCCAGCCCCTCCCCGGCACCCCGATTTTCGCCCTCAAACCCTTATTTTATAAGCATTTCTCCCTTGTGGAACAAAGGGTGAATTCCCATATCATCCCTATGATCCAAAACCATGCAACATCCCTGCTCAAGCACGGCTCGAACGCTCCTCAGGAGGAGCGGATCGAGGGGAATTGGCATGTCTATCCCTTCGATGGTGCGCTTGAGATCGACTATGTGGACCAAGCCGGAAATCCGACCCGGCGCTGGGTGATCGCGCGCGAGCTGAAGGTGGGGCCCGGCAAGATGCTTCTCGGTGGCATCGACATGGCCGATGACGGGTATCGGGGCTTCCGTGTCGACCGGATCGAAAGGCTGGAGGATGCGGAGACCGGGCTCGTGGTGGACCGCAACATCCTCGACTGGCTCATGAAGAGGGCGGAGCGCCAAGCCAGGGAGCGGATGAAGGCCCTGCGAATGAGGGCAAGGGGGAAATAGAAAGGCCGGCATTCCAGCCGACCTTTCCGTCAATCGAGATCACGGGCCTGAAGTGCTGTTGCTCTCAGAGGCACCCCTCCGCCTCCTGGCGACGATTAGGCCGCAGGCGAGATCCCAGCCTGTTCAGGGAGAATTCTTACGGGAACGGGAAAGCCTCAGTCCGGGGGAAATCCTCGGCCTTGGGGAAGGTCTCGTGCTTCGGGAAAAGGCCGTTCTTCGGAAAGATGCTCATGTTGATGTTCCCTCTGTAGCATCGTTGCTCAACCGGCCCCGCAAACCATCGGTTTGAAACAGGAACCGGCCCACAAAAGCTATATAATTACATAAGCCTGTCAATGGCTCAGCTTGCCGCCCTATAGAAACCCATGGAATTTGAGGGGATTGATCGGCTCGGGCCTTTGAAACGGAGTCGCCTGAACCGCAGGCTTAGGTTATGAGACGTCTTCATGGATTTGATTACGACCACCGAGGCGCTGTCCGCCGCCTGCTCCCGCCTGAGCCAACATCCGTTCGTCACCGTCGACACGGAGTTTCTGCGCGAGACCACCTATTATCCCAAGCTCTGCCTGATCCAGATGGCGGGGCCCGACCCTGCTGATGCCTATCTCATCGACCCGCTGGCCGAGGGCATGAGCCTTGAGCCCTTCATGGCGCTCATGTCCGACAAGGGCGTGGTGAAGGTTTTCCACTCGGCCCGCCAGGATCTGGAGATCATCTGGAATCTCGGAGGCATCGTCCCCGAGCCCCTCTTCGACACTCAGGTCGCGGCCATGGTGTGCGGCTACGGCGATTCGGTGTCCTACGAGCAGCTGGTGAACGACCTCGCCAAGGCGAAGGTCGACAAGTCCTCCCGCTTCACCGATTGGTCGCGCCGTCCCCTCACCGATGCCCAGCTCATCTATGCCATGTCGGACGTCACCCATCTGGTGAAGGTCTACGAGGCGCTGATGAGCCAGCTCGAGAAGAACGGGCGCCTCACCTGGCTGGTCGAGGAAATGTCCATCCTCACCTCCCCCGAGACTTATCAGGCCGATCCGGCCAATGCCTGGCGCCGCCTCGCCGGCCGCCTGCGCAAGCCGAAGGAGGTCGCCGTCCTGATGGAGGTCGCCGCCTGGCGCGAGCGCGAGGCCCAGAGCCGCGACGTTCCCCGAGGCCGCATTCTCAAGGACGACGCGCTCATCGACGTCGCCACCTCAGCTCCCCGCTCCGTGGAAGCCCTCGGCCGCCTGCGCACCATCCCCAACGGGTTCGAGCGCTCCCGCACGGGCGGCGACATCTTGGAGGCCGTAGAGCGTGGCCTGTCCCGCGACCCGGCGAGCATCCCCATGCCCGAGCGCAGCCGCGGGCGCGGCAATACCGGCGCCGTGGTCGACCTCCTGAAGGTCCTGCTCAAGGCCGTGGCCGAGCAGGAAGGCGTGGCGCCGAAGATCGTCGCTACCGTCGAGGAGCTGGAGGCCATCGCCGACAGCGACACTGCGGACGTGCCGTCCCTTCACGGCTGGCGCCGCGCGCTGTTCGGCGAGAAGGCGCTGGCCTTGAAGAACGGCCAGCTCGGTCTCGTGCTGGAACGCGGACGGGTGCGGCTGCGGGAGATCGGGTAGACCCGCCTAGCCTGTTATCTCAACCACCGGCTCCATGTTGAGGAGCTTGCCCAGCGCCTTCATGCGGCCTGCGAGGCGTTCGTTGGCGAGGTCCTTCATCTGCGACGGCAGTTGCAGCACGACCTGCTTGCCGCGCGCCTGCAGGGGAGCCTGTGGGAGAATGCCCTCCATCGATACGGACACCGGATAGGCGACACGCATGAGCGCGGCGAGCAGGCGCGCGCGCTCCATATGGCGCGGCCCCGCCAGCGACTTGATGCGAGAGCCCACCTTGTCGGGCGAGAGGCCCTCGTGCCGGAAGAAGATGGAAAGCGCGAGATAGGCGCGGCCCGGATGATCGAGGCCCGCGAAAGCGCCGTAGGCAATGAGGTTGAGGCTCTGCTCGCCGCGATAATCCGGGTGAGCGCGCCAGCCGATATCGGCCAAGAGGCAGGCGGCGCGGCGCAGGCGCGTCTCGGTCTCGGTTTCCGTGACCCCGAGGCTTTTCATGAAGCCTTCCGTCCACTCGCACAGCTCCTCGCCATGGCGCGGCGAGCGGGAGCGCAGGAGGTTGAGGTCGCTTGCTGCAGCGAGAAGCGGATCGCGCTTCTGCGTGTCCGGATCGAGCCTGTCGAACAGAACGCCTTCGCGAACGCCGAACGCGGAGATGGCCACCTCCTTCGGCTCGCCGAGACGGATGATCTCTTCCAGCAGGATGGCGCCGTAAACCAGAAGCGGACGGCGGGCCTCGGAGACGCTCTCGATGTCCTTGAGGGTCTTCGTGTCCGCTCCTTCCACGAGACGCAGGAAGTCGAGCCCATCCTCGGGATTGAAGATATAGCTGTGCATCACATGGAGGGGATAATCCCGCGCGGCTTGGTGCAGGCGCGCAAGGGCGCGCCACGTGCCGCCGACCGCGTAAAAGGTGCGGCCATGCAGGTTCGCGAGATATTCCGGGGCGCGTTCCAGGGCGGCGCGCACGATCTTCTGCGCCTTCTTGAGCGAGCCGCCGCTCATGTCCTGCAGGGCGAGGCCGCCGAGCGGCATGGTGGTGCCCTGCCCCACGAACGAACCATCCACGTCGACGAGCTCCAGGCTGCCGCCGCCCATGTCGCCCACGATGCCATCCGGCTTATGGAAACCCGCGACGACGCCGAGTGCGGAGAAGCGCGCTTCCTCGGCGCCGGACAATAGGCTGATGGGGCGGCCGCAGGCTTTCTCCGCCGCTTCCAGGAACGCAGGACCGTTGGACGCATCGCGCGCCGCGGCGGTGGCGAGCACGAACACCTCGGACACCTGCATCGTGTCGCACAGCACCCGAAAGCGGGCGAGCGCGCGCAGCGCCCTGTCCACCGCTCCGTCGTCGAGACGGCCCGTGGTCGCCACGTGGCGGCCGAGGCCGCAGAGAACCTTCTCGTTGTAGATCGGAGTCACCGCCCGGGACAGGCCCTCATAGGCCACAAGGCGGACGGAGTTCGAGCCGATATCGATGATGGCGACGGGGCGGCCGATCTTGAGCCTGCCCTGGGCTTCCTGGCTGATGGGCGACATGTCAGCGCTGCCCCCGTTTCGCAAGAGCCTTCGGGCTGGACGTCTTGAGGGATTTTCCGCGACCGGAGAGGCTGGGATTCGTCATGAAATACTTGTGTGCGTTGAACGGCTCATCGCCCTTGGCGGGTGCCATGCGCTGGCTCGTGCCGTCGGGCAGAACCGCCCAGCTCTGCTCGTTGTCGAGAAGGTTAGCGAGCATGATCTGATCGAGAACCTGCTGGTGAACCGTGGGATTGACGATGGGCAGGAGCGCCTCGACGCGGCGGTCGAGATTGCGCGTCATCAGGTCGGCGGAGGAGATGTAAACATGCGCCTTGGGATTGGGCAGGCCCTGCCCGTTGCCGAAGGCATAGATGCGCGTGTGCTCCAGGAAGCGCCCGACGATGGACTTCACGCGGATGTTCTCGGACAACCCCTTGATGCCCGGCCTCAGGCAGCAGATGCCGCGCACGATGAGGTCGATCTGCACGCCAGCGGCGCTGGCATCGTAGAGCGCATCGATGATGCCGGGATCGACGAGCGAGTTGCACTTGCCCCAGATTGCGCCGGGCCGTCCGGCCTTCACATGAGCGATCTCTTCCTCGATGTGCTGGAGCAGGCGCTTTCTCAAGGTGAGCGGCGACACCGCCATCCGCTCCAGCTCCGCCGGCTCCGCATAGCCCGTCACGAAATTGAAGATGCGCGACACGTCGCGACCGATCACAGGGTCGGCGGTAAAATAGGACAGGTCGGTGTAGATGCGCGCCGTGATGGGGTGATAATTGCCCGTGCCCACATGGCAATAGGTGATGAGCTGGCTGCCTTCGCGGCGCACCACCATGGAGAGCTTGGCGTGGGTCTTGAGCTCGATGAAACCGAACACGACCTGCGCGCCCGCGCGTTCGAGATCGCGCGCCCAGCGGATGTTCGCTTCCTCGTCGAAGCGTGCTTTCAGCTCCACGAGAGCGGTGACGGACTTGCCCGCCTCCGCAGCCTCTGCAAGCGCCGCGACGATCGGCGAGTCCGAGGACGTGCGATAGAGCGTCTGCTTGATCGCCACCACGTTGGGATCGCCCGCCGCCTGACGCAGGAACTGCACCACCGCGTCGAAGGATTCGTACGGGTGATGGACGATGATGTCCTTCTCGCGGATCGCGGCGAAGCAATCGCCGCTATGCTCGCGGATGCGCTCGGGGAAGCGCGGATTATACGGTTTGAACTTGAGATCGGGACGTTCGAGCGCGACGAGCTGCGAGAGATCGCGCAGGCCCATCATGCCCTCGACGACGAAGACCTCGTCGGCGGAAACCTCCATCTCCTCGGCCACGAAGAGACGCAGGTCGTCCGGCATGGCGGCTTCGACTTCGAGACGGATCACGCTGCCGCGCCGGCGCTGCTTGAGCGCGGTCTCGAACAGGCGCACGAGATCCTCGGCCTCTTCCTCCACTTCGATATCGGAATCGCGGATCACGCGGAACGCGCCCTGCCCCTGCACCGCGTAGCCCGGGAACAGGCGGCTCGTGTAGAGCACGATCATCTGCTCCAGCGCGATGAAGCGGGCCGAGCCCGTTTCCGCGAAATCCGGCAGGCGGATGAACCGCTCGCCGCGGGACGGCAGGCGGATCAGCGCGTTCAGCACCTTGCCGTCGCTCTGGCGCACGAGCTTCAGGGCGATGGAGGAGCCGAGATTCGGGATGAAGGGAAACGGGTGCGCCGGATCGATGGCGAGCGGCGTGAGCACCGGAAAGATGTGATTGAGGAAGTAATCCTCGAGCCAGGACGCCTCCGATTTGGTGAGGCCCGCACCTTCGACGAGGACGATGCCCTCCCCCTGCAGCTTCTCCCGAAGCTCGCCCCAGCGACGCTGCTGGTCGGACGCGAGGTTCGACACCTCGACCGAAATCTTCGACAACTGCTCCTGGGGCGTCAGCCCGTCCTGTGAGATGGTGGCAACCCCGGAACGCACATGTCCGCGCAGGCCCGCGACGCGGACCATGAAGAACTCGTCGAGGTTCTCCGCAGAAATGGAAAGAAAACGCAGCTTCTCCAGCAGCGGATGGTTGCGATTGTTCGCTTCCTCCAGAACCCGGCGGTTGAACTGCAGCCAGGAGAGTTCGCGATTGATGAAGCGTTGGGGGAACTGGCGCAGCACCGCGCCATCGAGCTCGATATCCGGCGGGGCTTTCGGAAAGGGAGCTTCGCTGACGATCTCCATGTCCCTCAAGGCCATCGTGTCACGCACTTCGATCTCCGCCGCTTCCTGCTTCGGCGTCCGTTTTGCTCTGGGCTTCGTGACAGTTTCACGACGGTTCGACGACAATGCGGTGGGATCAGCCTTCACTCAATTTCATCCGTTTCCTGCGAGGCTCCAAGGATCTCCGCGGCAATCGCCCGGGACACCCGCCGCCCCCGGCTGAGCGCCTCCTTGTCCAGAAGCGCCACCAGTTCCGAAGCCTTGGCCAGGGACCGTTCGATCCGAAGAGAGATATAATCGACAACGGAGGTGTCGACCACGAGTTGCCTGTCCACGAACAGCTTGACTAGAACCGCCTTGAGCAGGGCGTCGTCCGGCGCATCGAGGGTGACGCTCGGCGCAAGCCGCAGGCGCGAAAGCAGATCCGGCGTCTTCAGGCCCCAGCGATCCGGCGGCATCTCGCTGGTGATCAGAAGGGCGGCCTTCCTCTCCCGCGCCAGGTTGAGCAGATGGAACAGGGCCGCCTCGTCCCGCTCGCCCCGGTCCATGTCCTCGATGGCGAGCGCACCGTTGGAGACGAGGTGCGGGACCTTGTCCTGGCTGATCTCGCGGGCATCGATTGTCCAGGCGTGGGCATTGGTCGCCCAGATCGAGGCCAGATGGCTCTTGCCGCTGCCGCGCGGGCCGACCAGAAGGAGGATCGTATCCGGCCATTCCGGCCAGGCCTCGATGAGGCCATAGGCCTGTTCGTTGGAAGGGCTGACGAGAAAGTCCTCTGCCCCGAAGCGCGGATCGAGGGGCAGATCGAAGGCCAGCTGCTTGGGCGCATCACGCATCGAGATCGGCCCTGTCCTCGATCTTCGGGTGGAGGATCACGGGTCCTGCTCCCCGATAGAGGGGGCTTGCCAGATACTGGCCCAGCGCGAAGCGCGCGATCACACCGATGGCGGCGGCGAGCGGCACGGCGAGCAGCAGGCCCACGAAGCCGAAGAGCGCACCGAACGCGACGAGCGCGAACATGAGCCAGACGGGATGCAGGCCCACGGAATCGCCCACCAGCTTGGGCGAGAGAATGTTGCCTTCCACGAACTGCCCGAACACGAAGATGCCGAGGGTCGCCAGGATCATGGTCCAGTCGGGCCAGAACTGCACGATGGCGACGCCCATGGAAAGGATGAGGCCGGTGAGCGAGCCGACATAGGGAATGAAGCTCAGGAGTCCCGCCGTCATGCCGATGAGCGCACCGAAGTTCAGGCTGATCATCGTGAGGGCCACCGCATAGAAGGTGCCGAGGATGATGCAGACTAAGGCCTGCCCGCGCACGAAGCCCGCGATGGCCCGGTCGATGTCACGGGCGATGGTGCGGATCGTGTCCCGCTGGCTGAGGGGCATCCAGGAATCCACCGTCCTCACCATGCGGTCCCAATCGACGAGCATGTAGAAGGCGACGACCGGGGTGACGACCAGCAGGGAGAAGATGCTGAGCAACGCCTGCCCGCCCGACCAGAGTCCCTGGAGGAAGGCGGCGATCCAGGCGATGCCCTGGCTGATGAGATTGCCGACCGAGGTCTGCATCTCCGGCAGGGCGCCGTTGGCGCCGAGCCGGTCGAGAAGAGGCCTCAGCTGCTCGTTTGCCAGCTCCTGAAGCCTCGCCACATAGCTCGGCACGCGCTCGACGAAGGCCCCGACCTGCTGGGCCGCGAACGGCACCAGGATCATGAGCGTGATGATGAAGATGACGACGAAGAGCACCAGGATCAACAGGCTGGCGCCGAGACGCCCGACACCGATCTTCTGCATCCGGTCCGCCAGGGGATCGAGCAGGTAGGCCAGGGCGAAGCCCGCCACGAACGGCAGAAGGATGCCGCGCAGGGCGAACAGCAGGAACACCGCCACGACCAGCGCTGCGATCCAGAATCCGATCTGCCGTTGGATCGTCATCGGTGCTCCATACTCCAAAAACCGTCTTTTCAGGCCGCCATGTGCCGCAGCCAGCCTCCGAGATAGGCACCGGCGGAAGCCACGGTCAAGGTGGCAACGGCCAGCATCGCGATATCCTCAAATCCCGCGAGCTCCACCCCATAGGCGTTGGCCGCGAGGGCAAAGGCCGCAAAGCCGATCTGGGCCGCCGTATTGAGCTTGCTCAGCAGGATCGGCTTGATCTCGACCGGGCGGCTCATGACCCAGGACAGGAGCACCGCTGCCACGATCATCGCGTCCCGGGACACCACCACGATGGCCAGCCAGCTCGGGATCGCCCCGACCACGGCGAGCGCCACGTAGATCGAAACCAGCAGCGCCTTGTCCGCTATAGGATCGATATAGGCCCCGAATTCGCTTTTCATATCGAAGTGCCGGGCAATAAACCCGTCGACCCCATCCGAAACCCCGGCCACGACGAACAGAATGAAAGCCGCCGCCCACCGCTGCTGCATGATCATGACGATCACGATGGGGACCATGATGAGGCGGGCGATGGTGATCAGGTTCGGAATGGTCATCGTGGGAAGATGATGGCGGGTCGGGAGGCGGAGTTCAATGTCTGGAGACTGAGGTGGGGATAAGATGCCTCCGGTAGCGGCATGTCGGGCTTGTCCCGGCCATGACGATGTCTTTTCCTCTGTCCTCATCCTGAGGAGCAGCGCAGCAGGCATCCAGACCGCACGACGACCCGATAGCATATCCCCTCTCCCGGGTGGGAGAGGGGCAGGGGTGAGGGACCGCCCTGTCCGGATCAGGCTCGACCTCTTCCAACCCAGGAGAGGGATCACAGCTTCACTGGTTTGAGCACTCACCCAGTCAAACCACCCCCACCCCTTCCTCTCCCCGCAAGGGGGAGGGAAACATGCGCCTCATCCTCGGGCGCTTCCGCACTGATGCCGCGCCCCGTCCGGGCTGACGGCGTGGGGATCATCCCCCTGCAGCCTCAATTCCTCCTTGCCTCCCCGCCCTTCTCGTCTTACTCCCCACCCCAACACGGGGTGTCCCATGACCGAGAAGCAGACGAACGGCCTGACCTATGCCCAAGCGGGCGTCGACATCGATGCTGGCAATGCCATGGTCGACCAGATCAAACCCCTGGTGCGGTCCACGCGCCGCCCGGGAGCGGACGCTGAGATCGGCGGTTTCGGCGGCCTGTTCGACCTGAAGGCCGCGGGCTTCAAGGACCCGATCCTGGTGGCTGCTAATGACGGCGTGGGCACCAAGGTGAAGATCGCCATCGATACCGGCATCCACGACACGATCGGCATCGACCTCGTGGCCATGTGCGTGAACGACATCATCGTGCAGGGCGCGGAGCCCCTCTTCTTCCTCGATTACTTCGCCACCGGAAAGCTCTCTCCCGAGGTCGGCGTCCACATCGTGAAGGGCATCGCCGACGGCTGCCTCCAGGCGGGCTGCGCGCTCATCGGCGGCGAGACGGCGGAGATGCCGGGCCTCTACGCCAAGGGCGATTACGACCTCGCCGGCTTCGCCGTGGGCGCGGCTGAACGCGGCACGCTGCTGCCGAAGGACGTGAAGGCGGGCGACGTGCTCATCGGCCTGCCCTCCTCCGGCGTCCATTCCAACGGCTTCTCGCTGGTGCGCCGCATCGTCGAGCATTCCGGCCTCGCCTGGGATGCGCCTGCCCCGTTCGCCTCGGGCAAGACGCTGGCCCAGGCCCTGCTCGAGCCGACCCGCATTTACGTGAAGGCCCTGCTTCAGGTGTTGAAAGGCGGCGACGGCATCAATGCCCTGTGCCACATCACCGGCGGCGGCTTCCCCGACAACATTCCGCGCGTGCTGCCCGACGGCGTCGGCGTGCGGCTCGATCTCGATGCCATCGACGCACCGCCCGTGTTCGGCTGGCTCGCCAAAACCGGCGGCGTGGCGGAAGCGGAGATGCTGCGCACCTTCAACTGCGGCATCGGCATGATCGTGGTGGCCTCCGCCGACAAGGCCGATGCGGTGATCGAACGTCTGCGCCAAGCCGGAGAGAACCCGGTGCGCATCGGCGAAACCATCGCACATGCGGGCGGCGAGCCCGTGCAGTATGCAGGCTCCCTGAAACTCTGATGCCACGCCGCGTTGCCGTTCTGATTTCCGGGCGCGGGTCCAACATGGTCTCGTTGATCGAGGCCGCATCCGCGCCGGACTTTCCGGCTGAGATCGCCCTCGTTCTTTCGAACCGTCCCGATGCGGCCGGCCTCGAACGCGCGCGGCAGGCAGGCATTGCGACGGCGATCATCGATCACAAGGATCATCCCACCCGCGAGGATTTCGAGCAGGCGATGGATGCGGTGCTCACCGAGCACGGCATCGAGTTCATCTGCCTTGCCGGTTTCATGCGCGTGCTCACGGATTGGTTCGTGGAGCGCTGGGCGGGCAGGATGATCAACATTCACCCTTCCCTGCTGCCCCTGTTCCGCGGCGTGCACACCCATCGGCGGGCGCTGGAAGAAGGCGTGCTCATCCACGGGTGCACGGTGCATTTCGTGGTGCCGGAACTCGACGCAGGCCCCATCATCGCCCAGGCCGCGGTGCCGGTGATCCCCGGCGATACGGAAGAGAGCCTCGCCGCCCGCATCCTCGTGCAGGAGCATTCGCTCTATCCGCAAGCGCTCCGCATGATCAGCGACGGCAGCGCGCGGCTCGAAAACGGGCGCGTGGTCTTTTCGGAAAGCTGGAACAGCGAAGGCGCGTTGCGCTCGCCCACCTGAAACATGTCATCCCGGGGCTGCGGAGCAGAACCCGGGATCGCGTGACGATTATAGCGCCCTATCCTGGCGACGATCCCGGATCGGCTTTCGCCGTCCGGGATGACGGTGTCTCAGCTTACATCCGAGGACGCGAGAGCTTGCAGGCGTCGAGAGCCGCGAGGGCCTTCTCGCGGGCGCTGTCGTTGAACACGCCGGTGTCGCGATAGGCCTGCACCTCGTCGGCGCTCAGGGAGCGCATGGTACGGCCTGCATAGCAGCCGCATTTGCCGGAAAAGGAAGCCTCACTGGCGTTCTCCTGCTTGGCCTGGATGATGGCGCAGGCCTGGCTCACCCGCGACCGCAGCTCGGACATGCTGGCGGTCTTCAGGGCCGGGTCGGGCTGGTACATGGTGGGCGTGTTGGAGGCGGCAGCGAGGGCCGCCGTCGCGCTGGCGGCCAGGGCCGTAGCCGCGAGCAGCGCGCGGAAGGTCGAGATCATGGAAAGCTCCCCAAGAACAATGTTCACGTCGGAGCTTAAGAATAGGGTTGGAAGTCAGCGATCAAGGCTTACGCGAAAACAGGATTAAGACTTAGACAACAACCGGCTCAAGCCTCTCACGAACCATCACGACGGGCGTCTCCACCGCGAGATCGCCGCTCACCTTCTCCAGCGCCACGCGATTGTCGTGGAAAGCCGCGCCGCCATAGGGCGCCACCTGATCGCCGCCGGTGAGAGTGTTGATGCCGCGTCCTTGCGGATGCGCCTTGTTGGGCCAGATGCCTTCCGCAATCAGCACGCCGCGCCGCACGCCCTCGAACAGGCGGGCGCGCAGGTAGACTTCACCGCGATGGTTCCTCAGCTTCACCCAATCGCCGTCGGCAATGGCCTGAATCTGCGCGTCGGAGGGATGGATCATCACCTCCGGCCTGCCCTCCTTGGCGACGGAGCCGGGCGTTTCCGTGAAGGAGGAATTCAGGAAGCTGCGCGCCGGGCTGGTGGCGAGCCGGAAGGGATATTCCTCCGTCGCGGCTTCGATGACGCCCCAATGGTCCGGGAATTCCGGCATGCTGGCATGGGGCCCCATCGGGCCGTTGTTGTAGGACGGCACCGAAGTCCAATCCGGCTTGAAGCGGAACTTGCCATCCGGATAGCCGAAGCCTTTGAGGAAATGCGCTTCCTCGAAGGGCGGCTGCACATCCTTGTGCACGGCAGCCTCGAGTTCCTCGATGCTGCCCCAGCCGGAATTGCGAAGGGTCCAGTCGATGATCTCGCGCGGCTCCATGTCGAAGGCGCGATGTTCCGCGCCGATGCGCTTGGCGAGCGCGCGCGTCACCTCATGGTTCGACCAGCATTCGCCCGGCGCGTCGATGAGCTTCGGGCCGACCTGGAAATGCTGATGCCCGCCGCCGGAATAGAGATCGTCGTGCTCCATGAACATGGTCGCGGGCAGAACGACATCCGCCATCATCGCCGTCTCGGTCATGAACTGTTCGTGCACGCACACGAACAGATCCTCGCGAGCAAAGCCCTGCTTCACCAATTCCTGCTCCGGCGCGACGGAGACCGGATTGGTGTTCTGGATCAGCAACGCCTTGACCGGCGGACCGTTGTAGAGAGCTTGCGTATCGCCGGTGAGCACGCGCCCGATCTGCGACTGATCGAGCACGCGGATCGAACGGTCGATGGCGTCATGCCCTTCGATGAGTGCCTTGTTCCACTTGAAGATGCCGCTGTTGGAATGGAACGCGCCGCCGCCCTCGTGTTGCCACGCACCCGTCACCGCCGGAATGCAGGCCGCCGCATGCATGTTCACCGCGCCGTTGCGCTGGCGGCCGAAACCGTAACCGAGGCGGAAGAAGCTGCGCTTGGTGGTGCCGATGAGCTTCGCGAAGGCTTCGATCTCTTCCACCGACAGGCCGGTGATGGCGGAAGCCCAGGCGGGATCGCGCGTCTTCAAATGCGCTTCCAGCTCGCGCGGATGATCGGTGTAGCGGTTGAGATAATCCCAGTCCGCATAACCGTCGCGGAACAGCACATGCATTACCGCGCAGGCGAGCGCCCCATCGGTGCCCGGCTTCACGAGCAGCGCCATGTCGGCCTGCTTCATGGTGGCGTTCATGTAGATGTCGACGGCGACGATCTTGGCACCGCGCTCCTTCCGGGCGCGCATGGCATGCGTCATCACGTTGACCTGCGTGTGAACCGGGTTCGTGCCCCAGATCACTACGCAATCCGACACCGCCATCTCGCGCGGATCGGACCCTGCGAGCTTGCCGGTGCCGGCCACATAGCCTGTCCAGCCCATGGGGGTGCAGATGGTGGAATACTGGCCGGAATATTTCTTCACGTGGCGCAGGCGGTTGATGCCGTCGCGCATCACGAGGCCCATGGTGCCCGCGTAGTAATAAGGCCAGACGGATTCCGAACCGAACTCTTCCTCCGCCTTGAGGAAGGCTTTCGCGACGATGTCGAGGGCCTCGTCCCAGGAGATCCGCTCGAACTGACCCGACCCCTTCGGGCCGGTGCGCTTCATCGGATAGAGCAGCCGCTCCGGATGGTGGATGCGCTCCGCATAGCGCGCGACCTTCGCGCAGATCACGCCCGCCGTGTAGGTATTGGTTTTCGCCCCATGGACGCGCCCGATGCTCTTTCCGTCGACGACCTCCACGTCGAGGGAGCAGACCGACGGACAATCGTGCGGGCAGACGGAAGCGCGGCGTTCGATGCGAGGAGCTTGGTTCATGGCGGGCGCATCATGAAGGATGGGAAAGGCAAAGAAAAGGCCGCTTATGCTTCCCTCCCCCTTGCGGGGAGGGATCGAGGGTGGGGGTCGCAAGGTCGGAGCGCTGCGCTTGATCCAGCGAGCATGAAGGCCGTTACAGCGCCAGACTCCCGATACGCTCACCCAGTCAAACCACCCCCACCCCTGCCCCTCCCCGCAAGGGGGAGGGAAACGCGCGCGAGGCCCTCACCTCAAAAAGAAAAGGCCGCCCTGAAGGCGGCCTGATCATTCCGTCCGGAAAGCCTGAAAAGGCTTAGCCGACGATCTCGTTGCCCGAGAAGAACTGGGCGATCTCGATCTTGGCGTTGTCGAGGCTGTCGGAGCCGTGGACCGAGTTCTCGCCGATGGACTTGGCGTAGAGCTTGCGGATGGTGCCCTCGGCAGCGCTCTCCGGGTTGGTGGCGCCCATGATCTCGCGGTAGCGGAGAACGGCGTTCTCGCCTTCCAGAACCTGCACGACGACCGGAGCGGAGATCATGAAGTCCACAAGCTCGCCGAAGAAGGGGCGCTCCTTGTGGACCGCGTAGAAGGTCTCGGCCTCGCGGCGGCTCATGAGGATGCGCTTCTGCGCGACGATGCGCAGGCCGGCCTTCTCGATGACGGCATTGACGGCGCCGGTCAGGTTACGCTCGGTGGCGTCGGGCTTGATGATGGAGAAAGTACGCTCGATGGCCATGGAAGGTCACCCTTGTTTGAAGAGAAAAATCGGGAAAGTCCGGCGCTTATAGCGGCGAGGCCCCTCCCCCTCAAGCGCCTTTTCGCGATTGCGAAGGTTATCGTAAAGAGCGGCACGGATTGGAAAGCTGAATTCTGTCCTCTAGTCTCCTCCTCTGACCGGCCTCCCGGAAGGCCGGCCCGGAGGATCACCATGAAGTCTCTATCCCTTGCCGCGCTTGGCCTTCTCCTGCTGACCGGAGCGGCGCACGCCCAGGCTCTGGACCCGAGCGGAACCTATCTCAGCGAGACCGGAGAAACCCGGGTGCGGATCGCCCGCTGCGGCCAAGCCTATTGCGGCACCATCGTCTCCGTGAAGGGCGAGGCCAAGGACGTCTACAACCCCGACGCCAATCTGAAGAACCGCGACCTCGTGGGCATCCAGATGATCTCCAACATCCAGCCCTCCGGAGACGGCTTCACGGGCCAGCTCTACAATTACAAGGACGGCAAGACCTATACGGGCAAGATGACCTTCGCCGGCAAGGCCATGCAGCTCTCCGGCTGCGTCCTCAGTGGCCTCATCTGCCGCTCGCAGACCTGGTCGAAGCTGAATTAAGGTTCCTGTAGCGTCATCCCGGACGGCGAAGCCGATCCGGGATCGTCGTCAGGATATGGCGAGTTACTCGTCATACGATCCCGGGTTCCGCTCCGCGGCCCCGGGATGACGTTTCTGATTTAGCGCGCCTTCTGCCCGAACAGGATGGCCTGCACGGCCGGGTCCTTCATGTCGTTGGAACCGCGATCCTCCGCCCCGACCTCCAGAGCCCGCTGGACAGCCGGACGCTCCAGGACGGCGGCAAGCCAGCGCTTCACATGCGGGAAATCCTCGATGTTCTGGCCCTGGCGCTCCCAGAGCTTGGCCCAGGGGGCGATGGCCATGTCGGCGATGGAATACTCGCCTGCCACGAACTCCCGGTCAGCCAGGCGCTTGTTGAGCACGCCGTAGAGCCGGTTGGTCTCGTTGGTGTAGCGCTCGATGGCATAGGGCACCTGCTCCGGCGCATAGATGCGAAAATGGTGCGTCTGGCCGAGCATGGGGCCGAAGCCGCCCATCTGCCAGAACAGCCATTGATCGACCTCGACGCGCCCGCGCTCGTCTTGGCTGTAGAACCGGCCTGTCTTGCGGCCGAGATATTGCAGGATCGCGCCGGACTCGAAGACGGAGATCGGCTGCCCGTCCGGACCATCGTGATCGACGATGGCCGGCATCTTGTTGTTGGGCGAGATGCTCAGGAATTCAGGCTTGAACTGGTCGCCCTTGCCGATATTCACCGGATGGATCGCATAGGGCAGACCGCATTCCTCGAGCATGATGGTGATCTTCCACCCGTTCGGGGTCGGCCAGTAATAGAGATCGATCGGTTGTTGGGCGGACGCCGCCATGGCAGGCCTCTCCTTGTGTGACGATGCTGATCTTCCGGGAAGGTAGGGTATTGTGCCCGATCCCGCATCCTCAAAGCTGCAGGTTTACGGTGGATAGAGCGCATGGCTGCCGTGGGCACCTTGCATGTTTCATTGTTTCATTATGAGATGAGCTTGAGCGCCATTCGAAGCGCCTATGGGGATATTCATGATGAACCGCATTCTCGGCACAGCACTTGCCGCCACCCTGGCCCTGGCTTTCGCCGCTCCGGCCGTTGCCCAGACGAAGCCGAAAAAGGAGCCGACCGCCGCCCAGCTTGCGGCCCGCGAGCGCATGACCAAGTGCAGCGCCGAGTGGAAGGAAGCCAAGGCCGCCAAGAAGATCGAGCCCGGCATGAAATGGCCGAAATACTGGAGCGCCTGCAACACGCGCCTCAAGGGCGGCACGAAGGCTTGAGCCTATTGGAGCGCTCCCTTTACCAAGGGGGTGCTCAAACCCCGCTCGTCATCACAGGCACAAGGCCTGTGATGACGAAGGAGCAAAGCCTCAAAACTTCTTCTTGAAGCCCTCATGGCTCTGGGAAAACCCCAGTCGCTCGTAGAACCGATGCGCGGCCTTGCGGGTCTTGTTGGACGTCAGCTCCAGCATCGCCGCGCCGCGGGTGCGGGCGTAATCCTCGGCGAAGGCCATCATCTTCGCGCCGATGCCGCCGGAGCGGCGAGCAGCCTTCACCTTCACGCTTTCCACCTTCACGCGCAAAGCGCCGCGTCCGGTGAGATTGGGGATGAAGGTCAGCTGGAACGTGCCGATGACCTCACCGCCATCGACGGCCACGAACAGCACGTTCTCGGGGCTGCGCGCGATGGCGGCGAAAGCCGCTTCGTAAGCGGGTTTCGTCTCGGGCGTCCACGTGTCCCCATGGGAGCCGAGCTCATCCTCCTCGTGCAGGCGGATGATCGCTTCGAGGTCTTCCGCCCTCGCCTCGCGGATGTCCAGGCTGCTCATGCGGCCACCCGCGATTCCATCGGCAGCAGAGCCGTTCGCGACGCAAAGTGAGGCAAGGCCTCCATCCGCTTCATCCAGGCCAGAACATGAGGATAGGCACCGAGATCGAAGCCGCCCTCCTCGGCGAGCGCGACGACGCCGTAGATGTCGATATCGGCGATGCTCACGCCCTCTCCGACAAGCCAGTCACGACCGGCAAGATGCTCTTCGAGCACTTTCAGGGCAGCGTTTCCTCCCGCCATGCTGAACTCGAGCACCTCAGGAGCCGCCGGACGAATGCCGAGCCGGATGGCGCGGGCGCGGTAGACGTTCGAGGCAAGCCGGTCGAAATCCCAATACATCCACTCCCGCGCCTGGAACCGCTCGTCCAGCGTCGCGCCGCCGAACTTGCCGAGTGTATCCGACAGATATTCCAGGATCGCCGCCGACTGGCAGAGATGGCGACCGTTGTTCCGGTCGATCAGCAGAGGCACTTGGCCGTAGCGCTGCTTCGACAGATAGGCGGGCTGCTTGTGCTCGCCCTGCATCATGTTCACGTGCACGTAGTCGAAAGGCTCGCCCGCCAGGGCCAGCATCAGGGCCACTCTGTAGGTCGGTCCGGACAGAGCCATTCCGTGAAGCTCGAAACGTGCAGGCATGCGCATCCCCCGTGCGATATTTCTGTTCTCTGGGAACCTAGTGGATTGCGTTCCGATACGAAAGCGGCAGAAATGGGCGCAGGAGGGATTTATGCCCAGCATGAATCGTGAGCGGAAGCTGCTGCAGCAGGCAGTTGCCATCGTTGCCACCATTCCCGTGGCCACAGGCCTCTATGGCGTGCTCTTCGGGCAGGCGCTGACGGGCGACGCCGTCAGCATCTCGGCCGAAAGCCACTTTCGCTTCCTCTCGGGCCTGCTCCTCGGCATCGGCCTGTGCTTCTGGAGCACCCTTCCCCGCATCGAGGAACACACCAACCGCTTCCGGCTGTTGACCCTCCTCGTGGTCACCGGAGGCCTGGGACGCCTCATCGGCCTCGCGCTGACCGGCCTGCCCTCGCTCTTCATGGTTGGCGGGCTGATCGTCGAGCTGGTCGTGGCCCCCTTCCTCTGCCTGTGGCAGACGCGAGTCGCGAACCGCTATGCCGAGGAATTCGGTGTGGCGTAGCTCCGCCATTGCCGGAATGAGGGCTCAAATCCCTATTCTGCAAGCCATTGAGCCCATAACGTAGTATTCTGAAAGCGTATGGACCGGCATCCAGGACGCATATCTCCCCATATGCGGCCAACGATGCTTGGAACTCTATCCGAACTGCGCCTCGAAGGAGGTCGGACCATGAGTGAAGACCGGAAACTTCTCGCGGTATTGCAGCAATCTGCCGATCGCACGATCGTCGACCACATCGAGCGCCTGATCCGTGACGCGCCCGATCACGAACTCAACCGCATCAATGTTCTCGCCTTTGCGGCAAAGCACGGCCTCGATGAGGAGGCGAGCATTGCGGCCTTCCTCCACGCGGCCAGGATCGGCCTCTTCGAGATGTCCTGGAACGTCCTGTGTCCGGGATGCGGAGGCGTGCTGAACGAAGGCACAAGCCTCAAATCCTTGAACCAGGAGGAATACAGCTGCGCTCTCTGCGCGGCGGGTTACGAGCCGACACTGGACGAGATGGTCGAGGTAACCTTCACCATCAGCCCGCGCATCCGCAAGATCGCCGCGCATGAGCCGGACAAGCTGCCGATGCATGAATATCTGCGGCAGATCTTCTGGAGTTCCGGCGTCGATCTGCCGGATAACTTCGAGCAGCTGCTCGATGAGATCGTGCTCGACGCCGTCGAGCTGCCGCCCGGAGAACGGGTCATTCTCTCCCTGCAGCTTCCAGCGAATTTCGTGATCGTGTTCGATCCGGTCACGCATGCCGCTCAGTACATCGGCGTTCAGGGCGAACCCACGCGCGAGCGCCAGAACCTGTCTCTCATCCTCAATGAGCTCCATGCGGAGAACAGCACCCTGAAGATGCACCCGGGACCGTTGCGCCTGCAGCTCGAAAATCACACCAAGCGGCGCACGCTTCCCGCCGTGTGGATCGCCGATGACAAGCTGCACGGCCTGATGGAGCACCGCCGGCCGTTCCTGACGGCCAAACGCCTCCTGACCAACCAGACCTTCCGCGACATCTACCGCACGGAAACGCTCGACATCGACCAGCGTCTCAAAATCACGAGCCTCACCTTCCTGTTCACCGACCTCAAGGGCTCCACGGAACTCTACGAGCGCGTGGGCGACCTCGTTGCCTACGATCTGGTGCGAGAGCATTTCCGCGTGCTGAACGAGATCGTCGCGTCAGAGGCCGGAGCCGTGGTGAAAACCATCGGCGATGCGGTGATGGCCACCTTCCCGACGCCGGACCATGCGGTCTCGGCGGCGCTCAGGATGCGCGAGGCCATGCGCATGCTCAACAAGGAGCGTGGAAAGGAAGACCTTCTGCTCAAGATCGGCATTCACGAAGGGCCGTGCCTGGCTGTGATGCTCAACGAACGGCAGGATTATTTCGGGCAGACCGTGAACATCGCATCGCGCGTGCAGAACCTTGCGATGTCGCACTCGATCTACGCGACGGACTCAGTGGTCGAGAACCCGGAAGCGCAGGAGATCATCGAGACGCAAGGCATCCGCCCCAATCTGCAGAAGACGACATTGCGTGGGATCAACAACGAGTTCTTCGTCTATGAGATTCCGTGAAGGACATGCGGTAGGAATTACCCGCTGTCCTCATCCTGAGGAGACGCGTCAGCGGCGTCTCGAAGGAGGCTTGAGATCTTGAAAGTGGACGCCTTAAAGCGTCTTCTCGAAAAAATATTCCGACGAGTTCGAAATATCTCCGAGATCGCGCAGCCGATCCGTCTGCGTGTAGCCCAACTTTCTGTAGAGTCGGTGCGCGTCGGTAAAGCGCGTGTCGGACCAGAGGACCATGCGCGTCGCGCCCTTCTCGCGGGCATGGCGCTCGACGGCGCGCACGAGCGATGAGCCGAGGCCCCTGCCCTGTTGATCCGGGCGCACGTAAAGCCGATGCAGTTCCGCGGTTGCGGCTTCCGGGAAATCGACGCAGGCGCAGGCGCAGACACGCCCGCTCTCATCTTCCGTCACCCAGAGAAGGCCGTCGTTCTTGCGCGCAGCGCCCGGCTTCAGCAGATCCTTCAGGTCGTCGTGAGGATCGACATAACAGCCGGGAAAATCCGCAAAGCAGAGGGTCAGAAGCCCGAACAGATCCTGCGCATCGCGATCTTCCGCGGTGCGCAGGCTAAGGGTTTGCGCCTCGCTCACGATCACTCGATCCCGAGCTTCGCCTTCAGGATCTCGTTGACCGCCTGCGGGTTGGCCTTGCCGCCGGTCTGCTTCATCACCTGGCCGACGAACCAGCCGAGCAGCGTGGGCTTCGCCTTCGCCTGCTCCACCTTGTCGGGATTGGCGGCGATGATCTCGTCCACGGCCTTTTCGATGGCGCCCGTATCTGTCACCTGCTTCATGCCGCGCTTCTCGACGATGTCGCGCGGGTCGCCACCTTCGGTGAAGACGATCTCGAACAGGTCCTTGGCGATCTTGCCGGAGATCACGTTCTCGCCGATGAGCTCGATGATGCCGCCGAGCTGGCTCGCGGAGACAGGCGATTCCGTGATGTCCTTGCCTTCCTTGTTGAGGCGGCCGAACAGCTCGTTGATGATCCAGTTCGCGGCGGCCTTGCCGTCGCGGCCCTTCGCCACCTCCTCGAAGAAGTCGGCGGAGGCACGCTCGGCCACCAGCACGCTCGCGTCATAGGCCGAGAGGCCGTAATCGGCCATGAAGCGGGCCTTCTTCTCGTCCGGCAGCTCCGGCAGATGCTGGGCGAGGTCGTCCACATAGGCCTGGTCGAATTCCAGCGGCAGCAGGTCGGGATCGGGGAAGTAGCGGTAATCGTGCGCTTCTTCCTTCGAGCGCATGGAGCGCGTCTCGCCCTTGCCGGGATCGTAGAGGCGCGTCTCCTGCTCGATCACGCCACCGTCCTCGATGATCGCGATCTGGCGGCGGGCCTCGACCTCGATGGCCTGACCGATGAAGCGGATCGAGTTGACGTTCTTGATCTCGCAGCGCGTGCCCAGATCCTCGCCGGGACGACGAACCGACACGTTCACGTCGGCGCGCAGGTTGCCCTTGTCCATGTCGCCGTCGCAGGTGCCGAGATAGCGCAGGATCGTGCGCAGCTTCGTCACATAGGCGCGCGCCTCGTCCGCCGAGCGCAGATCCGGCTTCGACACGATTTCCATCAGCGCCACGCCGGAGCGGTTGAGATCGACGAAGCTCATGGTCGGGTGCAGGTCGTGGATCGACTTGCCGGCGTCCTGCTCGAGATGCAGGCGCTCGATGCGCACCGTGATCGTCTCGCCGGTCTCCGGCACGTCCACGATCACTTCGCCCTCGCCCACGATGGGGCTCTTGTACTGGCTGATCTGGTAGCCCTGCGGCAGATCCGGGTAGAAATAGTTCTTCCGGTCGAACGTGCTCTTCAGGTTGATCTCGGCCTTGAGGCCGAGGCCGGTGCGGATCGCCTGGCGCACGCATTCCTCGTTGATGACGGGCAGCATGCCGGGCATGGCCGCATCCACCAGGGAGACATTGCTGTTCGGCTCGTTGCCGAAGGCAGTCGAAGCGCCGGAAAACAGCTTGGCCTGGCTTGTCACCTGAGCGTGGATTTCCATGCCGATGACGATTTCCCAATCGCCTGTCGCGCCTTTGATGAGCTTCTTCGGGTTCACCGGAGCGTTCATGAGCCTTGAGCCTTCAATCTCTTATGTTTCCTGCCCGGAGTAAGATCGTCGTGAGGTACGGTCAACCCCTTTCAAGATGAACAGGCGTTCAGATTAGCGCGGCAAAGGCCAAGATTAATTCTGATTTATGCACAGTGATTTAAGATAATTGCCACGCTGGGATGAAACCGCATCCAAGATTGGGCGTTGAACGGGAGGTAAAACGGTCAAGGAGATTAAAATGGCTATGGATCCCATGGATCGCGAACCGAACGTCTACAATCGCGAGACCAATGTCTACGATAACAGCGCGCGCGGTTCCAACACTCTTGCTTACGTGATCGGCGGTCTTGTTATCGCTCTCGGCCTGCTCGCCTTCCTTTTCTACGATGGCGGCAACGAGCCGAGCACCACGGGCGCCGTCGGCACGCAGACGGAAAGCTCGTCTCCGGCGACCGGCTCGGGTGCAACGGGTGGCTCGTCCACCGCTCCGGCTACCCCGACGACCCCGGCCCCGTCTGCTCCGGCAGCCCCGGCTGCTCCGTCGGCTCCGGCCAACCCGCAGTAACCTTGCGTTTTGCGTAAACTGCGACAAGGGCCTGGCTTCGGTCAGGCCCTTTTCGTCGTTGGCCCGCTCATAACTTCCGGGAACCAAGCGCGAGCAGGAGCGCTTAAGGTTCGTGCAGCATGGAAACCAGGAGCACTCCGATGGCCGACAAGTCCTCTTTCACCCCGGAAGAATGGTCCCGTCTCGTTGCAAGCCCGATCGTGGCGAGCATGGCGATCACCGCTGCCGATCCGGGCGGGCTCTTCAGCCTGCTGCAGGAATCGATGTCCAGCGGATGGGCGCTTCTGGAGGCCAAGCAGGACGCTCAGGCCACCCCTCTCGTGAAAGCCGTGGCCGACGACATCAGCAACGCGCAGACGCGCAATGCTGTGAAGGATTCCTTCCAGTCCCAGTTCAAGGGCAGTCAATTCGCCGATGTGAAGCGCAAGGCCATCGAGGAACTGAGCGCGGTCTCAGCCCTTCTCGACACGAAGGCGCCCGGCGATGCCGCCGCTTTCAAGTCCTGGCTCTGGAGCGTGGCGCAGAAATCGGCTGAAGCCGGCAAGGAAGGCGGATTTCTTGGGTTCGGCGGCGTCGCCGTGAGCGACGCCGAGAAGGCGACCCTGGCCGAGATCGCAACGGCTCTCGGCAATCCGGCCGGAGCAGGAGCCGGACTGGCCGAAACCTAATCTGCGCTCAGCGTTTCACCATGCGTCGCGCGGCGTAAGCGCCGCTGGCCCAGATCAGGGCCGCGACGACGCGCACGGGAAACAGCGTCAGCCCATCGGCCCGAACCGGCGCGATCCAGGGGATGCCGAAGCTCGCGATGAGCCATGACGCCAGCACGGACACGACCAGCGCCGCGATGGCGGCGATGAGCACCTTGCCGAACTGATCGGCCTTCCAGCCGAGCAGCACGGCAATCAGGATCAGCACCGGGTCGAAGGCCGCAGGCAGCCAATCCCAGAGGGTGACGACGGGAACGGTCGGTCCCACGCTGCTTAGGCCCACCAGGGCTGAGGCAGCTTGATGCGGCCGGCAGCATCCTCGATCACCTGACCGGCGGCGAAGAGCGTCTCCTCGTCGAAGGCGCGGCCGATGAGCTGGAGGCCGAGCGGCAGGCCCTGCGCGTCGAGACCGGCGGGAACCGCGATGCCGGGAAGGCCCGCCATGTTCACGGTCACCGTGAAAATGTCGTTGAGGTACATCTCCACCGGATCGCCGGAGCCCTTCTCGCCGATGCCGAAGGCGGCGGTCGGCGTAGCTGGGGTGAGGATCGCGTGCACGCCGTCCGCATAGACCTTCTCGAAGTCCTGCTTGATGAGCGTGCGGATCTTCTGGGCGCGCACGTAATAGGCGTCGTAATAGCCCGCCGAGAGCACGTAGGTGCCGATCATGATGCGGCGCTTCACTTCGCGGCCGAAACCGGCGGCGCGGGACTTCTCGTAGAGTTCGACGATGTCCTTGCCGTTCTCGCGCAGGCCGTAGCGCACGCCGTCATAGCGGGCGAGGTTCGAAGAGGCCTCCGCGGGAGCCACGATGTAGTAGGCGGGAAGCGCGTATTTGGTGTGCGGCAGGGAGACCTCGACGATCTCGGCGCCGGCGGCGCGCAGCCACTCGACGCCCTGATGCCAGAGCTGCTCGATCTCAGGCGACATGCCGTCGACGCGGTATTCCTTCGGAATGCCGATCTTCAGGCCCTTCACGCCGCGCGTGACGGCAGCCTCGTAATCCGGAACCGGCAGGTCCACGCAGGTGGTGTCCTTGGCGTCGGGCCCGGACATGGAGCGCAGCATGATGGCGGCATCGCGCACCGTGCGGGTGATGGGGCCGGCCTGATCGAGCGACGAGGCGAAGGCCACCGTGCCCCAGCGGGAGACGCGGCCATAGGTCGGCTTGATGCCCACGGTGCCCGTGAAGGCCGCAGGCTGGCGGATGGAGCCGCCGGTATCGGTCGCCGTCGCGCCCAGGCACAGGTGAGCGGCCACAGCCGCCGCCGAACCGCCGGAGGAGCCGCCGGGGACGAGATGCGTGCCCTCGATCTGGCCGGATGCGCCCGCGCTTACGTTCGAGCCCTCGCGCCGCCAGGGCGACACGACCGGGCCGAAGGCGCTGGTCTCGTTGGAGGAGCCCATGGCGAACTCGTCCATGTTGAGCTTGCCGAGCATCACCGCGCCGTCGTTCCAGAGGTTCTGGGTCACGGTGGATTCATAGGGCGGCTTGAAGTTGCCGAGGATCTTGGAGGCTGCCGTGGAGGTCACGCCCTCGGTGCAGAACAGGTCCTTGATGCCGAGCGGAATGCCTTCCATCGGGCGGGCTTCGCCCTTGGCGATCTTCTCGTCGGAGGCCTTCGCCATGGCGAGCGCCTTCTCGGGCGTCTCGAGCACATAGGCATTGAGCGCCTTCGCCTTCTCGACGGCGGCAATGTGGGCCTGCGCCAGCTCGGTGGCGGAGAAGGTCTTGGCCTTCAGGCCGTCGCGGGCCTCGGCAATCGTGAGATGGGTCAGTTCGGTCACTGGACTGGATCTCTTATCTCGACGTCATGGCCGGGTTCGTCCCGGCCATCCACGCCTTCGTTTCAGGAGCGGCGGGAGGGCTGAGAGCCTTACTCGACCACCTTCGGCACTAGGAAGAAGTTGTCTTCCGTGGCGGGGGCGTTCTGGACGATCTTCTCCGGATAGCCGCCATCGGTCACGCCATCCTGGCGCTTCTTCATGGTCATGGGCGTGACGGAGGTCATGGGCTCCACGCCGTCCACGTTCACTTCGTTGAGCTGCTCGACGAAGGAGAGAATCGCGTTGAGCTCGCCCTGGAGGTGAGGCACCTCCTGATCCGTCACGGCAATGCGCGCCAGATGGGCGATGCGGCGGACCGTTTTCTCATCGACCGACATGAATGGTCATACCCCTTGGAATTCCGATGGGCGGGCTATAGCACCCGCCTGCCGGAGGCCGCAATGTCGGATGTAAAGGAAGGGTCCTAGAGCCCTCTCTCCTCTAGCCTATCTCAAAGTTTCATATTTTTATAACTATGTTACATTCCTGCCGAACAAAGGAGCCTCGAACCGGCTCATCTGAAGGGCAAGGCATGTCTTCTCGATCATTTCGCCGCAGGATCATCCCTGCAGTTATAGCTGCTTTTTGCGTCCTACCGGCCGCTGCGACGGCCAAGGAAAAGCCTCGGCAGGCGGCCCGGAGCAGTGAACCGTCCATGATCATCGTCCGCGTCTGGAAAGACGGGGAGCCCTGCCGGGGCATGGCCCGCCTACGTCCACTGAAGGGTGGGCAGATGGATATGAGCCGCTTCATCAACATCGGCTATGTGACGACGTTCGATACCAAGCCGCAGCTCGAAGCCATGGCCAACGCCTTCGGACAGGCCTTGACTCTCGACTTCTCAGGCCTTCGCAGCGACCACGTGAAGGAGTTCAAGGACCAGTTCGTGCAGATCGCTCCTGGCTCCTACGTTATGACCAACATCACCTGCACGTTCGGCAACAGCAAGAGTTGGATGGGCGGCGACCGATCCAATCCGTTTGCGGCGGAGTCGGGCTCAGCAACGCCAATCCATGGAGCGAACATGATCGAGGTTCGCCCAGGCGAGATCTTGGATGCCGGAATCATCGAAATCAGAAGCGACAACGTGGGCCTCTTCGAGAGGAGGACCGGCACGGTCACGGCCTCGCATGCATCTGCTCAAGACCAAGCGAAGCTCCGCGAGATGTTTCCCAATGCAGGAAAGAGACTCCGTTTCTCGGCGTTCCGGCATGGAATTCGCTAACCGGTTTTCTTGCTTTCATCCAAGTATTGAGCCCGCGCGGCAACGGTCGGCTTCATCTTAAGCTAGATGATGACGCTGCCGTCGGACTTCATGCGCTCGTCGCCGATCTGGCGCTGCACCTTCTCGGCCTCCTCATTGCTGACCTTGATGCGCACGAGGGTCCATTCATGCTCCGACCTCCAGAGCCGGAACGAGAAGATGAACCCATCGCCATCCCGATGAGCGTCCGCATGAGTTGCATTAGGCAGGTCATAAGGCCCACGGCCATCGAAAGTCAGTTGTCCCACAGATCACTCCAAGCATAGCGTCTACACTCAACGGCTTTGTAAACGCCAAGTTCTAGCTTTGCCGTGAGAAGTTGAAGCTGCCTCCAGCTCCGATGAAACATGAAAGGCCGGGACGTGCCCGGCCTTCGGAGTGGAGCGGTCGGGATCGGTTAAACCCGCACGGCGACGGTCTTGTGAGGCACCACAACCTGGACGCCCTTACCCTCCATGGCCGCCACGAAGCGGTCCGCATCGGGGACGAGCGGCGGGAACGAGGCGTAGTGGCAGGGGATGACCGCCTTCAAGTTGCTGAAATAACGCTGGACGGCGAGCGCTGCAACTTCCGGGCCCATCGTATAGCGGTCGCCGATGGGCACCATGGCGATCTCCGGCTGATGAATCTCTGCGATCAGCGCCATGTCGCCGAAAATATCCGTATCGCCCATGTGATAGACGGTCGGCTCGCCCGGAGCCTTCACGATGATGCCGTTGGCGGAGCCCAGCGGGAAGTTCACGTCCATTTCGACGAGGCCGGAGGAATGGTCCGCGCGCACCAGGGTGACGGTAAACCCGCCCTGATCGGTCGTGCCGCCGGTGTTCATCGAATCGACATTCTCGACCCCCTGTTTCGCCAGGTACATGCACAGCTCAAAATTGGTCACGACCTTCGCGCCTGTGGCCTTTGCGATCTCCACCGTGTCACCCACATGGTCGCCGTGGCCATGGGTCAGCAGGATGTGGCTGATCCCCTCCGTGATCTTCGCCTTGTCGCCTTCGAAGGCCGGATTGCCGGTGAAGAACGGATCGATGAGCACAGCCTTGCCGGCGAAGTCGAGCCGGAAGGCGGAATGTCCGAACCAGGTAATTTTCATGTGAGCACCCTTCGATTTCAGGAGCATGGAAATGGGGCGTGACGCGCATACGGCCATGTTTCAAAGGAACAAAAGGCACCTTCGCGTCTTATGAAGCTAAGCAATAATTCTTAAAGCCGCCGGAGGATAGCCATGTCCCGCCTCATCGCGAGTTTTACGTTAGCAGCAGGCCTGCTCGCCTCGGCCAGCGTTTCCGCCGTCGAGATTTCCATATCGTGCAGCGCCCTCGGCAAGGAATACGAGATCTGCAAGCAGGGCGTCGATGCCTGGGCGCAGAAGACCGGCAACACGGTCAAGATCGTCTCGACGCCGAACTCCGCCACGGAACGTCTTGCCCTCTACCAGCAGCTTCTGGCCGCCGGCGCGGGCGATATCGACGTGTTTCAGATCGACGTGGTGTGGACCGGCATCCTGGCCGATCACCTGGTCGACCTGACCGCGAAAGGCCAAGGCGAAATCGGCGGCCACCTCCCCGCCATGGCCGAGACCAGCCGCGTCAACGGCAAGCTCATGGCGATGCCGTGGTTCGCCGATGCGGGCCTGCTCTATTACCGGCAGGACCTGCTCGACAAATACAAGCGCCCCGTGCCGCAGACCTGGGCCGACCTGACGGAGACCGCGCGCATCATCCAGGAGGGCGAGCGCAAGGACGACAAGGGCGATTTCTGGGGCTATGTCTGGCAGGGCCGCGCCTATGAGGGCCTGACCACCGTCGCGCTGGAATGGATCGCCTCCTACAACGGTGGCACGATCGTCGATGAGAAGGGCGAGATCACCGTCGAGAACCCGAAGGCCGCCGAGGCCCTCAAGACCGCAGCCGGATGGGTCGGCACCATCACGCCCGAGGGCGTGCTCAACTACACGGAGGAGGAAGCGCGCGGCGTCTTCCAGGCCGGGAACGCCGCCTTCATGCGCAACTGGCCCTATGCCTGGGCCCTGGCTCAGGGCGCCGACAGCACCATCAAGGGCAAGGTCGGCATCGCGCCCCTGCCGAAGGGCGGCGCCGACGGACGCCATGCGGGCACGCTCGGCGGCCAGCTTCTCGCCGTGTCGAAATACTCGAAGAATGCCGAGGCCGCGACCGACCTCGTCATGTACCTGACGGGCGAGGCCGAGCAGAAGCGCCGCGCCGTCGAAGGCTCGTTCAACCCCACCATCGTGTCGCTCTACAGCGATACGGACATCGCAAAAGCCAATCCGTTCATCGGCGATCTGGCGGATGTGTTCTCGAATGCCGTCGCACGTCCCGCGACGGTGACCGGCCAGAACTACAACAAGGTCTCGACCGAGTTCTTCAATGCGATTCACCAAGTGCTCTCGAAGCGCTCGCAGCCTGAGCAGGCGCTCAACCGCCTCGACCGAGACCTGAAACGGATCAAGCGCAACGGCTGGCAATAACCATGTCGAGTGCCGTTGCCTCCGCGCCCTCCCCTGCACGGGAAACCGCGCAGGGAGGGCGCTCCTCCCTCACCCGCTCGCGGATCAGGGCGGCATGGATCTTCATCGCTCCGACGCTGATCGTGCTGGCGCTGATCGCAGGCTGGCCCCTCGCGCGGACGATCTGGTTCAGCTTCACGGATGCCAGCCTCAACAATCTCGCGGATTACGAATTCATCGGCTTCGAGAACTACGTCGCCAATTACGACGGCGAATGGTTCGGTCTTCTCACCGATCCGGACTGGTGGCATTCCGTCTGGAACACGGTGTGGTTCACGGCCGTCTCGGTTTCCATCGAAACCGTGCTCGGCATCATCGTCGCGCTGATCCTCAACGCATCCTTCCCCGGACGCGGCATCATGCGCGCCGTGATCCTCATTCCATGGGCCATTCCCACCGTGGTCTCGGCCAAGATGTGGAACTGGATGCTGCATGATCAGTTCGGCGTGATCAACGACATGCTCCTGCGCCTCGGCCTCATCGCCGCTCCCATCACCTGGACCGCGAACCCGGACACAGCGCTCTGGACGGTGGTGATGGTGGACGTGTGGAAGACCACGCCCTTCATGGCGCTCCTCATCCTCGCCGCCCTCCAGATGCTGCCGGGCGACATCTACGAGGCAGCGAAAGTGGACGGCGTGCATCCGGTGAAAGTCTTCTTCCGCGTGACGTTGCCGCTGATCAAGCCGGCGCTCATCGTCGCCGTGATCTTCCGCGCCCTCGACGCGCTTCGCGTGTTCGACCTGATCTACGTGCTCACCGCCAACTCGCGGGACACGGCCTCCATGTCGGTCTATGCGCGCCAGCAGCTCGTGGATTTCCAGGAGGTGGGCTTAGGCTCGGCGGCCTCCACGCTCATCTTCCTCATCATCGCCCTTCTCATCGTCATCACCATGGCGGCGGGCCGGGTGCGCCTGAGCGGAGATCCCCGATGAAAATGCTCACCCGCATCGGTTTCTGGCTGCTCGTTGCGGCTGTCGGCCTGTTCTCGATCTTCCCGTTCTACTACGCGATCATGTCGTCGTTCCGTTCGGGATCGGATCTCTTCACAATCGCCTATCTCCCTGAGCGCCTCGATTTCTCGAACTACGTCGCGGTGTTCGAGCGCCAGCCCTTCGGCACGAACATCTTCAACTCGATTGTGGTGGCAGGCGCTGTCGTGGCTCTGTCGCTGGCGCTTGGCATCACGGCGGCTTACGCCTTCGGGCGCATCCGCTTCAGGGGCCGCTCGCTGCTCCTCATGACGATCCTCGCGGTCTCCATGTTCCCGCAGGTGGCGGTGCTGTCGGGCATGTTCGAGCTCATCCGCGCGTTCGGCCTCTACAACACACTGCCCGGTCTGATCCTCGCGAACCTCATGCTCACCCTGCCCTTCACGGTCTGGGTGCTCACCACCTTCATGCGCGAACTGCCGAAGGAGATCGAGGAAGCGGCTTTCGTGGACGGCGCCACGCCCTGGATCGTGGTGCGCCGCGTGTTCCTGCCCCTCATGATGCCTGCGGCGGTGACCACCGGCCTTCTCGCCTTCATCGTCTCGTGGAACGAGTTCCTCTTCGCCCTCACCTTCACCCTGACCAACGAGCAGCGCACCGTACCGCCCGCCATCGCGCTCATGAGCGGCTCGACCGCCTATGAGCTGCCCTGGGGCACGATCATGGCGGCCTCCGTCGTCGTGACGCTGCCCATCATCGCCATGGTGCTGGTCTTCCAGCGCAAGATCGTCGCGGGCCTCACCGCAGGCGCGGTCAAGGGATAACCAAGGAATTTGAAATGGCTGATGTCGTTCTCAAAAACGTCCGCAAAACCTTCGGCAGAACCCATGTGATCCATGGTGTCGATCTCGACATCAGGGACGGCGAGTTCATCGTCTTCGTCGGTCCGTCCGGCTGCGGAAAGTCCACCCTGCTGCGCCTCATCGCGGGCCTCGAGGACATCACCTCGGGCGAACTCTTCATCGGCGGCGAGCGGGTGAACGATCTTGCTCCCGCCAAGCGAGGCATCGCCATGGTGTTCCAGTCCTACGCGCTCTACCCGCATATGAGCGTCTACGACAACATGGCCTTCGGCCTGGAGCTGGCGAAATCCTCAAAGGCCGATATCGACTCCAAGGTGCGCGAGGCCGCGCGCATGCTGCAGATCGACAACCTGCTCGACCGCAAGCCCCGCCAACTTTCCGGCGGGCAGCGCCAGCGCGTCGCCATCGGCCGCGCCATCGTGCGCGACCCGAAAGTATTTCTCTTCGACGAGCCGCTCTCCAACCTCGACGCAGCTTTGCGCGTGCAGACCCGCATCGAGATCGCCAAGCTCCACACGGACACCCGCGCCACCATGATCTACGTGACACACGATCAGGTGGAGGCGATGACTCTCGCCGACCGCATCGTCGTGCTCAACGCGGGCCGCGTCGAGCAGGTCGGCACGCCGCTCGAGCTTTATCACCGCCCGGCCAATCTCTTTGTCGCCGGCTTCCTCGGCTCGCCGCAGATGAACTTCATCCCCTGCACGGTTTCCCATATCGGTCCGGACGGCGTTCAGGTGCAGTTGCCCAAGGCCGGTAGCATCACCGTTCCGGTCTCGCCGGAGGGCCTGCGCATGAACGAGACCGTCACCCTGGGCATCCGCCCTGACCACATGAAGCTCTCGCCGCAGGGCACCCTGACCGGTCGCATCGAGCTGGTGGAGGAGCTGGGTGAGAACCACCTGCTCTACGTGAATGTCGGCGGTGAGCGTCACCTGACGATCCGCGAGCCGGGCGATGCTCATCATGAAGCCGGACAGGAGGTCGCTCTCGCGCTTGCCCCGGAATCCTGCCACCTGTTCAGGGAATCGGGCGAGGCCCTGCCATTCCTGTCGGGAAGCAGAACTCCCGCGCCGCCCTCCCCGGATTTGAGCAGCAGGGCGGCCTGATCGCAAACCGCTGATCTCGACGCGGGCAGACTTCCTCTATACTGGCTGTCACCATGACATCCGCCCGAGGAGGCCGCCCATGCTATCGAAAGACGACGAGCTGATCGCCTTCATCGAGGGATTGCCGCCCCGTGCGCGCCTTATCGGCATCGATCTCGGCACCAAGACCATCGGCCTGTCCCTGTCGGATGTGGAGAAGCGGATCGCCACACCGCTTGAGACGATCAAGCGCGTGAAATTCACTCCGGACGTGCAGCAGATCAAAGCCCTCGTGGAGCGCTACGAGGTCGGCGGCCTCGTCTTCGGCCTCCCCCTCAACATGGATGGCTCCGAGGGCCCCCGCTCCCAGGCCACCCGGGCCTTCGTGCGCAACCTGAAGCCCATCCTGCCCCTCCCCGTTCTGTTCTGGGACGAGCGCATGTCCACCATGGTCGTCACCCGCACCCTGCTCGACGCGGACGCCTCCCGCGCCAAGCGCGCCGACGCCGTGGACAAGATGGCCGCCGCCTACATCCTGCAAGGCGCCCTCGACCGCTACGAGCGCATCGCGGCCGACGCGGAGGAAGCCGCCGACGAGGCGGAATACAGGTCCCGCACCGGCCTCGACGCCCCCCCGGAAAGCGGCTCGATGGACGATTGAGGCCGCGCCCCAGCGCCAAGCTTCGCGGCCCTGTCACTCAGATGTCGGAAAGCCGCTGAATGGGGTTGACGCCCCCGCAAAAGCAGCCTATCTGACCGGCACTCACAGAGTTCGCCGCCCACGGCCCGGACGCCTTCGGCCCCCCGGAAACCCCAGCGGTTCAAGAAGTCATGGTGGGGGATAGTTTAATGGTAGAACAGCGGACTCTGACTCCGTTAGTCTTGGTTCGAATCCAGGTCCCCCAGCCACTTTAGACTTCAAGGGATTAGACTCTTCGCCCTCACAATTTGGCTCGGACATTCAGACAACCGGCTCTCGGCTGTTTAGACGACCTGCTCTCGTTCCCGCCCCTCTCTCTCCTTAGAGGGCGTCGGCCAGCGAGTGGCCGATGATGGCAGCGGTCTCGGGCGGGTCGGTTCGGAAAAGCGGGATCACATCGGGTTGTAGATTCGCTGCGACATCGTCACAGAGCCTCTCCCGCTCGCGGCGGGGGCGGATCCGGCTCATGTTCCGGGGCGCCCTGGACGAGCTGCGTCGCCGGCGACTGGACGAGCACGAGATACCGCTCGAACTGGACGAGGACGTCCGAGATGATCTGGTCACGGCTCATGCCCATGATGTCATAGCCGCGGCCGCCGCTCGAAAAATAGGTACGGGCCTCGTAACGGTATTCCGGCTTTCCAGTATCGAGCGGGGAAAGAGTGGCCATGGGCTGGGCACTGCGGCTGACGCCGTAGATGAAATCGCGAACCCCTTCGGCCGGCGAACGCATGGCAATGCCGCCGCCATCCTCAATCACCTGAGAAGGGCGACCGCGCGCGTTCAACTCCCTCGCGACTTCTTGAAGCGCCGGGCGCACCTGGGTAGCGATGAATCCATCCACCTCGGCTTCAGTCGGCGAATGGAGGATGAGGGCGAGACGCTGCTGCCACGTGAGGCCCGCGGCTGGCTGAGCGACGGGCGTGTGCGGGCTGGCGATGTGTGCCTGCTGCTGAGCGAGATCGGCGCGCATCCCGGTCAGGAGCGACCAGACGAGTGCGAGCATGACAAGGGCAAAGGGCAATGCGCTCGCTATGGTTGCCGATTGCAGGGCGCCGAGACCGCCAGCAAGGAGCAGGCTGCCCGCCACGACGGCTTGGAGGATGCACCAGAAAACGCGCTGACCGATCGTGGTCTCGGTTTCTCCGCCCGCAGCGATGGAATCGACGACCAGTGAGCCTGAATCCGCGGAGGTGATGAAGAAGATCCCGACCAGAACTATGGCCAGGGCAGAGGTAAGCGCCGAGAGAGGCAGGTACTCGAAGAACTTGAAGAGACCGACAGATACGTCGTTGGCGACGGCAGTACCGAGGGCTCCAGCGGCCACGCCGGTGTCCACGAACATTGCGGTGTTGCCGAAAACGGTCATCCAGAAGAAGGTGAACCCGGCCGGGATGAACAGCACGGCGGTGACGAATTCGCGCACGGTGCGGCCGCGTGAAATACGGGCGATGAACATCCCGACGAACGGCGACCAGGAAATCCACCAAGCCCAATAGAAAAGCGTCCAAGCATCGATCCAGGGCGTCGGCTCATAGGCATAGATGTTGAAGGTCCGCAGCAGCAGCGTGTCGAGATAGAGACCCAGGTTCTGCACGAAGTCGCGGAAGAGCAGCGCCGTCGGCCCGACCACCAGGACGTAGATCATCAGCAGAATCGCGACGACCAGATTGATTTCGGAGAGGATGCGCACTCCCTTGTCGAGGCCGGTGATGACCGAAACCATGGCCATGGCCATGATGACCGCAATCAGGGGAATTTGAACCTCGGGACCGATGGGGATGCCCAGAAGGTAGTTGAGACCCGCGTTGATCTGAGAGACACCGACGCCGAGCGAGGTGGCGATGCCGAAGATGGTGCCTACGATGGCGAAGATGTCGACGGCATGGCCTATGGGGCCGTTGATGCGTTCCTTGAGAAGTGGATAGAGTCCGGAGCGGATCGTCAGGGGCAGATTATAGCGATAGCCGAAATATGCCAAAGATAGGCCGACCACGGCATAGATGGCCCAGGCGTGAATACCCCAATGGAAGAAGGTAACCGCCATGGCCTCTCGCATCGCCGCGATCGAGCGCGGTTCGACCGTTGGTGGCGCCATGAAATGGGTCATGGGCTCGCCCACGGCGTAGAACATGAGGCCGATGCCCATACCGGCGGCGAACAGCATGGCGATCCAGGAAGTGAACTTGAAGTCGGGTGTGGATTCATCCGGTCCGAGCTTCAATCGACCGTAGCGGCCTAGGCAGAGGAGCAGCACGGTGGCGAGAAAGATCCCGACGGCGAGGAGATAGAGCCAGCCGAAGCCGCTGAGGATGGCAGCCTGCAAGTCCTTGAAGACCTCGCCGGCACGATCCGGGAGGACGACCCCGACAGCAAGGAAGAGGCCAATGACGGCGACCGCGCCGAAGAAGACCGGCGGGTTGATGATGAAGCGTTTGAACATGCGGTCCCTTTGGGATGCTCCGTCGCCAGCCGCGGCCTGTACTGAAGCGGGGATCGTCTCCTTCCGGGACGCCCACGTTCCTCATCCAGGATAGAAGCCGGCGGAGGGGGAAGAGTTCCTTCTCGAGGAAGTGCCGTTCAGGCCGACATCTGTGAGCGCTTCGTCACCCGGCGGTCACGGGGTGGAACGCCCTTCTCGTATCGCTGCTGCTCCGTGAGGCGATGCCCGCATTGCTCCCACCCTGAACCAGAGACGGGCAAGGGACGCGGGAACCTTTCCGACCAGTCCTCATCCAATGGGAATGCGCAGGCCAAACCTGGCTTGGCGCGTCTACGGAGGATGCCATGAGGATTGCTGTCGCTACTCTCGCCTTGGTCGCCGCTTTCAGCCTGCCGGCCTCGGCAGCCGATCAGGTCGAGAAAGCTCCGCCGAGCGGTGCGTACAAGAAGGTGAGCGAGCTCGTGAAGCTGCCGGACTTCCTGCCGGGGCTCGGGCAGCTTTACGTCGACCCCAAGACGCTGCCGGCAGGTCCGTTCCTGGCCTATGACCGCGACGGCCGGCTCGTCAGCACGGTCTATATGCTGCCTGTCGAAGACCTTTCGAACAAGGACAAGCGCTTCGACGATCTCGCTGCTCCAGGCGGCAAAGTCGACCATGTCGATGTCTACTTCAACGCCGGGCATCCGGGTGTCGAGAAGCCCCATGCGCATGTCGTGCTTTGGCATGTCCCCAAGGCCGAAGAGACACGAGTGGCGGCGAAGTGATGATTTCACGCAGACATATTCTGCAGATCGGCGGGGGCTTCCTCGCCGGTCTGGCATGGCCCCGGCATATGCACGCCGCTGAGGCGGTCGAGATCCGGATGCAGGGCAATCAGGATGGATCGCATGTCTGGTTCGATCCGGTCGGCCTTCGCATCGAACCGGGACAGACGATCCGCTGGATCAACCTCGATTCCGGCAATTCCCACACCGTCACGGCCTATCACCCGAACAACTTCGATCGCCCCTTGCGTATTCCCGAGGGCGCACAGCCCTGGAACTCGGACTATCTGCTACCGGACGAGTCCTTCTCCGTCACGCTCACGGTGGAGGGCGTCTATGACTTCTACTGCATCCCGCATGAGCATGCGGGAATGGTCGGGCGGGTCATCGTGGGTCGCCCGGGTCCGGCTTCGGCCAGCCCTCTGCCGGAGCAAGCGGCGGGTGGGGAGGCAATACCTGAAATCGCGCTCCGGGCCTTTCCGTCCGTCGATGAGATCATGCGCCAAGGCGTCGTCAGGCGCGTTTAAGGCAGCCCCGGCAGCAGTGGGAACCTTTGTCGGGATTTCCTATCTAATGATGAGGGACAGGAGCTTGGCCATGCAAACGCTAGCGCTCGCGGCTGCTGAATTGGATGCACTCGATGACAGGACGCTGGTGGAACGCGCCCGCAATCGGGATGGAGCCGCAGTCCGGCTCATCATGCAGCGGCACAATCGCCGCCTGTTTCGCGTGGCTCGCAGCGTCCTGAACGATGACGCCGAGGCGGAGGACGTCGTCCAAGAGGCTTATGTGCGCGCCTTCACTCATCTCGACGGTTTTCGCGGCGAGGCACGGCTCTCAACCTGGCTGACGCGCATTGCGCTGAACGAAGCGCTGGGCAGGCTCCGACGGCGGCGCACCATGATCGGCCTGAAGGAGATTGATGCCATCGACGATCAGGGAGAAGCCCGTGTGATCTATCTGCCATCGGCACAGCAGGACAGCGACCCGGAAGCAGCGGCAGCCCGCGCTCAGGTGCGGCGTCTGCTCGAACGCGCGGTGGACGAGCTTCCCGAGAGCTTCCGCATCGTGTTCGTTCTCCGCGACATCGAGGAGATGAGCATTGAGGAAACCGCATCTCATCTGGGTCTGCGTCCGGAGACGGTCAAAACAAGGCTTCACCGCGCCCGGCGCCTTCTGCGCCAGTCGCTCGACAGGACATTGTCCTCCGCCGTGAGCGACACTTTCCCCTGCGCCGGTGCTCGCTGCGCGCGGATCACGGAAGCCGTTTTGACCAGGCTTGGGATCGACACGCCTTCGAAGAAGTGATCCTCAAATCCCGTTTCTACATCTCGATGTTCGGGATGGCGGCGCTCCGTCATCCCGAACTTTGCAGCTCTTACGATTTCGGCATGATCACGCTGTCGATCACATGGATGACGCCGTTCGATGCCTGGACGTCGGCTTGCGTGACGGTTGCGTCGTTGACTTTGACCGCATTGCCGCTGGCGTCGACCTGCACGTTGCTGCCCTCGACGGTCTTGGCGCTCGTCTTCTTACCCTTGAGATCGCTGGACATGACGTTGCCAGCCACGACGTGATAGGTCAGAACCTTCTGCAACTGCGCCTTGTTCTCGGGCTTCAGGAGGTTTTCGACCGTTCCGGCCGGCAGCTTCTTGAAGGCTTCGTCAGAGGGTGCGAACACCGTGTAGGGGCCCTTGCCCTTGAGCGTTTCGACAAGGCCGGCAGCCTGAAGGGCCGCGGTCAGCGTCTTGAAACTGCCGTTGGAGGTTGCGGTCTCAACGATGTCCGCTGCTGCGGCAGGAGATGCCGCCGTCAGCATGGCAGCCACGGTGTAGGCAATGTACTTTGCGTTCATTGTTCCATCCTCTCATCGCTGCGCCCTTTTGATGTGTCGGCGCCAGCTTCGAAGGATATGTCCGGCCCAGGGCTCCTTGTTCATCGGGAAGTTCCTGAGCCGGATAGGAAAATCACCGTAGGAGGCCGGTTTCTCTCGCGAGGTCATAGGAAGTCGCGCGCGAAGTTGCCATACTCTCACGCGGCAGCCGCCCGCAGCCGAGACCGAGGCCAGAATGGATCGTTCAATCCCTCATGATGCTCCACCCCCGGCAAGCCCGGGGAGATCACGGCAACGCCGCATCACAACGGCACCGCAGGCCCGCGCCCTTCCGACCCTGATCGCGCCTGACGTGGAGGCCGAGGCATTGCTGCGCTCAACGCTCGATGCGCTCTCGGCTCATATCGCAGTGCTCGACGAAGCCGGCACGATCATCGCGGTCAATCAAGCCTGGCGCAGTTTCGCCCACGCCACGGGCTATGCGGACGACAGCCATGGGGTCGGAATGAATTATCTGGCTGTCTGCGAAGCGGCCGCCCCCTTCTCGGAGGACGCCGCGAGGACGGCGGAAGCATTGCGCGACATCATGGAAGGCGCGCGCTCCGAGTTCCGGATGGAATATCCGTGCCGCAGCCCGGAGGGACCGCGCTGGTTCCAGCTTCGCGTGACCCGGCCGGACCAGGCGCGGACGCGCCGCATCGTCATCGCGCATGAGGACATCACCGAGGTCAAGCGCACGCAGGAGGAGCTGGCCCGATTGAGCGGCCGCCTCATGCACCTGCAGGACGAGGAGCGGCGCGCCATTGCCCGGGAGCTTCATGACACGACGGCGCAGAACCTTCTCGCCATCACCTTGAACGCGACACGCCTCAACGAAAGGCTCGGCGATGCGGAGGAAACCGCACGCCGCACGCTGGAGGAAACCCTCCAGCTGGCGGAGCAGAGCCTGCGGGAGGTTCGTACGCTCTCCTACCTTATCCACCCACCGCTCCTCGACGATATCGGGCTCTCCGCCGCGTTGAGCTGGCTGACGAGAGGATTTTCCGATCGCAGCGGGATTCAGGTCGACGTGAGCATCGAGAAGGGCTGCGAGCCACTGCCCAAACCGACCGCAACCGCCCTCTACCGCGTCGCCCAGGAGGCTCTGTCGAACGTCCACCGCCATTCCGGCTGCAAGCGGGCTCGCGTTGCCCTCTATCGCACGGCTGGCATGGTCCATCTCGACGTCGTAGACGACGGCATGGGCTTCAGGAAGCCAACAGGAACAATCTTGGAAGAGGCAGGCCAGCTCGGCATCGGAATCTCGGGCATGCGGCTGCGCCTCGAGCAACTCGGCGGCCGGCTCGACATCCGGTCGGATTGTTCGGGCACGCATGTTGGCGCGAAAGTGCCGACCATTCCCCTGGAGCCGGATCAAGGCCCTCGGGCGGCCCTGCAGGCCGGGAACGAAGACTCGTCGGCCGCTTAGGAGAAACGCATGCTTCAAATTCTTCTTGCAGACGATCACGACATCGTCCGGCGCGGCCTCAAGGATCTGCTGGAGCAGCATCCGGGCTGGCAGGTCTGCGCGGAGGCTGCGAACGGCAGGGATGCCGTGGATCTCGCTCTGCAGCATCGACCTCATGTCGCCGTCATCGACCTGTCCATGCCCGAGCTCAACGGCCTGGATGCCACGCGCCGCATTCGCCAGTCTCTGCCGGACACCGAAGTTTTGATCTTCACGATGCATGAAAGCGAGGAGCTCATCAGGGAGGTCCTGCTCGCCGGGGCCCGGGGCTATCTGCTGAAGGCCGACGCCGTGCGGCAGCTCATTCCAGCGGTCGAGAGCCTTTCGCAAAAGAGACCCTTCTTTGCCGGACGCGTGTCCGAGCTTCTGCTGGACCGTTTTCTGACCGATGGCGAAGCCAGGATGGGGCGTCCCACGACCGAGCGCCTGACATCGAGGGAGCGGGAGATCGTGCAGCTTCTCGCGGAAGGCAAGAGCAACAAGCAGATCGCGCAGCTTCTCGACCTGAGCGTCAAGACCGTGGAAACGCACCGGACCACCGCGATGCGCAAACTGGAACTCAACTCGCTGGCCGATCTCGTCCGTTATGCGATCAGGACGCAGATCATCCAGGCATGACCGCCTGCCCAGCCCTCGCAACCGCGTGTTCGTCTCCCGGATTTACACCTGCGCCCTCAATCCCCACATCTGGGGAGAGGGAGATGCAATGACCGACAAGAAAGATCTCACGCGAACGCCCGCTGCCGATACTCCGGATTCGATGATCGACACCTTCCTGGCGGATGCAAAGCGTCTGGGGCCGCTGGCGGGCAACACACCCCGCGCGCGCCTCATCTTCGCCCTGGACGCGACCATGAGCCGCCAACCCACCTGGGATCTCGCCTGTCATGTTCAGGGCGACATGTTCGCCGCAGCCAGCCATGCCGGAGGGCTCTCCGTGCAATTGGTCTATTTCCGGGGCTTCGACGAGTGCCGCTCCTCCCGCTGGGTCGCCGACCCGCGAGCCCTCACGGACCTCATGACGAAGATCGACTGCCGCGGCGGGCAGACCCAGATCGGGCGGGTGCTCCGTCACGCCCGGACCGAGGCGCGTCAGGCCCCATTGAAGGTCCTCGTCTATGTCGGCGACGCCATGGAGGAGCCCATCGACGATCTCTGTGCCGTCGCGGGCGAACTTGGCCTCCTGGGAGTGAAGGCCTTCATGTTCCACGAAGGGCATGATCCCGATGCAGCGCGCGCTTTCAAGGAGATCGCCCGTTTGACCGGCGGCGCCTATGCCCGGTTCGATGCGGGAGCCCCGGGCACCCTCTCCGGTCTCCTGCAAGCCGCCGCTGCCTATGCCACCAGCGGTGTCGAGGGTCTCGCCCGGCTGGCTCCCGGCAGCGCGCCTGCCCGCAACCTGCTCACCGCCATCACGGAGCGCAAGCCGTGATGCTGTTTTACGGCATCGTGGCCGTTGTGGCTCTGTGGTTGCTTCTGAGCAATTTCACGCGTGCGAACCCCGCCACATTGGCGAAGGCCCTCAAGGTCGGCGGCGGAACTGTCGCCCTCGGCATTGCCGGATTGTTCGCTCTTCGGGGGCGGATCGACCTGGCCCTGCTGATCGGGAGCCTCGGAGCCTGGCTTTTCGGGTGGAAACGCTTTTCCCTACCGGGTTTTCGTGGGAGCGCGCAACGGACTCCCGGCAACGCTTCGAGCGTCCGCTCGCGACTTCTGGAAATGACTCTCGATCATGACACAGGCGCCATGGAAGGCACTGTCCTCGCGGGTGCCTTTGCTGGACAGCAGCTGGCCTCGCTCGATGCAGCGGACCTGCGGAACCTGCTGGCGGAATGCCAGGCCGAGGACCCGGACGGCCTTCGTCTTCTCGAAGCCTATCTCGACCGCCGGTTTCCCGAGTGGCGCGAAGAGATGCGGAATGAGGAGCAGTCACGCACCGAGGCACAGTCGCCCTCGGGCATCATGACCATCGATGAGGCTTACCGGATCCTCAACCTCGAACCGGGCGCCAGCACGGATGAAATCCGGCAGGCACACCGCACTCTCATGAAGAAGCTCCACCCCGATCAGGGCGGCTCGACCTATCTCGCGGCGCGCGTGAACCAGGCCAAGGACATTCTGATGAGCCATCACAGCTGAACGGCGACATCCCTGCCCGCTTCTGTGCAAGAGCCCCTTCAGGATTGATACTTGGAAAATTCTTCCAAGGTGTCGATGTCCCGCACGATTGCGGCGTCGTCTGTCGGCCACTCGACCACGTCGGTTCTGCCGCGGAGGATAAGACCCGCGCCCGTATCTCCCGACAGCGTTTTTACGGCAGCTTGAAGCGCGCAAGAGAGCACAACGGGATTTCCTCTTTGGCCGCCGTAGGTAGGGATCAAGGCCGCCGGTTCTCCCTTTTCCTGCCAACCGGCGATGAGAGCGTCGATGAGCTCGGTTGTGACGAACGGCATGTCCCCCAGGAGGACGATCGCAGCCCGCGTCTCCGGTGGCAATGCAGAGAAACCGGCTTTCAAGGACGTCGAAAGCCCATCGCCGAACAGGTCGTTGCGGACGATTCCGACAGGAAGTCCTTGCAGCTGAAACTCAACCTCTTCGGCGCGATGGCCCGTCACCACAATGACCGGGTGCGCCCTGGAATGAGCGGCTGCCTCGGCCACGTGGCGCACGAGGGGCTTGCCGCCGAGCCGGGCCAGGAGCTTCGGCTCCTCCCCGAAACGGGTGCCCCGCCCGGCCGCAAGAACGATGGCCGCCACATCGCTCATTCTTCACCGGCGCTTTCACCGCCCTCGCGCGGCTGCGGCCTTGAGATGATCTCCATGAGAAGTCCCCCGACCCCGAGCGATGTGATGTCGGCGCGCGTCACGGGAACGTCGGCCAGGAGGCGATGCAGGATCCAGTCGAAGCCGTTCTCCTTCGGGGAGCGGGCGCAACCGGGCGCGCCGATGACCGGCTTTCCGGCAATCGAGCCCACGAGCAGCAGATTTCCCGGATCGACCGGCATGCCGAAATGCTCCACCCGTCCGCCTGCCATCTCGATGGCCGACGGAATGACGTCGCGTCGGTCGGCGATGGCCGAGGCACCGAAGATGACGATGAGTTGCGCCTCCCCTTTCGCCTGATCGGCGATTTCCCGCGCCAATGTGTCGGTATCGTGCGTGACGCGGCTATTTCTCACGATGTGCGCTTCTGCGGGCTCCAGCCGGTTCTCAAGCACCGCGACGGTCTTGTCGATGACACTCGGCTTGAGACCTGGAAGCGTCGTCGAGACGACTCCCACCGAACGGCGGGCATAAGGCGCAACGCGCAAGGCGCCCGTGCCGAGCCTCGCGGCCCCCTTCAGCAGCAGGCTTTCAGGAAGCGCATAGGGAATGATCTTGACGGTGCCGACCATCTCCCCGGCGACGACGGGTTTGTAGGCGGGCAATGTGGCCGCTGTCATGGCCTCGTCGACAGCATTGAGGCCGTTGATGGCATCGGCATCGATCAGGAGAATTCCTGAGCTTTCCGCATAGAGATTGGAGCGCCCGGTGAAGGGCGCTTCGACGCGGACATGATCTCCCGCAAGAATCCGAGCAAGCCGGAAGGCCGCCTCGTCCTCGCCGATGTCGCCGGGCTCGAACCGTGCCACGGCAATGGTCTCGATGCCGGCCTGCCGCAAACGCGTCGCGACGTCCGACGAGATGAGAGTTCCCTTTTTCACGACCGCGTCGCCCATCCGAACGGAATGAGCCGCCACGGCCCCGATGGCCTCCTCGATTGCAACCGATCCGAATTTCACGCCGAGCGCCTCCGATCCTTGCGCAGGGTCGCCACGATCTCTGCAAGAATCGAGACGGCGATTTCCGCCGGTGAAATGGCTCCGATGTCGAGGCCGATGGGAGCGTGAATGCGGGCGATGTCTGCTTCGGTGAAACCGGCTTCCATCAGGCGCTGAATGCGGCGTTCATGGGTTTTTCGCGAGCCGAGCGCGCCGATGTAGAAGCACTCCGACTTGAGCGCGGCGCTCAGCGCAGGATCGTCGATCTTCGGATCGTGGGTCAGCGCCACAACAGCCGTATACCGGTCGATGCCAAGCTGCGGCAGGACAATATCGGGCCATTCGGCCCGCACCGGCACATCCGGAAAGCGCTCCGGCGTCGCGAAGGCCGTGCGCGGATCGATGATGGTGACATCGAGATCCAGTCCCTTGGCGATAGGAGCCAGCGCCTGGCTGATATGCACGGCGCCGATCACGATGAGCCTCACCGGCGGCGCCTGTACCGTCAGGAAGAACTGGTGGCCGTCCTGCTCCACAAGCCCGCTCTTGCCTTGGCGAAGCCGTTCCCGCAGCTCCTGGGCGAGAGGATCGCTCCCGATCTCCGCCTCCCGAACGAGGCGCTGCTCGCCGGAAGCGATATCGGTCACGAGGACAGCAGCCCGCCGGGCACTGCGCTCCGCGTTGAGATCGGACAGGAGGTTCAGCCGCATGCGGTTTTCTCTCGCCTCCCCATGGGATCGCTGATGAACGGATGCGAAAGGCAGCAATCGAGCATTCTAATCCACCCGCTCCACATAGACCCTGATCCGCCCTCCGCACGACAATCCGACCTGCCAGGCGGTCTCGTCCGCGACGCCGAACTCGAGCATGCGCGGCTTTCCATCGGCAATGACATCCAAAGCCTCGGTGATGACCGAGCCTTCGACGCAGCCGCCGGAAACGGAGCCGAGAAAATTCGTATCTTCGTCGATCACCAGATGGCTGCCGACAGGGCGCGGCGCGGAGCCCCAGGTTTCGACCACCGTCGCGATGGCGACGCCCCTGCCCTCGCGCCTCCAGTCTTCCGCAGCCTTCAGGATATCCGTGTCAGTTGCTTGCATGAGATTTCCAGCTCAAGAAAACGGGCTCCGAGCGATGTCTGCTTCGATAATGCCATTGGCTCGCCTCAAACCGCAACCGGCGCCCGTCGGCACATGCGCGTGAGCGGCAGGGGGAGCATTGACACGCCCTGCGATGGGGAGTCTGATCGGTCTCGAACAGGCACGACCGTCGAACCGTCGCGGGCAGGATGCTGGACGATATCTACAATCGGCGCATATTGGAGCTTGCGGGCAACATCCCGCTGCTGGGCACCCTGCCGGATGCGGATGCCAGCGCGAAAGCCTATTCGAAACTGTGCGGCTCGACGGTCATCGTGCACGTGAAACTCGACGGCGACGTCGTCAGCGCCTTCGCACACGAGGTCAAGGCGTGCGCTCTCGGTCAGGCCTCCTCGTCGATCATGGGCCGTCATGTGGTCGGCTCGACGGTGGAGGAATTGCGGACAGTTCGGGAGGAGATGCACCGGATGCTGAAGGCAGGCGGCAAGCCGCCTTCCGGCAAGTGGGCGGATCTCGCCCTGTTGGAACCGGCGCGGGACCTGAAGGCCCGTCATGCCTCGATCCTTCTCACCTTCGACGCGGTCGCCGATGCGCTTGCCAAGGCAGAGACAGCCCAAAAGAGCCAAGCCGCCAACGATTCATAGCGTATCCCTTTGCGCCATTGAGGGTGCGCTGCAGCAAGGCTTGTGAGGTGACGTATCCCCTGATTTGCGCTTACTCTGCCTTTGGAGCGTCGATAGGAGGAAGCAGCATGGCGATGACGATGCAGGGTGAAGTCACCCTCCCCGCCGATCGGGCAACGGTATGGGCGGCCCTCAACAGCCCGGACATTCTCAAGCAATCCATCCCCGGCTGCCAGGAACTCGAGAAGATCAGCGACACGGAATTCCAGGCGACGGCGAAAGTCTCGGTCGGTCCCGTGAAGGCGACCTTCAAAGGCGGCGTCACCCTCTCCGATCTCGATCCTCCCAACGGCTACACCATCAGCGGCGAAGGACAGGGCGGCGTTGCCGGCTGGGCGAAAGGCGGCGCGAAAGTGCGCCTCGAAGACGTCGAGGGCGGCACCCGGCTGGTCTACGACGTGGAGGCCAATGTGGGCGGCAAGATCGCCCAGCTCGGCGGACGGCTGATCAACGGCGTTGCAAAGAAATATGCCGACGAGTTCTTCGCGAATTTCGCCAAGATCCTGTCTCCGGCAGAATCCGCTGCGTAATCGCGCACTAGGGCACTTGGCACGATTTTCCAATACTTGACCGCTCAAGGAGGGGAGTCCACACTCGGCTTTGACGGATCGCATCCGTGCGGTCGTCCAATAAGAATACCTGCCGGTGCCTGAGACCACCTGAAGGTTGGCCGGGCCTCCCGGCGTTTGAGGAGGATATCACGCATGACCACCGTCTCCCTGACGGTGAACGGTCAATCCGTCACCGCAGACGTCGATCCCCGTACCCTGCTCGTTCAGTTTCTCCGCGACAATCTACGGCTCACCGGAACCCATGTGGGCTGCGACACCAGCCAATGCGGCGCCTGCGTCGTTCACCTCAACGGACAGGCGGTGAAATCCTGCACGGTCCTTGCCGTCCAGGCCAATGCCAGCGTCGTCACCACCATCGAAGGCATCGCCGATGGAGGCGAGCTGCACCCGATGCAGGCCGCCTTCCGCGAGCATCACGGCCTGCAATGCGGGTTCTGCACGCCCGGCATGATCATGTCCGCCATCGATATCGTGAACCGGAAAGGGAACGCTCTGGACGAGCAGACCATCCGGGCCGAGCTCGAAGGCAATCTGTGCCGCTGCACAGGCTATCACAACATCGTCAAAGCCGTTGCCGCGGGTGCCCGGGGAATGGCCCAGGAGCCTCTGTCGCAGGCTGCCGAGTAAGATCGGACAACGCTCGTCCAATGCACGGCGCCCTCCCGACAGGCGCAGGCGGCAGGCGAGCCTCGAAACAGGCCTTATCTTCTCGGCTCCCTGTTCGAGGTTTTCGCTTCGCTTCAGCTCCGGTGAGGGCCAACGAAGACCAGGGAGGAATTCATGACCGCAACAGGGATCGGCGCGCCCGTTCGCCGCAAAGAGGATCAGCGTTTCGTCACCGGCCAGGGGCGTTATGTCGACGACTTCAATCGTCCTGGCCAGGCTTACGCCTACTTCCTTCGTTCGCCGCATGCCCATGCAACGATCCGATCAATCGATACCGGCCCTGCCGCGATCATGCCCGGCGTAATCGCCATCTTCACGGGTGACGATCTCGCGGCGGACAAGATCGGAGGCCTCATCTGCGGCTGGATGATCCATTCCAAGGACGGTTCCCCGATGAAGGCGGGACCGCATCCCGCCCTCGCGCAGGGCAAGGTGCGCTACGTGGGCGACCACGTGGCCGTGGTCATTGCCGAGACGCTGGCGCAGGCGAAGGACGCCGCGGAAGCCATCGTCGTCGACTACGACATGCTTCCCGCCATCGCCGACACCGCCCAGGCCACGAAGGCATCGGTCCAGGTGCATGAGGTCTCGCCCGACAACACCGTGTTCAACTGGCATCTCGGCAACAAGGACGAGACGGAAGCGGCTTTCGCGCGCGCCAAGCACGTGACGACGATCGATCTCGTCAACAACAGGCTGGTGCCCAACGCCCTCGAACCGCGCGCGGCTGTGGGCGAGTACGATCCCGGCACCGACAACTACACGCTCTACACCACAAGCCAGAACCCCCATGTCGCCCGCCTCGTGCTCTCGGCCTTCATCGGCGTCGCGCCCGAGCACAAGCTGCGCGTCATCGCGCCCGATGTGGGCGGCGGTTTCGGTTCAAAGATCTTCATTTATGCCGAGGAGACGGTCTGCGTCTGGGCGGCGAAGAAGGTGAAGCGCCCGGTGAAGTGGACCTCCGACCGCTCGGAAGCCTTCCTGTCCGACGCCCATGGCCGCGACCACGTTACTCATGCGGAGATGGCCACAGACGAGAACGGCAAGATCATCGGATTGCGGGTCCACACCATCGCCAATCTCGGTGCCTATCTCTCCACCTTCTCCTCTTCCGTGCCAACCTATCTCTACGCCCCTCTCCTGTCGGGGCAGTACGACATTCCGGCAATCTACTGCGAGGTGGACGGGGTCTATACCAACACGGCGCCCGTCGATGCATATCGCGGCGCAGGACGTCCCGAGGCGACCTTCGTGGTCGAGCGCCTCGTGGAGAAGGCTGCCCGAGAGCTTGGTCAGGATCCAGCGGAGTTTCGCCGCAAGAATTACATCACGCAGTTCCCGCATGCGACGCCGGTGATCATGACCTATGACACAGGCGATTATGCCGCCTCCCTCGACAAGGCGCTGGAGCTTGCAGACTACAAGAATTTCCAACAGCGCAAGCAGGACAGCGCGCTCCGTGGAAAGCTGCGCGGCATCGGCTTCTCGAGCTATATCGAGGCTTGCGGCATCGCGCCCTCGCAGGCGGTCGGGTCGCTGGGCGCCGGTGTGGGCTTGTGGGAATCCGCCGAGGTGCGCGTCAACCCGACAGGCTCCGTCGAGGTGCTCACAGGCTCGCACAGCCATGGCCAGGGCCACGAGACCACCTTCGCGCAGCTCGTCTCTGACCGGCTCGGAATTCCGATCGATCAGGTGAGCATCGTTCATGGCGACACCGACAAGGTGCAGTTCGGCATGGGCACCTACGGCTCGCGCTCCGGCGCCGTCGGCATGTCGGCCATAGCGAAAGCCATCGACAAGGTGATCGCCAAGGGCAAGAAGGTGGCGGCCCACGTACTCGAAGCGTCCGAAGGCGATATCGAGTTCAAGGACGGTCGCTTCGGCGTTGCCGGCACAGACCGTTCGCTCGCCTTCGGCGAGGTCGCCCTCCAAGCCTACATCGCCCACAAGTTCTCGGGCCAGGATCTGGAGCCGGGCCTGAAGGAGGGGGCGTTCTACGACCCCACCAACTTCACCTTCCCGGCAGGCGTCCATATCTGCGAGGTGGAGATCGATCCCGACACCGGCGTGACGAAGATCGAGCGCTGGACGGCGGTGGACGATTTCGGAGTGATCATCAACCCAATGATCGTCGAAGGTCAGGTTCATGGCGGCATCGCGCAGGGCGTCGGTCAGGCGCTTCTCGAAGGCGCCGTCTACGATCAGAGCGGACAGCTCATCACCGCCAGCTTCAACGATTACTGCATGCCGCGCGCCATCGACCTGCCGTCGTTCCAGGTCGGCATGACGGTAACGCCCTGCCCTTCGAACCCGCTCGGCATCAAGGGCTGCGGCGAGGCGGGAGCAATTGCCGCCCCACCCGCCGTCATCAACGCAATCACCGATGCCCTCGGCCACGAGGACATCGCAATGCCGGCAACGCCGCAGGCCGTCTGGCGGGCGGCTCAGAAGGCAAACATGCCCATGGCGGCGGAATAAGGGAGGACGGACATGTACGCTTTCGAATACCACCGCCCCACGAGCGTCAAGGAGGCTGCAAGCCTCGCCGGACAGGCCGAGGACATGAAGTTCCTCGCCGGTGGGCACACGCTGCTGCCGACCATGAAACTGAGGCTCGCAGGCCCCGCGAACCTGATCGACCTCGGCCAGATCGCCGAGCTTCGGGGGATCGAGCGAGCCGGTGATGCGCTCACGATCGGCGCCATGATGAAACACGGCGAGGTGGCGAACTCCGCCGAGGTGAAACAGGCTGTTCCGGCTCTCGCCGAGATGGCCGAACTCATCGGCGATCCGCACGTGCGCAACCGCGGCACCATCGGCGGCTCGATTGCCAATAATGACCCCTCTGCGGATTATCCGGCGGCCTGTCTTGCCTTGAACGCGACCATCGTCACCAATCAGCGGAAGATTGCCGCGGACGACTTCTTCCAGGGCATCTTCACGACGGCTCTGGAAGAGGGAGAGATCATCACCCACGTCTCGTTCCCGATCCCGTCTCAGGCCGCCTATGCCAAATTCCGCAACCCGGCCTCGCGCTATGCGCTCGTCGGCGTCTTCGTGGCCAAGCACGCGGATGGCGTACGCGTCGCCGTGACCGGCGCGGGCTCGAACGGCGTATTCAGGGTTCAGGAGATGGAGCAGGCGCTGAGCGCGAACTTCACGCCGGATGCTCTCAACGGCATCGTCGTGGCGGAGGATGAGATGAACAGCGACATCCATGCGGATGCCGCCTATCGCGCCCACCTCGTCGGCGTCATGGCCCGTCGCGCCGTGGAAGCGGCAACGCGTGCCTGAACGCGCCTGTTGAAGCGACATCAAAGCCAATGCCCGGGCCAGAGCCCGGGCATCATGTCCTTATGGAGCAGCAAAGCCCGTGGCCGACCAACCCGGTTCCATCGACGATACGCTGGCACTTCTGAAAGGCACGGGCTATGTGGCGGACCGGCCGCTTGCGACCGTGCTCTTCCTGGCGCTCAGGCTCGGACGCCCGCTCTTTCTCGAAGGCGAGGCCGGCGTCGGAAAAACCGAAATCGCGAAAGTGCTATCGTCGGCGCTTGGGCGGCGTCTCATCCGCCTGCAATGCTACGAGGGTCTCGACGTCGCCTCGGCGGTCTACGAGTGGAACTATGCCGGTCAGATGATGGCCATTCGCCTTGCCGAAGCCGGTGGAACGGTGGACCGGGACACGCTCGAAAGCGACCTGTTCTCGGAACGCTATTTGGTGAAGCGGCCGCTTCTGCAGGCGCTCGAGCCCGATACCGCCGGAGCGCCGGTTCTTCTCATCGACGAACTCGACCGCACTGACGAAGCCTTCGAGGCCTTTCTGCTGGAGGTGCTCTCCGACTTCCAGGTCACGATTCCGGAACTGGGTACGATCAAGGCTGATCACCCGCCCATCGTGATCATCACCTCGAACCGCACGCGCGAGATTCACGACGCGCTCAAGCGCCGCTGCCTTTATCACTGGGTGGATTATCCGGATGCGGAACGGGAGCTCGCGATCCTGGCAAGCCGCGTGCCGGGCGCACCGGCGCGCCTGTCGCAAGAGATCGTCGCATTCGTCCAGGCCATTCGCAAGGAAGACCTGTTCAAGGCGCCCGGCGTCGCTGAAACCCTCGACTGGGCCTCCGCGCTGGTGGAGCTCGACGCGGTGGCTCTCGATCCCGCGCTGGTCTCGGATACGCTCGGCGTTCTCCTGAAGTACCAGGACGACATCCAGAAGATGCAGGGCAGCCGGACGAAAGAGATGCTCGACCGGATCCTGGATGCGGTGAGGATCGTCGAGTGACCGAGGCCGTCGCTCCGCAAGGTGAAGGCCGCCTTGCGGACAACATCGCCTATTTCGCCCGGGCTTTGCGGGCGGCCGGCCTGCCGGTCGGGCCCGGCGCGGTTCTCGATGCCATCGAAGCGGTTGCGGCTGCGCGGGTCGGCACGCGCGAGGATTTCTATTGGACCCTTCACGCGGTTTTCGTGAAGCGGCACGAGCACAGCACTCTCTTCGACCAGGCCTTCAGGATCTTCTGGCGGCGGCGCGCGCTGATCGAGAAGCTGATCGCCCAGATGTCGCCTATCGCTCCCGGAGGAGCGAAGGAAGAGAAGAAGCCACAGGCGGGAGCCCTGCGCGTTGCCGAGGCTCTTGCCACTCCCCGGCAGGAGAAGCCGGAGCCGGTCGAGAAAACGGAATTCTCCGCCCGCCTCACCGTTTCGGATCGCGAAGTCCTGAAGACCAGGGATTTCGCTCAGATGACGGCCTCCGAAATCGCATTGTCCAAGCGCCTGATCGCCGAGATGTCCCTGCCGGACGACGAGGTGATCACGCGCCGCTTCCTTGCCGATGCAAGGGGCCGGCGGATCGATCCGCGCCGCACCTTCCGGCGATCCCTGCGCGGCGGCGGGGCAGTCATCGATCTGGCATACCGCTCTCATGCGGTGCGGCATGCGCCCGTGGTGGCGCTCATGGACATCTCAGGTTCCATGGCCGACTACTCCCGGCTTTTCCTGCATTTCCTTCACGCCATCGCGGAGAAGCGGCGGCGTGTGCATTCGTTCGTCTTTGCAACCCGCCTGACCAATATCAGCCGCGAGCTGACGAGCCGCGATCCGGACGAGGCGCTCGCGCGCGCCTCGAAGCGCGTGCAGGATTGGGAAGGCGGAACGCGGATCGCCCACGCCCTGCACGAATTCAACCGGCATTGGTCCCGCCGCGTGCTGGGCCAGGGCGCCATCGTTCTTCTCTTCACGGACGGCCTCGAGCGGGAGGTGACGCCGGAACTGACATTCGAGATGGACCGGCTCAAGCGGTCCTGCCGACGCCTGATCTGGCTGAATCCGCTTCTTCGGTTCGACGCTTTCGAAGCCCGTGCTTCAGGCATCCGGGCGATGCTGCCGCACGTGGATGAATTCCGCCCCATCCACAATCTGGCGTCGATGACGGAGCTTTGCCGGGCATTGTCCGGCGAGCCCAGCACGAAATCCAATCCCCGGCATTGGCTGCGGGCATCCTGAGGCTCGAACACGGCTTGGACGACGGACGCCAGGCACTGGCGATCCGGCGAGACGTCAAGGATGGAACCGCCTCGCTGCGCCACGAATTGCCTTTGGGACGCGGCAATGAAGCCGCCGCGATGAAGCGCCCTTTTGAGGAGTTCGCCCAATGCCCGGCCGCACCCAGGATGGTCAACAGCCCGAGGCCCTACGCTCCCTGAAATCCGCGACGAAGGCAGGAAGCCAGAAGCCGCCGGAGCAGGGTCTCGAAGCACGCGGCGACACCGCTCCGATCCCTGCGCCTTTGGAGCAGGAACAGGACGCCGCCGCGAAGGTTCTCCGGGAAGGGGTTGCGAAGAATCCGAAAGGGATGGAAGACGCCGCCCGGAAAGCTCCCAAGCGGTAGTTTCCAGCCCGGCTTCTTAGCTTCTCGATAAACCGGCAGAAACAGCGCCTCGTACTCGCTTCAGGAATCGATCGATCATCGATGGGTAGGGTCGCTGGATTGTCAGGTTTATTGTCCGCGCCATATTGCCTGTTCCTGATCGAACCTGCTTGGCGCTTTTCATGACAACTGAACTCACCCTTCTGGGCTGGACCCTCGTGCTCGCTCTCGTGCAGATCCTGCTGCCGGCTACGTTGCGAACCGGCGAGACCGGGGTGGATTACAACGCCAGCGCCAGGGATCAGGAGGGACCGCCCGTCGGCAAGCTCACGGGTCGCCTGCAGAGGGCTCAACGGAATCTCTTCGAGACGTTACCGCTCTTTGCAGCAGCGGTTTTGATCGCACATGTCGCTGGACGGAACGGCGCCCTCACGTGGTGGGGCGCTAACCTCTATTTCTGGGCCCGGATCATCTACGTGCCGCTCTATGCACTCGGCATTCCCTATATCCGCTCCCTGGTGTGGCTCGTCTCGTTGCTCGGGGTCATCCTGCTCCTCGTAGCGGTTCTTCTGCCTGGGGTTTGAGTCGAGCGGACGAAACCCGATAAAAACGTAACAAAACAGCATTCAGGCTGAGTCGCACCCACTTTCAAACAACTATGGCCTCGGCGAGATCGGTGTTAATGAAGCTGGGCTGTCGAACGCGTTCGTGTCGGTCGGCAACCGGTTGCAGAATATCCGATGGGTTCGACATGCTGCGTGTCTCGATTGTTTCGTTCCTGGTTCTCACATCGAGCGTCGGCGCGTTGGCGCAGAGTGATCAATGCTATCCGCGCATGGGCACCGTATCGTCGCAATACGAGGGACAATGTCCCAACTCTGAGGTGAAGTGGGTCATCTTCGAGAATGATCTCGGTGCATTCGGGCGCAATTGCCGCGACGAGCCGTGGAGCTACAGCAGAACCGAGCGGGCCTATTACAACCACAAGAGCCAGACCACGCTTCCCATGAGGGATTGCTCGCGCCTGCGGTAAGCAGCTGTCTCAATTTGCGATGCAGAATTCTCCGCCGGGGCTCGGCTGATAACCGGCTGGGCAGCCAATCCTTGCCCTGACCCAATCCTTCCTCGGGGCCAGAACGCAATAGGTGCCGTCGGAAGTGCTGACGTAATCGGCGGGGCAGGCTCCCCTGTTCCGCACGGAATCGGGAATGTTGACAAGGCAGAAAGCGCCGCTGGGACGCGTATTGGGCGGGCATTCGTTGCGGGGAACCCGCGTCTGTGCCTCGGCCGGCACGAGGGAACATCCGATCATGCCTGCAAGTATCAAAAGAAAGCGCATCCTGCCGCCCCATTCATCTCCACTTTGGGAGGATTGCCGTGTCTCTAGCACAGCTTGGCAGCGCGCGCATTCCCTTACGTCACGCCCATAGTGGAGAGACAGGCTTCATCCGAAGATCAGCATGACCGAGATCAGGGCGCCTAGTGCAAGGACCCCTGCCGCGAAGCCTAAAATGGTCAGAATGCTGTTTCGTGTCTCCGGATCCATCAGGTGTCCTTCCTATCGATTGCCTCTCCGTAGAACGTCCTGACCTGGAGCACACCCTTGCCCTGCGACAAAAAGACTTCGTCGCTACCGATGCTCCAGAATTTAAGATCAAACTCTGAATTCACAAGCATTCCCATTCATAGGAAGATTTACGAAGCGAAGCTCGGCAATAAGTTACGTGATATTACTTACTTCTTCCGGATGAGAAGTTCAGTTACACGCCACATCATTGGTTCCAACGATTCACGACAAATAACCGACCAATTTTCAAAAAGTCACTGCTGTGCATGGGGGCTTGCACGGCACGAGCCGCGTCATCGGATCAGATCCGGACGCGGCTTTTCTTTTGGCCGAGGCCGCAATCGACCCGACACCTTCCGCGTCAGGCTGCGCCGTTAACATCAATCTATGTTAATGCACCGGCTGCGCAATTACGTTCCCATGACTGTGTGCTGGATCAGGACTTCGACCTGCTTTGGAACGGGCGTTTGTCATCGTTTTGCCGCAGCCATCAGCCTTCATCCGGCGCGCACGGATTGACCTGCGTCGCAATAGCCTCGCTTCGCTCGTTCGTGCTGATGCATCTCGAAGATCGTGGAGGCGCTGATGCAGAACATGTTCCACATCGGCCAACTTGTCAGGTTCGCCCACCCGTCAGCAGGTTCCGCGGACCATCGGATCTATTGCGTCGTCTGCCTGGTTGACCAGGATCATGGCGAACGGCTCTACCGCATCAAGAACACGGTTGGCATCGAGCGGTTGGTCAAAGGCGACGAGATCGAGCCTGCCGCTCTCACGGCTGTGCCATAAGCGCTGAATCAGGCCTGTGCCCCTGCCCCGAAAGCGGTCGGCGGGATATTAGCCCATGGTATGGGTGAGCCGCCCTTGCCGATGCCGGAGGGGCACGACAGAATACCTCCCATAAAGCTCGCAAGAGCATCCGGCGACAGACCGGCAAGAACAGCGCGGCACCTCAAACCGCCGCGCCAGAGGAAACGAGGCCAACCCGCATGCTTGAAACCATGCGGTGTCCAGGGAGGAGACGTCGGTGACGGCGGCTGCGGACTCGCGCGAAGATACGTTCCCTAAATTGCTGGCGCGGAATGCACGCATCCGCCCTGCCCGCACCGCGTTCCGCCACAAGGATCTCGGCATCTGGCAATCCTGGACGTGGAAGGAAGTCCACGACATCGTCCGCGCCTATGCGGCGGGCCTTGAGGCGCTCGGCCTCAAACGCGGCAGCAAGATCGCCGTCATCGGCTATAACCGCCCCTATCTCTATTGGACCATCACCGCCGCCCAATGGCTCGGCGCGATCCCCATTCCGGTTTATGCGGATTCCGTCGCCGAAGAGATGGCCTATGTGCTCAGCCATGCCGAGGTGACTCACGCTGCGGTTCAGGATCAGGAGCAGGTGGACAAGCTTCTCACCGTCTCCGACCAGCTCCCGAAGCTGGAGCATGTGCTCTACGACGAAGAGAAGGGCCTGCGGGACTACGACCATAGCCGCCTGCACTCCATCGCTTCCGTTGTCGAGGAAGGACGCGCGCGACTGGCGGATGGGGGAGAGGCCGCGAAGATCGAGAACGAATTGCAGACCGGCAAGGGCTCCGATCTCGCGATTATTCTCTATACATCCGGCACGACGGGACGCCCGAAAGGCGTCATGCTCACCTCCGACGCGGTGATCGCGGCCGCGCGGATCGGCTGCGACTTCGACAATCTCAACGAGAGCGACGAAATCATGGCCTACCTGCCCATCGCATGGGTGGGCGATCACATCTTCTCCTATGCACAGGCCTTCCTTGCAGGACTGTGTGTGAACTGCCCCGAGAGTCCCGAGACCGTCGCCGAAGATCGGCGGGAGGTCGGCGCGACTTACATCTTCGCCCCGCCGCGCGTGTTCGAGAGCATTCTCACGCTCACCATGGTGCGTATCGAAGATGCGAGCGCGCTGAAGCGGCGCATGTTCCACTACTTCATCAAGCACGCCAACAAGGTGGGCGAGAAGATCCTCAACAAGGAGCCCGGCGTCGGCGCGTGGGACCGCCTGCTCTGGCAGATTGGCAACGTGCTCGTCTACGCGCCCCTGCGCAACCGCTTCGGCATGACGCGCGTGAAGGTGGGATACACCGCGGGCGAGGCCATCGGCCCCGAGATCTTCCGCTTCTACCGTTCCATCGGCGTCAACCTGAAACAGCTCTACGGCCAGACGGAGGCCTCCGTCTACATCACCATGCAGCCGGACGGCGAGATCCGCGCGGATACCGTGGGCCGCCCTGCCCCCGAAGTAGAGATCCGCATCGCTGAGAACGGCGAGGTGCTCTACCGCTCGCCCGGCGTTTTCATCGGCTATTACAAGGACGACGAGAAGACCGCCGAAACAAAGACGCCGGACGGCTTCGTGCATTCGGGCGATGCGGGTTTCTTCGACGCCAATGGGCATCTGAAGATCATCGACCGTGCCAAGGACGTAGGCAAGATGCGCGACGGTGCGCTCTTCCCGCCGAAATATGTCGAGAACAAGCTGAAGTTCTATCCCAACATCAAAGAGGCGGTCTGCTTCGGCGACGGGCGGGATTACGTCTCCACCTTCATCAACATCGACCTCGTGGCCGTGAGCAACTGGGCCGAGCGCAACGGCGTCACCTACGCTTCCTATCAGGAGCTTGCAGGCCACCCCCGCGTGTATGAGATGATCGAGAAGCACGTGGACGAGGTGAACCGCTCGCTTGCATCCGAGCCGCTCATGGGCGGTGCGCAGATCAAGCGCTTCCTCATCCTGCACAAGGAACTCGACGCCGACGACGGCGAGCTGACCCGAACCCAGAAGGTGCGCCGCGGCTTCATCGCCGAGCGTTACGCGCCGCTGATCGAGGCGCTCTACGACGGTTCGCCCGAGGCCGACATTTCCACGGAAGTCACCTTCGAAGACGGGCGCAAAGGCGTGATCTCCGCTCGCGTGAAGATCAGGGACATGAAGCTCTATCCCATTGATAAGACTACTCTCATCCCGGAGGCCGCCGAATGAGAGCGCCCGATCATCCCGTCATGTCGAAAGGCGACGTGCTGCTCGCCGTCGAGAACGTCTCGCTGGGCTTCGGCGGCGTGAAGGCGCTGACCGACGTATCCTTCGACATCCGCAAGAGCGAAATCCGCGCCATCATCGGCCCGAACGGCGCTGGGAAGACCTCGATGCTCAACTGCATCAACGGCTTCTATTATCCGACGGAAGGCCGCATCACCTTCAAAGGCGTCAAGCGCCCGAAGATGCGCCCCTATGAGGCCGCCCGCGGCGGCATCGCCCGCACCTTCCAGAACGTCGCGCTCTTCAAGAGCATGTCGACGCTGGACAACATCATGGCGGGCCGCTCCATCAGGATGAACTCCAGCTTCTTCTGGCAGCTCTTCCGCCACGGCCCGGCCATGAAGGAAGAAGTGGAGCACCGGAAGTTCGTGGAGGAGATCATCGACTTCCTCGAAATCCAGCACATTCGAAAGACTCCCGTGGGCCGCCTGCCCTACGGCTTGCAGAAGCGGGTGGAGCTCGGCCGCGCGCTCGCCATGGAGCCGGACCTGCTGCTCCTCGATGAACCGATGGCCGGCATGAACCTCGAGGAGAAGGAGGACATGTCCCGCTTCATCCTGGAAGTGAACCAGCAATACGGCACCACCATCGCGCTGATCGAGCACGACATGGGCGTGGTGATGGACCTCTCGGACCGCGTGGTGGTGCTGGAATACGGCCGCAAGATCGCCGACGGCACGCCCGATGAAGTGAAGCGCGACCAGCGCGTGATCGACGCCTATCTCGGCGTGGCGCATTGAGGGGCTGATCGATGGACATTCTCTACAAGGTCTTCGTCGAGCCGTTCCTTTTCATGGGCGAAGCGCCGGACCTTCTCATTCAGACCCTCTGGGAAGGCCTCGTCTCCGGGGTGCTCTATGCGCTCATTGCGCTGGGCTTCGTGCTGATCTTCAAGGCCTCGGGCGTGTTCAACTTCGCGCAAGGCATTATGGTCGTGTTCGCGGCCCTGATCCTCGTCGGCCTTTACGAGAAAGGCGTTCCCGCTTTCTTGGCGCTGATCCTCGCCGCCGTCGCGATGCTGGTCCTCGCCATCGTTGTGGAGCGTGTGGTGCTGCGCCCCCTTGTGAACCAGCCCGACATCATCCTCTTCATGGCCACCTTCGGCCTTACCTATTTCCTCATCGGCTTCGGCGAGCTGATCTTCGGCGGCAATCCGCGCGAGATGATCACGGATGCGCTTCTCCTGCCGCAGGGCACGACGGAGCTCGACGCCTTCGGCGGCTCCATCCGCCTGCAGCATCTCGATATCGCCGCGGCCATTATCGCGTCCATCATGATCGGCATCCTCGCGGTGTTCTTCTCCAAGACGCGCATCGGACGCGCCTTGCGCGCGGTGGCGGACAGCCACAAGGCCGCGCTCTCGGTCGGCATCTCGCTCAACCAGATCTGGGTGATCGTGTGGTTCGCCGCGGGCCTCGTCGCCCTCGTGGCGGGCATCATGTGGGGCGCGCGCTCGGGCGTATCCTTTTCGCTCCAGATCATCGCCCTGAAAGCTCTGCCCGTCCTCATTCTCGGCGGCTTCACCTCGATTCCAGGCGCGATCATCGGCGGGCTCATCATCGGCGTGGGCGAGAAGCTCGGCGAGTTCTATTGGGGCCCGCTGGTCGGCGGCGGCATCGAGACCTGGCTTGCTTATGTCATCGCCCTCCTCTTCCTGCTCTACAGGCCGCAGGGCTTGTTCGGCGAGAAGATCATCGAACGGATTTAAGGGAGTTCTGACGTGCTCTACCGCGAAGCCGGTCAATTCAAGACGAATTACGTCAGCGATTCCGCGATCTTTCCTTTGCGCCAGGACAGGATCGGCCTCGGCCTCATCATCCTGGCCGCCTATGCGCTCGCCTTCCTGGGCAACAGCTTCCTGCTGCAAGCGGTGATGATCCCGTTTCTGGTGTTCTCGCTCGCCTCCATCGGGCTCAACATCCTCACTGGCTATACCGGCCTTCTGTCGCTGGGAACCGGCGCGTTCATGGGTGTGGGCGCATATGCCTGCTACAAGCTGATGACGGCCTTTCCGGATGTGAACGTGATCATCTGGATCTTCGTGTCCGGCTTCTTCTCCGCCGCCATCGGCGCCTTGTTCGGCCTGCCCTCGCTTCGCATCAAGGGCTTCTACCTCGCCGTGGCAACGCTTGCCGCGCAGTTCTTCCTGCAATGGTGCTTCATCCGTATTCCGTGGCTCGTGAACTACAACGTCTCAGGCGCTCTCGACGCGCCTTTGCGCACCCTCTTCGGCATTCCGATCATGGGGCCGAACGCCACGCCGCAGACGCGCTACCTGCTGGTGCTCACCATCGTCATCGTGCTCACCTGGCTTGCCTCCAACCTCGTCCACGGCCGCATCGGGCGCATGTGGATCGCGATCCGCGACATGGATCTCGCGGCGGAGCTCATGGGCATCCGCCCGTTGCAGACCAAGCTCCTGGCCTTTGCCGTCTCGTCCTATTACTGCGGCGTTGCGGGCGCGCTTCTCGTGTTCATGTGGTACGGCGGCGCGGAATACGACGTGTTCAACATCAACCAGTCCTTCTTCATCCTCTTCATGGTGATCATCGGCGGATTGGGCAGCCTCATCGGTTCGTTCTTCGGCGCGGCCCTCATCTTCATCCTGCCCATCGTTCTCGGCATCGTCCTGCCGGCGGTCCTGTCGCCCTTCGGAATCTCGGTCGGGTCCGACGTCATCGAACACCTGCGCTTCATGATCGTGGGCGCGCTCATCATCTTTTTCCTGATCGTGGAACCGCACGGCCTCGCGCGGCTCTGGCAGATCGGCAAGCAGAAGCTCCTGGTCTGGCCGTTCCCCTACTGACGGCTGGCTCAAAGGAGACGGGAACTCAACAAAACCGGCTCAGCCGGACCAACAACGGGAGGAAACGAGAATGTCGTTTCGCAAAATGAGCCTCGGACTGGCCGCCGCAACCATGCTCGCCGGCACAGCACTGCCTGCCTTCGCGCAGGATTCCATCTACGTCCCCCTCTTCACCTACCGCACAGGCGCTTTCGCGGGCTCCGGCACCTACATTGCCGACGGCATGCACGACTACCTGCAGATGCTGAACCAGCGCGACGGCGGCATCGGCGGCGTGAAGCTCGTCATCGAGGAATGCGAGACCGGCTACGACACCAAGAAGGGCGTCGAGTGCTATGAGGCGGTGAAGGGCAAGAACCCGGTCATGGTCAACCCCTGGTCCACCGGCATCACCCTGCCGCTGATTCCGCGCGCCTCCGTGGACAAGATCCCGATCCTCTCCATGGCCTACGGCCTCTCGGCTTCCGCGCGTGGCGACATCTTCCCCTGGGTTTTCAATCCGCCGGCCACCTATTGGGACGGCCTGTCGATGATCATCAAGTACATCGGCGAGAAGGAAGGCGGCCTTGAAAAGCTGAAGGGCAAGAAAATCGGCTTCATCCATCTCGATGCGGCCTTCGGCAAGGAACCGATCCCGCTGCTGCAGGAACTGTCGAAGGAAATCGGCTTCGAGGTGGCGCTCTATCCCGTCGCCGCGCAGGACATGCAGAACCAGTCCTCCCAGTGGCTCAGCGCCCGCCGCGACCGCCCCGATTACATGATCATGTGGGGCTGGGGCACCATGAACGGCGCAGCCGTGAAGGAAGCGGTGCGCTCCGGCTATCCGATGGACAAGTTCTATTCCGTGTGGTGGCCGAGCGAGGACGACGCGAAGAGCGGCGGCGCAGGCGCCAAGGGCTTCAAGATGCTCAACTGGCATGCGGTGGGAACCAACTTCCCGGCGCTCCAGGACATTCAGAAGCACGTGGTGGAGAAGGGACTTTCCAAGTCTCCGAAGGAAAAGGTCGGCGAGCTTCTCTACAATCGCGGCGTCTATAACTCGCTGCTGATCGCGGAAGGCATCGCGCAGGCGCAGAAGATCACGGGCAAGAAGGCCGTCACCGGCGAGGATGTGCGCCGCGGCATCGAGAACATCAAGCTCGATCCGGCACGCCTGAAGGAGCTCGGCCTCGAGGGCTTTACGGAAACCCTTACCCTCAGCTGCTCCGATCATAACGGCCATCGTCCCGCCTTCATGCAGGAATGGGACGGCACGAAATGGGTGAAGATCTCTGACCCCATCGAGCCGATGACCGACCGGGTGAAGGCCCAGCTCGACGCCGCGGCGAAGGACTATGCCGAGAAGAACGCCGGCTGGCCCAAGCGCACGGAAGCCTGCGACAAGGCAAGCTGAGGCAAGTGAGCTGCAAACCCTCTCCCCTTCGGGGGAGAGGGACAACAGAGGAAACAACTCATGAGCAGCGCCGTTCAGATGCAGCCCGCATCTGCCGAAACCGTTCTGACCGTCAACAACATCGAGGTGGTCTACGACCACGTGATCCTCGTGCTGAAAGGCGTGTCGCTCACCGTGCCGAAGGGCGGGATCGTCGCGCTCCTCGGCGCGAACGGCGCGGGCAAGACGACGACGCTGAAGGCCATCTCCAACCTTCTGCACGCCGAGCGCGGCGAAGTGACGAAGGGCTCCATCGAATTCAAGGGAGAGCGCGTCGACAAGCTCTCGCCCAACGAGCTGGTGCGGCGCGGCTGCATTCAGGTGCTCGAAGGCCGTCATTGCTTCGGCCACCTCACCATCGAGGAAAACCTCCTGACCGGCGCTTTCACGCGCAAGGATGGCAATGCCGCCATCAAGCGCGACCTGGAGGCGATCTACGAGTATTTCCCGCGCCTGAAACAGCGGCGCACCTCCATGGCGGGCTACACCTCCGGCGGCGAGCAACAGATGTGCGCCATCGGCCGCGCCATGATGTCGAAGCCTTCCATGATCCTGCTCGACGAACCGTCGATGGGCCTGGCCCCGCAGATCGTGGAAGAGATCTTCGAGATCGTTCGCATCCTCAATTCAAGCGAAGGCGTTTCCTTCCTGCTCGCGGAGCAGAACACCAACATGGCGCTGAAATACGCCACCTATGGATACATTCTCGAAACGGGCCGCGTGGTGATGGACGGCCCGGCGCAGGCCCTGCGCGAGAACGAGGACGTGAAGGAATTTTACCTCGGCGTCTCGGAGGGAGACCGCAAATCGTTCCGCGCCGTTAAGAGCTACAAGCGCCGCAAGCGCTGGTTGGCTTGAAAACAACGGAAAGCCTTTCCGCCTTGCTTGACGGTACAGCAACCTCTTCATAGCGTCCCTGGTCCTGTGAGCAGAGACTCACAGGACTTATCTTGAATTCTGGGGCTTCGAAAATGGACTTTGGTCAATCGGTCTCAACTTGCCTATCCAAGTACGCTACATTCTCGGGGCGTGCATCGCGCTCTGAATATTGGTGGTTTGCGCTCTTCACGATCCTCATCTCTATCGTCGCACAGATCCTGGATGCTCTTCTGGCTGTGTCTATTGGAATTGTGGGACTGGACATGATCGCCACGTTCGGTCTGCTGATCCCGAGCATCGCGGTCGCCACACGTCGTTTGCATGACATCGACCGCTCGGGCTGGTGGCAGCTGCTCCTATTCGTTCCGCTGGTTGGCTGGATCGTCCTGCTCGTCTGGTACTGCACCCGCGGAAATGTTGGACCGAACCGGTTCGGTGCCGATCCTCTATCGGCTCCTGCAACGCGGGCGGGCATCCAGCCTGCCGCCTGATCAACACCGTCGAAGCGCGGTTCGCCACTGATGATCAACAATTTGGAGCTCTTTTAAAGCCGATGACTGACCATCACGATCATCTCGAGACGCGCAACCCGGCGGAACGGGAGGCTGATCTCTTTCACCGCCTTCCGGACATCCTTCGTAAAGCCTTGGACGCTCCGGCCTATGCGGAGCGGTTCAAGGGCTTCGACCCGGCGAGCATCACGAGCCGCGAGGCGCTGGCCGCGCTACCCATCCTGCGTAAAAGCGAACTCTCCACATTGCAGAAAGCCGCCCTGCCCTTCGGCGGCTTCATTGCCGACGCTCCGGGCTCGTTCGGACGCCTTTTCACCTCGCCCGGCCCGATCTTCGAGGCAGAGCCTGCATCGACTGATCCCTGGCGCTCGGCGCGCGGGCTTTTCGCTGCGGGGTTTCGCCGGGGCGACATCGTCCTCAACACCTTCGGCTATCATCTGACGCCGGGCGGCTTCATCATGGATTCCGGCGCACGCGCGCTCGGCTGTGCGGTCATCCCCGCAGGACCCGGCAACACCGAGCAGCAGCTCGAGCTGATCGAGGCTTACCGCCCGCGGGCTTTTTGCGGCACGCCGGATTTCCTGAAGATCCTGCTCGATGCGGCTGCCGCAGCGGGGCGGGATGCATCGTCCATCAAACGTGCCCTCGTTTCCGGCGCGGCCTTTCCGAAGTCGCTGCAGGAGGAGTTTCAGTCCCGAGGCATCGATGCATATCAAGCCTATGCAACCGCCGATCTGGGGTTCATCGCCTATGAGACCTCGGCTCGCGAGGGGCTGGTGGTGAATGAGGACATCATCGTGGAGATCGTCCGCCCAGGCACGGGTGATCCTGTGGCCGAGGGCGAGGTCGGCGAGATCGTGGTGACAACCCTTGACCCGCACCATCCCTTCATCCGTCTGGCCCTCGGCGATCTCACAGCCGCAATGCCCGGGCTGAGCCCCTGCGGGCGCACCAACATGCGCATCAAAGGGTGGATGGGGCGCGCCGATCAGGCCACCAAGGTGAAGGGCATGTTCGTCCGTCCGGAACAGGTCGCGGAAATCGGCCGACGGCATCCGGAACTCGGCCGCCTCCGCCTGAGCGTCGAGCGGGAAGACGAAACCGACAAGATGACGCTCCTAGCCGAATGTGCGGCGGTATCGGGGGATCTTGCCGCAGCCGTCACGGCTACGCTGCAATCCGTCACTAAGCTCAAGGGCACGGTTGCCCTCGTTGAGCCCGGAACTTTGCCAAACGACGGCAAAGTCATTGCTGATGAGCGAAGCTACGGCTGAGAAGTCTCAGCTTGCCTGGACTCCGGCGCTAAAGACTTGATTTAGAAAAAGAAAAGAGCGCCTTGAGGGCGCTCTGAGGTGTCCGGCCGTAGGGGCAAAAAGGACCGGAGATGCTTGAAAACGCGCATCCGGCCTCTTGGTTCCAAAATTTTTTGAAAAAATTTTGCCTCCCCCTTCGCCCTATTCAGGTCACGTTTGAACGGTTTAGCAGTGAACTTCCCGTGGGGGCAAACCCGGGCCGAGGCCGCGATCAGGTTCCCGTTAGTGGACCGGTCGCGGCCGACCACTCCATCGCAGGATCTCCCAACAAAAAGGGCCCAGGATTTCTCCCGGGCCCAGTCGTTGGGAGGATGGATGATCAGTATGTACCGAACTTGAAGTTCAACTTGGCGCGGGCCACGAAGAACTCGTTGTCGTCGTTGCCGATATCCGGGGCAAAGACGTTGGTTGCCACTCCGCCCACAGGCGTGAACGTACCGACAAACCCGCCATTGTTGTCGTCATCGCTATCGAAGTTCAGCCACAGGCCTTCAAGACCGAAGGTGACTGCGGACGACCCGAACAGGCCGGTCGGCAGCGCCCACTCGACACCGCCGCCGACAACCCAACCGGTATTGTCATCAGCATAGGCAAGACCGCCGGTGGCGTAGATCAGCACGCGATCGAAGGCCACACCGGCGCGGGCACGCACGGTGCCGAACCAATCGGACAGGTTGTTGTCGAACGTGCCAGGGACGAAGACGCCGGGGGTTGCAGCCGGGAGGAAGGCCACATCCACATTCTGATCAGTGTCGGCCCACTGGATGTCGGTCTCGAGACCGATGACAAAGGAGCCGATCTGGTAGTTGTAGCCGATCTGCGCGCCGCCGGTGAAGCCACCGTCGCTGTTGTTGTCAAAGATCAGCGTGCCTGGCACCGCTCCGCCGAGAACCACGGATTCCCGATCATCGCTACGCCAGCCCCAGCCGGCATTCACACCAGCATAGAAGCCCGTCCACGTGAAGATCGGAGCTGCTGCGATAATCGGAGCGGGAGGCGCTGCGCGGGCCGGAAGGTCCGCGGCTGTAGCACTGGCTGCAACAAGTGTAACACTTGCAACCCCTGCAAGAAGGCTTAGTACGCACTTTCTCATAACCGTAACCCCTAGTGTGAGGATCCACGGCAAAAACTTCGCTCTTTCGACAAGAAAAAGCTATTGCAAACAAGCAACAGCCATCTACTAGCGCTCAGATTGCTAATAATCAAAAGTGGTACTACTTTTGTATATCCACTCTACTACAGGTATATATTCAAATACAGAAGAAAGTTGCAATAGATTAAATTGACTTTACTTTTTTTACATGCCGTAATGACCCTGTTTTCGGGTACTAACCGAAGGCGAGGAGACAACTATCCACCCTGCCCTCCGGGCAGGGTTTTTTCTGGCCTGTCATAGGCCTTGCTCGCGCTAAAGGTCTCCGAGGCTCAGCTGCGCCTGATTGCGCGGCTTCTGAGGCTGACGTTTTGGAGCAGGAGCCCCTGCGCTCCGAACGGGGCGCTTTCGCTCTGCAGCAGCGCTCATCCTCGCCTTCGCCTTGTCCCGCGCGACCGCCTCCGGCGAGTTGGGATCGTCATCGAGCCACTTACCGCGTTTGATGACCTCGTTGACCCGGCCCTGATTGACTCCGAGTTCGAAGGCGATTTCCTGCTGGGTCATCTCCGTCGTGGCATGAAGCTCGAGAATGCGCCGGGCCAATTCGGGCGTCATCTTGCGCCCGGTGATGCGGCGTGCCGGCGCCACGGAACGCTTGCCCTTATCCCTCTCACGCAACTTCTGCAGGATCGCGAGGGCCATGTTCATGCCCTGCTCTCGAAGCGCATCCTCGAATTCCTTGAGCGTCGTCACTTAGGCCTACTCCCGAGATTTCTGGTGGTTCGGGCCGTCGTATCTCAAGGAATCCAACGGTTAAGCTGGCACTTTTGTTTCAGCCGGCAGGCGCCTCAATCCTCTTCGCTGCTGCAAGGCCAAGTCTTGGGAGCTGTCAGGCCCGAAGGAAGCTTGGTTTGCGCATCGCCGCAGGCCATGTCGATTTGCGCCTGCGTAAGCCCCTTCGCGGAGGTCAAATCGGCTCCGCCCAGTTGGGTGAGGTAGAGATAGGCTCCGGCCATGTTGACGTCCTGCAGCACTGCTCCCTGAAGCTGCGCGCGGGAGAGGTTCGAGTGGTTGAAATCGACGCCCGCGAGCTTCGTCTGCTGAAAGATCACGCGTGCGAGCTCGGCTTTCCCCATATCGGCGCGCTCCAGGTTCGCACCGCTGAAATCCGATCGGTTCAGCTCCGCCTTCTGGAAGTTGGCTCCGGAAGCCTTCGCCTTTGCGAAGTTCGAACGGTTCATGTCCGCCGAACTGAAATTGGTTTCGACTAGTAGAGCCTCGGAAAAATTCGCCCGCCATCCGAGCGCCTTGGTGAAATTCGCCTTTGTCAGATCGGCCTTTTCGAAACGCGTCCTGCTGATCTCGGTCTCGCTGAGATTGGCTCCCATCATCTTCGAACCGCCGAAATCGCTCAATGTCAGAAGGGAGCGCTGGAAATTCGTGCCGGCGAGATCCTCGCCGGTCAGCATGATCCGCGCCTTCGAGCATCCCGACCAATCGGCTCCCGGTCCCGGCGCGTCCTGGCATTTCGCTTCGGCGACGTTGACATAAGCCGCCATGATCAGCCCTGCTCCCGCGAGCAGACTGCATCCTTTGCCGAACGCCCAGGCACTCCCATTCAAGCGGTCAGGCACAACAATCTCCTCTCTTGGGCTCGCAGGATCCTCGAAACTCTCTCTAAAGGTAGGTCTTTGCATGCTCCATTTGGAGGTCCGATCTTAGGAATTTTAAGGCGTCGGCGACTCGACTTCACATTCTTATGGCCTAGCTTTAGCGGAAAATCGGAGAGTGATCGCATGCATCGGATAATGATCGTTTCCCTTCTCGGACTAGCAGGTCTGGCTCTCGCCGGATGTTCGACTTCGGCTACGCCCGAAGGCGTGCTGCCGCGAACCGATCTTCCCCCGCCGCCTTCCATCGGCCGCAGCCAGCGGGACCGCGCAACCACTTCATCGGTCGGTGCGCAGCCGCAGCGCCGCGGCCTGAGCGTACCGAGCACGCTCGTGCCGCCGCGCCCTGCCCCGCGCTCCTGACGATCCCCGGCTTCTGCCTCGGCGCAGATGTTCAAAGCCCCCGAACGGGGGCTTTTTTCATTTGATGGCGCAGGAAATTCAGCAGAGTGCGCCAAAGCACAGGTATCGCTCTTGCGAAGGGTAATGTTACGTATATGACCTAGCGGAATGATTTGAGGGGGCTTCATGTCTTGGCTCTATTCACTGACCTGGATCGATGCACTGGGGTGGCTGGGCGCCACTCTCACCATCACCGGCAGCGCGATGCGCACGATCATCCCTCTGCGCTGCATAGGGATCGCGGCCAATAGCGTCGGGCTCACTTATGCCGTGGTCATGAATCTCTATCCCAGCATGACCGTCAATCTGATCCTCCTGCCCCTCAACTCGATGCGGCTCTATCAGATGATCCGCCTGATCCGTCAGGTGAGGCAGGCCTCCAAGAGCGACCTCTCGATGGAATGGCTCAAACCGTTCATGACACGCCGCAAGGTGGAGGCAGGCGAAGTGCTGTTTGCACGGGGCGATAGCGCCAATTGCATGTTCTATACTCTCTCGGGCCGCTACCGCTTGAAGGAGCTGAATATCGAACTGCTGCAGGGGCAGGTGGTCGGCGAGATGGGCTTCATGTCCCCCGACAACAAGCGGACCCAGACCCTGGAGTGCCTGGAGAGCGGGGAGATACTGAACATCTCCTATGACGAAGTGCGCCAGCTCTATTTCCAGAACCCCGAGTTCGGCTTCTACTTCCTCAGGCTCACCAGCGAGCGGCTGTTCAAGAACATGGAGAGAATGGAAGCGGAAATCGAGCGGCTGAAAAGGGATGCTGCGGAAGCCGCCCCTCTCAAGCAGATGGCTTCAGCTTAGAACTCCTCAAATCAGCACCCAGTTTAGAACTCTTATAAGTTATTGTTTTAATTAAGTTTTTTCTTGACCCGACATGGCGACCGTGGTTTTTCCGGCGCAACCGGGGTGCATCGTTGCGATGACCCGAATTGTGGGTGAGGAAAACTTCATGAACCTGACGATGAAATTCGCTCGCGGCCTGCTTGTCGGTGCGGCTGCTATAGGCACTCTGGCCGGTTCGGCGCAGGCCGCCGATCAGGCGTTGAACATCTACACCACCCGCGAGCCGGGTCTGATCAAGCCGGTTCTCGATGAGTTCACCAAAGAGACCGGCATCAAGGTCAACACGATTTTCATCAATAACGGCCTCGAGGAGCGCGTTCGCACCGAAGGCGAGAACAGCCCGGCGGACATCATCCTCACCGTCGACATCGGCCGCCTGGCAGCCGCCAAGGATTACGGCGTCACCCAGCCTCTAAAATCCGAAGTGCTCGAGAAGGTGATCCCCGCCGCCTATCGCGATCCGGAAGGCCACTGGTTCGGCATCGCTCTGCGCGGCCGCGTGGTCTACGCCTCCAAGGAGCGCGTGAAGCAGGACAAGATCACCTATGAAGAGCTTGCCGATCCCAAGTGGAAGGGCAAGGTCTGCATTCGCTCCGGCCAGCATCTCTACAACGTCAGCCTCATCGCCGCCGCCATCGCTCACATGGGCGAAGCCAAGGCCGAGGAATGGCTGAAGGGCGTGAAGGCCAATCTCGCCAAGAAGCCTTCGGGCGGCGACCGCGAGCAGGCCAAGGACATCCTCGCCGGTGTCTGCGACATCGCCATTGGCAACACTTACTACGTCTCGCTCATGCGCAACGGCAAGGACGAGGAACAGAAGAAGTGGGGCGAGGCGATCAACGTGATCCTCCCAACCTTCGAAGGCGGCGGTACGCACGTGAACGTTTCGGGCCTTGCCCTTGCCAAGAATGCGCCGAACAAGGCGAATGCCGTGAAGTTCATGGAGTTCATGGTCTCCGACGACTCGCAGCGCATTCACGCCGAAGCCAATTCCGAGTATCCGGTCAAGGCCGGCATCAAGATCCACCCGACGATTGCTTCGTTCGGCGAACTCAAGGCCGACAACGTGTCGATTGCGGAGATCGCCAAGCTTCGCAAGAAGGCCAGCGAATTGGTCGACAAGGTCGGCTTCGATCAGTAATCCATAGAGCAGTCCTTAGAGCTGCTCTCTTGATAGGAGGCGCTGCCGGCAACGGCAGCGCCGTTTCACGTTGAAAGCGACCGCAGAAGTTCAGAACCTTTTTCGCGCCATTCCCTTCGGGGCGATAAACCGCATTCCCTGGTGGCTCTCCGCCGCAGTGGTTGCGGTGGGACTTCTCGTGCTCATGCCGGTTGCGGCGCTGACCGGAATAGCCGCACAAGGCGATGCGGAGATCTGGCCGCATCTGATCCGGAACGTCCTGCCATCGAGCATCGTGGACACGCTTGCGTTGCTTGCGGGCATCGCAGTCGTCGCAGGCTCCATGGGCATCACGTCCGCCTGGCTCGTCACCGCTCACCGCTTTCCAGGCCGCAACATCCTCGTGTGGCTTTTGCCTCTCCCCCTCGCCGTGCCGACCTACATCACGGCCTATATCTACGTGGAGATTTTCGACTCCGCCGGCCTCGTTCAGATGGCTATGCGGGATGTCATGGGCTGGACGTCGCGCAGCGATTACTGGTTTCCCGAGATCCGTTCTCTCTACGGCTGCATCCTCGTGATGTCCGCCGTCCTCTATCCCTATGTTTATATCGCGGCGCGGGCGATGTTCCTGACGCAGAGCGCGAGCATGCTTGAAGTGGCCAGGGTTCTCGGCGCGGGTCGCTTCAAGCTCTTCACCGTCATCGCTCTTCCCCTCGCTCGCCCTGCCCTGGCCGTGGGCCTGTCGCTCGCCTTGCTCGAAGCGTTGAACGATATCGGCGCGAGCGAGTATCTCGGCGTGCGTACTCTCACCGTCGCCGTCTACAACACGTGGCTCAACCGCGGCAGCCTCCCAGGCGCGGCGCAAATCGCCTGCGTGATGCTTGCCTTCGTCGTCGCGCTCATCCTGATCGAACGTTATGGCCGCAAGGATCGCCGCTATGCCACATCGGCCAAACGTTCGCGCGTGGTGCATCCGGCGCCCCTCTTCGGCGGGCGGGCATGGATCGCCGCCATGCTGTGCAGCGTTCCGGTTTTCCTCGGCTTCATCCTGCCTTGCGCATTCCTGATCCGTGAGATCCTGCGCGGAAGCCTGTTCGAGCAGTTCGATGCGGAGTTTCTCGAACACCTTCTGACAACGCTGGGTTTGTCGATCACGGCGACCCTCGCAGTTCTGGCGGTGGCGACATTGCTCGTCTCCGCGGCACGCATCGCCAAGTCACCGCTCACGCGAAGCACCCTGTTCATCGCGGGCCTGGGCTATGCGATCCCTGGCACGGTCCTCGCCCTCGGACTCATGACGCCGCTGGTCACGATCGACGGTCTGATCGGCACGATCTGGCGCTATCTCACCGGCGAACGTCTGGGCCTGCTTCTCATGGGCACGGCAACCGCCATCATCATCGCTTATGTGCTGCGGTTCCTGTCGATTGCGACCGGTTCGCTCTCCGCAGGTCTCGACCGGGTCTCGCCGAGTCTCGAGGATGCGGCGCGTACCCTGGGCTCATCCCGCAAGGACATGGTCTGGCGCATCCAGATCCCGCTCATGCGCCCTGCGCTCGCGAGCGCAGCCCTGCTGATCTTCGTGGATTGCATCAAGGAGTTGCCCGCGACCCTGCTGCTACGCCCCCTGAACACGGAAACCCTCGCCACGCAGGTCTATACTTACGCCTCGCGCGGACGCTTCGAGGACGGCTCTCTTGCCGCGCTCGTCATTGTGCTGATCGGCCTTGTCCCCGTGATTCAACTCGTGCGCAGCGCCGAGACGCGGCTGCGGAGGCCGGAGCGCCCGGATTCGCCATCGAGCAGCCCGAGCCTGTGAAAGGCACTCTCTCGACCCTTCAGGAAGGCCATTGCGCCAGCACGGCTTCGCTGCTGACGGTCTCGACCTGATAGCTGTATCGCTTGGTATAGAGCGTGAGCAGTGAATCGTGACCCTCGTCGGAGGAGCTGCAGACGCCATCGGACACGATCACGACACGCAGTCCCAGATCGACGGCACCGAGCACGGTGGCGAGAACGCACATGTCGGTTTCGGAGCCGGTGACCAGCAAGGTGTCGATCCCGCGTTCGCTCACGAGATCGCGCAGCTTGTGACCGGCGAAGGCCGAATAGACCGGTTTGTCCAGCATGGTAGCAGGCGGCACGAGCCGCTGCAGCGGCGGCATCAGCTCCAGAAGCCGCGGATCGAGATGCTCGCGCGTGACCTCGCGCCAGCGCTCATAATAGATGCGCCATGCGCCCGGCATGTCCTCGGGCCGGTAAGGCGGAATGAATCGGGTAAAGACCGTGCGGTCCGGCGCCTGCTCGGCAATCTGCGCCACGGTCGGCAGGACACGCTCCATCCAGGGGGTCGGCCACGGCCCTTCGGAGGAGAAGAGGCGCTGCATGTCGATGCACAGGTGAAGCGTGTTGGGGCCGAAAGGAATCATGTTCGCTGATCGAATGGGAATGATGTGAGGCAAACGGAACGGCCCTGCCCCGGTTCCCTCCGACAGCAATCAGGCCCCGGGGAGCTCCCGAGGCCTGCTGAAGTGTCACATTCGTTTTGGGCCGTCGGCTCAGGCCGCGTTTGACTGCTTGCCGTTCAGGTCCACCTTGAACTCGGCTTCCGTCTTCGCCTTGATTTCGTCCACCGTCACGCCGTCGGCAAGCTCGATCAGCGTCATGCCGCTGCCGCCCTTCTTGTCGATGGAGAACACGCCGAGATCCGTGATCACGAGATCAACGACGCCCGCGCCCGTGAGCGGCAGGGAGCAGGCCTTGAGGAGCTTCGGCTCTTCCGAACCGTCCTTGGCCCGAGCCACATGCTCCATGACCACGACCACGCGCTTCACGCCGGCTACAAGGTCCATGGCGCCGCCCATGCCCTTCACCATCTTGCCGGGGATCATCCAGTTGGCGAGATCCCCATTGCTCGCCACCTGCATGGCGCCGAGGATCGACAGGTCGATATGGCCGCCGCGGATCATCCCGAAGGAGTCCGAGCTGGAGAAATAGCTCGTGGTGGGAAGTTCGGTGATCGTCTGCTTGCCCGCATTGATCAGGTCGGCGTCTTCCTCTCCCTCGAACGGGAAAGGACCCATGCCGAGCATGCCGTTTTCCGACTGGAGCTGCACGTGCATTCCGGACGGAATGTAGTTCGACACCAGTGTCGGAATGCCGATGCCGAGATTCACGTAATAGCCGTCGCGCAGCTCCTTGGCGGCGCGGGCCGCCATCTGTTCACGGGTCCATGCCATCAGACTGTCTCCTCGCGCTTGCGGGTGGTGCGCTGCTCGATGTGTTTGACCGGGTTCGACACATGCACCATGCGTTTCACGAAAATACCGGGCGTGTGGATGCAGTCGGGGTCGATCTCGCCGGCAGGTACCAGATGCTCGACCTCGGCAATCGTCAGACGCGATGCGGTCGCCATCATCGGATTGAAGTTGCGGGCGGTCTTGCGGTAGACGAGGTTGCCCTCCGTATCGCCCTTCCAGGCGTGAACGACGGAGATGTCGGCAAAGAGGCCGGTTTCCATGACGTATTTCTCGCCATTGAACTCACGCACTTCCTTGCCTTCGGCGATCAGGGTGCCCACGCCGGTCTTGGTATAGAAGGCGGGAATGCCCGCACCGCCGGCGCGGATGCGCTCGGCGAGCGTCCCCTGCGGGTTGAACTCAAGCTCCAGTTCGCCGGACAGGTACTGTTGGGCGAAGAGCTTGTTCTCGCCCACATAGGAACTGATCATCTTGCGGATCTGGCGGGTCTCGAGCAGGCGGCCAAGCCCCACCCCATCGACGCCAGCATTGTTGGAAATAAACGTGAGGTCCTTTGCCCCCGAATCACGGATCGCCTCGATCAGGGTCTCGGGAATGCCGCACAGGCCGAAGCCTCCGGCCATGATCGTCATCCCGTCCTTCACGATACCAGCCAGCGCGGCTTGCGCGTCGCTGTAAACCTTATTCATCAACAATTCCTCCTAGGGCTCAACCTGCCCTTCAAGGCCCTCATGCAATCGGGTCGCACCCTGCAACTTGGCCTCAATTTAGACAATCCCTTCCTATGGATATATGGGAACAAATGATAATCGCCCCGCCGCCCACAAAGTGTTGACCATCCGTTACTTGCGAGGTGGGGCACAAGGTTTAAACACTTAAGCTCATGTCTCGCCGCGTCGTCTTTTTCATCGCGTTGATTGCGCTCGCCGCTCTCGGAGCGGCCACTGCTCCCTGGACCCTCAGGGAGAACGGCCTGTCGTCTGCCCTCTCCGACCACATGAAGGAGCGTTATGGACTGGACCTGACGGTCGAGGGCCGCTCCACCTTTGCCGTGCTGCCGATCCCGCGGGTCAAGTTCGAGGATGTCACCATCCGCTTCCCCGATCAGGCTCTCAAGGCGGAAGGCGGCACGCTTCGCGGCGAGATCCGCGTGCTTCCTCTCCTGCTGGGGCGGGTCGAGCTGTCGGATTTCAACCTGAGCGACAGCAAGGTCACGGCTTCGGCCGAGGCGCTCCGGAACGTGAAGTGGAACGACGTGTTCAAGAGCCGCTCCAGCGCGCTCCACGCCCGCCGCCTGATCCTCAGCCGCACCGCTATCCGATGGACCGACCTGAAGGACGCCGACCTGGATGTTTCCGAGTTCGTGATCCGCTGGGTCGGCGAGAAAGAGCCGCTCACGGCTTATGGCACAGCCCTTTGGCGGGGCGAGCGGATCGTCGTTGAGGAAGCCGCCATTCACCCGGATCGTCTCACGACCGACCGCATCAGCCCCATCGAACTGAGCGTTATTGCTCCAACATTGCGCCTGAACCTGCAGGGCGAGGCGCAGCTCGGCGTGAACCCCAGCCTCACCGGCCACGGCTCCATCGAGACGGGTTCGATGAGAGACTTCACGCGCTGGAGCGGCATGAAGCTGCCCTTCGGCTCTCTGGTTCAGGCCTTTTCCGTGAAGGGCGACTTCTCCATGGACCGCCGCCGCCTGTCCTGGCCGTCGGTCGCAGTCATGCTCGGCAACGACAAGCTCGAAGGCACCATGGCGGTTCGCATCGACACCGAGCGCCCCATGATCACGGGCACCCTTGCGGCGGACGACCTGAACCTCGCCGATCTGTTCGCCCCGTTCTCACAGGCCCGCACCTCGTCCGGAGCCTGGAGCGAGGAGACGCTCGATCTGGCTCATGTGACCGGCAGCGATCTCGATCTGCGCCTCTCGGCGGCCTCGGCCCGCTTGGGCAAGCTACGCGTCGAAGACATGGCTGCCAGCGTCCTCGTACGTCCCGGTGAGATCGAAGCCTCGATCGGCCGCGCCGGGTTTCATGACGGCACTCTCAAGGGCCGCCTGTCGCTCGCCTCCATCGGCGGGGAAACAGAGTTCAAGAGTCAGGGCACTTTCGCCGGTGTCGAGATTGCGCCTTTCCTGGCCAGCATCGGCGAGCCGCGCTGGATCACCGGCCATGCCCAGGGGCAATTCTCTTTCGAAGGCAAGGGACGCAATCCGGTCGAGGTGGTGCGGAAGGCGCAGGGGCGCAGCTCTGTCACCATTCATCGCGGCGAGCTCGTCGGCATCGCCCTCGGAGACGCATTGAAGCGCGTCGAGAAGCACCCTCTCCTCGCCTCCCTGAACTGGAAGGGCGGACGCACGCCGTTTCAGGAGGCGCAGGCCCAGATCGTCGTTCGGGACGGCATCGGCGAGGTGACGGAAGGCAGTCTCGTATCCGAAGAGGTCATGGCCGAAATGAAGGGCCAGGTGCTCATGGTTGATCGCACGCTCAACCTGAAGGCGGAGATCTCACCCGCCGCCTCGCAGGCCGTGCCCGCCATCGCTTTCGACATCGGCGGCGGCTGGGACAACGTGAGCATTTCACCGAAGGCCCGCTCCCTCATCGAGCGGTCGGGAGCGGCAAAGCCGCTCCTCCCCAATCGCATTCTTCCAAACGAACAGAGGCCGCAGGCGACCGCTCAGTGAGCGTTCCGCTGGGAGCGGAGCACCGAGCGCTTGCTGAGCAGGGTCGCTGAGATCACGCCGAGCGTCACGAGACCGATCAGGATCGTCGAGGCTGCGTTGATCTCAGGCGACAGGCCGAGGCGGACCTGACTGTAAATCCTGATCGGCAACGTCGTCGCGCCCGGACCCGTGTTGAAGCTCGCAATCACGAGATCATCCAGGGACAGCGTGAAGGCGAGCAGGAAACCCGCCACGATGGACGGCGCGATCAACGGCAGCGTCACGGCGAAGAACGTGCGCAAGGGCGGCGCGCCGAGATCCATCGCCGCCTCTTCCAGCGAGCGGTCGAAGGTCATGAGGCGCGACTGCACCACCACCGTGACGAAGCACATGGTGAGCGTGGTATGCGCGAGCGTGACCGTCCAGAAGCCGCGGTCGAGGTCGATGGCCACGAAGAACAGCAGCAGCGACAGGCCGGTGATGACCTCAGGCATGACCATCGGCGCATAGATCATGCCGGTGAACAGCGTGCGCCCCGTAAAGCGGCCGTAACGGGTAAGCGCAAGCGCCGCGAGCGTGCCGAGCACCGTCGCAATGCTGGCGGACAGAAGCGCGATGCGCAAAGTCACCCAGGCAGCTTCCATGAGCGCCTGATTGCGGAAGAGCGCGCCGTACCATTGCGTCGAGAAGCCACCCCACACCGTCACGAGCCGCGAAGCATTGAAGGAATAAATGACGAGCAGCAGGATCGGCAGGTAGAGGAACGCGAAACCCAGAACCAGGGACGTGACGTTGAAAACGCTCAGACGCCTTGTCATGGCCGTGTCTCCAAGCGCCGTGCTTCCACATCGCGATAGATCACGATGGGCAGAACGAGGATGATGAGCAGAAGGATGGCGACGGACGACGCCAACGGCCAGTCACGGTTCGAGAAGAACTCGCTCCAGAGCTGACGGCCGATCATGAGGGTTTCCGATCCGCCGAGAAGGTCGGGGATCACGAACTCGCCCACAGCTGGAATGAAACAGAGCAGCGAGCCTGCAATGATGCCGGGCATCGCCAGCGGCACCGTGATGGTCCAGAACGAACGCCAAGGTGTCGAGCCGAGATCGAGGGCTGCTTCCAGAAGCGTGTCGTCCATCTTCTCGAGCGTCGCATAGAGCGGCAGCACCATGAAGGGCAGATAGGCGTAGACGATGCCGATATAGACTGCCCATTCCGTATTGAGAATCTCGATCGGCTCGGAGATGAGGCCGATCCCCGAGAGAGCCTGCGTGAGCAGACCTTCAGGCTTCAGGATGGCGATCCACGCATAGATGCGGATGAGGAAGCTCGTCCAGAAAGGCAGAATGACGAGCGCCACCAGCAGGGAGCGATGCCGCTCGGGTGCGCGCGCCATGCCATAGGCGATGGGAAAACCGACCAGCAGAAGCAGCAGGGTTGAGATCGCTGCGATCCGCACCGAGGAAAGCGTTGCGCGGAAATAGAGATCGTCCTGGGTCAGCAGCTCGAAATTCTCGAAATCGAGCGCGCTGAAAAAGCCCATGATGTCGCTCCACTCGAAGAGCGGTCTGTAGGGCGGTTGTGCGACGGCGGGATCGGACAGGCTGATCTTGAGGACGATCAGGAACGGCACAAGGAAGAACACGCCGAGCCAGAGATATGGCACGGCGGGCACGAGCCCTGCGCTCAGGCTCTTCATGAAGGAACGCTCTTTCATGGCTTATTCCGCCAGGATGACAGCCGCACCCGGCTCGAAGGTGACATAAACCTGCTCATCCCAATCGATGGGACTTTCCACGAATCGAGAGACATTGGCACGCGACACGCGGAGGATTTCGCCGGTGGCCAGCTTGATCCTGTAGACGGTCCAGTCCCCGAGATAACCGATATCCCACACCTCACCGGTCAGCACGTTCACAGCCTCGGGGCCCGGCTTCTCGCGCTGGATCGTCATCTTCTCGGGCCGCACCGCGATGGCGACGGCCTGACCGGAATGCAGCACCTCGTCCGGATCGTCGATGGTGAGCGGAGTTTCGGCGGACGCGGTCTTCACGCGCCAGAGGCCGTTCTCCTGGCCCATCACATGGCCTTCGAGGATGTTAACATCGCCCACGAACTCCGCGATGAAGCGGGTCTTGGGCTGCTCATAGATCTCGCCGGGGTCGGCCACCTGCACGATGCGCCCATGGTCCATGACCGCGATGCGGTCGGCCATGGTCATCGCCTCTTCCTGGTCGTGGGTGACCACCACGAAGGTCATGCCAAGCTCGTGCTGGATGTCCATGAGCTCGAACTGGGTTTCCTCGCGCAGCTTCTTGTCGAGGGCGCCGAGCGGCTCGTCGAGCAGGAGCACCTTCGGCCTCTTGGCGAGCGCGCGGGCCAGGGCCACTCGCTGACGCTGGCCTCCGGAGAGCTGGCTCGGATAGCGCTTTGCGAGTTTCTCGAGCTGTACGAGGCGCAGCATTTCACCGACACGGTCGGCGATCTCGGGCTTGGGCAAGCCATCCTGCTTCAGGCCGAAGGCGATGTTCTTCTCGACGCTCATATGCGGGAAGAGCGCATAGGACTGGAACATCATGTTCACGGGGCGCCGGTAAGGCGGAACTCCTTCCAGGCTCTGGCCCGCCAGGGTGATCACGCCTTCGGTCGGGTATTCGAATCCCGCCAGCATGCGCATGAGGGTCGTCTTGCCGCACCCGGAAGGGCCGAGCAGGCAGAAGAATTCGCCCTCGAAAATGTCCAGTGTCAGGTGATCCACCGCGACCGCGTCGCCGAAGCGCTTCGTTACGTTATCAACACGGATCAGCGGCTTGGCTTGGGGATCGGCCCAGGGAGCGAAGGTGCGGCGCACGGCGCCGACGGAAGCAGAAGCGGATTGGCGTACTGGAGGAGGCAAGATGTTTGAACTTCACCTAAGCGAGAGAACCTGCCGCGCAAGCTATGACGTCCGGGCTGCAAGAACAACAACTTAAAAACCGGATTTCCACCACCTCCGCCCTCCGCGCATGCCCGGGTCTCCGGCCAAGCTTGGGGCGGGCCCTTGAAGGTCCATGAGAGGATGCATATAAAGCCTCCATATAATTAGTATACTATCAATATGCACTCTCATCAGGCACGCCGATGACCGCAAAGATGATTTTCTCCGAGGAGCTGTGGAAGGTTAGCCGCAAGATGCGGACGTTGTTCGACGCTCGCGTTCGCGCCGAGGGCCTGACCCTTCCCCGTGCGCGCGCCTTGATCCTTCTCGCCAAGAAGGATTGCGTGAACCAGACCGAGCTCGCGGAAGCCCTGGAGATTGAGGGACCGACTCTCGTTCCCCTCCTCGATGGGCTTGAGAGGCAGGGTCTCATCGTGCGTAAGCCCGTCGACGGGGACCGGCGCGCCAAGCAGGTCGCTCTTACCGCAGCCGGCCAGGAGCAGGCTTCTCACGTGAACGGTCTCGTCAAGGACTTCCGCAGCGATGTTCTAAAGGACGTCAGCGAAGACGACCTAAAAGCCGCGATCCGCGTTTTCCATGCCATAGCACGGAATATGGAAGCCGCGTGCTGAGAGTGGTGCTTTCTCGATGACAACGACTGGAGGGGATCGCTCGAACGATTCCGCTCGCCCCGCCGAGGCTTCCGAGATTGTGCTCCTCTCGGAAACCCAGGGCAGTCAGGAACAACAGGTGCCGCCCGCCTCCCCGGCGGCGCCTGCCCCCATGGCTCCTCCCAGGCCTTGGCCGCGGGCAGGCCTGTACATGCTGGCGTCCCTTCTCCTGTCCTTGACGCAAGGCCTGGGAAGGGAGCGCGCCCTGGCAATACGTATCCGCAGGCACGCAGCTTCTCACGCTGGTGCCGGAGCGCATCTCCATCGACCCGAACCAGCCTCTCGCAGAGCGTCTGTCCCCCGGCATGTCCGTGGTGGTGAGCGCCGACACATCGCTAGGTGCTGTGTCGGAGACTGGAACGAACGCGCAATCTCAAGCATCGAACTGATGCAGGGCAGATCGACGGGATTAAAGATGAAATGGGAGCAGTTCGTTCTCCAACCCGCAAGGAATAAAAAAGCCCGGCTTGGACAGCCGGGCTGAAGTTCTTGGAGGTTAGTCCCGGGAGGTCATCAATGGCCGCCGGCACCGGCGGGAGCCGCACGCGGTTTCTTGATGAAGGGCAAGGCAAGGATCAGGCAGAGGAACAGCACGGTCAGCAGCAGGAACACATCCGCGAAGGACATGACCATGGCCTCACGCCGAACCATGTTGGACATGGTCTTGATCGCCGCCGCGCTCGCATCGGTGCCGAGAGACTGAAACTTCATGGTCATGGCGTTCAGCGTCTCGACCGCCGTGGAGCGGCCCCAGTTCACGTTCTCGCGCAACCGCTGAAGGTGGAGATCCAAGCGATTGTTGAGAATCGTGTTGATGAGCGCCAAGCCGACGGCACCGCCCAGGTTGCGGGTGAGGTTGTAGAGGCCGGACGCATTCTTGATGCGCTCGGGCGGAAGAGTTCCAAGCGCGATATTGTTGATCGGCACCATGCAGATCATGAGACCCACACCGCGGAAGACCTGCGGGATGAACAGCTCCCAGAAATCCCAATCCTTGGTGAGCCCGCTCATCAGGAACGTGCCGAAGGCAAACGCTGCAAAGCCGATGCCCATCATGACACGCGGGTCCATCTTGCGCGACAGGAACCCCGCGACAGGCGCCATCAGGAACATGACCGCGCCCGACACGAACATCGTCTCGCCAATCTGCAGGGAGGAATAGCCCCGCACGCGAGCGAGATAGATCGGGTAGAGATAAGTCAGGCCGTAAAGGCCGATGCCCATTACAAAGCTGAAGGACGAACCGGCAAGGAAGTTGCGGTCGGAGAAAGCACGCAGATCCACGATCGGCTGCTTGGCCGTGAACGCCCGATAGAAGAAGCCGATGGCGCCGATCACGCAGACGATGGTGAGGACGAGCACGATCTCGTCCTGGAACCATTCGTTCAGGGGCCCCTCCTCGAGAACGTATTCAAGGCTGCCCAGGAACGCCGCCATGAAGCCAAGCCCCGCCCAGTCGAAGCTCTTGAACAACTCGAAGTTCGGCTCGTCGAAATCCACCAGCAGGTAAGTGGAGATCGTCACGAAGATGCCGGGCACGATGTTGATCAGGAACAGCCAGTGCCAGGAAAACAGATCGGTCAGGTAACCGCCGAGCGTCGGGCCGATGGTGGGCGCGAGCGTCGCCACGAGGCCGATGAGCGGCGAGATCACGGGCCGCTTCTCCGGTGGGAAGACGGTGAAGGCGGAGGCGAACACGGTCGGGATCATGCCGCCGCCGATGAAGCCCTGCAGCGCGCGATACACGATCATCTGGTCGATGTTCGTCGCCGTCGCGCACATGAAGCTCATGAACGTGAAGCCGCCCGCGGAGATCACGAACATCCAGCGCGTGGAGAGCACGCGCGAGAGCATGCCGGAGAGCGGGATCATGATCACTTCCGCAATCAGATAGCTCGTCTGCACCCAGGAAATTTCATCCGACGAGGCTGAAAGGCCCGCCTGAATTTCGGCAAGCGAAGCCGAGACGATCTGGATGTCCAGGATCGCCATGAACATGCCGAAGACCATGCAGAAGAACGCGAAGGTCCTGCGCGGACTCACCTGCGCAGGCTTCTCGGCCGCCACAGCCGACGGGTTCGATATGGCAGCGGAAGCGGCCATGGGAGCTGTTCTCTTTCGTTACGGCTTGACGCTCGCCGTCTTTTGCGGCTCGGCCGAGGTACGGGTATCCACATCGACCACGACCGACAGGCCCGGACGCAGCAGTCCCTGCCGCGCGACCTCGGGGTTCACGGCCACGCGCACGGGTACGCGCTGCACGATCTTGGTGAAGTTGCCGGTGGCGTTCTCCGGCGGCAGAAGGCTGAACACGGCACCCGACGCAGGCGAGACGCTTTCCACCGTGCCGACAATGTCCGCGTCCGGGAATGCATCGACCTCTATCTTCACCTTCTGGCCGACCTTCAGGGAAGCAAGCTGCGTTTCCTTGAAGTTGGCATCCACATGCACGCTGGTGAGCGGCACGAGAGCGGCGAGGCGAGCCCCAGGCTGCACGAAGGTGCCGATCTCGACAGCCTTGTTGCCGATCACACCGTCGGCAGGCGCGCGGATTTCCGTGAAGGAGAGGTCGCGCTGCGCCTTCTCGACAGAAGTCTGCAACTCCGCCGCCACCCGGCGCGCCTCGTTCTGCTGCGCACCCAGCACATCGACATTCGCCGAGGCGGCGGCGAGTGCCGCCTGCGCGCTCTTCACGCTGGCCTGAGCCTGATCGCGGGCAGCCTTGGCATTCTCCAGCGCTGCACGGCTCGTGTAGTCCGAACGGGCAAGCTGCTGCTGACGGCCGTAATCGCTTTCGGCGCGCTCGAAGCCGGCCTGCGCAGACGCGATCTGCGCCTCGGCCTGAGCTACGGAGGCCCGGCCCGCTTCGATCTGACGCCCGATGCGCTCGATGGCGCTTTCCTGGGTAGCGAGCTTGTCCTTGGCGGATTGAAGGGCGAAACGGTAGTCGCCATCGTCGATCGTGGCGATCAAATCGCCGGCCTTGACACTCTGGTTGTTCGTAACCGCCACGGAAGACACATAGCCTGACACTTTAGCCGAGAGGATCGTGATATCGGCCTGCACATAGGCATCCTCGGTCGAGACCATGAAACGCCCTTCGGTCCACCAGTGGAAGCCCTCATAGCCGCCAAACAGCAAAGCCGCGCCGGCAAGCACTATGAGGATAGGCTTCTTGCGCGATTTAGCCTTGGGCGAGGCTGCTGCCTGAGCCGGAGTCCCCTGCCCCGCTTCCTGCGCGGCTTGCTCTGTTTCAGGAACCTGACTGGGTTGCCGATCCATGACGGGCCTGGAGTCACCCTTGCCGCCTCGCTCGAACTCTTCCCGATACGCCATGGAAACCTCTTCAACAGCCTTCGCTGACCAGTTCCTGAAGTTTGGACCCGTTCTTGCGGCTATGGACTATAATGACTAAGTAACCCCCATATGATTTGACCGAACCGTTCGGTCAATAGCCGGAAGGTGACAAAACGCACATGAGCGACCTGAAAGACCTTGCCCGCGCAGAGGCTGTGACGGCCAACCTTTCCGTCGTTGAGGAAGGTGCGGAAAACGCTAAGCGCCGCCAGATCCTCGAGGGCGCCCGTCAGGTCTTCCTGGCAAGCGGCTTCGATGGGGCCAGCATGGGCGAGATCGCGAAGACCGCCGGCGTTTCCAAAGGCACGCTCTATGTCTACTTCGACAGCAAGGAAAGCCTGTTCGCAGCGCTGACGACTGAAGAGAAGCGCAGCTTGGCCGAGGTTCTCTTCAAGCTGGACGCGGAGGATCCGGATGTCCGCGCTGTCCTGACCAAGCTCGGCGAGACGTATATCGACCACTTCAGCAAGCCTGAGCACATCTCCTCGATCCGCATGGTCATCGGCGTCGCCGAGAAGTTCCCCAGGCTGGGTCAGGCTTTCTACGAAGCAGGCCCCTGCCAAGGCACCGCGCGGCTTGCGGCCTATCTCAAGCGCCAGAACGAGGCAGGTCGCCTTGCCATTGCCGACACGGAAGTGGCCGCCCAGCACTTCCTCGACCTCTGTCAATCCGGCCTCATCCGCCGCCTGCTCTTCTCCGTAGGCGATCCGCCAACCGATGGAGAAATCGAGCGGAATGTGGCCAACGCGATCCGCGTGTTCTTTGCAGCCTACGGGCCGCAGGCCAAGCACACGAAGGCCTGACGTAACTCGGAACTGATTTCAAAGAAAAAGCCCGCGGATTTCTCCGCGGACTTGTGTGTTTTATGGGCGTGACGAGAGGATGCCTCTTACATCCACCACTGCCAAGCGCCATCCACGATGCCGCCCTTCAGCTGCTCCGCCTTGATGCCCTCCAGGAACACCGAGCCCCC
>NZ_FMVJ01000002.1:211708-530218 GCF_900102135.1 Microvirga guangxiensis
CCGATCAGCTCGTCGCTGCCCGCCCCACCATAGAGGGAGTCGTTGCCGGCATCGCCGCGCAGGGCGTCGTTGCCGTCCTCGCCGTAGAGCTGATCTTGGCCGTCACCGCCATGCAGCGTGTCGTGGCCGGCACCGCCCGACAGCCGGTCGAGCCCGGCCCCGCCATCGAGGCTGTCCTGGCCCTCGCCGCCCTCGAGCACGTCGTCGCCGGCGCCGCCGAAGATCTGATCGTTGCCGTCGCCGCCGTAAAGGGTGTCGTGGCCCTCACCGCCCAGCAGGACATCATGGCCGGCATGACCCACCAGCGCGTCGTCGCCGGTGCCACCGATGAGGTAGTCGCTGTAGACGCCGCCATGAACCTCGTCGTTGCCTGCCCCGGCATCGATAATCGAGCCACTGACCTTGAGCGCACCGGCGCGGCCCTCATTGCGGCCATTGGTCAACCAGTGCTCGTAGACCCAGGCATCGGACAGGTTGTACTGGAGCTTGTGCTGGCGCACGTCGTCGTTGGCCATCAGGTAGCCCGCGAGATCGAAGCTGGTGCCCCAGTCGGCGCCGAGTTGCGCGCCGCCGGCCCAGCCGCCCTGGCGGCCTTCGAAGCGGCCCCAGGCGAGCCAGTGATGATAGGCCCAGGACCGATCCAGACCGTTGCCCTCGATATGCGCCTTCACGTCGGCGTGCCGGGCCAGGTAGTCGGCGACGTCGAAGTGCGCGCCGTCATGAGTGCCGACCAGGATCACGTCGTTGTGGGCGCTGCCGATGACATTCTCGATGCCCCGCAGACGATCGCCCTGGGCATAACCGCCGGTGCCGGTGCCCACAGAGAGGTCGACCACGATGCCGGCATCGCTGATCGAATAGTCGACCGTGTCGATGCCCTCGCCGCCGTCGAGGGAGTCGGACCCCGCGCCACCACTCAGATAATCGTTGCCCGCTCCGCCTTGGAGCGTATCGCTGCCTTCGTTGCCATAGAGACGATCGTCGCCTGAGCCACCCTGGATGACATCGTCGCCCAAGCCGCCGCCCAGCAGATCGTTACCCTCGCCACCATCGAGCTGATCATTACCGTCGCCACCTTCGAGGATATCGGCGCCGCTTCCCCCATCCAACGTGTCGTCGCCTGCGCCGCCGTTGAGCTGATCATTCCCTTCGCCGCCGTCAAGCACATCGTTGCCAGCTTCGCCGAAGAGATCATCAGAGCCAAGGCCGCCATAGACGGTATCGTTGCCGAAACCGGAATACACGATGTCAAAGGATGCGCCGCCAACGAAGCTATCGGCCTCGCTGCCTCCCGTCACGAAACGCACAATCTCCTCTTTAGTGCCAATGGTCATTTTGTTCTGAATATCGATACGAGTCCTATCGATCGTGCCGCCGTTTTCTTTCCAGCCTGTCCAATTAGGATCAGCGACCAACGGAACCCCGTTGCCATCGATGTAGACGCCGCCGTTCAGACCATTCGGATACCGCGTCGCACCGAAAATATGGTACTCGATTGTGTTGAGCAGCTGATCCATGTAGCCCCCGCTACCATAGACCGCATTCCAACGCTCTGCATTCGCCTCCTGGACGGTGTCAGGAGCAAAGAACATATCATAAATCTTACCTAGATCATCATGATGCAAAAACTTCTTCAAATCTATAGCGTACCTGCCAACGATATCACCATCGCTATCGGTAGAAATTCTAGTAATCGTACCATCATTTTCTTTAATGTAACTATGCTTTATCCACCCAACGGCTTTTCCGTCAGCGCTATAGTGCACAACTACCTGAGATCCATCCGAACTGGTGGTGGTTTCAACTTTGCTTCCATCTTTTCTGACTAGAATGGTGGTCACAGCGTCTGACTGCTTGGTGGTAACAGCTTGAGAGCCATCAGCATAAGTTGTCGTGGTAACGCCATTGACGGTGACAGTCGTCACAACGCCGCTGCCCGTAATTGCATTACCAGCCTGGGAACCGCCATAGCCTGCCTTACCCCCACTCCCATCGAAATAGGCGTTGGCTGCACCTGCGAGTCCCCACGAAACCATTTCGGACATAACAGCCATCAGGCCTGCATAACTCAGATCTAAGCCAGCCGGGCGAAGCTCTTCTTCATTCAAAGCCATAAGGGTCCTCCATGTGCGGGCCTGTCATTGCCCAAATACGCTCTAGGAGGCTGCGGGACCTCACCAGCCCACTGCTCCTACATTGCCATGCGTCGCACTGAGATGGATTGAAGATCGCTTGACTACTCTTCATTCATGGAGGATTTAGACCTAAGCAAAATAATATTCCTAAAGACTTTCACGTAAAGTTGCATTACCTAGCGTCATTACGCTACTTTCAATATGGGCATAGACCATTCGGACTAGACTATCTTACTTCGCTTTGTGATTTATATACGCTCTAATACGCTGGGTAACAGTTTTAATACGAACATATATTCTCGCTTTGCGCCCGCATATATAATTTTATTACATAATGGCCAACAGATTCGAATATTAAAACCCTTGCTTCCGCGAGGGCCCATTTGGGGAAGAGAAAAGCCTCATCAAAAGCCGGCTCAGATCACCGGGAAAGCCTTAGTGATCCGCCCGCATTGCCTCGGCGACACGCGCCTTCAAGACATCCGGCTGGCGCAGGATCAGCGCGCCACGTATACGCCCGATCAGGCCTTCCCTGGACCAGCATGGTGAACTTCAGCATGAGCCGCTAGTTGCAGCGGCGCAGCAAGTTCGCTCAGACATCCAACTCAAACGAAAAAGCCCGCGGATTTCTCCGCGGGCTTGTGTTTTATGGGCGTGACGAGAGGATGCCTCTTACATCCACCACTGCCAGGCGCCATCCACGATGCCGCCCTTCAGCTGCTCCGCCTTGATGCCCTCCAGGAACACCGAGCCCCCGGCATCAAGCTCGTTGCCGTTGCCGCCGTAGAGGTAGTCGTTGCCGTTCTGGCCATGGAGGATGTCGTTGCCATCCTCGCCATAGAGCCAGTCCTGACCGTCGCCGCCGTAGAGCCAGTCCTGATCGAGCCCGCCGGCCAGATGATCGTCCCCGGTGCCTCCGATCAGCTCGTCGCTGCCCGCCCCACCATAGAGGGAGTCGTTGCCGGCATCGCCGCGCAGGGCGTCGTTGCCGTCCTCGCCGTAGAGCTGATCCTGGCCGTCACCGCCATGCAGCGTGTCGTGGCCGGCACCGCCCGACATATGATCATCGCCCGCCTCACCGTGCAGCGTATCGTTGCCGAGACCGCCATGGATCGTGTCATTGCCATCATTACCCCATAGCACGTCGTGCCCAGCATGCCCTACCAGCAGGTCGTTGTAGGCACTACCGATGACATTCTCGATGTTGCGCAGGACATCGTCCTGTGCATGACCGCCCGTGCCAATTCCGGTTGAGAGGTTGACCACGATGCCGGCATCGCTGCCGGAATAATCGACCGTGTCGATACCCTCCCCACCGTCGAGAACATCAGCACCGACGCCTCCTCTCATATAATCGTTGCCGGCTCCGCCCAGGAGCGTATCGGCGCCCTCGTCCCCATCCATCAAGTCGTTGCCCGCGCCGCCGTCCAGCATATCGTTACCGGCAAGGCCGTAGAGTTCATCGTTGCCGCTTCCGCCATCGAGGAGATCGTTTCCTTCATTGCCGAAGAGACTATCATTGTCCGAACCGCCGCGGATCGTATCGTCACCCGCCCCGCCCGTCAGGAAATCAGCGCCATCATCACCCTGGAGGATGTCATTTCCGTCTTGACCATTGAGCAGATCATTGCCGGAGCCGCCTGAAATGACGTCGTCCCCGGAGCCGCCGCTCAAGAGATCGAAACCTCCGCCGCCATTGAGCGTGTCATTCCCTGCCCCGCCATCCAACGTATCGCGACCTTCACCTCCCAGTGCGAGATCGTTGCCCACGCCGCCGAGAAGTAGATCATCACCCACTCCGCCATCCAAGAGATCGTCGCCAGCCTCGCCAAAGAGGGCATCGTCGCCAGCAGAGCCATCAAGGGTATCTTGACCGCTCGCACCTTTCAGCCTGTCGTTCCCAGAACCGCCCAGAAGGTGATCGTCGCCCACTTTTCCGTACTGTACCGTGGATTGGCCCGAAGTGAGCCTCATTTTGCCCATGCTGTCGCGATAGATTTCCGTCTTTGTTCCATCCGGATTGTCGATGATAGTGGAAGATTCCCAGCCAATCACGTTGGCGTCGATATCGATGATAGTCTCGACCCATGATCCATCAGGATATTCTTCTACTCTGTAGTATATGTTGGGTTCTTCTGTCTCCTTGATCGTTACTTTGACATCACCGCTGTATTGATTGCCACGAAGATTTCCATCGTTATCCGTATAATAAATCAGGACGGTGCCGTTCGAGTAGAACTCAACTACTCTGTTATGGCCCGATACGCCTGTACTCTCGATAACGGTTCGCGTCTCGCCCTCCGGAGGAGGAACGCTGGAAATGGGCCGGATAGCGTCGTCAGGATAAGTCTCACTCCACGGAGATACGTCGTCGGAAGAGTAGGTCAATCGGGATCCATGACCATTGCTATCGTAGTAAATATCCGTCCGCGTTCCATCCGGATTGTCGACGACAGTGTAAGTCTCCCACTCGAGCACATTGCCATCGATGTCGATGATAGACTCGACCCACGACCCGTCGGGGTATTCCTCTAGTCTGACAAACAGATTCGGCTGGTCCGTCGTCGAGATCGATATCTGAACATCGCCGCTGTATTGATTGCCTCGGATGTTCCCATCGTTGTCCGTATAGTAGATCAGGACGGTACCATTCGTGTGGAACTCAATTACTCTGTTATGGTTTGGTAAACCCGTGCTCTCGATAATGATCCGGGTTTCGCCCTCCGGAGGAAACTCGCAAGAAAGAGGCAGATTGGAATTAACCGGTCCCCCACCGGGGCCTCCGCCACCCCCATCAAGAACTTCATCGGCTGGATAGAGAGAAGCCCAATCCACGCCACAACCAACAACCTGATCGGCTCCCCATACGGCCCGCGCCCCGCCGTAGATGCCTCTATCGACACTAAAATAACTGTCCACAGCCGAAGAAAGTGTAGACGCAATCATTTCGCTCTGCAGGGCCATCAAACCCGCGTAGCTCAGATCTGTGTGGTAGTTGAAAGGATTTTCTTTTCTAGACATATCAGACTTCCAGTTGGAGCTACGCCGATCAGCATTGCCCCGTACCTGTGGATCCTTCCCCGGCCCGCATAGTACGGCACAGCTACGCTTGGTTAGTGATTCCTATCCAAGGTGCGGCTGACTACTCCACAATCGAAGAGGGCCTATAGATGCTCCAAAGAAAGTTACTTGTATAAGCGATGAATAATCGCATTACCAAAGGTAAGATTTCGCCCTATATCCGTAGATATAGACCATTTGGTCTATGCTGGTCACTTCTGAAAATACACAGAACGAGGCGAAGAAATGCTAATTAACGCAGAACCGATATAAGTCGGTGACAGTAATTCTGTTTGTTAAATTTTCAAAATTTGAGCAAACATGACCTTGAAATTTTCAATACAAACCGCCCAAACGTCGATGGCCTCCCTGCTGTGAACAGAGAAGGCCATTTTTGAAATATCTAAACTTGGTCAGCGGCGCGCCTAGCTGCCTTCACCGATAGGCCTAATGATCCGCCCGCATGGCCTCGGCGACACGCGCCTTCAACACGTCCGGCTGGCGCAGGATCAGCGCGCCTCTTGTCCGCTCGATCAGGCCCTCCTGCGTCAGCATCGTGAACTCGCGGGTGATCTGCTCGCGGCGGCAGCCGATGCGGGCGGCGACGATGTGATGGAAGGGCGGCGGGGTGATGACGCGCTCGATGCCCTTTTCGCCGCGCGGAACGGAGAGGCGCAGCAGCTCCGAATAGAGGCGATGCCTTAAGTCGAGCACCGTCTGCTCCATGAACTTGGCGTTCAGATCGCGCAGGCGCGAGGCCATGAGGCAGAAGAGGCGCTCCGCCACGCTCCGGTTGGAGAAGAGCAGATCCTTGAAGATGGCGGCCGGCATCACGCAGGCCTCGCCCCTCGTGAGGGCCGTCACATTCGCGGAACGCTTGATGCCGTCGAGGGCTGCAAGTTCGCCGAAGACTTCTCCGGGCTTCATCTCGTTGAGGATGATCTCCTTGCCGGAGGCCGTGCGCATGAGAACGCGAACCTCGCCGGAGAGCAGGAAATAGACGTCTGTGGAAAGCTCGTCGAAGTCGACCAGCACTTCGTCAGGATCGAAACGGCGCCATTTGGAGCGCGCCTCGAAGGGAGCGAGATCGAGATCCAAGCCCTTGAACAAGTGAACGTTGGCAAGCCGTGCCATGTCTTTTCCCCGATCGCGACCGCATCCCTGATAGAACTATGTCACATTTTGCAGCCGTCCAGCTTTCCTAACTTATCAGGCTTTCACGATCCGGTCATTCGCGAGGCCCGCTTTCGCTAAACTGTTGCGTGTGTCCACCACGAGCCGCGCGTGCCCGGCGACGAGCCGGTAATCCACGTTGTCGTGGTCCGTGGCGATCAAGACGGCATCGTAGGAGGCCAAGTTCTCCGCCGTCAACGGGACAGAGCGGCGTCCGGCCAGGGGGCCGTGCTTCCGGGTCGGCGGCAGCTCGGGGATGTGAGGATCGTGATAGTCCACGCTCGCGCCCCGGGCCTCGATCAGCTCGATGAGCTTCAAGGAGGGGCTTTCGCGCATATCGTCGACATTCTTCTTATAGGCCGCCCCCAGCAGGAGAATGCGCGAGCCGCTGAACGCCCTGCCGCTCCGGTCCACGGCTTCGGCCAGCCGCTCCACCACGTAATAAGGCATGTGAGTATTGATCTGTCCCGCGAGCTCTATGAAGCGGGTGGTGATGTCGTATTCGCGCGCTTTCCAGGTGAGGTAGAACGGATCGATGGGAATGCAGTGCCCGCCGAGGCCCGGACCCGGATAGAACGGCATGAATCCGAAAGGTTTGGTCTTGGCGGCGTCGATCACCTCCCATACGTCGATGCCCATGGCGGCGTAGACCACCTTCAGCTCGTTCACGAGGGCGATGTTCACGGCCCGGAAGATGTTCTCGGTGAGCTTCACCGCCTCGGCCGTCGCAGCCGAGGAGACCGGCACGGTTTTCACCACGAGCTGGCTGTAGAGGGTATCCGCCAGTGAGAGGGCCTCCGGCCCGTCGCCGCCCACCACCTTCGGGATGGTGGAGGTGCCGAAATCCGGATTGCCAGGATCCTCCCGCTCGGGGGAGAAGGCGAGGAAGAAGTCCTTGCCGCTCTTGAGGCCCGTGGCTTCGAGGATGGGTTTCAGCACCTCGTCCGTGGTGCCGGGATAGGTGGTGGATTCGAGAACGATCAGCTGTCCCCGGCGCAGGCGCTCGGCAATCGAACGGGCTGTCTTCTCCACGTAGGAGAGATCGGGCTCGCGATGCTTTGTCAGCGGCGTCGGCACGCAGATGAGGATGGCATCGGGCTCGGCGAGACGGCTGAAATCGTTCGTCGCCTCAAGCCGCTTCCCGCCCACGGCCTCGGCGATGGGCTGCGAGGGAACGTGCTTGATGTAGCTCTCGCCCCGGTTGAGCCGCTCCACGTAAGTGGCGTTGATGTCGAAGCCCAGCACGCTGAAGCCTGCCTTGGCGGCGGTGAGCGCGAGCGGCAGGCCCACATACCCCATGCCGATGATGCCGATGGTCGCCTGCCGCGCCTTGAACCGCTCCAGAAGCTGCGCAACGCCCATCGCATGGGCGGCAGAATTGACGTGATCGGCCGGCATTGGAGGCCCCCTTAAGCATCTCGTTAGGTCACGAATCCATACCTATGTCACCGGGGAGAAAAGCCCAAGTTCGCTTACGTTGCGTCAGCACCTTGCCAGCGCCCTTTTCACAGGCCAAAAGGCGGCATGCTCCACGTCAACGACCTGACCTACCGCATCGGCAGCCGCCTGATCCTCGACCACGCCTCCTTCAACCTGCCGGATGGCGCGAAGGTGGGGCTCGTCGGGCGCAACGGCGCGGGCAAGACCACTCTTTTCAAGATCATCCAGGGCGAGCTCGCGACCGAGAGCGGCAGCATCACCCTGCCCCGCGGCATGCGCATCGGCGCTGTGGCACAGGAAGCCCCGGGCGGCCCAGAGCGCCTCATCGATGTCGTGCTCGCCGCCGACAAGGAACGCACCGCCCTCCTCGCCGAGGCCGAGCATGCGGACGGCATCCGCCGCGCCGAGATCGAGATGCGGCTCACCGATATCGGCGCGCATTCCGCGCCCGCCCGCGCAGCCACCATTCTTCATGGCCTCGGCTTCGATGCCGAGGCTCAACAACGCCCCTGCTCCGACTTCTCCGGTGGCTGGCGCATGCGTGTTGCACTGGCCGCCGTCCTGTTCACCGAGCCGGACCTGCTGCTTCTCGACGAGCCGACGAACTATCTCGACCTCGAAGGCACGCTCTGGCTCTACGATTATCTGGGACGCTACCCGCACACGGTGCTCGTCATCAGCCACGACCGGGAGCTGCTCGACACCTGCGTCAACCACATCCTGCATCTCGACCGGGGCAAGCTCGCGATTTATCGCGGCGGCTACACATCGTTCGCCAAGCAATATGCGGAAAAGCGCGAGCTGACCGCGAAGATGGCGGCGAAGCAGGAAGCCGAGCGCAAGCACCTGCAGGCCTTCGTGGACCGTTTCAAGGCCAAGGCCTCGAAGGCGCGCCAGGCGCAATCGCGCGTGAAGCGCTTGGCCAAGATGGAAGCCATCACGACCATCGTCGAAGACGACGTGATGCCCTTCAATCTGCCGGGCCCCGAACGGCCCGCGGCGCCGCCTCTGGTGACGGTGGAAGGTGGAGCGGTGGGCTACGGCGAGCGCATCGTGCTCGACCGCCTGAACCTCACGATCGCGCCCGACGACCGCATCGCGCTGCTCGGCTCCAACGGCAACGGCAAATCCACCTTCTGTAAGCTCATCGGCGGCAGGCTTGAGCCCATGAAGGGCGAGATGCGCACGCCGAGCCGCATGGACGTCGCCTATTTCGCGCAGCACCAGCTGGATGAGCTGAACCCGAAGGCAAGCGCCTACGATCATGTCGCCGAGCGCATGCCGGACACGCCCATCGCCAAAATCCGCGCCCGCACGGCGCAGATCGGCTTTCCCGGCGCGAAGGCAGACACTCCGGTTTCCTCGCTTTCCGGTGGCGAGAAGGCGCGTCTCCTCATGGGTCTGGCCGCCTTCAACGGCCCTCACCTGCTCATCCTCGACGAGCCGACGAACCATCTGGACATCGACAGCCGCACCGCGCTGATGGAAGCGATCAACGATTACGACGGAGCGGTGATCCTGGTGAGCCACGACCGCTTCCTGATCGAGGCCTGCGCCGACCGTCTCTGGCTCGTCGGCAACGGCACGGTAAAATCCTTCGACGGCGATATGGACGATTATCGTCAGCTTATCCTGTCGGGCGATCTCGACCCGCAGAAACAGAACGAGAAGCAGCAGGCTCCGACTGTCTCGAAAGGAGACGAGCGCCGCGCGGCAGCCGAGAAGCGCACGGCCCTAGCGCCCCTGCGCAAGAAGCTGGAGACCATCGAAACGCGCATGGCGAAACTCACCGAGGTGATCGGCAAGGTGGATGCCGCCCTTGCCGACGGCACGGCGTTTCTGAAAGACGCGGCGAAGGCGACGGAATTGTCGAAGATGCGCGCGGATGCTGCGGAAACGCTCGCAGCGCTCGAAGAGGAATGGCTGATGGTCAGCGGTGAGATCGAGGAAGCGAGCGCTTAATCTCATCCATTGCACCGACATCTCTCATGTCATCCCGGAGCGCAATCCAAGACCCGGAACCGCGTGACGAGAGTGGCGCCATACTTCTGAGTACGATCCCGGATCCGCGCTACGCTTCGTCCGGGATGACGTTTGATCAATTAAGGCTTCGCGATCCGATCAAGCCGGTTGTTCACGAAGAAATACAGCTCGCGGCCGCCGGGCTCGGAATAGAGCACCTGAACCTCGCGCTGGCCTTTGCCACTCTCACCGACGAGTACATCGGTGGCGGGCTTACCCTTGAGGCGCACGAGATCGCATTCGCTGATACCGGGCTCGATCACAGTGGCAGAGCCGCTCGAAGGGCCGGTGCAGCGGCCGTCAGGACCAAGGAGCGGACCGTCGAAGGTCGGACCGGTCGGGGCAGCGGCAACCGGGGCGGAGGCAAGAGGCGCAGACACCGGCGGAGCGGAACTCGTGCTGTTGCAGGCCGAGAGGCCCAGAGCGGCGAGAGCCACACACGACAAAACCTTGAGACGCATCGATCAATCCCTACTGGCGGCCCTGGCTTGCAGGGCCTCATCGAACAGCCGCCGCACATCGTTCTGGAAAGCCTGCCGCGACCCTTGCCGCGAATAGAACATGTGGCCTCCTTCGTAAACACTCAAAGCCACACGGTTTTGAGAGCCGATCTCGGGCAGCTGGTCGAGAAGCAGCTTGGAAGCGAAATACGGGGTCACCAGATCGGTGAAGCCATGAGTGACAAGAACGCGCATCTTGCCGTCGAGGGACAGGGCCTGCTTCAATTCCTGAAGGTTTTCGGGGCTGTTGCGTCCGTTCCCCCAGCGCCATGCGCCATTGATGGAGCCGTTGAGCAGGTTGTAGCGCCCCTCCGCCTTGTAGTTCAGCGTTTGTGTCAGATGCTGGATGATGGCGCTCGACAGGGGCGCGGTCATGGCATCAAGGACGGGATCGTCGAACCGGGAAAACTGCGAATTCGGATTCGGGTCGGCGATGGCAATGTTGGTATCGTAGGCACTCACGATTTCCGCCGTGTCGCGCCGCAACTCGCGCTGCGCGGTGCGCATGTCGATGCGCCCTGCTAAGCGCCGTGTGAGGTCGGGAGACAGCCCGCTCAACTCGGCGACACGACGGCTGACGCGCTCAACGGCCTCCTTGTCCTGCAAGCCTCGCATGAGATCGACGAGATACTCGGTGGATGCGTAGGTTTCGGCCTCGCGAAGGCTCTCTCGCGAGACCGATCCGTCTCGCGACTGCTTTGCTGCCGCGAGCGAAGGCAGCAACGCGGCGTTGACCCACGGCGCGCCCGCATCCTGGCCGAGCCAGTCGAAATCGAACACGGGCGAGACGAGTATCAGGCCGCTGAAACCGATGCCCTGATCGTTCTGCAATTTCTGCGCCAGCAGCGGCCCGCGAAACCCGCCATAGCTCTCGCCCACGAAGAATTTCGGCGACGTGAGCCGGTTCTTCTCCTTCAGCCAGCGCATCACGACAGCGGCCAATCCGTCGATGTCGCCCTGAACGGAATAGAATCGCTCGCGCACCTGATCCCCACCGAGCACGCGGCTGTAACCGGTGCCCGGCGGATCGATGAAGACGAGATCCGTGAAGTCGAGCCAAGTCTCTGCGTTCGGCACGAGCGCTGTCGGAGCGGAGGGACTGATCGTCGGACCGTCGAGCGGCAACAGCCAGGGGCCGATGGCAAGAAGATGCAGATAGGCGGAGGATGCGCCCGGCCCACCATTCACCGCGAAGGTGACAGGCCGCGTCGCGGCATCCGAGCCATCCTTCGTGTAGGCCACGAAAGCAATCTCAGCCTGTGGCGCGCCCTGCTGGTCGGTCAGGGTGAGATGCCCCGCAGTCGCCGTGAACTGCAGTGTCCGTCCCGACAGTTCGAGCGTATGACGCGTCACCGATTCCGGCGGCAACGCCTGCGCCTCGGCACGCGGCCTGCGGGCCTCCTGCTCACCCCGCTGCTGCTCCTGCGCCATGGCGACTGGCACGGCAAGCAAAAGGCAAAGGGTGGCGAACACAGGCAATCGGAAAGCACGAAGCATGGCTTTTATCCTTATGGCCTTCGGAAAACTGGAGAAGTGCCGACAGGTTGCAAGCTGCTCGGCGATGAACACTTTGTGTTCGCCTCAAGCCTTTCGCTGCCAGCGCCCATAATCGTCCTGCTGCCAATAGGTCGCGTCATGGCCGCCTTCCTTCACCGCCTTCCACTGATCGCGGGCGATGGCGAGCGCTTGCACGTCGTTGCCGTCGAAGAGGATCGCGAGGCGCTGGTAGGAGGCGATGTCGTCCGGCAGGTTGGCGCCTTCCGCCAGAAAGCGGATGGCGGCGCCATTGGGGTTCTCACCGCTCAGGGTGATCAGGATCGGCTGGTCCGCCGCATGGGCCTCGCGATCCGTGCCATGCGGCAGGAAGCTCTCGTCGGTGAAGGTCCAGAGGTGATCGTCAAGCGCCGACATGCGCTCCTCGGTAGTCACCTGCACCACCGCGCGCCAACCACGCTCCAGCGTCTTCTGCAGGAGTGTGGGCAAGACCGCCTCAAGCGGTTGCTGCTGCAGGTGATAAAAGAGGATCTCGGCCATTGTTTCCTTATCATCCTGGAGGAGCCTCCGCTCATCCAGGATTGTTGTCAGAATAACTCACTATTCTCGTCGAGCGATCCCGGACGACGCGAGCCGGTCCGGGATGACGCTCTTTTTCAGTCTCACCCTTCGTAATGATCGCGCACGAGGCGGTCGAGCAGGCGCACGCCCCAGCCCGAAGCCCAGCCGCGATTGATCTCGCTCTGCGGCGAGCCCATGGCCGTGCCCGCGATGTCGAGATGCGCCCAGGGCGTGTCGTTGACGAAACGCTGCAGAAGCGCCGCCGCAGAGCTCGACCCACCGAAACGGCCACCGGTGTTCTTCATGTCGGCGAACTTGGACTCGATCATCTTGTCGAATTCCGGCCCGATGGGCATGCGCCAGACCCGCTCGCCTGTGGCCTTGCCTGCCGCGCTCACGCGTTCGGCGAGTTCGTCGTTGTTCGAGAACAGGCCTGCATATTCCTGCGCCAGCGCCACCAGGATCGCGCCGGTCAGGGTTGCGAGATCGATCATGAACTTCGGCTTGAAGCGGTCCTGCACGTACCAGAGCACATCGGCCAGCACGAGGCGGCCTTCCGCGTCGGTGTTGATGATCTCGATGGTCTGTCCCGACATGGTGGTGACGATGTCGCCGGGGCGCTGCGCATTGCCGTCCGGCATGTTCTCGACAAGACCGATGGCCCCGACCACGTTCGCCTTCGCCTTGCGGGAGGCCAGCGCATGCATCAGGCCGACGACGCAGGCCGCGCCCGCCATGTCGCCCTTCATGTCCTCCATGCCGGCGGCAGGCTTGATCGAGATGCCGCCAGTATCGAACACAACGCCCTTGCCGATGAAGGCGATGGGCTTGTCGCTCGCCTTGCCGCCGTTCCAGCGCATGATGGCGACGCGCCCGCCGCGCACGGACCCTTGAGCCACGCCGAGCAGAGCGCCCATGCCGAGCTTCTTCATCGCCTTGTCGTCGAGAATCTCGACCTCGACGCCGAGCTTGGTAAGCGCCTGGGCGCGGGCGGCGAATTCCTGGGGACCGAGCACGTTCGGCGGCTCGTTGACGAGGTCGCGGGCGAGAGTAACGCCCTGGAGCACGCTCTCGCGGGCCTTGTAGACCTTCTTTACCGCAGCCGGATCGGCTACGCTCAGGGTCAGGCGGGTAACGCCTTTCTGCTCGCCGTTATCCTTCTTGGTCTTGTAGCGGTCGAAGCTGTAGCGCCGCATCTGTACGCCAAGGGCGATATCGGCCGCCGCCTCGGGGGAAACGTCGATACCGGGGAGATCGAGCACGGCCGTTGCGGCCTTGCCGTTGGTTCTGCCGGAAATCAGGCCGCCGAGCTGGACGAAATCCACATCCGCCCTCTCCTTTTCACCGCCGAGCCCGATCACGATCAGGCGATCAACGGTCAGTCCGTTCGGCACCACGATCGTCATGACCGACTTGGCCTTGCCCTTGAAGCTCTCCGCCGCCGCAGCCTTGGCAATGAGATCGACGGCCTTGGAACCGATCTGCTTGGCAACCGCCGGCGTAGGCTTGAGATCGTCTCCGACGAAGATGATGAGATCGCCGGATTCGACCTTGCCGTACGGCTGGAAGTCGATCTTGAAGCTCTCGGCCATGAAACCCTCTTGTAATAAGACCAGCTGGCGCCGGATTCGGGCCAGCCCATTCTTGGTGATCGGCATCATATAGGGCATGCCTGCGCCCGCCGTGAAATAGGCGCATTCTCAGGCTGTTGAAAACGGCCATCTTGCCTTAAGACCAAGTGACAGGGTAACCCGGGGCTCCGCGCTCAGGGGCGAAGGGCTTCATGACACTTCTCGAACGCTACATTCTGAAAATCGCCTTCAGCGCCTTTGCTGCGTGCCTGCTCGCCCTGACCGGCGTCATCTGGATCACGCAGGCCCTGCGCGAACTCGATCTTCTGACGGGTAAAGGGCAGACGCTCTTTATCTTCCTGACCGTGACCGGCCTCTCCCTGCCGGCGCTCATCAACGTCATTGCCCCGGTCGCCCTGTTCATGGCGACGATCTATACCCTCAACAAGCTGAACGGCGATTCCGAGCTCATCGTCATGAGCGCAGGCGGAATGGCCCCGCAGCGCCTTCTGCGACCTTTCATTGCCCTGGCCGTCTTCATCAGCCTCGTCGTGGGAATGATTTCCCTCTACCTCATGCCCGCGAGTTTCCAGGAACTGCGTCTTCTGTTCACCAGGATCAGGGCGGATTTCGTGGCCACCATGGCCAAGGAAGGCCAGTTTATCTCTCTGGAGAACGGGATCACCTTCCATTATCGTGAACGAGCGGGCGATGCCCTGCTCGGGATCTTCATGGAGGATCAGCGCGACAAGGCCAAGCCTATCGTCTACCTCGCCGAGCGCGGTCAGACCGTGGAGCAGAACGGGCAGGCCTATCTCGTGCTCGAGAAGGGCAGCGTGCAACGCAAGGACCCGAACAGCAAGGATTCCTCCATTGTTGCGTTCGAGCGTTACGCGGTGGACCTCGCCGCTTTCAACCAGGAGAACAACGAGGTCGTCTACAAGCCGCGAGAGCGCAGCACCACGCAGCTCCTGTTCCCCGACAAGAGCGAATATATCTACCAAGTTCAGGAAGGCCGCTTCAGAGCCGAACTCCATGACCGCCTTTCGTCCTGGCTGTATCCCCTAGCCATGATGGCGATTGCGTTTGCAGCCCTTGGAGAGGCGCGCACGACCCGCCAAGGACGCGGAATGGCCATCGCCATGGCTATCGCGGGGGTTGTGCTGCTCAGGGTTCTGGGCTTTGCCGCCTCCAGCGCCGTGACGCGTTCGCAAACAGCCATCCTGGCTGTCTATGGCGTCCCCTTGGCAGGCATTGCCCTCTGTCTGTTGATTATCTTCAAGGGGCCGCAGGTTCGGGCCCTGAACGCCAAGATTCAGTCGGCCCTTCGGGGTCTGGGTCCTTCGCGCAAAGCCGTCAGCGAAGGGATTTGAGCATGCTGCTAGGACGTACGCTCGGTTTCTATTTCGCACGCCAGTTCATCAAGACGATCTTCATCGTCTTCGCGACCGTGTTCGCCCTCGTCTACACTCTCGATTTCGTGGAATTGATGCGCCGCGCGGGCGATGCCGAGAATGCGACCGCAGGGCTCGTCGCACAGCTTGCCTTGTTCCGCACGCCTGCCATCGCGGAGCAGGTCATGCCCTTCGCCGTGCTCTTCGGCAGCATGGCCGCGCTCCTGCAGCTCAGCCGCAAGCTCGAACTCGTCGTTGCCCGCGCCGCTGGCATCTCCGCTTGGCAGTTCCTGCAGCCGGGCTTTCTCGTGGCCCTCCTCATCGGCGTGGGGTCTGTAACGATTTACAACCCGGTCTCGGCCAGCCTGAAGCAGCAGGCCGCCAACCTGGAAACCAGCATTTTCTCCCGCACGACCCAGACATCGGGCAAAACCATTTGGCTGCGGCAGAGGAGCCAGGACGGGCATGCGATCTTCCGGGCGGACGGCTCGCGGACCGACGCGGCGAGCCTGGTCGGCGTGACGGTGTACACCTTCGACATGGACGGCAGCTTCACCCACCGAATCGAATCCCGGGAGGCGACGCTCCATGAAGGGTTCTGGGAGCTGAGGAATGCCCGTGTCCTTTCGGCAACAGAGGAGCCGGAATCTCACGAGCGTTACCTGATCGCCTCTCACCTTCAGCCTTCCCAGTTGCGCCAGAGCTTCATAGCGCCCGATTCCGTCCCGTTCTGGGACCTGCGGGAGACCATCGAGCGCATGGACCGGGCGGCCATCAACACCACCGCTTACAAGCTCCATTACGACATCCTTCTGGCGCGCCCTCTCCTCTTCATCGCCATGGTTTTCGTGGCCGCATCCGTATCGTTAAGATTCTTTCGATTTGGCGGTGTAGCGATGATGGTTCTGGGTGGCGTTGCTGCCGGGTTCATGCTTTATGTCGCCACTGAGCTTATGGCGGAGCTTGGCGCTTCGGGAATCATCAGCTCGGTTGTTGCAGCCTGGTTCCCTGCTGTAGTAGGCAGTCTATTAGGAACCTTGGCGTTATTATACCAAGAGGATGGCTGACCCCGTCCTCACTTAAGGGCGTAGATTAAGGAGTGGGGATGCAGCGGCTCAAGACAACGATCGCAACGTCTGCGGTCGCAACGGCGCTTCTGTGTGCCGTTGGGTCAATGCCCGCGCCTGCCCAGTCCCTCAACGAGAGCCTTGGATCGCGCCTGCAGGCTAATCCGAACGGCGACCGGCTTCTCGTCGATGCCCGCGAGATCATCTACGACAACGACCGCAACACGATCGCCGCCTCCGGCGACGTGCAGATGAACTATCAGGGCCGCACCCTACAGGCCGACCGGGTCACCTATGACCGGAACACCGGCCGCGTCTATGCCGAGGGCAATGCCCGCCTCACCGATGCCAGCGGTGCAGTCGTCACAGGCGAACGTTTCGAGCTGACGGACGATTTCAAGAACGGCTTCATCGATTCTCTGCGCGTGGTTCAGACCACGGTCGATAACGGCCGTCCGGTCACGACGCGTTTCTCCTCGCCACGTGCAGAGCGCGCCGCCGGTGAGACGACCACCTTCGAGAGCGGCACCTACACGGCCTGCGAACCCTGTAAGGACAATCCGGAGCGTCCGCCGCTCTGGCAGGTCAAGGCCGCCAGGATCATCCATAACAACAGCGAGCAGACGATCTATTACGAGGACGCGACCCTTGAGGTCCTCGGCCTGCCCGTTGCCTATCTCCCCTATTTCTGGACGCCGGACCCGACCGTTAAGCGCAAGACCGGCTTCCTCGCGCCCCGCTATGTGATCTCGAACACGCTCGGCTTCGGGGCATCGCTTCCATTCTTCTGGGCCATCGCCCCGAACTACGATCTGACGCTGGCACCCACCTTCCTGACCCGCCAAGGCGTTCTCGGTCAGGCCGAATGGCGCCACCGGCTCGAGACGGGCGCCTACAACATCCGGGTCGCAGGCATCGACCAGCAGGATAAGGACGCTTTTCTGCCCAGCCCGTTTGGACCGGGCGATCGCGATTTCCGTGGCTCGCTGGAAACCGCAGGCCAGTTTCATATCAATGAGCGCTGGAAATGGGGCTGGGACATCGCCCTCGTCTCGGACAAGTGGTTTCTGGAAAACTACCGTGTCCGCAGCGAAAGCCTTCAGTCGATCTATCTGAAAGAGTCGGTCTCGACGCTCTATCTGCAAGGCCAGGGCGACCGCTCGTTCTTCGACATGCGCGGCTACTATTTCCAGGGCCTGTCCACGCAGGATTGGCAGAAGCAGCAGCCCGTCGTTCACCCGGTGGTCGATTACGACAAGCGGATCACGCCGTCGTTCCTCGGCGGCGAGTTCGGCATCAACGTCAACGTGACGAGCCTCTCGCGTGAAGCAGCCCAGTTCGAGCCGTTGACGGCTACGAACAGGGCAAGCTACAGCATCTACCAGACCTGCGCGATCTTCGACCCGGAGGAGTGTCTGGTGCGTGGCGCCAGCGGCACCATGTCCCGCGCCTCGATCACTGCTTCTTGGCGTCGTGAATTCATCGACCCCATCGGTCAGGTCTGGACGCCCTTCGCCTATGTCCGCGCCGACAATTTCTGGATCGCTCCAGATTTCAACGGCTACCAGAATAACGAACTGACGAACTATCTCGCAGGCGACGACGATTATCTCTTCCGCGCCACCCCGGCCGTTGGTGTCGAATACCGCTATCCCTTCGTGGCCAGCCTCGGCACCTCGGGACGTCAGGTCATCGAGCCGATTGCGCAGATCATCGCCCGTCCGAACGAGACCAAGATCGGCAACCTTCCCAACGAGGATGCCCAGAGCCTCGTTTTTGACGACACCTCCCTCTTCGATTGGGACAAGTTCTCCGGCTACGACCGTGCCGAAGGCGGCGTTCGCGCCAATCTCGGCATCCAGTATACGGTGACGGGCGCAGATAATTTCTATGCCAACGCTCTCTTCGGGCAATCCTATCAAGTGGCCGGACGCAACTCGTTCCGGCAGGCGGACCTCGCCAATGTCGGACTCGAGTCCGGCCTCGAGTCCCGCGCCTCGGATTACGTGGGCCGCATCCAGATTGCTCCGAACCAGAACTTCTCCTTTGTGACCCGCGCCCGGTTCGACCACGATGATTTCGACGTCAACAGGATCGAGGCGGGTGTCCGCGCGAACTTCAACCCCTATCTCCCGCTGTCGACCTCGCTGACATATGCGCGCTATGAGGCACAGCCGGAAATCGGCTTCCCACGCCGTCGTGAGGGCCTCCTCGGCACCGCGACTTGGAACGTGACCCCGAACTGGTCTCTGTCCGGCTCGGTGCTGCTGGATCTCGACCGTTATCTGCTGGCCAGGGAAACCTATGCCCTGCAGAACGCCAACTATCCCGGCACGACCCGTGAGGATCAGGTCTATGTCAGCGCCATGTCGATCGGTATCGGCTATGTGGACGAATGCACCACCCTGTCGGTTCGCTACAGCATGACGCCGCGCTCCCTCACCACGAGCTCAGGCGAGAAGAACACCAACCACACCGTCATGCTCAGCCTTGAGCTCCGCACTCTGGGCGAAGCAACGATCAGCCAGCGCATCGATGGCGATGCCGGCGAAGAAGGCGTTGCGAACTAGTGGCCGCGCTTGAGCGCCCTCTTCTTCTCACTCAAGGCGATCCGGCGGGCATAGGACCGGAACTTACTCTCCAGGCTTGGCTCCAACGGGATAAGATTGGGCTTCCACCCTTTGCCGTTCTGGCGAATCCCGCGCATCTGGAGCAAGTGGCGAGCGCTTTAGGCTGGACGGTCCCTGTCGCTTCAGTAGGCGTGCCGCAGATTGCATCGATCTTTCCGCATGCCCTCCCTGTCATTCCCCTGAAGGCAAGTGTTTCCGCTCAAGCAGGACGGCCTGATCCGACCGGTGCTGCTTCCGTGATCGAATCCATCGAGACGGCGGTTCATCTTGTACGGAACGGCGAGGCCAGCGCCCTCGTCACGAATCCCATTGCCAAGCATGTGCTCTATGAAGCCGGTTTTCGGCACCCGGGGCATACGGAGTTTCTCGCTGCCCTCGCAAGCGAGGACGGGAACTCCTATCATCCGGTGATGATGCTCTGGAGCGAGGAACTCGCTGTCGTGCCTGTCACCGTGCATATCCCGCTCGCGTCCGTGCCTGCGGCTCTGACGACGGAGCTGATCCTCCTGACAGGCCGCATTGTGGCGCGGGAATTGAAGGATCGCTTCGGCATCGCCAATCCCCGGCTCGCCTTTGCTGGCCTCAATCCCCATGCCGGTGAAAACGGAGCCATGGGCTCGGAAGATCAGGTTGTGATCGCTCCAGCCGTTACCGCTTTGCAGGCTGAGGGCATCGCCGCCTTCGGCCCGCTCCCGGCGGACACCATGTTCCACACCCGTGCCCGCAAGGCCTATGATGCAGCCCTTGCCATGTATCACGACCAGGCTCTCATCCCGATCAAGACCATCGCCTTCGATGAGGGTGTGAATGTCACGCTGGGGCTGCCCTTCGTGCGCACGTCTCCGGATCACGGGACTGCTTTCGACATAGCGGGCAAGGGGATTGCGCGTCCGGACAGCCTGATGGCCGCTATCAAGCTGGCCGCGCGCCTTGGGGCTAAGTCACCATGAGCCAGATCGACAATCTTCCACCGCTACGTGAAGTCGTTCGCACGCATGGTCTGATGGCCAAGAAGTCCCTTGGACAGAACTTCCTGTTCGATCTTAATCTGACGAGCCGCATCGCCCGCTCGGCAGGACCGCTGGAAGATGCCACCGTGATCGAGGTCGGCCCCGGTCCCGGCGGCCTCACCCGCGCCATCCTGGCGGCGGGCGCGAAAAAGGTCATCGCCATCGAGCGCGACAGCCGCTGCCTACCGGCACTCGCGGAAATCGCCGATCACTATCCGGGACGCCTGGAGGTGATCGAAGCCGATGCGCTGGAATTCGACCCGCGTCCCCTGGTGGGTGACGGGCTGGTGCGCATCATCTCCAACCTTCCCTACAATGTGGGTACAGCCCTTCTCACCGGGTGGCTCACGACAGAGGCATGGCCGCCCTGGTGGTCGTCGCTCACTCTCATGTTCCAGCGTGAAGTAGCCGAGCGCATCGTGGCGACGGAAGACGAGCCGAAGGATTACGGACGCCTCGGCGTGCTCTGCGGCTGGCGCACGGATGCGCGCATTCTCTTCGACGTGCCGCCCTCCGCCTTTGTCCCACCGCCGAAGATCACGTCGAGCATCGTGCACCTGACGCCGAAAGCCTCGCCACTCTCCTGTCGCATCGGAGCCTTGGAAGCCATCACCCGCGCCGCCTTTGGCCAGCGTCGCAAGATGCTGCGACAGAGCCTGAAGGCAATCACACCGGATCCAGCGGCCATCATTGCAGCTGCAGGTCTGGAAGAAACGACGCGCGCAGAAAATGTGCCTGTCGAGGGTTATGTGGCGCTGGCCAATGCCTATGACGCCACACGAGCCAAGAGCTAGTCGACCTTCTCCGACAGCAGGCCCTCGACGAACTCCTGCAAGCCTACGAGGCGGTCGCGCTTGAGCCGTTCGGCGTTCTGAATCGCCTTGAGCTTTTCAAAGGATTCGCCCAGGTCCTCGTTGACGATCACGTAATCGTACTCGACCCATCGCTCCATCTCGACGCGGGCATTGGCAAGCCGCTTGGAGATGACGTCCGGAGCATCCTCCGCGCGGCGTTCCAGGCGGGCCTTCAGCTCCTTGAAGCTCGGAGGCAGGATGAAGACGGTCACCACGTCGTCGGGCAGCTTCTGCCGCACCTGACGGGTGCCCTGGTAGTCGATGTCGAAGATCATGTCCTGGCCGGAGGCGAGGGTCTTCTCGACGGGCTTGCGCGGCGTTCCGTAGAAATTGCCGTGAACCTCGGCCCATTCGAGGAGTTCGTCGCGATCGCGCATCGCTTTGAACTCTTCCACATCGATGAAGTGATAGTGCTTGCCCTCGATCTCGGACGGGCGCTTGGGACGCGTGGTGACGGAGATGGAGAGCGCACCGGCACGCTCCTCGACGAGACTGCGGGTCAGAGTGGTCTTTCCGGCGCCCGAGGGTGAGGACAGGATGAGGATGAGGCCGCGACGGCCGACGGGCATTTTCGAATCTTGGCTCACCGCATCACTCCACATTCTGAACCTGCTCGCGGAATTGCTCGATAACGGCCTTCAATTCAAGGCCGATCCTTGAGAGAGACACATCATTGGCCTTTGCGCACAGGGTATTGGCCTCGCGGCCGAACTCCTGCGCCAGAAAGTCGAGCCTGCGGCCGACGCCGCCCCCCTCCTGCAGAAGACCGCGCGCAGCCTCCACATGGGCGCGCAGACGGTCGATCTCCTCGCGGATATCGGCGCGGGCGGCGATGAGCACCGCCTCCTGGTGCAGGCGGGCAGGATCAAGAGCGGATTTGCCCTCCAGGAGTTCTGCGATCTGCGCTTCGAGCCGCGCACGAATGGCGTCTGGCTGACGGGCGGGGCAGGCTTCGGCTTCGTTCACAAGCGCGGCAATCGCATCGAGTTGCTGGTTGAGAACGATGGCGAGCGCTTGGCCTTCCTTCAACCTTGCCGCCTTCAAAGCCTCGATCAGCTTGGAAATGCCCGACCTGAGCGCCGCAGCCAATGCCTCGTCCTGGCCTGGATCGACCGCATCCTCATCGAGCTCCACGACGCCACGCACGGAGAGAAGTCCATCAAGGGAGGCCGGCTTCACGTTATCCGGCAAGGCAAGGCCGCCGATGGCGGCCAGGAGCGATTGAAGCACATCCTGATTGACCCTGAGCTTCGGTGTCGAAGAGGCCTTGGAGATCGAGAGGTTGAGCTGTCCCTGCCCGCGAGCGAGAGCCTTGAGGATCTGCCCCCGCGCCTCCTCCCCGATCGCATCGAGACCGGAGGGCGTTCTCACGCGCACTTCAAGGCCGCGTCCGTTGACGGTCTTGATCTCCCAAGCCCATTGATAGGCACCGGTCACACCGGCCTCGCGGGCAAAGCCGGTCATGCTTGCAATCGACATGCACTGAACCTCAGGGGTTGTTAAAACGAAAAATCCGCGCGACCATAACGTATCGCGCGGAAATGTGGATTCGGTTTTCCGAGCCGATCCCGAAGTCGCTCGCAAGAGCGTTGCCGTGAGCGATCAGGGCTGCTTGAGGTCGGGAACGTTCTTCGGGTTGGTCAGATCGAAGGTCTTGTTCTTGAGCGGATCCTTCTCGGTGCCCTCGCTGGCGTCGAAGCCGCGAGGGCGCCTGCCCACTGCACCGGCGGCGGTGCGTGTCCCGGATGCGGGCAGGGCATTGGCCGTGCCCCGCAGCTCTGACAAGCCGTCATCGACAGCACCGGACTGTCCCGGTGCTGCAGGCTGGCCGGATGCATCCGGATCAACGACACGATCGACGTTGTCGCTGTCCGTAGTGGCCTTCGTCTTCTCGATCTGGCGCCAGCGGGAGACATTGCGCTGGTGCTGATCGTAGGATTCGGCGAAGGCGTGACCGCCCGAGCCATCGGCGACGAAGTAGAGATCCTTCGTCCGCGACGGATTGGCCACTGCCTCGAGCGCAGCGCGCCCTGGATTCGCTATCGGTCCCGGCGGCAGGCCATCGATCACGTAGGTGTTGTAGGGGGTCGGGGTCGTAATTTCACTGCGCAGAATTCCGCGACCGAGCGTGCCTTTCCCGCCCACCAGGCCATAAACGATAGTGGGATCGGACTGGAGCTTCATACGCTTCATCAGGCGATTGATGAACACGCCCGCCACGCGGGTGCGCTCGTCGGCGCGGCCCGTTTCCTTCTCGACGATGGAAGCGAGGATGAGGAGCTCCTGCGGCGACTTGATCGGCAGCTCGGACGAGCGGCGCTGCCAGATCTGATTGAGCGCCTGCTTTTGGGCCGCCTGCATGGAATTAACGATCTGCTGGCGCGTGGTGCCGCGTTCGAACTTGTAGGTATCGGGCAGCAGGCTTCCCTCGCGCGGCGTCTCGGAGATATCGCCGGTGAGAATCTCGTTCTCGTATAGGCGAGCCACGATCTGGTCGCTCGTGAGCCCCTCGGGAATGGTGACGGAGTGAAGGATCGCCTTGCCCTGCACGAGGGTGTCGATGGCTTCTTCGATGCTGGTACCTGCCTTGAACTGGAACTCGCCGGCTTTCAGGTGGCCGCGCTGGCGGTTGATGAGCGCATAGGCCTCGAACATGAAGGGCTGATTGATGACGCCCTCGTCCTTCAGGATGCCGGCGATCTCGCTCGTGCCGGTATTGCGCGGAATCACCACGACCTTGTCATTCTGCAGAGGCCCCTTGGCGGTAACCTCATGCTGGAGCATCGTGAAGCCGAAAAGGCCGGCCAGGGCCAACGCCACGATCAGCGTCAGCAATCCGCTCATGATGCCGAGCATCCCGCCCCGACGACGGCGCAGGCGGGGCGGAGGCGGAGGGGCCAGCGAGGGCTTGAGCGCCTCGCTTGGCGAACGGGGCGCGAGACGTGGCTGTTCCTGACCTTGAACCTCGGCCTCGTGCTCAGAAATCAGGGTGTTTTTCTTTTTTCGTCCGAACATCACGATGCTTTTCTGGTGCCGGCCGGGTCTTTCCCGACTCTTCCGACACCCTAACGGGGATTATGGCGAAAAGCCGTAACGGAGGAGCGTTTATCCTCAGGCTACGCGACGGAAGACCAGCGAGGCGTTGGTGCCGCCGAACCCGAACGAGTTCGACAGGGCTACGTTGACATCCTTGCGCTTGGCCACTTTCGGCACGAGGTCGATAGCGGTTTCCACGGACGGATTGTCGAGGTTGATGGTCGGCGGAATGATGCCGTCGCGCATGGCGAGGATCGAGAAAATCGCCTCGACAGCTCCAGCCGCGCCCAGAAGGTGGCCGACGGCCGATTTGGTGGAGGACATGGAGAGCTTGTCCGCCGCATTGCCGACGATGCGCTCGACGGCCTTCAGCTCCAGCTCGTCGCCGAGCGGGGTCGAGGTGCCGTGGGCGTTCACGTAGTCGATCTCGGAGACCGGGATGCCTGCGCGCTTGAGGGCGGCGGCCATGCAGCGATAGGCGCCATCGCCATCCTCGGAGGGCGATGTGATGTGATAGGCATCACCGGACAGGCCATAACCGATGACCTCGGCATAGATCTTCGCGCCACGCGCCTTGGCGTGCTCGTACTCTTCCAGCACCACGACGCCCGCGCCCTCGCCCATGACGAATCCGTCACGGTCCTTGTCGTAGGGGCGCGAAGCCTTCTCGGGCGTGTCATTGTAGCTCGTGGAGAGCGCGCGGCAGGCGGCGAAGCCTGCGATCGAAAGGCGGTTGACCGGAGATTCCGTGCCGCCGGCCACCATCACGTCCGCATCACCCAGGGCGATCAGGCGGGCAGCGTCGCCGATGGCGTGCGAGCCGGTGGAGCAGGCGGTGACCACCGCGTGGTTCGGGCCCTTCAGGCCATGCTCGATGGAGACATAACCGCCGGCAAGGTTGATCAGGCGACCGGGGATGAAGAACGGCGAGATACGGCGCGGGCCACGCTCGATGAGGGTCGCGGATGCTTCGTAGATGCCGCCGATGCCGCCGATGCCGGAGCCGATCAGCACGCCCGTGGCGCATTGCTCCTCATAGGTCTTCGGAGCCCAGCCCGCATCGCGCAGGGCCTGGGTGGAAGCCGCCATGGCATAAACGATGAAGGGATCGACCTTGCGCTGCTCCTTGGGCTCCATCCACTCATCGGGATTGAAGGTGCCGTTGGAGCCGTCGCCGACTGGGATCTGGCAGGCAATCTGGCAGGCCAGATCGTCAACCTTGAAGTCGGTGATCTTGTTCGCGCCGCTTTGTCCTTCGATCAGGCGGGACCATGTGGCGTCCACTCCGCTGCCCAGCGGCGTGACCATGCCAAGACCTGTAACAACAACCCGGCGCATAACGTTCTACCCTATCGTTGAATAAAAATCGGGCGTCAGGTGAGTCACCAGACGCCCGTCAGCTCTTTAGGCTGCGTTCTTCTCGAGGAAGCGGATGGCGTCGCCAACCGTTACGATGGTCTCAGCGGCATCGTCCGGGATCTCGACGTTGAACTCTTCTTCGAAGGCCATCACCAGCTCGACGGTGTCGAGGCTGTCGGCGCCCAGGTCGTCGATGAAGTTGGCGTTGTCCGTCACCTTGTCGGCTTCAACGCCGAGGTGCTCGACAACAATCTTCTTCACGCGATCAGCGACGTCACTCATCGTTTTCTTCCTCAGTGGCTGCCGCCTCAGGAATTGGGCGGATTAAAAATAGAAACTTAGATCAGCTGCTCAGCTGACAACGCTGAAACGGCTACCTTGCGCCGTGCAAAGCCGCATTTTTGAGCGCCGGTCAACCCCTTTGGCGTGATCGGGCTCATGCTTAACACAAGCTTATCCTCTCTGGCGAGAGGCCAGCGGCACCTGCAAACAGATTCTGCCGGAACCGCTAAGTGCCTTTAGAACATCGCCATTCCGCCGTTTACGTGCATGGTGTGACCCGTCACGTAGCCGGCTTCGTCGGAAGCGAGATAGACGACAGACGATGCAATCTCGTCGCCCTTGCCAAGCCTTCCCATAGGAATGGTGCCAAGAATTCCCTCACGCTGCTTGTCGTTGAGAACGTCCGTCATCGGGGATTCGATGAAGCCCGGGGCGACAAGGTTGACGGTGATGTTGCGGCTCGCGACCTCTGCGGCAAGAGCCTTGGTCATGCCGATGAGGCCGGCCTTGGATGCGGCATAGTTGCCCTGCCCCGGATTGCCGGTGGAGCCCACGACGGAACCGATATTGACGATGCGGCCGTAGCGGCGGCGCATCATGCCCTTCACGGCGGCGCGGGACAGGCGGAAGGCGGCGGTGAGATTGACGGCGATCACCGTATCCCACTCCTCGTCCTTCATGCGCATGAACAGGTTGTCCTTGGTCACGCCGGCGTTGTTCACGAGAATGTCGAGGCCTTCCATGGCTGCTTCCGCAGCGGGAACGAGAGCTTCGACCGAATCCTTGTCGGCGAGGTTCGCCTCGACCACATGGACACGCTCGCCGAGGGAGGATGCCAGTTCATCGAGAGCGGCACGACGGGTGCCGGAGATGGCGACGGTAGCACCTCGGGCATGAAGAGCGCGGGCGATGGAACCGCCGATACCACCGGTAGCGCCGGTGACGAGAGCCTTGCGGCCGGTCAGATCGAACATGAGGCTCTCCTCTTATCCTTGCAGGGAAGCTTTGAAGGCGGCGACATCGTCAGGCGTGCCGATCGCGCTGGAAGTGGCGCCCGCAGCGATACGCTTCACGAGACCGGTCAGGACCTTACCCGAGCCGACCTCATGAAACGATTCCACGCCCTGAGCTGCCATATAGGCCACGCATTCGCGCCAGCGGACCGTACCGGTAACCTGACGGACGAGAGCATCCCTGATCGCATTCGGATCGGTGATCGGGGCCGCCTCCACGTTGGCGACGACCGGAACAACGGGGGCGTTCACGGTGACGGTGGCTAGAGCCTCGCGCATAGCGTCGGCTGCGGGCTGCATGAGCGCGCAATGGAAGGGCGCGGACACGGCCAGCATCACGGCGCGCTTGGCCCCCTTCTCCTGAGCGATGGTCACGGCACGCTCGACGGCAGCCTTGTGGCCGGAGACCACGACCTGGGCGCCGCCATTGTCGTTGGCAGCATCGCAGACCTCGCCCTGGGCCGCTGCACGGGCAACCTCAAGAGCAGCGTCATACTCGAGCCCGAGAAGGGCCGCCATCGCACCCTGCCCCACCGGCACCGCATTCTGCATGGCGTTGCCGCGAATGCGCAGGAGGCGGGCCGTATCGGCGATCGAGAGGCTCCCGGCGGCGGCCAGCGCCGAATACTCGCCGAGGGAATGGCCCGCGACGAAGGCCGCATGCTTCTTCAGGTCGAGCCCGGCTTCCGCCTCAAGCACGCGCATGGCGGCGAGGCTCACGGCCATCAGGGCCGGCTGGGTATTGGCCGTGAGGGTCAGCTCCTCGGCAGGCCCTTCCCACATGAGGGTGGATAGCTTCTGCGAGAGGGCTTCATCCACCTCGTCGAACACGGCCTTGGCCTGGGGGAAGGCATCGGCGAGGGCCTTGCCCATGCCCACGGCCTGGCTTCCCTGGCCCGGGAAAATGAATGCACGCTTCATCGTGAGCGGAACCTTTATTGCATCGAGTTCGCGCGGGACTCGCACCCGTCAGCCCCTGAGTCAAGGAAAAGAGCGCATTTCAGGGGCTTATCCAAGCCCGAGATGGGGGTATCCTCAGGCTTTGAGAGCCCTGCCCCTGCGGCAGAGGAGGCTCTCTCACAGGTGCAGGCGGGCTGCCAGCGCATAGGCTGGGGTTTAAGTCCCTGTCCCGGAACGCATCCTCTTGTTTTCTTGGGGCATCCGGTGTATCCCGTCGCCCTTCCGATATTCTCTTGAACCTGAAAAAGGAGCCCTGCATGGCTCGCGTGACCGTCGAAGACTGCATCGACAAGGTCGATAACCGGTTTGAGCTCGTGCTGCTGGCCAGCCACCGCGCCCGCCTGATTTCCTCGGGCTCGCCGCTCACCATCGACCGCGACCGTGACAAGAACCCCGTCGTGGCTCTCCGTGAGATCGCGGACGAGACCATCGCTCCCGACGACCTGAAGGAGCAGCTCATCCACTCCATGCAGAAGTATGTCGAGGTGGACGAGCCGGAGGCCGAGGCCGTTCCGATGCTCGGCAACACCGCCGCCGCTTCGGGCAGCGACAACGACGCGGACGTCCAGTTCGACCGCATGAGCGAGGAAGACCTCCTCCGCGGCCTCGAGGGCCTCGTCCCCCCGAGCAACAACAGCTCGGACGACGACGAGCGCGAATAAGCGTCTGAGACAAGTGATTTTCTGGAAAGCCCGGCCTTGTGCCGGGCTTTTTCGTGAGGGCCTTAACCACGGCGTGGTTTTGCTGCCTGCGGCACGGTATTCAGCTTGCGGTCAGAAGACATCCTACAATATTTTGTAAAGTCTTCTGTTTTTCAGCCAGATAGACCGGTTTCAAGGAGGTGGCGGCGGACATGATGCGCCAGTACGAACTCGTCGAGCGGGTAAAGCGCTACAACCCCTCGGCTGACGAGGCGCTTCTCAACCGTGCCTACGTGTATGCCATGATGGCTCATGGCAACCAGAAGCGCGCATCCGGCGACCTGTTCTTCGGCCATCCCCTGGAAGTCGCGGCCATCCTCACGGACATGAAGCTCGACGAGGCGACCATCGCGGCCGCCGTGCTCCACGATACGGTGGAGGATACCGAGGCGACCCTGGAGGAGATCAACAAGACCTTCGGTCCACAGATCGGAGCCCTCGTCGACGGCCTGACCAAGATCAAACGCCTCGACCTCGTGTCGAAGCGCGCCGCTCAGGGCGAAAACTTCCGCAAGCTGCTGCTCGCCATCGCGGACGATGTGCGCGTGCTTCTGGTCAAGCTCGCCGACCGCCTTCACAATATGCGCACACTCGGCTTCATGCCGCCGGAGAAGCGCCAGCGCATTGCGCAGGAAACCCTCGAAATCTATGCGCCTCTCGCAGGCCGCATGGGTATTCAGGAGATGCGCGAGGAACTGGAGGAACTGTCCTTCCAGAACCTCGACCCGGAAGCCTACGACGCCATCAACCGCCACCTGCATGAGCTGACGGCGAAGAGCGAAAAGCTCGTCGAGGAGATCGAGCGCACGCTCACCACCAAGCTCAAGGCTCAAGGCATCGACGCACAGGTGTCGGGACGTCAGAAGCGTCCTTACTCCATCTGGCGTAAGATGGAGCGGAAATCCGTCTCCTTCGAGCAATTGTCCGATATCTTCGCTTTCCGCATCATCGTCGGCACCGTCGACGAGTGCTATCGCGCGCTCGGCATCGTGCACACAAGCTGGCCGATGGTTCCGGGTCGCTACAAGGACTACATCTCCACGCCGAAACAGAACGATTACCGTTCGATCCACACCACGGTGATCGGCCCAGGCAGCCAACGTGTGGAGTTGCAGATTCGCACCGCCGACATGGACGAGGTGGCGGAATACGGCATCGCCGCGCACGCACTATACAAGGAAGGCGTGAACGACAATTCGCGCTTGGCGAATGAGAGCCGGGCCTACCAATGGTTGCGGCGCACCATCGATCTTCTCGCCGAAGGCGACAACCCCGAAGAGTTCCTGGAGCACACCAAGCTAGAACTGTTCCACGATCAGGTGTTCTGCTTCACTCCGAAAGGCCGCCTCATCGCACTTCCGCGTGGCGCAACGCCCATCGACTTCGCCTATGCGGTGCACACGGATGTCGGCAACACGGCTGTCGGCTGCAAGATCAACGGCCGCATGTCGCCGCTGCTCACCGAGCTGCAGAACGGTGACGAGGTGGAGATCGTTCGTGCCGAAGGCCAGACGCCTCCAGCTGCCTGGGAATCCCTCGTCGTCACCGGCAAGGCCCGCGCCTCGATCCGCCGCGCCACCCGCGCCGCCGTGCGGCGGCAATACACGGGCCTAGGGCATCAGATTCTGGAACGCGCCTTCGAGCGTGCAGGACGCGCCTTCTCGGACGAGAAGCTCAAAGGCGCCCTGCCCCGTCTGGCGCGCGTTTCCGTGGAAGATGTGTTGGCCGCAGTAGGCCGTGGCGAGATGTTCTCCGGCGACGTGGTTCGCGCAGTCTATCCGGATTACAAGGAAGAGCGCCGCGTGGGCGCCGATGGCAGGGGCGCGATGCAGCCGGACGGCGCAGGTGCGAGGCCGAACGGCGAACAGACTGACGGCATCCCGATCCGCGGCCTCAACAAGGACATGCCGATCCGCTTTGCCCCCGAGGGCGGCGCGGTGCCGGGCGACCGCATCGTCGGCATTCTCACGCCGGGCGAAGGCGTGACCATCTACCCGATCCAGTCACCGGCGCTTGCTGACTTCGACAACGAGCCCGACCGCTGGATCGACGTGCGTTGGGATCTCGAACTCGACTCCACGCAGCGTTTCCCCGCGCGCATCAAGCTGCAATCCATCAACGAGCCCGGCTCGCTCGCGCAGATCGCGCAGGTGATCGCCGATCACGACGGCAATATCGACAGCGTCAACATGAAACGCCGCACGCAGGACTTCACGGATGTGACCATCGACCTGACCGTGTGGGACCTGAAGCACCTCAATGCCATCATCGCGGAGCTCCGCGCTAAGCGCGTGGTGAGCCGCGTGGATCGCGTGACCGGATAAAGAGTATCGCATGTCGCACAAGCCGCGCATCGCCATCATCATGGATGAAAACACCAGCGTGGACGGCACGCGCTACGACATGACGAAGAACTACTTCGTCGCCGTTCACAATGCAGGCGGACTGCCCTTCGGAATTCCCTATTTCATGGATATGGTCGAGACGGTCGTCGATGAATTCGACGGCTTCGTGAATGTGGGCGGCCGCTTCGCATTTCCCGATGAATGGTTCATCGACGGGCAGGTTTCCAAGGCGCCGCGCTCCGAGCGGCTCGACGTGGAACTCGCGCTCATGCGCGGCTTCCTGGAGCGCGACAAGCCTGTGCTTGGCATCTGCAACGGCATGCAGGTTCTCGCAGCTCTTCATGGCTGCCGCCTGTCGCCTGATATCCGCGCCCTGGGCCCGCATATCATGGAGCACGACAAGCGCGATCACGAACACTCCGTCGCTATCGTACCCGACACCAGGCTCTCCCGCATCGTCGGACGACGGGAGTTGACCGTGAACACCTTTCACCGGGAAGGCGTCGTGCAGCTGTCAGACGCTGCCGTCGCAAGCGCTCACGCTGAGGATGGCATGATCGAAGCCATCGAAATCCCATCCCTCCGCTTCGCTCTCGGCGTGCAATGGCACCCAGAGCTGTTCGCGCGACAAGAGCATCCCGGCAATGCGATTTTTGAAGCCTTCGTGCAGGCGGCAAGTCGGAGCTGAGCGGGCCGCTTATTTCATAAGGACAGACGTTTGGGTCTTGCCTCCCGCAGCCCCTCCTGCCAAACACCCCTGACGCAGGAGAATCCGACATGACCCAGAACGAAGTCCTCGAAGAATTCCGTTCCGCAGGCGCTTTGCTCGAAGGGCATTTCATTCTCTCGTCGGGCCTGCACAGCCCGGTCTTCCTGCAGAAGATGTTCGTGTTTCAGGATCCGGCCCGCACGGAGCGGGTCTGCCGGGCGCTCGCCGACAAGATCAAGCAGGCTTTCGGGCCTGTCGATTACGTAGTCTCTCCGGCGGTAGGCGGCATCGTACCCGGCTACGAGACAGCCCGCCATCTGGGCGCCAAGGCGATCTTCGTGGAGCGTGAGAACGGCGTGTTCACCCTGCGCCGCGGCTTCAGCATTCCGGAAGGCGCCCGCGTTGTGATGGTGGAGGACATCGTCACCACGGGCCTCTCCTCCCGCGAGTGCCTCGCGGCCTTGAAGGAGCATCCCGGAACGCTCCTGGGCGCTGCCTGTCTCATCGACCGCTCCGGCGGCAAAGCTGACCTCGGCGTTCCGTTCGTATCCCTGGTCCAGCTCGACATCCCGGCCTATGAGCCGGACAACCTGCCGCCCGAATTAGCCGCCCTTCCGGCTACCAAACCCGGCAGCCGTAATCTTAAAGCGTAAAAAACTGTTTATTTCTAACCATAAGGGTTGACTGCCCCCTTTCCGCCAACTTGACTCTTTTTGTTTACACGCCATTAAGTATTTGAAGTTTCGTTTTTACTCGTCTAAAGGGTTGATAGCTGCCTGTTGCTGGGCCCGTCCGTTTTTATTGCGCAAGTGTATTGTCCGCATAAACAATAGATGTCGCTCAGGCACGTAAGGTTGTTATGCCGCCCAGGCAGACACAAACAGAGAATACTTATGTCAGGCCAGCAGCGGATCGCGCTCTTCATTGACGGAGCCAACCTTTACGCTACGACAAAGACGCTTGGATTCGATATCGACTACAAGCGCCTGCTAAAGGAATTCCAAGGCCGTGGCACCCTGGTGCGCGCGTTCTACTACACTGCCCTTGTCGAAGATCAGGAATACTCTTCCATCCGCCCGCTGATCGACTGGCTCGATTACAATGGCTACCGCGTGGTCACGAAGCCGACGAAGGAGTTCGTAGACTCCGCCGGCCGCCGCAAGGTGAAGGGCAACATGGATATCGAGCTCGCCATCGATGCGCTCGAGCTCTCCCCCTTCATCGACCACATGGTTCTGTTCTCCGGCGACGGCGACTTCCGTTCGCTGGTGGAGGCCATGCAGCGCCGGGGCGTGCGCGTCTCGGTGGTGTCCACAGTCACCACCCAGCCGCCGATGGTGGCCGACGAACTGCGCCGTCAGGCCGACGAGTTCCTCGACCTGTCGCAGCTTGCCTCCCGCATCGGCCGCGATCCGTCCGATCGTCCGCAGCGCGCACCCGGAGAAGGCAACGACCGTTCGCGCCCGCAGCAACAGCAGCAGCCGCGCAACGGCGCCCTGGAAAGCCGCTACGGCATTCGCCAGGGCCAGGACGACGACTTCGATCTCTGAGAGAGATTATTCCGAACGGAATGCAGGAATGGCCGGGCTTGCCCGGCCATTGTCGTTTAAAGGCTGCTGGCTTCGACCTCGCAATCCAAACCCAGCGCTCCAGCGGTGTTGCTGACGGTGGCGAGGCATAGATTGGTGAGCGTTTCGGGGATGAACACCGCGAACCGGGTCACGTAGAGACCGCCTTCAGCCCCCGAGAGCTTGCGGGCCTCCAGCCGCACGATATTGGCATCGTATTGCTTGAACACTTCGGCCAGCCGCGCCACGAGACCGAGTTGATCGCCGCCACTGATGGTGATGCGATGCGTGATGCTGCCTGCCGGTCCCGGGCTCGGATCGAAGGCGTAGGGCACAGCCCTCACCTCTGCGCCTTCGAGCTCTGGAAGCCCTTTGAGCCCCTCCTCGACCTCCAGGGCTTCAAGCCCTGTCGGCAACTCGCAGATCGCGACGAACTCCGCGCCGGAGCCCAAGGCCGCGAAGGTCGTGTCCCTGAGATTCACCCCGATATTGAACAGATGCTCCGCAATCGCGGCGACGAGCCCGACGCGGTCAGGACCAAGAACGGAAACGAGTGCCACGGATGCCATGCAGATCCCTCCCCTAGGAAGGATGAGTTAGAGCAGCCGCGCCTCGTGTCAGCCCTTCTCGCGCATAAGGCGCGCCTTCTCGCGGTTCCAGGTGCGCTCCTTCTCCGTCTCGCGCTTGTCGTGGAGCTTCTTGCCGCGACCGAGACCCAACTCCACCTTCGCGCGTCCACGCTCGTTGAAATAGATCTTGAGCGGGATCACCGTGAAGCCTTCGCGCTGCGTCGCGCCGAGGAGCTTGTTGATCTGGTTCCTGTGCAGCAGCAGGCGGCGAGGCCGCTTCGTTTCGTGGTTGAAGCGGTTCGCCTGCAGATATTCCGGGATATAGGCGTTGAAGAGGAAGAACTCCTCGCCCGACGGCCCGGCATAAGCCTCGCCGATGGTAGCCTTACCCGAGCGCAGGGATTTGACCTCCGTGCCGGTAAGCGCAATGCCGGCCTCGTAGGTATCGACGATTTCGTAATTGAAACGCGCCTTCCTGTTGTCGGCGACAACGCGGGGGCCGCTCTTCGGATCTTTTGCCATTTGTTCTTTAAGCGTTGATCAGGCCCGCATGGACCATGGCCGAGCGCACCGCTTGCTTGGTGCCCTCGGAAACCGGGATCATCGGCAGACGCACGTCGTCCTGCATCAGGCCGAGAACGGACGCGGCGTACTTCACCGGCGAAGGATTGGTCTCGAGGAACAGGTTGGTGTGAAGCGGCATGAGGCGGTCCTGCACCTTCAGGGCCGACGCGTAGTCACCCTTCAGGCAGGCTTCCTGCATCTCGGCGCACAGGCGCGGAGCCACGTTGGATGTCACGGAAATGCAGCCGTGGCCGCCATGGGCCATGAAGCCGAGAGCCGTCGCATCCTCACCCGAGAGCTGGATGAAGTCCGGACCCATGACCTGACGCTGCATGCTGGTGCGGGCGAGGTTCGCAGTCGCGTCCTTCACGCCCGCGATGTTCTTGAGCTCGTAAAGCCGCGCCATGGTCTCCACGGACATGTCGATCACCGAACGGCCCGGGATGTTGTAGATGAAGATCGGAATGCCGATGGCGTCGTTGATCGCCTTGAAGTGCTGGTAGAGCCCTTCCTGCGTCGGCTTGTTGTAGTAGGGCGTGACGATGAGCACCGCATCGGCGCCGCACTTTTCCGCGTGCTTGGAGAAGCCGATGGCCTCATCCGTGCTGTTGGAGCCCGCCCCCGCGATCACCGGCACCCTGCCCTTTACTTCGTCCACGCAGATCTCGATGACCCGGTCGTGCTCCTTGTGGCTCAGCGTCGGGCTCTCGCCCGTCGTTCCGACCGGAACCACGCCATGGGTGCCGTGCTCGATCTGCCAGTTGATGAAGGCCCGGAAGGCAGCCTCATCCACGGCGCCATCCTTGAAGGGGGTCACCAGAGCCGTGATGGAGCCTTTGAAGCGGGTCATGATTGTCCTCTAAATAAGAAACGGCAGATATGAGAAAGACCAAGGGCTTAACACATAAGGGGTGCGTCGCATCCGCGCAAACAGTCCTTTAGGAGGTTGTCCTAGCGCGGCACTTGGTGTTTCCTCAAGAGAAACGTCGCCATAACAGACAGGCGACGAAACAGGGGTTAGCGGGTGAGCCTCACAATGCGCGTTTCGATCCGTCTTCTGGCGTCCGTCGCCGTGCTCCAATTGTCCGCCCTCGCCGGTCATGCCAATGAAGTTCCGCCTCCGTCGCCCGAAGCCACGACCCTGGAGAGCTTCGCGCCGCCCGCCCGGGCCATGGGAGACCTGGAACAGCTGCCTCTGATCTTCAAGGCCTACCGGGATAATGACCTGACCGAAGCCGCCGTCCTGAAGTCGAAACTCTCGGACCCTGCGGCGCAGGCCCTCGTGGAATGGTTTGTCATCCGCAGCGGCATGAATATGGGCCATGAGCGGATCATGACCTTCCGGAAGGATTATCCGGACTGGCCACTGACCTCGCAGCTTCGGCGGCGCATGGAGAATACCTTCCTCGCCCAGTCCCGTACGACCGCACAGATCCGAGCCTTCTTCGACAAGCAGCCCCCTATCACTCCAGCCGGACGGATCGCCTTCGGCTTCGCCCTCAAGAATGATGGCCTCGACCAGGAAGCCACAGACCTGATCCGCCATGCCTGGCGGGAAGATACCTTCGGCAGCGAGACCGAGAGCCGCATCCTCGCCCGTCTGCCGACCCTGCTGACTCAAGCGGATCACCGCTACCGCATGGAGCGCCACCTCCTGAAGGAGAACTGGGGCGCTGCCTCGCGTGCGGCAGGCTATGCGGGCAAGGATTACGCCACCCTGGTCAAGGCGCGCATGGCCGTGTTCCAGGGAAAGAAAAAGGCTGAGAAAGCCTTTGCGGCCGTGCCTGCCGCCCTGAGGAGCGATCCCTCCTATCTGTTCTCCCGCGCCCTGCTGCAGCGCCGAAGCAAGAATTACGCCGAGGCCGCGAAGATCATCATGCAGGCTCCGAAGGACCATGAGCAGCGCGTCGACGGCGACGAATGGTGGGCCGAGCAGCGCCGGATTACGCGGGAGCTTCTCGACAAGGGCGAGGCCCAGACCGCGTACGACGTAGCGAGCCATCACGCCGCAGAATCCCCGGCTCAGCAGATCGAAGCGGAGTTCCATGCCGGCTGGATCGCGCTCCGCTTCCTGAACGAGCCGGAGAAGGCCGGAAAGCATTTCGCGACGGTTGCTCAGACTGCTTCGACCCCGATCTCTCTCTCACGCGTCGCCTATTGGCAGGCACGGGCCGCAGAGGCGGCGGGAGCCGCCGAGGATGCGAAGCTCTTTTATGCCCGGGCCGCCAGTCATCCAACGACCTATTACGGGCAGCTTGCCCGCGAGAAGTTGGGAGGGATCTTTTCTCTACGCTCCGTGGAGCCGCTGAAGGATGAGGAGCGCAAAGCGTTCGAAACCCTGATCCCGGTTCGCGCCTTGAGCCTGCTCCAGCAGGCTGGCGAAACGGAACTTTCCATCGGCCTGTATAGCGATCTGGCGCAGACCTTGAACGATCCGGGCCAGCTCGACGCGATAGCCGCGCTCGCCACCGCACAGCAGAACCCGCGCGCGGTGCTGGCTATCGGCAAGATTGCCCTGCAGCGCGGTTTTCCGCTCGACCAGCACGCTTATCCGCTTGCCGCCATTCCGGATTTCGAGCCGGTGGGAGACGAAGTCGAGCCGGCAATGGTCTATGCCATCGCGCGGCAGGAGAGCGCTTTCAATCCCAAGGCTATCTCGAGCGCAGGCGCGCGCGGCCTCATGCAGCTCATGCCCGCCACCGCCAAGCGCACCGCGCAGCGTTTCGGCGTCGGCTTCGATCTCAAGCGGCTGATCGAGGATCCGTCCTACAACGCGAAGATCGGCTCGGCTCATCTCGGCGAACTGATGGAGGATTGGAAAGGCTCCTATATTCTGGCCTTCGCCTCCTACAATGCGGGCGGCGGCAATGTTCAGAAATGGGTCAAAGCCTACGGCGATCCTCGCAAGCCCGATGTGGACCTGATCGATTGGGTGGAGCGGATCCCATTCCATGAAACCCGCAACTACGTGCAGCGGGTGATGGAAAACCTGCATGTCTACCGGGCGCGCCTGAAGAATGAGAAGCCGGTGCCCGCCCCTGCTACTGCGGCCGTGTCCGCGGCGGCGCCAGCTGAAACGGCTGATGCAGTAGAGACCACGTATTGAGACGGGACGCGCTTATCCCGTCTCCCTTTGCGCTGAGTTCCCTATGAGCAGCTCCTATCGGGATCTCTTTGTGAAGGCTTCGGACGGGCTTCGCCTCTACGCGCGCGATTACGGTCCCTCGAGCGGAGGTGCGCTGCCGGTCGTGTGCCTCTCCGGACTTGCCCGCAACTCACAGGACTTCCATCTGCTCGCAGAAGCGCTCAGCACGGATATGCAACGTCCTCGCCGCGTTCTGGCACTCGACTACCGCGGGCGCGGTCGCTCGGATTGGGATCCCGACTGGAGTCATTACGACATCGGCACCGAGTCGAACGATGTCCTCCAGGTTCTAAATGCTGCGGGAATCGAGAAAGCCGTCTTCGTCGGCACATCACGCGGCGGCCTCATCACCATGGCGCTGAGCGCGATGAGACCGGCGCTTCTGGCGGGCGCCGTCCTCAACGATGTCGGACCGGTTATCGAGACAAAGGGCCTGGTTCGGATCAGGAATTACGTAGGAAAGCTGCCGGCGCCGGGCTCGATGCAAGAGGCCACTCAAATCCTGCAGCAGGTATCCGGTGCACACTTCCCCGCCTTCGGCCCGGATCAATGGGAGAGGATGGCACAGGGCACTTGGCATGAGACGGACAGAGGCCCTGTCCTCAGCTACGACCTGAACCTCATGAAGCCCTTGGAGTTGCTTGATCTCGAGGCTCCCGTCCCTGACCTCTGGAAACTGTTCGAAGGGCTCAAGTCTGTTCCTGTTCTGGCCATTCGCGGCGAGAATTCCGATCTGCTCTCGGAACAGATTCTCAGCGATATGCAGAAGCATCACCCTGACCTGACAGCTCTCACCGTTTCAGGACAAGGCCATGCGCCGATGCTCGAAGGCCCCATCATTCGGGCGATCCGAGATCTGGCCCTGAAAGCCGAAGCCTCCCTCCAAACGTAAGCCTATCTCCTGATTTCGCTCGCGGCTCACATGGACTGAGCAGCTGCGCGCTCGCAGGAGCAGTCCTGGTGTTTGATTGTAAGCTCGCCAGGAGCCATTCGCGCAAAAAGAAAACCCCGGTGTTTCCACCGGGGTTTCCTCTAACCAATCGGGTTTAACCGATTAGAAGTCGCGCTGAACGCGGAGACGAGCTTCCCAACGGTCGTTGTCGTCCTCGTCAACACCGCTCAGGTCGGTGTTGGCGTACAGAACCTCAGCGCCGAGCGTGAGGTTGGAGACCGGCGACCACAGGACGTTCGTGCCAACGCGCCATTCGCGGAGGTCAGCAAGACCGAAGACATCGCTGTAATCGATGCGGCCGTACGAACCGAACACGTTCTGGCGGAGTTCAGGCGTCCAGTAGTGACGGAGACCAGCAGCGACCGACCATGCGCGGGCATTGTCGATGTCGGCATCGGTGCCGTCGATGTCGTAGGTAGCTTCAACAGCGCCACCGAAGCCAGCGTAGGCCGGAGCACCGTCCGTCCAGGTACCAGCGATCCAGAAGGCATCGCTAGCGCCGAGCATCGGCAGGTTGAAGTTAGCCTGAGCCGAAATGGCGTAGCCATAATCGGTGTCAGCTTCGTACACTACGCCAGGGGTCGCAGCGAGAACGAACGGCAGACCGCGGAGCTGGTGCAGAGCACCGGAGAGCTGCACGGAGCCCCAGGTGCCAGCGTACTTCACGTTAGCAACAACGTCGGGCATGCGCTGACCAGCGAGCTCGTCACCGACCTCGAGGCCCGTGCGGCTAGCGAAGCGGCCTTCTTCGAGCGACAGGGTGGCCGAGAAGCCGTTGCCGAACGAGAAGGTGTAGGCCAGCAGGTTGACGTTCGGCTGATCCGACCAACGAACCGTACCGAAGTACTGGCCGTCGATGTCGCCGTTGTCGAAGAAGGTCAGAGCACGACCAGCGGTGAGGCCACCGAACTGGATGAAGGCCTGATCGACGTTCGGGGTCTGGGTGATAGCACCCGGAGCGCTGTTGTAGACGCCCGTGTCACGGGTGATCTCGAAGCGGACGAACGTACGCAGCAGGCCGTAAGCCGTGGCGGTACGAGCGTCGAGCTGGATACGGCCGCGAGCGCGGAAGCCGATCGTGTCGTCGGTGCGATCATCCGGCTCGAAGTAGCGGTACTCAGCGCGGACGCGGCCGCCGACGCGGAGGCAGGTGTCCGTGCCGGGGATGTAGAAGAAGCCTGCGCCATAGGTGGAGCAAACGCGAACGTACTCAACAGCAGCGGCCTTCTTTGCGGGAAGATCAGCAGCCTGAGCGCCGGCAACGGCGGCGAGACCCGCAACCGAACCGAGAAGAAGGCTCTTAACGAGCTTCATGGTTAAACCTCCAAAGTTTTCGAGACCCTTGGGGGGTCGGGCTTGTTGTGCTCTGAAGTCTTCATTGAAGCCTCAAACACACCCTTTTCCCCTAGTGATCTGATGACCCTGCCGGTTGGCTGGGACTCATCAAATGACGACTGGGGTGCCCCCGTCGCTGGTGTCACATTAGCCAGAGCGGGACCGCAAGCAACCGAATGAAGGCACAAACTGGGCAACCCGAGGGGCTTTTCAGGGGCATGTTGCACAAACGCAACGTTTTCACCCTCGGCGGTTTACTTTTCGTCAAACTTTGGAGCGGGATCTTAACAAACCCTTAATATACAAAGGCTTTAGACCTTCAAGGGCGTGCCCGAAACTTAGCTTTGGAGGCTCTATTCCAGGAATCACGAACGGGTGAGGCTGTGAATAACTCCGTTCGCAATTGGGGCAGAACCATACGTCACCTGCCACAAAAAAGGAGGCCGGGAGCTACCCGGCCTCCTTGGAATCATCCTGGTGAATCGTTTTTCAGGCGACTTTCGGCTTCAGAACGCCACGGCGAATCTGATCTTCCTCAATGGATTCGAAGAGCGCCTTGAAGTTGCCTTCGCCGAATCCTTCGTCACCCTTCCGTTGGATGAACTCGAAGAAGATCGGCCCGATGGCGGTCTTGCCGAAGCGCTGGAGCAGCACCTTCGTAAAGCCACCTTCCACAACGCCCTCGCCATCGATGAGGATGCCGTTCTTTTGCAGACGCTCGAGCGGCTCCTCATGGTTCGGCAGGCGCTTGTCGATACGGGAGTAATAGATCTCGTTCGGGGCAGGCATGAATTCGAGCCCGTGTCCGATCAGCGACTCGATGGATTCGTAGAGGTCGTGCGAGCCCAGAGCCACGTGCTGGATGCCCTCGCCCTTATACTCCTGCAGATACTCCTCGATCTGACCGGTTTCACCCGCATCCTCGTTGATCGGAATGCGGATCTTGCCGTCAGGGCTCGTCATAGCGCGGGAATGCAGCCCCGTCAGCTTGCCCTCGATGTCGAAGTAGCGAATCTGGCGGAAGTTGAAGAGGCGCTCGTAGAAGCCCGCCCATTCGTTCAGGCGTCCGCGATAGACGTTGTGGGTAAGGTGATCGATGTAGTAGAGGCCGACACCCTGCGGCTTGGGGTCCTTTTCGCCGAGCCATTCGAAATCGACGTCGTAGATCGAGCCCTTCGCGCCGTAGCGGTCGACGAAATAGATCTGCAGGCCGCCGATGCCCTCGATCGCGGGGATCTCCAGCTCGTTGGGACCGACCTGTGTCTGTGCCGGCTTCGCGCCCATGGAGAGTGCGCGCTCATAGGCGTATTTCGCATCGACCACGCGGAAGGCCATGGCCGGCGCGGAGGGTCCGTGCTGGCTGGCGAAGCGCTCGGCGAAGGAGCCGGGCTCGGCATTCACGATGAAGTTGATGTCGCCCTGCCGGTAGAGCAGCACGTTCTTCGAGCGATGCTTCGCAACGACGGAGAACCCCATCGTCTTGAACAGCTTGTCGAGCTCCTGCGGATCCGGATGGCAGAACTCCACGAACTCGAAACCGTCCGTGCCCATCGGATTCTCTTCGCTGATGGCCGGCGGCGGTGCGTCGTGCGGGAACGGTCCCATGGCTTTCCTCCTGTTATCAAAGACAGGCCCTTCACTGGCCTGCCGGTTTTTTCAAACCGCGTCGGGCTGTCGTTCCGGCGCGGCATCCTGAAAGGCGGCAAGCTCGGCGCAGGCAGCATCCGCCGCGACGATCTTCGGATAGGCATCGAGAGAGATATTGAAGCGCCGCGCATTGAAGACCTGCGGCACCAGATAAATGTCGGCGAGGGTCACGCGCGCGCCGAAACAATAGGGACCGGGCTCGATCATGGACTCGATGGCCTCGAACCCTTCACGCACCCAATGGGCATACCACTCGTCGGCAACCTGCTGATCGTGCCCCAGGGTTTTCTTGAGATAGTTGAGCGGGCCGAGATTGTTCAAGGGATGGATGTCGCAGCCGATGATGGAAGCGACGGCGCGCACCTTCGCGCGGTTCACGGCTCCGACGGGAAGCAGCGGCGGTTGCGGGTAGGCCTCGTCGAGATACTCGAGGATGGCGGGAGATTGGACAAGAACCGTGCCGCCGATGTCGAGAGCCGGCAGGCGCTTTTGAGGGTTGACGGCGCCATAAGCCTCTCCCCGCTGTTCCCCTTTCAGGAGATTCACCGGCACGGCCTCGTAAGACACGCCTTTCAGGTTGAGCGCGATCCGAACCCGGTAAGCCGCCGATGAGCGGAAATAGGTATAAAGCTTCACCCCTCCACCTCTCCTTCCGGCCCTAGCAGCCGAGCATGGCCGCTCAATCGATCGATGAGAGCCGCGAGTACCTTCTGCTCCTCCTCGGTGAGCACGGAGACGAAACGGTCCTCGAAGGCTAGAGCTTCCGGGGCAAGAGCCTCGTAGATCTCACGCCCCTCCTCCGTCAGCTCCAGCCATTCCTCGCGTCGGTCGTCCTGGTTGGGCTTGCGGACGATCAGGCCGCGCTGCTCGAGGGAGGCCACTGCCCGGGAGACCGTGGACTTGTGCATGACCCCATGAGAAGCGATGTCCCGCGCCGTGCGGTACTCATATTGCCCCAGGGTCGCGATGACTCGCCAAGCCGGAATCGAGAGGCCGAACCGCTCGGCATAGATCTGCGCCAGCGCGTTCGAGGTCAGGCTCGCCAGCACATTGAGACGGTACGGCAGAAAGCTCTCCAGGATCACCGTCGGGCTGGAGCTTTCACGTTTCTGTGCTGCGATCTGATGGGCCATGGTTGACAAATTCGTTGCGCATGCAACTAAATAGGATGAATTCGTTGCACAAGCAACTAGATTTGCGGATCAGTCGGTCAATATTCCTTGATCACCACCGGTTCCGCTTCAGGGAGAGCGCCATGAACGTCCAGAACGTTTCCGGCTTCCAATCCGAGCAGTCGCGCAAGAGCGCCATCGTGCCTGGCTATATGTCCGGGTTTGGCAATTCCTTTGAGACCGAGGCTCTGGAAGGGGCCCTTCCCATCGGCCGCAACTCGCCGCAAAAGCTGAATTACGGCCTCTATGCCGAGCAGCTCTCCGGCTCGCCCTTCACGGCCCCGCAGGCGACGAACCAACGCTCCTGGCTCTACCGCATCCGCCCGAGCGTGAAGCACTCGGGGCGCTACGTAAAAGTGGACAAAGGCCTCATGCGCACCGCACCCGCTGCGCGGGAAGAAAGCGGCCTGCCCCTCGGGCAATTGCGCTGGGACCCGACCCCTTTTCCGGATGAAGCCCTTACCTTCGTAACGGGGCTGCAAACCATCACCACGGCGGGCGATTCCGACACGCAGGTGGGCATGGCCGCCCACATGCTTCTCGTCACGCACTCCATGGACAACGAATACTTCTTCAATGCGGACGGCGAGTATCTCGTTGTCGCGCAAGAGGGGAATTTACGCTTCCGCACGGAGTTCGGGGTGATCGACATCGAGCCGGGCGAGATCTGCATCATTCCGCGGGGTGTGATCTTCAAGGTGGAGCTACTCAATGGCTCCGCGCGCGCTTATGTGTGCGAGAATTACGGTGGCGCGTTCACCCTCCCCGACCGCGGCCCCATCGGCGCCAACTGCCTTGCCAATCCGCGCGACTTCCTCACGCCTGTTGCGGCTTACGAAGACAAGGAAGCGCTCTCGTTCCTCTTCGTGAAATGGGGCGGGGAACTTTATCGCACCGAGATCGAGCAGTCTCCGCTCGATGTGGTGGCATGGCACGGCAACTACGCGCCTTACAAATACGATCTGCGCCACTTCTCGCCCGTCGGCGCGATCATGTTCGATCATCCCGACCCATCGATCTTCACGGTTCTCACCGCACCATCCGAGACACCAGGCACGGCGAACGTGGATTTCGTGATCTTCCCCGAGCGCTGGTCGGTGGCGGAGAACACATTCCGCCCGCCCTGGTATCACCGCAACCTGATGTCGGAATTCATGGGGCTGATCTACGGCGTCTACGACGCGAAGCCCGAAGGATTCGTGCCGGGCGGCTTCTCGCTTCACAATCAGATGCTGCCGCATGGGCCCGATACGACGGCGTTCGAGCATGCGAGCAACGTGGAGCTGAAGCCCGTAAAGCTCACCGGAACCATGGCCTTCATGTTCGAAACACGCTTTCCTCAACGCGTAACGAAATACGCCGCCGAACTCTCGACCCTGCAGGACAACTATATCGATTGCTGGAAGGACTTGAAGAAGCACTTCGATCCCAACCAGCGCGAGCCGAAGTGAATTTGCCTCGTATCAGGCGGGTGCCGCTAAGGGAATTCCGAGAGCTTTGGAAATTTCATCATCGATGGTGCGAAAGCTATGCAGCCCCCAGGTGCCGACGGGATCAATAATGCCTGTCAGCCGCCTGCCTGTTTCTTCGAAATACCAACCTCGTGTATCTCTGAAGCAATGGACGGGAAATCGATCTGCAGCCTCAAGCGCACGGTTTTCCAAAAATTCGAAGTATCCTTTCGACCAAGGAAGATTGTTCGTCATCATGGGAGGAAGCAAGAGTTCCTCTCGGCTCAGTTTCGGGGGCGATGACCTCTCTACTGAGCGATTCCTGTATACATATATGAGGTTAGAGCCCTCGAACCCTCCCGCGTTGACATTGGTCGCAATGACCCTGCCAAACAAGAAAGCGCCGTCCGGAGGCAACATCGCAAAGATATCGCCTGTTTCCGGGCGGCGGCGTGATTTCTTCAAAACGGCAAGGTTCATTGCAAGTCCGATCCTTGCCACTCAATGCCAGGAACTACGCCCGTCCGCGCGTGCGAATCATGAACGTGTCGAAGGCGTATTCGTTGAGCTGCCACCAGGGCAGCACATCGTTGCGATAGGCCACCATGGAATCGTAGGCCTTCTTGAAGTTCTCGTTCTTGGCGGAGAGCTCCGTATAAAGCTCGTTGGCCGCCTTGAGCGAGGCCTCCATGACGGGCTGGGAGAACGTGCGCAGTTCCGCGCCCGCACCGACCATGCGGCGGAGGGCCTGACCGTTCACCGCATCGTATTTCGCGAGCATCCAGTTGTTCGCGGCTTCCGAGGCATTGGCCATGATGGCCTGATAGTGCTTCGGCAGCTCGTCCCACTTCGCCTTGTTGATCACGAGGTGCAGCATGGCGCCGCCCTCCCAGAAGCCGGGAGCATAGTAGTACTTGGCGACCTTCAGGAAGCCGAGCTTCTCGTCGTCGTAGGGGCCGACGAACTCGGCGGCGTCCAGGGTTCCGCGCTCGAGAGCGGGATAGACGTCGCCGGGCGCGATCTGCTGCGGCACGACGCCGAGCTTGGCGAGCACCTGGCCACCGAGACCGCCGATGCGGAACTTGAGCCCCTTCAGATCGTCGACGGTGTTGATTTCCTTGCGGAAGAAGCCGCCCATCTGCGCACCGGAATTGCCGCAGACCAGGGAGGTGCAGTTATACTTGGCGAGCACCTCGTTGATGATCTCCCGTCCACCGGCGAAGTGCCACCAGGAATGAGACTGGCGGGCGTTGAGGCTGAACGGGAGGCCAGTAGCGACGCCGAGCGCCGGCTCACGGCCGATATAGTAATAAAGCGGGGTGTGAGCGCATTCCACCGAGCCGTTCTCGACGGCGTCCATGGCCTGAAGGCCGCCCACGATCTCGCCCGGGGCGAAGACCTGAATCTGGAACTTTCCGTCGGTCGCATCCGCCATGTACTTGGCGAAGGTCTGAGCCGTGCCGAAAATCGTGTCGAGCGACTTGGGGAAGCTCGAAGTCAGACGCCAGCGGATCTCAGGCATCGACTGTGCGATAGCGGGAGCCGCCACCGTGGTGGCCGCAGCCGCGAGGCCCGCCCCTTTCAGGAAGTTTCTTCTCTTCATCGTCGTCATTGGCGTTTCCCCGCAGTCTCTTTCGTTGCAAGCTCAATGAACCATAACAACCAGGTGGGTGGCTATGAAGCTCTCTTCGCTCAAACAGGGCCGTAATGGCCGGCTCGTGATCGTCTCGAGGGACCTGACCCGCGCGACGGACGCATTTTTCATTGTTCCGACGCTACAGCAAGCCCTGGACGATTGGGAAAAAGTCGAGCCTCGCCTGCGTGACCTCGCCGAGCAGCTCGAACATGGGTCCGTGCCCTCTTTCCGGTTTCACGAGCATGACTGCGCTTCGCCCCTGCCCCGTTCTTACCAGTGGGCGGACGGCTCTGCCTATGTGAATCACGTAGAGCTGGTGCGCAAAGCCCGGGGGGCGGAGATGCCGGAATCCTTCTGGACCGACCCGCTCATGTATCAGGGAGGCTCGGATTCCTTCCTGTGCCCGCGCGATCCCATTCCCGCTGTCGATGAGGCGCACGGCATCGATTTCGAGGCTGAAATCGCCGTAATCACGGGGGATGTGCCCATGGGCGCAACACCTGAGGAGGCGGCCAAAGCCATCCGCCTCGTCGTTCTCGTCAATGACGTTTCCCTGAGAAACCTCATCCCCAACGAGCTCGCCAAGGGCTTCGGCTTCTTCCATTCAAAGCCTTCTTCCGCCCTGTCGCCGGTAGCCGTCACCCCCGACGAGCTGGGGGATGCCTGGGACGGCGGCAAGCTTCATCTGCCCCTGCTTTCCATCCTCAACGGCCAGCCCATCGGAAGGCCCAATGCCGGGGTGGACATGACCTTCGACTTCCCGACCCTGATCGCCCATGCGGCCAAGACCCGCCCTCTCGGAGCGGGCACGATCATCGGCTCGGGCACAGTTTCCAACAGGGACGAGGGCGGCGGACCGGGCAAGCCCATCGCCGATGGAGGCCTCGGTTACTCATGCCTCGCGGAGCAACGCACGGTGGAGACCATCCTCCATGGCGAGCCGCGCACGCCCTTCATGCGCTTTGGCGATACCATCCGCATCGAAATGAAGGACAGAACCGGCCACTCGATCTTCGGCGCCATCGAGCAGGAAGTGGTGGCCTATGATCGAAACGATCAAACCTAAAGAAAAAGCCGCCGGGCATGCCGGCGGCTCCATATTCCGAAAGTTCAAAGGTCTCACATGGCTGCGGCTGCGCCGCCGCTCAGGCTCTGCACGTGATCGAGATGCATCTGCAGGGTCGGGAGGGTCTGGGCTGCAAAGGATGCGAGCTGGGGCACGTCGCCGCTCGAGGAGTAGGACGTGAACAGGGCGACAGCCTCTTGGTGGGCCATGAGCTGGGCATTCACGTAGGCTGCATCGAAGTCGGAGGCACCTTCGACCGTTGCCAGCATCTGCTGGTGCTTGGCGTTCAGGGCCGGCGGCGGCACCGGGATGCCTGCGGTGCGCAGGGTCGCTGCCATGCGGCGGGTCGCGAGGTTATGGTCGCGGATCATCTGGCGGGCGAAGCGGCGAACTTCCGGATCCCGCGCGCGACGCAGGGCCAGACGGCTCGATTCAATCTCGAACAGGTTCGAGGAAGCCGCCGTCGGCACGAAAACCGATGCGGTCGTCACAGCGGCGGTGGGAGGAGCCGATGCCGTCGGCGTCATGCAGCCTGCCACGCCCAGTGCCAGTGCGCTCGCCACGAGAGCTATCTTGATGTTCATGGGAAATTCCTTCCTGCCCCGGCCCATATGGCCGAGTCGACGCTCCCCAACGATGGAACATCATCCTAAGTTCCTGCGCCTCGTCAGCTATTTCGTCCAAAGTCACCCAAACTTTCCTCGAGTGCACCCTAGGCTTCGCCCGTTACGGCTCCAATTCAGCTCTTCCGAACAGCATGGAGCACCTGATGAACGATCACGTCTACAAAGTCGTCGAACTCGTCGGCTCATCCGAAACCAGCATCGAGGACGCAATTCAAACCGCAATCACGCGGGCCGGACGGACCTTGCGAAACATGCGCTGGTTCGAGGTCCTGCAAACGCGCGGGCATGTGGAGGATGGCAAGGTGCGCCATTATCAGGTCGTGCTGAAGGCCGGTTTCACCCTGGAGGAAGGCGGCTCGTAAGCCGCCCTTCCGAACCATCAGTCGTCCGCACGCAGATCGAAGAGGCGCGGATATTGATGGGGCTGCGAGCGCAGATACTGATCGGGTGCCTTGACCGAGGCGCCGAAATGCGCTGCCGCGTGCCATGGCCAGCGGGGATCGTAGAGGATGGCGCGGGCGAGCGCGATGAGGTCCGCGTCTCCCGTGGCCAGGATCGCTTCGGCCTGCACGTAGTCGGTAATGAGACCCACCGCGACGACGGGCATCCTGGTGGCTTCCTTCACTGCGCGGGCCAACGGCACCTGATAGTTGGGGCCGATCGGGATCTGCTGCGCCGAGGTCAGGCCGCCGCTCGAAACATGGATCGCGTCGCAGCCGCGTGCTTCGAGTGCCTGGGCGAAAGCGATGGTTTCCTGGATCGTCCAGCCACCTTCGGCCCAGTCGGTTCCCGAAACCCGCACCGTGACGGGCCGGTCAGCAGGGAATGACTCACGGATCGCGTCGAACACCTCCAGCGGAAACCGCATCCGGTTCTCTAGCGAGCCGCCATATTCGTCGGTGCGCTGATTGGACAGTGGGGAAAGGAACTCGTGCAGCAGGTACCCATGGGCTGCATGGATCTGCACGGCTCCGATGCCGAGACGGGCTGCGCGCCGGGCTGAATCAGCGAATGCGTTGCGAAGCTGCGCCAGCCGATCCCGATCCAGGGCCGTGGGTGCATTGTCGCTCGATGCATAGGGAATCGCCGACGGCCCTTCCGTCTGCCAGCCATTGGCATGGTCGGGAGAAATCTGCTTCCCGCCCTTCCACGGCAGGTCTGTGGAAGCCTTGCGCCCGGCATGGGCCAGCTGAATCGCAATCGGCATGTCGGACCAGCGGCGGACGCTGTCCAGAACACGCCCCATGGCGGCCTCGGTCTCATCCGAGTAGAGCCCCACGTCGCCATAAGTGATGCGCCCTTCTGGCACGACGGCGGTCGCCTCGATGGTGAGGAGCGCGGCGCCCGACAGGGCAAGCTGCCCCAGGTGGATCGTGTGCCAATCTGTCATGCAGCCGTTCTCGGCCGAATACTGGCACATGGGCGCAATCACGATGCGATTGGCGAGATTGAGCTTTCCCACATGGAAGGGCGTGAACAGTTTTGCAGGTGCCATCGGCTGTCCTTCAAGGAACGAGGAATCCCGGCACATTGAGCCGTTCGGGCTAGAACGCACAACGGGCCCAAAAGGTCTGAGAGGCCTGCAACCAGCTCAACCCTCAAGCTCCTCCCGCAGCATCTCCAGCTCGAGCCAGCGCTCCTCAGACATATGCAGATCGGTCTGGAGTTGCGTGAGCGCATCCATCGCTTTCTGGAAGCGGGCCGGATCGCGGGAATAGAGCTCAGGATCGGCCAGGATTTCCTGCACCTTCACGATCTTGGCTTCCAGCTCCTCCATGCGCTTGGGCAAGGTCTTGAGGTCGTGCTGCTCGTTGAAGCTGAGTTTCCGCTTGGTGTTTTGAGAAGGAACGGCCGCAGGCTTGTCCGTGCTCTTGGGCTTCGCATCCTTCTCGACGACGCGGGCCTGCACACCCTGCCCGCGCTGGGCCACCATGTCGGAATAGCCGCCCGCGTATTCGACCCAACGCCCCTCGCCTTCCGAGACGAGAACGGAGCTGACGGTACGGTCGAGGAAGTCGCGGTCGTGACTGACCAGAAGGACCGTGCCGGAGTAATCCGTGATCATCTCCTGCAGCAGGTCGAGGGTTTCGAGGTCGAGATCGTTGGTCGGCTCGTCGAGGACAAGAAGGTTCGAAGGCTGAGCGAGAGCCCTCGCCAGCATGAGCCGGTTGCGCTCACCGCCCGAGAGCACGCCGACGGGCGTGCGGGCCTGTTCGGGCGAGAACAGGAAGTCCTTCATGTAGCCGATGACGTGCTTCGTCTGGCCACCAATGGTGACGCTGTCGCCGCGCCCGCCGGTGAGCGTCTCCGCCACGGTGGCGTTGGGGTCGAGGCTCGCGCGGCGCTGGTCGAGGGTGACCATCTGCAGGTTCGAGCCAAGGCGCACACGGCCGGAATCGGGCTGAAGGTTGCCGGTGAGCAGATTGATGAGGGTCGTCTTACCAGCCCCGTTCGGGCCGATGATGCCGAGGCGGTCCCCGCGCAGAAGCCTCAGGGAGAGGTTCGACACGATGGGGCGATCTCCGTAGGCCTTCGAAACGCCTTCCGCCTCCACCACGAGGGTTCCCGACTGCTCGGCTTCGGCCAGGGTCATGCTGACCGTGCCAACGGCTCGCGTGCGGTCGCGGTATTGCTGGCGCATCGCATGGAGATTGCCGAGGCGGCGCACGTTGCGTTTGCGCCGGGCGGTGACGCCATAGCGCAGCCAATCGGCTTCAGCCACGAGCTTGCGTCCGAGCTTGTGGTGCTCGGCCTCCTCCTGCTCCAGCACCTGATCGCGCCATTCCTCGAAATGGGCGAAGCCCTGATCCATGCGACGGGTCCGTCCCCGGTCGAGCCAGATGGTGGATTGAGACAGGCTTTCCAGGAAGCGCCGGTCGTGGCTGATGAGCACCAGCGCCGAGCGCAGGCTCTTCAGTTCGCTCTCCAGCCACTCGATGGCCGGGAGGTCCAGATGGTTGGTAGGCTCGTCCAGCAGCAGGATATCGGGTTGAGGCGCGAGCACATGGGCGAGCGCTGCCCGGCGGGCTTCTCCACCCGAGAGGTCGGACGGCTTCTCCTCGCCCGTCAGCCCCAGCTGCTCCAGCAGGTAGCGTGCCCGGTAGGGATCGTCGCCAGGTCCCAGACCAGACTCAACATAGGCCAGCGTGTTCGGAAATGCGGAGAGGTCCGGCTCCTGCGCCAGATAGCGCACGGTGGCTCCGGGCTGCACGAAACGCTTGCCGCCGTCGGCCTCGACGAGGCCTGCGGCAATCTTGAGCAGGGTGGATTTTCCCGAGCCGTTGCGGCCTACAAGACAGGCCCGCTCGCCGGGAGAAACGGAAAGTTCTGCGCTCTCGATCAAGGGCGTACCGCCGAAGGTGAGAGCAATTTCCTGAAGGAGAAGCAGAGGAGGAAGCGCCATGTCTGCCACCTGACACCTCTTGCCTGAGGATGCAAGGCCATCCTGTGGTTGTTACGGGGTGGACGCTCAACGATCTTTATGGTCCCCTGCTCTCCTGAAGCTGGGCCTCTGCATGACTCTGACGAGACGTTTGCTCCTTTTGGCGTTGATCTCCGTGCTGCCAGCGCTCGTCATCTGGGCCTTTACGGAAGTTTCCCTGAGGCGCGCCCGCGAGGCTGAAATCAACGATCTCGTCATCCGTCAGGCAGAGCTGGCAGCCTCGGAGGTCGACCACATCTTCGAGGGGATCAACGGCCTGCTTCTGGCCATGGACGAAGCGCCGGCCATCCGCTCCTTCGACGCGCCGGCCTGCAACGCCTATCTGCACTCCGTTCAGCAGAAGGTGCTGCACATCGTTTCATTCGTGGTTCTCGACCTGAACGGGAAGGTCCATTGCAACGACAGGGGGTTCATCAACTCCGATCTGCGTTTCAAGGATCGTCCCTACTTCCAGGATACGATCACCCGAAAAGGCTTCTCCATCGGCACCTATACGCAGGAATTCACGGAGGGTGGGCTTGGTGCCTACTCCGTCCTGCCCCTGTCGCTGCCGATCTGGAGCAACGACAGGCAAGTCGTCGGGGTCATCGTCGCCGCTCTGGATCTTAACTGGCTCGACAAGGAGTTGAAGGAGCGGGTGATCCCCACCGGAGGCTCTCTCACGATTAGCGACAGGAACGGCGTCATCATCTCGCGGGAGCCATTTCCGGAGCGTTTCATCGGAACTCGCATTCCTGACCCATTCCTCCCCATGCTGACCGCCGACAGACCGGGCAGCTTCAAGACGAACAGCCAGGACGGCACGAACCGGATCTATGGCTACATCCCGGTGAACTACCCTCCCGCCGACAACATCTATGTGAGTGCGGGCTTGTCGACGAAGGTGGCGTTCGCCACCATCAACGAGGCAGCCAAGCGCGGCTTCATGCTGATTGCGGCGGCACTGGTCCTGGCCCTTTCGCTCTCATGGCTGGCAAGCCGCGCCTTCATTACGAAGCCTTTCGAAATCATGACGAACGCCGTCGGGGATTGGCGGCGCGGAGATTATCAGGCACGCATCGACCTGCCGAAGAACTCGGGTGAGCTTGGACTTCTCTCAAAAGCGTTCAATGACCTCATGGATGATGTCGCCGAGCGTCAGGAGGCCTTGAAGGCCAGCGAGGAGCGGGCGCGGCTGGCCCTGGAGGCCGGCCATATGGGAACCTGGTGGTACGATCACCGCAAGGGCATAGGCGGCTGGTCGAGCCAGGCCGCCCAGATCCTGGGCCTGCCCCCGACGAAATCGACGACCAACGTTCAGGAATGGCGCTCACTTCTCCATCCGGACGATGCGCACCATGCTGTCGAGAAACTACGCGCTGCCGTTCTCAACGAGGGGAATGGCAACTACGAAGACGAATACCGGGTGCGGCGTCCCGACGGGAAGATCCGCTGGATCAACTCGAAGGGAAAGGTTTCCTTCGACGCCCGGAAGAAGCCCATCTTTTTTGTCGGGATCATCCAGGACATCACGGAGCGCAGGCAGATCGAGGAGCAGCAGCGCTTCTTCCTCGATGAGTTGAATCACCGAGTGAAGAACACGCTGGCAACCGTGCAATCCATTGCCGCGCAGACCCTGCGCTCCAGCACCGGCTCGGCGCAGTTCAAGGAGGCGTTCGAGGGCCGCTTGCTTGCCCTTTCCATGACACACAACCTTCTGACCTTGAAATCCTGGCGCGAGGCGGATCTGCACGACATCGCGGCGCAGGAACTCGCTCCCTACATGCGTGAGGCAGACGAGCGGGTCGTGATCGATGGGCCCAGGGTGAATCTTCCGTCACGCTATGCCATCAATTTCGGCCTCGTTCTGCATGAACTCGTAACGAATGCCGCCAAATATGGGGCACTCTCGGTCCCGACAGGACGTCTCCATCTAGCATGGGAAGTCATTGCCCCTGAAGACGCCCCCCCACAGCTTCGCCTATCCTGGAAGGAAAGCGGCGGACCGCCAGTCCAGCCGCCCAAGCGTCAGGGCTTCGGCTCCCGCCTTATCCGCCGCAGCATCGAAGGCGAACTCGACGGGAACATCACGATCGACTTCGATGCGTCGGGTGTTTCCTATGACCTGTCCGTCCCCCTGCCCTCAGCGTAGAAGGAAGGACAGCATACGCTCGATACGGCTGCCATAGGGCGGCTTCGTCATGCCTGCACCGTTGATCCGCGCCTGCTGGAACACGGAGCGCGCATGACTGAATGTCCTGAAGCCCGCCTCGCCGTGATAGGCGCCCATGCCGCTGTTCCCCACGCCACCGAACGGCAACTCCTCTTGCACGCAATGGAGCAACGTCTCGTTGATGGCGGCGCCGCCGGAGGTTGTGCGGTCGAGGATATGCTCCACGAGCCTCCTGTCATGGCTGAAGACGTAAAGCGCCAGAGGATGCGGCCGATCCGAGATGAAGCGGATAGCGTCCTCGATGTCCTCATAAGTGACGACGGGAAGAACAGGACCGAAGATCTCCTCCTGCATCGCCAGGGCGCTGTCAGGCACTTCGGTCAGGAGGACAGGCGCGATCTTGCGTCCCGCAGTTTCGAGGATTTCGTTGTCTGAACCGACCTCATGGACGACGGCGCCTTTTGTCTGCGCATCCGCGATCAGCTTGCGGAGGCGTTCGTAATGCCGCTCGCTGATGATGGCCGTGTAGTCGGGGTTGGCGGAGAAAGTCGGGTATAATCGAACGACGGCATTGCGGAATGCAGCAATGAATTCACTCTGCTGCGCTCGGGGAATGAGGACGTAATCGGGCGCGATGCAGGTCTGACCCGCATTGAACAACTTGCCTACGGCAATGCGTTCGGCTGCTTTCTCAATCGGGTATTCGGGGCAGATGATCGTGGGGGATTTGCCTCCGAGCTCGAGCGTGACTGGCACGAGATTCTCGGCGGCGGCCTTCATCACCTCGCGCCCTACCGCCGTCGAACCCGTGAAGAAGAGATGATCGAACTTCAGCCGTATGAAAGCCTGAGCGACATCCACGCCCCCCTGCACCACCGCCACCTCGCTCTCGTCAAAGACCTCCTCAATCACATGAGCCAGCAAGGCTGAAGTGCGGGGCGTGAGTTCGGAAGGCTTAATCAGGATGCGATTGCCTGCGGCCAGGGCACCTGCGAGCGGCGAGAGGGCAAGCTGAACCGGATAGTTCCAGGGGCTGACGATGCCGACCACCCCGAGAGCCTGATAATGGACGCGTCCGGAAGCCGGCTGGAACATCATCTGGATCGGCCGTCGCTGCGGTTTCATCCAGCGGCGGAAATGCTTTCGGGCGTGGCGTAAGCTGGAAACGACAGGATAGAGGTCGGCGAGCTTCGTCTCGTGAAGCGAGCGATGGCCGAAATCCTGCGCGATGACACGCGCGAACTCATCCGCACGGCGCACCAGCGCGTCGGCAAGAGCGCCCAATGCCTCCTCACGGCGTTCGACGGAAAGAGCCCCCTGTTCGGACCAGGCGCGTCTTTGCAGATCAAAAACGTCCTGGAGCCGCCCCCTGGCCGGGAGAGAAACAATATCATGCACGCCAGCACATACTCCGCGTGAACCTCGGCTAAGATATGGGCGATGCCCGCTCATTCTCAACCGAACCGGTTTTCAAGCGGCAAAGGGCGCGGGTGGATTGACGAGAGGCCCATGGGGCGAGGATGCTTCCCCATCCGTCGGACTACTCCCCACAGTCCGCGGCAGGAGAATGTGAGTGAGCGATCCCTCCCCCGTGCTGTCGATTGAGAACCTGTCCATCGGACTGCCCGCCCTGGCAGACCGACAGCACGCGATCAAAAACCTGTCCCTCGATATTCGCGCTGGCGAAACCCTCTGTGTTGTCGGGGAGTCGGGCTCCGGCAAGTCCATGACAGCCATGGCGGCCATCGGCCTTCTGCCACCCTCGGTTACGGTACTCGCAGGCTCCATCAAGCTCGGCGGTCTGGACCTTCTGTCCCTCGACGAGGAGGGATGGTGCGATGTGCGCGGGCGGGATGTCGGCATGGTATTCCAGGAGCCCATGACCTCTCTCAACCCGGTCATGCGCGTGGCGGACCAGATCGCCGAGACCTTCCAGGCTCACCGACTGTTGAGCCAGGCGGACCGGCACAGGCGCACCATCGAACTGCTCACCGAGGTAAACCTGCCGAATCCGGAACTCATCGCACGGGCTTATCCGCATGAGCTTTCAGGCGGCCAGCGCCAGCGCGTGATGATTGCCATGGCGCTCGCCCTGGAGCCCAAGCTCCTCATTGCCGATGAGCCGACAACGGCTCTGGACGTGACCACGCAGGCGCAGGTGCTGAAGCTCATCGACAACCTTCGCCGCAAGAAGGGCACGGCGGTTCTCTTCATCACTCACGATTTCGGGGTTGTGGCAGAAATCGCCGACCGCGTCGCCGTGCTGCAGCACGGCGAGCTGGTAGAACAGGGAACGGTGGACGAGGTGCTGAAAAACCCGCAGCACCCTTACACCAAGCGCCTCCTGGCGGCCGTGCCCTCCCTGACCCCGCCCCCTGCGAAGGAATTGCAGCGCGAACCGATCACTCTCAAGGTCGACGCTCTCACCAAGACTTATGGCGGACGCGGCTTCTTCCGCAGAAGCCGAGAGGTCCAGGCCGCGGATGCCGTGAGCTTCGACATCCGTCGCGGCGAGACCCTGGGATTGGTCGGCGAATCTGGCTCCGGCAAGTCCACCGTAGGGCGCTGCGTCCTCCGGCTGATCGAGCCCGATGGAGGCAAGATCGAGATCGGCGACCTGATGTTCAGCTCCCTGTCGCAAGCCGATATGCGCCCGCATCGGCGCAAGATCCAGATGGTATTTCAGGACCCCTTCGCCTCCCTCAACCCACGGCGCAAGGTGGGTTACATCATTGCTGAAGGCCCGATCACGCAAGGTGTCGATCCCGAGCAGGCGTTCAAGGAAGCTCATGCCTTGCTCGAAAGGGTCGGACTTCCCGCTCAGGCCGCCGAGCGTTACCCGCATGAGTTCTCAGGCGGCCAGCGTCAGCGCATCGGCATCGCCCGTGCTCTTGCCATGAAGCCCGATGTGCTGGTGGCGGACGAGGCGGTTTCCGCCCTCGACGTATCCGTGCAGGCCGAAATCCTCAAGCTGATCCGCGAGTTGCAGAAGGAGTTCGGCCTCTCCATCCTTTTCATCACCCACGATTTGCGGGTCGCTGCCCAGATCTGCGATCGCGTGGCTGTCATGCAAAAAGGTCGAATTGTGGAAATGGCGGAAACAGCGCAACTCTTTGCCGATCCGCGCGACGCCTATACGCGCCAACTCCTGGCTGCCGTGCCGGGAAAAACCAGAATACTCGAAGGAGTCCAAGACCGGTGAACGACCAGATCAATCCGCACATCGCACCGAACATGGTTTTCAAGAATCTCATCGGCGGCAAGGAGGTTCCGGCTTCCGACGGAATGCTGCTGGACGTCGTCTCGCCTGTGGACGGCACGCTCTTCGCCAAGATCGCCGCCGGCACGGCACAGGATGTCGATGCGGCGGTCAAAGCCGCACGCTCTGCTTTCGAAGGGCCGTGGGGCAAGCTGACGGCCACCGAGCGCGGCCGCTTATTGATGAAGCTCGCCACCATCGTCGAGGCGCATGCGGACGAACTTGCGACGCTCGAAAGCCGCGACAACGGCAAGCCCCTGCGCCAGTCCAGGGCCGACGCCGTTGCACTCGCCCGCTACTTCGAGTTCTACGGCAGCGCCGCCGACAAGCTTCATGGCGATGTCATTCCCTATCTCAACACTCATTTCATCGGTGTCGAGCGTGTGCCGCACGGCGTGACTGGGCATATCGTGCCCTGGAATTATCCGATGCAGATCTTCGGCCGCTCCGTCGGCGCGGCTTTGGCTGCAGGCAACGCCACCGTGGTGAAGCCTGCAGAAGATGCTTCGCTTACGATCCTTCGCGTGTCGCAGCTTGCGAGCGAAGCAGGCTTTCCCGACGGTGCGCTCAACATCGTGACGGGCCTCGGGCGCACCGCAGGTGCCGCGCTGGCCGCACATCCTGGCATCGACTTCCTGTCCTTCACCGGAAGCCCGGAAACCGGCACCGCCGTGCAGATTGCTGCCGCGAAAAATCATGTGGGCGTGACCCTCGAACTCGGCGGAAAGTCGGCGCAGGTTGTCTTTGACGACGCCGATCTCGAACGCGCGCTCCCCACCCTCGTGAACGCCATCATCCAGAACGGCGGCCAGACTTGCTCTGCAGGCAGCCGCCTTCTGATCCAGCGCGGCATTTTCGACGATGTGGTGTCAGCAATCGCCGAGCGTTTCCGGGCGCTGCGCGCAGGCCACCCGGAACGTGAGCCCGATCTCGGCCCCATGATCAATCAAGCCCAGCAGCGCCGCGTTCTTGGCTATCTGGAGCGCGCCCGCAACGAAGGCCTTCGCATCGTCGGCGAGGGCGTCGTGGCTATCGATGCGCCGGCCGAGGGCTTCTATGTGCCACCGGCCTTCCTTGCGCCCGTGCCGCATGAAAGCATCCTCTCCCAGGAAGAAGTCTTCGGTCCGGTTCTTGTGGCAACGCCTTTCGAGGACGAGGCCGACGCGATCCGGCTCGCCAACGGCACACCCTATGGTCTCGCCGCCGGCGTATGGACGCGCGATGCCATGCGCTCCACCCGGGTTGGCCGCGCCATGCGTGTCGGTCAGGTCTTCGTGAATTGCTACGGAGCAGGCGGCGGCATCGAACTGCCCTTCGGCGGTTTCGGCCGTTCGGGCCATGGCCGCGAGAAAGGCTTCGAGGGCCTCGTCGAGTTCACGACGACGAAAACGCTCGTTATCGCGCACGGGTAGGAAATCAGCGTTCCCCGCCCTCATCCTGAGGAGGTCGCTCAAGCGACCATCTCGAAGGAGCCTCCAATACGCTCTGGATCATCCTTCGAGACGGCCTTTCAGGCCTCCTCAGGATGAGGGCGGAGGATCATAAACCGTATTTAAGAAGGGTAAGAGACATGAAACGCCTTGAAGGCAAGGTGGCGCTCGTGACTGGCGCCGGTTCCGGCTTCGGCTTGGGCATCGCGGAAACATTTGCTCGCGAAGGGGCGAAGGTTGCCATTATCGACATCAACGAAGCTGCAGCAAAGGCTGCTGCGGAGAAGATCGGCTCCTCGGCCATAGGCCTTGCCGCCGACGTGTCGAAGGCTGCCGATGTGAACGCTGCCGTGGAGAAGACCGTCTCCGCCTTCGGCAAGCTCGACATCGTGGTCAACAATGCAGGCATCAGCCACCGCAACCGGCCCATGCTGGAAGTTGAGGAAGATGAGTTCGACCGCGTTTTCGCCGTCAACGTGAAGTCGATCTATCTCTTCGCCAAGGCCGCCGTTCCGCTGATGCAGAATCAAGGTGGCGGCGCGATCATCAATGTGGGCTCGACCGCGGGCCTGCGCCCACGTCCCGGCCTCACTTGGTACAACAGCACCAAGGGCGCGGTGCACACCATGACCAAGTCCATGGCTGTTGAGCTTGCGCCCAGCAAGATCCGCGTCTGCGCCCTGGCGCCGGTGGCGGGCGAGACGCCCCTGCTCTCCACCTTCATGGGCGAGGACACGCCCGAGAAACGCCAGATGTTCGTCAATTCCATCCCTCTCGGCCGCTTTTCGACGCCGCAGGACATCGCCAACGCCGCGCTCTACCTCGCCTCGGATGAGGCCAGCATGATCACCGGCGTGGTGCTGGAGGTCGATGGCGGACGCTGCATCTGATGAAATAGTCTTAAAACAGCCAAGGAACATCTTCCATCCGGCGTCACACTGCGTAAGCTGAGGCTCATGCGCCCTGCCGCAATTCAACACCGGATGGAGATCCGCCTTATGTCGAAGCGTATTCTGGCTGCCGCCCTGCTCCTTTCCGTCAGCGTCCTTCCGGCCTACGCTGCCAAGACCTCTCTCGTCGTCGGCATGCCCATCGAGCCGCCAGGCCTCGATCCGACGATTGCCGCGCCCGTCGCGATCCGCGAAGTGACGCTCGCCAATCTCTACGAGGGTCTTGTGCGCATCGACCGGAACGGCAAGGTACAGCCGCTTCTGGCGAAAAGCTGGGAAATCTCCCCCGATGGACTGACCTACACCTTCCGCCTGCAGGAGGGTGTGAAGTTCCACGACGGCACCACCTTCGACTCTGCCGACGTGAAATTCGCCTTCGATCGCGCCCGCGATCCTAAGTCGACGAATGCGCAGAAGCAGATCTTCGCGCCCATCGTTTCCATCGAGACGCCCGATCCCGCAACGGTGGTGATCAAGCTGAAGGAAACCTCCGGCAACTTCCTCACCTATCTCGGCTGGGGCGATGCGGTGATCGTCGCGTCGGAGACGGCGGCGGGCAATGCCGCCAACCCGGTCGGCACCGGCCCCTTCAAGTTCAAATCCTGGACGCGTGGCGACAGGGTCGAACTCGTCAAGAACCCGGACTATTGGCAGAAGGACAAGACGAAGCTCGAAAGCGTCACCTTCCGCTTCATCAGCGACTCGCAAGCGCAGGTCGCGGCTGTGCGCGCGGGCGACGTAGATGCCTTCCCCAACCTCGCAGCCCCGGAACTCTTTGCCGAATTCCAGAAAGACTCCCGCTTCAAGGCCGTTGCCGGCAACACGGAAGGCGAGACGGTTGCGGGCATGAACAATGCCAAGAAACCCTTCGACGACGTGCGCGTGCGCCGCGCGCTCATGCACGCCATCGACCGCAAGGCGCTTATCGAGGGTGCCTATTCCGGCTTCGGCACGCCCATCGGCAGCTTCTTCTCGCCCAACAACCCGGCTTATGTGGATACGACGAACGTCATCCCCTACGATCCGGCGAAGGCCAAGGCGCTGCTCGCGGAAGCGGGCTATGGCAATGGCCTCTCCATCACCATCAAGTCTCCGCAGATGGCCTATGCGAGCCGCTCGGCTGAGCTGATGGCCGCCATGCTCTCGGAAGTGGGCGTGGAGATGAAGATCATCCCCACCGAGTTCCCGGCCAAGTGGATCGAGGAAGTCTTCAAGAACAAGGATTACGACGTCACCATCGTCTCCCACACGGAGCCGCTCGACATCGATATCTTCGCCCGGGACAGCTACTACTTTAATTACAAGAACGACAAGTTCAAGGCGCTGATCGCCGATGCCGCCAAGACCACGGACGAGAAGGCGCGCTTCGCCAAATACGCCGAAGCGCAGAAGATCCTCGCCGAGGACGTGCCCGCCCTCTTCCTCTTCCAGCTGCCGAAGCTCGGCGTATGGAACGCGAAGCTCCAGGGCATGTGGGAGAATTCCCCGATCCCGATCAACGACGTGACGGAAGTGTCGTGGACTGAATAAAGCAGTCTGAAAACAGCATTCTCATGGTTCACCCGGCTTTACGCCGGGCATGAGGATGCTGTTTGCTGACGTATCGGTTCGCACAAATCGGATAGGCATTCTTCGCTCGTGTTGCGGCTCATCATTTCCCGGCTGGTTTCGCTCGCCATCACTCTGCTCTTCGTCTCGCTGGCGATCTTCCTGATTCTGGAAGTGCTGCCCGGCGACCCGGCGGCGATCATGCTGGGGACGGCTGCGCGCGAGGATACGCTCGCCGCTTTGCGCCAGGAGATGGGGCTCGATCAGCCTGCGCTCATCCGCTATCTCGAATGGGTCGGGGGAATTCTGTACGGGGATCTCGGCACGTCCATCACCTACAAGATGCCGGTTTCGACGCTCGTTGCCGAGCGCATGAACGTGACGCTCCCGCTGAGCCTTCTTGCCATTCTCATATCAACCGTCCTCGCCCTGCCCCTGGGCGTTGCAGCAGCCGCGCGCCGCGATGGGCCGGTCGATCGGGCGGTACTGGTGTTCAGCCAATTGGGCGTAGCGGTGCCGAACTTCTGGATCGGCCTTCTCTTCATCCTCTTCTTTTCCACATGGCTCGGGTGGTTTCCGGCCGGCGGCTTTCCGGGTTGGGGTAACGGGATCGGCCCTGCTCTTCAGGCGCTGCTTCTGCCTGCCCTGGCGCTTGCCCTGCCCCAGGCTGCAGTGCTCACCCGCGTCACGCGCTCGGCAACCCTTGAGGTCATCGGCGCGGATTTCGTGCGCACGGCACGCGCCAAGGGCGTGGACCGGCGCTCCACCCTGCGCCGGCATGTGGTGCCGAATGCGCTCATCCCGGTCACGACGATCCTCGGCCTTCAGCTTTCATTCTTCTTCGGCGGCGCGATCCTGGTCGAGAACGTGTTCAACCTGCCAGGGCTCGGGCGGTTGGCTTATCAGGCCCTCAGCCAACGCGACCTCGTGGTCATCAAGGACATCGTGCTGATCTTTTCCGGCCTCGTCATCGTGGTGAACTTCCTGGTCGATATCGGCTACACGATCCTCGATCCGCGCCTGAGGAGCCGGACATGATGAAGCGTTCCTCAATTCGTTGGAATACGGCCCTCATCATCGGCGGCATCCTCACAGCCCTGCTGATCGCTACCGCCCTCCTCTCTCTTGTCTGGACACCGGAAGTGCCCACTCGCGTGCGCGTTGCCATGCGCCTAAAAGGGCCGTTGGAGGCTGGCCTTCTCGGCACCGATCATTTCGGACGGGACGTCCTGTCGCTTCTCATGGTCGGTGCGTGGAATTCGCTCGCCATCGCATGGCCTGCGGTTCTTCTGGGCGCTGCCATCGGCACCGCTATCGGTTGCGCGGCAGCGGCATGGAAGGGCATCGCCGATGAAATCGCCATGCGCGCGTCCGACGTGGTTTTCGCCTTCCCCGCAGTTCTGTCCGCGATCATGATCGGTGCGCTCGTGGGCTCAGGCCCGCTCGCGGCCATCCTCGCCATTGCGGTGTTCAACGTGCCTGTCTTCGCGCGCGTCACACGCGGCGTGGCGCTCCAGGTCTGGACGCTCGACTACATCGCCGCCGCCCGTGCCATCGGCAAGCATCCGCTGCGGATTACCTGGGAGGACGTAATCCCCAACATCGCAGGGGCGCTGATCGTGCAGGTGACGATCCAGCTCGCGCTCGCGATCCTGACCGAGGCAGGATTGAGCTATCTGGGCCTCGGCGTGCGGCCTCCCAACCCAAGCTGGGGCCGCATGCTCAGCGATGCGCAGACCTATCTCTCCCAAGCTCCGCACCTCGCCATCGCGCCTGGCATCGCAATCGCTCTCTCGGTGCTTGGCCTGAACCTGTTGGGCGATGGCCTGCGCGATGCACTGGACCCCACACTCAAGGGCCGCAGCGCTCCAGCTTAAGCAGCCTTGCTCATGGCCTTTCGCACATCTGCCAGGATCTCGTAGGAGCGCAGGCGCGCAGCGTGATCGTAGATGGCCGATGCCACGATCAGCTCATCGGCACCGGTCTGCTCGATGAAGCCTTCGAGCTCCTCGCGCACGGTCTCGGCGGAACCGACGAAGGAGCAGGCGAGCATGCTGGAGGCCTGCGCCTTTTCAGAAGGCGTCCAATAGGTCTCGATGTCGTCGATGGGCGCCTGCAGCTTGCCGCGCGTTCCGCGGAACATGTTGGTGAAAGCCTGCTGCGCGGAGGTGAAGAGACGCTTCGCCTCCTCGTCCGTATCGGCGGCAATCACATTCACCCCCACCATCGCATAAGGCTTGTCGAGTTGAGCGGAAGGCTGGAAGCGCTCGCGATAGACCTGCAGCGCCTGAAACAGGGCGTTCGGCGCGAAATGCGAGGCGAAGGCGTAAGGCAGTCCGAGCATGGCCGCAAGCTGCGCCCCGAAGAGGCTGGAGCCTAGAATCCAGACCGGCACGTTGCTGTCTGTCCCTGGAACCGCCTGGATCACCTGTCCCGGCTGAAGCGGTCCGAGCAGGGCCTGGAGTTCAACCACGTCCTGCGGGAAGGTGTCAGCGCTGGTGGGATCGCGGCGCAGGGCAAGCATGGTACGCTGATCGGTGCCGGGAGCGCGTCCTACGCCAAGGTCGATGCGTCCCGGAAAGAGCGCGTCGAGGGTGCCGAACTGCTCGGCGATGACGAGCGGCGAATGGTTCGGCAGCATGATGCCGCCTGCGCCCACGCGGATCCTGTTGGTGCCCCCAGCCACATGCGCGATGGCGACGCTCGTCGCAGCGCTCGCGATACCCACCATGTTGTGGTGCTCGGCGAGCCAGAAGCGATTATAGCCCCACCGTTCCGCATGCTGCGCCAGATCGCGTGAATTGCGCAAGGCATCGGACGCCGTGGAGCCTTCGGTGATGTGCGCAAGATCGAGAATGGAAAGCGGAGGCATGGGAAACTCTTTGAAACGTGGCGGGCGATGATCGATCTCAAATCAGCACTCCGGCTGCTCGATACAAGACCTGAAGCCCCTCGCCTGAAGCGCAGCAGCTTTGCAAAAGAAAAACCCGGCGCTTGCGGCGCCGGGTTTCGAAGTCCTCACCTATAACGGCTTAGCCGCGGGTACGAGCGCGGATCATGTAGCTGTCGAAGGCGTACTCGGCCACTTGGAACCAGAGGTATTCTTCGTTGCGGAAGGCGCGGAGCGAGTCGATCATCTTCTTGAAGTCCGCATTCTGGGCGGAAATTTCAGCATAGACCTCGTTCGTGGCCTTGTAGGCGGCGTCGAGAATCTCCTGCGAGAACGGGCGCAGCTGCGCGCCTGCGCCCACGAGACTGCGGAGAGCCGCCGGGTTCTTGGCGTCATACTTGGCCAGCATGTCCTGGTTGGCCGCCATGCAGCCTGCCTGCACGATCGCCTGATAGTGCTTCGGCAGGGATTCCCACTTCGCCTTGTTGAACATGAAGTGGAGCGTCAGGCCGCCTTCCCAGAAGCCGGGATAGTAGTAGTACGGGGCGACCTTCTGGAAGCCGAGCTTCTCGTCGTCGTAAGGGCCAATCCATTCGGCGGCATCGATGGTGCCACGCTCCAGCGACGGGTAGATATCGCCGCCCGCCACCTGCTGCGGGATGACGCCGAGCTTCGCCATGACCTGGCCGGCGATGCCGGCGATGCGCATCTTGAGGCCCTTCAGGTCTTCGACTGTCTTGATCTCCTTGCGGAACCAGCCGCCCATCTGGGTGCCGGTATTGCCGCCTGGAAGAGCATAGAGGTTGTGCTTGGCCATGAACTCGTTGACGAGGTCGATGCCGCCGCCGTGATACTGCCAGGCATTGAGCTGGCGGGCGTTGAGCGTGAACGGGACCGCCGCGGCGGCCGCGAAGGTAGGGTCCTTGCCCACATAGTAATAGGCGGCCGTATGGGCCATCTCGACCGTGCCGGAAGACACCGCATCGGCGGCCTGGAAGGTACCGACGATTTCACCCGCCGAGAAAGGCTGGATCTGGAACTTGCCTTCAGTGGCCTCGGAAACGAACTTCGCGAGGAAGTCCGCGCCGCCATAGATCGTGTCGAGGGACTTCGGGAAACCCGAAGTCAGACGCCAGCGGATTTCAGGGTTGGACTGGGCAATGGCCGGCGAAGCAATGGCACCGGCGGCAATGCCAGCACCGGCGGTCGCGAGAAAATTGCGGCGTTTCATGAAAGCCTACTCCTCTAGGGCTTATCGTATTTGTTGTCGTGCGATAACAAGCAGGCTGCAGCCCAAAAGCAAAACTTAGACATAAGTTGAGGTTCATAGGACTTAGCTTCCAGGAGCACATCCTCACTGTCAGCTCTGCTGGAAACTCATGCAACTCAAGCCCTTAAGAAGCCTCAAGATACGCTACGGAAGCTCAACCGAAGAACAGTCTCAAGGCTTTAGCCTCTGTTCTTTGGCATGACGTGAACGCAGATGACCCCTGCCTATATTGCATATATACTGGAAAGAAAATTTCCTGAGATATTCGCCACATGAAATAAAAAGCGACGCCGCTATTCACGGCGCCGCCAAGTGCTGTTCTGAATCAGCAGAGGCTTAGAAGTCCATGCCGCCACCGGGCATTGCGGGTGCGGCTGCCTCTTTCTTCGGCTTCTCCGCGATCATCGCCTCCGTCGTGATGAGAAGGCCGGACACGGAGGCTGCGTCTTCGAGAGCCACGCGGACAACCTTCGCCGGGTCGATGATGCCGAACTTGTAGAGATCGCCATACTCGCCGGTCTGGGCGTTCCAGCCTGCCGAATACTCCTTTGCCTCGGCCACCTTGCCGACGATCACGGAGCCGTCCTCGCCTGCATTCAGGGCGATCTGGCGAGCCGGAGCCTGGAGCGCGCGGCGCACGATCTCGACGCCGGTCTTCTGGTCGTCGTTGACAGGCTTCACGCCGTCGAGGGCCTTCAGAGCCCGCAGCAGCGCAACGCCGCCGCCAGGCAGAATGCCCTCCTCGACCGCAGCCTTGGTAGCATGCATGGCGTCGTCGACGCGGTCCTTCTTCTCCTTCACCTCGACCTCAGTCGCGCCGCCGACGCGGATCACCGCGACGCCGCCTGCGAGCTTGGCGAGACGCTCCTGGAGCTTCTCGCGGTCGTAGTCCGAGGTGGTCTCCTCGATCTGCGCCTTGATCTGGCCGACGCGGGCTTCGATGTCGGCCTTGTTACCGGCGCCGTCGACGATGGTGGTGTTCTCCTTCTCGATCACGACCTTCTTGGCGCGGCCGAGCATGGGCAGCGTGACGTTCTCGAGCTTGATGCCGAGGTCTTCGGAGATGACCTGCCCCTTCGTGAGAACGGCGATGTCCTCGAGCATGGCCTTGCGGCGGTCGCCGAAGCCCGGGGCCTTCACGGCGGCGATCTTCAGGCCGCCACGCAGCTTGTTGACGACGAGGGTGGCGAGAGCCTCACCTTCCACGTCCTCGGCGATGATGAGCAGCGGCTTGCCGGTCTGAACGACGGCTTCGAGCACCGGCAGCATGGCCTGGAGGCCGGAGAGTTTCTTCTCGTGGATGAGGATGTAGGGATCCTCGAGCTCCACGCGCATCTTCTCCGCGTTGGTGATGAAGTACGGCGAGAGGTAGCCGCGATCGAACTGCATGCCCTCGACTACCTCGAGCTCGGTCTCGAGGGACTTGGCCTCTTCAACCGTGATCACGCCTTCGTTGCCGACCTTCTGCATGGCCTCGGCCAGCATGCGACCGACCTCGGCATCGCCGTTGGCCGAGATGGTGCCGACCTGGGCAATCTCGTCGTTGGAGGTGACCTTCTTGGCGTTCTTCTTGAGGTCCGCCACCACGGCTTCGACGGCCATGTCGATGCCGCGCTTCAGGTCCATCGGGTTCATGCCGGCGGCAACGGCCTTGGCACCTTCCTTCACGATGGCCTGGGCGAGAACGGTCGCGGTGGTGGTGCCGTCACCGGCGCGGTCGTTCTGCTTCGAGGCGACCTCGCGCACCATCTGCGCGCCCATATTCTCGAATTTGTCGCCGAGTTCGATTTCCTTGGCGACGGTGACACCGTCCTTCGTGATGCGCGGCGCACCGAAGGATTTTTCGATCACCACGTTGCGGCCCTTGGGGCCCAGCGTGACCTTCACCGCATCGGCGAGAATGTCGACGCCGCGCAGCATCTTTTCGCGCGCGTCGGATGAGAATTTGACTTCCTTAGCAGCCATTGTTCGTCACTCCTTAGACGTAACGATATGTGACTCTGGTATTCCGGCCTTAAGCGGCCTTCTTCTGAGCGACGGTCTCGTCCAGAACGCCCATGATGTCGCTCTCCTTCATGATCAGGAGATCCTCGCCATCGATCTTCACCTCCGTGCCGGACCATTTGCCGAAAAGCACACGGTCGCCGACCTTCACGTCCAGGGCGACGAGCTGGCCGACCTCGTTTCGGGCACCGGGTCCGACGGCGATCACCTCACCCTGCTGGGGCTTTTCCTTGGCGGTATCGGGGATGATGATGCCCCCCGCCGTCTTCTCTTCCGCATCGATCCGCTTGACCAGAATGCGATCATGCAAAGGACGGAACTTCATGAAGCTTCCTCCAATGTTTTCAGTGCGTTGACTGTCATACGCGGAGCCCTTCAGGGCCTCCGCGGTCGAAAATTTGGTTGAACAAGCTTCACTGTTCAAGAGGGGATATGAAAATTTTTTGGCACTCGTCATCTAGAGCGCCAAGCTGCGCTTTAAGAGCCCAGATTGGACAAGGTATCGCCCTGGAGGCTATGCCCCTTCCATCGGCGTAAGACACGCCCAGGAGATCAAAATGAGCGAAATGGTTGTGAGGGACAGCAATGGGGCCGTCCTGAGCGAGGGCGACTCCGTGCAGGTCATCAAGGACCTGAAGGTGAAAGGCTCTTCCACCACCTTGAAGCGGGGCACCTTGTTCAAGAACATTCACCTGACAGACAATCCCGGCGAGATCGAGTGCCGATCAGCCCAGATCAAAGGCTTGGTGCTCAAGACCGAGTTCGTGAAGAAGGTCTGATCGAGATCGCGGTTATGCCCGGATTATCTGGGCATCTGCGCCTTAACCCGGTTTTGCGAGAGAATGGCCAGGACAGATGCGTCCATGGCCAAAGGCAAATTCTCAATAATGGGGCGGCGGAGGCTCGGGCGTCCGGGGCCCGGCGCCACTGTCCTCGACTTCCTGCACCCGGTCCAGCAACTCATTGAGCTGGCGCCTCAGCGAGTCGATCTTCTTCCATTGGTCTATGACGGTCTGATTCAGGTCCTCGATGACCTGATCCTGATAGGCGACGCGCACCTCCAGGGCCTCCAGGCGGGCATTGACCCCATTCGCATCACTCATCGGCCAGCAGGCTCCTGTCCTCGGGGCGTTCCACCAAGCCGTGCCCGAGAGATACGCGCTCGTCGAATACGAAGCAGCCGCCGTTCCAGCGGCTCTCGGTTTCCGGCACATCCTCCAGATATTGCAGGATGCCGCCCTTTAGATGGTAGACCTCTTCGAAGCCCTGCCCCAGCATGTAGGAACTGGCCTTCTCGCAGCGGATGCCGCCGGTGCAGAACATGGCGACCTTCTTGTGCTTGGCGGGATCGAGTTCCTTCTCCACGAATTCCTTGAATTCGCTGAACTTCTTGATGCGCGGATCGATGGCACCCTCGAAGGTGCCCATTTCCACCTCGAAGTCGTTGCGGGTGTCAAGCAGGATCACGTCCGGGTTCTCGATGAGGCTGTTCCAGTCGGAGGCCGAGACATAGGTGCCGACCCGTCTGGTCGGGTCCGTCTGCGGATCGCCGAGGGTCACGATCTCCTTCTTCAGACGCACCTTCATCTTGCCGAAAGGCATCTCGGAGGCGGTCGAGAACTTCAGCTCCAGATTGTCGAGACGACCATGGAAAAGTGGGCCCTGCTGCAGCTCGGCGATCAGGGAATCGATCCCCTCCTCCGTTCCGGCCACGGTGCCGTTGATCCCCTCCTGGGCAAGCAGGAGGGTCCCCTTGATCCCACGATCGGAGCAGATGGCATGGAGCGGATCGCGCAGTTCCCGGAAGTCGGGAAGCGCCACGAACTGATAGAGAGCGGCAACCTTGTACGTCATGGCGGCTGTTTACCAGCATGGGGCTTCACGGAAAACCCGTCACAACGCTCCGCAGTGTCGCGACTTACAGCTTTGGCCAAGGCCGTTTGTCCGGGCACATCTGCTCCCAGGCCTGAGAGAGCCTGAGCACGCCGACATCGTCGAAACGGCGGCCGATGACCTGGAGGCCGATCGGCAGACCCGCCTTCGTGAATCCGGCATTGACGGAGGCCGCAGGCTGATCGGACATGTTGAAGGCAACCGTATAGCCGATGTGCTCGAACGGCCTCTCCGGATCATGGATCGGCGAGGCAAGCTCCGCCTCGTAGGCCACATTCGGCGCGACGGGCGAGAGAACGAAGTCGAAGCGGTGTGTGGCCGCCACCGCCGCATGGCGCATCACCATCATCTGGTTAATGCCGGCATAGACCTGAGCGCCGGTGAGCGACTTTCCTCCCTCCGCCCATTTCAGGATGTAGGGCAGCACCCGGGAGCGCTCCTCGTTGGTCAGGGCGCCGATATCCATCCAGGCGCGCTGGCGCCAGAAATCGTCGAGGCCGTCGAGCATCTCGCGGGTGATGAACGGCCTCATCTCCTCGACGGTGGCGCCCGCATCCGCAAAGGCTTTCGCGGCGGCCTGCACTGCGGCGCGCACTTCAGGATCGAGCGGCAAACCGAGACCAGCTTCCATCATGAGACCGATTCTGAGCCCTTTGACGTCAATATCCAGATCGAGCCAGGGCAGCTCCTGATAAGGCAGACTCATAGGATCGCGCACATCAGGCCGCGTAAGGCTCGTCATCATCAGGGCCGCATCGCGGACGGTGCGGGTCATCGGCCCTGCCACGCGTCCGTAATAGGTCGGATCGATGGGAATGCGCCCGAAGCTAGGTTTCAGGCCAAATACGCCGCACCAAGCCGCAGGCAAGCGAATGGAGCCGCCGATATCGGTGCCGATATGGAAAGGCCCGTACCCTGCCGCAGCAGCGGCGCCCGCACCGGCCGAGCTGCCTCCGGGATTCTTGGACAGGTCCCATGGGTTGCGGGCGAGCGGGTGGAAGCTCGAGAGCCCTGAGGAGAGCATGCCATAGTCAGGCATCGTGGTCTTGGCGAGAATGACGACACCATCTTCACGCAGCCGCGCGGCGGAAGGTGCATCCTCTTCCGCCGGCATCAGCGGGCGCGCCGACGTGCCGAGAGGTACGGGCGTGCCTTTCGTGGCGATGTTTTCTTTGATAGTTGCGGGAACGCCATCGAGAGCCTTCGCATCTCCAGCCCCCCAGCGCCTCTCGGATTCGCGCGCGGCTTTCAATGCGCTCTCGGGATCGTAAGCGTAGAGAGCCTGCAGGCTGGGCTCATAAGCCTCGATACGTGCGATAACGGCGTTCGTGACCTCAACCGGAGAGACTGTTCTGCGGGCGTAAGCCTCAAGCAGTTCTGCCGCCGACCAATCAGCTAGATCGGCAGGTGATGAGGAGGATGTTCTTGCGCTCACGTCTAAGCCCTGCTGCATATGGATTCGTTTAAACCTTATGCTGCGCGATCCCTTCTCCTACGTAAACCGGGGTAGCTCCGAAGCCTGTCGCTTTCCCGAACGCTGCGCCCGCCGGCAGAGGAAGAAATACCTCCTTTAAGCCCCGTTTTCATGGAGCAGGAGCTCAAACTTCTTCCCCTTGAAAGAGTTCTAAGAACATGGCCGCCTGCGAAAGCCTGTTTACAATAGAGACTCGATCAATTGACCACCTGAAGTTGCGCAAGCATCTTATCGTCAGGCTTGGTCCGGCTCTGGATCGGGCGTCGGCGGAGATCGGTATACCTTGCCATGCAGCATGGTTCTAATGCCATCGTTCATCGGAAGAACCGGCTCCTCGCCGCTTTGGAGCCTGAGGACTTCAGCGCTCTCGAGCCGTATCTCGAAGTTGTTGAGCTGCCGAAAAACAAAATCATCTACGATATCGGCGAGACGGTCGGATACGCCTACTTCCCACATGACACCATCGTTTCCCTGACCACCGTTCTGAAAGATGGCAGCTCGGTAGAAATGGCCGTCTTCGGACGGGAAGCGATGTTCGGTCTCATCAGCGCCCTCGTCACGCGGCAATCCTTTGGGCGTTATGTGGCGCAGTTTTCCGGCACGGCATCGCGCATCAGTGTGGAGAAACTGAATGATGCGGGACAGGGGCGCCCAAAGATCCGCCAACTGGTGCTGAGCTACACCGAAGCCCTCATGGCGCAGACTTTGCAGACCGTTGCATGCAACGCCGTGCATAGCGTGGAAGCTCGCTGCTGCCGCTGGATCTTGAGCACGCGCGATCGCGTCGATCATGACGCACTGCCCCTGACACACGAGACACTGGCCGAATTGCTCGGCGTGCAGCGTTCAACTGTCAGCAGTGTGACGCGGGCTTTGCAGATCGCGGGCCTGATCCATCAAGGCCGGGGTGTCATCACGATTACGGACCGCGCAGGCCTCGAAGAAATGTCCTGCGAGTGTTACCGCAAGATTCGCAAAAGCTTCGAGCGCCTTCTTCCACGAAGTTATAGCGCTAGCCCTCAGAAAAGCTGATCTGCAGTCAGACACGCTGACAAAGGAATATGAGCACAATTCGTGTTCCGACGGCACGATTACAGAAATCTTTCTGCACTATGTCGGATACCCAACAGACGGAGTAACCCTGCGTCAGTACGGTGGGAACAGGCTAATCAAAGTTAATACGAGGCGCCAAATGAACGAAATTTCGTTTCGTAAAGATAATTCCCAAACAGAACAACATTCTCCTAAAATGTATTCTCCCACCCTCCAACCGTTACTTCAGTCTTTGCTTTCCACCCTGGCCGACATCGACTTTGAATACGAGCAGGCAAAGGATAAGGTGAGCAAGAATTCGCCAGATACCAACTTGAAGATCAAGGTCCTCGAGAAACTGAGAGCCCAGCATCACGAGCGCCGCATGCCGTATATCCAGCAATTGGCTGTTTTGCAGGAGCGTATGATTCCGCACAGATAAAGGACGTAACTCAGACTATACAGGCGTTACTAAAAGAAAGAGCTACACGCCTCCAGCATAAGGGGGCGACTCTTCGGGGCTGATAAAACAGATGCATCGGATCATGGCGCACCATCGTCGAAATCCGGGCCTATCAGATACCTTCCTCAGGGAATGAGCCAATGACCGAAGAAGAAATCGAGATCGTTGCAGAGGAGCTTGCAAAAATCGGAGGCGTGTCCTGGTATCCGGGGCGCGAAAAGGGAACGTTGATGCGAGTGGTCACGGACCGCTATCGCGACCGGGCGCGTATCGCCATCGAGGCCTTGGATCGATACCGTGCCCTCCAGAACGCCGGTGTCGTGCAGGACAACGGGCCCAGCGCACATCACTTACAGGGTCGACCTCATCCCATGTCCTCGGACGAGATAAAGCCCGGCAGCACGGTGGTCTATCGTCCTCCGGGCGACCGCAGAGCCTATCCCTGCCGGGTTGTCGAGATCGAGGGCAGCCGTGCTTATCTGGCTCCCATCCTCCGTGCTTGCACAGACTGGGTCTCCATTGAGCATCTGACGCCGCAGGCGGAGCTCCAATCCTTTACGGCGCGGGACAATAACTGATCAACTCATGTCCCTGGCATGAAGACACGTTCGTGCCGGGGCAGACATATGAAACCTGGCCTCATCCCAGCCGTGCACGGGTACTGCGCGGGGTTGCCAGAAGCAGATTGGTCTCAGAAGCGATGACGCCTGGGATCAAGCGGATGCGCCTCAAGATTCCATCGAAGTCGGACAGATTGGCCGCTCCCAGCTCGACGATGAGATCCCACTTCCCATTCGTGGTGTGGATATCGCTGATCTCCGGAAACCCGCCCAAAACATCTACCACCCGATCGGCGGCGCGGCCCTCGACCTCAATCAGCATGATGCCACGCACTGGCAGGGACACAGCATCAGCTCGCAGGATCACCGTGTAGCCGACGATGTCCCCCGAACGCTCCAGACGCTCCATGCGCGATCGGACGGTCGCCCGGGAGACATCGAGTTCGAGCGCCAAGTCCGACACGCTGCGTCGGCCGTTATGTCTAAGAAGAGTGATGAGGCGATAATCGAGATTGTCCATGAATGCCACTTTGGAAAAGAACACTTACCAAAATGGTCAATGAACCGTCCCTATTTGTCAAACTACCCTGTTCATATCGCCAAGCCTCTGCCCTAGCTTGACGAGAATCCGTGGAGAGGTCGAATGACTCAAAAGCCCTGCATTCTCTTTGGCGTGCCCGTTCAGGAGGGCGCCGGACGGCTTGGCTGCGATATGGGGCCCAGCGCCTATCGCACCGCCGGACTGGTGACGGAGCTGAAGAATTTAGGATATGCGGTAGAAGATCGAGGCAATATCGCTCCCGCATCCTTGCGCGATCTGCGTCACGAGAATGAGGCGATCAAGGCTCTGCCCGAGACCGTGGCCTGGACCGAGGCGATCGCCGAGGCTGCGTACAGGGCTGCCAGCGAGGGCATGCCAATCTTCCTGGGCGGTGACCACAGCCTCTCCGCCGGGTCCATGACAGGCCTTGCCCGGCGCGCGGCTGAAGACGGTCGGGAGTTCTTTGTTCTATGGCTCGACTCCCATCCGGATTTCCACACCCTGGAAACAACCACGAGCGGGAATCTGCACGGCGTTCCCATGGCCTATGCCACCGGGCGCCGGGGTTTCGATGGCTACTTCCCGAAGGTTCATGCGCCGGTAAAGCCGGAGAATGTCTGCATGATGGGGATCCGCAGCGTCGATCCGGCCGAGCGCGCTGCGCTCGCAACGACAGGCGTCACCATCCATGACATGCGCGCCATCGACGAGAATGGCGTGGCCCCTCTGCTCGACGCCTTCCTGAAGCGCGTCGCGGAGGCGGACGGCATCCTGCATGTAAGCCTCGATGTGGACTTCCTCGATCCCGGCATTGCGCCAGGCGTCGGCACCACGGTGCCCGGCGGCGCAACCTTCCGCGAGGCGCATCTCATCATGGAAATGCTGCATGACAGCGGCCTCGTGAGAAGCCTCGACCTCGTCGAACTCAACCCGTTCTTGGATGAGCGTGGCCGCACGGCCCTCCTCATGGTCGATCTCGCCTCGAGCCTCCTGGGCCGCCGCGTTCTTGATCGCCCCACCCAAAGCTATCGCCATACGCCCAAAGTCAACGCAGCATGATTCCGAAACTCAACATCGTCCCTTTCGTCAGCGTCGATCACATGATGAAGCTCGTTCTCGCCATCGGCGTGGAGCGCTTCCTCGTGGAGCTGTCAGGATATATCGAGGCTGATTTCCGCCGTTGGGAAACCTTCGATAAGACACCACGCGTCGCATCTCACAGCCGCGAGGGCGTGATCGAACTGATGCCTACCAGCGATGGCGAGGTCTATGGCTTCAAATATGTGAACGGTCATCCGAAGAATACCCGCGAGGGACGCCAGACCGTTACCGCTTTCGGCGTGCTGGCGGATGTCGGAACAGGCTATCCGGTGCTGCTGACCGAAATGACCATTCTCACTGCGCTTCGCACCGCTGCCACATCGGCGGTCGCCGCCAAATATCTGGCTCCGAAGAACGCCCGCACCATGGCGATCATCGGCAATGGCGCACAGGCGGAGTTCCAAGCCGTTGCCTTCAAGGCTCTGATCGGCGTCGACCGTTTGCGGCTCTACGATATCGACCGCTCGGCGAGCACGAAATGCGTGCGCAACCTCGCAGGTTATGGCTTCGACATCACCGTATGCAGCTCCATCGAGGAGGCAATGGAAGGCGCCGAGATCGTTACCACCGTCACTGCCGACAAGCAGAACGCCACGATTCTCACCGACAACATGGTCGGCTCCGGCCTGCACATCAACGCGGTCGGCGGCGATTGCCCTGGCAAGACCGAGCTGCATGCCGATATCCTGAAGCGCTCCGACATCTTCGTGGAATATCCGCCGCAGACGCGCATCGAAGGCGAGATCCAGCAGCTCGCCCCCGATTATCCAGTGAAGGAATTGTGGCGCGTGATCGCCGGTCAGGAGACAGGTCGCGCCAGCGAGCGGCAGATCACCCTGTTCGACTCCGTTGGCTTCGCCATCGAGGATTTCTCGGCTCTGCGATATGTAAAGAAGCAGATCGAAGAGACGAGACTTTACGAGGAACTCGATCTCCTCGCCGATCCGGATGAGCCGCGTGACCTGTTCGGCATGCTGCTCCGCGCGGCTGCAGCGCCGACCGCAGCCTAAGAGGAATGCCGAGAAGCTCACGCCTCATGGATTGAAGTTCTGAAAGGCGAGGTAGCTTGTCCCCGAAGGGCAGGTTCAGAACCGGTTGGCCCGATAAGGGTGCGGGTCGATCGTCGGCTTTCTGCCTGCGACCAGATCGGAAACCAGCAGTCCCGTTGTCGAGCCTCCGATCAGCCCTGTCTGACCATGGCCGAACGCAAGCATGACGTTCTTGTGCCGCGGCGACGCTCCGATCACCGGAAGGGAATCGGGCGTTGCAGGGCGGTGGCCCATCCAGACCGAGATCGGCTCCCCTGTCATCCCGGGGAAATAGCGCTTTGCGATCTTCCCTAAAGCGGCGGCACGACGCTCGTTCATCGGTGCGTCGAGCCCCGCGATTTCCGCCGTTCCCGCGATCCTGAGGCCGTGCTCCATCGGCGTCATCATGATCTTTGCCGCCAATGGATAGAGCGGTCGCTTCGGAGCCTTCTCCGGCATGGGCAACATCACGTGATAGCCGCGCAGGCTTTCGAGCGGAATCTTGAGGCCGAGACGTCCGGCCAGCCGGTGGGACCACGCACCCGCTGCAATCACCACCGTGTCGCATGGCATGGACCCTGCATCCGTCACGACGGCGCGAACCTGTCCGGCCTCCAGCTCGAAATCCTTGACGGACGCGCGCACGAAGCGTCCGCCGTTTCTCGTAATATCCTCGGCAATCGTCGTCACGAGGCGGTGGGGATTGCTGCAATGCCCGGAATCGGGAAGGTACATTGCTTTTGCGAAGCGCGGGCCCAGCGAAGGCTCCAGCTGACGAACCTCGTCGGCGCTCAAGATTTCCGAGCGGATGCCAAGTGCTTCCCTCAACTCTCGGCCCAGCGCATCCTTGGTGAAGGCGGCATCGCTTTCATAGAGATAAAGCTGACCGGAAATATGAAGAAGGCTCTTGGCATCTACACCCAGAAGCGTTCGGTAGTTCTCGAAGCTGTCCGCATGCAGCAGACGGAGCGCTTTCGCGATCCCGTTGATGCGTGGGCTTGCCCCCGCAGTGATGAATCGGGCAAGCCACGGCACGGCTCGAGGGAGATAACGCCAGTCGATCCACAAGGGACTATCGGGATCCGTGATCCATGATGCGGCCTGCCGTACGATGCCCGGCGTGGATAGGGGCACCACAGAACCAGGGCCGATGCTTCCCGCATTGCCGAAGGAGCATCCCTCCCCCGGCGGCAGGGGATCATAGATCGTCACATTGTGCCCGTCGCGCTGAAGGAAGGCTGCGCATGAGACGCCGATGACGCCTGCTCCGATGATGGCGATGTTGGCCAAGGCCTTCTCCTTCACTTCACAATGGAAGATGTACTCCACGGCCGGTACGTCCGGCCTCCGCGATGACCTCGGCTGCAATGGCGAGATCGCCAAGGGCAAAGCCGGGAAACAGGAACATGGCACGCTGCTTCGCATCCGTGCGGCCAGGAGAGGCTCCCGTCACGAGAGACGCAAGGTCCGCATCGAAGGGGCCTGGATAACGGAGTTTGGCGCGATTGGACGGATCCGCCGCTTGGGCGTGATCGTCGGTGGCCAGGATATCGAGGGAGCGCAGCACCTCGCCGTGCCAGGGGCGCCCGAGATCGACTGCGGCGACAAAGCTTCCGGGCCGCAGGAGCGAAGCGTCGATGAACGGCTCAAGGCCGGGCTGCGCCGGAACTGTCGAGACAACCACATCGCACGCGAGCGCCTCGTCGGGCGAATCCACTGCCTCCGCTTCGAAGCCGTGTTCACGAGCATAGGCCGCGAGCCTCTCAGCGGAAGAGCGCCCGCGCGAGCTGCAGACAACCTTGCGGAGACCGGGCAGCACATCCCGAAGGCTGGCGAGGTGCCCGTAGGCTTGAGCGCCGCAACCGATGAAGCCGATAGTAGAACTGTCGGGACGGGCAAGATACGACGCGGCAAGGGCCGACATGGCGGCCGTGCGAAGCACCGTGAGGCTTGTTCCGTCCATAACCGCCACCGGAACTCCAGTGGAGAAATCGCTCACAACGATCAGTCCGTTGACATTCGGCAAACCGCGATCGCTGTTGTCGGCGGCAACCCCGACCCACTTCGTGGCTGCAAATGGAGGTTCGGGCATGGCAGCGCAGAGCGATTGGAAGAAATGCCCTGGGCTGACCGGCACTGTAAGTTTCGGCTGAACGTGAGTTCTGCCCTCCGCATGCAGGCGGAAAGCATGGGCCAAGGCTGCGCGTGCAACCGTGGGCGTTATATCGAGAGCGGCAATGTCCGCGCTGGAAAGATAAAGCAGCTTGCTCATTGCCCTCACCCCGCCCGGCTGCCGGACGCGGCCGGTGCATCGAATTCCTTGGCCAGTTTATCCGAGACCAGAACCTCGTTCTTGAAGCGATTGATCGAGAAAAGATCAATTGGCGTCTCAGTCTTTCCATCCACGATGAGATCGACAAGCACCGCAGCAACTCCGGGGCCGACCTGAAAGCCATGCCCGCAGAATCCGAAGGCATGAAACAGACCGGGGGTCGTCTCGCTCTTGCCGATGACCGGCAGCATGTCGGGCAGATAGCCTTCGATACCTGACCAGACACGAATGACCTGAGCCGATTTCAGGAATGGCGCAATCTTCATAAGACTGCGCATGCCGTTGAGAGTCTTGACCGGCGGCACAGGAGCACGGTTGAGCACCGGATCGGACGCCGTGCGCGGATAGCCTGCGAAGATCACATTGCCGCGCGGGATTTGCCTTGCGATCACGGACCCGTCGACTGCCTGAACGGAAGGCGTGATCCGATAGGCAAGAGGCTCGGTCACGAATTGCGGCGGGCCGGCTGCGAACATGGGCGCCGTCTCGCCGAAAGCCTCAGCAACCTCGAGCGCCCAGGCGCCAGCGGCGTTCACCACGGCGTCACATCCGATCGTGCGCCCGTTAGCGGTTTTGACGGTAAAGCCTTCTCCGCTCCGCAGCACCTCCGTTACGCGGGTGTTTTCAGCGATCTCCGCACCAAGATGCTGCGCGGCTCTTGCGACGGCGACCGACACTAGGCGAGGATTGGCCGTCGCGTCCCGCGCAGAGTAGGTCGCGGACTGAGGCTCCTCTCCGACCCAGGACCACCGGCGGCGAAGCTCGTTGCGGCCTATTCGCTCGATCACAAGGCCATGGCTCTCGGCAACGCGCGCGTGCTGCTCCAGCTTCTCGTGCTCGGCATCGTTCTTTGCGACATAGAGGTGACCGGTCTTTTCGAATTCGCATCTGTCGCCGATGAGCTCTTCGATGTTCTCCCAGAGCGCCTGCGACCTGAGAGAGAGGGGATATTGCCCGGGATGACGCCCCTGCAAACGCAGGTTTCCGAAATTCACCCCGCTCGATTGGGCCCCGACGATGCCTTTCTCGATCAGGATCACATCAAGCCCACGCTTGACGAGGAGTAATGCCGTCCAGGTACCGATGAGGCCGCCTCCAACAACGACCACACGCGTCTTCGTCGTCATGGCTCCATCTCCGCAGCCGCATGAAGAGGAATAGGCTTCACTGGCGCCTGCATACGTAACCGTCCAACTTCCTCAATCGGCACATTGCAGGTGCCTGAGACGATCTCCTGCAAGGCTGGACCGCAGAAGCGCCCCTGGCATCGGCCCATGCCGCAACGGGTGATGGCCTTGACGCGATTGACCTCGCGTGGGCCCAAGGGCGCACGAATGGCGGCTCGAATTTCTCCTACCGTCACTGCCTCGCATCGGCAGGCGATGGTCTCGTCCGAGAGAGCAGCCGCCTGCGCGACCGGCCATGCGAAAGCCTTCGCGAGTCCCCGCTGGAATTTCCGCAGGCGTTCGACCTCCTGCCGCAGACGTGCCAATTCGGGCTGCGGCTGTGGTCGGCCCATATCTTCAAGCAGAGCATGCGCGGCAAGCGCGCCGCTTGCCTCAGCGGCGTCGGCTCCGCCAATGGCGGCTCCATCGCCTGCCAGATAAAGTTCGGCCCCCGCCCGACCGTCAGTATCTACCTCCGGCAACCAGAGCCGGAAGATGTCATCGAACCGGAAGCGGGCCCCCGCCAACTCCGCGAGTTGGGTCTCCGGTTTGAGGCCGTAGCCATATGCAACGGCATCGCAGGGAATGAGCCTTTCACGTCCTCGGCCATCGGTAACCCGCACACCCTCGACATGATCCTCACCGTGGATTCCCCGCGGCGTCGCGCCATCGATGATGGGGATGCCAGCCATATGGAGGGCCGCCCGATACATCAGACCTCGCGCCAGCGTGCGCGGACTCGCGGCGAGATCTCTTAGAGCGGCGCGTTTCGCGGAGAGAGGCGTGGTATCCACGACGGCCGCAATCGATGCGCCGGACTTGTGGTATTGCAACGCTGCCAGAAACAGCAGCGGCGAACTGCCGAGGAAAACGATACGATTGCCGATCAGGCAACCCTGATCCTTGAGGATCACCTGCGCGCCGCCCAAGGTGAAGACGCCGGGCAGCGTCCATCCCGGCAGCGGCATGGTGCGATCCGTCGCGCCGGTCGCGAGAATCAGCGCGTCATACGGGATCGTGCCCGCTATGCCATCGGACAGGGTGTGCAGGACTTTCTCGTGTATTCCCCAGACGAGAGTGCCAGGGCGATAATCGATCCGGTCCTGCAGCGCTGCGAAGAGCGAATGCAGGCGCTGGTACTTCCCTGCCTCGGAGCCCATCAAGGACTTGATATCCAGAGCAAGGCTTTTGGCCGGCGCACGATAGCCCTGCCCTCCCACCTGCCTGGTCTCATTCACGAGGATAGGCTTCAAGCCTGCCTCGACCAGAACGGAGGCTGCGCGTATTCCAGCCGGGCCGCCGCCAACAATTACCACATTACGCATTGGCTTTGGCCTCATGCCGATCGGTCCAGATGACCATGCCGTTGGCTGCGAGGGTCGTGCAGGCCCGTACACGCTCACCGTTTCCCAGCAAGACCCAGCAATCCTGACAGGCCCCCATGAGGCAGAACCCGGCGCGGGGCGCGCCACCGAACTCGAGATGCCGAACGGCCTTTCCGTTCAGCAGGAGCACCGCAAGCAGGCTGTCTCCCTCGACAGCCTCGACCGTATTTCCGTCAACCGTCAGACGCAGCAGCGCACCGTGACGGCGAACTGCCCTCACGAATTGTCCTTTGCGCGTTTTCCGACTTGGATCGTCCGACATTCCAGACCACCACACTTTTATCGCAATGCAATAACTTTTGTGGAATGGTAAGTGTGGCGGAAAACAGCTGTCAAGGAAAAGCCCCTCGGTCTTTAGGGCAATACGCTCAAATATTAGCTGGATTGAAATCGTCCTAGGTGGACGAGATCGAATGCGCTCCAGAGATGATGTGCATTGCGAAGCGCTCGATGACGGCCTCAGGCGAGAACCGTGAAAGCGGGACTGCGATATTGATTGCGCCCTCTGGACGGTTGTTTGCCGCAACGACTGCCGCAGCGATGGATGCATCGCCTCGATAGAACTCGTCGAAAGCGGTGGCGTACCCCTGCTCACGCGAAACGCGCAACTTCTTTACCAGATCGTCGATCTTCCATGTCGTTGAGGGAGTGTATGCCTTCCGATCAGAGCGCTCGAGAATCGCAACAGCCTCATCCTCCGGCAAACGCGACAGGATCGCCATTCCAGGAGCGGTGCAGTAAGCGGGCATACGGGAGCCGATGATCACATTCGTGTTAAGCATGTGCCGGCTCATGAAGCGGGATATGAAGATGATCTCCGTATCATCGAGAACGGTCATGTTCACCGTCTCCTCAGTCTCCTTGGAGAGATGAAGCAGATAAGGCATCGCCCGCTCTACAAGTCGATTGCTACGCAGATAGTAGTACCCCAGTTGAAGCGTCTTCGCGGTCAACTCGAACCGCTTTGTATCCGGATCTTTGCGCAGATAACCCAGCTTTGTCAGCGTATGCGTGAAGCGTTGTGCCCCGCTGACATCCATATCGGTTGCTGCCGCAATCTGGGAAAGGCTCATGTTCGTGCTGTGGTGATCGAAAACCGAAAGCACTCGAAAAGCCTTTTCGACCGACATGACCATCAGCGGATCTGTCGCACGGCCGCGCTTTAGCGGCTCCTCATCTTCAATCTTCTTCATCTTGCTAATCGCCATTCTTGAATTCTCTCGCATCTGAACGGCCTCGATAAAAATCTCAATAGGAGTTGACAATCCCACTAAGTTAAGCGGAACATACAATAAGACCTATTGCATTGCAATAAAACATCAGGAGGTTCCGGGCTATGGCTGAGTTTATCTTGAGTGAGAAGCGGGGTGCCGTCGGTATCATCACCCTGAATCGTCCCCAGGTTTTGAATGCCTGGAACACAGCCATGCGAGAGGAACTGACTGCCACCCTGGCAACCATGGAAGAGGACTCGGAAGTCCGCGCCATCATCCTCACCGGTGCAGGCGACCGCGCTTTCGGTGCTGGTCAGGATCTCAACGAGACGAAGACCTTCGATCCCGATCGTGCCGAGCAGTGGATGGGTGAATGGGAGCGCCTCTACGACCGCATTCGCTCACTCTCGAAGCCGATCATCGCAGCCCTGAACGGCGTTGCAGCAGGCTCTGCCTTTCAAGTGTCCCTCCTCTGCGACCTCCGAATTGGGCACCCCGGCGTAACTATGGGACAGCCTGAAATTAACTCAGGGATCGCCAGCACCACTGGTCCCTGGATCATGCGCGAGCACATTGGTCTCGCAAGAACCATTGATCTGACGCTCACCGGCCGCATGATGGATGCCGATGAGTGCTATCGCATCGGCGTCATCAACCGCTTGGTGCCGCAGGACAAGGTGATGAGTGAAGCGCTTGCACTTGCAGAATTCCTGGCCGGCAAGCCTCCCGTTGCCATGCGCCTGGATCGTCAGCGTTTCCGCGAGATGACGGAAGCAGGGTTCCGCGATTGCCTTGCCGCCGGCGTCCGCATTCAGCGCGAAGCCTATGCATCCGGAGAACCGGCCCGGATGATGGAAGAGTTCTTGGCTCGCAAGGCCGCGGCAAAGAAGGGCTGAAGCCCCCGCCACAACACGAGGGAAAGCAGGTCGAAGGCCTGCGAAACTGGAGGATGAACATGACCGATACCAATCTGACCATCAATCGTAGGCACCTGCTCAAGACCGCGGGTGGTGCAGCACTGGCCCTCGGAATGCCAGGCCTCGCCGGCCGGGCCCTGGCGGCGACGACCATCACCGTCGCCGACCCCGGCGGCCCGTTCGGCCCTGCCTTCCGGAAGGCTTTCTACGACCCGTTCGAGAAGGCCACAGGCATCAAGGTCATCAACGTTGCCCGCGAGGCCGAGCCGACGGCTCAGTTCAAGGCGATCGTCGAGACGAAATCCTACACCTGGGACGTTTGTACGCTGACGCTCTCGGCGCGTGACATTCTGGTGAAGCAAAACCTCCTCGAGCCTATCGGCTTCACCCGCGATGCGGCTCCCGGTCTGATGCCCGAAGCCATCACCGATCATTGGATGGGTACAGACGTGTACTCTACGGTCTTCGCTTATCGGAACGACCGCTTCAAGGACAATGGACCGAAGAGCTGGGCCGATTTCTGGAACGTGGAGAAATTCCCCGGACGCCGCTCACTGCGCAAGAACGCCATCGACTCTCTTGAGCAGGCCCTGATGGCAGACGGCGTATCCATCGATCAGCTTTATCCGCTCGACGTGGACCGCGCATTCAAGAGCCTGGACAAGATCAAGCAGCACATCGCTGTGTGGTGGACCGGCGGCGCGCAATCGACGCAGCTTCTGCAAAGCGGCGAAGTCGACATCATCAGCGGTTGGAACGCACGTCTCCAATCGGCAATCGACGGTGGCGCGCCGGCGACAATCGTTTGGGAGCAAGGCCTCTACTCCATCGAGGGCTGGGCTATTCCGAAGGGCTGCCCGCGTGCAGACGCCGCGAAGCAGTTCATCAAGTTCTGCTCCGCACCTGATCGTCAGGCAGCCTTCACGGATGTCCTGGCCTACGGTCCGACCAACCTGGATGCCTACAAGAGCATCTCGGCGGAGCGGGCGAAGGTCCTGCCGACTTCGCCTGAGAATCTCAAGAAGATGCGGGTCGCCGATGAAAACTGGTGGAGCGAGAACCGCGCTGCGGTGACTGAACGCTTCAACAGCTGGCTTCTGAGCTGATGAGAGGCGCCGCCGCCTCAATGACTGAACAAGGCGGCGGCGCCTTTCGCCAAGACTGAGTTGAGATTCACGAACCGGGCGCGTGCGAGCTTTCGCTGATGCGCGACGGTTCGAACGAGGGCCTGCGGCCGGATGCGGCCTTAGGCTCTGCAGGGTCAGAACTTATTGCATTTTTCGACTGGGCGGACGTCGCGGAGCTATTCAACACCGCGCCCGCACACGGCTTTGATATGAAGGAAGGGATACGCTCCGATGACCACGGTAGCGAAGAATGGCGGAACCACGCCGAAGCTGATCATTGAAGGCCTGTCAAAGCAATATGGCGCCGTCACTGCGCTGGAACCGACTCATCTGACCGTTCCGACCGGAGAGTTCCTCACCCTGCTCGGGCCATCCGGATCGGGCAAGACGACGCTGCTGCAAATGATCTGCGGTCTCGTCGAGCCGAGCTCGGGGCGCATTCTCATCGATGGACGCGATCAGACTCAGACGCCCGTCCATCAGCGCGATATCGGCCTCGTATTCCAGCACTATGCTCTCTTCCCCCATCTGACTGTTGCCGAGAACATCGAGTTCCCTCTGCGCATGCGTGCCTTGTCCGCATCGGAGATCAAGCAGCGGGTCAAGGATGTGCTGAAGATGGTGCAGCTAGACCATCTCGCCGCCCGTTTCCCGCGCGAGCTTTCCGGCGGACAGCAGCAGCGCGTCGCGCTCGCACGTTCCTTCGTCTATCAGCCGTCCATCATTCTCATGGACGAGCCGCTCGGTGCTCTCGATAAAAAGCTGCGCGAGCACATGCAGATCGAGATCAAGCAGCTGCACCGCGAGACGGGCGCAACCATCATCTACGTGACCCATGACCAGGAGGAGGCGCTTGCCCTCTCCGATCGCATTTGCCTGATGAACCATGCGCGGATCGAGCAGCTCGGCTCTCCCCATGAGATCTATGCGCATCCGGCGACGGCCTTTGCTGCCGACTTCATCGGAATCTCGAACATCTTCCGTGGCCGGGTCGACAATTCCAATGGAGAGACCCGCCTCGCAACGCGCCACGGGCATTTCCGCCTTCCCACAGGTGCGTCCTTTTCAGGCGCAGAGGCGGCAATCGTGATCCGTCCTGAGCAGATCAGCCTCGGAGGCGGCAATGGGAACACCGTCGTAGGCCGCGTCACCGATGCCGTCTATGCCGGTTCCGAGACTCGTCTCATCGTGGATCTGGATGAGGGTGAAACGGTGATCGTGCGCCTGCCGCCCGGCCAGCCCACGCCTGGATATGGCGAACGCGCAACCTTGGGCTGGAACCCGGACGCAGCGGTTCTGGTGCCATGAACGGTAAGGGAACCGCAAGCATGACAGCCATCACAGCTCCCGCCGTCCCGCTCCGACAGCGCCTCTTTCGCCCTAACGCCCTCTGGCTTGCTGCACCGGGCATTGCCTTTCTGGCAATCTTCTTCCTGTACCCGGTTTTGCGTCTGCTGGCGCTGAGTGTTCAGGACCCGGCAACCGGCGCCCTGAGCGTCGCAACCTATGCCCGCATCGCGAACACGGACGTGTATCTCCAGGTGCTCGGCATCACGTTCAAGATCGCTGCCAATACGGCACTGTTCTCGATCCTGCTCGGCTATCCGCTCGCTTATTGGCTGGCGGGGCTGAAGGAGGGATTGCGGGAGCGCATGGTGCTTCTCGTGATGGTCCCGTTCTGGACGAGCTATCTCGTGAAGACCTTCGCCTGGATGGTCGTGCTCGGCCGCACCGGCGTGATCAATAGCATGCTCACTGGAAGCGGCCTTGCTTCCCAGCCTCTTCCCCTCGCCTATAACGAATTCGGCGTGATGGTCGGCATGGTCCATGCCATGGTGCCGCTCGCCGTGCTGACCATGCTTCCGGTCATGATCGGTATCGACCGGCGCTTGATCCAGGCCGCGCAGGCGCTGGGCGCGGCTCCCGCTCAATCCTTCTGGCTGATCTACTTCAAGCTCTCCCTGCCCGGCGTAACCGCCGGCGGCCTGCTCGTGTTCATCTCGTCTCTCGGCTTCTTCATCGTGCCTGCTCTTCTGGGCGGACGACGCGAGACGATGCTGGCGCAGCTCATCATCACGCAGGTGCAGGAGCTTCTCAACTGGGCTTTTGCAGGCGCGCTTGCAGCCATGATGCTGGTGGCGGCACTCGTCACGGTCTGGATCTACGACCGTCTCTTTGGCCTGTCGTCCCTGTCGGGCGACACCTCGGCACAGGACGGTGGGCCAGGGCGTCTGCGCCTGCTCGGCCTTGCAATCCTGAGGGTTGTCGCCAAGGCGAGCGCCGTGCTGGCCGATGCCGTCCGTCGGGTGATCGGAACCCGTGGAACGCGCCGGCTGCTGCCGATCTACTGCACGTTGGCCCTTATGTTCCTGGTGCTGCCCACCCTGCTTGTGATCCCGATCGGCTTCACGAGCTCGCAGTTCCTGGAATTTCCGCCTCCGGGTTACAGCCTGCAGTGGTTCGAGACCTACTTCTCCTCGCCCGTATGGCTCTCCGCCACGTTGCGCTCGTTCGGCGTAGCCGCAGCGACTGCAATCTGCGCAACCCTCATCGGTGGCCTGGCGGCATTGGCCCTGGCACGTTCGAACACCCGTTGGGGCGGTCTCGTCTTTGCGACGTTCCTTGCTCCCCTGATCGTCCCGCGCATCATCATCGCGGTCGGCCTGTTCTATCTCTTCGCACAGATCGGCCTCGTCGCGACGGATATGGGCCTCGTGATCGGTCACACGGTCCTGGCTCTTCCCTTTGCCTTCGTGACCATCACGGCGATCCTGAAGAACTACGACTGGCGTCTAGATCAGGCGGCGGCAGTGCTTGGAGCCAACCGGTTCAAGACCTTGATGCTCGTCACGGTCCCTCTCGTGAAGGGTGGATTGGTTGCGGCATTCCTGTTCGCCTTCATCACCTCCTTCGATGAGCTCACGATCGCGATCTTCGTCAGCGGCGGGATCAAGACGACGCTGCCGAAGCAGATGTGGGACGACATGATCCTGCAGCTCAACCCCACGCTCGCATCTGTGTCCGTCGTAGTCTTCGTGATCGTGACCGTGCTCCTCCTCCTCGCGGAACGCTTCCGCCGTACGACCTGAAAAATCACAAGCTGAGAAATATCGATGTCACTCGATGAAACTAGTCTCGCCGATCTGTTGCGTCTGCAGGCCGAGAAGGACCCGGACGGGATCTTCGCACGCTTCAACGGTGAGCCCATCACCTTCGCCACGCTGGATGCCCAATCCTCATCCCTAGCGGCTTGGCTGCGATCCCGCGGCCTGCAATCCGGCGAGCATGTTGCGGTGATGATGCGCAACAGCGTGCAAACCCTCGCAGTGGTCTTCGGCCTCGCCAAAGCCGGTCTGGCCTGGGTGCCGCTCAACGCTCAGCAGCGTGGCCCCGGCCTTCAATACATCATCAACCACTCGAAGCCTGCTCTCATAGTCGCCGACGCCGACCTCCTTCCGACGATTGTCGAAAGCGAGGCCGACCATCCCCGCGAAGGCTTCCTCGTTCATGGAGAGGCCGAGGGCCATCCACATTTGGCCGACGTCCTGAGTTCCGGAGTTTCCTTCACGGAGCCGGCGCCTACCATGGATGCGCCCTTCGCCATCATGTACACCTCTGGCACGACGGGTCAGCCGAAAGGCGTGATCGTCTCCAACCGGATGATCCGCCTCGCGGGAGAAGGTGTCAGTCTCGTCGCTGCCTCTCGTGCAGGCGACGTGATGTTCGTGTGGGAGCCGCTTTATCATATCGGAGGAGCCCAGCTTCTGAGCCTCCCGATGACCCACGGCGTCGTTCTCGCGATGGTGGATCGCTTCAGTGCTAGCCGCTTCTGGGCTCAGGTGCGTGAATACGGCGCGACGCACATTCACTATCTCGGAGGCATTCTGCAGATCCTCCTCAAGCAGCCTGAATCGCCGATGGATCGCGACCATACGGTGAGGATCGCCTGGGGCGGAGGCTGTCCCGGTGACATCTGGGAAGCCTTCCAGAACCGTTTCGGCGTTCAGATCCGTGAATGCTACGGCATGACGGAAGCCTCCAGCATCACCACCTTCAACGACAAGGGCATCGTCGGGTCCGTCGGAAACGCCGTGCCCTGGTTCACGGTGGAATTGCTCGATCCCGAGGGCAATCCTGTGCCTCAAGGCGAGCGCGGAGAGATCGTGGTGCGCACCTCGCTGCCTGGCGCGATCTTCCCAGGGTATTTCGACAACCCGTCCGCGACCGAGAAGGCCTTACGGAATGATGCCTTGTATACGGGCGATCTCGGTACATACGACGCGGAAGGCAACCTGATCTTCCATGGCCGCATGACCGACAGCGTCCGTTGCCGCGGCGAGAACGTCTCCGCCTGGGAAGTCGAGCGCGTGGCCTCTGATCACCCGTCGGTTGAGGATTGCGCCATGATCGGCGTCGCGGCGGATATCGGCGAGCAGGACATCAAGCTCTTCATCAAGCCGAAGACGGGCTCCAGCGTGCTGCCTGCTGAGATATCCACGTGGCTCTCCACCCGCCTCGCAAGCTACCAGAACCCCCGCTACATCGCGGTCGTCGAGGAGTTCGAGCGCACGCCGAGCCAGCGGATCATGAAGCATAAACTCTCCAAGCGTCTCGACGATTGCTGGGACAGGCTCGCGAAAGGAAGCTGAGATGACGACAGAACCCACCATTCTCCTGACCGGAACCGGAGCTTTCGCAGCCCGCATCCTGTTGGACATCGCAGCCACCGCCACTACCCCAACCCGGGTGGTTCTCGCGGGCCGCAACCGCGAGCGCCTGCAATGGCTGAAAGTCGCGGCAGGTGCGCGAGCCGCAATCTTCGACACGCCTGTAACCGTGATTGCGCGTGAGGCGGATCTGCTTGCGGAAGGCTCTCCCACCGAATTGCTCGAAGAGACGAAACCCTCTGTAGTCGTGCAGGCGGCATCCGTGCAGACCTCGTCCGTGATCGCCGGATCGGGAGATGCCTGGAGCAAGCTCGTCCAGGAAGGCGGCCTGAGCGCGACTGCGGTCTTCCAGGCGCTCCTCAGCTCCCGCGTCGCGGCGGCCATGACGCGCCTCGGCAGCACCGCCCCCCTGATCAATTGCAGTTTCCCGGACGTGGTGAACGGGTTGATCAAGGCGCTCGGCCATCAGGTGATATGCGGCATGGGCAATGTCGCGATCCTGTCCAATGTCTTCGCAGCCGATCGCAGCCTGATGGACAGGAAACGCATGAAGGTCCTGGCCCATTACCAGCACCTTGGAGCATGGCGTCGCCCCGTCGAAGCACGCTCGGGATCGGCTCCGCGGGTGTGGATCGACGATCAAGAAATCGACGACGTATTCGGCACATTCCGCGATGTGAAGCTGACGCCCGAGCCGGTCATCGACATTTCCGGAGCAAGCGGTGTCCCGATGATCCTCGCTCTGGCGGCAGGCAACTCATGGACGGGCCACGTTCCGGGCCCTTACGGCCTGCCGGGAGGATATCCGGTACAGCTGACAGACGGCGCTTTGTCGCTGAACCTGCCGCCGTCCATCTCGCGGGAAGAAGCCGTGGCATGGAATTCACGCTTCGAGGAAGAGAACGGTCTCGTCGTCGGAGAGGATCGGCGGGCGCGCTATACGGGCGTTCTGCGCGAGCGTCTGGCTCAGCATTCCCCTGCCCTGGCTGAAGGCTTCGATGTGGCGGATCTCGAAGAAGTTCACCGCTCGATGCAGGAGCTTCGTACGAAGCTGCAACAGCAAGGCTAAACCCGACATCCCGGCTGCGCGCGGCCAGCGCCGCGCGCAGCTTTCAGACATTCGGCGCATCACTTTCTCATGGCACTGGCATCATGAATTCCTCCCTGCCCTCCATCGATCCGTCTGATCGCTCCTGGTGGCTCGATGAAGCTCTGAGGAACGAGGGCAACGTGCCTGCAGCCCAGCCGCTCGAAGGTGAACTGACGGTCGATGTCGCCATTGTCGGTGGCGGCTTCGCGGGGCTATGGACGGCGCTTACCCTCAAGAACCGCCGTCCTGATCTTTCCATCGCTCTGATCGAGGCATCCATCTGCGGCTCAGGTGCGAGCGGCAAGAATGGCGGAAAATCTCACGGCTACTGGTCCTCCCTGGGCAACGCCGTCCAGGCGCTCGGGCGCGATGGCGCGCTTGCCATCGCCAAGGCCGGTGACTGGGCGCAAGATGGCATTCGAACCTTTGCTTCCGAATGCGGCCGCGACATCTGGTGGCGGGATAGAGGCAATCTCGTCGTTGCCACCACCGCCGAGCAAGAGGAGAAGATCGCAGGCATCGTGCAGCGAGCCAGGGAACTGGGCGCGGAAGATCATGTAACCGTGCTGTCAGCTCAAGAAGTTCAGGCGCGTTGTGCATCACCGGTGTTCCGTCGAGGCGTCTTATATCCAGATGCGGCGACCGTGCATCCGGCACGTCTGGCACGCGCTCTTCGCCAGGCTGTCATTGATCGCGGCGTTTGGCTTTTCGAGAATACGCCGATGCAGCGCGTCGATGCGGGGTCTCCCTGCCGGATCAAGACTCCTCGCGGTCAAATCATTGCTCGTGAGGTCGTGCTTGCGACCAATGCAGCACTCAGCGAGCGGCGGGAAGTCAGGCCGCATGTCAGCATATTTTCCAGCTACGTAGTCATGACCGAGCCTGCGTCGGAACAGTTGGCTGCCATGAACTGGACAGGCGATGAAGGCCTCGCGGACCTGCGGATGTTCCTGCACTATTTCCGCAAGACAGAGGATGGCCGCGTCCTGATGGGTTCGGGCTCCGGGCCGGTGGGCTACGGTAATAGCGCGCAGGCGCGGCATCTGACGCATGACAGGGCAAGCATCGGTCGGGCGGAAACAGGGCTTCGTCGCTTGCTTCCCGCATTGAAAGGCGTTTCGCTCGCTCGTGCCTGGGGCGGCGCAATCGATGTTTCCGCCGATCGTCTGCCGTTCTTCAAGACTATCCCCGATACGCGTATCCATTACGCCTGCGGTTTCTCGGGCCACGGCGTGAACGCCACCTATATCGCGGGACAATGCCTCGCATCGCTGGTGCTTAACGAAAAGGATCGCTGGTCGACCCTGCCCTTCTGCACGCGTTCCCTGCCCCGCCTGCCGCCCGAACCCTTCCGCTTCACCGGCGCCAGCGCGATCCGCTCAGCCATTCTCGCTTGTGAAGAGGCTGACGAGCGGAATCTTCGTGCCCCCGTCCTGGCACAGGTCGTCGCCAAACTCCCGAAGTTGCTAGGGCTCAGGATTGGAGTTCGGTAAGGACCTCAGGCTTTTCTCATGATCCAGCGTGGGGAACAGGCCCGCGCGATGGATCCGACTAGTCTCGCTCGATGATCTCACGGATGCGCACGGCCAAGGCCTCAATACCGAAAGGCTTCGTGATCATCTCCATGCCCGGATCGAGGAAGCCGGTGGCCATAGCAGCCTGCTCGGCATAACCGGTGATGAAGAGAACCTTGAGATTGGGCCTAATCAGACGCGCATAATCCGCGAGTTGGCGGCCGTTCAGTCCAGGCAGTCCGACATCGGTCACGAGCAGGTCCACCCGCTGCTTCGATTCCAGAATTTTCAGACCGGACGGCCCATCCACCGCCTCGAGAGCCTGGTAGCCAAGATCGGCGAGCACCTCCAGGATCAGGGAGCGGACGACACGCTCATCTTCAACCACTAGAACGGTTTCGCCCGCCTCTGCCCGATGCGCCTCGCTAAGACCCGTCACGGAGACAGCCTCAGCAACCGTGCCTTCGTGAGCCGGCAGGTAGAGCCTGACCGACGTACCCTTTCCGAGCTCGCTATGGATCCGAACGTGGCCCTCAGACTGCTTCGTAAAGCCATACACCATGGAAAGGCCGAGACCCGTACCCACTCCTATCGGTTTGGTGGTGAAGAACGGATCGAAGACCTGTGCCAGAACGTCGGCGGGCATGCCGGTTCCTGTGTCGGAAACACTGATCGTAACATAGCGGCCGGGCGAGACCCCATGCTGAGCCGCCTCATAGAGATCATCCAGATGCGACACGCCGGTTTCGACCGTGAGTATGCCGCCGTCGGGCATGGCATCACGGGCGTTGATCGCAAGATTGAGGACAGCGCTTTCCAACTGATTGGGATCGCACAGAGTCAGGGGCAAGTCTTCGCTGATGGCAAACTTGAGCTCGATGGATTCGGAGATCGTTCGCCGGAGAAGATCCTCCATGGACATGACAAGACGGTTGACGTCGACACTTCTCGGATCGAGGGGCTGGCGTCGTGCAAAGGCCAGAAGGCGATGCGTCAAGGCAGCTGCGCGATTGGCCGAGGATGTAGCGGCCGCGATATAACGATCGAGATTGTCGAGGCGGCCCTGCGCCATGCGCGTATTCAGAAGATCCAGCGAGCCGACGATACCTGTCAGAAGGTTGTTGAAGTCGTGGGCAATACCTCCAGTCAGTTGCCCGACGGCTTCCATCTTCTGCGCCTGACGCAACGCCTCTTCGGTATGCTTCAGATCAGTGATGTCATGGCCTTCAGCCACCAGAAAAATGGGCTTTCCCTCTTCGTCCAGGACTGGTTTCATCGAAAAGTCGAAAGTGCGGTGACCGCCTGGCAGCAGGAGTTCGGACTCGTAGCGCACAAACTCCCCGGCGGCAGCACGCGCGACGCCTTCGCGCACTCTCTGAGCCTCATGAGGAGAATGCGTCCACCAGGGAGCATCCCATATCTTTATTCCGGCGATCTGGCTCGCCGTGGCTCCCGAAGCCTGCAAGGCCGCGTTGTTGACGATTACAATGGTACCGTCCAACGCACCAAGCGCGATAAGTTGGTAAGTGGTGTTGAAGATTGCTCGGAAACGGCGCTCGCTCTCGGCAAGTTCGGCCGTCCGTTCAGCAACGCGGCTCTCAAGCCTTTCGTTGAGCTCCAGCAATCTCTCTTCGGATTGCTTCGCTGCTGTAATGTCATAGATGACCCCGATGAACCGCAAGCCCGCGGTTTCGGTGTCACGAACATACTCGCCTCTGCGAGCCAGCCAGCGGAGCTTCTTGTTGTCCGCCCGCTGGATTCGGCATTCGGCATACGTCACGCCTTCGGAGCACAAGCCCTGCTCGACAAGAAGCGGATCGCCTGGGGTGACAAGATTGTTGATCGTGCGAACGGGAAGGGCATTGGTCGAGTGAAGTCCGACCAAGCGGCAGAACTCCTCGGAGACGCTAACGGTCGCAAAACCATCGATATACTCGAACGTTCCGACGCCGCCCGCGCTCTGAGCGATCCGCAGGCGTTCCTCGATATGCTTCTGCTCGGTTATGTCGAGGACAACGCCGGTGAACCGGATGGGTTGGTTCTCATCGCTGAAATGGCAACGGCCTCGCGCGTGAGCCCAACGCACGGATCCGTCGGCGGAAAGAAGCCGATATTCCTTCGAGAAGACTTCGGCGCCGTTGAGAATGCCTGCAACAGCGAGCCGAATCCTCAAGCGGTCCTCAGGATGAATGGCCTTGAAGAAGTCCCCGCTTGGCAGGCCTTTTGCAGCCTCGACTGGATCGAGATCATGGAGGGCGGCGAAACGCACATCGGCGGTGAAGTGCCCACGAGGGATGTCCCAATCCCAGGATCCACCCGCTCCGGCAACAGTCAGTGTCTGGCGAAGCCGCTCATTGGTCCAATCGAGTTCACGTTGGCTCGTTTGGAGAGCAGCGCGCATCTCCTCGGCCTGATGCGACTGCGTGACATCGACCTGGGTCGACAGAAGGAAAATCTGTTCACCTTTGTCATTGTTGACAGGGGTGACGAAGAGATGATTCCAGAAGCGGCTTCCATCCTTGCGTCGGTTCAGAACCTTGGTCGAGACTGAACCGCCCTCTCTTAGCGTCTCGCGGATCTGGAGGACGGTTTCTTCATCGGTTTCGGGCGCCTGCAGAAAGCTGCCGTTGCGTCCAAGGGCTTCCTCAGCCGAGTATCCAGTCAACCGGCAGAATGCATCGTTTACGAAGACGATCGGATTATCGGGCAACCGAGGGTTGGTTGCCAACATCGCCAGCCCAGAGCGCTCCAGAGCCGAGAAGATCGGCCCGGCAATGCTGCGCAATTCCTCGAGGGCCGCCTCGATTCTCTTATCGGCCGTCTCGTAGGGGAGCATCCGGGCTATCATGCCAATAATGTCTTCATTGAGTGATACGGTCACAGGACATAGGCTAAGCCTCGTCCCCGACAACCCGGTGAATGAAGCCTGCAATAAGCTCTTTCAGAGCAGCCAGCGAAGGCAGATCCATGAGCATGGCGATGTAGCCACGGATGTCCCGGTTGCGGACAGAGAAGTTGATGTACAGGAAGAGCACCAGCCCATCATCCGGACGTGGCTGCATGAGCTTGAACAATCGAGAGCCGTCGCCTCGAACGACCTCGGGCAGGGAGATGTTCAGCGAACGCTTCAACATGTTCGCCATTGTGGCAAGGCAGCCGTTCAGTATTACGTTGCCTGTTTCAGCAAGGGCCTCCTGCTCCATTTCGCTAAGCTGATCGGGCGGCACGTCTTCGCCGATGATGGCACGAACCAGATCCAGACTGATCGTCTGTGGGAAGATCAAAAGGGCTTGGCCGGAAAAGGCTCCCTCGAATTGCTGCTGGATGGCGACGAGTTCATCCGTCTCGCGTTCACCGATCAATCGGACGGCATCGTCCGGGGCCATGATCTCGACAGATGGAACGGAGAGGAGCACTTCCTCGCCGATCATCTTCCGGAGGCTCGAAGCCGCCCGGCTGACTCCGATATTGACGAGCTCCGTCAGGGCATCGCGTTCGAGCTCTGAAAGAGCGATTTCCCTGACCGTGGACATCAAACACCGCCGGTCCGCAGGCGCAGCGCCGCTCCGGAGATGAACCCTCGCAACCCCTCCTCTGTCAGCGGCTTGCTGACGAAGGTGGCATTTACCTCGCGAGCCCGGGCAATGACTTCATCCTGAATATTGGCTGTGATCACTGCGATCGGCATCATCGGATGGCTCGCACGGATTTCGGCGGCAAGCTCGAGGCCGTCCTTCTCCGGCATGTTGAAGTCGATCATCGCCACATCGATCTTCTGGCTATTGAGTACGCCAAGGGCTTCCTGGGCATTACCAGCTTCGACCTTTTCCCACTCCGGCTGGAGTGCGGTCAGAGCTTTAGCGGCAACGATGCGTGCCAGCTTGCTGTCATCGACGATCAGGACGGTTATCGCCACTCAGGTACTCCGCTAGGAATATACTGCCCGGAAGGACCGGAACGATATGGAAGGAACTGCTCTTTGCTCTTTTAGAGTATGCTTAGAGAATAACAACTGCTCACCCCGTCTCGGGTGTCATGTCGCAGGAGCCTGGATCAAGCAAAGCCGGCATCACCCAGCCTCGAAGAAATTCGTCCTTGGGTGGTCCCTTCAAGCTGGGTCTGAAGGCCATCAGAACCTGAAGAACAGCTGCGTGGAGGTGCTCGGCATTCGATAGGTCGACGATGCGACCGGGATCGGCCTGGAGCCAGCGGAGCAAGGGCTCCGCATCTTCGACACGACAGATCCCCTCCAAGACAACCATGTTGCCATCAAGATGCACGCTCATCCGATAAGCTCCGGAATATCGAGGATCATCAGGACGTTGCCATCTCCGAGGAGAGTCGTTCCCATAACGCCGGGCATGCCGGACAGAATACCGGACATGGGACGCATCAGAACGTCCATTCTCTCGGCAAAGGAGTCGACTGCGATTCCAACTGGCCCATCGTCCAATGCCATCACCACAACCTTCATGCTCGAGCGCAGCTCCAGCGAGCGTGAAATTTCCAAGAGATCTGAGAGCCGGATCAGAGGGATCGTCCGATCCCGCAGAACGAAAGCCTCCGCATCCCCGACCGGAATGACGCGCGACCTCGGCACGATAGTCGTCTCAATCACTCCATCGAGCGGAATGCCGTAGAGTTCCTGACCGATTCTGACGGCCATCACTCTTGCCATGACAATCGTCAGAGGCAAGGAAAGACGGATCGTCGTTCCGTGGCCCAGCAGACTTTGAACGGAAACCTGCCCGCCCATCCTCTCGACCGCTGAACGCACGGCATCCATGCCGACCCCCCTGCCCGACAGATCGGTTACTTCCGATGCGGTCGAGAAACCGGGGGCGAAAATCAGATTGATGATCTCTGCATCGCTCATTCGTTCGAGTTCGTCTGCCGACGTAACCCGCTGCTCGCCAGCAACACGTCGAACAGCCGCGGGATCGATTCCACGTCCGTCATCCTCGATTTCGACCGCGACGCGGTCGCCCTCGCGACGGGCTCGAAGCGTGACCTTGACCCTTCCCGGCTTCCCTGCCTTCAGACGGGCTTCTTCAGGTTCGGCCCCATGATCGATTGCATTGCGCAAGACATGAAGCAAAGGCTCGAACAGGCCTTCTACAACGGACTTGTCCGCCTCTACATCCTCTCCTTCCATGGAGAAATCGACAGCTTTCCCCAGCGCGCCCGCAATGTCGCGCACAGCGCGGGGAAACCTCCGGAAGATGTCCCGCATGGGCATCATGCGGACATCCATGACGGCCCTGTGGAGTTCCGCCACGATCCGGCTGATGGACGCTTGGCTCGTGAGGAGAGCCTGAGCCAAATCCTTGTGCTCCAACCTGTCCCTGATTTGGCCTGACAGATGCGCTAAAGCATTTTTCGCAACGACCATCTCCCCGACAAGATCGGCCAGATGGTCGATGCGCACAGCATCGACTCGAAGCGTCCGCCCACGGGCTCCTCCGGCAGCTTCCTCCAAGGGACCCGCAGCTCCTGTAGCTGCACGATCGCTTGCGCTGCAAGGCACCTCATGGATCGTCACCTGATCAGGCACGAATCGGAAGATTGCCCTGATTGCATCGAGCGCTGCGCTGGAGAGCGCCTCGATCCTGAGATTGCAGGCGAAGGGATCGATCTCAGAGACGGGCGGCCAAGGCTCCCTGTTCGAAATGCGGACGGAAACGAGATTGGGAATCGAGCGCAGAAGCGCTACCGGATCGTCGCCGGAAAAGAAGCAATCGGACCGAGGCGTATAGACGATGGCGACGAGAGATTTTGCTTGCGCCGCCGCATCTGGGCTTTGGGCTATCAGGTCTTTGACCCAGCCGAGATCGACCGGTGACCCCGCAGCCGCGGCAGGAGCCGAATTTTCATCCGCGTGTGAGCGCAGGACCCTCGCCAGACGATAGCCTTCCTCAGCCGCATCCGGGGGCAGCAGCCCTGTTCGCTCGATTTCTGCGACCCAACGTTCCGCTTGGCCGATGCAATCGAGGAGAGTGTCGATGACATCGGCCTCGGCCCTCACGCGCCCCTCTTTAAGAGCGCCCAGCACATCCTCCGCCGCGTGGAGCGCCAGGCCCATAGGAGCGAAATCGAACAAGCCGACGGATCCTTTGAGCGTGTGCACAGCCCGGAAAGCGCCGTCCATCGGCACCACAGCATTTGGGTCGCGCTCAAGGGCCAACAGGTCATCCGTGGCCTGCTGTATCAACTCACGCGCTTCGACGATGAAATGTTGCAGAAGATCATCCATCGCGATCTTTTCCTGGTCGCTGATAGATGATCGCATCCTCGAACCGACGCAAGTCGAAGCGCTTCGAGATCCGTGTCATGGACTCGGTATGACCAAGACAGATGTACCCTTCCGGATGAAGGGCGTCATAGAGATTATTGACGGCCATAAGCCGGGAAGCATCGTCGAAATAGATCAGCACGTTCCGGCAGAAGATGACATCGAACTTTCCCTGAGCTGCAACCGATGCGGGATTGATAAGGTTGGCCGCCGTGAACTTCACCGATTCCCGCAAGTCCTGGATCAGTCTGCGCTTCCCGTCTCGGAGCGGCTCGAAATAGCGCTCGATCACCTCTTGCGGCAAGCGGGCAAGCGCACGTTCTCCGTAATTTCCATCCTGTGCTTCGAGCAGAACCCGCGTGTCGATATCGGAGCCGATAATTTCGATATGATAGGCGTCAACCAGCGGCCAATTCTCCAGCAGCCATACCGCGATCGAATAAGGCTCCTCTCCCGTCGAACAGGGTACCGACCAGATCCGTACGAGATCTCCCGGTTTCCTGTTCTGCACAATTGCCGGCAGAATGGAGCGGCTGAGGCAGCTCAGTTGATGCTCCTCGCGGTAGAAATACGTTTCGTTGACCGTGAAAATATTGATGAGATGCTCGACTTCACCCCCATCGGCTTCAACATGTGCTAAATAGGCGGGGAAAGTTTGCGCTCCGGTCGCAGCCATGCGATCGGCGACCCGCCTCTCGATGTAATAGCGCTTACTCTCTCCGAAAATCATCCCGGTATGACGGTAGAGCAACGCGCAAAGCCGGCGGATATCATCGGCGGTCAGCACCTGCTCCTTGCGCGCCCTGCTCATGACTCTACCATGCTCATGATGCGGTCGGCGATCTGCTCCAGGGGCACGACCAGTTCTGCGCCACCGCGACGAACGAGTTCACCGGGCATGCCCCACACCACGGCTGTCTCTTCTGCCTCGGCGATGGTCCGCCCGCCTTGGGCTTTAAGACGCGCCATGGTCTCGGCCCCATCGCTGCCCATGCCGGTCATCAGCACGCCGATGAGGCTCTCGGGCGCAAGGTGCTGCATGGCGCTCTCAACCAGACGGTCGACGCTCGGATGCCAGCGATGGTCGGACGATGAAGGCGCGGCCAGTACAACGGGACCATCCGGCCGAACGCTGATGATGACGTCAGCATCGCCCTTCGCGATATAAACATTGCCGGCGTCGAGCGGCATCGCGTGAGCGACCTCAGTCACCTTCAAAGCACACAGCTTGTCGAGGCGGCGCGCAAGAGGGCCTGTGAACGAGCCGGGCATGTGCTGGGCGACCACTACCGGCCAAGGAAAATCCACCGGCAATCGTGACAGGACGGCATCCAGAGCAGGAGGCCCTCCCGTCGATGCGCCAATCAGCACGACACCATGAGAGGACACGTTCTTGCGCCTGCGGCGAACCGGCGCGACAGGCGCAGGCTGTCTCGGCGCAGCATTACGCGCCCGAGTACCTAAGCCGCTCCGCAACCGCACCCGTTCGGCCAGCCGCAGGCTGCCGGGCAACCGCGCTCGCGATGCGGCACGAACCTTCTCGATGAGCTGCGGAGCAAGAGTCTCCATTTCAAGCGAAATCGCGCGGGCAGGCTTTGCAATGAAGTCAACGGCTCCAAGAGCCAGGGCCTCCAGCGTGACGCTCGCACCTGCATCGGTGAGGGATGAAACCATCACAACTGGACACGGACGCTCCAGCATGATGCGATCAAGACAGGTGAGACCGTCCATCTCTGGCATGTTCACGTCCAGCGTGACCACATCCGGCTTGAAGGCATGCACCTGCTCCAGCGCCTCCACACCATTGCGGGCGAGTGCGATCTCAAAGTCGCCTTCGGCCGTGAAGACACTGCCGAGAAGGCGTCTCATCAAAGGGGAATCGTCGACGATGAGCAGCCGGATCACGGAGCGGAGCGCTCCGGATGACCGTTACTCATGGCAGCGAGCAGATCCTTCTCTGCCCGATCCAGCAACTCGCGCGGGTCAAGCAGAAGGATCATCCGGCCTTCGATCTCGATATTGGCGATGCGGTCGATAACCTGGTTTCCGTCCGTTGCCAAATCGGGAGTTGGCCGAAGCTGCGCATGGGAAATCTTGAGAACCTCCGATACGGTGTCGACGACGAAGCCGGCTTGCAGGTCATCGATCCTGACGACCACAATGCGTTCCCGCCGCTTCTCCCCTTGCGCGTCAAGTCTGAAGCGCCGCCTCTGATCGATAATCGGGACCACGCGGCCACGCAGATTCATGACCCCCTCGATGAAAGCGGGAGCTTTGGGCAATCGTGTCAGCGTGTCGGGCACGCGCACGACCTCATCGACAGCTCCGATAGGCAATCCGTACTCCTCGCCGCCCAGCTGAAAAACGATGAATTGCTCCTCGTCGTGGTGGGAGAGCCCGTCAGGCGTACCCATGTCGTTGCTCTTCTCCGTTTGGGAGGAAATCTGCTCAAGCAGATTCTGATCGCGGAACAGATGGTCCGACGACAGGACGGAGACCAGCCGTTGGCCGCCATCGAGCCGACAGATCCCTCGAATCTGCGCCTCAGCGTCCCCTCGTGTGATGATCGCCGGAACAGGGTCGATCATGTCCGGAGCGAGCCGAAGGATCTCTTTCATGCTATCGATGGCAAGCCCTACCAGACTCTCGCCGACCTGAGTCACGACCACCCGAGCTCTGCCGCGATTACCCGTGGCGCTAAAGCCCAGGAGCCCCCGCAGGGACACCAGAGGCACGAGCTTTCCTCGCAGGGGCAGCACTCCGAGCATGACGGCATCCGTCCGCGGAACTGCCGTCACGAATTCCGGCAACGCGACAACCTCATGAACGGAGGCCAGCGGCATCGCAAATTCCTGCTCCGCAACGGCAAAGCATACCAAAGAGATCTTGTCAGGCTCGGCAGCCTGCTCATGGAGCACTCGTGGAGCGGAGACCGAGCGGCTCTGGGTTCGTCGCATAAAGCCGCCGAAATCCTTGGCGAGCAGCTCATCGAGGTCGATCAGCCGTGCCTGAATGGCATCGTCCTCTGACCCAAATCGGGATGATCCAAGCGACGCCACACTATCTACCGCAACTCCGACCGGAGCGCCGCGGTCGACCACGATGACACGTGCATTTGCCGAGAAGGTTGCTTCTTTTCCCAGGAGCTTGTGCAGAGACACGATGGGCACTACTGCGCCTCGGAGATTTGCCACTCCAAGAAGGCTCGCGGGGCCAAGCGGTACCCTGGTGACAGCCGGGCAGCGGATCACCTCGGCAACATCGGCCGCCGAAAGGGCAAAGCGTTCGCCCCCCACTTCGACCGTGAGAAACGATCGAGAGACGGATGCTGGAGCCGCCTGGGCTACCACGTTACGACTCCACGATCTGGAGTTCGTCCGCCAGCGAGGCGATCTCTTCAATCGCGGCTGCAAGATCCTCGGATCCTTGCGCCTGTTGACGCGCTGCACTTGCAGCTTGTGCAGCAGCGTTCCCGGCCTCCTCAGCGACAACGGCGATCTGCTGCGTCCCAAGCCTAACCTCGCGCACGGACGCGAGAATGCTGTCCGAGCCTGCGAGGATCGCAGCGCTGCCTCGACGGATCTCGTCGACATCCGCCTCCACGGCGCCCAGCTTCTCAGCCGTCAACGTATTCTTGACCACTTCAGCTTCGGCGATGGCAGCGCTTTGCTCCAAATCGTGACGGACAATGGTGATCTGGTCGCGGATCTGGCGGATGACGTCCTTGATGCGGTCGGCATTCTCGGACGCATCGCGCGCCAAGCTGCGGATATCGCCGGAGACAATGGCAAAGCCACGTCCCGCATCACCTGCACGCGCGGCCTCTATGGAGCCGCTGACAGCCAGCATATTGGTCTGGACCGCAACAAGAGCGATGTTGTCGACAATCTTCTCGATGCGCCGCCCGGACTCGTCCAACCCGCCCATCATCTCGATCACGACGCGCATCTCCCTGAGCCCGCCTTCAACCCCGCCTGCGAGGCGAATGGTCCCGGACCGGTTCTCCTGGAGCGCCGTTGCTAGGGATTCAATGCGCTGGACGGCTGCTTCAGCCACCTCCCGCGATGCACTGGTGGCCCGCTCGATCTGTTCCATCGCCGCGTTGGTCTGCTGGGTCGCGGCAGCCTGCATTTGAGCTCCACGGCTGATCTGATCGACCGCGGTCATGATCTCGCCAGCAGCGCCTGAAAGCTCCTGGATGGCGGCCGAAAGCTCCTCCGCTGCCGACCCCACCTGCTCAGCGCTGGTCGAGCCCGCAGTATCCGCCTGCAGATTGTCCGCCAAGACCGCCAAGGCATGCGCGGTCTGCTGGCTTTGGTCGAGAGCAACGCTCTGCTGCTGAACGGCCCGCTGGGCTTCCGCCGCCGCAGCGGCCTGCTCCTCGGCAGCGCTGGCGACCTGCTCGGCCCCGCGCTGCGCCTCGCGAATGGCCGATTCCGCCTCGATGGCGGCAATAAGGATGGACTGACTGCCTTCTGATAAAAGAGTGATATCCGACCTGATCCTATCCAGAGCCGCGACGATGCCGCGGCCGGATTGTGCCTCGCCGGAAGCGGTCTCCGCCGTCGCCCTGATCTTCTCGGCAACGGAGCGGACCTTGTCTACGATCACCTCAGCCAGCTCTTGGACGTCCTGCGCGCTCTTCTCCGAGGCTCCCGCAAAGGCACGCACCTCATCGGCAACCACCGCGAAGCCGCGTCCGTTCTCTCCCGCCCGCGCCGCCTCGATTGCCGCGTTGAGGGCCAGAAGGTTTGTCTGATCGGAGATGTCGCCGACCACGCGGGTGATCTCGCCGATGGTGGTCGCCTGCCTCTCCAGTAGCGAGATGATATCTACCATCCCCCTCTGGCGGGCAGCATTCGCCTCGACGGACGCTACGGACGCATCGATCTGAGCGGCAGTCTCGATCAAGAGGCTCTGAAGGCTCGCGGTCTTCGTGCGTGCGGCCTCCGCATGCCCGCGCGCTTCGGAGAACGAGGCACCGAGGCTTACGATGGCAGAGAGCGATTGCTGCGACGCGCCTGCAGCTTCCTCTGCTCCCACGGCAATTTGTTCCATGGAGCGCCGGAGTTCCTCCGCAGCAGCAGATGCCTCCGCTACGCCGCTCGCAAGCTGCTCCGTGGCCGCGCCGATGCGCTCAGCAGCCTGCTGCTTTCGTGCCCTGACGCGTCCAAGCATCCGGCGCTGGGACGCCCCTCCACGTGCAGGAGCGGAAGATGCATTCTTAGGAGGCGTTTCATCACCCCCTGGACGAAGGTTACCCTTGCCTGGGAGTTCGGACGTCTTGACCAGTGCCATTGAGGCCCCTTGGGATTGATAGACGATATTCGGCCACACATCCTGACCGGCAAGCCGCGCAGGCAGACGGGTCAGAGCGGTGGTAGAGCAGGCTTAGCTTTTATAGTTGCCGAGCAAGCCCGAGCAAGGCATTGCGCGGATTCATCCCAGGCAAAGAAGCCTGCGGGAGCGCTTCAGCCTTCCAGAAACTGCCTTCCGTCCTGTTCAGGGTGACTGGATTGGTACGAACCGAGAAATCTCCTGCTCCGTAAGAGCATAGGTTATTCCATCCAGGAGCTTACGACCAAGACGTTCCTGTAGCCCGCGCGCGTGAGGGCTTGTCCTGCCATGTCCCCCGGAGGTCAGAGATGAAAGTCGCGATAGCTTCGCGCGACATGGGCTTTGCAATAAGGTAGCCTTGTGCCTGGGACGCACCTGCCAGGCGCAGAGCGTTGAGTTGCTCTTCCGTTTCCACACCTTCGGCTGTCGTGCTGATCTTCAGATCGTTCGCAAGACCGATGGTCGCCTTGATGATCGCGCGGCTATCGGATGCATCCATCATTCCACGCACGAACGACTGATCGATCTTGATCTTATCGAACGGAAAGCTTCGGAGATAGCTCATCGATGCGTAGCCGGTACCGAAATCGTCCAGCGAGATCGAAACCCCAAGGGCCTTGAGCCGCTTGAGCGTCGCGGTGGCTTCTTCAGTGAGCTTGACGGATTCCGTGATCTCCAGAACTAGGCGCTGAGCGGGCATGCCGGATTTGTCGAGAGCCTGCTTGACGCTGGAAAACACGTCCCTCCGCTGGAACTGCACCGGAGAGAGATTAACCGCAACCTTCAGCGGCAGGTCCCAGCTCATGGCCGTCGAGCAGGCGTCTTCCAGGATCCAGTCGCCGATCTGACCAATCAGACCCGATTCTTCAGCAGCCGGTATGAATTGGAGCGGTGAGACCATTCCCTTTGCCGGATGCTTCCATCGGACAAGCGCCTCGCAGCCCCACATACGATTTGTCGCCAGATCGAGGATCGGCTGATAGTAGAGCTCGAACTCCCTGTTGTCGTGGGCGCTCTTCAGAGCTCCCTCGAGAGCGCGGCGCTCTGCGCGGGGATCCTTGATACTCGCATCATAAAGCCGATAGCTGCGGTCAGGATCGGACTTTGCGGCGTAGAGAGCGACATCGGCCGCTTTCATCAGCTCAATCGAGGTCCTGCCATCGGTTGATGCAATGGCTACACCAATCGAAAGCCCGACCTCAATCTCTGTGTTGCCGACCGTGCATGGGACCTTCATCGCGTCCTGAATCGTCGTGACGAGGTCCATGACCTGTTGCCGCCCCCTGGTCGGCCTCTGAACGATTGCGAATTCGTCACTTCCGATCCGGGCGATGAAGTCGCTCTTCCTGAGACGGTCCCGGAGGCGCCGGGCCACGATCCGAATGATCTCGTCTCCCGCTGCGTGTCCGTAGCTGTCGTTGATATCCTTGAAGCGGTTGAGATCGAGCAGGTGGAGCGCAAAGTCTCTCCCCTCTCTTTGAGAGGCAAGATGCGTCCGCTTCAGCTCCTCCGAGAACAGAAGCCTGTTCGGAAGTCTGGTCAGGATGTCATGACGGGACAGGTAGCTTTCACTGGCAGCCCTCAGGATGCCGGTTCTGACATGCTTCATGCCCAGCAGGCTCGCGGCGTCGATGGCGATATCCATGAGGTGGGCGATGAACCGGATCAGACGTGCCTCAAGGCGTCGGCCGGCCATGAGCTCCGCCAAAGTCCTGCTGACGGCGATACCGCTCGGATAATGAGCAAGGGGGTGAAGGGCGACGAGCCGCTCTTTCCTGTCGATCCAGCTGACGTCGCGAATGAGCGTAGGGCTGTTCTTGACGACCATTCGCTGCAGAGGCGTGCTGGGCTTCCAGAACCTGCGTCCGAGGATTCCGTCGGCTTTTGGGCTGTGAGCGAGAATGATCCCATCGCGCCGGTAGAACGTGATCGCCAGAGATCGCGGCTTCAGGTGACTGTCGAACAGTTTCTCGAAATGCCCCAGGTCGATCGTCGACACGATGAGACCAAGAAAGTTTCCATCCGTATCTTTGATTTTTTGTGAGAGTGAGAAGACCCTTTTGCCGGTCGCCCGGATGAGAACCGGTTCACTCAGGTAGACGAGAAGCGAGGGATCGTTTGCGAGGGCCTGATAGTACGATGTGTCTCTCAGATAGATCGGATCGGCAAGTGGCCGGGGATACGATGTTCCGACGATCCGCCCACGGGCATTGACGAGATCGATGCGCTGGATCAGCGCCAGGGTGTGACAAGCCCCGACAAGAACGGCTTTTGTCGCCTGCGAAGCGGCATATCCATCGAACTCGTTCGCTTTCAGGCATGCTTGTGGAATGCGTCCGACCACATCACGCAAAACGTTCTCGATCGATTGGAGCGTAGCGTCGGTGCGCTCCTGAAGAGTAAGCGCAAGGCTCGCCAGATCGCCTTCGGCCTTAGCAAGATCGTCGTTGTGCTCACGCAACAGAAGGAAGGCTGCACCAACGAGGGCGGCCACCGCTGTCAGGATGCTGAGGATCAGGATCACATTAGCGAGCACAACAAACTTCGATTCAACCTTGAGCGACGATCTCCCTCAGCCTTCATCGATAATCGTGGGCATTCCGTTAACTTTGGCAGGGATGAGGGTGACCTGAGGTGATAAAGACCAAGAGCTCCCTCGTACTCCCTGTGGCTGTCGGCAGGCTTGCATCCTGATCCTTTCCGGATGCTGCGAGCTCTTGGATGATGTAACGCTCGCGGTCCCTGTTCCTACAGGAGCGGCGTCCCACCCGTGACGGCGTAGATTCCACCTGTCATGTAGCTGCCCTCGTCAGAGGCAAGAAGAACATAGATGCCGGCCAATTCGCTTGGCTGCCCTGCTCGGCCCAGCGGCGTATCCTTGCCGAAGCTCTTCACCTTTTCGTCCGGCATGGTGGACGGAATCAATGGGGTCCAGATCGGTCCGGGTGCAACCGCATTCACGCGGATACCCTTTTTGCCCAGCATCTGCGCGAGGCCTGCGGTGAAATTGGAAACCGCTCCTTTGGTCGAGGCATAGGCCAGGAGCATTGGGCTCGGCTTATCCGACTGAATGGATGTCGTGTTGATGATGGAAGAGCCCGGCCGCATGTGCGGAACGGCGGCCTTGGCAAGGTGGAACATGGCCTCGATGTTGGTGCGGAAGGTATAGCTCCACTCCTCGTCCGGGATCTCCTCCAGAGACTCGTAGGTGCGCTGGAAGGCGGCATTGTTGACAAGGATATCGATGCGGCCGAACTCGTCCACGGCCCGGTCGATGATGGCGCGGCAATGAGCGGCCTCCGCGATATCGCCGGGCATCAGCACACAACGCCGCCCTGCGGCCTCCACGTGCCGCGCAGTCTCGCGGGCGTCTTCATCCTCCTCCTCATTGAGGTAGCTGATGAGGATGTCCGCCCCCTCCCTCGCATAGGCTATCGCCACGGCGCGGCCGATCCCGCTGTCTCCACCGGTGATGATCGCGACCCGTCCGGTGAGCTTGTCACATCCGCGATAGCTCGCCTCTCCGTGGTCGGCCTGCGGCGTCATCTCCGCCTCGGTGCCTGGGGGGTCGATATGCTCCTGCTCGGACTGGCTCATGCGGACGCTCCTTCTCGCGTGAACCGGTCAATTACCGGGCGGCCTGGAAGTTCCGCTCAAGGAGCTTTCGTAAAGAGGCAGGGAGTTCCTGTCCGCGTGTCATGGATTTTGAGCCAATTGGGCTTGGATCGTCTTCAGCAGCTGCTCGTCGGAATATCCCTGCTCCCAGTCTCCGGGCAGCTCGATCCGTACTGATTGCGCCCCGCCAGAGGGAGTGCAAACCACCTGAAAGGCGTCAGCCTCCCCGTCGACGCGAGCTGCCTCCATCTTTTCCGGGTTCTTCCCCAAACCCGAGAAGGCCTGGATACAGGTCCATGTGATGCCGTCGGGGTCCGTGACTTCGCGAGGCATGGGCTCAACGCTCCTGGATTGGTGTCGAGCTTCGACAACGGCGAAGCTGCGACACCGTTCCAGTCAGACTTCGTTACGCCCGAGTTCCCGCTCAGCCCGCCGCAATGCCAGCAGCAAGTCGATCTGTTCATCGGTGATCGGCTGCCCCTCGATTTCTGCGAAGAGAGCTTGGAGGTGAGCTCCGATCTGTTCCCGCGCATCACGGTCGAGCCATGGACGCGCTGCCTTCTGATCCAGATTTCCCTCGGTAATCATTGGGTTTCCTGTTGATACTCAGCCCCGAACAATACCGGCTGCGAACCAGCCTTGTGATTTACCGGGGATTATTCGCGACCATGGTTAACAGATGGTAACCGCCATGCGCGGAATGAGGCTAGGCAAGCGTTTCAGCCCTGACGCCCCTGAAAAAAGGCGCACTTGCGCGCGCCTCTCTGGAGCTATGATCTCTTCTGGAGACGCGAGTGGGCGTCCCCTACTCTGCCGCCTGGAGCACTGGAGCCGTCGAAGCCGTATCGGGCTTGCGCCCGAAGCCCAGCTTGCGCGCCATGTCCTCAAGCAGAGTGAGTGCGACCGGAACCACCACCAGGGTCAGGATGGTGGAGCTGATCAGGCCGCCGATCACCGCATGTGCCATGCCGGCGCGCTGCGAGCCGCCCTCTCCCAGACCAAGCGCCATGGGGATCATGCCGAAGATCATCGCGAGTGTGGTCATCAGAATCGGACGGAGCCTGACTTCGGCTGCCTGCATGATCGCGACGGTGCGCTCCACACCACCTTTGCGGGCCTGATTGACGAAATCGACGAGCAGGATCGCGTTCTTCACCACCAATCCCATGAGCATGATGAAGCCGATGGCCGACATCATGTTCAGGGTCGAGCCCCAGGCCAAGAGGCCCAGAAACACGCCCACCAGCGAAAGCGGCAAGGATGCCATGATCGCGAGCGGCTGAAGGAAGCTGCCGAATTGCGATGCCAAGATGATGTAGATGAATATCACCGCCAAAAGCAGCGCCGATCCCGCATAGCCGGACGTCTCCTGAATGTTCTTGGCCGAACCGCCGGACACGAATTGATAGCCAGCGGGCAGCTTCACCTCCTTGAGGGCGGCCCCGATCTCCCGCGTGACGTCACCGGCAGCACGCCCGCTGACATTGGCGGTGATCTGCACCTCCCTGGCAAGATCGCGCCGGTTGATCTGGGACGGGCCGACCCCCGCCTCCAGTTTGGCAATCTCACGCAAGGCCACCATGCGAGGCGTGCCATCCTCGTTGGTCATCCTGCTGGCAAGATAAAGCCGCGACAGGTCCTCGCGCGACTCACGCCCAGTCTCGGGCAGGCGCACGTTGACGTCGTAGTTCTCGCCGTTGGGTGCGCGATAGCTCGAAGCATCCTCACCCGAAAGCAGAGGCCGCAACGTGTCGGAGACCTGCTGCAAGCTCACGCCAAGATCGCTCGCGAGCTCCCGGTCGAGCCTCACAGCGATGGTCGGACGGGCGGCCTTGAGGCTGGATTCCATATCGACGACACCCGGCACCTTCGCGATGATTGCGGCGGTCTCCTGGGAAATCCGCGCCAGTTCATCCAAGTTCGGCCCCTGGATCGACACTTGCACCGGCTTACCATCGCCAACGCCCGGCAGGCTGACGGCGAGGTCAATGCCGGGGATGGCCTTGAGGCGCGCACGCATCAGGTCCACGAGCTGCGTAGCTGAGCGCGTGCGCTCGGCGATCGGCTTGAGCGTGATTGCAACGATGGCCTCGTTTCTGCCTGCGGCCTGCCCGCTGTTGATCGTCGCGTAGGTGAAATTTACCTCGGGGAACTCCTTGATCGCAGCCTCGGCCTGACGGAGCTTCGTCTCCGTATATTCGAGCGAGGAGCCCACAGGTGCCGTGACCTTCACATTCATCTCACCCATGTCAGCGGAGGGAACAAACTCGACGCCTATCATCGGCACGAGGGCGAAACTTCCCACGAAGATACCAATGGCCGCCACCATCACCACCCAGCGCCGTCGCAAGCTGAAGCGCATGAGAGGGCGATAGATGGCAAGAATGCCCGCAATCCCCTTGTCGGTCAGGCCCGTGAGCCAGCCGATGAGCCCACGCGGCTTCCGGCCGATGGATGGATCGTGCCACACGCTCGACAGCATGGGATCGAGGGTGAACGACACGAAAAGCGAAATCAGCACGGCTACCGATACGGTGATGCCGAACTGGTAGAAGAACTTACCGATGATGCCGCCCATGAAGGCGACTGGCGCAAACACGGCCACGATGGCGAGCGTTGTAGCCATCACGGCAAGGCCAATCTCCTGCGTACCCTTGAGAGCCGCCTCGAAATGGCCCGCGCCCATCTCCAAGTGACGGGCGATGTTCTCTCGCACCACGATGGCGTCGTCGATCAGGATGCCGATGGCAAGCGACAGCGCCATCAGCGTCATGCTGTTCAGGGTGAAGCCCATGAAGGCCAGCGCCGCGAAGGTGCCGATCACGGAGATCGGCAGCGTCAGACCGGTGATGACCGTGGAACGCCACGAGTGCAGGAACAGAAATACGATGGCGACGGTCAGGAACGCGCCCTCGAACATCGTGCTCTGCACATTGTGCACGGAACTGCGGATCCCCTTCGAAGAATCCTTCACCACAGACAGTTCGACATCTGAGGGCAGCGAGCTTTTGAGTTCCTCGACAGCGCGAAACACGCCGTCGGCCACTTCGATGGTGTTGGCACCCTGCACCTTCACCACATCTACGGCGAGCGCAGGCTTGCCGTTGAACAAGGCGAGGCTCGTCTTTTCTTCCTGACCGTCGATGACATCGGCCACTTCCGACAGCCGTACCGGCGACCCGCCCCGTTGGGCTACGATGAAGTTGCCGATCTCGCGCGGCTCCTTCACGGAGCCCTCGATCTGCACGACCTTGTCCTCTCGCCCGCGGGTCACGTTACCGGCTGGCAAATCCTGGTTTTCAGAGCGGATCGTGGCCACCACCTGATCGACGCCAATAGCAAGCGCCTGCATGCGATCGGGTTTCAAGCGCACCTCGACCTGACGTTTCATGCCGCCCACGATGGTGGCGCTGCCTACGCCGCGCACGGTCTGGATGCGCTTGAGCAGCACCTCGTCGGCAAGCGTCGTCAGCTCGCGCAGGGAGCGCACGGGCGATTCAACCGCCACCGATACGATCGGCGCGCTGTCAGGATCGAACCGGGTGACGGTCGGATCGTCTACCTCATCCCGCAACTGGCCGCGAATCCCCGCCACCTTTTCGCGAACATCCTGCACAGCGACGGCTGCGGGCGTGTCGAGGGTAAATTGAGCGATTACGATGGAACGCCCCTCAACGGAGCGCGAAGTGAGCGTATCGAGACCGGCAATCGTGTTGATTGCGTCTTCGATCCTGCGCGTGACATCGCTCTCGACCGCCTCCGGCGACGCGCCTGGATAGGCAGCCGTCACCACCACGGTGGGAATGTCCACATCGGGGAACTGGTCGACGCCGAGGCGCTGATAGGAGAACAACCCAACCACGAGGATCGCCACCATCATCATGGTGGCGAAAACCGGGTTGTTAATGCTGATGCGCGTAAGGAACATCCTATTTGTCCCCGATGCGAACCGGCGTTCCCGGCTCAAGAATGATGGAGCCGGCGCTCACAACGATATCGCCCTCCCGCAAGCCGGATGTGACGGCGACAAGGCTGGCCGTTGCATCCTTCGACACCTCGACTTGCTGCCGGGCGATGGTTTCGCCATCGAGCTTGAGCACATATCGGTGGTTCTGATCACCGCGCACGGCCTCGGGCGGAACTGCAACGACGTCCTGCACTTCACGCACGACGATATCGCCGGAGGCGAACATGCCACCGCGCAGAATCCTGTCGCCGTTCTCAACCCGGATGTAGACCGGTATCGAACGCGATCCCGTCTTGGCGGTGGGGTTGATACGTTCCACGAGCCCCGAGAACTCGCGGCCCTCCAGGCCGGGCACGCGGAACAGCGCCCTCTGGCCGACAGCTATAAGACCGATCTCGTTCGTCGGCACAGGAGCCTCGATTTCAAGTTCGGCCAAGTCGATGAGAACAAGGAGCTTACCGTCCACCGCAGCCTTGTCGCCCGGATTGACGGCACGCTCGGAGACAAAACCGTCGATGGGCGCCCGCACGACGCCGTCCTCGAGAGCCTTGCGCGCCTGCTCCACCTGCGCCTCCTGAGCCCGCACGGTTGCTTGAGCTGCCCGGAACGCGCTTTCCACCTCGTTGACGGAGGCCTGAGCTGCATAACCTTTGTCCTGCAGGCTGAGCTTCATCTGCCGGTTCTTCTCCGCCAGAGCAAACTGCGCCTTGGCGGACTCAAGATTGGCTACTCGCTCATTGAGCCGGGATTTCAGGTCTTCGGTGTCGAGGCGTACGAGAACGTCGCCCTTCTTCACCGGCTGACCTTCCTGCACCAAAACCTCGGCCACCTGGGCGGCAACCTGGGACTTGAGGGTCGTCTGGTTGACCGGCCGCAGCGTACCTGCAAGCGGCACGGTAAAGCGTAAATCGGCCTTGCGAACGGCAAAGGTCTCGCTGCGAGCAAGCTCCGTTACTACCGGCGCGCTCGGCTGTACCACCGCCTGGGCCGTATCGTTCTTCAGGTAGCGTGCGCTTCCAATACCCAGGGCAGAGATGCCGAGGACAACAAGCGCGGCTGTCGTTTTCTTCTTCACGGCGATGTTCCTAAGACAGTTCCGAGTCGACGAGATCGGCCGTCTTCTGCTTGTGTTGCTTGTTTGCTCCGCCCGACAGCTCAGCCAGGAAGGCGGGTACGCTCTCGTTCAGGAAAGCAAGCTCGGCATTGACCAGCGCCATCCCCATGCGCACCAGAAAGCGATGCCCCGGCCGAGACGCGCCGGTCGATGCTTCCATTTCCATCCTGACCTGCTTGAGTTCCAGCATCCGGTTAGCGAGCACGTCACGCAGCTTTTCGGGGGGCAGCAGATCGGCGAACATCAGAAGCGTGACCAGTTCGGAACGAATCTTGTGTCGCCCTTCCGAGGCCCTCAAGGATGTGGTCAGGGCCTCGCGCCCTGCCTCGAGCAAGGTGTAAACGGTCTTATTGGGCCGCCCTTCCTGAGGCACGACCTTGGCCGAAACCAGTCCCTCCTGATCGAGGAGCTTCAGAGCGGCATAGATCCCGCTGGGCGCCACATCGATGAAGCGTGAGAAGACCTCCTCGACGCGCTTCTTGATCTCGTAGCCGGACGCATCCCCCATGGACAGGACAGCCAGACACAGCGTTTTTGTATCCAAAATGGAATACTCCAATTTGGAGTATATTTAGGTATCTTTCCCGCAGCCGTCAACGAGTCTCAGCAAGCGTTTATCGAGCTATTTCACGCCTCCCATAAGGGAGCGCGACTGGAGCGGTCGACGTCATTACGTGCGGGCGAACCTCGCAGTCGACGTTACAGCCCTTATGGTCATTGAACGGCTGAGCTACCTTTGACGGATGGAGAAAAACGACCCATCAGGTGGTGCCTTTCGCCCGGATAAGTGATCCGCGCTTCCGTCACGAAGGCTCCGGCCTGCCAGGTTCGCCGTTCGAGAACGAGGCAAGCCGCTCCTGTTCTGATCTGAAGACGTTTTGCCATCGTGCTGTCGGCGTTGACGGCGCGGACGATGTGCTCCGCATCTGTCCACGGCACGCGCCTCAGCAGCCAAGTGCCTGGAGGGGCGTCCTTGAAGACCTCTCCGTTGGCTTCCGGAACAGTGGCAAGGCTGATCAGGCGTTCCTCGAAGGCTTGAGGCACATCATCCATGACATGGAGGGTCGAGATGTAGAGCATTTCGGTGCCGACGGGCAGCCCGATGCGGTGCGCGGCAGCGGTATCGATGGGATCAATGGACCGATGAACGACCTTGAAATGATAGACGGTGCCGGTGCGCGCCGCCTCGAGGGCGAAATCCTGAATGTCCAGGACAGCTTGCCGCGTGCTCGGCTCCGCCACCACCGAACCAGCTCTGCGCCGGCGCGTGATGAGACCGTTGACTGCGAGCGTCGAGAGCACTTTGTTCACGGTCATGCGCGAACAGCCATATTCCGCCATGAGTTCGTGCTCGAAAGGAATCCGGTATCCCGGAGGCCATTCGCCAGACATGATCTTGGCTTCGATATCGTCGCGGATACGCTGGTACAGGTGTTTCATGCCGGACGGTGCTTCCTTCACGACAGAATGTGCCTCATGGAACGCACGTAGCGTGCGGTGATGACTTCGCGATCAATGTGCCTGCCGTCTTTTACCAAAGGTTTGCCCGCAACCATCACCATGTCGATGGCCGAATGGCTGGCGACGAAGAGATAGGCATCGATCCAGCGGTCTCCTGAAACCGCAGCCAGATCCGGGTGGTCCGGCTTAAGAACCACGATGTCGGCTCTCTGCCCTGGAGCCAGGACGCCGATGCGCCGCCGAAGTGCCTGAGCGCCGCCGGCGAGCGCTTTTTCATAGAGCGTGCGGCCTGTCGAATCCCCCTCACCGGCCGCCAGAACGTTACGGGCACGGTGCTTGAGGCGCTGACTATATTCGAGTTGCTTCAGTTCTCCGGGAGCTGAGATCTCAATATTCGAATCCGACCCAACACCAAAGACGCCACCTTCTGCGAGATAATCCACACCCTCGAAGATACCATCGCCGAGATTGGCCTCGGTGATCGGACACAGTCCGGCCACGGCACGGCTCTTCGCCATGCCCTTGACCTCGTCGCGATCCAGGTGCGTCGCATGAATGAGGCACCAGCGCCGATCGACAGGCGCATGATCGAGCAGCCACGCCACTGGGCGCTGTCCTGACCACGCTAGGCAATCCTCGACCTCTTTGGTCTGCTCAGCGATGTGAATGTGGATTGGTCCCTCCCCAGCCATGGCCAGAACCTCATTGAGGCCCTCCGGCGTCACGGCCCTCAAGCTGTGGGGCGCAATGCCGACCGCAGCGTTGTCGAGTCCGGCCACAGCCTTGCGAGCGCCTTCGAGAAGGCGGGAATAGCTCTCCACATCATTGATGAATCGCCGTTGCCCCTCCGATGGAGCAGCGCCGCCAAAACCGCCTTGTGCATAGAAGACCGGCAGCAATGTTAGGCCTATGCCGGTTTCATGGGCCGCGGCTGCGATGCGCCCCGAAAGCTCAGCGATATCGCCATAAGAACGCCCTTGTGCGTCGTGGTGCAGGTAGTGGAACTCAGCAAGCGAGGTGAAGCCCCTCTCGAGCATCTCCATCATGGCAAAGGCCGCGATGGCTTCTACGTCGTCCGGCGTGAGTGAGCCGAGGAACCGGTACATCACCTGCCGCCATGTCCAGAAGCTGTCACCTTCGGGGCCGCGCGTTTCGGCAAGCCCCGCCATGCCGCGCTGGAACGTATGGCTGTGGAGGTTGGGAAGTCCAGGCAGCGCGATCCCCGCGATACGTTCACGCCCTTCCGGAGAAGCATCCGGATGCACGGCGTCGATAGTGCCGTTTTCAATGTCGAGACCGACATTCCGAGCCCAGCCATGGGGAAGAAGTGCATGATCGAGAATGAGCCTGCGCATTGCTGCCGCCTTTGCTGTGAAAACGGCCCGACTATGGGTGGCCGCCAAAAAGCCACGCCGCCGCCTGACCATCAGAGCTGATCGAATAAGTCTAGACAATACCGATTATTCGCGATTATGTATAGACATTATCGCGAATGCACCGGAGCAGAGACATGCGCTTCGACCGGGTTTGGCTCAACGCCCGCCTAGCGACCCTTGGCGGAAACGATCTTGGGATTATCGAAAGCGGGGCCGTTGCCTCCAAGGATGGTCTTATCGCCTTCGCAGGGCCGATGCAGGATCTTCCAACCGGATGGGATGCGGCGGGGCGGATCGACTGCGAGGGACGTTGGATTACCCCGGGCCTGATCGACTGCCACACTCACCTCGTCTACGGCGGCGACCGCGCCCATGAATTCGAACTGCGCCTGAAAGGGGCAAGTTACGAAGAAATCGCCCGCGCAGGCGGCGGAATTCTTTCTACTGTGAAGGCGACTCGCGCGGCGAGCGAGGACGAGCTTGTGGCAAGCGCCCTCCCTCGCTTGGACCATCTCATCGCAGAAGGCTGCACAACTGTCGAAATCAAGTCTGGTTACGGCCTCGATCTTGAGTCGGAGACCCGTTCCTTGCGTGCTGCGCGCCGCTTGACCGATACGCGGCCCATCTCCGTCACCACCACCTTCCTCGGCGCCCATGCCTTGCCGCCCGAGGCGAATGGCGACAAGGATGCTTTCATCGACAAGGTCTGCGACCAGATGCTGCCGGTGCTGGCCCGAGAAGGTCTGGCAGATGCAGTCGACGCCTTCTGCGAGGGCATTGCCTTCTCTCCGGAGCAAGTCGCCCGGGTATTCGAAGCCGCCAGAACACACCGACTGAAAATCAAGCTCCATGCCGACCAGCTTTCGAACCTGAACGGTGCGAAGCTCGCCGCCGATTACGGCGCCTTGTCCGCGGATCACCTCGAATACACGGATGTGGATGGAGCAGTCGCCATGGCGAAGGCCGGCACAGTCGCCGTGCTGCTGCCGGGTGCCTTCTACATGCTGCGCGAAACGCAGCTTCCGCCGATTGCCGCCTTCCGCGAAGCAGGCACGCATATGGCTCTGGCGACCGATTGCAATCCCGGCACCTCCCCGATGACGTCCCTTCTGCTGACGATGAACATGGGCGCGACCCTGTTCCGCCTGACAGTAGAGGAATGCATTGCCGGCGTGACTCGCGAAGCCGCCCGCGCACTCGGAAAGCTCGACGAGATCGGCACGCTGGAGCCCGGCAAGTTCTGCGACCTCGCGATCTGGGAGATCGAGCGGCCCGCAGAACTCGTCTACCGCATCGGCTTCAACCCCCTTCATGCCCGTATCTGGAGAGGCCAGTGACCAAGATTCTTACACTCATTCCCGGCTCGGTCAGTCTCGCGGATTGGCGTCGCGTTTATCGTGGCGTCGAGGTCGAGCTCGACGAGGGATGCCGCACGCGTATCGAGGCTGGCGCGAAGACCATCGAGACCATCGTTGCGAAGGGTGAGCCGGTCTACGGCATCAATACGGGTTTCGGAAAACTGGCGAGCGTCCGTATCGGCACCGCCGATCTGGCAACGCTCCAGCGCAATATCGTGCTGTCCCATGCGGCAGGTGTCGGTGAGCCGCTTCCTATCCCTGTTGTGCGTCTCGTAATGGCGCTGAAGCTCGCAAGCCTTGCGCAAGGCGCATCCGGAGTGCGCTGGTCGACCATCGAGCACCTCATCGCGTGCCTCAGAGCAGGGCTTGTACCCGTCATTCCGGGCCAGGGATCGGTCGGCGCCTCGGGCGATCTGGCGCCTCTTGCCCATATGACCGCTGCGCTGATGGGCGTTGGCGAGTTCTTCGTCGATGGCGTGCGGATACCCGCGGAAGCTGCCTTGTCCCAAGCCGGTCTTGATCCTCTGGTCCTTGGGCCGAAGGAAGGTCTGGCCCTCCTCAACGGCACGCAGGTGTCGACGGCGCTGGCGCTCGCCGGTCTCTTCGAAGCCGAGCGTGTTTTCCAGGCCGCACTCGTCACAGGCGCTCTCGCCACTGATGCGGCAAAGGGCTCCGATGGTCCGTTCGATGCACGCATCCAGATGCTTCGCCGTCATCGGGGGCAGATCGAGGTGGCCGCATCGCTGCGCGCCTTGATGCAGGGAAGCGCCATCCGCGCCTCTCACCTCACCAATGACGACCGCGTGCAGGACCCCTATTGCCTGCGCTGCCAGCCGCAGGTGATGGGTGCGGTGCTCGATCTGCTGCGTCAGGCTGGAGAGACGCTCGGCACCGAGGCCAACGGCGTGTCCGACAACCCCCTCGTGTTTTCCGATACGGGCGAAGTCATTTCAGGCGGAAACTTCCACGCCGAACCCGTGGCTTTTGCCGCAGACATGATCGCCATGGCCTTGTGCGAGATCGGTTCGCTCGCGGAGCGCCGCATCGCCATGCTGGTCGATCCCAGCCTCTCGGGCCTTCCTGCATTCCTGACTCCGAAACCGGGCCTGAATTCCGGCTTCATGATCCCTCAGGTGACGGCGGCCGCCCTCGTGTCCGAGAACAAGCAGCGCGCCTATCCGGCGAGCGTCGATTCCATCCCCACCTCCGCCAACCAGGAAGACCATGTGTCCATGGCGACCCATGGCGCGCGCAGGCTTCTGCCCATGGCTGCCAACGCCGCGAATGTTATCGGAATCGAACTTCTGGCCGCAGCTCAAGGCTGTGACTTTCATGCCCCCATGCAGTCAAGCGAACGGCTGGAGCGCGCGCGCTCCCTGCTGCGTGCAAGGGTGGCCCACCTCAGCGATGACCGGCACATGGCGCCCGACATGCAACTAGCGACCGATCTTGTTTCCTCCGGCGCGGTCGCTGAAAGCGCCGGTGTCGATATCCTGCCTCTGGTGACGGATGAGGCATGATCATGCATGATCAGAGCACTTCATGGCGGGCAATCACTCGCGGCGATGCCCCGCTCGTCGTAAGCCTGCCGCATACCGGCACCGACATCCCTGCCCCCTATGATTCCGGTCTCGTATCGCCCTGGCTTGCGCGCAAGGATGCCGACTGGTGGATAGAACGTCTTTATGACTTTGCTGCCGGCCTCGGCGCGACCGTCCTTCGCACGTCGATCTCGCGCACAGTGATCGACGTGAACCGCGACCCGAGCGGAGTCTCCCTCTATCCCGGCCAAGCCACCACGGAGCTTTGCCCTACCACCACCTTCGATGGTGAGCCTTTGTACGAGCCGGGTGCAGAACCGGACGCAGAGGCGGTTGCTGAACGCCGCGCGCGCTTCTTCGATCCCTATCACGAGGCTTTGAGAACTGAGGTCAAGCGCCTGCGCTCGCGGAATGACCATGTTGTCGTCTACGATTGCCACTCCATCCGCTCGGTCATTCCGCGCCTCTTCGAAGGCACCCTGCCCCATTTCAACATCGGCACCAATGGCGGCACGACCTGCGCCCCCGAGTTGAGCGCAGCTATCGAAGACCTTTGCAGCGGCAGCGGCCTGAGTCATGTAGTCAATGGCCGCTTCAAGGGCGGGTACATTACCCGAAGCCTCGGCGAGCCTGACAAGGGCGTGCATGCAATCCAGATGGAACTGGCCTGTCGCGGCTACATGAACGAGCCGCTCGGCCCTGTTGCAGAGGGGCAATGGCCGTCCCCTTACGACGAGAGCTATGCCGCGCCGATGCGCGAGGTTCTCACACGGATTCTCAAAGCCTGTCTCACCTTTGCCCATTCGAAAGCCTGACCCGAGGATATGTCCATGACACGCATCGACAATGCCCGCGTAATCCGCGCCGCCCACGGCACCGAACTCTCGGCCAAGAGCTGGCTGACGGAAGCGCCCCTGCGCATGCTGATGAACAACCTCGATCCGAACGTCGCCGAGAAACCCGGCGAACTTGTCGTCTATGGCGGCATTGGCCGCGCGGCGCGCGATTGGGACAGTTTCGACCGCATCGTCGCCGCCTTGAAAAATCTGGAAACGGATGAGACGCTTCTGATCCAGTCCGGCAAGCCGGTCGGCGTGTTCCGCACCCATTCGGATGCACCCCGCGTGCTGATCGCGAATTCGAACCTCGTGCCGCACTGGGCTAATTGGGACAAGTTCCACGAACTCGACCGCAAGGGCCTCATGATGTACGGCCAGATGACAGCCGGCTCCTGGATCTATATCGGCACCCAGGGCATCGTGCAGGGCACTTACGAGACCTTCGTGGAAGTGGGGCGCCAGCACTATAACGGCGATCTCTCGGGCCGCTGGATTCTCACAGGAGGTCTTGGCGGCATGGGCGGCGCGCAACCGCTCGCGGCGACGATGGCGGGCGCCTCATGCCTTGCCGTCGAGTGCCAGCCGAGCCGCATCGAGATGCGTCTGCGCACGGGCTATCTCGACCGGCGCGCCGATACTCTCGACGAGGCCATGGCGATCATCGAGCAATCCTGCCGCGACAAGAAGCCGGTTTCCGTCGGCCTTCTCGGCAACGCCGCAGAAATCTTCCCCGAAATCTACCGGCGCGGCATCCGTCCCGATGCCGTGACGGACCAGACCTCCGCGCATGATCCGATCAACGGCTATCTGCCGAAAGGCTGGACCCTGGCGGAATGGGAAGCCAAGCGTGAAACAGACCCGAAGGCTGTCGAGCATGCGGCGAAGGAATCCATGGCCGAGCACGTGCGCGCCATGCTCGATTTCTACAAGGCGGGAGTGCCAACCCTAGATTACGGCAACAACATCCGTCAGATGGCTAAGGAGGAAGGCGTGGAAAACGCCTTCGACTTCCCTGGCTTCGTTCCGGCATACATCCGCCCCCTCTTCTGCCGGGGCATCGGCCCGTTCCGCTGGGCTGCACTCTCGGGCGATCCGGAAGACATCTACAAGACCGACGCCAAGGTGAAGGAGCTGCTGCCGGACAACAAGCACCTCCACAATTGGCTCGACATGGCAAAGGAGCGCATCAAGTTCCAGGGCCTTCCCGCGCGCATCTGCTGGGTCGGCCTCGGCGACCGCCATCGCCTCGGCCTCGCCTTCAACGAGATGGTGGCGAAGGGCGAGTTGAAGGCCCCCATCGTGATCGGTCGCGACCATCTCGATTCCGGCTCCGTCGCCAGCCCCAATCGTGAGACGGAAGCCATGAAGGACGGCTCGGACGCGGTGTCAGACTGGCCGCTGCTCAACGCCCTCCTCAACTGCGCTTCGGGTGCGACCTGGGTGTCGCTGCACCATGGCGGCGGCGTCGGCATGGGCTTCTCGCAGCATTCAGGCATGGTCATCGTCTGCGATGGCACGCCGGAAGCCGCCAAGCGCATCGAGCGCGTGCTCTGGAACGATCCCGCCACCGGCGTGATGCGCCACGCGGATGCGGGCTATGACATCGCCATCGACTGCGCCCACGAGCATGGTCTCAACCTGCCGAGCCTGCGCTGATGAAGGATCGCGTGATCCGAAACCGCGATCTTGTTCGCGTTCCCTGGAGGAATGGCGGCGGCACCACTGCGGAGGTCGCCGCCTTCCCGGAGGGCTCGGGCTTCGACTCCTTCAGCTGGCGCATCAGCATGGCCGATGTCGCGTCCGACGGGCCGTTCTCCCTGTTCCCCGGCATCGACCGCACGTTGATCCTGGTCGAGGGGGACGGCATCGAGCTCGACGTGGAGGGCATTGCCTATCAGCTGGATCGCGCCTCTCCGAAGCTCTCGTTCTCAGGCGACAACATCACAACCGGGCATCTTCTCTCAGGTCCGATCCGCGACCTGAACGTGATGACGCGCCGTGGACGTTTCCGGCATCGGACCCGGTTCGTGGAATCCGGCGTCGCACTTTTGTCGGAAGACACCGTGGCGGCTGCCCTCGTAGCCCTCGACGGCTCCTTCGACGTGACGGTCCATTCGATGCTCCATTCGCTTCAGGCCATGGATACCCTCATGCTGGAGCCTACGCAGGACCTCCTGCAGATCTCCGGTTCTGGCCGCGCCATTCTCGTGGAGATCGAACCCGATCCGGCGTAGCGCCCAATTTCAGCGGGAGGTGCCTAAAACAGTGGCAGCGGGAAATGTCTATACATTTGACATTGTCGTTACGGCATGTTGCCATTCGCGCGCTCGGGAAAAACCTTCGACGCAGCAGGATCAAAATCCCTCAAGGGATGCAGTCGACAGAACGGGCCAGAGGATTTGAAAGCAACGGAGGCTGCTATGAAGTCGGTAATGGGTGGATTGGCCGTGTTGGCGCTGGCGATAGGGCCAGCCGCGGCGCAGGAAACGAAGGTGACCATCGGTATTTCGGGCTGGACGGGCTTTGCGCCCCTCACGCTCGCGAAAGAGGCCGGCATTTTCAAGAAGAACGGGCTCGACGTCACGATCAAGAAGGTTCCCCAGGCCAGCCGCCACCTTGCGATTCAGTCGGGCGACATTCAGTGCGCCGCCACGACCGTTGAAACCTGGATCGTATGGAATGCCAACGGCGTGCCGACCAAGCAGATCTTCCAGCTCGACAAGAGTTATGGCGCGGACGGCATGGTGGTGAGAAACGACGTCGGCTCCATCAAGGACATCAAGGGCAAGACGGTCGCGGCCTCTGCTCCCGGCACGTCCCCCTATTTCGTGCTCTCCTGGATGCTGAAAAAGAACGGCCTTTCGGTGAAGGACGTGACGGTGGTCAACATGGAGCCGGGCCCCGCCGCCCAGGCTTTCATTGCCGGGCAGAACGATGTGGCCATGACCTATGAGCCCTATCTCTCATCGGTGCGCGCCGCGCCGCAATCCGGCAAGATCATCGCCACCACCCTCGACTATCCGGCTGTGATGGACACCTTCGGCTGCACGCCGAAATTCCTGACGGAGAACCCGAAGGCCGCTAAGGCTCTGGCGGACAGCTATTTCGACGCTGTCGACATGATCGCAAAGGATCAGGCGAAAGCCTATGAGATCATGGGCGCCGACGTGAAACAGACCGGTGAAGCCTTCGGCAAGTCGGCTCAGTTCCTGCGCTGGCAGGACCGTGAAGCGAACAAGAAATTCTTCGCAGGCGAGTTCAAGACCTTCTCGGCGGAAGCTGCGGACCTGCTGCTCGAAACCGGCGTCATCAAGCAGAAGCCGGATATGGAAGCTCTCGCGGATACGAGCTTCATCCAGTAACGCACACTCACGGCGGTAGCTCTCCGTGAGCTACCGCTCGACCGCCCATCCTTGCTGTCCGGAAGCAATTTCTTAATGCCTCGTCCTCTCGAACCTGTCGGCCAGAGCACGCGTATTACGCTCGGCATCTCCTTCTTCGTGCTCTTCTTCGCGGCCTGGGCCTTTGCGACCCTTGGCGGCTTCGTCTCGCGCACCTTCCTCGCAGACCCGATCACCATGTTGCAGGACGGGTGGCTGCTGCTCACGCGCTTCGGGTTCCTGAGCGATATCGGCATCACAGTCTGGCGCGTGGTCGGCGGCTTCATCATGGCGGCGATCATCGCCGTGCCCCTCGGCATCCTCATGGGGGCATACAAATCCTTCGAGGCGTTTCTCGAGCCGTTCGTGTCCTTCGCGCGCTATCTTCCCGCATCCGCCTTCGTGCCGCTGCTCATCCTGTGGGCAGGCATCGGCGAGATGCAGAAGCTTCTCGTCATCTTCATCGGCTCGGTCTTCCAGATCATTCTGATGGTGGCCGTCGCCGTGGGCAATACCCGCCGCGATCTGGTAGAGGCCGCCTATACGTTGGGCTCGAGCGATCAGGGTGTCGTCAAACGCGTGCTCATTCCGGCCAATGCGCCAGAGATCGCGGAGATCCTGCGTCTCGTCCTGGGCTGGGCCTGGACTTATGTCATCGTCGCCGAACTCATCGGATCGTCATCGGGCATCGGCCACATGATCATCGACAGCCAGGCGCTCATGGCGACGGGACAAATGATTTTCGGCATCATCGTCATCGGCGTCATCGGCCTGATCTCCGACTTCCTGTTCAAGGCGGTCAACCGCAAGATCTTCGCCTGGAGGCTCGCATGACCGGCACGATTCTCCAGATCGAAAACGTCTCGCGTGTGTTTCCCGGCATTCGCGGCGGAGCGCCTGTGCGTGCGCTCGAGCCGACGAGCCTGCAGGTAGCGCAGAACGACTTCATCACCATTCTCGGCCCGTCCGGCTGCGGAAAATCCACGCTCCTGCGCATCGTAGCGGGGCTCGACCGCCCGAGCGGCGGACGCGTGCTTCTCAATGGGCGCGAGATCAAGGGCCCCGGCGCGGATCGGGGCATGGTGTTCCAGTCCTACACCTTGTTCCCATGGCTCACGATTGCCGAGAACATCGAATATGGCCTGCGCGAAAAGGGCATGGCGAAGTCGCAGCGTCGGGACATCGTGGCGTCCTATACTGAGAAGGTCGGCCTGCGCGGTTTCGAGAACCATTACCCGAAGCAGCTGTCCGGCGGCATGCAGCAGCGCACCGCCATTGCCCGCGCGTTGGCCAACGACCCCGAAATCCTGCTTCTCGACGAACCCTTCGGCGCGCTCGACAACCAGACTCGCGGCCTGATGCAGGAGCTGCTGCTCGGCATCTGGGAGCGCGAGCGCAAGACGGTTCTCTTCGTCACGCATGACATCGAGGAAGCGATCTTCCTTGCCTCCCGTGTCATCGTCATGTCGGCGCGCCCCGGCCGCATTAAGGCCGACATCCCTGTCGACCTGCCGCACCCGCGACACTACACGATGAAGACGACACCGGAATTCTCCAGCTTGAAAGCCGAATTGACCGAGGAAATCCGGCACGAGGCCATCGAGGCCGACGTGGCGCATTAGAGACTCCAAAATCCGCCTCACGTAGGCCTTAAAAACCTGCGTATGAGGCGGATGCATCTCTTGAGATCGATCAGACGGATCCGGCTCCAAGGCTCCGGGCCGGATAGCGCAGCGTCGGATCAAAGGGATTGAGCTGGCGAGAAATCCCCTCCGCTTCTTTCCGAAGCAATTCGACGACGAGCGGCAGGCGATCTCCCTGCAGCCGCTCCAACAATGTCCCGATGCTCAACGCAGCAACTGCTCGCCCCTCCGCATCGAGGATCGGAACACCGACACCGGCCATGCCAGGGATCAAACCAGTGTTGAGGCTGGCATATCCGGTCTTACGGACGTTATCGAGATGCATCCGCAACCCGACTTCATCGAAGCTTCCTCGATCGAGGAGGCGCGGAACATTGAAACGAATGATCGTCTCGCGCTCATCTTCCGGCAGATAGGACAGAATAGCCAGACTGCCCTGCCCGATCCCAAGTGGCACCTTGCCGCCAATATCGCCCGTAAAAGTTCTGATTGGGAACGGCCCTTCGATCCTGTCCAGACAGACTGCGTCAAAGCCATTGCGCACGAGAAGAAAGACGCTGTCGCTCAGGGTTGACGACAGACGCAAGAGCGCTGGTCGTGCCGCGCGGCGCAGACCGCCTGCATGCGCCGCGCGCGCCGCGAGCACGAAGAAGTCGAGAGCGAGCCGATATTTCCGGCTGGCCTCGGCCTGCTCGACGAAGCCTTCGGCCATCAGGGCCTTCAATGCTCGATGGGCGCTGGGCTGGCTGATCTCACTTGCGGCGGCGATATCGGTGAGGCGCATGCCTTGAGGATCTCCACTCCCCAAAACCTTGAGGATTCCCAGAGCTCGCCTCGTTCCGGATACTGTATCTTCCGACATTTGAAACCGTCAATTGCTATTCCGAGGCTATCTTTCAAATAGCGGAAGAAATGTCAAAAAAATTTCATACTGTGGAACCTCTTCGTTGACTTGGCCGGAGGTCTTCGCCGTGATGGGTCCCCGGGCAGCGTGCTCACACGGATCGCGAGATCCGAGGCTTTGCAATGATCGGAGGACTGTATGGCGTTCCTGACGCTCGAAAGGGTTTCCAAGGAATTCGGTACGTTCACAGCCGTGCGCGATGTCGACCTGACAATCGAGAAAGGCGAATTCGTTTCGCTGCTCGGGCCATCAGGATGTGGAAAAACGACGACCTTGCAGATGATCGCAGGGCTGCTTGAACCGACCCACGGCCGCATCTCGCTCGACGGTCGCGACATCACCCGCGAGAAGCCCAATCGCCGCGGTCTCGGCGTCGTCTTCCAGAGCTATGCCCTCTTCCCTCACATGACCGTCGCGCAGAACGTGGCCTTCGGCCTCGAGATGCGGCGCGTACCGCAGGCTGAACGCACCGAGCGTGTCCGTGAAGCTCTTTCGTTGGTGCAGCTCTCCTCCTTTGCCGATCGCTATCCTCGTCAGCTGTCCGGCGGCCAGAGGCAGCGTGTCGCCATTGCGCGCGCCCTCGTGATCGCGCCGCCTGTCCTGTTGCTGGATGAGCCGCTCTCCAATCTGGACGCCAAGCTGCGCGAGGAAATGCAGTTCGAGTTGCGACGGATCCAGCGCAAGGTCGGTACGACCACCATCATGGTCACTCACGATCAGGCCGAGGCGCTGTCCATCAGCGACCGCGTGGTCGTGATGGAGAACGGGAAGATGACGCAGGTGGACGCTCCCTACCGTCTCTACGAGCAGCCTTCTAACGCCTTCATCTCCTCGTTCGTCGGCAAGACCAATCTTCTGAGCGGCACTTGGCGCGGCAACGGCGCGCAAATCGGAAACGTTGTGCTGGAAGCATCTGCTCCGGACATCGCTCCCGGCGCGCCGATCACGCTGTCGATCCGTCCTGAGAAGATTCTGTTGCGGGATGCGGGCTCGGGACGCCTCGACGGACGCGTCCTCAGTCGCTTCTTCCTGGGCAGTCAATGGCTCTTCACGGTCGAGACTCCCGTCGGAACCATGACGGTTTCCATTCCCAATCAGGGCAACGAGCCTCCCACCGAAGGCTCGCCGGTCAGCCTCGACTGGTCACCTGCCAACCTGCGCATCATGGCAGGCACCGCCACTGCGGCTTGAGGGAGAAAGATGATTTCACGCTCCCCCACCATTTCCATTCCATGGCTGCTTGCCGGCCCTGGCGCGTTGTTCTTTGCAGGCCTCGTGCTTCTGCCGCTGGCATTGACCCTCATTCTGTCGTTTCACGCCTACGATCATTCCACCGGCATCCAGAACACGTTCACGCTGTCTCACTACATCGCGGTCGTCACTGACGACTATTATCTGGAGATCTTCTGGCGCACGTTGCGGATCGCAGCGCTAACCACGCTCCTCTGCGCCGTGATTGGAGTTCCGGAAGCCTATATTCTCTCACGCATGAAGGATCCGTGGCGCTCGGTCTTCCTTCTCGTCATTATCGGCCCCTTGCTCGTCTCGGTCGTCGTCCGCACCTTCGGCTGGAGCATGCTGCTCGGTTCGCAAGGCCTCGTGAACCAAGCTCTCCAGCTCTTCGGATTTCCTTCGGTCAGAATCCTCTACACCGAGACCGCCATTGTCATCGCCCTCGTCCACGTGATGCTGCCGTTCATGGTCATCCCGGTGTGGACGGCTTTGCAGAAGCTCGACCCCATGGTGGAAGCTGCGGCCTGGACGCTCGGCGCTTCGCATTTCACTGCCCTGCGCCGTGTGGTGATGCCGCAGGTCACGTTGGGCATGCTCTCCGGCAGCCTCATCGTCTTCGGCCTGTCGGCCAGCGCTTTCGCCGTTCCGGCCCTGCTTGGCGGTCGTCGTCTCAAGATGGCGGCAACGCTGGTCTATGACGAGTACCTCCAGGAACTCAACTGGCCGCTCGGAGCCACCATCGCGATCATCGTGCTTGTCGCAAATCTTTGCATCATGCTGGCCTACAACCGCATGGTCGAGGCTCGCGCGCGCCGGACCCTTGGGTGATACCATGCACAAGAACGGCCCTATCGCTCTTCTCTTTCACATTCTCGTCCTGACGTTCGTCCTGGCGCCGCTCGTCATTATCTGTCTCGTCGCGTTCACGCCGGAAAACACGCTGAGCCTGCCGACAAACGGATTGTCGCTGCGCTGGTTCAAGGCCGTGTTCGCGCATCCGGATTTCATGGCGTCCTTCTGGAACAGCATCTGGCTTGCCACGTTCTCCGCGACGCTTGCCGTCGCCTTCGCCGTCCCCGCTGGTCTCGCCATCAGCCGCTATACGTTTCCGGGACGGGACTTTCTGAACGCCCTGTTCCTGTCGCCGCTGATCATTCCGCACCTTGTTCTCGGCGTCGCCTTCCTGCGTCTGTTCGCGCTCATCGGTGCGACCGGAAGCTTCTCCTGGCTCGTCGCGACGCACACCATCATCGTGACGCCCTATGTCCTGCGTCTTGTGCTCGCAGCTCTGTCCGGGCTCGACCGCAGCGCGGAACAGGCGGCGCGTACGCTCGGAGCCAGCGAGTGGACCGCGTTTCGCCGCGTCACCGCCCCCATGATCCTGCCCGGCATCACGGGCGGCTGGCTGCTTGCCTTCATCAACAGCTTCGACGAGTTGACGATGTCCATCTTCGTGACATCGCCCTCGACCGTCACGTTGCCGGTCCGCATGTACATGTACGCGACAGAGTCCATCGACCCGATGATGGCGGCCGTCTCGGCATTGATGATCGCAATCACCGCTGCGGCCATGCTGGTGCTAGATCGCGCCTTCGGACTTGATCGCATTCTTGTCGGGCAGCGCTGAGGAAACGGATATGGCTCTTCTCAAGCGCCTGGCACGGCACGAGCTTCCTCCGATTTCATTCACGCTGAACGGTACCGTCTGTACGGGGCGCGTGGGAGACACGGTTCTGACCGCCATCCTCACCCAGGCCGACCAGTTGCGCCTGAGCGACTTCTCGGGCTCTCCCCGAGCCGGGTTCTGCCAAATGGGCGCATGCCAGGATTGCTGGGTCATGACGAGTGACGGCGAGCGCATCCGCGCCTGCAGCACGGCTCTCGAGCCGGGGATGAATCTTCGAACCTTCGCGGAGCAGAGATCGTGAGCAACGCAGTTCGCCCGCTGATCGTCGGCGCAGGTCCCGCAGGCATTCGCGCGGCTCAGGCACTCGTCGAAGCAGGCTTGAAGCCGATTGTCGTCGACGAGGCAGCATCGGGCGGCGGGCAGATCTATCGCCAAAGGCTCGCCCCCGATAAGCGCACGCCGCGCGACCTTTACGGCTCGGAGGCAAGCAAGGCGACTGCGCTTCACGAAACCTTTGCGCGGATTAGGGACAAGATCGAATATTTTCCGCAAACCCTCGTGTGGAATGTCCGTGGCACGTCCGCGGATGTGGCCATCGATGGCAGAACGCGCCGCCTCGACTTCAGCCACCTGATCCTCGCGACCGGAGCGACGGACCGTATCGTTCCGTTCCACGGCTGGACCATACCCGGCGTATTCACCCTGGGTGGCGCACAGATTGCTCTGAAATCGCAGGGCTGCGCCATCGGCGAACAAGTTGTCTTCCTGGGCTCCGGCCCCCTGCTCTATCTCGTTGCCTGGCAATACGTGAAGGCTGGTGCCCGTGTTGCCGCCGTCCTCGATACGGCACCATTCTCGGCAAAGCTCAATCTTCTGCGCGGCCTTCCATCTCAGCCCGGCGTCGTGCTGCGTGGGATGCGCTATGTAGCCGAGCTTATGGCGCGCGGCATCCCAGTGCATTTCGGCGTCGAGCCCGATCGGATCGAGGGCGAGGCACGGGTCGAGGGGATTGTCTGGCGTGAGCGAGGCAAGGAACGTCGTCTTGCCTGCGATGCCGTGGGCTACGGCTTCGCCCTGCGTTCCGAAACGCAGCTGGCGGATCTCGCCGGATGCCGCTTCGTCTTCGACGAACGGGATCGCGCATGGCGTCCGGAGCGTGACATGGCAGGGCGCACCAGCGTGAGCGGCGTATACATCGCGGGCGACGGGGCTGGAATTGCCGGAGCTGACGCCGCAGAGCTTGCGGGAGAGCGCGCCAGCCTCGCCCTCCTCGAGGACGCGGGTTACGCTGTCAACCGCGAACGGGTTGCTGTGTTGGAACGCGGGCTCGCGGGAATCCAGCGCTTCCGCGACATTCTCGAAATCGCCTTCCCCTTCCCCGATAAATGGGCTGCCAGCGTAGCGGACGATGTTCTCCTCTGCCGTTGCGAGGAGATTTCCGTCGGTCAGGCACGCGCTGCCATGCGCGAGCAGGAAGTGCGTGAGCTCAATCGTCTGAAGGCTCTGACGCGCGTCGGCATGGGCCGGTGCCAAGGGCGAATTTGCGCATGTGCGGCAGCTGAAATTCTGGCTGATGTCCACGGGCAGCCGCTGGAGGCGGCAGGCCGCCTGCGTGCGCAGCCGCCCATCAAACCCATTCCCCTGGGGATTGCGGCGGATGGAGAGGCCGCATGAGCCGAACCCTTCACAAGGATGTTGCCATCATCGGTGGCGGGCTTGTCGGCAGCTCAGCTGCACTCGCCCTCCGGCGCATGGGATTTTCCGTCGTCCTCCTCGACAAGGGGTATTGCGGCGCGCAGGCGAGCGGCGTCAATTACGGCGGCGTGCGCCGTCAGGGACGTCCGCCCGAACAGATCGCCCTTTCCCAGCGGGCTCACGCCATCTGGCCCCGCCTCAAGGAAGTCATCGGCATAGACGGTGAGTTCGTACGGTCCGGCCATCTGAAGATCGCCCGGACAGAGGCGGAGATGGCGTCTCTCGAGGCCTATGCGGCGCGTGTTGCGGATCTGGGCCTCGGCCTTGAGCTGGTTGGCCATAATCAGCTTCGGGAACGGTTTCCCTGGATTGCAGGAAATATCGTAGGGGCCTCGCTCTGCCAGGGGGATGGACATGCCAATCCGCGCCTGGTTTCGGCAGCCTTCGCTCTTGCGGCCCGCCGGGCTGGAGCGGATGTTCTCGAGCACACGCCAGTTTCCCACGTCGAGAAGGTGCCGGAGGGCTTTCATCTTTCGACGGGTCCTGGAATCGAGATCAAGGCACAGTTCGTGATCAACAGCGCCGGAGCCTGGGCTGACAGCTTCGCCGAGGCGTTCGGAGAGCCGGTGCCTCTCAGCCGCATCTATCCAAGCATGATCGTGACGGAACCGGTCAGTGTCTTCATGAGCGCGAATATCGGCGCCGAAGGCGGCGGCATCTATGCCCGTCAGGTGGATCGCGGCAACTGCATAGTCGGCGGCATGCGCGGGGAGCCGAATACAGATTTGGATTTCTCGCGACCGACGGGGTCGGGAGCCGTTACAATCATGAACCGCGCAGCCGCATTGTTCCCTGCCCTGCGCAACAGCTACGCCATCCGTTTCTGGAGCGGCACGGAAGGCGAAATGGCGGACAGAAACCCCGTGATCGGTTTCAGTCGCACCACCCCAAATCTCATCCATGCGTTCGGCTTCTCGGGCGCGGGATTCCAGATCGCTCCGGGCGTCGGCGAAGTTCTGGCCGAACTCGTCCGTGACGGTGCGAGCCGCACGCCGATCGAGGCCTTCGCCATCGACCGTTTTTCCCGCAAGGACCAGGGCTCTCCTGCGGGTTCCACTCCAGAGCCCCAAGAGAGGGATATATCGAAGTGACCAAGACCAGGCTTCTGCAGACCGCAGCCTTCGCTGCACTTTCCATTGCCGCATCCGGCGCCGCCCAGGCACAGACGAAGACGCTCTATGTCGGAATGAACGGCGGCAACTTCGAGAGAACCTACACGCAGCACGTCTTTCCCGAGTTCGAGAAAGCGAACAACGTGAAGGTCGTCGTCGTGCCGGGCACGTCGTCCGATATCCTTGCCAAGGCCACTGCGGCCAAGGGCAATCCTCAGATGCACGTGATGTTTCTCGACGACGGCGTCATGGTACGCGCTATCGGCGCCGGCCTCTGCGAGAAGGTGAAGGACACTCCGGCTCTGGCCGATCTGGCTCCCGGAACCCGTCTGAAGGACGACATGGCAGTTGGCATCGACCTCGGCATGACGGGTCTTGCCTACAACAAGAAGATGTTCGACGAAAACGGTTGGGCTCCGCCGACCTCCTGGATGGATCTTGCTGACCCGAAGTACAAGGGCAAGGTCGTGTTCCAGTCGGCCGCCGCATCGTCCTTCGGACTGCATGCGTTCCTCATGTTCAACCGCATCCAGGGCGGCGACGAGAAGAATGTCGAGCCGGGCTTCGCGAAGTTCAAGGACACCATCGGCCCGAACGTGCTCGAATACATCCCCAGCTCGGCCAAGATCTCCGAGATGGTGCAGACCGGAGAAGCCGCGATCTTCCCGTTGACCCCCACGGCTGTGGCGGCTCACCAGGAGAAGGGCATTCCAGTGGAATATGCCCAGCCTAAGGAAGGCTCTGTCGTTCTGATGGTGACCGAGTGCGTCATCGCCAACAACAGCGAGCCGGAACTGGCTCAAAAGCTCGCCGCATATCTTCTGACGCCGGAAGCACAAAGCAAGGCGCTCCAGTACGGAAACATCGTACCTTCGAACGTGAAGGCCAAGGCCCCCACGCCGGAGGCAGACGCCAAGCTCAAGAAGTTCCACGAGTACATGAAGACTGCCGTCACGCTCGACTGGGACACGATCAACGAGAAGCGGCCGGAGTGGAACAGCCGCTGGAACAAGACGATCGAGCGCTAAGACATCTTGAAAGCAAGGCGGACGCGTCAAGCGTCCGCCTCCACCATTTCGTGCAACGGCACGCTGGGGCGCGTACTGAGGCTCCAGGTTTGTGCAGCCGATCCGCGTGCTATCGTGCCGAATCGTTGTTGGTATTCGGATAGGGCCGCCTCATGAAGAAGATCGGTTTTCTCTCGTTCGGGCACTGGTCCCCCTCGCCACAATCACAAACGCGATCAGCCCGCGATACTCTTCTGCAATCCATCGACCTTGCGGTGGCGGCGGAGGAGCTCGGCGCGGACGGTGCCTATTTCCGCGTCCATCACTTCGCCCGTCAGCTTGCCTCGCCCTTCCCATTGCTGGCGGCCATCGGCGCTAGGACAAGCCGCATCGAGATCGGCACAGCCGTCATCGACATGCGCTACGAGAACCCGCTCTACATGGCCGAGGATGCCGGCGCGGCCGACCTGATCAGCGGCGGGCGCCTCCAGCTCGGCATCAGCCGCGGCTCGCCAGAACAGGTGATCGATGGCTGGCGCTACTTCGGCTATGAGCCCGAGGAATGCCAAAGCGACGCCGACATGGCCCGCCGCCACACGGAAGTGTTCCTCAACGTTCTCAAGGGTGAAGGATTTGCGCAGCCAAACCCGCGCCCCATGTTCCCGAACCCTCCCGGCCTGCTCCGCATCGAACCGCATTCGGAGGGCCTGCGCGAGCGGATCTGGTGGGGGTCCGCATCGAACGCAACAGCCATATGGGCCGCGCAGCAAGGCATGAACCTCCAGAGCTCGACTTTGAAAGAAGACGAAACGGGCGAGCCCTTCCACGTCCAGCAGGCCAAGCAGATCCGACTTTATAAGGAGGCGTGGAAGAAGGCAGGGCATTCCCGCGAGCCCCGTGTTTCAGTCTCACGCTCGATCTTCGCGCTCGTGGACGACCGCGACCGGGCTTATTTCGGCCATGGCAAGGACAGCGACCAGATCGGCATCATCGACAACATGCGCGCGATCTTCGGGCGCTCCTACGCCGCCGAACCGGATAAACTGGTGGAGGAGCTCAAAGCCGACGAGGCGATTGCGGAAGCCGATACGCTTCTTCTGACCGTGCCGAACCAGCTCGGCGTCGAATACAATGCCCACGTCATCGAAGCGATCCTGAAGCATGTCGCTCCGGCGTTAGGCTGGCGGTGACGGCAGGCAAGCAGAAAGGAATATCATCAGCGCCTTAGGCGCCTCACATTTGCCCGCACGCGCTTACGGTATCCCTTGACCACCTTATGTGGCGAGCCGCCGGTCGCCATCGTGGCTGAAGCCTCCGCAAAAGCCGCGACTTTCTCGGTGACCATCAGCATGGATTCGGCAACGGTGCCCTGACCATAAGCAATCTGAGTCAGCCGCGTCCATATGACGAGCTGAGACTCGACGGCCAGCCTGTTTGTCTCCATCGCCAGTTTCATCCACGACAACAGCATCACATGTTCCACAATCGGCAGGGCCAAATCGTTCGCTTGGTTTCGAAGCTAAGAGGACGCTGAAAGCCCGCAAAGACCTAAGAGGCCGAACTTATCAGGCGCCAGGGAGAGGAATGGCAGAACCGCAGGCTTCAACGGTCATGCTTAGGAGGGTCAGGAGAAGGAGCTCTTCAAGCTACCCTGATGCACATTCGTATCACTTGCTTGTGGTAATTTGCAAGGTTCCGGCAGCCAGTGCAGGGCCGGACGCTACCCGCTATCGGGACTTTGGCAGGCGATTGAGCTTGATCGTCCAGCGGGATGGCCAGAAGGCAAATATGGCCACGACAAGCGTGAGCAAAAGGAGAGCTACCATCATCTGGATGATGCCGAAGTTGACGGCATCCTTGGCGACAAACCAGCTCGTCACGACACTTGCGGCAATCAGCAGCAAACGAACGACCCAGGAGATCATGCCTTCCTCCTCTGCCAAGCTGGACGGCGCAGGATCACCACCGCGCCGCGTCCATGAGCATATTGTAAATATAGCACTCCTTCGGCCGCTCGTTTGATCTCTATCAAGGCAAGTTCTCGCGAGATGCTGCACGGTTACCTGGCCTTGTCCGGTTTGAGGAGCCGCCAAGCTGCCGCAGGTTCATCAGAATGTACTGATAACTTGCAGCTGGCAGCTTAGGCGGACACAGCCTGAGAACCGGAACGACAGCGGAGGAAGCCATGGCATTCGGTGTGCACCACCCGCGTTTTGAGCAACGGTCAAGCAGTGGTCGGATGTATTCCCCGAACATCCTGCCTCGGCTCCAGTCGCTATTGGCTATCCTGGCCGATATGGAAGTCGCCTATCAGAAAAAACTCGATGTTATCGAACGCAGCCTGGAGGAGGAAAGCCTCAGGCGCAGGATGGTCGCCGAGCTTGAACGGCAGCATCAGGCGAGCCGGGCACCCTACATCGTCGAGATCGAGGAACTGCAGGAGCAGGTAAAAGCCTCTTTCAACTAATCGGTGGCGAAGCGAAAGAATCCGAGAGGGCCTGTCGATGAAGGCGATGGCTCTTCGTGAGGTGCATACGCTCCTGGTCCATGAGGAGCAGCCTAAGCCTGCGCCGTGTGCCGGATGAACATCCAAGCAAAATCCAGAGAAAGGCGATCATGCTGCAAAATATCAAGAGTGTTCTGATCGGACTCACGGAAGAGGGAGATGGGGAAGAGCGCTCCTCGGCGCTAGCCTATGGATTTTCGCTCGCCCGCGAGGCTGATGCGCATGTCACAGTCCAAGCAGCTTCTCTGAAGCTCATGGTGACGCACGCCTTCATCAGCAACTTCGCCGAGCAACTCGTGGCCAGCGAGAACCAGCGCCTCGACACTCTTGCCCGCGCTGTTGCAGACGCATCGCAGCGAGCGGCTTCCGCATCGGGCCTTTCCTGCACCACCCAGGCGCCGCACTTGGCTTATCCGGACCTGGTCAAGAGCTTCACCGCTCTGGCGCGGACCCATGACTTGACGATCTTGGACGGAGAACCCGTCGCCACCGCGGTAGACAGGGGCCTCATCGAGGCTGTCCTGACGGGAAGCGGACGCCCTCTCATTGTCGTGCCGCAGGGACGAGAGGCGTTTGCAGGCGACCGGATCGTGATAGCCTGGGATGGTAGCGCAAAAGCTGCGCGCGCCCTCAACGATGCCATGCCTCTGCTGCGGACGGCCTCGCATGTCGAACTCGTCAGTGTCACAGGCGAAAAGGACCTGACGCATAGCGTTCCGGGCGCCGAGATCGCCCCGCATCTAGCCCGACACGGCATCGCGGTGAATGTGCTGGCACTGCCGGCGCAGGATGGAGATGTTGCCGAAACTTTTCGCAACCACGCCAATCTGACCCGGGCCGACATGATCGTAATGGGTGCCTATGTGCACTCGCGCCTGCGCGAGATGTTTCTCGGCGGAACGACGCAATCGCTGCTGAAGGACTGCCCGGTCCCCTTGTTCATGTCTTATTGAACATGAAAAGCCGAGGCGTTCGACGAAACGCCTCGGCTGCATCCATCAGCCCTGGATGGAATTCAGATAGGCCAGCAGATCGTTGATCTGCGCCGGATCGAGCTCGAACTGAGGCATGGACGGATGGCCTGTCGTGATGCCCTCCGCAAAGGCTTCTGCGAGATCCTCGATCGGATAGCGGCTGCTGAGCGTCCGGAACGGCGGCGCCTCGGGGATGGGACTGTCACCGAAACGACCGATGGCATGGCATTGGGAGCAGTTGGTCTGCGCGAAGGTAAGCCCACGCTGCACGCGACCGGATTGCGCGATGGCAGCCGACGAGCCCAATGCGAGGGCTATTCCGAAAAGAACGAGCCGCTTCATGATCCCTGCTCCTCTGGCCTTCTGGGTTCGGCCCGCTCTACCGAGACGACACGAAACGTATATGGCTTTTCATCGTCATCCTGGATGGTGACGTATTCGCCTTCTGCGAAACGGTGCTGATGGAGGTGATAACCGGCCTCCTCGTCGCCTGGGCGATCCTGGTTATAGTCGATCATCCAGGTCGCTCCGCCGGCTCCGCCCGGACGATGAACCAGAACTCCCTGACGCTCGCCTTCATTGGCCCAGAACCGACGGACCCGGCAATAAGCCCGTTTGCCGGCCCATTCCTCCTGGTCAAGATGCCCCTGCGCGTCGAGAGGGGCGGTAATCTCGTAGCCGTAGCGTGGGCTGCCCTCGGGAAATTCCTTGCTGCGGGCCAAATGAAGCGTGACGTGGAAAAGCACTTTTCCCTCCCGGTTTCAGGCGTGCCGCAAGCGAACCTCGCCATTGTGGCAAAGCTTAGAGCCACGCCGCTCGACGGCCTTGATCCCGATCAATCCGCCGTCCGCCTCAAGCGAGAAAAGCAGCCTAATCCATGGTTTCGCCCTTTAAAGCATCCCGGATGCGCCGGATGATTACCCCTTTGGATTTCCTGTCGGCAGCAGCCTCGACGGCATCGTTGATCTCGAGAAGCATCTCCGCGTAATCGTTGTGCCAGTCCCGGTGACCCGCGCTCGAACCAGGCATGCGCGGTTGGGCGCGGTCGATGCGAACGGCTCTATCGCCCGTAAGATCGAAGACGTCGTCGATTTCGGGGATCAGCGTGTCAGGCGCGTGCTCCAGATCAGCCAGCGACGATTGCAGCGCCTTCAGCGCCGGGTCCTCTCCGTGCACCAGAAAAACTCCGCGCCGGACCGGCAGGCGCTCGGTGAGCCAGGCCTTCAACTCGGGTTGATCCGCGTGGCCGGAGTAGAGATCGAGCGTTCGCATTCGGGCCCGCACCTTGATTTCATCGCCATGGATCCTGACCTTCGATGCCCCGTCCTGCAGGATGCGCCCGAGAGTACCTTGAGCCTGGAATCCGACGAAGAGAACGGTCGCCTCGTCTCGCCACAACCAAGCCTTGAGATGGTGCCGAATGCGGCCCGCTTCGCACATGCCGCTGGCTGCGATGATGATGTGAAAGCTGTGAATGCGGTCGATCGACTTGCTCTGCTCGACAGTTTCCGTGAAGCGGACCCATCGCGACTCGAGGGCTTGAACCAGATCGGATCCGTTCCTGAGATGCTTGGCATGCCGCTTGAAGATCGCACTCGCCTTCGAGGCCAGGGGAGAGTCGATGAAGACCGGGATGTCCGGCAGTTCGCCAGCTTCCATCAACTCCATGAGATCGACGAGTAGCTCCTGAGTTCTCTCCACCGCGAATGATGGAATGAGAAGAACACCGCTCGGATGCATGGCCGCACGCACCTCGTCCCGCAGCATCCGCCGCCGGCGCTCAATGGTCGTCGCATCCCGGTCCGTGTCGCCATAGGTCGATTCGAGGATGACGTAATCGAGATCGCGAGGTCCGTCGGGATCGGGTTGCAGCAGCTTGTGATCGGGGCCGATATCGCCTGAGAACAAAAGGCGCGTCGGCTTCTCGCCCCCCTCGGATGCGACTTCTATTTCGATGGAGGCGGAGCCTAACAGATGGCCTGCATTCCAGTAGCGGGCACGGAACCCCGGGGCGACATCCCTCCATTGGCCATAGGCCACGGGCTGGAATTGCTCGAGAGATTCTATGGCGTCTTCTTGCGTATAGATGGGAGACACCGTCTCCAGCCCCCTGCGGCTGTTGCGGCGGTTCAGCTGATTGACCTCAGCCTCCTGGATGTAACCTGAATCCGGAAGCATGATGGAGGCCAGATCCACCGTTCCGGCTGTCGCATAGATCGGGCCATCGAAGCCGGCTTTCACGAGCTTCGGCACGAGACCGCTATGATCGATATGCGCATGCGTGAGGCATAGTGCGCTGATCCCCGCCGCTCGGAACGGGAAATGCTGGTAGTTCAGCTCCCGCTCGGTTTTCGATCCCTGGAACATCCCGCAATCGACCAGGACACGGGTCGCGTCCGTCTCAAGCAGGAAACAGGAGCCCGTTACGGTTCGGGCGGCGCCGTAGAAATGCAAGCGAAGGGACAAATGGATCTCCTGGGTGCAAGGAGCGTTCAAGCGGGACGATCGAACCTTGGTACACCGTCCCCGAGCCGTTAAGTTTGATCCATGCCAAACCATCGGAAGCGGCAATCATGACGTCTCATGCAGCATCGTCCAGCGAAATCTGCCCCGTTACAGGCCAAGCCTATCCTGCAAAAGACTTCCTCCTGATCGACCACTTGCACCCTGGCCTTGCCGACAGGATCAGACAGGATCACCCGGCTTTGGCCGCCCATAGCCGTATAAGCCGGGCAGCTGTCGACCAATATCGGCTCCGATACGTCGAAGAGCTCCTGCGACAGGAACGAGGCGATCTCACCAGGCTAGACAGGGAGGTTGCGCGCAGCCTTGCAGAAGGCATCACCGTCACTGAAAACGTAGAGAATAGCTACCACGAGCGCCGCACCTTCGGAGAGCGCCTCTCGGATGGACTTGCCACCTTCGGCGGCAGCTGGCCGTTTCTGATCTTCTTCGCTCTGGGACTTGCCGCGTGGATCATCGTCAACGCGGCTCGCGGGCCAGAGGCCTTCGACCCTTATCCATACATTCTCCTGAACCTGCTTCTATCCTGTCTGGCCGCGGTTCAGGCGCCGATCATCATGATGAGCCAAAGGCGGCAGGAGGCGAAGGACAGGCTGCGCTCCCTCAACGACTACCAAGTCAACCTGAAGGCCGAACTCGAGATTCGGCATCTGCACGAGAAGATCGACCATCTCATCACGCGACAATGGGAGCGTCTCGCAGAGATCCAGGAGCTCCAGATCGAGCTTCTGCAGGAGCGGCGTTAGGGCCACCGGGCCCTGGGAGAAACCGCCGGAGGGCTGTGCGAAATCAATGAGCCAGCAGGATAGGCCGGTCCGAGGCAGCGAGCATGTCTCGGGTCGCGCCACCGAAGATCTGCTCCCTCAGGCGTGAATGACCGTAGGCTCCCATGACGACGATATCCGCCGAGACCCTGCGCGCCTCTTCGAGGATGACATCCGCGATGCGGCGATCCCCGCTCTGCACCGTAGCGATCTCCGCGACGACGCCATGGTGGGCCAGGTGGGCCTTTACGGAAGCCGCAGCGTCGGGTGATGGATCGACGATGAGAACGATTGTACGGGTTGCCTGGCTGATAAGATCCAATCCTTCACGCAGGGCCCGCGCCGACTCGCGGCTCCCGTTCCATGCGATCAGAACGGTCTGGATCGGCCCTTGCGGGCGACGCCCCGGAGGCACCAGCAAAACAGCGCGTCCGCTGCCGAAAATCACTGCTTCAACGAGGTCGGTCCAGTCGGCAATCTCGCTTCTGCCGTCAGGCCGCGTCGCGATGAAGAGATCGGCACACCGGGCCTGGGCGGCCACGCTTGCGGACAGGCCGGCGAAGGTTGCGTCCAGCCGGCGGAACTCGCTCGGCGTCTGAAGGCCGGACAATCGTTTCATCAGGCGCTCGGCATGAGCATCACCCTCCTCTCGAGCCCTGTCCTCAAATTCACTCAAAGCCTGAATCATGGCTGCTCCGCCATCCATCGGCATAGCCATCGTCAGTTCAGGCAACAGGTTGGTGAAGACCCCAACCAGATGGGCCCGTCCGATGGATGCGATCGCCTGCCCATGTTCCAGCCGGATCTCGTCCTCAAGACTGCCATCGAGGTGCACCATGATGTCTTTGATCATCGCTCTCTCCGTCCACATGCCGGGCATCGCCCCAAGCAACTGCCGATCATCATGTGGTCGAAATCGGGAGAGATGCTTTGATTTGACGCAATCCCCCTGGGTAAGGCGCGGGTTAGCGTGGAACAGTTCACCGATCTCGGCAGGCGAGAAGCTCTGGAGGTTGCGATGTCGTCCCATTCGTCTCGTGTTCTCACGCAAACTTCCACGCGGAAAACCGGCGCCATCCCGGCACAGAATCCAAACCTGCCTTGCTCGCCCGCACTCTCACCCATATCGCCGACGCACCTGCCGGACGATGCGGAGCTTCACCGGCTTCGGGATGCTCTCGATCATGCGGCCCATGCGGGTCTAGCACGGCTTACGGGCGGCCTCTCACCCGCAGCGCTCACTGCAGCCTATACGGACTGGGCGGTCCACCTCGCCATCTCGCCCGGCAAGCAGGCTGAACTCGCCGCAAAGGCAGCCGGCACATGGTCTTGCTTGGCGCAGTACGCCGCTCGCTGCGTCATGGATGGCGGGAGCAGCGAGCCATGCATCACCCCGCTGCCTCAGGACCACCGCTTCGACGGAAGTGAGTGGCAGCGCTGGCCGTTCAACCTCATTCATCAGGGCTTTCTGCTGCAGCAGCATTGGTGGCACAACGCCACGACGGATATCGACGGCGTTACCAGGCAACATGAAGCTGTGGTTGACTTCGTCTCGCGCCAAATCCTCGATATGGCGTCGCCGTCGAATTTCTTTGCCACAAACCCTATCGTACAGCGGCATTTCCTTGAGACGGGAGGCCGGAGCCTTGTGCAGGGCTTCCAAAATTTCTTGGACGATTGGGAGAGGATCGTCCACTCGAAGCCCGCGGCTGGGACAGAAGCCTTTCAGGTCGGGCGCGACGTCGCCACCACGCCCGGGAAGGTCATATACCGCAACCAACTCATCGAACTGATCCAGTACGAGCCGACCGTCGACAAGGTGCGACCCGAGCCGATCCTGATCGTGCCTGCGTGGATCATGAAGTACTACATCCTCGATCTCTCTCCGGAAAACTCGCTCGTTCGCTATCTCACCGCGCAAGGCTTCACGGTGTTCATCATCTCCTGGAAAAATCCGACTGCGGAGGATCGGGATCTCGGCATCGACGATTATCGAAAGCTCGGCGTGATGGCGGCGCTCGACGCGGTCGGCGCTATTGTTCCGGATCGAAAAGTTCATGCCGTCGGCTATTGTCTCGGCGGCACGCTCCTGTCGATTGCGGCAGCCGCCATGGCCCGTGACGGAGACGAGCGCCTGCAGACCATCTCACTGCTGGCGGCGCAGGCCGATTTCAGGGAGGCCGGAGAACTCACCCTCTTCATCAACGAAAGTCAGGTCCACTTCTTGGAGGATCTGATGCGCAGCCAAGGCTACCTCGACACGCGGCAGATGGCAGGCGCTTTCCAACTCCTGCGTTCGAACGATCTCATCTGGTCGAGACTGGTTCGGCATTATCTGCTGGGTGAGCGCACGCCGCTGAACGATCTCATGGCCTGGAACGCCGATGCCACGCGCATGCCATACCGCATGCACGCGGATTACTTGGAGCAGCTCTTTCTCGACAATGATCTCGCCGAGGGCCGTTTCCGGGTCGACGGTCAGGCCATTGCCATCAGCGACATCCGAGCCCCCATTTTCGCTGTCGGCACGGAGCGCGACCACGTGGCGCCGTGGCGCTCCGCCTTCAAGATCCATCTCCTGGCCGACACCGACGTGACCTTCCTTCTCGCATCCGGCGGTCACAATGCCGGCATCGTGGCTGGCCCGGATCGGCCGGGAGGACGCTTCCAGGTTCTGACGAAGTCCGCCACGGACCGCTACCTTGATCCGGATACCTGGACCAAGGTCGCCCCTGGGCGCGAGGGCTCATGGTGGCCCGAATGGGTCCACTGGCTCGCCTCACATTCAGGAAAACCTACGCAGCCTCCCGCCATGGGCGCTTCATCGCGCGGTTATCCCGTGCTGCATGACGCTCCCGGCGCATATGTGTTGCAAACCTAGTTCCTGACTGCCCATGGGCGGCCTTACGGCGTGATGGCAACTTTCAACACGCCGTCGCGCTGGTGAGCGAACAGGTCATAGGCTTCCTCGATCTGATCGAGCTTGAAGCGATGTGTCACCAGAGGTCGCGTGTCGACCCGGCCGGATGCAACCACCTCCATGAGCCGCCGCATGCGCTCCTTGCCGCCCGGACAGAGCGTCGTCCGAATGGTGTGATCGCCAAGCCCTGCCATGAACCCATCGAGCGGGATCCTCAGATCGCCCGAATACACCCCGAGCGATGACAGGGTCCCGCCAGGACGGAGCACGCGCAGAGACGCCTCAAACGTCTCCTGCCGCCCCAGCGCCTCGATGGATACGTCGACGCCGCGCCCGTCGGTGAGGCGCCTGATCTCCTCGACCGGATCGCCCTTCGTAAAGTCGACCACATGATCCGCACCCATCCGGCGCGCCACCTCCATGCGTTCGGGCACGCTCTCGACGGCGATGATCGTGCTGGCCCCCATCAGCCTCGCGCCGGCCGTGGCGCAAAGCCCGATGGGCCCCTGCGCAAACACTGCAACCGTATCGCCGATGCGGATACGTCCGCTTTCTGCGCCCGAGAAACCCGTCGACATGATGTCGGGGCACATGAGCACCTGCTCATCGGTCAGCCCGTCCGGCACGGGCGCAAGGTTCGCCATGGCATCGGGAACGAGCACGTACTCTGCCTGGCAGCCATCGATGGTATTGCCAAACCGCCACCCGCCGAGCGGCTTCCAGCCATGTTTGGTGCCCGCCCCATCCTGCGAGTGGCAGCCGCACAGACAGGCCGCACTGTGCCCGCTAGGCGTGATTGCGCCGGCGATCACCCTCTGGCCCTCGCGGTAGCCCTGCACGGCGGAGCCGAGCTTCTCGATGACACCGACAGGTTCGTGACCGATCGTGAGCCCTCGGGCTACGGGGTACTCGCCCTTGAGGATATGAACGTCGGTGCCGCAGATCGTGGTGGTGGTGATGCGCAAGAGGGCATCCAGCGGACCCACATCCGGGATCGGCTTCTCGTCAAGGACGATGCGCCCAGGCTCAACGAAAATGGCAACCTTCATCTTGGGCATGGCGGTTCTCCACGTCTGGTTCGTGTGGGGCGTGTCGGCATCCAAGGGTGCACATCGCGAATACTGGCCTGGCTGCCGGGGCCCGACATTGACGCTGATCAAAAGCCCTCATTCGGTCTCAGCTCTCCAAGACGGGGCTCACACCGATCCAATTCAGGTGACACCGGCTACGATCACATGGGCCGCCTACACATCTCGGCCGATCCCCATGACAGTATAATTCCTGAAGCCGGTCTACGCCCGCCCGGAAGATGGCATCACATGAAGCGAAGCCAATAAACCTTGCATGTTCAAATACTTGGGAAGGGAAATGGCGGAGACGGAGGGATTCGAACCCTCGATACCCTTTTGGGGTATGCTCATTTAGCAAACGAGTGCCTTCAGCCTCTCGGCCACGTCTCCGTTCGCGATAATCCAGGGTTCTGAAACCCTGCCTCGCAGGTGGCGCAATAGACGCGAACAGCCGTCCTTCGTCAAGGCCAAAAAGTAACTTGGACAGAGGCAAAGCCGGCTCTTGAACCTGGGCTGCCCTGCCCCTGCATGCTAGGAGGCTGCCCTCAGCAAAACCAAAGGAGCCCCGACATGGCAGATATCAAGCGGATTGGCGTTGCCGCCCGTTACAGCGATCTCGTGATTCATGGGAATACCGCCTATTTCTCCGGATATGTGCCCGAGACCAGCGTGGGACAGTCGGTGACCGAACAGACCCGGGACGTGCTGGCGCAGATCGAACAATCCCTGACGGAAATCGGCAGCGACAAGTCCAAGCTCTTGCAGGCCACGATCTGGCTGACGGACATGGCCTCCTATGACGAGATGAACGCCGTGTGGGACGCTTGGGTCGTGCCGGGCCATACGCCTGCGCGAGCCACTGTCCAGGCCAAGCTCGCGAATCCGGATTATGCGCTGGAAATCCAGGTGACCGCCGCAGTTTAAGCGGATAGCCGCGAAGGCGTTCAGGCTCCCTTGGCCTTGTTCGCCTTCGCCAAGGCGTTGACGCGCTTCTTCTCGTAGTGCTTCGCCAGACGAAGATGCCGCCAGATGGCGTAGTTCATGGCGATCAGGAAGCCGTAGGTGCCCCGCAGGAAATGCAGGCGCCCGAAATAGGCTTTGATGAAGGCTGCCGGGAACTCGAAATAAACACGCCACGTAGGAATGGAGACCCCCCTCACCTCGAGGTCATGAGCAAGCTGATCCGTATAGAGATTCAGCTTGGCGATCTGATCGCCGAGTGAGCGGATGGAGCGGTGGTGGACAAGACCTTTGAGGGTTCCTGTCGACGTACCGGGCTTCAGGTCCACCCGGTCGTGAACGAGGGAGGACGAATAGCGCCCCGCATCCTTGCGGTAGAGCCGAACGGGCGAAAGGCGATAGGCCAGAGGATGCGGCGCGGCCTCGCCGGGGTAGGTTTCCGCGATGCGGATGCCATAGGCCTGTCTTGGGGGCTCTCCGTTGGCGAAAAGTGCCTTGATCTCCTCACACAGGGCTGGCGAGAGCTCTTCGTCCGCGTCCAGGTTGAGTATCCATTCGTGGCGGCACTGATCTTCGCCGAAACGTTTCTGCGGGCCATATCCTGGCCAGGGGTTGAAGATCACCCGGGCACCCAGCTCTTCCGCCACAGCCTGAGTTCCGTCCGTCGAGCCGGAATCGATCACCACCAGATCGTCCGTCAGGTCGCGGACGGCGCGGATCGTCGCGCCGATCCGGTCGGCCTCATTCTTGGCGATGATGAAGACGGATAAAGGAAGCATGGCAACGGGTGCCTAGCGGCCCTCTTCGAGGAACGCAAGAGGTGCCAAGCCTTTAGCGGAAGCACGCCGGTTCCGTGTGGCTTTTAAGCCGCCTGCATCAACCCTTCCGCCTCCATGGCTTTGCGGACCATGGGCCGGTTCGCGACTTCGTGCATGAAGGCCCGGACGGCGGGATAATCCCCTAGGTCAAGCCGATGGAAACGAGCCCAACTCAGTACGGTGAAGCAATAGGCATCGGCGATCGTGAACTTATCGCCCATCAGGTAGGATCGGCCGTCGAGGCACCTGTCGAGATAGGTCAGCTGGCGCTGAAGACACTGAACCGCGAGCCGCCGCGCGGCATCCGGCATGAGCCTGTCCCAGAGCGGGCCGAACCCCTTGTGTAGTTCGGTGCCGATGAAGCCGACCCATTCCTGAACCCTGTAGCGATCGAACGAGCCTGGAGCCGGCAGGAGGCGGCGATCGGGGACGTGATCGGCGAGGTATTCCAGAATCACGGACACTTCAGTCAGCACTTCCCCGTTCCGCAAGGCCAGCGCCGGCACGTTCCCCTTGGGATTGACCTTGCAGAAGCGAAGTCCTGAAGCGGTCGTTTGTGTATTCAGATCGACCCTGTCGAACTCGACTTCCAGTCCGGCCTCATGGATCACAATATGAGGTGCAAGCGAAGACGCACCGGGGCTGTAGTAGAGCTTCATATTCCGTTTCCCCACTCCCGCGCCCCCACGGAAAGTTACGATTTTAAAACGTCATAACAATGCATTTGTTTATAAGGCAGCCCATATCAAATTGTAGTTATGTTATCTCATTTTAAGGCAGGATCATGGCCGGATGAGAGGAGTTCTCGTTCCGGTTCGCTTGTACGTTCAGAAACCTGATGGTTGCGGACCCGCAACTCCGCGAGCAGCGGGAAATGATCGGAGGCTACCCGCGTAAGAGGGTTCCGCACTGGCCCGGCATTCACGACCTCCACCGACTTGGTGACGAAGACATGATCGAGGCGCAGCACAGGGGCACGAGTATGGAAAGTTGGCTGAGGCTCGCCGTGAGAGTTCGAAAGCTGCGCATCCTGCAAGCGGTTGGCGATCATGCGGTAGGAGCGTGAATACGGCGGCGCGTTGAAATCGCCGAGAAGAACCGCCGGATCCGCGCATTCAGGGTGACTTATCCAATCGCTTCCCACGAGCGCGTTGGCTTGTGTGCGCCGCTCGCCGGAGCGGAGGGAAAGATGGGCATTGATGACATTGACCTTTTGTCCGTCAATTTCCGTGCAGACCCATAGAGCGCTGCGTTTCTCGAAGGACGGCTTCGTCGATTGCGTCGGCAGGCGGCCGGATTTCACCAGACGGGCGGGGTGTTTGGACAGAACGGCGATACCATATTGCTCGCCGAGAATGCGGATCGTAGGCTGGAAGTAGAGATCCATGCCAAGCCTGTCCGCTACGGTTGCGGCTTGATCGATCTCCCCTGCACGCGTGCGGCCGACACGCACTTCTTGGAGCGCGACGATATCGGCCTCGCAGGAGGCGATGACCTCGGCGATCCGCGTCGGCGAAACTTTTCTGTCGGTGCCCAGCCAGCGGTGAACGTTATAGGTGAGGATCCGGAAGGGTCGCCCCTGTTTATCGCTGTGATTCAAAGGTCAGTACCGGCTCGAACGATGGTGAATGTAGGTAGGAACGATAGCCAAAGGAGTGACTGGTTGGCGACCTATGGCGCAAACGTGTCGGATCAATGACCCATCATCGGCCAGAGTTCCGGCATGAGGCAAATGCAGCCCTCCCTTGACCTTCCTATGATTGGAAGGATTACACATTGGCCCCATATCATGAATCAGGAGATTCAACATGGTCGCCAATCGTTCCGCCACTCAGAACAGCTTCGACATCTCCGTCGAAGGAATGAGTTGCGCATCCTGCGTCGGGCGGGTCGAGAAGGCTGTAAAATCCGTCGAGGGCGTGACGGCCGCCAACGTCAACCTGGCGACGGAGCGTGTGCATGTCACCTTCGCGTCGGACAAGGGCGATCCTCGGGCCGTAACGGAGGCGATCCGCAATGCCGGCTATGAGCCCTCGGACAGCCAGGTCGATCTCACGATCCAGGGCATGACCTGCGCCTCCTGCGTGGCGCGGGTGGAAAAGGCTCTCAAGCGCGTTCCAGGGGTGACCGAAGCGAATGTGAATCTCGCGACTGAGCGCGCCTCGGTGCGCTATTTCGGCGGCACCGACGTGATCGGCCGGCTGATACAGGCAGTGGATGCGACGGGCTACGCGGCCAAGGAAATCCGCCAGGATGCCGACCGTACGGATCGTGAGCGTGCGGCCAGGGAGGCCGAGATCGCGGCTCTGAGGCGTTCGTTCGCGCTTGCGGCTATCCTTACCCTGCCTGTCTTCGTGGTGGAGATGGGCTCGCACTTCATCACCCCGGTCCACGACTGGGTGATGAACAATATCGGCCACCAGAACAGCTGGTATCTGCAATTCGCGCTCACCACCCTCGTGCTGTTTGGTCCAGGCCTTCGCTTCTTCAGGAAGGGCGTTCCTGCCCTCCTTCGTTGGGCGCCCGACATGAACTCTCTGGTCGTGCTCGGCACGAGCGCGGCCTATGCCTATTCGGTCGTCGCGACCTTCCTGCCCAATCTCCTTCCTGCCGGCATGATCAATGTCTATTTCGAGGCGGCGGCCGTTATCGTGACGCTGATCCTGCTCGGCCGCTTTCTGGAGGCCAAAGCGAAGGGGCGCACATCGGAAGCGATCAAGCGCCTCATCGGCCTTGCTCCGAAAACCGCGCGCATAATGCGCAATGGCGAAGCCCTGGAGATCCCCCTCGATCAGGTGCAGATCGGCGATATCGTGCAGGTGCGCCCCGGAGAGAAGGTGCCTGTGGATGGCGAGGTGGTCGAAGGATCTTCTTTCGTCGACGAATCCATGATCACCGGCGAGCCCCTGCCCGTGCAGAAAGCGCAGGCTTCGGAGGTGGTCGGCGGCACCATCAACAAGACCGGCAGCTTCACATTCCGCGCCACTCGCATCGGTGCGGATACAGTGCTTTCGCAGATCATCCGCATGGTCGAGCAGGCGCAGGGCTCGAAACTGCCGATCCAGGCGATGGTCGACAGGATCACCTCATGGTTCGTGCCCGCCGTCATGGCCGCAGCGGCGCTGACCTTCGTCGTCTGGCTGATCTTCGGCCCCGAACCGGCGACGACGTTCGCCCTTGTGAATGCGGTCGCCGTGCTCATCATCGCCTGTCCCTGCGCGATGGGATTGGCGACGCCGACCTCGATCATGGTCGGCACCGGACGGGCCGCGGAACTCGGTGTGCTCTTCCGCCAGGGCGAAGCGCTGCAGAGCCTGAAGGGGATCGGCGTTGTCGCATTCGACAAGACCGGCACGCTCACTCAGGGCCGCCCCGACCTGACGGATTTCGTGACGTCGGAAGCCTTCTCCGACATGGAAACCCTGCGCCTCGTCGCCGCCGTCGAAGCGCGCTCCGAACACCCGATCGCACAAGCCATCGTCGCCGCTGCGGAGCGCCGGGGCATTGATCTGCCTGCAACCGACAGCTTCGAGGCCGTCCCCGGTTTCGGCGTTTCCGCCGTGATCGAAGGGCGCAAGGTCGATGTCGGTGCGGACCGTTTCATGCAAAAGCTCGGGCTTGATGTCACCACCTTTGCTGATACGGCAGCGCGCCTCGGCGCGGAGGGCAAGAGCCCGCTCTACGCCGCCATCGACGGCAAGCTCGCAGCGACCATCGCTGTTGCCGATCCCATCAAGGATTCCACCTCCGAAGCCATTGCCGCATTGCACGCTCTCGGACTGAAGGTGGCCATGATCACGGGAGACAACCGCAGGACGGCGGAAGCCATTGCACGGCGCATCGGCATCGACGAGGTGGTGGCGGAAGTGTTGCCGGAGGGCAAGGTGGAAGTGGTCAAGCGCCTGCGCCAGGCACACGGTCACATCGCCTTCGTTGGTGACGGCATCAACGATGCGCCCGCTCTGGCTGAAGCCGATATCGGCATCGCCATCGGCACGGGCACCGACATCGCCATCGAAAGCGCCGATGTGGTGCTCATGTCCGGCGACGTGCGCGGTGTCGTGAATGCGATTGCGCTCTCGAAGGCGACGATCCGCAATATCCAGCAGAACCTGTTCTGGGCCTTTGCCTATAACGTGGTGCTGATCCCCGTTGCGGCGGGCGTGCTTTATCCCATCGACGGCACCCTGCTCTCGCCCATCGTAGCGGCAGCCGCCATGGCGCTTTCTAGCGTCTTCGTGGTGGGCAATGCGCTGCGGCTGCGCCGCTTCAAGGCGCCAGTCCAATCCCAACCGCAATCAGCTCCCACAACTCGAACCGTGGAAGGTGTGGCATGAATATCGGACAGGCAGCCTCCGCCTCCGGCGTCTCCGCCAAGATGATCCGCTACTACGAATCCATCGGGCTCATCCCGAAGACCATCCGCACGGAATCGGGCTACCGGGTCTATTCCGATCACGACGTGCATACGCTGCGCTTCATCCGGCGGGCTCGCGATCTCGGCTTCTCGGTGGAGCAGATCGCCGATCTCGTGTCGTTATGGCGCGACCGCGAACGCGCGAGCAAGGACGTGAAGACGATTGCGCTCGATCATGTCGCCGTGCTCGAGCGCAAGATCCGCGAGTTGCAGGACATGGCTTCGACCCTCAAGCATCTCGCCGAGAATTGCTGTGGGGATTCACGCCCGCATTGTCCTATTCTCGAGGAGCTTGCGAGCGAGGAACCGTTGCCCGTTCACGCCAAGGCAGACGCGAAGTTCGGCGCTTTGGGCAAGGCTTAAACCGCCATCTCCACCTCGCGGCCGCGGCCGAGTTCCTTCATCCACTGCGCGAATTCCGGCTTGCGGCTGATCTGGCGTCCATAGTGGCGGCGCAGAGCATCGACGAGGCGTCCATTGCGTGACAGCATATCATCCGCAAAGGCGATCATACGCGAGTTGGGCCAAGCCTGAGGCCTGATCTCCAAAAGACGCTCGAACAACCTCTCCTCGTTCTCGTCCACATTCGTCTGCGTCATCAGCGTTACCATCGCCGCCGTCGAGCGCGAGATGCCCATGTGGCAATGGACGAGAAGGTGCCCTTCCGCGCGCTCGACCTTGCCTGCCGCTACATCATCTCCGAAACGCAGTACCGCTTCCACATGCTCAGGCTGCGGAAGGATCATGCCGTCGATGGGATTGATGATGTCGTGGAAGCGCAAGATCGTGCGGTAGTGCGGATCGTAGGCGCTGAAGGCATCCGGATCGGGATGGTCAGGATCGAGAATCGAGAGCACATGCGTGACGGCCCTCTCCTTCTGCTCCGGCAATTCGGAAATTCCGCAGACCGTCAGCATGGAAATGGAGAGAGATTGCATTGCAAAACCTTTTGGATGTTGAAGCTGTGTCTTCATCACGGCTTCGTGAGGATCTTGTACCCACTAAAGCGAAATAAATCCAATCCAATCAAACGATTGTGGCCTTTTGATCACAATCGGACACAGCCACATTTCCGCCACCTCGTTAACACCTTGTGGACACTGCCGGAACTATGAACTCTCTTTAAGAGTAATGCCACCGGACCAAGTTCCGACGGCACACGCCAAAAACCAGAAACTGTGAGCCTCCCCACTGATGTTTGCTCTCCCGGCCCCAAGCTTCTCTTCGTTGCGGAACGCGATCCGCTTTTGCGTCCTGGCCCTCCCGCTGGCGTTGGCTGCCTGCGTGACTTCCCCGCCCCCGCAGCAAGCCATCCGCAGTATCGATCCGGCCTACATGGCCATGTATGGCGCGCGCCCCGACGAGAAGCATCCGCTTCCGGCAACCGATATCAGCGAAGTGGATCCGCGCTTCCTGCGCCGTGAGGTCGCCTATTATGGCCGCGAGGAACCCGGCACGATCGTGGTCGATACGGCTGCTCGCTACCTCTACCTCGTGCGCGAGGGCGGCCGCGCAATCCGCTACGGAATCGGCGTCGGCAAGGAAGGCATGGCGTGGTCCGGCCGCGCCGTGATCGGCCGCAAGGCCATGTGGCCGAACTGGACACCGACTGCCGCGATGATCAAGCGCGAACCCGAGCGCAACGCGAAATGGGCTGGCGGCATGGCTGGCGGCCTCGACAACCCCCTCGGCGCCCGTGCGCTCTATCTCTACAGTAACGGCAGAGACACCATGTACCGCATCCACGGTACGACCGAACCCTGGTCCATTGGCCAGTCGGTGTCCTCGGGCTGCATCCGCCTGTTCAATCAGGACATCATCGACCTCTACAGCCGCGTGCCAACGGGCTCCCCGGTGGTGGTGCTTCAGGGCACGTCTCTCCCGGATGTCGAACAGGATCAACAACGCGTCTCGTATTACTGAACGGGCGCATCATGGATGGAAACAAGGGGCTGGCCGCTGGCCGGCCCTTTTCTTTATCGGCAGCCTTTCCTGATGTATGATGGCTGCGTCTCTACTGGAGGCACGCCATGACTGTCGAACGCGCGATCCTTCTCACCGTCGGCGGACTTATCATCGTCAGCGTCCTGCTCGCGGTCTACGTCAATATCAACTGGCTCTGGCTGACCGGAATCCTCGGAGCCCACCTCGTGCAGGCATCGTTCACGGGCCTTTGCCCGGTCGTGATGATGTTCAAGCGGCTTGGGCTTCCAAGCAAGCCCGGTTTTACCTGAGGTTTTCCCTACCCCTGGTGCCCCTGGCTCTCTGTCCTATGAATCAATGTCCATGCTCCTCGCAAAGGATTGCCCATGGACGACTGGTTCCAGCAGGCGTTGCGGCTCACGACGCGCGTGATTGAAGTGGGCGGCATCGCCGTCATCGTGCTCGGCACCCTGGGGGCGACGATCGCCGTCCTCTGGCAGGTTTTACAGGGGCGCCGGAGCGAGGATGCCTTCAATCTCTACCGGTCCAATCTCGGACGCGCGATTCTGCCCGGCCTCGAGTTCCTGGTTGCCGCCGATATCATCAATACGGTCGCCATCGAGCCATCGCTCCAGAGCCTTCTCATCCTTGGCGGCATCGTGCTCATCCGCACGTTCTTGAGCTTCTCTCTCGAAGTCGAGATCGAGGGACGATGGCCATGGGACCGGCACAAGGGCGAGCGCTCCTTTGCGGTGCCGGTGAACACGCAAAGAGATTGACGACGTAACGTAAAGCCCTTAGGACAGGATTCCGGGCCGCAAGCCGACGCCGCCCTTCCAGCGTCCGTCGGCTCCACAATCTGCCATTCTCAGCGTTTCATCCGCATGGATGGCGTGCGTTTGCGCACATCAGCGCGCGATCCACTCCGGCAGGTTTCCCTTGCAAGTTCGAAGCAGCCCTCTGTTTGCTCTCACGTCATGGCGTGACAGGCTGCTTGCAATGACAGCTTTCTGCTATGACGAGTTTTGAAACAGGCACTTTCCTGAACCGAATCCCTTTCGTGAAGATTGGCTCAGGCTCCAACCCCATCGTCGTCCTGAACGGTGGACAGGCCTTCGTGCGCCGTCCGACGCCCGCACACGCGCAAAGAGACGCCAAGCGCATCGCGCGGCTCCTGCCGCCTCACCGTCCGATCTATGTGCTGGGCTACGATTCCTCGCCGCCTCCAGGCTACAGCATCCACACGATTGTGAAGGACGTGGAGCGGATCCTCCGGGACGAGACCGGTCCTGCCAGCGTGATGGGCATTTCCTTCGGCGGCTTCGTGGCGGCACGCCTTGCCGCGGATCATCCCGCTCTCGTGAAAAGCCTGATCCTGATGGTGAGCGCGCATCGCTTCTCGTCTGAGGGCCGCCGCAGCGTCGACCGGCAGATCGAGTGCGCCTGGCAGGGCGATTTCGAAGGCTTCCTGAAGGAGTTCGGCCTCGTCTTCCGTCGCCCCTGGCTCAACTGGCTGCTGCGCCTGCGCTTCCGGCAGGAAAGGGAGAGGCTTCACGAGACGATGAACGACCCCGCCATCATCGTGCGCGGTCTTCACGCGGTGGCAGGCGATGATTTTGGCAAGGACCCGTCATGGCTCCAGGCCATCCAGCCCCCTACCCTCATCGTCGGCGCCACGCGCGACCCGTTCTTCGATGTGGAGGCCATGGAGGAAACAGCCCGCCTGATCGCCGGCGCGCAGCTCAAGCTGTTCAACGGCGAAACGCACATGCTGCCCATCGAGCGGGCGCGGGATGTCGCGAAGGTGGTCAGAGATTTTCTCTAAGGAGAACCTGGCTCAGAAATACGGAGCCAGGTTCTTCCGAATGCGCTCCAATACAGGCACGTTGGCATCGGGCAGTGAGAAGCTCTGCCCGGTAATGCGCTCGAAAGCGTCGATATAGACCTTCGAGGTCTCGAGGATCACGTCAGCGGGGATCTGCGGGATTGGATCCTTGTAAGGATCGCAGCGGGCGACCACCCAGCTGCGCACGAAATCCTTGTCGAAGCTCTCAGGCCGCTCGCCCTTCTCGAAACGCTCGGGATAGCTCTCCGCGAACCAATAGCGGCTGCTGTCCGGCGTATGGATCTCATCGGCGATCATGATCTTGCCGTTCTCGTCGATGCCGAATTCATACTTCGTATCGACGAGGATGAGGCCGCGCGCGGCCGCCATCTCGCGGCCCTTGGCGAAGAGCGCGAGGGCGTAGTCGGACACGGTCTTCCACTGCTCGGCAGTGAGCAGATTGCGCTCCACGATCTCCTTCGCCGTCAGAGGCTCGTCATGGCCGCCGTCGAAGGCCTTCGTGGTAGGCGTTATGATGGTCTGGGGAAGCTTCTGATTGTCCCGCATGTCATTGGGGAGCGTGATGCCGTACATCTCGCGCTGCCCCTGCTTGTAGAGCGAGAGGATCGAGGTGCCCGTGGTGCCGGCGAGGTAATCGCGCACTACGATCTCGACAGGCAGAATGGTCAGCTTCTTGCAGATTGCCACATTCGGATCGGGATATTCGATGATGTGGTTGGGGCAGATATCCGCCGTCTTCTCGAACCAGAAGCGCGCGGTCTGCGTGAGCACCTGCCCTTTGAGCGGGATGGACGCGAGATTGATGTCGAAGGCGCTGATGCGGTCGGAGGCGATGATGATGCGCCGCCCATCCGGCAGGTCGTAGTTGTCGCGCACCTTGCCCCGGTAATGGTTCGGCAGTTCCGGGATCGTCGCATCCTGAAGGACGTAACCGGCATAAGCCTGAAGGGCTGCTTGATCGACCATGCTCACCTGCCAAGGAGTTCGGGTTTCCGCCGAGTTCTAGACTGAATCCGCAAGCAGGCTAGGCCTCAACCTAAGAAAGTTTAAGCCTTTCCACGGGATCAGTTGCCCGCGCTGGCGTTCTTGCGCTGCACGACGTTGAGACCCGAGAGGACCACGGTGGTCTCGTAGCCCTGGGCATCCACGATGGTCCATTGCTTCAGGGCGTTGGCGCGGCTGTCGAAGCGCAGGGTGATCTTGGAGGTGCCGCCGAGCGTTGCGCTGTCGTCGAAACTCACCGTGATCATGCCGTCGCGGGCAATCTGCACGTCGCGGACCTTGGTGTCCCGCGCCAGATCCACATTGTCCTGCACCAGGAATTTCAGGGGCGTCTGGCCTACGGGATAGACATCGTTGGTGCCGAGCTTCTTGTCGCGGATCGCCACGTTGCGCCCATCGGACACGACTTCCAGCGTGCTGGGCGGCGCATAGGCGAAATGCAGTTGCCCCGGACGCCGGACGGAAAGCGTACCCTCAACCTGCTGACCATTGGGGTTCTTCTGCACGAAGTAGGCGGACAGCGTGTCCATGGCGTTGAAATAGGCGTTCACCCGCTCAAGAGCCGCCGCCGGAGATGAGGGATTTGGCGGCGAAACCGGCGTGGCCGCAGCTGTCGCAGCCGCGATGGGCGTGGGCGTCGGCGCGGCCTGAGCCGGGGTCGACCGGGCAGGCTTGGGCGGCTCGGCCACCTTCGCGGGAGCCGGTTTGGAAGCAGGCTCCGGCTCAGGAGAGGACACAGCGGGGGCAGGCGCGGCCTGCTTCACTTCAGGCTTGGCGGGAGCGGGCTTAGGCGCGGCAAGCGTCTTCGAGGGCTGCGCCTCAGGTTGAGGCTTGGGCTCCGCGGCCTGTTGACGAGGGGGAGCCTTCGGCTTCGGAGCTGCGGTCTTGGGCTTTGCGGCAGGCTTCGGAGGCTCCTCGACCGCAGGCGCTGCGGGTTCCGTAACCTGGGGCTGAGCCGCAGGAGCGCCCTGCCCTTGGTTAGGCTTGAAGATGCCGTCGAGGAAGCGGGTTAGCGGATCTGGCGTCCGTTGTTGGGCCGCAAGTGGCGAGGTGAGCGCCAGCAGAAGGGCAAGACCGGAAACACGACGCAAAGACTTCTTGAGCATGGCTCGACTGCAAACCCGATAAACAACAGATGTCCGCCCAGGCGAGAGGCCGCGAAACCGTGGCGGTCACGCCTTATCGCGTCGATTAGAGGCTTAATGAAGGCAGGAGCTTGCAGACGAAAGCGAGTCGCGTCCAGGGACGGATGGAGGCTTTGCACGCCTCAATCATGCGGCATTCGCATATTCGTCCTCGTCATCCTCCATCGGGCGAACAGGGGCGGGCTTCGGCTTGGCCGCACGAGGACGGGTCTGGCGCTTTTTCTTGGCAGGTTTCTTGGCACCTGCGCCGTTCCACCAGCCCTGCCAGCTCCAGGCGCCCGGACCCACGAGCAGGTAGAACAGGAGACCTGAGAGAACACCGAGATTGGCGAGGAATACGGCCTGCTCTCCCTGACGGGTCAGGCCGCCATATTCCCAGAAGCGGTGCAAGGCTCCGGTGGTGATCGCAAGCGCTGCGATCAGGACGGAGGCGCTTATGCGGGGCGCGAGACCAAGGATAAGGGCGAGCGGTGCCACGATCTCGACGACCACGATGGCCGTCGCCACGATGTCCCCATAGGGGACGCCCTTCATGGTGAGCGACGCCGCAAATCCGGAAATGTTGCTGAGCCGCGCCGTGGCCGGGGGCAGGAAGCATATGGCAAGGAGAACCCGGCTCAACAGCAGGATTCCGTTCGTTGCGCCAGAATTCATGATCGTTCCCCTCTCCTCGCGCGCCCCGGAATCGCCGGGCCGCGGCCTTTGTATGAGGCAGAGGTTCTTAACCTGTTCTTATCGCGTCGGGGTTGTCCATAGCCAATCGGTCAGAGCTTCAGGTTCCGCTCCCGCAGCATGGTTTCCCAGCGCAGGGTGTGCTCCACGATGGTGGCGAGATCGTCGTGCCGGGGCTCCCATTTGAGCTTGGACCGGATGCGGCTTGAATCCGCCACGATGGTGATCGGATCGCCATCGCGCCGCGGTCCGATGCGTGCCTCGAGCGGACGGCCTGAAACCTTGCGGACCGTGTCGATCACCTCAGAGACGGAATAGCCGTGCCCGTAGCCGCAATTCACCACGAGGCTCTCGCCGCCCTTGCCTAGATATTCGAGCGCCTGCATGTGGGCCGAGATCAGATCGCTGACGTGGATGTAGTCACGAATGCAGGTGCCGTCCGGCGTCGGATAATCCGTACCGTAGACTTCCATGTGGGTGCGCATGCCGAGCGCCGTCTGCACCGCCACCTTGATGAGATGGGTTGCATTGACTGTGGATTGGCCATGCCGCATGGCAGGGTCCGATCCTGCCACGTTGAAGTAGCGCAGAACCACGAAGCGCATGTCGTGAGCCGCCGCCACGTCCCTCAGCATCACCTCGGTCAGCAGCTTGGAGCTTCCATAAGGCGACAGGGGCGCCAATGGCGCGTCCTCCGCAAGAGGTTTGTCGGATGCATTGCCATAAACCGCCGCCGTGGAGGAAAAGACGAAAGTCTTGATCCCCGCCGCCACCGCGGCAGCCAGCAGGGAACGACTTTTGACCGTGTTGTTCAGGTAATAACCCAATGGATCGCGTACCGATTCAGGCACGACGAGTTTGGCGGCGAAATGCACGATCGCGTCGATGGAATGGGCTCGCAGGGTCTGGAGCATCAGCTCGTAATCGCCGATATCGCCCACGATGAGGGGAACATCCTCCGGCACGGACCAGCGAAATCCGGTCGAAAGATTATCGAACACCACAGGCTTGTACCCCGCATCGCGCAGGGCCAGCACCATATGGCCGCCGATATAGCCGGCGCCTCCAGTCACCAGTACGTTCAATCCATATCCCCCTTCAGTGCCCTTTTTGTATGGTCGCTTTAATGAGGCTGGATTTCCAGTACAACCTGCTGGCAAAAAAGGTGGGCTAGCCTGCAAATTCTGAGAGGATGCCGCATGAATGACCGCACGGAATATTGGTGGGTCCATCACGATTCCGAGGTTCAACCGGCGGAGGTTGGCTTCGTCGGGGGCATCCCCGTGCATTTTCGCTTCATCGGCACGGAAGGCCGCGTCCGGGCTGAGGCTGCAGAACTGATCGAGCGCCTGCCCGCTCCGCCCGTCCCGATCTTCAAGCCTCAAGCCGCTCCTGCCGCTCAACCTGCGAAGCCGCAGAAATCCGGCTCCTGGCTCTGGTTCTTCGGCATCCTGCTCCTGATCCTCGTCGTCCAGTGCTCAGGCCCGCTCTTCGACGCGATCAAGTGAGGCGCGGCCTCTAACGCGAGACCATGTGCATTGCCTCGTTCCGCGCATAACGGCGGGCGAGGACCGCGCCTACGAGAATCTGGATCTGGTTATAGAACATGATCGGAAGGACGATCATGCCGAAGCCGGGGGCGGCCGCGAACAGCACCTTTGCGAGCGGCAGGCCTGATGCCAGACTTTTCTTGGAGCCGCAGAACACCGCCGCTATCTCGTCTCCACGAGAGAAGCCGGAGCGACGGGCGATGAAGGTCGTGACGGCGAGAACGGCTAGCAGCAGCACCAGGCACAGGATCACCGTCAAAACAACGCTCGCTGGTGGGAGGTAAGACCACAGGCCGTCGACGACCGTCTGCGAAAACGCCGTATAAACGATCAGCAGGATGATCGCCTGATCCAGCTGGCCGATCCGCCGCTCATGCCGGCTCATGATGCCTGCCAGCCAGGGACGAGCGAGCTGGCCCGCCGCGAAAGGGACGAGGAGCTGGAGAATCACGTCGCCCAAGGCCTGGGTCAGGTCGAACCCACCTTCCACCGAGGTTCGTGTGAGCAGCGACAGCAGAACCGGCGTCAGGAGCAGCCCAAAAACGTTCGACGCAGCTGAACTGCAGATGGCTGCCGGCACGTTGCCGTTGGCCATCGCAGTAAATGCAATCGATGACGAGACTGCGGATGGAAGCGCCGCCAGATAAAGAAAGCCGAGAAGCAGATCGGCTGGCATCCAAGCCGCCGGCAGGATGCCGAACGGCATGACGATGATTGGGAACGCCACGAATGTGATGGCGAAGATGAAGAGATGCAGCCTCCATTGGACCAGACCATTGATCACAGTTTCACGTGGCAGGGCTGCGCCGTGGACGAAAAACAGCAATGCGATCCCCAGGATCCCAAGAATGTCGAGAACCTCGGCGCCCGTCCCCTGAGCTGGAGCGACGCTGGCCACGGCAACGGCTCCCATGATCAGTAGAAGGAAGGGATCGATCTTTCGCATTGTCTGTTCCTGGTGGATCGTTGAAGAGCTGTCGCGGCTGGCTCAGCCAGCCGCTCTCGCCTTGAGGCGGGTCATGGTTCACAGAACCCGAAAGAGGCCGTCGATTACGATCCAGACGAACATGGGGTAGATCGATAGCCCTAGAATGGTGCCGAAGAGACGTCCGGCGCGGACGGCGCCATCCTGGGCGGGTGCATCATCAAAAAATCGTTCGACAAACGTGTTTCGCATCAGACCTCTCCTCTGCTCCGGGGAACTCGGCACGGCTTTCTTGACAGAGCCAGGTCTGATACGTACGGCGGAACCTAATTGGTCTGAAAATTGGTCTGGATGTCATGGCTCGGGTACGCCTGTCGACGAATGATGCCACACAGCGTCTGCGCGCCCATTTGAGGCAGAACGTCTACGGTCCGCAGGATAGGCTTGAGCCTGAGCGGGTTCTGGCCCCCAAGCTCGGATGCAGCCGCGATACCCTGCGGGCAGCGCTCGATGTGCTCGAAAAGGAGGGTCTGATCTGGCGGCATGTGGGGCAAGGCACCTTCGTCGGGCCGCGCCCGGCTCATGAACCGATCCGCCCCTCGGTCCTGGCCGAGATGGCCTCACCCGCCGATGTGCTCGACGCACGAATTTTGATCGAGCCGCCGATCGCGGGCGCAGCGGCACTCTATGCCTCTGCCGAGGAGATCACGTTCTTGCGCAGTCATGCACTGAAGAGCAGTGAGGCACCTGACTGGCAGGCTTATGAACAGGCAGATGACGCCTTTCACAAAGGCATCGCTCGGATCACCAATAATCCGCTGCTGATCGCTTTTTTGGATGTTCTCTCGTCCGTGCGCGGCCGCGCCCGTTGGCAGCGGCAGCACGACCTTGCCTTCCGACGGGCGCGCAAGAAGGAATATGCAGCTCAACAGGGGCGCATGCATCTAGCCATCGTCGATGCCATCGCCGCTCGTAATCCGGAGGCAGCGCGGCAGGCCATGTTCGACCATCTGAGCGCCATTCGGACAATCATGATCAATGAGTCTACGGAGTAAAAGCAGACTTGCTTTAGGGCTGAACAAGAAAGCTCACTTCAGCACCGGCTTCGCGCCCTACTTCGGTGACTTGGCTCAAGCGAGGCCATCTACCGAAACCGCCTGAGGCAAGGCTCGATATTTCGCCGCTCGAAGTAATCTATCGCTGAGATGGGAAGAAGTGGTGCCCAGGGACGGAGTCGAACCGCCGACACTGCGATTTTCAGTCGCATGCTCTACCAACTGAGCTACCTGGGCATCCGATGCGCGACTTCTGTCGTGCGCGTCGTGGGCGGTTGTATAGTCAGACCTTTGTCGCCTGTCCAGCCGCCGCGTGAGAAAATTTTATAAGAAAAGTTATTCGGTGTCTTCCCGGTCGTCCTCGCCGCGATCCTCAGGGTCGTCGACGGCGGGAATGGCGTAGGTTCCTGACAGCCAACGGTTCAGGTCCACATCCGCACAGCGCTTGGAGCAGAAGGGCTTGTATTCCATGACAGTCGGCTTGCCGCAGATCGGGCATTTGCCAGCGGGTGCTTTCGGCGTGTTCTCGTTGGCTGGATCCATGCCTTGCCTCCTTTTCAGGGTTCAGGCGGCGTCGAGCCAGGTGAACCGCACGGGATAACCCTCCCCGTCCAGCAGTGCCACGGATTCGTAGAGCGGCAATCCCACCACGTTGGTGTAGGAGCCGACCAGCTTCACCACGAAGGTGCCCGCGAGGCCCTGGATGGCATAGCCGCCCGCCTTGCCGCGCCATTCGCCGGAGGCGAGATAACGCTCGAACTCTTCCCGCGAGAGACGCTTGAAGCGCACGCGGGTTTCCACGAGCCGCTCACGGATCGAATCCTTCGGAGTGACGAGACAGATGGAAGTATAGACCCGATGCGCTCGCCCCGAGAGCAGGCGTAGGCATCCTGCTGCCTCGTCCACCACCTCGGCCTTCGGCAGGATACGATTGCCGACCACCACCACCGTATCGGCGGAGAGGATGTAGGCGTCCTTCAGGTCCTCCCGGTTGCGTGCGGTTTTGCGGGCCACTTCCGCCTTGGTGCGCGCGAGGCGCTTGGCGAGGTCCTTGGGCCCCTCGTTCTTCAAGGGTGTTTCGTCCACATCGGCGGGCAGAAGGGCATCGGGCTCTATGCCGCCCTGCTGCAGCAGGGCGAGCCTGCGGGGCGAGGCGGAAGCCAGCACGAGCTTCGGACGCAGGCTTGAATTCGACACCTCGGAAGACGACGCCACTTTGATCTCCACGCTTCAGGGCAATCCTTAAGCCCTGCACGATTATTGCTTGCTTTTCAGGCCTAAGGCTACGCCCGGTCACAACATGGCACCGAGCGCGCGTGAATCAAGCTGCCGGAGGCGGTTCGCTCTCCGATGGCGAAACCGGCTGGGGAACGGGAGCCGCTCCCTGAGCTTCCGTGCGCTCGAGCTGACGGTAGCGCAGGACGCTCAGCGGAATTGAGGCCAGGAAGAGAACCGTAATGGCTGTCAGCATCTCCCAGGGGAAATTCGCCAGGAGCCCGAACAGCGCCACCGAGATGACGAAGATCGGCAGAACCCATTGGCGCGGCACCCTCAATCCGATGGTCTTGCCCGAATAAACCGGAATGGTGGACACCATCAGGAAGGCCAATCCCAGCAGATAGACGAGCGCGATGGGAGCAGCGGCGGGGCCGATCGAGAAGCCCAGGAACGAAAGGTAGAGGGGCAGCATCGAGGTGAGCGCCCCCGCCGGGGCCGGCATGCCGGTGAAGAAGTTCTTCTTCCATTCGGGCCGGTTCGGATCGTCGAGCATCACGTTGAAGCGGGCGAGGCGCAGTACCATGGCGATGGCGAAGACCAGTACCGCAATCCAGCCGATCGCCTTCAGCTCGTGCAGCAGGAAGCTGTAGAGCATGAGCGCCGGAGTAACGCCGAAATTGACGAAATCGGCCAGGGAATCGAGTTCCGCGCCGAAGCGGGAGGTGCCCTTCAGCATCCGCGCAATGCGTCCGTCGATCCCGTCCAGCAGCGCGGCCACGACAATGGCGACCACGGCGGGCTCATAGCGCCCCTCGAAAGACAGCCGTATCGCCGTGAGGCCGAGGCACAGGGCAATCAGGGTGATGATGTTCGGGATGATGACGCGAACCGGAACGGGCTTGAAGAGGCGCTTGCGCGGCTCGTTCGGATCCGGAGCAAAGGGCGGGAAGAGGTCACTCATGACATGAACCTAGGAGGAGCGGGCCCGACCGGCAAGCCGAGCTGAGCAGTGAGCGGATGATGGGAGAAGCGCAAACTGCTGTGGACAGTTCCGTCCAAAGGGTCAAAGGAGGCCGGGAACCGGCCTCCGCTGACGAAGATGTTAGCCGACCCGATACTGGCGGGCGGGCTCGTTGGCGGTGAGATCCGCCAGAACCGTCTCGCCGGCCACAGCCGTCTGGCCGAGGCCGACCAGCACCTGCGCGCTCATGGGCACATAGATATCCAGGCGCGAGCCGAAGCGGATGAGGCCGAAGCGCTCGCCAGTGCTCAGGGAATCTCCCACCTTTACGAAGGAGACGATGCGGCGCGCCACGAGTCCGGCAATCTGCACCACGCCAATGCGGGTGCCCGCTGTCTCGATGACCAGGGCATTGCGCTCGTTGTCCTCGCTCGCCTTGTCGAGCTCGGCATTGAGGAAAAGGCCCGGCGTATAAAGGATTTGCTCGATGCGGCCCGTGACCGGCGAGCGGTTCACGTGGCAGTCAAACACGTTCATAAAGACCGAGATGCGGGTCATCGGCTCAGGGGGGAGGCTGAGCTCGGCCGGGGGAACGGCCGTGGTGATGAGGTTCACCCGCCCGTCCGCCGGGGAGATCACGAGGCCCTCGCGCATGGGGGTCACGCGCGGCGGATCGCGGAAGAAGTAGCACACCCACACGGTGAGGATGGCCCCGATCCAGCCCAGGGGCGACCAGAGCCAAGCCAGGACGATGGTCGCGAACAGCGCGATCAGGATGAAGGGATAACCCTCCTTGTGGATCGGGACGAAGATGCGGCGCATCGATTCCAGGATATCGGTCATTCGCTTGAAACCTTATTGAGTTTGCGAGGGGATGGCAGGAGCCGGCGCTCCCGTCAACCTGCCACGCTCTCCCCGGACCGTTCCTGCTCTTCCGTGCGCTTGAGCGTTTCGCGGGCCTGATCGGCCTCGCGCTGGCGATTCCACATGGACGAATAGACCCCGCCCTGCGCCAGCAGGCTGGCATGATTGCCCCGCTCCACGATGCGGCCCTGATCGAGCACGATGATCTCGTCGGCACCGATCACGGTGGACAGGCGGTGGGCGATCACGAGGGTGGTACGGCCCCGGCTGACCCGGTCGAGGGCATCCTGGATCTCCTTTTCCGTAAAGGTATCGAGGGCCGATGTGGCCTCGTCGAGCACCAGGATCGGTGGTGCCTTCAGGATGGTGCGGGCAATGGCCACGCGCTGCTTCTCGCCCCCTGAGAGCTTCAGGCCGCGCTCGCCGACGGGCGTGTCGTAGCCTTCCGGCAGGAGCTTGATGAAGCGGTCGATCTGAGCAAGGCGAGCGGCTTCCCTCACCTCCTCCTCGGACGCGTCCCAGCGGCCGTACTGGATGTTGTAGCCGATCGTGTCGTTGAACAGCACGGTATCCTGCGGGACCATGCCGATGATCTTGCGGAGCGATCCCTGCTGCACGTCGGCGATGTTCTGCCCATCGATGAGGATTCGCCCGCTCGTGGGCTCGTAGAAGCGGAAGAGGAGACGCGAGATGGTGGATTTGCCCGCGCCCGAAGGCCCGACGATGGCGACCGTGTGCCCGGCCGGCACCTCGAAGCTCACGCCCTTCAGGATTGGGCGCTCCGGAATGTAGGAAAAGTGCACATCCTCGAAGCGTACGACGGCCTGCTTGACCTCAAGCGGCTTCGCCCCCGGCTTGTCCTGAATCTCGGGGTTGCGCTCGATGATGTTGAACATGTCGTCGATGTCGATGAGCGCCTGTTTGATCTCACGATAGAGCATGCCCATGAAGTTCAGGGGGATGTAGAGCTGTACCAGCATGGCGTTCACGAGCACGAAGCTGCCGACGGAAACGCGCCCTGCCATGATGTCCCGCGCCGCGAGCACCATCACGACGCCCATGCCGATGGAGAAGATCACGGCCTGACCTGCGTTCAGCACGGCAAGCGAGGTGTAAGTCTGCGTCGAAGCCTTTTCGTAGCGTTCCATGGAGCGGTCGTAACGCGCGGTTTCGCGTTGCTCGGCCCCGAAATACTTGACCGTCTCGTAGTTAAGCAGCGAGTCGACCGCCTTGGTGTTGGCGTCCGTGTCGGAATCGTTCATCTGCTTGCGGATCGAGATACGCCACTGCGTCGCCTTGTAGGTATAGGCGAGATAGACCACCACCATCCCGAAGACGACGGCGGAATAGGTCCAGTCAAACTCCCAGGCGAGAAGGCCGAGAACCAGCACGAATTCGAGAATGGTCGGCACCAGCGTCAGCACCACGAGGCGCGACAATTCCTCGATGCCCTCGCGGCCACGCTCAAGCACACGGGTGAGGCCGCCGGTCTTGCGCTCGAGATGAAACCGCAGGGACAGCCGATGCATATGCTCGAAGGCCTGGAGCGCGAGATTGCGCACCGCATGCATGGCGACCTTCGCGAACAGGCCGTCGCGCACCTGGGTCAGCACCGCCATGAGGATCCGGGTGACGCCATAGATGATGGTGAGAATGATCGGCGACTTCCACAGCCACGATCCGGCGGTGGCGGCCGCTTCCGTGGCCTGATTGCCGCTGCTGGTGACCGCCACGAGGGCATCCGTCGCCCATTTGAAGGCGAACGGCGTCACCATCGTCACGCCCTTGGCGACGAGGAGGAGCCCGAAAGCCAGAAAAACGCGGCGCTGGAGATCGGGCCGCCCTTGCGGCCAGAGATAGGGCCAGAGCTTCGTCCAGGTTTCGGCCAAGCCGTTAGCTTTGCGCACGGTGGCGCTCGTCGAGGGGACCGAGGCGGTGGGGGGCATGATCAGAGAATCCGAATGTACTATCGGACCCCGATATAAGGGATCGAGCACAGGAATTCACCCTGCCATGCCCGCAGGTCTAGCCAGACTTAGTTGGTTTTCTGTTCCTGCTCGGTCGGCAGCACGAAAACTTGGCCAGGATAGATCAGGTTAGGATTGCGGATCTGATCCTTGTTCGCCCCGTAGATCACCGTGTAGCGGTAGCCCGCGCCATAGATCCGCTGGCTGATCCGCCAGAGATTGTCGCCCTTGGAGATGATGGCCGTGTTGATGTTGGGAATGACGACCGTTCCCGCCTCCCCCGCCGCGGCGATCTGAGCATCGACGTTGGGCTTCTCGGCAGACTGCACCTGGATGGAAACATCGGGAGTGGCCGAGGCGACGGGGACTTCAGGCAACGCGGAGGCAACCTGCTCCGGCACGTTGAAGCCGACTTCGGCGCGGGACTTCACCTGCCCGGAAACCGGGTCCACGTCATCGAGCCTGATGCGGTAATCGCCCGGACGAACGCCGGAGCCGATCGAGAAGGAGACCTTGCCGTCTCCCCCTGCGCCGCCTGGAGCGATGAGGGTCTCATTGAGATAGAGGCGCACCGTCGCTCCCGGAGCCGAGAGCCCGGACACGAACAGCTTCCCGCTCTCCGCTTCCACGCTCACTATCTTGATCTCGGGACGTGTTGCGGGCTGAGCGGGGGGCTGCTGAGCAGGAGGTTCAGGATTGGCGCTGGCCTGCTGCTGCGGCTGAGGCGCAGGCTGAGCGGGCTCCTCGGGCTTCGCCGGCGGCTCAGGCTCCTTCTGGGCGACCTGCGGCTCAGGCGGCTCGGGATTGGAGAGAACCACCGTCGGCTGGTTCGGCGTGGTAAGGGTCACTAGGGGCCGCTTCTGGGCCGCGTCGATCACCACCGTTACGGTCTGGGGGGAACGCTGGCGCACGCCATCCGGAGCAATGGATTGCAGTGCTACCTGATGAGAACCCGGCGGAAGGGTCGGCGGCACGATGGCGAAGAGGCCGGATGCATCGGCCACGCCGCGGGCATGAACGTGATCGCCCCGCATCAGCTCGATGGTCGCGCCGGGAGCCGCGCGCCCGGCGATCACGCTCTCGCCATTGGGCTCCACGCGAACCAGATCGAAGGATGGCACGATGGAAGGCTCGGACGGCTTGGTCTCGGCGGCCTTGGGTTCCGGTGCCTTGGCTGGCGTCCCGGCTGCGGGCTTCTGCTGTGGAGCAGGCTGCTGAAGAGCGGCTTGAGGCGCAGGGGTCTGGCTTGAGGTTTCAGGGGTGCTGGGCCAGGCCCAGTAAAGGGCACCGACAAGAACTGCGACGACGCCTGCGGCGGCTGCGCCGAGGATCGCAATGGTTCCTTTGATTTCTGTCGCCTGAGCCATGCTGCTTTTTCTCAACCGCGGCACTTTCATGCATTTAAACCATTTATCTTTCAAAAGGCTACGGCCATATAAGGGAATCTGTATGTTTTATGATTCAACGCGGGAGGCTCCCCGCCTCCCCGGAACGCCCATGTCAGAACTCAAGCCTATCAAATCAATCTGTGTTTATTGCGGCTCCGGCTTCGGAGACGATCCCGTTTTCGCTGAAAATGCGGCGGCATTAGGCCGTTACATGGCCGAGCAGGGAATCAGCCTCGTCTATGGTGGGGGCAACGTTGGCCTCATGGGCACGGTCGCCCAGGCAACGCTCGATAACGGCGGTTATGTCACAGGCATCATTCCCGATTTTCTGAAATCCCGCGAGAAGCTCCTCGATGAGGTGCAGGAAACCATCGTCGTGCCGGACATGCACACGCGCAAGCGCCTGATGTTCGAAAAGGCCGATGCATTCGTGGCTCTTCCGGGCGGCATCGGCACGCTGGAGGAGCTCGTAGAGCAGATGACATGGGCCCAGCTCGGCCGTCACACGAAGCCGATCCTCATGCTGAGCACGAAGAGCTTCTGGAAGCCGCTGCTCACCCTCTTCGCCCATATGCGCGACCAGGGCTTCATCCGTCCCGGCCTCGAGCTCAACTACCTCGTGGCCGAAAAGGTCGAGGACGTGATCCCGATGCTTCAGGACGCGGCGCGCCGCGTCGGCATCGTCGAGAATGCGGATCTCATCGAGTCCAAGTTCTGAAAAGAGAACTCATCCTGCGCGGGACAGAAGGAGCCCGCCCAGGATAAACGCGATTGCCATGAGTCTTTGCCAGGTAATCGCCTGCACAGGCAGGCCAAAGCCTCCAACGGCGTCCAGGAGCAGAGCAGCAACTACCTGGCCGAAGATCAGCGCGGCCACAGTGCTCATGGCGCCCAGTTGCGGCACTCCCCAGATGACGATGGCTACATAGAAAGCTCCCAGAACCCCACCGAGCCAAGCCCACCACGGGGCAGCGGCCATTGCGCCCTCCGCGGGCCATGAACCCCGAAGCAAGGCTATGACGGCGAGCAGAACGAAGCCGACTCCGAACGAAACGCCTGCCGCCAACAGAGGGTCTCCCAGCGCCCGGGCCAGCGATGCATTGATGGGGGCCTGCGCGGCCACGAAAATGCCGCCCAGAACGATCCCCAAGAGGGGAAGTAAAAGTGAGATGCTCATGGGTTGTCTCATAATGGAGATGAAAGCCGCTCTTGATTGACGGTCAAGCGCCGTCCTCTTTCTGACAACGCGCATCAGTGCCGTCCCGAAGGCAGTCCCAGCACATGCCGGAAGCTCCTTCGAGATGCAGCCTTCAGTGGCCCGTCAGAATGACGGTTTGGATCCGCATAAAACGCTTAAAGCGTCGCCCCGCCTTTCAGCAGCTTGTAGATCATGGAATCCGTCAGGGCCTGGAACGAGGCGTCGATGATGTTGGCCGACACGCCGATGGTGGTCCAGCGTTCGCCCGTGGCGTCGGTGAATTCGATGAGCACGCGCGTCACGGCGTCCGAGCCGCCCTGATAGATGCGCACCTTATAGTCCACCAGCTCCAGATCCTGGATCAGGTTCTGATATTTGCCGAGGTCCTTGCGCAAGGCCACGTCAAGCGCATTCACGGGACCGTTGCCTTCGGCGGCGGAGATGAGAACCTCATCGCCCACGCGCACCTTCACGATGGCCTCCGAGGCCGTGACGAGCTCGCCCATGGCGTTGTAGCGGCGCTCCACATTGACCGAGAAGCGCTCTACGTCGAAGAAGGCAGGAACCTCGCCCAGCATGCGCTTGACCAGCACGTAGAAGGAAGCGTCCGCTCCCTCGAAGGCGAAGCCTTCCGCTTCCTTGCGCTTCACCTCGTCGAGCACGCGGGCGATGCGCGGATCGCCCTTCTCCAGTTCGAAGCCGCAACGCTTGAGCTCGGCGAGGATGTTCGACTGCCCACCCTGATCCGACACCAGCACCTTGCGCGCATTCCCGACGACATCCGGCTCCACATGCTCGTAGGTGCGCGGGTCCTTGAGCACGGCTGAGGCATGGATGCCCGCCTTGGTCGCGAACGCGCTCGCGCCGACGAACGGAGCATGGCGGTTGGGCTGGCGGTTGAGGACTTCGTCCACCTGCCTGGACACATGGGTCAGCCCGCTCAAAGCCTCGTCCGACACGCCGAGATCGAAACGCGATGCGTAAACATCCTTCAGCTTCAACGCACCGATCAGCGTGATGAGGTTGGCGTTGCCGCAGCGTTCTCCGAGGCCGTTGAGCGTGCCTTGAATGTGACGGGCTCCTGCCTCGACTGCGGCGAGCGAATTGGCAACCGCGCAGCCGCAATCGTCGTGGGCGTGAACGCCGAGATGAGCACCTGGCACGACCTTCGTGACGGACGTCACGATCTCCGTCACCTCGTGAGGCAGGGTGCCGCCATTGGTGTCGCAGAGCACGACCCATCGCGCACCGGCTTCATAGGCCGTCCTCGCGCAGGAGAGCGCGTAATCCGGATTGGCCTTGTAGCCATCGAAGAAATGCTCGCAATCGACGATTACTTCACGCCCCTTGGCGCGCGCGGCCTCGACGCTGTCGCGGATACCGGCGAGGTTCTCCTCAGGCGTCGTCTCGAGCGCCACCCGCACGTGGTAATCCCAGGCTTTCGCGACAAAGCAGATCGCATCGGCCTGCGCGTCGAGAAGCGCCGAGACGCCGGGATCGTTCGAGACGGAGCGCCCTGCCCGCTTCGTCATCCCGAAGGCCGTGAACTTGGCGTTCTTCGTACGCTTTTCAGAGAAGAAGGTGGTGTCGAGCGGGTTAGCGCCCGGATAACCGCCCTCGACGTAATCGATCCCGAGCTTGTCGAGAAGCGCTGCAACGGCGCGCTTGTCTTCCAATGAGAAATCGACGCCCGTGGTCTGCGCGCCGTCGCGCAAGGTCGTGTCGAAGAGATAGACGCGCTCGCGGGTCATGATGACAACTTCCTGTCCTCGGCGGATGCGAGGCGCTTTTCCATGGTGGTGGTGCCGAGCCACTCGTCTCCGAGAGACAAGGTGTTGCGGCGTTGCGGCTGGAAGCCCTGCTTCTGGAAGAAGGGCTGGGCGTTGTCGCTCACCTCTGCCACGAGGCGCGACGCGCCGCGCGCGGTGGCGAGCTTCTCCACCGCGTCATAGAGCATGGTGCCGATCCCCTGCCCCGCCACGGCGGGATGCACATGGAAGAGCTCGATCAGCTCGTTGTCTTTCAAGGCAATGAAACCGACAGCGGAACCTTCAAGCGTCGCGATGAGCGTGAGATCCTTCGTCAGCTTCTGGGCAAAGTCCGCATCGTCGGCCTGCATCATCCAGGCTTCCTGCTGCGCCTCGCTGTAATCCTCTCCCGTCAACTCTTCGATGCTCGCCTGAAAGATTTCGACGAGCGCTGGCATGTCGGCGGGAAGAAAGGGACGAAGCCCAGGCTTCGGCAATGACTGTCCCATCAGCGTGCAACCTCCCAAGTGGTGGTGCCGTCCTTGTTGTCCTTCACCACGACATTCAACGCCGCGAGTTCGTCGCGAATGCGGTCGGACTCAGCCCAGTTTTTCGATGCCCGCGCCTCTTTGCGGGCGGCGATCAAGCCTTCGACCACAGCGGGATCGACGGAAAGCGAGGCTTGCTTACGCGCCTTCCATGCCTCAGCCCCTTCGGCCAGAAAGCCCATGGCGCGCAGGTTCGCACCGAGTTCCTCATGTGCCCCCTGCCCGTCCAAAGCATGGAGCTCGGCCAGCATCTTCGGCGTGTTGAGATCGTCCGCGAGAGCCTCGACGACCTGCTCGGAGAGACGTGCAGCATCGCCATGGCCCGCAAGGTCGTACCAACGGTCAAGGGTCTTCTGGCTTTCCTCAAGTCCCTTCGCCGTCCAGTCGATGGGCTGGCGGTAATGGGTGCGCAGCATGTTGAAGCGCAAAACCTCGCCCGGCCAGTCTTTCAGCAGATCGTGGATGGTGAAGAAGTTGCCGAGCGACTTCGACATCTTCTCGCCTTCCACCTGCAGGAAGCCGTTGTGCATCCAGACATTGGCCATCCGCGGCGTGTCGAACGCGCAGCAGCTCTGCGCGATCTCGTTCTCGTGGTGCGGGAACACGAGGTCGATGCCGCCACCGTGGATGTCGAAGATCTCGCGCTCGGTCGGGTCGCTGCAGGTGAGACGGTTCTCGAAGGCCTGGATCAGGTGCTTCCACGACATGGCGGAGCACTCGATATGCCAGCCGGGACGGCCCGGTGTCTTGATGCCTGCTGGCGAGGGCCAGGATGGATCGTTCGGGCCGGACGGCTTCCAGAGAACGAAATCCATGGGGTCGCGCTTGTAGGGCGCCACATCCACGCGGGCGCCGGAAAGCAACTCGTCGAGGGAACGCTTCGAGAAGGCGCCGTATTGCGGCACGCCGGAGAGCTTCTGCATGCCCGACACCGAGAAGAGCACATGCTCCTCGGCCACATAGGCGGTCCCCCGCTCGATGAGACGCTCGATGATCATGCGCATCTCGTCGATATGCTCGGTCGCCCTAGGCTCGACGAAGCTCGGCCGCTGCCCGGGAAGGTTCACGTCCTCCGGCATCAGGACGCCGAGGGCGCGGATGTCGGCGTGGAACTGTTCCTCGGTTTTCCGGGTCACTTCCCGGATGGCGTCGTTGTGGGGCAGGTCCGGGTAATCGCGAGCGGCGCGGGCGTTAATCTTGTCGTCCACATCCGTGATGTTGCGCACATACGTCACGCTTTCCGTGCCGTACACATGTCTCAACAGACGGAACAGAAGGTCGAAGACGATGATGGGGCGGGCGTTGCCGATATGGGCGTAGTCGTAAACCGTGGGGCCGCAGACATACATGCGCACACCCGTAGGATCGATCGGGACGAAGGCGTCCTTCGACCGGGTAAGCGTGTTGTAGAGTTTCAGCTGGGGCGCCATGAAACCAAGTCCCTATCAGGCCACGAGGCCGGAGATTGGTTTCATTCTTGGAATGAGAACGAGACGGCTCCAGCCAGCGTGGGTCGCTAGCCGCAAATAATCCCGGAAATGAGGATCGTTGCCGTGTTCATGAAACAATCAATGCCTCGTCCGCTGGCAGGCGTCAAGGTTCCCATGCTGGTTAGCACAGTTGATTTGCAGGCATGCAAGAAACGTGTCTTTACCAAACCCGTTAGAGCTTTATTCACGGGGTTCCGTGACAATAAAGCACGAGTTCAATTGATGAGGTTTTCTATGCGCCGCGCATTCACCATGCTCGGATTGAGTACTGCTGCGTTCATTGGGGCAGCGTCTCTCACCCTGCTTCCCGGCGGCACTCAAGCCTCATCGTCCGAAGCGACCTTCCTGGTCCCCGCAGCCGATGGTTACGGCGTCGCGGAATGCCTCATCTCAAACCAGCCTTGTGGCCAAGTTGTGGCCAATACTTGGTGCGAGGCTCAGGGCTACGCCAAGGCAGTATCGTTCCGCCAGATTGACGCCGAGACGACGGGCTCGATCCAGAAGGTGTCCATGGCAGCACCGGAAGATCGTCCGATCTCGATCACCTGCTCGAACTGAGAGCGTTAAGCCGCCCTACCTCAAGATGAGGCAGGCATCGGCGCCAGCATGGCCCGGGCTGTTTTCAAGACGGCCCGGGTCACGTCGGCCATCACCGGACCCACGATCCGGCTTTCCTGCCAGAACAAAGGCACCTCAAAGGGAAAGCGGGGATCGAGGGCCACCAATCGCCCCGCCCGCAGGTATTCTCTCACCAGAAGCTCCGGATTCATTCCCCACCCTAACCCGGCAAGGGCGGCATCTACGAAAGCTTGGGATGAGGGCAGCCAGTGCTGCGGCGGCTGAATCTCCGTCTCGAATACCTTCTGCAGCCATAGATTCTGCAACCTGTCCTTCTGATTGAAGATCAGACTCGGGGCGCGGGCCGCATTCTCCTGATTGAATCCGTTGGGAAACCAGCGCTCGCAAAAACCTGGGCTTGCAGTTGCTGCGTAACGCAAGGCGCCTAGGGGACGGCAATTGCACCCTTGGATCGGCGTACCATGCGAAGTGACGGCCGCCATGACTTCCCCGCGCCGCAGCCAATCCGCGCTGTAATCCTGATCGTCCACCACCAGATCGAAGAGGAACCCCTGTGTCTCCGCCATGGCCGGGATGAACCATGTGGCAAGACTATCCGCGTTCACGGCAATGCGCAGGGTCATGGGCCGGGTGTCGGCTTGAAGCCTCGGAAGGCTTTGCCGCATGGCGTTCTCAAGAAGGGCCACCTGTTCCAGATGTTGGCACAGACGCTGCCCGACATCGGTCGCCAAGCAAGGCTGACCGCGAATGACGAGAACCGTTCCGACCCTTTCTTCCAGGAGCTTGATCCGCTGGGAGATTGCGGAAGGTGTCACGTTCAGCTGCTGCGCAGCGCGCTCGAAACTGCCGCTCCGGACCACCGCAGCAAGGGCGGACAGTTGCTCATAGTCGAACATGGATAAGTTTTTCTAATGTGAGGATAGTTTCTTTAACTATCCTAATCTCAAGACTCCGCTTACGGAAGGTCGACCTTTCGCTTGGACGATCGATATGACCTCCCCTCTTCTTGCAGGCTTCCTCCTCGGCCTCAGCCTGATCCTCCCTATCGGCGCTCAGAATGCCTTTGTTCTGCGGGTGGGCTTGCGCGGCGAGCATGTCTGGGCCGTCTGCCTGGCTTGCGCCCTCTCGGATGCCCTGTTGATCCTGGCCGGCGTCTCCGGCTTTTCCCATATCAGCGCGACCCTGCCCTGGGCCGAGGATGTTCTACGTTACTTCGGCGCCGCATTCCTCATCGTATATGGCGCCCGCAGCTTCAGGGACGCATTCCGGACTGAAGCCCTGAAACCTTCGGAAGCCGCGCCGGAGAGCCTGAAGCGCGTGGTGCTCACCTGCCTGGCCTTCACGTGGCTCAACCCGCATGTCTATCTCGACACGGTGGTTCTCATCGGCTCAATCTCAACGCAGTTTTCGGAGAGCCGGGGCCTGTTCGCCCTTGGAGCGATGCTGGCCTCGTTCACGTTCTTCTTCTCGCTTGGCTATGGCGCGCGTCTCCTCAAGCCGCTCTTCGCGCGGCCTGTGACATGGCGCATCCTTGATGTGGCCATTGGACTCATCATGTGGGTCACAGCGGCAAGGCTGCTGCTGAACGAAACCTGATCAGCCGCCGCTACTTGTTCAGCCATTCCCCGCATTTCGGCGGAACTTCCGTGCCCCAGGGCATCAATGGCACGCTCGAGGTCGAATTCTTGGGCGATCCCTCGATGGGACGGTCCGAGTAGACCATGTAGACGAGCGTATTGCGCTTCGCATCGCAGCCACGGACGATCTGCATCTTCTTGAAGATGAGCGAGCGCCGTTCGCTGAACACCACGTCCCCCTGGCCGAAGCGCTGCTTGAACTTCACCGGGCCGACCTGACGGCAGGACAGCGAGATGTCGGAGACCTCCTCCGCCACGCCGAACGTGCCGGAGATGCCGCCCCGTTCCGGGGTCGTGTAGTGACAAGCGACACCCTCCACCAGCGGATCGTCGATCCCGTAGACGGCAAGCTTGTCGTCCGGGGTGAGCGCCCGCCAGACAGTGGACTTCTTGAAGATCAGGTCCGGCTCCTGGGCCGTGGCACCGAGGGTGCCTCCCATGACGAGGGCAAGGGCCAGGACGATTCGCGCAAGCATTCTTCGTTGTCTCCTAATGCTACGCTCCATGTGGGGATGCCGCCCGCTTTTGACGAGAGTGCCGCAACCTTATTTGCTCCCAGGACCGGATGGGGGTACATGCAATCTGCTGCCTCGCAGCTTCACCGGAAGCCTGCGAGGCGGTAACCACAATAGGGCCCCATTCCGGCGCCACATGATCACCCTGGCCATGGCGCCCTATCGGACATGAGTTCTGCGATCAGCTTGATGACAAAGACATTCTTTCTCCGCTCTCTCCTCGCCGTGACGGCCTTTCTCGCCGCCGGCCAGGCAGCCTTCGCCCAATCGGCCGAGTGCCAGCGCTTTCGTGCGGAACTGGCGAATCTCGAGCGCAGCGGAGGCGGAGCGCCGACCGGGCAGATGCAGGCCCAGCGGGCGGAGATCAACCGCCTTGTCCGCTATTACAGCTCCATCGGCTGCGAGCGCGGCCCCTTGAGTTTCTTTGCCGGTCCTCCCCCGGCAGAATGTCCCGCCATCGCCGGACAGATCCGCCAGCTCGAGGCCGGCTATGCTCGCCTTGCGCAGCAATCCATCGATCCCGCAGCCGTCGAGGGACGCCGCCGCCAGCTTCAGGCCGCCGTGCAGCAGACCTGCTCCGCCGATCAGCCCCGCGGTTTCTTCGAGTCGCTTTTTGGCCCCCCGCGTGGTCAGCAACAGCAGGAAATCGCCCCCGAAGGCCAGCCGATCATTGCCGATGAGGGATCGCCCTCTCTCGGCGGCGGCCGCTTGATCTGCGTGAAGACCTGCGACGGCTCGTTCTTCCCGCTCACCACCCCGCCCGGCGGCCGGCAGAGCGCGGACGAGATGTGCCAGGCCCTTTGCCCCGGCACGGAAACGACCGCTTTCGCCTATCCCGGCGGCGATGATGGCCTCACCCGCGCGGTTTCCCTTTCCGGCAACCGGGCCTACACGTCCCTCGCCAACGCCTTCAAGTTCCGCAAGACCTTCGACGAGAGCTGCGCCTGCAAGAAGCCCGACGAGAGCTGGGCGGTCGTGCTGCGCAAGGCCGAGAGCATGCTGGAGCAGCGCAAGGGCGATATGATCGTGACCGCCGAGAAGGCCGAGGAATTGTCTCGCCCCAAGGCTGTTCAGGCTCGCAAGGCTGCCGACAAGAAGGCGGACGAGGAAGAGAAGGCCCAGGCCGAGAGCGCCGCCTCCGCCCCGACCGCCGGCAAGGAATCCTCCGGCATCGGCCCGCAATCCATCGAGAACACCCGGATCGTCGGCCAGAACGAAGGCAACCAGCAGGAAGTCGTCGTCGGAAACGGCCAGAAGAAAACCGTCCGCGTGATCGCACCGAACCTCATCCCGGTGCCGAACCCGCAGAACTGACGCGACCGATAAAGCGTTCCTCAGCAACGGGCCCATCAGGGCCCGTTCTCATTCGGGAGAGGGAATTTCAGGCCCTTTCCAAGCATGCTATCAGGCGCCCATGAAACCGCTCGATCATTCGCGAATCCCTGACGCCTCGGGCTCATCGGCCCCGATTATATCGGTCGCAGGTCTCAGCAAAACCTATGCGTCAGGCTTTCAAGCCCTGCGCAGAATCGACCTGGAGATCCGCCGAGGCGAGATCTTCGCCCTTCTCGGCCCCAACGGCGCGGGCAAGACGACGCTGATCAGCATCATCTGTGGCATCGTCAATCCGAGCACCGGCACGGTGACGGCGGACGGGCACGACATCATCCGCGACTATCGCCCTGCCCGCACCAAGATCGGGCTCGTCCCGCAGGAGCTCACGACCGATGCCTTCGAGACCGTATGGGCGACGGTGAATTTCAGCCGGGGCCTTTTCGGCAAGCCGGCGAACCCCGCCTATATCGAGAGCATCCTGAAAGACCTCTCCCTGTGGGAGAAGAAGGACACGAAGATCATGGCGCTCTCCGGCGGCATGAAGCGGCGCGTGATGATCGCCAAGGCGCTTTCGCACGAGCCGAACATCCTCTTCCTCGACGAACCGACGGCGGGCGTCGACGTGGAGCTGCGGCGTGACATGTGGAACATGGTGCGCAAGCTCCGGGAGAATGGCGTCACCATCATCCTCACCACCCATTACATCGAAGAAGCCGAGGAGATGGCGGACCGGATCGGCGTGATCAACAAGGGCGAGATCGTGCTGGTCGAGGACAAGCACGTGCTCATGCAGAAGCTGGGCAAGAAGCAATTGACCCTGCACCTGCAGAGCCCGCTCACTGCGCTCCCCTCCGGCCTGCAATCCGAAAGCCTGCAGCTTTCCCCGGACGGCACGGAACTCGTCTACACCTTTGATACGCAGAGCGATGAGACGGGCATCGCCACGCTGCTGCGACGGCTCAACGAGCACGGCATCGATTTCAAGGATCTGCGCACCTCCGAGTCGTCGCTGGAGGACATCTTCGTCAGCCTGGTGAGGGGGCGCTCGTGAACATCTACGGCATCAAGGCCATCTATCTCTTCGAGATGGAGCGTACCTGGCGCACGCTCATGCAGAGCATCGCCTCGCCCGTGCTATCGACATCGCTCTACTTCATCGTGTTCGGATCGGCCATCGGCTCGCGCATGGCCAATATCGACGGCGTGAGCTACGGCGCCTTCATCGTGCCGGGCCTCATCATGCTCTCGCTGCTGACGGAGAGCATCTCCAATGCGTCCTTCGGCATCTACATGCCGAAATTCACCGGCACGATCTATGAGATCCTTTCCGCGCCGATTTCGGCAGTCGAAACAGTGATCGGATATGTGGGAGCGGCGGCCACGAAGTCGGTGATCATCGGCACCATCATTCTCGTGACGGCACGGCTTTTCGTGGATTTCTCCATTCAGCATCCGGTCTGGATGGTAGCCTTCCTTTTGCTCACTGCCATCACCTTCAGCCTCTTCGGCTTCATCATCGGCGTGTGGGCCGACAGCTTCCAGAAGCTGCAGGTGATCCCGCTGATGATCGTGACTCCGCTCGCCTTCCTCGGCGGCAGCTTCTACTCCATCAACATGCTTCCGCCCTTCTGGCAGAAGATCGCCCTGCTCAACCCTGTGGTCTATCTGGTGAGCGGTTTCCGCTGGAGTTTCTACGGTGTGTCGGACGTCGATGTGGGCATCAGCCTCGGCATGACATTCCTGTTCATGCTGATCTGCCTCGCTGCCGTCTGGTGGATCTTCCGGACGGGCTACAAGATCAAGGCGTAATCAACCTCGATGTCACATTCAGCTCTCGTCCTGAGGCGCAGCCTTCAGGACGAGGTTGGCGTTTCCAGAAAAGAGATGGCCGGGACATCCCGGCCATGAATGGCGTGTTTCAAGCCGCCTGCCCTGCCAAGCGTGCCTTGGCACGCTCAGGCCCGATCAGCGGCAGCAGGTTGCCCAGCTCCGGGCCGTGATCGAGACCGGTCAGCGCAAGGCGCAGCGGCATGAACAGCGCCTTGCCCTTCACCCCGGTCTTTGTCTTCACCGCCTCGGTCCAGGCTTTCCAGGTCGTGGTATCCCAAGGCCCTTCAGGCAGAACTTCGGTGGCCGCGTCGATGAAGGAGCGATCATCGATCACCGGCGCCACTGGACCGCTCACCACCTTCGCCCACTCGGCGACATCCTGCACTTTGGTCAGATTGCCGCGCACGGCATTCCAGAATGCCTCGCCAAGAGCCGCATCAAGCGCAACGAGGCGCTCCCGAACCGTCTCGTAGGGCATCTCATGAATGAGACGCGCATTGAGATGCTCCAGCTCGCTCTCGTCGAACTTCGCGGGCGCGCGGGAGATGTGGGAGAAGTCGATGAGCTTGGCGAGATCGTTCAGGTCGGCAATCGGACGAACGGCCTCCGCCGAACCGACGAGCACAGCAAGAGACGCCACCGCCTGCGGCTCCAGACCCGCGTCACGCAGGCCCTTCACGGAGAGATGCCCTAAGCGCTTGGAGAGCCCTTCGCCGCTTGCAGTAATGAGAAGGCTGTGATGGGCAAAGGTCGGGATGCTCGCACCGAGCGCCTCGAAAATCTGGATCTGCACGGCCGTGTTGGTGACATGATCCTCGCCGCGGATCACATGGGTGATCTTGAGTTCGATGTCGTCCACCACCGATGGCAGCGTGTAGAGATAGGTTCCATCCTCGCGCACCAGCACGGGATCGGAGAGCGAGCTGCAATCCACGTGGCAATCGCCGCGCACGAGGTCCTTCCACGCCACGTTCGTCGGGTCGAGGCGGAAGCGCCAATGGGGCTTGCGTCCCTCAGCCTCCAGCTTCGCTCGCTCCTCATCCGTGAGCTTCAGCGCGGCGCGATCATAGATCGGCGGAAGGCCCCGCGCGAGCTGACGCTTGCGGCGGAAGTCCAGCTCCTCTGGCGTCTCGTAGCAGGCATAGAGACGCCCCATGGCCTTCAGCCGCTCGGCCGCCGCGTCATAGAGCGTGAACCGCTCCGACTGGCGCACGGTGACATCCGGCGGGATGCCAAGCCACTTGAGATCGGTCTCGATGGAATCCGCATATTCCTGCTTCGAGCGTGCCAGATCCGTGTCGTCGAAGCGCAGGATGAAGGTGCCACCTTCCCGACGCGCGAAAAGCGCATTGAGCAGGGCCACGCGGGTATTGCCGATATGGATGTGCCCGGTCGGAGACGGGGCGAAACGTACGATGGGCTTGGACATGGGCCAACCCTATGGCGAAGGGAGCGCGGCGGCGCAAGGGGCCGCGCGCAGGGAAAGATCAAACATCCAGCGAGCCCGTGCGCGGCTTGCCCATTGCACGCTCCAAAGCCTCGTCCTTCTGGTGGGCGACGAGCCCTTGGTCCCGGAAGCGGTTCACGATGGGATAGCGGCGGTCGCGGCCGAAGTTCTTGCGAGTGACCTTCACACCGGGAGCCGATTGCCGACGCTTGTACTCGGCGATGTAGAGCAGACGCTCCACCTTCTTAACCACTTCGAGGTCATAGCCCTTGGCGACGATCTCGGAAACGCGAAGCTCCTGCTCCACGAGGCCGCGCAGGATCTCGTCCAGATCCTCGTAAGGAGGCAGGGAATCCTGATCCTTCTGGTTTTCGCGCAACTCGGCGCTCGGCGCCTTGGTGAGGATGTTTTCAGGGATCACGATGCCGTCCGGTCCTAACGCGCCCTTCGGCTTCCACCGGTTGCGGAGCGCCGACAGGGAAAAGACCTCCATCTTGTAGAGGTCCTTGATCGGATTGAAGCCGCCGTTCATGTCGCCGTAGATCGTGGCATAGCCCACCGACATTTCGGACTTGTTGCCGGTGGTCAGCACCATGGCCCCGAACTTGTTCGAGATCGCCATGAGGATGGTGCCGCGCGCACGGCTCTGGAGGTTCTCCTCCGTGATGTCGCGCTCCTTGCCCTGAAAGATCGGCTGCAGCGCTGCCTCGAAGCCTTCCACGGGGTCTGCGATGGGCAGGATGTCGTAGCGTACGCCGAGGGCGCGAGCGCAATCCTCGGCATCTTTCAAGGACTCGCCGGAGGTATAGCGATAGGGCAGCATCACGCAATGCACGCGGCCTGGGCCCAGCGCATCCACCGCCATGGCGGCGCAGATGGCGGAGTCGATGCCGCCGGAGAGGCCGAGCACCACGCCCGGGAAACGGTTCTTGTCCACGTAGTCGCGCAGGCCGAGCACGCAGGCGGCGTAATCTGCCTCCCTGCCCTCGTCGACCGTGTTCATGGGAGCCTCGCGGCAGACCCAGCCGTTCTCGCCCTTCTCCCAGACGGTCAGGGCGATGGTTTCCTCGAAGGCCGGGAGCTGGCCCGCGAGCGAGCAATCCGCGTTGAGGATGAAGGATGCGCCGTCGAAGACCAGCTCATCCTGCCCGCCGACCAGATTGAGATAGACGAGCGGCAGCCCGCTCTCCGTCACGCGAGAGGTGGCAATGTTGAACCGCTCATCCGTCTTGCCGCGATGATACGGCGAGCCGTTTGGGACCAGCAGCAGCTCCGCGCCTGTCTCGGCCAGGCACTCCACCACGTCTCCCGTCCAGATATCCTCGCAGATCGGGATACCGATGCGGATGCCTCGGAAATTCACCGGGCCCGGCAGCGGACCGGCGTCGAAATTGCGCTTCTCGTCGAACACGTCATAGTTCGGCAGATCCACCTTGTAGCGTATGGTGATCTGGCCTTTATCGAGGAGCGCATAGGCGTTGTAGAGGTCGTCCCCCTCCCGCCACGGCAACCCGATGAGCATGCCCGGGCCGCCATCTTCCGTCTCGTGGGCGAGACGTTCGAGGGCTGCGCGGCACACATCCTGGAAAGCGGGTTTGAGCACGAGGTCCTCGGCGGGATAGGCCGCGAGGAACTGCTCCGGAAACATGATGAGGTCGGCACCGAGGCGAGCGGCCTCGGCACGGGCGTCGCGAGCCTTCTGCTCGTTTCCGGCGACGTCTCCGACGATGGGATTGAGCTGTGCGAGAGCGATCTTGAGAATGTTCTGAGCCATGGCACCCGCAGAATTAGCGCGCTGTCGGGTGCGCAGCAATGATTCCCGCGCGCTTTCCCTATCCCTTTCATAAGCAGAGACGCAGTCGGGACCATGGAGCTCTTTCAACTCAAGCTTTGTTGGAACCCGTAATAGTCCAGTTCGTTGTCCCAGCACGAAATATATGGGAGACTGACATGTTGAAAGGTGGCCTGCTTTGGCTCATCGGCATTCCGCTGCCGATCATTCTTATTCTCTTCTTCATGGGCTGGCTGAGCTAAGCCCCAATACGAGTAGAGTTGCGTATGCGTAAAGCAAAAGGGGCGCTTGATGCGCCCCTTTTCTTTGTTCTTCGAACCTTTACTCAGCAGCCAGGGCAGCGGGCCGTTCCCTAGATTGACGCTCGCGCTTGATCAACTCTGAAGTCAGGAACGCGATCTCCAGTGCCTGCTCCGCATTGAGGCGCGGGTCGCAATAGGTATGGTAGCGGTCCGAGAGGTCCGCATCGGTGAGTGCGCGGGCGCCGCCGGTGCATTCCGTCACATTCTTGCCCGTCATCTCCAAGTGGATGCCGCCGGCATGAGTGCCTTCGGCCTGATGGATGGCGAAGAAGTCCCGCACCTCGCCCATGACACGCTCGAACGGACGCGTCTTGAAGCCGGAGGCGGCTTTGATCGTGTTGCCGTGCATCGGATCGCATGACCACACCACCGTGCGGCCTTCCTTCTGCACCGCGCGGATCAGGGCCGGCAGGTGATCGGCCACCTTGTCCGCGCCGAAGCGGCAGATCAGGGTGAGACGGCCCGCCTCGTCCTCGGGGTTGAGGGTGTCGATGAGCTTCAGGAGGTTGTCCGCCGTGAGCGACGGGCCGCACTTGAGGCCGATCGGGTTCTTGATGCCGCGCATGTATTCCACATGGGCATGATCGAGCTGGCGGGTACGGTCGCCGATCCAGACCATGTGGCCGGAGGTGGCGTACCAGTCACCGGTGGTGGAATCCACGCGGGTCATGGCTTCTTCGTAGCCGAGGAGCAAAGCCTCGTGGCTGGTGTAGAAATCCGTCGAGCGCATCTCGGGATGCGTCTCGGGATCGATGCCGATGGCCCGCATGAAGTTGAGGCTCTCGGTAATGCGCTCGGCCAGCTCGCTGTAACGCGAGGATTGCGGCGAATCCTTTACGAAACCCAGCATCCAGCGATGGGCGTTCTCGAGATTCGCATAGCCGCCGGTCGCGAAGGCGCGGATCAGGTTCAGGGTCGCGGCCGACTGGCGATAGGCCATGAGCTGGCGGCGCGGATCGGGCGTGCGGGCCTCGGGCGTAAAAGCGATGTCGCTGATGATGTCGCCGCGATAGCTCGGAAGCTCCACGCCGTCGATGGTTTCGGTCGGGGCCGAACGCGGCTTGGCGAACTGGCCGGCCACACGGCCGATCTTCACCACGGGCGAACCACCCGCATAGGTAAGCACCACGGCCATCTGTAGGAACAGGCGGAAAAAATCGCGGATATTGTCGGCGGAATGCTCGGCGAAGCTCTCGGCGCAGTCGCCGCCCTGGAGCAGGAACGCCTCCCCCTTGGCCACCTTCGCCAGATCGCGCTTCAGCTTGCGGGCCTCGCCTGCAAAAACGAGCGGGGGAAAGCCTGCGAGCTGCTGCTCGACGCTTTCAAGCGCCTCTTGGTCCGGAAATGCCGGAACCTGCTGGATCGGCTTGTTTCTCCAGCTGTCGGGCGTCCACCGCTCAGTCATGACACTTACTCCCGTGTCGTTTGTATCCTCTCGTGCACCGCAACAAGCGGCACGAAAGCGCACCTATACACGACATAAACAAAAAGGCGAGTGCCGAATGGCCGCGTCCTTTTGGAACTGAATATCACCCGACAGCCACCGGCTTCTTCATCACCAGCGGCGTACGCATGGTCACCAATTCTTCGGCGGCAGTCGGATGGACCGCCACGGTACGGTCGAAATCGGCCTTGGTCGCCCCCATGGTGACGGCGACGCCTGCGAGCTGGATCATCTCGCCCGCATCGTGCCCCATGATATGGACCCCGACGACCTTGTCGCTGGCCTTGTCGACGATGAGCTTCATGAGAACCCGCTCGGAACCGCCCGACAGGGTCGCCTTCATGGGCCGGAAGGTGGTCCGGTAGACGTCGACATCTCCATAGATGGTCCGGGCGGCATTCTCGCCGCAGCCGATCACGCCGATCTCGGGCGTGGAGAACACTGCCGTGGGTATCAGGTCGTGATCCACGATGGTGGGCTTAGCCCCGAAGACCGTGTCGGCGAAGGCGTGGCCCTCGCGAATAGCGATGGGCGTGAGGTTCGCCCGGTTGGTCACGTCGCCGACCGCATAGATCGAGGGCGTCAGCGTCTGAGAGTAGGCGTCGACCGGGATCGCCCCCACCTCGTCGACCGTGACCCCGGCCTTCTCTAAACCAAGTCCCTTCGTATTCGGACGCCGTCCTGTCGCGACGAGCACCTGATCGACGGTCATGACGGAGCCATCGGAGAGGGTCGCGGCGATGCCGTCCGCTGTCTTGTCGAGGCGCGCCAGGGTTTTTTGAAGCGCCAGGTTCACCCCGCGCTGAGCATAGGCCTCGCCCAGCGCATCGCGGATATCCTCATCAAAGCCACGCAGGAGCTTGTCGCCTCGGTGAACCAGCGTCACCTGACTGCCGAGGCCTGCGAAGACGCCGGCGAACTCCACGGCGATGTAGCCGCCACCGACCACCATGATGCGCTTCGGCAGCGTTTCGAGGTGGAAGACCTCGTTGGAGGTGATGCCGAGTTCGCCGCCCGGGATAGGCGGATCCATGGTCGGATGAGCCCCGACCGCCACGAGGATATAGCGGGCTCGGATGCGGGCGCCCGTGTTGAGGATGTGGACCGTATGAGCATCCTCGATCACGGCGCGGCTGTTGAGGATTTCAACGCCGGCCTTCTCGAGGTTCGCCCGGTAGATTCCTTCCAGCCGGTCGATTTCCGTGTCCTTGTTGCGGATCAGGGTCGCCCAATCGAAGGTCGGCTCGCCCACATTCCAACCGAAGCCCGCCGCATCGTGAAAATCGTCTGCGAAGCGGCTGGCATAGACCATCAGCTTTTTGGGAACGCAGCCCCGGATCACGCAGGTGCCGCCGACCCGGTACTCCTCCGCGACCATCACCTTCGCGCCGTAACCGGCTGCGATGCGCGCGGCCCGCACGCCGCCCGACCCTGCTCCGATGACAAAGAGGTCGACATCGAACTGGGTCATTGCGTGGTCTCCGTTTGAATTCGTCTGACTGCCTGCATCCATATAAGGGCTGCGCCGAGAGATGCAGCCCACCACCCCTGCCAAGCCCCGTGACCCACGAGGGACACCGGTACGATTCCAGCAAGCAGTGCTAGGGAAGCGCTACGGATCAAATGGGGTAGATGCCAAATGGCCCGTAAGCTCAGAAAGGCGATGACGAGAAAGAGCAGAGCGCCTACGGCCCCAAGCTCAACCCAGATCTGCAGGACAGCATTGTGAGGATGCCCGATGTTGAGCATCGGCTGATGCTCTACCGGCACTTTCGCGGCAACCTTCGTATCGGGCATGCGCGGGCTCACGCCGAAGCCGGTGCCCAGAAGCGGCTCTTCCCGGACCACGGCACCGAAGCTCTGCCACAGCTCCACCCTCTCCTTGGAATGGCCGGTGGCAAGCATCCGGTGCATCTCGGGGGTCATGAATTTTGCCGAGAGCGCTCCGATCAGGGGAGATAGTGACACAGCCGCAAGGAACGCAGCTACCGCCAGAACAAAGGTCAGGCGTGGGGCAAGCCACGCGATCGGAAAGACCAGGCAGACGATGGCAAGAGCCAGCACCGCGGCATCGCTTTCAGACTGGATCGCCACAGCCCCGAGAAACAGGAGCAGCAGCAGGCCATAGACCCCGCCGTTCCTCTTCGTGCTCAGCAACCAGGCCGTCAGGGGCAAGGCCAGCATGAGAAGTGTCAGGACTGGCCGGTTGAAGATGTATGGATCGGAGCGCACGCCCAGAGTCTTGCGCAGGATCATGCCGGTTTGGAGCTCGACGATGATGATGAGCCCGGCGAGCGTGAAGGTTCCAACCAGAAAACCGAACATCCGCGGCGTCAGGCGCTGGGGTAAGGTCAGTGCCAGTACGACACTGGCGGCAATCGGCAGCCAGAATTCACCGAAGGCCCGTATGGAGACGATCTTGAACTCGCTCCACCCTATGGAGATGAGGCACCAGCCGAAGAAAGCGAGAACGGCAATTCCCAATGGCGCGGTCAATGCCGAAGAAACATCACTCCAGAAAGACCGGGCCCTGCCCTCCAGCCTTGCCGCGAGCAGACAGAGAACAGCGCTCAGGACGATGAAGAGCGGACTTGATCGGTGGGCTATTGCCATTCCCAGGGGCATCACGACAAGGCTCACCATGGCGGCGCGCCAGAATCCTTCGGCTAGGCGCTGCCGCGAGATGGTCGTGGTGGGGAGGGAGGATGCCATAAGGACTGAGCTTCGATTAAAATCTTTCGAAGCTCCCTTACGCCAAGGTTCAACAGCGATAAAGAACTCAAGCGCTTGCCCCTTGGGAAAACCGCCATTACGGTCTGCGACACCACGTCCTGACGTGACGTAAGTCTCATGGAGGAAACATAAATGAGCCAATTCCGCAAAAGCCTATGGCGCGGCGCCCTTGCTGCGGCAGCCGTTGCAGGCTTCGTGACATCGGCGGCAGCCCAGATGGAACTGAAGATCATGGCCCCGGCGGCACCGGGCGGAGGCTGGGACCAGACCGCCCGCTCCATGCAGCAGGCTTTCACTCAGGCCGGAATCGCCAAGAGCGTGCAGGTCACCAACGTACCCGGCGCAGGCGGCTCCATCGGCATTGCCCAGCTGGTCAACAATTCCAAGGGCGACGGCAACCAGCTCATGGTCATGGGCTATGTGATGGTGGGCGCGCTGCTCACCAACAAGTCTCCGATCACTCTCGATCAGACCACCCCCATCGCCCGCCTGACGACGGAATATGAAGCCATCGTCGTTCCCGCCGATTCTCCGATCAAGAACGCCAAGGACCTGGCTGCCGCTATCAAGGCGGACCCGGCGAAGGTCACCTGGGCAGGTGGCTCGGCAGGCGGCGTCGACCACATCGCCGCGGCGCTCTTCGCCAAGGCTGCTGGCGCCGATCCGACCAAGATCAACTACATCCCGTTCTCCGGCGGCGGTGAGGCCCTCGCGGCCATCCTCGGCGGCAAGGTGACGGCGGGCATTTCCGGCTACGGCGAGTTCGAGAGCCAGGTGAAGGCCGGCAAGCTGCGCCTCATCGGCCTGACCTCGGCGACCAAGACGGCGAATGTGGACGTGCCTTCCATCAAGGAACAGGGCATTGACCTCGAGATCGCCAACTGGCGCGCGGTCGTCGCTCCTCCCGGCATTTCCGCCGATCAGAAGAAAGCCCTGACGGAAGCCGTCGACAAGCTGGCCAAGTCCAAGGAATGGCAGGAAATCCTGAAGGCCAAGGGTTGGGAGGATGCTTACGTGTCGGGTGACGCCTTCACGAAGATCCTCAACGACGAGATCGCCCGTACCAAGGAAGTCCTGACCGCCGTAGGTCTGGTGAAGTCTTAATTTTCAAGATAAATCCCATTGGAAGCGCCGCGTTCTTCCGGAGCGCGGCGCTTCTTTTTAGGACATCCCATGAGCACAAACTCGCAGCGGCGCATCGACGTGGCAGGCTTTGCCATCGCGCTCCTTCTTCTCGCTCTCGCCGGGCTCGTCTGGTGGGACATGAGCAAGCTCCAGATTCTCTCCCCCTACGACCTCGGTCCGAAGGTCATGCCGATCGTCGTTTCCATCGGCCTCGTTCTGCTTGCCATCGGCAACGGCATCTCCGCCCTCCGTGGCGACCTGCCAGAGCGAGAGAGCCTGGATTGGAAGCCCATCGTCCTGATCTTCAGCGGCCTTGCGATCCTCATCACCTTCATCGCTCTCGGCTGGGGCTTCATGATCGGAACCGCGATTCTGTTCGCGGCAACCTCGACGGCCTTTGGCCGCCGCGCTTTCCTTGTGGACCTGCTGATCGGAGCCGGCCTCGCCGTGCTCGTTTATCTGCTCCTCGGAAAGCTCCTGACCCTGTCCCTGCCCGCAGGGCCGATTGAAAAACTGTTCTGAGGCCAGACATGGAAGCCTTCTACTCGCTCGCCAACGGCCTGACTGTCGCAATCCAGCCGATGAATCTGCTGTTCGCCCTCATCGGCGTTCTCCTCGGCACCGCTGTCGGCGTGCTGCCCGGCATTGGCCCGGCTTTGACCGTGGCGCTGCTCCTGCCGATCACCTTCAAGCTCGATCCGGCAGGCTCCATCATCATGTTCGCCGGCATCTATTACGGCGGCATGTATGGCGGCTCGACCACCGCGATCCTCATCAACACGCCGGGCGAGAGCGCCTCCATGGCGACGGCTCTGGAAGGCAACAAGATGGCCAAGGCCGGGCGCGGCGGACCCGCGCTCGCGACCTCCGCCATCGGGTCCTTCGTGGCAGGCACCATCGCGACCCTGGGCTTGACCTTCCTGGCTCCGTATCTGGTGGATATTGCCGTCAGCTTCGGGCCTGAGGATTACTTCGCCCTCATGTGCGTGGCTTTCGTCACGGTGTCGGCCACCTTCGGCGACTCGCCGGTCCGTGGTCTCACGAGCCTTTTCATCGGCCTGACGCTCGGGCTCGTGGGCATCGACATCCTCTCGGGCCAGTCCCGCCTGAGCTTCGGCATTCCGGAGCTTTACGATAATATCGAGGTCACGACTCTGGCCGTCGGCCTCTTTGCGATCGGCGAGGCTCTCTATGTGGCCTCCCGCCGCCACATCCAGGAGGAGAAGCTGGAGCCGGTGCGCGGCTCCCTCTGGATGACCAAGGAGGATTGGAAGCGCTCCTGGAAACCCTGGCTGCGCGGCACGGCCTTCGGCTTCCCCATCGGAGCCCTTCCGGCAGGCGGTGCGGAGATCCCCACATTCCTGTCCTACTCGACCGAAAGGCGCCTGACCAAGCATCCGGAGGAGTTCGGCCACGGCGCCATCGAAGGCGTGGCAGGCCCTGAGGCTGCCAATAATGCCTCGGCAGCCGGCACCCTCGTGCCGCTTCTGACCCTCGGCCTGCCTACCTCGGCAACCGCAGCAATGCTGCTGGCGGGTTTCCAGCAATACGGCCTCAATCCCGGCCCGCTGCTGTTCGCCGACCAGCCCAACCTCGTCTGGGGCCTGATCGCCAGCCTCTTCATCGCTAACGCCATGCTGCTGGTGCTGAATCTGCCTCTGGTCGGCCTGTGGGTGCGCCTGCTCGCGATTCCGCAGCCCTGGCTCTATGCGGGCATCCTGGTCTTCGCCACCATCGGCACCATCGCGGCTAACCCCTCGCCGGTGGAGCTCATCATGCTGACGGTGTTCGGTGTCCTCGGCTTCCTCATGCGGCGCTTCGACTTCCCCATCGCGCCGGTGGTAGTGGGCCTCATCCTGGGTCCTATCGCGGAGAGCCAGCTGCGGCGCGCCCTGTCGATCAGCCTCGGCGACCCAATGGTGCTCCTGCAAAGCCCGATCTCGGCAACGCTGCTCGCCATCGCGCTCATCGCCCTCGTCCTCCCCTTCGTCATGAAGGGAATGGGCCGCTTCAAGGCGGTCGAGGACTAAACCCAACGAAAAGGCCCGGGAGACCGGGCCTTTTTGCTTCTCAGGAACTGGCCTCTCACGATGAGAAGGCGGCCAGCTTTCCGAATTGTTCGGCGAGCAGATAGTAAACGGTCACCCGGTTCTTGCTTCGATCGCCTTTCAGCTTCTCGCCGACTGCCGCGATCGCCTTGTCCAATTCGGCATCGGAGGCGGTCAGGCCGAGCTTCTTCTTCAGGAAGCCGTCGCGAACTCTGATCAACTCATCCCGGTCGGAGAAGGACACCAGGGCCGAGTCCCTCTTCTGAAGGGCAATTCCCAGATATCGCACGATACCTGCAATCGCTTTGTCGTCTGCGCTCGGAGCATATTTCTTGACGTCGACCGCCCAGTCTTCGCTCATGGAAGCCTCCTTGAAGGTCATCGCGGCAAATGGGTCACGAACAAGAAGGCTAAGGCCAGGCCAAGCTCCGACAAGAGCGATACTCCTAAAGAATAAAGCCCGGCGAACCGGGCTTTATTCTTACCGTCGATCCTTGCCGATCAGTTCAGCGAATGACCGCGCTTGCCCATTTCCTCACGGGCGCGGGACATGATGAACTCCGAAGTCCGCTGCGACCAGATATCCATCTCGCGCACGACGTTGTCGAGCACGCCGGGCTGAACCTGCACGTATTTCTGGCCCACGGCCGACTTATAGAAGGTTGCGACCTCGTTCAGCTCCGCCTCGGTCATGGTCGTAGCCAGCACGCGCGCGGTCGCATCGATCAGCTCCTGCTTCTTCTGCTCGACCTCGGGGCGAAGCGCAGTCACGACCGCGTCCAGGTCCTTCTGGATTTCAGGGCTCGTGACGCTCATCCGCTGCAGGCGGCTGAGAAGCGGCCCGACCAGCGCGTCGAAGGCGCCCGTCATGCCGGAGCTGATGGCAACTTCGCGCGCGGCGGCCAGATGGCCGGCGCTCGGCTGTGCCTGCGCGAAGACAGGGCTTGCCAGCATGAACAGCGCGACGGAGGTCGCAGCTAGGCGTGAAGCGGAACGGATCATAGAAGGGACTCCAATCGTGAAAGGCTGAGGTCAGAGCTGACCGAGTTCGACAAGCCCCTCCCCGGTCGCGAGGATCGCGCCGGAAGCGAGGCCGATAAAGAGACCGTGCTCGACGACCCCGGGAATATTGTTGAGCGTCGAGGCGAGAACGTTAGGTTTGTCGATGCGCCCGAGATGGGCATCGAGAATGAAGTGACCGCCATCGGTGACATATGGCGCCCCATCGGCAGCGCGGCGCAGGCGCAGCTCGCCCTTCATGCTGAGGCTTTCCAGCAACTTACCGATAGCCCGCTCTGTCGCCGTGAGCCCGAAGGGGACGACTTCGATGGGCAGCGGAAACTTGCCGAGCTTCGCGACGCGCTTAGAGCCGTCCGCAATCACGACCATGCGCGCGCTGGCCGATGCAACGATCTTCTCACGCAGCAATGCGCCGCCGCCGCCTTTCACAAGGCGCAGGTCGTCATCGAGTTCGTCGGCGCCGTCGACCGTCAGGTCGAGTTCCGGCATTTCGTCGAGGGTCGCGAGCGGGATCCCCTCGCGTTGGGCCTGCTCGCGGGTCGCCTCGGAGGTCGGCACGCCCACGACCTTCAGGCCGCCGCGCACGCGCTCGCCGATGACAGCCACGAAATGCGCCGCCGTCGAACCGGTGCCGAGGCCAAGCCTCATGCCGTCGGTTACGAGTTGGGCTGCCCTTTCGGCCGCTGCACGCTTGAGATTGTCGCTCACTGAGGACCTCTAAAATGTCGCCCCAACCGAAAGGCAGGTCGCAGCCCGCCTCTAGCATGTAGGGATGTTGAAAAGAAAGATGGTTTCATATTCGTCCGGGCATCGAGCCCGAAATGGAAACCGTTTTGGGATCCATTGGATGCCCTTTCTAGGGTAGCGCAGCGTTGAGCGTGAAAACGGGATCCACTTTTCCACACGCCGCGCCAGGGCAGAAAGCTCCAAGCCAGGGTTATGGACGCTGGGGGGAGGCCCCCGTTCCCGAGCCCGCACCCGGTGTCGCAGCCTCAGGGACGATCGTGGACGCGGACGTCGAGGGCCTCGCCTGCGGCGTGCAGACGACCTGCTGGTCGAATACGTAGCAGATGCTCATGTCGCCGGTACGGAAATTGACCCGAAACACGCCGCCCTCACGCTCGTGACGGGATGCGACGAGCCCGTATTCCCCAGGCTGCTGGGGGCCCGCCCCTTCGCCGGGGCTGAAGCAGAGGGTGACACCGATGGTGCCCTCCTGCAGCCCGTACTGGCAGGAGCTGACCTCGCCGGTGACGCGATCGATCCTATAAATACGGTTCAGGTCCGTTTGCGGCGCTGGCACGAAATCGTACGAGGCCGCCAGGACCGAACCCGACATGCCCACAAAGGCCAAGGCCGTCGATACAAACGCAGCGTAACCAAAAAGCCGCATTCATCACTCCATTACGGTTAAGAACGAATCAACCGGGAGCACCATATCATCCCCTCCGCTTGATTCCCTTGATTTGAGCAGCAGCAGGTACCCGAGCTTCATGGTCATTCATACCCCGCAAATCGCCCCGCCTATCGCCGTCTTCGATCTTGACGGCACCCTGGCCGATACGGCCGGCGATCTGGTGGGGACGCTCAACGTCATTCTGGAGCAGGAGGGCCTCGCCTCACTGCCGGTCGAACAGGCGCGCGACATGATCGGCGCGGGGGCAAGGGCCCTGATCGAACGCGGCTTCGAAGCAGCGAGGAAGGAACTGGCTCCCGCTCATCTCGATGCGCTCTTCAAGCAGTTCATGGTGCATTACAGCGAGAATATCTGCATCAGGACCCAACTCTTTCCCGGGGTGATCGAGGCGCTGGATCGGCTTGAAGCGGCCGGTTTCATTCTCGCGGTCTGCACCAACAAGATCGAGGAGCACTCGGTCAGGTTGCTCGACGCTCTTGGGATCAGCCATCGCTTCGCGGCCAATTGCGGTCGTGACACCTTTGCTTATTTCAAGCCCGACCCGCGGCACCTGACCCTGACGATCGCGCGGGCTGGGGGCGATCCGTCCCGGGCGGTGATGGTCGGGGATTCACGCACTGACATCGTAACCGCGCAGAATGCCGGAATTCCGTCGATTGCCGTTCCCTTCGGCTACACGGACGTGCCGGTGCAGAGCCTGAACCCGGATATCGTAATCGACCATTTCGATGAGCTGTTCGCTGCGGTCGAGGCGCTGATGAAGCCGATTGCGGCTTGAGCGCATGAATGCGCCTTGCGCCCACTCTTGCGAACGCACCCCATGAAACTGGACTGTCAGGAAGGAATGGTGGGCGCGACAGGGATTGAACCTGTGACCCTTCGCGTGTGAAGCGAATGCTCTCCCGCTGAGCTACGCGCCCTGACCAGCGCCTTCTAATGGCGTCATGGGCTCTGCGTCAAGCCACGAAGTCGAGAACGGCACGAAGATTTTTTCAACGGCAATTGCGGCAGCATGGCTTTAACCGCTCGGTTACGACGTGGCGAAATGGTGGCATCTCTGGGCTAGGATTTTATAGCAAATCCCTGATAAAGGTCGGATCCGAAACGCGGCCATATGCGTTCAACGATCACAAACCCGCCACCAAACTTGTTCATTTCGAGGCAATTATGGGACGCACGCGCGCACCCCTCTTCGGTCTTGCCTGCGCCTTCGTCGCTCTGGCGACCCCGGCTGCGGCATTTACGGCAATCGATCCCCTCACCCGCCAGCCCCTCTATCAGGCTGAAGACCAGAGCGTGAGAGCCCAGGCATCGCCTGTTCCGCGCGAAGTCGTGTCCTTCAGCGGCCGCTATGCTCCCGGCACTATTGTGGTTTCCACCTCCGAGCGCCGCCTTTACTACGTGATGGGCGACGGCAAGGCCCTGCGCTATGGCGTCGGCGTAGGACGCCCGGGCTTCACCTGGGGCGGCTCGAACACGATTACCATGAAGCGCGAATGGCCGGATTGGCGCCCCCCGGCCGCAATGCTCAAGCGCCGTCCCGATCTGCCCCGCTACATGAAAGGCGGCCCCGACAATCCCCTCGGCGCCCGCGCCATGTATATCGGCAGCACGATCTATCGCATCCATGGATCGAACGAGCCCGAGACCATAGGCGAGGCCGTCTCCTCAGGGTGCATCCGCATGACTAACGAGGACGTGATCGACCTCTACAACCGCGCCAAAGTCGGTGCGCGAGTGATCGTTCAGCGCTGAGACGCACCCCTGCTAAGATGATGGAAGGCCGGCAAATGCCGGCCTTTTTCCATTGCGTTCAGCGCAGTCCCTCGCGCGATAGACCTTTGGATGCAAGCTCGTCGAGATAGGCCTGCCACTTCTCCTCGTAACCGGCCCCAAGTTCGTAGAGATAGTTCCAGCCATAAATGCCCGTATCGTGCAGATCGTCGAAGACAAGCCTGACGGCATAATTCCCGACCGGCTCGACGCCGATGATCTCTACGCTTTTCTTGCCTGGCACCGTTTTGCGCTCGGACGGGCCATGACCCTGCACTTCCGCCGAAGGACTCGTCACGCGCAAATACTCTGCCGGAAGGTCGAAGGCTGCTCCGTCGTCGAATGCGATGCGCAGGCTGCGCCTGTCCTTGGCAAGGCGCAGTTCCGTGGGCCAGCGCTCTGTCGTCATGAATAGGACCTCTTCCCGGCTTTGAGGTTTGACTGAAGCTCTCTACATATGAAGTCTAAACCAACCCTTCGCACGCAACCACCGAGGATCAGCCCCCGATGGAGGGATCAACGATCAGGTTTCCGACGCCTTCCTCCGGCTCCCCCCTGCTGGACCCGTTTGGGCGCGCGATCACTTATCTGCGCATTTCGGTGACCGACCGCTGCGATTTCCGCTGCGTCTATTGCATGTCCGAGGACATGTCCTTCCTGCCCAAGCGCGACCTGCTCAGCCTCGAAGAGCTCGACCGGGTCTGCACCGCCTTCGTCGAGCAGGGCGTGCGCAAGCTGCGCATCACCGGCGGAGAGCCCCTCGTGCGCCGCGACATCATGAGCCTGTTCCGCTCGCTCTCACGCCACCTCGACACCGGCGCCCTCGACGAGCTCACCGTCACCACCAACGGCTCGCAGCTCGCGCGCTTCGCACAGGAGCTGGCCGCCTGCGGCGTGAGGCGCGTGAATGTTTCCATCGATACCCTCGATCCCGACAAGTTCCGCCGGATCACCCGCTGGGGCGATCTGTCCAAGGTGTTGCAGGGACTGGACGCCGCCCAGGCCGCCGGCCTGAAGGTGAAGATCAACGCCGTCGCGCTGAAAGATGTGAACGAGGACGAGATCGAGAGCCTCATGCACTGGGCCCATGGGCGCGGCATGGACCTGACGCTGATCGAGGTGATGCCGCTCGGCGAGATCGACGGGCTGCGCGTCGACCAGTATCTGCCGCTGTCAACCGTGAGGCAGCGCCTCGAGGCGCGCTACACGCTGCACGATCTTCCCGACCGCACCGGAGGCCCGGCACGCTATGTGCAGGTGGCCGAAACCGGCGGCAGGCTCGGCTTCATCACGCCGCTGACGCATAATTTCTGCGAGAGCTGCAACCGGGTGCGCCTGACCTGCACCGGCCAGCTCTTCATGTGCCTGGGCCAGGAGGATGCAGCGGATCTGCGCGCGCCTGTCCGTGCCTCGCAGGACAATGCATTGCTCGTGCAGGCCATCAACGAGGCCATTGCCCGCAAGCCCAAAGGGCATGACTTCATCATTGACCGCAACCATGCCCGACCCGCCGTCGGACGGCACATGAGCATGACAGGCGGGTAACCGCTCTACATTTCAGCAGTGATAATACTGAGCTTTCGGACAATTGACTGTTTAAGATTTTCAAGTGATATCAGCACTGAACAAACAGGCTGAAGAACTGTGAACGCGTTTGCTACGGGGCGGAATCTCTTATTACTTGCGAGCCTCCTGGCAGCCCTCGCAACTCCTGTAGCCTTTGCGCAGGACACGGTGCCGATCCAGAAGCCTGCAATTCGCGTCGCAATCGAGGGAGCCTATCCTCCCTTCAACCAGATCGATCCGGCAACCAACGAACTTCAGGGCTTCGAGGTCGATCTTCTGAAGCGTCTCTGCGAGGTGATGGAATCCTCATGCGAGATCGTCCAGCATGAATGGGACGGGATCATCAAGGGCCTGATCAATCGCGAATACGATGCGATCATGTCCTCTCTGGAGATCACGGAGAAACGCCAGAAGAGGATCTCATTCTCCGATCCTTATTATCGCATCCCCGCCGTCTTCATCGGCTCCAGGGAAATGAAGAGCGGAGAGGTAACCCCGCAGGCCCTGGCAGGAAAGAAGATCGGCACCATAGAACGCAGCGATCACGAGACCTATCTCAGAACCTTCTATACGAACTCAGAGATAGCTCCCTACGCCAAGGCCGACGAGGCCAATCTCGATCTGCTCGTGGGGCGCCTCGATGCCGTGTTCGGAGACGAACTCCTGCTTTCCAGATTCCTGCAGAGCCGCGAGGGCGAGTGCTGCCATGTGCTGGGCGATGCGCCCGCCGATCCGGCCTATCGCCGCGAAGTTTACGGCATCGGGCTTCGTAAAGACGACGAAGCCCTGCGCGAAAGATTCAATCGCGCCATCGCGCAGGTGAAAGCGGACGGAACTTACGACCGGATCCGCGCCAAGTATTTTTCCTTCGATATCAAATAGACTCGTTTGACCCCTGCCCTCACTGTTCCTACAACCAAAGGAACAGTATGGGAGCGGACGATGGCGAAGGTTGCCTTTCTGGGTCTTGGCGTGATGGGATATCCCATGGCGCGGCATCTCGCGGCCAAGGGCCATGAGGTGACGGTCTATAATCGCACGGCGGAAAAAGCCGACAAATGGGTATCCGAAAATGGTGGCCGCGCCGCCCGGACCCCGCGCGAGGCAGCGCAGGGCCAGGAGATCGTGTTCGCCTGTGTAGGCAACGACGACGATCTGCGCCAAGTCACCATCGGTGAGGATGGCGCGTTCCACGGCATGGACAAAGGCGCCATCTTCGTCGATCACACCACCGCCTCGGCGGAAGTGGCCCGCGAATTGTATGCTGCCGCCAAGACCAAAGGCTTCGCCTTCGTCGACGCGCCGGTCTCCGGCGGTCAGGCCGGAGCCGAGAATGGCGTGCTGACGGTAATGTGCGGTGGCGATGCGGATGCCTATGCCAAAGCCGAGCCGGCGATCATGAGCTTCGCGCGCGCCTGCCGCCTCATGGGCGAAACCGGTGCGGGCCAACTCACCAAAATGATCAATCAGATCTGCATTGCAGGGCTTGTCCAAGGCCTGGCGGAAGGCATCCACTTCGGCAAGCGTGCAGGTCTCGACATCGAGGCTGTGCTCGACGTGATTTCGAAAGGTGCCGCTGGCTCCTGGCAGATGGAAAACCGCGGCAAGACGATGAATCAGGGCAAGTTCGATTTCGGCTTCGCCGTGGACTGGATGCGCAAGGATCTTTCCATCGTCCTCAACGAAGCCCGCAAGAGCGGCGCGAGCGTGCCTGTCACGGCTCTGGTCGATCAATTCTATGCCGACATCCAGAAGATGGGTGGCAACCGCTGGGACACGTCGAGCCTCATCGCGCGCCTCGAAAAGTAAGCGAAGGCTTTTCAGCCCTGAACGTGAAAGCGCCGGAGCTTTTCAGGCTCCGGCGCTTTTTATTTGCTCATTCCGGCCTGCAAGGGCGTCCAGGCGGACATTGCGGGCGCTGGTTGGGGGCCTGCGGGGAAGCCCGCTGCGGCTGCGGCTGCGGAGCGGATCGGGCCGCCGGAGCCATAGGCTGCGGCCTCGCCTGAGGCGACGGCCTGAACTCCGGCACAGGACGCGGCTGCATCGCGGGGCGTGCCTGCTGCGGCATCGGCTGAGGCATCGGACGCGGCTGCATCGGTCGGGCTTCGGGCGAGGAGAACCTCGGACGTGCCTCCGGCGACGGGCTCGGCCGCGCGGGCTGCGCTGCAGGATTCACCGGACGGGGACGCTCCTCCTCGATACGGGGACGTTGAGGACGTGGAACCGCCTGACGGCTCTCTTCTGGGGGACGCGCACGCGGCGCACCTGGACCGTCAAATCCCATAGCGGGCCTTTGCGGGCGCATGCTGGGCGGCGGATCCCGATCCGCCGCGGGACGCTGGAAACGCGGCGCAGGACGCTCTCCATCCGCGCTCGGTCTCTGCACGCTTGGCGCGGGCTGGACAGACTGTGGCCGAACGGTAGGCTGCCGATCCGGCGGCAGTCTCACCTGCCCCGGCTCAGGGCGAGCGGGCGCGGGAGATTGAGGGCGCGCCCCGGGGGCCGTGACCGGCGGCATCGGGCGGCTCGGCAGTCGCGGCGGCTGCGTCCGAGGACCGGGTGCTTGCGGGCTCACAACCGGAGGATGGGACGGGACGGAGATCGGCACCGGCTGCGCCGTCAGGCCGGGCTGGCGCGGGATCGCCGGATCGGGCCGCTGAGGGCGTAGCCGGGGTTCATTGGGACGGCCGACAAATGGTTCGCGGATCGGCGGACGGGCGACCGGAATGGCAACCGGCCCGCGCGGCGTCACAGGCGCGATGGGCTCGTAGTACGAGCGCGGCGGGCGAGCATAGCGCGGCACCGGGAAAGGAGCCGGGATCGGCAGCACACCGACCAGGATCGGAGGCGGAGGCGGTTCGCGAATGATCTCCACGAATTCCACATCCTCCTCGTAATCCGGCAGCAGATAGATCGGTGGGGGCGGCGGAGGCGGGGCATCGCGGATGATCGTCACCACTTCGACCACCTCGATTCGCTCCACGCCCGGAAGCGGAGGCGGCAGATCCTCATAGACGATCTCCTCGAAGGCCGGTGGCGGAGCGACGGGGGCGGAAAGGCGCGCAAGCTTGCGCCGGCTATCGGCGGCGTGAGGGCCGTTCGGATAGCGGCGCAGATAGGTCCAGTAGGCTTCGCTCGTGTTGCGTCGAACGGTTTGACGCCAGACGACAGCCTCGCGGCGCGCGGCCAGCAGAGCCGACACACGGCGGGAGAGGGGATGATCGGGATAGCGGCGCAGGAAGGCTTGATAATCCTGGATCGTGTCGCGTTCGACGGCGATGTTGTAGGCCTCCTCGGCAGGCACATCCTCGATGCGACGGACCTGACGAACCGGAGGCGCGACAGCAGAGGCCGATTCCGTGGGTTCGAAGAACACGAAGGGAGCATTGCCGAGATTGGCCATGTGCCAAGGCGTCTGCAATCCCTTGGTCGTCTCGTGCGTACGCAGGCGAACGCGGTTGAACACCTCATCCACCGGCACGCCCGGCTGGCGGATCGTCTCGGCGAGAGCGGTCGCATAATGACCGTAAGGTCCGGGTGCATCGCCGGTCGTGATGTTCGGAGCCGAGGAGAACGCGATCAGGAAGCCGGACGGCGGCTCCACGAGGGCAAGACCGCGGGCGATGGGCTCGCTTCCCGCAGGCATTGCATAATCGCGCGCCATGTCTGCCACGACGATGCGGACCTGCGCCGGAGTGCGTTCCAGGGACCGGACCAGATCCGACAGGCGAAAGCCCTCAATGGGCACGTCCACATCGCGCTGAATGCGAGCGTCGACCGGCAGGAGGTAGTTCTCGCCTTCGAGCTGAATGCCGTAACCCGAGAGATAGACCATCACGGCGCCGTCGCTCTCGAGCGTCTGGGCCTTATCCAGGAAATCGCGCACGACGCTGCGCAGATCGTTGGCGTTGAGATCCCGCCCCTGAACGACTTCGAACCCGGCGCTGGTGAGCGTCTGCGCAATCAAGCCCGCATCGTTGGCGGCGGTGGCAAGCACGCGCCCGTCATAGGCGCTCTGGCCGATCACCAGCGCGAGCCGCTGCTGGGCGGAAGCAGCCGACATTGTCCCGGCAAAAGCCGTCAAGACGAAAACAGCAAAAACGATAGCACGTTTCATGTGGTGCACGGTACGCGGACCTTCCCTCGCCCGAGAACCGGGCATTTCACGCCAGAGGTAAGGTGATACAGTTGAACGCCCCGTGAACAAAGGGGAACGCGCGGTTGCTCAGCGCCGAGTCATGGTGAGGTAAACGATGAAGCCGCCGATCCCGAGGGCGAGCAGCATGAGAACCATCTCCCGGGCCTCGCCGGTGAATGCAGCGTCCCGATACATTTCGGACAACTTTTGAGCATGTTCCGGGTCGCGGCCCATGAACAAGGCGATCACGATAGCCAAAGTCGCGAGAATGAGAATCCAGGGAAGACGGCGCATGGTTTAACCTCTTATCGTCCTTCGAAGCGGGGAGCGCGCTTCTCGCGGAAGGATGTGATGCCCTCCATGAAATCCCGGCTGAAGCCTGCTTCCCGCTGTAACTTGGCCTCCAAATCGAGCTGCGCCTGTAAGTCGTTGGAGAGGCTCTGCGCCACGGCCTGCTTGGTCAGCCGCTGGGCGAGACCAGGGCCGGCGGCGATGCCGGCTGCAAACCCCGCTACATCCACCGGGAAGGAGCCGTCGTCGAAGACCTTGAAGATCAGTCCCATGCGTTGCGCCTCCTCCGCAGAAACGGGTTCGGCTGTGAGCATGAGCGCCAGCGCCAGCTTGGGACCGACAAGTCGGGGCAGGATCCAGGTTCCGCCCGCGTCCGGCACGAGAGCGATCCTCGCGAAGGCCTCCTGCAGATAGGCGGAGCGCGCAGCCACGACGATGTCGCAGGCGAGCGCGATGTTCATGGACGCGCCGACCGCCGGTCCGTTGAGCGCGGCGATGGTGATCTTGGGATAATTGGCGAGCTTGAGGACAAGCGGATTGTAGTCGCGGGCCAACGGCGGCCCGAGATCGATGCGGCCCTGCTCGTCCTGTGGCAGGTTCTCCGTAAGATCCTGGCCCGAGGAAAAGGCCCTGCCCTCACCCGTCAGCACCACCACGCGCACAGCCTCGTCCTGCTCGCACTTGTCGAGCGCCTCACGCAATTCGGCATGCATGGTGCCGTTCAGAGCGTTCAGCTTGTCGGGGCGGGCCAGCGCGATCGTCGCGACGGCCCCTTCAACGGTGCAGCGCAGGGTCGTGGGACTCATGACTCAAGCTCCTCAATGGTCGAGCTTGAACATAGAGCGGATTTCGGACCGAAGAACAGGCAAAAGCTCCTCTTCAAACCAGGAATTGGTCTTCAGCCACCCGTTGTTGCGCCAGGATGGATGAGGCAGCGGCAGGATACGGGGCTTTTGCGGGCCGGAGAGAATCTCCCGCCAACGGCGCACGGTGCTCGTCAGCCCATCGCGAAAACCGTCGCAGAGATGCCAGGCCTGAGCATATTGGCCGATGAGGAGAACAAGTTCGAGATCGGGCAGCGCCTGAAACAAGGGCTGCCGCCAAGCCTCGGCGCATTCGCGGCGCGGGCCGAGATCGCCACCCTTGGCGTCCTGCCCGGGAAAACAGGAACCCATGGGCACTATGGCAACCTTGGAGGCATCGTAGAACGTGGCCTTGTCGAGCCCCAGCCATTCACGCAGACGCGTTCCCGAGCGATCATCGAACGGAACGCCGCTGGCATGCGCCCGGGTACCGGGAGCCTGGCTTGCGATGCAAAGACGCGCGGAAATGCTGCCCTGGATGATGGGGCGCGGCTCATGCGGCAGTGCCGAGCCGTATCGCGGCTCATCCCGGCAGATCCGGCAGGCGCGAAGCTGCCGGGCAAGGTCATCGAAATCGGAGGAAGGCATGCTCTTCAGATAGGAATGCTGGCGCATGTTGGCGACGCGCCGAGACGTCACACCAAGGCCTAGCCCCGAGAGCGACGCCAATCCTGTGGGCGCTCGAACTCACCCGACCAGAGCCCCACAGAGCGGCTCTGCGCGCGCATTTCCTGAAGATCGTAATCGCGCCCATACGAGACGGCCCAGCCGTCCTCAACCATGCGGGCTCCGATATCGCTGCCTTTCACGGTGCAGCGCGCGAGAATGCGCTGATACCGGTCACGGCCCGCAGCCCGGCATTGCACGTTCTCGCCGGAGACCATGTCGATGAGCGCCCGTCTCGCCATGTCGCCGCAGCGATAAGAGCGTCCTGCGCGGGAACAGGTCTGCTCCATCTCCGGTGCGTCGATACCCTTGAGGCGGATCCTGGCTTCGCCGATGCGGATCGTATCGCCGTCGGTGACCTGGGCGCGGCCTTCCAAGCTCCGCTCGTTCGGCTTCAGCACGACGACCGATCCGGCGGCGAGCGCCAGCGCGATGACGAGGGATTGAAGGCCCTTCGCTTTAGAGCGGCGCCGGCGCATTCTCACGACAGGCGCTCGGAGACTCCAGCCTGACCGAAGGTCGCCATATCGCGATGAACGGCGGCGGCAGCCTTCACGATGCCCATGGCAAGGGCGGCGCCCGAGCCTTCGCCGAGGCGCATGCCGAGCGCGAGCAGCGGAATTTTTCCGAGGCGCGCCAGTACATCCTGGTGCGCGCCCTCGGCGCTCAGATGACCGGCGATGCAATGATCGATGGTCGAGGGATGGATGGCGTGAAGCACCGCGGCCGCGGCGGTCGCCACATAACCGTCGATCACTACGGGAATCTTCTGCAGCCGCGCGGCAAGAATCGCACCGGCCATTGCCGCGACCTCGCGCCCGCCGAGACGGCGCAAGACCTCCAGCGGATCCTTGAGATGCTCGCGATGATGGGCGACGGCAGCCTCCACGGCGGCAATCTTGCGCTTCAAGCCCTCTTCGTCCAAGCCCGTGCCGCGGCCTACCCAATGCTCGGCAGGGCCGCCAAAAAGGGCCATATAGATGGCGGCAGCCACGGTCGTGTTGCCGATGCCCATTTCGCCGATCGCGAGCAGGTCCGTGCCGCCGGCAATCGCCTCCATGCCGAAGGCCATGGTAGCGACGCAGGCCTTCTCATCCATGGCCTCCGCCTCGGTAATGTCGCCGGTGGGCATGTCGATGGCGAGGTCGAACACCTTGAAGCCAAGGCCGTAAGCCGCGCAGATCTGGTTGATGGCCGCTCCACCAGCAGCAAAGTTCTCGAGCATCTGGCGGTTCACGTCGGACGGAAAGGCCGAGACGCCCTTCGCCGTCACCCCATGGCTCCCGGCGAAGACGCAGACCAGCGGGCGGTCCGCTGTCGGGTTAGGCTTGCCCTGCCAGGCGGCGAGCCATTCGGCGATCCATTCCAAGCGCCCCAGGCTCCCGGCGGGCTTGGTGAGTTGTCGATCCCGCAGCCGCACCGCCTCGATGGCCGCCTCGTCTGGACCGGGCATGGTCGTGATCAGGCGGCGGATATCGTCGAAGGGTGAGGCATTGGTCATGGAAGGCTCCGGCCCAGGGGGCATTGCGGAATCTGAAGAGGCGTGACCTATAGCGGCCTGATTGCGTGGGGTGAAGCATGTCCGAGCAAATCGAAACGCCGCAGGGCGCGCCAACCGGCTTCTGGCAGGCCACGACCATCGATCTGGCCCATTGCCTGCGCTTCTATTCGCGCCTTCCGGTTCCACCCCTGCCCTGGGAGCAGAACGCCCATGCGCTGCCGGATTTCTCGCGCCTTGTCCGGGTTCTGCCGCTTGCCGGGCTGATCCTGGGGGGCATTCCGGCGCTGGTCTTCGCGCTCTCTTATTTCCTGGCCCTCGGCCCTTGGCTTTCAGCCACCCTGGCAGTCGCCGCAGCGACGCTCACGACGGGGGCCTTCCACGAGGACGGCCTTGCCGATACCGCCGACAGCTTCGGCGGCTCGACCCGCGAGCGCCGCCTGGAGATCATGCGCGACAGCCGGATCGGCTCCTTCGGGGCCTCCGCCCTCTTCCTAGGCCTGCTGCTGCGCATCGGAGCGCTTGCCGGGCTCACCTCCGTCGCCGGGTGGCAAACGGGGATGCTTGCCCTTCTGATTACCGCCTCTCTCTCCCGGACGATCGGTCTCATGCCCCTCGTGTTCCTGCCCCCTGCCCGCATCGATGGAGCGGCCTATGCGGTCGGACAGCCTACCCGGGAAGGGTTCTGGTTCGCGGCGGCGCTGGCAGGGCTGATCACCATCATCCTCGGCATGATCGGCAACCTGCCGCCATCCGGCGTTGCACTCATGCTCATTCTCTCGGGGCTGACGGGATGGGGCTTCATCCGCCTGTCCATGAAGCATCTCGGTGGTCAGACGGGCGATATTGCGGGCGCAACGCAGCAGATCGCGGAAATCGCTGCGCTCATCGGCCTCTTGACCGCGGCTCAACCGTAACAACATGTGAGAGATATGGCCCGCGTCTCCAGCCCCTGCATCCGCGTCTGTACCCTCGACCCCGAAACGGGCCTCTGCGAAGGCTGTGGCCGCACGCGGGCTGAGATTGCGAGCTGGTACCGGATTCCGGAAGAGGAGCGCCAGCGCATCATGGCCGAACTGCCGGAGCGCATGCGCGAAGCCTTCACCCCTGAGCGCGACAAGGCCGAGTGATGCCGGGCATTCGTGGCGCAGGCGGATTTCTTCTGATTGCAGCGCTGCTCATCGCCATGTTCTCCGATCGGAACATAGCCGATCTCTCCCCGCTCGAGGCAGCAGGTCTTTTGGCGTTCGGAGGCATCAGTCTAATCCTCGCTGCCGCCATCATCGAAGGCTTTGGCCAGCATTGGACCTATGGGGTACAGGCCACCGCCGTGAGCGGCGGAGTGCTGATCGCGCTTCTTGTCATGTTCGGCGCACGCGGCGAATTGCAGGCCGTGATCGACCGCGCCATCGGCGACATTGCGGTGGGACGTACCGTGGTGACGCCGGACGGCGAAGTTGTCGCTGCCCGCAAGACGGACGGCAGCTTTCTGCTGCAAGGCAAGGTGAACGGCAATGATACGCGCTTCGTCTTCGACACAGGCGCAAGCACGGTGGTGCTGCGCGCGGAGAACGCCGCTGCCCTCGGCTTCAAGCCGGAAACGCTGAACTATTCCGTGCCAGTCGCGACGGCCAATGGCGGTGCGCTTGCAGCATCGGTGGTGGTGGAGACCCTGTCCATTGGCTCGATCACGGAGCGCAATGTCCGCGCCCTCATCGCGCGCGAAGGCGTCCTGCACGCCAATCTCCTCGGCATGACATTCCTGGAGCGACTTGGGTCGTATGAAGTGCGGGGGAACAGGCTGATACTGCGCGCCAAGGAAGGCGACTGATCCAAGCCGTCATTCCGGACGAAGCGGAGAATATCCAATCGACTTCACCGCCGGAGGAGAGCCGTCTTACTCCGCAGCCGTATCCAAGGCAAACCCCCGCGACACATGCGCCACCGCATCGCGCAGGGTTTGCAGGTTCGCGCCCGGCTTCACCGCTTCCGTGGCCAGATGTCGCCGGAAGGCGCGCGCACCCGGACGGCCTGTGAAGAGGCCGAGCATGTGGCGGGTGATGTTGCTCAGGCGCTCGCCCTTTTCCAGCTGCGCCGCGATGTAGGACTCATAGGCCTCCACGGCTTCGAAGCCGTCGGCGACCGGCGGCTCCTCGCCATAAAGCTCGCGGTCCACGCCAAGCAGAATCTCGGGCTCGTGATAGGCGATGCGGCCCAGCATGACGCCGTCTACGTGTTTGAGATGCTCGTGAATCTCGGCCCAGGTCTTGATGCCGCCATTGATGGCGATGGGCAAATCGGGCCGAGCCGCCTTCAGCCGATAGACGCGATTGTAATCGAGCGGCGGGATGTCCCGGTTCTCCTTCGGAGAAAGGCCCTTCAGCCAAGCCTTGCGCGCATGGACCGTCAACTCGTCGCAGCCTGCCGTGACCACGCAATCGGTGAGGCGGTCGAGCGCCTCCTCCGTATCCTGATCGTCCACGCCGATGCGGCACTTGACCGTGACGGGCAGAGAAACCGCAGCCTTCATGGCCGCCACGCATTCGCCGACAAGCACCGGCTCCTGCATCAGGCAAGCGCCGAAGCGGCCGTTCTGCACCCGGTCGGAGGGGCAACCTACATTGAGATTGATCTCGTCATAGCCGAACTCGGCGCAGATCCTCGCGGCCTTCGCGAGCTCCTCCGGGTTCGAGCCTCCCAGCTGCACCGCTACCGGATGCTCCGCGTCGCTGAAGCCAAGCAAACGCTCGCGCGGACCGAAAATGACCGCACCCGTGGTGACCATCTCCGTATAAAGGCGCGCCCGGCGCGACATGACGCGATGGAACGCGCGGCAATGCCGGTCGGTCCAATCCATCATCGGCGCAACGGTGAAGAACTTCTGGGTCATCTCGAAATAGTTTCTAGGAGAGCTTTCCGGGTTATCAGCCTTCGAGCAGCCTTTTCCGACATGGCAACCCTAATCTCAAGGAAAATAAGCGGGCAGCAATGTCACAGAGGCTGGAATCGTTGTCCCGCAATAGCCCAGCTACCGCATTCTGGCCGGATTGAGCCGGTGACCTGCAAGCTCGACCGAACCTAGCCCATCGAAAACATAGGCTTCAGATGAGGACGGAAATATGCAGATCAACTGGCTGCTTCTGACCGAAGGCCCCGGCGGTCTTCCCATTCCCACTTACGGCAATTACGGCGGCCCGAACTGGACGGGCGGTGAGTTCGTCGGCGACGATGAGCCCGGTGATTACACCGTGCCACCCGAAGATTCCCTCGACGCCCTGTTCCGCCGCCATGACAGAGCCTATGACCAGCCTGATACCCTCCTGCGCGCTCAAGCCGACCTTCAGCTGATCAAGGGAATCCTGAGGCAGTCCCCCGATGAAGTTACAGGAGAAGGCGATCTTTATGCGGGCGGGGCAGCCTTGGCCATGCTCTACCAGATCGCCGTCGTAAACGGCCGCCCTGAGCTCCTGGCAACCGTCGACGTGCAGACGATCATCGAAAGCGCCATCGACCGCATCGAGGAGGGCAGCATCTCACCCGAACCGCAAGAAGTGGCGGCCCTGACCGAATGGCTGCAGCAGACGGCAGCCGTGCTCACGGCGCAGGATGACCCCATTCTCACCCTTGCGGCTCAGAGGCTGCTGGACTTGAGTTCCAGGCTCGCTGGCACGGACGATCCCAGCATCCCTATCACCCTCACTGAGGATGCCTTTTCATTCGTCTTCGGAGAAGCAAGTGTTTCTCCTGGGGACGTGATCGATGGCATTACCGATATATGGAGTTCTGAAACCCTGACCGAATTCGCAGCGGCACATCACGAGGCTCTCCCAGAAATTCGGGAGCATTTGCTGGACTTTTTGCCGAAGAAGCTCGATTTCCACGCCGACCTGGGTGACTTCACTCTTTAACGCATATCCTTCGTGGCCGGATCATGTCCGGCCACGAGGGTGCGATCACGGAAGGCGGGTCAGATCACCGCCGCCACCTTGGCGTCCAGCGTCTTTGCCGCATCGCTCGGCTTGAGCTTCACCTGAAGGCCTCGCTGACCACCGTTCATGAACACTTCCGGATGCTCAAAAGCGGATTGCTCCATGACAGTTGGAACGCGTTTCTTCTGACCGAAGGGGCTGATGCCTCCCACGTGATAGCCGGTCAGGCGCTCCGCATCGGCGGGCTTCATCATCTGCGCCGCCTTGCCGCCGAGCGTCGAGGCGAGCTTCTTCAGGTTCACCTCCTTGTCGGAGGGAACGACGACGCAGGCGGGCTTTCCATCCACCAGCACCATCAGCGTCTTCAGCACGCTGTTAGGGTCCGCGCCGATGGCCTCGGCTGCCTGCAGACCGATGCGCTCCGCATTGGGATCATACTCGTAGGCATGGACTGTAAAGGAAACACCGGCCTGCTGCAGGGCCTGCGTGGCGCGGGTCGTCTTGGACATCGAATGCGTCAGATATTCACATGATCAATGATCATGCTTGTGGTCGTGTCCATGATGATGGCCGCATCCACAGCCATGACCGTGCTCGTGTTGATGGCCGTGGTCATGCTTGTGATCGTGGGAATGGCCATGATGCTCATGAGCGTGAGCATGGTCATGATGGTGGTGATCATGCCCGTGCCCGTGATGATGGTGATCATGGTCGCAGACATGGGTGCTGCGCTCGGGCTTGAAGGGGCGCTCCACCGGCGTCACGGTGCAGCCCTGCCCGCGCGCGAGCTCCGCGAGAGCCGGATCGTTCTCGATGTAGAGAGCATCGTTCTTGATCTCGGCGAGGCCATGATTGGAGCCGAGGTGCCAGGCAAGACGCATGAGACGCAAGGGGTTCTCCGCCTTCACTTCCAGCAGGCCCTCGGCCTTCGCCTTCACCTGAACAAGGCTGCCGTCCTCCAGGCGCAGGGCATCGCCGTCATTGATGGTGGTTTCCATATCGAGATCGATCAGGATCTCGATGCCGCCTTCAGCCGTCAGCCTCGCCTGCCGGCGGCTCCTCGCCTCATGGTCGAGGATCACCGTGTCGACGACACGGTCTGCCTTTACGGCGGGCTTGCGAACGATAGTGGTGACGCGGGGCATGGCTTTGTCTCTGGTCAGTGCTGGATCAGCGATAGATAGGAAACGCAATCGGCCAAGTTAATACTCGATCTTGTCGGGCTTGTCCGCCCACGCCTGGAACACGGCCTTGGCCTCCAGGCTCGGCAAATGATCGGTCGGAATGATACGCTCCGAAATAGGCTTGGGAATTTCGTCGTAGATCAGGCTGTCGTCAAACCCAATCTCGGCAGCATCCTGGCGGGTATTGGCGAAGACGATCCGGGACACCCGTGCCCAATAGGCAGAGGCCAGGCACATGGGACAGGGCTCGCAACTCGTATAGAGCGTTGCGCCTTCCAGGGAAAAATCGCCGACCGCCTCGCAGGCCCGACGGATCGCCGTTACCTCGGCATGGGCAGTAGGATCATTGGCGGAAGTTACCTGGTTCCAGCCTTCAGCCAGAACCTTGCCGTCTCGAACGATGACGGCTCCGAACGGCCCGCCGGCCCCGTCATCCATGTGCTCGCGAGACAGGTCGATGGCGCGCTTCAGGTAGCGCTGGTCCTGAGTGTTCGTGTCAGTCATGGGGCTTATGTACCGCCTGCTGCGTCGAGTGGCGAGAGTTTTCGGTCAAGCTGCCGGCGCTCCCGCGTCTGGAGAAGCTGCGCTGCCACCGAGGCCGCGATCACCGCCGGATCCTTGTCCGCGACGCCGGCAACCCCGATGGGGCAGATCAGGGCGTCGATACGCTCCTGGGGCAACCCGAGTTCCCGGAAGCGCTTTTCGAACCGTGCCCGCTTGGTGGCGCTGCCGATGAGGCCGACATAAGGGAAACCCCGCTGCAAGGCTGCCGCCGCAATCGCCATGTCGAGGGGGTGGTCGTGGGTCATCACGAGGATCATGGAATCCGGCCGCGCCTCGGCTATCTCGGCCTCGGGGCTCCTCATCTGCACCGCTGAAGTATTTGCGGGAACGTGAGCGGGAAAAGCCCCCTCGCGATCGTCCAACCAGCGAATGGAAAACGGCAGAGGCGCAAGCGCCAGAACGAGCGCCCGTCCCACGTGGCCCGCGCCGAAGAGAAGAACCGGCGTGCGGTCCTCGCCATGGGTCTCACGCCATTCAGCGCCTGGGCTGACATCCGCTTCCGATGCCATTTCGCGCCCGACGCGCCCTGCCTCCATCCGGCATTCGAGATCGAACAGCCCGCCTTTACTCTCCATGGCAACAAAAGGAGAGATGTCGTCGAGGTCTTGCTTGTCGAAGGTCTCGATGAGGATCTTCACGCGCCCGCCGCAGCACTGTCCGAGATCGGGTCCGAGGGCCTGATCGACGATGCGTGCAGGCCCTCTCCCCGCCTTCAGCATCTCGTGGGCGATGTCGAGCACCAGAAACTCGAGCTGCCCGCCGCCGATGGTGCCGTGAAAAGCCCCATCCGGCCGCACGACCATACGCGCATCCTTCTCGCGAGGCGCGGAACCTTTCACGTCATGCACGGTAATCAGGGCCGCAACCCCATGCCGCTCAATCAACTCGGTGAGCTGTCGCCAAGCCCTCACCCCATCGACCTCCCCCGCAAGGCTTCGCAGGCGCGCAGGATCGCCTCGGGCGTCGCGGGTGCGTGCAGCAGAACAGGCTTCGACGGATCGAGCGCGTGGATCGCATCGGCCAATGCGCAGAACACGCTGTTCGCCAGCATGATCGGCGGCTCGCCTACGGCCTTGGAGCGGTAGATCGTCTCCTCCCGGTTAGTGTTGGGATAGAGCGCTACGCGAAAATCGGAAGGTACGTCCGAGGCTACCGGGATCTTGTAAGTGGAGGGCGCGTGCGTGAGCAGATGACCCTCCTTGCTGAATACCAGCTCCTCGGTGGTGAGCCAGCCCATGCCCTGCACGAAGCCGCCCTCGATCTGCCCGATGTCGATGGCTGGATTCAAGGAGCGCCCGACATCGTGGAGGATATCCGTACGCAGCACGCGGTTCTCGCCGGTCAGCGTATCGACGATTACTTCCGAGCACGCCGCACCGTAGGCGAAATAGAAAAAGGGGCGGCCCGTACCCTTGGCGCGATCCCAAGTGATCTTCGGCGTCTTGTAATGTCCGGCTTCGGACATCGGAACGCGCGCGAGGATGCACTTCTTCACCAGCTCATCGAACGGGATGCTTTGGTTCCCTATGAACACGCGGTCATCCCGGAACTCGATCTGAGCCTCGGGAACGTTGTATGCCTCGGCAGCGTAAGCGATCATGCGCTTCTTGATCGCGCCAGCAGCGACCTTCGCCGCCATGCCGTTGAGATCGGAGCCGGAGGAGGCCGCCGTCGGTGAGGTGTTGGGCACTTTCGCCGTTGTTGTCGCGGTGATGCGCACACGCTCCATGGCAATGCCGAACTCCTCGGCCACAACCTGCGCCACCTTGATGTAAAGCCCCTGCCCCATCTCTGTGCCGCCGTGGTTCAGATGTACGGACCCGTCCTGGTATACATGAACCAGAGCACCGGCCTGGTTCATATGGGTCAGGGTGAAGCTGATGCCGAACTTGACCGGTGTCAGCGACAATCCGCGCTTCATGATCGGTGAAGACGCATTGAAAGCTGCAATCTCCTTGCGGCGCTCACGGTAGCCTGAGGTTTCCTCCAGCGTCCGCACGAGGTTCAGAAGCGTGTCGGTTTCCTCCACCTCCATGCCGTAGGGCGTGACATTCTCACCCGGGCGATAAAAGTTGGCATAGCGGACATCGAGCGGATCCTGCCCCGTCGCCCAGGCGATCTGATCCATCACATGCTCGATGGCCAACATGCCCTGTGGACCGCCGAAGCCGCGGAAGGCGGTGTTCGACACTGTATTGGTCTTGACCCGCTTCGAGGCGACATGGACGGCAGGCATCCAATAGGCGTTGTCCGCATGGAACATGGCGCGGTCCACCACGCCAGCCGAAAGGTCAGCCGAATAGCCGCAGCGCGCGAGAAGGTCGACGCCATAGCCCTGGATTCGCCCCTCTACATCGAAACCCACGCGCCAGTCGCAGCGGAAATCGTGCCGCTTGCCGGTGAGGATGAAATCGTCGTCGCGATCCAGGCGGATCTTGCAGGGGCGCCCGGTTACCCGCGCAGCCAGCGCCGCCGTCACGGCCCATTGCGTGGCCTGACTTTCCTTGCCGCCGAACCCGCCGCCCATGCGGCGGGTTTCGCAGGTCACATAAGCATCGGGAATATCCAGAACCCGGGCGACCACATGCTGCACTTCGGTAGGATGCTGGGTCGAGGAATAGACATGGATATCGCCATCCTCCCCCGGAATGGCGAAAGCCACTTGGCCTTCGAGATAGAAGTGCTCCTGCCCACCGACACGGAACTGGCCTTGAAGCCGATGCGGCGCTGCCGCGACGACGGCATCGACGTCACCACGACCGTAAGAATAGTCAGGAAGAACGGTTTCGCCGCGCGCCAATGCGTCCTCGACGGTGACACTCGGCGCCTCAGATTCAATCTCCATCACCGCATGCTTCACCGCGCGCCGCGCAATATCGCGACTCGTGGCAACGACAGCAAACACAGCTTGCCCGCGAAAGCTGATCTCACTGTCAACGAACAAAGGATCGTCGCCGAAAGCAGGCGAGACGTCGTTCTTGCCGGGAATATCGGCAATGGTGAGAACCGCAACGACGCCGGGCGTCTTGCGAACGGCTGAGACATCGAGCGAGACGAGGCGCCCACGCGCTTTCGGCGCCTGTCCGATAGCGATATGAAGCGTGCCCTCGGGCTCGCGGATGTCGTCGATATATTGCGCAACACCCTGCACATGTTTGGGTCCGGAATCGTGCGGCAGGGGTTTGCGCACATGGCGGAGCGCTTCCGCTCCCTCGGGAGCGCTCCCCTCCCTCAAGGAGGAGACGAAAGCTGCGCCGACCTTCGATTGCTCATTCATGGTCTTACTCCGCAGCTGCCAGCGTTTCGCGCTGGCCGACGATACGCGTAGGACGCGTGGCGCCGGATGCTGTCTCGCTCAAGGCCTTGAACACGAGGTTTCGAGCAACCGTTGCGCGATAGGCGGCAGACGCGCGGTGATCGTCGAGCGGCTGGTAGTCGCGCGCGACGGCGGCCATAGCATCCCCCCACGAGGCAGGCTCGTCGAGGGAAACGCCGATGAGCGCGGCTTCCGTCTCCGATGCGCGCTTCGGTATGCCCGCCATGCCCCCGAAGGCAATGCGCGCCTGAACGATCTTGCGGCCATCGAGCGCGAACCTGAACGCTCCCATGACAGCGGAGATATCCTCGTCGAAGCGTTTGGAAACCTTGTAGGCGCGAAACGCCTCATGGCCTTTGAGCTTCGGCACCTTGATGCTCCGCACGAACTCGCCGGGTAAACGGTCCTGCTTGCGATAGGCGATGAAGAAATCTTCAAGGGGTATATTGCGCGTGCTCTCGCCTCGGCGCAGCTCAAGCGTGGCGTCCAGCGCAATGAGAGCAGGCGCAAGATCGCCGATGGGCGAGCCGTTGGCGATATTGCCGCCTACGGTTCCGGAGGCACGCACCTGAGCGGACCCGAAACGGCGCATGAGTTCGCCGAGATCGGGATCGATGTTTTGAAGGCCCGCATAGGCCTGTGCGTGGGTGACCGTTGCGCCGATGGTCAGCGCGTCCGTACCATCCTCGATCCTGTCGAGGCCTGCAACGCGCCCCAGCCAGATCATCCTGTCGAGCTCGGCCATCCCCTTGGTGATCCACAAGCCCACATCCGTACAGCCGGCCACCAGCGTGGCATCAGGGTGCTGCGCATAGAGGGTTGCGAGTGAGGCTTCGCTCGCTGGCGCGGCAAAGAAGCGTGCTTCGTTGCCAATGAAGAGATCCTGCTCGTCAGCCAGCTCGGTGAGACCGCGTATCGTTGTCTCGCTGGCTTGTGCGAATGTATCCTGGGGAGCGCCGGCGCAGGCCTCGAGGGCCGCGTCGACGATGGGACGATAGCCTGTGCAGCGGCAAAGGTTACCAGCGAGGACATCATTGACGTGTTCGCGGCTCAATCGCCGCTCGGCATCCTGGTGATAGAGCGTAAAGAGGCTCATCACGATGCCGGGGGTACAGAAACCGCATTGAGATCCATGATGGGCAACCATGGCGGACTGAACAGGGTGAAGGTCGCTACCTTGCGCCAGATCCTCGACGGTTACGACCTCGGCGCCGTCTACTTGGCCGAGAAGCAGAATACAGGCATTGATGGGTTCATATTGAACGCGCCCGTCCCGAATGCGACCGAGTGCAACCGTACAGGCTCCGCAATCGCCCTCGGCGCAGCCCTCCTTCGTTCCGACCCGACGCTCCTGAAGTCTCAAATAGTCCAGAAGGGTAGTCCGCGGGTGAAAGCCGGAAACTTCGATGGGCTGACCATTCCGCCAGAAACGAATTGCGTCTCTTGCCAAGATTATCCTCCGCCGGGCTCTTCCCGGCCTGTTATGGTGGGCCGGGAAGAATGGAGGAGCAAGAGCTTTTCGCCAAGGATACTTTCTACGAACACCCAGGCTTACCAAGAACCCGTGTTCGGCATCGAAGCCCAGGGCTCCTGCGCCGGCTTGGGCTCACCGCGCTGCAGCAATTCGATGGAGATGTTGTCGGGAGTTTTGACAAAGGCCATGTAGCCGTCACGCGGCGGACGGTTGATGGTGACGCCCGCATCCATCAGCCTCTGGCAGATCTCATAGATATCGTCGACCCGGTAGGCCAGATGGCCGAAGTTCCGGCCGCCGGCATATTCATGCTCGTCCCAGTTATAGGTGAGCTCCAGCAGCGGCGCCTTCGTGTCCTTGGCTTTTTCCAAATCACCGGGAGCGGCCAGGAAAACGAGGGTGAAACGGCCCTTCTCGTTTTCGGTCCGGCGGACTTCGACAAGACCGAACTTGTTGCAGAAGAAGTCGAGGGACTGTTCCAGGTTAGAAACCCGGACCATCGTATGCAGGTATTCCATAAACAATCTCCCTTATTGAGCTTGGGCTAACCTGATGGCGCAATCGGCCGGGAGATCAAGGGCAATGGTTTACCCAGGCGTAAAAAGCCTTTGAAATGTCCAACTGGACGTGACTTTTGTAACTCGCCGATTCAAACGCCCTTGCTTCCTGCAGCCCGACCCCTAGGCTCCAACGCAATCATATTTCATCAGAGAGTTGCCGATGCGCACCGATGTCGACCATATCGTCCGGCTTGAGGATTACCTGCCCAGCGATTTCCTGATCGACCGGGTCGAGCTGGATGTCAGACTCCACCCGACGGCCACAAAGGTGACGGCGACCCTCTCCATGCGGCCTAATCCTGCTGGGCGCTCGGATGTTCCCCTGATCCTGGACGGCGACGAGGTGAACCTGAAGGGCATCGCTCTCGATGAACGTGCGTTGGAAGCCGGAGAGTTCGAAGCCTCCCCGCAATCGCTCACGATCTCGCAGCCGCCGCAGCATCCGTTCAAGCTCACCATCGAAACCGAGATCAACCCCACCGCAAACACCAAGCTCATGGGTCTTTACCGGTCCAGCGGGAACTATTGCACGCAATGCGAGGCCGAAGGTTTCAGGCGGATCACTTACTTTCTCGACCGTCCCGATGTGCTGGCCGTCTATACAACACGCATCGAGGCCGATCGGGAGGAGGCTCCGGTCCTGCTCGGCAACGGCAATCCGGTCGAAAGCGGCATCATCGAGGGCACCGGTCGTCACTACGCGGTCTGGCACGATCCCTTCCCGAAGCCGTCGTATCTGTTCGCGCTCGTCGGTGGGCGCCTGGGCAAGATTGCCAAGCCGTTCACAACCATGAATGGCCGAGAGGTGGAAATCGCTGTCTATGTGGAGCCAGGCAAGGAGGATCGCGCCGGCTACGCGCTCGACGCGCTTGAACGCTCGATGATCTGGGACGAGAGGGTCTTCGGCCGCGAGTACGACCTCGACGTGTTCAACATCGTTGCCGTGTCCGATTTCAACATGGGCGCGATGGAGAACAAGGGTCTCAACATTTTCAACGATAAATATGTGCTCGCCTCACCCGAGACCGCGACCGATACGGATTATGCGAATATCGAGGCGATCATTGCCCACGAGTATTTTCATAACTGGTCCGGCAATCGCGTGACCTGCCGCGACTGGTTCCAGCTCTGCCTGAAGGAAGGATTGACGGTTTTCCGCGACCAGGAATTCTCCTCGGACGAGCGCTCCCGGCCGGTGCATCGCATCGCGGAGGTGAAGACGCTGCGGTCGCGGCAGTTTCTCGAGGATGCAAGCCCCCTCTCCCACCCGGTGCGTCCGAACCAGTACCGTGAGATCAACAATTTCTATACTGCGACCGTCTATGAGAAAGGCGCCGAGATCGTCCGCATGCTTAAGACGATCATCGGCGATGCGGATTTCCGGCGAGGCATGGACCTCTATTATGATCGCTGCGACGGCACCGCCGCCACGGTCGAGGATTTCCTGAAGGCCTTTGCCGATGTCACGGGGCTCGACCTTTCGCATTTCGCCCGATGGTATGCGCAATCCGGCACCCCGCGCGTAGAGGTGCGCGGACATTATGATGGGACAACCCAGACCTACCGGCTCGACTTCAAACAGCAGACGCCTCCCACGCCTGGACAACCCACGAAGGAGCCGATGGTGATCCCCGTCGTGCTCGGCCTCGTCACGCAAGACGGGCAGCGGATGGAGGCCAAATGCGAGCGCGTGAATTCCAGGGGTGTCTTCCTGCTCGACAAGACTGAAGACAGCATTACCTTCACGGGGGTCAGCTCCCGCCCTGTTCCGTCGGTGTTTCGTGACTTCTCGGCTCCGGTTAAGGTTTCTCTCGACCTTACGAACGAGGAACTCATCGTGCTGCTTCGGCACGATGCGGACGCCTTCAACCGCTGGCAGGCCGCACAGACCCTGGCCATGCGCACACTCGCGGCGCGCTCGACCGGAGTGCCCGTGAGCGAAGATGCCATGGCTTCCCTATCCTCTGCCTTCAAAGGTTTCCTGGAAGAGGCCGCTTTGCGCGATCCTGCCTTCGCAGCGCTCGTTCTATCGCTCCCCAGCGATGCCGACATCGCTCAGGAGATCGGCCAGGATGTGGATCCCGATGCGATTCATCACGCTCGCAAGGAACTGCGTGGTCATCTCGGCAAAAACTGTTTCGAAAAACTGGCGGATTTTTACCATTCCCTCGCACCGGCCAAGACCTATAGCCCCGATGCGGCAAGCGCCGGCAGGAGATCTCTGCGCAATGCAGCACTCGATCTTCTGGCCGCAGCCGATCCGCAAGCTGGCGAGAAGCTCGCGAGCAAGCAGTTTGAAACTGCAACCAACATGACCGATCGACTGGCGGCCCTGAGCGTTCTCATGACGATCCCCGGCTCGCTGCGCGAGAGCGCCATCGCGAGTTTCGAGGAGCGTTACCGCGATGAACCTCTCGTGCTCGACAAATGGTTCTCGCTGCAGGCTGCCATCCCCGAGGATACGACGGTTGAGCGCGTGCAACGTCTGATGGAGCACCCGGCTTTCTCGATGAACAACCCCAATCGCGTGCGCTCTTTGATCGGCAGCTTCGCGATGCTCAACCAAGTGCAGTTCAACCGAAAGGATGGAGCGGGCTATGCGTTCCTCGCCTCTATCGTACTGCGTGCCGATGAGTTGAATCCGCAACTCGCATCGCGCCTGCTGACTGCCTTCAGTTCTTGGAAGATGATGGAATCAACACGCCGCAATCATGCACGCATCGCGCTGCAGTCCATCGCGCAAAAACCGAGTCTTTCCCGTGACGTAGGTGACATCGTAAATCGTTCACTTGAGGAAAGCGCGGACGCTTAGGCTTCGGGGCATCTTGGCAAGTGTCGATGTGGGTTATCCAAAGCTATCCCCAGGCCTGAGAGAGGATGAGAATTTTTTATTAACCTAACTGATCACATAGCTAGACAAATCACCTGCCCGTGATTCTATTGTTGGTGATTCGGAGAGATGCGGCACGTCCTTCCGAATATGAGGACAGTAACGGTTCCGAAGGGAGCATCGCATGGCGGGGGCGGTGACCGCATGCGTACCCGCACGCGCGGGTACGATTCTAGGGGTGGCGCGATCGGACGCGAACCCGGCTTATCGTCGGCTCGAGCAATATGAATCCCTGCTCCGGCTTGCAGTTCCTGCCGTTCTCTTTCTCTTTCTCATCACGCTCGCAGGCAGCGCGTGGATTCAAATCCGCGACGGGCGCCGCGACACCATGCTGGATGCCATTCAGGACATCGACATCATCGCTTCCCTTTCTGCGGCAAAGCTCGGCGCATATCCCGCTCCGGCGGACCGGGTGCAGGCTGCGGCGCAGCTCAACTCGCTCGCCAAGGAAATGCCGGCGAGCGCCCTGAACCACAGCCGACGCCTTCTTCTTATCGACCAAGCCGGCGCCGTGCTGGCCATGCACCCGTCAGCGGAGAACGTGCCGCAGACCCTGGCCGAAGTCCTTGGGGACGCGCAGCCCCTGGCACTCTTTGCAGATCGCGCAGGCGTCATGACGATCAAGATGGCTGGCGGCAACGAGGGTATCGCAACCGTTCGGGCCCTTCAGGCCTCTTCCGGCCAGATCGCCATCGTGCAGCCCCTGCCCCACGTGCTCGCGGGTTGGTGGACACGCACCATCGGCCATGTCTCCCTGCTGGGCGCGACGATCATGGTGCTTCTGGGCATCGGCGTTGCTTATATGATGCAGGCGAACCGGGCCCGCGCTGCCGACGAGGTGTGCGAGAAGGTGCGTGATCGCATCGACTCCGCGCTCAATCGCGGCCGCTGCGGCTTGTGGGATTGGGACATCGGACGCGGGCGCATCTACTGGTCCGACTCCATGTACGAGCTCCTCGGCTATGAGCGGCAGGACGAATTCCTTTCGTTCGGCGAAGTGAACACCATGATCCATCCCGAGGATCAGGATCTCTATACCCTCGCCGAACAGCTGGCCTCCGCCACCACCTCCCTCGTCGATTATGAGTTCCGCATTCGCAGCGTGACCGGCGACTGGGTGTGGCTACGTGCCCGCGCCGAACTCATGAACGATCCGGACGATGCAGCGAGCCACCTCGTCGGCATTGCCGTGGATGTCACCGAACAGCGCGGCCTCGAAGAGAAGACCGCCCGCGCCGATGCGCGCCTTCACGACGCCATCGAGGCAATCTCCGAGGCCTTCGTTCTCTGGGATGCCAACAATCATCTCGTTCTCTGCAACTCGAAGTTCCAGAAGCTTCACGAGCTGCCAGCCGATGCCAACCTGCAGGGCAAGTCCTATGCGGAAGTGATGGCGCTTGGCCGTCCGCCGGAAGTGCAGCACCAGTTCCTGCGCCGTGAGCAGCAGGATGTGGGCGCCCGCACCTTCGAGGCGCGCCTTCAGGATGGCCGCTGGCTGCAGATCAACGAACGCCGCACGAAAGACGGCGGCTACGTGTCGGTGGGCACGGACATCACCGCGCTCAAGCGCCATGAGCACCGCCTCGTCGAATCCGAGAAGGAACTCATCGCCACCGTTCTCGATCTCAAGCAGTCGCGCCAAAAGCTCGAAGCGCAGACGCACCAGCTCGCGGATCTCGCCGAGCGCTATCTCGACCAGAAGGCTCAGGCCGAGAGCGCCAACCGCGCCAAGTCTGAATTCCTGGCCAATATGAGCCACGAGCTGCGCACGCCGCTCAACGCCATCATCGGCTTTGCAGAAGTCATGCAGAGCGGCATCTTCGGCTCGTTGGGCTCGGACAAGTATGAAGAATACTGCACGGATATCCGCTCGAGCGGCGAGTATCTCCTGTCGGTCATCAACGACATCCTCGACATGTCGCGCATCGAGGCGGGCCGCACGACCCTCAAGAAGCAGCCTCTCGAAGTTCACGGCTCGATCCAGCGGGCGCTCAAGCTCGTCAGCGAGCAGACCAAAGCGAAGAACCTCTCAGTCAATGTCGACGTGACGCCCGAGGACATCGTGGTGCCGGCCGACGAGCGCGCGCTCCACCAGATCCTCGTCAATCTGCTTCAGAACGCGACGAAGTTCACGAGCGAAGGCGGCTGCATCACGGTGCGTACCCGTCTCGCAGGCGACGCCGTCAACATCTATGTCGAGGACAACGGCATCGGCATTCCGGATCATGCCCTGCATAAGCTCGGCCAGCCCTTCGAGCAGGTAGAAACTGAGTTCTCCAAGAGCTACAAGGGCTCGGGCCTCGGCCTCGCCATTGCCCGCTCGCTTGCGGAACTCCATGGCGGTTCCTTGCGTATCAAGAGCCAGGAAGGCCTCGGCACCATCGTACTGGTCCACCTTCCGCTCACCGAAGCGACGAACGCCGATATTGCTCTGGCGGACGCCGCCGCCTAAGCCCCTGGGCTCCGTTCAGCGCAGCACACGCTCATAGATCTCCCGCACATGCTGGCGCGTTGCGTTCAAATGCGTCAGCAGCACCTTCGCATCGGGCAAGCCAGCAACGGTGGCGAGACGCTTGAAGATGGCGGGTGGCACATGGTCAGGATTGAAGGCTCCTTCAATGGTCAGGCGCTGCCATTGGAAAATGGCATTAAACTGACGATGAGCCTCAACCAACTCCCTCGCGTCTTCCTGTGAAATCAGACCTGCTTTGCAGGCCTCCTGGAAAGTCTCTTCCGGCGCGAGCCCTGCCAGTGATGGATGCTGGGAAGAATGCGCCAGCACCAGAGCCTGGGCGATGAAGTCGAGATCGGTCAGGCCGCCCTTTGCGAGCTTGAGATCCCAGGCGTCATCTTCGCCCTTCTCCTGAGCGATCAGCGCGCGCATCGAGCGCACTTCCGACACCACATGCCGGGGATCGCGTTCAGCCTGGACAATCACATCGATGGCTGCTTGCACCCGCTCCGCAAAGCCCGGATCGGCACTCAGGACGCGGGACCGCGTGAGCGCCATGTGCTCCCACAGCTCGGCCTCGCTTTGCTGATAAGCGACAAAGCCTTTGAATTGCGAAGCGACAGGCCCCTTGCCGCCCTGAGGGCGCAAGCGCAGGTCCACCTCGTAGAGAAGCCCCCGCCTCGTCGGCACAGTCAGCGCCGCAACGAGGCGCTGGGTCAGGCGAGTATGGTAGACGACCGCGTCGAGGGCGCGTGGACCGGTGCTCTCACGCTGTTCCTCATCGAAGTCATAGAGGACGACAAGGTCGAGGTCCGACCCCGCCGTCAGCTCTTTCGTGCCGAGACGGCCAAGTCCCAGGATGGCAACCTGGGCCTCTGGCACGACGCCGTGCTCTGCCTCGAACTCCTTGCGTACGCGCTCGAACGATGCCCGGACGATGGCAGCAGCTATCGCGGCGTAGGCCGCGCCGGCCTGTGATGGGGAGATGATGTCGGACAGAAGCCGCGCGCCGGTGATAAACCGCATCTGCCGGGCGGCATCACGAGTGCGGTCGAGAAAGTCTTCATAATTTCCAGGCGTCCCTATGATCTGCCGCACCTGCTCTTCGATGGCCGCTTCATCCACAAGCGGGATACCGAACGCGGGATCGATCAGCACATCGAGCACATGCGGGGACTGCGCCACCGTATTGGCGAGCCGCGGCGCAGTGCCGAGCAGGTCTGCAAAGCGCAGGCGCAGCTTTTCGTGGGATTGCAGGATGGTGAGAAGCTCCACGGCAGCCGGCATGCGGCCGAAGGCACTGTCGAGAGCAGCGAGCGCACCATCGGGATCGGCCGTGCCACCCAGAGCTGAGAGCAAGGCGGGCGTCAGCTCCGTCAGCACCTCGCGTGCCCGCTGGCTGGTGATTGCAGCGCGACGCCCGAAATGCCAGCCACGCACAGTCTCCGCCGCTTTCTCAGGCTCACGAAAACCCATGCGCTGGAGCGTTGCAAGCGTCTCCGGGTCGTCGCTGGTACCGGTAAAGACGAGGCTTCCCGCATCGGAGGCGAGTTCAGGTCCTTCTTCGAAAAGAAGGGCATAATGCCCCTGCACGATCTTGGCCTGATCGGTGAGAGCTCTCGAAAAGGCCTTGAGATCGGGATAGCCGCAGAACTTAGCGAAGCGCTTAAGTTCGTCCTCATCCGAGGGCAAGCGCTGCGTCTGCTCGTCGGCAACCATTTGCAACCGATGCTCAATAGCGCGCAAGAAACGATAGGCATGGGAAAGCTCATCGCGGGCCTGATCCGTGATCCAGCCCTCGTTGTGCAACTCGACCAGCATGTCGAGGGTCCGGCGCCCCCGAAGCGCGGGACGCCTGCCGCCGAACACGAGCTGCTGCGTCTGCACGAAGAACTCGACCTCGCGGATCCCACCTCGTCCGAGCTTGATGTCGTGCCCTGCCACCGCGATCTGGTCGTGTCCTCGCACCGCATGAATCTGCCGCTTCATGGCATGCACATCGGCAATGGAGGCGAAATCGAAGTACTTGCGCCAGATGAAAGGGCGAAGCTCTTTAAGAAAGTTCTCGCCCAGTGTCAGATCGCCGGCCACAGGCCGTGCCTTGATGAAAGCCGCGCGCTCCCAGTTCTGCCCAAGCGTTTCGTAATAGACATAGGCTGACGACAAGGACATGGCGGTCGGTGTCGAGCCCGGATCGGGACGCAGCCGGTAATCGACGCGGTGCACATAGCCGTCAGCCGTCCGCTCTTGCAGCAGCCGGGACAATTGCTGAGCGATGCGCGTGTAGATGGTCGTCGCCTCTGCTCCTTCCTTGAGGGCGGATGTCTCGGGATCGAAGAAAATGACGAGATCAATGTCGCTGGAGTAGTTGAGCTCTCCTGCCCCGTGCTTGCCCAGCGCCAGCACCGTCATGCCTGAGCCCTCACCCGGTGCATCGGGGTTCTGGAGCTTGATGCGCCCGAGATCCGCCATTTCCGTCAGGATCAGGTTCAAGCCGCCTGAAACGGAGGCATCGGCAAAGTCAGACAGAGCTTGCGTGACTTCCTCCGCTCCCCAAAGTCCGCCGATATCGGCAAGAGCGACGAGAAGCGCGTGACTGTTGCGGTTACGCCGGAAGGCGGCTACGGCATCGTCCCGGGTTATCTCGCCTGCGCGGACACGCCGGAAGAGATGGGCCTGGTTCTCGATGATCGAAGAATGAACAGCCTCGGGTTCCTCTAGGGCGAGCCTTGCTGTGCGTGGCGGATCGGTTACGACGAGCTGCCAGAGAAATGGAGAATAATCCGCCAGCGCCAGCAGAAGATCGCGAAACATCCCTTCTTCGAGACGCGGGAGAAGCCCCGCCGCCTCAGGCTCATGACGAGCACGCTCCATGAACTCCGCCAGCTGCGCCTTGGCCTTTTTGACCTCGGAGACAGGCGGGGTCTGCGTCAGGCGGCTGATGAGTGAGCAGTTCTGGTCGGGCACGGCTAATCCATCCAAATGCTGAGACGGCCTGAGTGTTCACGCCGCGGCCCGCGAGGCAATCGAAAATTGAGCCGCGCCCAATGCGACTTCAGGCTCAGGCGGCGGGGACCGGGACCGCTTGCGGAACCGAAACCTCCTTCAAAGGCAGGAGCAAGATGACACGCAGCCCGGGCGCATTGTCTTCAAGCAAGAGCCTTCCCTCGTGAAGCCGCGCCACTGCGGCCGCAAGGCTGAGCCCGAGGCCGAAACCGGGACGTGAGCGGGCGGTTTCCAAGCGCACGAACCTCTCCAGCACATGGCTCCGCTCGCTTTCCGGAATACCGGGGCCGCGATCGGCCACGACGATCCGCGCTTCGCTTCCTATGCGTTGGGCCGAAACGCTGATCTTTTGAGCCCTCCCATCGTGGGATGCGCCATATTTCAGCGCGTTGTCGAGCAAGTTAGCCATGGCCTGACCCAGTAGCTCGCGGCTGCCATGAATCGGCAAGCCTTCCTCGACAGAGACTTCGAGAGAGCCCCCGGCCTCCTCAGCGAGAGCTTCGTAAAGCTCCGCCACATCTCGAACCGCCTCCGACGCATCGAAATCGGCCAGCGCCTCACGGGCATTGCCGGCCTCAAGCCGCGCGATCATGAGAAGGGCGTTGAAGATGCGGATCAGGTTGTCGCTTTCCTCAATGGTCGCTTCGAGCGCCGCCTTCAGCTCATCAGGGGTCTTCGCCGTTCTCAGCGCCTCATCCGCCTTGTTGCGGAGGCGCGTGAGGGGCGTCTTGAGATCGTGAGCGATATTGTCCGACACTTCGCGCATGCCGCGCATCAGCTCGCCGATGCGGTCGAGCATGTCGTTGAGGTTCTGCGCGAGACGGTCGAGCTCGTCTCCGGTTCCTGCAATCCGCAAGCGTCCGTCGAGATCTCCCGCCATGATATCGCGTGTGGTGTCGGTCATGTCATCGACGCGCTTGAGGACGCGGCGTGCAATGAACCAGCTACCCAGGCAGCCCAGAACGCCGATGAACAATATGGAGTAGCCGAAGGCGCGATGGATAACGTCCTGCAGACGAATGCGCTCCTCGATGTCGCGGCCGACGAGCAGACGGAAATCTCCGGGCAGTTGATAGACACGCACCAGCGCGACATTGGGCTTCGAGTCCGTCTCATCGGTTCGATTATAGAGTGTCTCGAATTCCCCGAAGCGATCGACCACGCCGGGAGGCAAGGCTCCGACATTGCCTGCAACCCGCTCTCCAAGGCTGGTGGTGACGAGGTAAAGCGATGCGCCAGGTGCGCGAGAGCGCCGCTCGACCGCGTTGACCAGCCGCCGGAGACCGCCGCTTCTGTATATCCCGGCCAGGCTGTTAATCTCCGACTCGATACTGGAGACGAATTGATCCGTCAGGACCTTCTGCGCACTCCAGGCAACATAGCCCAGGGTCGCAAAAGCGAAGAGCGTGAAGACGACGAGATATGTGAAGGACAGCTTGAACGCGGTGGTCCGGAAGAGCTTGCCGAGAGATGTCATGCGGGCGAACTCATTCCTCACCATCCATCGCACCGACGCGGACCATGTATCCTGCCCCGCGAATGGTGTGGATGAGAGGCTTGTCAAAGCCCTTGTCGATCTTGGACCGCAGGCGCGAGACGTGAACGTCGATCACGTTGGTCTGGGGATCGAAGTGATAATCCCACACGTGCTCCAGCAGCATCGTGCGCGTGACTACCTGATTGGCGTTCTTCATCAAGTATTCGAGCAGTCTGAACTCGCGCGGCTGCAATACGATCTCGTGGCCCGAGCGCGTCACCCGATGGGACAGCCTATCGAGTTCGAGATCGGCGATGCGATAAAGGGTCGGCTCCGCACTCGGCGCGGAAGCGCGGCGACGGGCGAGCACCTCAATCCGCGCCAGAAGCTCGGAGAAGGCATAGGGTTTGGGGAGGTAATCGTCACCGCCGGCGCGCAGGCCCTTTACGCGATCATCGACCTGACCGAGAGCCGAGAGAATGAGAACAGGCGTCTCGACCTTCTGCTCGCGCAGGGAGCGAATGAGGGAGAGGCCATCGAGCTTCGGCAGCATGCGGTCGACGATGAGCACATCGTAATCCCCCGACTCGGCCATGGCATAGCCATCGAGGCCATCGGCGGCATGGTCCGCCACGTGGCCTGATTCCCGAAACGCCTTTACCAGGTAGGAGGCCGCCTCTTTGTCGTCCTCGATGATGAGAATCCGCATAGCCTGTCTTTAACGCAATTGAGCCCAACGGCAGGCCGGCCTTGGAGGGGAGAAAGGCCAGCCTGCCGTGGGCAGAAGACACCAGGTGTCGGGGGCAATCAACACTTTAGGCCTGGTGTCCTTACTCATTCCCGAAGGATCAGACGCCCTTCGGCTGGCTGGCGACCTCGAGGGTCACCGTCCGTTCCTTGCCCTCGCGCCAGAGCGTCAAGGACAGGCTCTTGCCGGGCGCGACCTGGGCGACTCTGCGGGACAGATCCTTGGCCTCGTTGATCGGCTGGCCGTCGACGGCGATGATCGTATCGCCTGTGCGGACCCCGGCCTTCGCGGCGGGACCGTCCTTGATCGCCTCGGCCACGAGAGCACCCTTGGCCTCCTTGAGGCCGATAGCCTCGGCGATCTCCTTGGTCACCGGCTGCATCTGCACGCCGATGAAGCCGCGGGTCACGGAGCCCTTATCCTTCAAGGATGTGACGATCTGGTCGACCGTGCTCGCCGGGATGGCAAACGCAATGCCCACATTGCCGCCCGACGGCGAGAAGATCGCCGTGTTCACGCCCACAACCTCGCCTGAGAGATTGAAGGTCGGGCCGCCCGAGTTGCCTTTGTTCACCGAGGCATCGATCTGGATGAAGTCATCGTAAGGACCTGCGCCGATGTCGCGGTGCTGGGCCGAGACGATGCCGGCCGTCACAGTGCCGCCGAGGCCGAACGGATTGCCGATGGCGACCACCCAATCACCGATGCGGGCTTTCTGGGGAGCCAAGCGCACGTAGGGGAAGTCATTGCCTTCGACCTTCAGCAGGGCAAGGTCGGTCTTGGGATCGGTTCCGATGACCTTGGCGTCCAGGGTCTTGCCGTCATCCATGGTCACCTGCACCTCGGAGGCATTGTCGATCACGTGATTATTGGTCACGACATAGCCGTCAGCCGAGATGAAGAAGCCGGAGCCCAGGGACTGGCCGAATTGACGGGGACGCTCGCTGCGCGGTCCACGGCCGCCGCGCTCGCCCGGCATCTGATCCCGGAACTGGCGGAAGAAGCGCTCCATCGGATGCCCCGGGGGCAGATCCGGCATCGAGAACTGCGGGCCATCATCACCATCACCTCGGTCAGCTACATTCTGCACCTTGACCTTTACGGCCACGACAGCGGGCTTCACGCGCTCGATCACATCCGCGAAGGACGGCACATTCTGGATCGGCTGCGACATGGAGCGCAGCTCGGCATGGGCAGGGCTAGGGGCGACGAGGCCGGTCCCAACGGAGCCGCCTGCAATCAGGGCGGCGACGGCTGCGGCTCCGAGCCATTTCGCAGTGCGCTTACGAACGGGATTGGACACTTTATCCAACATCTCTTCTCTCCTGACAGAACCTATTTCGGTTCATGTTGAGAGGAAGATGGGGGATGCCGCCTTACGGTACCCTCACCTCAAGATGAAATGTTGGTAAGGTTTTGAGGCACGGCGGCAGCCTCTCACTTCGCCCGTCCGGTCAGACGCCGAGGTCCCCTCCGAGCTGCCTTCCTGACTTTACCAGACCTGACCGAAGCCGCTTTCATCTTCTTTCGATCAGGGCTCCTCGCAATCCTGGCGGGCTTGTTCTGGACCGCTACAGCGGTCCGTTTCAGAGGGCTCGCGACCGTAACAACGAGGGCTTGCTCCGAAGAGGACCCGGGGTCGGTGCCGATGGCAACCTTCCTAGACATGCAACGGCTGACATAAGCGCCCCTTCGTTCCACGACACGCCGGAACTCATCGACGCCGACCTTGCCGAGGGGAGAGATGCGCGCTCTCGCTTCCTGACGGCAGGCTTCGCGCTTGGCGACGAGGTTCTCATTGGATTGAGCGGAAAATGGCAGGAGCAAAAAGAAGAAAACAAATCCAGAGGCCGCTGCTTTCACGACCGTACCTTTCAGGCCAGATATGAGGAAATCGATGGCCCGATAGCATTAGCTTTGCGGTTTGGCGCAGCGACAAATTGGCTTGTTCAACGGAAATAACAGGCCTGTTTCTAAGCAAGGAATAAGGGCCCATCAGCTAAGGACTAAACACCTTAGGCATGGATGTAGTGAAGCCCCCTCGATCATGTCCTGTCACGGAAAGCGCAGAGCGCTTGTCCCTGACTTCAGGCACCCTGATCGCGCTTGAGCAGCTTCTCAAGCGCCTTCTGCTCATCCGCATCGAGCGCTGTCGCAGGACGTGGGCGGTGACGCATGGCAACGTAGACGCCGAGACCGCCCAGGACGAGAACAAGCGCAGGCGTCAGCCACAACAGCAGGGTGTGAGCCCCGAAAGTGGGCTTGAGCAGTACGAACTCACCGTAGCGCTGCACAAGAAAGCTCTCTACCTGCGCGTCGCTATCGCCGGCCACAAGACGCTCCCGCACGAGAACGCGCAGATCCTTGGCAAGCTGCGCGTCGGAATCGTCAATGGACTGGTTCTGGCACACGAGGCAGCGCAGGCCCGAAGAGATTTCGCGCGCACGCTTTTCGAGAGCTGGATCCTTCAGCACCTCATCCGGCTGAACCGCAAGAGCCGACATGCTGAAGACAAGGGCGGCGAGGAGGCTGAGAACAAATCGCATGGCTCACTCCGCCGGGACGGGCGCAGCCGCCGATGTCTTGGCACGAACCGGAGCGCCGATACGCAGCCGCCGGTCGGTCAGAGAGACACCGCCGCCAAGGGCCATGATTACCGAACCGATCCAGATCAGCAGCACGAGCGGCTTATAGTAGAGGCGCACGCCCACCGAGCCATCGGCCTGCGGCTCGCCGAGGCTCACATAGACCTGCCCCAAGCCCACCGTCATGATGCCGGCTTCCGTCGTCGGCATGCCGCGCGTCACGTAGAGGCGCTTCATGCTCTCCAGGGTGCCGACTTCGTGGCCCTGCAGGTAGATGGTGAAGACAGCCACATCCTCACGGAAATTGGCTTCAGTGCGAGGAATGACGCGTTCGAGTCTGGCTTCGTAATCGCCAGCCTTGAGGCGCTCGCCAGGTTTGACCGTGGCGAGTCCCTCGACGCCCCAGGCCGTGGCCGCAATACCGATAACCGTCAGGCCGACGCCTGCATGAGCCAGCACGGTGCCCCAGGTGGAGCGCGGCAGGTTGGCGGCCTTGCGACGAGCCACGGCAAAAGGAGTACCCTTCGACCAGGAGCGCGTCACGATCTCGTTGAACGAGCCGAGAACCAGATAGACGCCAAGACCGATGCCGAGAGGAGCGGCGACGGGGCCGCCGTAATAGAAGGCGAAGAGCGCGACGGTCGTGACAAGCGAGATGCCGAACACGGCATAAAGACGCTGCGCGGAACCGAGGAAGTTTCCGCGCTTCCAGGCAAGGGTTTGGCCAAGAGGCAAAAGGAGGAGCAGCGGAAGGACGAGAGGAATGAAGGTCAGATTGAAGAACGGCTCGCCAACCGAGATCTTCTCTCCCGTCACGACCTCCAACGCCAGCGGATAGAGGGTGCCGATCAGAACCGTCGCACAGGCGGTCGACAGGAACAGGTTGTTCAGCACAAGCGCTCCCTCACGGGAGACGGGAGCGAACAACCCTCCCTGCTTGAGCATCGGCGCGCGCCACGCGAAGAGGGCGAGCGAGCCGCCGATGAACAGGATGAGAATGGCGAGAATAAACGTGCCGCGCTCTGGATCGACCGCGAAGGAATGCACGGAGGTCAGCACGCCCGAGCGCACCAGGAAGGTGCCGAGCAGAGACAGGGAGAACGTGAGGATGGCGAGCAGGATCGTCCAGACTTTCAGCGCATCGCGCTTTTCCATGACGACCGTGGAATGCAGAAGAGCCGTGCCTGCAAGCCATGGCATGAGCGAAGCGTTCTCCACCGGATCCCAGAACCACCAGCCGCCCCAGCCGAGTTCGTAATAGGCCCAGTAAGAGCCCATGGCGATGCCCAGGGTCAGGAACGCCCAGGCACCGAGCGTCCAGGGCCGGACGATGCGTGCCCAGACCGCATCAATGCGACCGTCGATCAGCGCGGCGCAAGCGAAGGCGAATGAGATCGAGAAGCCCACATAGCCGATGTAGAGCAACGGCGGGTGGATCGCGAGGCCGGGATCCTGAAGCAGCGGGTTCAAGTCCTGCCCTTCGATGGGCGCCGGAATGATCCGCGTAAACGGATTCGAGGTGAGCAGCATGAAGAGCAGGAAGGCGATGGTGACGGCTGCCTGCACCGCAAGGGTGTTAGCCTGCAACCGCATGGGAATGCTGTTCCTGGAAAGAGCGACAACAGACCCGAACAGCGCCAGGATCAGCACCCACAGCAACATGGAACCTTCGTGGTTCCCCCACACGCCGGAGATCTTGTAGATCAGCGGCTTTGTCGAATGCGAATTCGCGACCACGTTCGCGACCGAGAAGTCGGACGTCACGTAAGCAACTGTCAGCGCCAAGAAGGAAAAGGCGATACAGACGAAGACGGCTAGAGCCGTCACAGGTCCCACCGACATCAAAACGGGATCGTTGGCGCGCGCGCCCCAGAGAGGCACGATGAACTGGATCAGGGATAATCCGAGCGCCAGTGCGAGCGCGAAATGTCCGGCTTCGACAATCACCAGGCTCTCCCTTACTACTGTGTCTTCGGCGCGGCGTTGGCCTCACCCATCCAATGCCCCTGTTTCTTCAGGGTGTCTGCCACTTCGCGCGGCATGTAATTCTCGTCGTGCTTGGCCAGAACGGAATCCGCCCGGAAGACGGTGGCGCTCTCCAGAATGCCCTCGGCAATGACGCCCTGCCCTTCACGGAACAGATCGGGCAACAGTCCCTTGTAGTGCACCTGCATGGTGGCCTGTGCGTCCATGACCTCGAAGGAGATCTGCTGATCGACGCCGCGCTGCACGGTTCCTTCTTTCACGAGACCGCCCAGACGCAGACGCGTGCCGGGCTGCACATTCTTGGCTTGGATGTCCGCCGGTGAATTAAAGAACACGATCGTGTCGTTCATGGCGTAAAGCACAAGACCCAGCGCAAGCGCGAGAATGCCGCCTGCGAAGCCGATCAGGGTCAAACGTCTTTGCTTTCTGGTCATGGTCCGGCGTCAGTCAGTTTCAGTTCGCGTGTCATTGCATCGATGGTCTTCAGGCCAGCGTCATCCTGCGCCAAGACTTGCCGCGCGCGCGCAGCAGTGGCCACCGCCTTATCCCGTTGCCCGAGAACCGTATAGGATCGGATCAGGCGCGCCCATTCTTCAGGAGATCCGCCCTGGGTCTCGAGGCGCTCGGCGAGGCCCGACACCATGCGAGCAATGTCTTCGGCCCCTATCTGGGGAGCATTCTGCTGCCCTGCAACGGGCTGCTCCACGCCGAGGCTGGCCAGGCGCTGCTTTATGGCATTGGCCCATGGCGCGCCTTCAGGTGAGGAAGCAAGAAGCGCCGCGTAAGCCTGCTTGGCTTTCTCGGGCTGGCCATCCTGCTCGGCGGCGACAGCCAGATAATAGCGCGCTTTGAATGCGCTTGCGTCCAATTGCACGGCCTGCTCGAAAACCGCCTGTGCCTTGGACGAGACAAGGCCATCATTGGCGAGGACCAGCGTCTCGCCGTAACTGGACAGCCTTTCCGCGCCGGGACCGAGATAGCGAATGGCGGTCTCATAGGCCTTTACCGCATCGTCCAGCCGCCCCATGCGGAAATAGACGGGAGCGACGACTTCCCAGCCACGACCGTCTTCAGGATGCTTCGCCAGATGTGCCTCGATCTGGGAAACGGCAGTCATGAGGTCGAGATTGGAGCCCGGCTGTTCGGCCTGACGCTGAGGCGGATTAGCCATGAGATGTGGCGAGCCGTAGGCACCATAGATGACGAGAGCCATGATGGGGATCATCGACAAGGCCAGAGTCGATGCGGCTCTGCGGCGGCGCAGAGCAGGCTCTCCAAGAGCCGCGAATGTATCCGATGTCATTCCCGTGGCGCGCAGAAGACGGCGTCCGGCTTCCGCCTTGGCGGCCTCGGCTTCGCTGTCCAGGAGCACGCCGCGCTCCCGATCGCGCTCGATCTCTGCGATCTGCTCGCGATAGAATTGCATATCCGGATCGAGCTGCTGCGCAGAAAATGCGCGGTGGCGCGACAGGGGCCAAAGCACCGCCATCACGGCTGCCGCCGTCATCAGCAAGAGTATGATCCAGATCACCATAAAATCCTAATTACCCCGAGTCCTCGTCAAGCACGACGGTGGCACGGTGTCACGCGTAAAAATACATAGGATTAACCTCTATCCCCCGGGAGCTCGAGCACGGCTCGCAGGCCTCCCAAGGGAGATTCTTCGAGCCTGAGCGAGCCTCGATAGAGGGTGGCGAGGTCGGTGACGATGGAAAGGCCGAGGCCCGAGCCGGGCTTGGTTTCGTCGAGACGTCGGCCGCGCTTGAGCACCTCGGCCCGCGCCGTTTCCGGAAGGCCTGGCCCGTCATCGTCGATGAGCAGACGGAAGCGCGGACGGTCATCGTCCTCGCGGATGATCTCGACGGAAATCTCGACTTTGTGAGAGGCCCATTTGGCGGCGTTGTCGATCAGGTTGCCGGCCATCTCCTCCAGATCCTGCTTCTCCCCCCTGAAGCGCAGGTCGCGGGGAATGGCTAGCTCAACCGCCAGCTCCTTCTCCCGGTAGATCTTGGCGAAGGTGCGGGCGAGGCCGCCGATGACGGGCTCAACATCGGTGAGCGTTCCCAGCGTGCCGGCCAGAGCCGCTGCACGGGCACGGTCGAGATAGTAGTTCACCTGATCACGCATCAGGGCCGCCTGTTCGCGTACTCTGGACGCAACCTCTTCAGGGGCGTTCTCCGCCTCGTTCATGACGATGCTGAGGGGTGTCTTGAGGGCGTGGGCCAGATTCCCGACCTGAGTGCGGGCCCGCTCCAGGATCTCCCGGTTCGTATCGAGCAGCAGGTTCAGCTCGCTTGCGAGCGGAGAAATATCACGAGGATACTCGCCCACGATCCTTTCGGCCTCCCCGCGCCGGATGGCGCCGAGAGCGCTGCGAAGATTGGCGAGCGGACGCAAGCCGAAGCGGATCTGCAGAAGGGTCGAGAAGCCGAGAGCCAAGCCGAGAAGCGCGAATGTCACGGTTAGCGCGAAAAGGAAATCGCGTACGCCCACATCGATTTCATCGGCGGGGCCCGCAACCCGAATGATGTAACGGCCATCCTCGCCGAGATCGATGTCGCGCTCGATGATCCGCAGGTTCCGCTCGTCGGGGGCCTTGCCGTAGCCGCGGCGGATCTGCCCGAAGCGGTTGTCGACCGTGGCTGCAAGGCTCGGCACCTGGCCGCCGAACAGGGATTTCGAGGAGCGGATTTCTTCCGGCTTGGCGTTGGGCCGCGCCACCTGCCAGTACCAGCCGGACAGAGGCAGCTCGAAGCGCGGGTCGCCGATGGGACCGAGGTCGCGGTCCGGATCGCCGGGGGCCACCAGATTCGAAGCCAGGGTATTGGCATAGACCAGCAGGCGCTGGTCGAATGCCCTCTCCGTGTTGTCGCGGTAAAGCGTGAGCAGGATGAGCCCTGCCACGAGCAGGATCGCGAAGCTCCAAAAGACTGAAGAAACGGCAAGCCGGACCGCAATGGGCCGGCTTGCGAAACGGTCAAGAATCGGGCGGAATCCCCTCACGATTTCGTCTGTGTCTGGCTCGCATCGAGGAGATAGCCCAGGCCGCGAACGGTCTGGATGATATCCACCCCGAGCTTCTTGCGCAGGCGGCCAATGAAGACCTCGATCGTGTTCGAGTCACGGTCGAAATCCTGATCGTAGAGATGCTCCGTCAGCTCGCCGCGGGAGACGATGCGGCCCATATGATGCATGAGGTAGGACAGGAGCCGGTACTCGTGCGAGGTGAGCTTCACCGGATTCCCGTCCACCGCCACACGCCCGGAGCGGGTGTCGAGCTTCACCGGGCCGCAGGCGATCTCGCTCGTGGCATGGCCGGTGGCCCGGCGCAGCAAGGCGCGGACGCGAGCCAGTAGCTCCTCCATGTGGAAAGGCTTGGTCACGTAATCGTCGGCCCCGGCATCGAAGCCTTGAACCTTGTCGCTCCAGCGGTCGCGGGCTGTGAGGATGATGACGGGCATCTTCCGGCCCTCCCGGCGCCAGGCCGTGAGAACGGATACGCCGTCCACCTTCGGCAAGCCGAGATCGAGGATGATGGCGTCGTAGGGCTCGGTATCCCCGAGAAACTGCCCCTCCTCGCCATCGAAAGCAGCATCGACCGCATAGCCCGCCTGTTCGAGGGCGGTCACGATCTGTTTATTGAGGGTTCTGTCATCCTCGACAACGAGAAGGCGCACGTTTCGAGCTTTCTTTTCACTGGACCGATTTTACGCGTCCGGAGGAGCCGTCGATCGTCACTTGCACGATACGCCCATCCTTCTGCAAGGCCATGATCACATAAACCAGGGTATCGCTGCTGCGGCAGAGGCTTGCCCGCACCACATCGGCGTTCGGAACCTGGCGACGGGCCGTCATGACGGCCGAGGCCGGCGCCACGACGCCTTTGGAGGCCACAGCCTGCTGCATTTCCCGAGGCGGGAGGCAATTCTTGAGCGCCGCCGTCGCGCTTTGCGCGGACGCAACACCCATCATCCCCCACATCGCTATGATCAGCCAAACCAGACGCATGCCCGCCTTATGACCTTGCCGCACTGAACAAAGCCTGAATGTCCAGTCTAGTTCGTAATCTGCTTCGTGGCCAGGATCCGGAAGACTGTGGAGGCGATGAAGCTGCCTGCCGCGATGAACTGAACCAGAGCCTCCTGAAAAGCGCCTGCGCTGAGAGCCGAGGCCTCGAAACCGAACAGGCCGAGGATTACGGCGACGAGGCCGATCAGGTTGGCCCAGATGGTGCGGCTGGCAAGAATGGCCTTGGTATCGATCATGTTGGATATTCCGTGTTGAGGAGTGAAGGAGGACGCGAGCAGGATTGCCTCCCGCTCGACGTGGAGAACCCGCCTGCGCCATCCGCGCCCGAAGACGGGCCAGATGGCGAGGCGGGAGAGGAACCCGAGGCGTCTGCGTGTCAGGCGGCGAATCGTATCGACGGCATCGGCCCGTCGAACGGCCTCAAGCGTGATGGGTCCAACCAGGCCGTCGGCTTCGACACCGAGAACCCGCTGGAGCATCATGACTGCCTGCCGGGGACCGGAGTTGACGGCGAAATCGAAGAGCGCGAGATCGACTCCTCTGGGGAGTTCGTCGGCGCAGAGAACATCCCAATAGAACCGGCGGTAAATGGACGATGCCTCGCCCATCGTGAGCCGATGGACATCTTCGGCAGAAGCTGGCTGCCCGCGAGCGCGAGACAGCGTTTGAACCGTGATCCCGAAATTCGTAGCTCCGCCCGGATCCTGAGGATGCCAGACGAAGCCGCCTTCGTGTTTCAGCACTTGCGCGAGGGCTGTCTCGAAAGATGAAGACGCTGGCATGGCAATGCTCAGAGCTCGGCCTGAAGGGCGAGAAAGGCGGAATTCCCCAGATGAAGATTTCCGATAGAGCCGGCCGACCCGTTGAAGGCGGAACCCGCCTGCAGCCTCATCACGAGACATGACGAGCCAGCCGGCAGGTTCGTCGTGAACGTCAGAGTGCCGCCGAGCGACAGCCAGGCCGCATTGCTGTTGCTGTAAAAAGCGATCTGGTTTCCCACAGGTGAGGCAGTCACCCAAGTGGCCGCGCTCGTCTCCAGGGCCGGACTGGCACGCATGGGCGTGGACAGGCTCAACGGAATATCGATGACGTTGCTCGCCGTTCTTTGCCCGAACGCGCACAAGATTTTCGGCGATGAACCGCTGAAGGGCAGCATCTGATAATAGCGCCTGCAGTGAAATTCCTCGCGGTCGAGCGGCTCGCCGATCCATGGCGTCGGATATGCGCCAGCTTCGAGCTTCACATGCCTGAAGGAACATGGGCTCGAAGGCTTCAGCCGGACCGTGACATGCCCCGTCTCGGCTTCGTCGAGAACGACCGTCGCAGAACGGACACCCGATCCCGAGGGGATCGTCGCCGTCTTCGTGCCGATGACGACAGGCAGAGGCTCGGACGGATCCCGCACAGAGATGGTGAGAGCCATACCTGCGAGATTGGCGACGCCGAGCAGCGCCGAGGCATGCACGACATCGACAACCTGGTCGAGCGCTCCGGTCAGCGTGATGGTTCCATCCGCCGCACGGGTAAGCGCGCAACCACCCTCCCCGCCTTTCCAGCGGTCAAAGCTGTAGACGCCCTCTGCCAGCGATCCGCCTGCAAAGCCGCGCTGGTTCACAACGAAGGAACTGTTGATCAGCAGGTTGGGCCGCGGCACATTCGAAAGCCCCTGCGGCAGCGTTCCGACGCCTGTCTCCCGGTCGATGGAGAGAGCATCGATCCAGCGTGATCCATCAGGCGAGACGCGAATACTGAAATCGTCGTTGCCGATCAGCCCCGTTTCCGCACGCCCGCTGAAGCCGCGCTGATAAAGCTGCGAGAGAACATTGGCCGCGCCGGATTTATTGAGGACGAAGCGCAGATCGCCCGTTCCTCCCTCATCCGCACTCAACGCAGCAAACAAGGCCGCATTGAGCTTTGCGGAGAGGCGGTTCAAATCGTCGGGAGCCGTTCCAATCCCGAGGCGATCGAGCCCATCGAGCACATTGCAGTATTGCCTGATATCCTGCCATTCCGCGCCATCGAAAACGACGATGGCACCCTCCGCCTCGACATAGGCTTTCCAGCCTGCCCGAGGAGAGAAGAAACGCCAGGAGCCAAGGTCAAAGAGAGCTATTTTGGCTTCCTGACCTGAGAAGGCCCCCGCTGCGCCTGCGCCGACGAGATAGCGGTCACCTTCGGCTGGAGTTGCAGGAGGAGACGTGCGACCGCGCTCCTTCACGGCGAGGTGGACGAGAGCGTCCAAAGCCGCGATGGCTTCGTTATGCGTGACATGCTTTTGAGCCTGCGCCGCTGCAAGCAGCGGCAAGGCCAAGTGAGGCGTTGAGGTCATCGATGAATGTGCCGTGAAATGAACGAGTGGAAAAAACTTCAGAGAACCGGGAGCACGACGCTTCTCTCGAAGCCTCTGCCGACAACGGCGCTGACTTGCGCCACACGAAGACTGAGCGTCGTTTGAGGCGCTCCGAAATCCGCGAGCTCCTGTTCTGGCGGATAATGCACGAAGGCCTGTGAGCTTGTGAGCGTACGAATGACGCTTCCCGCTTTCAGGATGTCGATCTCATAGCGCTCGACGTCTTCTGCGAGAGGAATGTCAACGGCTTCCCAGCCGTCGCCGTGGCGCCGGGCCCGTCGAACCCATGCGATGCGCATGCCCTCCGCGTCTCGTTGAAGAGTCACATGGACAGGCGCAAAAGGCTTGAGAGCCTCTCGGCTGACGGTTGCCGTTATCTCCGCCATGGCCGGGTTCGCATGGTCTCGCCCCGAGGGCCCCACCCTGTAGCGCCAGGTCTGTCCGAGATCGGCGAGATCGACCGTCAGAGGCGCGGCCGCCTCGTCGAGACGGACGATGAGAGCGCCTTCCGGCACGGGACGTCCCGCCTCCGGTTCCGTTCCCGCCAAGCCGCGCAGGAGCCGTGAGAGGCGATAAGTGCGGTCCCCGATCATCTCGGAACGCGCTGCGGCGAGAATTTCCCAGCGCCCGTCCGTTCCCCCGACGGCAAACAGATTGCCTCCGGCGAGCGTGGTCTCGTCATCAAGGGAGGCAATGGCCCCCGAAGAAATTTCGACATCGAGAACGGCCCGTGCGTCCCATCGCCAGAGAGGTCCCGCGGGAAGCGCATTCTTCGTTCGCCCGACTACTGCCGGGAGATCGACGATCCGGTGTGGCGTGAAACTCGCCCCATTGCCCGAGCGCCAGATCGTCACCGCGCCCGGCCATGGATTTGCGGCAACCGCCATGTATTGCAGGGGTACGGGATCGCCGATGGCGGCGGGAAGATCGAGGATAACGACCTGCGGTTTTCCAGGAACTGCCGGCGGGCGGCGCACCGGCTTCTCGATCGCGGAGCCCGGCCTTTCGAACACGGCAGGCTCCACCGCGCGCGTGCTCACCTTTCGCGTCGCCCCGTCGGCGATCCGCACCACCCGATGCAGTTTCGGCCCCGCATCGGTGGGAAGCGAAACCACGTCTCCGGGCTCGAACTCGATCCGGCGGGGCGACAGCTCGAATTCAGCCCCTTCCCGGCCCGCCCAGAGATCCTGCAGCCAGGTATCCGCCAGACGCTGCGCCTCGGCGCGTCGCGTGATGATCGCGCAATCCGCGCGGGCTTCCCGGCGGCTCGATCCGGACAGACGGCGGGACGCCACAGCTGCGCGGCGGTAATCCAACTCGCCATCGGTGTAGCCGATTTCCACCTGCTGCGGCAGCTCCGTCTCCTGCGAGCGCGTGAGCTTCAGCGAGGGCTCGCCCTCGTTCATCACCAGATCGTCCTTGGTCAGGGCGATGATCCCCCGCCCTCCGCGCCCTTTCCACGCAATCGTGCCGCCGCTGACGGCCGCCTCGATCCCGAACATGCGCATGAGCGGCTCGAGCGCTCCGCGCGCCGACATGGGCTTGTCGATGACATAACCGTCCACGAAACCGTCGACCTGGATCGCGCCAGGATTGCTCAAGCCGAAATCCTTGAGGATGCCGATGATCAGACGGTCGAGCGGCGCGCCCTCGATCCGGCCGGTGATCCAATGCCCCGTCTCCCAATTGGGCCCATCGCTCCAGACCATGTCGAAATCGGGAAAAGCTGGGAAAGGCCGCGCGTCCCATGCCCAGACAAAGACATTCGCCGGATCGACCATGCGACCGTCGTAAAGCGGCGATTCAGGATTGTATGCGGAGGAAAAACCCTGTTGCGCCGGATCGAACCGGGACAGGATCGCCTCCAGGGCACGGGTCTGAACGAGATCGTCCCGCACCCCTCGCGAGAATGGCGGATAGGCGGATTCCGACGACTTCGGATCGGGAAAGACGTTCGGGCCATTGGGCCCTTTGTCGACGGCAGGGATTCCGATCTCCGTGAGCCAGATCGGCTTCGACTTAGGAACCCACGCGGTGCGTGACGTCTCGACGCCGTTGTATCGCTCCACATGCGGATTGGTCCACCAGGAGACGAGATCCTTCGCGCGGAATACCCAGGGCTTGCCATAGGCTCTATCGGAGATCGGCCTGCGTGTCTGCGACATGCGCTCGGCGGCATTGGCATAATACCAGTCGAAGGCTTCGCCTGCTCCGAGCCGGGCGCGCAGGTAGTCCACGTCGTAGATGCTGCGACCCTCGGCCAGATCCGCGTGGCCGGGACCGTCACGCCAATCGGAGATGGGCGGGTAGTAATCGATCCCGACCGCATCGATATCGGCGCTTGCGAAAAGCGGATCGAGCGGGAAGCGCACCTCCGCTCCTCCGCCGAGAACATGCGCGCCGTATTCCGTCCAGTCGGCCGCATAGACGATCTGCGTGGATTTCCTGAGAATGCCGCGCACCTGACCGGCCAGCGCATTCAATTGCTGCACGGCCGGATAGCTTCCCGGAGCGGAGCGAACGCGCGTGAGGCCGATCAGCTCGCTCCCCAGGATGAAGCCATCGACTCCTCCGGCTTTCTCCGCAAGATTTGCATAGTGAAGAACGAACGGGCGATAGCCCCAGGAACGGGTGAACCATTGCCCAACCTGACTTGCGGCCGCACTCATTCCATCCGGTGTATCCGGCTCTCCGGGCGCGGGATGACAGGTGATGCGTCCGCGCCAGGGATAGGCGGGTTGCCCCGTTCCGCCATAGGGGTTTGGCAGGGTGTTGGCGGCGGGAATATCCATCATCACGAAGGGATAGAGAACGACCTCGAAGCCCCTCGCTTTCAGTCTCTTGATGAGGCGGATGACCGATTCATCCGAGGGCGTTCCGCCATAGGCAGGCGCCCCCTTAACGAGCGAGACCACCTTCGCCTGATCACGCGTCAAACCAGCCACGGACCAAGTCGCGCCATCCGTCGTCTTGGTCTTGGTATCGACCCGGGGCTCGATCAGGCATGAGCCCGCCCTGAGATCGCTGCCGAACCAGCTGACGACGAGCGAGACGCGCTTGAGGTTGGGGCACAAAGCCTCCAGCGCATCGAGCGAGGCCATCGCATCGCTGGCGTTGCGCAACTGGTGACGGTTCTCGGGGCTCGTCTTTCCGAGGTCGAGAACCTGCATGACGGGAAGCGTGTCATAGCCGAACTCGCTCGCGCCCGGGATCAGGCAGACGGCCCGGATCATCCGGTTGAGCCCGTCTACGGGCCGAACCACCTCGAACGAAAATTGCGGAACGCGGTTTCCGTAATCCGCGAGTGGCAAGCGCTCGAAGACCACATAGGCCAGGCCGCGATAGGCCGGCGCGAGATCGGAGCCCTCCTTCGCCACGATCAGCGGGTCCGCCGATTGCGTCTCCGATCCGCGGTGCACGCGCATGGTGATGGTGGAGAGATCGATCTCGCGTCCGTCCGCCCACACGCGCCGGACGAAAGCGATCTGTCCTTCGCAGAGCCCGACCGCGAGATTGGCGAAATACGAATAGGTGGTGGTGGATGTTTTCGGGCCGCCCATGCCCTTGCCGCCCTGGCTTCCGGACCGCTCCGTCTTGGTATTTGCTACTTCTTCCAGGCGCGTGGCCCAGATGAGCTGTCCGCCGATCCGCGCGCGGCCATAGACGCGGGGAATGGCTGCGCCCTCCGTCGAGGTGAGCCCCTCGATTTCCTTGAGGCGCGGCCCCTCCACGTGTTTCGTGTCGCCGCCGCCCAGAAGAGCATTGTCGATGGCAGCGCCCGCCAGGCCGCCCAGCGCACGGCCCGCCATGGCCCCGAGCGGCCCGGCCACCATGCCGCCCACGACGGAGCCCACGGTTTGAAGAACGAGTGTGGCCATGATCAGTGTTCCGGAAATCGAAAGGCATGGGCAAGATGGCGCCGCCACCAGGGAGCGAAGGCAACCTCTGCAACCGAGGCGCCGTCGTGGGCATGGATCATGGTGCTGGCGGACGTCGCGATGGCGCAATGCTTGGGCGGAAGGTTGTCGCGCCACCGAAAGAGCAGCACGTCACCCGGTGCGAATGCCGTGACATCAATCTCGATGAGGTGCCTTCGGGCCGCGGCGAGAAGAGTGTCCGCGCCGGCCTCCGCCCAATCGGGCGAATAAGGCGGCGGCAGCTCGGGCTCGGCTCCCATCACGCTACGCCAGATTCCGCGCAGCAGGCCGAGGCAGTCGCATCCGACGCCTTTCAGCGATGCCTGATGGCGATAAGGCGTCCCGATCCAGGAGCGCGCCTCGGTGACGACGCGAGAGGAAAGAGCATCGCTCATTTGAAGAAGCTCCCGCCATCGAGCCCTGGCTCGCCCTGTCGCGGCATGCGGATGATGAAATCGTTGCCAGGCATGTGCGGGAAGCCACGGAAGTTCGCCACGTTCCGGAATTTCCTGCGGCACATGCCATGGGTCTTGTCGCAGCCCGCGGTCACGCGGAATGTGTCGCCCGCTTGAATCGCCTGCGGCGCGCGTTGCCAGAGATCGAACTCGTCCGTGCCGCCGATTGCGCGGTGCACCTTGATTTCAACGGACACGCCCGCATTGCTGCCGCTGAGCCACGTGAGTTTCCCGCCCGTGCACCAGCCATCGGCAAAATCGATGCCGGAGGCGGCGATGCCGAGGAAGCCATCGGTGCGCGTGACGGCGCCCGTCGCGGCATAGGCAGGCGACGAGAGGTTCACCCTGCACTTCGCATCACCCAGATCCGCCGAGCAGGTTGCGCGAAACAGCCGCCCGCGCTCCTCGTCGTAGCGATGCATGAGGCCCCGCACCTCAGCGATAAAGCTGCCGTCGGATCGGCGGATCTCGCCAATGGAGCCGATGTCGAGAAGCAGCCGCTCCTCCACATTGTTCCAGTTCACGAGCCAGGTTTCCACGCTCGCATCATCATAGAGGCCCGAGGAAATGTCGTCTTCAGTCAGGCCTGCCGACATGAGCGCGCCGGAAACCTCGCCACCGCCTACCACGAAGCCGAGTTCGGCTGTCGCCTCGGCAGCTTCCAGGCCGGAACGCGCGGCAAATACGGTTCCGCCGAAATCGAGATCGCGGTCGTGATCCGTGAAGCCGAAGCTGACGCCGTCACGGCGGATGAGCTTCCAGCAATGGCAAAGCGTCGTCGCCCCGTCAGCCATATGAGCCGCAAGGTTCAAAGGAATGTTGCGCATGGGTTTGAAACCTTAAGGAACGATCTCGATCAGCGGGATCTGCGGAATGCCCCCCGCCTCGAAGGTGGAAAGGTCGATGTCGAGTTCGTCCGTATCGAACCGCACGGGCACGTCGAAGCTGTAGCCCGCCGTGATCGCAGCTCCAGCAGCAGGCGGAACAGGAAATGTCACGAGGCCGGTCGCCGGATCGCAATTGAAGGCGGAGCCCACTGGCTGCTCGACGCCGTTCAGGGCCACCCGCACCGATCCGCCCACCGGCTTGGCAATGGTGCGCACATATGGCGCGAAAGACGAGCCGTAGATCTTGACGAGCTGGAACGTCTTTGTCGTGCCGTCACCCGCCCCGATGCGCTGGTCGAGAGCAGTCGGGTCCTTCGAGGGCGGGCAGGAGCGCCAATCGGTCCGGTCGCAAAAGCGGAAACCGTAGAGCTTGCCGCGCCGCTCCTCGAAGAAGGCGATCACCGCATGCAGCGCATCCACATTTCTCACGCCCAGACCCGCATCGTAGCGGCGGCGGGAGGAGGCCCAACGGCTGTTGCGGTGCTCGCGGCCGGAAGCAAGCGTGACGATATCGGTCCGCCGCACCGGCCCTCCCCGACTCCCTAAGCTGACGTCGAGGGGGAAGCGGACCTCATGGAAATCGGATGCCATGATCCATCCTTCTGAGATTTGAAACGAAAAAAGAGCGCCTGGCGTTGTCGTGCGAGCAGGACATTCAACAAGGAGACGCCCGGCGATGAGCAACGCCCCCAACGACCTCCTCGAAGACTTCCCGGACAAGGTCGACCGGATCCGCCAGCTCAAGGAGAGCAACAATCGCTTCGGCAGGCTCTATGACGAGTACAACGAGCTGAACCGCACCATTCACCGCGTGGAGACGCGGGTTGAGCCGAAGCCGGAAGAGGTCGAGGAAGAGCTCAAGCGTCGCCGCCTGCAGATCAAGGATGAGATCATGGCGATGCTCGACAACGAGAGCGCCTGAGCCAAACTACATCCCTCGCTGGCCACGCGCGACGGCCCGCGCCAACGCGGCGGAGACCTGCGCCTCTGACCGGCGGAAGCTCTCCGCATTCGGCGTCGAGATGTTCACCGTGATGGAGGCCCCAGGCCCGCTTCCGCCGGAGCGCACGCCGAGCTTGCCGTCAGGCCCGCGAGCCAGCGGCATCACGGCTTCCGCGCCCTTCTCGCCCATCACGCCGAGACCGCGTCCGAGCGGGAAGTAAGTCGGCGCTCCCACGACGCCTCCTTGCGCGAACGGCATCACCATGCCGCGCGAGAACACGCCGCCTTTCGCGAAAGGCGTGGCTGAGGCCGCACCTCCGCCACCGAAAAGAGAACTGAAAACCGAGCCTATGCCTTTGAAAAGGCCGCCGAATAGATCGCCGCCGCCCATAGGCAGCGAACTACCCATAGCGCCTGAAGTCATGCCCTTTATGCTCTGGCTCAAAGCCATCTGCAGAGGTGCCAAAGCCAAGCGCAACCCTGTTTCCACAAGAGACTCACGCACCTTCTTGATAACAACGTCGAATTTCTTGCCCTCGGCAATATTCTTCGCGAAAGCATTGGACAAAGAGTCACCGAATTTTTCGGAGAGCCCTATGAGGGTGTTGAGCTGGCGTTTGCGATCTTCGGCGACTGCATTGGAAATGATGCTATCAGGAGCTTTTCCTCCGTCTGCCATAAAACTCTCTCTTTTTGTGATGTGTTCGACATGCAGCATCGTTTTTCTAAGTGCTTGCATGCCCCAAAAGGCAACCGTCGATATCTTTGAAAGGCCAGGCATTAGCGATTCTCAATTCGAACGCATGCGGCTTGAATGCAACTACGAAGCCCGCAAAGCAGTCGCCTCTCAAGAACCTGGTCTGGTCCGTCACCTTGAGTGGAAGGAAATCTATTTGACGTGTCTCGAGCTCAAGGGAGCGAAATACATCAGAACGGAAGAGAAGCTTTCCTGATAGAGATCTTTGAATCAGACACGTTGATCTCTCTTTGAAAGGCTGCAACCTCCGTTGCATGAGCAATCAGCTCCCACGATGGAGCTAACTGCTCGCATTGGCATCCGGAAAAGCCTCCATCATCCGCATCAAGTCGCTGCCAACCACCGGCTCAACTCTTCGTCCGCCGCTCAGTCCTTCCCACGCCACGAACAGTTCGCGCGGCGTTGCGCGCCAGAACTGATCGGGACTCCACCGCAGGACGCTCAAGCCCAGCATCATCGCGTCTTCCCAGGGGAAGAGCTGCTGTTCGCTCATGCGCCCTGCGGATTCAGAGGGTTTGACGATGTGTCCGCGCCGAAGGTGACGATGAGAAGATCGGCGATAGCCGATGCCACGGGCTCAATGCCCTCCGTGAGGGGAAGACTCGCCACATCCACCGCGCTCACATCATGACCGCCGCCACGCAAAGCGACAGTGAGCAATCGCAAGAGATCGCGGCTCGCCAAGCGGCCTGTGCCGAAGCGCTCCGCGAGAGCCATGAGATCGTCGACGCCGAACGCCTCCTCCAGCTCGGAAAGAGCGCCGAGCGTCAGACAAAGGGTGTAGCGTTTATCGCCCAGTTGCAGCGCGACTTCGCCTCGTCTTCTATTAGCCATGTCGCCGACCCTCACAGCGCCACGAATGTCAGCGCACCGGCTGATTCAAAGGCTATCTCGAAAGTCACCTCGCCCGCGTGATCGCCGCGATATTCGAGGCTCGTAATCTGGAATGGTCCTTCGATGCGCCCGAAATCGGGGACGATGATCTGATAGGTGAGAATATCGCCGTCGAAGAACACCTGGCGCATGCGCGCATCCGACGCTTCGTCCTTGAACACGCCGGAGCCTGTGATGCCTGCGCGGCGCACGCCGACGCCGGCCAGAAGCTCACGCCAGCGCCCAGCGGATTCCGCGTGTGTCACATCGACGGTTTCCGCATTGAACGAAATCTGACGGGTGCGAAGGCCCGCCACGGTGACGAAGCCGCTGCCGCCGTCGCCGATCTTGATGAGCAGATCCTTGCCCTTTTGAGCAGGCATGAAGAAGTCCTTTCTGGAAATGAGCAAAGGCTCAAGCACGCTCGGTTACGGCGCGCAGATGAAGAGTGACCCGGGAAAGCTGCGTGTCCTTGTCGCGATGGGATGCGATTGCCGTCACGCGCAGGTTCACAAGCCGATGGCCGTCGAGGGCGAGCGGCACATCATCGAGCAGCATTGCGAAGCGTTCAGCCGCTGCCAGTCCGCTGCGAGCGCTGCCCCGCTCCGACCACACCACAAGGGAGAGGACCTGCTCGTGTCCGCGGTCCGTATCGGTCGACCAATCTTTAGCCTCCACATCGCCGAACAAGGCATAAACCGGCTCCGCATTCCGGGGCGGCTCATCGTAAAGGCGCACGGACCCGCCCATGAGCGAGGCCAACTCCGCATCCACTGACGATGCATCCATGATCGCGCGGCGCAGGGCGAGGATCGGACTCGTCATGACTTGATCTCCTCGACGAGGCAGACGAGATCGCGCCGCGAGCCATCCGGATCGGAAGACGCGCGAATGGCGAAGCGGCGCAAGCCCGAAGTCAGACGCATGGCGCCCGTCACTCCATCGCGGTAGCGCAAGGTGATCCTATGCGTCAGGCCCTGTTCGGGCCTGTCGGCACGCACGCGCTCGGAACCGGAGAGCATCTCCATCGCGCCCCAGAGCTGCGGCCCAGATCTGTAGGAGCGGATGACCCCACCGAACCCGTCGGGACTCTCGAGAGGCACTTCGAGAACGAACCGGCGCGAACGTGCGCCGATGGGCAATGATTTTGATTTCATCGTAACAACTCAAGAAAACATCGGCAAAGCGCAGCCCTCATCTTGAGAAGCCGCGAAGCAAAATCTCGACGAAAGCTCGAATGCGGATTGGCGACGCCTTGCCCTTCGAGACGCAAGCAAACCCGCTCCGCAGGGCGTGGGGCTCTGATGGAGTGCAGCGCTTCAGAGGCGCGCCCGCTGGAACGGAGCCACGAGCGCCATCGCCTGAGGCGGCAGGATCTGCTCGCCCGCCACGTCGCCTCGGTTTTCGAACCAATGGGCGACGAGGATCTTGATCGCGAGCCTCAAGGTAGAGGGAACCGCATCGGGCGTGGAGCCGAAGCCTGCGCGCAGCTCGATCTCGATTCCGTGTCTCGCCTTGCCGGGCTGAGGCGCATCGTCAACCGCGATGCCTGGCGGATCGCTCACGGCATCCGCATCGATGGAGGCGGCCGGAACGTCCGTAGCCGTGCCATCGGCATCCAGCACCTTGATGCCGTCCACGGCGAGCAAGGGCGCAACCGGCAGCCTCACCTTGCCGCCATCAGGCCAGCGATCCATGACAACCCGCCAGCGCTGCTCGATCAGAGCCCGCCGCGAGGCGGTTTCCACCACGAGCCTTGCGGCCTTGATGAGCCCGGCGATCAGATCGTCCTCCGCCTCGTGGTCGATGCGGAGATAGGCTTTCATCTCGGGCAGCGTTATGGGCTCGACGGCGGGGCCATCAACGAATATCGGGATCATCGAAACAGGAATCCTTCCATGATGAATCGTCTGATCACGCTCTTCCTTGCCCTGCCGCTGGCCGCGACAGGGGCGAAGGCCATCGTCGGAGGGGCCGAGGACCAAGGCCCCCTCGCCCGCCAGAGCGTGATGGTGTTGAGTTCGAATGGCGGCGTCTGCAGTGCCGTCGTGGTGGCGCGCGACGTTGTGCTCACCGCCGCCCATTGCGTGACGGGCGCGGACGAGCATCGGGTGCATTTCCGGGACGAGACCGGCGAGCCGGTGCTGATCAAGCCAGCCGGCAAAGCCGTGCATCCCGGCTACAACGCAAAGGCTATCGAGGCTCGGCAGCGCTCCATCGATCTCGCCCTCGTGCGCATTCCGGAGACATTCCCTGAGCGCTTCGAACGGGCAACGCTCACCGCGGCCAAGCCGGCCAAGGACGAAACGATCCTCATTGGCGGCTATGGGCTGGCACGCGAGGGCGACGCCAAGACGACGGGCACGTTCCGCACGGCTCATCTGAGCGTGATGGAGCCCTATGGCCCCAGCAAAATCCTGCTCTGGGCCCAGGGCTCGGGCGCCATGGGAGCCTGCCAAGGCGATTCCGGCGGGCCGATGGCATCGGGAAATTCGGTCGCCGCGATCACATCCTGGTCATCGCCGTCACGCGGCAAGAGCTGCGGAGGCGCCACGCAGGGCATTCTCCTGGGCCCACAGAAGGAATGGATCGACAGTACGCTGAAAGGCTGGAATCGCGCGGCGTTGTGGAGCGGCAACTAACGCTGGAAATTTGCGGGCGAGTGGAACTATCTTACCTTAGCAGTCCTTCCCATACGTAACGATTCCTCTCTCCCCATATTGCCAGATGCGCGCGCTTCCATTTTTCATTCTTGTCGCCCTCACCATTATGACGAGTTCCGCGCAAGCGGTTCTGCTGGGCGCGCCGTCGCGCGATCCCAACGGGCTGCGGCGCTCGGTCGTGTCCATCGAGAATTCCCTGGGCGAGCTTTGCTCCGGCGCTCTGATCGGAGCGGACCTGGTTCTCACGGCAGCCCATTGCGTCACCGATCCGGCAGCCTATCGGGTCACCGCGGTCAATCGGGCCTTCAAGCCGCAGCGCGTCAGGGTCGTCGCCCTGGCGACCCATCCCAGCTTCGTGACCGGCACGACGCCGCGCACGCAGCCCGGAGTCGATCTGGCGATCCTGAGGCTTGAGCGGCCTCTCGGCTCCGAGTTCCTGCCCCTCGATCCTACCCTGTCCGGCAGGATCGGCGTGGGCGACGAGGTGACCATCGCAGGCTTCGGCGTCTCGGCTGAAAGCAGAAGAGGAACCGCGCGTGTCCTTCGGCAGGCGAACCTCGTCTCCCTTGGGCCGATCGAGGTTGCCAATCGCGTCCTCATCGTTGTGGACCGCGATCGGCTGGCCGAAACCAGCGGCGCGGGCGCCTGCCGGGGCGATTCCGGCGGGCCTATTCTGGCTGAAACACCGAACAGCTATCTGCTTTACGGCATCATCAGTTGGTCGAGCGGCGCGTTTCGCACACGCTCGCCCAGCGCCTGCGGAGGCCTAACGGCCGTGACGCCCATCGTGGAGCATCTCGGTTGGATCCGTCAGGCCATGCGCAACCTCCAAGCTGCCGACGGAGCATGGGCGAGACGCTGATCCCGCCCACTTTTTGCTTAAGCCGCGAACTTCAAGAGCTTGATCGCCGCATAATCCTGCACGCCGCCGCCCACGCGCTTGGTGGTGTAGAACAGCACGTAAGGCTTCGCGGAATACGGATCGCGCAGCACTCGCATGCCCGCGCGGTCGACGATCAGGTAGCCGCGCTTGAAATCGCCGAAGGCGACGGCGCAGGCGCCCGCTGCGATATCGGGCATGTCCTCGGACTCCACCACGGGGAAGCCCATGAGCGTGGCGGACTGCCCGAGGCTTGCAGGCGGAGCCCAGAGATACTGGCCGTTCGTATCCTTGAACTTGCGGATCGCGCTCTGCGTCTTGCGGTTCATGACGAAGGAAGCGTTCTGGCGGTAGCCGGCCTTCAATGCATAGACGAGCTCCACCAGCACATCGGACGGGTTGCTCGACGGAAACGCTGCGCCACCCGTATGCACCGCACCGAGCTTGCCCCAACTCCAGGTATCGTCCTTCACGATATCCGAGGCGAGAAAGCCCTTGGGCTTGTTGACGCCGTCACCATTCACGAAAGCGGCGCTCTCCTGCTCCGCGAAGGCTGCTTCGACTTCCTCGGCGATCCAGCGGTCGATATCGACCACCGCGTCATCGAGAAGGGTCTGGGTAGCCGCCGGCATGGCATAAAGCTCCATGGCCGGGAAGCTCATCTCGGAAAGCGTCGGGCTTGCGGTCTGAGGACGGGAAGCCGTCTCGCCGACCCAGCCGGTGGCCGGACCCGTCGTGGAGAAGGCACGCTTGTACTGGCCGCCGGAGATTACGCGCACCGACGAGATCGCACGGATCGGCGAAATTCCTGAGAGGCGGCGCAGCACTTCCGTCTCGACGGTATCGGGAACGAGGTAGCCGCCGTCCGGACCGGAACCGGCGGAGAGTGCCTTCTCCTCCAGGCGCTTCAGGCCGGTAGCCTCGCCGGACCGCATATAGGCTTGGAACGCCGTCTTGTGCTCGTTGCGGGCCGGATCGCGTGGAGCGTCGTCGCGGCCCAGCGGCGGACGGGAGCGGTCGAGGGCCAGGCGGTCGAGGCGGCGCTTGGCGTCGTCCAGCGCGGCATCGATGCGGGTGAGCTTTTCTTCCGTCACCACGTCGCTCGACAGGCGCGTCTCGATCTCCGACAGGCGCGTATCGTTGGTGTCCTTGAAGGCCTCGAAGGCGCGGGCGAAATCCTCGAAGGCCGACGAGACGTCGTCGGAGAGGGATTTAGTTTCGACAACAGGAATCATATTAATCCAAAGGGTTCAAAAAATGGGTGGGCTTCAACGAAAAAGGCCCGCCGGAAGGCGGGCCCATTGCTTCCCGGTGACGGGAATTGATTAGCGGCGGCGAGCGCGGCGCGTGTTCGCTTCCACATTGTTGGAAACGGTCGGACCAACGGCAGCGCCGACGGCTCCGCCGACGATCGCACCGGGCGGGCCTGCCACAGCGCCGACACCGGCGCCGACCGCAGCGCCGCCGACGCGTTCCTCAGTGGTGGTGCAGGCCGCGGCCGCCAGGCCGATGAGGGCGACGAAAGCGAGCTTCTTCATGAAAAACCTCCCGGGAAAGCGGACGGCATCACGGGCATCGCCCGCAGCGTCCGCATCCCCGCGGGCTTGCATGTAACGCGCACGCTTGGCCAAGGTTCAGGAAAATAATCGAGCCGCGCTGGCGCGAATGGAGGAGGCTAGGTTTTTCGGCATCTGCTTGACGGTCTCGACGCGCGCTCCCGGCAGCATCGGAAAGGTCACGACGGAGATCTCCCACAGGTCGAGCTTTTCGAGCCGCCGCAAGCCGGTCGGCCGTTCCGCCCTCGCCCGCTCCACCCGAAAGCCAATCGACAAGCCGTCCACCGCACCCTCGCGCATGAGCGCGTGAATATCCCGCGCCCGCTCGACCGCGAGGTTGAGCTTGCCGCGCACCCGAAGGCCGCGCCGGTCCTCCTCGATGGAGAGCCAGCGGCCGATAGGCGTTGCGGGGTCGTGCTGCCAGAGCAGCCTCACCGCACTCGCATCGCGCTTCTTCAGGCTTTCCGCAAACGCGCCCGGCATGACCACATCCTTGCCGAGATCGGCCACGCCGAACAGGCTGGCATAACCTTCGAACATGCCGTCCACATCGACGGCATTCAGGGGCTCGCCGAGAAACTTCATCTCCTGCGTGATGGGAATGGCCCCAGGTTTCATGCCCTTGCTCCACGAGGAGGCCTGGGCGGCTTGGCGTCGAGCTTTTCGAGCTGCCGCACGAAGTCGCGGAACACGAGCGATGAGAGGCTCTGCCCATTTCGCTCGGATCGGGGCTTCCGGGCAGGACGGGGCGAGGATCGGATCATGAAGGTTCTCCCGTATGACGGCGGTTGAAGAGGGACAGCTCGCGCACGAACTCATCGAAGCGCCGGTTGGCCGCGAACAGGTCGCGAAGGGTCATGGCAAGCAACGTGGAAGCCCCGCTCGCCCAGACGAAAAGGGCGAGGTGAGCCAGATCGCCCCGGCTGATGACAGCCTCGGCGACCTTGTCGAAAATGTTCATTGTTTGTTCTCATAAAAACCTCGGGCGATTCCTGGGGCGATAGCTCAAGAACAGCGCCTGAGGAGAAATGCCCCCATCAGGTTGGAAGGGTTGGCCGCAGGTCTCAGGCCTGATTCCGGCTGGATGTGAGAGAGGCCGAGGCAGGCTTGCGTCCATAGCCCACCGCCTCGCGCTTCTCGTCATCCGTGAGAAACGATGCCGTCGAGACGCGGCGCCACAGGCTTTCGCGCTCATCGGCCAAAGCCTCGATGGCATCGAGGTCGGGTTCGAGCTGCAGCGCCTCGCCGAAACCGGGCGAGAGCCATTGCGCAAAGGCCTCCATGGTTCGCTTCGCCAGCGGAATCACGGTCTGGCGGTAGAAGGCGCGGTTGGCCTCCGCGTAATTGGCATGCGTGCTGTCGCCCGGAAGTCCCAGCACCAGCGGAGGTACTCCGAACGCCAGGGCGATCTCCCGCGCAGCGGAGGCTTTCGCCTCCACGAAGTCCATCTCCTTCGGCGAGAGCGACAAGGGCTTCCAGTCGAGGCCGCCCTCGAGAAGCAGCGGCCGCCCTGCATTGGATGCACCCTGATAATTGGTTTCGAGCTCGCCTTTCAGCCGGTCGAACTGCGCGTCGGTGAGCGTCGCACCGCCGACGACGAGCGCGCCCGACGGACGGGCTGCGTTGTCGAGCAGCGCCTTGTTCCAGGCTCCCGCCGCGTTGTGAATGTCGAGCGCGGTTGCCGCCGCTTCCATAGGCGACAATCCGTAATGATCATCCGCCGGATGGAACAGAGTCAGATGCAGGATCGGCTGAGCGGACTCGGACATGGTGAAACGGATGGTCTCCGTTCCGACATTGTATTCGTAGGCGGCAGGCCACCCGTCCGCGCCCGGAACCACGCGCATCCGATCAGGCCGCAAGGCATAGAGTTCGGACGGCGCACCATCGACGCCAACCGCCTCCACATATGCGTTGCCCGACACCATGAGATGCCCATAAACGCTTTCGAGAAAACGCTGCCCGCCCTCCCGCGCATTCGGCCGCGCCATGAGCGACAGCAGCGGATGCGCATCCAGGTCGCGCCCCTCATGCTTCAAGGTCAGCGGGAGCGATGCGGCAGCTTCCGCGACGAGGCGCACCGCGCGATGGACGACGGCGTTCTTCTGAAATCCCTCGCGCGCCAGCGCCGCATAATCGCGCGGCGTCCACACGGCGCGGCCATCGAAATAGAACGCGACCGCCGAATGCGCGCGCGAGGCCTTAGCCTCAGGCGGGGCCTGAAACCAGCGGCTTAATTTGGTCAGCATGAAAAGCTCCTGCCCAGGCTTGGGCCGATGAATGAAGACGCATGGTTGCGTCGGAAAGGATGAACGCCCTTTGCCTGTTCAGAATGGCGATGATTTCAACACGGCTTGCCGAACAAACGTGCAGCTTGTCCGCAATCGTCATTAGACAGTCACGTCCATCGGGATAGTCTTGAGGCGTTGCGGGACGACTTGCGACATTCACGCGCCAGCCGATCGGCTCTCAGCCCTTGGCTGGCGCGACCATCGGTTTCTCAGGCTCTGGCATCCCTCAACGGATGGCATGAGGCAGATGGCGAGGCGGACGGGCACGGATGGACTGCCCTCCGCCCGCCCTTTGCGCAAACCGTGCGCTATCGCTCATCACAGCATCCGCACGCGCGGTTCTTTTCTGTCTTGCAGCATCAATTCCGTGAGCGCCCAGACGAGCGCATCCATGCGATCCGGTGAACGGCCCGAGGTGAGCCCTCCCGGACCGAAATCGCACATCTCGTCCTCCAGCTCCGGAATCACGCCCACATGGCGTACGCGGCCCTGGGCGTAGAGCACGGACACCGGTTCCGCGCGCAGATATTTTCCGCGTGTGGCGCGCACGCTCATGACAGGCACGGACGGATCGACCTCGCGGATCACGTTGGTCGCCATCTCCCCGCCCTGGTTCGTCTCGACGATCAGGGCGTCGGCCTGAAGCCTTCGATAGAGCGCCACAGCCTTCGCCGCCCATTCGGGCGGCTTGAGGCCCGAGGCGGTTGCATCTTCCAGCACATATGCCATGCCGCCGTCATCCAATCCGGCTGCCACGATCCCGCACGCATCCGCGCGCTTTGAGGACGAGGCGGGCGGATCGACGGCAACGACGATCCGCATGAGCGGCGGTGCGGCATCGGCCCTGTTCCCTTCGATCACGTCGCGCGTCCAGAGTGCATCTGCGCGATCCTCGATGATGTCGCCATCGAGTTCCTGCCGCCCGAGCCGCGTGCCGGCGTAACGCCCGACAACGGCCTCGAGAAACACGGGCGCGAGATTGGCCGCGTTGTCCGCTGTTCTCACGCGCGACACCGCGACCGAGGGATCGGCGAGGAAGCGCTTCAGCAGCGGAATGGGACGCGTCGTCGTCACCATCTGGCGCGGATGCGCGCCGAGGCGCAGGCCGAATTGCAACATGTCCCAGGTTTCCTCCACGTGCTTCCACTTGGCGAGCTCGTCTGCCCATGCGGCCTCGAACTGGGGTCCGCGCAGAGAATCCGGATCCTCTGCCGAGAACACCTGAGCCACTGCCCCATTGGGCCATTCGAGCTTGCGCAGCGACGGCGACCAGGCTGGCCGCTCATGGCGGGGGTGGATCGCGAGAATGCCCGCGGGTCCCTCCACCATCACGTTGCGCGCGTCCGAGAACGTCTCCCCGATCAAGGCGATGCGCCGGTGCGGCGCTTGAGCGATATCGGGCTCGCCCAAGGCGATACTTCGCACCCATTCGGAACCGGCGCGCGTCTTTCCCGCCCCGCGCCCGCCTAGCATCAGCCAGATCGTCCAGGGGTCGTGATGACGGCTCAGGCCAGGCAATCGCTGCTCGGGCCGGCAGAGGATGGGCCAGTAGCGAAGAAGCTGCTCCAGTTCGATTTTAGATAAGGAGGCCGTCGCTTCCGCGAGCTTCTTCTTCCGCGATAACCCGCTCAAGATGGCGAGCAAGCTCGTCGCGGAGCTCGTGGAGGCTGCGGGGCGTTTCGTCGTGATGCTCGGTTTCATCGAGCCTTGAACCTTCCTGCTCCATGAGCGCCCGTGCGGCCGTCAATGTCTTGGCATAAGAGGCCAGCGTCCGGGCGGTCCGGTCGTGATCGTCAATGGATCCGCTGCGTTGCTCCTCCATGAGCGCGTTGATCTGCGAACGCGTGGCCCGCGCCAGGGACCGTGCGGCTTCGCGCAGAGACGACGCGACCGCCTTGGCCTCGATCTCGGGATCAGCCGGATCCTTTGCAGCCTTGCTCAACTCGTTCTGATTGAGCGCGGCAAGGCGGGGCGGCCATCCCCAACGCTGCCGCAGGCGAACGAAGGTGCTGGAGCCGACGCCGAGATAGGCTGCTATGTCGTTCAGGGTGAGCTGAGGAGCGCTTACGTAATACGTGTAAGCCTGCTGCCGCTTCTCGTCGGGAATCTCGATTCTGGGATACATCGCGCATCGTGCGGAAGAGAACCCGGCTTCGCCTGCTGGCCGACGCTCCCTGAGGGAAGCGTCATTGCCCAACAAAAAACCGCCCAAGCGGCGCTTGAGCGGTGGAGGTCTTGCATACGAATGAAGCCGGGCGGGGTTTCATTCACACTTCGTCAGTGTTCATGTTTTGTACTCTATCAGCGTCGCGCTGTCAAGCGCAATTCAAGGGGCTGTGGATGAAGCTCGAGCCGACGCACTATCAAGCAAGGCAACATTCGATAGCCTCTCCCCTGCAGATCTCCTTCAAAACACAACATCCATGACGATCATTTCGTGATCGGAGATCGGCCGCCCCTGCCCATCCACCGAAGGCACGATCCGGGGGTTTTGCGCCGAGACGCCGCGCACGAAGAACCAATCGAGTTTTGCAAAAGGTCGCGGGTGGCTTTTTGAAGGACCATCGCGCTGAGTCGGCAGCGCAAGATTGGCTCCGGACCAGGAGAACCCTGCCGCGCCCAGATCGGCAAAGAGCGGTTCGTGTCGGGAAGGCTCTTCGAGAACGTGCCGCGCGCCCTCGTCCCTCGGCAATGCTTTCGTGTTGAAGTCTCCGCCGATGATGCAGGCCTCGTTCGGCGCGAGACGATCGAGAGCTTGCAGCAATTGCCTTACTTGCGACTGACGGTCGGCGGGATCCGTCTTGCTTTCGAGATGCAAACTCACGAACCACATGGGGCATGGACCGCCGACCATGCGTGCGGCGATCGCGATTCGCCCGCCGATCCGCCTCTGCGCTCCCTTGAAGCCGCTGAACCATCTGCCGCTTTCCTCGAGCGGAATCAGATGCGGGTGCTCGAAGGTCATGCGACTGACGATGGCATTGCCATGAAGGCTGCACGCATTGCGTTCGCCTGCATGCCGCCGCATCTCCACGGCATCGCCGAGATCGAGTTCGACGAACTCGACGCCGTAGAGATAACCCTCCCCCGATGAGCCGATAAATTCGTGGATGGTGTGGCCGTTGCCGGACCGCGCCATTCCAACATCCACTTCGCTGAGGAGCAGTATGTCGATCGCTTCCCGATCCACGATCTGCCGAACCGCATGAGGGTGCTTGAGGCGCTCGGAGTTCAGGGCTGCGATCCGCAAACGATCCGGGCAGGCAATCGGCTCTTTCGGAGATCGGATTTCGAGGGCGCGAAAGGCCTCAACCCGCGTCAAGAAATGCTCGTGCGCCAGCAAATCCTGCGCCGCCCGCGCTTCGTCCAAAAGCGTATCCGGCGGGCAAGGGAGAGTCTCGACAGGGCAATTGATGATGGAACGCAAGGCTCTACCCCTCCCCCCTCCGGTCAAACTTGGCAGATATGGCGGGCGGCGACATTCACGAGCGGGCTTGAGCGAAAAAATTCTGGATTAGGATTAGGAACTTTTTTGTCTTTTCCGAGTTATCGGAGCGCACATAAATATGCCGGGAGACGGCCCATGATCGCTTGGGCTACAATTGTTGCGCTTGTCATGGGCGCGCTTTTCTATGTCGCAGACCCTTCGACCTTCGCGAGAAGCGTTGCGGAGCTGGTCGGGGTTATCGCGCTTTTTGCACTCGTCTGTGCAGCGGAAGTCTTCAGCGAACCTAAGAGCTGATTTTCTGAAGACGCTCTTGGGTTGGCATGCCAAACTCTGGCGCGTTAAGCACCCTTAAGATTTTGTTCTAACTTGTTTTTCTAGGGGGCCTCTAGGTAAGTTCAAGGATTGCGCTCCATATGTAACGTGATTATATTTCAATATATGACCGTGCAGCGCCTCACCCTCTCCAGCTTGCCAGAGCAGCAGACACTCTCAAGCGATCTCGTCATCCCGAATTCCTACAAGAATCCGGGGCCGGTGGGGGATGTCATTCAGCACGCCATCGTCCAATCCGTGGAGGCGAAAGTCGAGGCCCGGCTCTCCGTCATCCTGGAGGGCATCGGAGACGCCTTCTATGCGCTCGATGGCGATTGGCGCTTTGCCTATATCAATCGGGCCGCTCAGGAGTATTTCGGCGCTCCCGCTCAGGACATGCTTGGACGCGTCATCTGGGACGTGTTCCCCAACTCGGAGGGAACCGAACTCAGGCGCCGCTACGAGGAGGTCGCCGCCACGGGAACCGCCGTGATGTTCGAGACGGAGGCCGTAGGGGTGCAGGGACGCTTCCTTGAGCTTCGTGTCTTCCCCTATAATGGCGGCCTGGGCGTGAGCTTCCGCGACTGGACGGAACGCCGCCGGACAGAGGAAGAACTGCGCGAGAGCCAGGCCCGTCTCAGCGCCCTTGCCGACAACCTGCCCTCCTGCATGGTTTTCCAGTTCCTCGATTCCCCAAAGTACGAGGATCGGCGCCCGGTTTACATCTCGAAGGCCTGCGAGAAGCTCACGGGCATCCGCGCCGAAGACGCGCTGGCCAACATGGGCCTCATCGCCCAGCTCATCCTGCCCGAGTATCGCGAGCAGATGCATGCGCGGGGAATGAAGGCTCACAAAGAGCGCCAGACCTTCGACACGGAATTGAAGCTCCGGCACGCCAAGACCGGCGAGATCCGCTGGCACCGCATGATCAGCATGCCCCGACGGCTGAGCAACGGAACGTATATCTGGGACGGCGTTCAATACGACATCACGGACCACAAACGCGCGGAAGAACACCTGCGCCTGATGGTCAACGAGTTGAACCACCGGGTGAAGAACACCCTCGCCACCGTGCAATCCCTTGCCGTCCAAAGCTTCCACAAGTTCGGCATCGCGGCATCCGGCGACATCGGCGCCGCACGAACCTCTTTTGAGGCCCGCCTCTTCGCCCTCTCCCGCGCACACGACGTTCTAACCCGGGAGAACTGGGAAGGCGCCAATCTCTCAGATGTCGTCCGTGAAGCCTGCGGCCCCTTCCGCATGCATAATATGGATGACGAGAAGAGGATCGTGGTTCAGGGCGAGGAACTGCGGCTTCCGCCTGCCATGTCGTTGAGCCTGTCCATGGCCATTCACGAGCTCTGCACCAATGCGCTGAAATACGGCGCCCTCACAACGCCCTCGGGCAGCGTGCGGATTTCCTGGTCCAGGATCTCGGACGGTTCATGCGCGCGCCTCGCTTTCCGCTGGGAGGAGCACGGTGGGCCTGCCGTGACCCCTCCCCGGCGCACGGGCTTCGGCTCGCGCCTGATCCAGAGAGGCCTGGCACGGGAATTGAACGGCGTCGCGCACATTTCCTACGAGCCTGAGGGAGTGGTCTGCACCATTGACGTGCCCTTGGAAACGAATGCTCATTAAGCATTGGAACAATGTTTTCAAAAGGCATCTAAGTCATTGGTCGTAATGACCTGAATCCTCCTTGCGGGGCTCCCTGGATTCAGTGTCAATTGAGCGCAAGTGACAAAAGTCACGATCCAGGGAGGAGTTCAATAATATGAAGCGTCGTCAATTTCTTCAGGCCGCTACAGTCGGCGCCGCCTCGACAGCGGTTGCAGCCCCCGCCATCGCCCAGTCGATGCCGGAAATGAAGTGGCGCATGCAGTCCGGTTTCCCGAAATCCCTCGACACGATCTACGGCGCAGCCGAAGTGATCGCGAAGTACGTTTCGGAAGCAACGGACGGCAAGTTCCAGATCCAGCCTTTCGCGGCCGGTGAAATCGTCGGCACTCCCCAGGTGGCCGATGCCGTGGGCAACGGCACCATCGAGATGGGCCACACCTGCTCCTACTATTACTTCGGCAAGGACCCGACCTTCTCTCTCGGCACGGCAGCCCCGTTCGGCCTCAACGCCCGCCAGCAGAACGCCTGGCTCTATCACGGCGGCGGCAACGATCTGCTCAACGAGTTCTTCGCCAAGCACAACATGTACGGCATGCCCGCCGGCAACACCGGCGTGCAGATGGGCGGCTGGTTCCGCAAGGAGATCAAGACCGTCGAAGACCTGAAGGGCCTCAAGATGCGTATCGCCGGCATCGCCGGCATGGTGCTCGCCAAGCTCGGTGCGGTCCCTCAGCAGATCCCGGGCGGCGACATCTACCCGTCGCTCGAGCGCGGCACCATCGACGCCGCCGAGTGGGTCGGCCCCTACGACGACGAGAAGCTCGGATTCTCGAAGGTCGCGCCGTACTACTATTATCCCGGCTTCTGGGAAGGCGGCCCCTCGATCCATCTCTTCATCAACAGCGCAAAATGGAAAGAGCTGCCCAAGGCTTATCAGGCCATCCTGACGACCGCGGCCGGCTACGCCAACAACGACATGCTGGCCAAGTACGACGCCCGCAACCCGGCAGCTCTCCGCCGCCTCCTCGGCGCCGGCACGCAGCTGCGTCCGTTCTCTCAGGAGATCATGGAAGCAGCCCTGAAGGCCACGAACGAGGTCTATGACGAGGTTTCGGCCAAGAACGCCGACTTCAAGAAGGTCATCGACTCGATCCGCGGATTCCGCAACGAAGAGTATCTCTGGTTCCAAGTGGCGGAATACGCCTACGACACCTTCATGATCCGCGCCCGCGCACGCGGCTGATCGGATCAACATCGACCTCGAAAAGGGCGGCCAATCGGTCGCCCTTTTTTATGGCCGGGCGATTCCCACATAGGAAACTTCCCCGGCTGCCCCATACCGTTAATTGCGCGAGGACAGCAGGCTTTGTAACCTATGATTGGTAGAGCTTATGCGCTGGACATTACGGATCAGCTTTTTTCTGTTTCTCGCCTGGGCGATCTTCATGGTCTCGCCCTTCGTGGCCCTCTACGACCTCAGCAAGGCAATCGAGGCCAAGGACACGGCCAGGATTACCGAACGTGTGAATTTCAATGCCTTGAGAAGCTCCCTCTCCCGCCAGATCCTCGGCGAATACCTTAAGGGGCAGGATCTCGAAGGGGCGGAGCTGGATATTGCGACCGAAGCGGGCGCTGCCGTTCTCAACCCGGTCGTGGAGGAGCTCGTCTCGCCTCAGGCCCTCATCGACCTGTTCGAAAACGGCTGGCCCGAGAAGGCCGCCGGCAGCACGGGCAATACTGGCGCTTCCCTGACTTTCGACATCAGTTCGATTGAGCAGGCGTGGCGCACCTTTCTGTTCTCCGAATCCCAGGGCTTTCGGAGCGTGACGGTCCCTGTTCCCGTGGACAGCCCGAAAGATCAGCAGTTCAGGATTACTATGCGCTTGCGAGACACGACCTGGCGCCTGAGCGGCATTGAGCTGCCGGCCCCGTTACGGGAGGAGCTCATCAAGCGCGCAGCCGTGGCCTCACGGTAATCCCTTGGACACAATCAGCAAGAAGCCCGCCTCAAACCTTGAGGCGGGCTTCTGATACTCAAGCAAAACAGCAGTATTCGCTTATATCATTCAATATACTTGATAAATACACGCTAATAATGGACAATCATCCAGCTTACAGTCGCCAGAGGAAAAACAGCGCCAAGCAAAAAGCAGATCACATGAGAGGCCATTACATGAACCCTCCTTCTGCCTTATCAACATTTTCCTCCAAAATACGTTCCTATCCAGCGGCAAAAACTCATAACTCAAAATAACAACGGCCAAGCATGAACCAAATTCTCCCTCGGGATATGCGCCGGATCTTTCGAGGGAACTCAGCTTTACCGTTTCGATTGTCCCCCTGACGAAACAGGGGATGATGAATGGACGAGGACGGTTATTCCTTCCGCAGGATCATGGGCGATGCCGAGTTCGTGCGGAAAACCTTCATCGTCATGGGCCTCGGCCTGCTCGCCCTCCTGCTATGGAAACTGGCGGACGTTCTCCTGCTGGCTTTCGGCGCCATCCTGGTCGCATTGATCCTGCACACATCCGCGGATGCGCTAGTGCGCTACGCCCGAGTCCCGGAGCGCTGGGGCCTGTGGATGGCCAGCATCATCATCTTCGTCATCTTCTTGAGCCTGATCGCCCTCTTCGGCACGCAGATCCGTGCCCAGTTCTCCAACGTGGTGGAACGCCTTCCCTTCGTCATCGACAATTTCAGCAAGAATCTCGGTTTCGGCGCTGTGTCGGACGATCTGAACGAGATCGTGAACAACATGCCGAGCGGCGGCCTCGCAACGCGCATTGCGGGCATCGGCGGCGCGGTTCTCAGCGGCTTCACGGACTTTCTGCTCGTGGTGATTGCCGGCATCTACATCGCAGCCTCACCCAATCTCTATAAGAAGGGTTTCATCAAGCTCTTCCCGAAACGCCACCATGAGCGCGTCGAGAGCTCGCTCGATGCCTCGGGCCAGGCGCTCCGGCTCTGGCTCATGTCCCAGCTGATCGCAATGGTATGCGTCGGCGTACTCTCCACCCTGGCTTTCTGGCTGATCGGCCTGCCCTCACCTTATGCGTTGGGCCTGATCGCAGGCCTTGCCGATTTCATCCCCTTCCTCGGGCCGATCCTTGGAGCGATTCCGGCGATCCTGTTCGCCTTCAGCATCAGCGGCGAGACGGCTCTCTGGACGATACTCGCGGTTCTTGTGATCCAGCAGATCGAGGGCAACGTGATTTTCCCGCTCGTGGCCAGAAGCATGGTGAGCATCCCTCCTGCTCTCGCGCTCTTCGCGATCCTCGTCGGGAGTATCCTGTTTGGCACCACGGGGCTCGTCTTCGGCTTCCCGCTTGCCGTCGTCACCTACGTGCTGGTCAAGAAGCTCTACGTGCGCGAGGCGCTTGGCGAAGAGACGCCCATTCCTGGAGAAGATGTAGCGGAAGAGAAAGGGAGCGCTTAGGCCGGTTCCTCGGAGGTCGCATCCTCCATCGGCCAATCGGTGAGGCGCTCCAGAAGCTCCGCGATGGAAAACTCCTCCTCGGGCCCCGCGACCCGATCCCGCACAGAGACACCGGCGGCATGCACCGTCTCGGGATCGCCCGATACGAGGGGGTGCCACCACGGCAGGTCCCGCCCTTCGGCCACGAGGCGATAGGCACAGGTATGGGGCAGCCAGGACAAGCCGCGCACCGTCTCAGGCGTCAGCCGAACGCAATCGGAGACCTTGGCCTGGCGGTTCGGATAGTCGCGGCAGCGGCAGGTGCCGTCGTCGAGGAGCGTACAGGCCACATCGGTGTAGAGAACCTCGCCCGTATCCTCGTCCTCGAGCTTGACCAGGCAGCAGCGTCCGCAGCCGTCGCACAGGCTCTCCCATTCGTCGAGGGTCAGGGCCTCGAGCGTCTTCACGCGCCAGAAGGGCTGCTCCTCCGGCTTGGAGCGGGTTTGGGGTGCGGTTTTGGACATGCGGGCTCTTTGGTCTCTCTTTGAGGCGGTTTGAAGGAATGTGCGGCATCGCACAAGCGCCAAATCTTCCTCGGATCGAGCCTTCCCCTCGGACGAGGTAGATCTATTTGAACCGCAGAACCTGTTTGTGAGTTGTTGATAATGCGGCGTGTAACGTGCAAACGTTGCCGCTAGGGAAATTAACGATCATAAGCAAGGCATCTCAGGCCTCCTGACCTGCCCTGAAGGACCACCGTGCCCCAGCAACCTTCCCCCCCGCTCTCGACACGGATCAAGCGTGCCGCGCTATGGCTGGACGCATGGTTGAACTCGTTCCTGTTCCAGAGCGGGCGGGGACTGAGCTCGGCTTACGAATTCTATTCGGAGAAGATGAAGTGCCTGCGCTTCCGGGGGCCCCTGCGCGTTGTTCTCGACCTGACCAGCGAGGCGACGACCCTGGGCGCGGTAGGCGCCGTCGTGATGCTGGCCCTGGCCCTTCCCGCCTTCCGTGAGACGGAGGACGATTGGCTCAAAACCCAGGACCTCGCCGTCACGTTCCTCGACCGTTATGGGCAAGAGGTCGGCCGCCGCGGCTTGAACCTCGACGATTCCTACAAGCTCGAGGATTTCCCCGATTACATGATCAAGGCCGCGCTCGCGACGGAGGACCGACGCTTCTACGAGCATTGGGGCATCGACCCCATCGGCACCTTCCGCGCCCTTCTGGTCAATGCCCAGGGCGGCGGCGTGGTGCAGGGCGGTTCCTCCATCACCCAGCAGCTTGCGAAGAACCTTTTTCTGACGAACGAGCGTTCGCTCGAACGCAAGATCAAGGAAGCCTTCCTGGCGATCTGGCTCGAATTCCACCTGACCAAGGACGAGATCCTCAAGCTCTACCTGGACCGCGCCTATATGGGCGGCGGCGCTCACGGCATCGTGGCGGCGGCCGAGTATTACTTCGGAAAGCCCGCGAAGGATCTTACCCTCGCCGAATCCGCCATGATGGCCGGCCTGTTCAAGGCTCCGACCAAATACGCCCCTCACGTGAACCTGCCCGCAGCCCGCGCCCGCGCCAATGAAGTGCTGCGCAACATGGTCGAGGCAGGCTTCCTCACCGAAGGCCAGATCCAGACCGCCCGCCGCAACCCGGCAACCCCGGTGAACCGCGAGCGCGAGACCACTCCCGACTTCTACCTCGACTGGGCCTATCAACAGGTTCAGGCGCTGGCAGCTCAGAAGAAGTTCGGCAACGAGCGCGTCCTGACCGTGAAGACGCCGCTCGACACCGCCCTTCAGCGTCACACGGAAGAAGTGCTGGAAAACCAGCTGCGCCAGCACGGACGGCAATACAAGGCGGGGCAAGGCGCCATCGTCGTGATGGACGTGGACGGGGCCGTGCGCACCATCGTCGGCGGCCGCGATTACGGCCAGAGCCAGTTCAACCGCGCCACCAACGGCCTGCGTCAGCCGGGATCGTCGTTCAAGCCCTTCGTGTATGCTGCCGCCCTCACCACGAACCCCAAGCTGAACCCCAATTCGCGGGTGGTGGATGCGCCTATCTGCCTCGGCAACTGGTGCCCGCAGAACTACGGCCGCTCCTTCTCCGGCGCGATGCCTCTTTCGTCCGCCCTGGCGCGCTCCATCAATTCCATTCCGGTCCGCATGTCCCTCGAAATCGGTAAGGGCAATGCCAAGGCCGGACGCGCCATCATCATCGACACCGCCAAGCGGATGGGCCTGACCCACGCGCTGGCGAACGAAGCCCCCCTCCCCATCGGCGCCGCCGAGGTGACCGTGATCGACATGGCCTCCGGCTATGCGGTCCTTGCCAATGGCGGAAAACAGGCGACGCCTTATGCGGCTTGGGAAGTCCGCAACTCGTCCGGCGAGGTGATCTATCGCCACGACCGCGATGCCCCGCCCAAGCAGGTGCTCGAGCCTCGCGTCGTCAACGACATGAACTTCATGCTCAACAAGGTGGTGACCGAGGGCACCGGCAGGCGCGCTGCGATCGAGGGCGTACCAGTCGCCGGCAAGACCGGCACCACCAACGGCTACAAGGACGCGTGGTTCGTCGGCTATACGGGCAACCTCGTCGCCTCCGTGTGGTACGGGAACGACGATTCCAAGCCCATGAACAACATGACCGGCGGCACGCTTCCGGCCCAGACCTGGCAAGAGGTGATGAACTTCGCGCACCAGAACCTGGAGATCAGGCCAATTCCGGGCGTCGATTCCGGAGCCTTTGCCCGGGTGGCGACATCGAGCCGCCCGGCGGCCGATCAGGCCCAGAACGCCGCCTCGCAGGCCTTCCTGGCAGGTACGCTCTCCCGGAAATCCTATGAAGCCCTGGGGAATATCGGCAGCCTGTTTCAATCGGCCGAGCGAACCATATCCACCGTGAAGGAAAGCACCGTCCCGCGCGTGACGGGCTCCGTGGAAGCCTCTCGCCAAGTGGCCATGCCGTAACAATGAACACCGAGGCCATATTGACGGATGCCTCCGGGGCCGCTTCGATGCGCGCCCCTGTGGCAGTATCGAAACCCGTGACCTATCGCATCGTCCCTACAGCCTTCCTGGTCGTCTACGCGCTCCTTCTGGCCCTGGCGCTGGGGCTGGGCTCGACCTATTGGGTTCTCAAGGGCGATCCTCCTCTGGGCAGCCTGCAGATCGGTCCCTGGAAGGCTTGGCCTTCCCTCGGCTCAGCCAATGCCGACCCTTACATGCGCGCCATTCTCGCCCAGCGCGGTGAGGTCCCCCTGGCGATCGGTGAGGGCCTCGGGTTTACGGCCATGACCGACAGCGAGGGCCGCCCCCTGGATTCCGCCTGCACCTACCGGATCGGCTCCGTCGTCCCGACGGCGCGTCTCTGGACCCTTTCGGTCTATGATCAGGACGGCCGACTGGCGCGCAGCGAATTGGGTCGGAGCAGCTTCACTTCCGCCGAGATCCTGCGCGATGGCGGGGACCAGTTCATGATCGCCCTCTCGCGCAGCCTGCAGGACGGAAACTGGCTCCAGCTTCCGGCCTCGGGGAATTTCAGCATCGTGCTGAGGCTCTACGACACGCCCGGCGCGGCTGGCACCGGCCTCGATGAGAGCGTTTTTCCCACCATCCAGCGTGTGGAGTGCGGTGCATGAGAGGCTTCAGCCGCTTTCTGATCGCCACCCTCTGCGGCCTCGTCCTGGCGGTCGGCGTTCACATCGTCTCCATTCTCGCGACACCGCATCTGGCCGAGCAGGATGCCTTTGCTAAAGTTCAGTCGACGCTCACCGCCGAAACCGCGCAGATCATCAGCGCCCCCGGCGGTGCAGACACCTGGATGCCCATGCCCGACCCTGCGGTCGCGGTCGCGGCCTGTGCCTTCGATCTGCGTGACGGCCCCATGCGGGTCTCCGCCAAGACCGGACAGAACCTGTTGACGTTCTCCTTCCATAAGGAATCGGGCGGCGTGTTCTTCGCGGTGACCGACCGCGCCGCAGTGCGTGGTGAACTTGAGATCGTGGCCATGACGGCGCGCCAGCTCGACGAGGCCCGCGCGGCCGAGGACGAGAACGATCCGTCCCGGGACGTGCGTATCGTCGCCCCTGAGCAGCAGGGCTTCGTGATCGTGCGCGTGGCCGCCCCTACTCCGAGCCAACGCCCGCAGGCAGAGGAAGCCGCAAAGGCCGTTTCGTGCGTGACCGAGCAGGCAGAGCAAAGCTGAGACCGAGATGCCCTGGCGCCCGATGACTTCGCAGGACCTCCCGCAGGTTCAGATTCTCGCCGACACGATCCATGTCGATCACCCCGAGGATCTTCAGGTCTTCGAGGAGCGCCTGCGCCTTTATCCGCAGGGTTGCCTTGCGCTCGAGGAGAACGGGCGCCTTATCGGCTACGCCCTCACCCATCCCTGGCATTTCGGCACGCCGCCAGCCTTGAATGCGTTGCTCGGCGCGATCCCGTCCGACGCCACGACCTATTACGTGCATGACGTCGCCTTGCTGCCGGAAGCGCGGGGCAAGGGTTATGCCACGCAAGCGGGCGAGCTTCTGATGCAGAACGCGCAAGACGCAGGGCTCGATAATCTGTCACTGGTCGCCGTCAACAACTCTCAGGCATTCTGGGAGCGCCTGGGTTTTCGCGTGAAGGATGTTCCGGGCCTTGAGGCAAAACTCCTCACTTATGGACCGGATGCGGTGCTGATGGTGCGCAACCTGACGCAGGCAATCAGCTGACGCGAAAAGCGTCTCGTCTTTGAAATAAACTCAAATGGAAATTACGAGCGACGGCGACCGGGACGGTTGCTGGCGTAGGGACGAGAAGGACCGGGATTGGGTTCGGGCCGCTCATAACGCACGCCCGTGAAGAGGAGGATCTCGCCTCGCGGCTCGCCGGCATTCAGGTGCGGGCGTTGCGGCCTGTCCGCAGCGTCCGGGAAAGCGACGACCACTCCGGGCGATCTTGCCCACGCGTCCTGCATTTTGTCCTCCTCTATAGTGTCACGACTTGCCTCTGTAACTGACTCACACAAAATGCCTTATGGTTAACAGACCGTTTCCATCGGGTATGCCTCACCCGAAATTTGCAAAGTCTGTTGCCAGAACAACAACACGGCCGCGCTTTCTGTTCCGGATGGACACGATCATGTGTGCATTGACGCACACGCATCCAAAGTAACCGCTCCGAGGATTTAAAGATGCGCTAACAGTCGGCCTTTAAGGTCCGGATGGGCTTCCGCTGAAGAGAGAGTTGAGTATGACGCCCTCTGCCAACCCGGATCTCTGGTCCGACCTGTCCGATCTGAGCGGTGCGGATGCCTGCGCTGCCCTTCTGAAGGTCAATGCGGAAATGTTCGTGGCCGCTCCCGCACGCGACCGCGAGAGCATCGAAACATTCGAGGCGCTGGCACTGGGCTTCCTGCCCAAAGCGGATCGCGAGACGCTGGCCGATATCGCGCGCATCCTCATTCGGTGCCCGGATACGCCCGCCTCGGTTCTCGATTACCTACAACGATATACGCCTGAATTGCACCCCGGCGCGCAGCCGCATCGAACGCAATCCGTCTCAGGGCCCGCCGTGCAATATCTCGCTACGCCCGCGGGACGTTTGTATCTGGCATCGTCCAATGAACTCGATGCGGCAACCATCGACCGGATTCTCGTATTGCGCGAGGAAGCAAGCGAAGATGCTCTCGCGGCGAATCCCGCATTCCTGCCATCACTTCCCGCGTTTCACCAATTGGTCAGGCGGGCCGTCGAACGTCATGCCCTCGCCAAAATCCTGCTTCAGCGCACCGACCTCACGCTGGCGCATGAGGCCTGCCTTTATCTGTCCGCCTCAAGCGAGAGGCGCGCCGTGATCCGGGAGCGCATCGCACACGATCCTATACAAGCGGCGTCCTCATCGTTCCGCGCATCCGAGCAAGACGTGAAGTGCCTATCGGCAGCCGCTGCAGATGGAGATATCGCGCATTTCGAACGGCTGCTGAGCGCAGGATTCGGTTTTCCGAATTCGACGGAATGGCGCATTCTGCAGATCGGCCGCCACGCGCTTCTCGCGTTGGCGCTGAAAGCGCTTGGACTGGAGAACAAGGAAGCGGCTCGCATCTTCCTGTCCCTGCATCCTGCCCTCTCCTATCCACTCTCCGCGATCCGTGAACTCATGCACGAGATGCGGGATGTTCCTCAGCCGGTCGCTCTCGCTCTCGTCGAGTCGATCCTGGGTAGGAAAGCTCTCTGCGGATAGAGCTGGAAAGCCTTAAGCGTCAGGCGCGAGATCGAGGAAGTGACGGCCTTCGCGGTCATCCACCTCCACCAGCCAGAGATCGGAGTCGAAGCGCAGTTCCTTTGCCATCCTCTCCTCCACATCGAGGGGCATCACGTCCTGAAGGATGGGCGCGAAGAGACGCTCGCTCGTGTCTTCGACGAAAAGCTGCGGCGCCGGTCCATAGAGACTTGCGGTGCCATCGAGATGATCGACCTTCACGAAAATCGCCCCCGCCTCCGCAGACCCGCGCTTGCGCAATGCGGCATCGACACCCTCGACGCCGCAGCGGCGCAGATAAGCGGATACCCAGAAATCGGAGCGCAGACGGGCCATTACTGGACGGCAATGCCCGACAGCGTGGAGAGTTCGCGCGCCGTGCGCGCATTGAGTGTGCCCGTGACGGGCAGGCGCCTGTCCTGCTCGAAGCGCTCGATGGCCTGACGGGTTCCGGGGCCCATGGCTCCATCGACCTTCACGCCGTAGCCCAACCGCGCCAGCGCGCGCTGGCCGGCAAGCACGATGTCTCCGCCATCCGAGCGTCCCACATTGGCAGGCGGCGTGGGCACAGGACCGCCGAGGCGGATCATCTCCGCGATAGGATCGCGCACCGTCGGGGAACGGGACGGCACGGCGGCAGGGGCAGGAGCCTGAACGGCTGCTTGCTGCGTGCGCTGCGGCGCAGGGCTCGGGACCCCGTTGTTGCGGATCAGATCGCCGATACCGCTGCGCGCTGCAGGACGCGGTGCCGTCGCCGGTGCAGGAGCAGCCTCCACCGGCGCCGCCGGAACATAATGGTCCTGTGCCGCCATGGCATGCGCCTCGGGAGCCTCGGTTCCTGGACGGACCGGCGGGAGCGGCTGTGCCGCGACATCCACCTGAGCCGGCGCGGGAGACATGGGCTCACCAGCCGGATCCTGCTGGGTGAACAGGGGCGCGGGATGACGCACGTTCTGCAAAAGCAGCGCGTTCCAGGCAATCATGCCGGCACAGCCGGTCAGGAATACGGAGGCCGCCACACGGCCCGGATGCTTCAGGGCCTGTGCAAGGAGGCGCTCGACTGCACCGGCCTTGCGTGGGACGTGCCTGGCCGAGCGCTTCTGCTGCGGACGCGGCGGGGCCTTGCGCCGTACAACGGCGGGCAGGTCCAGATCGTCATCCGTATCGGCAGCGAAAGCGTCACGCACAATCATCTTCCTTTTCTGGAGAAACGCCGCTTCTCCCATGACGATCCGGCACTCCGAACGTCACGGGTCGAGAGCCTTTTGTGGCGCTCCTCTCTCTTCTTGTCGAAAGCGTGGCAGACGCGCTTTAACGAACGCTAAACCCCGCGTTCCCCACCCATCATGATCACGCTCGCTGACGGGAGAATGAACGCCAGCGGAAACGAACACCGAGCGAGCCCTGTTTCTTTTTCCTTGGATTTCAAAGGTCTTAACGCCTCAGGAGAAAACGCTCGGTCGATTAACCTTTCATTCATCCTGTTCGCAGGTTCCCGTCCCCTCGCCTACGCGGAGCAGGCGCGGCACGTTATGATGCTTCACCTTTCATTCGTTTCAGGCACGGCAGCCGCCCCATGTTTTCGATTCTGCGTTTTGTTCTCATCGTCGGTGCGATCTTCTACTACTCCCCTGTGCGCCAGCGTGGCGAAGGGCCGGATCCGCTCCAGGCTTTCTTCGCACCGAAGACGGAGTCGGCGGCACCCTCCGCCGCGCCGTCCGCTTCGGAGGCATCGGCCGGACACCTCGAGACCATGTGGCAAGCCCTGCCCGATACCGCCAAGCAGGCGGTGGTCGACAAGATCCTCACCACCTCCGGCCTCACCCCCGCCTCTCCCAAGCCGAGCGATACGCTGAATGCGGAGGACCGCGCCCCCACGACGCACAAGCCTCGTGGCTGATATGCGGTCTCCCCGTCGCCAAAAGCATTCGCATTGATTATATGACCGGCAGACAAAGCAGGGATGCCATGCTGCCGAATATCGACGAGATCGTCTCCAATTTCGAGCTGCTCGACGACTGGGAAGAGCGCTATCGCTACGTGATCGAGCTGGGGCGGATGATGGAGCCCCTGCCCGAAGAGGCGCATACCGATTCCAACAAGGTGCGCGGCTGCGCCAGCCAGGTATGGCTCGAGACACGCCTCGACCGCTCCAGCGGCAAGCCGGCGCTTCATCTCCTTGGAGACAGCGATGCCCATATCGTGCGCGGCCTCGTGGCCCTGATGATCGCTCTCTACAACGGCAAGACGCCTGACGAGGCCCTCGCCACCGATGCCCTCGGCCTGTTCAAGGAGCTCGGCCTCGCGGAGCATCTGACGCCGCAACGATCGAACGGCGTCAGATCCATGGTCGAGCGCATTCGCCATGACGCGCAGGCGGCTCAGGCCGCCCTGTGACCCCAACCCTTTAGGCGCGCCCGCCCTCGATCACGACCGCCCGCCACGTCTTGATGCCGCGGGAAGCCGCTGGCCCGCGCGCGGCAGCCTCGATGCCGTAATGCTCAGCGAGCCGCGCCAGGGCGAGGCGCACGACGATCTTGGCGGAACGCTGCGGCCAGCCCCTCTCCCGCTCGATCTGTTCCAGGCCCTTCAGGAAGCCGCACAGGTCCATGAGAAGATCGCTGAAGTCCGAGCCTACCGCATCGAAGGCGTGCCGGATGCGTTGGCGAGCCGCGATCATGCGATCCGTCGCGTCCGAGGGTGAAGCGGGTCCACCGCCGGAAGGCATGGCGTCCCAACGGGCCGTCACGCCGGGCAGAAGGCCCGCCAGCATGATGTCCGTACGCAGCCGCTCGCCGGCCTGATACGCCGCCTCGTCGATCATCGGCGCTCCATTGCGATCCTTGCGGCGACGGAGCCAGTCGAGCGGGCTTTCCTCCGAATCCATGCGCACACGGCTTGGACCGGTCTCGGTTTGCACCGTTGCGATGACGATCTCCCGGTGCTGATGCAGGTAAGACATGTCCGGCTGGTCCGCACAGGCGCGCCGCCGCAGGTAGGAGCGTCCCGCCTCGCTGAGAACAAGCTGCGCAGGCCCTTTGGCACCCGGCTGCCAACGAGCCAGATCCTGCCGGACGAGAGACTCGGCAGTCGCAACCGCGAAGCGTCCCGCGCCGACCGAGATACCTGCGCGCTTCCTGTGGACGATGAGGCTGTCGGCGTCAGTGGAATCGACCAAGACGCGAGTTTCCGCTCCGTCCAGCACAACCAGAAGTCTGCCGGCCTCGCTTGGGAGAGAATCGGCGCCTGAGAGAGTCTGCTTAGGGCGAACAAGTCCCCTCGCCGACCCGGAGCGCCTTGATTTACGGGCCTTGCGTGAAGCCACAATCCCTGTCGGAGCAATCACTTGATGAACGTTTTCGTTCTCTTTTTTGTTCATGTTTTGTTCCTATAAATAAAGAAAGAAAGGACTCGCCCCTCCACTCCTGATAGTGGGCTCATATTCCTAGTTGTCAACGAGATTCAAAACTGTTGATAAGAGTGAGGATAACTCGGTCAAAGGCGCTTACGGGCCAACAAACGCCACGATGAGAGCATCCTCAATCTCAGGCCGGCCAAATAAAAAAGCCGCCCGGAGGGCGGCTTGATCAGTGAGACCTCGCAGGGTTCAGCTGCGGGTGGAGCGGCGCTTGCGGCGCTGCTGGCCGAGGCCCATTTCCTTCGCCAGCTCGGAGCGGGCCTTGGCGTAGTTCGGAGCGACCATCGGATAATCGACCGGCAGGGCCCACTTCTCGCGGTACTGCTCGGGGGTCATGTTGTACTGCGTGCGCAGGTGGCGCTTCAGCGACTTGAACTTCTTACCGTCTTCCAAGCAGACGATGTAGTCGGGCGTTACTGACTTCTTCACGGGAACGGCCGGCTTCGGAGCCTCGGTCGGAGCCTCGACGGTGCCGCCGCCAACACGCATGAGGGCGGAGTGAACCTCGTTGATCAGCATCGGAAGATCGGACGAAGGAACGGAATTATTGCTCACATAGGCCGAGACGATATCTGCAGCCAGCTCAATGTAGTTCGATGAAGCGATATTGTCGCTCATTTTGATTTTCTTCCTTTCCGGCCCACAAGAACAGCTCAAATGCCTTTCGGCCCCATTTTCGAGCAGTCATTGCGCAAGCAATGCTTGCGTCATTCTTGAACCGCACTTTACTCGCACAGAGACCGTGCCTGCCCGTTCAGGTATGTCAAATTCACCCCGAACACAAGATCATTCAAAGGAAAACTTTGGAAAACTTGGGGTCAACTTTCAGTGTGCAATAAACATAGGTTTAACGAACGCGCAACACGGAAACGGATTGCAGCAGCACAATATTGAATTCGTAGTCATTGCAATCAGAAGAAGTAGCTATAAAGCGCGGACTGAAGAAACAAGGCGACGATACTGTAAGCCGAAGGCGCGGACCTCGCATGGGAAATCCGAGTTATGTATGCATAATCATCCCTGCCCAAGCCCCTGACCCGGACAGTTTCATGAAAATCGAGCGCCTTCCGTCCCGCCCCCTGCCCGCTGCGCCGGTCACGCCGGCAAAGCCGTACAGCTTCGAGGTGCATGGGAGGACGATCCGGGACGACTATGCCTGGCTGAAGGACGAGAACTGGAAACAGGTTCTGAAGGATCCAGCAGCCCTCGATTCGTCCATCCGCGCCTGCCTGGAGCAGGAGAACGCCTATGCCTCTGCCGCCTTCGCCGGCACAGAGGATTTTCAGGCCAAACTCGTGGCCGAGATGCGCGGACGCATCAAGGAGGACGATTCATCCGTCCCCCAGCCGCACGGCCCCTTCGCCTATTTCACCCGCTACCGGGAAGGCGGGCAGCATCCCCTCGTCTGCCGCCAGCCTCGAGACGGCGGCGATGAGACGATCATGCTCGACGGCGACAAGGAAGCCGCGGGCCATGCGTTTTTCCAACTCGGAGGCGCGGACCATTCTCCGAACCATCGCCTTCTGGCATGGGGCTCGGACGTCAAGGGCTCCGAATACTTCACGATCCGCATCAGGGACCTTGAATCCGGCCAAGACCTTGCCGATGCGGTGCCCCACACCTCGGGCGGGGTCGTGTGGCTCAATGACAATTCAGGCTTCTATTATGTGGAGCTCGACGAGAACCACCGGCCCGTCAGGGTCCGCCGCCACCTGATCGGCACTGACCCGGCTCAGGACGAGGCGATCTATGAGGAAAAGGACCCGGGCTTCTTCGTGAAGCTCGGAGTGACCCAATCGGACGCTTTCGTTCTGATCGAGGCGAGCGATCACGAGACCTCGGAGGTCTGGCTCCTCGACCGGTCCGATGATTCCGCCGCGCCACGCCTCATCGAAGCCCGCACCCCGCAATTGCAATATGACGTGGAGCATCATGGGAACAGCCTGATCCTCCTCACGAACGCCGATGGCGCGGAAGACTTCAAGATCATGACCGCGCCGGTCGCGACCCCCGGCCGTGCCCATTGGAAGGATCTCGTTCCCTATCGCCCCGGAACGATGATCCTCTCCGTCGTGGCGCTTGCACGCTATCTGGTGCGCCTGGAGCGGGAGAACGCGAATCCGCGGATCGTCCTGCGGGAGATCGAAAGCGGCAGGGAGGAAAGCATCGCCTTTCCCGAGGAGGCCTATTCGCTCGCCTTCAGCCCCGGCTACGAGTTCGACACGGATGTGATCCGTTACCATTACTCGTCCATGACCACTCCGACCGAGGTCACGGACTACAATCTCCGCACCGGCGAGCGCACGCTGCGCAAGCGGCAGGAGGTTCCGAGCGGGCACAACCCCGCCGATTACGTGACCCGCCGCCTGTTCGCCATCGCGCCCGATGGGGAGCAGGTGCCGATCTCGATCCTGCACCGGCGGGAGGTCGTCCTCGACGGTTCGGCTCCCTGCCTCCTCTACGGATATGGCTCCTATGGCATGTCCATGCCCGCCAGCTTCCGCACGAGCATTCTCTCCCTCGTGGATCGGGGCTTCCTCTATGCCATCGCCCATATCCGCGGCGGCACGGAAAAAGGCTGGCGCTGGTACCTCGACGGCAAGCGCGAGAAGAAGACGAACACGTTCAAGGATTTCATAGCCAGCGGCGAGGCCCTGATCGAGGCGGGCTATACCTCCCGCGGACGGATCGTCGCCCATGGCGGCAGCGCGGGCGGCATGCTCATGGGGGCGGTGGCCAACATGGCGCCGGAGCTCTTTGCCGGGATCGTCGCCGAGGTGCCTTTCGTCGACGTGCTCAACACGATGCTGGATGCGGACCTACCCCTCACCCCTCCCGAATGGCCCGAATGGGGAAATCCGGCATCCGATGAGACGGCTTTCCATACCATTCTGTCTTATTCGCCCTATGATAACATTAAGTCCCAGGTGTATCCTGCAATCCTGGCGCTCGCCGGTCTCACCGACCCGCGTGTGACCTATTGGGAACCCGCCAAATGGGTGGCGCGGCTCAGGGCTACGATGACGGGAGGCGGTCCGATCCTGCTCAGGCTCAACATGGATGCAGGCCATGGCGGGGCCGCAGGGCGCTTCGACCGCCTTGAGGAGGTTGCTCTCGCCTATGCTTTCGCGATCAAGTGCATTGAAGGGTTTCATGCCTGATGCAGCCTGTCGTCACGATAACCTGCAGCCCTGTCGAGAGTGAGCGTGAATGAGTAAGCGCGAAAGTGTGTCGGCATCCCGGGACAAGACATCTCCCAAGCGAGACAAGGCCCCTCCAAAAGAGGGAGACCAGTCCCGCGCCGCCGATCAGCAGAGGATTGCGGAACTCGAAAACCGGCTGAGAGCGACGGACCAAGCCCTGCGCTTGAGCACCAGCAAGCTTCGCATGGCGCTCGACATCGGCAAGCTCGGCTCGTGGGAGCGTGATCTCGAAACCAATATCGTTACCGGCTCTCCCGCCTTCAGGACCTATCTCGGACTGCCGCTCGATGCCGAACTCACCTACGAGGATTTGAAGAAGACCTTCCACCCCGGCGATGCGGAGCGCATCGCGCAGGCCGTTGCCTATTCCCTTCGCACCAGAACCGACTTCAACATTGAGCATCGCGTCATTCGCGGTGACGGTCGTGTCGGGCGCGTTCTCGCGAGAGGCGGCCCGGTCTTTGAGGGAGACAAGCCCATCCGCATCGCGGGGATTCTTCTGGATGTAACGGACCGGGAAAAGGCCAGGGAAGAAGCGACCCTCGCCCACCGCCGTCAGGAGTTCCTGCTGGAACTGAACGATCAGATCGGCACCCTCGACGATCCGGCCCTCATCATGGAGACGGCCGCCCGCAGCCTCGCCCTGTTCCTCAAGCTCGATTCCTCAGGCCTCGGAGAATTCCGCGACGAGAGAAGCAGCGTGCTGATCGAGCGGGAGTGGTCGAAAGGCCTCATCAACAATGAGGGGCACATACAGCCTTACAGCAGCATTCCTCAGGACGTCTGGAACCTCTTCAGAGCTGGTCAGCCGCTTGTCGTAAACGACGTAAAGACAGACCCTCGACTGAGTGCCCCGGAACTTCAGGAGATGTTTGCCAGCACCAATGTCAGGACCACCATCAGCGCGCCTGTTTTGAGAAATGGGCGGCCGACGGCGCTGCTTTATGCCAGCACTTCGCAGCCCAAGGAGTGGACGAGCGAAGAAATAGCGCTCGTGGAAGATGTCGCGGAGCGCACCTGGATAGCGGTGGAGAAAGCCAGCGCCGAGCGGGAGCTGCGCGAGACCGAAGCCCGTTTCCAGATGATCGCCGAATCTCTCCCGGCTTTCGTGTGGGTTCTCAACCCCAATACCGAGCTTACCTACACCAATCAGTGGTGGGTCACTTACTCGGGCTTCCCGCCGGAAGAGGCTCTCGGCCATAGCTGGACCCGCGCCATTCATCCGGATGACTGGGCCAGAATGACCGAGGAACTCAAGCTGGTGGTAAGCGGTCAAACCCCCTACGAGACGGAGGCGCGCTACCGTTCGGCGCAAGGCGAATATCGCTGGCACCTCATTCAGGGAGCGCCCATCCACTCGGCTACCGGCGAGTTCAAGGGATGGGTCGGAACAAGCGTCGACATCCACGACCTGAAAGTGACTGAGGAGCGGTTGCGCAGCAGCGAGCTGCAGCTGCGCATCGCCCTTGATGCCGCGAAGATGGGCGACTGGACGTGGGACATAGCTACAGACGCCATGACCCTATCCGACAGAAGCACCGAAATCTTCGGGCTTCCTCACGGCACGGAACGGACCTGGACCCAGCTGTCCGGGCAGCTGTATCCCCCGGATGCTGCCAAGGCACTTGCTGCCATGGAAAAGGCTGCGCAGGCACGGGCGGACTATAGCCTGGAGTACCGGATCCGAAGGGCGGATACCGGAGAGCGCATCTGGGTCGCGTCTCAGGGGCGGACGATCTACGACATGAACGGTGCCTTCATGGGGATGTCCGGGGTGGTTCAGGACATCACCGATCGAAAGCATGCGGAAGAACGACAGCAGCTGCTGATCCGTGAGCTGCATCACCGGGTGAAGAACACTCTCGCCACCGTCCAGGCCATCGTGGGGTCGACTGCCCGCACCGCGACCAGCATCGACGATTTCTACCAGGGCTTCGTCGGGCGCATCGTTTCGCTTGCCCGCACTCACAATCTCCTCACCGAAGACCTTTGGCAGAAAGCGGACCTGAAGGAGCTCGTGGAAACCGAGCTCGGGCCCTATGAGGATGAAACGCGCAACCGCATCATCATCGAAGGCCCGCATGTGGAACTGCCCTCGGAGGCCGCGGTGCCGATCGGCATGGCCATGCACGAGCTGACAACCAACGCCGCCAAGCATGGAGCCCTGTCGACCTTCGGCGGACAGGTGGAAGTGCGCTGGCATATCGAGCCTGGCGCCGAGCGCCCGATGCTGCATTTCAACTGGATTGAGAACGGTGGTCCACGGGTGACTGCTCCGGCGCGCCAGGGCTTCGGATCGCGTCTTTTGCAGCGCGTGCTGACCACGCAGTTGCAGGCAGAAGTGAAGATGGATTTTCAGGAGCATGGACTGCATTTCACCATGACGATGCCCATTCCAGGCGAGCCTCCCCTCTTCAATCCGGACAAGTAATGCAAAGCCCGCATCTCGGCAGGCATTGGGCATGCGAAAGATGAAAGTGACGGAGTGTGCGAAATACCTTAGAGGCTGGGAAAAGCATCTTTAAGAGCATCTATGATGACGAACTCAGCTGGGGCGCCTAACCTATCGTCAGGCGGCTTGAGGCAACTCAAAAACGCAGACCTTTCTGCAGGCTCAACGGGCGAGTTGGAATATCTACTGAGCAGCGACAAGCTGCGGATGGCCTTGGACATCGGCAAGCTGGGAGCGTGGGAGAGAAATCTCGAAACCGGTGAAGTAACGGGCACCTCGATCTGCAAGATGTGTTTCGGCTTGCCGCCCGACGCCTCCCTCACCTTCGAGGCGCTTCAGGGCATGATCCATCCCAGCGACGCCGACCGCCTCGATCAGGCCGTTGCTTTCTCCCTGAAAACGAGAACGGACTTTCAAATCGAGCATAGGGTCATCCGGATCGACGGACGGCTCGGGCGCGTCCTGGTCAGAGGCGCCGCCGTCTATGACGATCATGGCAGGCCCATCCGGCTCGTCGGCGTGGTCCAAGATCTGACCGAGCGTGAAAGAATCAAAGACGAGCTGAGCCTCGCGCAGCGTCGTCAGGAGTTCCTTTCGAAGCTCAGCGACCAGATTGGAAATGAGGACGATCCTTTCAAAATCATCGAAACGTCAGCCAGGAATCTCGCTCAATTCCTGAAAGTCGACAGCTCAGGCTACGGCGAGATCTTCGAGGACAGAGATCTCGTCGTGGTCGAAAGAGAGTGGTCGAAGGGTCTCTTGAGCAATGAGGGACGCGTCGAAAAGATCAGCGATCTTCCCCCGAACTTCTGAACGCCTTTCGGAAGGGATTGCCTGTCGCCACGGAAGACGCCCTGAATGATCCTTGGATAAAGGATGATCCCGAGAAGGTAGCTTTCTATACAAGCTCGAATGTCAGGACGATCCTCTCAGCCCCGCTTCTCAAAAAAGGCAAATTGGTAGCGATCTTCTACGTGAGCTCATCCCAGCCTCGAGTGTGGCCCGCCGAGGATATCGCTCTGGTGCGGGATGTGGCCGACCGTACTTGGATGGCCGTGGAGAAAGCGCGCACTGAGCAGAAACTGCGCGAGGCGCAGGAGCGCCTGCGGCTGACTGCCGGGACCTCGCGCTCCAGCCATCCGCTCCTTAGCAATCGGGATGAACCAAACTCATGATCCTCAGCGCGAAGCATTCAAGCCTTGTTGTCGTCGATCTGCAGGCCCGTCTCATGACCGCCATTCACGATGGCGCAGCGGTTGTCGCAAACACGAAGATCCTTCTCCGGGCAGCCGCGCGGCTTGGCGTCCCCATGACAGTCACGGAGCAGTACCCGAAAGGCCTTGGCCCGACGGTGCCCGACGTCATCGAGAGCCTTCCCAACGATACTGTGATCCTGCCCAAAGTGACTTTCTCGGCCATGCGCGATTCCGCGACGGCGGAGAGAATGTCACTCCTGCGCGGCGAGGGCCGCAATCAGGTCGTCCTTTGCGGCGCGGAATCGCACATCTGTGTCCTGCAAACGGCTTTGGATCTCAGAAGCGCAGGCCTGGACGTCTTCGTGGTCGCCGATGCGGTATCGAGCCGCTCACCGCACAGCGTTAGCGCTGCCTGCGCGCGGCTGCTTCATGCAGGCTGTCATTGGGTGACAACGGAGATGACGGTTTTCGAATGGATGGAGAGGGCTGCGACGGACGATTTCCGGGCCCTCTCTCCCCTGTTCAAGTAGCGGAGCTTCCGCCTTCTCCGCCCGAGGCGATGAAGGCCTTCAGTTCATCGAGAGACTGGAAACGGAAGACGCCGCCGGGAGTCTGCGCCTCGATGGAGCCGTCGGAGAACATCACATAGGTGTTGTCGCCGGAATTATAGGTGCCGATGATCATAGCATCGGAGCGCGGCTCTTCTTCTGCCTTCTCCTCGGAAGCCTGCTCTGCAACCGGCTCATCCAGCAGGATTTCGGTTTCGGGTTCAAACTCGGGCTCCGGCTCGCGCTCTGCGACAGGCTCGACAGCCGGCTCGAGGATGTCGTCGCGATCAAGCTCGCTCCGGCGTTCGTCCTCAGGCTCGTCCAGCTTGGGCTCATCGTCGAAGAAGGACGTCTCGGAAGGCGTCGTCCGCGTTTCCACATAGGTGTCCCGCAGCCGGTCGGCGAGCAGGAAATCGGGCACCTTGACCTCGAGGTCCTCGTCCCGGCGCTCCACGTTTTCAGCGACAGTCCTGGGCGGGAACGGAACCAGCGGCTCGCTGGGCTTCGCAGCCTCGGGCTCTTCCCGATCTTCGCGGTTCTCGAGGACAGGCTCGTCGGGTCTGTTGTCGTCCCCGAAAAGCGGCAGGTCTGGCTGCTTCTCTTCCGGCTGATCCTTGCTCTCGCTGCGACCGAGCATGCGGCCACCGAGCAAGCCGCCGGCAAGAGCGGCCATGGAAAGTCCCGTCGACGAGGTCGGCGCCTCCTCCCGGAGTTCTTCATCGAACGAAACCTGAAGGCGGGCAAGCTCGGTCTGAATACCGGTCAGCTTGGATACGGCAGCCGTGATGCCGAGCAGAAGAGCACCGCACGCGGCGCTGAAGCTGCCAGCGATGACCATGGTCCAGCCACGTTCTATCAGAACGATTTCCCAGCCGAAGAAAACGGCCAGTAACCCGCCTACGATCATCGCAAAAGCGAGGGCCAGAAGAGCGATGATCATGCCGTCTCCATCATACGCAAACCAAGGTTTTCATAGGCAAAGCTATGCCTCTATAGGCGAAAGGCAACCTCATGGAAAGATTGGGCAGAAAAAAGTCCGCGCGTCAGCCGTTGCTCTTGAGCCGGGGGAGCTTTAACTAACGCATCACAGGTCGCTCAATGATGAAGGAGACGCCGATGTCGTTCACTCTGCCCGAACTGCCCTACGCCTATGATGCCCTGCAACCCTATATGTCGCGCGAAACCCTGGAGTTTCACCACGACAAGCATCATGCGGCTTACGTCAACACCGGCAACAACCTGCTGAAAGGCACGGAATTCGAAGGCAAGAGCGTCGAGGAGGTCGTGAAGGGCTCCTACGGCAAGAACCAGGCTCTCTTCAACAATGCCGGCCAGCACTACAATCACATCCACTTCTGGATGTGGATGAAGCCCAATGGCGGCGGCGCGCTTCCCGGCAAGCTCGAGAAGAAGATCGTCGAGGACCTCGGCTCCGTCGAGAAGTTCAAGGAAGACTTCATCCAGGCCGGCGTCGGCCAGTTCGGCTCCGGCTGGGCGTGGCTCGCCGTGAAGGACGGCAAGCTCACGATCATGAAGACGCCGAACGGCGAGAACCCGCTGGTCCATGGCGCCGAGCCGATCCTCGGCTGCGACGTGTGGGAGCATTCCTACTACATCGACTACCGCAACCGCCGTCCGGACTACCTCAAGGCCTTCCTCGAGAACCTGGTGAACTGGGAGCATGTCGAGGAAATGTTCGAGACTGCTTCGAAGTAAGCCGGCTTTTGACGCGATATGAAACGGGCCTCTTCGGAGGCCCGTTTTGCTTTGGCCGCTACAATCCGGGAACGAGGCTAATCCCCCGATCCTGCAGCATGGCGCCGAAAGCGTCGGATTTCAGGTACTCGAATTCCGCAGCCCTGCTCTCGACGGCCGGATCGAGCGTTCGCAACTCGTCATCCACATGGCCCGGATGGCACATGACAAGCGGGCTTGCTCCCAACCGCGACAGCGCCGTTTCGAAGATCCGCTCCACAGGCACAGAGAGGTCGAAGGGAGCAAAGCCTGAGAAGCCCCTGTTCGTCGCAAAGCCGGAAGCATTCGCCTGCCGCGCGAAGCCCCGGGCGAGGCCTTTGACGAGAAGTGCCTTTCCACGTCCCACGGAGCGGCTCAGGATCGCCACCGCCCTGTCCGACGGATCCCGCAGCCAGACGCGCCCGGCATAGCCCTTCTCCTTGAGCACCTGCAGCAAGGCGGCTCTCACGTCGGGCAGCACATGGACGTGCTGATGGCCGTCGACGAAGGACGGCGCCTCACCGAATGCATCCTCGAACGCGTCGAGCTGGCGCGAGATCTCGCGCGCAATCTCGTCGCGATCGAGCCGCCCCTTGAAGGACATGCCCAGGAGAGCCTCCAGAAGGGGCAGCCGCCCTGACGGAGCAAGCCTCGGCATTTCGCCTAAAGGCGAGCCGGTCGTGAGGTTGAGATGAAGGCCGATCCCGATCCGTCCCTTCAGGGGCTCCAGATGCCCCGCGTTTCGCCGCCAGCCCGGCATGTTGGTCATGGCGCCTGTCGCCGAGATACGGCCCATCTGCGCCAGCTCCGCGATGCCTCGGCTTACGCCATCGGTGAGGCCATAATCGTCGGCGCACAAAATGACGTTGCGGAATATAGGCATAGCCCCCTCAAAATCGGCTTTGCCGCACCCTACCCCTCTTGAGGAAAGGCGCAAACTCGGTTCTTGATGCGGCCGAACATGAAGGGTTTCAAAGTCGTGGCGTCTCCCAAGCTCAGCGTCATCATCCCGGTCCATAACGAGAGCGCCAATATCGGCCCGCTCTCCTCGCGCCTCTTTCCGGTCCTGGAGAGGATCGGCCTTCCCTGGGAAGTGATCTTCGTGGATGACGGCAGCCGGGACGATACCCTGGAGGCCATTCGAACCCTGAGCCTCACGGAGCCCCGCGTCGGGGCGGTCTCCTTCAGCCGCAACTTCGGCAAGGAAATCGCCATCGCCGCCGGTCTCGACCATGCACGGGGCGACGCAGTCGTCATCATGGATGCGGACCTCCAGCATCCGCCGGAGATGATCGAGGCTTTCGTCGAGCGCTGGCGGGAGGGCTACGACATGGTCTACGGCCAGCGCACCGACCGCTCCGACGAGACCCGCACGAAGCGCGGCTTCGCGCACCTGTTCTATCGCCTGTTCGCGCGGTTCGGCGAAATCACCCTGCCCGAAGGCGCAGGCGATTTCCGCCTCATCGACCGCAGGGGCGTCGAGGTTCTGCGCCTGCTCGGCGAGAAGGCGCGCTTCTCGAAGGGGCTTTACGCCTGGATTGGGTTCAAGGGCACTGGCGTGCCCTTCGTGGTGGAGGAGCGCCAGTTCGGCGCATCCAAGTGGAGCTTCAGAAAACTCTTCCGCTTCGCCTTTGACGGCATCGCCGCGTTCTCGACGGTTCCCTTGCGGATCTGGACCTATCTCGGCTTCCTGATTTCGTTCCTCTCGATTGCAACCGCCTTCTTCTTCGTGGTTAGGACGCTTCTGTTCGGCACCGACCTCCCCGGCTTCCCGAGCCTGATCGTGTCGATCATGTTCTTCTCCGGCATCCAGCTCATGTCGCTCGGCATCATCGGCGAATATGTGGGCCGCATCTTCGCAGAGGTGAAGCGCCGCCCGCTCTATGTGGTGGCCGAGCGGATCGGCGGCGCGGCGGAAGTCTCGAACCAACTCGTTCCCGAAAACTACATGCTGCGCCGGGCCTGACCGATGTTCAAAAAAATCGTCTCCGTCGGCGGCTGGACGCTGGTCTCACGCCTTACCGGCTTCATCCGGGATGTGGTGATCGCCGCCGTGATGGGCGTCGGCCCCGTGGCCGACGCTTTCTTCGTGGCCTTCCGTATTCCCAACCACTTCCGCGCCATCTTCGGCGAGGGTGCTTTCAACAGCGCCTTCCTGCCCACCTATGCGCAGGTGCTCGAAAGCGAGAGCCAGAGCGCCGCGAAGTCTTTCGCCAGTCGCATCACGACGCTCATGCTGATCGTGCAGATCGCGCTTCTCATCGTGGCGTTTCTCGCCATGCCCTATGTCGTGCGGCTTCTGGCGCCCGGCTTCGCCGACGATCCCGCGAAGTTTGAACTCGCCGTGTCGCTGACGCGGATCACGTTTCCCTATCTTCTGCTGATCACCGTCGTCACGATCTATTCAGCCATCCTCAACGCGCATGATCGTTTCTGGGCGGCGGCGGCCGCACCGGTTCTCCTGAACGTGACGATGATCGCGGCGCTTGCGGTCGCGTTCCTCTTCCCGAATGCGGGCTATGCGGCGGCCTGGGGCGTCACTGCCGCAGGCATTTTCGAATTGCTGCTGGTCTGGGCATCGGCGCGCCGCCTGAACGTTTCTCCCCGCCTTGAAAAGCCGCGCGGCGACAAGGCCATGAAACGTTTCTTCAAGGCGCTCGGCCCCGCCATCGTCGGCTCCGCGGGCGTGCAGCTTGCGATCTTCGCCGATACGATCATCGCCTCGTTCCTGCCGACGGGCGCTGTCTCATCGCTCTATTACGCAGACCGCCTCTATCAGCTTCCCCTCGGCGTGATCGGCATTGCCGCCGGCACCGTGCTTCTGCCCGAGATGAGCCGCCGCATCGCGGCGGGCGACGAGGCAAGCGCCTATGCCGCGCAGAACCGCACCGTTGGCCTGACGCTTGCTCTCGCGGCGCCGTTCTTCGTGGCGTTTCTGGCGATGCCCGATCTCATCATGTCCGCGCTCTTCCAGCGCGGCGCATTCAGCGCCGATGCGGCGCAGCGCGCAGGCGCTGTGCTCGCGGCCTACGGCCTGGGCCTTCCTGCAGCCGTGCTGATCCGCTCAGCCGTCTCGAGCTTCTATGCACGCTCGGATACCACGACACCGCTCATCGCCTCGCTCACGGCGGTCGGCGTGAACATCGTCGTGAAGGTCCTGCTGATGGACACTTACGGCGTCGTCGGCCTTGCCATCGGTACGGCGATCGGCGTTTGGGTCAACCTGATCCTTCTCTTCGTCCTCGCTTATCGGCGCGGATGGACGGCGCCGAACCGCGCCCTCGGCAAAACCTGCATGATCGTGGCCGCCGCAAGCGTGCCGCTTGCTGCTTTCGCATGGTTCGCCCCTGCTCTCTTGAGCCGATGGACCGCGCTCCTCCCCTTCTGGCAGAACGAGACCCTGCTTGGCGGGCTTGGTATCCTGGGCGCAGCGATCTATGGCGCCGTCCTTCTCGCCGGGATGAAGGTGGCAGGAGTCAGGCTCGCGCGCCGTTGAGCTTCAGCGGGCGGCGTGGCGTGTCGCCCCGCCCGTCCCTGCGATTTCCGTCAGCAGCTTTCGCCGCGCGGCAAGAGCAAAGGGCTGCGTCTCGTCGGCGATCTCCACGAAGGAGCCCGGACCACCGATCACGTTCTGCCCGTAATAATCCTCGAGCGACATGCCGCCCGGACCGCCCGGACGGCCGCTGCCCGGCCTGCGGATAGCAAGCGCGTTGATGGTGAACCCCTTGGCCAGCGCATCGGCCCGCGCCTGCTCCAGCGATCGGCCGTTCATGTTGGGGCCGTCGCCCGACACGTCGATGACCTTGCGCGTGCCCTCATGCGCGTTCTGCTCCACGAGGCGCACGGAGAAATCGATGGCGTTGGAGATGGAATTGTAGCCATAGGCTCCGCGAGGAGCGCTCATGAGCTTGTCGGCGAACACCTTCGCGCTCGCCTCGTCCCGGATCACATGCCAATCGACGATGAGAACCTGCGAACTCGGTCCGCCCCATTCCATATAGGCCACCGCAATCGCGCCAGTGGGGCCGTCATTGATCCCGTTCAGAACCTCGGCACTGGTCAGCGCATCGGCCCACCCTTTGCGTTGCAGGCGAAGCTCGTCGTCGTCGATGGAGCCGGAGCCGTCGGCTGCGAAGACGAGTTCCAGATCGACCGATTCCGCGAGGGCCGGCGCTGTCATGAGACTGAGGGCAAGGAGGCTTTTGAGGATCAGGCGCATCGGAGGCTCCGGGAGAGGGCACGATCCGAAGCCATGTAGGGCAGCAGCACACCAAGGCTGCACTTTAAGATTCACAACTGCGTCATGGCCGGGCTTGACCCGGCCATTCGCTTTTTATCCTGTCTTCTCCCCTTTCCCGAGAGTCTGCCTTATCAAGCGGCGGCGAGATTTCCCTCCCCCTTGTGGAGAGGGCCAGGGTGGGGGTTGTCGGCGTTACGTCTTGAAGCAGTGGCGCTTACACCCCCACCTCCAACTCCTCCCCACAAGGGGGAGGAGAGGTTCCTGCGCTTTACGAGCCAGCGTTTTAGGATGAGGCTATCTGGTGAAGGCATGACCCCCCGGATCAAGTCCGGGGATGACGGTCGGCTACCTTACGCCGCCTTGGTGACGGGCTGCGAATGGGCATAGGCCCAATACAGCTCGCGGGCGCGACGGTAGAACGGGCCGGGCTGGAGATCGCGGCTGTCGATGCGCAGCACCGGCATCACCTTGGAGTAATTGCCCGAAATGAAGATCTCGTCCGCAGCCGCGAAATCCTCATAGCGCAGCGTGCCCTCGACCACCTGCACGCCGTCGTCGCGAAGCAGCTGCATCACGCGCTGCCGCGTGATGCCATTGAGGAAGGTGCCATTCGGGAACGGCGTGTAGACCACGCCGTCCTTCGCCATGAACACGTTTGACGTCGCTGTCTCGGCCACATTGCCCAGCGCATCGCAGACGAGCGCGTTGTCGAAGCCCTTTTCCTTCGCCTCGCGGATCACGCGGGCATTGTTCGGATAAAGCGCGCCGGCCTTGGAATCGGTCGGCATGGATTCCAGGGTCGGGCGGCGGAAGCTCGATTTCATCACCGACAACCCGCCCGGCACCGGCATCGGGGCCTCGAAGAGCGAGAGGCAGAACTGGGTCGATTCCGGATCGGGCGCGATGGTGGCCAGGCCCTCGGCCTCGCCCCAATACATGGGCTTCACGTAGAGCGCCGTGTTGGGAGCGAACTTCTTCACGCCCTCGCGCACCAGATCGACGATGGCCTGGGGATCCATGGTGGGCTTCAGACCGATGGTGCTCGCCGAACGGTTCACGCGGGCGCAGTGCAGGTCCATATCGGGCATCACGCCCTCGAACACGCGCGCGCCGTCGAATACCGAGGAGCCAAGCCAGGACACGTGGGAACGCGGACCGATGAGAGGCGGATTGCCTTCCTGCCATGCGCCGTTGAACCAGTTCCAGGTCTGCGAATACCAAGCCACGTGTCTCGTCCTTTTGGGTCAGAATGCCTGCCCTATCGAATCCCTTCGGGCTCCACGCGTCAATCATCCGATAGGCTTGGACAAGATAAAGTCTTGTGATGGGATGCATGAAGGGAGATGATCGGTCGATCCACCTTACCAGGAGCTACACCGTTGCCATCCGTCATTCCCGCCGGCACCAAAGCCGTTGTCTTCGACGCTTATGGCACGCTGTTCGATGTTCATTCGGCGGTGGCGCGGCATGCGGCGCAGATTGGCCCGGAGGCCACGCGGCTGTCGGAGCTGTGGCGCGCCAAGCAGCTCGAATATTCCTGGGTTCTCTCTCTCGCCGGACGCTACGAATCCTTTTGGTCCCTGACCGAGAAGGCGCTCGACTACGCCTTTGCCCGCTGCTCCACGGCAGATTACTCCGTCCGCCCTCTCCTGCTCGATGCCTATCGCGGGCTCGATGCTTATCCGGAGGTCCGCATTACTCTGCAGGCCCTTCGAGACAGAGGCTTGCGCACGGCCATCCTGTCGAATGGCGATCCCGCCATGCTGAGCGCTTCCGTTTCCTCTTCCGATCTCGGCAACGTTCTCGATGCGGTGCTCTCCGTCGATGCGGCGAAGATCTTCAAGACGAGCCCGGACGCCTATCAACTGGCCCTCGAAGAGCTGTCGCTGAATCTGGACGAAATCGTCTTCGTCTCCTCCAACCGCTGGGACGTCGCGGGCGCCGCCGTCTTCGGCTTCACGCCGGTCTGGGTCAACAGGCTTGGAATGCCGGACGAATACACCGACATCCCTCCGCGTGCGGTCATCGATAGCCTGTATGGGTTGCTGACCTGATCCGTTCAGGACTTCGTGGGCGCAGCCCCACCTCTCCCCGGTGGGGAGAGGTGCGTCAGCTAGACCTGCTCCTACTTCGCAAGCGCCGCGAGAATCCGCGCCCATGAGCGCGTGCCCTTGTGGAAGCTCTTGAGGTCGTACTTTTCGTTCGGCGAATGGATGCGGTCGTCGTCGAGGCCGAAGCCCACGAAGAGCGTATCGAGGCCGAGGATGCGCTTGAAGTCGCCGCCGACCGGAATCGAACCGCCTGAGCCGATCACGACGGTTTCCTTTTTCCATTCATCGTGCAGCGCGGACTTTGCCGCCGTCAGCGCCGGGAAGTCATGCGGCAGCGCCAGCGCACGGGAGCCCTTGTGCTTGATGAACTCCACCGAGCAGTCGGCGGGAATGCGCGCCCGCACGAAGGCCTGGAAGTTGTCGGAGATCTTCGCAGGATCCTGATCGCCGACGAGGCGGAAGGAAATCTTGCAGCGGGCTTCCGCCGCGATCACGGTCTTCGTGCCTTCGCCCGTATAGCCGCCGATGATGCCGTTCACGTCACAGGTGGGGCGTGACTGGATCTGCTCGATGAGCATGCGGTCCTTTTCGCCTGCCGAATGCTTGAGGCCGATCGGGCCGAGGAAGCTCTCTTCCGTGAGCCCCAGACCCTTCCACTGCTCGAGCACCTGCGTCGGCGTTTCCGGAACGCCGTCGTAGAAGCCGGGGATCGTGATGCGGCCGTTCTCATCGTGAATGTCGGCGATGATCTTCGACAGCACATGGATCGGGTTGCGGGCCGCGCCGCCGAACATGCCGGAGTGCAGGTCGCGATCCGCGCAGCGCACGATCACTTCCTCATAGACCATGCCGCGCAGCGACGAGGTAACGGCGGGCGTGTTCTGATCCCACATGCCGGTGTCGCAGACGAGCGCCACATCGGCCTTCAATTCATCCTTGTTGGCCTCGATGAACTCCGGCAGGAACTTGGAGCCGTCCTCCTCCGCGCCTTCCACGAGGAAGGTGATGTTGATCGGCAGAGAACCGGTCACCGCCTTCCATGCGCGGCATGCCTCGACAAAGGTCATCACCTGGCCCTTGTCGTCCGAGGAGCCGCGGGCGCTGATGGCCTTGCGGCCATCGGGCAGCGTGATGATGCGCGGCTCGAAGGGTGCCGTCTCCCACAGGTCCAGCGGATCGACCGGCTGCACGTCGTAGTGACCGTAGAACAGCACATGCGGCTTCGCCTCGCCCTTCGCATGAGCCACGACGGCGGGATGACCGCCCGTCTCGCGGAGCGAGGCCTCGATGCCGATGCTCTTCAGATCGTCCACGAGCCACTGTCCGGCCTTGCGGCAATCGTCCTTGTAGGCGGGGTCGGTGGAGATCGAGGGCATCTTCAGCCACTGGAACAGGCGCTCCAGGGAGGCATCGAGATCGGCATCGATCTTGGAGAGAACTTGGTCGAGCTGGGACATGAGGGTCCTTTAGGTTGAAGAATCTGTCCGGTTGCGCGGCAAGGTGCTCCTAAGTCAGGCGGGCCGCAAGGGGGCAGAGTTCAAGGCCGTTATTCCAAGGGTGCGGAGCGGAACCTGGGATCACAAGACGGGAATGGCGCGCGTCCCTCCCTCTTACGGGCAGAGGTAAGGGTCAGGCAGTCAAAGCGCTGCGCTTCATCCAGACCGCACGACAGGCCTACGGCACATCCCCTCTCCCGGATGGGAGAGGGGCAGGGGTGAGGGAGTGCTCTCTCCGGACAAGGCTCAGTCCTAACCGCTCGGGAGAATTGGATCAGCGCTTCACTGGTTCAGCCGCTCACCCGGTCGATCGACCCCCACCCCTACCCCTCCCCGCAAGGGGGAGGGAACACGCGCCTCATCCTTCGACGCTCCCGGCTCACCTGCGCAAGACTTACCGCCTCAACAACCCGCCCAGCGTTCCGCGCACGATCGCGCGGCCGATGGAGCTGCCCTGGCGTCCGCCGATGGACTTGCCGATCTGGGCCGCGATGTTGCCGACCGTCTGGTTGACGACCGTGCGGGTGACTTCACGGGCGACCTTCTGGCCCACCGTCATCGAGCCTTTACGCTGCGGGCCACCGGTGCCGAAGAGACCGCCGATCATGTCGAGGATGCCGCCTCCGCCCTCTGCCGCCTTGGCGTCGGCAGCCGCCTGTTCGGCGCGCTTCGCCAGCATTTCATAGGCGGATTCCGGATCGATCGCCTGATCGTATTTTCCTTTCATGGGGCTCGCATTCAGGATCTGCTGGCGCTCGCTCAGCTCGATGGGACCGACCTGCGCCATGGGCGGCGCGATGAGCGTGCGCTCCACCATGGAAGGCGCGCCCTTGCCCTCCAGCGTCGAGACCAGCGCCTCGCCGACGCTCAATTCCGTAATCGCCTTTTCCGTATCGAAGGCCGGGTTCTGCCGGAAGGTTTGGGCGGCGACACGCACCGCCTTCTGCTCGCGCGGCGTGTAGGCGCGCAGCGCATGCTGCACGCGGTTGCCGAGCTGGGCCAGCACCGTCTCCGGTATGTCGACCGGATTCTGCGTGATGAAATATACGCCCACGCCTTTCGAGCGGATGAGACGCACCACGCGCTCCACCGTCTCGACAAGAGCCTTCGGCGCATCGTTGAACAACAGATGCGCCTCGTCGAAGAAGAAGACGAGCTTGGGCTGGTCCAGATCGCCCACCTCGGGCAGCTCCTCGAACAGCTCGGACATGAGCCACAGCAGGAAGGTGGCGTAGAGGCGCGGATTGCTCATGAGCTTGTCCGCCGCCAGAATGTTGACGACGCCGCGCCCGTCGCGGTCGGTGCGCATCAGGTCCTTGATGTCGAGGGCAGGCTCGCCGAGAAACTCGTCGCCCTGCTGGTTTTCGAGCACGAGGAGCTGACGCTGGATCGTGCCGATGGTGGCCTTCGACACGTTGCCGTAAGTGGTGGTGAGCTCGCTCGCATTGTCCGAGATGAGCTGCAACAGCGCACGCAGATCCTTCAGGTCGAGCAGCAGCAATCCCTGCTCGTCCGCGATGCGGAAGGCGATGTTGAGAACACCCTCCTGCGTGTCGTTGAGATCGAGAAGGCGGGAGAGCAGCAGCGGCCCCATCTCGGAGATCGTCGCGCGAACGCGATGCCCCTGCTCGCCGAAGATGTCCCAGAACACTACGGGAAACTGATCCGGCCTGTACTCGATGCCGATTTCCTGCGCGCGCTTGACCAGAGGCTCCTTGGCGTTGCCGGGTGCCGCTATGCCGGAGAGGTCGCCCTTGATGTCGGCGGCGAAGACCGGAACGCCCGCGTTCGAAAAACCTTCCGCCAGAACCTGCAGTGAAACTGTCTTGCCTGTGCCGGTTGCGCCCGTGACGAGCCCGTGGCGATTGGCAAGCCGCAAGTCCAGATACTCGGGCTTGGTGCTTTTGCCGATGAAGATCTTTCCGTCCTCGAGCATTGTTCGTCTCTCCAAAATCTCTCAAAGGATCTTAGAAGCCCTGTCGCCAGTTTCTACTGTTAAGACTTTTCGTTTGAGATTTAGCGACTAAATAGTTTAGAGCTAAACCATCTTATCAATCCAGCACTAGGAGAATCATATGGACGAGCTCCTCGCCCGCGTGACGCAGAAGACCGGCCTCGATCAGGCGACCGCCCGCAAGGCCATCGGCCTCATCCTCGGCTACCTTCAGAAGGAAGGCCCGCAGGCTGAGGTGAACAAGCTCATCGAAGCCCTGCCTGGTGCCATGGACGCCATCGAGCAATCCAAGACCGGAGCCAGCGGCGGCCTCATGGGCATGGTCGGCTCCATGGGCGGCGGCGTCATGGCGCTGGGTGGCCAGCTCATGGGCATCGGCGTCTCCATGGGCCAGATGCAGCCCCTCGGCAAGGAGCTCTTCGCCTATGGCCGTGAGAAGGCCGGCGAGGACACGATGGGCACCATCATGGGCTCGATCCCCGGCCTGTCCCAGTTCGTCTAAGACAATCGCTCAGGCGTCATCCCGGATCGGCTGCGTCGCTCGGGATGACGCTTCGAAGCCTCCCCCGCCCTTTGGGGCATTCCCACATCCCGTCCGACCCACTATCTTCCCGCGCAACTCAGCTTGCCCTCCTCCGGATGGGGATATTCATGGACGATCTCTCTCTTGCCGCCGACTTTCCTCAGGCTACCCGCGAGCAATGGCTCAAGCTGGTCGAAGGAGTGCTGAAGGGAGCCGATTTCTCGAAAAAGCTCGTCAGCCGCACCCACGATGGCATCGAGATCCAGCCGCTCTATCCGAAAGCGGAAGGGGCTGGCCGGATTGCGCGCGAACAGGCCGGCTGCTGGCGTGTCTCGCAGCGGGTCGACCATCCCGATCCGGCCAAGGCCAATGAGCTTGCTCTCGTCGATCTCGAGGGCGGCGCCGATGCGCTGACCCTCGTCACGCATCGAGCGCCCGCGGCGCGGGGCTTCGGCGTCAAGGCAGAGAGCGTCGAGGATCTCGACAAGGCGCTCTCAGGCGTGATGCTCGACCTGATCCATCTGCGCCTCGATGCAGGCCGTCAGGGCCGCGTCATGGCGCAACTCCTGATCGCGCTAGCGGAAAAGCGCGGACACAAGCTCTCCGACCTGTCCCTCGACCTCGGCATGGATCCCATCGGCGGGCTTGCCGCGCAGGGCGGCATGTCGGTGGAATGGCACGAGATGACAGCCCGCATGGGCAGCATGCTGACGAGCCTTGCCGAAAAGGGTTTCAACGGCCGCGCCTTCATCGCCGATGGCCGCGCCTATCATGAAGCGGGCGCGAGCGAGGCGCAGGAGCTGGCTGCGGTTCTCGCGACAGGCGTAACCTATCTGCGCGCTCTCGAGGCTCAGGGTCATTCCCTCGATGCCGCGCGACAGGCGCTTTCGTTCCTGCTGGTCGCGGATGCGGACGAGTTTCTGACGGTCGCGAAATTCCGTGCCCTGCGCCGTCTTTGGGCTCAGGTCGAACAGGCCTGCGGCCTCGAACCGAAGCCCATCCGCCTGCATGCGGAAACAGCCTGGCGGATGACCACGAAGCGCGATCCGTGGGTGAACATGCTGCGCGCGACGGTTGCGACCTTCTCAGCCGGGATCGGCGGCGCGGATGCGATCACGGTGCTGCCCTTCACGGCGGCGCTTGGCCTGCCGGATGCATTCGCGCGCCGCGTGGCGCGCAACACGCAATTGATCCTGCTCGAAGAGTCGAACCTCTGGCGCGTGGCCGACCCTGCCGCGGGGGCGGGAGGATTCGAAGCGCTGACCGATGCCCTCTGCGAGAAGGCCTGGATCCTGTTTCAGGAGCTTGAGCGCGAGGGTGGCATTCTCGAGAGCCTGAGGGCGGGCTCGCTTCAAAACCGCATCGCCGCCACCTGTGCGCAGCGCGAAAGGACCGCGGCCACCCGCAAGGAGCCGATCACCGGCACGAGTGAATTCCCGAACATCCATGAGGCGGATGTCACGGTGCTGATGCCCTCAGCCCCTGACGCGAATGAGAACGCCGATCCCTCCGCCGTGACGGTCGAGCCCCTGCCCTCCATCCGCACGGCTGAGGCGTTCGAGCGCCTGCGCGATCTGTCGGATGCCTACCTCGCAAGGACAGGCGCGCGCCCAAAGGTGTTCCTCGCCAATCTCGGCCCGATCTCGGCGTTCACGGCGCGCGCGACCTTTGCCAAGAATTTCTTTGAGTCGGGCGGAATAGAAGCCGTTACCAACGACGGCTTTTCGGACAATGCGAAGCTCCGTGAAGCCTTCCTTGAAAGTAAAGCCGAGCTTACATGCATCTGCTCCTCAGATGAAATTTATGCAACTCATGCGGAGGACGCCGCGAAAACCTTGCATGAGGCCGGATCACCTCCCATCTACCTGGCAGGACGACCGGGCGATCGCGAAGAAGAGCTGACCCGGGCCGGAATCACCACTTTCATCTATGCCGGGTGCGACACCCTCAAGGTTCTGAGCGAGGCCCTCGACAAGGCCGGTGCCTGAGCCTTTGAACCGTCCTCCCGGCCATTTGAACCGGGAGAACGGTTTCATGAATCTTGCGAAGAGTACGGCTGTGGCCCTGGGCCTCGGCATGACCCTGATCGGCGGCGCCATGGCTGCTCCGGCCTCCAAGCATGACGGCACCTGGAGCGTGCGCATGGTGACGGATTCCGGCATCTGCGACGCCAGCTACAACTATTCCATCGCCATCGATAACGGGAATGTGCGCTACATTCCTGCTCCCGGCGATTCACCGACCACCGTGTCGGGCCAGATCGGGCCGAACGGCGCCGTCGATCTCGATATCCGCCGCAGCATAGCCAAGGTCGATGCCAATGGCCGGCTCAGCGGCAAGTCGGGCGCGGGCACTTGGCAACTGGGCATGCTCGGCTGCGCGGGACGCTGGACGGCCCAGAAGCGCGCCTGAGTCAATTGGGCCGCCTCATTATGGCCGCCGCATCGCCCGATGCGGCGGCTTTTTGCTGTCAGGAACCGCGCCGGGAATCCTCACGTTATTCCAGCCTCTGATGTCATGGAGTTTTCGATGCGTAGGATGTCCTGGCTCGGCGCGGCAGCTATTGCTGTTTCCTTTCTCGCGCCCGGGGCCCAAGCTCAAACAAACCGCTTCGACGGAAACTGGAGCGTGGAAGTCGTCACCGAACAGGGCAGCTGCGACCGGGCCTATCGCTATTCCGTGATCGTGCAGAACGGCCGCGCCCGCTATGGCGGGCCCGAGCAGTTCGACGTGAACGGCCAGGTTCGGTCCAACGGCTCCGTTTCAGCCAGCATTTCCCGCGGCCAGGACCGCGCGAACGTCACCGGAAGCCTCTCGGGCAATACGGGAAGCGGCACATGGCGGACATCGGGCGGGCGCGTCTGCTCGGGCGTCTGGAACGCCGAAAAGCGAGGCTAGGCCTAGACGATGCGCCGATAGCCTCATGGTTGCGGATGTCCTAGAATGGGAGAAATCTGTTTTCTTTTCCGTTCGATGAGGGCATCCGTTTCAAGGCCATGACACGCATCCCGGATTTCGCGAGCCTCGGTTGGACGGGCTCCTCCACAACCTCGCCCGCAACGCAGCCTGGCGGTGAGCCATGGCTCACGCCGGAAGGCATTGCCGTCAGGGGCGCTTACGGCCCCGAGGATCGCGCAGGGATCGACTTCCTCGATACGTTTCCGGGCGTCGCCCCCTATCTACGCGGCCCCTACCCCACCATGTACGTGAACCAGCCCTGGACCGTACGCCAATACGCAGGCTTCTCCACGGCTGAGGACTCCAACGCCTTCTACCGCCGCAACCTCGCCGCGGGCCAGAAAGGCCTCTCCGTCGCCTTCGACCTCGCCACCCATCGCGGCTATGACTCGGATCATCCCCGCGTGGCGGGCGATGTGGGCATGGCGGGCGTCGCCATCGACTCCATCTACGACATGCGCACCCTGTTCGCAGGCATCCCGCTCGATCAGATGAGCGTGTCGATGACCATGAACGGCGCGGTGCTGCCCATTCTCGCGCTCTATATCGTCGCGGCGGAGGAACAGGGCGTTCCGGCCTCGAAGCTCTCGGGCACGATCCAGAACGACATCCTCAAAGAGTTCATGGTGCGCAACACCTATATCTACCCGCCCAAGGGGTCGATGCGCATCATCTCGGACATCTTCGCCTATACCTCCGCGAACATGCCGAAGTTCAACTCCATTTCGATCTCCGGCTATCATATGCAGGAGGCGGGAGCGACGCAGGATCTGGAGCTCGCCTATACCCTGGCCGACGGCGTGGAATATATCCGCGCGGGCATTCAGGCGGGCCTCACCATCGACCAGTTCGCGCCGCGCCTGTCCTTCTTCTGGGCCGTCGGCATGAACTTCTTCATGGAAGTCGCCAAGATGCGCGCCGCGCGCCTGCTCTGGGCAAAGCTCGTGAAGGGCTTCAACCCGCAGAGCGAGAAGTCGCTGCCGCTGCGTACCCACAGCCAGACCTCCGGCTGGTCGCTCACCGCGCAGGACGTGTTCAACAACGTGGTGCGCACCTGCGTGGAGGCGATGGCGGCAACGCAGGGCCACACGCAATCCCTGCACACGAACGCCCTCGACGAAGCGCTGGCGCTGCCCACCGATTTCTCCGCGCGCATCGCCCGCAACACGCAGCTCTTCCTGCAGCAGGAAAGCGGCACCACGCGCATCATCGATCCGTGGGGCGGTTCCTACTACGTAGAGCGTCTGACGAAGGAACTCGCCGAGAAGGCCTGGAGCCACATTCAGGAAGTGGAAGCCCTCGGCGGCATGGCGAAGGCCATCGAGGCGGGCATCCCGAAGCTGAAGATCGAGGAGGCCGCCGCCCGCACGCAGGCGCGGATCGATTCAGGGCATCAGAAGATCATCGGCGTGAACGCCTTCCGCTCTGACAACGAAGCCTCCATCGACATTCTCAAGGTCGACAATGCCGCCGTGCGCGCGCAGCAGATCGAGAAGCTGAAACGGCTGCGCGCCGAGCGCAATCAATCGGATGTGGATGCGGCCCTCGATGCGCTGTCCAAGGGTGCGTCGACCGGCCAGGGCAACCTGCTCGACCTTGCCGTCAAGGCTGCTCGTGCAAAAGCAACGGTCGGTGAAATTTCCGACGCGCTCGAAAAGGTCTGGGGCCGTCACCGCGCCGAGATCAAGGCGATCTCGGGCGTCTACAAGCGGGAGGTCGGCATGGAAGCGCCAGCCGTGGAGAAGGTGCGCCAGCTCGTCGAGCAGTTCGAGCACGACGATGGACGCCGTCCGCGCATTCTCGTCGCCAAGATGGGGCAGGACGGGCACGACCGCGGCCAGAAGGTGATCGCCTCCGCCTTCGCCGATCTGGGCTTCGACGTGGATATCGGCCCCCTCTTCGCGACTCCTGCTGAGGCCGCCCGTCAGGCCATCGAGAACGACGTGCACATCATCGGCGTATCGTCGCTCGCTGCAGGCCACCTAACCCTCGTGCCCGAGTTGAAAGCTGAGCTCGCCAAGTTCGGCCGCGAGGACATCATGATCGTCGTCGGCGGCGTGATCCCGCCGCAGGATTTCGACGCGCTCACGCAGGCTGGAGCTTCGGCGATCTTCCCGCCCGGCACGGTGATCGCGGATGCGGCGATCAACCTGATCGAGGAGTTGAATCGCCGCCTGGGCTACGGCCCGAAACAGGCGGCGGAGTAAGATCACGTCCGAGGGATGGAGCGGTTGAACACGTAATCGCCCTTCTCCAGATACTCCAATTCCTCAGGCGTCGAAGTTCGTCCGAGGACGGCGTTGCGATGAGGAAAACGGCCAAAGCGTGCGATCACATCGCGATGGCCGCGCGCCTGACTGAGCGAGAACTCGAAGATCGGGCGCAAATGCTCGGGCACATCGGTGACGGCGGCTTCGGAGAGAATGACGATCCTCTCCATCCGCTCCCGATGGTCCGGCCCTTCCGTATGCGCGACGGGCATCAGGAAGAAGAACTTCTCCCACGGATGCGTCAGAGCCTCATAGTCGCCGTTCCTCAGCCCTTCCTCGGTGATGCGCAGGGCCTCCGGATCGGACGCATAGGCTCCCGGCGTACCCGCAAGCAATCCGCGCGTGAACTGATCGAGGACGACGATGAGCGACAATCGTCCGCGAGGCTCCCCCAGCCAATGATTCAGGCGACCCGCCCTCGCCTCCTCTAGGACGGGCGCGAACCGCGCGAGCTCCGCATTCGCGCCGCCGCCCATCCACCATTGCAGCATCCGCCAATGGGTTTCCTGACTCGTGCTTTCCAGTCCGGGCGGAAACCAGAAATCGTAAACCGGTCGCCAATGCATGGTTTCGGTCATGGGGATCGTCCTTCGGCAAGGGAAGCACTCAGCCTGCCCGGCGCGTCTGCTCCCATCCTCCATCCAATGCGGCCAGAGCCTCGCTGAGCCGTTTCTTCGCGCGCTCGACCTCACTGTCCTTCAGCGCGTCGAGATCAAGGAACAGGTCGAGGCCCGTCACGTGTTCGATGATGACCTGAGGCCGTTGCGCGAGTTCGCCCAGCAGGCCTTCGACGGCATAAGGCACCACCTCGCGCTTGATGCCTTTCATGAGGATGGGCTCGAGCGGACTCGCCCGCACCATGTCGCGCACGAGCGCATAGGTTTCATAGCTCAGGCAGATGCCGCCCGGCTCCGCGATCGCCTGCAACCGCGCGGCAAGGTTCGCCTCCGCGCCGATGATCGTATAGGCCATGCGGTCGTCGCTGCCGAAATTGCCCACGTTGCAGAAGCCCGTATTGATCCCCATCCGCACCTGCATGGGCAGCTCGATGCCGCGCTTGCGCCAAATGGCGTTCAAGTGATCCATGTGCTGTTGCATGTCGACGGCCATGCGCAGGCACGCGCGCGCATCCTCCTCCACGCCTTTCGTCTCGGGGTCGCCGAAGAAGATGAGGATCGCGTCGCCGAAGAACTTGTCGATGGTCGCTCCATGCCGGAGCGCGATGGCCGACATTTCCGTGAAATAGTCGTTCAAGAGTTCCGTCAGATCCTCCGGCTGCAGCCGTTCGGAGATGGCCGTGAAATCCTTGATGTCGGAGAAGAAGATCGTGAGCTTCTTGCGCTCGGTGGCAATGGCCACGTCCTTCTGTCCGCTGAAGATGCTCTTGTAGACCTGGGGCGACAGGTACTTTGCGAGCTTCAGGGAAATGCCCGCAAGGAAGTCGTTCGCCTCTGTCAGCTCCTGGTTCATGCCGTTGATGAGCCGTGCCTGGCGGCGTTGCAGGAAGATGATGGCGAGACCGGCGAGCGATGCGAGCAGGAGATAGGACAGGGAATACTTGAACGAGAACACGTTCGCGAAGATCGGCTGCGCGACGGAGATTTCCTGGATGCCGCGCACATCGCCGACCTTCCAATCCGTCTTCGGGCTCTCCGGGTGCGTGTTGTGGCAGCTCACGCAGACCGGCCCCATCAGGACGGGTGCGGCGGTTCTCACCTGGCTGTTGAAGAGCGAGCCGGAGACATCGACGATCCGCTGATCGGGATTGGCTCTTAGATCCGCAATGGCCCTGCGCTCGAAATCGTCGAGCTGGTGCGGCGGGCGGCCCTTGAAGGTCATGTCGGAGACGAAGCGGTACTTGGCCGATCCGTCATGGGAGCTGATGCGCTGGCCGAGCTCGATGGACAAGGTCGCGGGAATGGGGATCGCGCCCTTGATGTCCCGGTAATTGTGAGTGACCGTGACCGGACCGTTCGCCTCCAGCACGCGGGCCACCACGTCGCTGCCGTAGAAGCCGCGCATGTCGTCGACGATCCGGCTGATTTCGCTCGCCTGCATCCGCAGCATGCGCTCGGAGAGAATGCGCAGGTCGAGCCACACGGCGAGAGGCAGCCCGAGAAGGCCGAGCACGACGGCTGTGATCAGCAACGGGCCCATGAGCCGGTGCGAATAGGAACGACGCTCACCCAGCACAGCCATGGATCGGCCCCATCGCAGAACGAGGAAACCCGATCTTTTGCCTTTGAGGCAGGAGGATCAACCCCTTCCTGCGGCAAAGCTGCTGTATTTCAGGGCCGTTGGCGGCGTTGTGTGATCTGCATCACGCTCGCGAGGGCCATTGGCCGCTCATTCGAGCTTGATGTTGGCGGCCTTGATCACCTTGTCCCACTTCTCGCCCTCGGATCGCATATAGGCCGCCATCTCCTCGGGCGTGCTCTGCAGCACGTCGATGCCTGCGCCGGTCAGCTTGTCGCGGATTTCCGGCTGGCTCACGGCACGGCGATAGGCCTCGTTGAGCTTCGCGATGATCGCAGGCGGCGTGCCGGCGGGCGCCACGATGCCCTGCCAGGCCCAGGCCTCGAAGCCGGGGAAATCGTTGGCGACGGGCGGCACGCCGGGAAGCCCTGAAAACTCCTTCGGGGATGCGACGGCAACGGCCTGAATGGGCCCCGAGAGCTGCGAGCGCGCCGTCGCGAAATCGATGAACATCATGTTGATGTTGCCGGCCACCAGATCCTGCACCGCTGGAGCCGCCCCTCGATAGGGCACGTGGGTCAGCTTCACTCCTGCATTCTGCGCGAGAAGCTCGGTCGCGAGATGGAACGGGCTCCCCAGGCCGGGAGTGCCGTAATTGATCGCGTTGGGGTTCTGCTTGGCGGCCGCGATGATGTCCTGAACGGATTTCGCCTTCAGCTTGTCCGTGTTGACCAGCAGCACCAGGGCGAAGCGGCCGCTCAGGGTGATCGGCGCGAAATCCTTGTAGGGATCGAAGGCGAGCTTGCTGTAGAGCGTCCGGTTGGTGGAATAGGTCGCCGTATCGCCAAGGAGCAGCGTGTACCCGTCAGACTCGGCCTTGGCGACCGCTTCCGCGCCGAGATTGGTGCCCGCGCCTGCCTTGTTCTCGATAACGAATTGCTGACCCAGCTGCTTGCCGATTTCGGCAAAGACCAGACGCGCGAAGAAATCCGTACCGCCGCCCGCCGCATAAGGCACGACGACACGAACCGGCCTTGACGGATAATCCGCCTGCGCGAAGGCGTTCGCGAACGGGAGCGCCGAAGCTGCGCAGGCAGCGATGCCGGCAAGGATGTTGCGGCGGGTCAGAAGCATCGTTTCCTCCAAAATCGTTTTGCTTTGGATAGGAACTAATCCTGGACCTGCCGCCGACAAGCGGACGCGAACAGCTTATCTCGCCCGCTCGATGGCGCGCTTGACCACCTGCTGCACTTCCTTGTTCGACAGGAAGAGATCGTGATTGATGATGCCGCCGCCGAACTCGGATGCATCGGCCACGCGCACGCCCAACGCCTCCAGACGCTCGCGCTCCGCCGCGCCCGCACGGACGATGCCGCCGGCAAGTCGGCTCGATACCGCAAGCGCGCGGTCGTTGGTGGAACTGATCACCGTGATCTTCTGCGCGTCCGGCCCCAGCTTCTCCAAGCCGCGGGCGAAAAGATCGATGTCGATGTCGGGAGCCGCCAGCACGATGGCGCCGATGCGCTCCATGGCGCTCGCGCCGCCGTCGCCGCGCAGCATGCGCAGGGCCTCAAGGGTCAGGAGCGTGCCCATGCTGTGCGCGACGATGTGAATGCGTCCGCCGCTCGGAGTTTTCGCGATGGCCGCGAGCACATCCTCCAGCGCATCGCGCGACCACATGGCCGCCTCGCGATCCGCCACGTAGCTGAATGTCGAAGCGGCGGACGGCCAGGTGAAGAGGCCGGTCGCACCGGGGAACTTGATGCCCTCCGACAGGTCGATGGTGGAAGCGGCCGCCGTCTCGAAGCTCTCGCGATATCCGTGGATGTAGAGCAGCAGGTCGCGCCCGAAGGCTGCCTGCGCGAAGGCCTGCGCGCCGTTTCCGCGTGAGACGGAATCGACCTTCGCGATGCTCCATCCCGAGCCGCCGATGAGCGAGTCCGACGGCGGCTTGAGGCGCGCTTCGGCGAAGACGAGATCGGGCGAGCGCTCGCTGCTGAACCAGGGCTTTCTCGGCGGATCGCCTACCGGCAGGCGCGTGGTCGCGACCAGGAGCTTCGGGTCCTTCGACAGGCCCGGCGCGGGTGCGGAAAACGGGCTCGTCAGGACATTGTCGTCCCCCATGCACCCGGACAGGATGAAGGCGGTCAGACAAACGACGGCGAGGCGAGAGATGGAAAGCTGCATGAGGCGGGAAAACCGGACCTTAAGGAGGGTTGCTGCTGTGTTGCCCCCGATCATGGCATGCACAAGGCAATACCGGGCGATGGCCTCTCCGGGCCCTACAATGCCCCCATTCCTCACCGCCCAAGGTAAACCATTGGTGAACGGCGTGGACAATTCGGCGCCTTGAACGGCCTCGATGCGGTTTGTACCTTTGGTGAGATGGTTGCCCTCTTCCGCATTTTTCTTTTCATCGTCGCCCTCTTCATCCTGCCCCTCGGAGCCCATGCCCTGTGGTGGACCATGCGCGAGGATGTCGCGCCCAGCTGGCGCGCTGCGGATTGGTCGAGCGCGAAGCTTCTGAAACCGCCCTCCGAGGTTCCTCAGGCCATCGTGGCCGTCTATGCCGCGCGGGTGGGCCGCTGGCGCGGCATCTTCGCCCATCACACCTGGATCGTGGTGAAGGAGGCGGGCGCCGGCCAATACACCCGCTACGACAAGGTCGGCTGGGGCAGCCCCGTTCGCACCAACGGCTGGGCCCCGGACGGGCGCTGGTTCGGCAATGCGCCCCATCCGGTCGCGGTCATCGAGGGCGGAGCCGCGGAGCGGCTGATCCCGCAGATCCGCAAGGCCGTGGCGAGTTATCCCTATTCGTCCTACGGAGCCTACAACGCCTGGCCCGGCCCCAACTCCAACACCTTCGTTGCCCATGTGCTGCGCGCAGTGCCGGAGCTGGATGCGGCCCTTCCCCCGACGGCGCTCGGCAAGGATTGGCGGCCGCTGCAGGACCTCATCGGCCTCACCCCCAGCCGAACCGGCATCCAGATCTCTCTGGCCGGATATGCGGGCCTCGCTTTGGGCTGGGTCGAAGGCCTCGAGATCGACTTCATGGGGCTGGTGGCCGGAATCGACATTCGCCGCCCGGCCGTCAAGATTCCTGCCTGGGGACGGATCGGAATGGACCCGATCACGTGGTGAAAGCCTGCACCGAATAGGCTAAGGCTATCTCCATGACCGGGGGTTCTCACAGAAAGACGCATGTGACGGCGGATGCCGTGGCGCGGGGAGACCGCGCCGCGCTGGCGCGCGCCATCACCCTCATGGAATCCCGCCGGTCCGACCATCGGGAGGCCGCACGCGCCCTGCTACAGGAGCTGATGCCGCTGACGGGCAAGGCCGTTCGCATCGGCATCACCGGCGTTCCGGGGGTCGGCAAGTCCACCACCATCGACTCTCTCGGCAGCATGCTGACCGAAAAGGGTCACAAGGTCGCCGTGCTCGCGGTCGATCCCAGCTCCACCCGCACCGGGGGCGCGATTCTCGGCGACAAGACGCGCATGGCGCGCCTCGCCACCGACACCAACGCTTTCATCCGCCCTTCCCCCTCCTCCGGGACGCTGGGCGGCGTCGCGGCCAAGACCCGCGAGACGATGCTTTTATGCGAGGCGGCGGGCTTCGACGTGATCCTGGTGGAGACGGTCGGCGTCGGCCAATCCGAGACAGCGGTCGCCGATCTCACCGATTTCTTTCTGGTTCTCATGCTGCCGGGCGCCGGCGATGAACTCCAGGGCATCAAGAAGGGCATTCTGGAGCTCGCCGACCTGATCGCCGTCAACAAGGCGGACGATGCCGGCATGAAGGCGAAGGCCGCCGCCGCCGAATATAAAGCCGCCCTCCACATCCTGGCCCCCGCATCCTCCACGTGGACACCGCCGGTGCTGACCATCTCAGGGCTGACCGGTCAGGGCCTCGACGAGCTCTGGACAAAGGTTCTGGACCACCGCAAGCGCCTGGAGGCCACCGGAGAGCTGTCGGCCAAGCGCCGTTCTCAGGACACCAAATGGATGTGGGCCCTCGTCCATGAGCGCCTGCACGAGCGACTCACGCATGATCCAGCCCTGAAGAAGCGGGTGCCGGAGATCGAGCGGGCGATCGCGGAGGGGACGATTTCCCCAGACGCTGGTGCAAGCGAGATTGTGAAACTGCTAGGAATCTGAGGGTTAGCAGCAAAGAGCTTGCAGGATTGCAAGCGATTACACGCAAACTCGACGGAGCTCTTGCCAGAACGATCCCAAAAATCCAATGATATGTTATTATATATAGCCGATCTGGCATCTTAAGCGGGGCGCATAATGTCTATCCCTCCAGTCCTTTGGGGCGAGTTTCTGGTCAACACCAATAAGTACGGCATCCAATCGGATGTGGAATTGCAGGCCCTGGATAATGGCAAATTCCTGGCTGTCTGGAAGGAGCTAGTTCCGATCAACTATGTGCTTCCGGGTGGCGATGCGCCAACACCCACGGCGATCTATGCGCAGCGCTTCTATTCAGGCGCTGTTCCCGAAGGTGATCCGATCCGTATCGACACGACCCCCGGCATCAACTCGGCTCCAACAGTGACGACACTGGAAAACGGCAAGATCGTCTACATGTGGGAGCATCAGGTAACCGAAGGCGGCGTGACAACCTACTCCATTCGCGCGCGCATCTTCAACGGAGATGGTACACCCTTCAACGCCAATGGCGGAACCGAGGACTTCGAGGTCGTCGCCCCCAGCACGACCAAGGTATCGGCCCCTCTGGTCAAAGCTCTCGCAGGCGGCGGGTTTATTGTAACCTGCAATGACGAGAATGCCGACGGCGCAGGCGATGCGGGCGTCAAGGCTTATATTTATGATTCATCTGGTCAAGTCATCGACTCGGGCTCCGTGAATCGCACAACCACCGGCACCCAAGAAGCATATGCCGTTGTTAGCCTCTCAGATAATCGCTTCTTGACCATTTACAGTGAGGATGCCGCGTCCGGAGGAGTCATCTCGTTGAAGGTAAGTATTTCCACCGTGAGCGGTGGAGTGCTTTCAACCGGAGTGACTGAGTACACGGTATCTGCCTCCATGAAGGAGGGCACAGCTCCCTCAGCGACGGTTCTCAAGGGTGGACGCATCCTTATCGTGTGGACCGAAGAAATGCGGGACGGCACCGGAGATAACGTCAAAGCGCAAATGTTCGACGGCGGCACTATGACCGCAATCGGGGATGCCTTCACCGTCAACGTAAGTGCTGATGGCGATCAAAACTCGCCGAGCGTCACCGCTCTCAAAGATGGCGGTTTCGCCATTACCTATCTGGATACAGACGGCACAGCCGCACCGCAGGTTCGCGTCGCGGTCTATAACGCAGCTAACGTCTATCTCGGAGACAAGATCATCAGCACCGCCTTCGATGAAGGCGAGCGTGGTGTTCCAAAAGTGATCGAGCTATCCGACGGTCGCCTTATTGCGGCTTGGGACGAGAATATCGACGGACGCAGGGACGACAGCGTCGGCATTCGCGGCCAGGTGATCGATGCCCGCTTCCAGGGCGTCAACATGCCGGGCACTGCTGCCAACGACCAGTATGTCGGCACCGAGTTCAACGACACCCTGAGCGGCGGCACGGCCGGCAACGACGACCTGAACGGACGCGCAGGAAACGACATCCTCGATGGCGGCATCGGCGACGACAGGCTCAATGGCGGCGAAGGCGCCGATCAGATGTATGGCGGCACCGGCAACGACACCTACTATGTCGACAATGCCGGGGACGTGGTTTCCGAAGCTGGCGGCAGCGGCATCGATACGGTCTATGCGAGCATCAGCTACACGCTCAGCGCCGATATCGAGAACCTGATTGCCGATGGTCTCGCGGCCATCAGCCTCACCGGCAATGCGGGCAACAATTCCATCACCGGCAATGCGGCGGCCAACGTCATCGATGGCGCCGGCGGTGCGGACACCATGTCCGGCGGTCTCGGCAACGACACATACTACGTTGACAACGCGGGTGACATCATCATCGAGGCGGGCGGCGATCTCGCGGATCAGGTCTTCACTTCGGTCACCTATGCGCTCGGCGATGGAGTCGAGAACCTCACAGCCTCGGGCGCCGGCTCCATCGGCCTGACCGGCAATGCCTTCAACAACGTGATCGTGGGCAACAGCGGCGCCAACAAGATCTATGGCGGGCTCGGCAACGACATCCTGACGGGCGGCAAGGGCAAGGATGTGTTCGTTTTCGATAGCGCGCCGAACAAGGCCGCCAATCGCGACACGATCACCGACTTCGAAGTGAAGGCCGACAAGATCCACCTGGAGAACGCGATCTTCAAGAAGCTCAAGAAGACGGGCAAGCTGAAGAGCGACTTCTTCAAGATCGGCACCAAAGCCACGGACAAGAACGACTACATCATCTACAACAAGAAGAAGGGCATTCTGCTCTACGACGCCGATGGCTCGGGCAAGCAGAAAGCGGTCGAGTTCGCGACGGTGAAGAAGAACCTGGCGCTGAAGGCCGACCACTTCTTCGTCATCTGACGCGCCACGTCCGTTCCGAAAAACAAAGAGGCCGGAGTTCAAAAGCTCCGGCCTCTTTTCATGTCTGCAAGCGGCTTATCCCAGAAGCAGTGGGCTCAGCTGAATGCGCCCGACTTCGAGGCCGTTCCAGTTCTTGAACACCGGCCTGGCAAGCGCCTCGACAGCAGAACGCTCCTGATCGTTCAAGGGCAGGAAACGCAGCACGAGCGCGCCCATCATGGCCTCGGCCGCGCGCGCGTTGCCGTCATCGGCCTTCAGGGCGACGCCGTAGCCGAGTTCCGGGAAGGATGCGCAATAGACGCCCTCCGCTCCCACCTTCACGAAAGCGCGCTCTTTGAGAATGTCCATGAGCCTGGTGTCGAAGCGCCCCGTCCCCGCCACCATGAAGGGATGAGCCGCCACGGCCTTGCGGATGCGTTCCGCCGCTGCTTTCGTCTCAGCCCGGAGATGGGCACCGGCACCGAACTTGGCGAAGCCGAAAGCCAGCGAGGGCAGCGGAATGGCGTAGGTCGGGATCGAGCAGCCGTCGATGCCGCTCCTCTCCATGGTGTGGCAGGCGCCCGTAATGTCCTCGAGCGACTCACGCACCATGCGCTGCACGGGATGGCTGACGCCCACATAACCCTTCGGGTCCTCGCCCGTCCCGCAGGCGAGGCAGATGAAGCCCGCATGCTTGCCCGAGCAATTGTTGTGGAGGGCGTTCGGGGTACCGCCTTCAGCCGCCAGGGCACGGTTCGCCGCCTCCCCCATGGGCCAATGGGTACCGCATTCGAGGCACCCCGCGTCACGCCCCGCCTTGGCTAGCATGGAGGCCGCCACCCGCACGTGGTCGGGCTCGCCGGAATGGGACGCGCAGGCGAGCGCGATCTCTTCATCGGTCAGGCCGTACTTGTCCGCGATGCCCCGCTCCAGCAGGGGGAGCGCCTGAAGCGCCTTGACGGCGGAACGGGGAAAAACCCGCCGGTCCACGTCTCCGATCGAAAGAACGGTCGAGCCATCCGCATCGACCACCGAAACGCTGCCTCGGTGGCGCGATTCAACCAGCGGTCCGCGGGTTACATCGACGAGAAAAGGGTTGTCCATGAATGCCCCGTTTGAGAAACGGCGGTCTTTTGGGCGCGCTTTGTCCAGATGTCAAAGGGGGTATTGTTTCAAAAGAGCCGGGCAGCCCTCCTTTCCGCCGGGTTGCGGCGCGGTCCGAGAGGCCCTAAACCGTCGCTTTGAGACAAAGGGGAGCGATCCTGATGCGCATAGCGATGATCGGGTCGGGCTATGTGGGGCTTGTATCGGGCGCCTGCTTTGCCGATTTCGGCCACGAGGTCTGCTGCGTGGACAAGGACCCGCGCAAAATCGAGGCCCTCCACCGCGGCGAGATCCCCATCTTCGAGCCCGGCCTCGACGACCTCGTCGCCAACAACGTGCGCGAGGGCCGCCTCACCTTCACCACCACCCTCACCGAAGCGGTCAAGGCCGCCGAGGCCGTGTTCATCGCGGTCGGCACCCCCTCCCGCCGCGGCGACGGCCATGCCGACCTGTCCTATGTCTACCAGGCCGCCCGCGACATCGCCGCCGCCATGAGCGGCTATACCGTGGTGGTCACCAAATCCACCGTGCCCGTGGGCACCGGCGACGAGGTCGAGCGCATCATCCGCGAGGCCCGCCCGGACGCCGATTTCGCCGTGGTCTCCAACCCGGAATTCCTGCGCGAGGGCGCGGCCATTGCCGACTTCAAGCGCCCCGACCGCATCGTCATCGGCACCGACGAGCCGCGCGCCCAGGAGGTCATGAACGAGATCTACCGCCCGCTCTACCTCAACCAGGCGCCGGTGCTGGCCATGTCGCGGCGCACGGCGGAGCTGACCAAGTATGCGGCCAACGCCTTCCTGGCCACCAAGATCACCTTCATCAACGAGATCGCCGACCTGTGCGAGCAGGTGGGCGCGAACGTGCAGGACGTGGCCCGCGGCATCGGGCTCGACAACCGCATCGGCGCCAAGTTCCTGAATGCCGGCCCGGGCTATGGCGGCTCGTGCTTTCCCAAGGACACCCTGGCGCTGATCAAGACGGCGCAGGATTATGAGGCCCCGGTGCGGATCGTGGAGACGGTGGCGGCGGTCAACAGCCAGCGCAAGCGCGCCATGGGGCGCAAGGTGATTGCGGCCTGCGGCGGCTCGGTGCGGGGCAAGACGATTGCGGTGCTGGGGCTGACCTTCAAGCCCAACACCGACGACATGCGCGATGCCCCGTCCCTGGACGTGATCACGGCGCTGCAGGATGCGGGCGCGCGGGTGCGGGCCTATGACCCGGAGGGGATGGAGGCGGCCAAGGCCCTGCTGACGGATGTGGACTATGCCACGGACGCCTATGACTGCGTGCGCGGGGCGGATGCGCTGGTGCTGGTGACGGAGTGGAACATGTTCCGGGCGCTTGACCTGAAGCGCCTGAAGGCGGCCCTGGCGGCGCCGGTGGTGGTGGACCTGCGCAATGTCTACCGCCCCGAGGAGATGGAGCGAAACGGCTTCACATACGTCAGCGTCGGACGGGGGTAATATCGCAGGATCAGATGTTCACGCGGACGCCGTCCCGTGTCATATCTCCCCACTATCACCTTTGCTGAAGCCGACGCCTTCTGGAGCGCCCCATGCAGACCTTCTTCGTCGAGATCAAATGCAAGCTCGGCAAGACCTACGCAGTCGCCAACGCCCTCGCCGACCGGGAAATCGCGTCCGAGATCTACTCGACCGCCGGCAATTACGACATTCTCGCCAAGTTCCATGTGGATGACGGCGTCGATATCGGCCATTTCATCGCAGAGAACGTGCAGTCGATCCCCGAGATCGCCGACACGCACACCATCATCACCTTCAAGGCGTTCTGAGATTGATGAACCGAGCGTCGGATGAAACCCGAAAGTGCGATCCACTTTCGGGTCGGACGCTCTAGCGCGTGACCGCGCTCGTTTCCGTCACGTCCGAGGCCGGGCGCGTGATCTCGGCCAGATAGGGGCCGATGCCCTCATAGCGATCCAGGCGGCGAACGATCTTCGAATCGATCTTGTTGTAGAGCTCGGCGACGGAAACCGGGCGGCGATTGCGGCCCTTGCCTTCCATGAACAGGCCCGTATTCGCCTTCGCGGCTTTCGGGAAGAGCTTGGAGGCCTTCATGTTCGGATCCTGGTCGAGCACCTCCAGGAAGCGCACGGCGCTCCTGGCGCCCAGGAAGTGAGCGAGATAGAGCTCGGCTTCCGCCAGCTCGCGCTCGCCTTGAGCGATGAGGGCGCGTTCCACGTCCTTGATCAGCTCACCTGCCATCAGCGCCGAGAAATAGGGATCGGTGCGCAGGTTCATGACCCATTCCCGATCCTTGTCGTTGACCACCGGATCGCCGTTGACCATGCGGATGGCCTCTGCGGCGGCGGTGAAGCCGTAATCGGCCGCATGCATGTAGACGATCTCGAGCCAGGTGCGGTCGATGAACTGGAACAGGCCCTCGGCCGATGAGGTCGGAGCCTTGGCCTCGGGCGAGAGGCTCGATTCCACGTCCGCCAGCGTCATCATGTAGACCGGGTCCACGCCCGTCACATGCGCGGCCTTGAGGATGGAATGGACCAGCCAGCGCGGAATGTTGCGCCCGTTGAAGGGAATGATCTCATCCGGATTGGCGGTCATGTCCGACAGCACTTCCTCGTGCTGCGGCTTCGGCTTGGTCTTCTTGGTCAGCGAGAACGCCCCGTCGAGAATCGCCTTGAAGAGACCCGGCTGCTTGCCGAGCTCCGGCACATAGGCCACGGAGGCAATGACGGGAGCGGTCACGGCCAACGGCTTGATCGGGGAAGAGTGGTTATAGTCCACCATGGCGGTCGGCAGAGTGGCGACGGCGGCAGGTCCCGCCGTCAGCCCCTGGAATCCAACCATCAGGCCCAGAGCAAGGGCCACATGAACCGCCTTGCGGCGGCCACCTTGCCGCGCGTCCGCAACAGGTTGCGGCACAGCGCACAGCAGCGTTCTTGCATTACTCGGCATCACACTTGTTCCCGCAAGGTCCGACTTAGGGTTCGAACCACCCCTTGTGTCATTCTGGGACAAGAGTTGACGGGTAGATGTGTCGAGAATCGGTCAGCTTGGCCGTAAAAATGTGTCTAAAAGGCCCTTTGAGCGTCTTTTCCCCCGGAAAAAATCCCTAATTTGCGGGTTCCGCTCAGGAAGATTGGGCTACGAGCTGCGCATTCGTGCGTTCGAGGCGCTGCGCCAATTCGCGCATCACGGCCAGCGACATCTGGGGAAATTGGGCCAGCAACTCGAGAAAAACCCGCTTGTCGATGCGAAGCGCCGTGGTCGGCTCGGCAGCCATGATCGTCGCGGAGCGCGGTGTGTCGGATAGGATGCCCATCTCGCCCACGAGAGCGTTTCCCGACAATTGAGCCACCTGAATGTCACCTGTCGGCGTGTTCAGCAGCACGCTCGCCCGCCCGTCGAGGAGCACATAGGCGGCATCGGACGGGTCTCCTTGCGAGAAGAATCGCTGTCCGGCGGCGAACTGAACCCGCTCGCTGGTGAAGGCCAGAAGCTTCAGGCGAGCCGGATCGACATCCCGGAACATCGGCACCTGCCTCAGGGACTGGACCTCGGTTTCAAGGGTCATGCCACCTCTCCTGCTACACTCGGGGCGGGTTCCATCGCAGGCGTCTTAGCACGCCTCTGCGGATCGGCCGCCTTCTCTGTGACAATACGTCCATCGCTAAAGCGCATCTGAACATCGAAAGCATCGGCCTGTCGATCATTGGACAGCACCATGAACAAGCTTTGTTGTTCAAGATGATCGAGAAGAGCCTGAAGGATCCTGTGAGCGCGCTCCTCATCGAAGGGAGCAAGCGCCCCGTCGATGATGAGAATGTCGGGCCGCTTCACCAGACAGCGCACCAGATTCACGCTGGCCCGTTCCTGCGGCGACAGAAGCCGGCCCGCGGCTCCCACTTCGTGGTCGAGGCCGATCCGCGCCACATCCTCCAGCAAGTCGAGTTCCCGGACGACGGCGGCGACGGCTTCCGCGACCCGATGACGGGCATCCGCAACCTGATAATTGACCCGGCCGAAGAGCAGGTTGTCCCGCAGGGGCGCAGCCATGCAGATCCTCTCGGGATCGTAGAACTCCACCCCGGTGGCATCCGCCTTCTCGAGGGTTTCGCGTATCAGGCTGCGGGCCTCGACGACCTGCTGCCTCAACTCGTCATCGAGCAGGCCGAGGCGGTGCTTGGCCTCGACATAGGCGAGCGGCAGGGAGAGGAGCCTCGTCCTCTCATCCCGTTTCAGGTTGTGTCCGTTTCTCGACTGGCGGCGGAGGATGGCCTGGAATTCGGGGAGCTCCTCCGCGCCGATGAAGGAGAACTGCGCGAACAGCGAATGGCCCGGCGGCAGCCCCTGGAAGATTTCGGTCATGGTCTCCGCGATCTCCAGACCCATCCGGGTGAGCTTGTCGGTGAGCCCTGCCCTATGAATGGCGCTTCGGAACAGCGGATTGTCGGCGAGATTGCGCCCCATGAATTCGTCGGAGATCGGAACGCCGAACAGGAGGTTCTCGGCGACAGTGGCCTGTTCGTTGTAGCGGCCCATGTCAAAGGGCTCGACGAGATCCGCCATTCCGTTCGAGCGGAAGTTTTCCTGCAGCCGACGGCGCGCCTCCACCACCCGCTCCGCGAGCGCCGTGTGCCGCTCGGGATCGATCTGGCCCGCAAGCCCGAACAGGTAGATCGCCTCTCCCATCTCGACGCGCTCCAGAAGGGTCACCAGCACCCGGTCGAGATCCTGCTCGTCCTTCAGCCCCACCCTTTCGTAGTCGATCCAGCAATCGGAGATGCTCTCGAACGGATTTCCGGTTCGCGCGGCCTCGGCGATGCGCTGCGCCATCTCGCGCCTGTCCTCCTCGGTCTGGCCCATGGGCCTGAACCGCAGGCCATAGATGAGATTGTCGCGAATGCTGCCGGGGAAAAGGATCGGATCCACGCCCGCATAGGCGACCCTGCGTCCGACGACGGCGGGAGGAAGCCGCACGAGTTCCCGATCGCCGATGCAGATGCGTCCGCCGAAATTCGGAACGCGGCGTGCCAGAACGCGGGCCATGATGCTTGCGGCGGGGCTGCCGGGAGAGATCATCGCCACATTGGTGGGAAGCTCCAGAGAGAAGGAAGCATCCTCGATGATCATATCGCCGTGAGGGCCGCTGATGCTGAGCCCTTCCGCCACGAGGGGCCCGGCCAGAGGTTCGTCCTCGATCTCCTCCTGGGATTCGATCATCGGTCCCAGACGCTCTTCCGCGAAATGCTGGGTGACCTGATCGTATTTCACCTGCACGTCGAGGCGCTGCTGATCCCAGTCGATCAGCTCCTTCAAGGGCGGCGGCAACTCACGGTAGGCGTTGATCACGGCCACGAGCTGACCGATGTCGAGCGTACCGCGAAGGGCGAAATAGCCGCCGATGGCGTAAAACAGGAACGGCGTCACCTGCGACAGGAAATTGTTGAGGAATTTGACCGCGAATTTCCGGTTGTAGATCTTCAGGCGGATGGAGAAGAGACCGAAGAGACGCCCGCCGATCTCCGCCCTTTCCCAGGCATAGGCATTGTGAACGTGCACAACCTCGATGCCGTCGAGCACCTCGCCGATGCGGCCCGCCAACTCGCGGGATGCAAGCTGGCGCTGCTTGCCCAGGCGCAGAAGCTCCCGGCGCAGCTTGGGGATGATGGTGAACTGAACCGCGATCACGCCGAGCGCCATGAGGCCGAGCCAGACGTTCTGGACCATGATGAAGACCAGCGCCGTCAGCGCCTGCATTCCGAGCAGGACCGGCGTGATGAAGGCATCGCCGATGAACCCGCCGATGGGCTCGACCTCATCCTTGATGATGGTCGCGGTCTCCGAGGATTTGACCGTGCGCAGGGCCTCCGGCGTGAAGCGCAGCACCATCGCGAAAAGCTCGAACCTCATGCGCCGAAGCATCCGCTCTCCAAGGACGCCCTTGGCGAGGTTGATCCAGTATTTGAAGCCGTTGTTCACGACCACGAAAAACAGGAACAGGGATGAGAGGCCGAGCAGCAGGCCGACCCTGCCCACCTGAAACCCATCGAAGAGATGGAGCGATCCGCCACCGAGCCATTGAGGCCAGTCGATATGGATTTGAAGGAAGGGTGCCGTAGCGTTCCCGTCCTTGAAGGCCTCGCCCTGGATGGCTTCATTCACGATCCGGCGAGGCAGATCGAGAGAAATGAAATAAAACGGTTGAGACAAAAGCACGACAAAGCATATGAAGAGCTGGTCGCGCTTGGAGTGAGTCCAGATGTATCTAAAGAGGCTCTTTTCCATTGCCGTAGAGTTATAACCTTCAAAGCTGAAGAGAACCTCTTCCCGATCTCTGATCCTGCCTTATCTGATCGGTGGGGGCATGAGAACAGGTAGAGACGGTAGACGCGTCGTCAACTGACGCGCCTTTTTGCCAAGGGGCATCCGGATGGCGGATTTGGCGACCATTGCGAACAAGGACCCGGCTCCGCGCACGATCTGGCCCGGTCCTGCCCGTGGCCCCCGTGTTCTGATCTACAGTCACGATACGTTCGGCCTGGGGCATCTACGCCGCTCGCGCGCCCTTGCCAATGCCATCGTCGGCGACCATGCCGACGCCTCGGTGGTGATCATCTCGGGCTCCCCTGTGATCGGCAATTTCGAGTTCGGCAGCGGGGTCGATTACATCCGCATTCCGGGCGTCACCAAACTTCCGGACGGCGATTACCGCACTCTCAATCTCAACGTGAGCCTGGACGAGGCGGTGGGCCTGCGCCAGGCGCTCATTCTCCAGACCGCGAAGGCTTTCCAGCCTGACGTGTTCATCGTGGACAAGGAGCCCACCGGCTTCCGCGGCGAGGTCGTCCCGGCTCTCGACTATCTGCAGGCCGTCGGCTGCCGCCTCGTGCTGGGCATCCGCGACGTGATGGACGAGCCCGCCCTTCTCATTCCCGAATGGGAGCGCAAGGGAGCGCGGGAAGCGCTGATCCGCTATTACGACGAGATCTGGGTCTATGGCCTGAAGGACGTGCATCAGCCGCTCCAGGCCTTCGACCTGCCGGAGGAAGTGAGCCGCCGCATCACCTATACCGGCTATCTGCGCCGCGAGATTCCGCCCACGCCCTCGCTGACGAAATATCCGAAGATCACCAAGCAGCCCTTCATCCTCGTCACCACCGGCGGCGGCGGCGACGGCGACGATCTCATCGACTGGGTGATCTCGGCCTACGAGGCGGATCAGACCCTGGAGCAGCCCGCCCTCATTCTCTTCGGTCCCTTCATCGATCGCGACACGCGCCGCGCCTTCGTGGAGCGCATCGCCAAGCAGCCGAAGCTCGATGTGATGTCCTTCGACAACAAGATCGAGCGGCTCATGAAGAAGGCCGACGCCATCGTGGCCATGGGCGGGTACAACACGTTCTGCGAGGCGCTGTCCTTCGACAAGCGAACCCTTATCGTGCCGCGCACGAAGCCCCGGCTGGAGCAGTATATCCGCGCTGTCGAAGCCGAGCGCCTCGGCCTCGTGCGCATGCTGAGCGACCACAATGAGCCGCGCACGCCGGAGCGCATGGCAGCGGCCTTGAAGGCCCTCTCCTCGCAGCCGCGCCCATCCGAGGTGACCATCCCCGGTCTCCTCGACGGACTTGACCGGGTTCAGGAGCGGCTTAAGGCTCTCACCAAGTCTGCAATCCAGTTGACGCCTGCCTATCATCAGGCGGCCGAGTAAAGTTTCTGATGCTTCCTTCACTTGAAGCCCGGCGGATCGCCATCGTCATGAAGGGCTATCCGCGGCTGTCCGAGACGTTCATCGCACAGGAGATCCTGGCGCTCGAAGGACGCGGTCTCGACCTCGAAATCTGGTCCCTCCGCCATCCAACGGAGCGGGCCGTGCACCCGATGAACAAGAAGATCAGGGCGCGGGTCACCTACCTGCCGGAATATCTTTACGAAGAGCCCTTGCGCGTTCTCAAGGGCGCCTGCTGGAGCCTTGGGAGAAAAGGATTCGGCGCAACGATCAAAGCCTTCTGGCGCGACCTGAAGCGGGATTTCACGGCAAACCGCGTGCGTCGTCTGGGACAGGCCTTCGTCATGGCGCGGGAGCTGCCTGCGGACGTGAAGCACCTGCACGTTCATTACCTGCACACGCCCGCCTCCGTGGTGCGCTATGCGGCGCTGCTCACCGGACGAACCTGGTCCTTCTCGGCTCATGCCAAGGACATCTGGACCACGCCCGATTGGGAAAAGAGCGAGAAGATGCGGGAAGCCCTGTGGGGCGTCACCTGCACGATCCATGGCGTGGAGCATCTGCAGGCTCTGTCGACGCCGGACCGGATGACGCTGGCCTATCACGGCCTCGACCTGTCGCGCTTTCCGGCACCGCCTGAGAGCCGCCCGGCCCGCGACGGCGCCAATCCCATGGACCCGATACGGATCGTATCCGTCGGGCGCGCGGTGGCGAAGAAAGGTTACGGCGACCTGATCCAGGCGCTTGCCGCACTTCCGAGCGATCTGCATTGGCGCTTCGCGCATGTGGGCGGAGGCGAGCTTCTCGCGAGCCTCAAGAAGCAGGCGCAGCAGGCGGGCATCGCCGACAGGGTCGCGTTTCTCGGATCGAAGGCGCAGCCCGACATCATTGCCCTGCTGCGCGAGGCCGACCTCTTCGTGCTCCCCTCCAAGAAAGCGGCGTCCGGCGATCGGGATGGATTGCCGAACGTGATCATGGAGGCGGCGAGCCAGGGGCTTGCGATCATCGCGACGGACTTTGCCGGCATTCCGGAATTCATCCGGGACGGCGTGGAGGGAAGGCTCGTGCCGCCCGGCGATTGGGAAGCCCTGTCGAATGCGCTCAACCTCCTCGCCCGCGAACCTCATGCGCGCAAGAGCCTGGGTGATGCCGCGTTCAGCCGCCTTCGCAGCGACTTCTCGATGGAAGGCGGCATCGACATGCTGGAAACGCGCTTCCGCGCGCTTGTCGGCCATCAGCAAACAAAGCCGGAGCCGGTGTGAGCGACAAGCGACCTGTTGCGTTCTATGCCCCGTTGAAGAGCCCGAACCACCCTCTCCCATCGGGCGATCGCACCATGGCGCGCCTTCTCGTCAAGGCTCTCGACCGCGCAGGCTTCGCACCGCAGCTCGCGAGCGAATTGCGAACCCTCGACAAGGCCGGCGACAAGCAGGTTCAGGAGAACCTCAAGCAGCAATCGCTCGTCGAAGCATCCCGCCTCATCGCGCATTATTCCGCTCTGCCGAAGGAGGAGCGGCCTGCCCTGTGGTTCACCTATCACGTCTACTACAAGGCTCCCGACTGGATCGGCCCGCAGGTCTGCGAAGCGCTGAACATTCCATACGTGATTGCGGAAGGCTCGCGGGCCTCCAAGCGTGCTGAGGGACCATGGGCGCTGGGGCACCAGGGCGCGGAAAAAGCCCTCGATTCAGCGAACGCCATTCTCGTGATGACGCACAAGGACCGCGTTGCGCTGGAGAAGGCGCGTCCCGCCCATCAAGCGCTGATCGACCTGCTACCTTTCGTCGATGCGGATGAATGGCCCAGGCCCTCCCCTTCGAAACGATCCGGCGCACCGCGCCTCCTGACCGTCGCGATGATGAGGGACGGCGACAAGCACGCCTCCTACCGCATCCTGGCGAGCGCGCTCGAGCGCATCGCCGACCTTCCCTGGACGCTCGACATCGTCGGCGATGGGGAAGCGCGTGCCGGGATCGAACGCATGTTTGAACCCTTCGCGGAGCGCGTGCGCTTTCATGGAGCCATCGAGAGGCAGGAGGATCTCGCTTCCCTCTATCAAGGGGCCGACCTGTTCGTCTGGCCCGCGGTCAACGAGGCCTACGGCATGGTGCTCCTGGAGGCCCAGCTTTTCGGATGTTCCGTCGTCGCCGGTAATTTCGGGGGCGTCGCCAGCGTGGTGAGACATGACGAGACGGGCCTGTTGACCTTGCCCGGCGATGTCACAGCTTTCGCGGATGGAATGAGAAACCTTCTTGAACATCCTGAGCGGCTTCTGGCGCTCGGACACCACGCGCAACGTTTCGTTGCTGAGGAGCGCGATCTTGACAGCGCAGCCTTGCGATTGCGCGAGGCTCTGTGCTTGCTAGTGACGCCAGAAGGAGCACGAACTTGCGCGTCCTGATCGTCGTCACGCATCTTCTGGGCGCGGGGCATCTCACGCGCGCCGCAGCCCTCGCCCGCGCCTTCGCCGAGTCGGGGCACACGGTCACGCTGGTTTCGGGAGGCGGGCCTCTTCAACCCGCCGGTCTCGACAATGTCGCCTTCGTTCAATTGCCGCCCGTGCGCATCGTCGGCACCGACTTCAAGAATCTGCTCGACGAGGACGGTGCTCCGGTTCACAACTTCCGGCTGGCGGACAGGCGCATCCAGCTTCTCGATACGTTGAGAGCATTCCGTCCCGACATCGTCATCACCGAACTCTTTCCCTTCGGCCGCCGCGTTCTGGCGGACGAGTTCACAATGCTTCTCGATGAAGCGAGAAGGCAGGATCCGCGACCGCTCGTCCTGTGCTCGATCCGCGATATTCTTGCGGCCCCCTCGAAGCCCGAGCGCATCGAGGAGACGCATGCACGCATTCTCGAAAGCTACGACGCCATCCTCGTCCATGGCGATCCGCAGATCGTGCCCCTGGAGGCCACATGGCCCGTGGACGAGCGCATCCGTCCGCTCATTCGCTACACCGGTTACGTGGATGAGAATCCGAAAGCCTTGGAGCAGACGGAGCGGGAAGGCATTCTCGTCTCCGGCGGATCGAGCGCGGCAAGCCTGCCGCTCTACCGCACGGCCATTGCGGCGGCACAGGAGCTGATCGACAGGCCCTGGCGCATCCTGATCGGGCGCGGCGTCGCGGAGGCAGAGTTCACGGCGCTGCGCGACAGCGCCCCTTCCCATGTGATTGTCGAGCGGGCACGGCCCGACTTCCGCGCCCTGCTGGCTCAGGCCGAACTCTCCATCAGCCAAGCCGGCTACAACACAGCCGTCGATCTTCTGCGCAGCAACGTGAAAGCCGTTCTCGTGCCGTTCGAAGCAGGCCACGAAACCGAGCAGCGCCTGCGTGCGGAACGACTGCAGGCGCTCGGTCTCGCCGAGATCGTGCGGGAGGCCGCTCTCTCTCCTCGCAGCCTTATCGAGGCCGTGCATCGCAGCCTGTCGCAAGAACCATCGCTGCCCCCCGATATCGCGCTCGATGGGGCCCGCCGGACGGTCGCCATCACGGAGGGCCTCGATCCTCCCCGCCCTGCCCTTCACCGCCGTATCGATTGGTCGCCCGTAGACCGCGCGCTCGGCCATGCCAGAGATCGCGGCTGTCCTGTCCGGTTCTGGTGGCGCGATGACGACGCGGTGGCGGACACGCCCCAGCTCGACCGCCTTCTCTCCTTGAGCCGCAGCGCGGAGGCAAGTGTCGCGCTTGCTGCCATCCCCCAACGTCTCGAGCCGTCGCTGGCCTCGCGCTTGGACAACGAGCACTCGGCCTTCGCCCTGGTTCATGGCTGGTCGCATGCCAACCATGCTCCGACTGGCGAGAAGAAGGCGGAGTTCGGCGCTCACCGCTCCATCGAGATCATGGCCGGGGAAGCGGAGCAGTCGCTCCTTGTTGCTCGTGAGAGGCTTGGCTCCAAGCTCCTTCCCGTCTTCGTCCCGCCCTGGAACCGGATCGCCTCCGGGCTGGTGCCTCACCTGCACCGCCTGGGCTTTGCCGCGCTCTCCTGCTTCAATGAGCGCAGGATCGCCTTTCCCGCCAGGGGACCCTTGCAGGTCAATACCCACCTCGACCCTATCGACTGGCACGGCACGAGGAGCCTGATCGAGCCAGTCGCGATCATTGCGAAGCTGGCCACAGCCATCGAGCGCAGGATCTCAGGCGATGCGGATGCAGAGGAACCGATAGGGCTCCTGACCCATCATCTGGTGCATGATGAAGTCATCTGGTCCTTTTGCGAGGAGCTGATGACGCACCTCCTCGCGAAGGGTGCTCCCATCCTCAGCCCTGTCGACGTGTTTTCAGCGAGAAACAGGATCACAACCTTGGCCTGATGCGTTATGATGAGTGCTTGCTGGAGAAGCCTATGGAAGCGCCGCTCCTGTCGATCCGTCAGCTGACGGTCGATTTCCACACCGACACCGGAGATTTCCGGGCGGTGGATGGCCTGACCTTCGACATCCCGAAGGGCAGGACGGTGGCGCTCGTGGGTGAATCCGGTTCCGGCAAATCGGTGACGGCCCAGGCCATTCTTCAGATCCTGCCCAAGAAGGCGCGGATCGCCGGCGGCTCCGTCGTCTTCAACGATCCGGCCCTGCAGGCTCCCATCGACATTGCGGCCCTCAAGCCCGAGGGAGAGGCCATGCACCTGCTTCGTGGCGGGCGCATCGCCATGATCTTCCAGGAGCCGATGACCTCGCTCTCGCCGCTCCACACCATCGGCGACCAGATTTCGGAAGCGCTGCTGATCCACGCGGATGTGAGCAAGGCCAAGGCGCTGCAGCGCACCATGGAGGTGCTGGCGCGCGTCGGCTTTCCCGACCCGAAGCGGGCCCTGCGCACCTATCCCTTCGAGCTCTCGGGAGGATTGCGCCAACGCGCCATGATCGCCATGGCGTTGATCACGCGCCCCGCCCTGCTGATAGCGGACGAGCCGACCACCGCGCTCGACGTCACGACGCAGGCCCAGATTCTCGACCTCATCAAGGAGCTTCAGGCCGAGACCGGCATGTCGGTGCTGCTGATCACCCACGATCTCGGCGTAGTGGCGAACATCGCCGACGATGTGGTGGTGATGTATCGCGGCCGGGTCATGGAGAGAGGCTCGCGGGAGGACATCTTCCGCAGCGCCCAGCATCCCTATCTCAAGGCGCTCATGCGCGCCGTGCCGCGTTTCGCCATGGCGGAGCATGAACGCCTCACACCGATCCGCGAGGTCAGGAGCGCGACGCTGGAGAGTGCTCATGCGCCCGAAAGACCGCAGCCTCAAGGCTCGATCCTCAAGGCCGAAGGGCTGACGAAATGCTTCACCCTGCGCTCCGGCCGCTTCTTCGGCAAACCGAGGACGATCCACGCCGTCAACGAGGTCGATCTCACGCTGCCCGTCGGCAAGACGCTTGGCCTCGTCGGCGAATCCGGATGCGGCAAGACCACCGTGTCCAAGATGATCATGCGCGCGCTTCAGCCGGACGCGGGCCGGGTGCTGTTCGACGACGGCACGGGCCCGAAGGACGTCCACCAGCTCGAAGGCGATGCCCTGACCGCCTATCGCCGCTCCGTGCAGTTCATCTTCCAGGATCCGTTCTCGTCGCTCAACCCGCGCATGACGGTCTACGAGATCCTCACCGAGCCCCTGCGCATCCACAATATCGGCACGCCGGACGAGCGCTACGAGCGCGTGAAGCAGCTGCTCGACATGGTGGGCCTCGACCAGCGCTCTCTCCGCCGCTATCCGCATTCCTTCTCGGGAGGGCAGCGCCAGCGTCTCGGCATTGCCCGCGCGTTGGCTCTCGAACCCCGCGTGCTGTTGTGCGACGAGCCGGTTTCCGCCCTCGACGTTTCCGTGCAGGCGCAGGTTCTGAACCTGCTCAAGGATCTGCAATCGGCCCTCGGGCTCTCCTACCTCTTCGTATCGCACAATCTCGCCGTCGTGGACTACATCGCCGACACCATCGCGGTGATGTGCCGGGGCTACATCGTCGAGGAAGCGCCGAAATCCTCGCTCTTCCGCAATCCGGTTCATCCCTACACGCAGGCGCTTCTCGCCGCGGTGCCTGATCCGGACCTCGACCGCCCTCTCGACTTCGCGAAGCTGCGCGCCGACCGCTTCTCCAACCCCGCTCAATGGCCGGAGCCTTTCCGCATTCCCGACGGCGAGTTCGGCGTGATGCAGGAGATCGAGCCCGGCCACAAGGTTCGCATGGGGCGAGCAAGAACTCAGGAGGCAGCATAATGCTAAACTTACTGAGGAGCTGGTCACTAAAAGTCATGACGCAGATTCCCCTCCCCCTTGTGGGGAGGGCCAGGGCGGGGCTGTCGGCGTCACGTTCTGAGATCTTGGCGCTCACACCCCCACCTCCCACTCCTCCCCACAGGGGGGAGGAGAGTCGCTCGCGCTTTATAGGCCAGGCCCCGAGGTTGAAATTTCTTGTCGCCACATTTGTCGTGGGCCTGCTCCCCTTGCCGCTCTTCGCACAGACGATGCAGGAAACGCCATTCTTCAAGGACCAGGCGAAGACGCTCCCGCCTGTTGCAGAGCGCGTTCCATCGGCGCCGCTCGTGGTCGAGGCCGCAGGCCAGCCCGGCGGCGAGATCGTAACCCTCGTGCCGCGCGCTCGCGATATCCGCTACATCTCGACCTATTCCTATACGCGCCTCGTGGGCTACGACAGGCACCTGCAGCTGCAGCCTGACCTGCTGGAGAAGTTCGACGCGCAGAACGATCAGGTTTTCACCTTCACGCTGCGTGCCGGGCATCGCTGGTCGGACGGCACCCCGTTCACGGCCGAGGACTTCCGCTATTACTGGGAAGACATCGCGTTCAACAAGGAGCTCTCGCCCGCCGGTCCGCCCGAGTTCATGCTGGTGGACGGAAAGCCTCCGCGCTTTGAGGTGATCGACGAGCGCACGATCCGCTACAGCTGGGACAAACCCAATCCGCGCTTCCTGCCGCAACTCGCGGGAGCCCTCGATCCGGCGATCTACAGAGCTTCCGCATATCTCAAGCAGTTTCATGGAAAGTATGCGGACAAGAAGGCGCTCGAGGAAAAGGCCAAGCAGCAGAAGCTGAAATCCTGGGCCGCCCTTCACAACCGCATGGACGACATGAAGGAGCAGACGAATCCGGATCTGCCGACCCTCATGCCCTGGCGCGTGACGAACGCGGCGCCCGCCAATCGCTTCGTGTTCGAGCGAAATCCCTATTATCACCGCATCGACAAGCAGGGGCACCAGCTTCCTTATGTCGACCGCATCGTCATGGATGTCTCCGCCCCCGGCCTGTTCGCGGCGAAAGCCAATGCCGGCGAAACGGATCTTTTGTTCCGCGGCATTACCATGAGCGACATTCCGGTGCTCAAGGAAGGCGAGAAGATGCAGGGCTACGAGACTCTGATCTGGCCCTACGCCCGGGGGACGGAGCTCGCGCTCTATCCCAACCTCAACACCGTCGATCCGGTCTGGCGTCAGCTCAACCGCGATGTGCGCTTCCGCCGTGCCCTGTCGCTCGGCATCGACCGCAAGACCCTGAACAACGCCCTGCTCTTCGGTCTCGGCACGGAGGGCAACAACACGGTGGTGCCGGAAAGTCCCCTCTTCTCGGAAGAACTGCGCACGCACAACGCCCAATACGATCCGACTGAGGCGTCGCGCCTTCTCGACGAGATGGGCCTGACGAAGCGCAACGGCGCGGGCTTCCGCCTGCTGCCCGATGGGCGCGAGCTGGAAATCATCGTCGAGACGGACGGCGAGAGCAGCCTCGTGGTCGATGGCCTGACGTTGATCGGCGAGTTCTGGCGCGAGATCGGCGTGCGTCTTTTCGTGAAGCCGCAGGACCGCACCGTCCTGCGCAATCGCTCCTTCGCGGGGCTGACCGTGATGGTGGCCGCTCCCGGTTTCGACAACGCCATTCCCACCGCCATCATGCCGCCGACGGAATACGCCCCCATGCGCCAGGACAACTACACCTGGCCGAAATGGGGTCAGCACGTCGAGACGAAAGGCGCGAATGGCGAGGCGGTCGATCTGCCCGAGGCAAAGCGGTTGCTGGAATTGTACGAGACCTGGATGACGACGGCCGACGAGGCGGTGCAGGAGCAGGCCTGGCGGGAGATGCTGCGCAACCACGTGGAGAACCAATGGGTGATCGGCACGGTGGCAGGCGCCCTGCAGCCCATCGTCACCCGCAACGGCCTTCAGGGCCTGCCGGCGAAGGCGCTTTACTCCTGGGAGCCCACGGCCATGCTCGGCATCTACCGGGTCGATGAGATCTACTGGAACAAGGCTGCTGGCAAAGAGGCCCGTCGATGATCAGCTTCCTGTTGCGTCGCCTTGTGACCATGGCCGTCACGCTGTTCATCATCTCGGCCCTCGTCTTCTTCATCATCAAGCTGCCGCCGGGAGACTTCCTGTCGAACCTGATCCAGGAGCTGCGGGCGCAGGGAGACAACGCCGCCATTGCGAAGGCGGAGTTCCTGATCAAGCAATACGGCCTCGACCGTCCGGCCTGGGAGCAGTACCTGATCTGGATCGGTGCGATGCCCGGCCCCAACGGCTTTTCAGGCCTGCTGCAGGGCGACTGGGGCTGGTCGTTCGAATATGACAAGCCGGTGGTGGACGTCGTGGGCGATGCGCTGTGGCTCACGCTTCTGGTGAACCTCGCGGCGGTGGTCTTCATCCACGTGGTCGCGATCCCCATCGCGATCTATTCGGCGACGCGGCAATATTCGATCGGGGATTATATCGCGACCTTCATCGGCTATATCGGTCTCGCCACGCCGAGCTTCCTGCTCGCCCTCATCCTGCTCTATTACCTGAACCGCTGGTTCGGCGTTTCCATCGGCGGCCTCTACGATGCCAAATATGCGGGCGAGCCGTGGACCTGGGACAAGATCAGGTCTCTTCTGTCCCATCTCATCGTGCCCACAATCGTGATCGGCCTTGCGGGCACCGCCTCCATGATCCGGCGCATGCGCGCGAACCTGCTCGATGAGCTCGGCAAGCAGTATTACGTGACGGCGAAGGCCAAGGGACTCGGCCCCACGAAGGCGCTGCTGAAATATCCCTTCCGCATGTCGCTCAATCCCTTCATCGCCGATATCGGCAACCTGCTGCCGCATCTGGTCTCGGGCTCGGTGCTGGTGTCGCTCGTCCTGAGCCTTCCCACCGTCGGCCCCATTCTGCTCAGCGCGCTTAAGAACCAGGATCAGTTCCTCGCCGGATTCATCCTGATGTTCGTGGCGCTGCTCACCGTGGTCGGCATGCTGATCTCGGACATTCTGCTTGCCTGGATCGATCCGCGCATCCGCATGGGAGGCGCGCGATGAACACCCTGCTCCGCACACGTCACTACGTCGATCCCTCGCCCTTCGATCCGGGCACGACGGAGCCTATCGGCACGGAGAACGAAGATTTCTACCGCGCGTCGTCCTGGCAGCTCATATGGTGGAAGTTTCGCCGCCACAAGGTCGCCCTCGCCGCAGCCTTCGTCCTGCTCGCCTTCTACCTCATGGTGCCTTTCGTCGAGGTGATCGCGCCCTACAACCAGACCAAGCGCAACGGCGATTTCCTGTATGCGCCGCCGCAGGGCATCCACCTGATGCACGAGGGGCGCTTCGTCGGCCCGTTCGTCTATCCTTACAAATACAGCTTCGATATCGAGACGTTCCGGCGCGTTTACACGGTCGATACGTCCCAGCCCCAGCCGATCCGGTTTTTCTGCCGGGCCGATGCCTACGAGTTCTGGGGCGTCTGGAACACCAACGTCCATCTCGTCTGCCCGCCCGAGAACGGCACCATGTTCATTCTCGGAACCGACCGGCTCGGGCGCGACCTGTTCTCGCGCATCATCTACGGGGCGCGCATCTCGCTCACCATCGGCCTCATCGGCATCGCCGTATCGTTCACGCTCGGTCTCTTCTTCGGCGGATTGGCCGGCTATCTCGGCGGCTGGGTCGATCACGTGATCCAGCGCATGATCGAGATTCTGCGCTCTCTGCCGGAATTGCCGCTGTGGCTCGCGCTCTCAGCCGCGCTGCCTGCGAACTGGAGTCCGATCCTCGTCTTCTTCGGCATCACGATCATTCTCGGACTGCTCGACTGGCCCGGCCTCGCACGCGCAGTGCGCTCGAAGCTGTTGTCGCTGCGCGAAGAGGATTTCGTGAAGGCCGCCGAGCTGATGGGCGCTTCCAAGCAGCGCGTCATCGCGCGCCATCTCATCCCGAACTTCATGAGTCACCTGATCGCGTCCGCGACGCTCTCCATCCCGTCCATGATCCTCGGCGAAACCGCCCTCTCCTTCTTGGGGCTGGGCCTTCGTCCGCCGGTGACGAGCTGGGGCGTATTGCTCAACGAGGCGCAGAACCTCGCCGCCGTGCAGCTTCATCCGTGGCTGCTCTTCCCCATGGTGCCGGTGATCGTCGTGGTGCTCGCCTTCAACTTCATGGGCGACGGATTGCGCGACGCGGCGGATCCGTACCACTGAGGACATTCGGCAATAAAAAAGGCGCCTCGCGGCGCCTTTTCCATTTTCAATCAGCGACGGCGCGGGCTCTTTTCGAGCCAGGCCACCTGAGCGCCATCGCCGCGGCGTCCTTCGGAGCGCTGCGCGGGCTTGCCCTGCGCTGCGCGCTGAGGCTGCTGCGAACGCTGGCCTTGAGCTGGCTTGCCCTGCGCAGGACGCTGCTGCTGGCCTGCGGGATGACCGCCCTGCGGCTGTCCACCGGCGGGCTTGCCGCCACGACGGGGACGGCGCTTGGGACCCTTGTCGGCATTCGGATCGCTGCTGCGCGACTGGCCGTGACCCTGATGGCCGCGAGCATGCGGAGCCGGACGGCCGCGCTGATGTTCGCGACGCTCCCCACCCTCGGACGGAGCGGAAGCGGCAGGCAGGCCTTCCGGCAGCGGCATCACCGGCACCTTCAGACGCGTCAGCTTCTCGATGTCCTTCAGGTACGCCTTTTCCTCGTCGTTGCAGAACGAGATGGCGAGACCCGTCGCGCCGGCGCGGGCCGTGCGGCCGATGCGGTGGACGTAAGATTCAGGCACATTCGGCAGGTCGTAGTTGATGACGTGCGTCACGCCTTCCACGTCGATGCCGCGCGCGGCGATGTCGGTGGCGACGAGCACGCGGCACGAACCGTCACGGAAACCGGCGAGCGCGCGCTCGCGCTGCGGCTGCGACTTGTTGCCGTGAATGGCGGCACCCGAGATGCCAGCCTTGTCGAGGCCGCGCACCACCTTGTCCGCGCCGTGCTTGGTGCGGGTGAAGACGAGCACGCGGTCGATCGCCGGGTCGCGCAGGAGCGTCTCGAGCAGAACCTGCTTGCGGTTCGTCTGCACGAAGATGACGCTCTGCTCCACGCGCTCGGCAGTGGTGGCGACGGGCGTCACCGCCACATGGGCGGGATCGCGCAGGAACGAGTCCGCGAGAGTCGAGATCGTCTTCGGCATGGTGGCCGAGAAGAACAGGCTCTGGCGGTCCTTCGGCAGCAGCGTCACGATGCGCTTGAGCGCATGGATGAAGCCGAGATCGAGCATCTGGTCGGCCTCGTCGAGGACGAGGATCTCGATGTCGCGGAGGAAGAGCGACTTGCGGTCCACGAGGTCGATGAGACGGCCGGGCGTTGCGACGAGCACGTCGACGCCTTGGGCCAGCGCCTTCTCCTGGCGGGAGATGGTGACGCCGCCGAACACCACTTCCGTGGTGAGGCGCAGGTTGCGGCCATAGGCCTTGAAGCTGTCGGCGATCTGGCCGGACAGCTCGCGGGTCGGGCTGAGCACGAGCACACGCGGGCTCTTGGGCTTGCGCGGCTTCGGGTTTGCGTTGAGGCGGTGCAGGATCGGCAGCGCGAAGGCCGCGGTCTTGCCGGTACCCGTCTGCGCAATGCCGCACACGTCGCGGCCTTCCATGGCATAGGGGATGGTCTGGGCCTGGATCGGCGTGGGCTTCTCATAGCCCTCAGCGGACAAGGCCTTCAGGATCGGCTGGGCCAATCCGAAATCGGTAAAGAGTGTCAAAGTCAATCTTTCGAACGGATGCGGTGAGCCGCAAAGCTGGTTCGGCTTGTTGTTAAGCTAAGGCGCTTCAGGGCTCTCAAGGCGACAACCCGCGTGATGGGGCCGTCGTATGGGTCAAGCGATTGAAGAAGGGGACCGGGCTTTCGCTGTGGTGCGAATTTCCGTCACGCAGTCCCGCTCAAGCGGCTCGTGGTTCGAGCGCTGACGCCGTGCGGTTCATATGAGGGTTGGACGGGGGAAAGTCAATGCGAGGTGGACGGGGTCGGGAACGCGAGGATGGAGGAGAGACATTCCAGGATTGCGCAACCGAACCCGGCCTCGGTGGATGAGATTACGGGAGATCATGCGTCATCCTAGGGCTGCGGAGCGGAGGCTAAATCAGCAAGACGAGAATGACGCATGTTCCCTCCCCCTTGCGGGGAGGGGTAGGGGTGGGGGTGGGGGTCGTAAAGTCGGAGCGCTGCATCTGCTCCAGTGAACACGACAGCCCTACAGCAGATCCCCTCTCCCGGGTGGGAGAGGGGCAGGGGTGAGGGAGTGCCCTCGCCGGACAAGGCTCAGTTCTAACCGCTCGGGAGAATTGGAACTGCGCTTCACTGGTTTGAGGTCTCACCCGGTCG
>NZ_FMVJ01000002.1:530230-582231 GCF_900102135.1 Microvirga guangxiensis
GGGGAAAGAGCGGTAGTGCTTTAGAGCGGCCTCTAAGCCAGGGGGAACGAGTGAATCTCGTCGAGGCCCTGACAGGGGAAGACCGTCTCGCGGATGATCTTGAGGCGCTCCACAGGAGCCGTGACCGAGACTGGGATCGCCTCGACAGCCGCGACGATCTCGTCCGGTATCATGTCGGGGGTCCGGTAGCGGGCGAGCGTCGTATGGATGAGATCGTAGAAGATCGGCCTCTGACCCGGAGGCGGCGGAATGACTTCGACGATAGCCCCGCGCATTTCGTCGATCAGGCCCGATTCATCATCCGCTATGGCGATGATGGCCGTATCCGTCACTTTCAGTCTGGAAAAGCGCAGCTCGAGCGGCGGATGCCCCCTGCAGATCCCCTCGACCAGAGCGCGGCAAGGCTCAAAGATGCTGCTCCAATAGGCTTCCTTGTCGAAGCGGTGCTTCACCTGAACAAAGGGATAGAGCGTGACGTGCAACGCCTCCGGCGGAGCCATGAAGAGCGGAACGGGCCAGCACCCGGCAATCGTCTCCTGCACCTGGGCGAGAGAAGCCTGAGTTTCGGCAGAAAGGTGTGGCTGGACGTGATAGGCGAGGCATCGCTGGCCCCAGATATCGTCGGCAATGGTCTGCAGCATGCCGTCCGCATTAAAGACGTCCTTGTGGGAAGTCACCCGAAACCTAAAGGCAAGAATTTGGATCTACGCACCCCGCTGGAAGACAAAGAATAGCCCGAAGCCAATGAGGATGAGTCCAGCACTCACGATCTTGGCCATGAGGAGCGGCAATGCTGCGCTCTCGATTTCAGCACGCCTCGCGGCTTTCTCGGCTGAGGACATTCTTTCCTCGGCAGCCATGAACTGGATGTAGAGACTTGCAGCTTGCCCGTGGACAATAGGTCTTCCGCGCTCCAGTTCGACCGTCAGCGCGATCAGCCCGACAATCAAGCCGAGGATGCCTACGCCTAGGAATCCTACAATGCTATAGGCGACATAGGACGTTGCACCCAGGCTCACCACCAGCAGGGCGAGATACGCTATGTGAGACATCCCTATGCGCAGGCGCATGTTGCCTCCAAGGGTTAAGCCCTCTCTGACAACACGGTTGCGAACGTCCCGTTTCGCTGATCGCTCAAAGCCGAAAAGAAAAAGGCCCCGGTTTCCGGGGCCTTTCGAACTTTAGGGATTGTGGGTCATCGGAGGCGTCGCGTGGCCTTCGACCTCGCCGCCCACCCGGGCCCAAACCTTCTTCTTCGTGAAGTAGAGCAGGCCCGAGAGCACCAGCAGGAACAGCATGACCTGGAAGCCGAGACGCTTGCGGGCTTCGAGGTGCGGTTCAGCCGTCCAGGTGAGGAAGGCCGTCACGTCCTTGGCGTATTGCTCGACGGTTTCCGGAGCCTGAGGCTGGCCGGCCTCGTTCTTCGGATACTCCACCTGGCCGTTGCTGAGCGGGTTCGGCATCGCGATCACGTGGCCCGGATAATAGTGGTTGTAGTGACCACCTTCGGGCACCGTGAAGCCAGCCGGGGGCTCCTGATAGCCGGTCATCAGCGCCACGAGGTAATCGGCGCCGTTCTCGGAATACTGGCGGAACACGTCGGTGATGAACCAGGGGAAGCCGCGCTCGTAAGTGCGGGCCTTGGCCATCAGCGAGAGATCCGGCGGAGCCTTGCCGCCGTTGGCCGCAGCGGCCGCGTTCTCGTTCGGGAACGGCGACGGGAAGCGGTCGGCCGGGCGGCCGGGGCGCTGGAACATGTCGCCGGACTCGTTCGGGCCGTCATTGATCTGATACTCGGCAGCGAGAGCCTTGACCTGCGCCTCGGAGAATTCCGGGCCGCCCGGCTCCGCGAGATTGCGGAAGGCGACATAGCTCAGGCCGTGGCAGGAGGCGCAAACCTCCCGGTAGACCTTGAAGCCGCGCTGGAGCTGAGCCCGGTCGAAGGTGCCGAACGGACCCTGGAAAGTCCATTTCTGCTGCGGCGGGACCGGGGTCTCGCCGGCCGCGAAGGCGGCGCCCGAGAAGCCGAGAACGGCAGCCGCGATGAGAAGAGTACGCTTCATCATTGTTCTGTTTCCTCTACTCTCGCATCAGCCCTTGGAATGCGGCTCGGGATTGGCGCCGGCCGGCACACCTGCCCCGCCCTTCTGCACGCCCATCACGGATTCGAGGATCGAATTCGGCAGCGGCAGCGGACGCTCGACGAAGCCGAGCACCGGCAGGACGATGAGGAAGTGGGCGAAGTAGTACACGGTGCAGATCTGCGACGCGATCACGTACCAGCCCTCAGCCGGACGGGAACCCAGCCAGCCGAGAATGACGCACACCACCACGAACAGCCAGAAGAACTGCTTGTAGAGCGGGCGGTAGGCCGTGGAGCGCACCTTGGAGGTGTCGAGCCAGGGCATGAAGCACCAGATCACGATGGCAGCGCCCATGGCGATGACGCCGCCGAGCTTGTCGGGAATGGCGCGCAGGATCGCGTAGAAGGGCAGGAAGTACCACTCGGGGACGATGTGCGCGGGCGTGACTGCCGGATTCGCCGGGATGTAGTTGTCCGCATGGCCGAGATAGTTCGGCATGTAGAACACCCAGTAGGCGAAGAACAGCATGAACACGACGACGGCGAAGATGTCCTTGATCGTGGCGTAGGGCGTGAACGGAACCGCGTCCTTGCCCGACTTGATCGGAATGCCGGTCGGGTTGTTCTGGCCCGGCACGTGCAGCGCCCAGATGTGCAGGGCGACGACGCCCGCGATCATGAAGGGCAGCAGGTAGTGCAGGGAGAAGAAGCGGTTCAGGGTCGGGTTGCCCACCGAGTAGCCGCCCCAGAGGTAGCTGACGATGGTGTCGCCGACGACCGGGATCGCCGAGAACAGGTTGGTGATCACGGTGGCGCCCCAGAAGCTCATCTGGCCCCAGGGAAGCACGTAGCCCATGAAGGCGGTGGCCATCATGAGGAGGAAGATGATCACGCCCAGGATGTAGAGCACTTCACGCGGCGCCTTGTAGGAGCCGTAGTAGAAGTTGCGGAAGATGTGGATGTACACGGCGACGAAGAACATCGACGCGCCGTTGGCGTGCAGGTAGCGGATGAGCCAGCCGTAGTTCACGTCGCGCATGATGTGCTCGACGGACTGGAAGGCGAGGCCCGCATTCGGCGTGTAGTACATCGCCAGGAACACGCCCGTCACGATCTGCGAGACGAGCATGAACACCAGGATGGCGCCGAAGGTCCAGAAATAGGTGAGGTTCCGCGGCACCGGGAAGGCGATGAACGAGGAATGGACGAGGCCTGCGATGGGCAAGCGGCTTTCGAACCACTTACCGAAGGCGCTCTTGGGAACGTAAGTTGTAGGATGTGCGCTCATGATTATCGCCTGATCGTCCCGGGGTTACGCCGTGGCTTCTTGGCCGATGATGATCTTCGTGTCGGACGCGAAGGAATAGGGCGGGATCGGCAGATTGATCGGAGCCGGACCGCCGCGGACGCGACCGGAGGTATCGAAGACAGAGCCGTGGCAGGGGCAGAACCAGCCATTGTATTCGCCGGAATTGCCCAGCGGCACGCAGCCCAGATGGGTGCAGTTGCCGTAAACGATGAGCCACTGGGGCTTGCCTTCCTTCACGCGGGCCGAGTCGGCCTGCGGGTCGCGGAGGCTCGCCACGTTCACGTCCTCGGCAGACTTGATCTCCTCGGCCGTGCGGTGACGGATGAAGATCAGCTTGCCGCGCCAGAAGACCTTAACGATCTGCCCTTCGGCGATCGGAGTCAGGTCGACTTCGACGGGGGCGCCCGCAGCCACCGTCGCCGCGTCGGGCGCCAGGGACTGGACGAAGGGCCATACCAGGGTTGCTCCGCCGACAGCGGCGGCTGCGCCCGTGGCGATGTAGAGGAAATCGCGCCGTGTCGGCTCAGCGACATGAGTGGTGGTCTCGGCCACGTGGCTCTCCAGCATTGATCAAAAACGAGAACCGCGCATCGGCAATGCCTTGCGACGCAAGGCATTCGGCACACCGGCTCCTACAATAAGGAACAAGCATACGCGTCAACGCGCACGCAATGCGACTGGGAGTCGCCGCGCGGTGGCTCTTTGGCACGGCCAAGCCCGGCTGTCCATAGCCGGATTGGAGTTGTTCCAACCTGTTCCCTTAGAAAGACACCGCTTCCGGGGTTCCATTTCCCTCCCCGGCCCCGAGAAAACCGCCCGACTGGCGACGCCAGAGCCGCGCGTAGAGGCCGCCGGCCCGAAGCAGCTCCGCATGGCTGCCTTCCTCCAGAATCCGCCCCTCCTCGAGCACGATCAGCCGATCGAGGGCCGCGATGGTGGAGAGGCGATGGGCGATGGCGAGCACTGTCTTGCCCTCCATGAGGGTGGAGAGGGATTCCTGGATCGCCGCCTCGACCTCCGAGTCCAGGGCTGAGGTGGCCTCGTCCAGCACCAGGATCGGGGCATTCTTGAGGATCACCCGGGCGATCGCGATGCGCTGGCGCTGGCCGCCAGAGAGCTTCACGCCCCGCTCGCCCACATGGGCGTCATAGCCCCGCCGTCCCCGGTGATCCTCGAGGCCCATGATGAAATCGTGCGCGTGAGCGAGCCTTGCGGCCTCGATGATCTCCCGCTCCGAGGCCCCTGCCCTGCCATAGGCGATGTTGTCCCGGATCGAGCGGTGGAGGAGCGAGGTGTCCTGGGTGACCACGGCGATGGCGGAGCGCAGGGAATCCTGCGAGACCTTGGAAATGTCCTGCCCGTCGATGAGGACACGCCCGCCCTCCACGTCGTGAAGGCGCAGGAGAAGCGAGGTGATGGTGGTCTTGCCCGCGCCGCTGGTGCCGACGAGGCCCACCTTCTCGCCGGCCCGGATCGTGAGATTGAGCCCTTCGATCACGCCCCCCTCCTTCCCGTAATGGAAGGAGACGTCCTCGAACCGGATCTCGCCCCGCGCCACTCTCAGGCGGGGCGCCTGGGGCTCATCCACGAGCCCGTGCGGGCGGGCGATGGTCTGCATGCTTTCCTGGACCGTGCCGATGTTCTCGAACACGTCGCGGACCGTATGCATGACCCACCCGGACATGGCGAGGATGCGCATGACCAGGGCGAGCCCCGCCGCGGCGTCGCCGCTCGTCATGACGCCCCGGCTCCACAGCATGACCGAGAGGGTTCCGGTGGCGGCGAGAAGCAGGCTGTTCATGATCGAGAGAACGCCCGTGACGGACGTGTTCAGCCTCAGGGATCGCAGAAAGGCGTCCGTATTCGCCCCCACGGCCTCCCTGACGGCCGAGCGCTCCTCGTCGGCACGGGCGAAGAGCTTGACCGTGAGGATGTTGGTGTAGCTGTCGACCACCCGGCCCACCAGCTGCGAGCGGGTGTCGGCCACCTTCAGGGACCGCTCCTTGGCGCGCGGCACGAAGAACCACAGGAGAAGGCCATATCCGAGAACCCAGATTCCCATGGGCAGGGCGAGCCAGGGGCTGATGCTGGTAAAGACGCCGAGCGCCGTGACCGCATAGATCACCACGTAGAGCAGCGTATCGATCAGGGTCACGGCGATGGAGCGGATCGCCCCGCCGCCCTGCATGACGCGGTTGGCGAGGCGGCCCGCGAAATCGGCCTGGAAATAGCTCACCGCATGGCCCAGCGTGTAAACATGGGTCCGCCAGCGGATCATGTTGGTGCTCTGGGGAATGAGCACCTGATTGGAAACCACCTCATGCGCGAAGTGCAGGACGGGCCTGACGAGCACGACGAGGGCTGCCATCACGATGAGCGTGGTTCCATGATCCGCCCAGATCCGGTCCGGGGTGGAACCGGCCAGGATGTCCACCAGCCAGCCCAGCATGATGTAGAGGGACGATTCGAACAGCCCCGCGGCCAGCGCCACGAAGAACAGGATGACGAGCCAGAAGCGGACCGGCCTGAGATAGTGCCAGGTGAAGCCGCCCACCGTACCCGGCGGGGTCTTGTTCTCATCGAACGGCGCGAACGGATCGATCCGACTTTCCAGCCACCGGAACATGCCCTTCCCCGAATTCTGTTCTGAAGTCACCCTGCTTTAACACGAGGCGGACCTAAGCGTTCACTTGACGAGAGCCCTTCCTGCCCCGATGACGGAGCCATGCCCCGTTCTTCCACGCCCTGCCTTGCCATTTTCCAGCCGGACATTCCGCAGAACACCGGCACCATGCTGCGCCTCGCGGCCTGCCTCGGCGTGCCCGTCCACATCATCGAGCCCGCGGCCTTCGATGTCTCGGACCGAAACCTGCGCCGCTCCGGCATGGACTATCTCAACAGCGTGACGATCACGCGTCACATTTCCTGGCGGGCCTTCGAGGAATGGCGGCAGGCCGGAAAAGGACGGCTGGTGCTCGCCACCACCAAGGGCGCTGTGCCCTACACGGATTTCACATACGAACCCGATGACATCATCCTCGTCGGGCGCGAGTCGGCCGGCGTGCCGGACGAGGTTCACGCGGCTTCGGATGCCCGGATCATCATTCCGATGCAGACAGGCATGCGCTCGCTCAACGTGGCCGTGACCGCCGCCATGATCCTCGGCGAAGCCTTGCGGCAGACCCATTCGTTTCCACGCGCGGAGACACCGAACCAGTGACCGCGAACACCGCCCTCGTCTTGAGGAGGGCCGCAGGCCCGTCTCGAAAGAGGTTCCAGCGCACTCTGGACACTCCTTCGAGACGCCGCTACGCGGCTCCTCAGGATGAGGTTTCCATCTGATCCGAAGGGATAGCCTTGCCATGACCGACAAAGCCGACATCGAGCGCCTGCAGATCGAAGCGCCGCTCTGGTTCGCCTCTCTCCGCGACCGGATCTGCGCCGCCTTCGAACAATTGGAGGACGAGGTCACGGCTCCCCTGCCGCCGGAGGCCTCGAAACCGGGCCGCTTCGAGCGCACTCCGTGGGAGCGCAAGGACCACAGCGGCGCGCCGGGCGGCGGCGGCGTGATGTCGATGATGCGCGGCCGCGTGTTCGAGAAGGTCGGCGTGCACGTCTCGACGGTGCATGGCGAATTCGCACCGGAATTCCGCGGCCAGATTCCGGGCTCCGATCAGGACCCGCGCTTCTGGGCCGGCGGCATCTCGCTGATCGCCCATCCGTGGAACCCGAACGTGCCCACCGTTCACATGAACACGCGCTTCGTGGTGACGACGAAAGCCTGGTTCGGCGGCGGCGCCGATCTTACGCCGGTTCTCGACCGCAGGCGCACGCAGGACGATCCCGACACGATCGCCTTTCACGCGCTCATGGAAGAAGCCTGCAGCCGCCACGCGCCGCAGGGCTCCTACGAGAAGTACAAGAAATGGTGCGACGAGTATTTCTATCTCAAGCACCGTCACGAGCCGCGCGGCATCGGCGGCATCTTCTACGATTATCACTGGACGGGAAATCCGGACGAGGATCTCGCCTTCACCAAGGATGTAGGCGAAGCCTTCCTGAAGATCTATCCCGAGATCGTGCGCCGCAACGTGTTCGACAGCTGGACCGAGGAGGACCGCATCGAGCAGCAGGTGCGGCGCGGCCGCTATGTGGAGTTCAACCTGCTCTACGACCGCGGCACGATTTTCGGCCTGAAGACCGGCGGCAACATCGCGTCGATCCTGTCCTCCATGCCGCCGACGGTGCGCTGGCCGTAAGGTTTCTCAGGCGTCATGCGGGACTGCGAAGCGACAGCCGGGATCGCGTGACGAGAAGCGCATGCTCTTCCCTCCCCCTTGAGGGGAGGGGTAGGGGTGGGGGTCGTGAAGTCAGAGCGCTGCGGCTATTCCAGTGAACACGACAGCCCGACAGTGTCATTCCCGGCCGAAGCGCAGCGGAGGGGAAGGGAATCCACCCACACGCACTGCGCTATGGATCCCCTTCCCTCGCTGACGCTCGCCGGGGATGACAGAACTGGTTCAGCCATTCACCCGGTCAGACCACCCCCACCCCTTCCCCTCCCCGCAAGGGGGAGGGAATACGCGCTCGATCCTCCCGACGGTCCTGGCTCGTATGCGCCGTTCGCAATGACGGATTCATCATGACCGATGCGTCGGTCAGCCCTGCGCCAAAACCCGCTGCAGCAAGTCCTTCGCGTAGGCATCGTCCGTGCGGCATCCCTCCGCAAGCCAGGCCTGACGCGCCCGCGTGAGAGCCTCGCCGACTCTCGGCCCCTTCGGAATTCCTCCCGCGACGAGATCCGCGCCGCGCAATGGAAAAACAGGCACTGGCTCCGCGCCTGTTCGATAGTTCTCGACCGCGCTCCTTGCATCGTCCTGAACGATCGGCGCCGGCTCTCCGGCTATGGCAGCAAGCACGGCGCTCAACGTCTCCACGCCGTGATCGGCCACGAGCCGACGGACGGCGTTCGCATCGAGCGGCAGGGCCCATGTCTTCAACACAGCGAGCAGGCGCGCATAGGCCGCGAGCTTCTTGTGCTCGTCGTTGGACAACCTCAGATGCTCGCGCAGGCGCTCCGCATCCTGCTCCACCATCATGGCGAGGGCCGCGAGACGCCAGATCGCAACCGGATTGTCCCGATCGAAATCCGCAACGCGGCTGAACCGTCCGAGTTCGGCAGCACCGGCGAGAAGCCACGTGAGAAAACCGTGATGGCTGAGAACGCGAAGCGTCTCTTCCGCGCGCCGCGCCGCGAGGAGCCGGAGCAGCTCATGGCGGATTCGTTCCTTCGACAGGATCGCCAGTCCCTGACGTTCGATCCCCGAAGCGGCAAGTCCCTCCGCGTCCGGATCGCCTTGGGCATATTCCGCGTGGAATCGGAAGAAACGCATGATGCGCAGGTAATCCTCGCGGATGCGCGTGCGCGCATCGCCGATGAAGCGCACGCGCCGCGCGCTCAGATCGGCAACGCCATTCGTGTAGTCGTGGAGCTTGCCGTCGAGGCCGAGCGACAGCGCATTGATGGTGAAATCGCGCCGCTTCGCATCCACCTCGAAATCGCGGCCGAAGCGGACGACGGCGTAGCGACCATCCGTTTCCACATCTTCACGAAGCGTCGTGACCTCGAAGGGCACGCCATCGATGATCACCGTGATCGTGCCATGATCGATGCCCGTCGGCACGAACTTGAAGCCTGCCCCCTTGGCCCGCTCGATCATGGCCTCGGGCAGCATCGTGGTGGTGCAATCCACATCGGACAGGGGCTTGCCGATCAGCGCGTTGCGCACCGCACCGCCCACGATGCGCGTCTCCTCGCCGCCGCCGTTGAAGGCCTCGAGCAGGCGGCGCAGCTGCGGGCGCTCGAGCAGCGCCTGCAGCGCCTTATGGTCGAGAGTATCGTTCACTGAAACTGCCCCGGGACGACCCGTCCGTTTTCCATATGCGTGGGCACGAAAGCACCGGTATTCCGCTCGGTCGTCAAGCCCGTGACGAGAAACGAGGCAATGACCATGACGAGCCCTGCAAGGGCAAGCCAGAACGATTGATCGCTCCAGGAGGACCAGACCAATGCATTGCGGCGACGGATGACGAGATAGGAAGCAAAGAGAACGAAAGGCAGGAGAAACAGCACCAATCCCTGCAAGAACGCGCGTGTCATGGTGAGTAAAGCCTTTCATACAGATTGCGGATGATGCCCGCCGTTACGCCCCAGATATAGCGCCCTTCATAGGGCATTGCATAATAACGCCTGAGTGTTCCCTTCCATTCGCGGGAATGAAGCTCGTGGCGATCCGGATTCATGAGGAATGTCAGCGGCACCTCGAACGCGTCGGCCACTTCGTTCGGGTTGATGCTGAGCGTGTAGGACGGAGAAACCTGCGCCACCACGGGAATGACGAGATAATTGGTGGTCGAGAGATAGGCATCGAGATAGCCGATGAGTTCGATGTAACGGCTATCGAGGCCGATTTCCTCCTGAGCTTCGCGGCAGGCCGCCGCCAGAATCGAATCGTCGGTCGGATCGACCCGCCCGCCGGGGAAGGCGATCTGCCCCGAGTGCTGGCGCAGATGAGCGGAGCGCTCCGTCAGCAGCAGGGCAGGCTCCTCCCGCATCACGACGGGCACCAGCACGGCGGCGGGCTTGGGCTGGAGAGGATAAACGAGAGGCACATTGTCGAGGCTGTGGTCTCCCCGCGGATCGGCGAGCGCATCCTCCAGATGCGGGGGCTCGTGGCGCAGGCGCTGCGCGGCAAGGGCGAGGAAATCCGGGGCATCCAGGGGTGCGGCCCTCATGGAACCTCCCCCAGATCCGAGGCTGCGACGATGGGAAAGAAGGCCCGTTCCACCGCGATCCCGAACATCCTTTGGCCCTCGACCTCCCGCTCCTCGGCAAGGGCCATCAGGTCCAGGGCGAGCGCGCGGGTGACGAGCGCCCACAAGTCGCCGCGCACCTTCACATAAGGCTTCACGCCCCCGTGCTGGTCCTGCTCGAAGCGCAGGGGATGATCCGGCCCCACCTGCACGAGATCGTCCACATTGGTGCGGAAGGCGATCTGGCGCGCCTCTCCCTCCCCTTCCAGAGCCATCTCGACGGCAAGGAAGGGGGCATCCTCGACGATGATTCCCACCCGCTCCACCGGCGTGACCAGCACGTAGCGCTCGGGATCCCTGCGAAGAACTGTGGAGAACAATTTTACGAGAGCGGGCCGGTTGATGGGCGAACCCATGTAATGCCACGAGCCGTCAGCCGCGATGCGCATGTCGATCTCGCCGCAATAGGGCGGGTTCCAGCGCTCGACCGGAGGCGGCCCCTTGCGTTTGGCGTCGGAGCCGAGCGCCTCCGTGAGGCGGGACAGGGCGCTGCCGGGAATGGAGGTGTTGGAATCCGTCATGACACAAGCGTGAACAATTAATATGGCTTTGGGGATCGACGTGGGGCGGCTATCGGCTACTTCCTAAGCATAGAGTCCTCAGCAGCAACGTCCAATCCTTCGAGCCCCCCCTCTGCGGCGCATCGACCCTTGCCACTCGATAGGCATCGAAGGCAGACTAAGTGTTTGGGGGCGTATGCAAGGAAGAGGGAGAGTGACCTCATGACGGCCAGCATTTCTCAAGCGCCCACCGCCCTGGACGATGCGATCATCCGCAATGCGGAGGCGACGCTTGAGACTGTCGGGCGCGCCCGGGAGGCCATTCACACGGTCATCTTCGGCCAGGAGGACGTGGTCGATCAGACCCTGATCACCCTGCTCGCGGGCGGTCACGGCCTGCTCGTGGGCGTTCCCGGCCTCGCCAAGACGAAGCTCGTTGAGACCCTCGGCACGGTCCTGGGCTTGGACGCCCGCCGTATCCAGTTCACCCCCGACCTCATGCCCTCCGACATTCTGGGGTCCGAGATTCTCGACGAGGGCGCCGACCGCCGCCGCTCCTTCCGCTTCGTGAAAGGCCCGGTCTTCGCCCAGCTTCTCATGGCGGACGAGATCAACCGCGCGAGCCCGCGCACCCAATCCGCCCTGCTCCAGGCCATGCAGGAGCATCACGTTTCCGTGGGCGGCGAGCGGCACGACCTGCCCCAGCCCTTCCATGTGCTGGCAACCCAGAACCCCATCGAGCAGGAAGGCACCTATCCCCTGCCCGAGGCACAGCTCGACCGCTTCCTTCTCCAGATCGACGTGAGCTACCCGACCCGCGAGGCGGAGCGGCGCATCCTCATCGAAACCACCGGCGCGGAGGATCACAAGCCCGTCGCCGTGATGAACGCCGAAGCGCTGATGAACGCCCAGCGCCTCGTGCGCCGTCTGCCCGTCGGCGAGAGCGTGGTCGAGGCGATCCTCGATCTCGTGCGCTCCGCCCGTCCCGAGGGCGAGAGCCTCGAGGGCGTGACCGACCGGATTCTCTGGGGCCCCGGCCCCCGCGCCAGCCAGGCCCTGATGCTGGCCGTGCGCGCCCGCGCGCTCATCGAGGGGCGGGTCGCACCTTCCATCGCGGACGTGGTGGCGCTGGCGGAGCCCGTTCTCAAGCACCGCATGGCGCTCACCTTCTCAGCGCGGGCCGACGGAGAGACGCTTTCCAGCGTCATCGGTCGCCTCACCGCACGGCTGGCAGGGTAAGGCCCGCGTCATGACCCGCGTCCGGGTCCTTCCCGAGAGCGCCCGTTCGCCGGGACGCCAGGAAACCGAGAGCGCCCTCTCGCTCGCTCACCGCATGCCACGCCTCGTGCTCGAGGCGAGGCGCGTGGCGGCGAACCTCGCCCACGGCATCCATGGCCGCAGGCGCTCGGGCGTGGGCGAGAGCTTTTGGCAGTTCCGCCCCTTCGTGGCGGGCGAGGCGGCGCAGCGCATCGACTGGCGCCGCTCCGGCCGCGACGACCGGCTCTATGTGCGCGAACGGGAATGGGAGACCGCGCAGACCCTGTGGGTGTGGATCGACCGCTCCGCCTCTATGGCCTACTCGTCGGAACTCGCGCAGGCTCCCAAGATCGAACGCGCCGTCGTGCTTGGTCTCGCGATGGCGAGCAGCTTCGTGGAGGCCGGGGAGCGGGTCGGCATGCTGGGCCTCATGGCTCCGCGCGCCACGCGGCGCATCGCCGAGACCATGGCCCAGACATTGGTGACGGACCGCACTTCCCTCGAAGAGGATCTTCCCCCCGGCGCGCCCATCGCCCCTCAGCATGAGGCCATCCTGATCGGCGACTTTCTCACCCCCGTGCGCGACATCGCCGCCACCGTGGAAGGCATTTCCGCCCGCGGGGCGCGCGGCCATCTCGTCATGATCGTCGACCCTGTCGAGGAGATCTTCCCGTTTCAGGGCCAGGCCGTTCTTCACGATCTGGAGGACGGAATCTCTCTGCGCATCGGCGATGCGGAATCTTGGGGACGCGCCTATCGCGAGCGCATCGAGATGCATCGCGCCGAATTGCAGGAGCTGACGCGCCGCCGCGGCTGGACCTTCACGATCCACCGCACCGACCGACCCGCGAGCGAAGCGGCGCTTCGTCTCCTCACCCTGGTCGCCGCCGCGCGCGGCGCGAGTGTGGGAGGGCGCTGATCATGCTGGGCCTTCCCCTCACCTTCGCAGTTCCGCTGGTTCTCACGGCGCTCGCGGCGCTGCCGGCGATCTGGCTGCTCCTGCGCATCACGCCGCCGCAGCCGAAGCGCGTCGATTTTCCGCCGCTCAAGATTCTCGCCGACCTTCGCCCCGAGCAGGAAACGCCCGCCCGCACGCCCTGGTGGCTTCTGCTGATGCGGCTGCTGCTCGCGGCCTTTCTCATTCTCGCAGCGTCGGGCCCGATCTGGAATCCCCTGGCCGAGGACAACAGCCGCACGCCCCTGCTGCTCGTCGTGGATAACGGCCTGGCCGCCGCTCACGATTGGCGCGACCGACTGAATCTGGCCTCCGAGCGCATCGAGGCGGCGGGCCGCGACGGGCGCACCGTCGCCGTTCTGGGCACGGCGGAAGCGTCCGCCGCACTCGAACTGACCAGCCCGGCCGCCGCGTTGGAGCGCCTGCGCTCCCTGAAGCCGCAACCGCATCTTCAGGATCGCGGCGCGCATCTCGAATCCATCCGGCGTCTCCTGGACAGCACGCCCGATACGCATATCGTCTGGATCAGCGACGGGGTGGTCGGCGTTGACGGGCAAGGCTTCATCGACGGCTTGGCGCAGATGACTGACGATCAGCGGGTCACGGTGCTCAAATCCGAACGCGCCTCCACGCTTGCCTTGGCAGGCATCGAGAATGCGGGCGGCCGCCTGAATGTCCGTGTCGTGCGCGCAGAGCCCAACGGCCGCGATTCAGGAACGCTCCGTGCGGTCGATCTCAAGAACCTGCCGCTCGCGGACATGCGCTTCAGCTTCGACGGGAATGCGACCGAGACCAGCGTCGCCTTCGATCTTCCCACCGAGATCAGAAACTCGATCGCGCGCATCGAAATCCTCGGCGAGAGTTCGGCGGGCGCGGTGAACCTGATCGACGAGCGCGGCAAGCGCAGACGCGTGGGTCTCGTCTTCGGCGGCACCGCCGATCAGACTCAGCCGCTTCTGTCGCCGCTCTACTACATCGAGCGCGCGCTCTCGCCCTATTCCGAAATCCGCATGGGCCGCGGCGGCGTGGCCGATGCGGTGAACCAGCTCATCGAGGAGCAGGTTTCCATTCTCGTGCTCGCGGATGTGGGCGGCCTCGACCGCGAGACCCTCGGCAAGGTCACGGCCTTCGTCGAGCAGGGCGGATTGCTGCTACGCTTTGCAGGCTCCCGCCTGGCCGCAGGCAATGACGAACTCGTGCCGGTGCGCCTGCGCCGCGGCGGGAGAAGCCTCGGCGGATCGCTCTCATGGGACACGCCGAAAACCTTCGCGCCCTTCACCCGCGAAAGCCCGTTCTTCGGCCTCGACGTTCCGGAGGAGATCGGAATCCGTCGCCAGATTCTCGCGGAGCCCGACGGTGACCTGCCGTCGCGCACCTGGGCCTCGCTCGTGGATGGCACACCCATCGTGACGGCGGACAAGCGTGGTGACGGTCTCGTCGTGCTCTTCCACGTCACCGCAGATGCCACCTGGTCGAACCTTCCCCTCTCCGGCCTCTTCGTCGACATGCTCCGCCGGATCACGGCTCTTGCGGGCACCACCAGCGACGTGAATGCGGAAGCGCGCGCCGCGGAGATCGAAACCATTGCTCCCCGCCTGACCCTCGACGGCTACGGCGTGTTCACGACGCCGCCCGCCAATGCCCGCGCCATCCCGCGCAGCTACGCCGAGCGCGCCACCGGCGAGCACCCGCCGGGCTTCTACGGCCCGGTGGATTCCAGCCTTGCCCTGAATGCGCTCTTGCCTGGAGACAAGCTCGTGCCTCTCGACGTCGCTCCGCTCAACGCGCGGATTGCTCCGCTGGCAGGCGCTCAAACCATCGATCTGCGCATGCCGCTCTTCATGCTCGCCCTCATCCTGCTTCTTGCAGACACGCTCGCCTCTCTCTGGCTGGGAGGCCATCTCTCGAATCTGACGGGACGCCTGCGCAAGGCAGGCGCTGCCGCCGCCATCCTTCTCGCGTCGATGATGCTCTTCACATCGGGCTTCGACGCGAAGGCGCAGGAGCTGGGCTCCCGGCGGATTGACGAGAATGCCAATCCCGCTCTCGTCACGCGCCTCGCCTACGTCATCACAGGCGATGCGGGGGTCGATGAAGCGAGCCGCGCGGGGCTTGCCGGTCTGACGCAGATCCTGTCGCAGCGCACGGCCCTCACACCCGGCGATCCCATCGGCATCGATCCGTCGCGAGACGAAGTCGCGTTCTACCCGCTGATCTACTGGCCCATCGTGGCCACGCGGCCCATCCCGCCGGAATCCGCCATCCGCAAGCTCGACGCCTTCATGAAGGGCGGCGGCACAGTGATCTTCGACACGCGCGATGCCTTCAACAACCGTCCCGACGGCGCCGTCAGCGCGGAAGGGCAATATCTGCGCCGCATGCTCGCGACCCTCGATATTCCCGAGCTCGAGCCTGTGCCGAACGATCACGTTCTGACGAAGACGTTCTATATTCTCGATGCTTTCCCCGGCCGCTACGCCACCGGGCAGACCTGGGTCCAGGCTCTGCCTCCGCAGACGGAAGGCGAGGAGAACCGCCCTGCCCGCTCCGGTGACAGCGTGTCTCCCATCATCATCACCTCCAACGACCTTGCCGCGGCCTGGGCCGTCGGTCCGCGCGGCGAATATCTCTTTCCCGTCGTCGGAAGCGATCCGCGTCAGCGTGAGCTGGCCTATCGCAGCGGCATCAACATCGTGATGTATTCGCTCACCGGAAACTACAAGGCCGATCAGGTACACGTGCCCGCGCTCCTGGAGCGCCTGGGGCAGTAAGGCGGTTCATGTCAGTTCTTTCGATCAGCTTCTCGCCTCTCATCCCGGTTTATGCGCTGTGGATCGTCGGCACCGTCGCAGCGCTTCTCGCATTGCTCGCCATCGTCTCGCGCGGCCCCATCGCGATCCTCCGGGCCGTGGCCCTGGCGCTCGTGCTCCTCGCGCTCGCCAACCCTTCCCTCGTGCAGGAAGAACGCGAGAAGGTGAAGGACATCGTGGCCGTCGTCACCGACCTCTCCACCTCGCAGACGCTCGGCGACCGCGCCGCGATGACGGAGCAGGTGCGCAGCGAGCTGGAACGCCGCTTCGGCTCGCTTGCCGATGTGGAACCGCGCTACATCGCGGCGGATGACCGCGGAGGCGATGAGGGAACCCGCCTGTTCACGGCTCTCTCCAACGGCCTCGCCGATGTTCCGCCGGATCGTCTGGCGGGCGTGATCTTCATCACCGACGGCGTGGTTCACGATATTCCGCCTTCGATCGAAGCGCTCGGTTTCCGTGCGCCTCTTCATGCCTTGATCACGGGCCGACCCGATGAGCGTGACCGGCAGATCAAGCTGATCGAAGCTCCCCGCTTCGGCATCGTCGGCAAGGACCAGACCATCCGCGCGCAGGTGATGGAGCGCGGCGGCACGGGCACGGCGCTCGTCACGCTCCGCCGCGACGGACAGGTGCTGTCGCGCCAGCAGGTGCGCGCCGATACGCCGTTCTCATTGCAGGTGCGCATCGAGCATGGCGGCACCAACGTGGTCGAGCTCGAGGTGGAAGGCCTGCCCGATGAGCTGACCCAGGCCAACAACCGCGCCGTCGTCCCCATCGAGGGCATTCGCGAGAAGCTGCGCGTGCTGCTCGTCTCCGGCGAGCCTCATGCGGGCGAGCGCACGTGGCGCAATCTTCTGAAATCCGATGCGAATGTGGACCTCGTCCACTTCACCATTCTCCGCCCGCCGGAGAAGCAGGACGGCACGCCGATCAACGAATTGTCGCTGATCGCGTTTCCAACGCGGGAGTTGTTCCAGCAGAAGATCAAGGATTTCGACCTCATCATCTTCGACCGCTACGCGAACCAGAGCATCCTGCCGTCGAGCTATTTCGAGAACATCGTGCGCTATGTGCGCGAGGGCGGCGCGATCCTCGTGGCGGCCGGCCCCGAATTCGCAAGCTACGGCAGCCTGGCGCAGACGCGCCTTGCGCCCGTCATTCCCGGCACTCCCAACGGACGCATCATCGAGCAACCCTACAAGGCGAGCATCACAGAGACCGGCAACCGCCATCCCGTGACGCGTGACCTTCCCGGCTCCGAGACATCGCCTCCCGCATGGGGCGAGTGGCTGCGCATCATCGGCTCCGAGGTGCAATCCGGCTCGACGCTCATGTCGGGCGCGAACGAGCTGCCGCTCCTCGTGCTGCGCCGCGAGGAGAAGGGCCGCGTCGCACTGCTTCTGTCCGATCACGCATGGCTGTGGGCGCGCGGCTATCAGGATGGCGGCCCGCATCTCGACCTGCTGCGCCGCCTCGCCCATTGGCTGATGAAGGAGCCGGCGCTCGAGGAAGAAGCCCTGCGCGCCTCCGCCTCCGGCCGCACCATCACCATCGAGCGGCAAACGATGGAGGACACGGCCGCGCCCGTGACCCTCACGACGCCGAGCGGTGGCGAGAGCAGCATCGCCCTCAATGAGAGCCGCCCGGGTCTCTTCACCGCCGAAGTCGAAGGCAAGGAACTCGGCCTCCACACGGTGCGCTCGGGCGATCTGATCGCCTTCGTGAGCATCGGCCCGGCCAATCCGCGCGAGCTGACGGACGTGTTCAGCAACACGGAAGCGCTCACCCCCATCGCGGAAGCGACGGGCGGCTCCGTGCGGCGCGTGGCGATGGCGGGCGATCAAAGCATCACCGTACCGCGCATCCTCGCCGTGCATTCCGGCTCGCGCTTTTCCGGCGGCGACTGGATCGGCCTCAAGCCCAGCGACAGCGCCATCGTGCGCGGCGTCTCCGTCTTCCCCCTGGCGCTCGGCTTCATCGGCCTCGCCCTGCTGATCGGCGCAACGCTCGCCGCCTGGCTGACCGAAGGCCGCCGCAGGGCGTGAAACTGCTGCAACATCCACAGCGTCCTCCGGGATGCGGCGTGACGGAGAACCGAAATCGTCAGCCGAGACGAGCGCATGTTCCTTCCCCCTTGCGGGGAGGGGTAGGGGTGGGGGTGGGGGTCGTAAAGTCGGAGCGCTGCATCTGCTCCAGTGAACACGACAGCCCTACAGCAGATCCCCTCTCCCGGGTGGGAGAGGGGCAGGGGTGAGGGAGTGCCCTCGCCGGACAAGGCTCAGTTCTAACCGCTCGGGAGAATTGGAACTGCGCTTCACTGGTTTGAGGTCTCACCCGGTCGCTCGACCCCCACCCCTGCCCCTCCCCGCAAGGGGGAGGGAACACGCGCCTCATCCAAGCACGGCAGCGGATGATATGTTCTTACTTTGTTCTTGACAATGATCCTAACCTGGGCTATAGCTATGGGCATCCGGCTCCAGGAGGGGCGCGCTCGCGAGGCGTCGTGAATGATGGGAGCCGGAACGGTCCTGTGCAGGTGCTGACGCAGCGTCTGTGACGGGAGGCCCATCGCTGCAAGATGCGGTGTACGCCTAAACAAACCGTGCGCGAGGAGCCGTCGGGTTCTTCACACACTAGACACACGAGCCGGACGCCTCCTCGCGCCCTCCCTCGACCACCAAACCCTCGGAGCCACACGCTCGCGAGGCCATTCCCGCATGCTCTTTGACAGCCATCGATGACGTTTCAGCAGAAGCTGCATCAGCCCTGCACAAGGAACAACAAGGGGGCTCGTTGAATCGCTACCAGTCCCATCGAGAGCGTGACATAAAGTTTCGTTGCCGATGGACATCCCGCAACAACGCTGGAAACGGGGACGAAAGGAACGTTGATCATGCAGGGGCAAATCTTCCTGTTCGACATGGATGGCACCTTGATCGACTCCAATGGCGTGATCGAGGAGATCTGGCATCGTTGGGCCGAGAGGCATGGCATCGACGGACATGCCGTTCTCGCCAAGGCTCACGGACGGCAAGCCGCCGAGACGGTTCGGCTCTTCGCGCCGGAGGGCGTCGATCAGGAGGCCGAGACTGCCTGGGTCAACCAGCAAGCTGCCAAGGAGACAAAGGGGATCAAGGCCATTCCGGGCGCCGATGCCTTCCTCGCCCAGCTCAAGCCGGATGAATGGGCCATCGTCACGTCGGCGAAGCGTTTCATCGCGGAGCGGTGGCTCGCAGCGGCGGGCCTGCCTCAGCCGAAAACACTCGTCGCTGCCGAAGATGTGTCGCGCAGCAAGCCCGATCCTGAAGGGTACCGCCTCGCGGCGGAGCGCCTTGGACACCCTGCAACGGACGCCATCGTCTTCGAGGATGCTCAGGCAGGAATGGAAGCCGGACGCCAAGCCGGGGCAAAGATCGTGGGTGTCGGCTCCTCAAGCCACTTGACCGGGTTCGCCGATACCTGGATTTCAAGTTACAGGCAGGTTGAACTGATAAGAGATTCTTCAGGCGGCTTGAGGCTGCAATTCTGATCATGTCGCCAGTCGAGAAGCACCACGGCTGAAAGTCCGCTCGATGTCCTCCTCCCGCATGCCCTGGGGCTTTGTCTCCGCTCTGTCCCTGAGCGTCCTGATCTCCTACGGCACGATCTTCTATGCCTTCGCTCTTTTCATCGAGCCGATGAGCCGGGAACTCGGCTGGGACAAGACCGAGCTCACGGCAGCCTATTCCCTCGCGCTCGGCACTTCCGCCTTCTTCGCCGTGCCGGTCGGGCGGCTCATCGACCTCGGGTACGGCCGCACCGTGATGACCGGAGGCTCGATTCTGGCAGCAGTGCTGATGCTGGCTTGGTCTCAAGTCGAGAGCTACCTGGTCTTCATCCTGATCTGGGCCGCGTTCGGCCTTTCCATGAGCACCGTGTTCTACGAGCCGGGCTTTGCGGTTCTGGCCCGCAGGCTCGGGTTCCTCACGCGACGGGGCATCACCTTCATGACCCTGGTGGGCGGCTTCGCCAGCACGGTCTTCATCCCCCTCACCCATCTGCTGATCGAGCACCTCGGCTGGCGTCACGCGCTCCTGGTGCTGGCCGCCTTCAACCTCTTCGTCTGCGCCGTCGTGCATGCGGTTTTCATCCCGCCGGCCCTCAAGAAGTCTTCGCCTTCCCACGCCGAAGAACACCGCGCGCTTCCGCAGAATGCCCGCCGCGTGCTTCTGAAGGCCTCCTTCTGGTGCTTCGTCGTCTCCTCGGTTCTGCAGGGCCTCATCGCGGCCGGCCTGCCGATCCATCTGATCCCCCTCCTCACCGAAAAAGGCTACAGCCTGGAAATGGCCGTGATCGCCTTCTCGATCATCGGTCCCGCTCAGGTGGCGGGCCGGATGGCCATGGCGCTCGGGGAGCGCGCTTTCGGCATGAAGGGCACCGGGATCGTCACCCTGGGCCTCGGCGTCCTCGCTTTCGGGCTCCTGCCCATGCTCCCGTCCGGCTCGTGGCTGGTGGCTGCCTTCGCGGTCCTGTTCGGCGCCTCCAACGGCATGATGACGATTGTCCGCGCCCTTCTGCCCCCCGAGCTGTTCGGACGTGAGGGCTACGGCACGGTCCAGGGCATGATCGCCATGCCGGTGCGCCTGACCACCGCTGCCGCCCCCTTCCTGTTCGGCGCGCTCTGGGCCTGGTCGGGAAGTTACAGCACGGTCATGATCCTGTGCTTAGGAATGTCCCTCCTTTCCCTCGGCTTCTTCCTGGCCGTCCTCCTGTTGCAAAAGGGAGGTGAAAATTCCGAAAATTCACTTGCGTTAGACGGCTAAAGAACTCATGTGCTGGGAAACAGAATTGCTTGTATTTGAAGAAAGACGCGTTCCGTGACGGCAGTAACTGATCTTCTCATCGTTGGCGGCGGCATCAATGGCGCGGGCATCGCGCGCGATGCGGTGGGCCGGGGCCTCTCCGTGGTGCTCTGCGAGCAGGGCGATCTGGCGGGCTATACTTCCTCAGCCTCGACCAAGCTGATCCATGGCGGCCTGCGTTACCTCGAATATTACGAGTTCCGTCTTGTCCGCGAGGCTCTGTTCGAGCGCGAGCGCCTGCTGAACTCGGCTCCTCACATCATCTGGCCTCTGCGCTTCATCCTTCCCCATGAGAAGGGCATCCGCCCGGCCTGGTTCGTGCGCCTCGGCCTCTTCCTCTACGACCACCTCGCCCCGCGCAAGAAGCTGCCGGGCACGGAAGGCATCAAGCTCACCAGGCATCCGGCCGGTCAGGCCCTGAAGCCCGGCTTCGACACCGCCTTCGTCTATTCCGACTGCTGGGTCGAGGACAGCCGCATGGTGGCGCTCAACGCTCTCGACGCCTTCGAGAAGGGCGCCGACATCCGGGTGCGCACCAAGCTCGTCTCCGCCCGCCGCGACGGGAAGATCTGGGTGGCGACCTTGCAGAACACGGAGACCGGCGAGAGCCAGGACGTGCGCGCCAAGGTCATCGTCAATGCAGGCGGCCCCTTCGTGGCGGACGTGCTCAACTCCAAGCTCGGCCTCAACACCACGAAGAACGTGCGCCTCGTGAAGGGCAGCCACATCGTGGTGCCGAAGCTCTTCGACACCCAGGAAGCCTTCATCCTGCAGAACACGGACAAGCGCATCGTGTTCGCCATCCCCTATCAGGAGAAGTTCACGCTCATCGGCACCACCGACATCCCGGTCGAATCCGTGCCGGACAAGAAGGTGGAGATCAGCCCGGACGAGGTGCAGTACCTCTGCAACATCGTGAACCACTTCTTCAAGAAGCAGGTCACGCCCGCCGAAGTGGTCTGGAGTTATTCCGGCGTGCGCCCGCTCTTCGACGACGGCTCGTCGAACGCCTCCGCCGTGACCCGCGACTACGTGTTCGACATGGACGCCCCGGAGGGCCAGGCTCCCGTGCTGTCCATCTTCGGAGGCAAGATCACCACCTTCCGCAAGCTCTCGGAGCACGCCCTCGAAGAGCTCAAGGCCTATTTCCCGGACATGAAGCCGTCCTGGACTGAGAATGCCAAGATGCCGGGCGGCGACATCATCGACGCCGATTTCGACAAGTTCCTTGTCACCGTGCGCCAGCGCTGGTCCTTCCTGCCCGAGCAGGTGGCTCACCGCCTGTCGCGCGCCTATGGCACGCGCATTCTCGAACTGCTCGGCCAAGCCAAGTCCATGGCCGATCTCGGCGAGGATTTTGGCGCTGGCCTGACAGCCGCGGAAGTCGATTACCTTATGCGCCACGAGTGGGCGCGCACGGCGGAAGACATTCTCTGGCGCCGCTCAAAGCTCGGTCTGCATGTTCCGGCTGGTGCTGCGGCCAAGATTGATGCTTACATAGCCAAGCAAAAGACTGCATCGATCGCGGCTCAGTAAGAACATCGGGGAGAAACCATGGCCACCTACGTCGGCGCCATCGACCAGGGCACGACGAGCTCGCGCTTCATCGTGTTCGACAAGGCGGGCAACATCGTCTCCGTCGGCCAGAAGGAACATGAGCAGATCTATCCCAAGCCCGGCTATGTGGAGCACGATCCGCTCGAGATCTGGCGCAACACGCAAGGCGTGATCCAGGAGGCGCTGGCGAAGAAGGGCCTGAAGCCTCAGGACCTCGCCGCCATCGGCATCACCAACCAGCGCGAGACCACGCTGATCTGGGACAAGCGCACGGGCAAGCCGCTCCACAATGCGCTCGTCTGGCAGGACACCCGCGTCGATTCCATCGTGGAGGAATTCGCGAAGGACGGCGGGCACGATCGGTTGCGCGCCAAGACGGGCCTTCCGCTCGCGAGCTATTTCTCCGGTCTCAAGCTGCGGTGGCTGCTCGACAACGTTCCCGGCGCGCGGGAGAAGGCCGCAGCCGGTGACGTGCTGTTCGGCAATATCGATACCTGGCTCGTCTGGAATCTCACAGGCGGCGTGAACGATGGCTGCCACATCACCGATGTGACCAATGCCAGCCGCACGCAGCTCATGAATCTTCAGAGCCTGGACTGGGACGAGGAGATCCTGAAGCTCTTCGACATCCCCCACGCCTGCCTGCCACGGATCAAGTCTTCGAGCGAAGTCTACGGCGTCGCCAAGGACGATCTGGTGGGCGTGCCGATTGCCGGCATCCTCGGCGATCAGCAGGCAGCCCTCGTGGGCCAGGCCTGCTTCGAGCAGGGCGAGGCCAAGAACACCTATGGCACCGGCTGCTTCATGCTCATGAACACCGGCGAGACGCCCTACCCTTCCAAATGCGGCCTGCTCACGACCATGGGCTACAAGTTCGGCGACGCAAAGCCGGTCTATGCGCTAGAAGGGTCCATCGCCATCGCTGGCGCTCTGGTGCAGTGGCTGCGCGACAATCTCGGGATGATCCAGGCAAGCTCGGAAATCGAGACCCTGGCGCGCAGCGTCGAGGACAACGGCGGCGTCACCATCGTGCCGGCCTTCTCGGGCCTCTATGCGCCGCACTGGAACTCCCATGCGCGCGGCCTCATCGGCGGTCTCACCCGCTATGCCACCAAGGCGCACATCGCCCGCGCGGCGCTCGAGGCCACCGCCTTCCAGACCCGCGAGGTGCTGGAGGCCATGGCCAAGGACACCGGCATCGCGGTCAAGGAGCTGCGCACGGATGGCGGCATGGTGGTGAACGAGCTGCTGATGCAGTTTCAAGCCGACATTCTCGACGTGCCGGTGGTGCGCCCGAAGGTGATCGAGACAACGGCGCTCGGCGCCGCCTATGCCGCGGGCCTCGCCGTCGGCTTCTGGGCAGGAACGGACGATCTCGTGCGCAACTGGGCCATCGACAAGCGCTGGACCCCGGCCATGGACGGAAACCGCCGCAGCCGCCTCAATGCGGAATGGGACAAGGCCGTTTCCCGCTCCCTCGACTGGGCGGAGTAAGAGCAACAAAAAGCGGCCCAAGGGCCGCTTTCTGCTTCTCGCTTCAGGCCTGCAAGGCCGCGCGGATCTTTTCGGCAAATTCAGCCAACTTGTCGTTGGCTTCCATCTGGCCTGTATGGGGCTTCAGCGGCACGCCTTCGAAGCGCGGAATGACGTGGACATGCAGGTGAAACACCACCTGCCCGCCGGCGCTCTCATTAAACTGCTGGATCGTGAGGCCATCAGCCGAGAATGCATCCTTCACACCGCGAGCGACCACCTGGACCGCCTTCGAGAGCTCCGCGAGATCGTCGGGCTTCACGTCGAGGATGTTGCGAGACTTCGCTTTGGGGATGACCAGCACATGGCCGTCGCCGCGGGGCATGATGTCCATGAAAGCCAAGACATGCTCGGTCTCATAGACCTTGTGGCACGGCAGCTCGCCCCTGAGGATCTTAGCGAACACGTTGTTGTCGTCGTAGGTCATCCTTACCCTCTCGTCATTCGTGGCTAGAGATCTCATACACCGGGCAGGAGCCTCCGGAAAACCGCCCGGTGCCCCCTTAGGCCCTCAAATCCCATAAAACAAAGCCTTTGAGCTGCGGCTTCACATTCGAGTCAATCAATGAAGGAGAGGAAAATCTCAGAGTCGAACATGACTGGCCATAGCGTCATGAGAAGACGTTCATAGAATAATAGGCCCACACTGCTTGCGAATTAGCCGTCTGCTCGACATCCGGGAACCTTGCCAGACTCCGTACTAGACTCAACCGGGCCGAAATATTGACGCAATAATCAGGTTAACTTCTTAAATAAAATTGCCTTTCTTCTATGCATAGTCAACTTGTCGCACCCCGCGCCTGAGAAGGTGCAAGCAACAAAGCATAGCCATTATTTCAATGAGCCAATCAACCGGAATACGTTCTTCTGGGACATTGATTTTTTTCATGGAGAATTTTTTGCAAAGGTTCCGCCTTCCTTGTCGGAACCATCGATTTTGCGAGTGGTTGTTCAACCACGAACACAATTCGTAAAGGAGGCATAAGATGGCGCCCAGTGGTTCGACTTCTAAGCGCGGTTTCGCATCCATGGATTCAGATCGTCAGCGCGAAATTGCAAGTAAAGGCGGCAAGAGCGTCCCGGCAGAGAAAAGATCTTTCTCCCAGGATCGCGAGCTTGCCTCCGAGGCAGGCCGTAAGGGCGGTCAGGCCTCGGGCAACACACGTGGCAACCAGGAGTAATCTACCTGAAAGCCACATGAAAAGGGGCCGCCAAGCGGCCCCTTTACTTATGTAACCTTGCAAAGAAGAATATAGTTCAGAAGCTGAAATTCCGCCCAGGGCTGACGAAGGCCTCGACGATGGCATCCATCCGCTCACCTTCGACCCCGATGATCGCCCTGAATTCGCCGAGACTTGGCATTGGGAACGTGATCGTTCCAAAATCGATGTGGCGCGCCAGTTCTCCAGCAAGCGCAGACAGAAGGTCGAGAGGCGAGACGCTAAGAAGCATCGCGGCCTCCCGGGCAACATCGGAAGATGGCTGCCGCGAAGCGCCGATGAGAGCCATGAGGCAATATTCGTCGATGGTCGCGTGCCGTGATCGAACCTGCCGGTGTTCGAATGCTCCTCCTCTCTGCCGCGTAAGCGCAAAGGCCAGAAGCAGCGCATCCGACACAATACCTTTGGCGGCAGAGGGCTCCACATAAGCGGACAGGGCCTGTTCGGGGCCATCGAGCAAAGCCAAATCGTATTGGTCGTCGAGGCAACCGATGGAGCGAAAGACATCAATTACCGGAACGACGCTGGGGTGTAAGAGAACAGCGACAGTGTCGTGCACGTGGAAGTTCAAGGATGCATCGGTCATCAAACGAACAAGCCTGAAACGGTTTTAAACTTACGAGTGGTGCTGAATGGCCGGGGTAAAGCCCGGGTACCAAGCAGGCACCACCAAGTGCCTCCTCAGCATCAGGGGGCATGTGACTTCATCCTGATGGCAGGTCGAAACGATGCCACTGAGCAACCACGCGACATTCGGCTTTTCATAAGGAGAGGAGCTTGAAGCGAGCCGGGCGAACTCGTCGGGCAGCTCCTCCTGGCACAGGGCCGCATCCAATTCGTTGGTCGCAGTCATTGTCATCTCCGCATCTATCTTGCTTCGGCAACGTGCCCGAAACGCCCCGGTTCCTCTGGGGGCGAAACTTCGCCTCAAGGGGCGTCGCAAATTTTCTGAAAAAAGTTGGGAACCCCCTCCCTATGAACTGCGTTATGTCAGCAACCGGTCCGAACGCCCCCTCGGACTGGCACCTTTAAAGGCGCAGTCATTCGTGACTGCGCCTTTTATTTTGCCGTTTCGGTTCACCCCTCAAACGAAACGGCGCCCCAAAACCGAGGCGCCGCCAAGCGATTGCTTTGCGAGACGATTACTGCTGGGGCGCAGTGCCGCCCGTTCCGGCAGCACCTGTCGCCCCGGTGTTCGAACGGTTCGCGCTATTATCGCCATTCGCCTTGAAGGCTGGAGCAGCCTGGAGTTCAGCCTTCGTCATGCGAAGCACGACGCGATCCGGCTCGTTGTTGGAGGAAGCCGCTCCGCTATTGGCCGCCGGAGCGTTGTTCGTGGCCATATTCGAGTTCGACGTAGCGCCAGCCGAGCCTTGGCCCGTTGCAGTTGAGCCAGTGGTCGCTGCGTTGTTGTCCATGGCATTGGCCTGCTGATCATTGGCGAATTCCAGTGCCTCGAACGGAACAGCCACATCCTTCTCGCCGATGCCGAGGAAGCCGCCCACGCCGACCACAGCAGCCATGATCTTGCCGTTGCGATCCATGATGACATCGTTGATGTCGCCAATGGATTCGTTGTTGGTGCTGACGACACGGGTGCCGATCAGATCAGAAGCCATCATCTGGCCCATCTGCATCTGGGTCATGAACTGCCCCTGCGAGCCACCCTGGTTCATCGCAGATGAGTTGGCGGGCGCAGCCGTTGAGGGACTCGTGGACGGCGTTCCAGACGCGCCCGGCTGCATGGCCGGAGAACCCGAGGTCGCCGCTCCGGAGCCCGAGGCTGTCGGACGGTCAGTCGGAGCCGACGGGGATGTCTGAGCGAAAGCGGGCGCAGCCGCGAAAGCTGTCACGACAAGGCAAGCTGCCATATGCTTCTTCAGCATCGTGATATTCTCCTGGGTATCCAATGAATCGCGATAAGCGCCAAATTGCGCGAGAGCAAAACGCAGCAACCTTATAGACGTTCCAAAATCCACCCCATTAGGATGGCGAGCCGATAATCAGCATTACAAAGTTTTATTATGAACGAATATTCATTGAAAACGCTCGAAATACCTTATGCATACCTTAGCCTACCATCTCTCTGAGCCTATCCAGATATTGTCAGAGGAATGAAGACACGCCTTGCTGTCTCACGACAGGGGCTTATCTAGCGATGCGAGGCACAGGCTCGGCATTCGATTGGCGCTAGCTCTTACGAGAGGGCTCACATCCGCCACGCAGCCGACAGTATTCTTCCGTTTCGGCTTACGTGGCTCTTCTACGCCTTCGCGCACGGCAGGCGAATGCTGGACTGACGGGACCTGCATCTCGTCCTTCATGGTGAGAGCCGGAAGATCCATATTCTTCGAGATTGCCGTCACGCCCGATCGCGGATCCGACCGGTAAAGAACCTTGCCGTCGTCTCCGCGCAGAATGACGGTGGCACGCTCAAGACCAACGATCTCGACGATGGAAACGCCTGCCTGGACTTCAGCCGGGCGCACTGCCGCCAACCGGTCACCCTTGGACGCGACCCGGTCTTGAAACAGCGCCGACCTGAGGAAATCATGCGGCGACTTGAGTGGGGCAAAGCCCGTATCCGCGAAGGCAATGCCACCGGCCAAAAGGGCGGCTCCAGTCAGAACGTAGAATCTCGAGGACGTAAGGAGCATCCCTGTCTCCCGCTGCTTAGCTGAACCATTCGAGAAAACAACGCGACCTTATCTTTGATGTTCCTGCGCATCCCTAGAGGATATTCCAAGAAAAAAGGTGGGAACCTTTATTTTCCAAGCAGCGTTCTTTAAGCACCGGCCTCCTGGTCCTCCCCGCATTCCCCTTGTGCATTGGCCGGCACCTTTAGACGGGCTTTGAAGCCCGTCTTTTTTTATGCCGATTACAACGTGACAAAAGAAAAGCCCGGCTCGAAAGCCGGGCGATTACTTGAGCATACCTGATCAGCTGATCAGGCCGTTGCAGCCCGCGGCTCACGCCGCCTGGCGCTCTGCTGGAAGAACAGCGCCTGGCTGATGACAGCCGAGACGTTCGCCGGCTGGAAGGGCTTGGCGATGAGGAAGGCCGGCTCCGGCCGCTCACCGGTGAGGAAGCGTTCCGGATAGGCGGTAATGAAGATTACCGGCACCTCAAACGACTTCAGGAGGTCGTTGACCGCGTCGAGACCGGAGCTGCCGTCGGCAAGCTGGATATCAGCCAGGATCAGGCCCGGCTGCTTGGTGGAAGCGAGCTTGACAGCTTCCGTGCGGGTCCGGGCGACACCCGTCACATTATGGCCGAGGCCTTCGACCAAGGCCTCCAGATCCATGGCGATCAGGGGCTCGTCCTCGATGATGAGGATGTCCGTGGCCATGTCGGCAGCCAGTTCACGGCCGGCTTCGTCGACGAGCTCGCGCACGGTTTTGGTATCCACATCGAGGATCTGACCGACCTCTTCCTCTCCAAAGCCCTCAAGGCAGGACAGGAGGAAAGCCTGGCGGGGAAGCGGGGTGATCTGGCCCAACCGAACTTCCGCCGGAAGATCGCGTTGAATTTGTTCGCTGCGCCCGTTGACGGAGAGCGAATTCCAGATGCGCGTGAAAACCTGGAAGAGCTCAACCTTGACATTGCCGGAAGGCCCGATGGTCTCGGGTTCGCTCACCAAGGTTTCAAGCGTTGCGGCCACATAGGCATCGCCAGCCATTTGGCTGCCAGTGAGAGCGCGTGCGTAGCGACGAAGGTATGGTAAGTGCTGGACGACAAGCTGAGCTGTCGACATTCGCTTCCCCTTATAGTGCTTATGAATCGTTGTACCGATGGTCCATTCAACGCTGCAAAGCTGCAAAAGTTCCATTTCTGGAACTGTGCTCAACAACAAGCGTTATTGCTCGAAAATGAGTATAGAGCTACTGCCAAGGTTGGCTATCCCTTAATAATATATGGGGTAGCAAGGGGAATCAGATGACAGGTGACAAGGGTAACAAGCTGGCTCGGGCGCTCCCGGGCTCATCACTCGATGACAGGCTTGGAACCGATGCAAAACTCGATAGCAGCAGTCAGAAACGTATCGGCGATCAATTGCGCGCCATGTATGATGAATTGATGCAGCAGCCCGTTCCGGACCGCTTCAAGGAATTATTGGACCAGCTCGACAAAAAGAAGGATGGGGCGCAATGACCCCGGAGCCTGACCTGCGAGAGGCTCTGCTAGCCGCCGTTCCCGGCCTACGCGCTTTTGCCATCTCGCTCTCAGGTCAGGTCGACAGGGCAGACGACCTTGTCCAGGACACCCTCCTCCGCGCTCTTTCCAATCTTCATCGTTTCGAGCCCGGCACAAACCTGAATGCCTGGCTCTTCACGATTCTGCGCAATCTTTTTCATTCCGAGTACAGAAAGCGTCGGCGTGAGGTCGAAGACCCCGACGGCTCTTTCGCGAGCCGGCTGAAGATTCAGCCCGAGCAGGGCTCACATCTTGATTTCGAGGATTTCCGAGAGGCCCTCTCCCAGCTTCCGTCCGATCAGCGCGAGGCGTTGCTTCTGGTCGGGGCCTCCGGCTTCTCCTATGAGGAAGCCGCCAGCATTTGCGGTTGCGCCATCGGCACCATCAAGAGCCGCGTCAACCGGGCCCGCCTTCGGCTGGCGGCTACCCTGAACGTGGACGACATGGACGATCTGGGCCCCGACAGCATGACCCGCGCAGCCCTTCAAGGCTGAACTGCCTCCTATCTACGAAAAACGCCGCCCAGTGGGCGGCGTTTTCTTAAAGCCAGGGAAGACCTCGTTACATGGGGCTTCTTCCGCGCAGAAGGCCGATGACAGCCGAAATGGCGAAGAGCACGATCGCAACGAAGAAGATCAGCTTGGCAATCTCGACGGCCGTACCGGCAATGCCGCCAAAACCGAACAGAGCTGCGACGAGCGCGATGATGAGAAAAGTGACAGCCCAACCGAGCATGGTGTTACCTCGCTAAGATTTATAATCAGCTTTGAGCTGATGACGCTGAAACAACGCCAAGCGCGGCTGTGCGGTTCCGCGAAAAAGCTATGTGTCTAAGATACGGGGAAGCTCGACATAAGTATTCTGCGTAAGAGCACCCAGTATGGAACTCAGCACTCCTAGGCACGTTTTTCAGAACACTTGGGAGATATGTCGATGACCCGTTCCGTTGCCCTTCGTGCATTTATTCTTTTTGCGGTTCTTACTTTGCTTGCGGCCGTCACCGGCGTCGCTTCGCAAGCCCAAATTGCAGAAGTCGTATTCCTGATCGGCGCATCCCTGTCCGCTGTGCTGCTTTTCTTCGCGCTGACGGTGCAGGCTCCCGCTCCGATCCCGTTACGTGTTCGTCGCCGTCGTTGAACGGCTCCAGACTTCAAAAAAGGCGGCTCGCTTGAGCCGCCTTTTTCTGTTTCAGGTTTCCGTCGCGTCCCCACCATTGGGATGCAGGATCGAGCCTGTGATGTAGGAAGCATCCTCGCAGGCCAGGAAGAGGTAAGACGGAGCCACCTCATTTGGCTGACCGGGGCGCTTGAGAGGCGTATTCGCGCCGAAGCTCTTCACCTTCTCGGCCGGGAAGGTCGCCGGGATGAGAGGCGTCCAGATCGGGCCGGGCGCGACCCCGTTCACACGGATTCCCTGCTCCGCGAGCTTCTGCGCCAGGGAACGTGTGAAGGCGACGATGGCGCCCTTAGTCGCGCTGTAATCGAGAAGTTCCGAGCTGCCGCGGTAAGCCGTGACGGATGTTGTGTTGATGATGGCGGCCCCTTGCTTCAAATGCTGCATCGCCGCCTGCGTCATGTAGAAATAGCCGAAAATGTTGGTGCGGAAGGTGCGCTCGATCTGCTCGGGCGGGATCTCGGAAATATCGCCTTTGGGATGCTGCTCGGCCGCGTTGTTGACGAGCACATCGAGCTTGCCGAACTGCTGGACCACCTGATCGACGGCGGAACGGCAAAAGGCCGGATCACCGATATCGCCAGCGATGGCCAGGCACCTGCGCCCTTCCCTCTCCACGAGCTGTTTGGTGGCCTGCGCATCTTCGTTCTCATTGAGATAGACGATAGCGATATCCGCACCCTCGCGCGCAAAAAGCACAGACACCGCGCGACCGATACCGCTGTCGCCACCGGTGATGAGAGCCGTCTTTCCCTTCATCCGGTTGCTGCCCGGATAGCGCGGCTCGTAATCGGGTCTCGGGTTCATCTCGGTCTCGTGTCCGGGCTGCCGGTCCTGCACCTGCGGCGGAAGCGTCTGCTTCTGTTCGGAACTCATCGCACCATCCCTTCTTTGAAAAAGCGATGCGGGCTCCGTTCCTTTGAACAAAGAAAAGCCCGCGTTGATGGCTCAACGCGGGCTCCAGAGACGTGTTCCTGCAAGGCCTTAGGCGCGCGGAACCTCGTTGGCGCGCTGAGATCCCATGTTCAGGATATGGTACAGGATGATCGCTCCGAACGTTGCCGTGCCAATGCCATCAAGGGTGAAGCCTGCAACATTCAGCTTGAAGTTGCCGGCGCCCAGGATCAAGGCTGCCGCCACCGTGATCAGGTTGCGCGGGTTCGAAAAATCGACCCGGTTTTCCACCCAGATGCGGCCGGCCGTTGCTGCGATGAGGCCGAACACCACGATGGACAATCCACCGAGCACAGGCCCCGGAATCGTGCCGATGAAGGCGCCGAATTTCGGCGACAGGCCCAGCAGAAGAGCGAAACCCGCGGCGATGAGGAAGACCAGCGTCGAATAGATGCGGGTCACCGCCATCACGCCCATGTTCTCGGCATAGGTCGTCATGCCTGTACCGCCGGCAGAACCGGAAAGCATCGTGGCAAGGCCGTCGCCCATGAACGCGCGTCCCAGATAGGGATCGAGATTGCGTCCCGTCATGGCACCGATGGCCTTGATGTGCCCGAGGTTCTCCGCGACGAGAATGATCGCGACAGGCGCGATGAGGCTCATGGCACGCATGTCGAACACAGGGCTCTGGAAGGTCGGCAGGCCGAACCAGGCAGCCTCGCGGATCTTCGTGAAGTCGATGGCTGTGCCGTAGCCCAGGTGGTTCGCGAAGATGTAATAAACCAGATAGCCGATGGCGCCGCCGAGCAGCACCGGCAAGCGCTTCCACATGCCCGGCGCATAAACCGCGACGATACCGACCGAGAGCGCCGTCGCGAGCGCGATCCAGCGGGCGAAGTTGGAACCGTCGGCATTATCCGGGGTCACGCCCGAGGCGCTGTTGATCGCGATCGGGGCCAACACCAGACCGATGGCGGCCACGATGGCGCCGGTGACCACCGGCGGCATGAGCTTCTCGATCCAGCGGTGCCCTGCCATCTGGACGATGAGGCCGATGATGAAATAGAGCGCACCCGCCGCAATGATGCCGCCGAGTGCCAGAGGAATGTTCGGGTTCGGGCTGCCGACCGAGGCGCCGGTTGCCACCAAGACAGGGCCGATGAAGGCGAAGCTCGAGCCGAGATAGCTCGGCACCCGGCCGCCGACCACGAAGAAGAAGATCAGGGTGGCGAGGCCGGAGAAAAGGATCGAGACATTGGGATCGAAGCCCATCAGGATGGGCGCCAGCACGGTGGCGCCAAACATGGCCACCACATGCTGCAGGCCTACGACGACCATTTGGCCTGTCGGAAGCCGCTCATCGGGCATGATGGTGCCCTCGGTCTTCAAGGTCCATTTAGGCAGGAAACTATCGCTCATGTTCTATTCCCCCAGACTATGGCGCTTGAGGTGGCACCCTAGTGCGAGGCCCGGAGGGAAAGCTAGCGCCTCAAATGACTTATTAACTGCTGCAAAAGCTCCATTTCTGGACAAGTGCCTATTGGACGGCCACATCTGTCCTCTCCCAATGTCCGCCCCATGAGCAACGAGGAACAGCGATGCGCAAGGACCACAACGTGCCGGAAGGCGTGGTGCACTCCCTCCGGATCGACAGCGAGTGCCTGAAAGGCAATCTTCTCGGCGATCCCACAATGCGGCGGGTCGACGTCTATGTCCCGGCAGGCCATGACGGCCGCGGCCTCCCTCTTCTCGTAGACCTCGTGGGCTATACGGCGGGCGGGCCTGGCCACACCAATTGGAAGAACTACGGCGAGAACGTCCCTGAGCGGCTCGATCGCCTGATCGGCACGGGGGCTATGCCTCCGGTGATGGTCGCGTTTCCCGATTGCTTCACCCGCCTCGGCGGCAACCAATATGTCGACAGCGCCGCCATGGGCCCGTGGGAGACCTTCCTCATCCGCGAGATGCTGCCCTGCGTCGAGAGCCGCTTCGGCTGCGGCGGAGACGGGCGGCGCGGGGTGTTCGGCAAGAGTTCAGGCGGCTATGGCTCTCTTGTCCATGCCATGCGCCATGGCGGCTCGGTGTGGGCAGCGGCGGCCTCTCACTCCGGGGATGTGGGTTTTGAATATCTCTACCATCTCGGCGAGTTCGCAGGCGCGCTGCGCCACCTCGCGGGCTATGGCATGTCCGTCGAGACCTTCCTCGACAAGTTCGCCAAAGGCCCGAAGGCCAAGGATCAGGACTGGCATGTGCTGATGATCCTCGCGCAGGCCGCGAGCTTCGATCCTGATCCGAGCCAATTTTGCGGTATTCGTCTTCCGGTGGATCTGCACACCTGCGAGATGATCGAGGAGCGTTGGGCGAACTGGCTGCGCTGGGACCCATTGCGCATGGTTGATGACACGCAATGCCAGGACAACCTGCGCAAGCTGAAGGCCTTCTACATCGATTGCGGCGACATCGATCAGTACAACATGGTCTATGGCTCGCGCCAATTGCACCGGAAACTTGAGACCGCCGGCATCGCGCACGTTTATGAGGAATTCCCCGACAACCACTCCTCGGTGGATTACCGCATGGATGTGAGCCTGCCCCTGGTTGCGAAGGCTCTTACCTGACCTCGATCAGGCGCCGCCCGGCTCATCCTCCGTCGGCAGTTCGCAGTGGTTGTGAATATGCGTGGCGGCATGGGCGGCGTGCCCCATGCCCACGACGATCTGATCGAGGCCGCGCACGATATCGCCCGCCGCATACAGCCCTTTCACGCTCGTCTGGCAGTGACTGTCGACGGTGAGGCTGCCTGTCGCATCGTGCTCGGCGCCCAAGGCCAGCGCGAGGTCTGATCGGTACTTCAGGCCCAGCGCCGAATAGAGCACATCGAAGCGATGCTCCTTGCCCCCTGAATGGAGCGCGGAGATCCTGTCGTTCTCCATGTCGAGGGACTGGACAGGCGTTTCGACCACCTTGATGCCGTGCTCGTCGAGCTTGGACCATTGGTCGGCATTCAGTTCAAGAGGCTGGCCCAGGGTGAGCAGCGTAACGTCGTCAGAATAGGTGCGGGCGATGAACACGGCCTCGCCGATGCCGTGAGCGCCATAGGCGATGACAGCGATTTTACGGTCGCGGGATTCAAAGCCGTCACAGATGGGGCAATAGCGCACCAATCCGCGCTGCACGGCATTGGGCACGTCCGGCAGGTCGGGCTCGATATCGACCGCGCCGGTCGCCAGTACCACCCGCCGGGCCGAGATCTGGCTGGTGCCGCCCTCATCGTCCTCGACCATGGCAATGAAGCGGTCCGGCTGCTTGCTCAAGCCCGTCACCCGCCCTGCCCGGATGCATTTGCCGTATTGCTCCAGATTGGCGCGCGCCCGGCCCAAGAGATCCTTGCCGGAAATGCCGTCCGCGAACATGGGAATGTTGTGGCTGGTCGGAATCCAAGCCGCCCGCGGCGTGCCGCTGTCGACGATCAGAAAACGGCGCTTGAACCGCGCCAGATAAAGCCCCGTCGTCAAGCCCGCCGGTCCACCGCCGACGATCAGGCAGTCGAGCATGTCTCCATTGGATTCCATCCAGCCTTGTTCCCTCGAAATAACCCTAGAGGGAGCACAACTCGCAAGAGAGCCAAAAGATCATCCGGAGCAGCACTGGCTCGTCCAGCAACTACAACCACTGCCCAACTATCCATTGCCCAAGAGCCGCATATCTGTAGGGTCTCATTTAACAGATTTCTCCTTGCCAATTAGGCTGGCTCTCTATGCGCATAACCCTCTCGAACTCTCACCTAAAGGCTCAAATTGTCGGACTTGGGGCCGAACTGGTGGCGCTTCAAGATGAAGCAGGTCATGACCTTTTGTGGGATGGAGAACCTACGTTCTGGACCGGACGCTCTCCTCTTCTCTTTCCCATCGTTGGCCGTCTGCGCGATGACCGGACTCTGATCGAGGGCCGCCCCTATTCCATGAAACAGCACGGCTTTGCCCGCGCATCCACGTTCGACATCGTCGATGCCGGCACTGAGAGCTGCCGCCTCCGCCTGAGCGCGAGCGACGAGACGCGCGAGCAATATCCCTTCGATTTCAGGCTCGACGTGACCTACCGGGTCGATGGTGCCCGGCTGGTCTTCACTGCATCCGTCTTCAATCTGGAAAACCGAGCAATCCCGGTCTCATTCGGCTTCCATCCAGCCCTGCGCTGGCCCCTGCCCTATGGCGGCAAGCGCGAGGCGCATGAGATCCGCTTTGAAAAGGCGGAGGCAGCCTCCCTGCACACGCTGGCGGAGGGATTGGTTGGAGAGGCTTCGCGTCCATCTCCCCTACAAGGCGACCGCCTGCCGCTGCATGATGGCCTGTTTCAGGATGGAGCACTTGTCTGGAGCGAACTCAAGAGCCGTACGGTGCGCTATGGCGTTCCCGGTCGCCGCTCCCTTTCGGTGTCATTTCCGGATATGCCGCATCTCGGCATCTGGACGAAGCCTGGGGCGGGCTATGTCTGCATCGAGCCCTGGCAGGGCTATGCCGACCCCGTTGGGTTTGCAGGCGAGTTTAAGGACAAGCCCGGGATCGTGATGATCCCGGCCGGGGAGAACCGTGATTTTTCGACGGAGATCATCGTTGATCCGCCGAACTCGTCCAACAAGCGTGGCCCCTCCCAACAAGGGGACCCCGCCTGTTAAGATTGAAGCCTCAGACGAAGTCTTGATCAGAGACCACCTTCGGCCGCTGATATCCGCAACGCGATCGATGTCAGCGTCGCCTTGTGGCTGCCCAAACGGATTTCGATTTGCTGGCGAGGAATGAGCTTGAGGCGATTGGGTCGTTCAGCCAATCTCGCACACCCCATGAGGTTGGTTCGGAGATACGAGTGATTGCTCTCATTCCCCGACGGGTGAGCAAAATTCCATGGTGAAGGTGTGCTCTGGTGCATTTGAACATGAAAGTTCTCTCGTGCCGCGCGGACGGGCCACTACTCCATGACGAAGGCCAGCTGGCACCAAGACAAAAAATTTCGAAAATCAACCCCATGCAAAGGCCGCAGGATGCCACTACGGTTGCTCATGTCGCCCCGTAACATCGGCGTGACCATCCCAGTCGCATTGGGATTTATCCACTGTTATGAGACTTGGCCGTTTTCATTGGCCTCTGCCGCACTACTCCTATGACGCGGTACATCTGGTGGACGTTGAACGAACCTATGGAGACGGAACGTGAGCCAGCTTAGCGAAAACAAATCCCTTCAGAACGCGCTTTCCAACCTCGGCGCTATCTTTGGCACCAGCAACGACGATGTACAGATCGGCCTTCTCAGGCAAGTGGTCGAAGCGCTATGGTTCCCACTATCTGAAGACGAGGATGGCTCTAGGGCTGTGGCTGCACTTGCCGTCCTTCATGAAATGAAGCCCCAGGACATTTTCGAGGGACTGTTGGCGAGCCAGATGGTTGGCACGCACAATGCAGCGATGGAATGTCTCAAGCGAGCGGCAGAAGCAGGCGCTAATGTGACGGGCGCTGAGGTCAATCTGCGCCTTGCGTCCAAGTTCCTGGCTATCTACCTCCAGCAACTCGATGGTTTGAACCGGCATCGTGGCAAGGGAGCCCCACAGGTGAATGTCGGGGCCGTGAATGTCCAGTCTGGTGGTCAAGCCATCGTTGGCAGCGTGGAAGCCAAGCCGCCACGAAAGCACAAGAGGCCCGCTCACGAGCCAAGGATCCCGGCACTCACGTCAAGCCCAGTGATCCCGATTGGCCTTGGCGGGGCCAATGAGCTGATCGAGCAACCTTTGGGCCGAGGCTCCAATGAGCCGATTGGCGATGCTTAAGGCTCCCCGATGCAGGGCTAAAACTCGCACCGGCGGGTGCTGCCGAGCCCCTGCGGTCAATGGCAAAGAGCGTTGCCGAATGCACGGTGGAGCCGCCGGGTCGGGCGCTCCGATCGGCAACCGCAACGCTCTTAAAAATGGGCTGTACACGCGGGAAGCGATCGAGACACGGCGGGCGCTTCGGGCTTTGCTTCGAGAGGCACAGCAGACACTGGAGCAGATCGAGTGACCCAGCGTCTCAGCGTCGGTCCACTCCCGACCGGGTCGGCATGCTGCCCGTCCCGCGAACTTTCGAACCCAGGTCGGTCGCTGTATGCTGGCAAACTGGGAACCTCTGGTGCTGGACGTATTGCTGATCTTTGCTCGAAACATCGCGGTCACCGCATCCGTGACTTGCTTCCGGAGTGGATTCAGCCAGAATTTTGTTCCTGCATCAGGAGTGCGAAGATTTCATGTTGGTTACGATCGCCTGTTCGGAGCTGGAAGCCCAGATTTCAACGATGGGGGCGGAATTAGTACGCCTGCGTGATCGAAACGGTCACGATCTCCTCTGGGACGGGAACCCAGCTATTTGGACTGGAAAATCTCCCCTCCTGTTTCCCATTGTGGGGCGGGTGCGCAACGATCGCGCGCGAATCATGGGTCAAGAGTACGGTCTGAAGCAGCATGGCTTTGCTCGCACCTCCTTATTTGGGGTGATCACCAAGGGTGAAGCGTTCTGTCATTTTCGCCTCTCCGCAAATGCGGCAACCAGGGCGCAATATCCTTTCGAGTTCGGGCTCGATGTGATCTACGGCCTCGAAGGCTCTACCCTTCTTGTGCAAGCCGTAGTCATGAATGCTGGGCGCCCTGTTATGCCAGTATCCTTCGGCTTCCATCCCGCATTCCGCTGGCCGTTGCCCTATGACGGCGCGCGCGAGGCACACGAGATCCGCTTCGAGGTTCCAGAGCCTGAACCGACACGGCGGTCTCGCGATGGCCTGATTGAGACAACCCCACACCCCACACCGGTGACTGGGAATCGGCTGGTTCTGGGCGATCATTTGTTTGATACAGGCGCGATTGTGTTCGATCAGCTCAATAGCCAGCTTTTGTCCTACGGGGTGCCAGGTCAGCGCTCAATCCGCGTCGCCTTTCCAGGATTGCCTCACTTGGGCATTTGGACAAAACCTGGGGCAGGATTCATTTGCATCGAGCCCTGGCATGGCTATGCCGACCCCGAAAACTTCATTGGTGAGTTCGCTGAGAAGCCAGGCATCGCTCTGATCGGTCCAGGTGAAGTGCGCACATTTGAGATGGCGATCTCGTTAGCAACGGTCTGAAGTCTCGGCTGTCTGCGCCCCTGATCCTACACCATAGTGTAATTCTGATCTGTTTAAGTCACCTCTGGACTTTAGCTGGTGCAAGAGGATGCATCTGAGCCATCACGCTTTCTGACCAGACCTGGCGCTTTAGCCGAATTTGGTTGAGCCCCGGCGATACGAGTTTGGATCTTTGCTAGGACCGTCTTGGATTGGATGGCGCAGTCGCACACCAGGCCCACCGCCGTTTTCTGGAATGAACTGGATACCGGCAGTCTCAAACGCACGCTGAATAGCACCTGCATTGGCCAGCGTCATGGCGACAGGACCATCCTGAGCCTCTGCACGTCGAATTGTGGCAACCCCCAACTGAGCTCGCGCTGCAAGCTCCTCAGCACTCCATCGTAAGAACGCGCGTGCAGCACGGATCTGGGACCCCGTGATCGCAGAACAATCACTTGATCTCATATTGACAGCTCAAGTCCAAAATGATATGAAATATATCAAGTGATTGTTTTTCGATCAAAGACGACTCCAGTTTCAGCTCGCCAACTATGCTGCTTTCCAGAAGGGCCATTGCGCCAGTAAAGGGCACAACCGTTGGCATTCGTTGTGGCGTATTCCGCTGTTCTCGCCAAGAGCTGCAATGAATTTTAAGCAGCGTAGGCTTCGTCGTAAGAACATAGGCGTAGGAACGACGCTGCAGGCACAGCATCTTCCGCGCCATGTGGATCACCCAGGTAGGAAAGTCCCTCGTGAAGGAAATTTCCCGATGACAACAAAGCATCCCCTGTCTTCTAGCCCTCAGGCAGTATCGAAACACACACCCGCTAACGGAAATCTTTTGACGGTCGCTTCCCTAGGAATGCGTGTGCACCTGGCTCCACCAAATCCTGACCGGGAGCGCCAACTCATGGATCTAATTACCTCGTGCGAAACATTACGCGCTGAATGGGAGCACTTGTTTCAGCAGGTCATTGCCCTTCTCAATGAGGAGGCCTTGGCGGTCGACGCTCTCGACCGTCTCAATCCTTCATCACACGACTAGGGTGGGCTATGCCCTACATCGAAGTTGAAGATGTGGTTACAACTCCCCGCCGGAAAATGACGCCAAACCGGCGGCACATGCATACTTTGTGATCGCAGGATCGATGGCGCGCGCGAGCGGTGGATAGCGGAACACATCCGGGCACTTGAGCTGGGAGGAGCTGATACACTGGAGAATATGGGACCGGCGCATGAGGCCTGCGCTATGGTTAAAACCCAGGATGATCACCGTCGAGCAGCCAAAGCTAAACGGCAGAAGATCCAAGACATTGGAGCTTACGGGTCGAAACGGCCCCTGCCTAGTGGTAAACGGAGTCCATGGAAGAGGACACTTTCAGGACGGATCGTTAGGCGGTGAGATTCCAGCAGGAGCTTCATGCAATGGCCTGCCTCCGCTTCACTTGATACACGGCACTGCTCATCTCAAAGTGAACTACTCAAGCCCGATGGCATGCTTCCACAAGAGGCTTAAGTCACAGGGACCTCCCACACCTGGACTATTGTCGTCCGGTCGCCCGATCGAGGGAGCCGCAATGCGCACGAAATCCTCTTCGAGGCTAGCGCGACGAGTTCCTAGCACACTTTGCCCGAGGGACGGATTGGAGCAGCCACGTGTGACGCTCGTAAGGGGCGACCGCCTGTCGCCTTACGACGACTTGCTTCAGGGTAAGGCGCGCAGACAGATGGCACACCAGCGCGCTGCCTCAGCATGCCCCCCTCAGCGTGCCGCAACTGGCATAGAGGTGAAGCTCCCTGCAGACCGAGGGCATTGAGCTTTGGCTATGTCACCCTGTCAGGTTCGAGGGAAAACGCAATGATTGCCCGGTAATCGTGACCGTCCCGTTAGGTCAGAGCCACGACACTTGATGACGATCTTCCTTGAGCTGCCCGACGCTTCCGAAGAGCCCCTGCGTCCGAAAAAGCTCCGGCCTGCTTGAGACCGGAGCCAATTTGCGACCCGTACAATCGGCTTTAACGACCGTAGATGTCTTCTACGCGAATGATGTCATCTTCACCGGTGTAGCTTCCCACCTGGACCTCGATCACCTCAAGCGGAATGCGGCCTGGATTGACGAGGCGGTGCATAGCGCCGATCGGTATATAGACTGACTCGTTCTCGTGGATCAGGCTCACGTTCTCGTTCACGGTCACCTCGGCGGTGCCCTTGACTACCACCCAGTGCTCGGCGCGGTGGTGATGCTTTTGCAGCGAGAGACGCCCGCCCGGCTTCACCATGATGCGTTTCACCTGGAAGCGCGTGCCGTGGTCGATGCGCTGATACCAGCCCCAGGGACGGTACATGCGGTGGTGCTCGCTGGCCTCAGGGCGCGCCTTGGCGCGCATGGCGACCACAAGGTCCTTCACCAGTTCGGAGCGGCTGCGCGAGGTCACCAGCACCGCGTCCGGCTTGGCCACCACGACCACATCGTCGAGGCCGACGACCGTGGTGAGGATCTCGTCACTGTGGATGAGGCTGTTGCGGGCCTCCACCACTTCCACGTTGCCGCGCAGGGCATTGCCATCCTCGTCGCGCGGCGAGGCGTCCCACAGGGCGCCCCAGGAGCCGATATCAGACCAGTGGAACGACACCGGCACCACGCCCGCCCGCTCCGTGCGCTCCATGACGGCATAATCGATGGAGGTTTTCGGGGCTTTCTTGAAGGCCTCATCGTTGAGCCGGATGAAGTCGAGGTCGACGGTCGCGGTTTCGAGAGCCTCCCGTGCAGCGGCCAGGATCTCGGGCTGGAAGCGCTCCAGCTCCTCGATCATCACGTCGGCGCGGAACAGGAAGTTGCCGCTGTTCCAGAGGAAGCCCTGGTCGATATAGCCCTGCGCCGTTTCCGCATTCGGCTTTTCCACGAAGCGGTCGACGCGGAAGGCATCGGTGTTCTTGATCGGCTTGCCAGGCTGGATGTAGCCGTAGCTGGTCGCCGGGTATTGCGGCACCACGCCGAGGGTCATAATGTGCCCCTGGCCGGCTGGCCCAATGGCATCCTCACAGGAGGCCACGAAGGCCGCCGGATCGTCGATTACGTGGTCGGCCGCGATGACGAGCACGATCGTCTCCGGGTTGTGACGGGCGGCATGGCAGGCGGCCACGGCGATCGCGGCGGCGGAGTCGCGCTGGACGGGCTCGAGGATGATATCGGCCTCGGCCCCGATCTGGGCCAGCTGCTCGGCCACGATGAAGCGCACATCGTTGCTGGAGATGATGGTGGGGCGCAGAAACACCTGCGGCGCCGTGACACGCTGAACCGCGGTTTGGAAGGTCGAGCGCTCACCGAGCAGATCGATGAACTGCTTCGGCATGCTGTCGCGGGAGGCTGGCCACAGCCGGGTGCCAGAACCGCCACACATCACAACAGGGAGGATCTTGGTGCTGCCCTCGCTCATATTCTGCCCTTCTCTTTCAGTTTGGCGCGTCGTAAACACCAGCCTCTTCTTCGTCAACTCAGCCTGCAGGATTATTGCAAATATCTATCATGGTCAGCCTGCTCCCGCTCCTTCACCGTATCTGGCGCCTGTTTCCGGCACAGGCCCGCAGGCGTGTCTATGAAAAGGCCACCACGGCTGTGAGCTCAAAGGCAACCTGGACGGAGAAAACGCCGCGGGAGCCAGCCGAGCCATTTATTGTCGCAGGCGCTCTGAGCGCTCCGACTGGTCTCGGCGAGGCCGCGCGGCAACTTCTCTACGGCCTCATCGCCGGGGGATACCGGGTGAGCGCCATCGACCTGTCGAAGGATCTCGCTCAAAAGAGCATGATCCCTCTCCCCGACCTGCCACCGCCCTCGACCGGGCCCGGTACCCTTCTTTTGGCGGTCCAGCCTCCCAATGTGGGGCACGCGCTCACCCTGATTGGCCGCCCGATGCTCGCCGACAAGCTCCGGATCGGCTGCTGGGTGTGGGATCTGGAGGTCCTGCCCGAGAGCTGGATCGAGCAATCGCGGCTGGTCCATGCCTTGGCCGGCCCAAGCCGTTTTTGCACGGAGACCTTCGCGCGCCATATGGACCTTCCTGTCAGGCTCCTACGCTATCCGATCGGCATCGCGCAGGCTCCTCTGGCCCCCAGGGGCAAGAGCGGCACACTCCGCTTCGGTGCCGCGATGGATCTTGGCTCCACTGCGGCCCGCAAGAACCCGCTGGCGGTGCTGCAAGCCTATCGTCAGGCTTTCAGGCACGGGGATGCCGTTACGCTCTCTATCAAGCTTCGGGATGTCGGCGCTGATCCCGCTATGTTTGCGCAGCTGCAGACCCTGGCGGCAACCGATGGCCCCCCTGTGGAGGTCCTGAGTGGAGATTTTCCGCCTGCGCGCATGGAGGAATGGTGGCGGGGCCTTGATGTTTTCGTCTCGCTTCACCGTTCCGAAGGCTTCGGGCTGTTGCCCGCTGAGGCCATGCTCCGTGGCATTCCGGTGATTTCGACAGACTGGTCAGCGACCGCCGAGTATATTTCGCTAGAGACCGGTTGGCCTGTACCGGTCACTCTGGTGCCTGTGATCGACGCCACGGGCCGCTACGAACTTGCGGGGGCCCGATGGGCTGAACCCGACCTGACGGCTGCCGTCGAAGCCATGAAAGGCGCAGCTCGGAACCATGAGGAGGTTTCGCGTCGCGGTGCGGCCTCCGTTGAGGCCGCCCAGCGCATCTTCTCCCTCGAGCAGTTGCAGGCAGGCCTCGGTCTGGAAGCTAGGATCAGGCAGCATGTCGAATAACCGCGCGCCCGGCGTTGCATCCGTCCGGCCTCGGGTTGTCCTTCATTACTGGGGACGCCGGGGGGGCGGCTCCCTGTTCACACTGCTTCTGGCCCAGCATTTAAAAGCGTCGCAGGATCCCGTTGATGTGTTTCTGTCGCTGGCCGACAGCAACGATGACATGGTGTCCTTTAGGGCGACCGGCCTGCCTATTCTGACGCTTGAGCGGCCGCATCTCTCGACCCTTTGGCACGCAGGATGGCGTCTCCCCAAACGCCTCCGGATGCATGCCAACGAACTTGCAATGCTCAGGCCCGACGTCGTTATCATTACGATGAACTCACCGTTCGCGTGGCCCTTCATCTATGCTCTGCAGAGACTTGGGATTCGAGTGGCATATGTGGCCCATGATGCCGAACCGCATCCAGGCGACTATGCCGCCCTTTGGCAGCGTGTCACCCAGGACCTCTTGCTCAAGAGCGCGGATCAGATCGTAGTACTGTCCAAGAGTGTCGCTCAGCGGGTGACTGAGAGAATTCCATCAACGCGCAGCAAAATATCCGTACTCTCGTTGGAGTCTGTTTACCCAACGAAACGTACACACCTACCTTTTTGCGCGACTGCGGGCGATCCGATCCGGTTTCTGTTTTATGGCCGTCTCCTCCCGTACAAAGGCCTCGATCTTCTCGGTCAAGCTCTGGCTCCTCTGCGAACCTCTCCCGGTTGGCAGCTGACCATTGCTGGCTCAGGCCCTCTTGAGGCTGAGATCAGACATACCTTCTCCGAGTGGCCGCAAGTTGAGCTAGAGTTGGGATGGATTTCCAATGAGCGAACAATGACCCTTTACTCCACTCACCACCTGCTCCTGTGTCCGTATACGGAAGCCAGCCAATCTGGTGTTGTCGCTGAGGCACTCTCGTGGGCAATGCCATGTCTGGTCATGCCTTCAGGAGCGCTACCAGAGCAGATCGGCTTCGGAACAGCTGGTGTCGTTGCCGAAACAGTTGATGCAGCTAGCTTCCGCCGCAGCGTGCAAATCATCCTTGAAGAGCCAGGGCGTCTTGCGGAGTTGTCTTCTGCGTCAGCCAAATTACTGATTGAACGCCAAAGCGAGACGGGTTGGATAGACTTAAGCAGCAATCAGTTGATCTGATACCTTAACGCTGGATCAGTTTGGGTTAGAGTTTTCCGCGGTATTTTCTCTAGCTGGGAAAGGAGCGGAAGACCCTGGCTGCATCCCAGAAGTTGGACCAGATCATGTGAGACTCTCCGGTCCTGGTGGACCTGCCCCCATATGTGATCCACGGTCTATGCAACTTTCCGGGCTAGGTAAGTTTGTCGGGCGAAGGCGCTCGGGGTCAAGCCGCCGAGCGCAGTATGCGGTCTGGTCTCATTGTAATCTCTCCTCCAGTCTTCGATCCGCTCCCGGGCATCGGCCATGGAGAGGAACCACGAGGCATTCAGGCACTCTGCCCGCAGGCGGCTGTTGAACGCTTCGATGTACGCATTGTCTGTAGGCGTTCCGGGGCGGGAGAAGCCCAGCATGACACCCCTGGCATACGCCCACAGATCTAGGTCACGGCTGACAAACTCCGAGCCCTGGTCGACCTAGATCGTTGTCGGATAGCCAGTCTCAGCACAGGTCCGCTCCAACACCTGCACCACGTCCTCACCCCGGTAGCTGAAGCGCGGATCGATGATCGGTAAGTAGCGCGAGAAGATGTCCACCATGGTTAGGATCCACAGCTTCTATCGGTCGCCAGCTGGTCGTGCACGAAGTACATCGCCCAGATCTCGTTCGGCCGCGTGGCGGCACAGCGGTCCTCCCGGAGCTTCGCCTTGAACCGCCGCTTCGGTGTCTTGCTGCGCAGTTGCAGCCCCAACTCCTTGTAGATCCGCCGGGTCTTCTTGTGATTGGCGCGCCAGCCCTCACGGCGCAGCAGAGTATGAACGCGCCGGTAGCCATACCGCACCCGCATCTGGCAAATCTCCCGGATCCGCCGCTCGAGGTCGGCCTGCTCGGGGCGACGGGATTAGTAGTGGTAAGTCGAGGTGTCCACGTCGAGCACCCGGCACACCCGCCGGATCGACACACCCCACTCGCCACGCACCCCCTCCACCAGCTTGCGCTTGCGAGCAGGCCTTAGAGTTCTCGGCGGATGACATCCTGCAGCATCTCGCGATCCAGCGTCAGATCGGCGACGATCTTCTTCAGCCTGGCGTTCTCCTCCTCAAGCTGCTTGTGGCGGCGCATCTCCGGCGGCAGCAGACCGTCATACTTCTTCCAGCTGAAGTAGGTTGCCTGGCTGATCCCGGCCTTGCGGCAGATCTCCGCCACCGGCACGCCGTCCTGGCCCTGCTTGAGATGAACGCCTTCTGGGCGTCTGAACCGAAGGTCCGCGAAGCGAAAACTGCGAGGCTTTCATGGCTCTCCGCTCCATTACCAGCCCGGTATCCTAGCGCGGAAAAGTCTAGCCAAAAGCGACCCAGTTTTACGGGCTCACATCAGCTGCAGCGCAATCAACCAGCGAACTCTAACCTCATCTAGAGGAAATCTCCATAGCAGGTCACAGGCGAGCAATGAATGACGTCACGCTTGCCAATCCGAGTGCGAGTAACCACTTGCGTCTCACCACCCCACTGGATAGGTATTACACGATTATCAGGGAACTTACGGGTAAGGGAATCCTGTCGCTACAAGACCATCGTAGGCTGCATCAAGCCTTGTGTACGGCAGTTTCCAAGGGGAACGAGAGTGCGTATCGCTGTAGACTTCAAGGTACTCTCGACCGATGCTGCCATGCGAGGTATGGGGCGTTACACTCAGCAGCAGGTTCGAGAAGTACTTCAGCTTGATCGCGGCGTTGAGATTTTTCTGCTCATGCACGGGCAAATCGATAAATCTTCAATGCTTCACGACTGGATATCCGAAAGTCGCGTCCAAATCGTTCCAGTCTCAGTTGACGGATATGATTTAAGCCTATCGCAGCTTTCAAGTTTTGATGCTTTACTTGAATACTCGCACCGGCTTCAGACGCTTCTGAAATCTTTTAAAAATTGACGTATTTCACAATTCTACTCCGTTTATGACACCACAATACGCATCTGTATCAGTATGCGGGGTAGTATCAACTTTCTATGATGCAATCCCATTAATTTTCCCGAAAGACTACTTCACCTCACATGCGGCAAGAGCATTCCATACCCAGTGCCTGCAAAATGTTATTAGGTCGGATGGTGTCATAGCGATTTCAGAGTCGGCCGCGAGAGATCTATATTTATATACAGGATACGATTTGGCAAAAACGCAAATCGTATATCCTTTAGTTGAGGATCGATTTAGAAAAATCAATCCAGAAGAGCTTAATTCATTTTCAGCTCCGTCTCTGAAAGATATTGATCTAAGCCAGCGCTTTATTTTGAGCGTAACAGGGATCCACAGAAGTAAAAACGTCAAAACTCTGCTAGAAGCCTATATGCAATCTCTAAGCCTAATTGGGCGAGAGATACCACTTGTTATCGTCCTTCCAAGTGAGGGGGCCCGGCTTGAATTCATTCGTCAATTCGGGACACCTTTAAATGTCATTCCTATCGCTGCTGTCTCCGAGGAGGAACTTGCCTACCTCTACAATCGCGCTGATTTTGTTGTGCAGCCTTCTCTCTACGAGGGATTTGGCTATCCCGTAGCCGAAGCATTGAGCTGCGGAGCGGCCGTAATTACGACTACCTCATCTTCTCTGCCTGAAATTGCGGGAGATGCTGCGCTCCTTGTGGATCCAATCAACGTAGAGGAAATGGCGCAAGCTATAGTAACATTAGCGACTGACAGAGGCTTAAGAGCAGAACTTAAACAAAGGGCTATAACCCGCGCCCGCCTTTTTCATGATCCGACGGCACTAGGGACAGCTACATACGAAGCATATAAGCGGGTGGCTCGGTCCGAGTGCCGGGCATCTCCAGATAGGCGCCCGATTGCGGCAATCTGGAGTTCAATGCCGCCCTTGGACTGCGGCGTCGCTGATTATTCGCGAGAACTAGTCGACGCACTGGCGGCGACCCATGATGTGGATGTTTATGTAGATGGAAAGTACCGCCCAGACGCTTTTATCCCGACTTGCGCACGGTATCGCCACCCTCGCGATTTTGATCTGTTGCCCGAGCCGACTATGAACATTTTCCAAATGGGCGGGCGGAGCTATCAGCAGTTCATGTACGAGCCAATCCGTAGGCATCGTGGGACTGTTGTACTCCATGATCTCTCGATGTCGTTGGGTTTTTATTTTCTGGCCAAGGGTGGTGACGCTCTAAACGAGTTCGAAGACAAGGTCGTCTTACCAGAGGGAGAGCATGCGCATAAAGAGTACGGGCGTATGCTTGCGCAGTTCCGGGATCCGCCACGGGACGTCTTGGACGGTTTTTTTGACCGACATAAGCTATTACGGTGGCTAGTTGAGTCGACAGACTCGCTTTTGGTCCACACTGAGCCGCTTCGCTCTCAGTTGAAAGAAGAGTATCCAGACGCTAATACCCGCACAATACGTATGGGTGCGACTGACATGTTACCTAAGGTCCGCCACTTGCCTATGCAGTCATGGCGGCAAGCACTTGGGATTAAGCCTAATGCCCTGTGCATTGGTTGCTTTGGCATAGTAGACAAGTGGAAGCGGTTAGATCTTGTCGCTCGGGCCTTTGAGGAACTTTGCAACCAGTATCCAACTTCCGTCCTTCTGATAGTTGGCCGAGCTTATGACGCTGAGTACAGGCAGAAGCTTGAGGCGCTGACAAAGGAAAGTAGATTTGGTGAGCGAATAGCTCTAATCGATTATGCGTCTCCGAATGCATTTCATGCTCTCATGGCACTGGTCGATGTTGTGGTGAACATCCGTTGGCCGAGTCGTCTTGGGATGTCCGCAATCTTGGTTAGGGCTCTTGCCGCCGGCAAACCGACCATAATTAGCGACATCCCAGAATGGCGCGAGATTCCTGAAGAGGTTTGTCCGCGTGTAACACCTGGGGAAACTGCCCTAAAGCAACTGAGTGCGTTACTCATTGGTTTTGCATCTGATCCTGCGACGCTAAAGGCGCATGCAATGTCCGCGCGAAAGTGGTTCCTCTCCAACGGCACGCTAGACGCTATGCGTGCCGACTATCTTTCTGAAGCGCCGAGGAAGCAATGATTCCCTACAATAAAGTCTGCAGCCTTGAAGATTTCGATGATCCCGCGATCTCTGATCTTATTCGTGAGATCTTTTTTTACGAAATCGGTGCCTTCCCGCAAGGATACCCGAATGGCGTTGCTGACTCCAAGCAGTGGGAGATCGCAATGTCAGTCCGAACACTTCGCGATACAGGGTTACTGAACCGTTCCTCCAAAATCCTGGGAGTTGGTGCGGGGACAGAAGTGACCTCGTTCTATCTTACCCGGCATGTCGAGCAGGTTTTTGCCACTGACATCTACGCAGCGTCAAAACAATGGGTGGACGTAGCGCCCCTGGGATTTCTTGCGAATCCAGCTCTATTCTCACCGTACGAGTTTGATCAGTCCCGTCTGGTACCACTTCATATGGATGCGCGGGTCCTCAGATTCCCAGATAAGTTCTTCGACGGCATTTACTCATCTGGGTCTATTGAACATTTCGGATCTCTTGAATACGTGGCGAACGCAGCCTACGAAATCGGCAGAGTACTAAAGCCCGGCGGGGTTGCGACCATTGCAACAGAGTTCAAGCTTGCTGGACCACCAGGCTCGGACGGCTGGGACCCCAATGTAATTCTATTCACAAATGAAAAGCTCGAAAAGTACATTATTGAGGCGAGCGGACTAGAGCCCATTGATGAGCTAGATACCAGTATCTCAGATGCAACACTTAAGGTTCGTCGCGATCTCGTCCCCTTTTTACGAGGCACCAGTGGCGAGTTTTCTGCCGAGAAGAAAATTGCGCACTATCCTAATCTTGTACTTTATCACGAGGGTTATTTGTTTTGTTCTGTGCACGTGGCTCTCAAAAAATCCGATCGGTACCCTGCCAAAGATAACGGGTGGGCGGCACCTTCGGAAAGCACACGAGAGCTGGTTGCCAAGACATTTTCTCCGAGTGAAGCTGTGCCTGGAGCTGACCTTCTCAAGTTGATGGCGGAGACTTCAACATCAGCATCCGGTGGGCTTGATCCGCACGTTAGTAAATTGGTTCAAGAACAGGAACAGTTTATCGACCGTCTTCGCAGTGAAATCTCATATCGAGATCATCTGATTAAGGAGCAGGAAGAGCTAATCACGAAGCTCAGAGAGCTCGTCCAAGGAAGGTAAAGGTCGCGCTAAGCCAAAGTATAGATTCCGATCAATTTACTCGCGTGGAAGCCTGAGTAGCAATTTATCGGTCGGGAATACTATGCAGGACTGCAGGCAAGGCAACAGGCCGCATGAGAGATGCGCTCCGTCCGACTAGAGTCGAGCTAATGGATAAGTTTTCACCCCAGGGAAACAACATTACTTTAATCCTAGGATAAGGGCCTAAGCAAGCACCGATCGGTTTGATTGGCACTTTTGAGAGCGATGGCTTGCGCTAAGGTTAAGTGCAGGGCATATGTCACGCCCAGATTAAATCTACAGTTGGGATAAACCAATGAAGAAAGCGTTCATAACTGGCATCACAGGGCAAGACGGCGCATACCTGTCTCAGCTACTTCTTAGCAAAGGATACGAGGTATATGGGCTAATCCGGCGATCAAGCACGGCAGATGTCAACGATGTGCGGCTTCGCTGGCTCGGCATTGCCGACCAAGTAAAACTCGTCGATGGCAATCTCACAGATCTGTCGAGCCTCGTACGAGCGCTTGGCGACATCAAACCGGATGAAATCTACAATCTTGGAGCTCAGTCCTTTGTGAAATCCTCTTGGAGCCAGCCAATCCTGACGGGAAACGTTACAGCTCTAGCGGTCACTAATATGCTTGAGGCAATGCGCTTGGTCTGTCCCGACGCCCGTTTCTATCAAGCCTCCTCATCGGAGATGTATGGTCTGATTCAGGAAGAGATGCAGAGCGAGACTACGCCATTTTATCCTCGCTCGCCGTACGCCGTTGCCAAGCTGTATGGCCACTGGATCACAGTCAACTATCGTGAGAGCTTTGGAATGCATGCATCCAGTGGCATTCTATTCAATCATGAGTCCCCACTGCGTGGTATCGAATTTGTCACCCGCAAGGTGACCGATAGTGTTGCTCGTATTAAGCTGGGGCTCGCACAGGAGCTGCGCCTAGGGAACATTGACGCAAAGCGCGATTGGGGGCATGCACGCGATTACGTCAAAGCCATGTGGTTGATGTTGCAGCAAGATAAGCCTGACGACTATGTCGTTGCAACAGGCCGTACCACCACCGTGCGAGACATGTGCCGTATTGCGTTCGAGTATGCTGGACTTAAGATGGACGAACATTTGATTATAGATCCAGAGTTATTCCGGCCAGCGGAGGTAGACGTCTTGCTTGGCAATCCCGCAAAGGCCGAGGAGAGGCTTGGCTGGAGTGCAGAGACGACGCTGGAGGAAATGATCAGGGAAATGGTCGATGCTGACATCAAGCGTTTGGCGTTAGTTCGCTAAGGTTCTGATGATGGTTACCTGCTCCGCCCCAGGTATGCGTGTTCTTGTCACCGGAGCAGGTGGCTTCGTTGGCAGCTGGCTGCTCCGAGCTTTGCGATCAAAACTCTCCAGCGTTGATCAAGTATACGCGCTGGGGCACACTAACGCCGTTGCTATTGCGAGCACAAACGAGAGTAGTGTGCTGTGCGATCTAATTGATGCAGAGGCGATATCGGCCCTCATTGCATCGATTCAGCCAACCTGTGTCGTCCACCTCGCAGGTGTTACTGCAGTTCAGGACGCTCGACGTAGTCCGCGCCGTGCGTGGGAGGTGAATCTTAGCGGCACGATGAATGTGGCTGAGGCAGTATTGCGCTTTGCTCCTAGGGCTAAAGTAATTTTTGCAGGCACATCAGAGGTCTATGGAGGCACATTCGGATGGTGGGACGGGCCCGTTGATGAGAGTGCTCCCCTTGACCCCACTAACGCGTATGCCGCTTCCAAGGCAGCTGCAGATCTGATGATCGGGCAGATGGTGCGCGAAGGCCTAAACGCGGTTCGGTTTAGGCCCTTTAATCACACAGGTCCGGGACAAAGTGATACCTTTGTTGTCCCTGCGTTTGCTTCACAAATTGCTCGGATCGAGAAAGGGGTTCAGAAACCCGTCATTGAGGTTGGGAACCTTGATGCAGAAAGAGACTTCCTTGACGTGCGCGACGTAGTGGCAGCTTATATACTTGCATTGTTCCAAGAGGTTCCTAACCTCTACGGCAAGGTTTTCAATCTTGCATCAGGCAGCCCTCGCCGAGTTGGAGATATATTGGAAGAGCTCGTCAGCCAAGCCACCGTTCCCATACAAATCAGACAGGATCCTGCAAGGTTACGCCCCAGCGATACTCCCGTAACAACCGGTGACGCATCAGCTGCTCGCGGTTTACTTGGATGGCAACCAACGATTCCTTGGGAGGTCACGGTACGGGATGTGATGAGCTACTGGCGTACCTCACTTTAGAGGCTGTTATGGACTGCGATGTAGTTTACGGCCTGTCTTAACATAATGCAGACCAGTGCGATGACGTGGAGGTCAGCAAGAGTTTGAGGTAAGCGCTCGTAATCGCGCACCAAACGACGGAAGCGCGTGGCCCAACTGAAGGTCCGCTCAACCACCCACCGGCGCGGCAACAGCACGAAACCGCGCTTGGCCTCAGGCAGTTTGACCACCTCCAGCTCAATCCCATGCTCGCGGGCGGCCGCCGCGGCCCTCTCGCCTGTATAGCCTTGATCGACATAGGCCAGGTCCACGCTCTCGCCGGTGGCCGCCTGCACGGCTTGGGCCAACTGTCCCACCTCAGCGCGATCAT
>NZ_FMVJ01000002.1:582241-722408 GCF_900102135.1 Microvirga guangxiensis
CTGGGCTATAGCTGTGGGCATCCGGCTCCAGGAGGGGCGCGCTCGCGAGGCGTCGTGAATGACGGGAGCCGGAACGGTCCTGTGCAGGCCTCGCACGCCTGTGACGGGAGGCCCATCGCTGCAAGATGCGGTGTCCGCCTAAACAAACCGTGCGCGAGGAGCCGTCGGGTTCTTCACACACTCAATCAACGAGCCGGACGCCTCCTCGCGCCCTCCCTCGACCCCAAACCTCGGAGCAACAAGCTCGCGAGGCCATTCCCGCATGCTCTTTGATATCTTGCCAGTCTGCCGGCAGCGCGATCCGCTTAAGACAGACCTCAGCCCTCTTTCGGCAGAGGCGTGACGATTCCCTTGGCGCGGGCCAACGCCCCCTCCTCCAGTTCCAGGGCGAGGAAGCGCATCGGATTGACCGGACCCGGCAATTGCAGGGCCTGCGGCGGAACACGCTTGAAGCGGAAGCGGCTGTAATAGGGCTCGTCGCCTACGAGCAGCACCAGCGTGTGCCCCTTGGCCCTAGCCGCATCGAGCGAGCGGCTCATGAGGGCTGCGCCGATGCCGCGGTTCTCGAAAGCGGGCTCGACGGTCAACGGGCCCAGCATCAGGGCAGGCACCTCGCCCGCCCTCACCGGCGTCAGGCGCACGGAGCCGACCAGCAGGGTGCCGACCATGGCGGTGAAAGAGAGCTCGAGCAGATGACCGGCTCCCTCCCGCAGGCGGGAGGCGGTGCGCGCAAAGCGGCCGGGGCCGAAGGCGCGCTCATGGAGGCGCTCGATGGCCTCCGCATCGATAGGCTGCTCGGAACGGATGATCAGGGAAAGCTCGGTCATGAACGGACTCGAAATAGCAGGACGGCATCGAAGGCGGCTGGACGATAAAGTCAGCCGTGTCGTCGTCGCTGAATCCGGATGATGCTCATGGCCGCTTGCGTTTCCTCGAATGCGCTGGCCATAGCAGCCTCAAGGACGCGGCGCAAACCCTACTCTTCTACCATGTGGCCGAGAGCGGCTGTCCTTCGAGAATTTCGGCGAGGCGGCGACGGGTGGCCCGGGTCGTGCCCTCGGGCAGCTTGTCGAGGGGAAAGAAACCGGCCTCCGCGATCTCGCGATCAGGCTGCTTTTCCTCCAGCACCGTGAAGCGGCGGATGACATAGACGAGCACGTGATCGCGCCGGGAGGCTTGCCGGTTGAAGAACACGCCGAACAGGGAGGGCGGTTCGTCGATGGCGATGCAGGCCTCCTCACCCAGCTCACGGGTCAGGGCATCGAGGGCCGTCTCCCCTGTCTCGACCCCGCCTCCGGGCAGGTGCCAGCCGGGCACATAGGTATGGCGGATGAGGAAGACCCGACCCTGATCATCGAGCACCACGGCCCGGACCCCCAGGGTCATGCCCCTGGCGAAACGCCAATAGGTATGGAGACCCCACGTCACGAGACGGGTGGACTTTCTCGAAGGCACGGTGTCGGACATTGGCTGAGTCCATCACAACAAGATTACGGGAAGATGAACAGAGACATTCGTCCCATGCATAGCTGATCCATACGAATAGCGCGTGACCCGCCTCCGACTAAGGTCTAATACGGCGTCAACCAAAGGTGTTCCAATGTTTCTCTCGCTGATCCTCTCCCGTATCAACCGCGCTGCTCGCTTTTCCTGGTCTCCGGCCCTCAACCTCGAGGATCGCACGATCTACTCGACGCTGATCCCGGGCGCCCAGTACTAAGCCTGCATCCGCAGCCCATCGAGACCAAGCGGCCTTCGCCTGGCTCCCTCCGTCGCTCCTCCTGAGGCCTGTCCTCAAGCAGAAGCCGGAGATGAAATCCTGCCTGAACGGATGGAGCGCGAGTTTTATCGCGCTCGCCGTTCCCGGCGAAGAAGACTCAAGGCCCGACATTTCGCGCCGCCTTCGCCCCCAAGCCCGACCTTCCTGACCATTCGGCCCGGCAGGCCTAGTGAGCCTGCCACGCCCATGACAGGCCTCGCAGCTTCCTGCTTTCCATCTGCATCTTACCGCCAATCTTGACGCCGCGTCCTGGCCGGGCGAACTCTCGTCCCCTCATCTCAGTTAGGCCGTCATGTTTCGCATCGCCCATCTCACGGATCCTCATGTGGGGCCCCTCCCCAAGCCCCGCCTGAAGCAGCTTCTCAGCAAGCGCCTGACGGGCTGGTACAACTGGCACCGCAGCCGGCAGGACCTGCACGACATGGAGCTGCTCGCGGAACTCGTCGCGGACATCCACGCGCAGAACCCCGATCACATCACCTGCACGGGGGACACGTGCAACATCGGCCTTCCCGACGAATGGGAGACGTCGCGCATCTTCATGAAGAGCCTCGGGGACCCGGCGCGCGTCACCTTCGTGCCCGGCAACCACGACGCCTATGTGCGCGGTTCCCTCGAAGGCCTGCTCAAGAAAATCTCGCCCTGGACACGCGGCGACAACGGGCGCGAAGGAGTCTTCCCCTACCTTCGCCGTTACGGGCAGATCGCCATCATTGGCCTCTCCTCCGCCATTCCCACCCTCCCCTTCGTAGCCAGCGGACGGGTGGGTTCGCAGCAGACGAAGGACACGGAGGACATGCTCCGGGAACTCGGACGCGATCCGTCCTGCTTCCGCATCATTCTCATTCACCACCCGCCGCATATCGGAGGCGCCGAACCAGGGCGCAACCTTACCGATGCCAAGCGTTTCGAGGGCATGATCAAACGGGTGGGCGCGGAGCTCATTCTCCACGGCCACAACCATGTGGGCTCGCTCGCGCATCTCGACGGCCCGCGCGGACCTGTTCCCGTCATCGGCGCGCCATCCGCTTCGGCGCGCAGCGGCACGCTCACGCACAAGGCCGGCTATCATCTCTTCACCATCGACCGCGATGAAACCGGTTTCCTGCTCAAGGCCGAGCTGCGAGGCTTGAAGCCTGACGGCACGGTCGGCGGCATGGGCATGCTATCCCTCGCGCAAATCCGCAAATCGCAAGAATTGCCTTGAAGCATTGCCGAGCGATGACTGAGCGCATTTCAGGAAATGCTTGGATTTAAAGCATCAGAAGCTCGGCAGCTTATTTAGCGCAGTCATATCTTCTGCTTTTCTGGAACCGCCTAAACGCCTCTTCGTTGAAGGGGTGCAGCAGCCACACCCAAGAGTAATGCAAGCCTCGCGGGCTTCGCGCGGTGTCCTGCGCTCCCTCAAACAGGAGTTCACAGATGAAGAAACATGTTGTTCTCGCGGCTTTGCTTGCATCGATCTCCGCACCGGCCTTTGCCCAGACGGTGATGGACAGCCAAACCTATCGCACGATGGCAGCTCAGTCCGATGCTTTCGAAATCGCATCGAGCCAGCTTGCCCTCCAGCGCTCGCGCAACCCCAATGTGCGGCGCTTTGCTCAGGACATGATCCGCGATCACGGCGTGACCAGCCAGGCTCTCAATGGTGGCCGTGCAGTTTACTCCGCATCCGGTGATTTCATTCCCGGCTCCGTGGGCGGCACGCTGGCAGGCGCCGGCATCGGTGCTCTGATCGGCGGTCCTGTCGGCGCCGCGGTAGGTGCGGGCGTCGGCGCAACGGCTGGCGCGACGGCCGGCGCGGCCGCAGCCTCTCCGAATGCGGCCGGCGGCACGACAGCAGGCGCCCTGACGGGTGCGGGCGTCGGCGCTCTTGTCGGCGGCCCGGTCGGCGCAGCAGTCGGCGCGGGTGTCGGTGCAACGACAGGCGCAGCCGCAGGCGCTGCAGACGTGCAGTCCACCGGCTCGGTGACGCCAATTCGTCTCGGCGTCCCGCTCAGCCCTGAAAAGACGGCAATGCTGAACGAGCTTGCCTCGGCATCCGGCCCGCAGTTCGATCGTCTCTACGGTCAGTATCAGCGCATGGCTCACCAGGAAGCGCTGAACCTGCATGCATCCTATGCTCAGGCTGGCGGCGATCCGTCGCTTCGCCAGTTTGCAGCTTCCGTGGTGCCTCACATCGAGCATCACCTTGCAGAAACCCGCCGCCTTCCCGGTGGCACGGCGGCGCGCAGCCGCTAAGCAAATCTACAGGACTTCGATGATTGCGGCGGGCCCTCAGCCCGCCGTTTTCATGCGCTTTGGAGGAAGCTCTCGACCTTGGCGCGCTGAGGAATGGGCGCGACTGCCCCATGGCCCAAAGTCGACAAGGCCGCAGCAGCGTTGGCATAAGCCGCAGCCCGGAACGGATCGCGATGCACGATCCATTCAGCGATGAATGCGCCGTCGAACGTATCGCCCGCGCCGGTCGCATCAACTGCTTCGACAGGCTTGGCTGCTATGACTTCGAGCCGCTCCTTCGTCGAAACCATTGTTCCGTTCTTGCCCATGGTCAGCGCAACCACGCCGCAGCCGAGGTTGAGATAGAACGCGCAGATCTCCTCCGGGCTCTCCAGCCCTGTGAGCTGACGGGCATCGTCGAGCCCAGGCAAAAGAATATCCGACATCGCAGCTGCACCGTGGATGATGGCCCGGGCACGCTCCAGCGGCCACAATTTCAAGCGCAGGTTCGTGTCATAGCTGACAACGGTACCGTTTGCCTTCGCGTGATGAATCGCGGCGAACACGGCGTCGGTGCAGGTTTCCGAAATCGCCTGCGTGATGCCAGACGCGTGAAGAACATGTGCGGACGCGATCTGGATAAGAGGCAATTCATCCGTCATGATCAGGCTCGCAGCCGATCCCGCGCGGGCATAGGAGAAGACATGCCCCTCCGCGCCATAGCTGATGAAATAGGCTCCCGTTCTGCCGTCCTTGCGCAGGATGACGGAAGAGCAATCGATGCCTTCGCGATGCCAGAGATCGAGGAAGTCCTGCCCGAAGAAGTCGCGCCCGAGAGCCGTGAAGATTGCGACTTTCGCGCCCTGGCGCGCTGCTGCAACGGCTGTGTTGGAGACGTCCCCTCCAAAGCCTGGCAGATAGAGGCGCTCGCCATTGCGCTGCACCTCCGCGAATTCCATCATCGGCTCGCCGAAGGTGAGAAGATCGATGCTTTTCATGAGATACCTCGTTGAGCGATTTACTTCGGCAGGGCCGCAGGCGCGTTGTCTCCAATGGACACAACCTTGCCTGGGTTGAGAATGTTTTGAGGATCGAGAGCGCGTTTGAGGCTGCGCATGAGATCGAGCGCCACCGCGTCCTTATAGAGCATCAACTCATCGCGCTTGATGAGCCCCACGCCATGCTCGGCTGAGATCGAGCCGTTCATGCCGTGCACGATATCGTGCACGATCCGGTTGAAGCGCTCCCACTGGCCGAGATACTCGGCCTTATCCATGCCGACGGGTTGGGTGAGGTTGAAGTGGATGTTGCCGTCTCCGAAATGACCGAAGGCGCACACGCGTACACCGGGCATTTCCGCCTCGCAGGCTTTCGTCGCGACATCGATGAATTCGGCAACGCGTGAAACCGGCACCGAAACATCGTGCTTGATCGAACCGCCTTCCATGCGCTGCACCTCGGAGAGATGCTCGCGCAATCCCCACAGCGCCTGGCTCTGTGTCTCGCTCGATCCAAACACGGCATCCTGCACCAGTCCCTCCTCGAAGGCCTCGCCGAGCACAGCCTCGAGCTGGCTCTGCAGATCGGCATCCTTCTGCGGCGAAGAAAGTTCGATCAGAGCGTAGGAATTATGCCTCTCGGCCAGGGGGCGCACCGAACCGGGCATGTGCTTGAGCACAATCTCGATGCCGAATTCCGGTATGTATTCGAAGGCCGTGAGCTGATCGCCCGCAGCTTCGCGCAAGCGCTGAAACACCTTCAGCGCATCATAAGGTGACTCGCATCCGATAAAGGCGGTGACGCGGGCATGCGGCTTTGGAAAGAGCCTCAGCACCGCTGCCGTGATGATGCCGAGCGTCCCCTCAGATCCGATGAACAGATCCTTGAGATCATAGCCCGTATTGTCCTTGCGCAGCCCTTTCAGCCCATCCCAGATGCGGCCGTCGGCCAGCACTACTTCGAGGCCGAGGGTGAGCTCGCGCATGTTACCGTAACGCAGAACGGCAGTGCCGCCCGCGTTGGTGGCGAGATTGCCGCCGATGCGGCACGATCCTTCCGAGGCCAGCGACAGAGGAAAGAGATACCCGGCATCGCTTGCCGCATCCTGCACCGTTTTCAAAATGCAACCGGCCTCGACCGTGATCGTGGCATTGACCGGATCTATCTCGCGAATGCCGTCGAGACGTGTGAGCGACACCACTACGCCTCCATAAGGAACGCCGCCGCCGACAAGGCCCGTATTGCCGCCCTGCGGCACGACCGGCACGCCGGCTTTCGCACACTCCTGCAGGACGAAAGCAACTTCGTCACGGTTCTTGGGCCGCACCACCGCCAGGGCTTCGCCTCGATAAAGTCCTCGCGCCTCCGTGATATGCCCCTCGATGTCTCCTGCCGCCGTCAGCACATAGGATTCGCCGAGCCTCGCTTTGAGAGCGTCAATGAGAGCCGTGCCAGAGCTGCCGAGTGCCGTCATCGTCATTCCTCGTGTGGAGCCCTCGTTCATGACGTCTTGTCGTGAGAACCGCAAGGTGTAGGAAGGGAGAACACGACCCCGCCCTTTCACCAGAAGGCTCTCGCGAACCATCATGGCCTATGTCATCCCCACTCCCCCGGTCCACGCTCTTCCAGTCGTCGGCACCGGCGATCTCTTCCCCGTGCGGCGCGTTTATTGCGTCGGTCGCAACTATGCTGCCCATGCACGGGAAATGGGCGGAGACCCGACCCGCGAGCCGCCGTTCTTTTTCATGAAGCCGGCCGATGCTCTCCAGGTTGTCACGGATGGCCAGACCGTCGACCACCCCTACCCGCCCAAAACCCAGAACTATCATTTCGAGATCGAACTGGTGGTTACCCTCGCAAAGGGCGGCAAGGACATTCCTGTTGCCGAGGCACTGGACCACGTGTTCGGCTATGCCATCGGCCTCGACATGACCCGCCGCGACCTGCAGGACGATGCCAAGCAACTGCGCCGCCCCTGGGAACTCGGCAAGGCTGGAGATTACTCAGGCCCCGTCGGCCCAATCCATCCGGCCTCGAAGGTCGGCCATCCGCACAAGGGCGTCATTTCGCTGTCCATTGACGGCACGATGAAGCAGAAGGCGGACCTTTCGGACATGATCTGGTCCGTCGCCGAGCAGATCTCCTATCTCTCCTCTTATTTCGAACTCGCTCCCGGCGACGTGATCTTTGCCGGAACCCCAGAAGGCGTGGGAGCCGTCACTCAGGGCCAAACGATGGTAGGAGCCATCGAGGGTCTTGGAGAGATCAGCCTGCGGGTTGTGTAAGGGACTTTGGCGGCCCTTGCCTTTTTTTGGAGATTGGCCGTTACTGCGTCACGGCGCGGCCAAAGGGCCGCGAGTAAGATAGGCTCCGGTCCACCTGAGCCGCTAAGCTAAGGGAACGACTATGAAATTTCTGAAGACTGCCAGCCTCGCCATTCTCGGCACTGCCCTTGCGATGGGCGCTGCCTCGGCCCAGGAAAAGACCATTAAGATCGCCACGGAAGGCGCCTATGCCCCCTGGAACTTCACCGGCGCCGGCGGCAAGCTGGAAGGTTTCGAGATCGACCTCGCCAACGACCTGTGCGCCCGCATGAAGGTGAAGTGCGAGATCGTCGCACAGGACTGGGACGGCATCATTCCGGGCCTCACCGCCAAGAAGTACGACGCCATCATGGCCGGCATGAGCATCACCGAGGAGCGCCAGAAGACCATCGACTTCGCTGGTCCTTATGCCAACTCCCCGAACGGCTTCCTCGTGGAGAAGAACTCGCCCCTCGCCAAGATTCCGGGCACGGGTGAGGCCTACAACCTCGGCACCCAGCAGGCCGCCGCCGAGAAGGCAATCGAGGCCTACAAGCCGCTGCTGAAGGGCAAGACCGTCGGCGTACAGGGTTCGACCATCCACGCGAACTTCGCCGACAAGTACCTGAAGGGCACGGCCGAGATCCGTGAGTACAAGACGACCGAGGCCCACGACCTCGACCTCGCGGCTGGCCGAATCGACATCGTTCTGGCGGATGCCACCGCCATCATCGGCACCCTCGATAAGCCCGAGTTCAAGGACTACGTCATGGTCGGCCCGTCCATCACCGGCGGTCTGCTCGGTGCCGGCGTCGGTGTCGGCATGCGCAAAGGCGAGACGGAGCTGAAGAAGGGCTTCGAAGATGCGATCCAGGCCGCTAAGGCGGATGGCACGATCAAGAAGCTTACCGAGAAGTGGTTCAAGATCGACCTGACCCCCCGCAGCTGATCCCCAGCTCTGGAATCCTTCAAGGCGCGGCTTCTGCCGCGCCTTTTTGTATGAAAACAGGCAGAATGCGACGCAAAACATCATTTTGAGCCCTGTGTTCGCAATGAAATGGGCTTGCGCTGGCTCGGCATTTGAATGTTAGCTTTGATCCGGCGGGCGGAAGACTCCACCCGGATAAGATTCAGCTCAAGCTGATCAAGGGAACGACGATGAAGCTATTGAAAACATTAGGATTGAGCCTGCTGGCCTCCGCCCTCGCCATGGGCGCGGCCTCGGCTCAGGAGAAGACCATTAAGATCGCCACGGAAGGCGCCTACGCTCCCTGGAACTTCACCGGCGCCGGCGGCAAGCTGGAAGGGTTCGAGATCGATCTGGCCAACGACCTGTGCGTCCGCATGAAGGTGAAGTGCGAGATCGTATCCCAGGACTGGGACGGCATCATCCCCGCCCTCAATGCCAAGAAGTACGACGCCATCATGGCCGGCATGAACATCACGCCGAAGCGCCTCGAGGCCATTAACTTTTCCCGCCCCTACGCCACCGGCTCCCATGGCTGGGGCGTTCTGAAGGATTCTCCGCTGGCCAAACTCGCGGGCCAAGGCAAGCGCATCAACCTCGAAAAAGATGCTGACGCTGCCAAGGCGATGATCGAGGAATGGAAGCCACTGCTGAAGGGTAAGACCGTAGGCACGCAGAGCTCGACCGTGAATGGGGCATTCCTCGAGAAGTACCTGAAGGACACGATCACCATCCGTGAATACAAGACCACGGAACAGCACGACCTCGACCTCGCTGCGGGCCGCATCGATGCGATCTTCGCGGCGCATTCCTCGCTGAAGGCCTCGACCGAGAAGCCGGAATTCAAGGACATGCAGATCGTCGGTGGCGCGGTGGACGGCGACGTGCTCGGCCGCGGCGTGGCGGTCGGCCTGCGTAAGGACGATGCCGAGTTGAAGGGCATGTTCGACAAGGCGATTCAGGCTGCTATCGACGATGGCACCGTGAAGAAGCTCACGGAGAAGTGGTTCAAGATCGACATGGCCCCTCAGACCTGACAAGGGCCCGCAAGGTCGGCGCAGACTTGCGCCGAGTGTAAAGATGACGCCTCGCCCCGCGCCTGACGCGGGGCGGAGCATATTCAGGAAAGTAGAAACGCGTGCAGCAACTGAGCTATTTCGAACTCATCGGGTTCGGCCCCAATGGATGGGGATGGGCTCTTCTGACGGCGGCGGGCATGACGATTGCCGTCGCCACCTGTGGTTTCCTCGCAGGGTCCGTAGTCGGAACTTTCGTGGCCTGGGGTAAGATCGGCGGCAATACGCCGGTTCGCTGGCTCGCCGACGGTTACACGACCGTCCTGCGCGGTATCCCCGACCTTCTCGTGATTTATCTGTTCTATTTCGGCGGCAGCGCGGCGCTCGGCGCCATCGGCAGCCTGTTCGGCGCCGAAGGCTTCATCGGCGTTCCGGCTTTTATCACAGGCGCCATGGCCATCGGCATCATCTCCGGCGCCTATCAGGCTGAAGTGTTTCGCGGAGCCTATCAGGTGGTGAGCCGTGGCGAGCTGGAGGCTGCGCGCTCGGTCGGCATGCATCGCTGGCTGATGTTCCGCCGCATCATCGCACCGCAGGTGCTGCGTTATGCCATTCCCGGCCTCGGCAATACATGGCAGCTGGTGCTGAAGGAATCTGCGCTGATCTCGGTGACGGGTCTCGTCGAACTTCTACGTCAGTCGCAGGTTGCAGCAGGCTCGACGCGCCGTCCGTTCGACTTCTACATCACGGCCGCGATCCTTTATCTCCTGATCACCTGGGTTTCGACCTACCTGTTCCAGCGTGCGGAGACACATTCGATGCGCGGCATGCGGAGGGCTTCCTGATGGATTTCGCCTTCATGCAGGAAGCTTTCCTGCGTCTCATTTCCGGTGTTCCACTTACGCTCAATCTGGCCTTCACGTCGATTGCGTTCGGTGCGATCTTCGCGATGCTGCTTGCGCTCATGCGCATGTCGAACCTCAAGGTCTTCGACTGGCCCGCTCAGGCTTACGTGTTCGTGTTCCGCGGCACGCCGCTGCTCGTGCAGATCTTCCTGATCTATTACGGTCTCGGCCAGTTTCGTCCGACACTGGATGCCCTGGGATTGTGGGGCTTCTTCCGCGAGCCGTATTGGTGCGCGGTTCTTGCGCTGACCATGAACACGGCGGCTTACGGCAGCGAGATCATTCGCGGCGGGCTGCAATCGGTTCCTCATCATCAGGTTGAAGCAGCACGCGCCTGCGGCATGTCAGGTTTCCTTCTCTTCCGCCGCATCACCTTCCCGATTGCGGTGCGACAGGCCCTCCCCGCCTACGGCAGCGAAGTCATCCTGATGGTGAAGGCGACATCGCTTGCCTCCGTCATCACCATGATGGAGGTCACAGGCCTTGCCGCCAAGATGATCTCTCAGACCTTCCGCGCCATAGAGGTGTTCATCGTGGCCGGAGCGATCTACCTCGTCCTGAACTTCCTCATCACGCGGATCATCATGGCCATCGAATGGTGGCTGTCGCCTCATCTGCGCCGCCCGCCGGCTATCGAGCCGCGCCTGGAGGCCGCGCATGTCTAACGGAGTTGCATCCTTGTCTTCCCAGACTGTTCCTGCGGTTTCGGTCGCGAACCTGCGCAAGAGCTTCGGATCCCTCGAAGTTCTCAAAGGCATTTCCCTGAAAGCCAACGAGGGAGATGTGATCTCGATCCTCGGCGCTTCAGGATCCGGCAAGTCGACGATGCTTCGCTGCATCAACATGCTTGAGGTGCCCGACGGCGGCGACGTCACCATCGGCGGCGAAACGATCAAGCTGAAGCAAAGCCGCAAGGGCATGATGCCGGCGGATCAGCGCCAGGTGGACCGCATCCGCTCGCGTGTCGCCATGGTATTCCAGAGCTTCAATCTCTGGTCTCACATGACCATTCTGGAGAACGTGATCGAAGCGCCTGTGCATGTGCAGAAGCGCCCGAAGGCGGAATGCATCGCAGAAGCAGAAGAATTGCTTGCGAAGGTCGGGATTGTCGACAAGCGCAATCAGTATCCTTCACACCTCTCCGGCGGCCAGCAGCAGCGTGCAGCCATTGCACGTGCCCTTGCCATGCGCCCGGATGTGATGCTCTTCGACGAACCTACCTCCGCACTCGATCCCGAACTTGTGGGTGAGGTGCTGCGCGTGATGCGCTCGCTCGCTGAAGAAGGCCGCACCATGCTGGTGGTGACGCACGAGATGGGCTTTGCCCGCGACGTGTCGAACCGCGTGGTGTTTCTCCATAAGGGCTTGGTGGAAGAAGAGGGGCCGCCAGCCGAGGTGTTTGGCGCTCCGAAGTCTGAGCGCTTCAAGCAATTCATCTCGAGTCATCGATAAAGAAAAAGCGCGGTACAAGCCGCGCTTTTTTCTTCTTTGCTGTCAATGCCGTTCGATCCGGCGAGGCGGCACTGCGGATCCGGGCGGATATCCGCCCGCCCCTCCGCGAGGGCCTTGCGAAGGGAAGACCCGCTCCTCTGGACGTGCACGTGGAAGAACGAACCCGATCACTGCCGGAACAGCGAGGATCAGCAGGGACACCGCGCCCCACACAAACACGATCGCTCCAAGCCCGAGGCTTCTCAGCACCGCAAGACTCCATGACAGCCACTCGACGGTCTCGGGGTGGTCGCTCACGATATCTGCGTTACGGACGGCCACATCCCCGAAGATGTCGAGAAGCCCATAGGCTCCCCAGGCGAACAGCGACCAGAGTACAACTCCGATCCAGGCGAGAATCCAAAGCAGGCGTCTCATCGTCAGCGCTCCCCAACCCGCACGGCCGTCCCATCGATCTCCTTCGGCCCGCGCTTGGGCGTTCCAAGATGCTCGTGGATGATGCGAAGGTTACGCTCATTGGCCTTGAAGAATACGTCAAAAACGTCACCGGCCAGTGGAATGGCGCCGATGGCGGTATCGAAGGCTACATTGCCCACCATTCGGGCGATCTTCCAGCGCGGCAAGCCGAGCTGACGCGCCTCCCAGATGATGTAGCTGGCGAGAGCAGCCGACACGGCATCACCGATGCCCGGCACAAGGCCGATAACGGCATCAAGACCAATGCGGCGGTTCAGACCAGGGATGAGGAAAGCGCTGTCCATCAGCTTCGCAAGGAGCGTGATGCGCGCAAGGGAATCCTCCCGGCTTGGGCCGGCAGCCTTGATGGCTTCAAACAGATCGCTACGGACAGCGGGCATTCCAGTCTCCAGATGCCGATGTTACGGCTCACAACATGATATGTGTATCACCGGAAGTGGCTACAAGACCTGAAGAATTGTTACATATAACATTAGAGTATAAAAATTTTTACAGGCTAAAACTCTTACAAAATAAGGCTTCCAGATCTGTTAACCCTTTTGAATTAGCGTTTTCGCCTGCAATGCCCTTGCCTCTACTAGGCAGCAGCTTAGCTACTTGCACCTAAGCGGTAAACGCAACTGCCGGTTTACTGGCCAATAACAATATTGCCGTCGGGAGGACCATCCACGCGGCTTTCCTCATGTGGGGGCTCAGAACGGGGAGAACCCGATGAGCACCGAATTGAAAGTTCGTCGCGCACCTTGGCTCGCCTTCTTGACCAGCGCTTGTCTTGCGGGCCTGTCAGCTGCCACGGCCAATGCACAAAGCCCGAATACCGAACCTGCAGGAATCGTGATCCCGATCCCGGTTTCCCATGCGAATGCCTCGCCCCCTCTCGATCCTCTTCCGAGAACACGCGCTAGAACCAAGGCTCCTCCCAGAGTTCATTCGAAGGCCCCTCCCAAGGTGGAGTACAGCAGCCTTCCCTCCAATGACCGGATTACCGATCCGGTCACGACCGGCAGCCTGCCCGACGCGAGCGCCCTCGGAACGAAAACCCTTTCGGGTTTCGCTTCCCTGGTTGCGAAAGGCGCTATCACCTTGCGTGCCAGCGCGCCGACCAACTGCCTGCCAGGCAACCTGCGGGAAGTGGTCGCAGATGTCGCCAGTAGGTTCGGCGCCGTCAGCGTCGAGTCCACGCATCGAAGCTCAGGCCGCAACTGGCGCGCAGGAGGCGCTCGTCGCTCTCTGCATCTGTCGTGCCGCGCCATCGATTTCAGGGTCAAAGCCCGCGCGCGCGGCGTCATGGCCTATCTTCGTGGCCGCCCCGAAGTCGGCGGTCTCAAGATCTATCGGAACGGCATCATTCATATCGATAACGGCGAACGCCGGTCCTGGTAAATCCATCTCCCCAAGCAGGCGAGACGCAATGCCGATGCTACCCATGCTTCACAGGCTGCTCTCGTCTGCTTTCGTAGGGCTGGAGGCTCCGGCTCAGGTGTAAGACAATCGGCCGATGTTCGAGCACTTCACACACCGCCTCGTTGAAACTTCAGAAGCCAACATCAATCTTCGTTATGGCGGCAGCGGCCCGCCTGTCCTGCTGCTGCATGGACACCCGCAAACCCATGTCATGTGGCACCGGGTGGCTCCGCGTCTCGCAGATGAGTACACGGTCGTTTGCGCGGATCTGCGTGGTTATGGCGACAGTTCCAAGCCACCGACGGCCTCCGACCACGAGCCCTATTCTAAGCGCGCCATGGCGCGGGATATGGTCGAAGCGATGCAGGATCTCGGCTTGGACCGCTTTGCCGTTGTAGGGCATGATCGCGGCGGGCGATGCGCCTATCGCATGGCGCTCGATCATCCAGATTGCATCGCTGCTCTCTCCGTGCTCGACATCCTACCGACCTACGAGCACTTCACGCGCACCGATATGGCCTTCGCCATGGGCTACTGGCACTGGTTTTTCCTCGCGCAGCCGCACCCCATTCCAGAAACCTTGATTTCCGCCGATCCGGACACGTTCTATCTGCGGCGCGGGCGGACCATGTTCGAACCGCAAGCCTTGGCGGAGTATAAGCGATGTTACTCCAACCCCATCACAATCAACGCCATGTGCGAAGATTACAGGGCGGGTGCGACAATCGATATGAAGCTGGACGAAGCGGACAAGTTCGCGGGACGGCGCATCGCTTGTCCTGTGCAAGCGATCTGGGGCTTAAAGAATGGCTTGGAACGCTGGTACGATGTTCTGGCCGTCTGGCGCGAATGGGCGGATCATGTTGAAGGGCATGGCATCGATTGCGGCCATTACCTTGCCGAGGAAGCGCCGGACGAAACGCTCGCCGCGCTGAAAAGCTTCCTTCAGAGAACGCTCAAGACCCGTTAAAGCCGCCCGATCCGCAGCGACAGGGGGAAGCGAATGTTGCGCCGCTGCTGCGGATCTCCCCATAGGCTCCGCAGATTTCGCCCGAACTGCTCGATCGGTTGGCGTCCCTCTGCCTTCTCAAGGCCACGCACCGCCGACCATGTATCCACATAGCCGATGAGATCGGATGCCTGCCACTGCACTTCGATGGCAAGAGGTGGAGCAGGCCATTCCTCCAAGGGAAAATCGAAGGAGCGGTAGCCCTCCTCCACATGACGGCGCTCCGGCGGCCAGTAAGGTCCCACCACGTTCTTGTAGAAGCTCTCGATGAGCGGCTGAACATCTTGATCCGCCTGGATCACACCATAGGTGATGAGCGCCAGAACCGCTCCGGGTTTTCCGACACGACGAACTTCTGCATAGAATGCATCGAGATCGAACCAATGCGCTGCTTGCGCTGCCGTGATCAGATCGACGGAAGCATCGGCAAGCCCGCTCGTCTCGGCAGGTGCAACCCGATACTCCACACGGTCATGGGCTTGCGCCTTCTCGATCTGCTGCGCGCTGGCATCGGTGGCGATCACATGCCTGAAACGCTCGGCCAATAGCACCGAGAGCTGCCCGGTGCCGCAGCCGACATCCAGAGCAACGTCTGTCCGTCGGCACATGTCAGCGAGGTACTCGATGAGTGCGCGCGGGTAAGTCGGGCGATGGGCCGCGTAGTCTCCCGACTTTTCCGAGAAGTGATCCTTGAACGACATCTAGCTTCCGGAGAATGGCGCTATAGTCACGCCGTTTGCCTCGAGCTTCGCCCGTACGGTCCGCGCCATGACGACCGCGCTCGGTTCATCGCCATGAACGCAGATCGTATCGATCTCGATAGGAATGCGCTTTCCCGACGTAGTGATGACCGCTCTATCCTGAATGGTGCGCAGAACGCGCTCGGCCGCTGCATCGGCATCGTGCAGTACGGAGCCGGGTTTTTTGCGGGACGTCAGCGTACCGTCGTCCTCATAGGTGCGGTCGGCGAAGAACTCCCGCGCAACCGGAATGCCGATCTGTTCCGATGCCTTCTCCATCAGGAGCCCCGGCATGCACACGTTGACGAGGCTTGAATCGACACCCTTGATGGCGCGCGCGATGGCAAGCGCAAGATCCTCGTCCTCGTTTGCCATGTTATTGAGAGAGCCGTGCGCCTTCACATAAGTAACTTTGTGTCCGGCTAACGCTGCAACCGCCTGCATGGCGCCAATCTGGTAGGCCACCATTCGCTCGATCTCAGCGGGAGAATCGCCGCGGATCACGCGTCTTCCGAAACCATGCAGATCATTGAAGCCCGGATGCGCGCCAACCGCCACACCCTTGCGTTTGGCGATCTCCGCTGTGCGGAACATGATGGATGGATCGCCGGCATGGAAGCCGCATGCCACATTTGCCGAAGAGACGATGTCGAGCATCGCCTCATCATCGCCCATGCGCCATGGTCCGTAGCCTTCGCCCATATCGCAGTTGAGATCGACTTTCATTGTCCTCACACCAGAACCGGTTGTGCTGTTTGCGCGCCCACGTGGAACACGCGCTTATAACGCTCAATCTGATCGTCCGGCCCCAGGGCTTTCGTTGGATTGTCCGAGAGCTTCACGGTCGGATGATCGTTTGCCGAAATCACTTTGCACACGATGGAGATGGGATCGAGCCCGCCATCGGCGACAAGTCCGCGGAAATCGTTCGTCAGCAAAGTGCCCCAACCATAACCGATGCGCATGCGCCCGCGGAAATGGTGGTGAATGCGTTCGATCACATTCACATCGAGGCCATCGGAGAAGATTGCGAGCTTCTCGCTCGGGTTTTGTCCCCGCTGCCGCCACCATTCGATTGCCTCTTCGCCACCCTCGATGGGGTCCTTGGAGTCGATGCGGATACCGGTCCAGGATGAAACCCAATCGGGTGCATTCTGCAGGAAATTCGTGGTGCCGTACGTATCGGGCAGGATGATCCGCAGGTTGCCTTCGTAATCTTCCTGCCAATCGGCCAGCACGCGATAGGGAGACTTCGCAAGCTCCTCATCGCTTTCGGTCAGCGCTGCATAAACCATGGGAAGCTCGTGGGCATTGGTGCCGACGGCCTCCACCTCGCGGCGCATGGCGATGAGGCAGTTTGACGTGCCAAGGAAGGCAGGGCCGAGACCTTCGATCATCGCCTGAACGCACCAGTCCTGCCACAGGAAGCCATGACGACGGCGTGTGCCGAAGTCCGAGATCGACAGGTCCGGCAGCTTCTTCAGGCTCTCGATCTTTTCCCAAACCCGTGTCATGGCGCGGGCATAGAGCACCTGCAGCTCGAACTTGCCCATGCCTCTCAAGACCCCGCGCGAGCGCAGCTCGTTGAGGATGGCGAGCGCGGGGATCTCCCACATGGTGGTTTCGATCCATGGCCCATGAAAGGTCAGCACGTACTGGCCGTCTTCCTTCTCCAAAAGATATTCCGGGAAGCGGAAGGTCTCGAGCCAATCCATGAATTCCGGCGAGAACATCTGCCGCTTGCCATAGAACGTGTTGCCGCGAAGCCAGGTGGATTCGCCACGGGTCAAGGACAGGCTGCGCACATGGTCGAGCTGCTCGCGCAATTCACCCGCATCGATGATGTCGGCAAGGCGAATTCGAGTGCTGCGGTTATGGATTCCGAAGGTGACCTGGACATCCCGATGACGGCGAAAGATCGTTTGCGCCATCAGAAGCTTGTAGAAGTCCGTATCCAGGACCGACCGAACGATCGGATCGATTTTCCAGGTGTGGTTATAGACCCGGGTCGCGATGTCCACCATCGCCTGCTCCTAGCCGTTTCAGGAGGCAGGACAATAGCGAAGGCTGGAAGCTGGCGAAAGAGCGCTTGGCTCATACCTCCTTTGTTTGCCCTCACGGGGGCAGCACATCGACCTCAATCGACGAGTAATAGGCCGCGATATCGGCCATATCCTGTTCCGAGAGGTCTTTTGCGACAATGTTCATGCTCTCGTTCTGGCGGGCACCGGATTTGTAATCGGCCAACGCTTTAACGAGGTACCCTTCGATCTGTCCTGCCAGATTCGGAGCTTCCGGGTTCTTCGAGAGGCCATCCAACCCATGGCAGGCCTGGCATGTGGTGATCTTCTGGCGCCCTGCCCTGGCGTCAGCGGCATATCCGGAGACAGGCAGGAGACTCGTCGAGAGAGCCCCGAACAACATCAGGGCGTCGGTCTTCTTCATGGTTTCGCCTTTCGGGGAAACAGGCGCGCCGCCCGGGGCGCGCCTGTCAAAGCGGGCTTACTGTCCTTCATAGGAGATGCGGTAGATCGCACCTGCCGTATCGTCCGAGACAAGAAGCGAACCGTCGAGCAACATGGCAACGTCAACCGGACGGCCGAGATACTCGCCGTTCTCGTTAAGCCAGCCTTCTGCGAAGACCTGAGGCTTGTCTGCCGTTCCGTCGGGCTTGAGCGGCGTGAACATCACCCGCGCGCCTATCGGTTTGGTGCGGTTCCAGGACCCATGCTGAGCCGAGAAGATGCCGCCCTGATAGGCTGCCGGAAACATCTTGCCCGTATAGAACATGAGCCCGAGGTCGGCGGCATGGGGCGCCATTTCGGATTGGGGCCCTACGACCCTGCCGGAACCTGATCGTCCTTGTATTCGACGGTGCGAACCGTCCCACCCCCATAATAGGGGAAGCCGAAGTTCTGGCCTATCTGGACGGCGCGGTTGAGCTCGCCGGGAGGCTGGTCATCACCCATCCCGTCAACCTGATTGTCGGTGAACCACAAGGACTTGTCGGCTGGGTTGAACTCGATCCCCACCGAGTTGCGGATGCCGGTTGCGTAGACCTCCCGGTTCTTCCCGTCCTGATCCATGCGGATGATGCCGCCGATGCCGACCTGCCGATAAAGCTCCATCTTTTCCTTGGGCGGCACATTGAAGGGCTGTCCGAGAGCAATGTAGAGCTTGTTATCGGGTCCGACGCGGCAGACGCGGGCCGTATGATTGAAGCTCTCCTCAGCCGGCGGGATCAACTCACCCTGCTTGGCGACGATTCCCGCCGCGACATCGGGCCCTTCATAGAAAAACTCTGCAGCAGGGAATTGCAGCACGCGGTTCTGCTCGACAACGTAGAGCATGCCATCGCGGGAGAAGCAGACTCCGTTGGGGATCTTGAACTCTACGGATGGTGCGAACTGCTTCACCTCGTCTGCCACACGATCCTTATCGCGATCCGTGACCACATAGACATTGTTCTTGCGGGTCCCAACAAAAACAACGCCAGCGTTCGGGCCGACTGCCATGTGGCGGGCATCAGGAACCAAGGCATAGAGATCAATCTTGAAGCCCGCAGGCATCGTAATCTTCGCAAGGTTCTTTCGAATGGCGTCAGCCCGGCGTCCCTCTTGGGGGATTTGCCTGGGTTCAACGGTTCCTGTGCTCTGAAATGTCTGCAGCTTTTCGAGGTTACTCGTCGGCGGCTGAGTGGCAGGCTGTGCAAAACTGGAAGATGCAAACGCTACAGTGGAGACGGCGACAAGCCAGATGAACTTCATCCTTCCCTCCCTGGGAGCGCCCCCTGTTTTTGTGCTCTTCAACCTGCAAATTATCTACAGGTTACTTTGTTTTATTGACGTTGATTATACTCAAGCTGCCCGCATTGCGGAAGAAACAAATAAGTATCATGAAAAAGGGCCGCTACGCGGCCCTGTTGATTGTCAGCTTACTGAGTCTCGTCAGCTCAGGTTGACCTTTGCCTGATCGCCTGGATTGGGCTGCTGCCCCGTCAAAGCAGCCTTGGCATAGCCGTAGAGATGCACGATGGTTGAGGATGGGCTGTCCCAATACTCCCCCTTCGAAGGATGCACACGGATCAATGCGATCTGCGGATCGTCCACGCCTTCCGGGAACCAGGCACGCAACGGCTCCGACCACTTCTCCTGGATCGTAGCCTTGTCGCGCACAATCTCCGCCTTGCCGGCAACGGAGACGTAGGTTTGGCTGCTGGGATCACTGTAGGCCAGATTCACTTCATTATCGCGGGAGACTTCGGTAATCTTGGGAGATTGGATTTGCGTGAAGAACCAGAGATCTCCATGCTCGTCGGTCTCTTGGCTGTGCATGGGGCGGCTGTGCAGCGTGCCATCCGTATCGACGGTGGTCATCATGGCGATCTTCACGTCCTTGATGAGTTCGTAGAGCTTCTTGGCATTAGGGTCATTATGGCCGTGCTGGTGCATCATCCTCTCCTGGTTGCATCACAATGTCTCGGGCAGGCGATGCGCAAATGCAGGCTTTCGATTGCGGGATGGCGCCCCCGAGGGATCGGTTGAACAACGGGTTAGGTGGGTTTTGGTTCGGATATCGCCTATGACACCCAGACAACGCCTTAACGGATGGGCGCATAGCCTATACATGAGGCTCAAGCGATTATCGAAGCCAAGTCCAGGAGCCTCCATCGTGGCGATTACCCGTGAACATGTGCTGCAGGCGCTCTCGACCGTGACGGTCGACGCCAGTGGAACCGACCTTGTGGCTTCAGGGCGTCTCTCCGACGTTCACATCGACGATGCGGGCCGCGTGATGTTCTCGATCGCAGTCGACCCTTCCGAAGCGCAGGCCATGGAGCAGGTTCGCCAAACCGCCGCCACCGCCGTCCAGGGGCTACCGGGTGTGAAGGGCGTCTTCGCAAGCCTCACCGCCGACAGGCCTGCCGGATCGGCTCCGCAATCTTCTCCTGCCGCTGCTCAGCGTCCCCGCGCTGCAGCCCAGCCCAAGAATCAACGCATTCCGGGCGTGAAGCATGTGATCGCCGTAGCTTCCGGCAAAGGGGGCGTCGGCAAATCGACGACCGCTTGCAATCTTGCCTTGGGCCTCGCAGCGCTGGGCCTGAAGGTCGGCGTTCTGGACGCCGATATCTATGGCCCATCCATGCCCAAACTCTTCGGCATTCACGGCAAGCCGAAGCTGCTCGAGAACCGCATTCTCGAACCCATGGAGGCCTATGGCTTGAAGGTCATGTCCATCGGCTTCTTGGTCGAGGAGGAGGCCGCCATGATCTGGCGCGGGCCGATGGTCATGTCGGCCATTACGCAGATGCTGCGCGAAGTCGCCTGGGGCGATCTGGACGTACTTGTGGTGGATATGCCGCCGGGCACGGGTGACGCCCAACTCACCATGGCGCAGGCAACGCCTCTGGCAGGCGCCGTAATCGTTTCCACCCCCCAGGATCTGGCGCTCATCGATGCACGGCGCGGTGTATCCATGTTCAAGCGTGTGGAAATACCCATCCTTGGGATCGTCGAGAACATGGCTACCTTCGTCTGCCCTCATTGCGGACAGAGCTCGCATATTTTCGGACATGGCGGCGCACGATCGGAAGCCGAGCGTCTGGGAGTGCCATTTCTTGGAGAAGTCCCGCTCAACATGACCATTCGTGAACTTTCGGACGCAGGACGTCCCGTTGTCGCGACGGATCCTAAAGGGCCTCATGCCACGATCTACAAGGATATGGCGCAGCGCATATGGACGACCTTGTCCGGCGGAGAGACTGCTCGTCCTGCCCCGCGCATCGTGATCGAGTAGGCGTGCCATGGCGCCATATCCGGCAACGTTAGGCGTAATTCTCGCCGGCGGGTTGGCGCGGCGCATGGGCGGCGGTGACAAGCCTCTTCTGAGGCTTGGAGGTCAAACCCTTCTTGCTCATGTGGCGCAGCGTCTGGCGCCGCAATGCGAAAGCATGATCCTCAATGCGAACGGCGACCTTTCACGCTTCGGGATGCTGGACATACCTGTGGTTCAGGATTCGATTTCCGACAATCCGGGCCCGTTGGCGGGCGTTCTGGCTGCCCTTGAATGGGCAGCCCTTCACAAGCCCTCCATCACGTGGGTCGCGACCGTGCCAGGCGATACGCCTTTTATCCCGAGAGATCTTGTGTTGCGTCTTCATGCAGCGCGCGACGCAGCCTCCACACCTCTTGCCTGCGCTGCATCGGGTGCCAACCAGCACTACACCACGTGCCTTTGGCCCGTCGATCTGCGCCATGACATGCGTCATGCGCTTCTGGAAGGCATGCGTCGCGTGGAAGACTGGATGAAGCTTCATGGGTCGACAGCCGCTTTCTGGCCAGCCGAACCGTTCGATCCATTCTTCAACATCAACACCCCGGACGATCTGGCGGCCGCACAGGATATCTTCGAACGGCACACATCAATGGATACGGCAGCCGCGAGGACCGGAGGATACGATGCTTGAATTGGACCTGTCCGGGTTGAAATGCCCGCTCCCCGTCCTGCGGACCCGCAAGGTTCTGCTTGCCATGAAGCCTGGCGACCAATTGCGCGTGATCTGCACGGACCCGCTGGCAGGCATCGATGTCCCTAACCTTGTCCGTGAACTTGGCGATGAGCTGATTGAACAGCGCCAGGGAGAGAAGAGCATCAGTTTTCTGATTGCCAAGGCCGAACAATCGAAATGAAAAAGGCCCGGCAGATGCCGGGCCGATTTATGGAGCCTTACCTGGATCAGGTGCTCTTGCGCAGGCTATCCTTCATGCCGCCGACGGTGTTCTGGATCCGGCCTTCAGCCTTATCCATTTTGCCTTCAGCTTCCATCTTCGAATCGCCAAGGGCCTTACCAAGCCCTTCCTTCACGCGACCCTTGATGTTCTTCATGCTGCCTTCGGTGCGATCATGATCCATCGTTATTCTCCTCAGTCTAGTGTGTGAGGGAGAACGCGCGTTCCTGAGGAAGGTTTCAAGCTGGGCGTTACGTATTTTCAGCTCTCATCTTAAGGCATTCACAAATTCGTCATTAAATATTATTGTTAAATAACACTATTTTTATTCTGAATAAAACACACCTTCTCTGGTTAAATACATAGCAATATTTAGAATAATCATAATCATACCAATATCTTTCCGAGAAAAATTCTCGCAAAGCACTACATTCCTGTTCTTTTGCCTTTTGTCACTTTTCACACATGGACATGGCATTCGTCTGCTCTACTTCGTGAGTTCCGTTCTAACGTTATATATGTGGATAGTGAGTTCTCGTGCCATCCGCTCAAAGGCCCCCTAAGAAACCCACGAAGCCTGCGTACCTTCCGCCTATTCGGTCCGGTGCAAGGAAAACGGCGCAGCCTCTGGACCGGATTGCCCTGCTTGCGCACCAGCTCAGGACGCCCCTCTCGGCAATCAATGCCTTGGCGCAAGGCTTGATGCGCCGTGCGGAGCGTATGAGTTCCGAGGATGTCATGACCCGCGCGGAAAAGATCTGGCGCGCCAGCCTGCGCTTGGATGAACTGATCGAGATGATCATGTCCTATACGAGGGCAAGCGCGGGCGGCATGCTCCTCAACCCGAGCGAGTTCAACCCTGAAGCCTTGATCAGGCGCGCCTGCAAGGAACAGAACAATCACGATCCCGATCGGCCATTTTCCATCGACATTCAGAAGCTCCCCGAGATCATCATAGGTGATCCTATCCTGCTGGAGCAGGCTCTCGTGATCGTATTGTCCAACGCGATCAAGTATTCGGCCGCCAGAGCCCCAATCAGCCTCAGGGCACGTCCTTCAAAAGAGGGTGTCATGATCGTCGTGAAGGACGAAGGGATCGGGATCTCCGAACACGACCTGCCATTCGTGATGCAACCCTTCTTCCGCGGCCGCAACGCCAAGGATATTCCCGGCACGGGACTTGGCCTCAGCCTTGCATGGCACATCGTCACGCTTCATGGCGGCAGCCTTCACATCGCCAGCAAGGAAGGGAACGGGACGACCGTAACGATGACGATTCCCGAGAGAAATGTGACGGGTGCTGCGGGCGTCCTCTAGCGGATCAGGATGGCACGAAAGTCATTCACGTTGGTCAATGTCGGTCCTGTGATGACAAGCCTGTCGAGTTGCGCGAACGCGGAATAAGCATCGTTGCCCGCAAGATGCGAGGCAAGGTTGACGCCCCTGCCCCGGGCGTCCGCAAACAGGGTCTGATCGAACCATGCGCCTGCATTGTCTTCCGATCCGTCGATCCCGTCGGTATCGCAGGCAATGGCGGAGAGGCGTGCCTCTCCGCGCAGCGCCAGAGCAAGCGACAATAGGAACTCGGCATTGCGCCCGCCCCGCCCTGAACCACGGAGCGTCACGGTCGTCTCTCCGCCCGAGAGAAGCACGCAGGGCACCCCAACAGGTTCTCCATGCAACCGCACAGAGCGCGCGATTCCTGCCATTACGCGCCCGACCTCACGCGCCTCACCTTCGATGGCATCGCCGAGGATCAGCGGAATAAGGCCAGCTTCACGGGCTCTGGCGGCTGCCGCGTCGAGCGCCATCTTGGGCGTGGCAAGCATATGCACCACACCACCCGCGCCCGTAGGTTCAACTGCATTCGCCCTCACCGCCTGCATCACATGCGCAGGCACATCAATCCCATACTTGCCGAGGATAGCCTCAACCACATCCGGATCGACGCGCTCCGGAATTGTCGGGCCGGAACCGATGCTGCCAGGATCGTCGCCCGGAACATCCGAGATGAGATAGGTGACGATCTGTGCTGGATAGGCCGCTTCGGCCAGCCTCCCTCCCTTGATCGCGGAGAGCGCCTTGCGCACGAGGTTCATCTCGCCGATTGGCGCACCCGACTTGAGGAGAGCACGGTTCAAGGCCTGCTTGTCTTCAAGGGTGATGCCTTCCGCGGGTAGCGAAAGCAACGCGGATGCGCCGCCTGAGATCAGGCAGATGATGAGATCGTGGGGCCCTGCCTCCTTCGCCAAAGCCAGAATGCGTCTTGCAGCATTCAGCCCTGCCTCGTCGGGAACAGGATGAGCCGCCTCGACGATCTCAATGGAGCGCGTGGAAACTGCATGGCCATAACGCGTAACGACCAGCCCCTCGCAGGTTCCCCCCGCCTTCACCCAGGCATCTTCAAAAGCCGCCGCCATACGTGCGGAGGCCTTGCCGGCTCCGAGCACGATGGTTCGGCCTTTGGGCTGAGGCGGCAGGCGCCCATCGAATTTTCCATCCGGGAGCGCCGCCCTCAGGGCAGCATCGAACAAGTCATGCAGGATCTTGGCATCGTCTGTCATGCCGAGAGCTTACGACAGAAATCATTTTCGGGAAGACCCAGGATCCTATCCGGCCTCGTTCAAGCGTCGACCCTGACATGCCCGCTCTGCCTGGCCAGATGCAAGGACACGTTGTCGGCGGCAATCTTCTCGGCAAGCACGCTGTCGGGCGCTCGGTCGGTGACGATATCCGAGAGCCTCTCCATCGGGCAGACAAGCTCGAGATGGCGCCGGTTGAATTTGGCCCCGTCAAGAAGGAGGACGCTTCGCTCAGCCCGGTCGATCATCGTGCGCTTGACCCAGCAGGCCTGTGTTTCCACATCGTTCGGCCCCTCGAATGTGAGACCGCTGGCGCCGATGAAGGCGATATCCGCGTTGAAGCGCTGAAGGAAAGAGCAGGTTTCCGAGCCATAGACACCTCGCTCGTGCGCCGAGAAGTCGCCCGGGCAAAACAGCACTCGCGCACTGCCCTGCTGCACAAGCGCATTGGCAACGGCAAAGCAGTTGGTGATCACCGTGATCTTCTTGGCCATTTCGGCCAGAACATGGGCGAACCGGGCTGTGGTCGAGCCCGAATCGATCATGATCACGTCTCCCGGCTGCACCAGTTTGGCGGCAGCCCTGGCAATAGCCTCGCGCTCTTCAACAGCCAGCGTGTTCCTGTCCTGAAATTCAGGTTGGAGACCAAGCTGCCGTCCGGCCGCGCCTCCATAGGTGCGGCTGACCAACCCTCGCTGGGTCAGTTCCTCGATGTCACGCCGCACCGTCTCGGCGGAAACACCAAGCCTACGGGCGAGATCCGACGTTCGCACGGCGGGGCTCAAGCCGAGTTCGGCCAGGATCAGCCTTTGACGCACCGCCTTTTTGCCTTCGGGGAAGGACACGCTTCACCTCTCCATCCGCAACCAAGGATAGCGTAACTCGCTCAAAAAAATTGGAACATCCCACAGAAGTATGATTGAACTGCCAAATTCTGTCATCTAGGCTTCACACAAGGCACCGAGTGTGCCGCCGAAGGAAACGCCTGCTCATGCTCGTGACCGTTCTGTATTCTTGCTGCTCCCTGTCGACCGGAGCGACAGCATGATCCCTCTTTCTCAGCTCTCGCTCGAGAAGGCGCGGTCCATTCGCGTCATCCTGACCGATATTGACGACACCGTTACGACAGAAGGCATGTTGACGGCCTCTGCCTATGCGGCCCTGGAAAACCTCCAGCGCGCTGGCTTCCTCGTGATCCCGGTAACCGGGCGTCCCGCAGGCTGGTGCGATCACATCGCCCGCATGTGGCCGGTAGACGGCATCGTGGGAGAGAACGGCGCATTCTATTTTCGCTACGACCGCGAGCGAAAGAAAATGGACCAGCATTTCTGGGCGAGCCCTGAGGAGCTGAAACAGAACCGCACAAAGCTCGATGCCATCGAGAAAGAGGTTCTCGCTTCCGTTCCCGGTTCTGCCCTTGCCAGCGATCAGGCCTACCGCCTGGCGGATCTCGCCATCGATTTCTGCGAGGACGTTCCGGCTCTCCCCGAGTCCGAGGTCGATCGGATCGTCGCCATCTTCGAGCGCCATGGCGCGCAGGCCAAAGTTAGCTCCATCCATGTGAACGGCTGGTTCGGCGACTACAACAAGCTCAGCATGGCCAAGACGATTCTGGCCGATGTTTTCGGGATGGGCTGGGAAGAAGCCAAGCAATCCGTAATTTATGCGGGCGATTCACCCAACGACGAACCCATGTTCGCGGCCTTTCCGTTCAGTGTCGGCGTTGCCAACATTCACGCTTTCGAGCACCGGCTGAAGAACAAGCCCGCCTATATCGCCAAGGGTCATTCAGGAGACGGTTTCGCCGAGCTGGCCGATCTTCTCCTGGCGGCCAAACGCCAACACGCATCTTAACTTTCAGGTCTCAAGGGTCGAACTCATGTCCGAGATTGTCGTCAACGCAGTATCGAGAACCTGGGGCGGTGTTGGCGGCGTCAACCGCATCAGTTTCAAGGCCGATGCGGGGACGCTTCTGGTCCTGCTCGGCCCTTCGGGCTGTGGCAAGTCCACGACGCTCCGCCTGATCGCAGGCCTGGAGGAAGTTGATTCCGGCACCATCACCATCGGCGGACGGGACGTCACGCATCTCTCGCCGGCGCAGCGCAACATCTCGATGGTGTTCCAGTCCTATGCGCTCTTCCCCCACCTGAACGTCGCGGAAAACATTATCTTCGGCCTGAAGGTTCGAGGCGTCGGACGTGGCGAGCGCGACGAGCGTCTCAAGAAAGTGGCGGATATCGTGGGCCTGAGCCATCTGCTCGAGCGCAAACCGTCTCAGCTTTCCGGCGGCCAGCGCCAGCGAGTCGCGCTGGGCCGCGCCATCATCGCGGAAGCACCTGTTTGCCTGATGGACGAGCCGCTCTCCAACCTCGATGCCAAACTCCGTCACGAGATGAGAACGGAAATCCGAAGCCTGCAGCAGCGCCTCGGCATGACGATGGTCTATGTCACGCACGACCAGACGGAAGCCATGACCATGGCAGACCGGGTGATCCTGATGCGTGATGGGCATATCGAGCAGAACGGCGCACCGCACGAACTTTACAACGAGCCGGCAAGCGACTTCACGGCACGCTTCATCGGCACGCCCCCCATGAACCTCATCTCCTGGCATGATGGCTCCGTTCTCGGAGTGCGTCCTGAGCATATCTCCCTCGTCGAGAGCAACGGCATTCCCGCGACTGTCCAGGCCGTGGAATATCTGGGCGCGGACAGCATCATTCTCTGTGACGTAAAGGGCGAAACCGTCTCTGTCCGTCAGACCGGCTATTGCTCGCTGCCTGCTGGTGCACAAGTCGGTCTCGGATGGCAAAACCGTCACATACATCTGTTTGACAGGGACAGCGGAAAGCGTCGCGTGGGCAGCACTCTGGCCCAGTAAGGCTTTCCTCTGAAAGAGCGCAGGCGGTGGAAGGCCGCAGGCGTACGGCTTCTAAATAACCCGAAGGGGGAGGACAATGAAGTTCAAGACGAAAGCCCTGCTCACGGCAGGATTCATGACGCTGGCCAGCCTCGGCGCCGGCACTGCTCAGGCGGTCGACCTGACCATGTATTATCCTGTTGCAGTCGGTGGTCCTGTCACGAAGGTCATCGATGACATGGTCCAGCAGTTCCATAAGGAAAATCCGGACATCAAGGTCGAGTCCGTTTATGCGGGCAACTACACCGACACCATGACCAAGGCCATGACCGCCATGAAGGGCGGCCAGCCGCCGCAGCTGTCGGTTCTGTTCTCCACCGATCTCTTCACGCTCATGGACGAGAAGGCCATCGTGCCGATCGATGAGATCCCCGGCGCCGACAAGGAATGGTTGAACAGCTTCTACCCGGCCTTCATGGAAAACGGCCGCGTCGAGGGCAAGACCTGGAGCATTCCGTTCCAGCGCTCCACCATCGTGCTCTACTACAATAAGGACGCTTTCAAGGAAGCAGGCCTCGATCCCGAGAAGCCGCCGACAACCTGGGCCGAAATGGCCGAGATGTCGAAGAAGCTCGTGAAGAAGGATGCATCCGGCAACGTGAGCCGCTGGGGCGTTGAAATCCCCTCCACGGGTTACGGCTACTGGATGCTTCAGGCACTCGCCATCGAGAACGGCCAGAAGCTCATGAACGAGGCCGGCAATCAGGTTTCCTTCAATGCGCCGAAGACCGTCGAAGCCCTGCAGTACTGGGTCGATCTCGCGGCCAAGGAAGGCGTGATGCCCAAGGGCGCCGTGGAATGGGGCACCCTGCGCACGGACTTCCTCGAAGGCAAGACCGCCATGATGTGGCACACCACGGGCAACCTGACAGCAGTGAAGGAAGCCGCCAAGTTCAACTTCGGCGTCGCCATGCTCCCGGCAAAGGAGCGTCGCGGCTCTCCGACCGGCGGCGGCAACTTCTATGTGTTCAAGAGCGCAAGCCCTGAGCAGCAGCAGGCTGCTGTGAAGTTCATCAAGTGGATGACCGCTCCCGAGCGCGCTGCCGACTGGAGCATCAAGACCGGCTACGTCGCCGTGACTCCCGCAGCCTATGAGACGGAAGTCATGAAGAACTACGTCAAGGACTTCCCGCAGGCTCTTGTCGCGCGTGATCAGCTGGAGCATGCCGTTGCCGAACTCTCGGTCCACGAAAACGGCCGCATCTACAAGATCATGAACGATGCGATCCAATCGGCCTTGACCGGTGCGCAGACCCCACAGGAAGCTCTCGACGGCGCCCAGAAGCAGTCCGAGCGTTTCCTCAGCCGCTACAAGTAATCCAGCCTCGGTGCTGCGGCGGGTCCCCGCCGCAGCACATCGTTTGATCGCGCAGGAGAATGCGATGGTATCCGCCGTCATGAGTGCTGTTGAATCCAAGGCCATCAGGCGCAGGAATTGGCAGACCAACATCAATGCTTGGCTGCTCCTGCTGCCGGCCGTCGTTCTCCTGGCAGCCTTTACCCATTATCCGATCCTCTCCACGATCTATCACAGCTTCCACTCGCTGAGCCGAGGCGGCACATCCGAGTTCGTGGGCCTGGAGAACTACACCTTCATGCTGGAGGACGACGTCTTCTGGCAGGTTCTGCGCAACAACATCATCTTCGCCCTCGCCACCGTGCCGACCAGCATCGGACTCGCGCTTCTGATGGCCGTCTGGGTGGACAAGAAGATGGCCGGACGCTCCTTCCTGCGCCTTGCCTTCTTCACGCCGACTGTTCTTCCCATGATCGCGGTGGCGAACATCTGGCTGTTCTTCTACACCCCCGGCTATGGCCTGCTCGACCAGTTCCTGAAGAGCCTTGGCTTCTCGGGCCATAACTGGCTTGGCGACCCCTCCACCGTCATGAGCTGCCTCGCTGTCATGGTGGTCTGGAAGGAAGCCGGCTTCTTCATGATCTTCTATCTCGCGGCTCTGCAGACCATTCCGCCCGAGTTGAAGGAAGCCGCACAAGTCGAAGGTGCGAGCCGGTGGTATTTCTTCCGCCGCGTGACGCTGCCGCTTCTCATGCCGACGACCCTGTTCATTTCGATCAATGCGCTGATCAACTCCTTCAAGCTCGTCGATCAGCTCGTCATCATGACCAAGGGCGGACCGAACAACGCGAGCTCGCTCCTGCTCTACTACATTTACGAAGTCGCCTTCACATTCCAGGACACGGCTTTTGCCGCAACTCTGACAGTCACCCTGATCGCAATTCTGGCTGGCGTGGCCCTCACCAAGTTCGTCTATCTCGACCGCAGGATTCACTACCAATGAGACAAAAAGATCATTCGGTCGAAACCATCGCTGCCTGGGCTCTGGCGCTGCTGTGGCTATTGCCGCTGGCATACAGCCTGTGGAGTGCGTTCCATCCCTCCGAGTATGCGACGCGCTTCGACCTCACCGCCCCGCTGACGCTCGACAACTTCGTCAGGGCCTGGAACCAGGCGCCGTTCGCGCGCTACTACCTCAACACCCTGATGCTAGTGACAATGGTGCTCGCCTGCCAGCTCGTGATTGCCACGCTGGCGGCCTATGCCTTTGCGCGCTTCAAGTTCTTCGGGCGCGATGTTCTGTTCGCGCTCGTGCTCGTGCAGCTCATGATCATGCCGGACGTGCTGATCGTGGAGAATTACCGCGTCATCAGCGGGCTCAACCTGCTGGATACGATTCCGGCCATCGGCCTGCCCTACTTCGCCTCGGCTTTCGGCATCTTCCTGCTGCGCCAGACCTTCAAGGGCGTTCCGAACGAGCTCGTGGAAGCCGCGCGCGTGGAAGGCGCATCCTCGTTCGGCGTGCTCTGGCGCGTCTTCGTGCCGCTCGGCAAAACGACGTACATCGCCTTCGGTCTCGTCTCCGTGAGCTACCATTGGAACAACTTCCTCTGGCCGCTCATCGTGACAAACTCGGTTGAGAGCCGTCCGCTTACAGTGGGCCTCGCCGTGTTCGGCGCGCCAGAAACCGGCGTCGACTGGTCCGTGATCACGGCAGCGACCGTCATGACCATGGCGCCGTTGCTCCTCGCCTTCCTTCTGTTTCAGAAGCAGTTCGTCCAGTCCTTCATGAGGGCAGGTATCCGCTGATGAAGCTCGTCACCTGGAACATTCAGTGGGGCCTCGGCTGCGACGGCAAGGTCGATCTCAACCGCATCGTCGAGACCGCGAAAGCACTCAGCGATGCGGATGTGTTCTGCTTCCAGGAGATCTCGCACGGATTTGCTCCGCATGACGGCGGTGAGGACCAGCCCGCGATCCTCAGCGATCTTCTGCCCGGCTACACCCCCATCTTCCGCCCCGCCGTCGAGCGGCGCGACGGGAATGGCCGCCCGCAGGTCTTCGGCAACATGATTCTCTCGCGCCTGCCCGTGCTGGAGATCACAAGCCACATGCTCCCGTGGCCCGCAACGGAATGCCGAAGCATGCAGCGTCAGGCCCTCGAAGCCATTGTCGCAACGAGCTTCGGTCCGGTGCGCGTCACCACCTGCCATCTCGAGTATCACTCCGTCGAGCATCGGCAAGCTCAGGTCGAACACATCCGCGCCGTGCACGAGACCAACGAGAAACGGAGCAGGCTCAAGCATCGCGATACGTCGGAAGGGCCCTACCGCACTCTTGCCGCGCCTGTCGGCTCCATCGTCTGCGGCGACTTCAATCTCGGCCCTGACGATCCGCTCCACGCTGAAATGCGAGCGTCCTTCGCCTCAGGCATTCCGGCCTTCGTGGATGCGTGGGCGATCAAGCATGGCGATGCGCCCCATGCACCCACGACAGGCGTTGCCGATTTCAAGCAATGGCCGCAGGGTCCCCATTGCCGCGACTACATCTTCGTGACGGAAAATCTGGCGGATCGGATCACCGACCTGCGCGTCGATGTGGAAACCATTGCGTCCGACCATCAGCCAGTCTCCATCACCCTCCGGGACTAAAAGGAAAAGCCGGGCTTCAGAAAAGCCCGGCTTTCTTTGTCACATACCGGCGAGGCAGACGTATTTGATTTCGAGGAAGCCCTCGATGCCGTATTTGGAGCCCTCACGTCCGAGCCCCGACTGCTTGATGCCACCAAACGGCGCCATCTCGTTGGCCAGCGCCGGCGTGTTCACGCCCACCATCCCGCTCTCCAAAGCCTCCGCCACGCGCCACACCCGGGCCATGTCCTTGGCGTAGAAGTACGACGCCAGTCCGAACTCCGTGTCGTTGGCCATCGCGATCACATCCTCCTCGTCCTTGAACGTGATGATCGGAGCAAGCGGCGCGAAGGTTTCTTCCTTCGTCACCTTCATGCTCTGGGTGATGCCCGTCATCACCGTGGGCTCGAAGAACGTGCCGCCCAGATCCGACCGCTTGCCGCCCACCAGCACCCGGCCGCCCTTCGACAGCGCGTCCTGCAGGTGGTCCTCCATCTTGGCCACAGCGCGATCGTCGATCAGCGGCCCCATGGTCACGCCCTCCTCCGTGCCCCGCCCGAGCCGCAGGCTCGTGGCCTTGGCGGCGAGCTTCTCGGCAAAGGCCTCGGCTACGCTCTCCTGCACATAGATCCGGTTGGCGCACACGCAGGTCTGGCCGGCATTGCGGAACTTCGAAGCCGTAGCGCCCTCCACCGCCGCATCGAGATCGGCATCGTCGAACACAATGAAGGGGGCGTTGCCGCCAAGCTCCAGCGACAGCCGCTTGATGCTGTCACCGGCCTCCCGCATCAGCCAGCGGCCCACATTGGTCGAGCCGGTGAACGTGATCTTGGCCACCTTCGGATTGCGGCAGAACTCCTCGCCGATGGGCTTGGCCTCGCTGGTCGTGATCACCGAGAACGCGCCCTTGGGCACCCCGGCCCGTTCGGCCAGCACCGCGAGCGCGAGTGCCGAGAGCGGGGTCTGGGCGGCGGGCTTGAGCACCATGGTGCAGCCGGCGGCCAGCGCCGGGCCCACCTTGCGGGTGATCATGCCATTCGGGAAGTTCCAAGGCGTGATGGCCGCGCACACGCCCACAGGCTGCTTGAGCACCAGGATGCGCTGGCCGGCATTGGCGCCGGGAATGATGTCGCCGTCGATGCGCTTGGCCTCTTCGGCGAACCACTCGATGTAAGCCGCGTTCGAGATCACCTCGCCCTTGGCCTCGGCGAGCGGCTTGCCCTGCTCGGTGGTGAGGATCAAGGCCAGATCATCGGCATTCTCAATAATGAGGTCGTACCATGCCTTGAGGATCCGGCTGCGCTCCTTGGCGGTGCGCTTGGCCCACTCCTTCTGCACCGCATGGGCCGTGTCGATGGCCCGGCGGGCGTCCTCTGCCCCGAGATCGGGCACATGGGCGATGAGCGCGCCATCGAAGGGATCGGTGACGGGAATGGTCTTGCCCCCGGAGGCATCGGTCCACTCGCCGGCCACATAGGCCTGCGACACCAGCAAGGATGCATCCTTCAAAGCGGGGACACGGCGGTCCGGAAAATTATGCGCAGTCATGGAAGGCTCCAGGCTCGATAAGGGAAAATGATGGAAGGGATATAGGCATCCCTCCTCAGCCTGAACACCACACTTGGCGCCGGTCTGGGTTGTCGCCAGCTATGGGAAGGGAATCCTGGCCAAAATCGTGACGGAGCGAAAGAGTTGCGACTTAAGGATGAAGCTCAATCGCATTGCTTAGGCGTGCGGCGCCGTTACCTTGTGTTGACCGGTTCCATGGGGGGTTTCACCATGCGGCCCGATATACGGCAGGACCAACCTGCCTTTCCGACAACAATGGGAAGGAAGACGATGCGAGTTCTCAAGCCAATCCTGTTCGCCCTCAGCTGCACTGTGGCAGCACAGGCGGCCTACGCCCAGAATATCTCCGACAACGTGGTGAAGATCGGCATCCTCAACGATCAATCCGGCGTCTATGCGGATTTCGGCGGAAAATCTTCCGTGGCAGCGGCTCAAATGGCCGTTGAGGACTTCGGCGGCAAGGTCAACGGCGCCTCGATCGAGGTCGTGAACGCCGATCACCAGAACAAGCCGGACGTGGCCTCCAGCATCGCCCGTCAATGGTACGATGCCGATAAGGTCGATGCCATCATGGAGCTGACCACCTCTTCCGTCGCGCTCGCGGTTCAGGGTCTCTCGAAGGAGAAGAAGAAGATCACCATGACCACCGGTGCGGCAACGACCGAGCTCACCGGCAAGCAGTGCTCGCCTTACGGCTTCCACTGGGCCTATGACACTCATGCTCTCGCTGTCGGCACCGGCGGCGCGCTGGTGGAAAACGGCGGCAACAAGTGGTTCTTCCTCACCGCCGACTACGCCTTCGGCTACTCCCTCGAGGAGCAGACCTCGAAGTTCGTGAAGTCGAAGGGTGGTCAGGTTGTCGGCTCCGTGCGCCATCCGTTGGCCGCTACCGACTACTCGTCCTTCCTGCTCCAGGCTCAGAGTTCCGGCGCCAACGTCATCGGTATGGCCAATGCCGGCCTCGACACCGCAAACGCCATCAAGCAAGCCGCCGAGTTCGGCATTACCCAGGGCGGAACGCGCCTCGCTGCGCTTCTCTTCACCCTTGCCGAAGTGAAAGGCCTGGGCCTCCAATCCGCTCAGGGTCTGACGCTCACCGAAGGCTGGTATTGGGACCAGAACGACGAGAACCGTGCCTTCGCCAAGCGCTTCCAGGCCAAAACCGGCAAGATGCCCAACATGATCCATGTGGGCACCTATTCGACCGTGATGCAGTACCTGAAGGCTGTGCAGAAGGCCGGAACGGACGAGACGGAAGCCGTCGCCAAGGCCCTGCATGAGATGCCGGTCCAGGACGCTTTCACCAAGAACGGCAAGGTCCTGCCCAACGGCCGCATGGTCTACGACATGTATCTCTTCCAGGTGAAGAAGCCGGAAGAGAGCAAGAGCGAATGGGACATGTACAAGCAGCTCGCCACCATCCCCGGCGACCAGGCCTACATGAAGGCTGCCGAGAGCGGCTGCCAGCTGACCCAGTAATCCAAGCAGTAACGGAGCGGGGACGGCTCACGCCGCCCTCGCTCTTTCATTCTCATTCATCGTTCGGGATCAACGGCCGCATGGTCAGTACTCAACCGATTTTGAGCGCCACAGGCCTCACCATGGAATTTCGCGGCTTCGTCGCGGTGAAGGATGTGACGCTGTCCGTCAACGAAGGAACGATCCATGCCTTGATCGGCCCGAATGGCGCCGGCAAGACCACGGTCTTCAACCTTCTCACCAAGTTTCTCACACCGACGCGGGGGCAGATCAGCTTTCGCGGCAACGACATCACCGGGCTGAAGCCTGCCGAAGTGGCGCGCCTCGGCCTCGTGCGTTCGTTTCAGATCTCAGCGGTCTTTCCGCATCTGACCGTGCTCGACAATGTGCGCGTGGCACTGCAGCGTCCGAAGAATCTCGCTACCCAGTTCTGGCTTCCCTTCAGTAGCCTCTCGGTTCTCGACGATCGTGCGCTGGAACTGATCGATGCGGTCAATCTCTCCGCCTATGCGCATCTCACAGCCTCGGAACTGTCCTATGGCCGCAAGCGCGCGCTCGAGATCGCCACGACGCTTGCCCTCGATCCCGCAATGCTCCTTCTCGACGAGCCGATGGCCGGCATGGGACATGAAGATATCGGACGCATTGCCGACCTGATCAGGCGCGTCGCCAAGAACCGCACCGTGCTCATGGTGGAGCACAACCTGAATGTCGTGGCGGATCTGTGCGATCGCGTCACCGTTCTCGCTCGCGGCGAGATCCTCTCCGACGGGTCCTATGCAACCGTCAGCGCCGATCCGCGCGTGCGTGAAGCCTATATGGGGACTGAGCATGAGTAACCAGCCTCTCCTCGAAGTTCGCGGGCTGAATGCCTGGTACGGAGAAAGCCACGTCCTTCACGGTGTCGATCTCGATATCCGGGAAGGTGAAACCGTGACGCTGCTCGGCCGCAACGGCGCGGGCAAGACGACGACCCTGCGCGCCATCATGGGGATTCTGCGCCGACGCCAAGGCACGATCCGCTTGCGCGGCAAGGATCTTCTCGGCCTTCCGCTTCACAAGGTGGCGCAGGAGGGGATCGGCTATGTGCCCGAGGAGCGCGGAATCTTCGCGAGCCTCAACGTGGCCGAGAACCTGATGCTGCCGCCGAACGTCTCGCAAGGCGGCATGAGCATCGACGAGATCTACACGCTCTTCCCCAACCTGCATGAGCGTCGCTCCAGTCAGGGCACGAAGCTCTCCGGCGGTGAGCAGCAGATGCTGGCGATTGCCCGCATCCTGCGCACCGGGGCGCGGACCATCCTTCTCGACGAGCCGACCGAGGGCCTCGCGCCTGTCATCATCCAACGCATCGGCGACGTGCTGGTAGAATTGAAGAAGCGCGGCATGACAATCCTGCTGGTGGAGCAGAACTTCCGCTTCGCCAAGAAAGTCGCGGACCGTTTCTACCTCATGGAGGACGGACGCATGGTCAATTCCTTCCCAGGTCATGAGCTCGATGCGCGCATGGACGAACTCCACGAAGTGCTGGGAGTGTAACGAATGAGCACGATTTTCGGCATTCCCGCCCCTGCCCTCTACGGGCAAATTCTCATCGGCCTCATCAACGGCTCCTTCTATGCCATGCTCAGCCTTGGGCTCGCCGTGATCTTCGGCCTGCTGCGCGTGATCAACTTCGCCCATGGCGCCCAGTACATGCTCGGCGCCTTTGCGGCCTATCTTCTGCTGACCTATGCAGGCATCGGCTACTGGCCGTCTCTCTTCCTGGCCCCTCTGCTCGTCGGAGCGGTGGCGATCGTCATCGAGCGCTTCATGCTGCGGCGCCTCTATGGTCTCGATCCCCTTTACGGCCTTCTCCTGACCTTCGGCTTGGCCCTGATTTTCGAAGGCGCCTTCCGGCATTGGTTCGGCGCTGCCGGCAAGCCCTATGCGCCGCCAGCCCAACTGACAGGGGCCATGAATCTCGGCTTCATGTTCATGCCGATCTATCGCGGCTGGGTGGTTGTGGCCTCCCTGTTCGTCTGCATCGGCACATGGCTGCTCATCGAGAAGACGAGGCTTGGCGCTTACCTGCGGGCGGCGACGGAGAATGCCACGCTTGTTCAGGCTTTCGGCGTGAACGTGCCGCTTCTTCTGACACTCACCTATGGTTTGGGTGCAGCGCTGGCGGCGCTGGCGGGTGTCCTGGCCGCGCCGATCTATCAGGTCAGTCCTCTGATGGGCACGAACCTCATCATCATCGTCTTTGCCGTGGTCGTCGTGGGTGGCATGGGGTCGATCCTCGGCGCCATCGTCACGGGCTATGTGCTCGGTGTGTTGGAAGGACTGACGAAGGTCTTCTACCCAGAAGCCTCAAGTATCGTTATCTTTGTGATCATGGCCATCGTTCTGCTCGTCAGGCCGGCAGGTCTCTTCGGGCGGGAGGAGTAATATCATGGCTGTCGGAACCCAGTATCTCGCAGAACAGCAGCCCAAACTGAGCACGACGTCGCTTGTGCTCGGCGCCATTGCCATTGCGGCTCTGATTGCAGCTCCCTTCTTCTTCTACCCCGTCTTCCTGATGAGCATTCTCTGCTTTGCGTTGTTCGCCTGCGCGTTCAACCTGCTCATCGGCTATGTGGGTCTTCTTTCCTTCGGCCACGCCGCCTTCTTCGGGGGCGCAGCCTATTACACAGCCCATGCGGTCAAGGTGTGGGGATTGGAGCCGCTCACGGGGATTCTTTTCGGCGCTGCCGGCGCTGCTGCCATGGGCCTTATCATCGGCTTCATCGCCATTCGCCGCCAGGGCATCTACTTCGCCATGATCACCTTGGCACTGTCGCAGATGTTCGCCTTCATCTGTCTGCAGGTCCCGTTTACCCATGGCGAGGACGGCATTCAGGGCGTTCCCCGGGGCCATCTGCTCGGCATCATCGACCTCAATCAGCCGCTGTCGATGTACTACGTCACGCTTGCGATCTTCCTGTTCGGCGTCTTCGCCGTCTGGCGCATCGTTAACTCGCCCTTCGGAAACATCCTGAAGGCCATTCGCGAGAACGAGCGGCGTGCCGTCTCTCTCGGCTACCGGGTCGATCGCTACAAGCTGGGCGCTTTCGTCATGTCGGCTGCGCTTGCGGGTCTCGCCGGCGGCACGAAGGCCATCGTGTTCCAATTCGCCACGCTGACCGACGTGCAATGGCAGATGTCGGGCGAGGTCATCCTCATGACTCTTCTCGGCGGCATCGGCACCATGATCGGCCCCATCGTCGGCGCAGGTCTGGTCATCGCCCTGCAGAACTATCTCGCCTCGTCCCAGTTCCCCGTCACGGTTCTGATCGGCATCATCTTCGTCATCTGCGTGCTGCTGTTCCGTCGAGGCATCGTGGGCGAGATTTTGGAGCTCATGAAGCGCAAGCCCAAGGGTAATGTCTAAGCGACATTACCAATGGCTATCGATTGAGGCGTGTCATGTCCGATAGCAACACGTTCGACTATGTCATCATCGGAGGAGGTTCGGCAGGCTGCGTCCTGGCGAACCGTCTCTCCAAAGATCCCGGAAATTCAGTCTGCCTCCTGGAGGCTGGCGGAAAAGACAACTGGATCTGGTACCACATTCCCGTAGGCTACCTGTTCGCCATCGGCAATCCGCGCGCCGACTGGATGTTCAAGACCGAGAGCGAGCCCGGGCTCAACGGGCGCATCCTCAATTACCCGCGCGGAAAGGTGCTGGGCGGCTGCTCGGCCATCAATGCCATGGTCTACATGCGCGGCCAGCGGGAGGATTACGACAACTGGCGCCAGATGGGCCTGAAAGGCTGGGGCTGGGATGACGTCAGACCGATCTTCCGCCAACACCTCGACCATTATCTTGGTGCCGGCGAGCACCATGGCGCAGGGGGTGAGTGGCGTGTCGAAGCCCCCCGAACCCGGTGGGACATTCTCGACACCTTCATCGAGGCCGCCATCGAGACCGGGATTCCTCGCACGAGCGATTTCAATACCGGAAGCAACGAAGGCATCTCGTACTTCCACGTCAACCAGAAGAATGGGCGGCGCTGGTCCGCCGCGCGCGGTTTCCTGAGACCTGCTCTATCGCGCCCCAATCTGAAGCTCGAAATCAATGCGCATGCCACGCGTCTTCTGTTCGAAGGCAAGCGGGCTGTAGGCGTCGAGATTCTGCAGAACGGCACTCTCCGCCGCATTCATGCGCGCAAGGAAGTCGTTCTCTCTGCTGGCGCAGTGGCATCACCTCAAATCCTGCAACTATCCGGCATCGGCGACGGCAATCTCCTGCAGCAGCACGGTATCCCGGTGCTGCAACATCTGCCAGGCGTTGGCGAGAACCTTCAGGATCACCTACAGCTGCGGCCGATCTACAAGGTATTTGGGGTTCGCACCCTCAATGAGGATTATCGCTCGCTCGTGAAGAAGGGCTATATGGCGCTCGAGTATGCCCTGTTCCGGCGCGGACCGCTCACCATGGCGCCTTCGCAACTGGGAGCCTTCACACGCTCCTCCCCGGACTATGCCACGCCCAACCTTCAGTTCCACATCCAGCCCCTTTCGCTCGACAAGTTCGGAGAGGACCCGCACCCCTTCCCGGCTTTCACGGCAAGCGTTTGCAATCTGAGGCCGACAAGCCGCGGCAGCATCCGGATCCGCAGCGGCAAGGCCGGTGATGCGCCCTCTATCCGCCCCAACTATCTCGCGACCCCGGAGGATCAGCAGGTTGCCGTGGATTCACTGCGCCTTGTCCGTCGCATCGTCTCGATGCCGGCGCTCCAGAAATACCGGCCCGAAGAATACAAACCCGGCGCTCATCTGAATACGCACGACGAGCTTCTCAATGGAGCACGGGACATCGGCACCACCATCTTCCATCCGGTCGGTACGGCGAAGATGGGAATCGAGACCGACCCCATGGCGGTTACGGATGAGCGTCTGCGGGTTCGTGGCATCGAAGGTCTTCGCGTGATCGATGCTTCGGTCATGCCGACGATCACGAGCGGGAACACAAACTCGCCGACGCTGATGATCGCAGAGCGAGGAGCGGCCATGATCCTGGAGGATCATTCACACAAGGTGGATACGATCAGGCAATCGGCCTGAGAAATCCTTGCAAATAATGTTTGCTTGCTGGCGCGGGCTTATCCGCGCCAGCGTTCCGACTCAAGCGGACACTTGCCCTTCTGCGGGCAGATGGCTCGCAGCCCAGATGGCGGCCTGCGTGCGGTTCTTCGCATGAATCTTGCGCAGGATTGCCTTCACGTGAACTTTGACAGTCGCCTCGGTGATGTCGAACTTGCGCGCAATCAGCTTGTTCGAGTCACCGTCCATGAGGCAACGCAGGATCACTGTCTCTCGAACGGACAGACCTTTGCTTTGATACTGCCCATCGGAAGCCTTCTCGCCGCTCTGAACTTCAGCCGCCTCGCTCGGTTGAAGAACATGCTCATGCAGCAGTTCGAGAACGGCTGAAGGAAACACGACTTCTCCAAGCATGACCAGATCGAGCGTCTTGACCAGAACTTCGCAGGAAACCGACTTCACGAGATACGCGTCTGCACCAGCCTGAAAGGCCGAAATGATTCGCTTGAGGTCGTACTGGTCAACCAGCATGAGCACACGGGCAGAGGCATATTGCTCCTTGATCCGACGAACTTCGGCACAGGCTTCTTCGTGATTTCGAACGCCATCCATGATCAGGAGGAAGGGCGTGGCGTCAGCTGGCTCCCATGCCGCCAGAGCCTCGTCGAAGCTTGAGGACAATGCGACTGGATCGTAAGCCGTCTCGGCCAGAATCCGCCGGAGCCCCTCACGCAGAAGCGTGTTGGGCTCGACAAGCAAGGTCGGGGTTGCCTGAGAATTCGTGTATTGAACCTGAGGCTCCGACGCTCGCGCCAGTTCCAAGTACCGGGCTTGGCCGATCTCTCTTGTAAGTGGGATGCTCTGTACGGACGAGCCATCGAGATCGTAGGTTTTTCGCATGGAAGAGCCTTTCTGGCCATGAGTCCAAGCGCAAGAGGGAAATCTGGCACTTTCCTTTAGGGAAATTAGCTTATTCAGCCTTCTCCGACAATGCCTCACCAATCAAATCTATTAAAAGATTGTTAAAAAAATCCCATTCACAAAGAAACATAATTATATCCAACGCGCGCCTAACTAGATCTTCCTGTTGGGAATGAATGAATATCCAAATGCATGTTGAATTAAGGACCCATTCGCGCATTTTAACTGTGCCACGCGAAGCGGTTCTGGGCTAAAGCGCTAGCGCGGTATCCAGGATAGTACAATCCGATATCAACCCATATGGAAATGCACTTTCAGCGGACTAGAATAACATAGCGCCCCGTATAAACCCGATCTGCCTTTGATGATGAGATGCTACTTTAACCTGATTAGCGATGACGAGACCATGCTCGACGATGAAGGCGTTGAAGTAAAGGACTTGGACCAAGCCTGGGCGCAGGCGCTCAAGGCCATCGCGGAGCTCCGAGCAGAAGCCGAGGGTGAATTCATCGAATGGGATCGCTGGCGCCTGGAAGCAACCGACGCATCCGGCAAGGTGCTTTTCGCACTCAAGCTCACCCACAGCCTGCATTGAGAATGCAGATCTTCAACGATAAGCCAGTGAGTTAGAAGGCCTTAGGGTAAGTGTCGGCCTGCGCGGATGCGCGATCGCTCATCTGTGCCCAGGCAGCGTCCTGACTTGTGCCTGACATATGGCTGACAGCCCACATGGCGGCCTGGGTTCGGTTGGCCACGCGGATCTTCCTGAGGATCGCCTTGATGTGAACCTTGACGGTTGCTTCCGCTACCTCGAGCTTGCGAGCGATGACCTTGTTGGGCGCTCCTTCCATCAGGCAGTGCAAGATCTCGGCCTCGCGGCTGGACAATGTCCTGATGACGGAATCCTTGCCTTCCGGCGACCGTTCTCCCTGCGCAGACGACATTGCAATGGTTGCGCTTTCCCTACGTATCTCGACTGCCTCGTCAGCGGGTAATACGGCATTCAGGAAAGCAGAGGATGGGAGAACGACTTCGCCCAGCATGACCAGATCCAAATACTTGATCAGCGCTTCGCAGCCTGTCGTGGCAAGGCAATAGCCATCTGCACCGGCCTGAAGCGATAGCTTCATCCCCTCAAGGTCGAACCCGTCTGCAAGAATGACAACCCGGGCATTGGCATACTGTGCTTTCAATTCGCGGACGATATTGCCCATCCCATTCGGGTAAAGGTTGCTGTCGATGATGAAGAGGAAGGGAGCGCTCCCGTAGAGCTGCGGCGCCCCCGCTCCGCGAAGGCTCACGTCTTCCGGATGAATCTTATATCGCGTGCTCGATAGAATGTGCTTGATTCCCTCTCGGAGCATGGAATTCTTGCAGCCCAAGATCGTCGTGACCTGAAGCGTATTCGTCATTGAGGGAAACCTTTTCGCAGAGATTACCTCCGATTATACGAGGGGGCTGTCACGGAACTACTGCAGCAAAGGGAGTATCTGTTACCGCTTAGGGGGTACAAAGCAACTCACTTTCGAGACAAACCTCCCTTAACAAATTGAATTATTTATCATTTTTTGATTACCCTGATTTCAAAATAACCCTGCGGCGAATTGACGGATCCTCCAAGATATCCGCACCGATGGGCCATTGCGGACATGCGCATAATCCAGCGCTACCCCATAATTAGACGAAATCAGTGATGAGGCGCAGCTTCCAGTCGCCTTCTTGTGACCCGTCACAAAATTTACCTGGGCATCGGAGCCGCTCTCTCTCTTTCAAGAAGCATGTTTATGGTTCCGCTACCTCCGTTCTGAGAAACGTGTCCAGCCTATCCACGAGAGCGGAGAAACCATGGCTGCGTACATGCAGCCTGAGGCAGATAAAGCTGAGCTTCCCGTCTCGCGTGAACTTCCTGATCAACAACTCCTGATCCCTTGGAACCAAGGCCGGCAAGGTAAGCTTCCCTTTTTGTCTAATAGGAGGCTGTTATGGGACCACGATTGCAATGGATTGGGTGCACAACCCTGGCTTTTGGCCTTATTGCCGCGTCCCTGCCCAGTCATGCGCAGACCGCACGTCCCTGGGTGGACCCACCTCTGGAAGGTGGAGCTATTGCGCCCAAGCCTGTGCAGAGCCCTCAGGCTAGTGACATGAAGCCTGCTGCCTCTCAGCCTGCTTCGCCACAGACCGAGACCAGTACTGCGGCCAAAACGAATGAAACAGCCCAGGAGCAGGTAAAATCTCCGACCAGAGAAGCCTCATCTCCAAGCGGCAAGAAATCGGTCCGCAAGGTCACAGCTGAACGGAAAGAGCCTCGGCCTAAACGTTCGGTTACCGCCGCCAGTGAGCGCTCCAGGCAGGCCATTCAACGTCGAGAACTTCCGGGCAATGGAAGTCGCGTGGTGCGCGCGGACAGGACCCGCGAGGGACGCTACTCCGGTCTCCAGGTGATGACCTTGCGCACGATCGAGTTTCCGGATGGACGTCGGGTTCAGATTTTGACTCAACCTGAGCCCTGAGCCGCATCGCAGTTGCCGGATATGCCTGTTGACGGTTTGAAACGACAGCCGTTGCTTCCGACAGCGCACTACGTCAGAGCCGCAACCCTCCTGCCTCCGCTCGCATATGAGGCGAGAGTTGCATTACCCTGAGAGCCGAGCCGGTCCCTCAGACTGATCAGCAGATCCTCGATCTGCTCTTCCGGGAGTGCGTGCGAAAACAGGAAACCCTGCATTTCGCTGCATCCTGTCTGCGACAGGAAGCGCTTCTGGTCCTCAGTCTCGACACCTTCTGCGGTAACCGTCAGCCCCATGGCGCGGCAGAGGGTGACAATCGCCGTGACAATCGCCATGGACTCGTCCTGCTGTCCCAGATGCTGGACGAAGGAACGGTCGATCTTGATCTTGTCGACTTCGAAGCGGCGCAGATAACTCAAGCTGGAATAGCCGGTTCCAAAATCGTCGAGAGCGATCTTGAACCCTTCCTGCCTCAACGTCTTCAATGCGCAGCGAGACAAGTCGCTATCATCGAGCAGCAGGCTTTCTGTAATCTCGAACTCGATGCGCCGCGGGTCGGCCCCAGCCTCGCGGACAATGCCGATCAATTGTTCCGCAAGGCCGCTGGACCGGAACTGAACGGGAGATAGATTGACGGCTATCGTCAGGTCCGGCCAGCGCTTTGAGGCCAAGCAAGCCTGACGCAGAACCCACTCTCCTAAGGAGGAGATGAGGCCTGTCTCTTCAGCGATAGCGATGAACTGGTGAGGCGCAATCATGCCCCTGGTTGGGTGATGCCATCTTACAAGCGCTTCGAGCCCGATGATGGACTGGCCATCGACATCTACCTGTGGCTGATAGAACAGCCTCAGATCGCTGCCTGTGACGAGAGCAAGGCGTAATTCTTCCTCGATCGTGCTGCGCACTTTTACCGTCTCGTCCATAGCGGCAGTAAAAATGCGATACGCGTCACGGCCTTCAGACTTCGCCTGATAGAGGGCGATATCGGCCTTGCGCATCAGATCGACCCTTTCGAGACCGGCATCCGGCGCCAAGGCGACGCCAATGCTCACGCCAACAAAGGCCTGCTTGCCTGCAATTTCGAATGGCTGACGAACGGCTTCGAGAATGCGAACACAAACCCTTTCGACATCCTCGTGCCCATTGATGCCGCTCAGCACAATGGCGAACTCGTCGCCTCCGAGGCGGGCAATGGTATCGCTGCCACGAAGAAGCAGAGCTAACCTTTGCCCGAACTCACGGACAACCGCGTCGCCCGCCTGATGCCCCAAAGTGTCGTTGACATGCTTGAACCGATCGAGATCAAGCATGAGAATGGCAAGCCTACCTTGAGGACCCGCTGAGGCAAGCGTCCGGTCGAGGCTTTGGTCGAACATGGCACGGTTGGGAAGGCCGGTCAGGACATCGTGGAAAGCGAGATGATGGGCTTGGGCCTCGCTTTCTCGCAACTCGGCAATCACTTTTCTCAACTTCCCCATCGAGCGCCGGAGCGAGCGGGCAAGAAGAGCCATGACCCCGATGATCAGCAGGCAAACGACAGCGATACTTGGACCGAACGTGCGGAGAATCGTCGTTCCCGGGAGTTCAGGCTTCCAGATGAAATAGCCGATGAGTTTTCCTTCATCGGATCGAAGAGGGACGCCGATTTCACCCTCCCCGGGCTCATTCACCTGCGAGAAACGCAATCCCTCGATAAGGTTCTGTTCGGCTAGCTGATTGAGAAAGTTTCCGTCGAGAAACCGCACGCTGAGGAGCAGGAATTCGCTGCCGGGTTTTTGAATGAGCTCCTCGTTCTCGGGGACGATCTTCATCGCGCTGACAGCAGAAGGTCTGCCCAGCAATTCCAGAAGATGCGTGTCATGCACGGCCCTGCCGCTCTTCAGATATTCGGCATGAGAGAAGCGATCGGAATGACCGTGGTGGCTTGACCTTGCATCTCCTCGAAGGCCTCTGATGAGTTCATGGAAGCTCGCTCGAACTTTCTCGAATTCTTCAGGGGGCATCCGTGTGCCATCGATGACCGCATCGATGGCTTGATCGTTCGGATCCAGGATATAGGTGCGATCCTGGTCAAAGGTCACATGAAGCCATCCCCCGATATTGGCGTGAAGCCATTTCTCGTCGAGAGGTTTTTTATTGAGATTAAGGACGGTATCGTTCCAGACGGCCACCATCTCCTGTTGCTTAGCAAGCTCGCCGAGAACCGCACGGATACTGCGCTCCGCCATGCGCTGCTGACGCTGGATCGAAATCTCGTCGCTCTGCCGGACGGCCCAAACCAGGGCAAGTGCCGCCAATGCGAGTGCCACTGCCGTGCTCATCGCAACGGGAAGCAAGACCCGCACGGAAAACCGCCAGTTGAGTTGATGCACTGAAGAAAACCTGGGCAAGGATCCGGCACCTTAGCAAATGGATTAGCTCATATCGTTATCTTTGTATAACAATATAACAATATAACATAAAATTTAAATAGCGAAGTTGTTTCCCAGAAAATAGCCAGGCTTGAGGGTGGTCCTCTCCGTCACGCCCTTACCTCTATTGCCCTCATTGACATGCCTATGCACGAGGCAGAGCCTCTCAGCGACCGTCTGAATGGGAGGATGCAATGCCAAAAAACGTCAAGGACCTGCTGGCGGAGGCCAATTCGGCAGTTCCCAAAATGTCAGCGGATGAGGCCAAGGAGAAAATTCGCTCAGGGGATGTCCTCGTGGTGGATGTTCGCGACGCAACGGAAGTCCAACAGACGGGAAAGATCAGAGGCGCAATTAACGTCTCTCGCGGCATGCTCGAATTTCGGGCTGATCCGGAAAGCCAGTACCACAACCCCGCCTTCCAGAAGGACAAAATGATCCTCCTGCATTGCGCCTCAGGCGGTCGTTCCGCCCTCGCGGGAAAAACCCTGCAAGACATGGGCTACACCGCCGTCTTCAACATCGGTGGCTTCAAGGACCTCGCAGAGGCAGGCATCGATACGGAACCCGCTTGAGGCATCTGGTCGATATTCAATGAAGAAAACCATCCCGGAGACGAAAACTCGACGGGATAGATGGTAGCGGAGGAGGGATTTGAACCCCCGACACAAGGATTATGATTCCTCTGCTCTGACCAACTGAGCTACTCCGCCCCAGGTCGCGGGGCGAACCCGCGTCAGGCATGCGCGATATAGGGAAGATTATGCCTCAGTGTCAAGAAAGAGGCGCAGCCTGTCGACGAATTTATGGCAGTTTCTTTTCGGGGCACGACCGAGAGAGCCGCTCGACCGTTTTGCACCGGTGAGCGCGCGAAGCTCCTGCCCTTTCAAGGGGCCCTTACCCCTTGGCCTTCATGCGCCAGAGCTGAAAGCCTTCCGTGGCAATCGCCTGCTCGATGGTGCGGCGGGAAAACTTGTGCGGGGGCGTTTCGCGGGAGCTGAGCGTCCCCGTCAGTCCCCAAGGGCCATACTTGGCAGGGAGCTTGCTGCCTACCTCATCGCCAGCGAAAGCGTGCAGATCGTCCTTGGCCTGGGATGTGAACATGAAAAGGCGCATGAGAATGACTTTCGTGAATGCGTGCAGGGACTTGATGCCAGAAAATAGGGCTCCGGCGCTGAAAGTCACGTCGATGCGGCCATAAAGGAAAGCGGGCATTAAGCCCGCTTCTTGATTCTCATGAGTTTGAAGAACCCAGCCGGGAACAACGATCTCAGCTCGACTACTTCCATGAAGCCGGTGCTGCGCGCCCAGTCTTCGACCCGCGCCGCTTTGAAGGACGAGCTCCAGCCGATGGCCTTGGCAAGCGGTGCCGCCATTTCCTCAACGGCTGCGATGGGCCCCGAAGGCTGGCCCCAGTGATTGGCGAGAACGATCTCACCGCCGGGCTTCAGCACTCTAGCGAATTCTGCCAAGGCCACTTCAGGCTCGGGCACGAGGGTAATGATGAACTGGGCGGTCACGGCATCGAACGTGGCGTCCGGGAAACCGAGGCGGGTCACATCCATGACCTGAAGGCTTTTCACGTGGGAAAGGCCACGCTTATCCACCTTCTCCTGAGCCCGGCGCAGCATGTCCTCGGAAAGATCGACACCATAAACCTCGGCATGCCGGGGATAATAGCCCAGGGACAGGCCAGTGCCGACGCCTGCCTCCAGAACTTTCGGGCCGCAGGCAACAGCCGCATTCACGGCGGCCCGAGCAGCCGGCTCGGTCAGCTTGTCGTAAACCAGGTCATAGATCGGCGCCCAACGCGCATAGGCTTTGCGCATCAGGGCCGTGGTCGCTCCATCCGTCATACAGATACCTTCAGAGGGCGCCTCAGGCCGCGGCAGGCGCGGCTTGGGCGATAGTGCGGGCAATGGTGCCTCCGCCAAGCACCCGGGCCCGCGGAGCATCGCTCTCATAGATGACACAGGCTTGACCGGGAGACACCCCATCTTCCGCCGATAACAGCTCGACCGTAGTGCCAGTTCCTGTGGATCGTAAGATCGCCGGGCGCGGCTCGCGGGTCGAACGGACCCGCACGGCCACTTCCATCCCCTGCTCGCCCAAGGATTCCAGTGGCACGTCGCCAAGCCAGTTCACGTCCATGATGCGGATGAGCTTGGTTGCCAGGGCCTCGCGGGGTCCGACCACCACGCGGGCTTCCTTGGCATCGAGACGCACCACGTAAAGCGGCTCGCCTACGGAAAGGCCGAGCCCCTTCCGTTGGCCCACGGTGTAATGGATGATGCCTTCGTGGCGGCCGAGCACGCGGCCGTCCACATGGACGATCTCGCCTCCCTGGACGGCTCCGGGCTTGAGGCGTTCGATCACATCGCTGTAGCGGCCCTGGGTGACAAAGCAGATATCCTGGCTGTCCGCCTTCTCAGCGATGGCGAGGCCGAATTGACGGGCGTAGTCGCGGGTCTTTTCCTTGGGCAGCTCGCCCAGCGGGAAGCGCAGAATATCGAGCTGCTCGGGCGTCGTCGCGTAGAGAAAGTAGCTCTGGTCCCGATCCGGATCGGCGGCCCGGTGAAGGGCCCGGCGGCCATCGGGCAGGCGCCGGCTGGCCACGTAATGGCCGGTCGCGAGGACATCGGCGCCCAGCTCCCGGGCGGTTTCCAGGAGATCCCGGAACTTGATGGAGCGGTTGCACTCGACGCAGGGGATCGGCGTCTCACCCGCCAGATAGCTCTGGGTGAAGCGATCGATCACGGCCTTGCGGAAGCGCTCTTCATAATCGAGCACATAATGCGGGATGCCGATGGCTTCGGCCACGCGGCGGGCATCGTAGATGTCCTGGCCCGCACAGCAGGCCCCCTTACGATGGGCGGCTTCGCCATGATCGTAGAGCTGCAGCGTGATGCCGATGACGTCATAGCCCTCCTGTTTAAGGAGAGCCGCCACGACGGAGGAATCCACGCCGCCCGACATCGCGACGACGACGCGGGTCTCGGCGGGAGACTTGGGAAGATCGAGTGAGTTGAGCATCGTTCCATCCAGAGGCGCCGTTCAAGGCGGCGCACGGGAGGGGCCAAAGCCCTTCTATAGCGATTGCGCCACAATTCTTAAAGGGAAAGTGCGCGGAAATAATCCAACATTAACGTTTATGGCTAAGCTTAGGCACTCTCGTAACCGTCTGGACGGGCTTAGGAAAACATTAAGCCCCACCCATTAGGTTCGAGCCTGTCAAAGGTCGTTGAATTTTTGTGTGAGCGTATCATGACCGAACCCCACCGCCCTCGGGTCAAGTATGTCATAGGGCCCGATGGCAGTCCTCTGACGATTGCCGACCTGCCTCCCTCCAGCACTCGCCGCTGGGTCATCCGCCGTAAGGCCGAAGTCGTCGCCGCCGTCCGTGGCGGTCTGCTGAGCCTCGAGGAAGCCTGTCAGCGTTATACGCTGACGACGGAGGAATTCCTCAGCTGGCAGATGTCCATCGACCAGCATGGCCTCGCCGGCCTTCGGACCACCCGCATTCAGCACTACCGGCAGTAACAAGCCGCTGGCCCTGGTGCACTACAGGACGAGGCGCTGCTTTTACGGGCGGCGCCTTATTCTATCGGTCCGGCGAAAACACGGAGCGGAAGCCAGGCTGTTAAGATCTTCCTAACCATAGAATGGGCATAAATCCTTACCCTCTACTCAGATAGGTACGAATCGTGCTCAGCGCCCAGGACATGCCGGAACAGCAGGCCCCTGCCCCCTCGAATGCAGGCCTTCCGCATTCCTCCGCCGACCATACCGTCGAGGCGCTCCGGCGCATCCTCGTGGGCCAAACCATCGCCGACGTGGAACGCCATCTCATCTTGGACACCCTATCCTACTGCTTCGGCAACAGGACACATGCCGCGCGCATTCTCGGCATCTCCATCCGCACCCTTCGGAACAAGCTGAACGAGTACATGGAAGCCGGCATTCCCGTGCCTGAGCCGGGACAGAAGCCTGCCATCGCTTCTTAAGTTCGAGCTTTCGCGGACGACGTAGGGGCTATTTATCCGATGAAGAGAGTGGCGGCGGGGGAATTGAGCTTGCGTCCACCGCGCCTCTGGCGCGCCAGGCCTGCGCGAGCCGGGCCCGTTCGAAGAGGAGCACCACCACCAGCGACATTCCGAAGGGAACCAGCAGATAGAAGAGGCGGAAGATGATGAGGGCCGCGAGCACATCCGCTTTCGGAATATCCGGCATGGCCGTCAGGAACACGAGTTCGAAGACCCCGAGCCCTCCCGGCGCGTGACTGACCAGGGCGGCCGAGAACGAAGCCAGGAACACGGCGAGCACGACCATGAAGCTCGGCTCGAGGTGGGCTGGAAGCACGAAATAGATGATGCCGGCAGCGCCCAGAAGCTCAAGAGGGGCAGCAATCAGCTGGCGCAGCATGATGGCGGGACGAGGATATTCGAGCCTGGCCTTGCGGATCACCAGAGGCCGCATGTGCAGGATGGAGCCTGCCGCATACAGCGCAACGAAGCCGAGGAGCAGCAGGCCGACGCCCCTGGCTGTCGCAGGATTGGTCAGCGCGGAGGGCAGCAGATCCTCCAGACGGTGCAGAAGCGTCGGGTCGGCAGTAAGGACCACGCCACCGAGCAGGATCGTGCCGAGGCCGAATGTGAAGGAGCACAAGGCGACGAGCACGGCAATCTGCGGCGCGCTCAATCCCTTGGACGTATAGGCCCGGTAGCGCACGACGGCACCGGAGAAAACCGAGGCGCCGATATTGTGAGACAGGGCATAGGTGGTGAACGAGGTCACCGACACGAAGAACCACGAAATGTGGCGCACGCCGAGATGAAGAAGCGCGATCCGGTCGTACCAGGCAAGAGCGGCATAAGCGACGAGCGTCGACAGGCCGGCCAAGGCGTAGCGATGAGGAGGCACCGCGGTCAGGCTGTCCCACACATCGTCCAGGGACATGCCGCGCAGTTCGCGATAAAGAAGCCAGACAGAGACGATAACCGCTACAAGCCCGATCACGGGCCAGATGAACTCACGCACTTTTTTCATCGAGACGGCTGCGCTCCTTTATCTTTCTCTTCTGTGCCCTATAAACCGTTCGCTCCGCAAGAAGAAACGGCCTTGAAGAGGCGGACATCCCGCCCATACGGGTCACACCTTCGTCAGCATTGCTCTTCAAAGGAACACGTGACAGAGCGATGGCGCTGATTGTCGATTTGAACAGGCCATCATGACATCCCCTCAGGTTATGCTGAACCTCGACGGCTATACGGATCTGCCGCCGGGAAAGATCGCGGCCATCGTCACCTATCTTGAGATGCGCTCCCCGCCCCCAATGTCGCCAGCGGAAGCTCCCGGGACCTGGACGCTCCAGCGCCTCAATGTGGATCACAGCCGATACAGAACCCTATATCGCCGGATCGGCGAACCATGGCTCTGGTTCAGCCGTGTCGTCATGCCCGACGAGGAACTCTCAGGCATTCTCGACGATCCGAAAGTCGAAGCCTATGCCCTGCATGACGGCACCGATGACATCGGTCTTTTGGAGCTAGACTTCCGACCGGAGCGAGAGGTCGAGCTGGCTTTCCTCGGCCTCGCGCCTGGGATTATCGGCAAGGGTGCCGGGCGCTTCCTCATGAGCGAGGCTATCCGCCGAGCCTTCGCCCAACCGATAGACCGCTTCTTCGTCCATACCTGCAGCCTGGATCATCCAGCTGCGCTCACCTTCTATATGCGCGCGGGCTTCACACCCTACCGACGGGCCATCGAGGTGTCGGACGACCCGAGGCTGCAAGGCTTCCTGCCGCGAGAATGCGCACCTCAGATTCCTGTCATCGCCGACCTCTAAACAAAAAGGACGCGCCGGGCTGCGGCGCGTCCTTTTTCAAGCAGTTGAGATGGAAACGGATCAGGCTGTTGCGCGCATGGCGCGGGCCTGCCCCATCTGGCTAATGGCCGGATCGAGCGCACGCTCGCTGGCGCGCTCCCGGTCATCCAGGCTCTCGGCCCTCTTAAGGTCCTCAAAGGCTTCGCCGAGCTCGGCCTTGGCATCGTCGAGCTGGGTGTGAAGGTTCTGAGCCGACATGCGAAGGTTGTCCCGCCGCTGGGCAGCGGCGCGAGCATAGGTCGGATAGGCGAAATGGTTCGGATCAGAGATCCCGGCCTTGTGCTCTTCCGCTGCGATCTCCCGGTCGAGGTCAGCCGCCATGCGGTCGAACTCGGCCATCATCATCTCGATCTGCGCCACACGCCGACGCTTCTCGTCGACTTGAAAGCGCTTCAGGCGGATGAGCGTATCCCGCGACTTCATCTTGATTCAACTCCACACGTCGCTGTTTCAGGTGCCCGCCGGATCGCTCAGTTATCCTTGAGGCATGAGACATCATCGCGCATGGAAGTTGACCTTTCCTTACCACCGCGAACGAAAAACCGTGGAAGGACAAATCACTAGCACGCCGCCCGCGTCACCGAACGGGTGGCGGGGCCTGTTCGAGGCTTGCGTCAACCTTTCGTTTACCCATTTCGTTAACACTGCTCTTGTCACGCCTGCAGGTTCGCAAGAGCGGCGGGCATGTGCAGGCGAAACCCTTCGTTTGCAACAGTTTTGAATGGCACGACGAGGTTCCGTATGGTCACCCCGAATCCACAGGCCGAGCCCTTCGAACGACAGATTGGCACCGCCATGTCGTTAAGCGCTTGCATGCATGAATCAGGGTTTGTTAACCATTCCGAACTAGCGTTACGAATCAGTGCAAAAGGGCATCTGCCGCTGGCCCGGCAGCAGATGGGTAGTCGCAAGCTACACGCAAGCTCCAGGGCAAGGGCTGGGGAATAACAATGCGCGTACTTCTCATCGAAGACGACAGCGCGACTGCGCAAAGCATCGAGCTGATGCTGAAGTCCGAGAACTTCAATATCTATACGACGGATCTCGGCGAAGAGGGCATCGACCTCGGCAAGTTGTACGATTACGACATCATTCTTCTCGACCTGAATCTTCCCGACATGTCGGGTTATGAGGTTCTGCGCACGCTGCGTGTCGCGAAGGTGAAGACTCCGATCCTGATCCTGTCCGGCATGGCCGGCATCGAGGACAAGGTGAAGGGCCTCGGCTTCGGTGCCGACGATTATCTCACGAAGCCTTTCCACAAGGATGAGATGGTCGCCCGCATTCATGCCATCGTGCGCCGCTCGAAGGGCCATGCTCAATCCGTGATTACCACCGGCGATCTCGTCGTGAATCTCGACACGAAGACGGTGGAAGTGGGCGGCGCCCGCGTGCATCTGACCGGCAAGGAATATCAGATGCTTGAGCTGCTCTCGCTGCGCAAGGGCACGACACTGACGAAGGAGATGTTCCTCAACCATCTCTACGGCGGCATGGACGAACCGGAGCTGAAGATCATCGACGTCTTCATCTGCAAGCTGCGCAAGAAACTCGCCAATGCTTCGCAGGGCAAGAACTACATTGAGACCGTCTGGGGCCGCGGCTACGTACTGCGCGAGCCGAACGAGGCAGACGAGCGCGTCGCGGTTTGAGCGATACGATAATGAATCAAAAAGCCCGGCAATGTGCCGGGCTTTTTTATGGGCATGATGCTTTCATCCTGCGAATGGAATCGATGCGCGCCCTGGTTGCTTGCAGTTATGCGTTGGTGGGCGTTACGCGAACCGTTCACGTTACGGGCTCAAGATTTTTATCGGCTGGGATTACCTCGTCCTGGTAGCGAGATGTTTCCGCCCGGCTCCGACAATCTTTAGCCTTATTGCCTCTCTCATCTTCTTTGCTTCCGCGACACTCAGCAGGCAGATGCATAATCCTCAGGAATTGGTCGCATCTCCGACGAAGCATCGCGCATGCTACCTATAGCAGACCCTGGTCGATGCCTTCCTGACATTCGCGTTTCCGGCATGGCATACATGCTTGTCGTCATGCCGGCTGACGCATTGGCAAGCGCGCGCTTTAAGAAGAGGTGTAAGGCATGATTTGAACGCGGCGCTCCAAATGAGCACCGCGCCTTAATCAAATCAGGCCGTCACTGCCTTGATCTTCACCTCATCGCCCTCGATGCTGAAAGCGATGCTCATGTTGGAGGCGCGGGCCACCATACCGGCGTAGTAGATCTGGATGCCATGGGCATCGACCGTGCCCGTCTCTGAATGGCCAGCGAGAAGTTCCTGTGAATGTGCGGGAATGCGTGCATTCAAGCCCTTGGACTTGATCGTGAACTCGCAGTGCTCAGCATCCCCCGTCACGGTCACGTCGATCGCGCCGCCACGCGGAATGGCGGTGATGGCGATCATGATCAGGTTGAGGAGCAGCTTGACCCTGTTCTTGGGGAACAGGAGACGCGGCGAGGACCAGGAAAAGGCGATCTTGTCGTCGAGGAACATGCCTCGCGCCACCTGCTCGGCATCGCCAAGGTCGATGGATGCTCCAGCCGAACCTGCCGCGCCGAAGGCGAGACGGGCGAATTGAAGGCGGGCGGAAGCCTGGCGGGCGCTCTTCTGGATCAGGTCGAGAGCGAATTCGCGCATGGAAGTGTCGCTATCGTCCTCCAGGACCTCGAGCCCGTTGACGATCGCACCGACCGGCGAGATCACGTCATGGCAGACGCGCGAGCAAAGAAGGGCGGCAAGGTCGAGCGAATCAAGAGAGATGGTGGCCATAAGGGCTCCGGATAGACCGTAAGTTCAGCGTTGGATTTATGAAATTCTGGATTTCAGACTTCACGAATATAGCCAAACAGGAAAGAGAACGTGAACCGGATACCCGGCTATGAGTTCTTTGGAAAGCAGGCAAAAGAGATCGACAGGTCTTGCGAGAACAGGCAAAGTCCCATGATGCGTCTCGACGACACTCATCCTGATGAAATCGCCGTAAGGCTTGCGTCCATTGCCTCCAAAGCCGCACATCTTCTGCGAGGCATGGAAAATGCGCTAATCGAACAGCGCGTCAAGGACGATGGCAGCCCGAGCACTGCGGCCGATCTGGCAGCGGAAGAGCTGATCATCCGCCATCTGAACGAGGCTTGGCCAGGCGTGCCGATTGTGGCCGAGGAAACGGCCAGCACCGCCCATCCCGGCGAGTTCTTCTTCCTGGTCGACCCCCTCGATGGCACCCGCGACTTCATTCACGGCACGGGAGAATACAGCGTCAATATCGCCCTGATCCGGGGAGATCGTCCCTTGGCTGCCGCGGTTGCAGCCCCGGCCTTGAGTAAAGTCTGGATCGCAGGAGCGAATGCGCGGACGAGCCCGATGCCGGAGGCGGGCAGCGACGCGTTCGAGTGGCAGGACATCAAGGTTCGCAGCGCCCCCGAAGGCGGCCTCATCGCCCTCGTCAGCCGCCGTCACGGAGACATCGCGACGGAAGCCTGTCTTTCAGTGCTTTCCATCGGCACACGGCGCATGACCTCGTCCGCCGTGAAATTCTGCCTGATCGCCTCAGGCGAGGCCGATATCTATGTGCGCTGCGGCGCGACCATGGAATGGGATACGGCGGCAGGCGACCATATTCTCTGCTGCGCTGGCGGCAGCGTAGTCGGCCCTGGAAGCGTTCCCCTCACCTATGGCCACGAGGTGCGGGGCTATCGCAACGGCCCCTTCGCCGCCATGGGCGATACGTCGCTCGCGCCCAGGCTTGATCTGCCGGCCGCCGCGGCTTGAGGCTCATCAGCGTGCCCCTGCGGCACCAAGGCGCCGTTCGTACAGAGATTGTTAGGGTTGATGCTCGTAAAGTCGGGGTTCGATAGAAGCCGTCCGGGCCTGATGAACCCGGATCGTCCCCTGTCCCTACGAGGAGATAGCCCATGCGCTCCCGAATTTTCTTCGCTGCTGCGGTTGCCTTCAGCGCCCTTGCCGGCGCTCTCCCGTCTCAGGCATCGGCGCAAACCATGCAGCCTGCCTATGCGACCAACCCGGGCCGCCCCGATTCCTTCGATTCCAACGAATTGGTCGATTCCGGCCATCAGTTTTTCGGTTCGGCCTCCCGCGGCTTGGCCCTGACCCTGCAGGAAGCCGTACGCCGCTGGGGTGAGCCCAACGGCTACATTCTCGGACAAGAAGCCTCCGGCGCCATTATCGGCGGCCTGCGCTACGGCGAGGGCAAGCTGTTCACCCGCAATGCGGGCGAGCGCAAGATTTTCTGGCAAGGCCCGTCCGTGGGCTTCGATTTTGGCGGCGAAGGCGCCCGGACCATGATGCTGGTCTACAACATGCCCTTCACCGATGCCCTCTATAAGCGCTTTGTCGGCGTCGATGGGTCGGCCTACTTCATCGGCGGCTTCGGCATGACGGCCCTGGCAGCCGACCAGATGATCGTGGTTCCGATCCGCACCGGCGTCGGTGCCCGCCTCGGGGTCAACATGGGCTATCTGAAATTCACGTCCGAGCCGACCTGGAACCCCTTCTGAGGAGGTCCGCGCCCCCTCTCCTGCTCCCAAGGCAGTGGAAACAGCCTAAAGATGCACTACAACCGGCAGGCTGGAGCGTGAACGCTCTGGAAAGCTGCGCCGGCGCAGGGCAAGGTGCCCGAGCGTTCCCGGTCAGTCTGTTTCTGGTTCCTTGGAGTTGGCGTCCGCGTGGTTGAAACCATTATGATTTTCGCGCTGGGGTTTGTAGCCGCAACCCTTGTCGCGCTCCTCATCATTCCCGCCATCAATGCCCGCGCGGAGCGACTGGCCCGCCGCAGGGCCGAGGCGCTGTTTCCCATGTCCATCTCCGAATTGACGGCGGAGAAGGATCATTTGCGCGCCGAGTTTGCGGTGCTTCAGCGCAAGATCGAGCGCAAGGCTGAGGAAGCTCTTGCCGCCAAGCATGACAGCATGGAAGAGCTGGGACGGCGCGCGGTGCGGATCGAGGCGCTTGAAAGCACGCTGACCGAGCGGGACAAGACGGTTGCGGGACTCGAGACCTCTCTTGCCCATACCCAGACGAGGCTGGCTGCTGCCGAGGATGAGCTCGGCCAGACCAGAACCTTCCTGTCGGCAACCCGCGAAACCCTGGCTGCCCTCGAGAACGCCCACCGCGCGACCTTGAATGAGCTGTCGAACACGCGCATGGAGTTGGACCTTACCCAAAGCGACCGTTCGAGGTTCAAGACCGAGTTGCTCCATACGCAGGAAAAGCTCGCTCGCTTGGAGGCGGAATTCGCCGATACGGACCAGCGCCTGACAGCCTCGCTCAGCGACGTCGATGCCAAGCGCATCGCTATTTCGGATCTGGAAACCCGCTTGATGACGCAGACCGCGCGCGGCAACGATTTCGAGCGCGCGCTCAACGAGCGTAACGTCGAGCTGTCTGCCGAGCGCAAGCGCCTTGCCGATCTCGTGAAAGAGCTTGCCGCCGAGCAGGAGCGCGGCCTGATCCTGGAACAGCGCATTCGCGAGATCGAAACCGAGCGCGACGAGGCTCAAACCCGCCTTTCCTCGCAGGAAAGCTCCAGAGCAGGCGATGAAGAGCTGCGCCGTCAGATCAGCGAAGTCGCCGCCAAAGTGATGAAGCAAAACGGCGGTACGCCACCCCGCAATGGGAACAACCGCAATAGCAGACGGCGCAATAAGTCGGCGGGGAGGCAAAAGCAGCCTGATCCCGCCGTTTCATGATGGTTCAGCTTATTTCGGATCGACCCGTGGATTGCCGCCAGGGCTGCCCGGCGGCGGGATGACCGGCGTCGTATTCGGATTGGGCACAGGCGCCGGCACGCTCATGTCAGGCGTAGCCGTCGCCGGAGGACGGATGACCCCATCTGTTTGCTCCAGCTTGTCGCTCAAGGTGGAGCCGGTCGACGAGGGCTCCTGCGGCGTTACGGATCCTTGAGGCTCAACCTTTTCGACAGGCATTTGCTGCAGCGGAGGCATGTTGGGTGCCTGCTGGTTCAGAACATCGGGGTTTTGCGCCAGAGCGGCGGTGATCCCGCCGAATGTGGCGAGAGACAGAACCAGAATTCGCTTCATGGATCGCTCCTTTCGAAAGGCAACGAGCGATTCCTGATGCAGTTCCGCCTCGCTTACTCAGCCGCCATGCGCGGCGACGATGCCATCCGAATGTAGATCTCACGCAGTTTCTTGGTGATTGGTCCCGGCTTTCCGTCACCGATCGAGCGTCCGTCGATGGACACGATGGGGAGCACGAAGGTGGACGCACTCGTCATGAAGGCCTCGGCGGCGTCATACGCTTCTTCCACCGTGAACAGCCGCTCTTCGAGCTCTATCCCCGCATCTTGCGAGAGCGCCAGAAGCGACTTGCGCGTAATGCCGGGGAGAATGGCATTCGACAGTGGGCGTACGACGATGCGTCCCTCTTTCGTGACGATGAAGCCGCTCGACGAGCCGCCCTCCGTCACGAAACCGTCCTGAACCATCCAGGCCTCCTGCGCACCGGCCTCCTTGGCCGCCTGCTTGGCGAGAACCTGCGCCAGCAGGTTGATCGATTTGATGTCGCGGCGGCTCCAGCGCTGATCCGGCACTGTGATGACGGCGATGCCCTTCTCCGCAGCGGGCGCATTCACGATGGCCTTGGCCTGTGTGAACATCGCAACCGTGGGGGCGGTGTTCTCAGGGAACATGAAGTCGCGCTCCGCGACGCCCCGGGTGACCTGGAAATAGATGAAGCCTTCCGTCATCCCATTGCGGCGAGCGATCTCTTCCTCCAGGCGTGTCCATTCCGCACGCGTGTAGGGATTGGGGATCCGTACCTCCCGCAATGATCTTTCCAGACGCTCGAGATGCGCATCGTTGTCGACGAGATGACCGTCGAGGATGGCAATGCCCTCGTAAACACCGTCTCCGAAAAGAAAACCTCGATCCATGAAGGGGACCTTCGCCTCCTCGATGGGAAGGAACGAGCCGTTCAAGAACACGATGCGGGACATGGATACCTCGAATGATGCGCTTCTCGAGCCGCGTCGACGGGTATGCGCCGCAGCACGCTGACATAGATCCCTTGGCATCTGCCAGCATGGCCATAGGTAACTCTACGATGAAAGCGACGCTACTCCTCATTTCGGCAGCTCTGTCGATCCTCTCCCTGCCCTCCCCAGCTTTCGCATCCCAGGCGGCAATGGGATGGTTCAAGAGCCAAGGGTATGTCGGGCCTGAAGGCACACGGATCATCGCCTGCCATGGCTATGGCTGCTCGCGACGTCAGGTGATTACGGTGGATGGTGCCTTGCTCAACAGAGCGCGGGCGATCCTCAGCGCGGGAAGAGCATCGGCAGAGAGCGAGCGGAAGGCGCTTGGACAGGTTGTCAGCACTTACACGGCCTATCTGGCCGCTTCGATCGGCGGCAAACGTGACGTCCCAGGTTCTCCGGCCGACATGTCAGGTGTGCATGGCCAGATGGATTGCCTGGATGAAACGGCCAACACCACGAGTTTGCTGCTGGTCCTTCAGGCACAGGGCTTGCTCGCCCATCACAAGGTTGAGCGGCCGGAATCGCGCGGGTTCTTTTTAGATGGCCGTTACCCGCATTTTTCCGCCGTGATCATCGACGAAAGCGGGAGGGAATGGGCGGTCGATCCGTGGAGGCGAGCGCCGGGCCAGAGGCCCGAAATCCTGCCGCTCGTCCAGTGGCGGCAGGATTCCTGACAAAAGTCGCCTTACGGCTTATTTCAGATGTTGAGCAAGGTGCTTGTTCATCTCGAACATGGTCACCTTCGGCTTTCCAAAGATCGGCTGCAGCTTGTCATCCGCGATGATCTCGCGCTTGTTCTCAGGGTTCTGCAGATTGTTCTTCTTGATGTAGTCCCACATCTTGCTCACTACCTCGCCGCGCGGCAGCGGGTTCGAGCCGACGATGGCGGCCAACTCCTTGGAGGGCTGCAGGGGCTTCTGAAGAGCATTGGGCTTGGAACCAGCAGCCGGCTTTTCAGCAGCCTTCTTCGCTCCGGCTTTTCCGTCTGTCGTCTTGGTCGGCATGTATTCCTCCGGGAGTAGAGTGGGAAAGCTCGTCAGCAGCAATGTTGCTTATCGTGCTGCAAGCTCATTGACTTTCCCTGGGTCGGGCAGTCCGGAGACTGTTTCAAGACCCCAGTCCCCGATGGAAAGTCAATTCGGGCAGAGCTTATGTCTGCTCTGCGCCTTCAGCAAGCTAGAGTTCAGGAATTTAGGCTGTTTTCGGAAAAGGAAGGATTTTTGCTGTTTCCTGGGGAAGAGGCAGGCCTTTTCCTGGGCGCAGGAATCTCTTCGACCGCTTGGCCGCCGCATGAACATGCGAGACGATCACCTCATTCGGACAAGGCTTGGCCAGGAAAGCCGCGCCCTGAGGCAGATCTCCTTGAGCGGGCCACTGACGGCCAGACATGATCAGGATTTCGGCACTTGGCCAGGCTTCATGAACCTTATGAGCGAGCTCAAACCCGTTGCAGCCATTCGGCATATCCACATCGGTCAGCAGAACGTCCACCTCGAGGCCCGCCTCCAGAAGAACAAGAGCCTCCGTAGCATTGGCCGCCTCGACCACCTTGAAGCCGGAATCTTCGAGAAGCTCCGCGACGAAAAGCCGGATCAGAGGCTCATCCTCGACAAGGAGAATTGTGGATTGCAGTTCAGGCATCGATCGCTCGGCGGAAGGCACAATTTTTCATGAACGCTTCTGCCGAGGATTTGTTCCAACCCTAAGAGCGTCCTTCTTGAATGTCTGGCCGCCTGCCTACCCGACCAGAATCCTTGACCGCTCCACATGCTGCGCCAAACCCTCGGAAGCAATGTTCTTTTGTTTCGCTTCGACCTCGAAATCCGTCCAGCTCAGATGACGCATCACCAAGTCATTGATCGCCAAGTTCCACATGAGGTCGGAGTGGCCCCGCAGATCCTTCGCGCTAATCCCCGCACGAACGAGTGCGCCGAAATTGGGGAGCACGCCTGCATCATGTCCAACCAGCAAATCCTCCCTGGAAACACTGATATGGCTTAACGGGCGCACGCCCCGCCAGGAAGCGATGATCGTCGCGATCCTTGGATCGTCCGGCTCCACATACTCACCCTCGCTCTTGATCCAATGATGATGAAGATCAAGCACGAGAGGGACTGCATCCGCCAGCGGGAGAAGATTGTCGAGCCCGAAGCTCACCTCGTCGTTCTCGATGGTGATGAGATTGCGCGCAGTTTCTGACAAGCGCACGAGGCCTGCGCGAATACCTTCAGCTCCGTTCGCTCGCGCCCCACCGTGGATGTTGATGTGCGCGCCATGCGGATGCCAGCCCCCGCCATATCCCATGTAGCGCATCACATCGACATGATACTCGAACTCGGCAATGCCGTTGGCGGCTGCACTCGGGTTGGCGGAAGCGATGACGCAGAACTGACCAGGGTGCATGCTGAGACGCACCCCATGTTCCCGCGCAAGCTGCCCTGCTGACGCCAGCCTGCTCTCGATGAGATCTCGCAGATCCCCATCCCGGTAAAAATCCTCGCAGGTTGGATGCGTGTAGCCGGGCAGAAGATCGCTGGAGAGACGATGCAGACGCTCCAGCCTCGGGCGGCTTGCCACATGCTGGATCTGGCGCGTGAAGGCCTCAAGGTTATGGGCCACGACGGACAGCAGCTTGTCATATGCTGCGGCCGGTCCCAATCGGCCAAGGTAGGCCATAGTCACGGTGGTTGTATTCATCTGCCGCACCGTTTCCGCCTTACCGCTCTCAGGCAGAAACTTGCAGCAAAACCCAAGTCTCGGGGTTGGGGAGCTGTGCGGCCCTATCGGCGTCAGCATGAATAGGAGCGGGAAGATGAGCTGTCGATCGATTGGAGAATGGCGCGCTCCTCGAACGGCTTCGGAATGAAGGCGACTTCACGCAGCGACTGAGGCAGATCGCCAGGCTTCGACGCCGATACGAAGGCGAACGGAATACTCCGTTCGGCAAGCGCGTTGGCTACGCCAAAGCTCTTCCCGCCGACCACATCGATGTCGAGGAGCGCATAGTCAAACTCATCCTCCAGATGCTGGTAGGTCTCGGCAATCGAGTCGAAAACACCAACGACTTCGTGCCCTTCATCTTCCAGAATCGACTGAAGGTCGGATGCAATGAAAGGATCGTCTTCCAAAATCAGAATACGCACAACACGGCTCCACTCAATCCAATCGGATCGGTTCCCACGCACAGCTTATCACTTGAAACGCAACCCTATCCTAATCTTCAGGAGCAACGGCTTCATGAATATGAGGTTCCAGCTTTGCTGCAGGCTCTGCCAGTTTAGGGCCCGCATGGTTAAACTTTCTTACCGCCAAGCCTTGAAACGGAAGGGTCGACACACCATCTCAGCATCAACCTGGTGGCGCCTAGCACCACCAGATGCGGTCACGTTGCCGAGGTCATGACGCCGGATGTACGCGCATGATTTCGCCGTGGCCGTTGCCATTTCTGGCATAGCTCACATTGCCGCTGCGCCGATCAAAACGAAAACGCCGGCTTCAAGCCGGCGTTTTTGAGCATTTACGTTGCCGTCTCAGTGGCGATTGGCGTCCCGGCTACCGGAGCCGAATTCGCTTTCATGGCGGCTGAACTGAGCTTCGTCGCCGCTGAAGGTTTCCTCCACATATTCACGTCCGCGGCTGGCCGCGTCTCGAGCATAGCGAAGACCCTGGTTGCGCACCTCGTCGGCCCACTCGCCGAAGAATTCGTTCTCGCGGCGGGTACGCGGCAGCAGGGCACCGAGAAGCAGACCGGCAGCCAATCCTACGAGGCCGACGACCATTGGGTTCTCGGAGACATAGTTCTGCATGCCGCCCCGAGCATTATCGAAAGCCTTGGCGGAACGACCACCTGCACGGCGGACGCGGCGGCGCTGACCTTCATAGGCACCCGAAGCCCATTCAGAGGCGCGCTCATAGGTGTCGCGCGCCCATTCGGATGCGCCTTCATAAGCATCCTCTGCACGCTCACGCATATCGCCTGCCATCTGCTGAGCCTTGTCCGTCACTGAGCCGGCTTCATCTTGAGAAGAGCGAGCTTGAGAGCTGCCTTTCGACTTATCACTTCCCTGATTCCCGCCCATCGGATGAGAGGTATGCGAAGCCAGCGTCGCGCTCTGCGCGCCTTTCTTGTCGTCGTGCGCATGCGGCATCGGGGGCTCGCCGATATTGCCCACGGAGGTGCCAGCAGAAACCTTGCCGGATCCAGCCTCATTCTGCTTTCCGCCGGATGCGTTGCCGCTCTCATTCTTTCCATTAGCCATGAAAATCTCCTGTTTCGTGAATCAAATGCCGGAGTTCATTCTGCGGCGGTCGAACATGCCGTCTGTCTGCTCCAGAGGCGCTGCTCCCGGTTCATAGAGACGCATATCGGCAGGCTCGCCCATGAGGTCCTGCTCGGTGATGAAGTCTTCATCCGCCGCGATCAGCCGCGTCGGGCGTCGGCGCGCCGGGCTGCCCAGGCGATAAGCGAGAAGCCCTAAGCCAGCCGCGATAAGCATCACCGGAACGGGGTTGCTGCGCACAGTCTCGAGAACCCGGTCGTAGAGAGGACCGTACTGGCTCGTTCGGGCCGTTCCCAGCATGTCATCGACGACACCCGAGACAGTCATTTTGTTCTGGAGCTGGTCGATAGTACGATCGAGCTGCGCGCGGCTATGCTCGATATCCTTCTCCAGATCCTGAAGACTCTGCGTCATCATGCACCTCTCTCGGAGAGAACTTCCGCATCGCGCTTGAGCGAACGCATGGTTCTTTGGGGTGTGAGCGTCGAAGCCGACATGGCATGACGTCCGTAAAGTCCAAGGCCGATCGCGATAACCGCCAGCAAACCGCCCACGATGAGAGCCGCCAGGGCTTCGGAATTCACGACTGTTGCCAGCCATTCGACAAGCGACTCGGTCAGGAGCATGACGGCCGCGATCGCGAAGATCGCCGCCACCACCACCATGGCCAACCCGATGAAGAGGGTGCGGATGTTCTGCGAAATCTCCGTGCGAAAGAGCGTGAACTCTTTCTGTGCGAGATCGGTAGACTCGCGCAGGGCCTCACCGACGAGGCCCTGAATGGTTTGATTGCTGTTACCCTGCATGAACGCTCTCCGTCATGCCCCGGCTTTGGCGCGTGAGCGCTGCGCCTGCTGCGATCGATTGCGGCTAGGCTGCGACACGCTTGGATTCATGCGCTCGTATCGCATATCCTCGGCCGTGCTTTTTAGGAAGCGAGCAGCCAGGAAGCCAACAGCCACTGACACTGCAGCCACTGTCGCCGGGCGGCGGCGGACGACATCCTCGAAATCATTGAAGATGTCGGAGAAGGTCTTGTCGCGGATCGAATCCGCAAGCTGCTCCAAGCCATCGGCAGCGCTGTCGACAACGGCGCGAATGTTCGGCCGCTCGTCGAAAGAATGGGTGGAGTCGCGCAGGGACGTCGCGAAATCCGCAACCGATTGCGCAATGTCATCCTTACGGCGATCAGCGTAGTCCGTCGCCTGCTCCCGAGCTGAATCGATGAAGAAACGGCCGCGCTCGACGGCTGCCCCGGCCATGTCGCCGACATCGCCCTTCAGAGCATCCCAATCTTCGCCGCCGGTATCCTGCTGTCTGTTGCCGTTTTGCTGTCCCACGCCCATGGTCAACCTCTCTTAATCGTGGGGGAGTAACCATTAGAAGCGCGGCAGGTTCCGAAGAGCGCAACGCTCTTTCGCAGAAGGCGTTTCGAGCCGGGACGGACGGGCCTAGCGGGCCGATGCCAGCCAATCGACCAGATCGGCGACCCTCTTGCGGGCATCGTCATCCTTCAGGCGCAGGAAGCCGCGAACGAGACGATCACTGTCCGGACTCGTCAAAAACTCGGCCATCATGCTGTCTCCCGTAGGATTGTTGGTCGGCAGTCCCGGCGCCCCTTCGAAGAAAAACTCGATGCTTACATTCAGAATGCCCGCAATCTGGAGAAGGCGACTTGCTCCTACGCGGTTGACGCCCTTCTCGTATTTCTGGATCTGCTGAAAAGTCAGCCCCAAGGCCTCCGCCAGCTTCTCCTGGCTCATTCCAAGCATGATCCGCCTGGACCGGACCCGGCTCCCGATATGCTTGTCGATGAGACTGGGGGACTTCTGCTGCAACTGCCTCTCCTAACGCTACCGCCACGTTTGGATAACTATACTCTCCTCAAAACCTTTGGTAGCAAGCGAAGTATATACATCTGTTGATAGAATAGCCCAGGAGGCGCGGATGTCTCAGCAGAGCTTCGATTATGCAACAGAAGCCTTTGAATTCATCGGAAGACTCGACGGTCTACCATCCGCGGAGACCGTCATCGAAGAAATGGCAAGGTCTTTCACTTTATTCGGCTTTGAAAATTTTATCATCACAGGGCTACCCAGCCCTCAAGAACGTTTCGATCAAGTTGTTCTTCTTAAGAAATGGCCAAAGGCCTGGTTTGAAATCTACAGCAAACAAGATTACGTCCGCGTTGACCCGGTCATTCGTCTTTGCAGGAACACGGTTCAACCATTTGAATGGTCCGAGGCTCCTTTCGATCGAGAGACGGAACCTCGCGCTGCAGAGGTAATGGACCGAGCTACGGATTTCAGGATGAAGGACGGCTTCTGCCTGCCGATCCATGGCATCAATGGGTATGAGGCCTGCTTATCCATGAGTGGGGTCGATCTCGACCTCTCCTCCCGGACAAAGCCTGCCTTGCACCTCATGGCCATGTACGCCTTCGAGCGAGCCCGACAGCTTTTAAACCCCCTGCCCTATCGCGGGGCGGAACTGCTGACTCCCCGTGAGCGGGAAACCCTGATGTGGGCTGCCGCGGGCAAATCGGCGGCCGATACGGGTGAGATCCTCGGCATCACGGAGAGAACCGTGACAGCGCATATCGTCAGCTCCTGCCAAAAGCTTGGGGCTGCCAACAAGACCCAGGCCGTTGCCCGAGCGATGCAGTACAAGCTCATCCGGATCTGAGCCCGACCTGTAATTTCCTACAATACCATTCGCAGATCGTTTGAGTGAAATGTCCCCAGATCATAAAAAGGGGGGCATCGATGACCTGTGTTCACGTCATTACGCATGCAAACAGACACTTTTACGAGGAGAGCCTGGAGCAATTTCACCGTCTTCGGCACCAGATCTTTGTTGAGGAGCGTGGCTGGAGCGGCCTGAGGCAGCCAGATGGGCTGGAGGTGGATGCCTACGACAACCAGCACGCCGTCTATCTTCTCGCCATCGATGCCGGTCGCTTGGTGGGGGGACAGCGGCTCTATCCGACCCTGCTGCCGCACATGATCAGCGAGGTCTTTCCCCATCTCGCCCAACTCGGGGTCCCACAGGCCGCCGACATTCTCGAATGGACCCGTTACTTCGTGGTGAAGGAGCGGCGGACCGGACGCACGGATTGTCGCCTTCTGGCCGCCATGCAGGAATTCTGCCTTGGAGAGGGCATCACCGAAGTCACGGCTGTCGTTGAAATGTGGTGGCTGCCACGATGGCAGCAGGCTGGCTTCAAGGTTCGGCCTCTGGGTCTGCCTCAGCTGATCGAAGGGCAGCCATGCATTGCTGCTGCCGTCGAGATCTCGCAAGCCAGTCTCGAGCATGTCAGAAAGCTCGCCGGACTGCGCGGAGCTTCGCTCATCCGCAACGGACTCTCCTCCCGCATTCACCAGGTGCCCCATGTCGCTGCCTGAAGAACTTCATCCTCTCGCTTCTTTCATCGAGGAGGAAATGACCCATGGCATTAGCAAGAACCTAGGCCAACTGCTTGATCTCCTGCCTGCGGTCGCACGCTTGCGACTGTTGGCGTTCATGCACCTGGTTGAGCAGCCGCAGACGATGAAAGCAACGCTAGAGATCCAACCATCGGGTCTTCTGCGCCTGACGCTCGATACTGCCGTCACACCCAGCTCTTTCCACCAGCACTAACGCTCGACCTCCAGCGTCGCGTGCAAAAAGCAAAGCCCCGCCGGAAGGCGGGGCTTTGTCCGAGAAGGGGCTTGTTACGCGGCCTTGGTGTTGACGCGCGCCTCCGCCAGCTTCGTGAGCAGAAGATCGGTCTTTTTCTCTTCCTGCAGATTCTGATCGATGAGCTTGGCAGCGTCGTTCATCCCGAGTTCCTGCGCCCAGGTCTTGAGGGAGCCGTAGCGGGTGATCTCGTAGTGTTCGACGGCCTGAGCGGCTGCCAGAATGCCGGCATCAAGGGCCACGCTGTCGGCGAAGTCTTCCATGACTTCCTTGCCTTCTTCGATGATGCCGTTGATCGCCTCGCACTGCACGCCACGGGCTGCCTTGCCCAACATTTCGAAGACCTGCTCGAGACGCTCGATCTGGCCTTCGGTTTCCTGACGATGCGTTTCAAAAGCCTCCTTGAGCTCTTCGGATTCTGCGTTCTTGGCCATCTTCGGCAGCGCCTTCAGGATCTGCTTTTCGGCGTAATAGACATCCTTCAGGGTGTGAAGGAACAGGTCATTCAGGGTCTTTTCCTTAGCGGACATCGTTTGGCTCCATGTTGAAAGGCGTGGACTCAACGACAGTCAAGGTTTCCGGTTCCTCGCCCCTTGCAGACTCATGGAACAACGCCGATCCGCGTCGCGTTCGCCCTCCGATATTGAAGGAGAACAAACTTGGCAAACATCACCTCTACAGAAGCCGGATCCTTGATGAATGGGGAGCCCAATCTGAGCACAACGGAACGCGGAGTTTATATGCTCGCGGGCCTAGGCCTTGCAGCCGCCGCCGCCAAGCCTCGCCCCAACCCGCTGTTGAATGTGCTGGCTCTTGCAGGCGGATCCTATCTGGCCTGGAGAGGCTATGTCGGCAACTGCCCGGTCAAGGCAGCTCTCACAGGACATCACGGCGACGCCTGAGCGTCCGCTCATACGAAAACGGGCCGTACCCACAAGTACGGCCCGTTTTTTAAGGGTCTATCGATCAGTACGTCGTCGTGGAACGGCGCCCGGCAATGAGGCCGTAGATAAAGAGGACGATGATCGCTCCCACAATGGCGCCAATGAAGTTGGCTCCATCATCGGGGCCATACCAGCCGACAGCGCGCCCAAGATAGGTCGCAACCACAGCGCCGATAATGCCGAGGATTGTGGTCATGATGAAGCCTGAGGGCTCATTCCGGCCTGGCATGATCCATTTGGCGATAAGCCCGGCTACAAAGCCGATGATGATGGTCCAGATAATGCTCATGATGGGGTCCTTGAGTGCGTTGCCTCCTCAAGAACGCGTATCCCAAGCTAAGGTTGCCGCTTTCTCCCGGTAGAGAAGGGCATTTTTTCATGATCTTGCCGCAGTTCGCAGAGACCCTTTACCCCTGCAACTGGAGATGCCGCCATGAACAATGTATCTCTCTGGACTTATGAGGCAGTTCAGCAGCTGAAGGAGTTGGCAAAAGAGGGAATGCCTGCCTCAGTGATCAGTCTTAAGCTCAAGCGTCCCATCACAGAGGTCCGCGCCAAGCTCGCTGAGCTTGGAATTACTCCGGCAACCGAGGAGCAATGATCAAGGAGGTTTTTATAAACCTCGCGATCTAAGCTCTACATGTTCTTGTTCAAAGCTCGCAGAAATCCTTCTCATACTTTCGATATTTAGGAATATAGAGAAACAATACCTGCATGTAGCAGGAGCAATTTGCCGCAACTGCCCTCTCTGACAGCTTCGCGCAAGCCAGAGTCCTCAAAATCAATCCTCATCAATTGCTTTGCGCATCTTGGTCATGCGCATCCCTTCTTCTGCAGAAGGGGCACGAGGATTATGCGCACCTTCAACAACCTGAAACTACTCGCCAAGCTGGCGATCCCGATTACTATTCTCGTCTTGGTATCCATAGGACTGATCGTTCTTGCCAAGACCGGCCTTGAGACCATGGCTCAGGACACGCAGGAACTGGTGGAACAGGAGATGGCCAGAGAGGCCCTGGTTCTGCAGATGAATGCGACCGTCAACGAAACGACGATCCAGGAAAAGAACCTCATCATTTCTACTGAATCCGAGATGATGAAGGCGGCTCGGAAAGCGTTCGACCAATATCGGGATGCAACACTCGGTTACGCAGATCAGTTGATCAGCCTTGCCCTCACCCCAGAGAGCAAGGAAGCCGATATGCAGCTGAAGGCGCAGATCTCTCATTATTACAGCCTCATGGACAAAAGCACCGATCTTGCCCAAGCAAGCCGCACGGAAGAGGCTATCAGTATTTCCAATGGCGAGGGCCGCACCGCGCGTACGGAGCTCCGTGCAGCTTTGAGCAAGCGCGCGGAAGCAAGCAAGGAAGCACTCGACCGGGCCGCCAATGAGGCAGACGCGCTCGCAGAGAGAACCTCGTGGATCCTGATCTCGGCGGCTTTTGTGGGCATTCTGTCCGCCCTCGGACTAACCGGCACCGTCGTGATCTTTGGCGTCACCAAACCGCTCTCCGGGATGACTGCTGCAATGACACGCCTGGCCAATGGCGATCTCTCTGTAGGGATCAATGGCGCCGAGCGGAAGGACGAAGTCGGCCAACTGGCCCGCGCCCTGCAGATCTTCAAGGACAATGCAATAGAAGCACGTCGGATCGCGGCGGCACAGGACACTGAGAACGAGGCAAAGATGCGCCGCGCGCAGGTGCTGGACGAGCTGACCCGCACCTTTGAGACGAAGGTTTCGTCTCTCATGCAAGGCCTCTCCTCGGCAGCCACGCAGATGGAATCCACTGCCCAGTCGATGACTGCCGTGGCCGATGAGACTACGCAGCAGACTGTGACTGTTTCCTCCGCAGCGCAACAGACCTCGGCGAACGTGCAGACAGTGGCGGCTGCAACGGAAGAGCTTTCGATCTCCATCCGCGAGATCGCCTCCCAGGTCAGCCAGTCTTCTCAGGTTGCCGAACGAGCCGTGCAAGGCACTCACCGCACCAACACCACCGTTCAGACCCTGGCTGCCACGGCCGAACGCATCGGCGATGTGGTGCAGCTGATCAATACTATCGCCGGGCAGACGAACCTTCTGGCGCTCAACGCCACTATCGAGGCTGCGCGCGCCGGTGAAGCCGGAAAGGGCTTTGCCGTGGTGGCAACGGAGGTCAAAGAACTGGCGTCGCAAACGGCAAAAGCGACTGAGGAAATCGGGGCGCAAATCTCTTCGGTGCAGCAGGCGACGAGGGAAACGGTGACCGCAATCCAGGATATCGCGCGAACGATCACCGAGATGTCGCAGATCTCGACTTCCATTGCAGCCGCCATGGAAGAACAGGGTGCAGCGACGGCGGAAATCGCGCGCAATGTTCAGGAAGCAGCCCGCGGCACGGAAGCGGTAACCGGCAACATTTCTGACGTGCAGAGAGGCGCAGGCGAGACCGGTTCGGCGGCCTCACAGGTTCTTGGCGCCGCTCAAGAGCTTGCGAGACATTCAAGCACCCTTGGCCAAGAGGTCCAATACTTCCTGACAAACGTCAGGGCCGCATAGCGATCATATCAAACCTCTCTCTTCTGAATTGCTCATGCCCAAAGGCGAGACACGGAAAACGTGTCTCGCCTTTCTCTTTGCCGTCGCGGCATTCCACTGGGAATGGTCAGTTCCGCGCAAGCCATTCCGGATAGTCCTGTTGTGCTGCGCGTGGACATATCCGCAGCATAAGAGTGCCAGGGGGAATCCATGAAGATAAAGACGAAGCTATTTGCGCTCGTTTCCGCATTAAGCTTGCTTGCCGCGATCATTGCCGGGGTTGGCGTCTATACCGTACGTACTTACGATGCGGCTGTTGGCGACATCAGAGCCTCTGCTCTGCGCGCGCTCTATGCAGAACGGCTCAACCGTCTGGTAACGCATGTCGTCATGGAGTCCCGGGGCATCTATGCGTCGAAAGACACCAAGGAGGCCCAGAAATTCGGAGAAGGATCGCTGGCTGCATTGCGCGATATCGATGCACTTCTGAAGGTATGGCAGCCTCTTCTCCCGGCAGACGAGAAATCGCTCTTCGAAGGGTTGGTGAAGGACGCAGCGGATTTCAAGACGTACAGGACCGAAACAGTCCGGCTTGGCAGCGAAGTTTCGCCTGAAGCTGCCAACGCGCAGGGCAATACAGACGCCAACCGCGCCAATAGAAGGGCTTACCAGGCTCGCATCGATGAGCTGATGAACCGCGGCAACCAGAAGATGGATCAGATCGAAGAGGAAGCCAGCGCTCTCTACAGCAACATGCTCAATCTTCTGATCGTACTGGCCGCCGGCGGTACGCTTGCTGCCCTCCTGCTGGGCTGGCTCATCGGCAATCGTCAGATCGCTCGTCCCCTCCAAGTTGTGACGATCGCCCTTCAGAAGCTGGCATCGGGCGACTTCAACCTGCCAAAAGTCAAGCCGAGCAAGGACGAGATCGGAGACATCTGGAAGGCAACTCAGGTCTTCGCGAACGCGATGGAAGAAACCCAGAAGCTCAGGGAAGAGCAAGCCGCTGCTGAAAGCCAGATGGCCCAGAAGCGCAGAGCGGAGATGGCGGCTCTTGCTCAGCAATTCGAGCGCAGCGTGGGAGGCCTCGTGCAGCACCTTTCATCCTCGGCAAGCGAGATGGAAGTCACCGCCCGCTCCATGTCTGCCGTTGCCAATCAAACGACCAGCCAATCGATGACGGTGTCCTCGGCAGCGCAGCAGGCCTCCGCCAATGTTCAGACGGTGGCCGCCGCGACCGAAGAGCTCTCCATCTCCATTCGTGAGATCGCAGGCCAAGTCTCGCAATCGTCCCAGATTGCAGACAAGGCCGTGGAAGGAGCCCAGCGTACGAATATGAGTGTTCAGGAACTGGCGACCACGGCTGAGAAAATCGGCAATGTCGTGCAGCTCATCAACAACATTGCGGGCCAAACCAACCTTCTGGCACTCAATGCCACCATCGAGGCGGCGCGCGCCGGTGAGGCAGGCAAAGGCTTCGCCGTCGTTGCCTCGGAGGTGAAGGATCTCGCCAGCCAGACCGCCAAGGCGACCGAAGAAATCTCCCTGCAGATCAGCTCCGTTCAGAGCGCAACGAAGGAGACTGTCGAAGCCATTCAGGAGATCGCCCGGACGATCAATGAAATGTCGCAGATCTCGGTGTCGATTGCAGCAGCCATGGAAGAGCAAGGCGCCGCAACGGCTGAAATCGCACGCAATGTCCAAGAGGCGGCACGTGGAACAGAGGCTGTTACCGGCAACATCGTCGATGTCCAAAAGGGCGCTGGCGATACGGGTGCTGCAGCCTCTCAGGTTCTGGGCGCCGCTCAGGAACTGGCAAGGCGCTCGAGTGAGCTCGGAAGCGAAGTGTCGAGCTTCCTGAACGAGGTCCGGGCCGCTTGATGCGGAATGAATACTGAGTGGAATTTTGAAGCGAGGCTCCTGGTACATCCGCAGTGAGCCTCGCTTCCGAGTGTCCGAAATGCGGACGCAGGATCCATATTTCCCTCAGCTTGCGCGAGGCTGATTTCACTTCGCACGCTTCAAGAAAGTTACGGAATATACACTAACAGCTCAGCTTTAGTGTGTGGGACTCATCGATCAACATCTTCGATTCGCTTGGCGGAAGCAGCTATGATCACCCGGTTTGAGAAAACGTTGGAACAAGTGGCGCGGGAAGGCAGTAACCTCGCCACCGAGCAATTGACGATCGAAAGCCACGCACAGAAGGTCCGGCGCCTGGAGGACCTCATCCGCGCCAAGGAGGCGACCGGAGACCGCATCGTCATCGGTATTGGGGCAGCCCTCGTGGTCTCTGCCATGGCGCTGCCCGTTTACGCCGCCTTCGTGCGCGATTCCTATGTTTACCTGCCGAATGTGGGTGGGAGTTTTGCGTCACGGGGCAGCTTGACGGCAGACCGCGCGCACTTCGCCGCTCCGTCTAAGGCAGCCACGCCTGTGAGCGAGAGTTCTGCGGCTCCTTCACACGAGTCCAATGAACGATCCGCGGCTGATAGCGTCTGGCCGAGCGTGACCCCATTCGCACGATACGTCGTTCATCGTGCGACACAGGCATCCGCTCTGATTGAAGGGCCCAATGGTTTGTGGTGGGTCACGCCAGGCATGAAGATCCCAGGTGTGGGACAAGTCCTTTCCATCGAGCATTCTTACGCCGGATGGGCCGTTGTGACGTCGGAGACGACGATTACCGAAGAAATAGCCGGCAACGCTACGAACTGAGGCCGGGATACGGCCTTAGTTCGGGGTGCTCTTAATTGCCACCGAGCCTCAGCTTGGTGATGCTCATCATCAGATCGACGCTGATCCCCTGATCGTAGGATTGGTTGAACAGGCTGAGAACCGGCGACACGGCCGTCGCGGGAGCATTCGTCATATCCCACATGACATTGAAGCGCTGGATCAGCTTGTCGACCTTCTTGGGATCCTGAAAGTCCTTTACGTCGAGCACCTTCTCCAGATTGCGCACCTGGATATCGAGATCCGCCCTCGATGCCGCCTGCGGGATGTTGAACGTGGTTTGAACGAATTGCAGGAGCGCCTTGTCGGCCAGAATGCCCATCGTCGTTTTGACCGATGAGGCTTTCCGCTTGAAGTAGAGAGCCAAGCGGACACCCTGATTGTCGCTGCCTTCCCGCTGCTCCAGGGTTTGCTGAACGTATCTGTCCACCGCCTCCGTGGTGGCGCTGGCCGCAGAGGTCGCCAGCGCCCCCTTCCCCGCGAAGTCGAAAGCCTTAGCGAACTCCTTGTAGAGCGGGTTCGACATCTTGTTCGCCATGCTGGTTGAACTGCTGACGCCTTCGTTGAGCAGCTTCTTGATGAAGGCCTTGGCATAGGCCATGTCTTCAAGGCCATAAGCCTTCATGGCATATTTGAAGACGCGATCGTTCTTGACGAAATCGTCAACCGTTTTGATGGTCTTGATAGTCTTGTTGTAGTATTCCGTCTCACGCTTCACAGTCGCGTCGTTCGCGATCAGGGTCTTTGTCCGTGCGAGATTGTTCGTGACGATCTGGTAGCGGGTTGACGTACTGACCATGGTAAACCTTCAAGCGTTAAGAACCGATGCCCTGCCCTAGCGGATCAAGGACGAATCCGCCTTTGCGAGGCTAGCGATATCGCGGCAATCCTGCCTGAACCTTTCAGCCACGTTCTTTGTGTCAACCGCGTTGAACCGAAATTCCGATCTCTGGGTCTCATAGCGATAATTCGACAGCTCGATAACGAGCGACCGGGCTTCAGTGATCCTGTTGAGGAAGACTGAGACCTGCTCCGCATTGGCCATCTGCCCTGCCTTTTCGCGATAGATCCAGTAGGCCAGCTCAGGACTTCTGTCGTCGAACCAATAGACCGTGCTGCGCCCGCGTGACGTGCTTCGCCCCAGATAGCCTTTCTGAGAAACAGTCGCTGTCATGGACAAGGTCTCCGGCTTATCCTCACCGGTGGTGAGCCTAGAGCAAGTCAACCAGAGCAGGGCCTCGCTCTCTCCACGCAGTCGCGCGAAGGCAGCCTGAGGCTTGCCTTCCTGATCGTGCCGCAGCACGTAATCCCAGGACCCGATCCAAGTGGCAAAGGCCTGTGCCGGTGCCGTGGCGTAAAACCCTGCTGCACCTAGAACAAGAGCGAGACTGAAAACGGTTTGTGCAGAAAACAAATATGACGGCTGCTTACTCATGGCCGCACCCATTATTTAAAAAAGAAGCCTCGCCCTTTGCAAGGCGAGGCTCCTCTCAGACCAATCTTAAGTCTCTTACTGGAAGAGACGCAGGATCATCTGGCTGTTCTGGTTCGCCATCGAGAGAGCCTGCACGCCGAGCTGCTGCTGGGTCTGCAGAGCCTGGTTGCGGGTCGAAGCCTCGTTCATGTCGGCATCAACGAAGCTGCTGACGCCAGCGGTGAGCGAGTCGGACAGAACGCCGATGAACTCTTCCTGGGTCTCAAGCAGGGCCTTGTTGGCGCCGAGCATGGCAGAGCCTTCGGTCACCCTCGCAATGGCTTCATCAATGGTCTTCAGAGCTTGGGCCGTCTTTCCAACGGTGAAGCTTGCAGCCACTTTTGTGCCCGCCTTCACCTCATCGGCATTAGCAACTGTTAGCTGGAGCTTCGTTGCTGGTGTGCCTGCGTCCAGAGCAGCAGTAACATCGGTGATGCCCGCGCTAGTCAGAAATGCGTCAAACTTTGTCTTCAGATCAGCGAGCTTGGCCGCATTATCAGCACCTTCAATTCCTTCGAAGGTGAACTGGCGAACTGATCCGTCCCCAACCTGGAACTGAATCGTGTTGCCGTCCTCGAAATCGGTAATAGCCAAGCCAATGACATGAGCCGTTCCAGCAGGCGCAGCTGTAGTTCCTGCAACCGCCGCTGTCACTTGTGTAAACGGATCCGGCTTTACACCGGTGATATCAATGCTAGCCACGTCGCCGAGGAGTCCGCCGGTACCAGCGGAAGCATCCTTAAACAGCACTGACTTGGAGGTATCGATTCCGAGCGTACCAACTTTATTATTTACGCCGTCGTAGGACGAGACAAGGTTGACTAGAGAAGCGTCACCTTCGAGCCAGTTCTGGCCGTTGAAGGACGCCGAGCCGGCTGCGCTCTTCATGCCTGCAATGTTTGCTTTGAATTCCGTCTGGATCTTCTCCAGATCCGCACCGGGCTGAGACGCAGCAACGAGACCTTCCTTCATCTTGTTGAGGTAGGTCAGCGACTTGTCCATGGCCGACGTGAAGGTGTTGATCATCGCCTTGGACTGGCCGATAGAGTCCTTCACAGCGCCAAGAGCGCCCTTGTCGGACTTCATAGCCGTCGCGATCGACCAGTAGGATGCGTTGTGCGAAGCCTCGCCAACGCGCAGACCCGTGGAGATCTGACCCTGGTTCTTATTCATGGCGGTCTGCGTGGCCTTCAGGGCCTGCAGAGCGGTCATGGCGGAGAGATTGGTATTGATCGAAGACATGTGCTTCTTCCTTGAATGAAATGATTTGTTCAGGGAATGTCGGGATCTAACCGACCCAGCGGAGTGGCATCATGCCTCGAGGAAAACTCGATCCGCTGCTCACATGACATCCGGGCTCGACCGGTAAAATGGAGTGGCATCATGCCCTGCTCTTTTAAGAGCCTCCATAGTGCGTTCTCAATGCGGGAGTTATCATTCGTCTCGCCGCATCCGTGGCTTCAGTTATGATCGAATCGGCCCATGTGGTCAAGCAGCAAATCAAAGTAAATGCGGACTTTTATTGATAAAGTTTTCATTAACCCTACTTGCCGGCACAAGCACAGAAAGCTCCCGAAGCGTGGGAGCTTAAGTATCCTTGAAACTCATGGTCAGACGTCGCCCGACCATAAAGTCGAATTCGTTCAGCGCGTGCCCGCCAATGCAGTGCGGCCTACTGAATTCGCTGTTCCCGATTTCGCATACAGACCTCGATAGGCCGGATCCAGCGTAAGCGCTTCCGTAATGCCGAGAATGGTTTCCGACGCACCGAGAACCAGGCTGCCGTCAGGTGCCATCTGCTGGGCAATTCTGCGCAGCACGTTCGCCTTCATCTGAATGTCGAAATAAATCAGAACGTTTCGGCAATAGACGATGTCGAATTGTCCAAGGCGGCTGAAATCCTCGATGAGGTTCAGGTACCGGAAATCGACCATGGACCGGATCTCAGGAGCGATCTGCCACTGTTCGCCCTTCTGGGCGAAATATTTCACGAGGAGACGGACAGGAAGACCGCGCTGGACTTCGAACTGATTGTAGATCCCTGCCCTCGCCTTCTCCAGCACATCATTCGAGATGTCGGTCGCGACGATATCGATCTGCCAGCCGGGCATGCGAGCCGAGGCTTCCTTGAGAATCATGGCAAGAGAGTATGGTTCCTGCCCAGAAGAGGCGGCGGCACACCAGATCCTCAAGCGTCGACTCGCTGCGCGCTCCTTGATGAAGCGCGGAAGCAGGACATCCTGAAAGAGATCGAAAGGCGCCTTGTCGCGAAAGAAGAACGTTTCGTTCGTCGTCATCGCCTCGATCGTCGCATCCTCGAGCGCCCGCGACCGACCTGACTTGATCTCCCTTACCAGGATCGACAGGTTCTCTATCTTGAAGCGTGTGCAGACCGGTGCAAGACGGCTTTCGACAAGATAGCGCTTGTCGGTCGAAAGAGCCAAACCGGAACGTGCCTTGAGAAAAGCCCGAAGGGCTTCGAATTCGAGTTCGGTCATCGTGAGGTTCCGGTAATAAGACCCTTCAGGGAACGTCCAATCGCGTCGAGCGGAAGAACTTCGTGAGCAAGACCTGCTTTTACGACGCTTCCCGGCATTCCCCAGACAATGCTGGTCGCCTCATCCTGCGCGATGATCGTGGCACCAGCCTTCACCAGATGGCGGGCGCCCGCCGTGCCGTCCGATCCCATGCCCGTCAACACGGCCGCGACCACTGAGGAGCCGAAGACCGAGGCCGCATCACGAAAGAGCACATCGACGGCAGGACGGCAGAAATTCTCAGGCGGACCATCGCTGAGACGGATCACAGGCTTGCCGGCAGTCGCCGCAATTCCCATGTGCCGCCCGCCTTGCGCGACGAGGATCGTGCCTGCGGCAATCGCGTCCCCATCCTTCGCCTCTCGGCATGGGAGAGCAAGAAGCGATTGGAGATGTTCTGCGAAGACAGCTGTAAACATCGGAGGCATGTGCTGAACGATCAGAACGGGGATCGTTGCGAGAGCCGGCTTGAGATCCTGCAGGACACGCTCAACCGCTCGCGGGCCGCCAGTCGAGGAGCCGATCAGAAGACATTGAGGGCGAGCATGGGCCGGCCTCGACGGAGCCGATGGCACCGGAGATGCGGGCATAGGCGTGATCGAAGCCGGTTTGCGGAAGGTGCGAGGCTTTGCGGTGCTGAGGGCGCGCAGCTTTTCGACCAGATCCCGCCTGAACTCCATCGCTGCATCGACAGCCCGAGCGCTCTCAGGCTTGGCCAGGTAATCAATGGCTCCCAAGGAAAGGCACTTCAATGAAACCTGCGCGTTTCGCTTTGTCAGCGTCGAAATGACGATGACCTTGCTCGCCGGAACAGCCTTCAGCAGCATGGGCAGCGCTGCAAGGCCATCGACCTCCGGCATCTCGATGTCGAGCAGCACGATATCCGGCTTATGCCGCTCGGCCATATCGACAGCCATGCGTCCATTGGAAGCCGTGCAGACGACCTCGAAGCCACCTGCTTCGAGGACCCAACGGGCGATCATGCCGCGAATGACAGCGCTGTCGTCGACGACCATGACGCGGGTCGGCGGAGCTTGACCGGCATTGTGTGAAGCGAGAGGTTCCAGTGCCATTGCGTTACGCCGAGTAGGATTCGGGAAGAAGCCCAAGTTCCCGGAACTTCGTCGCCAGGATATCCTTGTCGAAAGGCTTCATGATGTACTCGTCCGCGCCAGCCTCTAGCGCACGCGTGATATGGCTCATGTCGTTCTCGGTCGTGCAGAACACGACTTTCGGCTCCACTCCGCCTGGTGTCTTCCTGAGCTCTTTGAGGAAGCTGTAACCATCCATGACGGGCATGTTCCAATCGAGGAGGATGACGTCCGGCATTCTCGCCCTGCACTCAGAAAGGCCGACTTCGCCGTTCTCAGCTTCCACGACTTTGAAAGACAGGCTCTCGACGATATCCCTGGATACCTTCCGAATGGTCCGGGAATCATCCACGATCAGGCAATAGTTCATGAAGGCAATACCCTTGAAATGTCGTACGGAACCCGCATGGCTGAAGCCAGCAGCGGTTCATGAGCGAATGTCCGATTTACCGATGAAGTTGAAATTCTCGATCAGGATTTCTTTGACGATTTCGGCGCCGAGACGTTTATTGATCTTTTCTCTGACATTGCCGATCATCCCATTCACGTTGTACCGGGACAGTTTTCTGAAATCGAGCGTATCGTCAGCGTAGATATGGCGGAATATTTCGTCCAGGATGAAGGCCTCCGGGGGAACGGATATCTCCCGCAAGGTCTTCGAATCCGCGGTAAAGACGAAGTTCGCGACCACATATCCCTGCACGGCCCCTTCGGCGATGATCGGAATATTGAGCGGCGGCAGCTTCTTGTACTGCAACCCCTCATAATGAGGCTGGTTTTCCGCCGGAGACCGCCCGACCATCCATGTCACGGCCGCATAACATGAGCCAAGCGTGACTGCGCAGACCCAGAACCCGGCCATGACGTTCCTGATCATGCGCCATAGCCTCCATGCGCCACATGAGCAGAGTAAGTGCTATCCGACTCCGCTGCCTGGATCGCGCCGGAGATGATCGTCGAAATCTCCTGAACAGCACGCATGTGACGCTCGAGGATTTCCTGGTTCCGCTCCAGCTTGACCTTCAGCCGCTCGAACTTCTTCGCTGCGATCCCATCAACGGAAACCGCCTCGACGTTCTTCACCATACGGCTGATCTCCAGAAGGCTCTGGCTCTTTCGGCGATTGAACTCTTCCAGGTTCTTCAAATCACGAGACAGGAGCGCAGCCGTTTCAAGATCAAGCGTCTCCTCAAGGCGCTCCAATGACTTCATCAGCATCGTGTTTCCCTTACTTATGTTCGCCAAGAATGTGCTTTGCCAATCCGACGCCGCCCGCTCGGGCCACTTGCGCGCCGATCTGCTCCGCCATCATGGATTTCCAAATGGACCCGGCGTTGCCTTTTCCATAAGTGTTCTCAGCATTCTTGGGCAGCATCGACTCGACAAAGGATTGAAGGATGAAGGCCTCGAATTCCTGTGCAGCTTTCTTCGATTTCTGAGCTTCTGCCGATTGCGCGTCGCTACGGAGCGAATTTCGGATCTCGTAGATGTCCGCTCCCACGCCGACAGGACGCGCAGAGACGGCACGCACTGCATCATCGAAGCTCGGCCCGCCTGCGGGCGCGGCGCCTTGGAGAAGGTTCTTTGTCGCCGCCTGGTAGCGAGCCGGATCGGCCGCCCTGGCAACCTCACTGAGAATATCTGACGGAGGGCTGATCGCCATCGCGATCTCCTTGGATTCAATTCAGATCAGGTCTTATCGCACGAGGCTTACGGGAGGCTTGTGCTGGCTCGTCCGGCCATGGCCTCAAGAACGGCGACCAGGTCTTTTCTTTCCTGCTCGTGATGAGCTTGCTCCTTAAGGCGGTCATGTGTCTTTTCCGTACGCTTCACTTGCAGAGCTTTCTCCAGTGTTACGGCCTTTTGCTGGACAATCGCGTTCTGAGTCTGACACTCCTCCAAAGCCAGCGCTTTCAGACGTCTCGACTGAACGTCGACGAAAAGGCCGTGGAGCGCACTTTCCTCGCCCATGGTTTCAAGGAGTTCATCTTGAGCATTCTTGAGCTCATTCTCCTTTCGATGAAGGTTCGCAAGATGAAGCTCCGCGTTCCTGTGCATATGCTGCTGAACCTTGATCAAACGATCAAATCTTTTGAGCCTTTGTTTCATCGCATATCACCCCTTGAGCCAGGTTGCGAAGGCTTCCATGAACAGCAGCACGTAGTCCTGAGCGGCAAAGTACATGATGAACAAGCCTCCAAGCATGATGAAAGGGGTAGCAATGAAGAAGACAGGAATCTGGGGTGTCAGCTTGTTGGCAAGGCCGGCCACCAGGTTGACGATCACGGAGTAGAGCAGAAACGGGCTGCTGATCCTGAGTGCTACGATGAATGCGGCGCCAACTTGGTCGACCAGTTCAGCCAGAGACGTCTCCAGTCCGATCCCTTGTCCTGCGGGCATTCGGCTATAGGAGCCGATAAGACCTTTGATGAGTTCCCAATGCAGATCGGACAAGAAGATCGCGGCGGTCGCCACCATCATGATTAGGGAGCTTACCGCCGGAAGCGGTTCTGCATCATCCATGGGCGTTCCGGGCATGCCGCCGTAGCTGAGCGCCATGGATACCGCGCTCAGCATCGTCTGAAGGGCGAAGAAATAAACCCGCCCTAAAAGCCCTATCAGTAGCCCAACCAGCGTCTCCGATATGATCCACGTCAATATCTCTGTCGGAAGCCGGCCGGCAATTCCAGTTCCGATCTTGTCAAGAAGGATGGGTGCCAGCGACAGACTGACTGTCAGGGCCAGAAAGAGGCGGATCTGCGGCGGGATCCTGCTGCTGGACAAGGCCGGTGCAATCAGCATGCACCCGCCGACCCGGCAGAAGATCAAGAAGACGCCGAGCAAGGCGTCCGTCGTAACTTGATTCACGCGACCGTACCGAGCGAGTTGACTTCTACGCCTCGGGCGATTTCCAGATGGGATAGAACCGGCAGGGACGAGAACATGCGCTCGATGATCATGCGAACATAGGGCCTTGCATCCGGGGCGGTCACAATGGCGAAGTTCTTGACCTGCCCCATGCGCGTCTTGATTGCGTCCGATGCTTCGGACCCAAACTGCTCGACAAGGCGCGGGTCGATGTCGAACTCGATCACGTCACCTTTGGCATCACGCTTCAGGCTTTGGTGGAAAGCGATATCCCATTTGTTCCCCAGGCGCAGAACATTGAGAGCCCCGCCTTCTGCCAAATCGCCACAGATCTGCTGCGCCATACGCACGCGCACATGCTCAACGAGCTGCTCCGCCCGGCGGGCATGCGGCGCCACCTCGGCAATGGCTTCGAGGATTAGACTGAGGTTCCGGATCGAGACCCGTTCTGCCAGCAGGAGTTTTAGAACAGCCTGCAATCCTGAATAGGAAATCTGTGAAGGGCAAATATCGTCGAGCAGGCGCTTATACTCGGGCTCGAGGCCGTCCAGAAGGTTGCGGACATCCTTGTAAGAGAGGAGTTGCGGCAAATTGTTGCGAATGACTTCGCTCAGATGGGTAAGGAGAACGGAGGCACCATCCACCGCCGTGAAGCCCTGGCGCTTGATTTCATTCGCATAGGCATCTGAAACCCACATAGCCTTCATCCCGAAGGCAGGCTCGCGAACCTCGTCTCCAGGCACGTCCGGAACTGGACCATCCCCAAGCACGACGAGCAGATCGCCAGGGCGGACTTCATGGGTTGCGATCACTGTTCCATGAATTTTGATCTGATAGCTCTTTGCCGGAATCATGAAACTGTCGGAGAGCTTGACCTCCGGTAGAACGAAGCCGAAGTCCTGGGCGAACTTCTTTCGCATCTTCTTCACGCGGTGCGCGAGATCTCCGTGTGAGCTCGCGAGATGGGAAGATAGGTGCTTGCCCAAGCAGAGCTCCACTTCTGCCATCTTGAGCGATTCCTTGACCGTATCGCTGGCCTCAAGGAGCTTGGTCTGCTGCTCATGTTCCTGCGTTAGCTTCTCACGCGTTTCCTGTTCGGCACGCGACTTTGGGATGCTGTAGGCCATAAAGCCCATGAAACCGCCCAGCGCCAGAAATGGCAGCATTGGCAAGCCCGGCACGATTGCAAAGATGAACATCATTCCCGAGGCAACCATCAGGGCCCGCGGATAGGCACCGAGCTGATCCAGAACAGCCTGCTGAGCCTGCCCGCGAGTGCCACCCTTGGAGACGAGAAGGCCCGCGGCCAGAGAAACGACGAGAGCCGGGATCTGGCTGACCAGGCCGTCGCCTACGGAAAGCTGGGTGAAGATGTCCGCAGCCTTGGACAGCGGCATGCCATGTCGCGTGACGCCGATGATGATCCCGCCGAAGATATTCACGGCAATGGTGATCAGGCTCGCGATAGCCTCACCGCGCACGAACTTGGAGGCACCGTCCATGGAACCGAAGAAGGCACTCTCCTCCTCCAGTTCGCGGCGCCGTCTTTGAGCTTCCTTCTCGTCGATCAGACCTGCGGACAGATCGGCGTCGATCGCCATCTGCTTTCCGGGAATGGCATCCAGTGTAAAGCGCGCGCCCACCTCCGCGATACGGGTGGCACCCTTGGTGATCACCAGGAAGTTGACCGTGATCAGGATGATGAAAACGACGATTCCGATGACGAAATCGCCGCTCATGACGAAGCGGGAAAAGCCACTGATCACGTGGCCTGCGGCATCGACGCCCTGATGGCCGTGGGAGAGGATCAGGCGCGTCGAGGCGATGCTCAAGGCAAGCCGCAGAAGTGTCGCAATCAGCAGAACGGTCGGAAAGGCTGAGAATTCAAGCGGCTTCTGAATCCACAGCGCCACCATCAGAATGAGCACCGACAAGGCGATCGAGAAGGCCAACCCCATATCGATGAGCAGAGGCGGGATTGGCAGGAATAGAATCGCAAGAATGACGACGACGCCGCTGGCGAACATCACATCCCTGCCGCGATCCTTTTTTACCGTGTCAGTCGACGCCACGTGCCTCTCCCTGGGGCGAGTCATTCATCCGTCTGACACATGCGCTATGAAGCTTGCGCGAAGGTCGCTTGACGCTATCTTAGCGCCGCCTTTCCGGGTAAAGCCTATCGCGGGAGATTTTTAGAACCCTGTAACAATGCGTCCATAAACCAGTTCCGTGAACGCGTAGATCTGGGAGCCTACGAAGGAGCCGGTAAGGAGAGCGATCACCAAGATGGCGATGATCTTAGGGATGAAGGTGAGGGTTACTTCCTGAATTTGCGTCAAGGCCTGGATCAGGGCGATGACAACGCCGATGACCATCGCTGCACCGACCGCCGGTCCGGAGCCGATGATGACTGTCCATATGGCTGCGCGGACCAGTTCAAGTGCGTCGACCTCATTCATTGTCAGCGGACCACAATGCCTTGGCCGAGCAGAAGCTCGGCGCCGTTAGAGAGCGTCGCCCAAGGCCCCTGACTGGTAATCTTGACAGAGGTTACCTGACCTGAAACCGTCCCGTCCGCCGAAGTGACAGTCCGTCCGATCACGCTATCTGCCTGAGATAGCGCAAACGAGGACAACAAGGCATCGAGCTTCTCATTGCTTTTGACCGCCTGCTCGACCTGGGAGAATGTCGCCAGCTGAGCCATGTACTCCGTCGATTTCATAGGATCTGTGGGATCCTGATTCTTCATCTGGGTCAGTAGCAACCTGAGAAAGTTGTCGTAGCTGACCGTAGAGGTCTTCTCCGCACCACCTGCGGTTTTCTGATTAACCGCGGCAGCCCCAACCGAAGCGACATTCATCTCGTTTCTCCCGATCAAGCTGCTTTTTCAGCCATGAGCCCGGGCTCCGACGGAGCAACAGGCTCAATCGCCTCGAAGAGGCTGCGGATAACCTTCAAAGCCTCGAACATTCGGCCGACAGCGACGAATTCGCCAACGCTTTTCAGCTGGAGCTTGACGGCTTCGTCCGTAGTGATCGTCAGAAGGGCGTCATAGATCTTATGGAAGGCAATCATTCCCTTCTCCTCCTCCTGAGGATTGATGAGGAGCGATTGCACAACGAAGTATAGCTGACGCATCGGAGTCGTTGCGTCCGCCAGCTGGAGAACATGGCTCTCCAGAAGGAAACGGGCGTCATTGAGGAGGCTCAATGTCACCTTCTGGCTTACGGTCAGCACGGCGCCATTGATGAAGATCCGCTCGCCAGCCTTGAGAGAAAATCGCATCTTTGCAGTCATTTCAGGCCGTCCTTAATCAGGATGTTGATGTCGATGAGCGCTGCGAGGCTATGGTTCTCGCCGCGGATGATCAGGTCGGACTCCTTCATCACCCAGAGGCCGATCGAGATGAGCTGGCCTTTCAACTTGTCAGGCAGCGCATTATCCGGGTGACCCAGATCTTTGATCAGGAAAGTCCAAAGGCGCTGAAGAAAAACAATAGCACCAAGGGTTTCCGGCGATTGAGGCGGATATCCCTCGGCAGCGCGCAGCAGGTCGATGGCACGCTCGAAAAGATCGTATTCGCGTTGCCGGCAGTCTGTAGGCGAATCCTCGAGGATCTCGGAATATGAAAACTGATACATGTACGCTGTCCTGCCGTTATAGGAAGTTGATCAGACTGAGTTGATTAAGTTGAGCTGTCAGGGAGTACGACGTCTGGATTTGCGTGGAGAGCTGGTCGATTCTGACTTTTGCTTCAGCCGGATCCACCGCCTCGTAATTCGTGATCCTTTCATCAAGAAATGACTTCTGGAGACTCATCCGTTCATTTGCTTGATCGATCTTCTGCTGAACGGTTCCAAGATCGGCCTGGACTTCAGTTACGCTTGAAATTCCCTCTCCAAGCGTTCCGACCACTCTGTTGAGCAGATAGTTTCGGGTATCATCGCTCAGACCTGATATGCCCAAGTCAAAGGTCATGACATAGGCCATTGCCAGCTGACGGAATGCCTTATCGTCGGCGCTGGCAGATGTCTTGACCCGCTCCGTGGGCGAGATCAGGCTTTGGATATTCTGATCCGACGCATTGGACCATGTATCCTTCCATTGATCTTTGAAGAGATCGGAAAGGGGCCCGTCGATGAATTGCTTCATCAGATCCGGCGTGATGTCCGCGACATCGGCATCGGTCTGCGAGAAGTTGAAGAACGCAACGAAAGCCTCGTTGACAGCCTCTTTGGGGCCAGGGTCATAGGCATTGAGAGGTTGTGTCTTGGAATTCACGCCGCCAAACAAATACTGGCTTCCAACATTCTCGTTCATCGTCGAGATCAGCTTGTCGAGGCCGGCTTTGGCCTGACTAGAGACCAAGGGCACATCCTGCGATCCAACATACATCCCTATCAGGGAGTTCTTGAAACTGTCGGCCACACTCCGAACCTGATCGAGTGCAGCCGATGTCGACTTCAACCTGAGAGTTGTTGTCGCATTGCTGTCGGTCAAAGTGTCGAGAGTGAGCCGTTCCTGGCGCAGGGATAGGGATTTTCCGGTCTTGCGGCCAAGCGCCAAGCCGACATCCATATGTCGCCCGGTCACCACTTCTTTATTGGCTTTCACAAGCTCCGACTGGAGTTTGTCGAGAGTGGATCTAGGCGAGTTCCAGAGCGTCGCAGACGAGATAAATGTCGTCTTCATGTTTACCCCACTGAGTTGAGGAGTGTCTGAAGCATCTGGTTGATGACGGCGATCAACTTTGCCGATGCGGAATATGATTTCTCGAGCTGCAGCATGAGCGCCGTTTCGTCATCCATGTTGACGTCGGTGGCGTTCGACAGGGCTTCCGATGCTTGCGCCAGAAGTGTCTGCTGGTAAGAAACCTGTTGCGACGCATCCTGGCGCCTGGCTTCCAGCCAGCCTGCCGAAGACGATGCGAAATCCTGCAACGTCATCTTATCGCCCAACCCCAGACCGGGATCGAAATCTCGATCCGTCTGCAGCTTATCGATCAGTTGATACAGCCGGCCTGAAAACGACGCGACGCCTTCGCTATAGGTATAATCCTCATCTTCATTGATTCCGCCGTCACGGATCCTGTCGTATTTCCCGCCTGTACCCTTTGATGGGTCGATCGCATCATTGACCTTGATCGATCCTGCAAGACCGATCGGCGCTGGGTCGGGAATCGCGGGACCGCCCGGATAGGTAAAAACGCCGGCCAAATCCGCTTTGCCCTCATCGGTCTTGTCGGTTTCGGCGAAGGCGGAAATCAGCCCTCGAGCCAAATCATCGAGCTGACGCTGGAACCCGATAGCAATATCGTCCCGTACCTTGACGAGCCCCACCAAGCTGCCGGAGCTCAACGGCATCGGTGAGGAATCACCAGTCACTGGAACATTATCGATGAGAATCGCACCACCGGGCTTTCCCGTGGCCAGGGCAACGCCGGTGTCATACTTCACACTGCGCGGGAGTCTGTCGAACAAGGGCACGCCACTGTCGGTGTAGAGAGCGATGTCGTTGTCGGCTCTCGGCACCACCGTCACACCGATCTCCTCGGAGAGCTGAGCAATGAGCTGGTCTCTCGTATCGAGGGCGTCCGACACATCCCGACCAAGGGCTGATCCGCTCATCACCTCATCGTTGGCGGACTTGAACTTGGCGAGAATGTCGTTGATCCGGGCGACGGATTCGTTGATCTTGACCTGTGTTTCCTGGCGGATGGCATTGATGGTCGACGTTGCCTGATTCAGGCTTGTCGCCAGGTCATTGGCAGCCTTCACAAACCCACGCGCCAGAACGGTGTCTTCCGGCGCGTTCGCGTATTGCTGGAGCGCTGAACTCAGGGCGCCAATGCGGGCAGCGGGGGATTCATCCAGCTCCGGATCGCCGATGGTTCGGCTCAAGCTCTGGAGACCCTCGAGCAGCGATTGTTGCATCGCCACATCTGAGGTTGTCTCCAGCATCTTGTTCAGCAAAGCGCGATCGCTGGCCCTCAGAACCGTCACACGTGCGACGCCGTCAGTGGTGACCAGAGCACCGATCTTACGGGAATACCCAGGGTCGGAGGCGCCCGCAGTATTGCGCGAAACAATCGCCATCTGCGACTGAGAGGCCTGTAGAGAGGAGCGTGCCGTGTTATAGGCAACCGAGAGTGACATTTTTAAAGCTCTTGAGAATGAACGAGAACGTTACCGCTTCAGGTTCATGAGAACGTCGAGCAGTTCGGAGCCGGTCTGGAATACCTTCGAGTTGGCCGTGTAGCTGGTCTGAGCCTCGATCATCGCCGTTAGTTCCGTGCCGATATCGACATTCGACCCTTCGAGCGCTCCTGAAGCAATCGATCCGAAGCCGACTGTGCCTGGGAATCCAACCTGATAGCCACCTGACCTGTTCGTTGCTTCATATACGTTGCCGGCGCGCGGATTCAGATTGTCTGGGCTTGGCACACTCGCCAGGGGAATTCTATAAGCCTCGATCCGAGAGCCGTCCTCATAGACGGCGTAAACCGTTCCATCCGAAGCAAACTCGGCGCTCTTTACCGCTGATGGAGCATTGCCGTTCGACGTACCGGTCAGCGAATACTCACCAGCCAGCTGCGTCATTCCTGCCATATCGAGTGTGAAGCCGACACCATTGGGAATAGTGAAGGGCAGCTCCGTCGAAGCAGCATCAATTTTACCGTTCCCGTCGAAACTCAGAGTATGAGTCAGAGGGCTGCCAGTCGCGCCATTGATCGTCATCTCCCAAGTTGTGGAACTGGTCTTCTCCAAGGCGATATCGATCTTCACTGGGTTACCGACATTGTCGTACACCTGAAGTGACGATGCTTTGGTCGCGCCGATTTCTGCGCCATAAGGCAAGTTTCCGGTGAAGGTGCCATATGTCGAGGCCGAAGCCTGCATGCCGAACGTGGACAGGTTGACAGGAACCATGCCATCAAGGCTGTTCAGAGACGGGGTTGTGGCATCAGGCCCGAGCTTGAAACCCATCAACGTAAAGCCTGCGGCATTGACGAGGTCGCCGGTCTTTCCATCAACGACGAAGTTGCCGGCGCGCGTGAGATAGGGTGAGCCTTTCGGATCCGACACGACGAAGAAGCCGTTTCCGGATACAGCCAGATCGGTGGCTGAAGTCGTGTAGCTGATGGGGCCCTGATCCGAGATCGTATAGCGGACAGTGCTCGTGACGGAGCCTGAGTTGTAAGCGCCTTCGCTTGAAGGGAGAATGAGCGAGGAGAACTCCGTGGAAGCCCGCTTGTATCCGTTCGTGCTCGAGTTCTGAATATTCTCGGCGACCGTTCCGAGCTTGTTCGACTGAGCGGTCATACCGGAGACACCGCTGCGAAGGACACCATAAAGGCTCATGTGAAACTCCTAAAATTCCGGTTGAACCCTAACACTACGATGCTTGTGTGAAGCTGGAGCGCGCTTTGAACACCACTAGGCTTTACGGATGCTATGGCTTGAGAGCTTGCGCCAGATCCACGAAGGCATCTCGGCTTGCAGGAGACGAAGGATCCTGGCGAAGTGCCTCGTAGATTTTAGGGACGAGAACGACAGCCTGATCGAGATCCTGGTCGGTGCCAGCTTGATAGCCGCCCATCATCCGCAAATCGCGCGTGTCTTCATAGCGGGCGATCATCCCGCGCAAACGCCGTACGAGTTCTTTCTGCTCTCGAGTCCAGACATGATCTGCCAGGCGCGAGATTGAGCCGAGAACGTTGATCGCGGGATAGCGGCCCTGATCTGCAATCGATCGATCCAGAACGATATGCCCGTCGAGGGTCCCGCGGATATTGTCGGCCACTGGATCGTTGTGGTCGTCACCATCAATAAGAACAGAGAAGATGCCAGTAATGGATCCCTTCCCTTCCTCACCCGGGCCGGACCGTTCCAGCAGACGAGGCAAATCGCTGAATACGCTAGGCGTATAGCCCCGGGCGACTGCCGGCTCGCCTGCAGCGAGCGCCACGTCCCGGGCAGCATGGGCATAGCGTGTGACGGAATCGATGATCAAAAGAACCGACTCGCCACAATCACGGAAGTATTCGGCAATGGACACTGCTGTCCTGGGGGCTTGGCGGCGCATCATCGGGCTCTCGTCCCCGGTCGAAACCACCATCACAGCCTTGTGCAGGCTGGCCTCGATCGGGCCCTCAAGAAACTCGCGGACTTCTCGTCCTCGCTCACCCACCAGAGCGACGACGATCGTGTCGAAGCCTTCGCATTTCGCCAACATTGTCAGGAGGGTTGATTTGCCGACGCCCGAACCGGCAAAGATGCCAATGCGCTGCCCCCGGCAAATCGGTGTGAAAAGGTCGATTGCCTTAACACCGGTTTGCAGAGGCGTCTGGACGCGCGCGCGCGTCATGGCCGAGGGAGGTTCAGCATCGTGATGCACGGGTTTTGAACCGGCCATGAGAGGCCCTAGACCATCGAGCGGCTCTCCGAGAGCATTTATCACCCGCCCCTTCCAACTCTGATCAGGAGAAAGACCATTGTTGGCGACCACGAAAGCCGGCGTTCCGATCTTTGCGTCGATCCGTCCATTGAAAGGCTTGATCGTCAATCCCTCTGGATCGATGCGAACGACTTCGCCGATTTGCACCTTGTCGTTGGACTCAAAGCCGACCTGGTCCCCCAGCTTGACGAACTGAGACAAACCCGACACGCGGTAATAGCTAGGGGTAACCTCGCGGATAGTACCGTTGATCCGAACCAGGCGATGTCCTGCACGCTCGGAGAGAACCAGCCTCTCAAGCTCCTCCAGGGTGCTCATGCCTTTCATCAGCTGCTAGGCCCCAAGGTCCGGATTGCCTCCATCAGCGTGCTCTCGCTTTCCTGAATGGTCGTCGCCGCACTCTCGAAGTTCCTCTGGAGCGCGATCATCTTCGTCATTTCGAGAACGGGATTGACATTCGATCCTTCGCTGTATCCCTGCTGAACCCCATTCGCTGTGAAATCCTGCACGGCTTCAGCGGGGAGACTGGAAACAACGCCGGAGTTTCCGTATCGGCTCAATCGGCTGTCGTTGTTCAGGTGAAAGAGACCAAGAACACCGACCTGATTGTCTCCTTGCGTGATCGTCCCATCACGGCCGATTGCAGGAGGCCCGGCATTAGGGTCGAGCGCGATGGGCGCTCCTCCGGCATCGAGGATGGCATGCCCATCGACAGTTACAAGGTCACCGTTCTCATTCATGCTGAAGCGTCCATCCCGCGTATAGACGGGTCCAGCAGGCCCGTTATAGGCGAACCAAGCGTCTCCTTGGATCGCAACATCGAGCGGGTTATCCGTCTTGTTCAAAGGACCGGCCTGACGAGAAATGTAATTCCGTCCAGACGAGGAGAAAGACACATCATTCTTGCCGGCAAGGGATAGCAGTTCTTCGAACTTTATCTCGTCAGCGCGAAAGCCTCCGGTCGTCATATTGGCGACGTTGTGGGCGATCGTCGAAAGACGCTTCTCCATCGCAACCTGAGCCGACAGCGACACGTAGAGGGCGGATTGCATCTGGGCACTCCCTTCAGGCCGACGGCCACTAAGCCGCATCTTGCCTAGGTAAATCTTCCGATAAGCGCGAGCTCCTGCTCTGCGACTTCGTATCTGAGGCTATCAAGGCAGCCTTGCTCGAAGCTGGCCTTGCCGTTTCCAGCTTCGCGCAAGCCTCCGGGATTAGGAATTCAGCAAGAACTGAGCTTTCGCGAGGACCAGAAGGTTGGGCGTCTTAATTGGATTAGTTGTTGCCATCGGCTCGCTTGTCAGCGGCTATGTGGCCATGGGCGGTCATCTCTCCGTCATCTGGCAGCCGTGGGAATATGTCATCATCTGCGGCATCGCGATTGGCACGTTCATCATCGCGAATCCGATGCCGCTTCTAAAGGATACCGGGCGGGCCATTTTCGAGGCCATCCAAGGGAAAGTTCCCAAGAGGGATCAGTACCTCGCGATCCTTGGCCTGCTGTATGCCTTGCTCAGAGAGCTGAAGAACAAGCCACGCAACGAGGTCGAAGCTCATATCGATACCCCGTCGGAATCCGAGATCTTCAAGTCATTTCCAACTGTCCTGAGCGACAAGGACCTAACCCTCTTCATCTGCGACTATGCCCGCCTGATCATCATTGGCAATGCACGTCCCCACGAGATCGAGGCATTGATGGAAGAGGAAATCGCGACTCTCAAGCGCGATCGGACCAAGCCCTATTACTCGATCTATACGGTGGCCGAGGCTCTGCCGGCGCTCGGCATCGTTGCGGCTGTTCTGGGAATCGTGAAAGCCTTGGGCGCCATCGATCAGTCACCAGCTATTCTCGGCGGCCTCATCGCCTCCGCGCTTGTCGGAACCTTCGCCGGCATCTTCATCTCCTATGCCCTTCTGTCGCCCCTCGCGAACAAGGTGAAGGCGACCCGAGAGAAGCAGACGCGGGTCTATATCATCGTGAAGCAGGCATTGATCGCCTATATGAACGGCGCCCTGCCCCAGATCGCCGTCGAGCATGGCCGCAAGGGTATCTCTATCGAATACCGTCCGACAATCGATGAGGTCGAAACCGCTACTACGACCGGCGGACGCCCTGAGGATCTGAAGGAGGCGGCTTAATCATGAGCGGCATGCAAAGCGCCAACGATATCCGCGATATGCTCCTCGATTCGGCGGGTCTGTCCGTTGATCGTCTGCCGATGCTGCATGTGATCTTCGATCGCATGTCGACCAGTTGCGCCGAGCACCTTCGCCATATGGCGGCCTCTCCCATGTACTATTCGCTGAGCGGCATCGAGAGCGGCCGTATCAGCGAAATCCTGGAGATGTATGAAGCCAACGCGGTTGCGGGCATCTTTCATGCTCCGGAATGGGACAGCCATATCCTGATCGGGTTCGATCGCGATTTCATTTACACGATGGTCGAAGTCTTGTTCGGCTCCGACGGCTCCGAGCCCCCCGTCGAAGAAGCGCGCGGCTTCTCCAACATCGAACTGAGGATGGCGCAAACTCTCTTCGAGCAGGTCGCCAAGGCGTTACAGGCATCGTTCTCCCTCGTTTCGCATACGAAGTTCAAGCTGGAACGTCTTGAGACCCGCATGGACTTTGCCGTAATCGGCCGGAGAAACAATCAAGCGGTCGCGGCCAAGTTTCTCCTCCAAGCCCTCAATCGCGGCGGAGAGATGTTCGTTATCATTCCGCAATCGGCCTTGAACCCCATGAGGAAAGTTCTCTCCCGGGTCGTGTCAAGCGAGTCATCCGGACGCGATCCTCGCTGGCTGAAGCAGATGGCCAACGAGGTCAGCAAGACAGAGGTCACGTTGACCGCTGTCCTTGAAGAACGCTTCCTTTCCCTTGGAGAGATTGCCGACTTGAAAGTTGGCCAAGTCATCGAGTTGCAAGCGACTCCTCGAAGCCGCGTCAAACTCGAAGGAAATCAGCAAGGCCTCTTCTGGTGCCATATGGGCCAGGCCGACGGTTCTTATGTTCTCAAAATTGATGAGTTAATCGACCAGGAGAAGGAGTTCCTCGATGATGTCTTCGCTCGCTAACATCATTCTCTTCATCGCCCTCGTCGTGACCAGCGCAATGGTTGCGCTCATGTACCGGAAGCTCAAGCGTCTCGATCAGTATCACGCGGACTATCAGCGGATCTTCGACAAGACCGGTGCAGCTTTGATCGGGGCGCAGAACGCCGTCGCCAGCTTCGGCTCCGAGGGACGTGAAACGCTTGCCCTGCTCGGCTCACGCATTGAAGAAGCCCGTGAAGCTGCCCGGCAGCTTGAAGCACTTACTCACTCTGCGCGCGAACTCTCGCAGTCCCGTTCCCGCAGCTCCAGTCTATAAGGCTCTGAAGCATGTCAAATCCATTTGAGACCAATTTTCAGGATAAAGCTTCCTGGCAGCAGGATGGGGAACTCGGCAGGAGCCTTGGCGGCTCCTCGCGGGAAGACAGGATGGATAGCGGTCGCAATCTCGACTCGATCCTTAGAATTCCTGTAACGATCCAGGTTGTTCTCGGCTCTGCGACCATGCCGGTCTCCAATCTGATGAAGCTCGGACGCGGCGCTATCGTACCGCTGGACCACAGAGTTGGCGAACCCGTCGACGTCGTCGTCAATGGACGCGTGATCGCCCGGGGCGAGGTGGTAGTCGTGGAAGACGACAATTCCCGCTTTGGAATTTCTCTCACTGAAATTGTCGGCCCGCCGACCAACGATATTACTGGCTAAACGGTCCCATTCATGGTTGCGAGTTTTCCTGCAAGGACAGGTGGTCCAAAGGTCATGAAGGGGCCTGAACGTGTTGCGACGCTTCTTCTCGCCATGGGGAAGCCCGCAGCAGGCCGGATTCTTAAGCATTTCAGCGAGGACGAGATCCGGCTCGTTACCAGGTCTGCAGCCCAGCTCGGCCCTGTTTCACCGATTCAGATTGAAACGCTGATCGATGAATTTGCCTCAAACTTCACAAGTGGGGCGGATGTCATTGGCAGCGTCGCTCACATCGAGAAGCTTCTCTCTGGGATCCTATCTCCGGAGCAGATAGCCGACATCCTGAGTGATGTAGCCGGCAATGCCAACAGGAGCATCTGGGAGCGCATCTCCACGGTCTCGGAAAGTGCTATCGCCTCTTATCTTCTGAAAGAGCACCCTCAAACGGCGGCCCTCATCCTGTCGAAGGTAAAGCCGTCGTGCGCTGCCAAGGTCATGGCTCAGCTTCCTCAACCGCTGCGCAACAATCTGATGCGCCGCATGTTGAGCATGAAGCCGATTGTTGATGAAACCATGAAGAACATCGAGAAGACACTCCATGAGGATTTCATGGCCAACTTCTCGAAGAATGCTGGAGCAGATACGCACGCCAAGATGGCGGACATCATCAACAAGATGGAACGTGAACACATGGAGGATGTGCTCAGCAGCCTCTCCACGGTCAGGCCGAAATCGGCAGAAATCCTTCGAGGCCTTCTGTTTACGTTCGATGACATCGTTAAGCTCGCGCCAAGAGATCGAACGACTTTATTCGATCAGGTCCCCCCGGACCGCGTGGTCCTTGCTTTGAAGGGGACGAACGACGAGTTCCGCAAGGTGGTTCTGACAGCCCTTTCTTCGCGTGTTCGCCGCATGATCGAGCACGAATTGAGCAGCAAGGAGCCGTCGGCAAACCGCGACATTGCGGAGGCGCGTCGTTCAATTACCGATCTTGCGCTGGATATGGCAGGGCGAGGCGAGATCGTCATCAATTCGGAAACCGACGACGAATCGTTTGTCTGATCGTTGATGGCAGACGATGTCCGATTCCGAAGACAAAGACAGTAAAACAGAAGCCCCTTCGGACAAGAAGGTTCGCGACGCTCTCGAGAAGGGCAATATCCCCTTCTCGAGAGAGGCGCCCATGTTCGCTTCTATTCTTGGCATTCTTCTCGTTCTGACATTCTCGGCTCGCAGCGGGGCGAAGTTCCTCACTGAACGATTATCTCTGTTCGTTGACCGGCCCCAGGACTTCCGTCTGGAAACGGGGGCTGACGCCGCGGCTCTGTTCCAGGCCCTGTCGCTCGATATGGGGATGTTTCTGGTTCCGATCATTGCGATTCTCGCCAGCTGTAGCCTAGTGGCTTCAATTTTCCAGAACACGCCCTCCTTCGTATCCGAACGGATAAGGCCCCAATGGAACAGGATATCGCCGATGAGTGGCTGGAAGCGGATTTTCAGCCGCTCAGGGCTCGTCGAGTTCGCCAAAGCCCTGTTCAAGTTTGGAACTGTCACCATCGTATCCATCCTGCTTCTCAAGTCGGAGCAGCATAAGGTCTTCAATGCCATGTTCAGTGACCCGACCCTTATTCCGGAGCTAATGCTGACCATGGCAATGCGGCTCGTATCGGCCATTGCCATCGCAACCATCGTTCTCGTTGCCGCAGACCTGGTTTGGGCTCGCCTCAAATGGCACAACGATCTGAAAATGACGCCGCAGGAGGTCAAGGAAGAGCACAAGCAGATGGAAGGCGACCCGATGGTCAAGGCGCGTATGCGCTCTCTTGCTCAAGACCGGGCCAGAAAGCGTATGCTTGCCGCTGTTCCCAAGGCGACTTTCGTCATCGCCAATCCAACTCACTATGCAATCGCGCTGCGTTATGAACGCACCGAAGCAAGCGCTCCCATCGTCGTCGCAAAGGGTAAGGATCTCATCGCCTTGAAAATCCGTGAAACAGCCGAGAAGCACGGCATTCCGGTGATTGAGGACAAGCCTCTGGCAAGATCCATGTATGATCATGTTGAAGTAGATCGCATGATTCCACCAGATTTCTACAAGGCCGTTGCTCAGATCCTGTTCTACATCCTTACGAGGTCCAAATGAGAAGGCTTCCTTTAGATCAGGAAGAAGCGCTTAACGGGTACGTTGACGTGAATGCGTTCGAAGAAGTCTTGGCCTGCAATATCAAAGATGTCGTGGCCGATTTCTGCCTGGTCGACGCTGAAATCATAAGATCCTATGTGAGCAATCAGCTACATGGAAATGTGGATGAGATTGTTGCGTCCTGCACAGAGCTGTTCTTCAAGGGCCATACTCTTTCATATGCACGTTCCGCTGGGATCAGCGCGGCGCTCGGCCATCCTCCATGTGTTGTTCTCGATATGGCGTTTTCCCATGAGACGGTCAGTATCGATTTCAAACTTGTCCTAGCTGAGTTCTCTGTCGGCGTGCATATCAATCGCGTCATGCTGTCCGAAGCCCCTGACACCGACTTCGATCCGCGCTCCTTTGCGAGGATCATCACCTCAGCGCGACTAAGGCCTCTCCCAACTCGGTTTCGATCGGCTTACTGCCCGGCATCCTCTCTCCGACATTGAGAATTATCCTCAAGTGAAGATTCTGTTACAAAGCGCCCCTCCGATCCTGTCGCTATTTGCTATTGCTCTCCTGACCGGCTGCAATTCGCAACAGGGAACATACTCTCAGGGTCCTTGGGGAAGACATGGCGCAGACCGCAACTATCCTGAATATTCTGCACCCTGGGGGCGACGGATTGCAGAGGCGCGTGTCTCCATGGAGACAGTGAATACTGATCCGCCAGCGATCATTGTTGGCCCATCGCCCACAGCTCGACATTATGGGCAAGTCGCTGGCCTCCCAGAAGATCCGCAGCCTTCTTCCGTCATGAGGGAAGACACACCACCGGTGGCTGTTAATCCTACCATCGCTAGGCCACGAAACGAGACACAGCATAATGATAGTGCACATGCGCCTGTCGCAGATTCGCCACCTGGAGTTTTCTCGGCCCCTCGACGTGCGGCATCGTATGCCGGCACATGGCAGGCTAAAGATGAGAAGGGCCGTACCTGCCTGATTCATCTCTCGAACGTATCAGCCTTAGATCTTTACAAGGCATCGACATCCAAGTGCTCCGATGAAGTCCTCCGGCAAGTGAACATGTGGCATTTCGAGGGGAGCCGAGTCTCGTTGTTCTCCCGTGGCACGGAAACTGCCAGACTTGAGGGAACAGAGGCCTCACTTACCGGCGCTCTGAGCCAATCGGGCACATCCATCAAAATGGTTCGGTAAAGAGCGTCGCTCAGCCGCTGGACGCTGTTTGGCCAGGCTTAAGCCCTGGCGCATCCGCGCAAAATGATCGCGCATTTGGCGTCCATTGCCCGAAACCGGTGGCAACCATGTTGGAAATGACGCGGCAGACATAGCGTTTCTGCGCGGGATCATTGTCCGGGCCAGCATGGTAACGGGCGATTGCCATCGTCCATGTCTCGTGACGACCCTTGAGCTCGCTGAGAAACCGAGCAGCGTATTCCACATTGTCTCGGGGATTCAGCATGCTTTCCAAAGACGAGAATTTCTCGCGATGGTAATAGTGATTTATCTGCATGCATCCCAAGTCGATCAGCTTCGCCCCTGACCGGCGCGCGGCCTCGAAATGCTGGACGGCTTCGGGAAGTGTATTCGCGAAAACGGCCCGTCCTTCGATATTCATCGCATAGGGCTGCAAGGATCCCTTGCGTCCAGTTTCCGTCAATCCAACCGAATACAACATGCCGACGGGAACGCCATACTTTGCAGAAGCCCGCAACATTTCGCGCTCGCAAAGTTGACTCGCAGGCTGTGCCAGCGTCTGACCAGAGAAAGTGAGGCTATAGGTAAACGCTGCCAGCGCTACGGCTGCCCAGGGCCGTTTGATCATTTGCATGCTCTTTCTGCTCGGATTTGCCGCTGGCATACGGATTGTCCTGATTCCGGAAGCGCTCACCATGGCTGGCTCCCCCATCCTGAAATGACTGCCCTTGCATCTGCATATCGGTCTGAGATCGTGAGGCTATTGTACGATCCTGAACGACAGCTTCGGTGACGTGGATGCTGATCGTATCCGGACGGTACCCGGATCCGCGGAGGAGCGATGCGAGCTTTTCAGAATCGGTTTTCAGAAGCTGAGCCGTTTCCTCACGCTCGACATGAAGCTCCATCTCCAGGCTTTCACCTGCGAGCCTCATCTTAATGGTCACCGCGCCCAGATGCGCGGGATGGAGTTGCAGATTGAGCACCCTCAGAGCGCTCTCAGTTGCCTTGACTGATATCGTTTGGGGTGCCTCCCCCCCTCGAGGCTGATGAAGCGAGCCCTTGTCCGCTATCGATTGAGCCTCTGCTTTGATCGCCCCCGCTATTCGATGAAGATTCTCTGACGGCAGATCCGTTCCTGCATCTTGCTTGGCAGTCTGCTGAGCGGGTTCGACCCTGACCTCATTCTCTTCGCTCAAGGGGCTTCCCGCCTGTTCATAGTCCTGCGCCAGGTTTGCGGGCACTTCAGGCTTAGGCTCCCCTGCTCCTAATGATGCCACTGGATAAGCAGGGTGTGGACGGCTGTCTCGTGGCACACCCTGCCGCTCAGCTGCGGTTAGTGCCGAGGGTGGGTTTAGGACGTCGTCGCCAGCCTCATTCTCAAGCGATAACTCAACGCTTCCTTGGGTACTGGTAGCGAGTTTTGCGTCCAGACTCTCGATAATAGGCTTGAAGTGGGTTTCCTGGTGTCCGACGGAAACCGTCATTCTCGGCGCGGGCGCGAGATTGGTTACCTCAGAAATTCCGTCCGAAGGGAGCATAGTCTCAAGGAGTAGCTGCGAGGGTGCCCTGCCGTCATGACCGTTACCGCTGGCGGATTGCACACTCGCCCCCTGCGGTGTCGGGTTCGGCATGATGCCCTGTAAGAGAATGCTTACAGCATTTGAAATGCTTGCTGCCGCCCTGTCGGATGCACTCTCTGTGGGTAGCATTTCAAGTGACTCAAGGTCGTTGGCTCCCAGAACAGGAGCTTCACTTGCGGGAAGTTGTTCTGATAACCCCTTGAGCAAACTATTGAAACTATCCGCATTCTCCGACGCGGCGTTGCTGCCAGCATTCTCGGATGCAGCAGCTGACTCTCGCAAGGATTGCGGATCGGCAGGCCGGGGCAAATTGCGGGCCAGAATATCGAATGGATTCATCGAACTGTCGGCGCCTGGTTCTTGATAAGCTGGTCTATACGGCTCAGAGTATCCCGAGCCTTCAATACAGTCTGAAGCTGTTCTGGCGCTTGCCCGCCATCGGATGCCGCCTCTACGGCGAGCGCATCGGATGAAGGGTTGGCTCGTTTTTCTGCTGTCTTGTCACCGGGCATCTGACGGATGTGCCCTGCCATCGAGAGTGCAGAACTCAGGAGAGCAGCATCACTCTCAGGCAAGAGCGATTTGTTGACGCTCTGCAGCTCTGCTTCTGCCGCGCCGACCGTTTCAGGAGAAACGATCATGGAGGCGGCAAGGTAGAGCTTTGCCCTTTCTGCGCTTACTGCATCGGCTCGAGCCAACTCGCGAGCCTTTTCGGACAGCATACGAGCGGATTTCGTGAATCCCTGATCGATCGAGGAGCGCGCGACAAGAAGATAGAGGTCCAGCCTCGCGTCAGACTCCAGATCCTTCAGCATTTCTACAACGTCGCTGAAAAGTCTCTCGTCCTTTCCAAAGTCTATTCGCGTCAAGGCTGATGCAAGACGTTGCCTGAAGTTTCCAGCGTAGACAGAATGGCGGTAGCGGCGCAAGTAATCCGATGAGAGAGCCAGAAATTTCTTCATGTCTCCGGTTTGACTTGCAACGAAGACCTGGCGTCTCAAAGCGCCCTCTTCAAGCAGGGTTCCCGGAGCCTGAAGCCTAACGAAATCCAGAAGGTCACTGGATTTTTTTGCATCCGTGCGGACAATCAACGCCGATTGAACAAGCGCCAGCTGCGCACCAAGCATGGGCGCGAGCGTTTTTACATCCAATGACAGGAGCTTGTTCTTTGCCTCTTCCTCTCGCCCCTCAACATAGGCCAGAGTTCCTTCGACGAATGCCCTTTGATCCAGAGGGACGCCGATTTCCAGAAGTTTTCTGAGAATTTGCGGATTACCGCCGCTCAAGACGAAAGCAATCGCGGCACGCACATTCCTGGCATCCGCCCAGAACTCCGTTTCCAGAGCCATGAAGCGGTTGTCGAGTATAGCCAAAAGCCCTCGCTGCCCCAGATGAGCCTCAGTCGAGCCGACCGCGATCTGGTCCTGCATCAGCTGCAGGGTCCGAACCATCTGAACCGGCTTCGAGACAGGCTCCAGCTGAAGCTTCACAGGCGTGGGTGCAGAGAGAAGTCCTGGTGGATTCTGGTTCTCAGCAGATGCAAGTTCCGGCGTGCTCGCAATGGCGATAATAAGAGCAGCATGAAGCATTCCCCTCACAGCGATCACTCCTGAAGCAGGATTTCCACCCGGCGGTTCTGATCGGCTTTCGAATCCGTGGGTATTTTGGGATCGCGGTCAGCATGTCCTTCCACACGAACGATCCTGCTTTCATCGAGGCCGCCGCGAACAAGCATGTAGAGCGCCATCTGAGCTCGGGCGTGAGACAGGCGCCAATTGTCGTAATCGGCCGACTTGAACGGTCGACTGTCCGTGTGCCCACGAATGACGATCTTCCCGGGGCGAGACTGCAGGATAGCCGCGATCTTGGCCATGGCCTGCACGACCTTGGCATGCGGTTCGGCCGAGCCGACTGCGAACATTGAGAAATCGATGTCATCCGTCAGACTGATGACGGTGCCGGCACCCGTTCGGCGCACTTCGATCTGCGGTCGCGGTGTAGCATTCCTCCCTGGCTGAACGGCATTCATGATCTCTTTCTTCAGCTCCGCTGCCTTCAGATCCGCAGCGGCATCGGCAGAAAGAGGAGGCACTTCCGCAGCCGCCTGCTGTTCCTCTGACGAAGCCTTCGTCTCTGTGGAGACGCTTGCGCTTGCGGATTTAATATCCTTCCGATCAGGGGCAGACGCTTTCTTTGCGGCAACCCAGGCATCGACCTCCGCCTTGGTCGGCGCCGGAGTGGCTGTTCCCGGCTTGGGGTTTACGTCAGCCTTCATCTCGTCGATAGGAGCAACCTGCCAGTAAAGCGGATCGAAAGGATCCCTGAAAGCCTCACCGCTATTCAGGCCGGGGATATCACTTTCACCAGGCGTCACATCCGCGCCGAGCGTGTCATGGGGAGTAGCCTCGATCTCGTCCGCGATCTTGGCCAACACAGCATACGGATCCTGAAAGAGCGCCCCTTCTTTGAAGCGAGGCTTCTGCAGTTGCTGCGACTTACCACCTGTTCCCTGGCCGCTTCCCTTCTCTTTACCATTCTCTGTGTTTTCAGTTTCGCGCTCGGGGGGCACGTTCTGCGGGTCGTCGAGACCCTTCTTGTTGGAAGTGGAGTTCGCCAGCTGAACTGGGTTGAAATAATTGGCAACACCAATCTTGGTGTCGTGATCGGCCATGCCAACAAGCCACATGATCAGGAAGAATGCCATCATGGCCGTCATGAAGTCGGCGTGAGCGATCTTCCAGGCTCCGCCCTTTACGGATACCTCATCGTCTTCGCCTCTGCGAATGACCAGGATTTCCTGCTTGCCTGAACTCAGCATGATGACCCTTCTTTCAGAAGCGCCTGAAGCCGCTCGGACCAAGCGTCGAATTGAGTTTGAATAGTCGTATCGCCAGCCACAAGCGTAAGCTCGACAGCGTCACTTGCGACAAATTCGATAATTCCATCCCGCATGACTATTCCAGCTTTGATGGCGCTGAGCATGTCCTCCGGGCCCGTCACTCTCAAAAGGGTTGCATTCTCCCCTGAAAGGATCTTGCCAAGGACCTCGTTGAACTCGGCAATGGCGCTCTGCCGAAGGGCCTCGGGAATGACTGCCGCCAGGATTCGGGCTGCCTTTTCAGACAAAAGTGTCTCAAGGTTTCCGATAGCATTGATGATCTGAGAAGACAGCTGCAGCGCCTCCTGCTCAACCCAGATCTCCCTCTGAACAGCCATCTCTTCGCGGTGCCGCTCCTGTTCGGCGCTCAGAGCTTCATCAAGCTTCCGACGCGCCTTCTCTTGCTCTTCAGCTCTGACCCGCTCCTCGACGGAGTGCATCATCTCGGCTTGCTGGTCGACAACGGGTTCTGGAACTGACACCTCCGGCTCGGCAGCTTGACGCACCCGGCGGAGAATACCGATCCCGAACCCCTCGGAAGGCGCGGGGTTGGAAAAATCGCTGATAAGGTCGGCGATACTTCCGGACATCATGCCGCCTCTTGACGGAGCCACTGCTTCAGCACCGCTGCTGCCTGCTCTTCGCTGAGTTCAATAATCTGTTCCAGCTTCCGTTGTGGCGAACGGGGAAGCTCGATCAAAGGCTGGCCTGTATCGTCGGTAAGGGCTGGCTGAGCCAACATGCTTTCAGCTTCAGCCGCTTCGAATTCCTTGCTCACTTCAGCGGCGGCCAGGGCAGCCATCTGCTCACGCTGGATCTCGATGTCAGCCTGGTGCCTTGCGATCAGCATACGGACCGCCGGGCGGAGCCCAAACCAGATCAGCATGGCGCACAGTGCCAGGATGGTGAGTGCATTCACCACAGTTCCGAACTGGCGCATCATGATCTCGGCTACAGACGGGCCAGGAACAGGCTGAAGCACGCCGCTGTCGTCGACGAAGCTGACAGCAGCAACCTTGATCTGGTCGCCACGGTTCTTGCTGAATCCTGCTGCCGATGACACGAGTTGCTCGATCTCAGCCACTTTGGCATCGATTTCAGCAGCATCCGCACCTTCGCCGAGAAGGGCTGCGATGCGGGACTTGTTGACGAGCACGGCGACGGAAAGATTCTTGATCGAGTACCCGTCGCTGATCGTCTGAATCGTCTTCGACGAGATCTCGAAGTTCGTCAGTTCTTCACGGCGCTGGTTGTCTTCGCTCGAGCTGTCGCTCGCACCAGCGCGAACCTCCTCTTCAGGAAGATTCTGCTGGACGGTCGTGGGCCGTTGACCGGCCCTGTTCTGGGAGACCTCGGTTTCCCTCACGGTTCGGACAGAGCGCTCAACCTTTGACTCGGGGTTGAAGATTGTTTCGTTGGTGCTGACCTTGTCCGTGTTGAGACGAGCAGCGACGCTGATTTCGAAGTTACCAATCCCCAGATAGGGCGAGAGCGTGCGCCGGATGCTGTCCTGGATCTCAAGGCCGACGGTCTTTTCGAGGTTGGCCAGTTTACCCGTCGAGGCATTCGTGGAATCGTCTCCGGATGCCAGGAGCGTTCCTTCGGTGTTCATGATCGTCACCTTGTCGACAGCCATTCCAGGAATGGCTGCGGCGACGAGGTGGCGGATCGCTTGCGCCTGAGACGTATCGTCCGCTGGAGAGGTGCGGATGACGACGGATGCGGACGGCGGCTGCTGGTCACGGCGGAAAGAACCGCGATCCGGCAGAACGATGTGGACCCGGGCCGCTTTGACGCCTTTCATGCCTTGGATGGTGCGGGCAAGCTCACCCTCAAGGGCACGTACCTTGGTGACTTCCTGCATGAACGACGTCAAGCCCAGGGACCCTAGATCGTTAAACAGTTCATAGCCGGACTTAGTGCTGTGAGGCAGACCTTTCTCTGCCAGCAGCATGCGCGCCTGGGCGGTATTGCCATAACTGACAAGCAGCGCTGTTCCATCGGAGCTTACATCGAAGGGGACGCCGGCATCCTTGAGGACAGTGCCCATGCGACTGACGTCTTCGCGATCAAGGCCTGTATAGAGTGTCTCCTGCGCCGGGCGGCTGAGGTAATAAGCCCCAACGCCAACGGCAAGGAACACTACGAACCCGATGGCGCCCAGGGCCGCTAAACGGCGCGCACCAAGCTGCATCAGGCTGGTCCACAATCTTTCGGCTTGCTGACGACCGGGCATAGAGAATCTCGACAATGATAAGATGTATCGAGTGTCCTTCTTGCTCCATCAACCTTGTGCGAGGGTTGCCGCTACCCTGCTTGGAAGCACCTAGAAGTAGGATCTGACGAGCCCGCTGACGAGAATGTTCCAGCCATCGATCAGAACGAAAAACAGGATCTTGAACGGCAACGCCAGAATGGTCGGAGGCATCATCATCATGCCCATCGACATGACAAGCGTCGCCACAATCATGTCGATGACGAGAAATGGCAGCGCGATCAAGAAGCCGATTTCAAAGCCTCTCCTCAACTCGGAGATCATGAACGCAGGAATGAGAATCCGCAGATCAATCTTCTCGCCCTCGTTGGCTTTGGGATAGCTCTCCGAGGCAAGATCGACGAATGTCTGCAGGTCTTTCGGTCGAACGTGGGCGAGCATGAACTCCCTGAAGGGATCCGCAGTTCTATTAAACGCCTCGGCTTCCGTAATCCTGTTCTCTGTGAGAGGACGAACGCCTTCGTTCCAAGCCTTGTCGAAGGTCGGTCCCATGACGAAGAAAGTCATGAAAAGGGAAAGGCTGATCAAAAAGATGTTGGCAGGGGTGCTCTGGAGTCCCAGGCCGGAACGGAGGAATGAAAAAGCCACCACGAAACGGGTAAAGCTCGTCACCATGATGAGCAGTCCCGGAGCAAGGGATAGGACCGTCAAAAGAACGACCATCTGAATGATGCGTCCACTCGCGGCACCGTCGCTTGGCGGAAGAAGGCTCTCCAAACTCGGAACCTGCGCATAGGCTCCAGCGCCAGTTAGCAGCAGAAGAACAAGGCTGGTAAAGAGGATCCGGATCCGCATAAAAGAGGCCTTAAAGGATAAACAGCTCTGAGAAAGAATTTTTGATTACTGGACAACAAGAGTTTCGAGCACAAGCTCCTGAACCAGACCATTCGATCTGATCTTGGCTCTTTCATTGAGATCTTCTCTCACGTGGAGAAGACCGCTCGGCCCTTGAATTTGCGCCAGTGAGACGGTCCGCAGATAAGCAAGGACATCCTGCCGCGCTTCAGCCGCAACGACGTCAGGGTTGAACTCGATCCCGCCCTTATAAACGATGGACGCTTCAAGACGAACCCAATCGGTTTCGGAGCCTGCCAGGTTCGTCACAACCGGAGCGAGTTTCTTGAGCGTAACATCACCCGTGTAAGCGCTCTTCTCTATGGGCTGCTGAGGCAGAGCATTGTACTTTTCCTCCACCCTCTTCTCGATGCTTGACACGATGCTCAGACCAAATCCGCCTCCGACAACAGCAGACAGAAGAGTCAGCATTCCGAGCGTTAAAATCAGGCTTTTGGTCCCCTCTTTCTTAGTTCGATCGGATGGGGAAGGGAGCGCTAGATTCTCTGCCATGGGTAAGCCTGCTCAGAACGGGGTCACAGCGTCAAAAATCTGCTGCCCATAAGCGGGCTGCTGGACTTCCATGAGGCGTCCGCGACCGCCATACGAGACACGCGCCTCAGCGATCTTGTCATAACTGATCGTATTTCGGGGGGAGATGTCGCGGGGGCGAACGATGCCGGCGATATTCAGCACACGCACCTCATAATTCACCCGAACCTCCTGAGATCCGCTGATGATGACGTTTCCGTTGGGAAGAACCTCGGTCACGATCGCCGCGACTGAAAGGCGCAGCTTTTCGGAGCGGTCGATGGTCCCCTGCCCTTGAGATGATGAGGAGGAATCCAGACCGACATCAGCCGTCCCGTCTGCCTGCCACCCCTTGAACGCGAACCCGTAGCCGAGGCCTGCGTCGATGGATGACGAGCGGGACCTGTCGCTTGCGTTATCGAACTGCGCCTTGTCGTCGATTTGGATATTGACTGTTACGATGTCCCCCACCTGCCGCGCGCGTGGAGAAGTGAACAGATCCGCACTGGCATTGCTCCAGGTGGAATTCGGTGCCGTGCTCACCGTGCTCTTGAACACATGAGGCAGGGGCTCGCGCTCAACGGCAATGCCTGAGCCGACCGGGGTCATCATCGGCTCACGCCCTAGATCCTCGGGACGTGTCGCGCAGGCCGCAAGGAGGCAGAGGCTAGCGATGGAAATGATAAGCTTCAATCTTTCCTCCCGTTACTCGCAACGCGCTTCGGAGCATCCGTGATGATGTTGGCCAGCTGAGCGGCTCTTGCCGGCTCCATCTCATTCAGAACCGCGCTGGCAACGCGCGGGTTGAGTTTAGCGATAACAGCTGCAGCAATCTCATCTTCCATGTTGATGAGTTGCAGAGCGGCTGCATCCGGACGCATGCGGGAGTAGATTGCGACAATCGTCTCGTCCGCCTTCTCGAGAACTTCATTCCGGCGGCGCAGCCATTCCTCGTATTCAGCCCGCCTCGCCTCAAGGATCTTGAGCCTGCCCTCAATCTCCTTTTCCATATTGGCCAGTTCCTGCTTTTGAAGAGCGTAACGGGCGTCGGATGCCGCATCGGCGATGTTGGCGCAGTAATTGTTGCCCTTCACTTCCGCCGGCTTTTCCTGCGAGAAGGCAGGCGCAGTCACGGTCAGAGTCCATAAAGCGGCTATTGCAGCCAGTGTCGATGTGCTCGTCGTGAACTTCATCATTGAACCACAAGCTCCGCCTGAAGCGCTCCAGCCGTCTTGACGGCCTGGAGAATCGCTATGACATCGGATGGCTTCAGGCCCATTTGGTTGAGCCCTCTTACAAGCGTTTGAAGGTCAGACCCTCTGACGATAGCAAGCGGAACCCGCTCTTCCGCGGCTGAAATCTGCGTCCTGGGAACGACGACCGTTTGCCCAAACGACATTGGATCAGGCTGCGATACCTCGGGCATCTCCGTGACGCGGATCGTCAGGGCCCCGTGCGTAATCGCAACGGTCGAGATCTGGACGTTCTTTCCGATCACCACGGTGCCAGTCCTCTGGTCCACCACGATGCGCGCCGGCGTATCGGGCTGAATTTCCAGATCGCCCAGTTCAGCTATGAACCGCGTTGGGGCAATATTCTTCGGCCGATGCAGAACAACTGTCCTGAAATCCTTCGGAGCGGCAACACGTGTACCATACCTCTGCTGCGCATAGTGGTTGATCGCGTCCGTGACCAGGGTTGCGGTCTTATAGTCGGGGTTCTTGAGCTCAAACGCGAGTGTTCCCACTGCGTCAAAACCACCCCGGACTTCCTTTTCGACCAAGGCACCGTTTGCGATGCGTCCAGATGTTGCCACGCCGGATGTCAGCGTCTCCGCTTGCCCCTGTGCCGCAAACCCGGAGACAACGATGGCTCCCTGGGCTACGGCATAGACCTGTCCATCGCCTCCCTGCAGAGCGGTCAGCATCAGAGTGCCGCCCTTCAGGGACGTCGCATCTCCCATCGACGTTACCGTCACATCGATCCGGGATCCCGCACCGACGAAGGGAGGAAGGTCGGCCGTTACAATAACGGCGGCCACGTTTCTTGTCCGCAGGTTGATGTCCCTGACATTCACCCCCATGCGGTCCAACATCGATTGGAGAGCTTGTTCGGTGAATTGGGAATTCCGAAGCGTGTCTCCGGTGCCCTGCAGGCCCATCACGAGCCCATAGCCGATCAACTGATTGTCGCGAACGCCCTGGACATTCGCAACATCCTTGATCCGCGTGGCTGCCGCGGCATGAGAAGCCATCAGCATTCCGAGGATTAGCAGAACAGCGCGCATAATCATTGGATGCCGATCCTGATCCTGCCGTCCGCCTGGACGCGACCGGTGATGATCCGCCCGCTATCCACGTTCTTCACCTGAACCGTTTCGCCCAAGGCTCCCGACTGCATGGGAATGCCAATTCCAACAATCGATAATCCGCCCTCCTCGAAGAGGATGGCGGTTTGAGCACCGCGCGTGACGAGCTTTGGATCATCGACCGAGTTCATGGGGATAGGCTCTCCCGGCAGCAAAGTTCTGCGCGCTGCCTTTCCCACAAGAACGCGCGGCGACTCGACCACAGCTGTGCGGAAGCGGTAATTCTCAGGGAAGACTCGATCCTTGAGCATGGATTCGCTGATGAGATCGCCCGGATAGATCGTCACGCTCGGGACCGGGAGCACGCGCCCCTCGCTAGAAGCTGCTTGGGTCGCAGCAGCGATTGAGACGAGAGCCACCGCGCAAAGGAGTAATGATTTCATGACAATCTTCCAGCCGATGTCACTTAGCGAATGCCCTTGGAGACGGTCCCCGCCATGTCATCCGCCGCCTGGATGACCTTGGAGTTCATCTCGAACGCGCGCTGAGCTGAAATGAGGTTGGTAATTTCCTTGATCGCATCGACGTTCGATGCTTCGAGGTATCCTTGGTGAATCTTACCGTAACCGGGATCGGTAGGGCTGCCTTCCTGAGGCGCACCGGATGCGATGGTTTCCCGATAGTAATTGCCGCCAATCGGCTCCAGGCCTGCATCGTTCGCAAAGTTCGCGAGCATCAGTTGGCCTATGGGGCGCAATTCCACCTCACCATCGATCTTTGCGAACACTTGTCCGGATTCGTTGATGGTGACATCAATGGCATCCGCGGGAACCAAGATCGGCTGCGTCAGGGTGTAGCCGTCGAGCGTGACGAGCCGTCCATTGGCATCCTTGTTGAAGGCGCCTGCACGCGTATAAACCGTATCCCCATTGGGGGCATCGACTTGGAACCAGCCGCGCCCGGTGACAGCAAGGTCGAACTGGTTAGACGTGTTGGTGAGCGCTCCCTGACGGTGGAGGTTACGAATGGCCGCCGCCCGCACACCAAGGCCTAGCATTGCGCCTTCCGGAACAGGGCTTGCGCCTGCCTGAGTGGGAATAGCCTGTGCTCGTTCAGCTTGGTAAAGCAAATCCGTGAACTCCGCCCGTGCGCCCTTGAACGCCGTCGTGTTCACATTCGAAATATTGTTGGCAATAACTTCAACATTGAGCTGCTGGGCATTCATGCCGGTAGCAGCGATCGCGAGTGCTCTCATGGTATACTTTCCTTAGATCGCCATTCGCGCGATTTCTTGATAAGCGGCAACGACCTTGTCACGGATCGCAATCGCCGTCTGAAGGGTTTGTTCAGCAGCCATCACCGCTTCCGCCACCTGCTGGACGGACGCTTTTCCTTGGATCCCCGCGATGGAGGCTGCCTCGCCTGCCTTCAACATGTCGATTGAAGACGATGCCACCTGAGTCATCGTGTCGAGGAAGCTGACCTGAGCGACGCCGTTTGAAGGCGCACCAGAGATCGATTTCACGTTGGCCGTTGCCGCAGACGAAACTGCAGATGGCCGATCGATCATTGAAGAGATTGAAGAAGCGGCACTGATCATATCAGCCTCTCATTAGGTCGATCGTTGCGGAGATCATGGCGCGGGCCTGCTTCATCATCTGCAGGTTGGCCTGATATGACCGATTGGCTTCTCGCATGTCGGCCATCTCGATCAGCATGTTGACATTCGGCTTTTTCACCATGCCGTTTTCATCCGCCGCAGGGTTTCCAGGATCGTACTCGACCGGGAAAGGCGTATCGTCTCTTCCGATCTCCTTCACCGCGACCGACGAGGCACCCATGGCCCGATCAAGCTCCGACTTGAAGGTAATCGTCTTTCGCGCGTAGGGATCGGAGCCCGGCGTACGCCCTGTCGACTGAGCATTCGCGACGTTCTCGGAGATCACTCTGAGGCGGGCCGATTGAGCCTCTAGACCCGCACTTGAGAGCTTGGCCGATGCAATGAGAGGATCGACCATCATGCAGTCCTCACGCTTGACATGAGCATGCGGTGGAACGCCTTGACGATACTGGTGTTCAACGAATGCTGCCGATCGACCTCACCGGCCTTGATCATCTCTTGCTCCAGGCTGACAGAGTTCCTCGAGTAGACGGTGTCCCAGGTATCCGCCTTCTTCACCTTGCTCGCGTCAGGCCGAGATGCGTCAAAGCCGATGTGACCATTGCTTGTGGCAGCCATGGCCAGTTTCGTCTTGTCCAGAACGTCGACGAAGGGCTCGACATCCTTCGCGCGATAGCCAGGCGTATTCGCGTTGGCAATATTTCCTGAGATCGTAGTCTGGCGCGCTGCGAGCCATTGCGCCTGCCGCGATGCCAAATCAAAGAGATAGACAGGGGACGTCACAGTGATCTCCAACCATCATGGTAAAGATGCATTTACGCATGCAACCTTGCATGAGGCTGACCTAGCCTTGGATCCGGCCTCTTCTGCCGCTAACGGCCCAGGCAAAATTGCTTCATGAGCACTGCGACTTTCGATAGCGCAGCAGCGTCTCTAATTTCGGATTTTATATCATTATATATCGCATACAGCGATCTAGTGTCGCCTGCAGCGCTGCGACTTGTGGCGCTCACGACACAAAACGGGAGGAAAAACATCCAGAGCCGCAGGGCACCGGCCTCTGCTACAAATTGGGCCTGCATTGAGGCCTTGAAGAAGCGGCTTGGGACAGGTACGAGCACAAATCAACAATCATGATCGGCGGCATCAAACTGTCAGGCAGGCTTGGGGGCATATGACAGGCGATCTCACGTACTTCAGCATCGTCTGAAGCATTTCTATGCTCTTACCTTGGCAATAATAACAATAGGAGGAAAAGCCCAATGTCGAGCGGGGCGGTAGTCTATGTGGTGGATGACGATGTCGGAGTTCGCAAAGCGCTCTCCTTCCTGCTGGTGTCTGCCGGCCTCAACGTCCGCTTGTATGAATCTGCCAGCTCCTTTCTGAAGGAAGTTCTCGATCCGGGCCGTTGTTGTATTGTTACTGATGTTCGCATGCCTGGGATCGATGGGCTGGAGTTCATCCGCCGTCTGAACGAGCGTGGCCTTAACGTGCCTGTCATCGTCATGACGGGCCATGCAGACATTCCGCTCGCGGTTGAAGCGATGAAAGCCGGCGCAATCGATTTTCTGGAGAAGCCTTTCCGAGAGGACCGCTTCCTCGAGGTCGTTCGCTTCGCTCTTGTATGCGATGAAAAGAGCGTCCGGAGGAGTCAGGAGCTCATGAAGACCCAAGCTCGGCTGCAATCCCTTTCGCAGCGCGAGCGTCAGGTGCTCGACTGCCTGGTCGCCGGCAAGGCCAACAAGGTCATTGCCCATGAACTCAGCATCAGCATTCGCACAGTTGAGATTCACCGTTCGAATGTCATGGCCAAGATGGAAGCCAGGAACCTTTCGGAGTTGATCCGAATGGCTCTGTTTGTCGAGTCGACAGCTTCCTCCTGACTTTCAAGCTAAGCGAACCATCTGCTTATTGCTTAGCCGTTCGAAGCCTGATGAGTTAGCTCAGAAACTCCTCTCACGTAATAGGCTGCGCCGCCTGATGCCCTCTGTGAAACGCATTCTTCCTACTCGTAGCGACGCATCCGGCGAGACGCCTGGCGAGGTGGAAACTTCCCCCCTGGTCGTTTCGAACAGCAACCGCTGGTCCCGCATCATGCTGGGATTTGAGGGTGTCGAACCTGATGCGTGGTGTGAACTCAACTTTAAACTGGAATGGCATCCTCAAGAGAGCTCTCGCGCTGTCCATGACTTTGCAGTGGTCGGAGTAGACTTCCTGACAGAGGATGGATCCAGCATCGACTTTGCATATGTCCCAGGGCTGACCAGAACCCAGATAGACCCTCACAGCTGGTATGTGAGCGGGCCCGAATACTCCGATCAAGGCGGATCGGTCTGCACGGTTTCGCTGGGCTTTTTCATTCCTTCTCCGACCCGGAGCCTTTCTGTCAGCATTCGAAGTTGGCGCAATTCTCATCCTTTCACTATCCGCGACCAGCAGCTTCTCCAGAAGCTACCGCCTGAATCCGCGGCTGAAGCAGACAGGAAAGAGCTTGATTGGGCGAAAGCCGTCAGCGCTGTCCGCCCCTTGAACGCACGGCGCACGTGGCTTGCATTCAATGCTGAACCGATCTGGATGAGCTTTGCGGTGCTTCCAGCGACCAAGCTGGTGATCAGAGGACAGATCATCAATGAAGCTCCTGGACAGGAAGGAGCCTTAGCCCGCATTGTATACCGCAACGCCAGGGGAGAAGTGCTGCCCTCTCCCTATCCCGAAACGGAAGAAGCCTCTTCGATAGGATCCTTCATCGGCATTCCGGTCCACCGTCAGGCGCGGCGTTTCACTTTGGATCTTGCTCCTCCGCCTCAGGCTGCAAGTGTCGATATCGGATTTCAGACACGGCACGATCACGCCTCAATGGAGCTGATCACACCTCTTGAGGTATCGCTTGACGACGATCTTATGCTGGAAGCGATCTCGGGCGACGATTTACCTGACGCCGAGACTTTCCTGAGACACCTCCTAGGACGGTTGAACCCTGAAGCGAACGAGACGCAGCCTGCTTCTGTGCGACTGAGAGAGTTGGCAGATTTGAAGTCTCTCGCATCGCTCTCAACCTTCCATGATGAAATCAAGGCTTTGCAGCGTGGTGCGAAACCCGATTTCTCAGAAGGCAGCTTAACTCTTGCCGGTTTTCCCGCATGGCCTGTCCCAGAGCAGCCACAATGGACCGAGGATCCCTTCAAGTCACCCGCCTGGAGACTGGAGTTCCAATCGCTGGCTTGGCTTCCTGGTCTCGCTGGAGATGAAAGGACGGACGGCGTCAAGCAAGCCATCGACCTGGCTGTATCCTGGTCGCGTGCCAATCCTTGGGGAGCCCCAAAAGATCCGATCAGTGCTCATCCTCGTGCGCTGGCTGTGCGAGCAGAGACGTTTCTTCGGCTTCTCTCTCTCAGTGCGAGATCCAGAAAGTCGGCAGCGGCCCCAGAGTTTCTGACGTTGCTGGCGGAAGCCATACGCCATGCATTTGCTCTGGCGCAGATCCTTGGCCAGAACATCTTCTCGCACTCCCCCGTACATCTGCATTTAGCTTGTGCCCTGTTGGCACTGGCAAGATGCCTCCCGCGGGTGCCTCTGGCTCCCTACTGGACGTCCCTCGCGCTGACGCATGTGACGGATGGATTTGACAGGTTCCTCGATGAAAACGGCGTCTTCACGGAGCAATCCTTCGACACCCAATTGGAAATTGTCTCATTGGGCTTGATCCTCACACATCAGCTTGAAAGCCGATCCGATGCACAAGGTCTGCGAGACAAGTTGATAGATCGGCTTCGAAAGTGCCTGCGGAACATGGTGGCTGTCACCGCCCCCTCCGGATCCCTTCCTCCATTCGGAGATGTACCACATAGCTTTCACCACGCATCGTGGCTGCGACGGCTTCTATCGAGGTATGGCACGAATCTGCTGACCGATCCAGATCTCGCTCGCGAGTTGTCGTACCCCACAGGCACGAAGGTGTTCTCGTCACAGCATGCAGGGCTGGTGGCGGCACGCCGTTATGATCACACGACGCGTTGGGGCTATTTCAGCGCCACTTTGAACGGCAGACATCATGAGCATGGGCACCATGATTGCACGTCGTTCGTTTACTCAAGCGGCGGCGCCCCGTGGATCATTGACCCTCGCGGGTCGCATCTGCATGAAACAGGTGCGGCACGTCAGTATCTCGTTTCCTCAAGAGCACACAACATTGCCCTTCCGGACGAACGGGAACAGCTGGCGGGCATAGGCTGGATCGAGGCTCAGGAAGAACTCGAAGGGGCGAGCGTCTTCGTGGTCGGCAGCAACGTGCATGGCCCCACCTATACCCACCGTCGGATTTTTCTAAGCCTGAATAGTTTGGATGGGATTGCAGTGATCGATCACTTTGCGTCTCAACCGAGAGCGATCGCTTTTGAGGGATTCCTGCACTTCGATACGAACATTATAGCGGCAATTGCTAATACCCAGATGGGCGTTGCCTATCGTAAGAGCGATAAACTGAGGATCGTCCCCTATACTCTCTTGGGACAGTACAACGGGATGAGCATTGAGAATGGGCGGAATGACCGCCCGTCTCGGATTCAGGGGTTCGTCGCTCGTCCTTCCGGTGGCCTGCAACCGGCCAACGCTATACGTTACCGCTTCTCGGGCCACGAGGCGGTCTGTGGCGGCGTTGTCCTTGCGTTGAACAGCAGCTCGGCAACGATACTGTCTCAGCTGCTGGAATCCGACCACGTCAGGAACATTCTCGCTCGCCCATCGATGAGACAATAAGCGTCGATTGTGTCAGTCCGGATGCCCGCGTGAAGCGGGCATCCAATTCAAACGGCTTGACTAGCCGAACAGCGCGTCAATCGCATCCTGAGAAGTGATGCCCTTGTCTGTCATCAAGGCGGGACCGTTCAGAAGCGCATCGTCGCCATCACGGGCCGCTTCCGTGGTTTCAACATCCTTGAAGCTTTCGAGACCGCCCCAGATCTCGATCATTTCGTGGACCCGCTCCTCGACGAACTTCATCGCATTCACGACCTTGCTGATGCGCTGGCCGGTAATGTCCTGGAAATTGCAGGCCTCGAAGATGCTGATAACCTGATCGGAGATCTCGCGAGCGAACTCCTGATCGCCGCCCGAGAGACGCGCTGCCAGATTGCCGGACAATTCATCGATCCGCTCGGCCGCGGCCAGGATAGCGTTCGTTGCGGTCTCGGTGCCGGAAACGATGGCGCCAAGCTCATCCGTGACCCTGTTGATCTCCTGGCCTTGCGCCCCGGCATAACGGAGTGTCGCAATCTCCCGCTTCGTGCGCTCTATGGCTTCATAGATCGAATCCAGCTCAACCTTGAGACGCATCGCCTCCTGCATGTCTTTCCGGTGCTCTTCGATGAGCGAGGCCGAAAGCTCCTTGGCAGGAACGATTGCCTCTCTGATCGTTCCAAGCATGTTCATGATTTCTGAATGGCGATCGAGAGCGCCCTCATCAGACGGAGCCGACGACATGTGAGCCTCGACGCGATAGCTTTTACGTGGGTTCATGACTCACACCACTTGTCATCAAGCGCTGAAAACAGCGCTAATCTTCGAGCGGAGCGTTTCCGCATTGAAGGGCTTGACGATGTAGTTGTTTACACCAGCCTTCTTTGCTGCAACGACGTTCTCAGTTTTCGCCTCGGCTGTCACCATGATGAACGGCAAAGCGCTGAGCTCCGCATCCGCACGAACCTGCTGAAGCAGTTCGTATCCGGTCATGGGAGCCATATTCCAATCAGAGATCACGAGGCCGTACTTCTTGGCCCTGAGCTTCTCCAAGGCGGCCTGCCCGTCGGATGCATCATCGACGTCATTGAAGCCAATCTGCTTGAGAAGGTTGCGGAGGATCCGAACCATGGTCTGATAATCGTCGACCACCAAGACGGGAGTTGAAAGATCTAAGCTCACGGTAGCATATCCTATCTAGTTAGATGAATGAGTAAGATTTGAACGAAGATGACTAGGCAGCCTCACGTTCGGAGACGAAGGCGAGAACGGCATCCACGTCAAGAACGATCATCAGCTGCCCTTGAAGCTGATGAACACCCTGAGACAGGTTCACCCAGCGCCGGTCCATATGAACAGGGTTCGGCTGCATTTCATCGGGATTGAGCTTCAAGACCTCGCCGACTTCATCGACGAGAAGGCCATATGCCTCACCCTGGTACTCAAGCCCCACCGCCATGCGCCGCCCGGTGCTGTCCCCATCCTGCAAACCGAGCCTGCTTCTTAGGGAGACTGCCGTGACGACGCGGCCGCGCAGGTTGAGCAACCCTGCTATTTCCACTTGCGCCAAGGGAACTTTCGTCATCTCGCTCACGACGAAAACATCATGAACACGACCGATGGGCAGCCCCAGCAGCTGCCCTGCGACCGTCACCGTGATGAATTCTGCTTCTCTCGCGAACAATTTCGGCGCATCAAACGCAACCGTATTCATGGCTTTCATGATCATGCAGCCTCTTCAAGAGTTCCACTGAGCTCTGCAAGCGCAGAGAGCAATCCGCGGCGGTCAACTTTTGAGACGACTTCGGTAATCTTGAAGCGCCTCGCCAGAGCTAGCAATTGAGCATCAGGCCTTAACGTCATGCCAATGATCGGTGTTAAGCGATATTGAGCATCAGCCCGGAGGGTGGCGATGAACGCAAAGCTCGAATGTCCAGGCAATTCAAGATCAGCAACGATAAAGTCCGGCTGGCTGCCGCTCGAGAGCATGCGCGCGGCATCCTGAGCCGTCGCAGCTGTCTGGACGCGATACCCTGACGCCTTGAGGACAGGCACCAGCATATCCCGGAAGAAATTCGATCCATCGATGAGGAGCAGGGAGTTGCCCTGCTTTGCTCGCTGCTCGGAGCGCGACCATGTTTCAAGAACAAGCGGCAGATAATGCGCCACGTTGACGATTTCAGTGGTCCGACCGCGCACGACAGCCGATCCCACCAAGTCGGAACGCTCGGCAAGAAGTTCGACATCGAGCTTGTCTTCAACGATGTCGACAATCTCGGCGACGGCAAGACCCATTGAAATCTCCCCATCCGAGAACACCAGAAGGGACTGCATACCCTGCCTTCTCACTTCAAGCTCGTCATCGCAGGAAACGATCGGCATCAGGCGCCCGCGATATTGCACCACAGGGCGTCCGCTTGCCCATTCGATCGTGGATGCATCGATCTCTTCGAGGCGTGTTACGAGAGAGAGAGGCACGGCCTTCAGGCTGTCGCCCCCACCGCGGAAGACGAGCAGGCTCGTCAGCTCTTCAGCTGCGGCAATTGCCTGATCCAGCGCGAGATCCGCCTGGAACTCATCGCTCTGACCTTCTGAGCCAACCATCCGCGCAAGACCGTTCGGATCAACGATGAGAACAACTGCTCCATCGCCCAGAATGGTGTTCCCCGAGAACAGCTGGATATGCTTCAGCTTCGACGACATCGGCTTGACGACGATTTCCTCCGTATGGAAGACGCCGTCGACGAGGATGCCGAAACGCTGCTGGGCAACCTGCGTGACGACCACGAAGCCCGTATTGATATCCTCACTCTCCGACAGACGCATCACCTTCGAGAGTGGAACAATCGGCAGAAGGCGGTCACGCAGACGCAGGATCGGCGTGCCGTTGATCCGCTCAATCGAGTGCTCCGAGATCGGCGATACTCTCACGAGCTCAGACACCGCCACCTGTGGAATGGCAAAGCGTTGATCCTTGGAAGAAACGATCAAGGCAGCGACGATAGCCAAGGTGAGAGGGATCTTGATCGTGAACGTCGTCCCTCTGCCCTGCTCCGAGCGGATGTCGACAGTTCCGCCGATCAACTCAATGTTGGTTTTCACCACATCCATGCCGACGCCGCGGCCGGACACGGAGGTCACGGCAGCTGCAGTCGAGAACCCGGGATGGAAGATGAATTTTGCGACTTGGGCGTCGCTCATCCTTTCCAACTCGGATTCGCTGACAATCGCCCTCTCAACGGCCTTCTTGCGAATGGCGGCGTAGTTCAGGCCTTTGCCATCGTCGGAGATCTCGATCGTGATCGATCCTCCTTCATGATAGGCATTCAGGCGGATGATGCCCTTCTCCGACTTGCCGACGGCACGACGCTCCGCAGGGCTTTCGATGCCGTGGTCCGCTGAGTTGCGAACCATATGCGTGAGAGGGTCTTTGATAACCTCGAGCACCTGACGATCAAGCTCGGTATCCGCACCCTGCATGATCAGTTCAATGTGCTTCGACAACTCGTTGGAGAGGTCGCGCACGACGCGAGGCAGCTTTTGCCATGCATTGCCGATAGGCTGCATGCGCGTCTTCATCACGCCGTCCTGCAGCTCTGCCGTCACCTGAGACAGCCTCTGCAAAGGCACTTTGTAACCGTAATCTTCAGCGTTGCGGCGCGCAATTTCCAGCAGCTGGTTTCGGGTCAGGACCAGCTCCGACACCATCGTCATCAAATGCTCGAGGGTATCGACATTGACTCGGATCGTCTGAACCTTTCCAGAGATCCCTTCGGCTCCCTCAGGGGATTCTGAAGGCTCCGCGTCCTTCTTCGACGGTTTCTGAGCAGCAGCCGCCTGCACCACGGGCGCTGCTTGTGTCATCGGCGTAGAAGCGGGAACGGGTCCTGGCGCTTCGCGGAATGCGCGCTCAAGCTCGTCCAGGGATACCTCCCCAGGCTTGAGTGCCCTTTCCAGGACCTGGTAGACAAGTGTGCCGGCTGCATTCCCGTCATCCGGACCAGGAGCCTCTTGGAAAGCACGCTCCAGTTCATCAAGGGAGACCTCACCAGGCTTCAGCTCCCGTTCGAGCACCTGATGGACCAATGTCCCAACCGTCGGGGCTTGCACAGGCGTGTCAGCAACTGCCTGCACATGACTCGATGCATTCGACATATAATCCAGGGAGGCGATCAGATCGTCATCCGTTCCCTGCGGCTCAACGCCGTGCCGCTCCAGCTCACCTAGAATATCCTTGATCCGGTCGAGCGTTGTCAGGATCAGCGACACAGCCTCCGTCGTGACAGGCATTCCATCTCGGAACTTGCCCATCAGCGTCTCTGCCGCGTGCGCGAGCGCCTCAAGTCGAGGCAGCCCAAGGAAGCCGCAAGTTCCCTTGATGGTATGAACCAATCGGAAAATGTTGCTGAGGATCGCCTGGTTGTTCGGATCCTGCTCGAAGCGGACCATCTCCACGTCGACCGTTTCAAGATGCTCATTGGTCTCTGTGAGAAACTCAAGGAGAAGGTCGTCCATCGCCGTATCTCATCTCTGGTTGAAAACTGTTTGTCGTTTGGTTGATTGCGCCGAGATCCGGCAGCTCTCAGGTTGAGAAACTTCCCCCTGATCACCTGCTCTCACGAGCGATCATGGCGCGTCTCAACTTGTTGTTCTGGGCAGCTTGCGCTTACGAAGAGAGGCTTGGGAACAAGCAGCCTCAATCTGCGGGGATTTGTACGAGACATGGGACATGGAGCTTGGCGTTACGATGACTTTGACTGACCTTAGCGGCTCTATCTTGCGTCAAGCTGATCTTACGAAGCGCCCCATCGAGCGCTTCTCTTTTGAGGATTCTGGAGGCCTCCGGGAAGGAGGCCCACGCCATACCACCCTCTCCTCTTCGGAGAGCTGTCATATGCAAAGAGCCAGGTCGGGCTGACCTGGCTCTGGCGAACGATCCGGTATGCTACGTCAGGTCTGCCGCCTAGGAGACAGCCCCCGTATAGGAATATCCAATATAGCGCTTGGCATCGATGGGATCGTAACCCAGGCGCTGCCGCAGCTTCTTGCGGAGCTTGCTGATGTGCCCTTCGACGACGCTATCCTCGACGTCATCGCTGTAGAGGCCATAAACCGTATCGAAGATCTGCTTCTTCGTCAGGCGGTGCCCTTTCTTACGCACGAGATACTCGAGGATGTGACGCTCGCGGCGCGGCAGAGACAGCGGAACGCCATCGATCTCCGGATCACGGCCATCGAAGAACACCTTGAGCCGGTCGTTATCGTTATGGCTTGCCTTGCTGGCGCTGCTATTCAACCGTCTCCATACCGCCTCGGAGCGGGCGAGGATTTCTCGGACGTGAACCGGCTTACGAACCACGTCATCGAACTTTGCCGTAAAGAGCTCCAGCGTTTCTTCAAGAGAACGCACATCGCTCAATGCGATGATTGGAGCTTTGGAATGGCGACGGATGCTTTCGGCATAGCTGGCGCGTTGATCGAAGCTGCCGAGAACAAATCCCTGGATTGCTTGCATGTCGGTGTCAGACGCAGTTTCCAGCCATTCGCTGAACTCATTTGAATACAAGCCAATGGAAGATACACCTTCCCGTTTAAAGCTTGCTACATACCCCGACGTCACTATCTGTCGATCATCGACAACGATATACATGGTAGGCCCCCAGCCTGTATTTTTAATTACTAACTTAACGCAATGAACAACTCGCCGTTTATTAGCCACATTCAGTGGATACTTATTTATTCGGCAACTGGAAGCTATTCCTGTTCGTTTGGAGGGGCAATACGTATTGGGACAGAGGGTCAAGAGGGTGAAGGTTAATATCTGTTAACGAAATGGACGCCCCCGCCAGAAGCTCCAACAGATGGACAGCACCAATCCGCAAAGACCCCTCTCAAGATTGTAGGATTTTGAGAACACACAATTTTTTCGTGGATGAGGAGCTTTGATCCTCAATGAAACCGGCGCCACTCATCAACGAAACGAGATTTCATTACTAAGTAATCCGCGAAATTCCCCGCTAAGTATTCCCGCTTACAGGCATGGTTTGCTCGGCTCCTTCATAGGGGCGCGCTGCTCGGTCAAATCGAAAAGCGATTCGCGCGTTTCCGACCTCTAAATTCGGCGAGACAAACGATTGTCGGCGGAAACTTTATGACCGCAATCTTGCTCCAGTCTATCTGGCCTCAGAATCCGGCATATCGATTGAACTGCCCCTGCAAAGAAACCCTGGCGTTTTAAAATAGAGTTAAATCTTTCAAAATTGGTGGGCATTCAGGGTTATTGACTCGACCTGGTGCGGTCCATAACATTCCCAAATTGACGGCATCAGCTTCTGTTTCTTAGGCAATGCGGTCATTGTGTGCATTATGGCGGACCTTCGAGGTCGAGCATGACGCTTCGCCATTTTACCGGTTCAAGCCCGGATGAAATTTGAGCAACAGATCAAGCCTTCGCTTGAGGCATGACGCCACTCTGTTGGGCCGGTTCAACTCCGACATGTTCTGAATTGTTCAAATTTTTCAGGCAGACGTTCGCATGTCGGAGCGCCCCCATAGCAATCTCATGATGAGTTGGCGCGAAGCCGACCGCCTTGCTGCGCTCCATAGTTTCCATATCCTGGATACGGAGACCGAAGCCTTTTTTGAAGATATCGCCCAAACAGCCGCTCGGATCTGCCACGCTCCAATCGGTTTAATCGGCTTCATGGATGAGAGCAGGCAATGGTTCAAAGCATCTTATGGGATTGAAATAAGAGAAGCTCCGAGAGATCAGTCGCTCTGTACGTATACAATGTGCGGCACCGGTCTGTTCGTCGTGCCTGACCTCAAGAAAGCCTCTCCCCTCAAGAATACTCCTCTTCTCGGTATTGAGCCGCACGTTTCATTCTATGCCGGACTGCCTTTGACAACGAAGGACGGCCTGCCTCTCGGTACATTATGCGTTCTGGATCATGAGGCACGACAGCAAAGCCTCACGGAACAGCAATCTCAGGCTCTCAACAGCCTTGCTCAAGCGGTGATGAACCAGCTGCAGCTCAGACAATCCGAGAGACTGCTCGCCGATAGCGAAGCCCGCTTCCGCACGCTCGTGGATGTCATGCCGCTCTCGTTTCTCTCGCCTCAGGCTGTCTGGTTTAGCGATAAGAACGGCAATTTCACTTACTGCAACGAGTACTGGTATGACTACACTGGCCTGGAGCGGGACAAGTGCAGAAGCCAAGGATGGTCGTCCGCTGCGCATCCGAGCCGGCGTGAGCAGTCTCTGTCACTACTGAATGAGGCTTTCTCCAAAGACAGTTCGTTCGAAGTCGAAATCCCCATTCGCCGCGCTCTGGACGACACTTACAGATGGTTCATCGTTCGCGGGCAGCCGCTCAAGGATGAGAATGGCAAGGTCGAACAATGGTTCGGCACGGCAATGGACATTCACGAGCGCAAGCAATCCGAAGAGGCGCATCGCAACAGCGAAGAGCGCCTTCAGCTCGCGCTCAAGGCGGCTCGCATGGTCGCTTGGGAGTATAACCCCCGGACAAAAGCCGTAAAACGTTCGGAAAGCTCGCTGACTTCGCGCAGGATCGCAACCGGAAGAGACATCGGTCCGTTTGAGAGGGTTCATCCGGCAGACCAAGCCATTGTCGGCCACTTTCTTGAGCGGATCGAGATCCATGGATCGGGATCCGTCGAGTGCCGGTGCGTACATCCGAATGGGGAACTGCGCTGGCTCAGGGCGCGGGCTGAGAAGGCAGGTCAGAACCGCATAGTCGGGGTGACATTCGACATTACGGATCAGAAAGAGGCAGAGGAAGAGATCTGGCGCGCAGCCAATCACGACCCTCTTACCGGGCTTCCAAATCGCAGCCTGTTTCAACGACGCCTTGAGGCTGCTCTCACCGATGCGCGCCAGAACGGCACCAGCGTCAGCCTGCTGATGGTGGACCTCGACGAATTCAAGGATATCAACGATACCCTCGGGCACGATGCCGGCGATGCGCTTCTGAAGGAGACCGCATCTCGCCTGTCCGCCATGGTTCGCGATTGCGACACTGTCGCCCGTCTCGGTGGCGACGAGTTCGCTCTTCTCGTTGTCGAGCCCTTGAAGTTGGAAAACGCAGCCCGACTCGGATCCCTGATCCTTGAAACGCTACGCCAACCTTTCGTTTATCAAAAACGCACATTGATCAGCCGGGTAAGCATCGGTGTCGCTGCTTTTCCGGATCATGACAGCGACCCTTCCGAACTAATGAAGGATGCGGACATTGCGCTCTATCAAGCCAAGTCGCAGGGCCGCCACCGCATCCTCACCTACTCACCGGAGATGCGCCGCCAGACGGAAGAGCGAGTGACACTTGGCAGGACCATCCGAGAGGCGGTCGTCAATCACGAGATCGTTCCTTTCTATCAACCCAAGGTCTCCCTCGATACAGGGAAGATCGTTGGCTTCGAGGCCCTGGCGCGCTGGCAGCATCCGCGCCAGGGGACCCTGACCCCTGCCACCTTTGGAGCAGCCTTCGAGGATCATGAACTTGCGTCGGATATCGGCAAGCTGCTCATGTCCGCGGTTGCCACCGACCTGCGTCGCTGGATCGATGACGATCTTCCGATCGGCCGCGTCGCCTTGAACTTGTCCCCGGCGGAGTTCATCCAACCCGGCATGGTCGACAACATTCTCCGAACCCTCGACTGGATCAAGGTGCCACCCACATTCCTTGAAGTCGAGGTTACCGAGACGGTTCTTCTGGGGCGGAAATCCGACAACGTCTCGAAGCTCTTGGAGCAATTCCGTCGGCACGACATCCATATTGCCTTGGATGATTTTGGAACGGGCTATGCGTCGCTGACACACCTGAAGCAGTTTCCCGTCAATCATATCAAGATTGATCGCAGCTTCGTGCAGAACCTGGAGCATGATCCTGACGACGAAGCGATTATAGCGGCCGTCATCGGACTCGGAAAAAGCCTGAAGCTGCAGGTGACCGCTGAAGGCGTGGAAACGGTTGGTCAGATACAGCGCCTGCGAAATCTCGGCTGCGACCACGTTCAAGGCTTCTTCTATGCAAAGCCTATACCAGCCTCTGATGTTCCGGGCCTCCTGGCACGCTGGGACCACACATCAATTCAGCATCAGCCCCATAACAGGCTCGTTCAGAACGTTCTTAAACCCGCGCCTCCGCGCACCGCCTCTCTTGTGAGATGAGACGAGCGTTACAAATCGCTTACGCAATTTTCTCAGACATTGGCATCTTCTGATGCAGGACAACGGGGCCTGGAGGCGCAGCCATAAGCAACATAATAATATGTAACTACCTGCGTCATGTATGCGCTGAAGTTGTCTACAACAGCAATTTAGTTTGAAGCCCACTATTCTCTTTGCTAGCCGAACCCTTCACATTGATCAGAATCACAATACTTCCTCGGCCGCCTTATCCATGCCCTTCAAAACGACCAAGGACGGTCTCGTCTCAGCTTCGCTCGCAGAACGGATTCTAGCCCTACACCAATTGGACTTCTCCAATGCAAGTCCGGATAGCGCATTCATCGACATTGCTCAGCTGGCTGCAGATACCTGCGGCTGCCCAATGGCCGCTGTCACGTTTATCGATCCTGAGCGGCAATGGTTCAGGGCGGTCATCGGCAACCTCGCCCGTAACATACCCTTGAGCGACTCGATCTGCGCGCGCGTCCTTCATGGCCTTGAGCCCGCATGCATAAGCGATCTCGCCCAGCATCCTGATTTCAGGAACAATCCTTACGTCGTGGGCGAGCCCCATCTTCGATTTTATGCATCGGTGCCCATCCTGAATGAGAGTGGAGCTTTCCTGGGCTCGCTTTGCGTTTTCGACAACATTCCTCATCCCGAGGAGCTCTCGACCAAACAGGCACAATCTCTCCTGGCCCTTGCCCGCTCCGTAACTCGTGAGCTGAAGCTCCAGCAACTGAGCGCGCCTCGCGTATCTGTCCCCTCACGTGGAATGCGCGATAACGCCCTTCCCGCCCGCACGGGTGAGCGAGGAGCTGGCAAGCTCCAGGCATTCCCGAAGTCTGATGCAACTTATGAAATCAAATATCGGCTCCGGGACAACTCAGGAAACTACCGGCGCGTCTCGTTCTACACCCGAGCATTGCGGAGCGATCATGGACAGATCGACCGCTGGGTTGGCGCAAACGTCGACGACAATGCTTTGAGAGAAGCAGAAGGCTTGTTCTCCAAAACAGGAGGATTTGCCGACCGTCTGCTGGCGAGCTTCGACGGCATTATCATGATCATTGATCTGGATGGCCGCCTCCGCTTCATGAATCGCTACAGCCAGCCAGTGGAAAGGGATTGCATCTCCGAAGTCGACGGTCGCCCCTGGCTCAACTTTTGGACAGGCGCCGACTACGAGAGCGCCCGAGCAGCACTCGAAGTCGCTCAATCCGGAAAGCCTGGGCGCTTCCAGGCCCCCGGCTCGGAGATGCTGGGAGATCCAGTGTGGTGGGATATCACGGTCACTCCCATCATGGGCCCGGATAATAAGCCTGAGGCATTCTTGGCAATCGCTCGTGATATCAGCGAGTTCAGAACAATCGAGCAGGCCCTGCGCCGCAAGAACGAGCATTATCGCGCATTGGTGGAAGCCAGCACGGCGATCGTTTGGCGAGCAGATTGCACTGGCGCCCTGACCGATAGCCATGGATGGGAACGATTCACCGGTCAATCACCAGTCGAATCCCAGGGAAGCGGCTGGTTGGACGCCGTGCATTCCAACGATCGCGCCCGTGTTGCCGAGTCCTGGAAAAACATCATCCAATCGGAAGAGCTGGGGACAACCGAGTGCCGGATGCGCCTCCCGAATGGCGACCACCGTTGGATCCTGGTCACGGGCATACCGCTGACCGATATGAAAGGTACCATTCAGGAGTGGATTGGTACGCTTACCGACATTCATGAGCAGAAGGCTGCAGCCGAACATCTGCGCATGAGCGAGCAACGCTATCGAGCCCTGATTGAAACCAGCACGGCAATCGGCTGGCGCTCGAATGCGGATGGTTCCTACATCGAAGGATGGGGCTGGCGTGAGTTTTGCGGCCGCGAACCGATCGTCGGCGCACCCCTCGGTTGGCTTGACTTCATCTATCCCGATGACAGGGAGCATACGGCAGCCGCTTGGCAAGAAGCTGTTACAGCCAAGCAACCCGCAAGGATCGTTCACCGGATGCTGGGGTTGAGCGGCGAATACCGCTGGGTTTTCTGCCGGGCGCTTCCCTTGCTAAACGAAATGGGAGAAGTGCAGGAATGGGCCGGCACCATCTCCGATATTCATGACCGCCGAGCTGCCGAAGACAAGCTGCGTGATAGCGAAGAGCGCTTGCGCCTTGCCGTTGAGACCACCGGTTTGGGCATCTGGGATGTCAATATCGTCACAGGCCATCACCAATGGACGCCGGAGACATATCAGCTTCTCGGCCTGAGCCCGGGTATAAGGCTGCAGGAGAACACTCTTCTCACGCTCATTCACCCTGATGACTGCGACAGAATTCATAGAAAATTTTACGCTGATCCGTCCGATTGCAACCTCACATATTCCGACACGTTTCGCATTTTCCGCGCCGATACCGGTGAGGAGCGTTGGATTTTTGCAACGGGGCGAACGGTACTGGACAATGATGGAAACCCCATCCGCAAGATCGGCACGGCTCAAGATATTACTGAACGCAAGATTGCGGAAATCGCGCTCAAGACAAGCAAGGAGCAGTTAAGCCGCAGCGAGGCGCATCTCCGTTCGATTCTTGAAACCGTTCCCGATGCCATGGTCGTCGCCGATGAGAAGGGCATCATCAAATCCTTCAGCGCCACCGCCGAGCATGTCTTCGGCTATCAGCCTGAAGAGGTGATCGGGACGAACGTGAAGTTCCTCATGCCTCTCCCCTATCGTGAACAGCACGATGCCTATATCAGCCGCTATCGCCGTTCCGGCGAGCGCCGGATCATCGGCTCCGGACGGGTCGCCATGGCCCAGAGGAAGGATGGCAGCACCTTTCCGATGGAAGTGCAGGTTGGCGAAATGGAGTGGGAGGGAGAGCGATATTTTACCGCCTTCATCCGCGATCTTACCGAGCGCCAATACACTGAAATGCGCATGCAGGAGCTGCAATCCGAGCTCGCCTACATGTCCCGGTTGACGGCCATGGGCGAGATGGGCTCGACCCTGGCGCACGAGATCAACCAGCCCCTCACGGCCATCGCCAGCTATCTCAAAGGATGCGGCCTGATCCTGGATCGCATGCAGGGTTCCGAGGTAGGAATGCTCAGGCTTGCAGTCGACGAAGCAGCCGAGGAAGCTCTTCGCGCTGGCGAAGTCATCCGTCAGCTGAGAGAGTTCGTCGCCCGCGGGGAGAGCGAGCATCGGATCGAGGATCTCCAGCGTCTTGTCGAGGAAGCAAGCGCCCTTGGCCTTGTTGGCGCCAAGGAAAAAGGCATACAGGTCGATTTCGACTTCCCGTCGGAAAGCCCGCAGGTCATCGTCAACCGCGTCCAGATCCAGCAGGTTCTGATCAATCTCCTGCGCAATGCGGGCGAGGCGATGCAGGAGATTCACGACCGCTTCCTCACGATCGGAGCACGCGTGGTGCAGGATGGCACGATGGTTCAGATCAGTGTGAGGGATACGGGATCGGGCATCTCCCCCGAGGTCTTGGATAAGCTCTTCACCCCGTTCACGACGACGAAGGCGAGCGGCATGGGCGTCGGTCTGTCGATCTGCAGAACGATCGTGGAAGCCCATGGAGGAAAAATCTGGGCGGATTCCGTGCCGGGTGAGGGAACCACGTTCCATTTCACGCTCAGGCATGTCGACATCGAGGAAGCCGCATATCCTGAAGATTGATCCTTCTACTCAGGCGGCAAGCCTCATCATGTCGGCCGCCTCATTCGCAACGATCATAAGGTCGCTGACATCGTCAGCCTCGAGATCGGGCACCAGCCGGAAGATGGTGGAGCGGTTCGGCTCCGCATCCTGGCTCGCTCCTCGGGGCAGCCAATCGACATCGACCCAATGGTTGGCATGATGGACAGAGACGATCTCGGCACCGAGCGCTTTCAGGCTCAGCCGAAGATCGACGAAGCGCGCATAAAATTCTTTGTCGCTGGCAACCGAGCCGGTGCCGGTGGGGACATGGGCAATCATTGCTCTTCCCGTGTTCGCATTCTTAACCGCAAGCAGTCATTGCCCGCATGATGATCGTGTAAGGGAATGTGCTTGTGCGAAGCTGGCGTCCCGAATGCTGGCCTTAAATTTGGCCGCCAACGGCCTTGAACTGGAGAAATGGAATAATCTGTTCCGAGGCGGCTGACGCCAACGGGCCGTCGTCCGTCTTGCCAATGGTATCCATTCACCGGAAAGTCGCTCCCATACGAGCCTCTCCAGGAGCGGAGCATGCCTCATTACCTTGGCATCGATGTCGGAACCTCAGCGGTTAAAGCGCTTATCGTCGATGAGCACCAGACACTCATGGCGGAGGCTGACGTCCCGCTGGAGATCTCCCGCCCGCGAAATCTTTGGTCTGAACAGGATCCCGAAAGCTGGTGGCTGGCCGTTCAAGGCGCTATCGATCAATTGCGCGATCAGGCTCCGGCGGCTTTTGCCCGTATCCGGGGGATTGGGCTCTCAGGACAGATGCATGGAGCCGTGCTTCTCGATGCTCATGATGAGCCCCTGCGTCCAGCCATTCTCTGGAACGATGGCCGCTCCTTCCAGGAGGCGGAAGACCTGGGAAAGCAGCACCCGCATCTTTCCGGGATTGTGGGAGTCCTTCCGATGGCTGGCTTCACCGCCCCCAAGCTCCTTTGGCTTGCGCGCCATGAGCCGGAGACGTTTCGCTCCGTGCGAAAGGTTCTCCTTCCGAAAGACTACATTCGCCTGAAACTGACCGGTGCCTGCGCAACCGAGATGTCCGACGCAGCCGGAACTTGGTGGCTCGACGAAGCGGCGCGCGACTGGTCCGATGAAGCGCTGGCCGCAACAGGCCTCGACCGCGCCCATATGCCGGACCTCATCGAGGGATCCGCGCCGTCTGGAATATTACGCGCCACGCTCGCTGCCGATTGGGGAATGCGGAACGATGTGGTGGTTGCCGGCGGAGCCGGCGATGCTGCTGCCGGAGCAGTAGGATTGGGAGCCATCGAAGAGGGAGCAGCCTTCATCTCTCTCGGCACGTCCGGGCAACTCTTCGTCACCACCCGCCAATATAGACCTGCGCCTGAAACCCTGATCCATTCTTTCTGTCATGCGCTTCCTGATCGCTGGTTCCAGATGGCCGCCATGCTGAACGGCGCGAGCTGCCTCGCCTGGGCGGCAGGGCTTCTCAAAGCCGACATTGCCCATCTTCTCCGTCAGGCGGAGAGCGCTTACGAAGGCCCCTCCTCTCTCCTTTTTCTGCCGTATCTGGCCGGAGAGCGCACACCCCACAACGATCCCTATGCGCGTGGCGTCTTCTTCGGCCTCTCTCCCGAGACGCAGCAGGCTGATCTGATACAGGCCATACTGGAAGGTGTCGCCTTTACCTTCGCCGATGCCAAGGCATGCCTGGAGCAGGCCAGCACGCCCCTCTCTTACGCTGGCTTGATCGGCGGCGGCTCGCGAAGCGCTTTCTGGGCCCGCATACTCGCCAACGTCCTGAACCTTCCGCTCGTTCGCTACAAAGGCAGCGACAAGGGACCGGCCTTCGGCGCTGCACGGCTGGCGCGTTTGGCCGCAACGGGCGAAACCCCCGAGACCCTGTGTTCAACACCGGCGGTATTGGAGGTGATAGAGCCCGACCCTCGTCTTGTGGAACTGTACCGCCCGCGCATTGAGAACTTTCGGCGCCTCTACTCAGCCCTTCGGCCCGAGTTCCGGCATATCCTGGGAGGATGGAAGGGAACGGACGTGTCCTGATATGGCGCGGCTGCCTGCCACTTGGGGAACGACGCCGCGAATGCTAAAGAACTGGAAATATTGTGACGCCGATGCCGGCGGGATCGCACGGCATGGGAGCCTCCGGGCGTCCACCATCTTCGGAGACAGGAATGATCTTGGTTTGCGGCGAAGCTCTGATCGACCTGTTCGTTGGCTCGCCCTCTCCGGCTGGGCTCTCCGCCGAAGCCGTGGCAGGAGGATCGCCGTTCAACGTGGCGATTGGCATCGGCCGCCTTGGCCGCCCTGCCGCTTTCCTGTCGACCCTGTCCGAAGATGCGTTCGGCATATTTCTCGCAGGCAGGCTTGCTGACGTCGGTGTCAGCGCATCCTATCTGCAGCGCTGTCCGAACCCGACCACGCTCAGCGTCGTTGCGACGAGCGCCTCCGGAGAACCGCAATATTCCTTCTATGCTCCGGATAGTGCAGACCGCGCTCTGAAGATCGAGATGCTGCCATCGCAACTTCCGTCCAGCATCAACGCCATTGCCGCCGGCTCCTATGCCCTCGGCGTAGAGCCCATTGCCGGCACCATCGAAGCCCTGCTTTGCAGGGAAGCCGGATCGCGCGCGATCTCGCTCGATCCGAACGTGCGCGCCCGCATCGTTGGCGACCTGACAATCTATCGCGAGCGGTTCGAGCGCCTTCTCGCTTATGCCGATATCGTCAAGGCAAGCGATGAGGATCTTCACCAGCTCTATCCGGACCAGGACCTTGTTGCCTGCGCGCGCGCCTGGCTTCGGCGTGGTCCCAAGCTCGTCATCGTCACCCGTGGAGCCGAAGGCCCTCTGGCTATTCTCGGCTCCTCAATCATCGAGCGTCCCGCACCGCGCGTGAGCGTGGTCGATACGGTGGGTGCAGGCGATACATTCCATGCGGGCCTTCTTTCCTGGCTCGATGCGAAAGCCCTGCTCACCCCGTCAGGCATCAATGGCTTGAGCATCCCGCAAGTGACGGAAGCGCTAGATTTCGCGGCGGCATCGGCTGCCATTGTCTGCACACGACGCGGGGCAAATCCACCGACGTGGGACGAAGTGATCCGCTTCATGGCAGAGCGTAACTGAGAAGAACTGGAGATTCACATGCCGATGCCTGTTCCCAATCTTCCTGCGACAGGATCGAGCTGGCGCACACGCCCCTTTCATCGCCAATGGCTCGGCGCGCAAGCGCATCGGCTTTTCGATTTTTTCCAGCATGGCAACATCAATCCCGCGGGCGGCTTCTACACTCTCGACAGCCGGGGATATCCGCTGGACGACAATCCGGTGCGGCAGATCCACAGCACGACGCGCATGGTGCATTGCTTCTCCATCGGCGTGCTTCTCGGCCGCCCTGGATCCGATGCGATTGTCGATCACGGCATGAGCTATCTCTGGAACAGCCACCGCGATGCCAAGCATGGAGGCTATGTCTGGTCTCTCGACGACGCTGGCCCGAAGGACGATACGAAGCAGGCCTACGGCCATGCCTTCGTGCTGCTCGCGGCTTCAAGCGCCAAGTGCGCAGGGCATCCTCTTGCCGATAGGCTCCTGACCGACGTGACGCAGGTTCTGGAAGAGCATTTCTGGGAAGAACAGAACGGAGCAGTCGCCGAGGAATTCGCTCGCGACTGGTCGCCGATCAGCCAGTACCGCGGGCAGAATTCCAACATGCACTTGACGGAAGCCCTGATGGCCGCTTTCGAGGCTACAGGAGAGCGGTCCTATCTCGATAAAGCCGAGCGCATCGCAGAGCTCATCATCGGCCGCCACGCCGCTTCTTTGGATTATCGTGTGGCGGAGCACTTTCATGCCGACTGGTCTCTGGATCGCAGCTATCGCGGCTCCGACGTGTTTCGCCCTTTCGGGACGACGCCGGGGCACTGGCTCGAATGGGCTCGCCTTCTGCTGCAACTCTGGGCCCTCGGCGGAAAGCGGCACGATTGGATGCCTCAGGCATCGTGTGAGCTTTTCCGGCAATCCATTGAGCTTGGCTGGGATCGGGACGAAGGGGGATTCTTCTACGCGCTCGACTGGGACAATCATCCACGCTTGCGGCAGAAGCTATGGTGGCCATGCGCGGAAGCCATCGGCGCTGCAGCCTTTCTATGCGAGCACATGCCGAATGAATTCCACGAGACCTGGTATCGACATGTGTGGAGCTTCATCGATCGTCATCTGATCGATCACGAGCAAGGCGGATGGCATCCCGAGCTTTCGGAGAGCCTGCAACCGGCAAGCACATTATTTACTGGAAAGCCGGACCTCTATCACGCTTTGCAGGCATGTCTCATTCCACTCTTCCCGGCGACCGGCAGTTTGACGCGTGTCATCCTGCAGAGCGATCACGACATCGGCGGTGCTCCCAGGTAGCCTGCCGCCGCTACCCGATCTGGTTGATCACGTGCTTCCGGATCTCCTCGCGGGATAGCGGGTTGGGCTGTGGGGTCCACGCTCGAAGAGTGGCGACTTTGATCTCAGTCGGCTGATGAATGCGTGACTTCTTGTTCCTGGTCATTGCGTGGCCGGTTTCGGCTTTCATGTTTCTTTTCCTTATTTGATTGTTGGCACGTGCTTGCGGCACGAATTCGTGGTTGGCTCAGGCTCCGAGGTCCACGATGCGCTCGGGCTGGAAATGCACCCGCCGCACCATCAGCCCACGCCATCCCCCGGTTGGTGCATCCCATTCGATGGACTGGCCTTCCGACAGGCCGATGAGCGCTGCGCCGATCTGGGTCATGACTGAGATCCGCCCGGCATCCAGATCTTCCTCGCCCGGATACACCAGGGTGATGCGGCGGATGTCGCCGGTCACCATGTCCTGATATTCGACCTCCGAATGCATCGTCACGATGCCCGGATGGATCGCGCCGGGAGCCACGACCATCGCGCGATCGAGCTCATCCGCCAGCATTTCGGCGATGGTGTAGCGCTGGCTTTGAATGCCCGCGGTCGCCATCCGGGCCAACCTGTTGTAATCGACCGCAGTGATGGTGATGGGAGGGAGGTTTACTTGGGTCATTGTTGTCTCCTTTGAATCTCATTTGCGGCTGCGATGCGGGACCGGTTGTTGCCTCTTCCTTGTCAGGACCGCCCGCAGATGATGACGGAGACCGGATCGCTGGCAGGGAACGTCTCCATCAAGGCCTCGTCCAACCGGCGCTCCAGGTCGTCCTGCGAGTTGCCGGCCCCATGATCGGATGGATCAGTGGCATTCGTGGCGGCATCCGCTTCATCCGGCAGCAGCCGGAATTGGACATCCTCCACCACGACTTCGTGCACGGGCCCATCCCGGCCTGTTTGGAACGGCATGCGGTCGCCCACACGAAGGCCGAGAAGGGCGATCCCCAGAGGCGTCAGCACGGACAGTTCCGCTCCCGGCCAGTTCAGGTCCTCAGGATGAACCAGGACCTGCGCCATGGGCCGACCGGTGCCGTTGAGCCGGTACGTGACCTTCGCATTGGTCGAGACCACGTCCTCCGGCAGGTTGGCAGGATGGCAGAGCGACGCCCGCCGCAGCTCCGACATCAGAAACTCACGACGCGGTGAGCGCTGTTGGCGATTGATGGCGGCAATGGACATGAGACGGTTGTAGTCGTTCGTTGCGAGCGTGATCGGCGGCAGTTTATCGGTTGCGTTGTTCATCAGATCCTCCTGTTCAGCACTGAGCGAGCCAAGGAACGAGTCCCGACGAGATGGCCGGCAGCGTTCACCCGGACAGATCAGGCTTGCTGAGTTCAGTTATTGCGAGATTGGTCATGACCCCGAACGGCGGCGCAAAGCGCTCAAGCCTGGTTCGGGGCTTAGCGGCCTGCGAAGAGGCGGCCTCCGCGGAGGGTGAGGATGTGGCGCAATGTAATCATGACAATATAAATATAAGTATTGGATAGAAAATTACAACCCCTCTGCTTTCACGAAAGGGTTATCGCTTCCTTGTCGGCTTGCAGAAGCGAATACGCAAAGAAAACCTATCATCCATTTTCGCGAATAATAGATCTTGATAACGGCAGGCTGATGCAGATGCTCGTCTCTGACGCCCACTCACCAAAAACTGTCGCTATTGCTTCTCGAAAGTGAGAGGGAATGGATTGCTTCAGTCATCCTGACAAAGACACTGACATTTCAATCGCACGAAAAAATTCTTGCATTCTGCTCGTTCGAATAGAGCGCCTTTCTCTTCCCAGGTGCAATATCTTCTCGCCGCCTCACATCGGAAGGATCGACATGCTTCTCCTCAATCAGCACCATGATCATCGCAAGGCTCTTGATGGAATTGATGCCGAAACCTTGGGCCTGAAGGCTGCGGAGGAGGTCGAGCGCTTTCTTGCCTATCGCGGCAACCATGCCCCGACGCCCCTGCACTCCCTTGCGGTTTTGTCGTCCGAGCTTGGTGTGGGCGCAATTCATATGAAGGATGAAGGCTTTCGCCTCGGCCTCGGCAGCTTCAAGGCTCTGGGCGGTTCCTACGCGGTCATACGGCTCGTGCTTGAGGAAGCCAGCCGTCGGCTCGGACGACCGGTAGACGTCGCCGAGTTGCCCATGTCCGAAGTTCGCTCCATCGCATCCGGCATGACGGTCGCATGCGCGACGGATGGAAATCATGGACGTTCGGTCGCGCAGGGTGCGCAGCTCGTCGGCGCCGAGGCCGTCATCTTCGTGCATTCCGGCGTCAGCGACGAACGGGTGGCAGCCATCGCCCGTTTCGGCGCACGGATGATCCGAGTCGAGGGCACCTATGACGACTCTGTTGCCGAGGCCGCGCGGGTTGCCTCCGAAAAAGGCTGGACCGTGGTGTCAGACACCTCCTGGCCGGGCTACGAGCGCATTCCCGGTCTGGTGATGCAGGGCTATACCGCCATGGTGCGCGAAGCGTTGCGCCAGCTTCCCGAAACGCCGACTCATGTGTTCGTGCAGGCAGGCGTCGGCGGCGTCGCGGCAGCGGTCGCAGCACACTTCGCTCTCGTGTTCGGCGACCGAAGGCCGACCTTCATCGTGGTCGAACCGGCACGAGCCGCCTGCCTCTTCGAAACGGCACGAGCAGGTTATCCGGTCAAGATAGCTCATGGCGAGCCGACGGTCATGGCGATGCTCGAATGCTACGAGCCGTCTCTGATTGCCTGGAGAGTGCTGTCCCGCACTGCTGACGGCTTCATGATTGTCGACGAGGAGGATGCAATCGCGGCGATGAACCGCCTGGCCCGGCCGGTCGGCAAGGATCCGGCCATCGTGGCCGGCGAGAGCGGCGGTGCAGGCCTTGCCGGCCTTATTCGCGCCACAGCGGATCCTGAAATCCGCGCGGCCCTTCATCTCGATGAAACGTCCCGAATCTTCATCATCAATACGGAAGGCGCCACCGATCCGGAACGCTATGCTGAGTTGGTCGGAATGCGGCCTGACGACGTCGTGCTCCATACTGACGGAGCAGAGACATGAGAAACCTGGAGCTGCATTTGTGAATCGGTGCATTCACCAGGTTCACACCATCGCGCAAGCCTGGACGAGATTATGTGTGATGTGGCTCACGTTCGATCACCGATGAACATGCGAGGATCGATCATCGAGGGATGATCGTCATGGTCCACCATATCGCATCGTTTTCATTGGGAGTGATCGGCCCCATCGCGATAGTCGGCTGGCTCCTCCTCCAATGATCGCCCAATGGCTTCTCGGAATCACAAAGGTCGCAAGAAGGCAGCGCCCAGCCTTGATGACGGCAGTCGCGCCGCTTGGTCCCAGGATCAAAGGAGATTCCCAAGCAGCCATCGAAAACGAGCCGCGACTTCGGGGAATGGGGAAACAGCCGATGGAAACGCGATGCGCCCAGAATCCCTTATTCTGCGTTTGGAGCAGATAAGGTCGCTTCTTCTAGTGCTTTAAAGGAAAATGGCGCGCCCGAAAGGATTCGAACCTCTGACCCCCAGATTCGTAGTCTGGTGCTCTATCCAGCTGAGCTACGGGCGCTTGGTCGGCAGTTCGTTGCGGGAAGCAACATCAGCCGAGGCGGGTGACTTAAAGGGTTCTGGCGCGCTTGGCAAGCCTCCTTTGCAGAGATTTTGCACAAGCCTCAATTTGTCTCCTGCACGGCGGCCCGATCGGGGATCGTGATCCGGAAGCAGGTATGGCCCTCGCCCTCGTCGAGGCTGATCGTACCGCCGTGGAGCTGGATCAGTTCCGCCACGATCGTCAGCCCGAGACCGGTGCCACCCTTGCGGGCAGAACTCTGGAACGGCGTGAAAAGATCGGCCTTCACCCGGTCGGGTATTCCCGGGCCGTTATCCTCGACGAGGATCGTAACGGTATTCCCGTCGCGCCTGGCGGTGACGTCGATGCACGGCTCGCCCTCGGAGGCCCCCGCCTGGCTCAAAGCCTGCACCGCATTGCGCACCAGATTGACCAGCACCCGCGAAAGCTGATCCTTGTCCGCATCGACCATCAGGTCTTCCGGCACATGGGCTCTGAAGGCTATCCCGACTTCCGGAGCGAGATCCGTGAGGTTCGAGAGATCCTCGATCAGGGGAGCAAGGGGAATCAGCCGACGTTGCGGCAAGGGCTCTGTGGCGCGGCCATAGGCAAGCGTCGTTTCGCAAAAGGCGATAGCGCGGTCGAGGGTGGCGACCAGCCGGGGCGCGACGCGCTGCGCCGTTTCATCGTTCACCCGCTCGAGACGATCCGTGAGGAGCTGAGCCGTGGTGAGCATGTTGCGCAGCTCGTGATTGATCTTGCTGACCGCAAGGCCGAGCTGGGCCAGCCGCCGCTTCTGCCGCAACTCGTCGGCCAAGGTCGTTTCCATGCGCGCCAAGGCCTGCTCGGCCAGGCCGATCTCATCGGCCCGGTCCGTCGGCCGGATGACTCGGGAGGCATCCTCGGGATTGCCGGAAAACTCCGCGATGTTGCCGGTCAGCCGCCGCACGGGTCTCACGATGACCCATTGCAAGGTGAGATAAACGAGGCTCGCCGTGATCATGGAGATCAAAAGGGACACCAGCAGGATGTTGCGCGAGAACTCGAGCATGGCGTTCCGCAGGGGGCGTTGATCAAGGATGATCTCGACGAACTCGACGCCCATGCCATGGCCGATCACCCGAATCGGCTTGTCGGTCGGACTGAAGAGAACAGCGAAGGCGTCACCGACCAGATCAACCCACCTGGCATCGCGCAGATCGACGCTCTTGCCGACTTCCGGCGGCGCGTCGCCGACGGCGAGCAGGCTCCGGCGCCCTCCTCCACGAAGAGCGATGGCCTGGGCCCCGACACCCTGAAGAAGGCGTAGCTCCAGCTCCTCAGGCAGGCTTTCCTCGGGGGCGGCATCCAGCACCATGGCGGCGATCTGCGCCGCAGCCAGGCGGTCGTTCAGCCAGGTCTGCCGGAAATTGGCGATGGAGGGCACATAGATCAGCACTTCCGCGATCATGACGAACAGGACGGTCAGCAGCAGCAGGCGCGCGGAGAGCCCGAATTGGCTCAAAATCCGCCACGTCAGCGATTGCGCCTGCTCGACACCCATGCCCGCCCCGTCCCAAGCGGCGAAAGACCATCATTCGCCGCATCGAAGGATTCTGGGCCGAAGGCCACAGAAACTCCACCGCCATGCTCTACGTCACCTCGGAGAAGGTGAGGTAGGGATAGACCAAGCCGGCGCGTTCCGAAACCTTGAATGCTCTCCTGGCTGCCGGCCCCCGCAGCCGTTCGTCCAGGACCGCCCGAAAAGCCTGCCGCACGTGTCAGCCTTCCTCACGGCCGCGCCTGCCCTGCCAGTATCTGATCACGATAGGAGCCAATGCCAAGGCTCCCAGAACCGAGAGCGCCATCATCAACTCGGGCGTCATGAGGCTTTCGACTTCGAACCCCGAAGCGCAATCCGCCCGTCCAGCCGCCAGGCATTGCTGGCGGGACCGCTCATGACGGGCGATGACCTCGTCGAGGCCCGAGCCTGCGAAGGCAAAGGCGAAGCAGATCGGGACCATGCCGAGATAGGTCGCAAGGACATAGCTCGTCAGCCGCATGCCGAAGAAGGCCGCGGCCAGGTTGGTCAACCAGAAGGGCATGACGGGCAGCAGCCGCAGGAAGAGAAGATAGGAGAATGCCTGCTTGCGGAAACCTGCTGCCAGGCTTTGGATCCGGGAGCCCGCCCGCCTCAGAAGCGGCTGCCCGAGGGAGGTCCGGGCAATGAGAAAGATATTCGTGGCTCCAAGGGTCGCTGCCACGGAAGCGACCGCTGCGCCCAAGAGCCAGCCGAACAGATAGCCCCCGATGGTGGTGAGAAAAGCCGAGGCTGGAAGGGACAGGGTCACGGCCGTCACATAGACCAGCGCGAATCCGCCCAGCATCGCCAGGCGATGCTCTTCCACCATGCCTCGCAACTGCGCCTGATAATGGAGAAATGCCTCGAAGCTGAGCTTGTGATGGAGGCCCGTGGCAAAGACCGCCCCAAGGGCCAGAATCAGGACCGCGAGAGGGAGATATCGCCAGATGGCATGGCGGGCAGGCGCTGCCCCAGGCTCATCGCTCTCGTCTGCCACGCTTTCCCCCGGTTACCGGGTCATATATAACCTCCCGACGTTCCAGGCCCACCGGCTCCGGCGAGAAGATCAGGAATGAAGCTCGGGCTGCCGGATTGCCGCATAAAGGCCAGAGCGGCGTTGACTTTGCCCCTCTCTTCCTTCATAAGCCCGCAAGCTGACAGCGCTCTTCTGGGGCGCTGATCGTTTTTTCGAGACAGTTTCGGGGGCAACCCCTTACCTAACCAGACGGGCGCGAGCCTTCGAGCACCGCTGCCCCATTCGACCGGAGATGTGCCGTGAAGAGGACGTATCAACCGAGCAAGCTGGTTCGCAAGCGCCGCCACGGCTTCCGTGCGCGCATGGCGACCAAGGGCGGCCGTAAGGTCATTGCTGCTCGCCGCGCCCATGGCCGCAAGCGCCTTTCGGCGTAAGCGACCTTAAGGACCCCCGATGCGCGAACCTCGCGCAGACCTGACCATCGGGCGTCTGACGAAAAGACCTGACTTCGTCGCGGCGGCCTCCGGCCGCCGCTTTCATACCGAGCGGATGAGTGTGCAGGCCCGCCTGCGCGACCATCCCGATTCCGACAGCTCGGCAAGCGGCCTTCGGGTCGGCCTGACCGTCACGAAACGGGTAGGCCACGCCACCGAGCGCAACCGGATCAAGCGTCGGCTCCGAGCTGCCATCCCCATGGCGGCACAGGACTACGCAGCGATCCATGCGGACGTCGTCATCATTGGACGACGCGAGATTCTGACGGCGGATTACGACGTGCTCATCGACGATCTCCGGCGCGCCCTGCGGGTTGTAACCAAGCCGAAAAGCGCCCACCTCTCGGATCGTACCCTCCCCTCCTCACCTCCCTCACAAGGCGAGCGTCGCGGACATTCCCATGCGTGATGACAACAAAAACCTGATCCTCGCCATCGCCCTGTCGCTGGCGATCCTTCTGGGCTGGCAATATTTCTATGCGGCTCCCGAGGCCGAAAGACAGCGCCAGGCTGCCCAGCAGCAGCAATCCACGCAGGTCAATCCCAACGCCCCGAATCCGCCTGCGAGCCCGAGCCAAGCAGGCGGAGCAGCACCGACGGTGCCCGGAACGGTGCCGAGCACCCCGGCAGGGCCCGTCACCCTGTCCCGTGAGGCTGCGCTTGCCGGCAGCAAGCGCGTGGCCATCGACACCCCGTCCATCAAGGGTTCGCTCAACCTGCGCGGTGGCCGCATCGACGATGTCGCCCTGAAGAACTACCGCGAGACCGTCAGCCCCAACAGCGCCAACATCGTGCTCCTTTCCCCCGAGGGAACGCAGAATCCTTATTACGCCGATTTCGGCTGGGTGGGCGCTCAGGCAGGCGGCCTTCCCAATGCCAATACCGAGTGGACCGCCGACAGCGACCGGCTGACCACCTCGGCCCCGGTCACCCTGACCTGGGACAACGGCCAGGGTCTCGTTTTCCGCCGTACGATTTCGGTGGACGACAAGTTCATGTTCACGGTCAAGAGCACGGTCGAGAACCGCGGCTCCGCCCCTGTGGCCTTGCAGCCCTACGGTCTCGTCTCCCGTCACGGCAAGCCGGTGACGCTTGGCTATTACGTGCTTCACGAAGGCATGATCGGCGTCCTGGGCGAGAACGGCCTTCAGGAAATCAAGTACGAGACCCTCGACAAGGAAACGCCGGTTGCCGGCACCACCGTGTCTCAGAAGACCTGGGACAACGTGAAGGGCGGCTTCCTCGGCATCACCGACAAATATTGGGCGGCGACCATCGTCCCCGATCAGGCGATGACCTATCAGGGCGCGTTCACCTCGCAGCAGAGCCAGGCGGGCCGCACGTATAATGCCTTCATGCAGGGTGCGTCGCAGACCATCCAGCCGGGCGCAACGGCCGAGGCCACGCAGCGCTTCTTCGCGGGCGCGAAGGAAACGGCAACCATCGACGCCTATCAGGACAATCTCGGCATCAAGAACTTCGATCTGATGATCGATTGGGGCTGGTTCTACTTCATCACCAAGCCGCTCTTTAAGGTGCTGGACTTCTTCTTCCATCTCTTCGGAAACTTCGGCATCGCGATCCTGCTCGTGACGGTGCTCCTGAAGATCCTGTTCTTCCCGCTCGCCAACAAGTCCTACGCCTCCATGGCGAAGATGAAGGCGGTGCAGCCGGAGATGGTCTCGATCCGTGAGCGCTATGCCGACGACAAGATGAAGCAGCAGCAGGCGCTGATGGAGCTGTACAAGAAGGAGAAGATCAATCCGGTCGCAGGCTGCTGGCCGGTGCTGATCCAGATCCCGGTGTTCTTCGCGCTCTACAAGGTGCTCTTCGTCACCATCGAAATGCGCCATGCACCGTTCTTCGGCTGGATCCGCGACCTCGCGGCCCCGGACCCGACCTCCATCTTCAACCTCTTCGGCCTGCTGCCCTACAACCCGGGCGCTGTGCCGATGATTGGGCCGTTCCTGATGCTCGGCGTTTGGCCGATCCTCATGGGCATCACCATGTGGCTGCAGATGAAGATGAATCCGGAGCCGCCGGACCCGGTGCAGAAGCAGGTCTTCGCCTGGATGCCGGTGATCTTCACCTTCATGCTCGGCTCGTTCCCCGCAGGTCTTGTGATCTACTGGGCCTGGAACAACCTGCTCTCCGTTCTCCAGCAGGGCTTCATCATGCGGAAGAACGGCGTGAAGATCGAGTTGTGGGACAACCTGCGCAAGACCTTCAGCCGAAAGACCAGCCCGGCAAAAGGTTGACGCAAAATCACTGAGAATGATGATCCCCGGGCCGCCCCCGGGGATTTTCTTTTGGTCTACTGTCTTGGAGAACGACGATGCACGGTCCCGATCCCAACAATCCGCATCCGATGACCGGCCAGCCTCGCGTCGGCTTTCTCAAGGCCTTCATCGATCAGCCCAATATCGAGGTCGGCGACTTCACTTATTATGACGATCCGGCAGGCCCGCAGCATTTCGTCAGCCGCTGCGTCCAGCACCATTACGACTTCATGGGGGACAGGCTCGTGATCGGAAAATTCTGCGCCATCGCTACGGGTGTCACCTTCATCATGAATGGCGCCAATCACGCCATGACAGGCTTCTCGACCTATCCGTTCAACATCTTCGGCGAGGGATGGGAGAAGGGTTTCGACTGGGCCACGATCAAGGCAGGGTTCAAAGGCGACACCGTCATCGGCAACGATGTGTGGATCGGACAGGAAGCCACGATCATGCCGGGGATCACGATCGGCGACGGCGCCCTCATCGCCACGAAGGCCGTCGTGACCGCCGATGTGCCGCCCTACGCCATCGTCGGCGGCAATCCGTCCAGGATCATCCGAAAGCGCTTCTCCGATGAGGTGATTGCGGACCTTCTGGCGATCCGCTGGTGGGACTGGGATGCCGCCAAGATCACCCGCAACCTCGATGCCATTCGCGGGGCGGATCTGGAGGCCCTGCAAAAGGCCTCGTAAAATCCCGGGCCTATCGCACAGCGACGCAGCAGAGGCCTCAACACGCCACCTGTCTCAACCTGAAGCGTGACGTCAGGCGGGTTGCATCGCACGTCATCCTGGGGCGCGGAGCAAAACCCGGGATCGTGTGACGGATGAAACGTGTTTCCCTCCCCCTTGCGGGGAGGGGTTAGGGGTGGGGGTCGTAAAGTCGGAGCGCTGCGTCTGCTCTAGTGAACATGACGGCTCTACAGCATTCCCCTCTCCCGGGTGGGAGAGGGGCAGGGGGGGAGGGACCGCCCTCTCCAGACAGCGCTCGACCTCCCCCACCGGGATAGGAGATCACAGCTTCACTGGTTTGAGGTCTTACTCGGTCGATCGACCCCCACCCCTGCCCCTCCCCGCAAGGGGGAGGGAAACACGCGCCTCATCCAAGCACGGCAGCGGATGTTATGTTCTTACTTTGTTCTTGACTGTTGTCCTAAGCTGGGCTATAGCTGTGGGCATCCGGCTCCAGGAGGGGGCGCGCTCGCGAGGCGTCGTGAATGAGGGGAGCCGGAACGGTCCTGTGCAGGCCTCGCA
>NZ_FMVJ01000029.1 GCF_900102135.1 Microvirga guangxiensis
TGCGGTGCTTTGCCATGGGCTTCAGTCTCCTAAAGCCCGGCAGCCCCGGTCAATTCCTCAGTGCCGATCTGTCCATCTCGTGGGGCGCACTCCAGTCCGCTTGGCTCGGAACACGTAGACAGCTCCGGAGAACGGATCGGCTGCTATGGTGTCGCGCACGAGGGCGGCCAATCCGTCAGCGCCCTTACGGAAGTCCACGGGCTTGGTCGCCACCAGGACGCGGACAGTGCCGGTTGGCCCGATCGTCGCAGGCTCTTGAGCGCATGCAGCACGCGGGCCAATGTCGTTCCATCGGCGCCGGACGGGACGCGGTTGACGGCGCCCTCCACGACAATCTTGATCACCGCTTCACGACGGGCTGGCGGGGCAGACTGCGGCGTGTCAGGGGCGACAAGAACCGGGGTAAAGGCGAGAGGATGATCGTCTGCCTCGCGCATAGCCTGACGACGCCAGGTGAACAGGTGCTGGGGCGAGATGCCGTGCCGGCGGGCCACGTCGGAGACGACCGCACCCGGCGCCATCGCCTCCACCAAAATCCGCGCCTTCTCGTCCGCCGACCAGCGTCGGCGTCCGCCAACTCCGGTGATCACTTCCAGACGCCGCACCGGCCGCGGCGGCTCAAGCATATGGTCAACCATCGACATAAAAGTAAGCCTCCGCCGAGGGACGCCTTGCGAGAGCATGCCTAATTGAGCTGACTGTCGGTATGGATATCCTTACTGACAGTCATCCCATCACCCGCCTCGAGATCGTAGATACAGGCCGTCGCCGGCGCTGGTCAGAGAGCGAGAAGATCCGCATCGTTGAGGAGAGCCTGTCGGCTCCCCGGCTGGCCTCGGCCACCGCGCGGCGGCACGGGATTTCGAACCAACTCCTGTTCGCCTGGCGCAAGGCCTATCGCGAAGGACGGCTCGGTGACGAGCCCGGGTTCGTGCCCGCGAAGATCGTGCCGGATCTGCCGGAGACCAGGCCAGAGCCCGTCTGTCATCCCGTCGAGATTGTCAGCCCAAGCGGCTGGCGCGTCCTGATGAGCCGGGAGTGCGACGAACATGCCCTGATGCGAGTTCTCCGTCTCCTGGAGGGGCTGCGATGATCCCGGTCCCCACCGGGGTGCGCGTGTGGCTCGCCACCGGCCACACCGACATGAGGAAGGGCTTTCCCGGTCTGGCCCTGCAGGTGCAGGAGATCCTGCGCCGCGATCCGCTCAGCGGGCATCTGTTTGTCTTTCGCGGACGCAGGGGTGATCTGATCAAAGTGATCTGGCATGACGGACAAGGCGCGTGCCTGTTCACGAAGCGGTTGGAGAGAGGCCATTTCCTGTGGCCTTCACCAGCGGATGGAACGGTGGCGATCACTGCCGCCCAGCTCGGCTACCTGCTGGAAGGCATCGACTGGCGCAATCCGCAGCAAGCCTGGCGTCCAACCTCGGTCGGGTGAGCGTTGCCTGGTTGCAATTGTCGCGGGCTGTGATTCACTGGGTTCGTGACGCCTGAACCTGAATCTCTCCCGTCCGATTTAGCCGCTGCCCATGCGATGATCCGCGCCGAGCGTGCCGCGCGCCTGGAGGCTGAAGCGCTTGCGGCGCGCGCCCAGGCGGAGACGTCCAGCACGCAGGCGCTGATCGCCCATCTCAAGCTCCAGATCGAGAAGCTGCGGCGCGAGCTCTATGGCAGGAGCTCGGAGCGTAAGGCCCGCCTCCTGGAGCAAATGGAGCTGCAGCTGGGAGACCTCGAGGCTGCCGCCACCGAGGACGAGCTGGCGGCCGAGAAAGCCGCGGCGCAAACACCGACACTGAAGTCCATCCAGCGCCGGCATCCGGTGCGCAAGCCCTTTCCCGAGCATCTGCCGCGCGAGCGGGTCGTCATTCCAGCCCCTGACAGCTGTCCCTGCTGCGGCTCGTCCAAGCTGTCGAAGCTGGGGGAGGATGTCACTGAGACCCTGGAGGTGATCCCGCGTCAGTGGAAGGTGATCCAGACCGTGCGCGAGCGCTTCTCCTGTCGGGCCTGCGAGACCATCACCCAGCCGCCGGCGCCGTTCCATGTCACGCCGCGGGGCTTTGCCGGCCCCAATCTCCTGGCTCAGATCCTGTTCGAGAAGTTCGGCCAGCATCAGCCGCTCAATCGGCAGAGCGAGCGCTATGCCCGCGAGGGCATTGACCTGAGCGTGTCGACGCTCGCCGACCAGGTCGGCGCCTGCACCCTGGCACTGCAGCCGCTCCATGCCCTGATCGAGGCGCATGTGCTGGCGGCCGAGCGGCTGCATGGGGACGACACCACGGTGCCGATCCTGGCCAAAGGCCAGACGGTGAAGGGGCATATCTGGACCTATGTCCGCGATGACCGGCCGTTTGGTGGCCGGGCGCCGCCGGCGGCGCTCTACTATGCCTCGCGTGATCGCCGGCACGAGCATCCCGCGAGGCATCTTCAGGCCTTCAGCGGCATCCTGCAGGCCGACGCTTACAGCGGCTACAACGGGCTGTATGATCCTGCCCGTCCGCAAGGCCCGATCACCGCCGCTTTGTGTTGGGCCCATGCGCGACGGCAGTTCTTTGAGCTGGCCGACATTGCGGCCAATGCCCGGCGTGGCCGGAAGGCGCCGGCGATCTCGCCGATCGCCCTGGAGGCGGTCAAGCGCATTGATGAACTGTTTGAGATTGAGCGCACGATCAACGGCTTGAGCGCCGAGAAGCGCCTGCGGATCCGGCGGACCGAGAGCGCGCCGCTTCTGACGGATCTGGAAGAGTGGCTGCGAACTGAGCGTTCGCGCCTGTCGCGCTCGGCCCTGGTCCTGCAACCAATCGACTACATGCTGCGGCGCTGGGAGCGGTTTGCCGGCTTTGTCGAGGACGGCCGCATCTGCCTGACCAACAATGCCGCCGAGCGGGCGCTGCGCGGGTTTGCGTTGGGCCGTAAGGCTTGGCTGTTCGCCGGCTCGGAACGGGGAGCTGAACGGGCGGCGGCGATGACGACGCTGATTGCGACCGCCAAACTCAATGATGTTGATCCGCTGGCCTGGCTGGCCGACGTGCTGGCCCGCATTGCCGGCACACCACAGAGCAGGTTGCACGAGCTGCTGCCCTGGGAGTGGAAAAGCATCAACCAGCGAGCGGTGGCCGCCTGACGATGGCCGCGATCTCACATGTCTTCACCATCGGATATGTGGCTCAGATGCTGGAGCGGGACGAAGACCTGCTCTGGGATTTCTCGGATGAGCTGGAGCCCGAAGACGGGGCATTGTGGGTCTACGACATCAACGATGGCGAAACCCGTGCCTTTACTCCGGCCGGGATCGGGATGCTCCGCGAGATGATCAAGGATCAGATCGACAGAACCGACTCCAAGCTGTCCGGCGCCTGATCCTTTACCCTGCGGCCCTCACCGTATGCTTACACATAAAACGATCCCCAATCAGAGATCGTTAGTCTCGCCCCTCAGGTCCGCAAAGGTAAGGTGGGACCCAGACAGCGCTTACGTTACGACAGCAGACATGCGATTTAGGATTTAACAGCAAACCCATATGAGGCAATTGCGCGAACTAGAGGCTGTTATGGACCTGGATTGAGGTTGTCTCGTTGAGGCCTGATGACCTCACCTCGCA
>NZ_FMVJ01000009.1 GCF_900102135.1 Microvirga guangxiensis
CGAGATAAGGAACTCAACAAAATCAAGGGCAAGCCTTTGCCGGTAAATGTGAGATTTTGCCGATAAAATCGAGATTTTTCCCCCTAAAAGTGAGACAGCGTTTACAGGGGTGTGCGGCTGGCTGCGATGGAGATGAAACGGGACCTGACAGAGTTCGCCAAGATCGCCTTGCTCCGGACCTATCACAAGGAAGCCCGTTGGCTCGCCACCGTCGATCGTATCGCGCCAGATACAGCACCGCTTTCACACGCAGGATCAAAGAGCACCGAACAAACCTGATCGGCATCTCGTCTTTAAGGGCAAAGAATCTTGCTTTTCGGCACCCAACGCGACGAATCTCAAAGTTAAAGGCAAAGTGACACCCGGTCAGCGGATCAGTCGCCGCATCGATGTAGAGCAGCTGGTTGTCCTCCTGTTCAATCGTGCCGAGGAGCAGGTCCTTCGGATCGCGGGCGTAGATGTCCCATCGTCCAATGGTGCCCCGGCTCACGAAGACGAGCGCGTCCATCCTTTTCCTCCGCTTCGAGCTGGCAACATGGTGCCAACCTGAACCTTACCAAAAGCAGGTCCCATTGTAGCCGCCCCTTAGGAGCCAACCCTGTGATCCTTGGCCTAAGAACTGGCGTCGCCCAAGGGTAATGCCGCCTGGAACCGTCGGCCGCCGTCCGTGGTTGGATCGCCTGCCAAGCTCTTCGCGAGCGGCTTTTCGACTCAAGGATTTCGCTTGCCATGACCGCCATCACTCCACCACCCCAGGGGCGCCCGAATGGACAAGGCCCATCCATGTTGTCGACGGTCGGAGCCGCCGTTCTGGGCTGGGCGCTGATCAGGCTTGTCATCGGCGGATCGCCCGGAAACCGAGCGACAGCCAAGCCCCTAGCGCGGCAGGCTGAGCGCACGTCCGAAGGACAGGCAGCCGGGTTCGGGGGCAAGGCCCATGCTCCTAGGGAGGCTGCGGACGAGAAGGGGCGCGGTCGCGAGGCCAACACCCCGACCCAGATCCCGAGCCTCGGCTGGAAGGACATCCTGTGGCGGACCTACGAGGAGTTCAGCCAAGACAGGATCATGTCGGTCGCTGCTGGCGTGACCTACTACGCCCTGCTGGCCATTTTCCCCGCCATTGCCGCGCTGGTGTCGATCTACGGCCTGTTTGCTGACCCAGTGACCATCCAGGACCATCTCAATGCGCTCGCGGGCGTGCTGCCGGGCGGCGCCATGGAGATCATCGGCGAGCAGGTGAAGCGCATCGCCTCGGCGGGCGGAGGCAAGCTGGGGCTCAGCTTCATCATCGGCCTCGTAATCTCACTCTGGAGTGCCAATGCCGGCATGAAGGCGGTCTTCGACGCCCTCAACATCGTCTACGACGAGGAGGAGAAACGCAGCTTCCTGTGGTTGAATGCCCAGTCCCTCACGTTCACGCTCGCCGCCATCGCGTTCGTGCTTGTCGCACTGGCCGGCATTGTCGTGCTGCCGGTCGTGCTCGACTTCGTCGGCTTGGGCGCGGCCGTTGAGTGGCTTCTCTCCCTGGCCCGCTGGCCAATCCTCCTGGCCGTGGTGGTTGCGGGATTGGCGGTGCTCTACCGCTATGGGCCAAGCCGCGACAAGGCCGAGTGGAAATGGGTGACGCCCGGCGGCATCGTGGCGGCGGTGCTATGGCTTGCCGGCTCGATGCTGTTCTCGTGGTATGTCTCGAACTTCGGCAGCTACAACGAGACCTACGGCTCGCTCGGCGCCGCCATCGGCTTCATGACCTGGATCTGGCTGTCGAGCGTCATCGTGCTGCTGGGCGCCGAGATCAACGCCGAGATGGAGCACCAGACGGCGCAGGACACGACGGAGGGTCCGCCCCAGCCGCTGGGCACCCGCGGAGCCCAGATGGCCGACAACATCGGACCCGCCAAGGCTTAGAGGTAGCGTAACCGAAGCCGCGAGGGCGAGGGCACACGAAGCCCGTCTCGGTGTTTATTCGTGGTGCTCCGGGAGGCCGGTTTGGAATTCCGTGTTCATTACAGGCCACCCGGCAGCTGCCGCACCTTGTCGGTGATCGTCGATGCCGACACGCGCGAAGAGGCCGAGTATGTGGCCGCCATCCAGTATGAGTTCCCGTCCGGCACCAAGGTGATCGAGGCCAATCCCTACAATGTCCATGGCCTCGTCAGGACAGAGCCGAAGCTTGATCTCTATTCGGAGGTTCGGCGTCGGATCAACGATGGCTACTACGATGAGTGGCCTCTGACACTCGACGAACGGTCCCGTCGAAGGCACCAGTTCTCCAACGAGGTGGCTGCGATCTTTGGCACTAGGAAAGGCCATGACCACCTGTTCGAGACAGCCGAACGGCTGGCGCGCCAGTTCCGGCTGACCGGCAAGACCACCATTGCAGGACACGTCGTGGACCAGCATGCCCGGCTCAACTTGCTTGACTGGTATCAGCAGCTGAAGCTCGTCGCTGATCACGTCGTGGCGGCACCGGTTCACGGGGATCCAATGGAGATCGTGCGGCCGATCGATAACCGGGTGGGTGCGCGCATCCGGCGGCAGGCCAGGCGCGACGCGGCGGCCAAAGCTCTGTTCGACGCGATGCTGCATCGGCTGTTGGACTGGGAGGGGCGGCCCGTCGCACCGGATTGGGCAATGCAGCCCGAGGCCATCAAGGACGTGTTCAGGCGGAAAGTGCAGGCTACCCATGGACATTGAAACGATCCAGACCAGCATTGTCGAGTTCGTGCGGCAGAACCAGTCCTGGGCGCCTTTCATCGTCGCTGCGCTGGCGTTCGGCGAGTCGGTCGCCTTCCTGTCGCTGTTTGTGCCCGCCACTGTAATCCTGATTGCGATCAGCGCCTTCATTGGGGTGGCCGACCTGGAGTTCTGGCCGCTCTGGCTCGGCGCGGCCATTGGGGCAGCCACCGGCGACGTGGTGTCCTATACGCTCGGCCGGCGCTTCAAGACGTCCATCTACAGGATCTGGCCGCTCTCAACCCACCCGCAGCTTGTTGGCAAGGGTGAGCGCTTTTTCTGCCGACACGGCATTTGGGGCGTGTTCATCGGCCGCTTCTTCGGTCCGGCGCGGGCTGTGGTTCCCCTGGTCGCGGGCGTTTTCGGCATGCAGTTGCCGCTGTTCATGGCAGTGAACGTCGCCTCGGCCCTCATCTGGGCGTTCGCTCTCCTTGCACCGGGAGCAGGGCTGTCGGAGTATCTCGGTTGGTGACCAGACCCGAAGCCAACGGAGGTGACTTATTCTGCCGCTGTGCCTTCATGCTCCCTAACCGCGGCGTCCTTCCGGTCCTGGTCGCGCACAAGCCAGTGCACTGAGCCCAGCGCCAGGATGGCCGCGGCCAAGCCGATGATGGTGAGCGGCTCGGTCTTGGTCGCGTCCAGGATGATGAACTTGCGCACGAGCGCCAACAAGGCGATCAGCACCACCGTGCGCACCTGCACGATGCTTTCCTTGCGGTGCAGGACGCCGATGATCGAGTGGTTGAACTCCAGGGCGATCAGCACGGTGAAGATCATGCCGAAGATCGCCTGGAACACGCCGGTCTCGGCCGGGTCGAGCAGCCCGAACAGCACCAACATGAGGATGCAGAACGTCAGGTTCACGAGCGCCGCCGCGATCACAAGGCTGATCAGGCCGGTCAGGACGAGCGAGACGACCTGCTCGAAGCGCTCGTAGGTGCTCAGGCCCGGCCACGCCTCACGGGTTTCGCGCAGGGCGTGGTCCACGGCCGCGGCGGCCCGGCCGGTGCCCATCGGCGAGCGGGGATCGGTCCCGTTGGTGCTGGGGTGATCCCCCTCTTCAGATGGTTGCATAATGCGCGGTCCGTCTGCTCAGGTGCTGGCGCCGCCCGGGGTGTTGTCCGGCGTTCCGCCACCCTGTCCACCCTGACCGCTCCCGCCTTCTGTGGGGCCATGCCCACCTTGGGCGCTCTGGCCTCCGGCCCCGCGGGCCTGAACCTGAATGCGGCGGGAGCGCTCCTGCTGGGCCGTCTTCGGCAGGGTCACGGTGAGCACCCCGTTCTCGAAGTGCGCCTGCACCTGTTCCGGGTTGATCGGGAAGGGCAGGCGCACGGAGCGTTGGAAGGTGCCGTAGGAGCGCTCGACGAAATGGAAGTTCTCCTTTTCGTTCTTCTGCTCGAACTTCTTCTCGCCCCGGATGGTGAGCACGTCGTCGTCGAGGCTCACATCGATGTCCTGTTCGGTGACGCCGGGCAGTTCCGCGGTGATGCGGATCTCGTTCTCGGTTTCCGACACATTCATGCTGGCGTTGACGAAGTTGCCGACACCGCCCTGGCCTTGGCTGCCGCCCGCAGCGGGTAGGCCGGTACCACGCAGGACATCATCAAAGAGGCGGTTCATTTCGCGGTGAAGCGACAGGAAGGGATCGTTCCCGCCCAGCAAGCCAAACCCGGTGCGGGAGGGTGTGAGGGGATTGCGGGCCATTCTCGTATCCTCCTTTCAGAGATGGATCACGCCGTCACGGCGACGAAGAGATACTGACCATCGCGCTTCACGCGCAGCAGGACCGGTTTCTTGTCTTTCTGCGCTTGCGACCAGGCTTGCGCAACATCCGCCGGCCGGGTCACGTCACGGTTGTTGACCGAGACTATCACGTCGCCTGGACGGATGCCGTTCTCGGCCGCCGGGCTGTTAGGCGCCACCTGCTGGACAAGCACCCCTGTGGCGTCTGAGCCCAATCGGCGACGTGCCTCTTCGTCGATCGGGGCTAAAGCGACGCCAAGCCGCTTGCCCTCCGCCTCCGAGCCTTGCTGAGCGTCCCCCTGGGCCGCTTGCTCTTCCTGACGCTGGCCCACGGCCACCGTGATCTCCTGCGTGTTGCCGCCCCGCACCACCGTCAGGCGCGCCTGCGTGCCGGGCTTCAGGCCGGCAACCGTGCGTGTGAGATCCCGACCGCTCTCGACGGCCTGGTCTCCGATGCGGGTGATCACGTCGCCGGACTTGATCCCGGCTTTCTCAGCAGGACCGCCCGGTTCCACGGAGGCAACCAGCACGCCCTTGTCGTCCGGCCGCCCGAGCGCCTGGGCAATCGCAGGGGTGATCTCCTGCAGCCGCAGGCCGACATAGCCGCGCTCGACGCGGCCCGTGCGGATGAGTTGCTCGGCCACAGTCTGCGCCGTTCTGGAGGGCACGGCAAAGCCGATGCCGATGTTGGCCCCCACGGGCGAGAAGATGGCGGTGTTGACGCCGATCACCTCGCCGCGGGCGTTGAACAGCGGCCCGCCCGAGTTGCCGCGGTTGATGGCGGCATCGGTCTGGATGTAGTCGTCCAAGGGACCGGACTGGATGTCACGCGAGCGGGCCGACACGACGCCCACCGTGACGGTGCCGCCCAAGCCGAAGGGGCTGCCGATGGCGATCACCCACGAGCCAGGCTCGGCCGCGTCCGAGTTGCCCCAGGTGGTCACGGCCATGTTGGGCTGAGGCTCGATCTTCAGCACGGCGATGTCGGTGGCCGGATCCCGCCCCACCAGCTTTGCGGGAACCGGGCTGTTCTCACCGAACGCGACATGGATGTCGTCGGCATCCTCGATGACGTGGTTGTTGGTCACGATGTAGCCATCCGCACTGATCACGAACCCTGACCCGAGGCCCTGTCTAGGTTGCTGCCGCTCAGGGCTGGAGCGCTCCTCGAAAAAGCGGCGGAAAAGATCAGGCAGATCCTGATCGTCTGGTGTGGATTGCGCCCGCTGCTGCCGCTCTTCCACTCGCTGCTTCGTCGTGACCGCGACGACCGAAGGCATCTTCTGTTTGACAATGGCGGTGAAATCCGTCGGCACCTGCTGTGCGAGGGCAGGGACGGGAGCGGCGGAAGCGAGGAGAAGCAGAGCTCCTCCGATCACATTGGCCCGGAGGCGGACGGGCAATCTGCTGTCATGCGTCATGGAAACCTCGTGGCGGTCGGGTTGGCCTGCATCGGCGTTGAAGGCTCGGAGTGAATGCCGTGTCAGGCATCCGGTTCCTCCTCTCCCTCCTGGAGTAGGATCGCGGTCTCCCGGACCCGGATTGCGTTGATCTGAACCTGCGTGCTCTGCGCCCCTTCCTTGAAGACGACTTGCGCTGACGAAGCCTCTCGCAGCGTAGCCGTGATCGTTGCAGGAGCGGCTCGAACGTCCGCAGATCCATCTGTTGCCTTCCTGTGGATCTCATCGGAAACGGCATCTCTCGGGGAATCGGGACGGCTGATTCGGTCGGACGCCGGCGCGGAGGAACGTCCTGGCCCTAAGCCTTCAAAGCCCTCCAAGACATCCAGCAGATCATTAAGCGCCGCATCTGAGATGAGTTCATCGTCGTCCACTCGGATCCCCTCGGCCGCAGAAGTGCGGTCCATCAGGGTGATCTCAGGTCCGAACCATTGCGGCGGAGCAAAGTGTCCGGCCTGATCCTCATTGTCGAACTCGATGACGATACGACCCGGCTCCGACGCGGTTCCAAGCCTGTCAACCAGGATCTCGCGTCCGGCGACGACCATCCGCGAGCGCTCGTAGGCGATCCTTCCCTCAGCCACATCCAGGAGCGCGTCCGCGTGCCCGGGCGGCACCGGGCTGCGGTTCACTCTCGGCCATGGCTGGGCTACGCCATGAACCAGATCAAGACGACCAACGTCATTCTCCACCTGCACGCTCAGAATCTGGCCCGACCGCGTGCGGAAGGATCCTTCCACCACGCGGGCCGTCCCGCGCTCCCGATGGATCAACCGTGCCAGCGAAGACGCGAGCAGGTAACACCGAATGATCATGGCTCACCATGTCCCGCCTGCCATCGACGGGATCAAGTCCCGGCCGGGTAAAAGGTTCATCCACTCGAGATAGCCAGTTTCGAGGCCGGAACCGGGGCTCGCATCCTTCCGTTGATCCTCGCCTTCAGACCGAGGAGCGACGCAATGGAGTTCTGGCACCTGATCGCGAACGATCATGCCAATATCGTGAGCCTTCATAAGGATATCCTCCGCGCGATCCCGGGCGCTGGTGTCAGGAGCCGCGACCGACTGTTCGATGAACTCGACGGCGAGCTCCGGCGACATATCGAGGCTGAGGAGGACAGCCTCTATGACGCTCTCGAGGATGATAAGCGGGCGAAGCGCCTGATCGATGAGCTCGAAGATGAGCACAAGCAGATTAAGAAGCAGCTCAGGCACCTTTCCCGGATCGGTGACAAGAGCAGCCGAGAATGGACCCAGCAGTTCGAGGATTTCACCTACCTGCTTGATCGCCATTTTCATCGGGAGCAGCACGAGCTGCAGCCGTTGGCACGCGAGGTCCTGAACCCGGAAGCGATCCGAGCGATACGCCATGTATTCGCGGAGGAGAAGATCGAGGAGTTTCGCAAGAGACGGCATGGCGCCTTAGGCGATCTCCCATCCGGCCTGATGGTGGGGGCGCTTGCCAGCGCAGCTGCCGGAGCGCTCGCATTCATAGCGTGGCGTAGCGGCTCCTTGCAGAGGCTCCCCGCGGCTCGTCCAGCGCAGCGTCTCCTGTCCCGCCTGCCGGTGACGAACCGGCTCTCGGGCCTCTTCAGTCGCGGGGGGCGAGCTGTCCGGATCCATGGCCCCGATGTGTTGAGGGATGTCGCACGACGCACGCGCACGCCCGTTCAGGATATCTCGTCGCGCCTGCAGCTTCCTCTTGGGACAACCTACTCGCTCGTGGCGGCCCTTGAACGCCAAGGCTTGGTGCGCGTGTTCAGACCCGAAGAGACCGGACGTGGCCGTATTGTTGAAATCACCACTCAGGGGCGCGAGCGAGCTGCGCGCTCGCGCCAGAGCTCCTGGTGAGACCCATGCATCCAAGCCGAACGTCACATCACGAACAAGCTCCAAGTACGTTTCGCTCGGCTGCAGCCGACCAGCAGATTTCCGTGGCCCTGCTTGGAGGACCTTGCTGTCGTTACAGGCGCGACGGGACGGCTGCCACCATCCATCCATTAGGTGTCGGATCATATTAGGATCGGACGAACTTCAGCGTTGCCGGAAGGAGGAGTGATGATTGATCTCGGCAGAGGCATAATCTCAGGGCTTGTTGCCGCAGGTGTCGTGTCCGGGGTCATCGTGCTTGGTTGGACGGTCGGCGTCTTCCCTGAGCCGGACCCGCTCCTCATCACCAATGGAATTGTCATTCAGCCCATCGGGTTGAGTTGGGTCATCCACTTCGGGGTGGGAACATTTCTCTGGGGCATGTTGTTTGCGCTTTTAAGCCCTATCCTCCCTGGTCCCTCTTGGGGCAAGGGTGCACTGTTTGGAGCCATCATTTGGTGCGTGGGCTTAGCTGGGGCTTGGTACGTCGAGCCGAGTGCGTATGCTCCGATCAACATAGGTTCCCTTGCGCTTCACCTGCTTTTCGGCGTTGTGCTCGGGAGGACATATGGGGCTCTTTATGACCCGAGCAGTCGGCGTGCTCCGGATGTCCTGACCTATTGATCGATCTGCCGCCCCGCTTCCCATGAACCCCATCTGAAGTTTCCCTACACATCTGGTAGCCTCGTCGGGCAACTTTGATGCCTCTGTGATTTCGCAAGACACGCCGGGATCCGGTGAATCCATACGTGGTGGTCGCAGCGTTTGTTAGTTCTGACCATGAGCTCGGTGATGTGATGATGGCCTCGAACGTTCTCATTGCTGTTGGTGCCAGCGCGGCTGCCGGCGCCGCTACCGGGCTCGGGGCCCTGCCTCTGCTGCTGGTCAAGCGCATCTCCCCGAGAACCGAGGACGCTATGCTCGGCTTCGCGGCTGGCGTGATGACAGCGGCTGCGTTCTTCTCGCTGCTCCTGCGCGGGCTTGATGCCGCCCGCGCCCAGATCGAGGGACAAGTCGCCCCTGTCGCAAGCGTTGCGGCAGCGCTTCTCGCGGGCGCGGTGGTGATCGGACTGATTGAATGGTACGCACCGCACGAGCACTTCATTCATGGGCGTCAGGGCCGGTCAACGAGAGCATGAGGAAGTGTGGGGCAGACTGGTAACGGATCGGCGGTACAAGGTTTCCGGCCAGACGAAACAAGGTTGCGAGGCACCTTCATTTGCCAAAGCGCACTCAATCCAAACCCGAGCCGCCTGATCCTTCTCCAGCTCTGGAAATTCTGCAGTTCAAGATTTGGCTGCTCGGGATCAGCCCCATGATCTGGCGGCGGGTTCAGGTGCCAGCCAGCATGACCCTGCGAGAGTTGCATGGTGTCATTCAGGTCGTGATGGGCTGGGAGGGCATCCACCTGTTCCAGTTCACTCTTCGAGCCCGGCGGTTCAGCTCCTTGGAGTTGGCGGCGCAGTCTCCGGATGTTCCGCTCTCCGAGCTTCGCCTCCGCTCAGGGATGCGCTTTGGCTACGAGTACGATCTCAATGGTGCATGGAAGCACGAGGTGCGCCTCGAGAGCCGGCATGAGGCTGACCCTGGAAGAGGCTATCCTATCTGCCTGGATGGGGATGGATCCTGTCCGCCAGAGGATTGCGGCGGAGTGCCTGGCTTTCAGGCCCGGCGTGAGGCCTGGGCCGCTCCGGAAACCAGTCGGGACTTCGCCGTCCTCGCCAATTTCGTTGATCAGCTCGCTCTGAAGCGGAGCACAGGCGCCTCTATCGGCGCCGAGGAAGTCGATCAGGTCCGGGAGGCTCTGGAACGCCTTGAGGTGCGTCAACGATGGCAGGGCAAGCCGTTCTCGCGCAAGGACGTCAACGGGCGGCTAAGGAACGCCGAGTATCTCGACCTCATGCATCAACAGTGGTGAAGCCGTGCGCTCCAATGGCCAGCAAAGGCGCCCGGCTTTCTCAAGAGCGCACGGAAGGTTCCATGCAGGTCAGGATCATGCTTCAGATCATCGGAGACGATGGTACCGTTGGCGACGCGGAGGAGGTCGCAGCTCTGACCAAGATCACCGAGCGGGCTGAGGATTTGGGCCTATCCCTGGCCGAGAGCAAGGCCCTGCTGGCAGCCGCTCAGCAGCGGATTGTCGAGGCTCAGGTCAATGGCTGGCTCGAGAAACACCGGCACTGCCAAGGCGGCGGTCGGAAGCTCCGGTGCAAGGGCAGCTACCCGCTCACTTTCCGGACCTTGTTTGGCGATGTCCGGCTCAAGAGCCCCCGCTACTACCTCCCCAAGGAGCGGCAGACCAATGGTCGGGCAACCATTTCGCCATTGACGCAGTTGCTCCCTGACCATGTTGCGCCGGAGCGCCTGTACCTCGAGACCCGCTGGGCCTCGCTTGTCCCCTATGCGGCAGCCGCCGATCTCCTGGCCGACGTGCTTCCTATCGCGAGCGGCGTCAACGCGACGACGGTACGTCAGCATGTGCTCCGCACCGCCGAGCGGATGGAGGGCTGCCTCGCTGAGCAGCGGACCTCGTTCATGGAGGGAACGGACTCTCGCGATTGGGAGGATCTGCCGGTCCCCGATGGACGGATGGTTGTCGGCCTGGACGGCGGCTACATCCGCGACTGGCGCGACAGGAAGAAGAATTTCGAGCTGATCGTCGGCCGGTCCATGCCCGAAGAAGGAGAGGCTCGGTACATCGGTTTTGTCCACGGCTATGATCGCAAGCCGCAGCGTCGCATCATCGATCATCTCAGGCGCCAAGGCTTCCAGGCCGATCAGGATCTGACCTTTATCACAGATGGCGGGGACGAGGTCCGCTCCCTCGCTGAGCGGATCAGTCCGTGCAGCGAGCACGTCCTCGACTGGTTCCACATTACGATGCGGATCACAGTCCTGCGCCAGTTTGCTCAGGGACTGGTGCACCATGACAAGGATGATGGGATGGCGGCTCTCGATGAGCTGCGCCGGATCAAGTGGTTCCTCTGGCATGGCAATACCTATCGAGCCCGCGAGGCCATCGATGATCTGGTGCTCGATCTGGAAGCTATCGACAGTCGCTATCCCAACTTGCGCAAGTTCAGGACGGCTATGCGGGCGTTCCAGGTCTACATCGCAAGCAACGAGTCAAGCCTGATCAACTATGGCGAGCGCTACCGGTCCGGCGAGCGGATCTCCTCGGCTTTTGTTGAGGCAACGGTGAACGCGGTCGTCAGCAAGCGCTTTGCCAAGAAGCAGCAGATGCAATGGAGCCGACGCGGGGCTCATCTGCTCCTGCAGACCCGCACCAGAACCTTGGATGGCTCGCTGCGTGCCGCATTCGAACACTGGTATCCCGGCATGGTGAACGACAACACCAAGGACCACGGACAGGCAGCCGCTTGACTGCCCCACGCTTCCTCATGCTCTCGAAAGAAAGTACGCTATACAGCGGGAGTTATCGCAAGCACAGGAGTTCGGCCTACATGCGTCTGCCACTTCATATTACCCTTGCCACCGATCTCAGTGCCCGGAGCGATAGGGCTTTCGAGCGCGCCGTTCAGCTCGCACGGGAGTGGAACGCCCGGCTGTCCATCGTTCATGCCATTGAAGGCCATCAATACGCCTCCTGGCAGAAAGGATCATCCTGGCGCTGGTCGGCTAACCCGGTCGAATGGGGCAAGACCAAGTTGCGGCGCGAATACCCGGGCTGGGACTCTGGTTCCATGGAACTCGAGGTGAAGCCAGGCGACCCTTACGAGATTGTCAAAGCAGCCGCCCTGCAGAACGATACCGACTTGATGATCGGAGGGGTAGCACGTGACGAGCCTTACGGGCGCGATGTTTTGGGCCGGCTGATTGGTGAGCTGACAAGAACCGCGCCGGTGCCCGTGCTCGTGGTCAAGAAGCGCCTCTCAGGACCCTACCGCCGGGTGGTTGTGGCAAGCGATCTGTCAGAGGCGTCGCAAGCTGCGTTGCAACTAGCGTTGCGGTGGTTCCCGGCCGACGTGGTCACGCTCTATCACGCCATTGAGGCGGCCGCCGCGGGTCAATCACCAGATGACGAGGTGCTGGCGCAGTGCCGCAAGTGGATAGAGGAGACGTGCGGCGAACGTGCAGAGGGCCTTGATGTCGTCGCCCAGCGAGGCGAGGCCAAGGGCCTATTGAAGTATCACGTAGAGGATCATGACGTGGATCTCCTGGTCATCGGAACACATGGCCGCTCCGGCATCGCACATGCCCTCCTCGGGAGCGTCGCAGCCGAAATCCTTCAGCTGGTGAAGTGCGACATTCTGGTCGTGCGACGGAGGTCGTAAATTGTGGGGCATGATGACTGTACAGCAGGAACCTGAGCAACGCTGCTGATACAGGCTGCAGGATCATCCACCTCGTAAACGATACCAAAGCACTTGGGAGACTGAAACACCACCACCTATGCCGAGGCGGAGCAACTAGGACAACATTCAGAAATCGTCTTGCTCAGGTCCAGGAGGAGATCCGCCGCCCATGACCTTGCGCCAGATCAATGCAGCCTTCTTTCCTGTGCTTATGATCAGGGTTGCAGTCGGGCGTGATCCTGCTGTTGATCCTGGAGGGCGAGAAACACCTCTGGGGCCGTGCGGGCGAGCTCAGGCCAATCCTCAAGCATCGCTGAGTGAAATGATCCATAAGAAGGAGACGATATGCTGCGCAGTATCCTGATCGCCCTCGATGGCTCTCCGTCGAGCCTGCAAGCCGCCGGCCTCGGACTGGAGCTGGCCCGGCATCACAAAGCTCACGTGGACGGGCTCGGCATTGTCAACTCGGCTTGGATTCAGCGCCCTGAGGCGGTGCCGGTTGGCGGGATGGCCTACAAGACCGCCCTGGACCTGAAGGAACTCCAGAGTGCGGCCGAGCGGGTGGACGCGGTCCTCCGCGACTTTCGCGAGCGCGCGGGGAGGGCGGGCATTCCCTCGTTCGACATCCGCGAGGTCGATGGCAGCCCCCTTCAGGTGGTCGAGATCGAGGCGGCGTCCCACGACCTGATCGTGCTGGGCCGCAACAGCATGTTTGACGTGGACGGCGAGATCTGCGAGCTGCCCCTGTGCGTCGACCTTATCATCCGAGGCGAGCCGCGCCCGGTCCTGCTCGTGCCAGAGGCCGACCGCGGTCCACGGCATGATGCCTCGCAGGCGCCGGTCCTGGTCGCGTTCGACGGAAGCCCCGCGTCCTCCAGGGCAGTCCACATGTTTGCGCTCCTTGGACTTGGCGCGGGGCGCGTGGTCCACGTTGTGACGCTCGACCGGTTGTCATCCGGTCGGGCCGAGGAGACCGCTCGCCGCGCCTGCGCGTTACTCCGGCGGCACGGGGCGGCCGAGACGCACGCCATCGGCTTGGGGGACCACGAGGCGGGCACTCCCGCGGAGACGATCCTGGGACTTGCCAAAGCACTCAGGCCCGGGATGATCGTCATGGGAGCCTATGGCACCCGCGGGATACAGGAAATCTTCGGCTCCTGCACGCGGGAGGTCCTAAACGCCTGCCCCACTCCCCTGTTCCTGCACCACTAGAGGTCGCCCCTCCACGATGGCCGGCTGGAAGGAGCCCCCCGATGCATGTCACGGTCTTCAGCACCAAGCCCTATGACCGCCGGTTCCTGGAGGCGGCGAACGCCATGGCCGGACATTCCCTGTCCTTCCTCGAAGCCCGTCTGTCCTCCGCGACCAGTGGCCTGGCCGAGGGTGCCGGTGCCGTGTGCGTGTTCGTCAATGACGAGGTGAACGCAAGCGTCCTGGCCAGGCTGGCGTCCATGGGCGTCAAGCTTGTGGCCCTGCGCGCCGCCGGGTTCAACAACGTCGACCTGGAAGCGGCCCGGCGCGAGAGCATCAAGGTGGCCCGGGTGCCGGCCTATTCGCCCCATGCGGTGGCCGAGCATACGATTGCGCTCATCCTCACTCTCAACCGCAACATCCATCGCGCCTACAACCGGGTTCGGGAGGGCAACTTCGCCCTCGACGGCCTTCTCGGCTTCGATCTGGCGGGCAAGACCGCTGGGGTCGTGGGAACCGGCAAGATCGGCGAGGTGGTGTGCCGGATCCTCACGGGCTTCGGGTGCACTGTGCTAGCGCATGATCCGCAGCCCAACGCCGCCTGCGAGCAGATGGGGGTGCGCTACGTGCCGCTGGAGGAACTGCTCGCGCTCTCCGACATCGTCAGCCTTCATTGCCCGCTGACGCCCGCCACGCATCACCTCATCGATGCCCAGGCCCTGGGGCGCGTGAAGCGCGGCGTGATGCTCATCAACACCAGCCGTGGAGCGGTCATCGACACCAGGGCGGTCCTGCGGGGGCTGAAGGACGGCACCATCGGGCATCTCGGCCTCGACGTCTACGAGGAGGAGGCGGACCTCTTCTTTGAGGACCTGTCGCAACGCTTCATCGACGACGACGTGTTCGCGCGGCTGCTCACCTTCCCGAACGTGCTGATCACCGGCCATCAGGCCTTCTTCACCGGGGAGGCGCTAGCCAATATCGCCGAGACGACCATCGACAACATCACCGCGTTCGAGCGGACGGGACAGGCGGCGCACGAAGTCTCGGTGGAGAAGATTGCCCGATAAGAGCATCAGGTGAGACAGGCGTGACATGAAGGCAGTCTACGCTGCGCTCCCTCTGGCTCTGGTGCTGGTCCTGATGATCGGGCGGCGCTGGCCTGCGGCCAAAGCAGGCCTTGCAGGTTTAGCGCTGGCGACCGTGCTGGCCCTGACGGTCTTCGGAGGTGGCGCCGGGAGCCATTCTGAGATCGGCGCAGGCGGCTTACTCGCAGGCTCCGCCCTGGAGGCGCTGTTCACGGCCGCCACCATCCTCTGGATCATCTTTCCCGCGCTGGCCATCTACGAGCTCCAGGTCCGGTCCGGCGCCTTCGACGTGATCCGCGCCGGCCTTGCGGGCCTGTCCGGGGACCCGAGGATCCAGGCTCTCCTCGTGGCCTGGTTCTTCGGCCTGTTCATGGAGGGCGCGGCCGGTTTCGGCACCCCGGTGGCATTGGCGGCGCCCCTGCTGGTCAGCCTCGGTTTCTCTCCCGTGAAGGCGGTCGCTCTCGCCCTGATCGGTCATGCGGTCGGCGTCTCGTTCGGAGCGGTCGGAACACCGGTGCTGGCCCAGGTCTCGCTCGTGGCGTTGAGCGCCGCGGACATCGCGCAGGCCACGGGCCTTCTGCACGGTGGCCTCGGAGTCATCCTGGCGCTGTTCCTCGTGCGTCTGTCGGGGGATGGCGCACCAACGGGCCGGCAATGGGGTTGGGGCGTTGTGGCAGCCGCCTGCTTTCTCGCTCCCTATGCCGCACTGGCGACAATAGTGGGGCCGGAACTCCCAACGCTCGGGGGAGCCCTGATCGGCGGAGCATGCTTCGTCCTCATCCTCCGCTGGAAGGCTGGGCCGTCGAGCAAGCTTGATTGGCGGAATGTCATGAAGGCAGGCATGCCCTATGGCATCGTTCTCGCGCTCATTCTCGCAACCCGGCTGCTGCCGGGATTGAGGGAGCAGCTCCGCTCCGTCGAGATCTCCTGGTCTCTGCTCGGAACGTTCCGCGGAAGCATGCAGCCGCTCTATCACGCCGGAACGATCCTGCTGCTGGGGTTCGTGCTCGGCGGGTTTGCCCAAGGACGCGGGCTTGCAGACCTGCTCAAGGCCTCCCGTGCGGCCCTGCGCCGGCTGGCGCCGGTCACGCTCGCCCTCGTGGCGATGCTCACCCTGTCCCGCCTGATGCTGCACGCCCGGATGATCCAGGAGTTGGCCGAAGGCGCCCGGGAGGCAGGAGCGGCATGGCCGCTCCTGGCGCCGGCCATCGGGGTCCTCGGTACCTTTGTGACCGGGTCCGCCACGGCCTCAAACATCCTCTTCACCGAGTTCCAAGCGGCCACAGCCTCGGCGCTTGCGCTGCCGCTCGCGACAATGGTAGCCGCGCAGGGTTTTGGCGCGGCAGTGGGCAACATCGTCTGCCCGCACAACATCATCGCAGGAGCGGCCACCGTCGGCCTGAATGGGCAGGAAGGGGAGATCCTGACAAGGACTGTGCTGGCCTGCATTGCCTATGCGCTGGCCGGCGGTCTCCTCGTGCTGGTCCTCAGCTCATGACCATCGCCGGCCGCAGACGTTTACCGAAGCGTATGAAACCTTGAAGCGAGCCCAGCCATGAAGCCTGTCGTGACCCTGACCCTCAATCCGTCCATCGACGGCTCCAGCGAGGCCGAAGCCGTGCGCCCCATCCGCAAGGTGCGCACCTCCAACGAGCGCTACGAGCCGGGTGGGGGCGGGGTCAACGTCACCCGGGTGATCCGGGAGCTCGGCGGCTCCTCCCTTGCGCTCTACCTGGCCGGAGGGGTCACGGGCGCGGTGCTCGAGGAGCTTCTCGCGGGCAGCGGTATCGCGGGCAGGCGCATCGCGATCGAGGATCAGACGCGGGTCAGCCTCACGGTCTTCGAACGCTCCACCGGACTTGAGTACCGCTTCGTTCCCGAGGGGCCGCACGTCGCCCCGTCCGAGTGGCAGGAGTGCCTTGCGGTGCTGGGCACCTTGGAATGCGAGTATCTCGTGGCGAGCGGCAGCATCCCTAGAGGCGTTCCGACGGATTTCTATGTCCGGGTCGCCGCCATTGCACGGGAGAGAGGGATGAAGCTCGTCCTCGACACATCGGGAGAGGCGCTCCGTGAGACGATCGCCGCCGGCGGCATTCACCTCGCGAAGCCGAGCCTCGGCGAGTTCGAGCATTTCGTCGGCCGCAGCGTGAAGGATCCAGGCGCCCTGGAGGAGGCCGCCATGGAGGTGGTTCGGTCCGGCCGGGTCGATCTCCTCGCCGTCACCATGGGCCATGAGGGCGCGGTCCTCGCCCATGCCGGCGGCGTGCTGAGGCTTCCGGCGGTGAAAGTCGACGTGCGCAGCGCCGTAGGGGCTGGCGACAGCTTCGTCGCCGCGATGACGCTGGCCCTGGCGCGCGGCGCTGCGCCCAGAGAAGCTTTCAGGTGGGGTGTCGCCGCGGGAACCGCAGCTGTTCTGACACCTGGCACCGGTCTGTGCAAGCGCGGGGATGTCGAGCGCCTCTTCGATGCGATATCGCAGAAACAGGGGGCCTTGGCACCCTGAGGCCTCCTGGACAACCATCGGCGGGCCCGGTCTCGATGCGCCTGCGCTTCCGTCCCGATCTCCCCGCATCGAGGGAAGATCAGGCTCCGGGAACCGGCAGCCGCTTGGGATAGCTTCGGTTGGATGGGCGCTGACGACAACCTGGAGGAGGGAAGATGCCCAAGCGCCTTGCACTGTCGCTGGCTAGCCTGTCGGTTGGCGGCCTTGCGGCCGCCTGGGCCATGCGGGGCTACGATCACCGCGAGGCCCGGTGGGCCTGGGACGCCCTCGCGGCCGAGACCGTTCGGCCTGCGGGCATGTTCGGGCCGGCGATGGTCGCCGGCCTGCCGGAGCCGGCCCGGCGCTACTTCACCTTCGCGATCGCCCCGGGCACGCCGCTCCGCATGGTCGCTGAGATCGACATGGTGGGCGAGATCGGCCTGGGCGACCGGGACCGGCCGAACTACCAGCCCATAGTGGCCCGCGAGATCCTGGCGCCGCCGCACGGCTTCGTCTGGATGCCCCGGATCGGATCGGGGCTGGGCCGCATCTCAGGATCGGACGCCTGCATCGGGGACCGGGCCTGGACGCGCTTCTGGCTTCTCAACACGGTTCCGGTGGCCCGCACCAAGGCAACTCCCGACCTGGTCCGCTCGGCCCGGGCCAGGGCCGTCGCCGAGGCGCTCTGGGTCCCAGCGGCCCTCCTGCCGGCCAACGGCGTCACCTGGGAGCCCGTCGACGGCAACCGCGCACGGGCCGTCTTCCGCCACGATAGTGAGAGCTTCGCGTTCGAGCTGACGGTTGCGGATAACGGGCGCCCGCTCTCCGTCGCCATGCGGCGCTGGACCAACGCCAATCCGGAGAGGGTCTTCCGCTACCAGCCCTTCGGTGCGACGGTGGAGGAGACAGGCACCTTCGCGGGCTACACGATCCCGACCCGCATCGACGGCGGCAACGGCTTCGGAACGGACGAGTATTTCCCGTTCTTCCGCGCCCGGGTGACGGAGGCGCGCTTTCGATGATCCTTGCGCAGGTCCTGCTCCCATTGGCGGCTATTCTCTGCCCGGTCCTCCGGCGCCCGTCATCGGCCTGGGATTTCGGCCTGTGGACGATGGCCGCAGCGGCGCTCCTGCTGGCGGTGCGGCTTGCCGGGATCTGGACCTACCTGCCCCTGTGAACCCCTCTCGCCTTGTCAGGACTGCTGGCGCTCGCTGCCGTCCGGTCGGCATGGCGCCTCCATGAGCGACGGCATCCTCCCCGGTCGTCTTGGTGGCCGTGGGCCGAGCGCGCCATAGCCCTTGGGTTACTGAGCCTCGGGACCGTTCTGTCCGGACTGGCGCTTGCGGGCCGGACACCGCCTGCCGATCCGTTCCTCGATCTCGCATTCCCGCTGCGGGACGGCGCGTTCTACGTCGCCAACGGCGGCTCGGCCGGATTGGTCAACGCCCATGTCGGCTGGGCCGACGATCCCCGGCTCTGGCGCTATCAGGGACAGCGCCATGCGGTTGATCTCATCCAGGTGGACCGGCTGGGCTTCCGCACGGCGGGAGGCGCCTTGGGTCTGCTTCAGCCGACCGGTCCCGAGGCGTACTTGATCTTCGGCAAGCCTGTCCTCGCCCCGTGCAGCGGGCGGGTCGAGGCGGCCATGATGGATTGCGCGACATGCGGGTTCCGGAGACCGATCGCCGGAACCCGACGGGCAATCACGTGATCCTGCGCTGCGGCATCCTGCGCTGCGGCGGATTCGTGGTCCTCCTGGCGCACATGCGCGCCGGCAGCGTGCGATTGAAGCCGGGCGATGATATCAAGACGGGCGACGAGATCGGCGCGGTGGGCAATTCCGGCAACACCGGGGAACCGCATCTGCATATCCATGCGCAGCGGCCCGGTCCTGCCGACGCGCCCTTGTCCGGCGACGGCGTGCCGATTCGCTTCGGCGGGCGGTTCACCGCACGGAACGACGTCGTGACGATCGGCCGCCCGTTCGGTGATCAGGCCGACTGATGCCGGCCGCTCATGCGCAGGCTTCCACGACGTTGCGGATCTCCCCGAGACCAGGCGAGGGCAGCGGACGCTCCCCAATGACCGGAGGTGAACGCACCCTGTGGAGGACCATGGCATTCAGGGGCGGAATCCCTGTTCTGGGCTCAGCCGAGCGGGGCTTCCATCCGCTCCTTCAGCGCGAGGAGTTCCCGAACGTATGGGCGCGCTGCTCGGCATGGGCCCGCCGAAGGGCGGAGACCATTCCGTCCCTGCGCTTCTCATCGGCTGGAGTGCTCGTGAGAGCCTCAAGGCTCTTTTCATACGAGAAATCGATATCAGCCAGAGCCGCCAGCAGGGATTGAAGCCTCGGAAGAATGTCCGGCGCATAGATCTCACCCGAATTCGGCACGTCCTGGATCCGGGAATGCGCGACATAGGCGGTCATGGAGCCCTCCGCTCGTCATCTTGGCTGCTTCTCGAACCATTTGAATCCACGCAAGATTAGGCACGGCACTTTGGTCGGCGCAGGGCAGCTTGGCGGGCACGGTTGCAGTCATCGGAAGCAACCCTGGAAGCATCGTCGGCTTCCTGGCCGTCATCCGCCTTGATGCAGATCAAGGCGCCTCAACGAAAACAGCGTGAATTTGACACAAGGGTGATTGCTCGTACGGAGCTGGATGGAGGGACACGACCAGCCCGAGAGGATGGAGGCCACCATGTTAGGCTGGATTGTCCGGGGTCTTCTGATCGTTACGGGCATTGTGACAGGCTGGTTCGTCGCGCAGGACGCCGCGATCTTCGGCGTCGCACAGGTGATGGTAGCTCTCCTGCTGATCACCGCCGTGGTGGCCATCCTGGCATTCTGGCCATTTCAGTGGACCATCAGCCTGGACCGCTTTCGTAGTAAGTCGCGGTAGGAGCCGAGATCCCTGGAGATTGGGGACGCCGCGCCTGGAGGATGGGCGCAAGCCCTACCCTGAGACTCGACACGTGGGATTGCTTGATGCCCTGATCCGCATCACCACGGCGATCTACGGCGTCCTGAAGGTGGCGGTCACCCGATGGGGTTGAGGAGATTCCACGACTTCCCATCAGGCCTGCATCACATAGGTGCCGGGTGCATCGCACAGGGCAGGGTAGCCCTGCGCCGGAGCACCCAATGCAGGTGGACTGGTAGGCTCTCCGGAATGGGAGGCAAGCCAACAGGTCCATTCCGGCCACCACGAACCCTCGAACCGAGGTGCAACCCTGGTCCAGGTGTCGGGATCCACATAGTGGCCGCTAGCGGATCTCGTCAGAACCTGGAAGCTTCCTTTGGCCTGACTGGGATCGGCAACGATGCCAGCATTGTGACCTCCCTTCGTGAGAAGGAAAGTCACGTCGGTATCGGCCAGGAGATGGATCTTGAACGCCGAGCGCCAGGGCGCCACGTGATCGCGCTCGGTGCCGACCGCAAAGATCGGAGCCCGGATGTCACTGATGGCGATAGGGCGACCATCGACCTGGAAGCGGCCTTCGGCGAGATCGTTGTCGCGGAAGAGCTGCCTCAGGTACTCCGTGTGCATGCGATACGGCATGCGGGTCGCATCGGCGTTCCAGGCCATGAGATCGTTCATGGGCGTGCGCTCGCCCATCAGGTAATGCCGGACGAGCCGCGACCAGATGAGGTCGTTCGAGCGCAGGAGCTGAAAGGCTCCGGCCATCTGCCGCGTGTCGAGATAGCCCTGGCTGCGCATCAGGTCCTCGAGGAAGTGGAGCTGGCTCTCGTTGATGAACAGGGTGAGCTCCCCGGCCTCGCGGAAGTCCGCCTGCGCCGCCAGCAGGGAGATGGTGGCCAAACGCCTGTCGCCGTCGCGGGCCATGGCCGCGGCCGCTATGGAAAGAAGCGTGCCGCCGAGGCAGTAGCCAACCGCGTGAACCTTTTGATCAGGCACGATGGCGTTCACGGCATCCAGCCCGGCCATCACCCCGAGAGTGCGGTAATCGTCCATGCCCAGGTCCCGGTCCTCGGCGATCGGGTTCTTCCAGGAGACGATGAACACCGTGAAGCCTTGCTCCGTGAGGTATCGGACGAGCGAGTTCCGGGGTGACAGGTCGAGGATGTAGTACTTCATGATCCAGGCGGGCACGATCAGGATCGGCTCGGGCCTGACCCTGTCGGTTGTCGGCTCGTACTGGATCAGCTCGATGAGGCGGTTGCGGTAGATCACCTTGCCCGGCGTGACGGCCACATCCCGGCCGACCTGGAACGCCTCCGTGCCGGCGGCAGGCTTCCCATGGACGATCCGCTCCCGGTCGTCCGCGAAGTTGCGCAGTCCCTGTACGAGGTTCCGGCCGCCTGTTTCCAGGATGCGCCGCTGGACGACGGGATTGGTGGCGATGAAGTTCGTCGGCGAGGCCATGTCGAGGATCTGGCGCATGGCAAACTCGACCACCGCCTCATGCTGCCTCGTGACGCCGTCGACCCCGGTCGTGGCGTTGTCCCACCATTGCTGCTGGAGCAGGAAGCCCTGCTGAATGACATTGTAGGGCCATTGCCACCACTCCGTCTCGGCAAAGCGGCGATCCTGGGGCAGGGGTTGGATGCAGGGCTCGGCTGTTCCCCCGGCTGCCGAACATTGAGCCGCGTACTGCGCCAGCCGCCCCCATGCGCGGGCTCCCTTCGCGGCGAGCTCGACCTGTTTGCCTGGGGAGATCGCCATATGGACAGCCCAGTCCATGAAGGCTCCGGCCACGGCCGCGGGGGACAGGCCGGCCGTGAGGCGTGCCAGCCCCGCATGGGCGATATGGTCGAGGGAATCGCGGAGCTGGTGCAACTCGGCATCGTTCCAGTCGTCCAGAGGCCTCGGCGGCGCGGTCGCCTTGATGCCCTCGGCTGCCGGCTTGTCAGCGGAAGGAGGTGGCTGAACAACCTCCGACGTCCGTCTGGGTCCGCGGCTGCTTCTGAGGGGCGCTGTTGGGCGAGGGGGCATCTCAGGCTCCAGACATGGTCCCTCACGGGAGGGTACGGGACTGCTGCACATTGACAGGTGCGCTGGCTCGGGGCGTTGCGCTGAATCAAAGCATCATCCGGGATTTCGACTACATCATGGTTCCATCGCTCACCCGGCGAGGATCCATCTCGCCCGGGCAGGCCAATGAGGAGTAGGCAATGATCAGGGACGTGATGGTACATCTGGATGGCAGCCCCGAGGACGAAATTCGTCTGGAGTACGGGCAGACTCTGGCGTCCGGCGAAGGGGCCCACCTGATCGGCATCTTCACCAACCTGCTTCCTGACCTGTCGACCGCCATGCCGTTCGATGGCGGCGCTGCCGCCGTCGTGCAGATCGTCACCGAGCTTGAGCAGCAGGCCCGCAAGGACGGCGATGCCACGGCCGGGCGCCTGGCGGACAGGATCACCCGACTTCCGGTTCCGACGGAGCTGCGCCGCTTCGACGAGACCTTCGGCACCATGTCGATCAGGGTGGCTGAGCAAGCCCGCTACGCCGACCTCTTCGTCGCCACCCGTCCGTATGGTGCGGGTGACACTCCCGTGTGGCTTGACTTGGTCGAGGCCGTCCTCTTCGGCAGCGGACGCGGTCTCCTGGTCGTTCCGCCGGGTCACCGCCAATCGGGACCCGTTCGGACGGTTCTGGTGGCCTGGAACGGAAGCCGCGAGGCCGCCCGTGCCTTGGGCGAAGGGCTGGGGTTCATCCAGGATGCCGCGCGCACCGTCGTCCTGATGATCGATCCCAAGGGCAACGCCCTTATGGGCCAGGACATCGAACGGCATCTCGCCCGCCACGGGGTGACGGCCGAGATCGTCGCAGTCGAAAGCCGGGGGCGCCGGGTTGCGGACGTGGTTCTCGATGAGGCGCGCCGCGTGTCCGCCGATCTCGTCGTCATGGGGGGCTACGGCCACACCCGCCTGCGGGAGCAGGTCTTCGGCGGCGCGACCCTGGACATGCTGACGATCTCGGACCGCCCCGTGCTCCTGGCGCATTGAGCGGAACGCAGCCCCTGATGGAGGAGCCTGCATGACACGCGTCGCCATCATCCAAGGCCATCCGTCTTCCCACAGTCGTCATTTCTGCCATGCGCTGGCCGATGCCTATGCCCAGGGCGCGGCCGAAGGAGGGCATCAGGTTCGCGTGGTGCCCGTGGCCGATCTCGACTTCCCGCTGCTGCGTTCGAAGAGTGATTGGGAGGGCGCCTTGCCGTCGCCTGCCATTGCAGAGGCACAGCAGGCGCTCGCCTGGGCCGAGCACCTCGTCATCATCTATCCCCTGTGGCTCGGCGGAATGCCGGCACTGCTCAAGGGCTTCATGGAGCAGGCCTTCCGGCCGGCCTTCATGACCGGGGGAGAAGGCCCGAAGGCGAGCTGGAAGACGGCTCTCAGAGGCCGCTCGTCCCGGATCATCATCACCATGGGCATGCCCGTGTTCGCGTATCGCTGGTACTTCGGCGCGTACAGCCTCAGGAGCCTGAAGCGCAGCATTCTCTCGCTGGTCGGCATCGGTCCGAACCGCCACACGCTGGTCGGCATGATCGAGGGAATGAGCGATGCCAAACGCAAGGCATGGCTCAGCACTATGCGTAAGCTCGGAGCCAAAGCGCGGTAAGTGTGAGCCATGTCGGGCATCCGGAAGGCCGCACCTGAAATCCCGTCCATGCTGCACCCACCTGCGATCCTGGGCGCACAGGGCATGCGGGATCTTGACCGCTTCGTCCGTCCCATTCTCTTGGTCATGCCTCTGCTGGGACTGATCCTGGGATTCGGCACGCGCCATGCCGGGGTCGGGCAGTGGTCCGGATCAGTCTGGGCCGCGGCCACGATCCCCGTTCTGGGTGCGCTATTCCTCGAGATCGTTGCAAGCCTACGCCGGGGATGTAGGGCTCGACATCGTGCATCACGACGGGTCATCCCTCCATGCCCCAGTTCCAGCTCGATCCGGCCCAGATCAACGATCTGCTCGCCTATCTGAATTCCATTCAAGGCTAGAGACTTGCTCACTCGCGCACGACGCGGACGAGATCTGACCGTGAGAGAGTACGTTCATCGTCTCGCTCCCGAGAAGCAGCGCCGGGTCTCCAGCGCATCAACGCTGGTGGTCGCAGCTTCGGACAAATCTGCTATGCCTGTTTTCGCCTATGCTCCTTGAACAAGGCGGGTTTGGTCCTCCCAGACAGCAATCAGTGAACACGTCCGATTGAACACCAACGGGAGAGGCCGTAAAGCTGAGAAGACTTGCTCAGGCGACAACGCCATCATGCCGCATCCTCACGAGCCTGTTGGGCTGTGTTGGGGTAATCTGTCGCTGCCAATCCCTTCTCGCGAAGAGAGAAGAAAGAATGGCTTCGGCTGAGAGGAGCAATTGCACCTTCATCCGAAGCATTGCATTGGCTCCTGCATCTTGGCCAACATTGCAATCCCGCACGGGCAGATCTATGACCAGCCCGATGCGGCGAAGCGGAGCTTGGAGTACGGCTGACGGTACTCGGGTCTTGGATCCCATCCTGCGAAACAGGATTATGTCGCCGGACGAGGCGGCCGCCCTTATCCCCTCCGGCGCGAATGTCGGGATGAGCGGCTTCACCGGAGCCGGGTATCCGAAGGAAGTCCCGCTCGCCCTCGCGCGACGCATCGTGGGGGCGCACGAGGGCGGCGAAGCGTTCAAGATCGGGGTCTGGACCGGCGCTTCGACCGCCCCGGAGCTCGACGGGGTACTGGCCAAGGTCGACGGCGTCGAGATGCGTCTGCCCTACCAGTCGGACCCGACCTGCCGGCAGCACATCAATGCCGGTGAGATGGACTATCTCGACATTCACCTGTCGCATGTGGGCCAGTTCGTCTGGTTCGGTTTCCCGGCCACCTCGACGTCGCCGTCATCGAGGTTGCGGCAGTTCTCGACGGAGACGCCTGATCCCCTCCTCGTCGGTCGGGAACAACAAAACCTGGCTCGATCGGGCCGACAAGATCATCCTCGAGGTGAACCACAGGCAAAGCCTCAACCTCGAGGGTATGCACGACATCTACTATGGCACGCGGCTGACGCACCCGAGCGACCGCATCGGGATCCCGTATCTCACCTGCGACCCGGACAAGATCGTCGCCATCGTCGAGACGAACCAGCCGGACCGGAACACCACCTCCACGCCGCCGGACGAGACCTCGCGGCTAATCGCCGGGCACATGATCGGGTTCCTGCAGCACGAGGTCAAGAAAGGCGGCCTGTCGAACACGCTCCTGCTCCTGCAGTCCGGGGTCGGCAACGTGGCCAATGCCGTGTTTGCCAGTCTGAAAGACAGCCCGTTCGAGAACCTCACCGCCACACGGAAGTGCTTCAGGACGGCATGCTCGACCTGCTCGCCGATGGCAAGCTGACCTTCCCGTCGGCGACCGCTCTGTCGCTGAGTCACGAGGGACTGGCGCGCTTCGAAGCCGGGATCGAGGAGTCCCGCAGGAAGATTGTTCTGCGGCCGCAGGAGATCAGCAATCATCCGGAGATCGTTCGCAGGCTCAGGGTGATTGCCATGAACGGGATGATCGAGGCCGACATTTACGGCAATGTGAACTCCACCCATGTGATGGGATCGAGCATCATGAACGGGATCGGCGGCTCCGGCGACTTCGCCCGCAACGCCTTCATCTCGTTCTTCATGACGCCGTCGGTGGCGAAGGGCAGAATGATCTCGTGCATCGTGCCCATGGTCTCCCATGTTGACCATACGGAGCACGACGTCCAGGTCATCGTCACGGAACAGGGGCTTGCCGATCTTCGGGGCTTGGCGCCGCGGCAGCGGGCCCGCCTCATCATCGAGAACTGCGCCCACCCCCACTTCCGTCCCGCGCTCCAAGAGTATTTCCAGCGCGCTCTGAAGGACGCGCCGGGCCGGCACACGCCGCACCTGCTGGACGAGGCTCTCAGCTGGCATACACGCTATCTTCGACACGGCTCGATGTAGATCGGAGCCTTTCTCACAGGCTCCTTGCTCCTGAGCCGGCGAGTTTTGCCGTTGATGCAACCCCTTGATGATCCGGAGGCTCGATCCATGGGCACGTTCGAGCTGTCATAATGGTGTGGGGAGCCGAATTCTCCCCACCCAGCTTTCACCTTGGTGTGGCAGAGGTTCAGGCCCGACCTGTCAGGTGCTGCTCGATTTCATAGACGGGATGCTTTGTCAGGTCCTTGTTAACCTCGGCAAGAATCCGCTGTTTTGCCGCATCGGAGAAACAGTTGCGCAACTCCGCCAGGGTGCGCGGGGGCGCCGCCACCACGATTGCGTTCACGTCCCCGCGGAAGCAGGCGGCATTGACCGTCTCCGCCACCTCACCCGCGAATTTGCGCTCGGCGAGCTCATGCCAGTCGGTCTGCTCGACGGCTCCGCGCTGGGCGCGCACCCCGGGCCGATCGGTGCCGTGCTGATGGGTTTGCGGATTATCGGGAGCTTGCAGGACACGCTCGACCTTAAAGTTGGGATAGACGTCATCCCCCTGGTTTTTCAGGAACAGGGCTTTGCGGCCGTCGCTGACGAGGATCATTCCGTCATGGGGGATCTTGAGGTCTTTGTTCACAATGATGCTCCTTCTCACGGGAGCGATTCTTACGCATCGCGGCGCGCACATGCTTTGACCCAGATCATCCCTTGCCAGGTGATCTCTGGCTTATCCTGAAGGAATGACCGGAAGAACCAAGCTTCTGCGACGGCGCATCGTCACTGTCTCACGGCAATGTCCATCAACCTGAGAGTACCACAACAAGGCTTGCCTTGTTGATTTCAGGTGATCTGGCCTGCTGCGGTTTTCCATTCCGCAATCGCGGGTGGACGATGCGCTCTGGCGCGGAGGTGAACGGCGCCTAAGCAGTGATGTTGCGAACGCGGACGCGAGAGGCGCTTGCCCTACTCCCCGAGGCTTTGCGGTAGATCAAGGCGCGGCTTGCGGGCCAGACCATATTCTTACCTGGATTTCAATCAGAGTTGAGAGATAGGGAGGGAGCAACATGGTCCAGAATATCAAGAGCGTGCTGATCGGCCTGACAAAGGAATTCGGCCCGGATGAGGTCTCGTCCGCCCTCGGGTATGGGCTCTCCTTAGCGCAGCAGGCCGCAGCGCATGCCACCGTCCAGGCGGTCTCCGTGAAGCTGGATCTGACGAGTGCCGGGGTCAGCAGGGTCGTTTCGGGTATCGTCCAGGCCGAGAACCGGCGCCTCCAAGCCCTCGCCGAAGCGGCCGCCCGCAGTGCCCAGGCCGACGCCGCGGCGGCGGGTGTGATCTGCTCTGCCAGAGCCCCACATCTTAGCTATCCAGACCTGCTGGCTGTGTTCAGGGCTCAAGCCCGTCTGAATGACCTCACCATCGTCGATGCTGAACCGGAAGCCCTTACGCTCGACCGGGACCTGATCGAGGCCCTGCTGATGGACAGCGGGCGGCCGCTCCTCGTCGTCCCATCCGACCAGGACGTGTTCGGCACCCGGCGGATTATCCTGGCCTGGGACGGCAGCGGGCGGGCGGCCCGCGCGGCGGCCGACGCCCTGCCGTTCCTGCGGGCCGCCGAGACCGTGGAGATCGTCTCGGTGACCGGAGAGAAGGACCTGGCCGATACCGTCCTGGGCGCCGACATCGCGCCGCACCTGACCCGCCACGGCGTCAACGCTGTTGTCCAGACGCTGCCGGCTTTGGAAGGCGACGTCGCCGAGACGCTGCGCAACCACGCCACCCTGACCCGCGCTGACATGATCGTGATGGGCGGCTACGTTCACTCGCGGTTGCGCGAGCTGATGTTCGGCGGCGTCACCCAGTCCCTGCTGAAGCAGAGCCCGGTGCCGCTGTTCCTGTCCTACTGAGGGCAGGGGCCGACAAGCTACATCGGGCCAGGGTGGAAGTCGAACCTCATCGTTCGTCTCGCGTCGCGGTCGGGTGGCCAGGTTGACCACTGGGGGAGGCATGCCACCACGCTTGCCCGCTCCCATTCCGCGAGGGCGATGGCGCGGCCTATTAGCCATCAGCGTCCACACAGGAGGAATTCGCCATGCCCAAGATGAAAGCCGCCATCTTCGTCGAGCCCGGCCGCATCGTGCTCGACGAGAAACCGATCCCTGACGTCGGCCCGCTCGATGCCCTTATTCGGATCACTACGACTACGATCTGCGGCACCGACGTCCACATCCTCAAGGGCGAGTACCCAGTCGCCCGCGGCCTGACCATCGGCCACGAGCCTGTCGGCGTGATCGAGAAGCTCGGCTCTGCGGTCCAGGGGTACCGGGAGGGGCAGCGTGTTATCGCTGGCGCGATCTGCACCTCCGGCCACAGCCATGCGGCCCTGTGCGGGTGCCATGCCCAGGACGGCCCCGGCACGCGGCACGGTTGGAAGGGCATGGGCGGCTGGAAGTTCGGCAACACCATCGACGGCACCCAGGCGGAGTACGTGCTCGTGCCCGATGCCACGGCCAACCTAGCCACGGTTCCAGACGGGCTCACCGACGAGCAGGTGCTGATGTGCCCGGACATCATGTCGACCGGCTTCTCCGGCGCGGAGAGCGGCGCCATCCGCATCGGCGACACGGTGGCGGTGTTCGCCCAGGGTCCGATCGGCCTGTGCGCGACCGCCGGCGCCCGTCTGATGGGCGCGACCACCATCATCGCCGTCGACAGCGTGCCCGCCCGCATGGAGATGGCCCGCAGCATGGGCGCGGACCACGTGATCGACTTCACGGCTTCCGACCCCGTGACGGAGATCATGCGGCTGACCGACGGCCGCGGAGTGGACGTCTCCATCGAGGCTCTCGGCCGTCAGCAGACCTTCGAGGGCGCCCTGCGCGTACTGCGCCCCGGGGGCACGCTGTCGTCGCTGGGTGTCTACTCGGGCGACCTGAAGATCCCGCTCGATGCCTTCCTGGCGGGCCTGGGCGATCATACTATCCGGACGACGCTCTGCCCGGGCGGCAAGGAGCGCATGCGCCGCCTCATGGAGGTGATCGCCTCCGGACGGGTCGACACGCGCCCGCTCGTGACCCATCGCTTCAAGCTCGATCAGGTCGAGGAAGCCTACGACCTGTTCGCAAACCAGCGCGATGGCATGCTCAAGGTGGCGATCACGCCCTGATTGCTCCCGGGTGGGACGCAGCACTCTACATGCAACTGGGAGGAGACGACGATGCACAAGACGGCTGTGCTTGCTTCGGCTGGTGAAGGCACCGATGCGCAAAAGCCGCTCGGGGCAAGTCCGTGGCACGCGGGTTCCGTTGAGGCAACGTTGGCCGCATCCGATGCGAAGCCTGAAGGCCTGAGCGTTGCCGAGGTCAGCCGGCGGCTTGACCTCCATGGGTACAACCGGATGCCGGAGGGGAAGAGGCGCAGTGCGCTCTCCCAGTTCCTGTCGCAGTTCCACAATGTCCTGATCTACGTGCTTCTCGGTGCGGCTGCGGTCACCGCGCTCCTCGGGCACTGGGTCGACGCCGCGGTGATCCTCATCGTCGTTCTCGTCAACGCCGTCATCGGTTTCATCCAGGAAGGTCGCGCCGAGCAAGCCCTGGAAGCCATCCGCGCCATGATCTCGGCCCAGGCCTCGGTGATCCGGGACGGGCAGCGCCAGACCATCAAGGCCGAGGAACTCGTCCCGGGTGACATCGTGCTTCTCGAGGCCGGGGACCGGGTGCCGGCCGACCTGCGGTTTCTGCGGGCACGCAGCTTGCGCATTGACGAAGCTATTCTCACGGGTGAATCGGTTCCGGTGGAGAAGGGAACGGCTTCGGTTGCGCCGGATGCGGCGCTCGGCGATCGGACCTGCATGGCCTTCTCGGGCAGCCTCGTCGTGGCCGGGCAGGGGATGGGGGTCGTCACCGGCACTGGGGCCAACACCGAGATCGGCCGGATCACTACTCTGCTGCACGAGGTGGAGACCCTCACCACGCCGCTCGTGCGGCAGATGAACCAGTTCGCCCGCTTGCTCACGGGCGTGATCCTGGCCGTGTCGGCGGTTGTCTTCGCGATCGCCGTCGCGGCCCATGGAACCCCGTGGGGCGAGGCCTTCATGGCCGTTGTCGGGTTGGCCGTCGCGGCCATTCCCGAGGGGCTGCCGGCCGTGATGACGATCACGCTCGCCATCGGCGTGCAGCGGATGGCGGCGCGCAACGCCATCATCCGCCGCCTGCCTGCGGTGGAGACGCTCGGGTCCGTGTCCGTGATCTGCTCGGACAAGACGGGAACGCACACCCGCAACGAGATGATGGTCCAGACCGTCATCACGCCGGACGGGCGCTTCGAGGTGACAGGCAGCGGGTACGCTCCCGAAGGCGGGTTCCTGCTCGATGGGACGCGGGTATCCATCGAGGACCAGCCCACCCTGCCGGAGGTGGTCCGTGGCTCAGGCCTGTGCAACGACGCCGGCCTGCGCCGGACAGAGGCCGGATGGTCCGTGGACGGCGACCCGATGGAGGGAGCACTGGTCTCGCTGGCCATGAAGGCCGGCATCGACCCGCAGGAACTCAGGCATCGGCTCGGCCGCGTCGACGAGATCCCGTTCGACGCGCAACACCGCTTTATGGCCTCCCTGCACCGCCTGCCCGAGGGCGGCGCCGTCCTCTACGTGAAGGGCGCTCCGGAGCGGGTGATTGCCATGTGCGCCAGGGAGTATGCCTCGTCCGGAGAGCGGCCGCTGGATTCACACTGGTGGACGGCCCAGGCCGATGCCGCCGCCCGGCAGGGGCAGCGGGTGCTCGGGATCGCAGCGAAGCGGCTGCCGCAGGTGCCGTCGGAGCCGCTGACGTTCGCTGACGTCGAGGACGGCCTGACCATGCTGGGCCTGCTCGGCCTGATCGATCCGCCCCGTGACGAGGCTCTCGCGGCGGTCAAGGAATGCCAGTCCGCCGGGATCAGGATCAAGATGATCACCGGCGACCATGCCGCCACTGCCGCGGCAATCTCAGGGACACTTGGAATCCAAGCAAGCAACGGAACAGCCGTGACGGGTGCTGACCTCGATCGGATGAGCGAAGAAGGCTTCCGATCCGCGGTTCGCGACGTGAGTGTGTTCGCGCGCACCAGCCCGGAGCACAAGCTGCGCATCGTCCAGGCATTGCAGGCCGACCGCGAGGTGGTCGTGATGACCGGTGACGGCGTCAACGACGCGCCCTCGCTCAAGCAGGCCGACGTCGGCGTCGCCATGGGCCGGAAGGGAACGGAGGCGTCGAAGGAAGCGGCCGAGATGGTGCTGGCCGACGACAACTTCGCCTCCATCGTGGCGGCCGTGCACGAGGGCCGGACGGTGTACGACAACCTCAAGAAGGTGATTGCCTGGACCCTCCCGACGAACGGCGGCGAGGCGCTCGCCATCATCGCCGCCATGCTGCTCGGGCTCACCCTGCCGATCACGCCGGTCCAGATCCTGTGGGTTAACATGGTCACGGCCGCGACCCTGGGGCTGACTCTCGCCTTCGAGCCGCCGGAGCCGGATGTGATGAGCCGTCCGCCGCGCCGGTTGGACGAGCCGATCCTCTCCAGGTTCCTGGTCTGGCGGATCGTCTTCGTGTCGGTGCTGTTCGTGGTGGCCGTCTTCGGCATGTTCGAGTGGGCCATCGCGCGCGGCCTGCCCATCGAGGAGGCCCGCACGATCGTGGTGAACACCCTCGTGGTGCTGGAGATCTTCTACCTGTTCAGCGTGCGGTTCCTGCATGCGCCCTCCCTCACCTGGCGGGGGATGTTGGGCACCCGGCCCGTTCTGATCGGCGTCGGCGTGGTCGTCCTGGCCCAGCTCGCCTTCACCTACCTCCCGCCGGTGCAGGCGCTGTTCGACACGCGGGCCGTGTCGCTCCTGGACGGAGTGGCCATCGTGGCAACGGGCGTGGTCCTGCTGTTGATCCTGGAGGGCGAGAAACACCTCTGGGGCCGTGCGGGCGAGCTCAGGCCAATCCTCAAGCATCGCTGAGTGAAATGATCCATAAGAAGGAGACGATTGCTGCGCAGTATCCTGATCGCCCTCGATGGCTCTCCGTCGAGCCTGCAGGCCGCCGGCCTCGGACTGGAGCTGGCCCGGCATCACAAAGCTCACGTGGACGGGCTCGGCATTGTCAACTCGGCTTGGATTCAGCGCCCTGAGGCGGTGCCGGTTGGCGGGATGGCCTACAAGACCGCCCTGGACCTGAAGGAACTCCAGAGTGCGGCCGAGCGGGTGGACGCGGTCCTCCGCGACCTGGTCCTCAGCTCATGACCATCGCCGGCCGCAGACGTTTACCGAAACGTATGAAACCTTGAAGCAAGCCCAGCCATGAAGCCTGTCGTGACCCTGACCCTCAATCCGTCCATCGACGGCTCCAGCGAGGCCGAAGCCGTGCGCCCCATCCGCAAGGTGCGCACCTCCAACGAGCGCTACGAGCCGGTCCTCACCATCCACTCTGCCGCTTACAACACCTTCAACGTCATCTGATCTCTCGCCAGACTCTGCGGCTCTTCAGAGCCGAATTGGCGAACCAATGGCAGATCGCGACCGCTGCCGCTTGAGAGACCAATGCGCAGGCCTTCTGCTGGCCCACTCCAATTACCGTGACAGAGCCTCTCGATACTCCAACGCCGCTACAGGCTTCCAAGCTGGTGTTGCGGCCGCCCCTGAATTAACATCACACCTCGATCACCCAGCAGGGCAGGCCTGTAACTTCTCGTCCATCTACATGACATCGAATGGCAAACAACAGAGGCTCGGCTTGATTTGAACTGCGATTAAGTTGGTCAGCAATCAACCATCGATCTAATGGAACTTCTAGGTTGAGGAGCAGTTCGTGTTCGGCATTTTCGGCATCCTCATTGCTTTGGTCACGTTGATCTATTTCGCCTATCGAGGTGTCAGCGTCCTCATCCTCGCTCCTGTAACGGCTCTATTGGCTGCTCTGCTGTCAGGTGATACGCCCTTGCTTGGAGCCTATACGCAGACATTCATGCGGGCGACGGGAAATTTCATTGCACAGTATTTCCCTGTATTCCTCTTGGGAGCCATCTTCGGCAAGCTGATGGACGACAGCGGTTCTGCCCAGGCAACGGCGGAATGGATCATCAAACGTCTGGGGAGGGAAAATGCGATCCTCTCCGTTGTTCTATCATGTGCCATTCTCACCTATGGCGGTGTGTCGCTCTTTGTGGTGGCATTTGCTGTTTTCCCGATCGCGGATGCGTTGTTTCGACAGGCTGATCTCCCTAAGCGCCTCATCCCAGCGACGATCGCACTCGGAGCCTTCACCTTCACCATGACGGCGCTGCCTGGAACACCGTCGATCCAGAACGCGATTCCGATGCCGTTCTACGGGACCACAGCTTTTGCTGCGCCAGGACTCGGTCTCATAACCGGAGCGATCATGCTGCTCGGAGGGCAGATGTGGCTCTCTCGACAGGCTGCTCGAGCGCGTGCGTTGAGGGAGGGTTACGGGGCCAAGGAAGATCGCGGGGATTCACCTGTTAAGGCTGTCCGGGAGTATGCCCTTGGCGAGGGTTTCGATATCTCGGAGACACCCCTGCCTGCTCATCCTGGACAGCCGCCGCACTTCCTTGTGGCGGTTACCCCGGTGATCCTGGTTATCGTGCTGAACTTCGTCTTCCTGGAGGTCGTTATCCCGGCGCTCGATGCTTCCTATCTTCAGCAGGAAAAATATGGTTCAACAACCATCGAAGCCCTACGCGGAATTTGGGCCATCATTTGCGCCCTCGTTGCCTCGATTCTCGTGCTGATTGCACTGAACTGGCACCGCTTGTCCGATTGCAAGCAGTCATTGGGAGACGGAGCAAACGCCTCCGTCCTCCCGATCTTCAACACAGCCAGTCAGGTTGGGTTTGGCGCGGTGATCGCCTCTCTTGGAACATTTGTCCTAGTTCGTGATGCCATCTTAAGCGTGGGTAGAACCGAGCCCTTGATATCACTAGCTCTGTCGGTGAACGTTCTTGCTGGGATTACCGGATCGGCTTCAGGGGGCATGAGCATCGCTCTCCAAACCTTAGGGAGCGAATACGTGGCACTTGCTCGCGATGCAGGAATCTCTTTGGAGTTGATGCACCGCGTGACCACTGTGGCAACGGGAGGGCTCGATACCCTGCCCCACAATGGGGCAGTGATCACCCTTCTGGCAATCTGCGGCTTGACTCACCGAGAGGCCTATTTCGATATTTTCATTGTGGCTGTCGTCATCCCCCTGGTGGCTCTTGCTGTACTGGTTGCGCTGGGGTCGCTCATTGGGACGTTTTAGATGCCGTAATGGGCCTGCCGCTCACGAGCTAGCGGAGCGGGGTGGCTGTCCCTCAGAGTGATGGTGTTGGAACGGGGTCCGAGCGGATCGGCCCCAAGCATCATGAGGGACAGACATGGACTACTATGCCGGAATTGACGTGTCGCTGGAACTGAGCAGCGTCTGCATCCTCGATGCCTCGGGACAGATTGTCCGCGAGGCGAAGGTCGCCAGCGAGCCTGAGGCGCTTTCTGCCTTCCTCGCCAGCCTGAACCTGCCGCTCACCCGCGTCGGCCTGGAGGCCGGGCCACTCTCGCAGTGGCTGCATGCCGGCCTTGTGCAAGCCGGGTTCGAGGTCGTGCTGCTGGAGACCCGGCATGTGAAGGCGGCGCTCTCGGCCATGATTGTCAAGACCGATCGGCGCGATGCCCGCGGCATCGCCCAGCTGCTGCGCATGGGCTGGTTCCGCCCCGTCCACTGCAAGTCGCCGCCGGCCCAGGAGGTCCGGGCGCTGCTCATGGCCCGCAAGCAGCTGCAGGCTAAGATGCGGGATGTCGAGCTCAGCCTGCGTGGGCTGTTGCGCGGCTTCGGCCTGAAGGTCGGCGAGATCAGCAGGGGCCAGTTTGCTGCCCGAGTGCGCACCCTCACGACTGGTCATGAGATGCTGGAGAAGATCACCGATGCCATGCTGCGCGCCCGAGACGCGCTGCAGACGGAGTTCGCCCGGTTGCATCGGGCCATGCTGGCGATTGCTCGGAAGAACGAGGTCTGCCGGCGGTTGATGAGCGTGCCAGGCGTCGGCGCTCTGATTGCGGTCACCTTCACGTCCGCAGTCGATCATCCTGAGCGCTTCTCGCGCTCGCGAGCCGTAGGGGCGCATTTTGGCCTGACGCCGAAGAAGTACCAGTCGGGCGAGACCGACATCACGGGAGCGGTGAGCCGGGTGGGCGATCCGATGGTGCGCACCGCGCTCTACGAAGGAGCCCACATCCTGCTGACGCGGGCCGTGCGCTTCTCGGCGCTGAAGCGCTGGGCGCTCGAGGTGGCCAAGCGGCGCGGCATGCGGCGGGCCAAGGTGGCGCTGGCCCGGAAACTTGCCGTCATTCTGCATCGCATCTGGATCGACGGCAGCACCTTCCGCTGGGGCCGGGAGGAAGCTGCCGCATAGGAGGAACAAGCGTTCGGAACGGGGCGGCTCTCGTCCTGTTCCCCTGAGGTCCCGTCGCCGGGACGATGGAGGCGGTCAAGCCGTAAGTAGTGCCGTGAGCACCTGATCGAGGTGGAACACGCGTCTTAGATGGGCTGACCGCATCCTCTCTGATGGCATGGTGGGGCGGCCGCGCGCCGACCCCGAACAGAAGCAAGACTTCGGCGACAGGACAGTCACTCAGGGGATTGACACCCACCGGCCCATTACAGAAGCACTACAGTTGCAGCTGTTGCTGGTGCCCTAGTTATCTCCTGATCTGACCCAGGAGGCTGCCATGACGGGTGTAGCCATCGAGCAGGTGCTCGAGCTCTGGTGTGTGGAGTTGCGTCAGGTCAAAGCCGATCTCCAATCCCTGTTTGCTCATCCCAGTGTCGGCGCCTCAGCGGCTGCTTTCCTCGACGGATTGTTGGGACCGGAGCGGCGCAAGACCGGCTGGATGCGGGCCGAGGCCGCGGGCGATCCAGGTCCCTGGCACCAGCAGGCGGTATTGGGCCGAAGCCATTGGGAGGCGGACGCCCTGCGCGACCTGGTACGCGAGTATGCGCTCGAGGCGCTGGCCTCTCCGGGTGCGGTGCTGGTCATCGGCGAAACCGGCTTTCTGAAACAGGGCCAGCGCTCTGTGAATGAGCCAAGCGCCTGGCGGTCGCGAACTCGTCAGTGATTAGGTCCCGTGAGCAGACCGGTGCCATGGGTCACCTCCCGCCAGCAAGGCAACAGGCCATGGTTATAAACCTGAACATGCCGGATGCACCACTTAGCGCTTCATGTCTGTCAACTCACGTCCAAGCGCATTCGAAAGATCTTCGGCGGAGTCGTAGAGCAGCTGCAAGGCGTAATGGGGATTGTGGACGTGAATGCCGGCGTCTGCACCGACGAACTTCCAGTTGTAGGCTGCCTTCAAGAGCCGCGGCGTCCAGCTCGCATAGGAGACGGACGCGCCCTCCCGCTGATCCGGCTTCCCGTCCCCATTGTGATCGGCGAAGAAATAAGGATGCCGATTGACATAGACCAGCGGCGTTCCCGCCACCTCCCGCGCATAGTCGGTGATGAGAACGAACAGGCGCTGCCGGTTCGTGTCGATGTCGCGACGGATACCCTGGTTTAGATTACCGCTGCCGTCATAGCTCATGCGAGACACACGGATCTCGCGCGAATTGCCGGTCTGGTGACAGGTTGTGCAGGTTTCCTCGGCAACCGTGAGATTATGGGGATCGTGACAAGAGGTGCATGACGAGACGGGCCGCGCATGCGCAAAACGCGGCTCATAGGTCTTGTTAGGGTACTGATATCCGAGACCGCCGGTGCTGCCCAGCAGGCTCGCCGCTGCGACCGAGTAATGAGGATTGATGAAGCGCAACTCCGCGTTGATCACATCGTCCGATCCACCAGCAATGGCGTTCTCGATTGTCACCGTCGACGCGCGGCCCTGATGGCAGGTCATGCAGGCTGCTTCGAAGCCGGCAACGGGATGCGACATGCCGGAGGGCAGGGGGATCTCAGTTAGTTTTGGCAGCCCGGGGTTGTGACAGGTATCGCAATCGACAACCCCGCCCACGGGTATCGGGCTCTGTGGAAGGCCCGGTTTGCTGCCGTCGAACCCGTACAGTGAGCGGAATCCGGCGCCGGAGTGGCATGTCGAGCAAACGGGAGGAATAACACCCGACTTATTCCAGTAAGAGAACGCGGGCGAGTGTATATTCGCATGACCAGATCGTGACCATTGGGTAATTTGCTTAATACTCGCTTCTCTGGACGGGGTCTGCCCTGCAGCGACGACGACAACAAATACAAGCGGTATACTGATCAAGAGAAGAAGGGGACGAAAGTGCATTGACAGATCCGCTCAGGCGACTGGAATGGCGGAAGGCTCTATGCTAGGACGTCAATTGTCAAGCAGAGGTGCCGCCAGCGACCATCCGGCCACGACCAGGATCACGAGGAGAATCAAGCCATTTTCGGATTGTCTGACCGCGGCCTTTCTGTTCCCGTTTTCACACCACATCCGCTGCCGGAAACGCCCGAGACCGTGATCACGGCTGAAGCCGGGCTGAACCTCGGTTCGCAGATCGACTTTCGAGCCGAGCCGCTGGTGAAAGCAGGCGATCACGTCGCCCAAGGCGCGCCGATCCTGAGGGATCGGCGACGGCATGAATGCATCATCACTGCTCCGATGGCCGGTCGCGTTGCCGAACTGGAGATGGGCGCCGGAAGGCGCCTGGCAAGCCTCGTTCTTTACGCCGAGGATCGTGACGACAGACATGCCTACGAGGTGGGCGCCGCCAGTGACGAGATCGCTTGCGGCGAAGGTTCGGCGGCCCTGCGCAGGCTGCTTCAGGAGGCCGGGCTGTGGATGCGCTTTCGCTCACGGCCCTTTGGCAGGGTTCCGGCGCCCGAGACAATTCCCGCAACGATCTTCGTCATGGCGGTCGACACGCGTCCGCTTGCGCCGGACCCACGTGTGGCTCTGACGGGTGAGAATGCCGAATGGCTGCAGCTTGGATTGCGGGCGCTCGCGCGGCTTTGCAACGGGCAGATCCAGTTCTGCCAGGATCGCGGTCCCGACATCATCTCCCCTAACGAGAGGGTGAGGATCAGGCGGGTGGGCGCGCTTCATCCCGCTGGGCTGGCGGGTTTCTGCATCCATCAGTCCTTTCCGGCCCGCCCGGACCGCCAGATCTGGGACATCGACGCCGAGGATGTTGCCGCCATCGGTGAGTTGCTTTCGGAACGGCGGCTGCCCGCTACCCGCCTCGTCTCGGTCGCTGGGCCCGGCATGCGCGAGACGCTTCTCGTTCGCTGCCAGCCAGGCGCTGACCTTCGCGACCTCGCCTATGCCCATATGAGCCCAGGTCAGCAGGCCATTCTTTCCGGCTCGGTGCTGGAGGGGCAGGAGTCCCGCTGGCTAGGCTATAGGGACCGGCAAGTGACCGTCATCAGTCGCCCCTCGGGGGGACGGCCGCGTCACTGGCTCGAAACGGCGCTGCGGCAGGCCTCTCACCCCAAGCCGATCATTGCCACGGCCGCGGTCGAGCAGGCGCTCGGCGGGTACATACCCGCCATGGCATTGCTTCGGGCTTTGGCCGTGGGTGACGACGAGGCTGTGGCAGAACTGGGAGGTCTGTCGCTCCTGGAGGAGGACCTGGCATTGGTCGACTACATCACATCCGCCAAGCCGCGCTTTTCCGAACTGCTGCGCGCGTCGCTGGACCGCATTGAGGCGAACTTATGATCCGGGGGATCTGGACGCGTGAGACTGTGGCGCTGCTGATCGTGGCGTCCGCCCTGCCGGTTGCCGTGGCGTGGCTATGGGAAGAGGGCATAACCGGGGCCGGCCGTCTCGTCTTTGCTCTGATCCTGGGAGGCCTATGGCAGACGCTGTTCACAATCGTGCGGGCGCAGGCGCCGAGCCCGGCGGGGTTGGTATCTGCGCTGGCCATGGCCATGGTGGTGCCGGAGGTCGGACCATGGCAAATCGCGCTCGGCATCAGCTTCGGTTTCGTCTTCGGCGAACTCATATTTGGTGGCTGGGGCCGGAGCGTTCTTAACCCTGCGGTCGTGGCGGCCATGTTTCTTGGCTTCGGCTTTCCCACGGCCGAATGGCCCCTGCTGGCCGTTCAGGTCGGCTGGGCCGTCATCCCGGCTGCCGCGCTGCTCCTGGTCTTCGGCGTGATGCCCTGGCGGGTGCTGGCGGCGGCACTGATCGTGCTGGTCGTGGCGGGAGGCTTCAGCCTCGACCTCGTCACCACTGGGGTGAGCTTTGCGCTCGTGTTCTTCGTCTGCGATCCTGCGACAGCGCCCTCGATGCCGCTGGGGCGCTGGCTGCACGGGGCGCTGTTCGGCGTGCTCATCGCTGTTTTTGCCGCAATCTGGGATACGTCACAGGTGCAGATTGCCGTCTCTGCCGCATTTCTTTCGTCCTTGGCCGCACCGCTTCTGGATGAGATCGCCACAGCGATTTGGCTGGCCGCTCGGAGGTATCGTCATGGCTGACCTCAACCCGATCCGCCTTTGGCGCCAGCTGCTTTCGCAGCCGAACGAGAGCCGAGCCAAGACGCTTGCGGTCGCCTTTCTCGTCTCGACGTTGTGCGCGGTCATGGTGACTGCGGCAACGGTCGTCCTGCGGCCGATACAGGTGCAGAACCGCGCGATGGAGCAGCAGACGCGCCTCGAGGGCTTATTGTCAGAAATTCCGGGGCTGAAGGACCTCTTGGGCAGCTCCGAAGAGATGACGCTCTCGACAGTGGTGGTCGACCTGCGGCGGGCCCGGGCGGCTAAGGACGTGACGCCCGAGACCCTCGAGAGCGCGCTCGCAGATTCGCGGAACTGGACCCCGCTGACCCCGCAGGAGGACATCGCCAATCTGGGCAGCCGCGCCGACCTCAAGCAGATCTATCTGCTGCGCGGGCCAGGCAACGAAGTTGGACTCGTGGTGTTGCCGGTCAGCGGCACCGGCTATGGCGGTCCCATCGAGGCGATGATCGCCATCGGGGCGGACATGAGTAGGGTGGCGGGACTGGCGGTCTTGTCCCATAATGAAACCCCCGGGCTCGGCGGCCGCATCAGCGAGCCGGCCTGGCGGCAGCAATTCACCGACAAGAGCATCCGCGACAGCACGGGCGGCGTGCGATTGGCGGTGGCGCGGGGCAGGGCGACCACCGAATTTGAGGTCGACGCGATCACCGGCGCGACGCGCACCAACAATGCGATTACCCGAATGCTGCAGTTCTGGCTCGGGCCGAACGGCTATGGGCCCCTGCTCGATGCCATCGGGCGGGGGGACTTCTGATGAAGCTCTGGGCACAAGTCACCGACCCGATCCTGCACCAGAATCCCGTCACGCTGCAGATCCTGGGTATCTGCTCCGCTCTGGCGGTGACGACGACGCTCGCCGCAGCGCTGACCATGTCAGCGGCGCTGACCGCAGTGATTATCGCCGCCTCCGGCATCATCAGCCTCATCCGCACCCATCTGCCATCATCGATCCGGCTGATCGTGCAGATCATCATCGTTGCATCGCTGGTGATTGTGGTTGACCAGTTCCTCCAGGCCTTCTTCTACGAGATGAGCCAAAGGCTGTCGGTCTTCGTCAGCCTGATCGCAACCAATTGCGTGGTGCTGGGACGGACCGAATCGTTTGCCCTGCACAACCGTCCGCTGCCGGCGATGGCCGACGCGCTCGGCAATGGGCTGGGCTACTCAGCTGTACTGATCATCCTGGGCACAATGCGCGAGCTCTTCGGCCGGGGCACGATCATGGACATCCCGGTTCTGCCCACGATCGAGCAGGGCGGATGGTTCGAGCCCATGAACCTTATGCTGCTGGCGCCCAGCGCCTTTTTCCTACTGGGGGGACTGGTCTGGGCGATCCGCAGCTGGAGGACTGAACAGGTCGAAAAACTCGAATACAAGCTTGCGCCGGCCGAGGAGCCGCGCAGATGAACGATCTCGTCGCCCTCTTCATCAGCTCTGCCTTCATCGAGAACATGCCGCTGACCCTGTTTTTGGGACTGTGCACGTTCCTGGCGCTGTCGCGGCGGCCGGGAACGGCGGTGTGGCTGGGCATTGCCGTTATCGCCGTCATGGGGGTAACGGTGCCGCTCAACCACCTGCTCTACCGATACGTGCTTGCCCCCGGCGCGTGGGCGTGGGCAGGGATGCCCGATCTGGATTTGAGCTACCTCAGGCTACTCACCTTCATCGGCGTCGTGGCGGCGGCAGTGCAATTGGTCGAGATGATCATGGACCGTGCGATGCCTGCGCTCTTTGCGACATTCGGCGTCTTTCTGTCGCTGCTTGCCGTACATTGCGCCATCCTGGGAGGAAGCCTGTTCATGGCCGATCGAAGCTACAACCTCGCCCAAAGCGCGGTCTTCGGGCTGGGCGCCGGGACCGGATTCGCGGTGGCGGTCATCATGCTCTCGGCCATTCGCCGGCGACTGGCCTATGCCGACCTGCCGCAAGGACTTCAAGGGCTGGGCATTGCCTTCATCCTCACAGGAATGATGTCGTTGGGGTTTTCCACCTTTGCACAGGTGGCGCTGCCATGATCGAGATCACGCTTGGCAGTCTGCTGATCATCCTGCTGATCATGGCGCTGGCCGCTGGTCTTCTGACCGCCCGTGCGCGGCTGGTGCCGGATACCGTCCTGCGGGTGACCGTCAACGAGGGGCAGACCATCGAAACCAAGCGCGGACGCAAGCTGCTCGAAGTGCTGCACGGGGCGAATATCCCCATTCCGGCAGCCTGTGGCGGCAGCGGCACCTGTGGGCAGTGCCGCGTCGTCGCGGAAGGGGAAGGTGCTGGGGACTTGCGGTCCACCGAGCGCGGACTGTTGTCAGCCAGGGAGCGCCGCAGCCATGTGCGATTGGCGTGCCAGGTCAGCCTGCGCGGTCCTGTTGCGGTGACAGTGGCGCCCGAGGTCATGTCAGCTGAGACTTTCACCTGTTCTGTCGTTAGCAATCGCATGCTCGCGCCGCTGATCCGTGAGCTCGTGCTGGCCCTGCCCGAGGACCGGAGCCTCGAATTTCGAGCCGGCAGTTTCATGCTGCTGACGGCCCCGCCGCATGAGCGTGATTTCTCACAGATCGAGATCGACCCCGAGCATGAGCTGGCGTGGCGGGTTTCGGGCTGGCCGGGGCTGAGATCGAGCACGGTGGACCGCACGAGCCGCGCCTATTCGATCGCTAACCGGCCGCAGGATCGCGGCCTCCTGATTCACAACGTCCGGCTCGCGGTGCCGCCCGCCGGGCGAGAGGCGGAGATTCCGCCGGGGATCGTCTCGTCCTATCTCTTCGGCCTTAAGCCCGGCGACAGCATCGAAGTCGCCGGACCCTTCGGGGACTTCCACGTCCAGCCCACCGAGCGCGAAATAGTATTCGTCGGCGGCGGCGTCGGCATGGCCCCGCTCCGTTCGATGATCCACGAGCAGCTCGGGCTCGGTACCAGGCGCCGGATCTCCTATTTCTACGGCGCCCGATCGGTGGCTGACCTGTTCTATGGCGACGAGTTCGAAAAGCTGGCTAATGAGCACGAGAATTTCAGTTGGACGGTAGCTCTGTCGGATCCTGCGCCAGGGGACCGCTGGCAGGGAAAAACCGGGTTCATCCACGAGGTTCTGCGTGCCATCATGCGCCATCATCCGGCGCCAGAAGATTGCGAGTACTACCTGTGTGGCCCGCCAGTGATGATCTCGGCCGTTCTCTCCACCCTCGACGGCCTAGGCGTCGAGCCGCGTTCCATCTTCAACGACGATTTCGGGAGCTGAGGACATGAGATTACGGCTTACTCGTCGTGAGGCCCTTGCGACCGGCCTTGCCGCCGTCGCCGGCGTCGCCGCTCCGGCGCTCGCCCGTGCGGCTGCGCCCACAACTCAGATCGGCGGACCCGCCTATGGCACCTGGTGGAGCCTCACCCTGCCTGCCAAGGGCGATGCATTGGCTTTGCGCCCGGTGATCGAGCAGGTACTGGCCCGCATAGATCGCCTGATGTCGCCATGGCGGCCTGACAGCACGATCACCCTCTTCAATGCAGCCCGGAGCACCGACTGGCAGCGCGTTGGCAGCGAGACCGCAACCGTCGCACGGGCGACTCTGGCGCTCCGCGAGGCCAGCGCAGGCGCTTTCGACCCCGCCGTCGGCCCACTGGTCAGCCGCTGGGGCTTCGGCCCGATCTCCGGCGAGAAGCCCTCCAGCGACACCGGCTTTGCCGTCGGGGATGACGCCTTGTGCAAGCATCATCCGGGCCTGACGCTCGACCTTTGCGGCATCGCCAAGGGCTATGCGCTCGACCAAATGGGTCGCGTCCTGCGCGACCGCGGCGAGGAGGACTTCGTGATCGATCTGGGCGGCGAAATCGCCGCCATGGGGTGGCACCCGGACGGCCGGAGCTGGCACGTCGCCATCGAAGACCCGCGGGAGGGTCGTTCCGGCGCCGTCGAGATGCTGAGGTTGAGCGGCAATGCGATCGCCACATCCGGCGACCGGACAAACGGGTTTACGGTCGGCACCAGGCGCTACAGCCACATAATCGATCCAGTGACGGCCGAGCCGGTGGAGGGATCCACGGCGTCGGTCTCCGTTCTTGCGGATGACGCCATGACCGCAGACGGATGGGCGACTGCGCTCATGGCCGCAGGGGCCGATGGTCCCGCGCGGGCCCGTAACCAAGGGCTGGATGCGCTGTTTTTCATTCGCGATGGGGAGAGCCTCCGACGCGTTCCGGTCGGCCGCTTCGACGATCATTTGGCCTGAGAGGGAGCAAGAATGGAACTCCTCTTTGCTCTGGTGATCGTCTTGCTCGTGACGGGTGGCCTCAGCCTGGGGCTGATGTTGCACGGGCAGCCGCTGCGATCCTCCTGCAGCGGGATGACCTGCTTACCTGACGAAGCGCGCTGCGCGGGCTGTCCCCGCCGCCTGAAGCATGGATCGGGATCATGACGGATCAGATCTCAACCATTATGCACCGAGAGTTCCCAACGTTAGTCGCCGAGATGCCTATCCGCCAAGCAGCCGGCCTGCTCCATTCCAGTGGCTTCGAATCCGCTCCGGTGGTGGACGCCTCCGGCGAGCTGATCGGCATCTTGACCCAGAAGGACTGCTTCCGCCCTGCCCTGCAGGCGAGCTACTACCGGCAATGGCGCGGCACCGTCAGCGACCAGATGAGCAGCCCGGTCAAGACCATCGAGGCGGAGACTGATATGGTCACCGCCGCCCAGATGTTCCTCTCGGAACCCCACCGATCGTTCCCGGTCCAGCAGTCCGGCCGACTGGTCGGCATGCTACGCCGTGAAGACCTCTTGGGCGCCTTTCTGCGCTTGGGGTAGGAGTCGGAACAAGCACTCACATGGGGTTGGTAGGGTCAAGGCAGGCTGTTTCAGGCGGGCACGACGACGATCTCCACGGACATTGCGGATCCAAGGTCCGGTCTTGCTTCGGAAAAGATACTGCTGGCGAATCCGATGTTGCTTCTGTGTTCGCAGGTGAAGGACTGACCTGAAGCTGGTCGAACACAGGTAGCGGCTGTTCACTCCGAAAGCTTGGCAGCCACCTCAGCTGCCCGAAGCGATCGCCAGCAGTATCTTCTCAGGGGGCAGACCAGTCGCGGGCGGGGCACGTCCTGGCTTCTGTCAAGCGAGAACACCTACTGGGGCATATCCTCGGCGATCATGAAAAGCTTATGGGGATCGCGGACTATGATTCTTTGTCGTCCACCCTCCACCAACCCCTGCTCCTCCCAGACACTCAGGATTCGACTGACAGTATGCAGGGTGGTTCCTGTCATCTCAGCGACATCCTAGCGCGAGATCGGAAGCCGATCTGAACATCTATCCCAACTTTTCGTCCGGCCTGACGCGCCAGCCGCAGCAAAGTATGGGCTACGCGGCGCTCGACCTGCTCGGTCGACATCTCCACTACCCGGGTATGTGCATCCTGGAGCCGCGCGCTCATGGTTTGCATTGCATTGCCGGCGAGCTGCGGGAGGCTTCCCACCAGGCGCGGCCAGATCAGGACGATACTCTCCACCACCGCGTGTGCGCTCGCCGGATAGCCCGTCCTACCGCCCGCACCAGCCCCGAGCACAAGCTGCGCATCGTGCGTGCGCTCCAGGCCAACGGCCACATTGTCGCCATGACCGGCGACGGGGTGAACGATGCGCCCTCGCTGCGGCAGGCCGACGTGGGCACTGCCATGGGCATCAAGGGAACGGAGGCCTCGAAGGAGGCCGCCGAGATGGTTCTGCTCGACGACAACTTCGCGTCCATCGTCAATGCGGTCAGCGAGGGCCGGACGGTCCACGACAACATCCGCAAGGTGATTTCCTGGGAGATCCCCACCAACGGCGCCGAAACGCTCGCGGTCGTGCTCGCCATCCTGGTGGGCTTCAGCCTGCCGATGTCGGCGACGCAGATCCTCTGGGTCAACCTGATCCTGGCCTCGACGCTGGGGCTGTGCTCGCCTTCGAGCCGCCCGAGCCCGGCGTCATGCGCCGTCGACCGAGGCCGGCCAAGGCGCCGCTGCTCTCGCCCTTCCTGCTCTGGCGAGTGGTGATCGTCTCGGTGCTGCTGGCCGCCGCCTCTCTCGGCGTATTCTTCTATGCCCTGGAGCCTGTGTGAAAACCCGAACCAAGTTGGTTGAGACAAACTATTCGTACAAGTTCAAGCCTCTACACTGAGGATTTCACGATCTATCAAGGCGGACCAGAAATAAAGTTTCGGCAAGGAGTGGCTCGTCAGCGTTTTCACACAGGCTCCCCTGAATAGCGGACGCGATGTCGAAACGGCGCGTACGATGGTCGTCAACATGTTCATCGTCGGCGAAATCTTCTACCTCTTCAACGTGCGCTATCTCCACATGACGTCTTTCTCCTGGAGAGGCGTTCTCGGCACGCCAGCCGTTCTCATCGCCATCGCGGTGCTTGTCGTCGCCCAGTTGCTGTTCACCTACGCGCCGTTCATGCAGGCCCTGTTCGAGACCCGGCCGCTTTCTTTAACGGACGGTATTCTGATCGTCGCGATCGGCGCCGGTCTCATGATCCTCCTAGAGGGTGAGAAGCTCCTGATGCGGCGCCTCGGCTGGTTTGAGGAACTGAAGGACTGAGGCATCGAAAGAAAAGCCGGTCGAGTTGGGCTCGACCTCAAGGCGCCTGGGACGCCATATGATGCACCCCGACGATGTTCTCGATGGGAACGACGAAGGCGAGCCCGTTGCCGGGCTTGTCCAGCTCAACGGCCTCAACGATCCTCTGTAGAATGGCATCCGCCTGGCTGCCAGGGGTAAGCGTGAGCAGGATCTCCTTTTCCGGCTCGATCGGGATGCCGAAGATGGAGTCCTTCTCATTGACCCCCACACCCCGTCCGGAGAGGATCGTGCCTCCCGTGGCGCCTGCCTTGACCGAGGCCTCCAGGGCCGTGTTTCCCCATCCTTTTCGGACAATGGTGACAATCATGGTGGAGCTAAGCATTTCGTGTTTCCTTCCGGAACTCTTTCCATCGGATGAGCAGGCCCAAGGTCATAAGGGACAAGATCGGCGCCATTGCGATCAGCGCGACCAAGCCAAAGCCATGAACGAGCGGGTCCTGGTTTCCCATCGCCGCCGATGCTCCCAGAGCAAGCGCCAGCAGGAACGTGTTGGCGAGCGGCCCCGTGGCCACGCCGCCGGCATCGATGGCGATCGCCACGAACCGGCTGTCGGAGAACCACATGATGATAACGATGAGTGCATAGCCTGGTATGAGCAGGTGCAGCAGCGAGATCCCGTAGCCGATCCTGAGGAAACCGATCCCGACCATCACGGACACGCCGATACAGATCGCGTAGAGGACCATGGATCGGCGAATGGAGCCGTTGGACGCGTCATCGACCTGGTCGGCCAGGATGCGCACCGCAGGCTCACCCCAGGTGGTGGCGAACCCGAGAAACAGGCCGGCCGGCAGCAGCAGCCATTTCTGGGGAAGCGCACCAAGGGCTTCGCCGATCGCCGTCCCGTACGGCATGAAGCCAATGGCAACGCCCGCCAGGAACAGGAACAATCCCGCGGCCGCGATCGCAGTTCCGGTCAGGATCTTTCGGACATCTGAGCGGGGCAGCTTGAGCAGGAAGATCTGGAAGAGCAGGAACAGCACCGCTAGCGGCAGAACCGCCATCACGACGCTCCATGCTGTGGTCTTGAACTCCCCAAGCAGTTCCATCATCACGACAGCAGGCCCATGATCATGATGACGACGATCGGACCAATCGATGCAAAGCCCAGCAAGCCGAATCCGTCGGAGATCGCGTCGCGGCCGGCAAGGACAGAGCTCAGGCCCGCGGCCAAGGCCAGCACAATCGGCGCCGTCAGCACGCCTGTGGTGACGCTACCCGCATCATAGGCCAACGGCACGATATCCGCCGGTGCGATGAAGGAGAGCAGGATGACAATGCCGAGTGAGATCGTCAGCAGCACCCGCATCGAGGCGCCGTAGACAATTCGTGCCATGGCCAGGGCAACGAACACGCCGACTCCGCCGGCGATCAAGTAGAGAAGGGAGGTTCGGCCAGTTCCACCTTGCGAGATGTTGCCCACTTGGCTCGTCAGGACCAGCACGTCGGGTTCGGCGATGGTGGTCGCGAAGCCCATGACGAAAGCCACGGAAAGGATGAACGCGATGGATCCCTGCTTCGGCAGTTCCGCCCCGATGAAGCGTCCCATGGGCAGAACGCCGAGATCAATGCCGATGAACAGCAGCGTCATGCCGAGGACGACGAGCGCCACCCCAGCAAGGAACTGGAAAAACAGGAGTGTCAGTGCCTGCACGAGTGTCATCTGGAGCAGGCCGGCGACAATGATGAGCGGCGCCACGGTCTTCAGCGAATCCAACAGGTTGTTCTTTAGCAGCGAGATCATGACTTGAGGCACCTCGATTGGTCGTCGCCCTTGGTCAGGCGAACTCGGATGAGCCACAGAATAGCTGTTGACCTGGAACGGGCGTGCTCCCGAAGGTGGCTAAGGCTGTTCCTCCTGGCCCGAGGGCTGGGGCAGGGGAACCGCCAAGACATCAATCTCGGAGCCTTGCAGCACGCCCTCTGCGACGCTGCCGAGGAGCAGGGTTCCAAGACCCGATTGTCCGCGCGTTCCCACCACAATGAGGTCGGCGCGCTCGTACCGGGCGCAGTTCTTGATGATCGCACCGGTGGGCTCCTCAGCGAGCTTCAGGATCTGCCGTCTCGGCTTGAACCCGACTCGGCCGATGAACTCGACCATGTTGATAGTGGCGCATCGTTCCTGCTCAGCGATGTAATCCTTGATCTGGTCCTGCGGCAGCGTTGCACCGAACATCATCCCCCGGGCGGGAGCATCGAAGACGTGCAGCAGGAGGACCTCCGCGTCGTGGAAGAGGCCGAGATCACGCGCCGTGTTCAGGGCATGGGCCGAGCTTTCGGAAAAGTCCGTGGCGATCAGGATGCGGTGGTACTGCCGGGAGGGAACGGCATTGGCCATGAGAATGGGCCGGCGGCTGCGCCGGATCGTGCGCTCGACGGTCGTGCCCATGAACATCTCCCGCAGGGCTTGGCGCCGGTACGGCCCCATGACCGTGAGGTCCGCATCGAACTCCTCCGCTGCGCCGGAGAGGCCCTCAAACGGTTCTCCCAGCATGACCTTGGCGTCACAGGGCACGTTGTCGACATCATGGACGGTGCGAGCCAGTTCGGTGAGGAGAATCGTTGCCTCGCGCTGGCTGACCTCCACCAGCCGCGCGGGCTGGTCGTCGTCAACGACGTGAACCAGGACGAGGCGAGCGGATGTGCCACGGGCGAGTAGGGTAGCGCGGCGCAATGCACGATCCGACCTCGTCGAAAAGTCGGTTGCTACCACGATCCGTTGCGTCATTCGCTATTTCTCCGTGTTGGTGGATCGAATGCGGCTCAAGTCCGCTCACGCATTGTGGCCCAAGACGGCTTGGTAAGGCCACTGCTAAGTTCTGCCGCCTCGACCTTGCAAGCGCCGCGGGCGCTTTGGGTAGATCGCGTTCTTCAAGGCAGCTAACACTCTCCAGGTTGTCTTAGCCTATTCCCTGTCTGGAAACGGCCGCGAAACCAAGGTAGATCACTCCGTGCACTGGCTGTGCCGTAATGGGAGGGTTCATGAACATCCAGGATCTTGTCGTCCACGTCCCGCCTCACGTCGATGGCCCCGATCACGGCGTCAAACTGGCGTTCGACCTAGCGAAGCGTCAAGGAGCCTACGTCACAGCCCTCGTCGACGAGGTCCGGCTCACCAGTTTCGACAGCCCGTCGGCAACCAGCGAAGCTGACGAGCGCCTCCGGCAGGAGATCAACGAACGCTCGCGGCACCAGGCCCAGCGCCTGTCTCATGCCGTTGCGACTGCGGCTGAGGCAGCGGGCATTCGGCACGAGGTCGTGATCGAGCCCGCCTTGTCTTATCAGGAGGGACAGGTCTTTGCGGATTATCTCCGGGTGCGGGCTCTCGGGATCATCGGTGTCAACGGAGCCCTGGAGGGAGACATCCGCCTTGTGGTGGAGACAGCCCTGTTCGAGACCGGCCGGCCGGTACTCCTCGTCCCGCCCACCTCATCCGCCCTTGGGAACGACAGAGTGATGGTGGCCTGGGATGCGACCCCTGCCTCCGTGCATGCCGTCACGGCTGCTATGCCGTTCCTGCGTGCCGCCCGCGAGGTCGTTGTCGCTCATGTCACGGATGACAAAGCCTTCCAGCGCGGCCGGTCCGGCGTCGAACTCTGTCATCACCTGTCCCGGCACGGCGTTCAGACGCAGTTTGCGCCCGTGCAGCGTGGCGAGCGGGATGTGGCCGATGCTCTCCTTGAGGCCACCCGAGTTCATGACGTCGGCCTCCTCGTGATGGGTGCCTATGCCCATTCGGCGCTGCGGCGTCTGATTTTCGGCAGCGCGACACGTGGCATGTTCGAGCGTTCGTTCGATGTGCCGATCCTGATGGCGAACTAGCCATCCTGCTGGGATCGTGCTCAACCAACAGGCTCTGGCAGCTGTCCTAGCATGCGCTTGGATCACCCTGCTGGGCAGCCCCAGAACCAAGTCAAATCGAAGGATGCTGACCCCGGCAGGTCACGACCAGCCGGGGCATGTCTGCATCAGACGGAAGCCAGTTCAGTAGGAGAGGAACAGCGGAACCGGAGATGCGTTCAGGAGCGATTGGGTCACGCCGCCGAGCACGAGCTGCCGCAGGCGCGAATGGGCGTAGGCGCCCATCACGACCATGTCCGCCTGGGTTAAATTCGCATGGTTGCGCAACGTCTCGGCCACATCCCCCTGCTGGGCTGGCAGGTTCACGACATTGACATTGATGGCGTGGCGCGCCAGATGCGGCGCGATCTCGGCACCCGGTACAGTCTTGGCCAAATCCTTCTCGCCTGTAACGCTCACGAGTTCGACCTGTTCGGCCGCCCGCAGGAACGGCAGGGCATCGTTGAGCGCGCGGACCGCCTTCGGGGTGCCATCCCAGGCAACGATGATCCGCCCGGCTCTGAAGGTATCCACACCATGTGGAACGACGATCACCGGCCGGCCGCTGGAGAAGATTGCCTGTTCGATTAGGGTGCGATCCATCGTCAGGACGTCCGGATCGGCATCGACCACGGTCAGGTCGTGCACGCGGGACAAGGCGGTGAACCTCTCGACGAGTTCGGCATACCGGAGCTGAACGCTCTCGACCGTGCAGGGAACCCCCTCCAGGTCTGCCTGGCGGCGGGCGCTCTCGGCCGCGGCCTCGGCGAGCTCCCGCACCCGCTGATTCTCACCCGCCACGAGCCCGGCCGCCATCCTGCTCACGACCGCGTGGGTCAGCACCAGTTTGACCGAAGCGGACAAGGCGGTGGCATGGGCGCCGGCCTCCCGCGCCAGAGACAGCCCATAAGCGAGCGCCGCCGACGGGACATCGGCCTCCTCCGTAAAGCCGACGAGAATGTTTTTCACATTGTTCAGGGGCACTCTTAGTCTCCTTGATAACCTACGACGATGTGGAAGGGAGGAAGCGAGCCTACATCGATGCGCATGATCTCTGTCACGCAAGGTATACGAAGCAGGCGTAGGCTCTCATCCGTCAGCGCTCATTGTTTTCAGTGGCCAGCGCCAGGCCACGTCTCGGATGGCAAGGGCCTGGACAGCTCGCCCAGGCCGCGCGGTAAGCTTACGCCCGGGGAGCATATCAGCCGCTTGGGCCATTATCTTCGGAGCGGCCACCGCACCGGATGCGCCTCGTCCAGATGCTCGCGGAGCAGAGCCATGTTGCGCAGGTTCGAGCGGAAGAACACGTCACCGACCCAGCCCACGAGTGGAATGGCGCCGATCACGAAGTCCACGCCGACATTCCCAACCATGCGCAGGAGCGTCCCGGTCGGCACGCCGAGACGACGTGCTTCCCAGATCAGGTAGGCCGACATACCCTTCGAGGTCAGCGTACCGATGCCGGGAATGAGGTTCAGGAGGGCGTCGGCGCCAAAGCGGATGTTGGTTCCCGGCACGCGAACAGCGCTGTCGAGAAACCGCGCCAGCACGTCGAGGCGCGCGCGGGTCTCGTCCGCGCGAAACGAGGCGTCGCTGAGAGGAGAGGGATAGGAATAAGACGTCACAGTCGTCTCCCAGATGCGGAGCGGCTTCAAGCGCTCCTCAGGTGAGAGAGTCCGACATCACAGCCTGGGGAAGACTGCCAGAGGGGCCCGGACCCCGGTGGCCTGTACGTAGGAAGGACGAGAACCGGGTTCAAGATGGGAGCAGCAGGAACGAGCACCAGATCAGGACCGCAGGACCAGGATAGTCGCGACAACCGGCAGCGCCGAGACGAGGCCAGCCAAAGCGGCGGCGCAAGCGATCAGGCTCCGTAGCCGCGGCCGATTGATCCAGCTCATGGATCGGGTTCAGGCCCCATGGCATGCTCCCACGATGTTTCGACTTTCACCCGAGCCGTTCCTCACGGTCCTCGCTGCCTCTAACACTTCGATCCGGCCGCTCGAATTTGACGATTGCGGCCTCTCTCTCAGAATGTGGGGGATCACCAATGAGGCCTCTCACTGGCTCTCATTCGCGCGGATCCTCCCTGCGGCCTTCATGCTCGAGGTGCTTCAAGATCGTATGCCGTTGGCAAGAGGTCTCATGACCAACTCGCTTGTAGCCCTTGTTCGGTCTGCCCCTAAGGAGAGGAGGGCGGCATGATCGAGAGCGCGGGCAATGCTCCCGAAAAGCCTGCTTCAATGTCTGAGATCAGGACAGTCGGGCCTTCAGCCTCCTCTCGATCTCGGTCAGTCCATGGGGCAAAGGCGCCGTCACTGCAGAACCTCCACAAGGTCGTCCGCCCCATCCTGGTGGCCCTCCCCGCATTGGGCCTGGTTCTGGGATTCGTCACGGGACTGGCCGGGGGCGAGCCTTGGCCGGGGATCATCTGGGCCGCCGCGACGGTTCCAGTGTTGAGCGCTCTGCTTGTCGAAATCGTCACGAGTCTCAGGCGGGGAGAAGTGGGTCTCGACATCGTCGCGGCTCTCTCCATGACCGGCGCCCTGGTCTTCGGGGAGCACCTGGCTGCTGTGGTCGTGGCCCTGATGTATGCGGGCGGACAGTATCTGGAGAGCTTCGCCGAGCGCCGCGCCAACCGCGAGATGACGGCCCTGCTCGCTCGTGTGCCGCGAACGGCCCTCCGCCATCGAAACGGCAGGCTCGAGGAGGTCCCTCTCGACACCATAGAGCCTCAGGACCGTCTGCTCGTCCGCCAGGGGGACGTGGTGCCCGTGGATGGTGTGGTGGAGGGGATGGCCGCCCTCGACCAGTCGGCCCTCACAGGCGAGTCGCTGCCCGTGCAGAAGGCAGCCGGCGAGGCTGTGATCAGCGGAGCAACGAACGTCGGCGAGGCCTTCGACCTGTTGGCCACCCACCGTGCGGCCGAGAGCACCTATACAGGGATCATTCGCCTGATCGAGGCTGCCCAAGCCTCCAAGGCGCCGATGGCGCGGCTCGCGGACCGGTTCGCCATGGCCTTCCTGGCCCTGACGGTCGCCCTCGCCGGTGGCGCATGGTTCTGGAGCGGCGATCCGATCCGGGCCCTGGCCGTTCTCGTGGTCGCCACGCCTTGCCCTCTGATCCTGGCGGTGCCGGTCGCCATCGTCTCGGGCGTCTCGCGGGCGGCCAGGATCGGGGTCCTGGTCAAAGGAGGGAGGGCGCTGGAGACGCTTGCCCGCGTTCGCACCCTCGTCATCGACAAGACGGGCACGCTTACCCATGGGCAGGCTCGGATCGTCAAGATCCACCCCATGGCAGAGCTATCCGCCGAGAAGCTCCTCCAGCTGGCAGCGTCGCTCGACCAGGCCTCGAAGCACGTCATCGCACGGGCCCTCGTCATGGAGGCGCACGCGCGAGGTCTCGACCTCCTGCTGCCCACACAAGTCCAGGAAATCCCGGGCGAGGGGCTGGAAGGTGTCGTGGACGGCCGACGGGTCGCGGTGGGCGGAACCCGATTTGTTGCACAGCGGATTCCGAATGCCGGCGCCGTCCTGGCCGGCGGTCAATACCCGGTGGGATCCGTCGTGGTGGCTGTGGCCGTCGATGGCCGGCTTACCGGATTCCTGGTGCTGGCGGACCGGCTGCGCTCGGAGGCGGCTCTGGTGGTCGACAGCCTGCGCCGGCTCGGGATTGTCCGCATCGTTCTGGCAACAGGAGACCGCCGCGACGTAGCGGAAGCGGTCACGGTCGGGCTGCACCTCGACGCGGTTCATGCCGAACTCACGCCCGACCAGAAGATTGCGATCGTGCAGGCTGAGAAGCCACATGGCCCTGTGATGATGATCGGGGATGGAGTCAACGACGCCCCGGCCCTTGCCGCCGCCAATCTTGGCATCGCCATGGGCGCGAGGGGAGCCGCCGCATCCGCCGAAGCGGCCGATGTGGTTCTTCTGGTGGACCGGCTGGACAAGATCCCTGCGGCGGTGCAGGCCGCGCGCCGCTCCCGGCGCATCGCGCTGCAAAGCGTCTATGCCGGGATCGGTCTTTCGGTAGTCGGGATGCTTGTGGCTGCCCTGGGCTATCTGACGCCGGTCCAGGGCGCCTTGATCCAAGAGGCCATCGACATTGCCGTGATCCTGAACGCTCTGCGGGCCCTATGGGGTGGAGGTCAGTTGGGAGCACAGGGCCTCAGGCGAGCTCGTGTCCAACCTTCTCCTCTCTGACCCTGCCGAAGGTCCAACGAACTCGCTCTCCCCGACTGGCAAGAAAGGAGTGTGGTGCATGAGGCGATGCAAGATGTCATTGACCGGCTCTCCCATCGTTTGTCATGGATCAAGCCTGGCTGTTCGGTTGTCGTGTACTTAAGATACGATCGTTCGTGTTCATTCCTCGACCCAGGAGATGCCCTTGCCGCTTCGCCTTCACTTTTTTGGCGCTGCCCGAACCGTCACAGGTTCGTGCTTTCTGCTCGAGACGGATGCGGCTCGCGTGCTGGTCGATTGCGGAATGTTCCAGGGGTCGAAATCCGAACGGGAGCTCAACTACCAACACTTTCCGTTTCGTGCGGCCGGCGTCAGCGCGCTCTGCCTCACCCATGCCCATATCGACCACAGCGGCCTCGTGCCGAAGCTCGTGAAGGCCGGCTTCGATGGGCCGATCTATGCCACGGCCGGCACGACGGATCTTGCCTCGATCATGCTCCCGGATTCCGGTTATATTCAGGAGCTCGAGGTCGATCAGCTCAACCGGCGCAACCGCCGCCGCGGGCGGGAGACGGTGTCGCCCATCTACACGGCTGAGGATGCGATCGCCTCTCTCGATCAGTTCCGGGCTGTTCCATACGGCCATTGGCAACCGGTCGCCCCCGGCTTTCGGGCCCGCTACTGGAATGCAGGCCATCTCCTTGGCTCCGCCTCCATCGAGATGGAGGTCAAGGCCAGTGGCGAGGAGAAGCCAGTCCGTCTTCTGTTCTCCGGCGATATCGGACCCGACCACAAGCTCCTGCAGCCGGACCCGGACGGACCGCGTGACCTCGATTATGTCATCCTCGAATCCACCTATGGCGATATGGATCGCGAAGGCGCCACGATCGCACGCCGGCGGCGGATGCTGCGGGACGAGGTCCGCGCGGCCATGCGCCCGAGCGGGGTCCTGCTCATCCCGTCCTTCGCGGTGGAGAGAACTCAGGAGATTCTCGTCGATCTTCTCGAGCTGATGCAGGCAGGTGAGCTTCCCGACATCCCGGTCTTCATCGACTCTCCCCTGGCTATGAAGGCGAGCGCCATCTTCAAGAAGCATGCCGGCGAGCTGGAGAACGGCTCGGATCTCGTCGAGGCTCTCGAATCGCGGTGGGTCCGCTTCACGGAAACGGTCGAGCAGAGCAAGGCGATCGATCGCATCCACAGCTTCCACATCATCATCGCGGCCAGCGGCATGTGCGAGGCGGGGCGCATCCGCCATCACCTGAAGGCTTGGCTCTGGCGCGACGAGGCCACGGTCCTCTTCGTCGGCTTCCAGGCGCAAGGCACGCTCGGGCGGATCCTGCAGGACGGCGCTTCGAAGGTCAGGATCCACGGCGAGGAGATCAAGGTTCGCGCCCGCATGCGGACCCTCGATCTTTATTCCGGCCATGCGGACGGACCGGAGTTGAAGGCTTGGCTCGCGGACCGCCTCCCGGTCCGGCGTGGTGTCTTCCTCGTGCATGGCGAGGATCCCGCCCTGAAGGCGCTGCAATCGTCCCTCGCCACTCTCGATCACGTGCCCGGAGTCATCATCCCGGAGATCGATGAGATCTATGATCTGGCGGGCGATCGGGCGGTCCGGCTCGAGCGCCATGAGGCACGCCTGCCGGCCGCGAGCGCGGGCCATCGCGACTGGCACAACGATTACGCGGAACTGCTGCTGGAGATCAACGACGCCATTGAGGCGGCGGCGCACAGGAAGGCAAAGGCCGTCATCATCCGGCGCGTCAAGCGGGCCCTGGAGGAGAAGTCCCAGGGCTGACGCCCGCCAGTCCGCCGTCCCCGCTCCCAGGTTTCCAATAGATTGGGGTCAAGGTGTTGGGACAACGTCTCCCTCAATCTTTGCTTTGGGTCTCCAGCCAGCCTATTCTGTATTCGGGAGGGGACAGTGCTTCATCACATCACGCTTCATCTTGCCCGCTGCAAGGAGTTCCCGGAGGGGAGCGCCCGACACGGCTATGAGATCACCGCGCCCCTGGATGGGCAGGGACGGCTGGATCAGGAGGAATGGGCACGCCAGCGGACCCACTGCCGGGTTCGGCGCTTCTGGCCGAATGAAGCGGACCGGCAGGGCGTCCTGGTGCACCGGCCGGGCGGGGCCGGTGGGGCCACCTGGATGATGGACTACAACCAGGACCGTCCCGGCGACGAGGAGGCGGGCTATCGGCTCAACCAGCATCGCTTCGTGGAAGGCGAGTACGTCACGATCCAGGACGAAGACGAGAAGCCCCATACGTTCGAGGTCGTCGCGGTCCGGCCGGCCGGTCATCCCGTCACAGCGAAGGAGAAATGATCATGGGGCGTTTGGCTCTTCTGTGCAGCGCCCTGCTGCTGAGCCCGTTGGCTGCCTTGGGGCAGGAGGGGTGGGTGCAGCGCGGGATGACCTTCGCGCAGACGAATTGCGCCCAATGCCATGCCATCGGCCGGTTCGGCGACAGTCCCATCCCCGAGGCGCCGCCCTTCCGGACCCTGCATACCCGCTATCCGGTGGAGGACTTGGCCGAGGCGTTCGCGGAGGGCATCACCACGGGTCATCCCTCGATGCCTCAGTTCCAGCTCGACCCGGCACAGATCAACGATCTCATCGCCTATCTGCAGTCGGTTCAGCGCTAGGGGGAACACCTGAAGTTCCTGAAGCTGACCTGGACGATGCGTCCACCGCCGATGCCAAATAGCTTGAGAGGCGAAAATTCAAAGGGAGAGAGACGTGTCGAGATTCCCAGGAGGGCGCCGCCCCAGCGATCCTTTGAAGGCGGCCGAGGCTGCCTTCAAGAAGGTGACGACCAAGCCGGTTGAGGCGCCTTCCAAAACTCCGGCCATCCCGGGTGTGAAGGAGACCGTCACCCTGCGGATTGACCAGGATGTGCTCGAATATTTTCAGCAGGATGGTCCGGGATGGCAGGACCGGATCAATGCGGCTTTGCGCAAGGCGGCCGGCAAGTGAGGGACTGGACTGTGAGCAGAGCAACCCCGGTCCCCGGCAAAATAACCATGATGGCACTCTTGCTGGCGGGCGCTGCAGCGGGAGCGGCCGCCCAAGAGATCAAACCTGTTCACTACACCTGTGCGGATGGGACCAAGCTCCAGGCCATGTTTTCTCCCCCGAGCACCTCACTGGGATCAGTCAAGCTGATCGATGCTGGGTCCTCGACGGAGACGACACTCCCGCAGGCTCTCTCTGCGGATGGAGGTCGATACACCCAGGGCGAGGTCGAGTTCTGGATCAAGGGGAACGGCGCCACTCTGACCCGAGCCGGAAAACCGACAACCTGCCAGACTCGCGGTTAACCGAACCCTCCGCACCAGCCGGATCAGCGTCCGTACATGGGCGGTGAGCAGAGCCTTGCACGACCGCGCCCGCAGACAGAGTTTGCCACTTTCCCCGACTTTCGGGATCACCGGCTCGATCATTCGGCAATCTCGTTGAGACTGACAGGAGGCTGACAAAATACAACAGCGGGAGGTCAGGGGACATGCACCATTCTCCAGGTCGATCCGGCGCCGATGAGGCGCGGAGAGACAGGAGACAACACCATGCGCACCATCACCATGATCGTCGCTGCCCTTGCTGCCCTTGGCAGCGTGTCCGCCGCCCAGGCGAGCAGCCTCGGGCGGCCCTGCACCACGGCGCCCCAGAGCCAGTGGCTCTCGGTCGAGGCCCTCAAGGCCAAGGCCGAAGCCCAGGGCTACAAGGTCCAGAAGGCCAAGATCGCGAAAGCCTGCGGCGAGATCTACGCTCTCGACCGGAACAACGCCCGCACGGAGCTGTTCGTCGACCCCACCTCCGGCGAGATCGTCGCCAAGGAGTGACGCCATGACCGCGAGCAAACATGCGGTCGAGTCCGCCGGCGCAATGCCGGCGGTTGCCGCCTCCTCAGCCCAGGCGAAGACCGTCCGTGTTTGGGATCCGTTCGTCCGCATCTTCCATTGGAGCATCGTGGTCCTGTTCGCCGCCGCCTTCGCGACCGGGGACGAGATCGAGTGGCTGCACATCCGCATCGGCTATGCCATCGCGGCTCTCGTGGCGCTGCGGATCGTCTGGGGCTTCGTTGGAACCCGCCACGCCCGCTTCGGCGACTTCGTCCGTTCGCCGGGCGAGATCGCGACCTATTCGGGTCAGGCGCTTCGGTTCAGGGCACCGCGCCATCTCGGCCACAATCCGGCGGGCGGCGCCATGGTCGTGGCCCTGCTCGTCCTGGTCGCCGGCATCGCGGCTACCGGGTTCGCCATGATTACAGATGCATTCTGGGGCTCTCAATGGCTCGAGGACCTGCACGAGGGGCTCGGCTACACCACCATGGGGCTCATCGCCCTTCACGTGGCGGGCGTGGTCTTCTCCAGCCTTGAGCATGGCGAGAACCTCGTGAGGGCGATGATCACGGGCCGCAAGCGGGCTTCGTGAGCCGCTTGCCTTACGACGGGCTCGGCAGCCGGATCTCCGCGAGAAGGCCGCCGAGCGCCGAGCGCCGCAATGCCAACGAGCCGCCATAGGCCTCGACCAGATCACCGACGATGGCAAGTCCGAGCCCGGTGCCCGGACGGGTCTCGTCCAGGCGCCCTCCGCGGGCGAGCACGGTACCAATCTGATCCTCCGGCACGCCAGGTCCGTCGTCCTCGACCAGCAGCGTTACGGCATTGGCTTCGCGTCGGCCCTCGATCCGCACCGTGCCGATAGCCCAGGTCGCCGCGTTCTCGGCGAGATTGCCGAGGATCTCCGTCAGGTCCTGAGCATCCATCCGGATCCCGAGATCGTCCGTGATCCTGATCTCCCACGACAGTCTCTGCCCCTGCGGGGTTCGCCGGAGCACGCCGACCACCTGCTCGATGACAGGACGCACCGGCTGCACCGGCCCCGATCGCCCGCGAAGGCCAATCCGCGCCCGCACCAGCTCCCGTTCGACGTGGCGGCGCATGCCGGCGACGATGGTCGCGATCTCGTCGGCAAGGCGGGTGTCGCCACGGGCCCGCAGTTCCTCCGCATCGGCGCTGAGAACCGTCAGAGGCGTCTTCAGGCCATGCGCCAGGTCGGCCGCCCGCGCCCGGGCCTGGGCGATGGCCTTCTCCTGCGCGTCGAGCAGGTGGTCGACCTCGGCGGCGAGCGGCCGGACCTCGTCCGGAAAGGCCGTGCCGAGCCGGGCTGCCGTGCCCGAGCGCACCTGCGCCAAGCGACGGCGCACCATGTCGAGCGGACGCAGGCCGACACCGACCTGAATCCAGGCGGCAGCAATCAGCACCGCAGCCAGAAGCGCCAGGGAGGGAACGAGGTCGGAGGCAAAGGCACGGCCGGCGGCATGAACCTCCGCGCGGTCGAGGGCCACCGCGACGCGGATCGTTCCGCCCCCGAGGCTTGCCGGCAGGGCAATCCGGCGCTCGACCGCCAGCAGGGAGGCGCCGGCGGGACCGGGGATCGTGTGCTCGTGGATCTCCGCCGCGGCGGGCATGTCGGGCGGCAGGGTCAGGGTGGCATCCCAGAGCGAGCGGGAGCGCAGCACCGTTCCCTGGGGTTCCTCCGTGATCTGCCAGTAGAGGCCGCTGAGGGGCTGGGCGAACCGCGGCTCGGCCGGCGGGGCGCTGGCCTCGAGCGTGCCGTTCGCGGCCCGGGCGAGGCTGCTCACGAGCTGGTTGAGGTGCGAGCCGAGCTCGGCCGTCATGCGCCGCTCCACATGCCACTCGAACAGCAGCAGCAGGCCGAAGCCGGCAATCGCCAAGGCGAGGACGATGGAGACCGCGCCGGCGGCGAGCAACCGCAGCCTGAGGGAACCCTGTTTCACGAGGCGTCCTGCTCCGGCACGAGATAGCCGAAGCCGCGGCGGGTCTCGATCAGGTCCACGCCGAGCTTACGGCGCAGGCGGCCGACGAGCACCTCCAGGGCGTTCGGGTCGCGGTCGTGGTCATGGGCGTAGAGGTGCTCCATCAGTTCCGTGGGTGGGATCACCCGTCCGGCATGGTGCATCAGGTAGCTCAGGCAGCGGTATTCCAGCGGCGACAGGTTGAGGGGAACGTCGTCGACCGTGACGCGCATCCTGCGGGTGTCGAGCGCGACCGGGCCCGACACGAAGACCGGGGTGGATCGGCCGGCAGCCCGGCGCAGGAGCGCCCGCACGCGGGCCAGCAGTTCCTCCATAGCGAACGGCTTGGCGAGGTAGTCGTCGGCGCCGGCATCGATGCCCTCGACCCGCTCGGCCCAGGCGCCGCGCGCGGTGAGGATCAGCACCGGCAGGGCACGCCCGGCGGCACGCCACTTCTTGAGCACGGCAAGGCCATCCATCTTCGGCAAGCCAAGGTCGAGCACGGCGAGGGCATAGTCCTCCGTGTCGCCCCGGAACCAGGCCTCCTCGCCGTCGGCAACACGCTCGACCGCATAGCCCGCCTCCGCTAGAACCGCTTCCACCTTGCGGGCGATGCGGGGATCGTCCTCGACGAGCAGGATGCGCATCAGTGGCCCTCCCGCTTGAGGATCGCGGCGGTGGCGGCGTCGACATAGACCTCCCACAGGCGTCCGTCCGGATCGATCACCTTGAATTCATAGACCCAGCGCTCGCGCTTGCGCTCGAACTCCACCCCGACCACCTCGCCGCCGAGGTCGGCCCGCACCCGCGTCAGGATCTCGGCGAGGGCGAGCGCCTCGCCGCGCTCGACGGCCCGGCGGGCCTGGTCGGAGTCGCGCTCGCGATCCGCCAGGGCTGCAGCCGGCAGAAGGGTTGCGGCTGCGAGGGCGAGGATCATGTCGCGGCGGGTCTTGCTCATGAGACGAGAATGCCCCGGTGAACCTGACAACTCGCTGACATGGATCAACAGGAGGCCGAAAGCCGCGCCTCGCTAGTCTCCGCTTCATCGATCCGGACACTCCGTTCGGATCAGGACCACAGGAGACCGACATGCGCACGATCATCATGGCATCGACCCTTCTCGCAGCAGGGCTCGCCGTTCCAGCATTGGCCGACGGATCCGGCAGCCGCTGTACTCCCGGTCCTGATGGCCGCATCGTCGCCGCGAGCGAGGTGAGCAAGAGGCTCGAAGATCTCGGCTACCGCGTCGACCGGATCAAGGCCGAACACGGCTGCTACGAGGTCCGCGCGGTGAACGACAGCGGCTTCCCGATCAACGCTGTCTATGCCTGGGCCACGGGCGAACTCGTCCAAGCGCGGCTTCACTGAACGGAGACACATAGAGAGCATTCGAATGACACAACAGGAGATCCAATCATGGTCATGAACACATCCCTTGTCGCCGCGGTGGTGGCACTCGGCCTCGCAGCGGGCTTCTCCGGGGCCGTTTCCGCGGCTGCTCCGCACGGGCACGTCGTGGAGCTGACGCTCAACAATGGCCACAAGTGGCAGACGGATGAGGCCCTGCGGATGGGAATGACCCGGATCCGTGAGGCATTGGACGCCGCGCTGCCGATGATCCACGCGGGCCGGTACAGCGCGGCCGAATTTTCCGCGCTCGGCGACCAGGTTCAGGAGCAGGTTGACTACATCGTGGCGAACTGCAAGCTGCCCGAAGAGGCCGACCTCCAGCTTCATGTGGCGCTGACCCAGGTTCTGGATGGCGTTAACGCCATGAAGGAGGAGAGCGGGCAGGAGCAAGGCGTTGTCGCTATCATGCAGTCCCTGAACGCCTATGGCGACCATTTCGATCACCCAGAATGGAAGCCGCTGGGGCATTGAAGACGGGTAAGGGGCCTGATTGTATCAGCCCCGGTCCCTTCGTCCGACGCATGGCTGGTCACCCCGGACTGCACCGGCCCTCAGACCTGCCACGTGCCGTGGTAACGCGCGAAGGTGCTCTGGCCTGAAGGTCCGAAGAGGACGACCTCATAGGTGTCGGGGTCTGCTCCTGGAACCTCCATGCCCGGCGAACCGACCGGCATGCCAGGAACGGCAAGGCCCTTGGCCTGCGGCTTCTCAGCCAGGAGGCGCTTGATCGCGCCGGCCGGCACGTGGCCCTCGATGACGTAGCCGCCGATCTCAGCGGTGTGGCATGAGGCGAGGTCTTGGGGCACCCCCAGGCGGACTTTCAACCGGTTGATCTCGGATGTCTCGACCACGTCCGCGGTGAAGCCCGCCTTGCGCAGATGCCCGACCCAGCCGGTGCAGCAGCCGCAGTTCGGATCCTTGGTGACGGTCATCCTCGGCAGCCCTTCCGCCGCCGCGGAAAAGGCGGCGGGAGCGATGGCAAGGCCGGCAAGGAGCGCCCTCCGGCTGATCGTTCGATGGGTCTTCATGGTGTTCACCCTATTCGATTCGGAAACAGACGGGGCGGCGTGTCACCGCCCCGATGCTTTCACTGCTTCGCATTCTCGGCGAGCCAGGCCCGCATCATGGCGATCTCGTCTTCCTGCGCCTTGATGACGGTCTCGGCGAGCTCGCGGATCTTCGGATCCTTGCCGAACGCCATCTGGATCTTGGCCATGTCAACGGCACCCTGATGGTGGGCGATCATGTTCCGGACAAAGTCGGCATCGACGTTGCCGGTGTACTCCATCGCCATCTCGCGGTGCATGCGCTCGTTGACTGCGTTCATGGCCAGCGAGGCGACGCCCTGGTCGCCGCGGGGGCTGCCCATCTGCATCGAGCCGGCTCCGCGGCCCGCCATGCCCGCCATGCCGCCCTGCATCATCGGGCAGTTCATCATCATGTTCTGATCCATGCCGGACATCATGCCTCCCGGGCGCGGGCCGCCCTGACCCATCATCCCACCCAGCATGCCTGGCATCATGCCGCTCGGACGCTGACCGTCCGGCGCGGTTGAGCCGCCTTGCCCGCCGGACGTTCCGCCCTCTGGTGCGGGCATGGCGCCCATCGGGGCCTGGGAACTGCCCGTCGGTGGGGCCATCTGGGCCTGCTCGGGATGGTGTGCGTTGTGGTCCGCGTCGGAGGGGACGGGCTGCTGGGCCAAGGCCGGCGCCGAAAGGCTGGCGGCAACGACAAGAGCGAGAATGGACGATTTCATGATGGTTCTCCTCAAGGAGATCGAGCTTGAACGACGGTCGGACGGGGCCATGCCAGTCAGGATCGGGGCGGAGGGGAGCTGGTCTCAGGAACAACGCCCTCCGGGAACACCACCAGGGTCCTCCACGGAAGCGCTTGGTGACCTGTGGGGATGCTCGCATCCGCCGATGCAGGAAGCCCGGTCGGGCTGCACGAAGCCAGTGCGCAGATGAGACGGCAATTCCCATCAGGAAGGGTCGGCTCCGGCTCGCAGCAATCATGCGGCGCTACCGTCACGCTGATGGCAACGCCGTCCATGTTCAGGTGGTCGCCGGCGGCCATGGAGGTCGCGCCCATTGAGCCCGCGACCAGGACTGCCGCGAGCAGGCAGCGGACAAGAAGTGAGGCCGTGAGCCGAATGGCGATCATGCGCGTCAGCCTATCGTCTCCGTTCCATCAGGCCTTGCTCCAGATCAATCCTTCCGAACCGGAAGGCGTTCCGCCTGCGGCCTCCGGTCCAACGCTGCCCGCCCCGGCGACCGCGGTTTCACAGCTGCACCGTCCGCAGCCGGATCGCGTTGCCGATCACGCTGACCGACGACAAGGCCATCGCGGCCGCCGCAATGATTGGCGAGAGCAGGATGCCGAAGAACGGGTAGAGCACGCCTGCCGCCACCGGCACGCCGAGCGCGTTGTAGATGAAGGCGAAGAACAGGTTCTGGCGGATGTTGCGCATCGTGGCATGGGACAGCCGCCGCGCCCGCACGATGCCGGTGAGATCCCCTTTCAGCAGGGTCACGCCCGCGCTCTCCATCGCCACGTCAGTGCCAGTGCCCATGGCAATGCCGACATCCGCCGCCGCGAGTGCCGGGGCGTCATTGACGCCGTCGCCCGCCATGGCCACGACCCGGCCCTCGCGCTTGAACTTCTCGACCACGGCGCTCTTCTGCTCCGGCAGCACCTCCGCCTCGACCTCGTCGATCCCGAGCCGACGGGCCACGGCCTTGGCGGTCGTCCAGTTGTCGCCGGTCAGCATCACGACCCGGATGCCCTCTGCCTTCAGGCCGGCCAGCGCCTCGGGCGTTGTCGCCTTTACCGGGTCGGCGATGGCGATGGCGCCCGCCACCTTGCCGTCAACGCCGGCGAAGATCGCCGTCGCGCCGTCCTCACGCAGCCGGTCGGCCTGTTCCGCCAAGGGAGCCACATCGATGCCATGCTCCGCCAGGAACTTGGCGCTACCGAGCACGATGCGTCGGCCCTCGACCGTGCCGTAGGCGCCCTTGCCGGTGGGCGAGTCGAAGTCCGAGACCGGAGCCGTCGTGATGCCTAGCTTTTCGGCCGCCTCGACGATGGCGATGGCGAGCGGGTGTTCGCTCGGCCGTTCGGCGCTGGCCGACAGGCGCAGCACCTCTGCCTCCGTGAAGCCCTGAGCCGGGACGATGGCCGTCACGGCAGGCCTGCCCTCGGTCAGGGTTCCGGTCTTGTCGACCACGAGCGTATCAACCTTCTCCATGTGCTCCAGCGCCTCGGCATTCTTGATCAGCACGCCGGCCTGGGCACCGCGCCCGACGCCGACCATGATCGACATCGGCGTGGCAAGTCCCAGAGCGCAGGGGCAGGCGATGATCAGGACCGCCACGGCGGCCACGAGGCCGTAGGAGAACTGCGGCTCCGGCCCCCAGATCGCCCAGGCGATGAAGGCCAATGCCGCCACGCCGATCACGGCGGGCACGAAATAGCCCGAGACCTGGTCGGCCAGTCGCTGGATCGGGGCGCGACTGCGCTGGGCCTCTGCGACCAGCTGGACGATCTGCGCCAGCATGGTGTCGTGGCCGACCCTCTGCGCCTCGATGACGAGGCCGCCGGACTGGTTTATCGTGCCGCCGATGGCCTTGGCGCCGACGTCCTTGGTCACCGGCATCGACTCGCCCGTGACCATCGACTCGTCGACCGAACTGCGCCCCTCGACGACGATGCCATCGACCGGGACCTTCTCGCCGGGCCGCACCCGCAGACGGTCGCCGACCTGAACGGTGTCGAGCTGGACCTCCTGCTCCGAGCCGTCCGGGAGGATCTTGCGGGCCGTCTTCGGAGCCAGATCGAGCAGGGCACGGATGGCGCCACTGGTGCTCTCTCGGGCACGCAGTTCCAGCACCTGCCCAAGTAGGACTAGCACCGTGATCACCGCCGCAGCCTCGAAGTAGACCGCGACCGAGCCGTCATGGCCACGGAACGCCGCCGGGAAGATGTCGGGCGCCAGCGTCGCGACCATGCTGTAGATCCATGCCACTCCGGTGCCCATGGCGATCAGCGTGAACATGTTGAGGCTGCGGTTCTTCAGCGACTGCCAGCCGCGCACGAAGAACGGCCACCCGGCCCAGAGCACCACCGGGGTCGCGAACAGCATCTGGATCCAGTTCGAGGTCTGCTGGCCGACGTAGTGGCTGAGCCCCGTCAGGTGGCCGCCCATCTCCAGGATGAACACGGGAAGGGTCAGGACCAGGCCGATCCAGAACCGGCGCGTCATGTCGACGAGCTCATGGCTCGGGCCCGCCTCGGCGGTGGCCACGACGGGTTCGAGCGCCATGCCGCAGATCGGGCACGAACCAGGACCGACCTGCCGGATCTCGGGGTGCATGGGGCAGGTGTAGATCGTGCCCTCCGGCACGGCTTCCGCCTTCCGGTCTGCTGCCGGTTCGACGTATTTCGCGGGGTCGGCCGTGAACTTCGAGTGGCAGCCGGAGGAGCAGAAGTAGTACGGCTTGCCCTCGTATTGGGCCCGGTGGGTGGTCGTGTGCGGATCCACCATCATCCCGCAGACCGGATCCTTCACCTTTGCCGCATCGGCCCCTGGTTGAGGGTGATGATGGTGTTCTGAATGGTCGTGGTGGGCATGGCCTGGATGGCCATTTGCTTTGGTGTCGCTCATGACGGCTCTCTGCTTGCTTCTCGATCCCGACAGGGAATCCTGAGGGTTCCCATCGTGGCAAGGTCAAGTCGGTGTGTCTAACCTAGCGGCCTGCTTGGCATTGAGGTGGATCAAGCCAGGTCCCGCGCCGCCCGGGCGATCGGAAGCTCCTCGTTGGCCGGGATCACGAAGGCGTCCACCTTCGACGGGGCATCACTGATCCGCACCTCGGACCGCGCGTTGCAGCCATGATCGAGGGTCAGACCCGTCCAGGCCAACCCTTGGGCGATGCGGTCCCGGAGGCCGGCCGAGTGCTCGCCGACGCCGGCCGTGAACACGAGGACGTCAAGCCCGCCCAGGGCAGCGACGAGCGAGCCAATCTCACGGACGACGCGGTAGGCGAACAGGTCGAGAGCCTCGGCCGCACGTGGGTCATCACTGGCTTCGAGGATGCGGACATCGTCGCTGATCCCGGACACGCCGAGGAGACCGGAACGGGCATACAGGAGGTCGGCCACTTCGTCGGTTGCCATGCCCCTGGCTTGGATCAGATGCAGGATGATGCCCGGGTCTATGGCGCCGGAGCGGGTTCCCATCATGATCCCGTCGAGCGCCGTAAAGCCCATGCTGGTTGCGATGCTTCGGCGGTTCCGCATTCCGCACAGGCTCGCGCCATGGCCGAGATGCGCCACGACCACGCGGCCGTTGGCGCGCTCACCCGCATGGTCCGGCAGGACATCGGCGATGTATTCGTAGGAGAGGCCGTGGAAGCCATAGCGAACCATCCCCCCGTCAACGAGGTCACGCGGAAGGGGATAGAGCTGCGCCAGACGGGGCATGGTCCGGTGAAACGCCGTGTCGAAGCACGCAACCTGCGGAAGCCCGGGCCAGGCTCTCGCGACCGCGTCAACGGCAGCGAGATTGTGGGGCTGGTGCCCGGGAGCGAGCGGGATGAGGTCCCTGAATTCCGCAAGAACGGTGGCGTTGATGACCGTGGGCGAGCTGAACCGCGAGCCGCCATGGACGACACGGTGGCCCACCGCCACGAGGTGAAGATCGCGGATCTCACCAACAAGGCCCAGAAGCCACGACGTGGCCGCTTCGTGATTTGCGTGCGCCGGAGGCCGCTGTCCTCCGAGGAGAGCCTGTTCAGGGCCGGTGACCTTCAGGTCGGTTTCGCCGCCGATCGCCGCGATCGTGCCACGGCAGAGGAGCGCGAGCTCGCCCGGCTCATACAACGCGAACTTGAGGCTGGACGAGCCTGCGTTCAGGACCAGGATGGCTGCGGTCATGGCGCTGGATCCTCGGCTATGAGAACCATCGTGGTGCGAGGCTCGAGAACGAGTTCGCCATGTCCGACCTTCACGGTGCCCGGGTAGGATGCAGCCGTATCGACGGCGACATGCCAGATGTCGCTTTGCCCCTAAAGGCGAGATAAGGAACTCAACAAAATCAAGGGCAAGCCTTTGCCGGTAAATGTGAGATTTTGCCGATAAAATCGAGATTTTTCCCCCTAAAAGTGAGACAGCGTTTACAGGGGTGTGCGGCTGGCTGCGATGGAGATGAAACGGGACCTGACAGAGTTCGCCAAGATCGCCTTGCTCCGGACCTATCACAAGGAAGCCCGTTGGCTCGCCACCGTCGATCGTATCGCGCCAGATACAGCACCGCTTTCACACGCAGGATCAAAGAGCACCGAACAAACCTGATCGGCATCTCGTCTTTAAGGGCAAAGAATCTTGCTTTTCGGCACCCAACGCGGCGAATCTCAAAGTTAAAGGCAAAGTGACAGCTACACTCGATTGGTTCAAGCGATGACACGCCCTAGCACCATTGACCTTAACCCGAGGCTTAGCCGCTTGCTGGGATATCTCCAGGGGTGACGGTTCATCACGATTTTTTCGTGCTCTAGGCAATGTCTGATCCACCCCTGGCGGAGTTTTGCAAGAGCCTGGGATCATCCGTATCTGGGTTGGGCGGGAGCATTCTTCTTCCGCCCTATACCATGATGTCTGGTTCTATGAACGCCTTCTCCAAAATTAATGTGGAGAGCTTCGGGTCCACTCGACCTAGACTTGAGCATGTAGTTCAAAGCCATCAGATACCCATCGACCACGATCGCCAGAGTCATCTGATCTGGCCTGAAATCTCAATGCAGTTTCGGTTAGAGTGTAAAGTCCGGCGGTGAAAGTCGCCTCAGGCGATGGCTTTTGACTGGTCGGGGGAAGCTGCGTCGATCGAACGGACAAGGCAAGTTCCAGAAATTAATGGCAATGCAATTAGCCACAGCCATAGGGCTCTCGGCGTTGAAGTGAGCGCATGGTATGAACTGCCTCAGACCCATCATCCTATCTGCAGATCTATCGGCAGGTGCCGAATAAACGCCTGCAATCGGCACCCCTGCCGAATAAAAGGGTATTTGAAATCATATGCTTATAAATAAGCCGTAAGAAAATCGGGAGGCGGCACCCTGCTTAAACGGGTGCAACTTTACCTGCGACTGATGTAGCGCCGCAATTCGAGCTTGGATTTGCGGGTCTATCCAAAAGAGCGAACCCAGCGGGCCGCTGAACTTGATGTCTGCATTATCTTGGATGTGAGGAATAATGACAGGTCTTCATGCATGACGAGCATCGAACCTCGATCAAGACCATTGGGTCCTGCTCCAGATCGCTCGTGGGCAGGGCATCCGGCGCGTCTACTTGCTGACAAACGAGCGGGATCTGTAAGTCTGCTATAAGACTTTTATCGGCACGCAAGGGTTCAGGTTGCGACGACAGCATCTAGCGATCCGGCATCCATTCCCGTGGTCAATTGTGTTCGCCATTACTTCGCAATGGCTTCGGTAACGGGAAACCGTGACTCATGTTACATCTCGGAAGTAAGTCGAATGTCAGCCATCCTGAGGTGAGCAGACGTTCATTCCGTCTGCTCAATTTCCCGGTTTGATCTATAGCTGACCCTAGTGATCTCACGAAAAAAGCTTGGTGTGATTCAGTTGGTTTTTTCAAAAACCCTACTCAGGAAGTGATCTCGTGCGGCTGGTTTGCATTTGTTGAACAACCAGCAAAGCAACCTGTCGAAAGGATCGAATGGCGGGTGTGTCCTTGCCACGTTGCCATCCGAGCGCAACATGGACTGGTTCCGGCTCATCCAATATCTGCAGGAAGCGGACACCTCTCGGACGAAGGTTTTTAGCGGTTTCCGGCACAACGGCGATTCCAATACCGGCCCCAACTGACGATTTGCATTTCATGATGGGACTGGCGGCCTCTGACAGATCAACGACTTAGCTGAGACTGGAGTGCAACGGACTGCATTTCATTTGAGACTATTCGCATTTCATGTGAGACTGCCTGACCAGTTCGTTGACTCCATCTGTCCGCATGAATGGATCTCGCATCATTGACCCGGACGACACGCGCTGGCTGGAGGCAGAGCGCCGCGATATGTTGTTGCGCGACCTTCTCAAAGCCTCCGGATGGAAGGTGACAGGTGAGGTTGTCAGGGCTGCGCGCGAACAACTCGGCATTCCCCGATCAACGCTCTTCCGCCTCGTCGCCCGCTTCCGTCAGACCAAGCGCGCCACGAGTTTACTGCCCCACTCGGCTGGAACTCCTGTGGGCGCGAAGCGGATCGACCCAAGAGTCGAGAAGCTGATTGCAGAGCAGATCGAGCGCTTCTGGCTCAGACGGGAGCGCCCGACCATGAGCGCTTTGATTGAGCGTGTACACGATGCATGCCGCGTCGAGGGCATGCGACCACCAGACCGCAGAACAATTCAGCGCCGCGTCAACGAACTTGACCTGCAGAAGACCGCGCGCAGGCGAGGGGAGGGGGATGTTCTCGCGAAGGTCACTCCCAGCCCAGGCTCCTATACCGCTGACCGTCCAAACGAAGTCTGGCAGATCGATCATACTGTGGTGGACGTGATTGTCGTGGATGAAGAACACCGCCGGCCGATTGGGCGACCTGTGCTCACAGTTGCGATCGATGTGTGCACCCGAATGGTGGCCGGCTTCTATCTCTCGCTCGACCCTCCTTCGGCCTCCTCCGTTGGTTTGTGCCTGCTGCATGCCGTTTACAACAAAAGCGCTTGGCTCAATGAGCGAGGCCTTGATCTGGACTGGCCCGTCGCAGGCCTGCCCCAAGTTCTTCACTGTGATAATGGCGCGGAGTTTCACTCGCGGGCCTTGAAGGCAGCCTGCCGCGAATACGGCATCAAGCTGCAGTACCGGCCACCCGCGGCCCCGCGCTTTGGCGGCCATATCGAGCGGCTCATCGGAACCATGATGGGCGCCGTGCACCTGCTGCCGGGCACCACCTTCTCAAACATCAAATTACGTGGCGATTACGATGCTGAGGGACGCGCCATCTTTACGCTGCGCGAGCTTGAGGTCTGGCTCGCGATTGAGATTGCCGGAAAGTACCATCAACGGATCCACACGGCGCTGCTGCGACCACCGATTGCCGTCTGGCGTGACCATCAGGGCGCGGTCGATTTCGACCTGCCGCCGGATCGCATGGCGTTCTGGACCGCCTTCCTCCCCGAGACCCGTCGCAGGCTCTCGAAGGATGGCATTCATCTGGAGAAGATCCGCTACTGGTCGGATGCTCTGTCCCGGGATGTCGGACGGGGGGCTGAATTACTGGTCAAGTACGACCCGCGGGACCTCTCCCGGATCTTTGTGCGCCAGCCAGGCGGGCGCTTTGTCGAGGCACGCTATCGCAACCTGGCCCATCCGCCGGTGACCTGGTGGGAGTGGAGGAATACGAAGAAGCGCCTCTACGAGCAGGGCCGGCGGGACCTGAGCGAAGAAGCTCTCTTTGCCTCTCTTGCCCACCAGCGGCAGATTGAGGATGCGGCGGCCTTGGCAAGCGCTGCGGCGCGCCGCCGGGTTGCGCGCAGACCTCCGAAGCGGGCGCCCGACGAGGTCCCGCCAACGCCGCTCAAGGGGATCGACACCGCGACTATGCGCGAGGGTGACGACGACATGGAGTTTTGGGGATGACAGTCGAGCAGCCTTCGCCGCCCCATCTCGCGCCTGGAGCTGCGGCCCTACTCGACCGTCCTGAGGACATCCGCATCAGAGCCATCCGAACGGAACGCTGGGTAGGCTTCGCGAGAGCCCGGCGCGTCCTCGAACTGATGCAAGGTTTGTGTGACCATCCGCCTTCGACCCGGCCACCAGGACTTGCCATCTTTGCCCATAGCGGTATGGGCAAGACGATGCTCGTCGAGAAATTCCGGCGAGATAATCCACCGATCGTTCACCCAGTCCATGGATTGGAGACGATCCCGGTTCTTGGAATTACGCTAACATCACGACCAAGTGAGCGTCGGATCTACGCACAGCTCTTGAGGGCGCTGGATGGTGGCCTCGAACAACGCGCGGTGTCCTTGGCCGAACTGGAGACGAGAGCGCTTAAATTGCTGAAGCAAGCCGATGTCCGTGTGCTCGTCTTCGATGAGGTGCACAACCTGCTTGCCGGCAGCCCACGCGAGCAGCGTGTCATCCTCCAGCTGTTTCGATTCCTCAGCAACGAGCTGAAGGCCTCGCTCGTGTGCCTGGGCATTGCCGACGCAAGAGAAGCCATTGCCGGCGACACGCAGCTGGTGCGCCGCCTCGACCAGCTTGCGCTTCCCCGCTGGCGGGCCGACGAGGAGTTCCAAGCCCTCGTGACAGCCGTCTTGCGGAGCGTACCGCTTCGACGCCCCTCGACCCTGTCCGCGCAGAGCCTACGGCACCTCGCCCGCATCACGGATGGGATCACGGCCCAGGTCTTCTCCACGTTGAACGAGCTTGCCATCGAGGCCGTTCGAACCGGAGCAGAGCGGATCACCGACGAGGCCGTTGAGGCGTGGCGGCCAGCTGTCGATAAGGAGGCTGCCTTCTCATGACGGGTGGCACTTCATGTGAGACTGAGAACGGCGTCAGTCTCACATGAAGTGCACAAATCGGCTTCCAAATCGACCGGTCCCAACATGAAGTCCAAATCGACAGTGTGGGTCTGCGTGAATCCGTTGCTGTTGCATAAGCGCACCTCAAGGGCATGCCAGCGCCTATGCTCCCTGCGCGGCTCAGAATCCAGCATGCGAAAGCATCTGATCTTGGGGGCTCAACGCGCCACACCGCGGTTTCATCCCGAAGCCCCTGAACCTACCTCAGCAATAGCGCGTCCAGAGAGTGCGATGCCCGCCCCTTGCAGAATAGTTTCGGCTTACCGATTCATGTGCCGGACTGCGGCGAGCAACGCACAGACGGCGACGACACCGCCAAGGATCTCATGGCTCCAGAACGCACTCCACTGCATGCCCAGGATCCAGGGGGCAAGCTCCATCCAGGCGGCCACGCCTGCCAGAGCCACGCTCATCTGCAGGCTCGACAGGATCGGTGCAATGATCGAAAGGAGCAGGATGACCAGGGTGCTGATCCACAGGCTCCATGTGGGCACCGGAAGGCTTGTGAAGCCGAGAACAACCGGCGCAAGCAGCGAGCACCCAGCTGCCGCCACCATCAAGAGGCGAATGCGCATTGTGATCGCGTGCGGAGCGGGATCCCCGCCCGAGCGGTCCATGTCTGCGTATTCTGACTTCGGCTTCATGCTCCCCTCCGAAGAATACCTCTTCATCCCGGGATGGTGCTCCCGTCGCTCACCTATCGATCGTCCTCGTCTCACTTGTCCAAGCCCGGCGGCGCCACAGAAGCAGTCGCTACAAGCGTGAGAAGCGTGGAGCAGGCCATCGCAACAGCTGCCGCTGCGAGCGACACGCTGCCGAGAAAGTGGCCAAAAGCTGCGGTGAGAATAACCCCGAGCAGGATAAGTCCCAAGGTCGGCGCACCAATGAAGAGCAGAAAGTCCTTGTTGGCGATGATCCAGGGCAGCGACCTCACCGTCGCGATCGTCTCGCGAGAGAGTTCCGCCATCCACCTCAGTTCCTCCCGCAACCGCGAATCCTGCGGCGGCACCGGCGTGATTGGCATCGGCTCCGTCTCTACGGAAGAGAGGGGCGGCACACGCCGGGCGGGATCGATGTGACGCGGGAGGGCTTCGATCCGCTCGCCCAGCTGACGGATCTGCTGGGCCTCGTCGCGCTGAGAGGGGGTAGACAACCCCACACGATCCGCCGTCACCCGGTCGGGACTGGCACTGCTTAGATCAACGGACATTGCTTTGTTCCCTTTCCTAACGCAGCTTCAGGTGATCGATGGAACTTAATTCTATGCCGAGCCGGCTCACACCCTGCTTGCCGCCCATGACGACGGCACACCAACGAGGCGCGATCCCACGACATTACCGGCTCGGGTGTTTTCCGTCGACCGTATAGTCCACCTTGATGACGTCCGAGGCGCGATGAGGGCGCAGCTGACGGATGTTGCGATCGTCGGTCAGCCAATCAAACCCGATGAACCATGGTTCGGACTAGTCGTGTCTGGCCTCCTGAACCGGTGATCGCCTTGCCAGCGTACGGCGGGGGGAATAGGTCCATCCTTGATCCCCGATGCGCGATCAGCCGTTCGATATCCGTCTCGAGCCGGGAACGGCTGATGCCCAAGAGAGCGGGCTGGCGTCTCGACAACTGGTCGAATGTGGTTTCGATGTGATCGACATCACGGTCGTAGCGCCACTCCTCATAACGATCTCGTACTTGGTGCCATAGTTGCAAGAAGCGGGATCGCACGTCGGCGTCTCGCCCTGAAAGCATCGTGGTACAATCCTGAGACGTCATCGCCATGATGGACATCGATTCCTCCATGCTCTTTCAACACATACGCTCGGGCCGAGCGTACTCCGGAGCCTTGTGTATCAGTTTGACGTGCTCGGCACCGATCAGGAATGGGAGGGCGGCATGAATCGCGAGCGCTGCCTCCCGGCTGCCGCTCCAGCCGACCACAATCCGTCTCCCCAGGGCCACCGTGTACGTTTGGCCATAAAGAGCTGGCAGGGCCTCTTCGCCGGAGACATCGTTCGCATGTGGAAGGATCAACACAGGTCAACCGGACTTGAGCAGGGCCATTTCGGGGACATCGAAGCCAATCTCATCGGTTCCCGGATCGCTTCGGGAGATGATCACAAGGTCCTGGAAGTGCGTGGCCCGGGCAATAATCGCCGCGGCATCGCCTTCGCAGACCTGCCAGTGCGCGTCAGGGACGCCCTCCTGCGCACGTAGGTCCTCGAACCAGCGCCGCATCGCAGCCGCACGGGAGAACTCCTCGGACGAAGCCTTCGCATAGACCGGGGACTGCTTCCCGAAGTACGCCTCCATCATCATGAGGCGGCGGATGGTATAGACCACATCGAGGCGAGCCTTGAACCTCCTCGCTAGAGCAAGGCCGGCGCTGATGGTCGCCAAGCCATCGGAGCGGGAAAGGTCTGCATCCCCCGGCTTGACATGCGCAAGGATGTGACGGACCGGGTGCTGTCCCACCGGCTGGTGTTCATCGACGGCGGGCATCTCGCGCCTCGCCCGGTAGGCCTTCATCCCGGCGGTGGAGATGGCAGGTCGACCGTCCCAAGTTGTGAGCAGGCGGCAGCAAACTCTAAGCTCGACATTGAGGTTCTCAATGCCGATTGTTCAAAGACAGATCCGAGCCGGAGTTAAGCCCCATGCCGACGCCTCTGCCACCGTTTGACCTCGACGTGCTCCGTACCTTTGTGGCTATCGTGGACCATGGCGGGTTTACCCGGGCCGCAGAGCGGGTGGGACGAACCCAGTCAACCATCAGCCTCTAGGTCAAGAAGCTGGAAGACGGGCTCGGCCACCGCGTCTTCGAACGGGAGCCGGGACGTGAGCTTCAGCTCACGCCGGACGGCGAGATCCTGCTGACCTATGCCCGCCAGATCCTTCGGCTCAGCGATGAGGCTCGTACCCGTTTGATGGATTCCGACGTCGCCGGAACAGTACGGCTTGGCACGCCGGAGGATTTCGCAACCGCGCATCTGCAGGACGTGCTGGCCTGCTTTGCGCGCGCCTATCCGCGCGTGGCGTTGGAGGTAAACTGTGACTTCACCGTCAATCTGCTCAGCGGGTTTTTGAAAGGCCAGTACGACCTCATCCTGTTCAAGCGCGAGCCGCAGGGGCCCGTAGGAGGTGTCGGGGTCTGGCGAGAGGTCCTGGTCTGGGTTACGTCGCCACGGCTCGTCCTCGACCCAGGCGCCCCCTGCCGCTCGTCCTCGCACCGGTTCCGGATGTTTACCGCAAGCGAGCGCTTGCAACCCTCGACGGGATCAAGCGGTCCTGGCGGATCGTCTACACGAGCCCGAGCTTGAACGGGTTGCAGGCTGCCGTGAGAGCAGGGCTCGGCGTAACCGTCTTGCCGAAGGAGATGGTTCCAGCCGGCCTTGTGCTTGTCGGGGCGGAGCACGAGCTGCCTCCGCTGCCAGATACGGAAATCGCTCTTTATCGCGCACCCGGCGTGCTGCCGCGAGCGGCGGAACTCCTCGGGGAGCACATCGTGCATTCGCTGGAGAGCGTGGCGGCGCCAGGCGGGATCGAGTCAGCGGAAGACGGCAAAGCATATCCTCGTTGACCGGTCCCGAAGCGGATGAGATAGCTCGACGGGAAAAGCACTGGATCCTTCACGTGGACATCATCTTCTTCCTGGGCGGGCTCGTCCTGCTGGTCGTCGGGGCCGAGATCCTGGTGAAAGGCGCCTCCCGCCTGGCGCTATCGCTGGGGCTGTCGCCGCTGGTGGTCGGCCTCACAGTCGTGGCCTTCGGCACTTCGGCGCCGGAGGTTGCCGTCTCGGTCGGGGCGGTTCTGGGTGGGCAGACCGACATCGCCATCGGCAACGTGGTAGGCAGCAACATCTTCAATGTACTGTTCATTCTGGGGGTGAGCGCGCTGGTCACCCCCCTGATCGTAAACCGGCAGGTGATCCGCCAGGAGGTTCCGATCATGATCGGCGTGAGCACGCTCCTCCTCGTAATGCTGCGCGACCGCGTGATCAGCACGGCCGAGGCCGCGCTGCTGTTGGCCCTGCTCGTCGGCTATACCGCCTTTCTCGTAGTCCAGTCGTGGCGGGCGAACCGGCGCGTGCCGGACGAAGGGCTAGAAGGCACAGTCGTGGACGGTTCCTCCGGGAGCGGGTCGCGGCTGGCGCAGGCGGCCATGATCCTTGTCGGGCTCGCCTGCCTCGTGGCCGGCTCGCGGCTGCTCGTCGCTGCCGCCGTGTCCTTCGCCATAGCCTTGGGGGTTAGCGACCTGATCGTTGGCCTGACCATCGTGGCGGCGGGCACGTCGCTGCCCGAGGTGGCCACCTCGATCACCGCCGCCGTCCGGGGCAACCGCGACATCGCGGTCGGCAATGTCGTGGGCAGCAACGTCTTCAACATTCTGGGCTGCCTCGGCCTGTCGGGCTTGGCCGCGGGGGGCGCGGGGATTACCGTGGCGCCGTCGATCCTCGCCTTTGACGCCTGGGTGATGCTGGCCACCGCCGTCGCCTGCCTGCCGATCCTCCTGACCGGCCGCGAGATTGCCCGCTGGGAAGGCGTGGTCTTCTTGGCCTATTACGTCTTTTACGTCGGCTACCTCATCCTTGCGGCCGAACAGCACGATGCCCTGGAAACCTACACCAGGGCGATGACGACGTTCGTGGTGCCGCTGACCCTACTGACCGCCGGCGTGATCTATGCGGGCTCCCGGAAACTGCGGCGGGGATGATCGGTTCGGACCGTCCCGCGCATCAGCCCAGGAAGGCCGCCAGAAGCGCACCCATGACAACGAGCAGGAAAACGGCGAGGGAGGTCCGGTCCCTCACCGTGACCTCCACCTTAGCGAGATTGTCTCTCCAAGCGGTTCCAGACCGCTCCGGGGAGCTGCGCATTGACGCGGAACCGGCTCGGACAGCGGCCTGGAAGGCGGTATGCGCTGCAGCCGCCGATCGCCGCATCGGATCCAGAAGATCCCCTTCCGGCAGGGAGGGGGGCTTCAGGCCGAGCGCAACGGCGCCGATCACGAGAAGCCCCGCGAGCGCTAGCGGCCACGTGCTTTCCAGCAGGCCGAGCAGCGTCGTCGCGGCGAACGGCGTCTTACCTGCGACGGTGGGATGCAGGACCATCGGCAGAACAAGCGCCGCGCTGGCGAGCGCCAGTACCGGCAGGGCAAGCAGGAGGGGCGGACGATCGTTGCCGGCCCGGGCGGCGGGAAGGAGCGCGAGGAAGCGCGCCAGCACCAGCGCCGAGGTCAGGGCGGACAGACCAATGAGCGTGGCGCCGAACGGCCCGGCGGGTCCCTTGATCGCTGACTTGGCGAGCGCGCCCGCCGTGAAGGGCAGTCCGGCGATGGACAGCGCCAGCACGAGGACGAGGGCGAGAAGCCCCCAGCGCCAGCCCTTGGCGCACCACGGCGCGAGGCCATAGGAAAGGAACAGCCCTCCCTTTGCCAGCCCGTGGCTCAGCGCGTAAAGCGCCACGGCCGGCAGGACCACCGCCGCGGGCACGCCAGCCGCAAGCGCCGCACCCAGGGCGCCCATCACCAGCCCCATCTGGCTGACCGTGGAATAGGCAAGCACTGCCTTGCCCCCCGGCTGGGCGAGCCCGAGCAGCGCGCCGCCGAACAGCCCTCCAAAGCCCAGTAGCGCCAGTGTCGTGCCTTCCACGGGGGCGGACACGCCGAAGGGCAGAAACGTCAGCAGGCCGAAGATGCCTGCCTTTACAATGGCGCCGGACAGGACGGCCGAGGCCGGTACCGGCGCGGCGGGGTGGGCCACGGGAAGCCAGACATGCAGCGGCATCAGCCCCGCCTTGATTCCGAATCCCAGGATCAGAAGCCACAGGATCGCTGGAGAGGACCCGGGCAGGCCAAAGCCGGCGCGGACGTCCCCGATCCATAGCGACCCGCCCGCCCCGTGCGAAGCCAGCATGAATGCGGCCAGAAGGGCCGTCTCGCCGATCACCGCAAGAACGACATATGCGGTCCCGGCCCGCAGTGAGGCGGGCTTCCGGTCGTGGATGACGAGGGGGTAGGCCATTAGCGAGACAAGGGCGAAGAAGACGTAGAAGCTGACGATGTCGGCGGCGATGAACACCCCCAGATTGCCGACCAGGACGACGTTCCAGAACAGTGCGAAGGCGGCCGGCCGCGAGTCCGATCCCATGGAGCGCACCGCATAGGCCCCCGCGCAGATCCACAGGACGGCCGCGCCGCCCAGAAACACGGCGCCCGTGTCGCTCAGCGCCAGGCCTCCGTCCAGCAGGATACCGGGGGTCCGGACGACTTGGTCGCGCGGCGCCAGAATCGCCGCGCACAGCGCCGGCACGGGAGCGAGGGGTAGCAGCGCGATCATGCGCGAGCCCCAGGCCGGCACTAGGCAGAACACCGCCAGGACGAGCGGCCAGACCGCCGCCAGCGGCAGGAGAAGCGCGAGATCCGCCGTCATTTCAGATACCCCATCTCGGCGATGAGCTTGGCCCAGGTCAGGGGGCTGAACGAAGAGGAGGCGAAGACGCCGGCTGCCAGGGAAGCCGCCGCGGTCACAACCGCCGGCAGCACCAGCATCCGGTCGCTGGCCGTACCCAGTTCCCGGAACGCCGCCTGTTCCGGCGGGGGAAGAAGCCAGGCGCGATAGAGCATCGGCAGGAAATAGGCGGCGTTGAGCAGAGACGATCCTGCTAAAACGGCCACGACCCAGGAGGCGTCCGACTGCAGCCCGCCAATTCCCAGATACCACTTGGAGATGAAACCAGCCACCGGCGGCACCCCGATCATCCCGAGCGCACCGATCGAGAAGGCCGCCATGGTCACCGGCATTCGCCGCCCTGCGCCGTCGAGATCGGCGACGGCCTTGATCCCCAGGCGGTTCGACAACGCGCCCGCGCACAGGAAGAGCGTGATCTTCATGATCCCCTGGTGCACCAGGTGGACCAAGCCCCCGATGACCGCGAAAGGCCCCACAAGGCTGGCGCCCAGCACAATGTAGCTGACCTGACTGACGGTCGAATAGGCCAGGCGCTTCTTGATCTCGGTCTGCATGACCGCGCGCAGCGAGCCGTAGAGGATCGTAAACGAGGCAAGGGCAGCCAGAGGCGGGCCGAGCCCGAGCTCGGCCACGGTCCCGATGCCGTAGACGTCATAGATCATCCGCACGATGCCGAATGCGCCCGCCTTCACGACTGCGACCGCGTGCAGAAGGGCGCTGACCGGCGCCGGCGCCGCCATGGCCGCAGGAAGCCAGCCGTGAAAGGGGACGAGCGCGGCCTTCACCCCCAGCCCGCCCACACACAGCACGAAGATCAGCGTCAGGGTCAGGGGCGGGACCGCGGAAAGGTCGGGCGGCGCAGTGAACTCGATCGACCCGACCAGCGTCTTCAGCCACAAGATGCCGACCAGGAACGCGGCGCTGCCCGCCAGCGTGTAGGCCAAGTAGATGCGGCCCGCACGCAGGGATTTCTCGTCCCCGTTGTGGACGACCAGCGGCCAGGTGGCCAGCGTGAGAAGTTCGTAGAACAGGAAGAAGGTGACGGCCGTCCCCGAGAGTGCCACCCCGGTGGCCGCAAGGACGCAGAGATTGAAGAAGCCGAAGAACCGGGCGAGGTTCGGCCCGCGCCCGAAATAGCCGATGGCATAGATGGTGGTGACGAGCCACAGAAAGACCGACAGGCTCACGAACAGCAGCGCCAGCGTGTCCACCCGCAGCAGGAAGTCGTGGCCCGGCAGGATGGTGTAGCGCCATTCCAGATCGACGCCGCTGCGGACCTGCCGCAGAAGATCGGCGACGATCAGGACCTTGATCAACGCGACGAACAGGTTCGCGGCATTGCGCCAGCCCGCCAGGCGTTCGGGCAGCGCGAAGCTGATGATCGCCGGGATCAGCGGCAGAAGCACGAGCGCGAGGGGCACGGCCGTCATCATCGGCCAGGCTCAGCGGGAAGGGGACCTGCGGCCGCGGGCGGAGCCGACAGAGAAGATAGCTCGATCAGCATCATGCCGGCAAATCCCAAGGCAACGGCCAGCGCCGCCAGCGCCAGCGGCGCCGCGACCCGCAGGGGCGCCTCGGCCTTGACGACCGGCGCGGCGCTTCCGCTGCACGCCACCGAGAGCGGCCTGAACAGGTAGACGGCCCCGAGCAGGCCGCCGATCACGAGAACGGCCGCGTAGACCACACTGCCCTGTTCGATAGCGGCGTGCAGCAGAAGGAACTTCGCGGTGAACCCGCCCGACGGGGGCAGCCCCGTGAGCGAGATCGCCGCCAGCGCGAAGGCGGTGACCGACAGGGGCATCGCGCGGGCGAGGCCCGCCAGGTCGCTGATGCGCTCGCCCGCGACGGCCTTGAGCATCAACCCCGCGGCCAAGAACATGGCGGCCTTGGCGAGCATGTGGGCGACCGCGTGCACCAGCACCGCGGCCCAGGGCTCGGCGGGATTAGGGGCATTCGAGATCAGGGGAAAGGCCAGGAACAGATAACCTAGCTGCGCCACCGTCGAATAGGCCACTAAGGACTTCAGCCGCTCTTGCCGGATCGCCTGGATCGAGCCGTAAAGGATCGCAAGCGCGCCCATGCCCCCCAGAAGATGCATCGCCGCTGGGCGGACGACCTCGGCGAAGGCCTCGAACCAGAGCCGCAGGATGATCACGAAGCCCAGCTTGACGACGACCGCGGACAGCAGAGCGCTGGCTGGGGCAGGGGCGGCGGCATGGGCGGGGGGCAGCCAGCCGTGCAGCGGAAACAGCGCCGTTTTGACCAGAAGTCCCGCGGTCATGACGGTGATCGCCAGCAGGGTTGGCAGATCGGGCCGCGCGTGGATCGCCAGCAGGGTGGCATCCACCGTGTCATAGTGGGCTGCCAGCAGCGCGACCCCCAGCAAATAGGCCAGCGAGCCGACGAGCGCGATCAGGAAATACTGCAGCCCGGCTGCGAGCGAGCCCATCGCGGCCATCGCAACGGCGGCCAAGCTGACCATCTCGATCGTCACATACAGGTTGAACAGATCCGTCGTCAGATAGCCCGCGTTCGAGCCGCCCCACATCAGATAGAGCAAGGGCCAGAAGGTGTGGGCGCGCGCCGTCTCGCGCCCCGATTTCGGCGAGAATTCATGCCATGCGTAGAGCCCGACCGCCACGAAACAGAGGGATGTGGCGGGCACCAGAAGCCGCGCGACGCCGTCAGCGCGCAGCAGGATGCCGAGCGGAAGCTCCCAGTCGCCGACCAGGTGGGCCGCGTCGGGGGGAAGGGCCACGAGCCAGGCCGACAGAGCCAGCATCGCCGGGCTGGCGGCCAGGATCAGCCAGCGTCCGCCCCGCCCAACGACGAGCGAGGCCACCATGAAGGCCAACGGCGCGGCCACAAGCAGGTCGAGCGGGCTCATGGACCCTGGTCTTTCGGCTGGTCCGATGCGGTTCCCGCGGCGCGGCGCTCCTCGGCCAGGCGCGTGATCATCGCGGCCCCCACTGCGGTCAGGGCGACCGACACCACGATGCCTGTGATGACAAGCGCCTGCGGATAGGGATCGGTGACGCCCTCGCCCCGCCCCAATCCCCCTAGGATTAGGAAGATGCCGGCGCCGATAACGTTGACGGCCAGAAGCTGCCGAAGAGGATGGCGCAGGCTAATGAAGCCGAAAAGCCCCAACCCGACCAGCGCGGCCCCTGTCAGCGGGAACAGATGGCCAAGCGACGTGGATATCGTCACAAGCCTGTCTCCGTCGTAGCGGGGGGGCCGGCGACGAGCAGCGCTAACGTCACTCCGATCGAGAGCGCCAGGGAATATTCGATGGTCACGATCAAAGCCTTGGCCGTGCCCTCCGGGTAGGCAAGGAACCGCCCCAGTGCCGCGCCTGCTAGACCGATGGCCAGGAACACGAGCGGCCCCGCCACCAGGGACCAGCGAAGCGCCGAATTGTCGCTGCGCGGCAGCCCGATGGCGCCTCCCATAGCTGCGAACAGGAACCCGCCGGCCAGCACCGTGCCCCCCTGGAAGGCCCCGCCCGGATCGTCGGAACCAACCCAGACGAGATAGGCGGCCATCACAAGTGCGACCGGAAGCAGGAGCCGGCCGAATGATCCCGCCACGTTGAGCGCGGCAGGGTCAGTCATCCGCAGGGCTGCCGGGGCACGCGGCCAGGCGGCCGGGGCCGCCAGCGACCAGATGGCGACCAAGGCGCCCAGCAGGACAAAGGATTCGAGCAGAGTGTCATAGGCGCGAAAGGCCAGCAGAACTCCCGTCACCGGGTTTTCCACCCCGATTAGCGGCATGAGCCCGTCGATGACCGGGGCTAGGCCATCATCCGGCGCGATCGAGAGGACCGCCGCGGCCAAGACGGCCGTGAAGACGGAACAAGCCGCGGCCGCCCCTAGCCTCAGCCAGGGCTTCGCCGGGCCGCAAGATATCTCCTCGCCAAGCGCAAGCAACCGGCTTCGAGACAGAACAAGCAGCACGCCCGTGACCCCGGCGCCGATCGCGATCTCGGCCAGCGCGACATTCACCGCCCCCAGCGTCAACCAGGCCAATCCCATCAGGTTACCGAAGACGACGAAGAAGGCAACCGCCGCCAGGAAGTCGCGCATGAACAGCGCGACGCAGGCCGTTCCGAGGATCATGAGGCAGAGAATGAGCTCGAAGGCGGAGGTCATGATCCGTCGCGGTCCTCCTGCTTGGCCATGCGAGCCATCAGTTGCGCACTTGTGCCAGCGGCCAAAATAGCGAACAGCCAAACCGCGGCGATCTTAGCGGCGACGGCAACCGAGCCCCATTGCAGCGCCGCCGCCAGGGCGACGAAGCCCAGCCCGACATTGTCGGCTTTGGTCAGCGCGTGCAGGCGCGAGGCTGCGTCGGGAAAGCGCAGAAGCCCAATCGTTCCGGCCGCGTAGAAGAAGAGCCCCAAGAACAGCAGCAGACGGACGGCCAAGTCGGTCCAGGTCACGAGGACTCCTCCGTCCCCTGCGCACGGTCGGGTCGTTCGGGCCGCGCCCCGGCCGACGGGCTGCCGCGCACGAAAGCGGATACGAGGACCGCCGCCAGAAGCGTTCCCGTCAGCGCGGCGTCCAGCATCGCCGGGTCCCGTCGGGCCGTCCCCAGCGCGACGGCTATCCCAATCACGCCGGTGCCCACCAGCTGGGCTGCCATGATCCGGTCCACGCGCGCCGGACCTTTCCAGCAGCGCACCAGCGCCGCCGCCACGGTCACCAGCAGGATCACCGCGGCGAAGGTGAACGCGTCATGCATTAGGGGTCCCAGCCAGTTCAATTCGCCGGTCGAAGAGACCGAGCACGCGACGCTGATCCCTCTCGAATTCGAGGGGATCGAAGCTGGGACCATGAAGAAGGTGGAGATCCATCACGCCGTTGGCCGGACCGGCCGCCAGTGACCCGGGAAGGACGCTGATCATTCCGCCCAGAAGGGAGTTCGCCGCCGCATGGTCGATGGTCAGCCGAAGCTTTGTCCAGACCGGCTCGACCGGCAGGCGCGGATGGATCGCGCGCCACGCGACGTCGAGCCCGCCCCGGAGCCCCTGGACGCAGAGCCAGCCGAGAAGCGGAACGAGGCGCCACGCACGAATCCCTGCCTGGTCGACGGGATAGAGCGTCAGGCTGAGGAAAGTCGCTGCCACCGCTGCGATTGCCCCGAAGACGAGCGAGGCCGGATTGGCTTCGACAAGCACCCACCACAGGACAAGAAGTAAGCCGACCCGAGAGAAGAACTTGTAAACACGCATCAATTCTCCTGTCGCTGGGGTCGGCTAAGAATCAGGCACCTTTTCCAGGATACTCACGCTGTTCGGAAACTCCAAACCTCCATCGAACTGAACCCGTCCGCCGGGGCGGGATCTCGCCTGCCGGCACCCGCTGCCCACGCTGGTCATGGCCGCCGCTGCTGTAGGTGGTCTAGTGGTCTGCTAAGGCCGCCGAGGCCCTGATGCGTTCCTCCAAGGCCTCGAGCTGCCGGACATACGGCTTCCGCCGCTCCTCGTGCCGCAGTTGCAGCTTCCGGATCGTGGCCTGCTTTAGCGCCTCCTCCGAGGGAGTGTTCCTGACCGCCTCGATGTCGCGTTGATGCATGAAGTCGACGTCGGCTAGGTCAGCCAGGGACGATTGCAGCAGGGACTGGAGTTCCGCAGGGTAAATGCGTACGGCAGGGAGCCCGGCAAGGGTGGCCATGTGTCTTCTCCTGTGTCTGCGTGGTGTCGAGATGCTGGAGCCGATGAAGCCAGCCCGGGTACCATCCAGCCCATAAGGGCAGCGTTTAATGGGCCTCTCCTCGGCTCATTCGGGTTCTTGGGTGCTCGGGGGTCCTTCCGCACACGAGCGTGATCTGGAAGAAAGCGCGAAGTTCGTTCGCCCTGAGCTCGCGCCGCAGCCGCCTGTAGGACATGGCGACTCCACCCCGCTTCATGTCCATGACCAACCGGCCTAGGATGTCCTCGTCCCCGGGCTGCTCGAAATCGGCAAAATGCAAGCTCCAGGCGTATGCGGCATGGTTCTCGACGGGCAGCCTGAGAACTCTCGCCGCCCACAAGCCCGTCAGGATGTTGCGGCGGGCGATGAGGTCCGTTTCCGTGTCGCGGTCGACGCAGAGAGGACGACCGCATTTTGCAATCTCGCGCTGGTTGGGGCGCATCGGCTGTCTCCTTTCGTTGATCCGGTGTGCACGGCCTGCCGATCGGTCCTGGTCCTGCCTCCGCCGGCAGGCCGTGCGTTCCGGGGCGGTTGGGAACTTCTCGAGTGGGCTCCTATGCCGCCACGGACGTGTCATCCTTGCTGCTCTGCCACCCGATTGCCGTAGCCAGGGCCGCGAGGCCGAGGCTGGCGGCGACATGCGCCCAGAAGGCCATGACGGAAGCGGTGAAGCCGAGCATCCAAGGCGCCACGAAGAGCCAGGCGACCAGGGCGAGGAGCGCCCATGCCGCCTGCCGTCTTGCCACCAGGACCGCGTAGGCTCCGCAAGCTGCCGTCAGAGCGGCGACCGCCCACAGGCTCCAGGCCGGGACGGCTTCGGCCGAGAGGCCTGGAGCCCAAGGCACGACGAAGAGGAGGGCGGCCGCACCGAGAACCGAGTACCCGATGACCGGAATCTTCGGAGGAGGTGAAATTCGCATCGTCGTGCTCCATGTCGACCTGCCACATCCACATCGGTGCGGGTGATGGCAGAGCCAATATAGCAATGGCGCAGCAGCAGATTGATGAGTTCTGCCAATATCCTGCATCGGAAAGCCGGAGGAGGGCGGCGTCCGCCACGATACTGGTGCAGCACGATAGGGGTAGTCTCCAACTCAGCCGGCTTTTGATCAGGATTGCCCATCGGCGCACGGATGGTGATGTGAACGGTCATGCCAACGCCTCCGCCGCTCATTGCCCTCGGCGTCCCGCACACCTTCGTGGCCGAGCTGCTGGCGGAGCACATCGTTCGCTCCGCTGGGTATCCGGGGCCTTAGGCCGCCACCGGGACGGAGTCTCGACCTATTGCCGAATATGGCGAATGATCGAGGCCCATGACGCCGGCGCGTCCGAAGGAGAGGTACGATGTGGGAGGATGTGATGCTCTTCGCCGCCGTCGGCTTCGCGGCGCAGGTCATCGACGGCGCCCTGGGCATGGCCTACGGCGTGACGGCGACGGCCGTGCTCCTGAGCCTGGGCGTCACGCCTTCGGTCGCCAGCGCCAGCGTCCATGCCGCCGAGGTGTTCACGACCGGCGCGTCGGGTGCCGCCCATTGGCGGCTCGGCAACGTCGACCGGGCGCTGTTCCGCCGTCTGGCGACCGCCGGGGTGTGCGGCGGCATCCTGGGAGCTTACCTGCTTACCTTCCTGCCCGGCGCCGTGGTCCGACCCCTGGTCAGCGGATACCTCCTGATCATGGGCGGGCTCATCCTCTGGCGGGCATTGCGAGGGCGATCCGAGGGACCGGAGGATGCACCCTTGAAGCCGCCCCTGAGGCATGTCGGTCCCCTTGGCCTCGGCGGCGGGTTCCTGGATGCGATCGGAGGCGGCGGCTGGGGCGCCATGGTGACCTCCACTCTGATCGGGCATGGCGTGGCGCCGCGCCTGGCGATTGGGTCCGCCAACCTCGCCGAGTTCTTCGTCACAAGCGTCATCACAGCCACCTTCGTCGTGACGATCGGGCTGGAGCTCTGGCCGACGATCGCCGGCTTGGTGCTGGGCGGCGTCCTGGCGGCGCCGTTCGCGGCGCTGGTCACGCGCAAGGTTCCCGACCGTCCGCTCATGCTCCTGGTCGGAGCTGTCATCGTCTTTCTCAGCCTGCGGGGCCTGCTGCAGGCGTTGCGGTGAAGCGGAAGCCGACGGCCTGTCGGCAACATTCGCTCGAGACCATTGATTTTCCCGATGGAGATCATCGTCGCCGGGGAGCTTGAAGCGCTCCCCACCCGATCCCCAACTGCTCGGAGCGGGACGGACTTCGCGGCATCGAGAAGGGGGCACGCTCTGTCAGTCTTCATCGTGCCCGCGCCTGATCCCTCAGGACCGTCTTCTGCGACCACGTCCCACTGGAGGAGCTACCATGGCTTACATCGATCTGAATGAAATGACGCGTCCTGAAGCTGTCCTGGCCGACTACGATACGCGGCATGGGGTGACCGCCCGCCGCAATATGCTGGTGGGGCTGTGGGCTGCCGAGTGTCTCGGACTGTCCGGGGTCGAGGCCGAGGATTACGCCTGGAGCGTTCACTTCGCTGATCTGCAGCACCCCGGCGTCGACGATGTCGTCGCCAAGATCGCTGCGGACTTTTCCACCCGCGGCGTTGCGATGAAGGAGCGCAGCATCCGTGAGCAGTTGCGCGAGCTGGAACGCCGTGCGGAGCTGCAGATCGCAGCCGGCCTCCATCGCTTCTGATCGTCAGGAAAGGATCCGATCGATGAACGCGTTTTCTCCTCTCGATGCAACTTGGACAGGCCAGGCACACCTGGGGATGGACTGGTGCCCTGACGAGGACACCCGGGACAACGTCGTTGCGCGCCGCAATGTGCTCGCGGGGCTATGGGCCGGATCCCTCATGGGCCTGAGCGGGCCCGAGCTGACGGCCTACGTGTTTGCGGTGCACGCCGCCGACCACCAGGTGGCCGGCGATGAGGACATCGTGGCGAAGCTTACGGCCGATCTGCACCGCTCCGGATTGCCGGATCATGCGGCGCAGGTGCGTCCGCGTCTGGGCGCCTTCCATCGTGATGCGTTGAGACAGACGATGACGACGGACTGAACGGTCGCCCGCCTCGTCGACGGTGGCTCACGGGGAAAGGGGGGCATGGGCTCCATCCCGGGCTTTGCGCGTTAATCCTCCGGTTCCAAGAGCCCATGTCGGCAATCCGCCCCTGTGAGGCATCGCGATGGACAAAGCTAAGAGCTTCAACACTTGGTATTGGGTTGCCGCTTTTCTCGGCATCCTGGTGATCCAGTACGTCTTCAGCACCGCTCAGCAGATCGCGCCGATCCCCTACAGCCAGTTCCAGCAACTGCTCAGGGACGGCAAGGTGGCCGAGATCGGCATCTCCGACCGCTTCATCCAAGGGCGGCTGAAGGAGCCGCTTCCCGGCGGCCAGAGCCAGTTCGCCACCACCCGCGTCGATCCGGACCTCGCACAGGAGCTGCAGCAGTACGGCGTCGCCTTTACAGGCCAGATCGAGAGCACGCTGCTCCGGGATATCCTGTCCTGGGTGCTGCCCGTGCTGGTCTTCTTCGGCCTTTGGGCCTTTCTGATGCGCCGGATGGTCGGGAAAAGCGGCTTGGGCGGCGGGCTGATGCAGATCGGCAAGAGCAAGGCCAAGATCTACGTCGAGGCCGACACGGGCGTACGCTTCGACGATGTCGCTGGCGTCGATGAGGCCAAGGATGAGCTGCGCGAGGTCGTCGAGTTCCTAAGGAACCCGGACGAGTACGGCCGCCTGGGCGGGCGCATGCCCAAAGGCGTGCTGCTGGTGGGCCCACCGGGAACCGGTAAGACGCTGCTTGCCAAGGCGGTGGCGGGCGAGGCCAAGGTTCCGTTCTTCTCCATCTCCGGCTCGGAGTTCGTGGAGATGTTCGTCGGCGTCGGCGCGGCGCGGGTTCGCGACCTCTTCCAGCAGGCCCGCGAGAAGGCGCCGGCCATCATCTTCATCGACGAGCTCGATGCCCTCGGCCGTGCCCGCGGCATCGGTGGGTTGGCGGGCGGGCATGATGAGAAGGAGCAGACCCTCAACCAGCTCCTCGTGGAGCTCGACGGCTTCGACTCGCGCGCTGGCCTCGTGCTGCTCGGAGCCACGAACCGGCCCGAGATCCTCGACCCGGCCCTGCTGCGTGCCGGGCGCTTCGACCGGCAGGTGCTGGTGGACAGGCCGGACAAAAAGGGCCGCGTCCAGATCCTTGAGGTTCACATGCGCAAGGCGAAACTGGCGCGCGATGTCGATCCCGAGAAGGTGGCGGCGCTCACGCCGGGTTTCACCGGCGCAGATCTCGCCAACCTCGTCAACGAGGCGGCGCTGCTGGCTACCCGCCGCAGTGCCGATGCCGTCACCATGGCCGACTTCAACAATGCGGTCGAGCGGATCGTCGCCGGCCTTGAAAAGCGAAACCGCCTCCTGAACCCGCGGGAGCGCGAGGTCGTGGCCTATCATGAGATGGGCCATGCGCTCGTCGCCATGGCCCTGCCCGGGGTCGATCCGGTGCACAAGGTGTCGATCATCCCGCGCGGCGTCGGCGCTCTTGGCTACACGATCCAGCGGCCGACCGAAGATCGTTTCCTCATGACCCGTGAGGAGCTGGAGAACAAGATGGCGGTCCTGCTCGGCGGACGCGCCGCCGAGCTGCTTGTCTTCGGCCATCTGTCGACTGGAGCGGCGGACGATCTAGCGCGCGTGACGGACATCGCCCGCGCGATGGTGACCCGTTATGGCATGTCGGATAAGCTCGGGAATGTAGCGCTGGAGAAGGACGAGCGCTCTTACTTGAGCCCGAATCCGCTCGCCAGCGGGGCGCGCGAGCGCTCCTACTCGGACGCGACCGCAGCTGCGGTCGACGAGGAGGTGAGGGCGAATGTCGACCGGGTCTTCGACCGGACGGTCGCTCTCCTGCAGGATCGCCGCGAGCTTCTGGAGCGGACGGCGCGCCGTCTGCTGGAGAAGGAAACCCTCGACGAAGCCGAACTGAAACAGCTGGCCGGCCCGGCACAGGTCCAGCCAGTGGGATCAGTCGTCGAAATCGAGCGGAACCAGCGTGCGCGAGGCGGACGGGCCACGCCGGGGTCGGATCACGCATGACCGTGGTTACGGATAGATCCTAGAGGCAAAGGCTGCCTGTCTGATAGACACGAAGGTGAGTGGATTCTCTCAAGTCCGCGCTCGTGCGCCGACGTATGGGGAATGCTGCGGCTCACGGACCGTCAGAGGGGACATCAATGTGCTCCGTTCGTCCCCAATTGCACCACCGCCGGCACTGCGGCGTCCGAGGGCGTCCCGACAGCTACGAGGCGCTCGGAAGGATATTCATTCGGGCACTGACCGAGACTTGAAAGCCAGGAACGTCCTTCCCACCTCTTGGTCACCGGGGTCCGGGCCCCTCTGGCAGCCTTCCCGAGGCTGCGATGTCGGACTCTCTCACCTGAGGAGCAGCATGGTGCATGCTCCGCATCTGGGAGACGACTGTGACGTCCTACACCTATACTTCACCCTTCAGCGATGCCTCATTCCGCGTGGATGAGACCCGCGCGCGCCTTGATGCGCTGGCGCGGTTGCTCGATAGCGCCGTCCGTGTGCCGGGGACGAACGTTCGCCTCGGCGCAGACGCGCTCCTGAACCTCATTCCGGGTGTCGGCACGCTGACGTCGAAGGGCGTGTCGGCCTACCTGATCTGGGAGGCGCGTCGCCTCGGCGTGCCGACGGGCACGCTCCTGCGCATGTGCCGGAACGTCGGGGTCGACTTCGTGATCAGCGCAATCCCGCTTGTGGGCTGGGTCGGCGATGTGTTCTACCGCTCGAATCTGCGCAACATGGCGCTCCTGCGCGAGCATCTCGATCGCACGCACCCGTCGCAGCCGGTCGACGGCACCGTTTTCCGGCCCGGCTCATGAGCCGGGTTCGCGTAGCCGGGCGGCCGTTGCAGTTGCCCGGCATTGACGAGTGAACTTGAACACGACCGATAGATCGAGGCGAAACGACCTCCAAGACAATGACCCTTCTTCTCACAGGCCTTGAAATCGCCGCCATGGTGGCTGCCCTCGTGGCGGCGTTCCTCTGGTGGCAGTCCTGCCGCCGCACGGTGCGGCGCGTCAGCCGCTACGAGGAGCTGGACGCCGCCGACCTCAACCGCCTCGTCGTGGCGATCAACCGCAACCAGCTCCTGAACGGGCGGGCGGCACTCGCCTCGGCCGTCGCTGCCTTCCTGGCCGCCTCGTCCTTCGCCGCTGCCGCCATCCTCCCGTAAGGGGGGCGGCAGCTCACCATCCCCGCAACAGGATCGGACACGGTCTTGTCCGACCGGTCCCTGGATCAAAGTGATGTCCGTCTCATGCCCTGGGGCCGATCAAGATCCTACGCATGATTTCGCGGCAGTGGCTCCTCTCGCCCTTCTGACAGCTGAGGGCCGGATGCGTCACGTAGGGGTCGAGATCGAGTTCATGGGCCTGACCGCCAATGCCGCCGCGGATGCCCTTGCGCGTGATCTCGGAGGATCGATCTCCTCCGAGGATCCGCACGCGTTCAGGATCAATGGAACCCGGATTGGCAATCTGTTGGTTGAGACCGACCTGCGGTACGCTCATCCGGCGCGCTATCCCAACCTCCGCCTGAGGCTGCCTCCGAGGGCCGCTGCCTGGCTCGGAACCCTTGTCGAGCCCTTCGTCCCGCGCGAGTTGATTACAGTCCCTCTACCCGTCGCCCGATTGCCGGAGGTCGACGCGGCCGTCGCAAGCCTGCAGGCGGCCGGAGCCCGCGGGCGCGGCGTGGTGCTGTGGGATGCGCTCGGGCTGCACTTCAACATCGATCCGCCGTCCCTCGATGCCGAGACGGTGACGGCCTACCTAAAAGCCTTCCTCCTCCTTAGCGACCACTTCCGGGGCGCCATCGCCCGCGGAAGGCGGCGGCTCGCCCTGATCCTCCCTCCCGACTATCCTCACGACTACAAGCGTCTTGTCCTGCATCCGGACTACCGCCCCAGCGTCGCGGATCTGACCAGGGACTACCTGGCCGCGAACCCGACCCGCCGGCGGGCGCTCGACCTGCTGCCGCTCCTCGCTCATTTCGACCGGGAGCGGGTGCGCTCCCTGCTGCCGCACGAGAAGATCGGTCCCCGGCCCGTGTTTCATTACCGCCTGCCGCTGGCTTATCCGGGCGATCCCGCCTGGAGCATCTTGCCGGACTGGAGCCGCTGGCTGGACGTGGAGCGCCTGGCGTCGGACACTGAAAGGCTGGCCGCGATGGCACGCGACGCCTTGAGCCGTTCAGCACGGTTCCCTCCACCTATCTGACCGGATGGCTCGAAGGGGCCTCGGTTGCATACGCGCGACGATCCTCACCTCGTCCCCGACACGCATCCCCAATACTCAATTGAAAGCGCACGTCCTCAGGGTCGTACTGTCTGGTGGACGCGAGCGCATCCTGCATATGGCCGGCCCGTCGAGCGGTATCGGCCGCTGTTGGGCCCTCAACCAGACCACTGCCGCTAGCTGTGTTCGCGATCCGCAAGCCAAGCTCAGACATAGGGCGATCCATTGTCCGACGAGGGGTATTCAGGGTATCGAGCGTCGCGACTTGATCCTGCTCCGTCAGGGGGATCCGCCCGCGATAGCAGCCGTACAGTTTGCTGCCAGCCGACACTAAACCTCCTGCTCCTGCCTCTCGTTAGGCTCTCAGTGCCATTCCGAATGGGATGCTGAGGCGGGTTGAATGAAATGTCTCGTCTCTGGTGGCATCTCACACAAGGCTTGTCTCTGCTTTTGGCCTCTAAATGGGCTCCATTGAAGAGGCTCATGGTAAAAGTCATCAAAATGCCAAGGTCTCCGCTCGTGATCTCGGTATGAGCAAAGAGCCGAAGCAACCACGTCAACGTGGCAACACCAAACCGCAGAAAGATGAGGGTGCAGCAGCGCGCTCAGACACTGCCCGTAAGCCTCGTGTTGCTTCGAAGCGGAAAGCTGAGATGGCTCTGGACGTCCTGAGCGGCGGGGGATCCAGCGGTGTGATGATAGCGGCAGAAGGCGATGATGTCTCCACTCGTCCGTTAATCCAAGGTGAAACTCCCGCAAGAGCCCGCAGCCTCATCATGGAAGGCTCTCCGAACGCGGTGGATCAGCAAGCACCCTGTAGCGAGTGTGGAAAGGAACCCCTGCCACCCGTGCAAACGGTTGCATTTGCGGATGCCCCTGCCTCCGGGAAAGCCGATCAGGACCCTTTCGATAATCCACCTCTGCCCAATGGGAGTGCGGAGATGCGTGCCGCCCTAAAGCAAGAACCAACCCAGCATCAGCCAATAGCCCACGAGCTTAAGTCGGATCGCCGAGAGGATAGCAGAAGCTCCTTCCGTGCCGGCCTCGAAGATACGGCTCAACAAGCTATCAGAGTGTGGGCCCCACGCTTTCAGGCTGCGTCAGAACGGGCGAGAGGTGCCTCGGGACGTGTGAAGGTCTGGGCCCAAGAGAGAGCAGCGCGCAGGACACGTAAGAGCGATGAGGCTCAGGGATCGACGAATCCAGTCTACCTCCTTGCCGCCATCACCCTTGGTATTCCGGCTTTGCTGCTGATCCCGCTGGTAGGGCTGAACCCAGGCGTCCAGGAAGGAACCTTCGCGACTGTTGTGGCGATCCTCGTCGGCTCTGCCTTTGTCACGGCTGCGGTGTTCGAGATCAAAAGGCTTGCTGATCAATCCTCGGACGAAGAGGAACACTGAAACGCAGGGCAACCCTCCTTCCAGACTGAAATGGCGGTAGGCCGGAGCACATGTCTCCGGCCTACCGTTAGCGTCAGGCAGTCTGAGGGTTGGGCGTGGCCGCGCTCAGGGCGGCGATGCGGTCCTTCAGCGCCAGCTTCATCTTCTTCAGCCGCACGACCTCACTCCTGTTAGGCAAACGGGACTTGAGTTCGCGGATGAGCTGAAGATCCACTTTTTCATGGAGATTCTTGAGACGCTGGATGGTACGGGACTGCATAGGGCTCTCCTCTTGTGAGTTGTTCTCACGAGAGCGCTCGCAGCCGTGGCGATGGAACTGGCCCTTGGCACCGAGCGCGCTCGGTGCGGCCCGACATCACGACCGGCATTGCTGATCGTCAGAGGGGCCCGGTCCGCACGGATTCGAGAGTAGGGAGCCAGAGTTCAGGCTTCAAGAGGGCTTGCGTTGCATTTTCCCTGAGTTCCTCCGGCCCGCCCATCAGCGGGCTGTGGGTGACGTCGTCCCACAAGCCTCCACCCGGCCCGGGGTTGAGGACGGACCCGGCTCATTCAGCCTTCGCTTCAACTGGGTGGACGACGGCCAGCGTTGTGTGATGCAGGCGCACGCAGTTTCGACCCGCGGCCTTAGCTTGGTACAGGGCGTTGTCGGCAGCCTCGAGCAGGGTATCTGCAGGCGTTGAGAGCGAAGGCCGCGCCGAGGCGATGCCGATGCTGACGGTAGCCAAGCCATGGGAGTTGCGCTTGTGCTCGATGCCCATCAACATAATGGCCTCGCGGATCTCCTCGGCGATCATCCGGGCGCCAGACGGATCCGTGTCCGGCAGCAGGACGGTGAACTCCTCCCCACCATACCGCGCGGCCAGATCGCGCGGACGCTCCACGTGTTCCTTAAGCGTGCTCGCAATCGCGCAAAGAAGATCGTCGCCTTTGCCATGGCCATAGTGGTCGTTGTAGGCCTTGAAGAAGTCGGCGTCGACGTAGAGCAGCGACAGCCAGGACCCGGTGCGGATCGCCTGGCGGCGCTCCCTTTCGAAGAACTCCCGAAACGTGCGGCGGTTGGCCAATCCGGTGAGGTCGTCTGTGCTGGCCAACTGTACGAGCTTCGCCTCGGCGCTCGTGCGGCGGCGCAACTCGCGCTGGAACAGGTAGGTCAGGCCCATCACGGCGGCGCAGAGCAGGAGCGTGAGCCCGCTCTGGATGAGGGCCTTCTGCCTCCAGGGAGCTAGGAACTCGTCCACGCCCTTCGAGACGGTCAAGAACAGGGGAAGCCCGTCGATGCGCTTGAAGGTGTAGAGTCGACGGACTCCGTCGAGCGCCGCCGTTCCGTCGAAGGTGCCCGAGCTCTCCCGGATGAAGCGCTGCACGTTTGGGGTGTCGCTTAGGTCCTGATTGATCTGGCGTTCAAGATACGGCTGCCGGACCAGCACGATGCCATCGTCGCGAAACAGGGTGATCGATCCGTCCCGACCCATGTCCAACCCCTTCAGCCGGTCGTGGATCTTGGACAGGGATATCCCGCTGACCACCACGCCTCCGAAGCTGCCATCGGGCTGCGACAACCGCAGGCTGAGAGCGATGGAGAGTTCATTGCCCCTGAGCCTGCTTGCAAACGGGGGTCAGCACAAGATCTGTTCCTGATTATACGCCGGCATTATCAACCAAACACAGCTTTTCCTTTGCAGCGAAACTTTTGCGTGAGATTCTGATCACGTTATCGACGGGAGGTCGCGATGGAAGTGTCTGTGCGTGAGGTACTGGCGAGGATCACCACCGTGCCGGACATGGTCCGAGCCTTCCGGAACGAGGACCATTGCCGGCGATTGCTCGAGGCGATGGTCTGGCCCAATGGGAGGATTTGCCCCGCCTGCGGCTATCGCCGCTCCATTGCCCTGATGGGCCGGGAGAATGGGAAGCGTGCACGGCCCGGGCTGTATCAGTGCTCGGACGTCACCTGCCGGTTTCAGTTCACCGTCACCACCCGCACGCCCCTGCACGCGACGAAGCTTCCCCTTCGGGTCTGGCTGTCCGGCCTGTGGCTGATGCTGCAGTCGGACAAGGGCATCTCGTCAATCCGCTTGGCGGAAGCGCTCGGCGTCAGCCAGCCGACCGCCTGGCGCATGGGACATGCCCTGCGCCTAATGGTTGGGCGCGAGCAGGCCCTGGATGGTGTCGTTGAGATCGACGGGCTCTATGTGGGTAGCAAGCCGCGGCGGGAGAAGAACTATTCTCCACCCGGGCGTGGACGCAAAGGCCAGCCGAAAACCTTGAAAACACCGGCGCTTGTGGCCGTGCAGCGGCCGCCGGATGTAAGCGTCGGTGCGCCGTCTGGGGAGGTTCGAGCAGCGGTGATCGAGGATCTCTCAGAGTCCGAAGCCGATCGGGTTCTCACGGAAGCCGTCGATCCTAGCGCCCATCTGATGAGTGATGAATGGAAAGCCTTCGTGTCCTTGGGCAGTGCCTTTGCAGCTCATGACACGGTTCACCATAAGGCTCGCGAGTACGCGCGTGGTCCGGTTCACATCAACTCAGCCGAGGGCTTCAACGACCGGATCCGTCGCACGGTCTCTGGCGTGTTCCATCACATCAGCCCGCATCACGCGGATCTCTACTTCAATGAAATCGGCTTTCGGTGGTCACAGCGTGTGGTCACCGGACAAGCGCCACGACGAACGCGCAAGGGACGGCCGGTGACCAGAACCCTGTGGGCGAGAATACCGCCTGCCCTGCAGCTCCCAGCGGTGTTTCGCTTCGCCATCGGACGGGAGATGCGCCGAACGAAGGCTGGCGGGATCGACCTTCTCTCGAAAGTAGCTGTCTTTGGTTGATAATGCCGGCGCTCAATCAGGAACACATCTTGCGCTGACCCCAGAGAAGACCAGAACATTTCCCGCAATCATTGCCCGGATTGACAATTGGTTAGGCCAATTCAGACAATGCTTGCCAAGTGCTGCGTGTTCGTCTAGCTTTTTGGTATAACCAATAAGAACAGCATAACAATTCAATGGAGGAGACAAGAATGCTGAAGTCGATGATTCGTGGCTTGGCCACAGCCGCCGTGATGATCGCTGCGACCGCAGCAAGCGCTCAGACCAACTTTACCCTTTCGACGCCTGATCCGGACAATTCCGAGATCACTCTGGCAGCCAACAAATTTGCCGAGCTCGTGTCGCAGAAGACAGGCGGCAAGGTCACGGTCAAAGTGTTCCCGAACGGCCAGCTCTATGGCGGCGATCCTTCAGCGGCGGTGAAGCAGCTCGCGGGCGGATCGCTCGATATGCTGCTTCTCTCGACCTCGCTCTATGCCAATTTCAACCCGAAGTTTACGGCGATTTCAGTTCCGTACCTCTTCACCGACACTGCCCAGCTCCGCTCCTACCTCTCGGGGCCGATGGGGCAGGAGCTTGTTGCCGACTTGAACAAGATCGGCATTCAGGGGCTTGGCCTGTGGCCGCGGCCGTTCCGGCAGATGACCAATTCCCGCAAGCCGATCACGAGCCCGCAGGACTTGGCCGGTCTGAAGTTCCGTGTGCCGAACAATCCTCTCTGGGTCGAGTTCTTCAAAAAGATGGGGGCGGCTCCGACTCCCATGGCCTTTGCTGAGGTTTACAACGCTCTGCAGCTGAAGGTCATCGACGGGCAGGAGAACCCGATCAACATTCCGGTCACGGCTAAGTTCTACGAGGTCCAATCCTACGCCACCATGAGCAACCACATGGCGGATGGTTGGGTGCTCGGCATCAACCCCGCCAAGTATAAGGCGCTTCCTGAGGACCAGAAGGCGGCTATCAAGCAGGCCGCTGTCGAGGCCGAGGCCTGGAAGGTTGAGAACGATGCCGCCGATGAAGGCAAGTCAATCGCGACACTGACCGAAAAGGGCATGAAGGTCGAGCGCCTCACGCCCGAGCAGCAGAAAGCCTTCGCAGCTGTTGCCAAGGAGTTGTTCCCCACCTTCGCACAGTTAGTGAAGGATCAGGCTTTCTTCGACCGCACCATTGCGGCTGTCGGCAAGCAATAAAAATCGACTTCATCCAAGAGCGCTGGCCGCACTTGCGGCCGGCGCCGATTAGGGAGTTGGTGCCATGGCTCATCAACCGTCACTTCTTGGCAAGTTTGTTAAACTCACAGCCGATTTCGCGGCTGGAGCGACGGCCGCTGGCATCTTGATCGTGGTGCTGGTGCAGGTTGTGAGCCGCCTGATTGGCAGTCCCGTTTCCTGGTCAGAAGAGGCCACCCGCTATCTCTTTGTCTGGATGGTTTTCCTTGGGCTGGCGGCAGGTTTCCGGACCGTCGAAAGCGCGAGGGTCGTGGTGTTCATCGCCGCAATCCCAGGTGTGTTCCGGCGACTCGCTGTCCCGATCTATGTCATTTCTTCGATTTTGTTCTTTGTTCTCATGGGATGGACTGGGCTCAGCCTTGTCAATCTACAGATCATGATGAACGAAGAGACGGCGACTTTGCCCATTCCGATGTGGGTGATTGGGCTGATCATGCCGATCTCGGCCATTCTGGCCATTCTGGCCATTTTTGAATCGCTGAAGACGAACCGGGATCTCATCGCGCTTCCGGAAGTCGGTGTCCCTCCGCAGGTTGACCTTGAGGAGCCTGACGTTTACGTTTCGAAAGGGCATTCGTCATGAGCATTGCGCTTCTTCTTCTCTTTCTCGGATTGTCAGCCCTCGGTGTTCCTTTGGCGGTGGCGCTTGGTCTTGCCAGCGCCGCGGTCATCATGATGTTCACCTCAACGCCGATCGATCTGCTGTCGCAGAGCATGTTCTCGGCGATGAACTCCTTCCTGCTCGTGGCGGTGCCGCTCTTCATCCTCGTCGGACACTTCATGGAGCGGGGACGCGTGGCTGAGCGCATCTTTGACTTCGCCGAAGCGATGGTCGGCTGGATGCCTGGCGGCCTGGGTCACGTGAACGTGGTCTCCTCCGTGATCTTCGGCGGTATCTCTGGATCGTCTGTCGCTGATATTGCATCGGTGGGTGCTATCGAAATCAAGGCCATGGAGCGGCATGGTTTTCCGAAGGGCTATGCGGTCGGCATGACCCTGGTCACTTCAACGCTATCCTCCATCATCCCCCCATCCATCTTGGTGGTGATCGCAGGCTCAATCGCTAACGTGTCGATCGGAACGTTGCTGGTGGCTGGCTTGATCCCTGGCCTGTTCATCGCCTTCGTGTTCATGGTATTTAACCATTTCTACGCGGTGCATTACGGCTACAACCCGCCTTCGCCGTTTAATTTCCGCCTCGTTGTAACAACAGGGCTTCGCGCCATCCTGCCGATGCTCACGCCTGTCATCCTGCTCGGCGGCATCGTCAACGGGTTCTTCACACCGACCGAAGCTGCCGCTATCGCGGTTGTATATACGATGCTGCTGTCGGTGATCGTTTATCGCACGATCCCTCCCCTCGAGATCTGGAATATCCTCGTTGAGACTGCTCGCGCGTCCGGTACGATCCTGTTCATCGCAGCAACTGCAAAACTCGCAGCCTGGGTGTTCGCCTTCGACGGGTTGCCGGTTCAAGTCGCCGAGTTCCTGGCCGGTATCAGCACCGGTCCGACGATGGCGTTGTTCCTGATCTTCTTGTTCCTGATCGTGGTTGGAATGTTCATGGATGCGATTGCGGCCATGTTCATCCTCATTCCGGTGTTGCTGCCCCCCGCTCTCAAGATGGGCATCGATCCGATGCACTTCCTGATCGTGATGGTCATCACGCTCACCCTGGGCTTGGTGACGCCGCCTGTCGGCGTGTGCCTCTTCGCGGTTTCGCAGGTAGCTAAGATGTCGATCGAGGATGTCATCCGCGGATCCATGGTGCCGGTGCTGATCCTGACCGCCGCAATCCTGGCGCTGGTTCTGTTCCCAGTTCTGACCTTAGGGCCAATCAGACTCCTCGGACTCTACTGACGGCTCCGTAAATCACAGAGGGCCGGGGACGTCAGCTTCCGGTCCTTCATTCTTCCCGGCGAGGGCAGGGGGAGTTTTTCAGGGCGATTCCAAACCTCACGTGCGCCGTATGGATCGCCGCAACTGATGTGCAGAAAGTAGTGTCGCATGACTGAGGCCTTGTCCCGTACTCCGGCACGAATTGTGTTCCTCGACCGCGAGACACTCTCGCCTGAGACAAAGCTGCGGACGTCTTCCTTTCCGCATGAGTTGATCACCTATGGCAAGACTGCTCCGGGTGAGGTCGCGGACCGAATTGCCGATGCCGACATCGTGATCACCAACAAGGCGCCTGTGAGACAGGAAGCGATTGCGCAAGCACGCAATCTCAAGCTGGTTGCCGTCGCCGCTACCGGATACGACGTGGTTGATGTCGCGGCCTGTGCGGAGCGTGGGGTCGCCGTGTGCAACATCCGCAACTACGCGGTGAACACCGTGCCTGAACACACCTTCGCGCTAATCCTGGCCCTGCGACGCAGCATCCTGGCTTACGCAGATGCGGTCCGCCGGGGGCGCTGGCAGGAGGCAGGACAGTTCTGTTTCTTCGATCATCCAATCCGCGATCTTGCCAGCTCCACTCTCGGCATTATCGGCGACGGAGTGCTGGGACGGGCCGTTGCCGATATTGCCCGCGGCTTTGGCATGCGGGTGCTGTTCTCCGCCTACAAGGGCTCGACGGGCATGGGGCCGCTCTACACCCCCTTCGAAGACGTACTGCGCCAGAGCGACATCATCACACTTCACTCTCCGCTCATGCCTTCGACCCGCAACATGATCGCGGTATCTGAATTCTCTCTCATGGAGCGCCGGCCACTCCTCATCAACACAGCACGGGGTGGACTCGTAGACGAGCAGGCCTTGGCTGACGCGCTCACCGCCGGTCAGATCTCCGGCGCCGCCTTCGATGTAGTCACAGCGGAACCGCCGGGGGCCGATCATCCATTCATGCGCCTGCTCGACCGGCCCGACTTCATCCTCACGCCACATGTGGCTTGGGCCAGCAGCGAGGCCGTCCAAGGGCTCACGGATCAACTGTTCGAGAACATCGATCTGTTTTGGGCGGGGAAGCCGAGAAATCTTGTGACCTAAAAATTGGTTATACCAATCGTACATTGCGCTTGCTTGCGTCACGTAATTGGTATAACCAAATGAAATCCCTGTTTCGTCGGCACAATCCGACCGTGCATTAAGGAGCCTCTATGTTTCTAGGGAAAGAAGTTCGCCTCAACCGGATCGTGAACCCCAAGTCGGGTCGCATGCTCGCCATCACGGTTGATCATCCGATCACCCGCGGAATGATGCCCGGGCTGGTGGACATCCGCTCCGTGATGCGCAAGGTCGTGGCCGGTAAGCCGGACGGCATCACCATGCACAAGGGCATCGCCGAGAAGGTGTTCGCGCCTTATGCCGGACAGGCTTCGATCATCCTGAAGGCGAGCGCCTATTCGGTGCAATACCATCCGACCTATGACACGCCGGTCGCTGACGTGGAGGAGGCGGTGCGCTTCGGCGCCGACGCCATTTCGGTGGGCTGTATCGTGGGTGGTCCCGACCAGGCCCAACAACTGACCTTCCTCGGCAAGATTTCCAAGGACGCAGCTTCGGCCGGCATGCCACTCGTCGCCCACATCTATCCGAAGGGCGCGCTGATCAAGGACCAGCACGACGCTGAGGTGCTGGCCTATGCGGTCCGCGCTGGTGCAGAACTCGGCGTCGACATCATCAAGACCATGTGGTCTGGTTCGGCCGAGAGCTTCCGCTCGGTGGTCGATGCCTGCCCGTCCATCGTGGCGCTCGCCGGTGGCGAGATGGGCGAGACTCTGGAGGACTATTTGCGCATGACCCGCCAGGCGCTCGATGTCGGCATGCGCGGCGTCACCTATGGCCGGTTCGTGTGGTCTCACCCGCACACCTCCGCCGTGATCAAGTCCCTGTCCGCTTTGATGCACGAGGATGCCAGCGTCGAGGCGGCTCTCAAGGTTTATGATCGCGCTCTCGAGGAAGAGAAGGACCTCCAGAAATGAAGGCAGCCGTTCTTCGCGCTCCCGACGACGTCGTCTTGCAGGATGTCGCAACTCCGTCCGCCGGACCCGGCGAGCTGATCCTGAAGGTAAGGGCCGCGACTGTGTGCGGGACGGATATCCGCATCCTGCGCGGCCGCAAGACCAAGGGCGTCCGCTTCCCGTCCGTTCTCGGCCACGAGTTCGCGGGGGAGGTGGTTGAGGTAGGGGCAGGCGTCTCGCAGTTTTCCTGCGGTGACCCGGTGTCGGTTAATCCTGTCATTCCCTGCCGCAAGTGCGCCTATTGCAAGACCGGCCGGGAGAATGTCTGCCAGAATCGTCAGGCGATCGGATACGAGTTCGACGGGGCTTATGCCGAGTACCTGAAGGTGCCGGCGCTGGCGCTCGAGTCCGGCAACGCCGTGCGTATCCCGCAGGGGATGCCCTTCGAGGCGGCGGCTCTGGCAGAACCGCTGGCGTGCTGCATCAATGGTCTGCGCAATGTCGGCATTGAGCTCGGTGACGTGGTGGTCATCCTCGGGGCAGGGCCGATTGGCCTCATGCATGCGGCGCTCGCGCGCCGGGCCGGGGCACGCCTGGTCATCGTCAGCGAGCCCAATGAGATGCGCCGCCAGGCTGCCCTCGAGCGCGGCGTCGACATCGCCTGCGATCCGACCAAGGAGGATCTGGCAGGGGTGATCCGCGGGGTGACGGACGGGCTCGGCGCGGACGTGGCGATCCTGGCCATCGGTGTTCCGGCGCTTGCCAACGAGGCATTGAAGCTCGTGCGCAAGGGCGGCCGCGTCAACCTGTTCGCGGGCTTCTCGGCGGGTGACATGGCGACGTTCGACGTCAATCTCGTGCATTACAACGAGATCGTCGTGACCGGAGCCAGCGCGCTGCGCCGGCAGGACTACGAGACAGCTCTCAACCTGTTGGCAGGCGGGCTCATCGATGCCAACTCGCTTGTGACCCATCGCTTCGGACTGGCGGATGCCGTCGAGGCGCTGAAGGAGGCCGAGAGTGGGCGAGCCCTTAAGGTGGCAATCCGCAATGACTGAAGCCTTCCTCGGGGTCGATGCTGGAACAAGCGGGATCAAGGTTTGTGCCTTCACGCGCGAAGGCCGCTTGGTGGCGAAGGCACACCGGGCGGTTCCCGTGGTCACACCTTATCCGCTCTGGGCCGAAATCGACCTCGACCGCTACTGGGCGGCCACCGCCGATGCCGTTCGAGAGGTTGCCGCCCGCGTCCCCACGATCGTCTCGATCGGGCTCGCCACAACCTGTCCGACGACCATCGTCCTCGACGAGAAGGGGCAAGCGATCCGGCCGGGCATCCTTTACCTTGATGGCCGGGCTCAGGCGGGTCTCGAAAACGTGGTCGGTGCCGACGCTGACGCCGATGTGCAGCAGACCGGCAACCGGGCCAGCACATCCACCTGCTGGGCTGCCAACCTGGCCTGGATCCGCGAGAATGAGCCCGCCGCTTGGGCCAAGGTGCGGCGGGTTACCATGCTCAACGGTTTCCTGGCTCGCCGCCTCGGTGGCCAGGACGGCATCGAGCCGACGCAAGCCTCTTATTCAGGTCTGATGCGCATTGCGGATCCTAGGCCGTCCTGGAGCCGCGACCTCTTGGCCAGGTGGAGACTCGACGCAGCGCTCCTGCCGGAAATCAGCTCCTGCACCGATATGATCGGGCGGGTGACGGATGAAGCTTCCTCCTTGACCGGGATTCCTGCCGGTACCCCTGTAGCGCTTGGCGCTGCCGATACGGCAGCGGCTTCCTTCGCGGTCGGCCTAACGGACAGCGGCGAGGTTTTTGAATCCGTCGGCACGTCCGGGGTCATTACCTTCTGCCTTGACCGCCCGGACTTCGAGCCGTCGTTCCTGCATCGCCATCATATCGTGCCCGGCCGCTGGCTCGCCCACGGGGCGATGTCGACGCTAGGCGGTGCGTTCGGTTGGCTCAACAACAAGGTCTGGCCGGAACTCAAGACCCTTGCCGAGCTGGAGCGCCTGGCGCAGGAGTCGGTTCCGGGAGCCAATGGTCTCTTGTTCCTGCCCTACCTTGCCGGCGAACGGAGCCCCATCTGGGACGCAGAGGCGAGCGGTAGCTGGCTCGGGCTACTCCTCCGACACAGCCGACAGGATATGGTCCGCGCCGTCTTTGAGGGGACGACCTTCGGCCTGCGGCAGATTCTGGAGCGGGGTTCCGCCAAATGGGGCAAGCGCCCGGAGCGCATGCTCAGCGTGGGCGGCGGAGCCCGAAACAAGTTCTGGGGACAGATGAAGGCGGACGTGCTGAAGCTCGACTATATCATGTCTGACATGCCCGACGCTGCAGCACTGGGAGCGGGCCTGCTCGGCGCCATAGCGGCAGGGCTGTTCACGGGCAGCGACGATGGGGAGCTTCCATTGATCTCGGCCAGCGCAACGGCGATCCGGCCCGGGTCCCAACGGACGATCGAGACCTACGACCGCATGTTCACGATCTTTGACGCAGCCTACCCACAGCTACGCGACTTGATGCACGCCCTTGCAGATCGTAGTTCTGGCCCCTACGCGGACGAGGAGGCAAGGCCCCGTCTCGGGGCGCGGGCCACTGGGTAAAAGGAACTACGGTTTTAGATGACCGATGGCGAAGACGATATCCTTGCACGTGTCATTGACATCGCAATGGAGCTCAGGCCCGACAGCAGCGGGCGGATCAAGCTTCCCACAGAGCGTGAGCTGGCCGACCAACTCGGCATCCAGCGTCCCACTCTGCGGGACCGGCTGACCGTTCTCGAAACGCTCGGGCTGCTCCAGCGGGTCCAGGGCAGCGGGACCTATCTGGCGCTGCCGAACTCCCGGTTCCTGCAGTTTTACTTCGGAGTGGCGCTGAAGCTCGGCTTCATCTCGATCGATCAGATCCAGAATGCCATGGAAATGATCGGCCGGGAGATGGCGGGAGCCGCGGCAATCCAGGCCAGCACCGCTGACCTTGAGGCGCTCGATGACCTCATCGACCAGATCGCCGCATCAGATTCCTTGGAGGATGTGGTCGATCTCCAGTTCGAGCTCCACGCCAGCCTTGCCCGGGCGTGTCGCAACCCCGTGATTGTGATCGTGATCGATGGCCTGTCATCCGTCATTCGGTCTGTGATTGCGAACAAGGTGAGGATCATCTCGATGGTCCGCGGTGCATTCGAGCGAAACGTCGAAGCGTACCGCGCACTCGTGCAAGCCCTAAGGGATCGCGAACCGGAGCTCGCCCGTGAGGCTATTCAGGAGTGCTATTGGTTGTGGCGGCGGGAAGAGTCGAAGATCTCGATCCTCAACATCAGCGAGTGAGAGCCTCGAAAAGGCACGAGCGCCGAACTCGTGCGTGTAGAATAGTGTTTACCTAATCCGCAAAGTCCGTCTCAACGGTAGAGTGGAACGACAATGACTGAGCCTAGACCATGCCCCGTGTGCAGAAGGTTCGAATTAGGGATCAATTGCCTTGAATTGTACGGGCAATACGAGGCGCATTATGTCTGCCTCAGCTGCGAAAGCGAAGTCGCACCCCAAGGCCCTTTGTCAGAACCGTGCGGGACAGCGGCAGAAGCAGTGGGAGCGGCTCTTCACGCCTGGAACGACTTCGTGTCCAGTTTTCCCGGTCAACGGCACGTCGCCTAGTTGTTGCTGATGTCAGCAGCATCCAGTGACAGCAAAGCTGTGATTTGCCTCACAAAAACTGCAGAAGCTTGCCTTTAGGGCTCGCCCGCGTTCTCAGTCGAGCTTGTTGCCAGCGCGTGCGAGATGCGCATTCAGAATGCGTTCGGCCCTGATCTGGTTCGCGTAGGCAGTCGCATTGACGACGCGCATGACGACGCTGAGGATCGCAGTTACGAGCATGATTGTTGTCCCTCTACAGAAGCGTTCAATGAGCCTCCTGTCACGAATAGATAACGTTTCTGCTGTAGTGCGGTAGATAGGTCAGCACACATGACATATGCGCTGTAGGCATACTAGTTCGATTTGGCCGGGTTTTGCCTTCAGTGGACGCATGAGACATATGGCGGCGTTATCGACTTTTGCGGTTGAACTTTCTAATATTCTGAATGTCTTAGGTTCCATAATGTTGTTACCAGTCTTTTTTCTTGTAGCCGCAAAGGTAGAATGTCCTGATCCTGCAAGAAGAAATGTTATTACTCTTGAGTAGCCGAGCTGGTGCTAATGAGCCTTTTACGAAAGCGACGGTACCAATGAATCCTGCCTCGGGTTAGAATCCAGCTTCTCAGTCAGACGAGAGAAAACCCAGGGAACGGCAATGACTATCATGAGGAGCTTCGCGTTGGCTGCGATCGCTGCCACTCTGGCAGGTGGTGTGACTGCTGCACAGGACAGAGTCATCAAGATCGCTACGGAAGGCGCTTATGCCCCGTGGAATTTCACAGGTGCGGGCGGCAAGCTCGAAGGCTTCGACATTGATCTCGCCAACGAACTTTGCCGCCGCATCAAAGTAAAGTGCGAGATTGTGGCCCAGGACTGGGACGGGATCATCCCCGCTCTTCAGGCGAAGAAATACGATGCCATCATGGCCGGCATGAGCATCACCGACGAACGCAAGCAGGTCATTGACTTCGCAGGCCCCTATGCTGACTCGCCAAATGGTTATCTTGTGGCGAAGGATTCGCCACTCGCCAAGATGCCGGGGACAGGGCAAACCTATAATCTGGTAAGCCAGCAAGCGGAGGCCGAGAAGGCAATTGAGGCGACGAAGCCGCTGCTCAAGGGCAAGACGATCGGCGTTCAAGTCTCCACCACTCATCCCGTCTTCGCCGAGAAGTACCTGAAGGGTACGGCCGACATTCGGGAGTACAAGACCACCGAAGCCCATGACCTGGATCTTCTGGCAGGGCGGATTGATGCGGTGCTGGCGGACGCTACTGCGATTATCGGCACCCTCGGTAAGCCGGAATTCAAGGACTACGCCCTCGTCGGGCCTGCTGTCACCGGTGGCATTCAGGGCAACGGGGTCGGCATTGGTCTGCGCAAGGAGGACGCCGAGTTAAAGCAGAAGCTCAATGAGGCAATCAACGCGGCCACTCAGGACGGCACCATCCAGAAACTCTCGATGAAGTGGTTCAAGATCGACATTGCCCCGAAAACCTGAGGATAGCAGCGCGATACACACTCATCGGCTCAATTAGAAACGCCAATGACGCCGCCTCAGCTTACGCCGTGTTCCGCCATGGGGTTCAGGACATGAAGCGATCAATAGAATAGGGCTTTGGGTCAGTGAACGTTTCCCGGTCAGTCATCATCTCGGCCAGCAAACGCCCGGTGACCGGCCCAAGGGTCAAGCCATGATGATTGTGGCCAAAGGCGCACCAGAGACCTTTGTGCTTTGGAGCAGCGCCAATAACGGGACGCATATCAGGCAGACAGGGGCGGGCTCCCATCCACGGCTGTGGATCAACGCGCCCCTCAAGCGGGAAAATCTCACGTGCGAGGGGTTCTGTCCGGTCCAGTTGCCGAGGCGCTGGCGCCGAGTCACGAGCAGCGAACTCGACACCCGTGGTTAGGCGGATACCGCGCGTCATCGGCGCCAAAAGAAAGCCGCCGTCCACGTCGACCACGGGATGGTGGAGGACAGCACCGGCCTGTGGCCGAAGATGCATGTGGTATCCGCGCTTGACGACCAGCGGAACGCGATAGCCTAGGGGACGGAGGACCGCGTCGGACCATGGTCCGAGAGCAATTACGACATTGTGGGCGCGGACTAAGCTATCCCGGCTGCAGACCGTCCATTCGATGCCGTCCTGCTGAAGCGTTAGGGCGTCACCTTGAACGAAACGGCCGCCGCGTCGCAGAAACAGGTCAGCGTATCCTTTTACGAGACCGCCGGGGTCAGGAACCGTCGCCGGATCCCGCCAATGAATTCCACCAATGAGGGTCTCGGATGTGTGAGGCTCGCGCTGACGAAGGCTCTTGCCGTCGAGGATATCGAAATGCAACCCATAAAGCTCAAGAGCCGCTGCATGCTTCGCTGCTTGGTCGAGAGACTTCCGACTGCGGAATGCCTCGATCCAGCCCGTCCGGCGCAATTGCCCCAGAAGCCCGGCTTCTGCCATGAGGAGTTCATGCTCTGAAACTGACCGCTCGATGAGAGGCAGCATGTCGGCCGCTGCCTTTTCCAAGGATCCGGGGGCGGATTCGCGCCAGAATTTCCAGAGCCAAGGGAGGATCCGAGGCAGGAAGCGCCAGTCGGAACGGACGTCTGCGGAGCGGTTCAGGGCATAGCGGAGGACAGTCCTGAGATCGCGGGGGAACCCGTAGGGGATGACGCTCGACCGTTCGATCAGCCCAGCGTTGCCGTGACTCGTTTCCTCACCCGCGCCGCGTCGGTCAATCAGGACGACATTGCGCCCCCGCATCTGAAGATGCAGTGCGGCGGAGACGCCCACGATGCCAGCTCCCAGCACGATGACATCGGCGCGGATTTCAGGATGCAGCTGTGTCATCGGCTTAGGACGCGTGCGAGCTCACGCGGTGGATCTCAAGCGCCATCTTCACGTCTTCGATGCCAAGGCCCATGGATCGGAAGAAGCTAGCTCGATCAGGGGAGGGGGCCTGCGCCTTGCCGCAGGCAAGTTCACCCAGATCGCCGCGGATGTCGTCGCGGGACCACCCGTTCTCGGAGGCCAGCATCATCTCACCCGCAATGAGGGGAGTTGTCGACCGATCATCGCAATAGACATTCATTCGCGCCAAGGCATCCGGCGGGATTTCATGGGCTCGCGCGACATTCGTGCTGATCGAGGTCACAAGCATCCCCGGCCTGATATGCTCCATCAGTAGAACCGGGGTGCCGGCGGACGTACAAAGCAGCACCACATCGGCATCGGCCACCGCGAGAGAGCGGTCGTCAACGATCTCAGGGACCGGTCGGAGTTCACCAAGGCGCGCCTCAAGGATCTCCTTCTTGGCAAAGATGTTGCGTGAATGAATGCGGACCCGCTTCCACGACCGAAGCGGCAGGACGTGACGCAGGTGAGCCAGGGCAATGGGGCCGCTGCCGATGATTGCCAGATTGGCGGCATCAGCTCGGGCGAGGAGGTTGACCGCCAAAGCCGTTGTTGCGGCGGTTCGCTCCGTCGTCAGCGCCAGCGAGTCGCAGAACAGCAAGGGTTGTCCCGTCTCAAGGCTCATCAGCATCGTCGTGGCCGTGACCTTGCCGCCGGACGGGGTGACCACATAAGGCGAAACCTTGACTCCGAAGACACCGTCCTCCGGCAGAACACCCGAGTAGGTGATGAAGTCGCCCCGGTTGTCGGGCAGAAGGGTGAGGACCTGCGGCGGCTGAGTTACACGGCCTTGTCCGTGCGCCTTAAAGAGGTCGCGCATCGCCGCGACGGCGTCAACGCGCCTCATCCGGTCTTCGACGGCAGCAGCATCGAGCCAGGCAGGGGAGTGCTGTGTCATGCTCGGCTCTCCGCGATGACACGCTTTTCAGAAGACTGAGAGCGAATAAAGACTTCGGGGTTGTAGGGAGTATCGGGCTCGAGCGGATACATCGGTCTCGGCACGCGCGTGAAGGTGAACTTCCTCAAATCCGGAGAGGCCAGCGCCCCGCTGTCGCACACCAGAACCCGGCTTGCGATCGGCTCGAATGCGGCCCGGAAATGCTGCATGGATTTGACACCAACGATCCTCTTGGCGCGAGGGTCAATGCCAAAAGCAAGGAATTGCTGGAGGTCATGACACTGATGAGGCTCGGTAACGATGACGACCTGAACGCGCCCAACCTCGATCACCGCCGTTGGGCCAAAGGACATGCGGACACCCGCATACATCGGTCCATCACAGGTGTAGTTGCCATCGGATACGCTCATCAGCGTGCCAGTGAGGTCAAGCGGTTCGCCACCGAAGGACGCGTTCACTTTGCCACCAAGGCGGATCGATACCGTTTCACCGGGCTTCCTGCTCTGCAGCTGCGAGGCAGTCTCGCGGTCCACGATCGGGCAGACGCAGGCGTCTGCGTCTGCCGCAATCAGGGCCCGAAGCAGGTTTGTGCCGTCGCCGTACCCTCCAGCTCCGGGATTGTCGGCATAATCCGCGATGACCACCGGCCGGTCATCGCCCGCAAGCGCGGAAGCTACTGCCTCCTCAGGCGACAGGAAGCGGTTGACGAGATCATGGCGCATGTCCCACATGGCCTTCGCCATCTCTTCGGCAACCAGCCGGTGGGGCTCCGGATCTCCGGAATAAGTCACCGTGATGGTCGGGCCGATCTCATCGATATCGGCATAGGGGAAGGCGCCGTTGACGCTCACCGCGAGAACGTTGGGCTCGCTTTCATAAGCCCGGGCGCGGCCCATCACGGCGACAAGCGGCCCGACATCCGTGCGGCCGCCATTGGCGTCCTCCAGCATGGGCGGGCGCACGAAGAGAGTGTGGGGCTTGATTTCGCCAGCCATGGTCCGGTGCAGCAACTCGCCCGCATGCCGGCCGGCCACGCGCATGTCGATATGCGGATAGGTCTTATAGGACACGAGAATATCGGCCAGTTCGCACATGCGCCGGGTGACGTTGGCATGCAGATCTAAGGTCGCGGCGATCGGAACATCCTGACCGACAACCGCGCGGAGACGTCCGAGAATCTCCCCTTCGCCATCGCCTGAATGGGTTGTGACCATGGCGCCGTGGAATGCGAGCAGAATCCCATCGAGCCGTTCCCGCTCCCGACGGGCGGCGTCCTCGACGACTTTCAAGATCTCCTCGAAAGCCTCCTCGGTGACACAGCCTGCCGGATTAGCGTGGGCGCTGATGACATGAACCAGTTCCCAGCTCTTCTCGCGTGCAACATCCAGGAAACCCGCGACCTCGGTATTCGTCCCATCGAGCGCACGCAGGGCCTCGTCACCGTGGAGCAGGATCACGTCGGCGAAACGGTCCAGAGACGTTAGGCGCACGCTGAAGGAATTCGACTCGTGCATGATTTGTGCCGAGAGAACGCGAAAGGACATCGTCCGACTCCAGGTTTGAAGGAGGGCAGGGGACGAGTACCGCTGGAGCGTCTGCTCCCGCGGTACTTGTCCTCTTGAAAAGAGGCAGCGTGCCCCGCCGGCTGAGTCGAGCGGGGCGCTTTCAGAAGGGCTGATACTTATTACTTTGCGGCTAGGTCGCGTTTGAACCACTTCTGGGACAGCCGCGAGATCGTGCCGTCGGCCAGGGCCGATGCGATCGCCTCGTCGAACATGACCTTCAGGTCTTGGTCGGCTTTCCGCAAACCTGCTGCAACACCCCGCCCCATGAAGCCGCCGGTAAAGCCGGGACCGGCAATGACGAAGTTCTCAAAGCCCGGCTTGCTCAAGGTGGTGTCGAGGGTCGTCGTGGCCGCGGCTACGGCGTCGACGCGCTCAGCGGCAAGATCGAGATCATGCTGCTCTGTGGTCTTGTACTCGCGGATTTCCACGCCCTGGAACAGGCGCTCCATCATGGTTGCGAGGGTGGTTGAGCCTTGGACGCCCACGACTTTGCCCTTGAGGAGCGGCTTGATTTCGTCAGCAGCCTTCTGGGCCGCCGCAGCATCCGCGCCGATATCGAAGACCTTGTCGTTCGGCACCTTTGCCAGGGGAGAGTCCTTAGGAACGAGGAAGGCGCCAGGGGTGCGGGCATACGGCCGCGAGAAATTGATGGTTTCCAGCCGCTTATCGGTGATCTGCATTCCGGCCATGATGGCGTCGTACTTGCCAGCGCTGAGGGCCGGAATGATGCCATCCCAATCCTGGGCCACGATCTCGCACTTCACCTTCATCCGCGGGCAGAGCTCGGCAATGAGATCGATCTCGAAACCTTCGAGCTTGCCGCCAGGGCCGGTGAAATTCCACGGGGCATATGCGCCCTCCGTGGCGATCTTCACGGTTTCCCATTTCTTTGCTTGCGCGAAGGCGCTAGCTGTGGCCGCAAGAAACCCCAGAGCCGCAATGCCGAATACCTGAAGACGCTTCACTGAGCCGCTCCCTTTTCTGAGTTGTTACAGAACCTCCATGCGATCAGCCGCGGCCTCCGCCAGAGACCCAGACCTTGCTCTAGACAGATGGGCTCACGCAATCGAGAATGTCTCCGGCTCTACTGTGAGGAAATCTAACAATGGCCGCACGCCGTCTCCCCCCTCTCAATGCTCTCCGAGCCTTTGAGGCCGCAGCCCGCCGTCGCTCGATCTCCCGGGCCGCGGAGGAGCTTGGAGTGACGCATGGGGCTGTCAGTCATCAGATCCGGACTCTGGAGGCGTTCGTTGGGACCGACCTCCTGGAGCGAGCGGGCAATCGGTTCAAGCTGACGGTGGCAGGCGAGCAGCTCCTTGCCCCTCTGAGTTCCGGATTCGACCTCTTGGCGACCGCCGTCATCAGCTTGGATCGGCCGAGTGTTCGGGGTGACGTCACGGTAAGTGCGCCTCCCGCGCTGACATGCCTTTGGTTGGTGAAGACAGTCGGCGATCTATTGAAGCAGTATCCGGACCTGCGGCTACACCTTCGACCCTCGAACAGCCCCAAGGAAGTAATCGCCTCCGATGTCGATCTGTGTATCCGCTATGGCGATGGAATCTGGCCGGGTCGACGCAGTGAGCGACTGACCGACAGCGATCTTTTCCCGGTCTGTCGGCCGGATCTCTTCGAAAGTGGTGACATCGGCGAGCTCGCGGACACGCCTCTGCTATGTGCCGCAAATAGTCACGAATGGGATCTCTGGCTGGCAACGGTCCCGCAGGGGAGCATACTTACGGGGGGACGGCACTACCTGGGGAATCATCTCGCGATGATCGAGGCGGCCGTGGGCGGTCTTGGGCTTGCCATGGGAGACAATGTCACCTGCCAACGCTACTTGGAATCCGGGACGCTTGTTCGACCGTTCCCGGAAAGCGTTCGCGCCCCAGCCTCGTTTTTCCTGATCGATGCAGGCGATCATGAACGTCGACCGGCGGTAACTGTGGTCCGGCAATGGATCCTCGAAAGCTTCAATCGGAAAACCGCTCTTGCCGCCTAGCTCAGATGCGCGGCAGAGACAGTGGTTTTCGTTCCATAAGATATGTTATGCGAAATAATATATTATATGGGTGGATTCTATTCTGAAGTGCGAATTCCGTTACAAACAGAGGGTTTGCACTCGGAGGCTAAATGACCCTGCCCTACATCCGCCTGAGCTTGGCTGAGCGGCGCGAGATCGCCCGCATGCACGCAGCCAAGATCCCGATCAGTGTGATCGCCGACCGCCTGCAGCGGCACCGCTCGACCATCTACCGCGAGATCAAGCGGAACTGGGTTTACGATGAAGAGCCGTTGTATCGCGGCTATTTCCATGTGGCCGCCGACATGCAGGCTCGAGCCCGGCGTCAGCGTCTGGGCAAACTCTCCCGCAGACCGGTGCTCGCCGTCTACGTCATGGACCGCCTCAAAGCTGGATGGTCGCCAGAGCAGATCGCTGGCCGGCTACGGGTATCCGGTGCGCCTGAGCGGCTGTCGCACGAGACGATCTACCGGTTCGTCTACAGCTCTCAAGGGCAACGGCTCGGACTGTACCAGGATCTGCCCGTGGCACGGCGCCGGCGGCGAGCGCGCTATCAGCGCAAGCCTCGCGGTCTCGTCGTTCCGGCGGGCAACACCATTGAGCAGCGCCCGGCGGAGATCGCAGTCCGTACCAGCTTTGGCCACTGGGAGGGCGATCTGATGATGTTCCGCAGGAAGCTGCGGCAAGTACAATCTCACTTCGCTTGTCGAGCGCCAAAGCCGTTACACGATCCTGACCCGCAACCGAGATCGCAACTCAACTGGGGTCATGACTGGCATGATCGAGAAGCTGAAAGCCCTGCCGGAGACGGCGCGTCTATCGATCACGTTCGACCGCGGGACGGAATTTGCCTATTACCCGTTGCTCAAGCAGAAGCTCGGCATGGACAGCTACTTCTGCAAGCCGCAGGCCCCCTGGCAAAAGGGTTCGGTCGAGAACACCAATGGCCGGGTCCGGCGCTTCCTGTCACGGGACACGGACATTGCCGCTTTGCCTGAGGAGGCTCTGCTTCAGATCTGTGATCGGCTCAACGCGACCCCACGCAAATGCCTGGGCTATCGCACGCCCCACGAGGTCCTGATGAACTCTCTGGATCCGAGGTTGCCGGGGCTGCGCAACCCTAACCAACTCCGCCCCGGCAGCCCCTGACCGACCGGAGACCGATGACGCCCTAACCGTCGCACTTCGGCTTGATTCCACAATAGTACATGCCTTGGTTCGCCCACACTGCCTTAGCTCCCGTGAGTGAGTGAACATCGGCCAAGCCTACAAGGACGTATCTCGGCACCAAACTGCATATGGCCCCAGAGCTACGCCGCCTCGATCGCGCCGACCTCACGCTCACGCCCCTTGCGACCCTCTGCAATAGAAACGCGAACGACTTGTCCTTCAGTCACAGCACCAAGTCTCGCCCGCTCGACCACCGAGATGTGCAGAAACAGATCTTTGCTCTCGCCCTCAACTGAGACGAACCCGTACCCTTTGTCGGCGTTGAACCACTTCACTATGCCGGTAGTTGTTGGTGAGCCGCCGCCCGATCGAGGGGCACCCGACCTGCCCTGCAGCCCCCGTCGTGGCGGCTCAGGCGCGGCGGTACTAGGATCGACACTGACGACCTCATTGACCTGCGTGCCCTTCTGTCCTGGGCCGACCTTCACCCCTAATGTCGTGCCGGGCTCCAGGGCCGTATAGCCCGCCGCCTCGACCTGCCTGATGTGCAGGAATGCCTCACCCGAGCCATCCGTCAGCTCGACAAAGCCGAACCCCTTCTGTGGGTTGAACCACTTGACCCGAGCAGCAACCTCGCTGCCGGAGGTCCAGGAATTTGCTTGCTGGCGAACAGGCTGCTCGTACGATGGTGGAGGAGCGTAGTCGCTCCATAGATCAACAGATTGAGCGTCAAACTGACGTCGACGATCACGATGTTCGTTGCCCCGGCCCATCAGAGCACCTTCTACCAGTTGCCTGCGGCCCAAGACGTAACGCCCATAGTCCTCCTAAGCAAGACGCCCATGCGCTCCAAAGGGGCCTATGAAACGATGATTACTGCCATTTCTCTTCGGGACCACGCGCCGCCTTCGGCAGACCAGCTCTACAGCCATCTGTCTACCTGCTGTTGAATAGACGGATAGCTCCGCTAGCTCATCTACCAAGGGATCAGGACAGTTCCGGCCGTTGCACTTCATCTCGTTTCATCGAAGCGCGGAGGAAACATCCGAGCTTGGATCTTGCCGAAAGTTGGAATAAAGCTCGCCCATTCATCCTTATGGCTTTCATGATGACGGGCAAAATTCATGCCCTTCGGCACGCTTCGTCTCAGAGAGCGATCTTCGGTTATCGTAGGAAATAATCATTGCCCGGCATTGCACGTCAGTTCGAACCCCATATCACCCGTAGCGGTGGAGCGCCCTCACAATATCGGTTCCGGATTCAGTGTTCGCAGTGCCGCCAAACCGACATCTACGAAGCGAGCAAATATACGAACGATAGTGTCCTCAAAGGCTACTTCAAACAGCGTGGATGGTTGCTAGGACGTGACCGCTCCTATGATCTGTGCTCTGCCTGCCTGGCAAAGCCGCAAAGCATTCAAGCCCCATCAAAGACGTCGGAATCTCGCCACGTTGATCCGGGAGCACGGGAACAGCCGCAAGATCACTCTGTGACAGCGAGCAAGCGCCACCGGGATACAGCCGATATTCTGGCTCGGCACCTCGGCGACCCCAAGGCGCTCGCGGCAGAGGTCTTTCGCCCTAAAGAGGTGCAGCAATCGCGCCCATCTACCTCTGACACATCGCGTCAGCCCGTTCCAGGTCCTGCCCTCTCACTGGAGGTAGAGCAGGCTCTCACCGGGATGGCGGCAGATCTAAAGGCTCTTCGAGCTACCATGGAACTCATGGCAGAGCAGATGGGCAGATTGGTTGCTCTTGGCGGTCAGCAGATCGAAACCACCGCACGTTTGGCACCTCTGATCGTTCAATCGGCCGAGAGGATCACCAGTCGTGTGCAGGAGGCTTTCAGCGCTGTCGGATCTCCTCCGAGTTCGCCCCCGCAACCAGCAGAACCTGTGGGTACCAAAGGTGAGCTGACGTCACACTCTGCCCAGGACCACAGTCAGACACCCACTTCGCTAGCAGAGTCGGATCTTGGAAGCGGCGCAACAGAGCCACTCAGGCAAGCCCCGCGCCCCAAGACGAGCGAGAAGCAAGCGGGCAAGACTGCCGTCAATTCCGTTGTGGTGAAGTCCATTCCAGACGCCAAGCGTTCGGACCGGTTCTACACCTCAATCCGGCTGCCGCGAGCGTTGTGGGACAGCGCCGGCTTTCAACCAGAAGACCGTCTGCTGCTTGAGTGGAACGGCAAGACGTTGAACATTGAGCGTGCCGTCGAGGGAGGCGTGAAGCCTAAATCAATCGGAGAGGCTAGTGTTATCCTGCAGTCGTGGAAGCTCGGCAACCTGAACTTCGAAAAGCCGAAAGTTACAGAAGCTGATGCCTCTCTGCGCCTGATGGGAAGGCCATCGAGATCTTGAGCGCCCAGCGAGAGATGGCTTTCACTTCTGCGCCCGAGCAGAGCATCAAAGGCAATCCCTAAGCCATGCAGCTGACGCAGCCCATTCATGAGGCATGCTGCATTGCAATGAGGCGCCATGCGGCTGATATCAGCAACGGCTGATTTCAACGCGGCAGTGCTTTTTTCCTCCCGGCACCGCCGTTTCGGCCGTTCCCTCTGGAAGGTTTTGACGTTTTTGTCGGACCTCACCTCTTGCCGGGCCTCTGGCCCGGCTTTTTTCTGTTCAGGCCGATCCCGCTTGTTAGCGGCCTTCTAACGAAAAGCCCAAGATCACGCATTTCGACTTTAGTTTGCCCTCCACCGAGGGCGTTGACTTCATGCTTGCACATGGCTTCGGAGTTCTGCCGCATCATTCCAGCAGCATTGTCGTCCTGCGACCGAGCCGATGCACAGCACTGATCGCAAACTTCCTGTCAAAAGGCTTGTTATGAAAATTACCATCGTGTTCGGAAAGACACCATTCAGCCCTCCTTCCCACGATCAAACGCCCACGGATTGATCGTGATCCGTCTGCCTCATCAATGAGAGCCCCGGACACACCTAAGACGCCGCCACATAGCCTCCCGCAAGACTCTCAACGCGAACTTTTTAGCCACGAAGCTTATAACCTCGGATCGGCGCGACCTGTCCCGTCGATACGTACGGTCGTGGTGGTGCGGCTCCTGCGTAACGAATGAAGTTGAAAGCCTCATAGACTTAGTTAGCCCAATGGGGAGTCCGATTGTGTCTTTGAGACTTGCCATGCAGGAAGCGTCTGCCATTTGGCTGGAAATCCCATCGCTGCGAGATCAGCCAGCGGGCAAGAGGCGACCAAACTCATAAGATGCTTCCGCCATTCCGAGCCAGGCGCAACGATACCAATCAGGTATCCAATCGTAGCAAGCGTGTTGTAGAGTCGCCGTGTTGCTTCAGGGTTCATTGCCAGTTTCAGAGCACCAGGGGCGTTTGGGATGGTCATCGTGACCGTGAACTGCTTATTCCATAGTCGACCATGATGAGCGCAGATATTGCGCACGTAAGTGAGGTGATGAGCGAGGGAAACCAAAACTTTTTCATCAAGGCCATAGGGTCTCGCAATAGCTTGGCGGTCAGCTCGGAACTTCAAATTACCGAGCCACTTCGAAAGCTGACCTAAAGACATAACTTCCGCAGCCATCCATACGGGCGGTTGCTCAGGATCATCATATTTTTGGTTGTAGTGGATGATGAAGGTGTCTTTAGAACGCTCAATTTCATCAAGAAGGCTGGCCAGTGCCTTTGCATAGTGATGAGGGCGGTCATAGATGTTGGGATCGAGGTACCCATGAGGCCCGTACTTCACGGCTAGATGGTAAGCCCATCCACCTCGTAAGGAAACCTCAATTCTCTCTACCGCATCCATGACGAGCAACCGTAACTGCCGGTCAAAGACGTAGAGGGCTATGGCATCCTCAATTGAAGTCCCGGCCTTGAAGCGATGATCGCCATTGACCGCGGCGGCTTGCTCGAATGGGAGCCAATAAGCCCGAAGACGGTAATAACTCACGTGCCGAAGATAATGTTCAGCTTTCGCACGGTCAGGGATGACCATGCCTCTGCGCTCCAAAAGAGCTATTTGCTCACCTATAGAGAGGGACGGCTTCGTAAATTTCATATCGTCACGGATAGGACGAGAAACAGCCATTGAAAAGAAGAAACCCGCCAGGGTGCGCAGTTCGAAACCGAAGTTCCGTCCGAGGCGTGGCGGGTCTTATTGTTCATAGATATGGCCCAGAGCCTCTTAGAAGGCAATACACAGAGGTCAAAAATAACAAAAATCTGGATACCGTACGATCGGTCACCTTTCCTGATATGCAACACTTAGATACCCAAGATTCTTCAGGCCTCCGGCCAGACCATATTGGCTTAGTGTACCTGCGCCTTAGAGTAGAAAGTCCTAGCGAGGGCCCGAGTCACGCTCCGCTACCAAACTTGAGGTTTACTCCTGTGAAACCGCTGAGTTTCCCGTGGGGTCTATTACGTGTCTCTGCTGGAGGTTAGATGCTGCGAGCGCGGGTCTTCATCCGGCTTTTGCTTTTTAAGGCGTACGCCCGGTCCCTCCCCGTTCTCAGCAATGAAGATAATACCGGCCGCCTCAAACGCTCGTGCTATGGCCGCAAGATTATTGATAGAGGGAATTCTGCGCCCCTTCTCGAAATCACGAATAGTGCTTTCACTGAGGTTGGCTCTCTGTCCGAGTTGACCTTGCGACCAATCTAAAAGCCCTCTTGCAGCACGAGATTGCTCCTTGGTAATCATGACTGTAGCACGTTTTCCAACAAAAATAAACGGAAACCGTTGACAGGATCTTGCCTCAACGGTATTCTTTTACGACTACCGATTTCCGCTTATTGGAGCAACACGCCATGTCTGACATGGATCGTGAGGGGCACACTTATGCCTCACGCACAGCTGAGTTCGAGAACCTTACTTGGGCGCAGCTCGAGACCGCCTTCGCGGCCGTGCTGGCCGATGCCCGTGTCGCGGCCACTCGCCTCGGGCAACTGGAACAGACCTGGGCACAGCACAAACCACGCTTGCCGGATGTGCTTATGACTACCCGAGTCGATGCCTTCTTTGACCTGTGTCACGACAATGAGGTCGGCTACTACTATACCGTCCGCGACATTCCCGCCTTGTACGAGGCCGCCAAAGCCTCGCCCCATCTCTGGCGCCGCGTGCAAGCGGTTGTGACTGCCCTCCATCGCTATCATCAGGACACTACCCAGGCAGCCGACAAAATCGGGCTGACGACAGCTTACCAGGAGACTGCTGCGCATCAGCAGTCTCTTGTGGACGTTGCTAACGCAATTCTTCGCCGGCCGGCGACCTCGAGGGCGGTGCTGATCGCCAAGGCCAGGGTTCTCGTCGCAAGCCGGGGCCTCGACCTGACCCAAGATCCCTGGTCGCTATGGCCTCTTGACGAGCGCGCGCTCCTTGTTCTGGTGCAGGACCTGCTCGAGGACGCCTCTGCTCCTGGGGCTGGCCGGTCATGAGCTTTGAGTTCTGGTTTGCCGCAGTCATTCTGCCGCTGATCGTCTGCTGCCTGGGTTGGGGCGCCGTGCTCCTCAACGAGTGGCATTGCAGACGGCGGGATGCATGCGGCCGGTCAGCAACGCCTCTCCCCTCCCTGGGAACCGAGGATGCCAACCTGGTCTCTCAGGCCGCCCTGCGAGCAGCAGCCCACCTTGGCCTTCCCGATCCGGTCCTGGCTCAGATCCTGGGCCCCTCTGTCGCAGAGATCGAGCAGGCCAGGGAGAACCAAGTACCCCTGATCCAAGATCGACTGACGCTCGTCCGCATGGCTCCGCTCCTGCGCCTGAGTCGGGTTCTCGACCATGGCCTCGGCGGCAAGCCGGAATCAGCCGCGAGTTGGATGACAAGCCACAACACTGCCTTTGGCGCCCGCCCCCTTGATGTCCTGCAAGCACCAGATGGACCACAGAGAGTGCTCGATCATGTGCAGGCCCTGCTGGGATCGTCATGACCCGGATGGCCTTCATTTCCTCCCGCTCAATCTGGAGCTCTCATGCGGCTGACCTTTCGGGGCTTTGACGTGCTGTTCGTCGACGTCGAGGCGTCGGGCCTGAGTTCTGCCTCGTTCCCGATCGAGATCGGCTGGGTCCTCGACGATGAGGCAGAGCCTGAGAGCTTTCTCATCCGACCGCACGCGACCTGGCATTTTGATACCGGCTGGTCAACGCAATCAGCGGCCATTCACGGCATCAGGCCGGCCATGCTCGATGCCGATGGCTTGTCCGTCGAGGAGGCTTGCACCCGCTTGGATGCGGCTACCTCCGGCCGGCTTGTCGTGTCGGATGCCCCTCAGCATGATGATTGGTGGCTTGGCCGCCTCTACGCCGCAGCAGGTCGGAGGAAGAGCTGGCCTGTGGGCGATGTCGAGCGCCTATATGGCGGGTTGGCCCAGGAGGCTGAACTCAACCCACAGGAGGCAGCGCGGCTACTCACCCTCGTGGAGCAGATCTACCCGCATCCGCATCGGGCTGGTCCTGACGCCCTGCGCTTGGCCAAAGCCGCCCGGGTCCTCAGCGATCCGGCGTTTCGGGAGCAGATTCATGGCCAATGAGATCGGATGAGATCTTCCTCTTCTGGTTTTGCTCCTGTTCGTCAGTGCCTACTCGATTCCACGAAATCTCTGAGGAGTTTGTTTCCGATGAAGCGTGTCAACTACGCCCTCCCCGGCTATCCGGAGCTGTTCTTCACCACCCAGGTCGAGGGATTGCTGCATTATAACCTAAAGAACGCTACCGTTAAAGCTGAGGGTCCTGTTGAAGCGATCCAGGTGTGGTGGCAGGATATGCAGCTCTGGTGTGCCGGGCAGGCTGATTGCGCCCTCGTGAACAGGGTCATTCACGCCGACTATTCGGATATTGCCATTGTCGCTTTCGGCAGCAGTCCAGAGGTTCTGGTCGCCTTCATCGTTCAGTGGCTTGGCCTTGACTGGCTGGAGTGGGTCTTACTGGACAGCCCGCCAAACACTCCTCCGGCTGCGGATCTGAAGGCAATCCTGGATCGGCTAACAGCCATCGAGGATACACTCTCCAAGAACTACCAGCAGACTGCTGCAGTCGCCTACCGTCTCTGGGCGGCAAGCCAGGCTCTCCAGAGCAAGCCTGTGCCGCTACCAAGTGGTCCCGAACCTGAGCGGGCCTGGGATGAGGCGCCAAACAATTAGCCCGCCGATGAAAAGCAGCTCTGACCCTTTGATCAATACGATCCGGCTTCCGCTCCGGTTCCTTCCGTGCTTATTCGACATCCCGATCAGAAAACCAGCCAGGAGATCTCCGGCATGACCCGCAAGTCCTTCGGTGAAGATGACTTCGTCCACAGCGCCACGCTGCAGAATGTCAGCGCCAATCTCGATTTGGTCCGGCGTCTTGAGCATCTCTCGTTGGCGGAACTGGGCAAGCGCACCGGCCTGAGCGATCGGCATCTGGACAGCCTGATCCGCATGAGGTCGAACGTCACTGTGCTGGTGCTTGAAAAGATTGCCGACAGCCTGGGCATTCCGTTCCTCACCTTTATCGGGACGCGTCTCGACACGGGCATCCCCGGCGGGTCGTCCGGCTTTCTGGATCGTCTGAGGAATGAGCAAGCGTCGTTAGAAGAGACAACGAGGGACCCATCGCCCTTCTCTTCTCGCTCCATGTCCGATCGACGACAGCAGATCCCTTCAGGTCTCACACCTGACCTCGCTCATCTGCTTCAGCATCTAATCTCACAACAGGAACAGCTGGCTCAGAGCCAGATCAATTTGGCTCTCCAGGTGGAGGAGCTCTCCAAAGCAATCAACCCGCGCGCTACTGAACGTGGGAGTTCCTCAACGCACAGCGCGCGAACCTTAGCCCGAACGGCTGGAGCAGATCCTAGCCTAGTTTCTCCGATGCAACCGAAGGCAGCCTCAGTCAAATCATCAGCCTCAACAGAGGTCAAAAACATGCGCGCAAAGGCGGCCCCCAGACCCAAGTCTGAACCGGTGGCATCCCAGAGGCGCAAGAGCCGAAAGACTTCATCATAGACGTGTTCTGTTATGGCAACTAACATTACATTTGCACCTTTCGTTTGCGATGTGAGGCTTGCGCCATCGCCTGATGCGCGCGGCGCCACGCGGACCAGGCGATCACAAAGGCAGGCTCGATCCGGCGTTGCTGGAGGCGTGTGGCCACGCGGCGGATTTCCTGGACAGACCATCGCACCAGCGCTGCAGCCTGGCTTCGTCGCTTCTTTTTTGGGGTGACGTGAGAGTGTTGGCGCGCTGGCGCACCACGGCCATCATGGCAAACGCCAGCATCACCAGCGACACATGCCGATGCCAGCCGTGACACGAGCGGGTCTCGTTGTGGGTGAGCCCCAACTCGGTCTTGGCGGTCTCGAACGCATCCTCGATCGCCCAGCGCTGCCCCTCCACCCGCACCAACTCTTCAATCGAAGTGCCAGCCGGGCACCAGGTCGAGAAGAACGCCAGGTCCCCATCAGAGAGGTTGCGCCGGATCAGCAGACCGCGTGTCCACAGGCCGGTGAGGTCATCGCTGTATTCCTCCGCCTCAAGATCGGCGAGTTCGATGTAGGCCCAGTCATACAGACGTGCCCCCTTGGTGCCGTCTCCCGCCGACAGGCGCTTCCATGCTCCAGGGGCGAGTTCCTGTGCGATCTGCTCGGCCGTGCCGGCAACGTCGGGTTTGCCGATCCAGGAGGAGAACTGATCAGTGGCATGAACGCCAAGCACGTAGCCCTTGCCGGCCCGGCGCAGCTGCATTTCGACCGCTCTCACACCATAGATCGTGTCGGCCGCGACCCAGTCGAAGGGAACGCCCGCTGCTAGAGCCCGCGCGATCATCTGTGCGGCGATCTCGGTTTTGGTGACGAAGCGAAGGCTGGCGGGAACATGAGCGGCTTGCCGCCGGATGGTATCGTTGGTCCAGTCCTTGGGCAGATACAGCTGACGGTCGATGAAGGTGCAGCCCGTGTCGGACACATAAGCGGCAAAGACGTCGATCTGGCAGCTCGTGATCTTGCCGGCTGATCCGGTGTACTGGCGGGCCACGCCACACGAGTGCTGGCCCTGCTTGAGAAAGCCAGTCTCGTCGAGGACCAGCACCGCCCCGGGTGAGGCGAGCGTCTCAAGGGCATAGTCGCGCACCATGTCCCGCAGAGCATCCGCGTCCCAGTGGCTGCGGCCGAGCACCGCCTGCTGGCGCCAGGGACCCGGATCACCGGCGGCTTCGGCCCGCATCCACCCCGTCTTACGCCGCTCAGGGCCGAGCAGCCCATCGAGAAAGGCGGCCGCCGAGGCCGCGATACTGGGATGGGCGAACAGGGACTTCAGGTGAGCTTTGACCTGACGCAACTCCACACACCAGAGCTCGAGCATCTGCTCGATGGCCACACCCGTCATGGCAGCCTCCTGTGTCAGATCAGGAGATTATGAGCCCATGAGTGGCGGGTGCAACTGTAGTGCTAAAGCAACATTTGTGGGCTAGAACCTTGTAGCCTGAGTCACAGCGTCTACCGACCCCGCCCCTTATCCTGCAACATCTTCCGCCGGATAATAAGCATTCTAGCACGCTGTTCTTCCTTGAGCTTTGCGCTCTTCTCGGCAGACTGCGCCTCCTTGGAAGCTATCTCCTGGTCTCTCTTTCGCTTCCTCTTCTTCTCGATCTCCTCGACCTCGTCCGACGCGCTGTTCTCGGCGGGTATAGGTTGCGGCAATGGAGGCGGAGACTGCTCCGGAGCCTTCAAGGGCGTTATCGGCGTCTTTACCGGAACTTGCTCCTTCCGAGGCAAAGTTCTTTCCATGCTGGAAGCCAGCGGCTGTGTCCGACTTGGTAGCCCCGTCTGTTTCTGTAGTACTTCCTGTTTCAGTGGTACTTCAGCCCTGAGCACCGCAGCTTTCTTAGTGGGCACCTGCGACATGCCCGTTAAAGGCCCCTGCGTCTGCGCCTGACCGGGCGACAATGACTGCTGTCGGGCAGCAGGCCTGACCTGAGCGTGGACGGGGAACTTTGGCTGTTCGTGCTTCAAATGAAGTGCCTTCGGCGCGGACGCTTTGGCAGACGGAGGCGCTTTCGTGACCGGCTCAGGCTTCCTGCCCGCATTCTTTGGATTGAAGAAGTTCGGCCCGAGAAGCCGGTCGACTGCCGAGAGCGTGCTCTTTGGCTTCTGCGGCTCCGGCGGTCGATCCGAGAGGCTTGAGTACTTTGGAAACCACTTGGCAGTCATCTCCGTCACTTCCTCAAGGGTCATGACCTGTCTCGGTTCCTCGTCCCGGACTTGGTTCTGAGGCGCCATCACATCCACCAGCTCACTGAACAGTTGCTTTTGGAACGCATGCAGGAAATTCGAACGGATATGGGCAATCTTGAGCGCCTGTTGCCGGTAATCGGCCCTGACCCTATCGGTGATCGCTTTGAAATGCTCACCCTCTGTCGCCCTGATCTCGGCAGCGACCTCTATGAGAATTCTGTCGATCTTCGTGCGCCCGGTTGGCTTTTTCAGTCGGGCCCTGGACACCATCTTGTCGGCTACGAAATCGGAAGCCCGCTTGGCTACAAGGGCGGACAGCAGAAAGCCGTGAAGGTCGGTGGCCTTGCGCATGAGCCCCTCGAACCTGGAGGTTTCCGGATGCCCTTGGCTGTGAAGGGTGTGAAGGAAAACCCGGTTGGCGTAACTGGCGCGGACGACGAGTTCGGCCGCTTCCCGGCACTCACGATGCAAATCGTCGACGGCAGCAGTCCATTGCTGACGCGCGGCCTCAAGGCCCTGCTCGGTCATCTGGCCCTTACGCTCCTTAGCGTAAATCTTCGGATCGATACGCTCCTTGGCCTTTTGGGAAAGACCCATCGCTTTGTAGGAGCGATGGTCGTATCGCTTGGAGATTCCCGCCTGTTCCAGGTGATCGTTCAGAATTTTGCTGTATCGCCGCCGCTCGGCACTGATCCAGGACGAGTGATGAACCTCTCGGTTTCGCTTCTGAATAAACGGGTGACGGTGTCTCGTTTGCCGGCGAGCGGTTTTATAGGTTTCGACAATCTCGAAATCCCAGACTGTCTCGCCTGTCGCGGGATGAACCATTCGTTTCGCCGGCCGCTCACTGAGGGCAATGTGCACATGGAAGTTCCGACGGTCATTGTGCTTGTCGGGAGCGTGGATCACGGCCCAATACGGTAATCCGAGGCGGTCGAACTCCGCACAATACTCCTTTACAAGTTCTAGCCGCTGAGCGGGGGTGACCTCATGAGGGAGTTCAGCGATGATCCTCGTCTGGACACGACCGCCGCGCCCCAGTGAAACTTTGATCGCCCCATCCGTCTCGAAGTCTCCGATTGAATGGGCAAACTTGAGAAGTGATATGGCGTCCTCGTCCCGCAGCGTCACATCGAAAGGTGCCACGTCGGTGAGGCAGTGCTGCAACGCCTGGGCTAGGGGCGCAGGGACATCCTTGCCTGCCGCGAGATGCTCGCGCACGGCATTCCAGAAGTCAGCTCCTCTGAAAGGGTTGATGGTAAACTTGTGCCCCCGAGCGCTTTGCTCGACCTTTTCAAGCTTCTTCCAGAACTCAAGCCGCTCCTCCTTCGTATCAGCGATATTCCCAAACGACGAGACGATGATTGCGTCCTTTTCATCGACCCGCTCGGAAGCAGATACGCGTTCGATGTAGGCCTGACCGCCGGCGGCCTCCTCCTGCCCGAAGCTCATGGATTCAGGATCAACAAACGCTTCCGCGGCTCCGTCTCGTTCAATGTAACTCCCATGCTGATCTGCACTCCCGGAAGGGGCACGACCGGCGTAAGCGGCCACAATGCGATTGCTCTTCGAGACTGACGTCACCGAGAAGTGAAAGGTCACGCCGCCGGTATCGGGCGCCTCCGGACGCGGCGCCGTTTTGAAAGCGGATGACTGGTTGAAGTCTCGTGCCGTCCTCAAGCCTGGACTGTGAAAAGCCTCAACGAGTGCCGCAAAATTCCGGGGCGAGCTGCTTCGCCTCTCCAGTCGCTCGAGCGCGCGGCGCTCAGCTTCAGCGATCCGGCCAGCGATAGACAATCCACGAGCGAGGTCGCGGCGGACGATTTCTTCGGCTTCGTCTTGGGTCATTGAATGATTCGTGAAATACGGGACACGATCATTTTATAGCCGATATCCGAATTATTTTGGATGCTACCCCTCTTTTAAATACGGATTCAGGACCATACCCGGCGAGCTACGCCCCCTGCTCTGCACTTGCACGCCAGCAAACAATCGCCTCACGAACCATTTAAGAGACTGGCGATTGATCCTCCCTTCCCGCCCTTAGAGCGCGGAAAATTTCTTGTTGTGAGAACAACCGCACCCTGCACTCCCAATTGTGCGGCGCTCCATCGCCATGTTTATTCGTGTGGTGCCAACACCCTGCAACGTACGCAGTTGGCTGGGTGGGCCAAACTGAGCCAGAGAGCGGCAGATGCCGGAATCGCATGCGGGCGCCTGTCGTCCGCCCGTAGCCGGAGCGTTCTGTGACGGCAAGTACTTGCATAGTACTCACGACGGATGCGCTTCTTCGCGAAACGAATGCGAGGGAACGGGCGTTCAGCTCCGGCTGCCCTCGCTCCTCCGCGGCCACGATCCCCCTGGATCGTGCGATTTGGCCTCAGCCAAAGCGCGCCGGGACAGTCTCGCAGAGCCCAATGTTTTACACGTCAGTTTTCGGAGAACCGGTAGGTGCTCCAAAACTGGGGTATTGGGCCCTAAAAATTATCCTGCCCCTTAACCCCCCTTTGGACCCCACCTGTAGGGGGTCTGTTAACCTCAGAGGTGTTCCGACAGCCGCAGGCTATGCCCGTCGGCGGGGTAGGGTCATCCGGGACGTGAAACGGGGCCTGCGGCCCCTCCCGAGCCGAGAATGGGCCTCGGACCATGTCCTGCCAGGATCGGCCTCCAAGCCCTTCCTAGCGGGTTTGGGGACGCGCACATGTGAAAAGCGCGGCCCCGTTTGCCGCTGCAATGTATTCCGGTAGTACAAACTGGTGTGACTACGCTCAAGCGCGAACGCGGGGGAACACCCGCTATTATGGGTCGAGCGTAGCGCCAAGCTAAGAAACTGTATTCCGACCAAGCACAGAGACATGGCGTTCTTTAAACGCTCAAACACGCGGTTTTACTTTGCACGCGCGGAGTCTGGCAGGGGAACTGGTGTGTCCCGACAGATGCACTGGAGAGATTAGGTGGCCGTCGGCACCAAAGATACAGCTGTGAAGTCATTGGATAGCGGGAAGAATGGAGAACAGGCTATTCTTCCTGCTGCCGTTCGCTTGGCCATCGGCCTACATGTCTCTCCGGACTTGTCGCGACCGTTGAAGCAAGATGGCTAACTAGACCATCGGAAGCTCCAACCCGGCAGGATCCAGACTGCCGAAATCCACATCTCGACCGAGACGACGTCACTATTCATAGAGCCGATATCATTCACCTGGTCCGGCTGTTCGTGAATCGCGGTCGCCTTCCGAATTGCTCCACGTGAGCGCGATCAGAAGGTGTCACGATTTGGGAAGGAAGTTTAGAACAAGCCTCATTCTTTCCCTTGAACCTGCCCATCATCAGAGCCGCGCTAGATTTCTCCTGTGTCACCCGTACACAGGCCCCCTGCCTCATTAGAGCTTGCACCGTCACGGCACCGTTCAACTTTGTCTTTCGCTTGAGTCTCGCTGTCAGAGAAGAATGCTCTGAGCCCCTGTGAGCAACCCGAGAGCACCAAATTCAGTCACTGGATCCGGGCAAGAGCATCACGCATCACATAACCCGTCCGATCAAGTCGAGCGTTTCTTCTGCAATGGAGCGCCTGCCTGTGCTCCACATCTTGACCACCTTGCGCCCCGCAAGTTTCCAAGCATCTCCAAACTTTCAGCGACCAATGATCGTTCGATAATCGGCTGCGCGAACCATCCCCTGCGCTCAACCATTCGCTTGCCTGTCACTTTTCCGGCTTCCCGGTCAGAGCTGCCGAATACATACTCGAGGACCGACCGAGATATGCAGATTATTTCGCTTTACAAACTTACAGTTCGCAAAGATAAGAAGCTGGAAGTACCAGCTCGAGCGACCTGATGGGAGCCAGATTGTCCCATGCGCTGTCGTTGCCTCGGGCAGGCTCACAGGGGCGCACGCGAATGAGCAGGCTACGAGAATTCGGCAAAGTTTACCCCTGGGGCAGCGAGCGACCCACCGTTGCTAAAGCTCGTGCACAAATGCGAAAGGCGAAACTACTTAAGGATCTCGAGGCTAGTGAAGAGATAGCGAGGCAGAGGATAGAAAAGGCAAAACAGGCAACGAGCGAGAAGATCAAAGAGGCCGAGTTGGTGATAGAGATGGTCACCCAGTATCAGGCAGAACGTGCTCTAAAGCCTGCAAGAGATGGATCCCGCGTCTATTCAAACGTTACGTCTCCCAGCACTGGCTCACGTCATTCTGGCATCTTAACTTTCACAACTCAAAAAAATCCCGATATCTTGCGTCCCTCAGGCGATAGACATGTTTCGCTGCACAAAACTGAAGCGATCATAACGCAGGACGATCTCTTGCCACCGCGCAACACACTTGCGCACGAGCCTCAGGCTAACTGCGCTTCAAAACAACATGCAATCAGCAACAACGATGTTCAGGCTTCCCCACTTTCCCAAGCGGGTCGGTCAACCGGCGTCTTCCAACCCACTTCCCATCGGTCATCTGAAAAGAACGCAGAGGCATTCACCTGTCATGCTAATCAGATCCACAATGTGACTGCGGAGGGTGAGCCGCCCGATTTCGATCCGCCGGTTCCGGTCAAATGCAGGAAATCCTCACCACAACAAGATGAATTACATTGCCTGAGCCCTGGCATCCGAATAGAGAATCCTGCTGTTGCAAAGATGATCGATGAAGGCACTGCTCCTCAAGAATTCCAAAGACTCGAGAACCGGAAGCGCGTGCTGGAAGAGGCGCTGGACGACCTCTACGCCCGTTATGACGGGGAACAGTCCAGTTGGACGACCGAAGTAGAATCCCAAAAAGAGCAGTTGGAACAGGAGCTGTATTCCATTGATCGGATGTTAGGTGAGGCCCGCGCTCAAAAGCCGAGGCCTACGAACTCACCCATGCTCACCGACTAGAAAGACACCTGACCGACCGGGCCCAGGATTAGCCGACAAGCACCCTATAGCCCGCCAAATTCCGGCGCCTCGGTTCTGTTGCCACTATAACTTGCTCCGCGGTCGATTTTCTCATCTATCACCAAGAGATCATAGATCTCAACAATCAGGAACATCGCGCGTGGCTCTTGCGGCCAATATGCTCCCATTCGGGCAGTATCATACGAGATGAGATACGCGTAGCATTCAGATTCACTTTCTCGTTGCCCTTATTATGGACGCGGTCTGCATGCAGCTCACGATCAGGGGATACGAACGCGCGCGACCTGTACAACAGGCCAGCTCACACTACGGATGCTGTCGCGATAATACAAGCCTGCAACATTGAGACTGCAAGTTCGCCGTCCTGTCTTCGAAGGTTGGCGATCTGCGTCAGCCAATAGCAGCGCCGAGCTACGGCGGAGTGGGCAGCATCCTATGCTTTGGTCAAGATGGACGCTCGTTCGACCAAGCGCCCACAGTACGTCTCAACCACCCAGTCAGGTTGCGCTAAGCCCAATTATTGAGCGCACAAGAAAATGTTACGAGACAAAAACGGGATTGATATTGCGCAGTACACATTATGGAGCAACTCCCTTGTCCTAACATTCCACTGAGCAGTCGGAAGATGGAAGCATTGTGCCAGACCATGTGTTTGATCACGCCAACGTTCAATTGGTATCCTACACAAGGTCCAGCCGAGTTTCTCGATCCGAGCGATGTCGGATGCCTCTTCCAAGGGCGAGCGAAGTCCCGTGAAATAGAAACACACATCGTAACGGTCAAGTCCACGTTGTCTCTGATCGGTTCTCCGGAACCCTGCGATAAAGCGGGGAAATTTGTGAACAGTAAATTGTCCTGAGTTCAGCCATCTGTGGACTGCTCGAAAGGCCAAATCAAGCTCGTCGTTTGACTCAACATTCGGTTCGGTAATCGGCCGAATGACAGAGGTCCGCTGCAAAGACTTCCAGTAGTCCCGGAAGGCGTGTGCTCCGTCGCTGTCACTATCGGCCAGTCGCTGGATGTCGAACGAATGATAGACCACTGTTTTTGACCGAGAGCGAGTGGCGAGCACGTTCACCCGCTGAGCCGCTCCGGGGTATGAAAGGAGCCCCAGGTGGGCAGCGAACCGGCCATGGCGGTCTGGACCATAGGTTGTCGAGACCAGAATGACGTCGCGCTCATCACCCTGCACATTCTCAAGCGCTTTTACGAACAACTTCTCATTCCCATCGCGCCCTGCCAGATCAGCCTCTGAGAGCCCTGCGTTCGAAAGTGCGTCAGGCAAGAGCGCTAGGATAAGATCACGTTGCTTCTCGTTCATCGTGATGATACCCACCGAACGCGGGGCCGGGCCGGAGTTACGACTGTCCAGCCGCGACCGATTCTCCTTTGCGAGTTCGAGTGCATCAGAGATCAGGGCTGTGGCCTCAACGAGATTGTCTCGACTGCCACCGCGCTCATAGACAGCGTTGGGCACGAACTTGAAGTACGCGCCAAGAGTACCATCGCGGACGGGCGAGGGTAGTATGTCGAGCTCACCCTGATAGAACCGTTTGCTTGAGAATAGGATGAGGCTCTCATGCTCTGATCGATAATGTTGTCGCAACATGATCGAAGGCAACCCGCATGAGATGACGTGACCGAGCAAACTTCCGGCCATATCCGTACCGGCCGACATTTGTTTAGTTCGATTGAACAGCCTGCTTGGCGACATCTGCTGTGAGTCGCCAATAACGATCACCTGATTGGCCAATGCCGCGACAACTGCAGCATGCGAGAGGCGGATTTGCGAAGCTTCATCAATGATAACGACGTCAAACAAGAAGCGCTTTGGGATTTTGAGCGCTGCCACCGCTGGAGTCGCAATGACGAACTCGGCATCTGTAGGTAAGGAGGGCCCGTTTTCACTAAGAAGTATCGGTGAGGGAAGCTCACGAGCGGACATTGGCCATCGGGACGCAATTACATCAAGCGCAGCGGTCTTCTCTGCCGAAACGAGAACACGCTTTCCATCCCTTAGGAAATTGGCCACCGTATTGATAATGGTCTGCGTCTTGCCCGTGCCGGGCGGTCCTTGAACGATCAACGACTGTCCTGCTCGCGCAGCGGTGATCACCTTATCCTGGCTATGATCTGCACCGACAATATGGAGATTTGGTGTTGCTGGCTGAATGGCAGGAATATCCAAGCGCCCGCCTGCGAGGACACGGAGCGCTCCCATGTTCACTAGCTCCGGACGCAACGAGAGATCAAGCGCTCGATGCATAGCCGCGCTCTTACCAGCATATAAATTAAGGTTGGCGCGAGGCTTGTAGCCAAGAACAGTGAGTTCGCCTGCATTGCTTGGCTCAGCAACAACGAGAGCCTGGGACAGGGGCTTTGTTGGATCAATTACAATGTCAACACCCCTTGCGGCTGCGTGGAGTAAGAATGTCTCATTGGGTTCTAAAGGCCCCGAGGGCAAAATTATAAGATCATTCGAGATAGTAACAGCCAATGTGAAGAGAGGCGCGTTGCGGGCAGTCCCGTCAGACTCCCTCCAGGCGATAGCTCCGATAGCCAAGCGCAGGGTCTCAACGCCCTGCTCACTGGCGATCGCCTCCGCTTTCGCCCGGAGCGAGATAATACTCTGTCGTAATTCTGGCGCGCTTCTCTGGGACTCCTGAGCGAGCAGCAAGGGAGCCTGACCGATCTGCAAAGTGCGGCTTTGGTGAAAGAAGGCTGTGTAGAGAAAGTCTGGATCGATGTTGAATTCGATCGAACGTCCTCGGGTGCCCTGCGGAAGGGAGATCATCTTGTTGCGTAAGCCTAAATCCGTCAGAGCACAGTGAGCATCGTTCACGAACTGGGTGGTCAGGCCTAGGGTGTGGGGTCTTTGCATCTTAATTCTCGAATCATGAATTAAAAACTCATACTCTGAATTAGATACAATTTCTCGCACCCTATGCCTATTGGGATTGAGACCTGCTGCTCAGGCTGCTTGGGCTGCCCGGTGGGCAGTGGACTCTGTACAGCGCCTTGCTTCCCGATGAGCGTTTTCTCGGGACGCCCTCAACGCGAGGTTCTTCGCTCACACCCCTGATAACGCTCGCGATCCTCGGCACTCGGGACGGCTACTCAAACTTTAACTAGATTTGGTTTTTTGCGGCTGGGCTGCGGCAAGCGAAAAGACATAGCCGATCGGAGGCGTTTGAGCCTGGGATCGGGCGATTTGATTAACCCTCGCAAGAGCGTTCCCTCTGCCACATCAGCACGGAATGGCCCGGTGATGCGAGCCAGTCTGGTGAACGCGATTCCTTGATAAGTTCAGGTGTAACGAATCCGCTGCGCGGGAGCAGTGGAAGCAGCGTGGATAGCCTTGGCCCTGAACTCCAGGCACGCCCACCTCCAACTATCTCAGCGGAGAGGAAATGCGAGAGGTCAAACCTCTCGCAAATGCCCCTTACCGTCGGAGGATCGCAGCCAGCCCTCTATTTGGCTGCGCGTTTGAACATTCCATCGGCCTCAGCCTGAGCGTGCGCGAAGACGTTGTATGTATGGTGATGCTCGGCAGTGACTTCGACAAAGATACCGCCAATGCTGTCCACGTTCAGAGCCAGCGATGAGAGTGCAACAGCATCTTTAGCCGACAGCTTCATTCCTTCAAAATCCTTCCCGTAACGCCCCGAATTGTAAAGCTGTAAGGTGGCCGCCAAGACAGACATTTGGATTTCCTTGGGAGTGAAGCTCGCCAGCTTTTGCAGGCTCTCACTGAAATCCTCGCTTATCTGCTGCAGCAGGCTATCATCCGGATCGGAGATAGGAACAGCATCATGGACATGCAATTGGTCTGTCATAGTACTCACCTTTCTATTTTCTGCATTTCCATGCTGTCTTCAAGTTCTCTGGGAGGTCAAAGCTGGATGGAAGGCCTTCGTGGTTAAATACATCCATTCAACAAAGTCCTTCTCCGCGGCTGAACTCTTAAAGACACTCAGCGCGAAACGGGTTGCATAATCGCGATATGTAAGGCTTCGCATGGTCTTGAGAGAAATATACTCAGTTTGCATCCTCTGCCAAACGGAGGATATGCAGCGCTCCATTCTGACACTGCAGGCCTTTACAGCCGCAATGAGCTTCGCGAGTTCTTTGTACTCTAGAGCATCCCGGATACCGTCGAACTTCCCTTCGTGCTCATTGAAGACAACGATGTACTTGGCGATCGGCAGGTGCTCCTGTTTCGCCTCTGCCAATCGGATCAGGTCGCAGGCATCAATGAGACTCTGAGCTTGCGCTGTAACCGGGATGACGAGCCAAATCGGGGGCGCCGTCCTAAGAATACGCCCCGCATTGGTTTCAGTTGCCCATTCCCAGATTCCTGGCAGGACATTCGCTCCAACGTCCACAAGGAGATTGCCTTCGCTGAGACCCTCACCGAGACGCTCCCAGTAATTCAGGGCCGCGTCCTGATCAGAACGGATAGACTGAAGCGTCGCGCCAATGCCGAGTTCTTCTACATCGTCATCGGGCTCCAGAAAGCGGGCAAGCTTTGACTTTGCTGCAGCGCCTTTTGCTGTTGCTGTGTCAGCAGCCATGATCTTGAGCGGTTCACCACATTCTTTGAATGTATATTGCAAGACCTGTGACACCAGTGTTTTTCCCTGACCACCCGTGCGCGTACCAACTATAATGGATTGTTTGCCTTCGTGGCCGTGAGCGAGCTTACTCATTTTTTTGCCTTTGAGATGTGCGGTTTAGTATCGGTCGAATATCGGCGCTTAATGAATTTGCGTTCCGTTTTTGAGATTTGGAACGTTCCTTGCACTATTGTTGCCAGCATTTCAGGCGCCCAACGCGAATCATAGTTCGCTGAGAACTATAATTCGGATTAGCGATTTATATATTAGCGTAATGTTCAGCTACTTCGCAAGACAGTAAGGCTGCTCCCACGACATAAGTATCGTTGCGAGAGTCGCCCAAGGCCTGAGCTCTGCTTCTCAAGGTGTGCCGACTTTGAGGGTGGTCGAGTCGTCAGGGTATTCTCCGGCTCAAGCGGTTTTGCGGAGGGCGTGACCTTTCCCTTGCCGGAGACCTTCAGACCGCTATGGGGGCTCAGGCACTCGCAGGGAGCTTCCAGGGGACGAGCGAGATGTAGTTGAAGGTGATGAAGAGCATGGTCAGAGACTTCTGCACGGCAATACGCATTTCCTCCGGTTCTTTGGTGCTGATGTCATAGATCAGCGAGCAACTCTGGCCTGTCCGGTCGGCTCGGGTTTCAGTCCACATCAGCTCGATGTCCAGGAGCCCGGGCGTGTGCGTCACCACATAGCCGCCGATCCGATATGAGACGGGGACATTGAGAGCGAAGGTCGTCTGCTTCTCTTCTCCTTCTAGGTTGACGTCGCCGATGCCGGCGGCATGTCCCTTGGCGCTTGGTCCGCGCCTTCTGAAGACCCCGGTGAAGGAGATGCGGGAGCTGGGCACCACCGGAACTAAGTCGATCAGCCGGCGGGCGTCTTCTACCGGGAAGGTAGGGCCGTCGGCCACCAAGCGGTCCAGGATGGCGTGCGCCTCCAGCCTGGCGTTCAGGTCGATGTGATGTTCGTGCATGATGGTATGGCAGGTCAGTGATCAAGCTGCACTCCATCGGAGTGTGGTGATGCGGCCTGATGATGAGAGGATCCGATCCTGAACTCCTGTGTTCAGATCAGACGGTTCTTTTCCGGGGATTGTTTGTTCTATTCCCTCAAGAGACACTTTTTTCCCAACTCTCACCTGAGAGGTCGTCGAAGACGCCCGCTCGCAGAGACTGACCCTACGCCAGCACCTATTCGCCTTCCTGTGCATCGAACTACGAGAGCGCCGGTTTCGGAACGGCGCCGACCTCCATCACGTCTGCGATGGTGAGTGCGTGATGGTCGCCGGCTTGGTGCTCGTGCGCCATAAGCCGGGCTCGGCCAAGGGCGTGATGTTCATGACGATCGAGGACGAAACCGACATCGCCAACATCATCGTGTGGCCGTCGCTCTACGACAAGCAGTGCCGGCTGATCCTCTCGTCGGGCATGATAGCGGTCCGCAGACGCTACCAGCGCGAGGGCGGCGTGACCCACCTCATCGCTGAGCACCTCGTCGACCTGTCAGACCTTCTGCGCAGCGTTGGCGACCGCGACGATCCCTTCAGCATGCGCAGCGACGAGGCGAAGGTTGGCACGCGCGACCGCCTGCGCGAGGGATCAAAGGAGGTCGCGCCCGCGCCGCCAATCGACCTAATCGAGGAGAAGAGCGAAGCGTCCGCCATTCGCGTCGCGACCCGGGACTTCCGTTGATCCGCCTCGCCATGCCATAGGTGTCCGTCATGCAAGAGCCCGACCCCAGACAACGCACGAAACTCCTCAAGCTTGGAACGCGGCAGTGCCGCTTCATCGTCTCGGAGGACCTGCGCAGCGCCGTCTGCTGCGGAGCCCCGACGCCGGAGGGGTCGAGCTGGTGCGACTGGCACCGGCGTCTGGTCTACGTCCCGGCGCAGCCCGTCAAGGTCCGGCGCGAGGTGCTGGCGTCGTAAGCCGGACACGTCTGGCGCGGCCGCCCGATTCCGGGCCGAAACGCCAAAGTGACAGTTTATGCGCTGTCCTCTCAAAGGCGCACCCTTGCAGCCCTCTAGTCCATGGTCGGTAACGACCCTATCAAGTTTCTGAGATTTGAATTTAGCTGCTGTCGCACCTCGACCATCGGCTGTCGCCAAAGGTCACTAAGATGCCTAACGGCATAGTCGACATCCCACGGCAGCGCAGATCGCCCTTCCACAGAAGCGAATGGGCCATCCGTTTCCGTAAGGATCCGATCTCGTGGAGCCCGCGAGGTCAGGGCTCGCCCCTTTTCAGTGCCGAGCATAGTCGGGCCGATGCTAAACCAACAACCCATCTCAATAGCACGAGCGAGTTCCCGGTGAGTGCCCGAGAACCAGTGCAGAATTGGAACCCCTGCCCCTGGCGTCGCACCGAGCGCGTCCAGAACCGCAGACGCAGCCCGTCGGCTATGAATGGAAAGAACCCTGCCGCCGGCGGCGCTGCAGCATTTTAGAATATGATTAAAGACGAAGGTCTGGTCTGCCCAATGGGGTTTTAATTCAGGCCCACCATCAAGTCCGATCTCGCCGACATACCGCGTCCGAGGGAGCAGTTTCTCAAACAAGGGCAGCTCGGCCTTCCGCTCATGCGCGAGTTGTGGATGCAAGCCTAGTGCTGTCCTGATTCGGGAGGCGCCATCCGCTAGAGCCGCGGTCCCTTCCCAAGCCGATGGCGTCGTTGTGACGGACAGCACATACATATTTCGCGCCCCGCACTCCCGCGCAATGCGATGAGGGTCAGGATATAGGTCGAGATGACAATGGAAGTCGATCACGTCACACCGTAGATGCGGTGCAGCGCCTTCAGCTCGTCTAGGCCGCGTTTCACTAGCGTCTTTAATGGGCCGGGATTACCGACGACACGCGAACTGAGCGAAGCACCAATCCAGCCATCGAAGCCGTCGGCTTCAACCTGAGCGATAGCTATTGCAACGGAGCGGACGTCGTCAAAACCAGCGTGCTCTGCATCATCCTGGCCTATCGGTTCATAGACATACGAGGTGGTATCCGGCACGCCCCAGGCCACAAACGCCGCCCGACGAACCTGGCATGGTACGCACCGTCCGCACTGCCTGTAATTGAACCTCTGGAAGCGGCCACAACTCGTCGAGCTTGCTGCCTGGGCCCGCAGAAACGCCTGATCCGCGCACCCTGCAAGCATTTCGCCCTTGGTCTTGAGCTGGTAGGGATTCTTTACATCAACGCGCAAATCAGCGGCATCGAGAACTCCTTGCAGCTTAGCTAGAAACTCAGGGTGAGCGGTACGGGTGCTCAAGCTACCTAACCGGGCACCGGTTAGCGGCGGGTTGATCGCGATAAATCCGTTCTCGCATACGTACAGCGGAACGACATCTCCATCGTGGTAACGACGTAGCGCTGTCGCGGCCAAGACCCCGAACGTCAGGAAGATTAGCGATCGCGCCCTCTGCGACGACTCCTCGTTTCCTGGGATATGGGCATTGTGATTGAGCTGCAGGTGGGTCAAGCCTCCGCCGATACTGGAGGCGAAATCAACCTGCTTTTCCGCGTCGCCCCTCACGATCTGGCTGACTGCGAGCGGCCGCCTGCCGGCGGCCACCAAGTCGACCGCGCCGACCAAACTGTCGAGCCCGCCCGACAGCAATACCACACAGTCGTCCTCCGGGAACGCAGGGTCCCGGGGAGGTGCCGGAAGCATTCCGCCATCATGAAAGCGCAGCTGCCAGCGATCCGTGGTCAAAAACGCCAGAGCTTCAGTGATGGCCGTGGCTTGGCAATTCCAAAAACTTGGATCGGTAACCGCCACCTCCAGCTCGAACTCGCGGGTCCAGCCATCCGGGCTTCGGTCACGTTGGCCTGCCAAGTCAGCGGCTACCACGGAAAGCGCTAAAGAGAGAAGATCCCACGCACGAGGCGCGACCATAAGCTTGCGCCGGAGGATCTCACTTCTCGCCGCATCGCCGGCACTACCGCGGTCTTCTGCGCCTGGTTGTCCATAGAGTATTACACGGAGCGATTCCTCACCTGCAGGCACCTCAAATGTTTCCGGACCGCAAACCAACCTCATTCCGCGTATCCCTCGAACACGACAAAAGTTTCTCGCAAGGCATCCCGGACAACTCTGTTGACGCGCCCCGCCGATAAACTTCGCCCTGCTGCGCGCAGTTTCCGGAACGACGCTGCTACGGTCTCTTTTACGAAATCCCGCACTTGCTTCAGCCGCGAAAGCGCTGCCGCGGCACTTGGAGCCTTCTCAATGATCGTCTTTCCCACATCAAGTTCGAACCGGCGGACGACATCAAATGCGGCGAAACGCTCGATAGCGAAATTTCGCTGATCATCGTCCAGACTCAGCAGGTCGGCGTCTGGGAACCGGGTGAGCAACTCGGACAACGCATCGCGAATTGCAGCACGCGACGCCTCCGCGTCTTGCGTACCATCGATAGGACGCACGGCCTCGACGACGGCGTCCATCACCTCCTGCGCGGAACGCCCAGCGAGCAACGCTGGATTGAGGGGACTTCCCGGCGCGGCGGGCGCTCCGGCGGCGACGCTCGATAGGGCTCCATGCAACGCCCCAGCAGTTCCTGCGGTCCCGCCAAACCGCCGCGTAGCCGTTCCTGAGCCTCCGTAGCCGGTTCTGACATAGTGGCCAAGCCCACGACGCATGTCCCTGCCGTCACCCGTCCGGGCAAATTCGCCCAAGCTCCTGCGCGTCCCGAGAAATCGTGCAGGCGGAGCGACGGGAATAGGCCTTATAGGCGGTTCATGGCTTGGCGCGCCGTCAGCTGGAGCTTCCGGTGCGGCGTCGTCGGCCGGCGCCGTGTCGTCTCCGGCAGGCGGTTCGACCGCCGGCAAGTCTGGTACCCATGACGGGACCATCGGCACGCCGGGCCCCGGTCCTCCGCTAGACTGCGACGTCCCCATTTTCCCTCTGCCTCTTGATGACTGTCTTCACGGGTCTGGAGACGGCTGCGCGCTCCCATGTATCGAGCACACTTTCCGCCCAGGGCTGGTCGCTGATCTTCGGGACGATGTTGGGCTGCACCTGCGCCGGCGGACGCTCTTTCAAGAAGGCCGCAAGACGGATTCCTTGGGGAGGATCCGCTTCAGACACCACGAGGCAGGCCTCCAGGATGGGCGGCACGCCCCACTCCTGCTCCTGACGCGCACGGTCGAGGAGCCTGTCCATCATGACCGTTATCTCCGATCGCGGGACCCTCACGAGGCGATCCTTGAGGTTTCCTGCCATTTCCGGATGTTGCAGGAGCGCGGCCAGCAGATCCGCTGCGTCTGACGACAGTCGGTCCTCCGGTGTGATGAGGGGAGCATGCTCACGGCTGACATAAAGCGCGCCGCGAAGATCGATGTCGGCTAACGCAGGTGGCAGCGTCAGCCATTCCTTGACAAAAGGCTCGTCCCAAGGTGCTTGCAGGCCGAGGTCATTACCGGCAGTGGCTTTCTCCTCCCATTCAGCAAGGAAGCTTGGCTTGCCGCTATCGCTCGCGCTGACCGCTGCAATCAACTCCGCATAGGCCTTAGGATTCCCGAGCCGCTCGAAGAGGAGAAGCTTGGCAAGCACAGCCTCATCGACGCCGACGCCCTGTGCGTTAGAGATCGCCATACGGATCGCCAGTGCATTCAGAAACCGCTTGATCAGGCGGGGATTACCGACAATGCCCGTTGCAGTAGTCATCAGCGGGGCAAGCCGATCTGCGGTGTCAAACTTGCCGATAAGTTCGTCTGGGAGGGTTTCGTGGAGCGATTGAACGAATGCGCGATCAACGCGCTTGCCCTGCCAGGTTTGGCGTAGCTGTTTACAAACTCCGGCGCGGATCTTCTCGCGCACGTCCTTGTCCAGACGGCTGTTCTCAACGAACAGCAACATCATGTAGGCGCGCACCTCCTGCGTCCCTAATGGAGGGACGCGGATAGGAACCTGGATCAGCTTGTCGAAGTAGTTGGTAACCAACAGGTCATCGCTCACCCCCTCGAAATGCTTACGCACCGCGTGCTTGATCATGTCGTTGTCGGCCGCGATCACGAAAGCTGTGTTGTCCAAGAAAAGGAACAGCCGGATCGCTTCCAACGTCGAGATTGTCGTTTCAGGCAGGCAGCGGTCGAGATCATCAATCAACACGACCAGAGTGACGCCCAGTTCTTTCAGCGCTTCCTCAAAGGTGTCCCTCAGCGCTTGGATCTCCTTCGGGGGTGACGTCTCTACCTTAGGCTTCAGGAGGCCCCCGGCTGCCTCTGCGGCCTCACCCGTCTTTTTCTGAGCGTCCTCGATTAGCGTCTCGTCAACATTACCAGACAGGACCCGCTGTCCAATGCCCCATACCTCACCGAGAAGCCCCATTGGCGGGAGCCCGAAGGCGACAGCCGCAGCGGAACCGGCCACAAGCTTGGCGGCGCGCAGCCACTTCACCCGCTTGAGCAGTCCCTTCACCGTGTCGACGGCTGTCTGCCGGGCTTCCGCCTCAGCCTCAAGTTTGGTGACAATGACGTCCATCAACGCGGCGCGGGCATCATCGTAACCCTGATACAGCCAAGCGTTAAACTCGACGAAGATGAACTCCGGGTCACCTTCTTCACGGGGGCGATCAGCCAAGGACGCTTTCGTGAGTTTTATCATCGAGGATTTGCCAATCCCCCAGGCACCTGAGACGCCGATCGAGATCGGACGCCCACGCGCTTGAATGATGATTTCTGCGACCGTGTCCGCGACACCGGAGAAGTTTAAGAAATCACGCGATGTTTCGTTGTCGGGCCACATGTCAGAACGATTTCGATTCTAAGTTACAAGTGTCTGTTCATACTCAGGTTAAAGTCAAGCTATCGAACTGCACCCCTAGTTTCATAGAGGTTCCTGTGATCAGTGCCGCTTTTGAAATGCGAATCCACAGCCTGAGACGTCGCGTCACCGCGAGGGGCTGATTGGTGAAAGGGCTATAATCTTGCCGTCACAGGACCAGGCCGGAGACCGGAGCGTCGCGGGCCACGAGGCGATCCGGATGCCCGCCCGTCTGACGTGCGGTGGGCTCCGCCAGGTCTCCGCCACCCGGCGGAACGCAGGCGTGTCCGGCACTGCGGTGACCACGATGTCGTCGGCGGAGACTTCGAACAGCAGCGTCTGGCCAAGCGCCATCCTGAGCAACGAATGCTCTGTGCGTCCCGGCTTGTCGACGAGCGGGCCCTTTGTGAATTCCGCGATGATGCGGCGGCCGTCGACGGTGGCGACCACGTCGCCTACGCCGGGCCGCGAGTGCACGCGGATAATCTTGTCGCCGCGCCGATAAGCGCCGGTCCAGGCGTTCCGGCCGACATGCGGCTCCTTGATCTGCTCCCATCCGGTGCCGGCCATGAATTGCCCGATGTCGAAGTTGACGGCGTCGCCGACCCTGATGCCAGACCTGTCGATCGCGACGATGGCCATGGCTCCCGAGCCGGGAAGCGACAGGATGAATGCGGCCGAGCGCTGGCAGAGCTTGGTCGTTCACAAACTCGGAGATCGCTGTCGTCGTCTTGTCGGCCATGTCCGAGCTATGCCAGCCTCTTCATGGTTTGAGAACGGCCGCGGCCGCATAAGGTGTCGATGCCCCGCAGGAGGATCCCGCCCGTGTGCAATCTCTACTCGAGCTACACCACCCAGGAGGCGATGCGCCACGCCTTCGAGGTCGCCCGCGACAGCGCCGGCAACGTGCCGCCCCTGCCCGCGATCTTCCCGGACCAGATGGCTCCGGTGGTGCGCATGGCCGACGACGAGCGCGAATTGATCCGGATGCGCTGGGGCTTCCCGCCGCCGAAGGTCGGCAACCAGCCGGTCACCAACGTGCGCAACGTCGCCTCGCCGTTCTGGCGCGCGTGGCTCAAGCCGCAGTACCGCTGCCTCGTCCCGCTCACCAGTTTCAGCGAATACAAGAACACCAAGCCGCGCAAGACGCCGGTCTGGTTCGCGTTGAACGAGAACCGGCCGCTTGCCGCGTTTGCCGGCATCTGGCGGCCCTGGACGGGTGTACGCGGCACGAAGGCCGAGTCGGTCGAAGGCGAGCACCTGCTCTATTCGTTCCTCACGTGCGAGCCGAATGGCGTCGTCGGACCCATCCACCCAAAGGCGATGCCAGTGATCCTGACCACCTCGGAGGAGTACGAGACCTGGCTTACCGCTCCGGCCGAGGAGGCGCTGAAGTTGCAACGCCCGCTACCGGACGAGGCCCTCCAAATCGTCGCCGAAGGCGCGAGATCCGACCAACCGGAGGACGGCGCATCTGCAGTGGCCCCGCATGCCTAAGGAGATCGAGTACGCTGTCGTCGGGCTGGTTACCGACACTATCCGAGCGCCCACGGCTGCGACCCCATCCTGGTCGTGCCGGGCTCGCCGCCGCGCATCCTCGATGTCGACGAGAAGCAGCACTTCAACGACTACCGGGCGGCGACGCTGAGGCGCTACCAGGACCACGTACTGCTCGCCTTCGACGTGGATCTTTGGATCGCACGGTCGGACCACTAGGCCAAACTCGAGGGCGGCGGATTCGGCCGGCCGATGTCGCCTCTGTTTCCCGGCAAGGGAGGCCGCCACCGCCAGCGGGCGTTCCGGGACGCCCTGACGGATATCCTCGCGCCACAGCGCGGCTGCGGCCGTCCGCCTGAGAGCGGGCAGGCACGGGGAGCGCGATTCCCAGATATATGCGCAGGATGACCGGTTCACCGGTGCCGGTTATTTTCCCCACGCGGGTTTCCTCAAAAGGCCGCATGCGCTCTGGCTGATGTTTGGGAGAGAGATCAGCTGGGGCTACTTTTCTCAGTGCCCGCAACCTAAGAAATGCTGGAGTGTCTCGGCTTCGGGTACCTTGCGCTTTCCTGCCAATCAACTCACATCCATCTCAGCTGCCCACCGTTGGCATTTGTAGGCGAGCCCCGGGAGCCAGCACGGATGCACTGCCCTCCCGGGCTCCTCGTCGAACTTTAGCGTTGGCTTGAGCGCATAAATGCGCGCCCGCTTTCATTGAGCTTCTCGATTAGATCCATGAGATGCCGAGAATGCTCCTCTCTGAGAACACTCGCGTATACGCCCTGGAGGAAGTGCCCGACCATCCTTGCAGTATGGCTGGGCGGAAGCTCTAGCGTATTGGGAAGCTGCAGCCCCCTGAACTGCTCGTCATCAATCATCGAAACAGGCTTCGTTTGCCCGCCCTTCCCCTAATCTATGTTAATAAGCCAACCCCACTCCAGCGCATCGGGTCTCAGCGTGGCCGAGGATAATCCAGCAAAAGAAGACCCGCCCAGGTTGAGCTAAGCGGGTTCCATCTGGAGCAGAGGTTCAGATTGGGAGACATGTCTGCAGATCCAAAATCCCTGGAGAATGGGAGCATATGGCCTCCGGCCAAGGAAGCCGATAAGCGGGCGTTCCATCGGATCAGCTGAGCGAACATTCCCGTCCTGACAGTCTCACTTAGTCGCTCGGTCCTTCTTAGCAGAGCCCTTACGTTTCGGCTTGGGAGTGAGCTCCGGGCCGGCGGCCTTGCTCTCGTCCCCTGCTACAGCGCCTTTTGCTGCCGTCTTCCCCCGCTTCTCACCCGGGCCTATACTCAGAGCAAGCTCTGAGCGCTTGGCCGAGTAGTTCGAGGCTACCATAGGTTACTCGGCGGGGAGGTCCCACCCTGCGCGATATTCGTTGGGAGTGAGGCCGAGGGTCCTGAGGTGCCGCTTAAGAGATTTGTACTTCCGACCGTCCTCAAGACTCATGAGATAATTCGGCGTGACAGATTTGCGGATTGGGACGGCCGGCTGTGGCTTCTCAGGCTCGGCCTGTGCGAGGCCAAGCGAAGCCTTAAGGGCGGCATGAACGGAAGCCATCACGTTCGGTAGTTCGTTGCGATGCACCGAGTTGTTGGCGACATACGATGAAACAATGTCTGCCATAAGGCTGGTAAGGTTCGGCTGCTGGACTTCGGTCTGATCTATTATTCTTCCGATGGTTCATAAAGTTCACTGTAGTTCAGGCGAAGCTGTTATCAGTCTGAAGCTGAAGGCGATGGAGGAGTACCGAAAGCCCGTTGCCAAAGCTGCCGTCTCCCCTGCCCGCACGATCCCGCAGGACCCGACGATCGAGTGCCAGTGCCGCCACCGCGCCACTATCAACAATGAGCCAACCGACCTGATCGGCCAGCGGCTCCGGTACACGAACTGCGGGGAGGATCCGCTGCCGTTCTGAGACTTGCCAAGGCTATGATCGAAACTAAATCGTGCGTGGCTCACACGGGGATTGCTGATGTCGCTGGTGCCGACTGACGAAGAAATTGAAGCGAAGGCTCGCGAGCTAACCGACAAGGATGGGCCTGGTTGGGCGGCTGTTGTGTCAGAGGAACACACCCAGCTCGAGACAGGAACCAAGGGCTACTGGCTCAAAATGGCCGAGGGAGTCCTCAGGGCCGAGCGCAGGTACGCGCTTTAGGCAACTCGCTTGCTTCAATCAAGGACGGACAAGGAACAAGTATCATGTTGCCGAAGGCGGCCTTGATTGCAGTAATGGCTTTGCTGACTTCAACTCATGCGTTGGCGCTGTCGTGCAATCCTCGAGATGTGACAGCTCGTATCCTGAGATCCCCCAACCCTAACGATATTCATCCTGATTGGCGGGGAGGGTCGAACATCGGCACAGCATGGACGCTCAGTGCTACTGGTCGGGTTCAGAGCGCCACAGGGACCTACCTAAAGGGGAACCTGTTATCCCCACGCGGGGGCGTCATAAACCGAGGTATCTTCATCTTACCATCCGAATGGGACTGCTCCCAGTAAGTATTCGCACGTCCGCTCAGATTGATGGGCCCGAAGGGACCTAACCCGAACGAGACCGTGTGAGCACTCAGATCCGGCCAAAATACTCTGGCCGATCGACTGTGCACAAGAAGGGGATGTGAGGAACCGATAGGGATTTTCGCCTTTAGGAATTTGCCCTGTCACTGCGTTCCGGACCATCATGCCAGAGATCGAGATCCCTGAGCCCTCTCCCCGAGACACAACCACGCTGTTCAAGCTCCGGCCGCGGCAGTGCCGCTATGTCATCTCTGATGATGGCACCGAGGCTGTCTTCTGTGGCGCAACGGCGCCGGAAGGCTCAAGCTGGTGCCCGTGGCATAAGCAGCTCGTCTACGTGAAGCCACAGGCCCGGAGCGGTAGGTAGCGACAGCCCACTTGAGCCACCATTACTTCAGCGCACAGCCACGTGTGCGCAGCGGGGCTGCTCAGCCAAGTAAGGCAGCCGGCAGGTAACGGATGACGCGCTTACTCTCCGTTAACCGTGCATCAAATCGGCGCTCTCGGGCTTGGAGCCTCTGCCAGCTGGAGCAGTTTTCCTAGCAATCAGAGTTTGAGGATGATCCAATGATCCGGAAGACGCTCTGCCTCGCTGTCCTGCTGCTGCCAATTCTAGGACGGCCCTCTGAGGCTGCCAGTTTCGACTGCTCCAAAGCGGAGGCTGCAGACGAGAAAGCAATCTGCGCCGATCGCCGGCTGAACGACCAGGATGTCGAGATGGCAGTCCTCTACACCCAACTCAAGCCATTGTTGGGCAGGGGCGCCCGCGGCGACATGGAGGATGAGCAGGCTGCCTGGCTCAAGCGGCGTGCCGGCTGTGGCGCGGATCGTGCCTGCCTGGGCAAGGCTTATGAGGATCGCGTCCAGCAGCTTAGACGAGGCTTTGAGGCTCTCGCCAAGCGCGGTCCCTTTTAGCCACTCGGCATTGCTGCCGATCACCATCCCGTCACAGTCCGGCGGCATCATCTCCAGCTCACGCACGGAGGGCTTCAATGGCAACAGAGCGGTTCACAGAGGAGGAGATCACTGCCCGCGCCCGGCAGCTCGCCAATGAGCAGGGACCTGGCTGGGAGGCTATCACTGGTGAGGAGCAGGTCGGGAAGGATTCTGCCGAACTCCGCTACTGGTGAAAGATGGCTCTGAAGGATCTCGAGGCAGAGCAGCCGACGGTCCAGGAGGTCGAGGCCAGCACGCCAAAGACCGGGGGGCTGGAGTGATCCCAGCGATTTAGGCTGACGGCTTTAACCATCGAGCTACAGGCGTGTATCCAGCCATAGGAAACGCGTGCACTTAAAGGATATTGAGCGTTCGGTTCCGAGGAGAATAGGCGGGCCCCATTACATAAGCTTCTGCGCCAGTCCGATCTTTGCTCTGCAATGACTCGAGCGAGTGCTCAATCAATCCGGTTCGGCGGTTAACTTGAGATGCTCGGGCAGCAAGCGCTCGTCTAGGAGACATGGCAAGAGCCTCATAGTCTGCTCGCCTGCTTAGAAACACCACCCAGGCACACCCTCGCTAGAGCTTGGCGAGTTAACAAACCTCTCCACAGATCCCACGCTAGATCCCGGACAGCTCGTGATGAACGGTGCGTAAGCTATCTTGTTCTACAAGCCTCGTATTCGGTAGCCGCGTCGTTGTTTGCGACGAAGCCAGGATTCCAGGGCCTCAGCAGCTCTATCTTCCGTTTGATGAAATTCGATCCGCTGGCGGCCGCGCTGGCCGATCCGCCCCCACTCCCGTACCAAGGTTGGGTCGCCAAAGAGAGATGGCTCCACGCGCAGAACATAAAAGCGCGATACGTTCTGTGACGGATCACAGCGTTCCAAGACGAGCACATTGAGCTTTTCCGACATGAGCCCAGTGTCGTGATCTGCGGACGCGCGGTCTAATGAAAAGCAGGAATCGTTCACAGGCCAACCGATTCACTGCCTTGATGAATCGTATCCGATACAATCTGTTCACGCTTGGTGGTGTCTGTCGAAGCACGAGGCCTACTCTCACAGGCTCAATAGGTCCGAAGCTAGGACGGCGGTGTATTGGCGTCATGCTGATTTTTTCCCATCAGTGGCGGCCACGCGCAATAGTGCCATGACCATGGGCCCGACCGAGAACTTACCCTCCCGCGCTCGTTCCGTGAGGTTTCGCAGGTAACCACCAGCACTTACGATCATCTCAGACCGTTGAAGCATCGCGGCAATTACGATTGCCGCATCTTCATCGCCCATAACGGAGCAAGCGTCTTCCCAGGCTGACGGGCTGATCCCCAATGCACCTCTCACCACGCCTGCCGCAGTGACCAGGTCGCGCCAGCTAGAGATCCCCTGCCCTCCCTTCGTGTACATCGCGATATCCGGACAGGCCTGCAGAATTAGGCTCAGGGAAAAAGCCCGAATGGGAGGCTTCTTGGTTTCAGGTTCTGGCGCCGAAGTTTCTTCCAGCCTCTTCTGGAGGCTTTGTTCAGAATCTAAAAGAGGGTTTGAGTTTGAATTCTGATAGTGGCGCTCAGTATGAGACTCATTGGCGCTCATATTTTGAGGTTTAAGCTGAATTTTCAGCCTCTTGTCCACATCGGCCCAAAGAGCCCGCAAATCAACAGCGATGGCTTCCAGAATAGACGTCCCTGCCGCCCGGGGGGGTGTCTCGTTCAGAGTTGCAAACCGCGCCAGAAGATCATCCCAAGGGCCCGTGAAATCCTCCTCAAGGGCCATCGCGATTGTCTTTCCAATGTCGCGCCTGAGGACGGTGATTTCCTCCCGCAGGAGGTAACGGGCTTTCCTCTCAGCTCGGGCTTGCTCGGCCAGGCTCTCGAACTCCGCAGATCGAGCGACAAGAGGTGAAAGGTCGAATCCGAAGGCCTGCTCGATAGTGCCCCCCTCCCCTTTTCGGGCGTAGCGTTTGCCGTTGGGACTGTCGCGACGGATCAGCAGGCCCGCTTGCACAAGTGCAGCCAGATGGCGCCGCAGGGTCGCAGGTGACATCCCGTTAGCCCGGAAAGTCAGGGCCTTGTTGGACGGGAAGACAATCAGGTCCGTCCCGAGCTGCAGGGTTGTATCCTGGTGGAAGGTCAGAAGCGCGCTGAGCACGCTTAGGGCCCTGTCTGAGATGCCGAGTGAGATCTTGGCCTCCCGAAGGTTGTCGAAAACCTTCCACTTTTCAGCAATGGCGTCTTTCGGTCCGGCCTCTGAGACCGCTCGAGCGGCGGCCATAGCCAGCGATAGGGGTCGCCGACCAAAGGGGGTGGTAGATTGGTGCGTTCGCATCGTCGTGGCCCTAAGTTGGGCCGCAGGTGTCCGTCGGCAGAAACCAGGGGCTTCTGCGCGCTTAGGTAAAGCATCAGTGCTCGGAGAAATTGGCGTTTCTCCGTTGACACAAGATTCGCTGTGTGGGATTCTCGGAACTGTTCGACGGTTCTGATCGTCCCATTATCTACGGCCTCCGAGGTTGGCGCTTCGGGGGCCGTTGCTTTTCCTACGTGGTCACTCTCGCGGCACTTCTCCTCTTCTGTGACCTACCAGCGGCATGGTCATGTTGCTTCCATCGCGTCCGCAGACTCCTGCATCCGCAAACCCTCAGAAACCGGCGGAGCACTGAGCTCGGTCAGGATCAGTTTCGAGGGTAAATTGTGCACGATTCGCCCGGCTGGTGGAGTCGGAGCTGCTTTCGACGTCAAGAGTCGATCGGGAATCCAGTGGGCAAGTTTCGCGGCATCCACACGAAACACGGCAAAGCGCGGGATTAGACCCCGCGCCTTGTTTTCTTGAACTCTTTGTAAAGCGCTTCGAGCCGACCTGCGATAAACTGGCCAAAATCCGGCTCCAACCGGTCGTTTAGGACGAGAGTGGTTCGGCCTGGCGCGGTTGAGATCTTTGCAATCGCCTTACCGTCAGGCGTGTGCCAAACCTCTGGCGGCTTAGGGCTTGCCCTCTTTTCCTTGACCGCCTCGACGAGTACCTCAAATCGCTGATCCCCTTCCGCCGTCTCAAATGGAAACGACTGAATTGCGGTCCGTGCTCGTTCGAGCGCCGCGTCAGACTGCAGCGCCTCTGCAAGTTCATCCCAGCGCACACGCCCGATCCCCGGCGCTGATCCGATGGCTTTGGCGATTTCCTGCGGAACCTTGTTTGCGAGACTGATCATGCGCGACAAGGCTGCTTTGTCGACGCTGAGAGCAGACATGATCACATCGCGCGAATATCCAGTCTTCTCGAGGGCGGACGCAAACAGGCACTTCTCAATGTAGGAGAGGTCAGCGCGTGCGCTGTTTTCCTGTCCCTGTGCGATGACAAGCTGAGTATCTGTCAGTTCCCGAACGACGGCTCGTACCTTTCGGCCAAGAGCTTTCACTGCGCGAAGTCGTCGGTGGCCGTACGCGACTTGGTAACGACCCTTGTTATCGGGATGAGGACGCACAAGTATCGGAACAAGTTGCCCGTCTTCGGCGATGCGTTGTTTCAGATCGGCGTCCTGCTCCGGCTGCGTCCCAAGACGATCAGAAATGAAAGCAGGGTCGATTGTGTCGGGATCGAGCTCAACGACGGCAAATCCGGCACTGAGTTTCTCTTCGATATCGCGGGCCCGATCGGCTTGTGAGGCAATCGTTGCAAGTGACTTTCCGAGAGTGCCAAAAGCGCCAGTTTTAGTGATCGTCGGAGCCGCAGGAGGGCGCTGCGGCATAGACCCCGGAAGGTCCGCTGCTTTAACCTGTTGCGTATCGGCGGCTGTTAGGGCTGGCTTCGACGGAAATTCAACATCCGGAACATCAGGGCCGGCTATATTCGCCAGAAGATTCTTGCGGGCCATCGGTTATGCCCTCCCCCAAGCGCGCTGGACCAGAGCTTCAATTTCTGCATTCACAAGATCAAGCGCCTCGATGGCACGATCATAGGTCGAGCGAGTGAACTGCTGACGGTCTACTTCATATAGGGTCTGTTTCGTGATGCCTGCGTCAGCGATTGCCGTGCTTTTGAGCATGGGATGAGTGAGCACCCGCTGCCCGAACATCGAGCGCATAAACCCAACCATTTGCGTCTGCGGTCCGTCGCCCGGTTCGTAGCGAGTGATCAAGTAACGAAGCCAATCATGTTTTGTGTTACCGCCAGCGGACGCAACGACATCGAGGAGCTCACGCATCATTATCAGGAACTGGTTCATCGACATCACGTCCAACATCTGCGGATGGACAGTGAGCAGAACCGAAGTCGCCGCGCAGATTGCAGAGAGAGTGAGGAAGCCGAGTTGTGGCGGGCAGTCGATAACAATTATGTCGTAGCGATCAGCAACAGTATCGAAAGCAGCGCTCAAGCGGGCGAAGAACATCAGGTCTTCAGCGCCTCGACCAGTCAGAGCCTTCGGTGTCTCATGCTCGAACTCCATGAGCTCGAGATTGCCTGGCACTAGATCAAGACCGGCAACGTAGGTTGGTCGGATGATCTCTGCGAGCTCCCTCCGCTCATCGTCGTAGCGAATGGCGCCGTAGAGCGTTTCATTTGGCCCGACGTCAAATTCCGGCTGCTGCCCAAACATAGCGCTCAAGCTCGCTTGGGGATCCAGATCGACGGCGAGGACGCGATATCCCTTAAATGCAAGGTACTGAGCTAAGTGAGTTGCAGTCGTTGTTTTTCCCGATCCGCCTTTGAAGTTCATCACCGAGATGACCTGTAGGTGCTCGTTTCCCGTGCGATGCGGGACGTAGCGTCGTTTTGACCGGGTGTTAGTGTCGAGATAGGCGCGGATCTCGTTCATGTCTTCTACGGAATAGAAACGTCGGCCGGTGCTGGAGACATCGGGGTTCCCCGCCTTACCTTCTTGGCTGATTTGGCGGAGATAGCCGTCGTTGATACCGATCAGTTTGGCGGCTTCTACGGGTGAGAAGCGCCTAATAGTTTTGGATGCAGAAGGAGGGAACAACTCTAATCGGTGGGCTCGGAGGCGTCTTGTTAGCTGTTCGGTGTCGGCCCCTATAAGATCGCGGATGTCATCCTGCTCGTGACGGGCCTCGTCGAGCATCTGAGCTGCAGCTTCCATGTCCATCTCCGCTTCGGGTGCCAACTTCGAATTTTTGGCGAGTTTTGAATTATTTCGAAGTTCAGTATTCGAGAAAGAACCTAATACAAGGTTAAAGTTTCCTTGTTAGCTTAACACGCTGGGTGTGTTGCGCAGAGGTTACAAGCTCGCTTACGGGCGCTTTTCACCGGTTATCTTAGCATTCTGCCTTGCAACAAAGATTCGTTCTTGAGCCCTATCGTTGTTCTTCCCAGAAAGAATTGTGCGGATATAACCGCGACCTAAGGTTCGGAGCCTGCGCGTCCCAAATGGTTAAGCCCGAAAGTATACAGGCTTGCTAGTTAGAGGGGCTCGTTCTTGTCCGAGTTCATTGATGATCGTAGTCAATGCAGCCGCATAAAGGTAAGGGCGATCCAGTCAGAAAGAATGACGAGTCTGCCAGCTTTGGGTCAGATCTGTCTGTCGCTGCGCCGGCGCGTTAGGCGATCAGTTATGCATGTACAACTGCTTTATGGGCGGGGTCCTTTGGGCCTGACTTGTTAGAAGCAAGTGGCTCGCCGAAGTATGTTGGAAGCCTTCGGTAAGGATCTGTTTGGGCCCCCCCTGGCTACGCCTTGGAGGGCCTGATCTCAGTGTCTAGCAAATACGGCTAGGGAACGAGAACAAGTGATGTGTCCTAGTTGTACATGTACAACCGGCGGCTCGAACTGAGCGCAATGCCCCCTAGGCCCTGGGGACCGTTAGGTGTCCATCTTCGCTGCCCTACGTCTACATCACTCAACAGAATACGCTTTCTGCATTTAAGAACTACAAATGGATGATGCTGTAGGGTCCTTGGCTTGATCGGATTAATGACGCCAAAGCCAGTTGCGCTCGACTAGCTTGCTTGACGGCTTAAGGCATTGATTGGCCCCAAGCCCTTCGACGGACGTGCGCCGCTCGGCTGCTATGAGGTCTAGCTGCCCCTGCCCTAGCGAAGGACAGCCCTGCCGAGACAGCAAACTCCCAATTCTGCTCGCTGATGCAAAACGCGAATTAGACTAGCGCCGGCTGACAGGTTCTACCCCGACTCTCACGAGAGTTGTACATGTACAACTCAAACTTCCTAGATCAGCCCTGTTTCCCTGACCTAGCGATGCGATCGCCTCCTCTTTTGGTTCAGAACGAAGCGCCATTCCATTTAGATTCCGGAACACATACGGAGTTGTATTGTACAACCCTCATCTCTCAGATGCCCCCGAGCGACGCTCGGATGACTTTCATGTGAAGCTGCTCGCCCAACTGCGGGCGCCGTGCCGTTACATCCGGTACCCACCTTGGAGGCAGTTGTACATGTACAACTGCCCTCTGGACCGCTGGCAGAATTCCATAACGACGGGGCTATGATCTACATCACCTACATAATCGGCATCCATCTAGAGGAGCGCGCGAAATCCATCGGCCCATGGAAGCGGTGCCGCGTACTACGGTGGCCCATCTCTATCGGAGTGATCGGGTCGACCTTTTGGTGCGGGCAAGAGATACATACGCAAACACAGCTACCCGGCCGAACGCCATCCTACTAATTCCGGATGATCTCGGCACCCCAGTGGCCGACGTCTGTGTCAATCACCGCTTCTACGACCGGCAGCTTTCCAATGATGGCGGTAATGCGCCCACGATCAGAAGAGGCCGTTTTGCGGCAGCCTCGAGTGGACTTCCGTGGCGGGAACGACCAAAAGGGCTGGTTACTTTATCGACTTGAGCGTAATCTGGGTCATCTGCAATCTCCTCTGCCACCCATATCCTGGCGGGGGCAGGTTCACGGTAAGCCTCTTCGTGCTCTTTAAGGTACAATCTGCAAAAGCTTGCTGCGATAGACTTTCGTCCGTGCACCGCGGAGTGGTCTTATGCAGCTATGCCCGAACGAAGCGCAATAACCCTCCTAATCAATGATAAGACTCTAACTTTACCGCCATTCGCCGATCGAACGAGCGCAGCCTCGCACTGGAGGCTGAATAATCCGGCCTGCCGTTCATCGAACTATCATGAATGCAATAGGAGACATTAAGCTGGCAGTGTTCACAGCCCCTCAGTTCACTTGGTGCCGCAGAGCCATAAAAGCGCCGGGTATGGTTTTAACTAACGGGGAGGGTTAACTAGAAGAACATGCTTCTCCCGATCCCGGCCTCCCATCGCTCCAGAACTGATCCAACTATGTCAGATCTTATTTCGGATCAATTTAGTGAATTGCATTACCAATGGCCGCTAGTTTGCGTCATGTGTGGATACTGGTAGGGCCAGCCCAACCTTTCGCGCTCGGTCGAGTTGCTTCTTCACGGATGAAGCTGACCACCTAAGACTCCCCCTTGGGGTTCGCTCTCGCATGCGCTCGAGCTGCACTCCGATCTCACGCAAAGACAGGCTCGGGTCGGTCATGGCGATACCTGCTATCAGCGTCATGAGACGGTCCTCAGGATTTGTGCGCGGGGCAGGGCGGAGGAGGACAGGGTCCGCCATGTGTTGTGAGACGAGCTTCCCAACCGCGCGACGGAGCCGGGCTACGGTCCAGGCTTGCCCGCTGTCGGCGAGCACGCGGACAACATCCTCCCACGGGTGCTGCGGGCGCATACGGCGAACCGTTGGCATCCAGCGATCCGCACTGGCAATCAGTTCATCGAGGTAGACCTTCTCGCGGGCGAGGGCGATCTTTCGAATGGCGTCCGGCCGGCGCTCGCGCATGCCCGGGTTCCCAGGCTTCTTGCCCCGCGCTTTGGCGGCCTTGATGCCGGCTCGCGTGCGCTCTGAGATGAGGGAACGCTCGAGCTGTGCCACCGCGCCAAGCACATGCAATGAAAATATTCCTTGCGGCGTCGAGGTATCGATAGGATCGCGCAAGGACCGGAAGTGAGCCTTCTTGGCTTCAAGCCTTTCGATCACCTCCAAGAGGTGGCTCACCGAGCGGGCAAGACGGTCAAGGCGGACAACGACAAGGACCTCGCCCGGGTTGATATCGCGGACGAGCCGCGCCAGTACCGGCCGGGCGCGGCTTGCGCCGGAGCCATGTTCCTGATGGATCTCAGCACACCCGGCCGCGCGTAACTCGTCGAGCTGCGCATCGTGCGCCTGATCCTCCGTCGATATGCGGGCATAGCCAATGAGCCGATTTTTCGAGAGGGGAGGGGCCATCAATCAGATTCAGGAGCTTGTTCGCAGCCATTTGTACACTTTCGTTCACTGCGAGCAACTGATCCTTTGCAGACGATCCATGAGAGATTTCGTTTACCAGCCGCGACGGGCAGGGCTTTTCACTGGCCGCCGAAAGTGGCTTAAAACAAAGGGTTTGGGCGCTCTGCGACGCCCGAAGGACCAAGCCGGGCGGTCGGCCCAACCCTCAAACGCCTTCGGTGGGCGTGGTGCCCGGACGCATTCGCGCGAGACGACGTGGATCCGTCCCTCAGACCGTAGCCATCGTTTGCATCGCTTCCCACACCCGAGCTATAGTTCCAAAGATCAATACCTTAGCTGTGGGAGGCACAAGCGTGGCATTCGGGGGCAGGGCACTGGAGTTCGACGACCCGACCCCGCTGGAGGTCCGAACCTACGCTCTGCCGGAGCTGCCCTGGGAGAGGGTCGCCGGCCGGCTCGAGCCGATCACCATCCGCCTCCTGCGCCTCGACGCCCGCCTCGAGGCCTCGGGCTTGGCCGCCGGCTGGCAGGCGCGCTGCGACATGACCGAAGCCGTGCGTGCCCTCATCCTCGACGGCCAGCTCGTCGATGTCGGCGACCTCGTCCTGCACGATGCCGGCATGGACGTGCGTCATCCCACCCACGAGCTCACCCGCGCGGCCGCCGCCCTGCGCGCCCGGCGCACCGCTCTGGCCCGGCCGGCGCCGTGGCCGCTCTCGATCGACGGCCTCGCCGCTTTGCGCGGCCTCAGCCCCACACGAGGGGAGGGGGAGACTACGCGGCCCAAGGGCAAGCCGGATCTGGACGACGACGAGGCCTACCCACCGTTTGCCAACGATGCCGATCCCTGGCAGGCGCACTGGGCCGAGATCGATGCCCTGCTCGCGCGCACCAACCAGGTGCTGGCCGGCGAGACCCCGCTGCCGAAGCGCCGCTCGCACCTGGTCTATGACCCTGACCTGGATGAAGCCGAGAACGAGGATCTCTGGCTCGATGTCGTGAAACGGACCGCCCACTGGCCGGCATTGGCCGCTGCCGCCGTCGCGTGGAACGCTTGGCTCGATCTCAACCTCTACACCCGTCTGCCCTGGCTCGGGCTGATCATGGCCGCCGCCGTCCTGCGGGGGCGCGGCCTGACCAGCCATCTGCTGCCGCTCGCCGCCGGCTTCAAGCAATCGAAATTCCGGCCGCGGGGCCGGGAAGGGGCGCTGGAGAAACTCGAGGGCTTCTGCACGGTGGTCGAGGAGGCGCTCGCCATCGCCCACAAGGATCTCGACCGCCTGATCCTCGCCCGCGAGCTGATGCAGCGGCTGACGAAGCAATGCCGCTCCAACTCCAAGCTGCCCGAGTTGGTTGAGCTGTTTCTCTCCCGCCCACTGGTGACGGTGCCGCTCGCGGCCAAGCTGCTGCAGGTCACGCCCAAGGCCGTCGACCTCATGCTCGCCCAGCTCGGCGGCGCCCTGCCGCGTGAGCTGACCGGCCGACGTCGTTATCGCGCCTGGGGCATCGTCTAGATTACCTGCACTCCTTTGAGGTCCCGTCATCCGCCGTTCATCCTTCGTCGGGTAATGCGACGCTGAGTTTTAAGGGACAGTTGCGTATGTTGATGTGGGCTACAGTTGTTGCTTTTCTCCTGTCGCTCATGGCCGTAGGCCCGCTGCGGGAGATCGCGCCATCCTGGCTTCAGACCGGCGCTGAGCTGGTGGCGGTGATCAGCCTCTTTGCCCTGGTGTGCCTGATGGAATCCAGCGGCAGCAATACTGATTGTTCCAAACCGGCCGCCTGAGCGGTTCTTCGGTCAGTTCCAGTGACGCCCGAGAACATCCTCCTCTCGGCTGCGGCCCCCCATTTTTGTAGAGGGTTCGTGCCTTGTTCGGCTCGCCGCCAGCGATGTTGGTGCTGGCGCTTCGCCCTCGTGAGTGAGCGGGCCATATCCCTTTCGCATCCGAGACGACGCCTATGCTGGAACGCTTGTTGAGCGACCCTCGGAGTGAGCGCGCGATCCTGACAGAGCAGGGACAATACTAGGCCAGCAGAAAAGGCGTGTCGGTCGAGGTTGCGCTTCCGGACGCAAAGGTGCTAGGAACTCTCCATCGACAGGGGTGCTCCGTATCGCCGGGGCTGAGATGACGGTGCGAAGCCGTCGGACCCTCAAGCTGATCTGGATAATACCAGCGGAGCGAGGACACGATGTTTTCCGGGGCACAAGTCTCCCTTTATCCCATGACCGACGATTTCGTCGGGGTCATTCTCAAAGCCATCACGGCGCTTGAGCCTTACCGGCCGGACTTCCGAATCGAAACCGACGATGTTTCGACGCTGCTCGTCGGTCCGCCCGATCAGCTTTTCCCGGCCATGCGCGATCTGTTCGTCACTGCGGCTGGTTCCGGTGTCCATTGCGTTCTGGCGGCCACTGTCTCGCGCGGCTGCCCGGGCGAACCGGACGATCCGATCTGCACGCCAATAAACGACGTGCACTATGGCCAGCCGCTTGAGGAGCGGATCGCGGCCGCCATCCAGCAGGTCGAGGCGGCGCCGAAGACAGGGCAGATCGTGGCGGCCCAGTTCTCGCTGTATCCGCTCGGCAGCGGCCACCACATGGACGAGATCTACGGCTGCATCGAGTTCCTGAAGAACTCCGGCGTCTTCGACCGGTCCAAGAACTTCTGCACCAAGCTGCGTGGCGATGCGGGGGCCGTTTTCGCGACGCTAAGCGAGGCCTTTCTGCGCTTTGGCGCACCGCAGGGCCATGTCGCCCTCGATCTCAAGGTCTCAGCCAACAGCCCGACCGCTGTTTAAGCCATCATCCATCCAGTCCACATCAGGAGACCATCATGTCCGATACGCGAGGTTGGACGCTGAGGGAGACCCTCATCGTCACCGTTCTCGGTGCGGTCTTTGCCGTGCTCTATCTGGGTTGGGTGCAGGTCTGGCTGATCGCTCAAGCGGTCTTCGGCCCGGTGACGATGGATGTGGTGATGGGCTTCTGGTTCATCGCCTCCATCGTGGCCGCTGCGATCATCCGCAAGCCAGGGGTCGCCTTCGCCGCGGAGGTGCTGACCGCAGCGGTGCAGATCCTGCTCGGCAGCCCCGCAGGCCTGTTGCTCCTGGTGACCGGTGCGGTCCAAGGCGCCGGCGCCGAGATCGTCTTCGCCGCAACCCGATGGCGCAACTACTCCTTGCCGGTGTTGATGGCAGCAGGCATCGGTGCCGCGATCTTCTCCTTCTTCTATACCTGGATCCGCTTCGACTATGGCGCCCTTCAGCCTGGTATCCTGGTTGCCATGTTCATCCTGCGCTGCCTGAGCGGCGCGCTGTTGGGCGGCTGGCTCGGGCACGTCATCGTGGAAGCGCTCTACAGGACCGGAGCCCTCGCCGGTCTGGCCATCGATCATGCGAAGCGATCCGCAATCGCCTAGAGCAGGATTCGCGGCCGAATGGCATGAGGTGACGGTTCAGTATCCCTTTGCCAAACGGCAGGCGGTTGGACCGGTCAGCCTTGGCATTCGGCAGGGCGAGCGTGTCCTCCTTCTGGGCCCCTCAGGCTCGGGCAAGTCGACGCTCCTGCTGACACTGACCGGCCTCGTGCCACACAGCATTCCCGCGACGGTCAACGGAGACGTCCGCCTTTTTGGGGCGAATGTCGGAACGAGGCAACCCTGGGCCTGGGCGGCGCAGGTGGCGCAGTACTTTCAGGATGCGGACCAGACGCTCTGCGGCATGCGGGTCGAGGATGAGATCGCCTTTGCCCTGGAAAACCGCGCCTTGCCGCCCGCGCGCATCGCGGAGCGCGTGAAAGAGGCGATGGAACGGGTCGGGGTGCCGGAGAGCTGGTGCAGCCGTCCGACGTCAACCCTGTCTGGGGGCGAACGGCAGCTCGTCGCCTTGGCCGCGACGCTCGTGCAGGACGCCTTCTTGTTCATAGCGGACGAGCCGACGGCGCATCTTGCGCCGCAGGCAGCCGACCGCCTTCACGCGCTGTTGACCGAGCATGACCCGTCTCGAGGCGTCCTCATTGTCGATCACCGGCTGGACGGCCTGATCCAGCAGATTGATCGCATGGTTGTCCTTGGCGAGAACGGTACAATCATTGCTGAGGGACCTCCGCGGACCATCTTCCGCGCCAAGCGCGACCTTCTAGCATCGGAAGGCATTTGGCATCCGGTCGCGAGTGACCTCGACGCGCGATTGGTGGCAGCGGGCCTTGCGCCTCGTGTGGCGCCTCTCTCCGTAGAGGAGGCTCTGGCGCATCTCGATCCCAGAACGGCCCCTCGTGGGCATGTCGAGAAAGCCCTTCCGGCTGTCGAGGCTTTCGTGGCTGAGTACGCGATGCAAGGCGTCCAGACGGCACCAGATGCTCCGGTCCTGGCACGGCTTGTGAATGCCGATTGTGCACCGTTCCTCGGCCCCACAATTCTGCGCAGCATTGATCTTGCCGTCCATGAAGGCGAGATCCTCGGTGTTCTCGGGGCGAATGGCGCGGGCAAGTCGACGCTCGGCCTTTGCCTGGCCGGTCTCCTGCCGCTAAAAGCGGGCAAAAGGATCGGCGCGCCCGGCGGCTACGCATTCCAGCGGCCGGAGAACCAGTTTACCGCCGGGACCGTCCGTGACGAGATCCTGGATGCTCTTCCCAAATCGATGGCTGCAAAGGCCAAGGCGGAACGGGTGGCAGCTGCCTTGCTGGCGTGGGGGCTTTCCGGACTCGAGAGCCGTCATCCCTTCGAGTTGTCCCAGGGTCAGAAGCGAAGGCTCGCCCTTGCGTCTCTCACCGTGTCCGACCACTGGCCGCTGCTCGTTCTGGATGAGCCGACGGCAGGCCTCGATATGCATGGCGTCTCCATGCTCATCAGCGAGATCCTGGCCTTGCAAGAGAGGGGGCAAACTGTTGCCGTCATCACCCACGACATGGATTTCGCCCTGCGTCTTTGCACCCGTTCAATCATTGTTGGTGAAGGCGGTATTCTTGCGGATGGTCCCACCCAGGACCTGATGCGGGACACGGCGCTCCTCCGGCGGGCAGGACTGGCCGAACCATCCTGTGCTAAGGCGCTGCAATGGCTGCAACGGGCCGTGTCATGCTGAAGGCGCTCAATCCGCTCAGCAAGCTTCTGGTCTGCGTCGTTGGATTGGCCGCGTCTGTCCTTGTCTTCGATGCGCGCTTTCAGATCGCACTGATCGTCCTGACAGGATTCTCGCTCGTCATTCTCAACCGCACGTCGCCACTGCTTCTTCTGGCGCTGATGGTGCCGTTCTGTCTGTTTGGTTTCGGATTCCTGACAACCAGCCTGCTTTTCCGGCAGGACAGTGATTTCGCCATGCGCATGGCGGGCGAGGCCCTCCTGACTTCTCCGGCGTTCTCGGCAGGCCTCACCCTGTTTCTGCGTGCCGTCGTCTGTGGGATGATCTCGGTTTTCTTTGCCCTGACCACCGATCCCGGCGCCCTGGTGCGCGCATTGATGGTGCATGCGCGATTGCCGCCGCGGATCGGCTATTCGCTCTTTGCGGCGATGCTGCTGGTTCCGGATCTTGCATCCGAAGCGCAGCAGATGCGGATCGCCCGCGCCATGAAATCGGGACGCCGTATCCGGCGGGTGCCGGGACCGGGAGAAATCATGTCTCTCGTGATCCCACTGCTGGCCTTTGCGATCCGCCGCGCCGGGCGAACGGCGATCGCGCTGGAAGCGCGCGGCCTCTCGCCTGACAGCCCGCGGACGGTGCTGAATGCTCCAGGCTTCAGGCGATCTGATGTCGTCTTCATGATTGCGGCGATTCTCGCAATCACCCTATGCGGCGCCGTGACGTTCACCGACATCAATGCATTCTTGTCACTGCCTCAGGTGGGTTATGAAGAACCAACTTGAATTTGAGTTGGGTCAGATCTCAGCTGACCTCGCCGAGGCAGTCCCTGCGTTGCGCGGCTTGCGTTTGCAGAAAATCGCCACACCACTGGGAGGACTTTCCAATTCCAATTACCGCCTGGACCTGCCCGGCGGCTCTCTGGTTCTGCGGGTGCCAAGATCGAACCCAGGACCGTTTCTCATCGACCGTCAGGAAGAGGTAAAGGCTGCATGCTTTGCCGGCGCGGCTGGGATTGGGCCTCCCGTGCTCTATGCCAATCCCCAGGGCGTGATGCTGACGCGCTTTATCGAGGAAGCGCAGCCCATGAGCATTGAAGCCTATCGGTCGGATCCGATCTCGGTGCAGCGCACGGCGCATGTCGTCGCCCAACTCCATCGGTCCGACCTCCGTTTCAAGCGACGCTTTAACCCTTTCCGGATCCTCGACGAGTACAGAGTCGAGTGCCGGCTGCGATCTCATGGCCTGCCCGTGCTGCCCTCCAGGCTGGAGGCAGCGGTGGAAGAGGCACGAGCAAAGATAATGGCTTCGCCAGTGTCACTCGTCCCAAGTCACTGTGATCTGGTGCCGGAAAACTGTCTCGATACCGGATCACGCATGGTCCTCATCGACTGGGAATATGCCCGCATGAACGACCCGGCATGGGATCTGGCCTATTTATGTGTCGAGGGCAGACTCGACGCGACCCAGGAGCACTTGTTGCTTGCGTCCTATGATGATTTCGCTGTGACCTATGGACGACTGCAGGTGTTCAAGCTGCTGACCTGCATCTTGAATGCTTTGTGGGGTAGGCTGCAGACAGGTCCCAAAGGCCACCAATTTTATGCTTCATGGACGCATGAGCGATTAGTTAGCGGCATCCAATTGGCTGAAGATCCACGATGGACGAAGTGGCTTGCCTGTGCAACCAAGAAGGCTGGCAGAAACCGCGGTACTGCGGACCGCCTCCTGTGAGAGAACTGCAATCCGGCATTCGGTAGCAGACTTGAACCAGTCCTTCACTAGCCTTCAATTCTACTCGCAGACCCAGCCCCTCCGCTCATTCTTGAAGCAGTCCAGTCGTTTTCGATCAAGCAAGCCTGAGATCGACGCTGATCAGTTCGTGGTCCGAAATGGCCGTCCCTTCCATATCGACGGCGCTCCAAGTCCGGCATCCGGTGACTTCAAGGCCGCGGACAAAGAGCCAATCGAGGCGGTTGAACGGAGGCGGCGGGGTTCCATCAGGACGGGTTCGCTGCGTCGCGTGTCCATCGTTGCAGCTGATCCAAGTGAAGCCTGCATCCGCCATCTCCGCAAAGAGCGGTTCACTGGCCTTGAGATTATGGCAGGTTTCCCACCCCGTAGCTAAATCGGACGGCAGAGAGGCCGTGTTGAAATCGCCGCCGATAACGGCCGGTGCATCGCCGATCCGCATGCGGAGCGCGTTCAGGAGCCGCCGCGTCTGGAGGGCACGGCTCGCCGGATCGCTCCGGCTTTCCAGATGAATCGAGATGACCCAAAGAGGAAATGGCGCTGACGCGACGCGCGCGGCGATCGCCATCCGTCCGCCCAGGCGGCGCTGGTCTGCATCGCTGTTGCTGAACCAGGTAGCGCCTTCATCGAGTGGAACGACGAAGATATCCGCAAGGCGGCTACGGCTCATGATCGCGTTTCCATGAAGGCTGAGCGTGTTGCTCTGACCCGCATGCCAGATCATTTCCCGGCTGTCGCCGAGGCCCAGTTCCACGAATTCGACGGCGAAGGCGAAGCCCTGCTGCAAGGAACTCGCGAGATCGTGCACCGTATGGCGGTTTCCGGAGCGCGCCATGCCGACATCCATTTCGGATAAAAGAGTGACGTCTGCTGCGACTGTTTCGAGAAGTCGGGACGAGGGCTTGTCGTATTTGCAGCGCTCCGCGTTCCAAGCCGCAATTCGAACTGTCGAGCCCAGCGGAATGGGAGAAGGCGGTGGTGTGACCTCGATCGCATGCAGGGCAGGAATACGGGCCGCAATCAGATCGTGAGCTTGCTTGGTCGCCGGTGCCTGTCGGGCGGCGGAGTGCTCAGCGGGGGGAGTGGGTGGAAAACTCGGGCAGGTTTGAAGAATGATGTCTTGCATGGCTCTGAAGGCAAGAAGGAACATGAGTGAAAATAACGGCAGCTTGCAGACATGTTAATCGTGACGGCCTGATGACACTCCAGCGTTCAGAACCCGGCCTCCCGGTCCTGTCATGTTTGCGTCATGCAAGTTTTGGAACGCTGTCACCAAGCGGTTCTATCGATTTTCCGTCAACGCCAGTCTTCCATGGCATGATTGAGAGACATCACATGAACCGCTTTCTTCTCACGGGCGCGACAGCGCTCGCGCTTCTCGTGTCCGGTGCCGCGCAGGCGCAGCAGCGCGTCAAGATCGAACTTTGGCAAGGACTGACGGGCGATCTCGGCAGCGCTGTCGAAGAGGTCTGCCAGCGCTTCAACGACTCGCAGAAGGAGTTCGAGATCTCCTGTCCGACACAGGGCTCTTACGATTCCGCCGTTCAGAACGCCATTGCCGCGTTTCGCGCCAAGAAGCAGCCAACCATCGTGCAGGTCTTCGATGCCGGCACTCTCGACCTAATGCTCTCGGAGGCGTTCATACCGGCGCGCAAGCTGATGGAGGAAAACGGCTACAAGATCGATTGGACGAACTATTTCCCCGGCATCGCCAACTACTATGCCAACTCGAAGGGCGAGCTCTATTCCTTCCCCTTCAACTCCTCGAGCGCTCTGTTCTACTGGAACAAGGACGCCTTTGCGAAGATCAGCAAGACCGAAGCCCCCAAGACCTGGCAGGAGGTCGAGGCTTCCGCCCGTGCGTTGAAATCGGCCGGCTACGAATGCCCGATGGCGATCAACTACGACACGTGGACGCTCCTGGAGCAGTTCTCCGCAATTCATGGCGAGCCGATCGCCACCAAGAACAACGGCTATGGCGGCCTTGATGCTGAACTGGTGGTCAACAGGACCAAGTTCGTCGACTACATCAAGTTCATGAAGAAGGGCCTCGACGAGGGGCTGTTCAAGATCAAACTGCCGGAGACCGGCGCCAACATCGTGCAGGCCTTCGCTTCGGGCGAATGCCAGATGACGATGACGTCGGTCGCCGATCATGGCGTCGTCGGCAAGACCGCCAAGCCTGAGATGAAGTGGTCGGTGGCCATGCTCCCGGTCATGGAGGGCACGAAGCGGCTCAACTCGCTGGTGGGCGGCGCCTCTCTTTGGGTGCTCAGCGGCAAGTCGAAGGACGAGTACCGCGCTGCGGCTGCCTTCCTGAACTTCATCGCCACGCCCGAATCCGAGCTCTTCTGGTCGACCCGCACCGGCTACATTCCGGTCACGAAGACGGGCTTCCAGCACCTGAAGGATCAGGGTTTCTATGAAAAGCCGCAATACGAGGGCCGCGAAATCGCCCTTGAATCGCTGACCGCGAGCGAGGTCACGCCTCTCAGCCGCGGCATCCGTCTCGGCGGCTTCATCCAGATCCGCAAGGAGATGCGCGATGCTCTGTCGGACATCTTCGCAGGCAAGGTTTCGGTGGAGGATGGCATCAAGTCCGCCGTCGAGCGTTCGAACGCGGTCCTGCGCCGCTTCGAAAAAACCTACGCCGGCAAGCAGCTTCTCTGATTTTGAAAAGCCGTAACGGTTTCTACCGGCGCGCTCCGAGCGCGCCGGCTCACCACTGGTTTGACCGGATCGTCGTTTCGGCTCGGGGGTAAATGTTTCATGGATCGGCGTGCAGTCTACAAGACAGCCTGGATCGGCAGCCTTCTTCTCGCTCCGCAGCTCCTGCTGGTTTTCACGTTCTTCTATTGGCCGACGGGCGCGGCTCTGTTTTGGGCCTTCACGCTGGAGCGGCCCTGGGGCGGGGGAAACGAGTTCGCCGGTCTGGACAACTTCCGCATGGTGTTCTCCGATACGGCCTATTGGGGCGCGGTGTGGCGCAGCATGGTCTTTGCGCTCGGCAGCACGGCTCTCGCCATGGGTCTTGCACTGCTCTTCGCGCTCTTCTGCGACCGCCAGCTGCGGGGCTACAAGGCATATCAGACCATGTTGATCTGGCCCTATGCCGTGGCGGCTCCGGCTGCGGGTGTTGCGTTCCGCTTCCTGTTCGCGCCTGAGGCCGGCATCTTTGCCGCTCTGAACAAGATTCATCCTGAATTCTGGAACCCGTCGATCAACGGGATCCATGCGATGATACTGATTGTCGTCGCCTATTCGTGGAAGTACCTCGCCTATAACTTCATTTTCTTCCTGGCAGCCCTGCAGTCCATTCCGCGCGCCCTCGTCGAGGCTTCGGCGATGGACGGATCGGGACCGCTGCGGCGCATGTGGGATATCCAGCTGCCCCTCTTGGCCCCGACACTGTTCTTCCTGCTAGTCATCAACATCACTGACAGTTTCGTCGATTCCTTCGGCATCATCGATCTGACCACCGGAGGCGGACCATCAAAGGCGACCACGCTGATGGTCTACAAGATCTACTTCGATGGCTTCAAAGGTCTCGATTACTCCGGCGCGGCTGCGCAATCCATCGTTCTGATGCTGCTCGTGATGGGGCTCACCTTTGTCCAGTTCCGCTTCATCGAGCGGCGCGTCCATTACCGGTAAGGAGAGCCTCGATGATCGAGCGAACGCCTGTCCTCAATCTCGTGACCCACGCGGTGCTGTTCATCGGGCTTGCCATTGCTTTCGTGCCCATGTGGCTCGTCTTCGTGGCAGCCACGCTTTCCCTGCAGGAAATCAACACGCCGCCGATCAGCCTGCTGCCTGGTAGCCACCTCTGGGAGAATCTCGCCGAGGCCTGGACGCGCGCTGATCTCGGCGTCAAGCTCACCAACAGCCTCATCATGTCGGTCGCCGTTGCGGCGGGAAAGATCGCACTCGCCTCGATTACCGCATTCGCCCTCGTCTTCTTCCGATTCCCAGGGCGGATGACTGCATTCTGGCTGATCTTCATCACCCTGATGCTGCCCCTCGAGGTGCGCATCGTTCCGACCTATGCGGTCGCAGCCAATGTGTTCTCTCCCTATCAGACGATACTCGACGTGACGGGTCTCTCGTGGCTCTGGCAGCAGCTGACCGGTGCGGAACTCGCCCTCGAATGGAACCTGTTGAACTCCTACACCGGTCTCGTTCTCCCTCTCGTCGCGACGGCCACGGGCACCTTCCTCTATCGGCAGTTCTTCCTGACCGTGCCCGAGGAGCTCATGGAGGCCGCCAAGATGGACGGCGCGGGACCCATGCGGTTCTTCCGCGAGATCCTGATGCCGCTCTCGATCACCAACATGGCGGCTCTGTTCACCATCATGTTCATCTATGCCTGGAACCAGTACCTCTGGCCGCTCCTCATCACCACGGACCGCACCCATCGCGGGACGGCCGTGATGGCCCTTCGACAGCTCATTCCGATGAGCGGCGACTCCACGGGCGGCGGCGTGCCCGACTGGAACGTCGCCATGGCCGGCTGCCTGATCGTGGTGGCTCCGGCTCTCCTCGTGGTGGCGCTGATGCAGCGCTTCTTCGTGCGCGGCCTCATCGCCAGCGACAAGTAATCTCTCATCGAACGGAGGCTTTCACATGGCCGATATCGACATTCGTAGCGTCCGCAAGGCTTACGGCAAAAACCAGGTCGTGCACGGCGTCGACCTCTCGATCCGCTCCGGCGAGTTCGTGGTGGTTCTGGGTCCTTCCGGCTGCGGAAAATCCACCCTGCTGCGCATGATTGCAGGGCTCGAGGCTATCACGGCCGGCGAGATCGCCATCGCGGGGGATGTCGTCAACAACCTGGAACCGCGCGAGCGTGGCTGCGCCATGGTGTTCCAGAACTATGCCCTCTATCCGCATATGACGGTCGCCGAGAACATCGGCTACGGCCTCAAGGTCGCGGGTCTCTCCAAGCCCGAGCGAACGGCGCGCGTCGAAACCGTGGCGAAGTCCCTCGGCCTCTCCGAGTATCTGGACCGCAAGCCCGGCCAGTTGTCGGGCGGCCAGCGCCAGCGCGTCGCCATGGGCCGCGCGATGATCCGGGAGCCGAAAGTCTTCCTCTTCGATGAGCCGCTGTCGAACCTCGATGCGAAGCTGCGCGTGCAGATGCGGATCGAGATCCGCAAGCTTCACAACCGCCTCGGAACCACATCCGTCTTCGTCACCCACGATCAGGTCGAGGCGATGACGCTGGCCGATCGCGTCGTCGTGATGAATGGCGGGCATATCGAGCAGGTCGGGACGCCTGAGGAAATCTACCGCAATCCGGCGAGCCGCTTCGTCGCAGGCTTCATTGGCTCTCCGCCCATGAACCTGTTCGACGGCCGGGTTACAGGGCCAGGTGAGGTGCAGGCGCACGGCATCGTTCTTTCCGTTCCCCATGCCGGGCTCAAACCTGGGCGGCCTGTCACCATTGGCATCCGCCCGGAGGAAGTGGTGCTCGGCGCAGCGGGATCGAACGTGGCGTCCATCGACGTGGATTTCAGCGAGGAACTCGGCTCGGTGCGCCTGCTGCATGGCCAGGTTGCGGGGGCCGATTTCGTGATCCAGGTGCCGGCCACGACCGCCGGGCCGAAGATCGGCCGCTTCTCCTTCGAAGTCCCTGCACGCGCTGTTCATCTTTTCGATGCCGAAACCGGAAACCGCATCGGTACTGCGGCCTCGGGCGCCCGGGCCGCTGCTTGATAGTTTGTCTCAAGAGGAGTTCTCTCAATGTCTGTAAACGTTCTCGGCACGGGTATTTCGGCGAAGCCCGGCAAGCCCGATCTCAGCGAATTCGCGCGGAACCTGGATCAATGCCAGGCCTTCGGCGTCGAAACCATCGAGCTGCCGACCTTCGACCTCGATCTCGTGGTCGGCGGTCGGATCCGCAGGGACCAGCTCGCTGCTCTCAAGGCGATCTGCGCCGGACGGGATGTGACCTATACGGTCCATGGTCCCCTCGCCATCAACTTCTTCGACGCGCCATTCCGCAATCAGCGCCACTTCGACATTCTGCAGGCCTCGCTCGAAATCGCGGGTGAGCTCGGCGCGGTTCACTACGTCATGCATTCCGGCCTGATCGGCGTGACGCAGCATGACGGCATCGAGGAGGCCTATGCCCGTCAGCGGGAATGGCTGGCCCGCGCGGGCGATGTCGCGCGCGAGCATGGCGTGATCCTCTGCGTCGAAAATCTTTTCGGCGGCTATGAGGGCAAGGTCCATGCGGCGAGCCCCTCGCGCCTCGGCCGCGAACTCGCCGCCGTCAATCACAGCCATATCATGGCGACGTTGGACTTCAGTCACGCCTATCTGAACCTCTCCTTCACCGGCGGCGATCTCGTTTCGGAATGCGCAGCGCTCGCGCCTTTCGCCAAGCATCTTCACGTGCACGATTCCTTCGGCCGCCAGGATGACATCTGGATGTTCACGCAGGGCGAGCGCCTGGCCTATGGTCACGGTGATCTCCATCTGCCGGTGGGCTGGGGTGATATCCCCTGGGATGCCCTGATGGCGTCCTGCACCTTCCCGCAGGGTGTGGTGTTCAACATCGAGCTGCAGGATCGATACTGGCATGTCGGCCAGGATTGCGTCGATGCGACCAAGGCTCTGGCCACGAAGGCGCGCACGGCTCTGGCCGCCGCAGCCTGACTTCTCCGGCCTCAGGCCATATGATCGTTGGTGCCGCGGCATTCCTGCCGCGGCCGATTTCGTTTTTCCTCCCACTCGGCTCAAACTTTTTCCTCCCATGTCCCTCCCTCGTTATGCACTCTACTTCACGCCTCGGCCCGATTCCGATCTGGCCCGCCTCGGCGCCGCGATGCTCGGCTACGATTGTTATACGGGGGCGGCCGTGGAGCAGCCTCACCTTCCTGCTATCACCCCAGGCGAACTGCATGAGGGCACGGCAGAGCCGCGCCGCTATGGATTCCATGGCACGCTGAAGGCCCCGTTCTCCCTGGTCGAAGGACGCTCTCTCGAGAGCCTCAAGCATGCGCTGCGCGCTTTCGCGGCCGAATGGCCCACACTCGATGTGGGAGCCGTCTCACCGCGCCGGATCGGCCGGTTCATTGCGCTTACGCCGGATACCCCGTCGCTGGACCTGCAGCTCTTCGCTGCAGAATGTGTTGCGGCCTTCGATCACTTCCGTGCGCCGATCAGCGATAAGGATCGGCAGCGCCGCGCCTCGCAGAATCTATCGCCGCGCCAGAGCGCGCTTCTGGAGCGCTGGGGGTATCCCTACGTCTTCGATCAGTTCCGCTTCCACATGACCTTGAGCGGGTCGCTGCCGGAGGAACGCGTCGGCTCATGGCTCGACGGTCTCAAGAGCTATGTTGGCGCCCAGCCGCTCATCATCGATGGCTTGACGCTCCTGGAGCAGACAGGTCCGGATGCCCGTTTCCGCGTCGTCGAGCGATATGATCTTGAGGGAAGACGATGAGTCCTCAGCCGCATCGGCGATGCGTGTGAATGTTACTTTCTGGCAATTGTCATCCAAGCGTCTTGCAAAGGTCATTCCGGTTTCATCAGGCACGGCTAATCGAGCGTCACAACGTGAGGCAAAACCATGCTTGTCATCGAAGACCTGTCGCGACGATTTGGCCAGAAGACTGCTGTCGATCGTGTTTCCCTCACCATCGAGCAAGGCTCCTTCGTCGGCGTCATCGGCCGCTCGGGCGCCGGAAAGTCGACCCTTCTGCGCCTCGTCAACCGACTTATCGACCCCTCCACCGGGCGCGTCATGTATGATGGCGTAGATGTGACGCAGCTTCGCGGTCAGTCTCTGCGAAATTGGCGCGCCCGCTGCGCCATGATCTTCCAGCAATTCAACCTGGTCGGGCGGCTCGACGTCATGACCAACGTCCTGATGGGCCGTCTCAGCCAGGCGCCCAGCCATCGCTCTCTGCTGAAGCTGTGGAGCGATGAGGACAAGGCGATGGCCCTGTCCGCCCTTGAGCAGTTCGACATGGCCGGATTTGCAGCCCAGAGAACCGAGCAGCTTTCCGGCGGGCAGCAGCAGCGTGTTGCCATCGCCCGCGCCCTGGTGCAGCAGCCGGACATCATTCTGGCCGACGAGCCGATTGCCTCGCTCGATCCGCGCAACACGCGCCTCGTCATGGATGCCCTGGCGAAGATCAACCGCGAGTACGGTATCACGGTCCTTTGCAATCTTCATTCTCTCGATCTGGCTCGCGCCTATTGCGACCGCCTCGTCGGCATGTCGGCCGGGCAGGTCGTGTTCGATGGCGGCCCCCTCGATCTTACCGATGACGTCAGCCGCCGGCTTTATGGTCTCGAGGCTGCCGATGTCGTCGAGTTCGAGCACATCAAGGAAGACCAATCCAGCCTTCCGGCCGCCTACGCGGCTTGAGGATGGTGCCGCGTCCCACGCGGCCTTTCGCTTCTCCCATCTGAACCCATGGAGACTTTCCTATGATCACCCGTCGCCTCGTTCTTGGCGCGGTTGCCTCGCTGACACTGGCGGGAGCGGCCGAGGCCCAGGATTGGAAATCGAAATATCCTGAGCTCGTCTATGCCATCATCCCCTCCGAGAACGCCTCGGGCGTGACCGATCGCTACGGCCCGTTCGTCAGCTACCTGTCGAAGGAGCTCGGCACGAAGGTTACGCTGCGCATCGCCAACGACTACGCCGCGGTGATCGAAGGTCAGCGCTCGGGCAACATCCATGTCGCCTCGTATGGTCCCTCGTCCTATGCACGCGCCTTCACGACCGGTGCCAAGATCGAGCCCTTCGCCATCGAAACCAATCTCGACGGCACCAAGGGCTATCACTCGGTGCTGTGGGTGAAGACGGCTTCGCCCTACAAGAAAATCGAGGATCTCAAGGGCAAGAACCTGTGCCTCGTCGACCCCAACTCGACGTCGGGCAACAACGTTCCGCGCTTCGCCATGAGCAAGATGGGCATCGTTCCCGAGCAGTTTTTCGGCAAGGTCGTCTATGCGGGCAGCCATGAGAACGCCGTCCTGGGCGTTCAGCAGGGCACCTGCGACGCCGCCTTCAACTGGTGGAACGACGAGAGCGAATCGAACCTGCTGCGCATGTCGCGCAAGAACATGGTCAAGGCTGAGGATTTTCGTGTGATCTTCAAGTCCGAGCAGATCGTGAACTCCCCCATGGCATATCTTTCGGATCTTCCCGCCGAGCTGAAGGCGAGGCTCAAGGAGGCCGTTCTGGACCTGCCCAAGAAGGAGCCCGAAATCTTCAAGAAGATCACGGACGGCAAGGCCGGACCCTGGGAGTCGGTCGAGCACAAGGCCTATGAGCCGATCATCGAGCTCAATACCTTCGTCGACTCGCTGCGCAAGAAATCCTGATCCTCATCACTCCATGGCAATCCGCTCCCGCGGGAGCGGATTGTCCCTTTGCTTTGGTTCCCATGGCCACGTCATTACCCCGCCTGACCGACGACCGGCTTGCCACCGTGCTGCAGGCCTATCACGATGCCATCCGCGCGAAGCGCGCCCGCTCGTTGACCTTTGTCGGCCTCGTGGTCGCTCTGATGCTCCTGTCTGGCTGGGTCGCGCAGGTCGATCTCTCCAAGCTCGTTGCGAATTCCGGTAATTTTTTCAGCTATTTCGATCGGATCATGACCTTTGACAGCGGCCCCGTGGCGGGTCAGCGGGTCTGGACCGATCCAGCTGAATGGTTCTGGGGCCTGAAGAAGTGGCTGGTCCTCCTCGCCGATACGATCCTGATCGGCTATCTTGGAACGGCTCTCGGCGCCATTGGCGCATTTCTGCTCTGCTTTTCCGCCGCTGCGAATTTGATGCCGAACCCCTGGCTCCGCAACGGCGTGAAGCGCCTGTTCGAATTCTGCCGCACCGTTCCCGAGATCGTCTTCGCGCTGATCTTCATCATCGCTTTCGGGCTCGGTCCTATCCCCGGCGTTTTCGCCATCGCCATTCACACCATGGGAGCTCTCGGAAAGCTCTTCGCCGAAGTCGTCGAGAACATCGATATGAAATCCGTCGAGGGCTCCGTCGCGACCGGCGCGGGTTTCAGTCAGACGGTCCGCTTCGCCGTGCTGCCACAGGTTCTATCGAACTTCGCGAGCTATACGCTCCTGCGTTTCGAGATCAATGTGCGTGGCGCTTCCGTCATGGGCTTCGTCGGCGCAGGCGGCATCGGCCAGGATCTGATCGAGGCGATCCGCAAGTTCTACTATGCCGATGTCTCGGCTCTCCTTCTCCTGATCATTCTCACCGTGACGGTGATCGACCTGGGCACCGAACGCCTGCGTCATGCCCTCATCAGCCGCGAGGAACGGCCATGAAGGTTTCATTCCGAGCAATCACTCCCGACCTGCCCGCGCTGAGGGCTCGTCATCCCCAGCACTTCGCCCCGTCGGTGATGCATCGTGCGGTGGTGATCGGGTGCGTCGCTGTACTGGCCGGCCTCTTCGTCCTGGGTTTCTGGCGCCTCGGCTTCTCCTTCGAGAGAATCCTGTCCGGAATCGGGCAACTGGGAACGCTCGTCCTGCTCATGATTCCACCCAATCCGGGAAGCTGGGCAAAGTTCTTCACCTTCCTGCATGCGCTGGCCGAGACGGTCGCCATCGCCTTCCTCGGAACTCTGCTTGCCGCGCTCGTGGCCTTCCCCGTCGGCTTTGTCGCGGCGCGCAACACCACGGTCAACCGCCTCGTCCAGTTCGCATCCCGCCGGGTTCTCGACGGCATCCGCGGTATCGATACGCTGATCTGGGCGCTTCTGTGGATCAACGTGGTCGGCCTCGGTCCCTTCGCCGGGGTCCTTGCCATCATGACGAGCGACATCGGCACCTTCGGCAAGCTGTTCTCGGAAGCCATCGAAGCGGCTGACAAGAAATCCGTCGAGGGAATCGCCTCGACAGGGGGAACGAGGCTGCACCAGATCCGCTTCGGCATCCTGCCTCAGGTCTTTCCCGTGATTGCGGGACAGGTGCTCTACTTCTTCGAGTCGAATGCCCGTTCGGGCACGATCATCGGCATCGTCGGAGCAGGGGGAATCGGGCTGCATCTCGCCGAGCAGATCCGCACCCTCGAATGGCAGGCCGTTTCCTTCCTGGTGATCCTGATCCTCATCATGGTGGCGGCGATCGACGCCGTATCGGTGCGGCTGCGCACGGCCATCATGGGACGGGCGCACCAGCCGATGATGTGAAGCACCTCACTGATCGATCACGAGATCGACCCGGTCGGCACTGAACAGGGAACGCGTCGCCTGAATCCGATGCCCATGCTGATTGACATTGATGCTGTCGATCACGAGGAGAACGCGCCCGCGCGAGAGTTCGAGGTGGGCCGCTTCCTCCGCATTGGCGATCCGGGCCGAGATCCGGGTCGACAGCCGCGAATAATCGGAGATCTCGTGTCTCGCGAAAGCGCGGGTGAGCGAGCCGGTCTGGCGGTAGGTTGCGTCGATCCCTGCGAAGCGCGGCAACGGCAGCCAGGTCCGGGCCATCGAGATCGGAACCTCGTCTGCCCGGTGGAGCGTCACGAGCTCGAGAACCGGGGATCCGGTCTCGATCCCGAGCGCCTCGGCGATATCCGCGGCGGCAACCGTTTCGGCGGATCCGATCAGCTCGCCTCTCGCCTCGCGCCCCGCTTTGGCCATGAGTTCCGAAAAGCGGGTCTTCCGGCCAATGGTGTAGGGCAGGGGCTTGAATTCGACGAAGGTGCCGCCGCCCTGCGTGGCGCGCACGAGGCCGCGCGCCGCCAGTGTGCCCAAGGCTCTGCGCACGGTGTGCCGGTTCACGCCGAAACGCTGAGCGAACTGCATCTCGCCGGGGAGTTTCTCGCCCGGCTTGAAAAGGCCGCCGGCAATGTCCGCTTCGATACGATCGGCAATCTGGCGCCAAGCCGTCAATCCCGCGCCGCGATCGAGAGGATCGGAAGCCGTCGGGTCGCGATGAGTGCGTTTCGTCATCAAAACTTCATCTGAATATGTTGTCTACATATCTATACAAGAAGACAAGCCCATTGCCAATGAGGATGCGCGTATGGCCTTTACTCCCCACGCCGCCGCTGCTCCGGACGCCGCTCCGGACAACGGCATGATAGCTCGCCGGCAGAGAGCCATGGCTCTCTGCGCGGATGCCAAGCGCACCGACCTCGAAGAGATTCTCGATGTCCTCCGCTACGAGGGAGCCGTAGAGGACCTGCGCCGGCCCGAGACCGGCCTCGTTATGGTGCGGGGACAAATCGGCGGCGACGGTGCTCCGTTCAATTTCGGGGAGGCGACCGTCATCCGCGCCGCGGTGAGACTCGACGGCGGGGAGGTCGGCTTCGCCTATCAGCTCGGACGCGATGCGCAGAAGGCTCGCATGGCCGCCATCATCGACGCTCTGCTGCAGAGCCCTCGTCACAGCAGAGTGACCGAGGACGCGCTGAAGCCGATCGAACTTCGCTTGGCCGGAGAGCGTGCGGTGCGCGAGCGCCAGACGGCTGCGACACGCGTGAACTTCTTCACCATGGTGCGGGGAGAAGACTGATGAGCGCTCTCGCCCTCGGCTTTGCCGATCAGGTCACCAACGCGCAGCAAATTTTCGGCGCCGTGATGAATGCCTTTGCGTGTCCGGGCTCTCTTCAGCCGCTGCCCAGCGACCTTGACCCGCCGCGGCCTCTTTCTCCCGAACTCGCCGCCATCGCCCTGGCATTGGCCGATCACGAAGCACCGATCTGGATCGATGCGCGGCTCGCGGCTGAGCCGGCGGTCGCGGAGTTCCTCCGCTTCCATACCGGCGCCACCATCGTGAGCAGGCCGGAGGAGGCCGCCTTCGCGCTGGTCGCCGATCCGGAACGGTCCCTGCCTGTGGAGCGCTTCGCACTCGGCACGGCAGAATACCCAGACCGTTCGACGACCCTCGTCTTCGCCGTCTCCGATCTCTCCGAGGCGGAGGGATGGAGGCTGACGGGGCCCGGCATTCCCGGAAGCCGGATTTTCCTGGCGTCGCCATGGCCGCGCGGCTTGGCCGACATTGTTCGTGCGAACCGCACGCTCTTTCCGCGTGGCCTCGACGTGCTGCTCGCTGCGCCGGATTGCGTCGTCGGTCTGCCGCGCACCACCCGTCTCGTCGAGGAGATCTAGACCATGTATGTGGCCGTGAAAGGCGGCGAGGCCGCCATCGACAATGCCCATCGTCTTCTTGCGCATGCACGGCGCGGCGATCCTGCCGTGCCGGAGCTTGCGACGGAGCAGATCGCCGAGCAGATGAGCCTGCTCGTCGACCGGGTGATGACGGAGGGCTCGCTGTACGATCGTCAGCTCGCCGCTTTGGCTCTCAAGCAGGCGCGGGGCGATCTGATCGAAGCCGTGTTCCTGGTGCGCGCATTCCGCACAACGCTGCCCCGCTTCGGCTATTCCGAGCCCGTCGATACGGCACGGATGGAGCTCCGGCGCAGGATCTCGGCGACCTACAAGGATCTTCCTGGCGGCCAGGTTCTCGGACCGACCTTCGATTACACGCATCGTCTTCTCGATTTCATGCTCATGGCCAACGGCGAGGCGCCTGTGGCTCCTGCAGAGGTCGAGGTGCAACCGGACGAAGACGGCACGCCGCGCGTGACCGATCTCCTCGATGCGGAAGGGCTGATCGAGGCATCGAGCGCGTTGCAGGACGAAGCGCCTGTCGGCGACCTCACCCGCGAGCCCCTGAACTTTCCCGCCGAGCGCGATCTGCGTCTGCAGGCGCTCGCGAGAGGGGACGAGGGTTTCGTTCTTGCGCTCGGATACTCGACCCAGCGCGGTTACGGCCGCACGCATCCCTTCGTGGGAGAGGTCCGCGTGGGGGAGGTCGAGGTGGAGTTCACACCCCAGGAGCTCGGCTTCCCTGTGCCGCTCGGTCGTCTGACGGTGACGGAGTGCCAGATGATCAGTCAGTTCAAGGGGTCTGCCGCGGTGCCGCCTCAGTTCACGCGGGGCTACGGTCTCGTCTTCGGACAGAGCGAACGCAAGGCCATGGCCATGTCGCTCGTCGACCGCAGCCTGAGGGCTCGCGAGCTCGGCGAGGATGTGGTGGCGCCTGCGCAGGATGAAGAGTTCGTCCTTTCTCATGCGGACAACCTGCAGGCCACAGGCTTCGTCGAGCACCTGAAGCTGCCGCACTATGTCGATTTCCAGGCCGAGCTCGATCTCGTGCGCCGCATGCGCGCCGAGCACGAGCGGGCTCAGGCCACTCATCTCTCGGAGGCCGCAGAATGAGCACCCATGTATCGGCCGCTGCCTCGCCGGAGGCTGGCTACAACTTCGCTTATCTCGACGAACAGACGAAGCGGATGATCCGTCGGGCGATCCTGAAGGCCATCGCCATCCCCGGCTATCAGGTGCCCTTCGCCTCCCGCGAGATGCCGATGCCATATGGCTGGGGCACGGGCGGAGTGCAGGTAACGGCATCGATCCTCGGTCGCGACGACGTCCTGAAGGTCATCGATCAGGGATCCGACGACACCACCAACGCCGTCTCGATCCGCAAGTTCTTCGAGCGGACGGCCAGCGTGCGCACGACGACCCATACCCGCGAGGCGACGGTCATCCAGACGCGGCACCGGATACCGGAAGAGACGCTCCGGGAGGGCCAGGTGATCGTCTACCAGGTGCCGATCCCGGAGCCTCTTCGATTCCTCGAGCCGCGAGAAACCGAGACGCGCAAACTCCACGCGCTCGCCGAATACGGCCTCATGCACGTGAAGCTGTACGAGGACATCGCGCGCCATGGGCACATCGCCACGACCTATGCCTATCCGGTTGAGGTCGCGGGACGCTACATCATGGATCCGTCGCCGACGCCGAAATTCGACAATCCCAAGATGCACCTGATGGCGGCCCTGCAGCTTTTCGGGGCCGGACGCGAGAAGCGCATCTACGCCATTCCACCCTACACGGAAGTGAGAAGCCTCGACTTCGAGGATCATCCCTTCCGCATCCAGACCTTCAAGGATCCTTGCGCTCTGTGCGCAGCCACCGGCGTCTATCTCGACGAGGTCATCATGGACGATCGCGGCGGGCGCATGTTCGTCTGCTCCGACAGCGATTTCTGCGAGGAGCGCCGGTCCGCCGGGCACCGCGGTTCCATGCTGGCCGATGCTCCGGCAGCTCTGACAGGAGACAGCACCCATGCTTAACGATCTGCCGGACGCGCCGCTTCTGTCCGTCCGCGACCTGACCAGGTATTACGGCGAGCGCATCGGTTGCGCCGACGTTTCCTTCGATCTTTACGAGGGCGAGGTTCTGGCCGTCGTCGGCGAGTCGGGCTCCGGAAAGTCGACCCTGCTCAGCCTCCTCGCGACGGAGCTGGAGGCGAGCGCCGGCTCGATCCGCTACCGGATGCGTGACGGCATTGCCCGCGACCTGGCCACCCTGACGGAGGCCGAGAGGCGTCTGCTGCTGCGGACGGATTGGGGCTTCGTGCGGCAGGATTCCACGCAAGGATTGCGCATGAGCGTCTCCGCCGGCGGCAATATCGGCGAGCGGCTCATGGCGGTTGGAGCGCGTCACTACGGGAATATCCGCGGGACGTCCCTGGACTGGCTCGGTCGCGTCGAGATCGACCGCGGCCGGATCGACGACATTCCCAAGGCGTTCTCCGGCGGAATGCGGCAGCGCCTCCAGATCGCGCGAAACCTCGTGACCCACCCGCGTCTCGTCTTCATGGACGAGCCGACCTCAGGGCTCGACGTCTCGGTTCAGGCGCGCCTCCTCGACCTGATCCGCGGATTGGTGAGCGAGCTCGGGCTCGCCGTCATCATCGTCACGCACGACCTCTCCGTCGCCCGGCTTCTGTCGCACCGGATCATGGTCATGAAAGGCGGGCGCGTGATCGAAGCGGGCCTGACCGACCGCGTTCTCGACGATCCTCATCAGCCCTACACCCAACTCCTCGTCTCTTCTGTCCTGGCAGCCTGATCATGCAACCTCTCGTTCAGCTCGATGGCGTCTCCAAGGCCTTCACCCTGCACCTGCATGAGGGCGTGCGCCTGGATGTCGTCTCCGACGTAAACTTCTCGGCTGCTCCGGGGGAATGCATCGTTCTCGGCGGCCCTTCCGGCGCCGGAAAGTCGTCGCTCCTCAAGATCGTCTATGGCAATTACAGCTGCGATGCGGGCCATATCTGGATCCGCGACGGCGGCGAAATGATCGATGTGGCGACGGCCGAGCCTCGGCGGATCCTTGCGATGCGTCGCCACGTCATGGGCTATGTGAGCCAGTTCCTGCGTGTCATCCCGCGCGTCGGCGCGCTTGAGATCGTCGCCGCCGCCGGTCGCGAGGGTGGGCTCGACTCTCAAGTGGCACAAGACAGGGCAGAGGAATACCTGTCTCTCTTGAACGTTCCCGAACGGCTCTGGACACTCCCTCCGGCCACCTTCTCCGGCGGCGAGCAGCAGCGCGTGAACATCGCGCGGGGTCTGATCGCGGATCGTCCGGTGCTGCTTCTCGATGAGCCGACGGCTTCATTGGACGCCCGCAACAGGGCCGTGGTCGTGGACCTCGTCGAGCGCAAGAAAAAGGCCGGCGTCGCGATCATCGGAATCTTCCACGACGAGGATGTTCGCGACAAGGTCGCAACGCATGTCGTCGATGTGACGCACTTCGCAGCTAAGACGGCCTGACAAGGGGCTGAATCAATGACCGATCACATCACCATCCTCCAAAACGCGAAGATCGTTCTCTCCGACGACATCCTGCATGGCTGGGTCGCCGTCGAGGACGGCCTCATCGTCGAACTCGGCGAAGGAAAGCCGCCTGAGCGCGGTTCCGATCTGGATGAGGATTACCTCATTCCTGGGCTCATCGAGCTCCATACGGATCACCTGGAAAGCCACTACGTGCCTCGTCCGAAGGTCCGCTGGCATCCGCTCGGGGCGGTGCTCGCCTACGACGCGCAGATTGCTTCCTCAGGCATCACGACGGTCTTCGATAGTCTGCGGGCCGGTGTCGATGTGGACGGCGGAGGCCTTGGCGCGGAGCTCATCCAGCTCGCCGAGGCCATCGACGAAGGCCGCCGTCACAACCTGCTCCGCTGCGAGCATCTGACACATCTGCGCTGCGAGATCCCGTCGCCGGGAGTGGTCGAAATGGTGGAGGATTTCGTCGCACGTTATCCGGTCGGGTTGATCTCCCTGATGGACCACACACCGGGCCAGCGACAGTTCCGTGATCTGACGAAGTACCAGATCTACTACAACGGAAAGATGGGCAATTCCCTGGCTGAATTCGAAACGATGGTCGCGCAGAAGCAGCGCTTCAACGGCGAGCGCTCGGCTGCCAACAGGCCGGCACTCGTCGCCCTTGCGCAGAGCCGGAACATTCCCCTGGCCAGCCATGACGACACGACATTGGAAGAGGTGGAACAGTCGATCCGGGAGGGTGTCGCTCTTGCCGAATTCCCCACGACGCTCGAGGCGGCCAAAGCGAGCCATGCCGAAGGGATCACCGTGATGATGGGAGCGCCCAACCTCATCAGGGGTGGCTCGCATTCGGGCAATGTGGCGGCGGAAACACTCGCCCAGGAAGGCGTGCTCGACATCCTGTCGTCCGATTATGTCCCGGCGAGCCTGCTGATGGCGGCATTCGAGCTGCCGAGCCGCGCTCCGGCGATGACGCTGCCCGAGGCCATCCGGACGGTCACAAAGAATCCCGCTTCAGCGACGGGCCTCTCCGACCGCGGCGAGATCGCAGTCGGCAAGCGGGCCGATCTGGTTCGTGTGCATATGAAAGGCGAGACTCCGGTCGTCCGCGAGGTCCGGCGCAATGGCCAGCGGATCATCTGACGATGACGGGTGGGTTCGTTTTAGTGGTCGGCCCCAGCGGGGCGGGCAAGGACACTCTTCTCCAGATTGCGACGAGAGAGCTGGCGTCGTGTCCGCGCATCGTCTTTCCCCGCCGGCTGGTGACACGCTCCTCGTCTGTCTGGGAGGAACACGACACGATCGACGATACCGAGTTTGAGCGTGGCGTCGCCGAGGGGCGGTTTGCGCTCGCGTGGCGGGCTCATGGTCATGGCTATGCCATTCCGGGTCACTGCTCCGCCGTAGCCGCGGCGGGCCAGATCGTCGTCTGCAATGTTTCACGGATGATTGTCGAGACCGCGCGGCGTGATCTTGCGAACGTATCGCTCGTGGAGATAACGGCGCCAAGGGACGTTCTTGCGGCTCGCTTGGCGGGACGGGGCAGGGGCGACGATGCTGATCTCGGCGCCCGACTTGAGCGCTCGCGTACGATCCCCCCGCTTACGGTCGATCTGACAATCGTGAATGACCGGGCCCCGTACGATGGAGCCCGCCTCCTGATCGACTTTCTGCACCGGAAGGCGAGGGGACAGGATGACTGAAGCCTGACCTTCGAGTTTTCCCAGCACGCTGACAGGCACGGGCCTGGAGCCGGGTTGAAGCGCTCGATGAGCACGGGGAGCGAGCAGCATTTTGCGCAGCTTGCTTAATTCAGTCCTGGGCGTCCTGCTCCAGATAAACCGATCGCGCGGTCGAGATGAATTCCCGCACCGCTCCGCGTTGAGCGAGATCCGGAAGCGTCACGACGTATTCGGCGGCAGTGGCTTCGATTCCATCAACCTCGATGCCCCGCACGCGGAGGTCGGATCCAACCTCTTGGTTGAGGACGATGCCAAGGCCGATTCCGGCCGCGACCGCTTCCTTCATGGCTTCGCGGCTGCCGAGGACCAAGCGCGGCTTGATGGCGATGCCATGCCGGCGCAGCGCGCCTTCGAACAATTCGCGGGTCATGGATCCGACCTCGCGCAAGACGAACGGCTCTCGCGCAATCTGTCGCTTTGCCCCTAAAGGCGAGATAAGGAACTCAACAAAATCAAGGGCAAGCCTTTGCCGGTAAATGTGAGATTTTGCCGATAAAATCGAGATTTTTCCCCCTAAAAGTGAGACAGCGTTTACAGGGGTGTGCGGCTGGCTGCGATGGAGATGAAACGGGACCTGACAGAGTTCGCCAAGATCGCCTTGCTCCGGACCTATCACAAGGAAGCCCGTTGGCTCGCCACCGTCGATCGTATCGCGCCAGATACAGCACCGCTTTCACACGCAGGATCAAAGAGCACCGAACAAACCTGATCGGCATCTCGTCTTTAAGGGCAAAGAATCTTGCTTTTC
>NZ_FMVJ01000012.1 GCF_900102135.1 Microvirga guangxiensis
GCATCTTATCGCGGGCTTCGGTAGAAAACTTAACGTCTTTGGCAGCCATAGGCTTAGCCTCCAGTTAAATTGGAAATCTGTGATGGGTCGAAGGCTTGATTAGCCGACGATGCCCATGATGTCGGATTCCTTCATGATCAGGAGATCCTGACCGTCGATACGCACCTCGGTGCCGGACCACTTGCCGAACAGGACGCGATCGCCGGCCTTCACATCGAGAGCAACGACCTTGCCGCTCTCATCGCGGGCGCCAGCGCCGACGGCGACGACTTCGCCCTCTTGCGGCTTTTCCTTGGCGGTATCCGGGATGATGATGCCGCCGGCCGTCTTCTCTTCGGCCTCGATGCGGCGGACGACGACGCGGTCGTGCAGCGGACGGAACTTCATGGAACTTCCCCTTTGACTTAACGTGGCCCCGATGGCCACGCCTTGGTCTTGAATGCCTTGTTAGCACTGTCGGACGACGAGTGCTAACGACGATGGCGAGATAAGGAGGAGCTTTGAAGGAGTCAAGACTCTCAGACGAGCTTGATTGGCTTCGATGTGTTGGCTAGTAACTGAGTTGCATGAACAGCCAGCCGCTTTATCAATCCCTCTGGGCTGACCATAAAACCCTCCTGACCGAGCGGCGGGTCCTGCTTGCCGGCCTCCTTGCTCATGTCTCCATCGAGAGCGCTCAGCGTTTTCTCGATCTCAGAGCCATTGCAGATCATGCTGTCGAGGAGCAGGAGGCCATCGGGGTTCTTATTGGAGACGAGCTCGTTCGGGTCGCTGGGTTTAAGTGGGTAACCATGGATGACGATTACGGGTCCGAGCCTGTGGTAGCTCATCCCCACAAGATGGCAGTCATCGCGCCTCTTTCTGCGTTAACCAACCGCTTCGAGGACGGAGACACCCCCTTCGACATCCGGGATCTCATCGAGAATGCCCGAGCCATCGTCGAAGAAGTGGATGCCAAGAGCCGCGACTTCGAGGAATAGGTTCTACCGCCGGCTGGTCAGCATGGCGGCGGCCACGATGAGGAGACCACCCGCGAGGGTCGCCAAGGTCGGGACCTCGCTGAATACCCCATAGCCGATCAAGACGGCCCAGATCAGGGCGGTGTATTCCAGAGGCGCGAGGCGGGCAGCCTCCGCCTTGGCATAAGCCGTTGCCATGAGCACGTGACCGATGACGCCGAGGACGCCCATGAGCATGAACCAGGCGAGGTGCATCAGGTTCAAGGGCTGCCAGGCCCAGAGGCCGAAGGGAAGAACGAGAAGGGCCGGACCGATATTCTGGAAATAGACGATGTGCAGAAACTTGTCCCGCTGGGCCCGCTGGCGCAGCAGCACGAGGCTCAGGGCATAGGTGACCGCCGACAGGAGGGCCGCACCGACGCCCATCCAGGACCGTGACGACCCCGCCTCCTCCGTCTGGCCCAGAACGACGATGAGCGTCCCGCCGAAGCCGATGGCGATGGCGGCGATGATCCTCGGGTCCACCCGCTCCTTGAGCATCAGCAGCCCGAAGAGCGCGATGAACATGGGCGAGAGGAATGACAAGACGAGGGTTTCAGCCAGAGGCAATTGACCCAACGCATAGAAGAAGCTGACCGCTGTGATGACGGCGATCACGGAGCGCAGCACATTGGCTTGAACCGTCTCGCGGCTCGGCCAGCCCGGCCGCATGACCGCGACGACGCCGGTCGCGATGATGGTCCCGCAGGCGAAGCGCAGAAAGGCGACCTGGAAGGTCGGATAATAGACGGACATCCCTTTGATGACTGCGTCCATGAAAGACAGAACCGCGATGCCCGCGGCTGCCCGCAGGGCGGGACCGTATTGCATTCAAATCACGACGATGTGAGGCGCGTGCCTCCAGGATGGAAGCCTTCGCAGAAGAGTGAAGCCCTTACAGCAATTTAAACATCGCTTCATCCCTCGTTTCAGACTGTCGACAGAAAAGCCGATGTGCGCTGGCGCATAGAGCGGGGCCGTTCATTGGAAACAAAAGCCGCGCTTGTCGTTTATTGTTCGAAACAACAAACTAGGATGCTCCTATGCGCGCTTGGATCCCTTGCACAGCAATGCTTTTTGCCGCCCTTCTGCCGGCTTCGGCATCAGCACAATCCGTGTATGGAGGTGGGTCTTACTACGGTAACACCTACATTGCCCCGGAATACGATTACTATCCCTACGCCCGCACGCAGGATGGCTATAACGGAGGCTATCCCCTGGTGACCCGTCCGGCCACGCGCGGCTCCGACCCATATGCGACGGGCTCCGTGCGCACCCGCACGCATGTCGCCACCCTGCCGCAGTCGTATTCCGATCCCGGCTACGACAACAGCATCGACTATGCGATCTCGCCGGAATTCCAGCGCCAGATCGTTTCGTATCGCGGTAAGGAGCGGCCAGGCACCATCGTCGTCGATACGAACGAGAAGTTCCTCTATCTCGTGCAGGAGGGCGGACGCGCCATTCGCTACGGCATCGGCGTCGGTCGTCCGGGCTTCGAATGGGCGGGCCGCAAGACAGTGTCCATGAAACGCGAGTGGCCGAGCTGGCGTCCGCCGGCAGAGATGCTGAAGCGCCGTCCGGACCTTCCACGCTTCATGGAGGGCGGCCCGGACAATCCCCTCGGCGCACGCGCTCTCTATCTCGGCTCCTCGCTCTACCGCATTCATGGCACCAACGAGCCGCACACCATCGGCCAGGCCGTCTCTTCCGGTTGCATTCGGATGCTCAACGAAGACGTGGTCGATCTCTACAACCGCGTGAAGGTCGGCACGAATGTGATCGTGATCTGATCCGAGTCAGCACCGTCATGAAAAACGCCCGCCAAATGGCGGGCGTTTTTGCGTTTCGTGAGCGCCCCTGCTTTTTAAGCCCAGTCGCCGTCGTCACCGGCATCGCCGCCAAAGTCGGAAAAGTCATCGCCGCTCTGGTCATGATTCCCATAGAGAGAATCCGTGATGCCGGCGAGATCCGTATTGCCGCCCTGATCATTGCCGAGATCGGCGAGCGACGAGGCGGCTGCATCGGTGGGATTGTCGTTGCCGCTGAACGCATGCGACAGGGCGTTGGCGATCATCATGCCGCCGGCGACGCCCGCGGCGGTCGAGAGCGCCGACTGCAGAAAGCCGCCGCGCGGCTGCATCATGCCCCCGCCCCATGGTCCGGCCTGCGCCCGAGGCGGTACGCCATAGGATTGCTGAGGCGTTCCCTGAGGCGCGCCCCAGGGAGAAGCACGGCGCGCAGGAGGTGTATTGTAAGCCGGCTCCGGTGGACGCGCGCCCCCGCCGAAGATGCTGGAGAGGAACCCGCCGCTCTGCTGCGGCTGGCGGCTGGCGTGATCGAGCTCGGCACGCAACTGATCGTTTTCTTGCTGCAGCCGTGCCAGCGCCTGTTCCTGCACGAAGACCGTCTGCGCCATGGCATAGGGCGCATAGGGTTGCTGGCGCAATTTCTCTGCGATGAAGCGCTCGGCTTCCGGATCGCGGGGCTGGTTGGCCACCTGTTCGAGACGCCGGAAGATGTCGGCAATCACCTCACGTTCCTGATCGTTCATGGTAAGCCTCCTTCGCGCATGGATCATGAATCTGAAATGTAAGCGCGGCTTCGCGTAATGTTAGGGGCGCACAAGGCCAAGCTTGCGCATATTGTACAAGGCTTCGGGAGCGATGCCTTCCAGCTCTGCCACATCTCGCCATGAGGCTGCGTGCACCTCCGCGAGATCGGGATGAACAGCGCCCACCTCCGCTCTCACGATATAGCGGATATCGTGGTGCCAATGCTCCGGCTCACCCTTCCCAGGGCGGGCAGGAATGAGATGGCTGTCGATGTCGATGGGAATTCCCGACGCCCCATGCCACGGATCGATCACGAGACCCTGCACGCCCGTCTCTTCGAAGGCCTCGCGCAAGGCGGAGGCTTCGAGGGTCTCCGGGGCCTCATAGTGCCCGCCGGGCTGCAGCCATCGGGCAAGCGAGCGGTGATGAATGAGCAGAACCCGCCCCCCTGCCCCATCAAGGACGAACGCCGACGTGGTGACGTGACCGGGAAATGTGGAGCGGGAATGGATGTCGTCGCCACGCTCGATCTGCTCACGGAGCAAGGCGCTCCGAGCAGGCGCAGGGTCAAAGGCATGAGCATGCCGGTCGAGCACGGAACGAATGTGATCTCGAAACGCTGACGGATCGAAGGCCATGGACGATTTCCTGCTCGGAGCAAATCAGGATGAAGGGTAAGCGGTTCAAAGCCTGGCAGTTTTCAGGAGCGCTCTCAAGACAGACTTGAGCTATCGAGGAACATGTCGATTGACATGGCCTCGCGTTCCTCTACAACCACAAGCATGATCACGAGCCGCACCATTTTCGTCAGCTATTATACGCCGTCCCCATAGGGCGGCTGCGTTTGGTTGCGACCTCACGATCCATGCCGCCGCATTCCGGCGGCGTTTTCATTTCTGGATCGGTCTCCGGACTGCGGCTTTCAAAAGCCCCGGAGATATGAAAATGACAATTCCACAATCACTTTTTCTGAAGACGCTCACCGAGCGCGGCTTCATTCATCAATGCACCGATCTTGCAGCGCTCGACGAGACGCTCTGCAAGGGCCCCATTGCGGCTTACATCGGCTTCGATGCCACGGCGGATAGCCTCCATGTGGGCAGCCTCGTGCAGATCATGGTGCTGCGATGGCTGCAGAAGACCGGTCACAAACCCATCATTCTGATGGGCGGAGGCACGACGCAACTCGGCGATCCTAGCTTCCGCGACGCGAGCCGTCCCTTGCTCAGCGATGAGCAGATCGCGCACAACAGCGCCGGGATCAGAAAAGTGTTTTCGCAATACCTGACCTTCGGCGACGGGCCGACGGATGCCGTGATGGTGGATAACGCCGACTGGCTGGATCCCCTGCGCTACCTTCCGTTCCTGCGGGAATTCGGCACGCACTTCACCATCAACCGCATGCTCTCCTTCGACAGCGTGCGCCTGCGGCTCGAGCGCGAGCAGCCTCTGACGCTGCTCGAATTCAACTACATGGTTCTCCAGGCATTCGACTTTCTGGAGCTGTCGCGCCGGCACGCTTGCGTGCTGCAGATGGGCGGATCGGATCAATGGGGCAACATCGTCAACGGCATCGAACTGGCACGGCGCATTGACCAGCGGCAGCTTTTCGGCTTGACGACTCCGCTTCTGACAACGTCGGCGGGAACCAAGATGGGCAAGACGGCAAGCGGCGCGATCTGGCTCAACAGGGAGAACCTCAGCCCTTACGAGTTCTGGCAGTTCTGGCGCAACACGGAAGACGATGACGTTGCACGGTTCCTGCGCCTCTTTACGGAACTGCCGCTCGATGAGGTGCAGCGACTGGGCAAGCTGCGGGGTTCGGAGATCAACGAGGCGAAGCGCATTCTCGCGGATGAAGCAACACGCCTCGCGCATGGAGAAGACGCTGCCCGCGAGGCCTCGGAGACAGCTCACCGCACCTTCTCGGAAGGCGCTGCACCCGAGGGATTGCCCAGCATCGACGTTGCGTCCTCCCAGCTGGATGCAGGCCTGTCCGTGGCGGCCCTCCTGCACATAGCGGGCCTCGTCACTTCGCGCAGTGAAGGACGCCGCCTGATCAAAGGCGGTGGGGCGAAGCTGAATGGCGAGACCATCACCGATGAGGAGGCGCTCGCAACCAATGCCCACCTTCGCGACAACGTTCTCATGCTGACAGTCGGACGCAAGCGCCATGCTCTCGTGAGAGCGATCTGAGGCTCGAGCGCTGCTTATGAGCCAAAAAAGCAAAAGCCCCGCATCAGCGGGGCTTTTTTCTTACTCGGCATCCGTGGATTTCAGCGGATGGACGTTCGTTTCGACCTCTTCCTCGTCGAGGAGACCGGCGTCGTCCTCCTGCGCGTCGAGGCGGGTCTTCTTGCGGAGCGCGATGTACTTCTTCTGGATCTTGATGCGGCTTTCGCGCGCGATCTCCAGAGCGCCCTGCACGAGGGAGCGTTCGGCCTTCTCGTTCTGCAGCTCTTCCGTGAGGCGGCGATTGGCCGCCTCCAATGCGTTGCGATCCTGCTCGAAGCGCTTGGTGAGCTGGTCGATACGCTCGGTGAGGCTCGTGAGCTTGTTGTCGGAGCTCTCGATCTGGAAGTCCTTGGCGGCGATGGCCTTGTTGAGCATCTCGACGCGCTCCTGCAGTTCGATGCGCGAGCGCTGGAGTTCGTTGACCATGGCCACCTGACGCTCGACCTCCTGCTGGGTCGCCTCGAGACGGCGGTCGAGGGTGTTTTTCTCGATGGTGGTCTCTTTGAGGTTGCGCTCGACGGAACGCAGCGCCTCGTTTTTGTCGCGCAGCTGGTCGCGGGTATGCGACAGGATCTTGTCGGTCGCGCCAAGGCGGGAGTTGAGGCCTTCGATCTTCATGTCGAGTGCCGAGAGATCCGTCTGATGCGAGGAACGCTCAGAATCGAGCTGCGTTTCCAGACGCTGGCGTAGCACCTGCTCGGCCATGAGCTTGGTCTCAAGCTCGGAGGCGCGCTGGCGGGTGGCCTCGAGCTGGGTTTCGATCTCGCCATAGCGGTTGGTGAGGCTGGAGAGACGGTAATTCTGATCTTCCGCCACCTTCTGCAGGCGCTTCACCTCGTGATCGAGAAGGCCGTTGCGCTCGCGGATTTCGATGAGTTCGCGCTCAGCGCGGGCGACGGTCTGGTCGGCTTCCTGCGCCTCCAGGCGGAGGGCCTGGTTCTCTTCCGTGATGTTGCGGGCGCGCTCGGTCTCGATGGAGAGCTGGTTCTCCAGGTCGGCGACCATCGCCTCCTTGTCCTTCACATTGAGGCGCAGGTCCTCGATGTAGGATTCCTGTTCGCGGGTCTTCGACTCGGCCTTGCGCAGCTGGGAGACCGTGGCGGCCAGATCGTCCATGGTGCGGGCATGGACCGTGTTGAGATCGTGCAGTTCGCGGCGGAGCGATGAGGTGGTCTCACTCTCCTGCCTGAGCACGGCCTCCGTCTCCAGCAGGCGCGACTGAAGCTGGGGATAGCTGCGGATGAGCTCGCTCACCGGCTCGCTCAGGAGGGCGAAGTCCTCCTTCAGGCTGCGGATTTCCTCCAGCCGGTCGATCATGTTGGCGAAGCGGACGCGGATCAGCTCGTTCTTCTGCCCCACCGAATCGAGAGCCCCATTGGGGCGCACGACAATCGGCTCACCCTTTTCGGGCGGAGCGGTCATAGCGGCAGCAGTCGCAGCAGAGGATACCGCAACGTCACCCTGCGCCGACAGGACGCTGACGACCTCTTCACCCGGCTTCTTGCCGCCGAAACGGTTTCTGAAAGACGTCCAACCCGAAGACATGGCGCCGGCCCTTCACCCCAAATTTCACTCTATCGGCACCTTTTAACCCAGAGTCAGGCCAGATGAAAACAAAATTTCGTTGCGCAACCCTGTGACAGACTTACTCGGCCGCAATGGTTAACGGCTGGGAGACCCGCTTCTGGAATCCCGCTTTCTCAAGGGTTTCGGGCATGGGGCCGCCGGTCGCCCAATCCAGAAGCTCGACCGTATGGACCAGCGGGATCTCGGTTCCCTTGCCGATCTGGGTCATGCAGCCAATATTGCCGGTGGCAATCAGGTCCGGCTTCGTCCGCTCGATATTGGCAACTTTTCGGGCCCGGAGTTGATTGGCGATCTCCGGCTGAAGCAGGTTGTAGGTGCCTGCCGAGCCGCAGCAGATATGGCCTTCCGGGACGTCCTTCACGGCAAAGCCCGCCTTCTTGAGCAGGGTCTTGGGCTCGGTGCGGATTGCCTGGCCGTGCTGCATGGAGCAGGCCGAGTGGTAAGCCACGACGAGGTCGGTCTCTCGTACCGGGTTCATCAGATCAAGGGAGGCGACATACTCGGTGATGTCCTTGGCGATGGCCGAAACCCGGGCCGCCTTCTCGGCATAGGCCGGATCGTCCCGGAACATGAAGCCGTAATCCTTGATCGTGGTGCCGCAACCGGAGGCCGTGATGATGATGGCATCCAGCCCCTCCCCGTCCATTTCGGCGATCCAGGCGTCGATGTTGCGCTTGGCGAAGGTGTGGCCCTGCTCCTCGCGGCCCATGTGATGAACGAGCGCGCCGCAGCACCCCTCGCCTTTCGGCTGCACCACATCGACACCATGCCGGTTGAGCAGGCGGATGGCGGCCTCGTTGAAGCCGGGCTTGAGCACCGGCTGGGCGCAGCCGGACAGGATCGCGACCCGTCCGCGCCTCTCCCCTTCGGCCTTAAACGTGCCGGGCTGGTCCAGCGGCGAGCGGGCGGGCATGCGGGCCGGCGCCAGATCGACCATTGCCCCCAGCCGGTTGCCGAGGACCGGCAGCGCGCCGATCAGACCCTTGAAGGGCTTTGCCAGGATCGCGGCACCCATGGCAACGCGGAAGCGCTTCGGATAGGGCAGGATGCGCGCGAGCAAGCCGCGCAGGAGCCGATCGTGCCAGGGACGATGGTACGTCTCCTCGATATAGGCGCGGGCATGATCGACGAGATGCATGTAATGCACGCCGGACGGACAGGTGGTCATGCAGGACAGGCACGACAGGCAGCGGTCGATATGCTTCACCACCTCCGCTGATGCGGGCTTGCCGCTCTCCAGCATGTCTTTGATGAGATAGATGCGCCCGCGCGGTGAATCGAGTTCGTCGCCGAGAAGCAGATAGGTCGGGCAGGTTGCCGTGCAGAAGCCGCAATGGACGCAGGTCCGGAGAATCTTCTCCGAAGCGGCCATGGCCGGGTTTTCAAGCTGCTCGGGCGTGAAGTTGGTTTGCATCGCTTTATCTCAGATTGCCGATTGCCATTGGTTGATGGCATCAACCGGATGGATCAGCATGATGATATTGAGGGCGAGATTGTCGTGGATCCAGTACGCGGTAACCGCTTCCATCGATATGGCCAGAAGCACCGTCACCCAGATTGGAAGGGTTCGCGCTAGAAAGAACCCGACGATCATGGCGAAAATATCGGATACGGAATTGAGAACGCTGTCCCCGTAATAGTCGAGGGCGATGTTCGTCGCGCGGTAGCGCTCGATCACCATGTTGGTGTTCTCGACGATCTCCCAGGCGGCCTCCAAGCCGATGGCGATGAGAAGCGCCACCCCAAAGGGCAGCGCCTTGCCGCGAACGAAACCGATGACCCATGTGCCCAGATAGAACAGGAAGCCATGGATGATGTGAGACGGCGTGTACCAGTCGGTCAGGTGCTGCGAGTTGCCGGAATCGCGCACCACGCCATGCCAGAGCTCCACAGTGCCGCATTTGCAGATCAGGATGCGCCCCATGGCGAGCAGGATCGCGGCGGTCAATGCAATGAGAGCGGCAGCAAAAAAAGCATAAACGGCTGCCCTCGTCCCGCTCTTGTCGACTGCAGGGCTCAAGACAGCGGAACCTGACATTTCAGATGCCCGCATACATCCGGCCCGGATTGAGAATTCCAGACGGGTCGAAAGAGGCCTTGATGCCTTTGGTCAGCGTCATCACCGCTTCGTTCTGCGGCTCGAACACATCGACGGATGAGCGGATTTCGGCAGGCGCACGCACGAGCGTCGCGTGACCGCCCAGGGACTGTGTCGTCTCCCGCAGCACCGATGCTCCCGCATCGCCGTCACCGGAGGTCGAGATCCAGATGAGACCGCCACCCCAATCGTAGTACCATTGCGCTTCGAGGGCCTGCGCAACGCGCTTGGTGAATTCAGGGCCTTTGGTCGGGGCGGTCGAGACGCGCCAGATCGCGCGATCCGCGCCGTCGGTGAGCACGGTGGCATCCCGCAGCGATTGCCACACCGCCTCCGCGCCGCGGCCTTCGAGAATATCCGTGGAGCCGCCGAAGCGCTTGAGCAGGCGGCGCAGCTCGCCAAGCCGGTAATCGACCGAGACGGAAAAACCTTCGAGACGGATCAGCGTGCTCGCACCTTGCCGGTCACGCGCCGGAATGTGGGCGGCCCCAGTCACATCGAAGGGCGAGCCAAGCGCCTGCGAAAGCGCATCGATCGCTTGCGCATCGTTGAGGCCGCGCAGAACGAGGGTCGTCATGCGCTCCTGTTTGGGGAGAACCTTGAATGTCACTTCCGTCAGAAAGCCGAGCGTACCCCAGGAACCCGCCATGAGCTTCACGATATCGAGGCCGGTAACGTTCTTCATCACGCGCCCGCCGGACTTCACCACCTCGCCGCGTCCGTTGACGAAGCGCACGCCGATGAGGCTGTCGCGCGCAGCACCCGCCATGATGCGGCGCGGACCGGAGATGTTCATGGCTGCCACCGCGCCGATGGTCGGCTCTCCCCGCGTGCCGAGAAGTGGACGGTAATCCATAGGCTCGAAGGGCAGAAGCTGCCCTTTCTCGGCAAGCGTGCGAACCACCTCCGACACAGGAGTGCCGCTCTTTGCGGAGATCACCATTTCCGCTGGCTCGTAGAGCGTGATTCCCGTCAGGGACGCGGAAGAGATCGAGGCGTCTGTCTGGTTGGGCCGTCCCATCTCGGCTTTCGTGCCCTGGCCGGAGAGGCTGAGCAGAATGCCTTTCTCTGATGCGTCGCGAATGATGTCCGAGGCGTCCTGCTCGTCGCGGGGAAGATGGTTGGTCACGCAGCGAGCCTTCCTTCCAGGGGAAACACTTTGGCAGGGTTGAGAAGCCAGAGCGGATCGAACACCCCGCGCACGCGCATCTGCTGCGCGAGATCGACCTTGTTGAACTGGCACGTCATGAGATCGCGCTTCTCGATGCCGACCCCATGCTCACCGGTGAGGCAGCCGCCGACTTCCACGCAGAGCCTGAGGATGTCCTCGCCTGCTTTCTCAGCCTTTTCCATCTCGCCAGGCACGTTCGTGTTGAACATGACGAGGGGGTGCAGGTTTCCATCGCCCGCATGAAACACGTTGGCGACGCCAAGGCCGTAGGATTTCACGATCTCATCGATGCGGTTGAGCACGTATGGCAACTGACCCGTGGGAATCGTGCCGTCCATGCAGATGTAATCCGCAATCCGTCCCGTTGCGCCGAAGGCCGACTTGCGGCCCTTCCAGATTGCGGCGCTCTCGGCTTCCGATTGCGAGACCTTCAGGGTCTTCGGCTTGAATGGCTCCGCAATCGCGACGATGCGTCGAAGCATGTCGTCGATTTCCTGATCCGAGCCCTCGACCTCCACGATCAGCATGGCCTCCACGTCGAGCGGATAGCCTGCATGGGCGAAGGCCTCGCAGATCTGGATCGCGGGCTTGTCCATGTATTCGAGCGCCACCGGAATGATGCCCGCACCGATGATCGCGGCAACGCAGGCACCGGCATCCTCCACCGAGGAAAAGCCCATGAGCGCGGGGCGCGCACCTTCCGCAGCACGCAGGATTCGGACTACGGCTTCCGTGACGACGCCGAGTTGCCCCTCCGATCCGCAGATAAGCCCAAGCAGATCGTAGCCGGGAGCATCGAGATGCTCGCCGCCGATCTCCACCACCGTGCCGTCGAGCAGCACCATGGTGACGCCGAGCAGGTTATTGGTGGTCACTCCATATTTCAGGCAGTGGGCGCCGCCGGAATTCATGGCGATGTTTCCGGCGATGGTGCAGGCGAGCTGACTCGATGGATCAGGCGCGTAGAAGAAGCCCTCATGCGCGACAGCCTGGCTGATGCCGAGATTGGTGATGCCCGATTGCACCCTCGCGGTACGGCCTTCGAAATCGATGTCGATCACCTGGCTCATCTTGGCAACGCCGAGAACGATGGCGTCCTCCTGGGGGATTGCCCCGCCGCACAGCGAGGTTCCCGCCCCGCGGGGCACCACCTTCACCCCATGCTCATGGCAGAAGCGCATGATGGCCGAAACCTCTTCCGTCGTGGATGGGAGCACGACGGCGAGGGGCATCTGGCGATAGGCAGTGAGCCCGTCGGTCTCGAAGGCCCGGCGCTCATCCTCGGAAACGATGAGGGCCTCGGAGGGCACGAGCCGCCCCAGCCCTGCAATGATGTCCTTGCGGCGGGCCAAAACGGCCTCGTCCGGCTTCGGGAATGCGATCGTCATGACACCCTCCCCGGGCATTATCCGGCTGCTTTCAAGGCATAGCAGCTTTCCCACAAGGTAGCTGGCCTTGGGGGAGATTTCCAATAATGTAGAGCCTCTCTAAAGTGGGACATTCGTCCAGAAAAGGAGTTTTTGATGCGTGCCTTGGTTCTCTCAGCCGCCGTCCTGCTCGCAGGGCTCGCTCATGCTCAGGCCCAGGATGCGGCCGCCGGCGAGAAGGTCTTCGCTCAATGCCGGGCCTGCCATCAGGTTGGCCCGAATGCGAAAAACGCCGTTGGACCAGAGCTGAACGGCCTCATCGGCCGGCACTCGGGCTCTGTCGAAGGATATAACTACTCGCCCGCCAATAAGAATTCCGGGATCACCTGGGATGAGGCGACCTTCAAGGAATACATCCAGAATCCGAAAGCCAAGATCCCCGGGACCAAGATGATCTATGCCGGCCTCAAGGACGAGCAGCGGATCAACGATCTCATCGCTTATCTCAAGCAGTTCGACGCTCAGGGCCAGAAGGTCACCCAATGAGCGATCCGACGTCCGCCCGACCCGGGAAGCCCCGGGTCGGCCTCTTCGTAACCTGCCTCGTCGACCTGATGCGCCCTTCCGTGGGCTTTGCCGCCGTCAAGCTCCTCGAGGATGCGGGTTGCATCGTGGAGGTTCCCGTGCAGACCTGCTGCGGCCAGCCCGCCTACAATTCCGGCGACCGCGGGACCTCCAAGGATCTGGCCATGCGGATGATCGAGACCTTTCAGGGCTTCGATTACGTGGTCGCTCCTTCCGGCTCCTGTGCCGGCACGATCAGGAAGCACTATCCGGAGCTGTTCGAGGACGATCCGAATTGGCGCGCCAAAGCCGATGCCCTCGCCTCCAGGACCTATGAGCTGACGAGCTTTCTGGTGGACGTGCTCGGAGTCACGCAGGTCGATGCATCCTTCGACGGCACCGTCACCTATCACGATTCCTGCTCCGGCCTTCGCGAGCTCCACGTCAAGAGGCAGCCGCGCAAGCTGCTGGCGAGCGTGAAGGGCCTGACCCTCGTCGAAATGAACGACAGCGACGTGTGCTGCGGCTTCGGCGGAACCTTTGCCGTAAAGTACAGCGACATCTCCGGCGCCATCGTCGATGCCAAGACCAAGAATGTGGAAGCCGCGCAGGCCGCGACCCTGCTCGCGGGCGATCTCGGCTGTCTCATGAACATGGCAGGAAAGCTCAGCCGCGACGGCAAGCCGATCACCGTGCGGCACGTCGCCGAAGTGCTCGCCGGCATGACGGACGAACCGGCTATCGGCCTCGCCAGGGATACGCGGAATAAGACAAGTCAGCCATGAACGTTCACTCCACGTCTCCTCAATTCAAGCAGAACGCTGCCCGCGCCCTTCATGATGTTCAGCTGCAGAAAGCGCTGAACAATGTTAAGCAGGGCTTCATCGACAAGCGCCAAGCTGCAGCCGACAAGCTGCCCGAATTCGAAGCGCTGCGGGATTCCGCCCGCGACATCAAGAACCACACCCTCGAACATCTCGACCTCTATCTCGAAGCCTATGAGGAGAAGGTGAAGGCGTCCGGCGGACACGTGCATTTCGCCCGCAATGCGGAGGAAGCACGCGAGATCATCTTGAACATCTGCCGCGACTCCGGCGCGAAGACGGTGACCAAGGGCAAGTCGATGATCTCCGAGGAAATCGGGATCAACCACTACCTTGAGGCCAATGGCATTCGTCCTGTCGAGACGGATCTCGGCGAATACATCATCCAGCTCCGCAACGAGCTGCCGAGCCACATCATCGCGCCTGCGGTGCACCTCAACGCTACGCAGGTAGAGCAGGATTTCCGCCGCGTGCATACGCATCTCGATGCGAAGCGCGATTTGTCGGAGCCCGTCCAACTGCTGACCGAGGCGCGCGCCGTGCTGCGCGAGCGGTTTCTTGCAGCCGATGTCGGCATCACCGGCGCGAACTTCCTGGTAGCGGAAACCGGCACGTCGATCATCGTCACCAACGAGGGCAACGGAGATCTCACGCAGATCCTGCCGAAGACGCATATCGTGCTCGCCTCCATCGAGAAGCTGGTGCCGACGCTGGATGATGTGAGCCAGCTGCTGCGTGTGCTCGCGCGCTCGGCGACAGGCCAGGAAATGTCGGTCTACACCACCTTCTCCACCGGTCCCCGCCGCGCCAGCGATGCGGATGGGCCCGAGAATTACCACGTGGTGCTCATCGACAACGGACGCTCCTCCATGCTCGGCACGAGCTTCGAGGAGATGCTCCGCTGCATCCGGTGCGGCGCCTGCATGAACCATTGCCCGGTCTATCATGCGGTTGGCGGACACGCCTATGGCTGGGTTTATCCCGGCCCCATGGGAGCCGTGCTCACACCTTCGCTGATCGGCGTGGACAAGGCGGGGCATCTGCCGAACGCTTCCACCTTCTGTGGACGATGCGAGAGCGTGTGCCCGGTGCGCATTCCGCTGCCCAAGTTGATGCGTCATTGGCGCGAGCGGGAATTCGAACGGCACCTGACGCCGGCTTCCGTGCGCTCGGGCCTGGGGCTCTGGGGCTTTTTCGCCAGACGTCCTGCCCTTTACCGCCTCGCCACGAGAGCCGCGATGGCAACCCTCGGATTTGCGGGCCGCCAGCGCGGCCGGTTCACATGGCTGCCCTTCTCGAAAGGCTGGACAAAGTACCGCGATTTCCCGGCGCCACAGGGGGAGACATTCCAGGCGCGCTGGCAGCGCGAGCGTAAGGGACGGACAGCATGAGCGCCCGCGACGAGATTTTCGCCAACATCCGCCGCTCCCTCGGCGTAAAGGGCAGCGAGACCATCCGCAAGCAGATCGTGCAGGATCGGCTAGAGCGCTCGCCGAAAGGCGTCATTCCTGCACGCGGACAGGTTTCCGGTGAGGAGCGCATCGCCCTGTTCAAAACGATGGCCGAGGCCTCTCTCGCGACGGTGACGGAGGTTTCCTCCACCGCCGATGTACCGCAATCCATCGCCCTGTTCCTGCGCGACCACAATCTGCCCGCGACGCTCCGCATGGGCGACGATCCGCGCCTCAAGTCGATGCCGTGGGGCGACACGACGCTGGAGATCGCGCATGGCCCGAGCGAGGGCAGCGATCTCAATGCGGTCAGCCACGCCTTCGGCGGCGTGGCGGAAACCGGCACCCTCGCCATGATCTCGGGCCATGAGAACCCCTCTACCCTCAACTTCCTGCCCGACAACCACATCATCGTGGTCTCGGCGAAGGACATCGCGAGCGATTATGAATCCGTGTGGGGCCGGGTGCGCTTCGCCTTCGGCAAAGGCAGCATGCCGCGAACGGTGAACTGGATCACGGGCCCGTCCCGCTCCGGCGATATCGAGCAGACCCTGCTCCTCGGCGCACACGGACCCAGGCGGCTGCATGTCGTTGTGGTCCGGGAATAAGCTGGCCTCGAAAAGTCTGCGCAGCGGCATATTTTCTGCTGCGCAGCTTGGAGGCTCTTATGTCGCTACGCCCTCTGATCTTTCGCACCATCCGCTGGTCGGCCTGGAATGGCTGCGAGACCGGTCTTGAACATGTCGATGTTCGCCCGTCCGATGGCGGCCACACGATCTCCGGCTTAGTGATCGGCGAGGAGAATGGATCGAGGTTCGGCCTTCATTACCGCCTGAAGGTGGACTCGCTCTGGCACACCAAGGCGGTGCATCTTCAAACGACATCGGGACAGATGCTCGATCTGGAGAGCAACGGGCAAGGCAGCTGGAGCGAGAACGGCAAGGCCCGCCCGGATCTGCAGGGCTGCATCGATGTCGATATTCAGGCCACGCCATTGACCAACACGCTGCCGATCCGCCGCCTGGAATGGGCGTCCGGACAGACCACCGACATACGGCTTTGCTACATCGCCGTGCCGGACTTGACCGCTTCTGCTCAGGATCAGCGCTACACTGCCATCGAACCCGGCTCGCTCTATCGCTTCGAGAGCATTGCGAGCGGCTTCACGGCGGACCTTCCTGTCGATGCAGACGGCTTCGTACGGGATTATCCTGAATTGTTCCGGCGCTTGAACTGACGGATTCTCACAGGCGTGACAACTCGGCGCGCATGCATGCTCTGGCGCGCGCTCAAGATATCAGCTAAGTATCTGAAATCACAAGTAGTTTTTAATAGTTCTAAACTAGAAAAACAAATGATTGTCTGCTCCTGCAACATCCTCTCCGACGGCGATGTGAAAGCCTGCCTCAAGCCCGGACCGGAATGTCCGCGCACCCCTGCGCAGGTTTATCGCTGTCTCGGCTGCAGTCCCAATTGCGGGCGTTGTGCGAGGACGATCCGCGCCATCATGGATCAGGCCCTGAGCGATGCGGGCGTGGAACCTATTGCGGCTTGCCAGCGGGGATGCTGCCCGACTTCGCTGGAAAAAGCCGCCGCCGAACCAACCCTTTGAATATTAGGGCTTCCCTCCTAATTCATAAGTATTCTAAACAGAGGCCACCCGGCGCTACCGGGTGCTGTTTTATACGAGGGTAGGATGAAGGGCGATCCAAAGGTTATTGAGTATCTCAACCGCGGCCTGCGCAGCGAGCTGACGGCAGTCAACCAGTACTGGCTGCACTACCGCCTCCTCGACGACTGGGGTTACAAGGAGCTTGCCAAGACGTGGCGCAAGGAATCCATTGAGGAGATGCATCACGCGGATCGCTTCATCGAGCGCATCATCTTCCTCGAGGGCTTTGCCAACCTGCAGGTTCTCGATCCTCTGCGCATCGGACAGAACATCCAGGAAATTCTCGAGTCCGATCTCGCCGCCGAGTACGATGCGCGCAATCTCTACGGCGAGGCCGCGGCTTATTGCGACAGCATCGGAGACCGGGTGTCCAAGAACCTCTTCGAAGAGCTGATGGCCGACGAAGAGGGGCACATCGATTTTCTGGAAACCCAGATCAATCTCGTCCAGCAGATCGGAGTCGAGCTCTACGCCCAGAAGCATATCGGCGGCCTCGACGAAGGTCACTGAGGCTCAAGCCCTGCTCCATGAATTCAACGGCCCGCCCTTAAGCGGGCCGTTTTGCTTTAAGACGGTTCCGCCAATTTCTCGGGCTCCGCGATGGAGGCGATGGGCAGCGTCACGAGGCGCAGCTCCGGATCGTCCGGATCGATGCGTACCGAGAACCCGAGGCTCCGGCACATGTCGAGCATGGTCGTGTTCTCCCGCAGCACCTGCCCCTCCACTTCGCGCAAGCCCTCCACCTTCGCCCATTCGATCATGAGGCGCATGAGGGTCCAGCCGAGGCCAATGCCTTTGAGATCGGAACGCAGGAGAATGCCGTACTCTCCCGTTTCATGGTTTGCATCCGCATGCACGCGGACCGCGCCCATCATATCGCCCGTGCCCGTATCGAATGCCACGAAGGCAATGGCGCGGGCGTAATCGAGCTGGGTGAGGCGCGCGAGGAAGGTGTGGCTGAAGTCGCGGACAGGCGCGAAGAAGCGAAGACGCAGGTCCTCCGGCGTGATCTGTTCGAAGAAGGCCCTGAAGGCTTCCTCGTCCTCAGGCCTGACGGGCCGGACGAAAGCCGTGCGCCCATTGCGCAAGGGGACCGTGCGCTCCCACTCCGCAGGATAGGGCCTCACCGCGAAGCGCGGATGTCCGCTGCCCTTACGGGTCTCGGGCGCGACGAGCACGCGCGCATCCACGGCGATGACGCCGGTGTGATCGGCGACAAGCGGATTGATATCGAGCTCGCGCACCTCCGGCACATCCGCGGCGAGTTGCGCGAGCTTCACGAGTGTCAGCGCAATCGCCCTCTCGTCGGCCGCCGGCACATCGCGATAAGCCTTGAGACGGCGCGACACGCGGGTGCGTGCGATAAGATCGTCGGCGAGCTTCAGGTCGAGGGGCGGCAGGGCGAGCGCCCTGTCGTTGATGACCTCCACCGCTGTGCCGCCGCGCCCGAAGACCACGACCGGGCCAAAGGATGGATCGTCCGCAAGGCCGGCGATGAGCTCGCGCCCCTTCGGGCGGCGCACCATTGGCTGAACAGTCACACCGGTAATCGATGCATCGGGCCGAAGACGCGCGGCGCGCTCGAAAATGTCGGCAGCCGCCTTTCGCACCGCTTCTTCCGTGGACAGATCGAGTTGCACGCCCCCGATGTCCGACTTGTGCACGATGTCCGGCGAGAGCACCTTCACCGCCACGCGCCCCCCTTCTTTCAGGAAGGGCTGCGCAGCTTTCACCGCCTCGTCGGCTGTCTTGGCCAGAAATACGGGCGCGGTGGGGATGTCATAGGCCCTGAGCAGCGCATCGACCTCGAGAGGATCGAGCCAGCGGCGGTTCTGCGACAGCACTCCCGCGACGATGGAGCGAGCGGCCTCCGGATCGGGTGAGAAATCGTGCGGCAGGTTGTCGGGCGTTTCCATCAACTGCGTCTGCGCTTCGCGGTACCGCACGAGCTGAAGGAAACCGCGGACGGCATCGGCTTCCGTCGCATAATGCGGAATGCGCGCTGCCTCGAACACTCGCGCCGAATCCGGATCCTCTCCGATCCATGCGGCAAAGACCGGCTTCTGCCGGTATCCCTTGGCGCGGTGACGCTTGATGACCTCGGTGACGGCTCGCGCCACATCGGCCGCACCCGCAACCGCAGTCGGGACGTTCAGGATAAGGACGGCATCGTTCTCAGGATCGTCGAGCAGCGCCTCGAGCGCGCCCGCGTAACGAGCCGGATCTGCGTCACCGATGATGTCGATCGGATTGGCCTGCGACCAGGTCGATGGAAGAATGGCATTCAGCTTTTCGAGCGTTGCCGGCGAAAGGCTGGAGAGCGTTCCACCCATGTCGATGAGACGATCCGTTGCGAGAACGCCCACGCCGCCGCCATTGGTGAGAAGCGCAAGGCGATTGCCGGGAAACGGCTTTTGCCGCCCGAGGGTCTCGGCGGCGGAAAACAGCTGATCGAGATCCAGCACGCGCAGCAGGCCTGCGCGGCGGAACGCAGCATCATAAACGGCATCGGAGCCTGCCAGGGCGCCCGTATGCGTTGCAGCGGCTCTCGCTCCCTGCGCATGGCGTCCGGCCTTGATCACCACCACGGGCTTGATGCGCGCCGCAGCGCGCGCCGCCGACATGAACTTCTTCGCGTTGTCGATGGACTCGATATAGAGAAGGATCGCGCGCGTGCCCGCGTCGGCAGAGAAGAAGTCGAGGCAATCGCTGAAATCCACATCGATCTTGTCGCCCAGCGAGACGATGGCGGAAAAGCCAACCTGACGCTGCGCCGCCCATTCCACGAGTCCCACCGCGACTGCTCCCGACTGGGAGATGAGCGCCAGATCCCCCGGCTTGGCATCATGGGCCGCGAAGCTCGCATTCATGCGCGCCCGCGGCGACAGAACGCCGATGCAGTTCGGACCCACGATGCGCAGGCCATAGCGCCTTGCCGCGAGTCTCACCTTGTTGGACAGGGAATCAGGGCCATAGCCGAGGCCGGCGGTCGCGATGATGGCGGCGGCCACGCCTCCCCTGCCTGCCTCCTCGATCACGCTCAACACGTTGCGCGGCGGCACGGCAACAACGACGAGGTCGGGCGTCTCGGGAAGCTTGGCGATGGAGGGAAAGCAGACCCTGCCCTCGATCTCCCTGTGGTGCGGATTGACAGGGTAAAGCGCGCCCGCAAAGCCGCCTTGAATCAGGTTCTTGAGGAACGTGAGCCCGAGTGAGCCGGGCCGTGGACTGGCTCCGACGACGGCAATGGAGCGAGGCGCAAATAGCGTATCGAGCCGATAGGTAGACATAAGGGATCCTTCGTCTCGGAGAGGACTTGGAGCGGTTCCCCAAAGCTAATGCCTAAAGCGGAGGGGTCAAATGTCCTAGATCAAAGCCTTATAGGCCAGCCACTCATAATCTTAGCCTATAAGAAAATCTGCAGTGTTATTATCATTTGGCTTTACTGGATTTCAGCATAATTCGAGAGCCTGAAAGGCCTTAATCTTTGATCCGATAAAAACGGAAGCTGAATAAATTTTTGTCAATGTTGGTGAGATTGACCAATCTTGCTCCCAACCCTTTTTGGATCTCTACATCCCGCCCGGCAGAGGTAGCAATCTTCATCAGAGACAGCGGGTCAATATCGCCAACCTCGGGGTATTGAGCGAACCTAAGAGCATCTCGCATAAGCTCGACCGCAATCGGCGCTTTGCTCGCATGAAAGGTAACGCTGAGCATTCTGACACTTTGCCCTGCATCGTCCACCAAGAAGAATACTGCGGCCAGAGGAGTTTCGGATTGGAAGCCACAGGCCCTGCCTTCGCATTTCATAAATTTGACTGAAGTCTGCGCCGCCTGCGGGAAGGACGCTCCAATCTTTGCGGGATCGTAGGCTTGAGCGTGCGCTACTCCAATGACCGCTCCATGACCGAGGAGAGCGGCAACGATCACAAACTTCAACATGGCAGGCCTCTTTGATCAAAGGCCTCGAATAGCATTTCAGGAGAATATATTAAACTATATAATGTTTATTCCGCCAGGACCCTTGTCGGGGGAAAAATCACTTCCACGAGCGTGCCCTCATTCGGGTTGCTCGAGATCTGCAGGGCGCCGCGGTTGGCCTCCACGAGAGCCTTGGTAAGCGGAAGGCCAAGGCCGGTTCCGCCGGGCTTGCGGGAGGTTGCGATCTGGCGGAACGGCTCGAGAGCAGCCTCGACCTCCTCCGCCGTCATGCCGATGCCGGTATCCCGCACCCGGAAGGCGACCTCGCCCCGATCCGTCATTGCCGTGGAGACGATGACCTGTCCCCCCGCATCCGTGAACTTGATGGCATTGGACACGAGGTTGAGCACGATCTGCCGCATGGAGCGCTCATCCGCCACGACCGGCGGCAGCTTGGAAGCGAAGCTCGTGCGCATGACGATGCGGTCGCGCATGGCCTGAGGCTGGAGCAGCGTGACGCAGGACGAGACGAGGCCGTTGAGATTGACGCCCGTGAACGACAATTCGAGGCGACCTGCTTCGACCTTTGCCAGATCGAGCAGATCGTTCACAAGGCTGATGACATGGGAGCCAGAGGCGTGAACGTCGCGCAGATATTCCTTGTAACGCTCATTGCCGATGGAGCCGAAGCGCTCCTCCAGCATCACCTCGGCGAAACCGATGATGGCATTGAGCGGCGTGCGGATCTCATGGCTGATCTTGGCGAGAAGATCGGATTTCTGCGCGCTCGCCTCCTCTGCCGCGCGCTTGGCGCCCACGAGTTCGCCCTCCGCTTTCTTGAAGGTGGTCATGTCGCGCAGCACGGCGCAGAACTTGCGGTTCTCGCCCTCGCCCACATGGCCCATGGTCATGAAGAGGGGAATGGCGCCGCCCTGTCGCTCCCGGCCCAGCACCTCGCGGCCATCGTTGAGCAGACTCGCGACGCCCGGTGAGCGCAAGCTCTCGAGATAATCCAGCACGTCCCTGTGACTCTCAGGGGCCAGCAGAACCGTGATGGGGCTGCCCGACACCTCCCGCTGATGATAACCGAACAGCGCCTCGGCGGAACGGTTGAGGGAGAGAATGCGGCCAGCCTCGTCGAGCAGGATCACGCCATCGGTCGCCGTGTCGAGGATCGCCTCAAGCTCGTGCACGCGGTCGTCCTGCGGCACCTGCGCATTATTCTGCCGGAAGGACCTGCGAACGAGCATGAGCTGCGCGGGCTCGCCGTTCCATTCGGCCGTCGAAGAGCGGACGGCGACGGGGATGCTCTGGCCATGGCGGGTCACCAGCGCAAGGCCGGAATCGTCTTCGCCCGTTGAATCCAAGGTCGGCGAGCCGCGGAACAGCGGCGTGAGACCGCCTTCGCTCATGATCTGTTCACTCGTCTCGTAGGCCGTCAGATCCAGAAGGAAACGATTGGCGAAGAGAATGGCCTCGTCGCGATGGACGAGAATGCCTACTGGCAATCGGTCGAGAATGCGGTCGGCATTGTCGGGCCGCGCAGGGACGGCAGATGCAGGCTCCATCCCGTCGGGTGCAGCGGCTTCATGAACGGCTTCCTCCTGCACGGCCGGTTCATCCGCAGGCGGGGTGCTGTTGGAGTTCTTTTCCTCCAGCCGCGCCCCCAATGCGCGGGCGATCTCGCGGAAGGCGTTGCGCTCGGCAGATGACAGGCTCGATGCAGGCGCGGGATTTTCCTTGGCATCGGCCTTGGGCGCTTGAGAAGTTATCTCAGGTTCGACCGGATTCTCTGGAGGCTTGGCGCTTCCAAGCGCCTCCGCAACCCGGTCGCGCAGATGAGTGAACCAGTTTTCATCCTCGGCTGGGGCAGCCTCGGTTTCATCCTGTTCGTCGTCCTGGATTCTCTCCGGCGGAGCGAAAGGAAGGGCTGCATCCGTCAGGAAGGCCTCAACATTGGAATCGGCGGGAGGATCGTTCGGCAGCTCGCGCCTGCGCCTCTCGTCCATGCGCAGCAATCCGAAGCCGCGGAAGCCGATGAGCTCACGTCTCGGGCCGAAAACAGGCATGCCGCCCCAATCGACTGGCACTTCCATGGGCTCGTCGTCCATCGCCCAATAGATCGTGCGGCCGCTCCAGGTTTCACCGCGTGCGAAGAGAGCGGCAATCACCCCTTCCGGATCGGAGACGAAGGTGCGTGTCAGCTCATCCCAGGATCGCCCGACGATGTCCCCTGCCCGCTCGCCGACAGCTTGCGCCAGAACGGGCGACACTTGGGTGAACCGTGTCTCCGGGTCCGCGTGCCAGACGAAGCGCAGGGAACCGCGCGGCTTTTCCTGCGGATCGGGTGTCTCTTCAGGTTCCTTGGCCGGCGCCCCCGCCTCGGAAAGCGTTTGGTGGTCGGGCGCAGGAACTGACGCGCTTGGCCGCTCAAAACCTGCCGGGACAGGTCCGAGAAGCGCTGTCACGAGAACCTTGTCCCCGTTCTCCAGCACAGCCAGACGACAGGCGCAGGGGACAGGCTGCCAGGGGCGGAGGGGGTTGAGACGCAGCCGCTCCAGGCGAGCCCCTTCCCATGGAGCGCCTCCGGCAGCCAAAGCCTTCAGGCGGTCGCGGGCGCGAAGGTCGGGGCTGAGGCCACCCGCCCTATCCGTGAAAGCCTCTCCCAACCCTTCCGCAGCCGGGGAGGCCCAGAGCAGCTGTTGAATATCGGCATCCCAGACGAGCACAGGCGCTTCGGCCCTGGCCATCAAGGCCAGATCTGGCTCTGCGGCGAGCCGCGCGATCAGCGCTTCGTACTGGTTGGGAGCCCCGTTCATGGCGGCCTCGATCTTGCACCTATAGGGTTGACCTTATTCAAAGGTTTTAGACCAATGTTGGCAAGGAGACAGCAGGCTTGAGACCTTGAATCCTTTTACTTTGTGGTAACCTTAATGGGTCAGGTCTCAAAGCAGTTGATTTTGCACCGCACAATGTGATATTGCACTGCACAATGACCTCAGAGGAGCGACACATGGCGACCAACCCGAACCAGAATCAGAATTACGAAATCCCGGCTGAAATGCGCGATTTTGCTGAGAAGAGCGTCGAGCAGGCCCGTAAGGCCATCGACGGCTTCATGAGCGCCGCCCAGAAGACCGTCGATACCTTCGAGGGCTCTGCGAACACGGTGCAGGCCAGCGCCACGGATGCCACCCGCAAGACTTTCTCCTATGCCGAACAGAACCTGAGCGCAGCGTTCGACCTCGCCCAGCGCATGGTTCGCGCCAAGGACATGCAGGAAGCCATGCAGATCCAGGCCGAGTTCGTCCGCACCCAGTTCGAGTCGATGCAGACCCAGATGAAGGAATTCGGATCGCTCGCCCAGAACGCCATGAAGCAGCCTGGCTCGAAGAAGTAATCGCCTTCTGCCCCGAACCTTCGCGAGGAAGCACGATGACGGAAACCAAGACGACAAGAACCCGCAAGCCCAAGAGCGCCCCGAAGGCTGATCTTATCGCGCTGGCGGCAGAGCCTGTCGCTGACGTGACGACGGTCGAGCAGGCTGCAGAAGCCGCGCCTGTTCTGGAGCCCACTGTCTCTACCACGTTAAAGATAGAGAAGAGTGAGCCTTTTGCATTCTCCCTTCGCGATCAGGGGGAAACGATCCGCCAAGCCGTGCGTGAGACGGTGGTCACCTCCGCTCAAGGTGCTCTCGAGGTGAACGACAAGATCATTCAGGCTCTGAACGATCAGGGGCATGCGGCTCTCGACCTGTGGCGTGCGACCATCGACAGCTCTCGCCAACCCGGCGCCTTCAATGTCCAGTCGGGCGCTGCGCGGCAGGCTTTCGAGACGGTTTCCGCTCAATGGAAGGACGTCGCCGAGACCACGGCCCGTTGGATGACGAAGAGCGTGGAGCCCCTTCAATCGGCTCTGCTGCGGCAAACGCGCTGATCGTCTGCTACCGAAAGCAGGCCCCATGCGATAAGGCTTGGTCATGACTGACCAAGCCTTTTTTCATGCCCCCTTCCCGGTTCCTGCCGTAATTGCCGTCGTCATTCACGAGGGGCGTGCGCTCCTCGTGCGTAGAGCCAATCCCCCGGATGCGGGGCTTTGGGGCTTTCCAGGCGGGAAGATCGAGTTTGGCGAGACGGTTGCAGATGCCGCCGCGCGAGAGCTTCTGGAAGAAACGGGCGTCAAAGGTGAAGCGCAGGATGTCATCACAACGCTCGACATCCTCGTGCCGTCGGACGATGGCACCATCCGGCAGCATTATATCCTGATCGCCGTGCGCTGCCGCTGGCTCTCCGGCCTTCCGCAAGCGGGCGACGATGCGCTCGAGGCATGCTGGTTTCCGATCCACGATCTCGATCCGGCAAGCCTTCCCATGAGCGCGAATGTCGACGAGATCGCGCGGCGGGCGGAGGCCATGAACCGTCTCTCCAGCATTCCCTAAACGGCTGGCATCAAACAAGAAAAAAGCCCCGCCATATGGCAGGGCTTCAAGTTTTTATGTCTCTAAACTTTGACTTGGTGAGGTCTAACTTACCAGCCCATCTCTAAGCGAAAGATCTGCCGCAGCAATCACGCGAACGGCTTATGGTTTATGAACAGTAAACGTTCATAAATCGTCAAGCATGACGCCAGCAAATACAGGCAATCATATTGCAGAGGTACCCCTTTGGAGCTTATTAAGCCGGGACAGGCAAGAACTGCCTAGCGTGCTTCGATGTTCAAGAACGGAATAAATGTAATGCGTAACTCCTCTCTCGCTCTTCTCGCTGCCGGCGCAGCCATTGCCATTGCCGCTTCGACCGCACAGGCAGCAGACCTTCCTTCCCGCTATTCCCCGGCGCCCGCCTACAATGCTCTTCCGACCTTCACCTGGAGCGGCTTCTATGCAGGCGTGAACGCCGGCTACGGCTGGAGCACCGGCACCAGCCGCTACTACGATCCCGCCTTCGGCGTGCCCGGTCGCGGTAAGGGCGGCTTCGTCGGCGGCGCTCAGGCCGGCTACAACTACCAGATGGGCATGTTCGTTCTCGGCGCCGAGACGGACATCCAGTACGCAGCTGTCGGCAACAAGGGCTCGTCCTACGGCAGCACGTATTATCCGGGCAATTCGGACGGCTACTTCGGCACGATCCGCGCCCGCGCCGGTGTTGCCTTCGATCGCGCTCTCGTGTTCGGCACCGCAGGCTTCGCTTACGGCGACATCGGCGGCAACAAGGCTCTCGACACCGAGCTCGGCTTCCACCGCGAGAACAGCAACAACTGGGGCTGGACTGTGGGCGGCGGCGTCGAGTACGCCATCACCAACCAGTTCACCGCTAAGGTCGAAGGTCTCTACGTGAACCTCGACACGAAGGATAACTACGCTCTCGCCGACCGCGTGAACATCCGTCGCGACACGGAGTTCGGTGTGGTTCGCGCCGGTGTAAACTACAAGTTCAACTAAGCGATCGTACATTCAGCAATGACAAGGCCCGGTGTGACTACGCCGGGCCTTTTCTTTTCAGCGATATACGAGACTCGCACCACGGCACCCTGAATAAAGTTACGATTAGTGGCCTCGCATGAACGATTTCCATTATGCTTTTTGAGGGTTGCATCCTATCGGATGGCACGGTCATAATTTACTGCATTGACAAATAGCCCCTATCCGCTCTGCATGGTGCACGACGGATCATGGGCAACAATAATTCCTCGCAGCCCATGTGCGACGAACAGCTTTTAAGAGTGCAGCTATTATGCGTCTTTGGGGTCCTTCATGGCTGCGCCAACGTTCGTCCGGCACGCGTGCGCAAACACGCCCGCAGAACGGCGCTGTCCCCTCTTCCGGGCTTTGGGATTACGCCCGCGCCTTCGTCGAGAGTACGTCCGACTGCGTGTTCTTTCTCGACCGCGATTGGCGCTTCACATTCTTCAATTCGCGCGCCGTAACGGAACTGCATGCCAGCCCCGACATTATCGGAAGCTGCATCTGGGAGCGTTTTCCCAAGACAATCGGAACCATCTTCGAGGAAAATTACCGCCGCGCCGTAGCTGAAGGCACTCAGCAGATATTCGAAGCGTATTTCGAACCTTTGTCCGCTTGGTACGAGGTGCATGCGACGCCCGTTGGCAGCGACCTCATGGTCATCTTCCGCAACATCACCGAACGGCGAGTGGCAGCCGAGGCTCTGCGGATCAGAGAACAGCAGCTCGCCACCGTCTTCGGGCAAACCATGGTAGGCATCCTGCACCGGGATCTCAACGGTCGGGTATTGATGGTCAATCAGCGCTACTGCGACATCGTGGGGCGCAGCAGCAAGGAGCTCGACGGGCTGCCGATGCAGGCCTTCACCTATGAAGAGGATGTTGACTGGAACACGGCGATGTTCCGAAGGCACCTTGAGAAGGCCGAGCCGTTCCAGATCGAAAAACGATATGTGCGCCCGGACGGCACGGTCACGTGGTGTGCGGTCAACGTGAGCTTCGTGTGCGATGAGGCGGGGAAGCCCATCTCCACGATCACGGTTGCCGAAGACATCCATGCACGCAAGACGGCAGAGGAAAGGGCGTACGAGAGCAGAAACCTGTTCCAAGTTGTGATCGACAGCATCCAGGACCTGATCTTCGTGAAGGACCGGGAGGGCCGCTTCGTCTTCTCGAACCGCAGCTTAAGCGAGATCTACGGTCCGATCGAGGGCACGGTCGACCGGGAGTTCTTCTCAAGCGACCGAACCGACATTCATCCTCAATCTGATCGGCAAGTGCTCGCGACAGGCGAACCGATCACGATCGATGAGGTCATTCCAGTGAAGGGAACACCCCGGCACTTTCAAACCGTCAAGGTTCCCTGGCGGCGCAACGGGGAGATTGCCGGCGTGGTCGGCATCTCGCGCGATCTGACGGAGCGATTGGAGGCCGAGGCGGAACTGATCGAGAGCAAGCGCCAACTCGCCACTTTGATCGATAACCTGCCGGGCCTCGTTTACCAGTGCGATATCGCTGCTCCGTGGCCCTTCACCTTCATCAGCGAAGGCGCGGAAGCGGTGAGCGGTTACAGCTCCGGCGAATTCATGGATGGCAAGCTCACCTGGGGAGAGCTCATTCATCCGGACGACGTCCACGCAACCGAGGAGACGATCCTCAGTTGCGTCTCGAAGAAACAGGTCTTCGACGTCACCTACCGCATCACGACCCGCGCGGGTGAAACCCGCTGGGTGTCCGACCGAGGTCAATGCATTCACGACGCGGCCGGCGAGCCGCTCTTCCTGGAGGGCATCATCAGTGACGTCACCGCGCAGAAAGAAGCCGAAGAGCAGATTCTATGGGCGGCTCACCACGATCATTTCACACGGCTTCCCAACCGGACCCTCCTCCAGCTTCGCCTGGGCAAAGCCCTTGAGCAGGCAATGGAGAAGGGGCGCAAGCTCGGTCTGGTCATTCTCGATGTCGATCACCTGAAAGAGATCAACGATACATTGGGGCATGATGCGGGAGATGCGGCTTTGCAGGCGATTGCAAACCGGCTGAGCGCCGCTGTGCGCCCCATCGACACCGTCGCCCGAAACGGAGGCGACGAGTTCGCCATCATCCTTCCCGAGATCGACGGCGGTCAGGAAGTCAAAGCCATCATGACGCCGATCCTCGAAGTGCTGAAAAAGCCCCTGCCCTATGCCGGACGCATGCTTGAATGCCGTGCCAGCATCGGCGCCAGCATATGGCCCGATCATGCAAGCGAGGCGTCCGACCTTCTCAAGCAGGCGAATGTTGCACTCCACACCGCCAAGGCCACCGGCAGGGACAAGGTCGTGGTCTTCGAGCCTTCCATGCGAACGGAAGCTCAGCGGAAGGCGGAGATGCGCAGCAATGCGCGGGGAGCGATCGACGCACGCAGCATCGAACCGTTCTACCAGCCCAAGGTCCATCTGACCTCCGGGGAGCTGGCAGGCTTCGAGGCGCTTCTGAGATGGCGCAATCCCCGCGCGGGCATCGAACTTCCCGGAAGCATCCAGGCCGCCTTCGACGACCCGCATCTGGCGGTCGCCTTGAGCACTCAGATGCACGACATGGTTTTCAACGACATGCGCCGCTGGCTGCATGAGGGCGTCGACTTCGGCCATGTTGCCATTAATGCATCGGCCGCAGAGTTCAGGGAGATGGACTTTGCCGATCGCATTCTGGAACGTCTGCGGGCGGCGGACATCCCGAACCGTTGTCTTGAGATCGAAGTGACGGAGACGGTGTTTCTCGGCCGAGGCGCGGAATACATCGAGAAAGCTCTGCGCACATTGAGCGCCGAGGGCGTGAAGATCGCTCTCGACGATTTCGGAACGGGCTATGCCTCGCTCTCACATCTCAAGCAATTCCCGGTCGACATCATCAAGATCGACCGTTCATTCGTCAACGATCTCGCCAGCAATCCTGACGATCCGGCCATCCTCCAAGCCGTCGTGGGACTTGGCAAGAGCCTCGGGATCACCACGGTTGCCGAAGGTGTCGAAACCGCCGTGCAGGCGGTCTTCCTGAGAAGCCAGGGATGCGACGTCGGTCAGGGTTTTCTCTTCGGCATGGCAAGCCCGAGCAAACTCATTCCAGAGTTGGTGGCGTCCTGGAATCCGCGCCGGGTCGACATGCCTGAACTCGACACTCTCTTCCCGAAAGACAGGAAGAGACGTCGTTAGCAGCGTCAAGAACGCGACGATCTTTGCCGGCGCGATGACTCCGCCTCGCTCTGTTTGAGCGCGAGCAAGCGGCGAGCTGCCGTACCACCCGATTCCGAGGCATAGAGCCTGTCGTTAAGTACCTCGATCTGCCAGCGCTGAAATTCGAGAAGCGCCTTGAGGCCTCTGACATGCGCGTTGAGTTCAAGTGCGTCTTGCAAGGGATTGGGTCCGCAAGTTTTCATGGGACCACCCCTGACTGTTCGAGGATGAATCATGGCTGAACGCGAAATTTCAAAGGGACCTGGGGTCCGTTATAGCAATGGCGGCGGGTTTAACAGTGACGGCTTCGCGAACCGGGGCAGACGCCCCGATTGGCAATGGCAGGCAATAAAATGGAACGCTTCGACATCGATGGAAAACTGCCCACGATGGAGCCCTGGTTAAGTTAGGACCTCTTGTTCTTGAATGGAACTGTCTAACATTCCATGCTGGAATTCAAGACCTCATCATGTCGCATGGCCAAGCTTTTCACCTGCCGGCAATGACAGGAACCCGGCTCATCCTTGACGGTTTGACATCCATAAGGACACGCTCAAGGAGTTCAGTTGATGCCCGACAGGCACTACGAAGTAGAAGCGGAAAAGATTCTCGCAACGCTCAGCACGCATGACCATTCCGCAAGCCAGGAGACCCGCCGCCTGCTGGCCGCAGCGCTGGAGCAAGCTGAGCGGCGCGGTCGCGAGATATCCGCCAGTCTCAAGGAATCGAGCGGCTGAGCTTTCTCCACAGTCCTTTGCCGTTTCTCCTGCGACATCAACAACAGGAACGGGCCTCGCATCGGGCACGTTGCCATCATGTGTGATAGGACACAGCAGCAAGACCTCGGGCGTGGTGATCTTCCGAGTGTTTGGAGGACAGATCGATGCGAGCCTTGGTGATGGCATCCCTGCTCGGCCCCCTTGGAATCTTTTCACCCCATGCAGGAGCCTGGGCTGAAGACTCCAATACGCGTGTCGCCGACATGCCGTACTCTGAGTGCCTATCGATCATATCCGAGACGGCGCAGGAGATGGGCGAGGCTCCGGTCCAGCTCATCAACAATGACGAAGAAACCACGGTCCGCATCAATGCCTCTGACGGCTTCGTCACGGTTTCCTGCAGCCGCGGAAACAAGATCACGCTTACCAAGAGCCCCGTTCCGGAAGCCGCAGGCATGACGGCGGCTCGTTAAGCAGCAACTCAGTCGTAGTCCAGAGTGCCCGGACAACAAAAAGGCCAGGGCATGGTGCCACTGACCTTGATCGGTCTCTCCTATGAGAGTGGTACAGCCGCCCCGGCTCGAACGGGGGACCCCCAGATCCACAATCTGGTGCTCTAACCAACTGAGCTACGGCTGCACATGAGGCAGGGTGTAATCGCGCCTGCGATCAATTTCAAGACTTCTTTGCGGTCGCAAGACCACAAATGACAACGGCGGGCCAAACAGCCCGCCGTTTCAAAGGGTTAAGCGCGAAGTTCCTTACTCCGCGGTGGCTCCGGCGGCCTTCAAGACCGGGGTCCAGCGGGCCACTTCGCTCTCCACGAGCTTCTGGAGGGATTCCGGCGTCCGCTCAGCAGCGGTCGGGATCACACCGCCGAGGTCCGACAGGCGCTTTCTGGTGTTCTCGTCGTCGAGGGACTTCACAAGCGCGTCGTTGAGCTTCTTGACCACATCGGCGGGCGTGCCCTTGGGCGCGAAGACAGCGTTCCAGGCGCTGACCTCATAGCCTTCGAGGCCGGCTTCCTTGGTCGTCGGCACGTTCGGCAGAACCGGGGACCGCTCAGGCGTCGCAATGGCGAACGCCTTGATGTTGCCGCCCTGGATCTGTGGCGCCACGTTGACGATCTGGTCGGTCATGAAGTCGACCGTGTTGGCCATCAGGTCGTTCAGCGCCGGGCCCGTACCGCGATAGGCCACCATGGTGGGCTTCGCCTTGACGACCGAGTTGAAGAAGATGCCGGTCGAATGCGAGACCGAGCCCACGCCCGCATGGGCCATGTTCACCTTCTCGCCGTTGGTTTTCAGGTACTCGAGGAAGCCCTTCAGGTCGGTGGCCGGGAAGTCCTTCTTGGCTACGATCACGATCGGCGTGCCGGCGGCGAGACCGATAGGCGCGAAATCCTTGGTCGGATCATACTTCAGGTTCGGATAGAGGGCCGGAGCGGCACCGTGCGTGCCCATATGGCCCATCATGATGGTGTAGCCGTCGGGCTGGGACTGGGCGGCGCGGGTGATGCCCGTGGTGCCGCCGGCGCCTGCCACGTTCTCGATCACGATCTGTTGACCGAGCGTCCGGGACATGTGGTCGCTCACGATGCGGGCCACGACGTCCGTCGGTCCGCCGGCTGCGAAGGGCACGATCATGGTGATCGGACGGGACGGGTAGTTCTGAGCCTGTGCGCCCGTTGCGGCCAGGCCGGCGACGGCGGCCAGAGCCAGTGCGATTTTCTTCATCAAGTTCCTCCCTAGGAAAGTTATGGGCTTACATTGTGGGCAGCATGCCACGGAAGGCAAGCTACTCCGTGAACACCTCGTCCCTCCCCTTTCGTATGGAGGGCAGGAGCGCGACGATGAGCAGAAGGGCTGCAACGGCCAGCAGACCCGCACTGACCGGACGCTCGATGAATGTCTCCAGAGACCCGCGCGAGAGAATGAGCGCGCGGCGAAGGTTCTCCTCCATCAGCTTGCCCAGGACGAAGCCGAGCAGCATGGGCGCGGGCTCGAAGCCGAACTTGATCAGCGTGTAGCCCACGAGACCGAACAGGGCGATGAACATGACGTCCGTCGGCAGCGAGTTGATGGAGTAGATGCCGATGCAGCAGAACATGAGGATCGCCGGGAACAGCAGGCGGTAGGGCACCTTGAGCAGGCGCACCCACAACCCGATCATCGGCAGGTTGATGACGAGCAGCATCAGGTTGCCCACCCACATGGAGGCGATCATGCCCCAGAACAGGGTCGGGTTCTTGGTCATGACCTGAGGGCCGGGAATGATGCCGTGGATGGTCATGGCGCCAACCATGAGAGCCATCACCGCATTCGGCGGGATACCGAGGGTGAGCAGCGGAATGAACGAGGTCTGCGCACCGGCATTGTTGGCCGATTCAGGTCCGGCTACGCCTTCGATGGCACCACGGCCGAAGCGGCGCGGGTCCTTCGCGATCTTCTTCTCCAGCGTATAGGAGGCGAAGGGTCCGAGCACCGCGCCGTTTCCGGGCAGGATGCCGAGGATGGCGCCGATAAGGGTGCCGCGCATAACCGGCTTGTACGATTGCTTGAAGTCCTCCTTGTTCGGCAGCAGGCGGCCGATGGCTTGGCGAACCACATCGCGATGCTCTGTGTGATCGAGATTGCGCATGATTTCGGCAATGCCGAAAATCCCCATGGCCAGAACCGCGAAATCGATGCCGTCGGACAGGAACGGGAGGCCGAAGGTCATCCGCTCCTCGCCGGTTTCCAGATCGAGCCCCACGGTGGACAGCAGAACGCCGACAAGGATCATCGCGATGGCTTTGAGGATGGAGCCTCGCGCCAGGACCACGGCGAAGACGAGGCCCATGACCATCAGCGAGAAGTATTCGGTCGGCCCGAAGATCAAAGCGAGCTTCGTGAGCGGCGCACCGAGCGCCGCGATGACGAGCGTCGCGACCGTTCCCGCGAAGAAGGAGCCGATCGCCGCGATGCCGAGCGCCACGCCGGCCCGGCCTTGGCGTGCCATTTCATGGCCGTCGAGGGCAGTCACCACGGAGGTCGCCTCGCCCGGGATGTTCACGAGGATCGCGGTGGTCGAGCCGCCGTACTGCGCGCCGTAATAGATGCCGGCGAGCATGATGAGCGCGCCGGTCGGATCAAACCCGAAGGTGATCGGCAGCAGCATCGCAATGGTCGCGATCGGACCGACCCCTGGCAGAACGCCGATCAGGGTGCCGACGAGGCAGCCGAGAAAAGCGAGGAACAGATTCTGCAGGCTGAGAGCAACGCCGAAGCCGAGGCTCAGGTTGGACAGAAGATCACCCATCAGATTCTCCCGCTATGGTCGGCCACGTCGATTGTCGTCTTGCGCGATCCCCTCGTCGTGAAGAAGACCACGAATGCCCCCGCGACCAGAACGGCCGCCGTGACGCGCATGACCGCCTTCTGCGACCAATCGGCGGGAAAGAGTTCTGCCAGTGCCTGCGGGAAGACGGGGATCGGCAAATTCAGCAGATCGCCGAAAAGCAGCATGCAGAAAGGCGTCAGGCTGAGTGCCAGGATGAGAAGATCCCGGAAGCGCGCCTCAGGCGACGCGTAGCCGCCGACGATGATGGCGAGCGGCCCGGCGACAAGAAGGCCGAGCCCCGGGATGGTGATGCCACCGAAAGAGAAAGGCCGGATCGTCACGGCGAAGGCAAGGATCGCCAGAATGATGAAGAAGGGACCGCGCAGGCTCCAGCGCTCCAGGGGCTCCCCTTCGCGGGTGAAGGCAAAGGCAATCAAAGCAAGACCCGACAGACCAACGCCGATGGCGAGCCAGCGCGGCAGCATGGCAGGCCCCATGGAATTCAGGGTGCCCTGATCGAGATCCCGCGTCAGCCAAAGCGCGAGGGCTGCGAGCGCGATCAGCAGGATGCCGCCGGCAATTCCCTGCGGCGCGCGAACCGGGCCATGGCGCCCGGAAATGCCGGAGCCTTCGTGAGGAGTTGGCATGATTAACCTCCCGACGGACGCCTAATGCGCCCTCGTTGTTCTGCTCGATATGTGCCCAAGGCCTGGACGCGGATCAAGCTTTTGTCTTCGAAACCCGAAGGCTTCGCAACAGATGCCCGGATTTCATCGGCATTCGCCTGTGGAACGAAGCCTGACAAAAATCCTTATATGGCACAGGTGTACCATTGGAAGCATGGGCGGCATGACTTGATCGACCGACCCATGTTGTCTAGATGATCGCCCTTATAGCCAGGCCGGGCCCCTCTGGTCGCTCATACTTTGGGCGGCGATGTCGGACTGGATGAACCAGGGCTGCCTGGATTCATTCAAGAAGGTGGATGAGCCCGCATCACAAGCATGAGCCGGTTCACCGGCCACGCCGATGCGGGACAAGCGTCTCCTTGAGCGTATCGCATGTGCTGCTCTTCAATCGACACCGAGGCACCGCATGTTTGAACTCTCCCAATTCTTCCCGCCTGAAGTCGTCGCTTTCCTGATGGTGATCGGCATCGATCTGGCGCTGGCTGGCGACAACGCCATCGTTATCGGCCTCGCCGCCGCAGGACTGCCCAAGGAGCAGCGCAACAAGGCGATCCTTCTCGGCGTTCTTGCAGCCACGGTTCTGCGTATCATCTTCGCTCTGATCACGACGCAGCTTCTGGCGATTGTGGGCCTGCTGCTCGCCGGCGGCATTCTGCTGCTGTGGGTCTGCTGGAAAATGTGGCGCGAGCTGCGCACCTCGCACGAGGAGGAAGAGGCCGCGGAAGAGGCGCTCGAAGGCAAGGACCTGAATGCGGACGGCGCCATCGCTGCCGGCGCTCCGCGCAAGACCTTCTCGCAGGCCGCCTGGCAGATCGTCATCGCCGACGTATCGATGTCCCTCGACAACGTGCTCGCCGTTGCGGGCGCCGCGCGCGAGCATCCTTACATCCTCGCCTTCGGCCTGCTTCTGTCCATCGCCCTCATGGGCATTGCGGCCTCCTATATCGCCCGCTTGCTCCAGCGCTACCGCTGGATCGCCTATCTGGGCCTGGCGATCATTCTCTATGTGGCGCTCAAGATGATCTACGAGGGCTTCCACGAGATCTACCCATACCTGAACGGCGCAGCCGGCTGAAACACTCCGGGCCTCGACCTTCATCACCATTGACGGCGGGGATGCGGGAGGGCAGAGAGCATGTCGCTCATGTCCTCCTCTCCCCGCCCTTTCTTTTCCATGGCAGGCTTTCGCTACGGCGCGCGCGCCGCGGCGCCTGCTTTTCCCGGCTTCATCATGTTCGCCGTCGCCTTCGGCACGGCCGCGGCCCAGAAAGGGCTCTCGCTTGCTGAAGTGATCGGGCTGAGCGCCTTCCTCTATGCCGGCGCCTCCCAGATGGTGGGGCTCGAAATCTGGCAGAAGGTCTGGACGCCCACGACCATCTTCACCATCGTCACCGTCACCGCCGTCGTGAATTCCCGCATGATCCTGCTCGGCGCGACGCTTCAGCCGTGGCTGCGCAATGAACCCATTGCCCGTAATGCGCTCAATCTCTTCCTCATTACGGAAGCGGGCTGGCTCATCGGCACGCGCTATTACAACGAAGGCGGACGCGATGTCGGGGTGCTTCTCGGAGCGGGCGTCATTCTCTGGATCGTCTGGCAGATCGCGACGATCGTCGGCTTCTTCGCGGGCGCACTCGTGCCCGAACCCAAGACCTTCGGCCTCGATCTCGTGATGCCGATCTTCTTCAGCATCATGCTGGTGCCGCTCTGGAAAGGAGCGCGCCCTGCCCTGCCCTGGCTGGTGGCGGGCCTCGTGTCGTTCATCACGCATGCCCTGCTGCCGGGTTATGGCTACATCGTCGCTGGCGCGCTCGCAGGCGTCATTGCAGGAATGCTGATCGAATGAGCGAGTTCATCGCGAGCCCTTGGGGTGCGGCCATCGCTATTGCGGGCATGATGCTCGTCACGTTCCTGTGCCGCATCGCCGGCGTGGTTCTCATGAGTCATGTGCGGATAACGCCGCGGGTCGAACGCGGGCTTCGTGCGCTTCCCGGCTCAATCATTCTGGCGACGATCCTGCCGGTTGCCATCGACAATGGCTGGCCCGCCCTCGTCGCGCTCGGCGCCGCCATCGCGGTGATGACCGTAACGCGCATCGACCTCCTCGGCCTTGCCGCAGGATTAGGCACCCTCTCCGTCATCCGGGCTTTTCTGTGAGCCCCTGAGCCGCATGCGAATGCGGTACATCAGGCCGTCGCGAATGTTGCGGTAGGCGTCCAGAACATGCTCGCGCGAGCCCTGGGTGATCGTTGGATCGGGCGTCGGCCAATATTCCACATCCGCCGCTATGGTACGCGTCAGTTCGAGGGCGGCATGGTGCGCTTCCGGCGAGAGGGTGATGATGAGATCGAAGTTCAGCCCCTCCCACTCCTCCAGCTCCTGCAGCGTGCGCGGCTTGTGCTTGGAGGCGTCGATGCCGATTTCCGCGAGCGTAGACACCATGAACCCGTCCGGATCGCTTTTGCGCACGCCTGCCGATTGCACATAGGTCGACTTGCCGAAGTAATGACGCGCAATCGCTTCGGCCATGGGCGAGCGAACAGCGTTCATCGCGCAGACGAACAGAACCGAGTGGATCCGCTTCGGGCGCGTTTCCTCCACGCGTCAGCCTTTCCAATGAAGCGCGAAGATCAGCGTGAACAGGCGGCGCGCCGTGTCGAAATCGACGATGAGTTTTCCGTCGAGACGCTCCCGCAGCAATTCGGCGGCCTCGTTGTGCAGGCCTCTGCGTCCCATGTCGATGGCCTCGATCTGCGCGGGCGATGCGGAGCGGATGGCTTCATAATAGCTGCCGCAGATCATCTCGTAATCGCGGATGACTCTCCGAAACGGCGTCAGCGACAGATGATGCGAAACGAGGTGCGCGCCGTTCTGCGACGACACCTCGAAGCAGAGCTTCTTCTCGATAAGCGTGATGCGCAAGGCATAAGGGCCGCCGTCGTAGTTCGGCAGCGAGAAGGAGTTCTCCTCGAGAATGTCGTAGATGGCGATGGCCCGCTCATGTTCCTGATCGGGATTGCCGCGGCCGATGGATGCCTCGTCGAGGGTGACCGCCACGAGACGGTGACCCTCCTTTGCTGTGCTCGACATCCCCCCTCCGCAAAGCCTCACAGGTTCAGGCGGATCGCCACGGACCGTGCATGCCCTTCCAATCCCTCAGACCGCCCAAGGGCGATGGCTGCGGGACCGAGAGCCCGCAAGGCTCCCGGATCGCATTTCAGGATCGAGGTTCGCTTCATGAAGTCAAGCACCCCCAGACCTGAAGAGAAACGGGCCGAACGCGCCGTGGGGAGAACATGGTTGGGGCCGCCCACATAATCGCCGATGGCCTCGGGCGTGTGGCTCCCCAGGAAGATGGCGCCTGCGTTACGCACGCGTCCCGCCAGCTCCTCGGCATTCTCGGCTTCGATTTCGAGATGCTCGGGCGCGAGGCGGTCGACGAGCGGAATGGCGTTTTCGAGACTGTCGATGAGGATGATCGCGCCATAGTCGCGCCAGCTCGCGCCTGCGATTTCAGCCTTCGGCAAGGTCTGAAGCTGACGCTCCACTGCTTTCTCGACGGCGTCGGCCAAGGCGGCGCTGTCCGTGATCAGGATCGACTGCGCGGCGGGGTCGTGCTCGGCCTGGGCGAGAAGATCGGCTGCGATCCAGTCCGGATTGGCATGGGAATCGGCGAGGATGAGCACCTCGGAAGGGCCGGCGATCATGTCGATGCCAACCTGCCCGAACACCCGGCGCTTGGCGGCGGCCACATAGGCATTGCCAGGGCCGACGATCTTGGCGACGGGGTTCACGCTATGCGTGCCATAGGCCAAAGCGGCAACGGCCTGGGCGCCGCCGATGCGGAACACTTCGTCGACGCCAGCAAGCCGCGCCGCCGCCAGCACGAGCGGATTGGTCTCGCCGCGTGGGGTCGGCACAACCATGGCGATGCGCGGAACGCCCGCGACCTTCGCCGGAACGGCATTCATGAGCACGGAAGACGGGTAGCTCGCGCGTCCGCCCGGAACGTAGAGGCCGACGGATTCAATCGCCGTCCAGCGCCAGCCGAGGGTGACGCCAAGGGCATCGGTGGTGAGGGAATCTTCAGGCCGCTGCGCGCGGTGATAGGTTTCGATGCGCTCCTTGGCGAGGGCGAGAGCTTCCAGCGCCTCTTTCGGACACTGGGCTTCGGCCGCATCGATCTCCTTGTCCGAGATGCGCAGCGTTTCGGGTTGAAGCGCCAGCCCATCGAAGCGGTAGGTGTAATCGATCAGAGCCTCATCGCCTTGCGCCACCACGTCTTCGATGATGGCGCGCACCGCCTGGTCCACGTCCTCCGAGACCTCGCGCTTGGCCGAGAGCAAAGCCGCGAAGGCGGAAGGGAACGAGGCTTCCCGCGCGTCGAGCCTTTGCGCCATCACAGGCGCTCCGCCCGGGAAAGGTCTTCGTGCTGCGGGCGGCTTTCCGCGGCCCAGACGGGGCCGATGTCTTTCATCTGCATTTCGATGCACTCCAGGTCCACCTGGATGGCTCCACCATCGGCAAAGATCAAGGTGGCAGTGCCGGAAGGCGCATCCTTCTCGTCGAACGCAATGGCGAGAAGGTTAAGAACGGCATCCTTGTTGGACTGGTCGATACCGCGCACGCGCACCGCCTTCACATGCTCGAAATGCATGCAGGTCAGCCGGCGCTGAGGGGTTGCCGCTTCCCAATCGTACCGGCGTATCTGGATCGCGAAGCGTCGCTCCTTGGGCAGATAGGCGATGTCGCCCACCTGGAGCAGCGAATCCTGCAGGTGAGCCGAGATGACGGCCAGATCTTCCGGGTCGAACGCAACAAGTCTCAGGAGGTCCATGGCTCTCAACCTATGTTGAATTGTATTGGTTAGGTAGAGAGCCCCGCTTCGTCCCGCAACCTTTCCGGTCAGCACGGGTTCAGCTTTCAGCTATCACTATGGTCGAAATCATCACCAAGGAGACGCCGAATGAAACATCTTCTGCTCGCGGCCCTGGCGGCCATGACCCTCGCAGCGCCAGCCTCGGCTCAATATTATTATGACGACACCCGCGGACAGGGTGACGCCTGGGAGGAGCGGATACAGCGGACCCCGCGCTATGACTATTACGAGGAGCGCCCGAGCTACAACTATCGTTCCCGGCGCGACAACGGGTGGCGCGAGGACCGGTATTATGCCCAGCCGCGGCGTGGGGGGTATCGTCAGGCTGAACGCTTCGGCAGCGTCTGCGTGACGTCGCGGGGCAGCTGCGAATATCCGCAGTCCCTCCGGCCGGGAACCCGGTGCAGTTGCGACATTCCGGGATTTGGCCCCAAACGCGGCAATATCCAGCGATGATACAAAAAGCGGAGGCCCAGGCCTCCGCTTTTGTTTTGGTTGTTATCCCCGCAGGCGCTCGATCTCCGCTCCGCAGCGGGCGAGCTTGGCTTCCAGCGCCTCGAAGCCTCGATCCAGATGATAGACGCGGTTGATAGTGGTTTCGCCCTCGGCCACGAGACCGGCGATCACCAGCGAGACCGAAGCGCGAAGGTCGGTGGCCATGACGGGCGCGCCCTTGAGGGTCGGGACGCCGTCCACAAAGGCGCTGTCGCCGTCGAGGCGGATCTGGGCGCCGAGGCGGGCCAGCTCCTGAACGTGCATGAAGCGGTTCTCGAAGATCGTCTCGCGGATGCGGGACGTGCCGTTGGCGCGGGTCATGAGGGCCATGAACTGGGCCTGCAAATCGGTCGGGAAGCCAGGGAACGGATCGGTCGTGATGTCTACGGGCTGGATCCCGTTGCCGTTGCGGCGGATGCGGATGCCGCTATGGGTCGAGGAGACTTCGGCTCCAGCCTGGCCCAGCACGTCGAGGGCCGCCTGGAGATAATCGGGACGGGTGTTCTCCAGCACCAGATCGCCGCCCGCCATGGCGACCGCCATGGCATAGGTGCCGGTTTCGATCCGGTCGGGCATCACGTCATGGGAAGCGCCGTTGAGGCTGGAGACGCCCTCCACCACGATCTCCGAGGTGCCGTGGCCGGTGATCTTGGCGCCCATCTTGATGAGGCATTCGGCCAGATCCACCACCTCGGGCTCGCGGGCGGCATTGCGGATCACCGTGGTGCCCTTGGCGAGCGTCGCCGCCATGAGCGCCACATGGGTGCCGCCGACAGTCACCTTCCCGAAGTCGATCTCAGCGCCTTGCAGCCCCTTGGGGGCGGTGGCGACCACATACCCGCCCTCGATCTCGATGGCAGCGCCCAGCTTGGCGAGCGCCATGATGAGCAGGTCCACCGGACGCGTGCCGATGGCGCAGCCGCCAGGCATGGAGACCTTGGCGTGGCCGAAGCGGGCCACCAAGGGAGCGATGACCCAGAAGCTGGCGCGCATGGTGGAGACCAGCTCATAGGGCGCGCAGGTGTCGATGATGTTCTTGGCCGAGAGGCGGATCGTCTGTCCCGTCTCTGAGGACTGGCCCGGCCGCCGGCCGGCGATGGAATGGTCCACGCCGAAATTGCTCATGATCCGCAGGAGCGAGGAAATGTCTGCAAGCCGCGGCACATTGCCGAGTTCGAGCGTTTCCTCCGTGAGGAGGCTCGCGATCATCAGAGGGAGGGCCGCATTCTTGGCGCCGGAAATCGGGATCAACCCATTGAGAGGCGCGCCGCCCCGGATGCGAATGCGATCCATGTAACTCTATTCCCCTAATCTTGTGCGAGCTCTAAGCTATGCGCGCCGTGACCATTATAAGCTAGTCGGACGGCTTGTCGCGCTCAGCCGAAACGCCCAAGCTGTCCGCTTGGTTTCCAGAAGCCTTGGCGGCCTGCTGTCGCCCACGTGCCTGAGCCTTACGTTTTCTCAGGTTTTCCTTTAAAGCCGCCTTAAGCCGCTCGGCTTGGTCTTGCGATTTTACGTCAGTCATGGTTCACGCGACCCATCGTCGCCTTTTCCAATAAAGGCTTCGCAAGCGGGCCTCAACCGCAATATCCGTATCCCGGCTTTGACCGGGATCAATGCCATCTGGCATAATGTCAGAATAATCCCCGGGCATAGCATTGCCCACCCGGTGAGATGATGGATTATCAGAGTTTCTTTACGTCAGCCCTCGACCGTCTCCAGGCGGAACGCCGTTACCGTGTTTTTGCGGATATCGAACGCAAGGCAGGTCAGTTTCCCCAGGCCATCTGGCATAGCCCCGAGGGCCCAAGGCCCATCACGGTCTGGTGCTCGAACGATTATCTCGGCATGGGCCAGAGCCGGGACGTGACCCGCGCCATGGTCGAAACCGCCTGGCGGCTCGGCACCGGCGCCGGCGGAACCCGCAACATCTCCGGCACCAGCCACCCTATCGTGGAGCTGGAGGCCGAGCTCGCCGACTTGCACGGCAAGGAAGCGGCCCTCGTCTTCACCTCGGGCTACGTGTCGAATCAGACCGGCATCTCGACCCTGGCGAAGCTCATTCCCAACTGCCTGATCCTGTCGGATGCCCTCAACCACAATTCCATGATCGAGGGCGTACGCCAGTCGGGCTGCGACAAGGCGATCTTCCGCCACAACGACCTGGAGCATCTGGAAGAGCTGCTCCAGGCTGCCGGAGACCGGCCCAAGCTCATCGTGTTCGAGAGCGTCTATTCCATGGACGGGGACGTCTCGCCGATCCATGCCATCTGCGACCTGGCCGAGCGCTACAACGCCATGACCTATATCGACGAGGTCCATGCGGTGGGCATGTACGGCCCCCGCGGCGCCGGCATCGCCGAGCGTGACGCCGCCATGCATCGGCTCGACATCATCGAGGGCACGCTCGCCAAGGCCTTCGGCGTCATGGGCGGCTATCTCACCGGCACCAAGGCCGTGATGGACGCGATCCGCAGCTTCGCCCCGGGCTTCATTTTCACCACTGCCCTCCCCCCGGCGGTGGCGGCGGCTGCCACGGCCTCGATTCGTCATCTCAAAGGCTCTTCCAAGGAGCGTGAGATGCAGCAACGCCAAGTGGCCCGCACCAAGCAGGTTCTGACCGGCCTCGGCCTGCCTGTCATGGACACGGCGACCCATATCGTGCCGGTCATGGTGTGCGATGCGGAAGCCTGCAAGGCTGCCTCCGACCGCCTGCTGGAGAAGCACGGAATCTATATCCAGCCGATCAACTACCCCACCGTGCCCCGCGGCACGGAGCGCCTGCGCATCACTCCCGGTCCCCTCCATACCGATGCCCATATCAATGCTTTGGGTGCCGCTCTTGTGGAAGTTTGGACCGCTCTGGGCCTGCCCTTGGAGGCAAACGCACAGGCTGTTGCATAAAAGATCGATTTCAATCTTGCGCAGTGGGCCGCGCTGTGGCAGTAAGCGGCCCTCTTCGTTGGCGGGCTGCCGTAGCTCAGTGGTAGAGCACTCCCTTGGTAAGGGAGAGGTCGAGAGTTCGATCCTCTCTGGCAGCACCATCGACCTTCTCAACGAAGATCTCATTCTGACATTGAAAACGGATAGCCCTGCCCCCTCGGGGGAGGGAGACGCCGTTCGCACTTGCCCCTCTTCCCTGCGTCATGTTGTCCTTCAAGCTCAAGACCAGGGCCGGATCGCTGTTGCGTCTCCTGAAACTAGGTTAAAGTTCTCACGCCCGAACAAAAAGCAAAGCAAGTCGGGCGTGTTTCAAAATGGGGCAGGCATAATGTTTTTCTCATCGCTTTCCTAATACGCGAAGACATGGCTCACGTTGGGCCTATGCACTTTCGACCGGCGCGCTTTTCAGCCGGTTGAAGCGAGTTTTCTAACATTTCCGTTTCCTGCGCCGCGCTCAACCCGCGGGCGCACTTTTCATTGATGTCATCATGTCCTCCACCCTCCCCGCTCTTAGACCCAGCAACATCTATGTCAGTTCTCTGCTCGCCGGCACGAAATGGGCCACAAGCAGCCTGACCTACAGCTTTCCAACCTCATCCGCTCATTACGGCGTGTCTTATGGCTCCTCAGAGCCGTCGAACGCGTTCGGCACATTCCTGAGTGCCCAACAGGGCGCGGCGCGGACGGCGCTCAAGCTCTACGCCTCCGTTGCCAACCTGACGTTCCACGAAATCACCGAGACGGCATCTCAGCACGCGGACATCCGGTTTGCGCGCTCGAACTCTCCGTGGACGGCATGGGCCTATTATCCGAACGACAATGATACGGGTGGCGATGTCTGGGTGAACAATACGAGTCGAACCTACGACGCTCCGCGCAAAGGCAACTACGCTTACCTGACGATCGCTCACGAGATCGGTCATGCGCTCGGCCTCGAGCACCCGCACGAAGGAACCGCGATGCCCCGCAATCGCGACTCCATGGAATACACGATCATGAGCTACCGCTCCCATGTGGGAGCATCGATGTCATCGGGCTACACGAACGAGACATGGGGCTATTCGCAATCGCTGATGATGTACGACATCGCGGCGCTGCAACACCTCTATGGCGCGAATTATGGCACCAACAGCGGCAACACGGTCTATGCCTGGACGCCGACGGGCCGTGCCTATGTCAACGGGTCTGCGGTGAGTGTTGCCGGAGACAACCGGATCTTCCAGACGCTCTGGGACGGCGGCGGGATCGACACCTATGATTTCCGGCAATACACCACCGATCTCAAGATCAATTTGAACCCCGGATCGTGGACACTCACATCGCGCTCCCAGCTCGCCAAGCTCGATGCGGGCGGGAAGAAGCTCGCCGCGGGCAATATCGCCAACGCGTTCCTTTATGAGAACGACACTCGTTCCCTGATCGAGAAGGCGCTGGGCGGCTCCGGCAACGACACGATCACCGGCAACCAGGGAGCGAATACGCTCAGGGGGAACGCGGGCAACGACAGGCTCGTCGGCCGCAGCGGCGACGACGTGCTGGTCGGTGGTTCGGGCAATGATACGCTCTATGGCGACTCTGGCGCCGACAGGCTCTACGGCGGCAGCGGAGCCGACATTTTCCGCTTCCGCGCCGTCAGCGATTCGCTCAGTTCGGCACGAGATACGATCAAGGACTTCGAGCGCGGCGTCGATATTATCGATCTACGCAGCATCGACGCGAATACGAATGTCGCTGGCAATCAGGCGTTCACCTTCATCGGCAGGGCTGCCTTCAAGGGAGCGGCAGGAGAGCTGAGGTTCTCCGACGGCCTGCTGTCGGCCGATGTGAATGGCGACGCGATCGCTGACATGCAGGTGAATGTGGCTCGCCTGACCATGCTTTCCAAAAGCGACTTCTATCTCTGAAGCGGCTATCCGTTCAGTTCGGATGCTTTGAGATAGATCTCGACAAGGCGCTCGCATCCCTCCCGGTCCTCCTCATCGAACCGGTTCGGGTGCGGGCTGTCGAGATCGAGTACGCCCAGCACGCGTCCGTCCTTGATGAGCGGCACGACCAGTTCGGAGCGGGATGCGCTGTCGCAGGCGATGTGCCCCGGGAAAGCATGGACATCCGGTACGACTACGGAGGTCTTGCGCTCGACGGCTGTTCCGCAGACGCCACGCCCCACCGGGATGCGCACGCAGGCGACCTTGCCCTGAAACGGCCCCAGAACCAGCTCGGGCCCACGCATGAAATAAAATCCGGCCCAGTTCAGATCCGGCAGGAGCTGATAGATCAAGGCGGACATGTTGGCCGCATTGGCAATCGCATCAGGCTCGCCCTCCAGGAGGGCGGCAAGCTGCTGGGCAAGCGCGTCATAGAGATCGCGCTTGTTGGCGGAAGTCGGGATGGTCTGAGCTTCGAACATGGGGCTGACTTATGAGCCGTATCGCTGCTTGTCCAGCCCAAGGCTCAAGGATCGTGTCCGGTTCCGTGCGCCAAGCAAAAGGGGCTCCCGGATGGGAGCCCCTTTCACGCATCGGAAGCCGGTCTTAGATGATGAAGATGTCGGTTGCTTTGAGGCCCTTGACCTTCACGATCTCCACCTCGCCGCCGGCCTTCGAGCCGTTGGCGTCGTAGTACAGGATGCCCTTCTTGTAGACCAGGAAGTCGTTCTTGTCCCGGGCCTTGCCGGTCTTGAACATCGACGCATCCAGCTGAACCGGCGCGTCGAACGTGCCCGTCGTGCCAAGCTTCTTGAAGATCTTGTTGTCGAGGTAAATCTTGTCCTCGCCGGACCGGAAGTCCTTGATCTGGTCGAAGTTGCTGGCCTTGCTCGTCTTCTTGTCGAACACGAACACGTCGGCCCCGGCCCCGCCCCACAGCTGATCGTGGCCCTCGTTGCCGTTGAGCACGTCGTTGCCGTCCTCGCCGTACAGCTTGTCGTTGCCCTTGCCGCCCGAGAGCGTGTCAAGGCCGAGCCCGCCATAGAGCTTGTCGTTGCCGGCATCGCCGTAGAGCAGGTCGTCGCCAGCCAAGCCCTTGACCGTGTCGTTGCCCTTCTTGCCGTTCAGGACGTCGTCCTGCGCGCCGCCGTTGAGCTTGTTGTTCTTGCTCGTGCCGTTCAGCCTCAGGCTGGTCTCGTCGCCGACATTGACCGTGAAGACCTGCTCGAGAACACCGCCCTTGCCATCGCTGACCTGGACCTTGATCTGGTGCGACTTGGCTTCCTCGAAGTTGACGCCCGATCCCGCCAGCATGAGCTTGTTGCCCACGATGGCGAAGCGGCCGCCGGCATTGTCGAGGAGGGTGTAGGTGAGCGGGTCACCGTTGCCGTCCACGGCCGAGAGCGTGCCGATCTCCGTACCCGGAGCCGTATACTCCAGCACGAAGGCGTTGCTCAGCGACAGACCCGTCGGCGCCGCGTTGGGCGGAGCAACCGCGTTCTTGACGCGGATGGTGACGTCCTGAGTGACCACACCGCCCTTGTTGTCCGACACCTGCACGGTGAGCACGTAGTCCGTGTCGGCGTTCAGGTTGAGCGCGGCCGGATCGGTCATCGAGATAACGCCGGTGTTGGCGTCGATCGAGAACACGCCGGCCGGAAGGCCCGCCATGTTGATCAACTGGTAGGTCAGCGTGTCGCCGTCGTTGTCGGAGGCGTTCACGTCGGCCACAGCGCCTGCACCCTCGTTTTCGTAGATCACGAAGGCGCCTGCGTCAGCCTCGCCCTTGCCCGCGGCCACCACTTCGGTGATCGTCGGAACCTGGTTGTCCGCAGCCACGACGGTGACCGTGTGGGAGGTTGCCTTATTACGGCCCAGACCATCGTAAGTCACGACCGTGATCAGATGATCACCCACATCCGCCGATGTGACTGCGCGGTTCGTCGTGATCTGTCCGGTGACGGCGTCGATGGTGAAGATGCCGTCTGTGGTTGAGCCGTTGGCAAACCGGTACAAATTATCCCTATACTCCTGTTTCGTATCTGGATCATCGGCCGTCGCCAGTACAACATTTGCGCCCTTCAAAGTCGCGTTCGCCTTTACGACCTGCGCGCCCGTGAAATTGATGCCGGTCGCTGCCTCGTCCACGTCGTCGATATTGATGACGATGCTGCGGGTCGCAGCCAAGCCTGCGCCCTTGAGGTCACGGACCGTTACAGTCACGGTATAAGCGCCGTCATTCCCATTCTCATAATTGAGGCGCATTCCACTCTTGACTGTAATATCGCCTGACTTCTCGTCGATGACGAAATAAGGGTTTTCGGCAATGGAGTAGCGAAGATCGGCGTCGAGCCCGTCATCGTCAGCCATCACACGGGCAACGACTTGCCCCGGGTTCATGCTTTCGGAAGCGGTCGCCTCACCCGTAGCCAAGCGAATATTGGTCGGAGCAAGATTGAGCACATCGTCATCGATAATGGTGCCGGTTGCGCTGCCGACGCCGACGCCGATGGTTGCGTCGGTTGGATCGGACAGGACGACGGAGAACGTCTCGTCGCCCTCGATTTCCTTGTCAGCCTTCACGCGGATCCTGATCGTCTTGGTCGTCTCGTCCTTCGCAAAGGAGACGACATCCGTCAGCACATCGAATTCAGCGAGCGAGGCCGGATTGTCGCCCGTGCCGACGACCGTCCACCTCACGCTGGAGGCAGCCTCGCCGCTGCTGCGTGAAATCGTGAAGGTAAACTCCGTGTAGCCCGTATCTCCCTCGACTTTGGCGGCATCGGTGGCGGAGATCGACAGCATCGGAACTGCGTCGTCGTTGATGATGACGCCCTTCGCGGTGCCTGTGGTAATCGTGGCATTCCCGCCGTTGGACAGGTTGACGTTGAAGGTCTCCTCCCCCTCGACAATCTTGTCGCCTTTGACCTTCACGATGATGGTTTTTTCTCTCTGACCATCCTCAAACGTCAAGCTGCCGCTGGTCGGACCGTCGAAATCGTCGAGAGACGCCGCACCCAATCCGCCAAGCCCGCTCAGGGTCCAGTCGACCGTTGACCTGCCGCTGGTGGTGTCGCGTGTGACGGTGAAAACGTAATCCGTGGTTCCCTCGTGTCCTTCCGACTTGGCCGCATCCGTCGGTGAGATCGACAAAGCAGGTACTGCCTGTTCAAGATCGAGGATCCCGTCGCTGAACTGAAGGAACCTGATGTTCTTGAGGAGATCCGTCCCGTCCCGGCCTTGGACATTATCGGCAACGGTAACGGTATAGGTGCCGTTGCCGGTATTTCTGGTGATTGTGTAGTCGGCTTTGGCGCCGGTGAACACGGCTGTGTTCACGCCGCCTCCGCCGTCGATCTCATCGTTGCCACCACGGCCTTCCAGCACATTGTCGAAGGCATTGCCGGTGAGCTTGTTGGCGATATCGCTGCCGATGAGGTCGACCTTCCCGGCGCCGTCGAGAGCCCTGAGAGCCTCGATATTGGCATAATCGGCCACACGATACGTTCCGCCCGCGAAATTGCTCGCGATCACCACCGTGTCATACCCGGAGAGTTCGCCGGAACCCTCGGTCACGATATCCCCGGCATTATCCAGGACGTAAACATCGTCGCCGAGGCCGCCTTCGAGCGTGTCGGCACCTGCGCCGCCATTCAGCTCGTTGGCGCCATCATTTCCATAAATCTTGTTGCCGATGCCGCTACCGGTCAGATTGATATTGGCTGTGCCAGCCTGGGCGCGCAGCACTTCGATCTCGGCTTCCGCATTCAGCGCGTAGCTGACGGATGCGATGACCGTATCCTCGCCCTCTCCGGAGGCTTCCTCGACTTTGTCGGAAGCGTTGTCGACATGGTAAGTGTCGTTCCCCGCCCCGCCCTTGAGGATATCGGCGCCTGCTCCGCCGTCGAGCTCGTCGTCACCCTCGCCGCCTTCCAGCAGGTCAGCGCCGTCATTGCCGAACATGACGTCGTTGCCACCGCCGCCCATGAGCGTGTTGGCATTGTTGTCGCCCGACAAGCGATCGGCATGCGCTGAGCCGATCAGACCCTCGATAGAGATGTAGATGTCGCCGGCGGCATCGCCCGTATTGCTGCCGTTCGCGAGCAGGCTTGCAGTGACGCCCGTCTCAGCATTGGCGTAGGAAGCAAAATCAACTCCGTCCGCTCCCGCCGCGACACCTGAGCGGCCGCCATTGAGCACATCGGCTCCCTTGCCGCCCATCAAGGTATCGCTGCCGAGATCGCCCGTCAGATTGTCGGCTCCCTCGCCGCCGCCCAGCATGTCGTTGTAGACAGTACCGTAGAATTCATCGCTACCGGCGGTCCCAGCAAGATTGACCGCAGCGGAGCGCGGGTCGATGATCTGACCGCGAACAGATCTCTGATCGTCCACTCGTGTAGTGCCGATATCATCCCAAGCGACGAGAATGCGGCCATCGGCCAGGGTGGTCAGAACAGCTTTTGTGCTAACCGTAACTCCGGGAGGTGGCCCAACGACGATCTCTTCCTGGGAGCGCCCTCCTTCCTTATCGAATATCGCCACGCGGATGAGGTTTCCCCCGGTGCTGACATCGATGTAAGCAATGGCAAATCCCCCTCCGGGAAGGGCTGTGATAGACGGCAGCTTCTGATCGTTAGATACGGGATCGTTGACGATAAACTCGCCGCGATACATGGTGCCGTCGGCATTGAAGATCTGAGCCTTGACACTTGTTCCAGATCCATCCGATGCACCATTGCCACCGTCTCCTGGATAATGTGTCCAAGCCACGATGAACTTTCCGTCCGACAATTCTGTAACGGCAACGTCCATCTTAGTTCCACGAGAGCTTGGAACGATAAACTCGCTTCCACCGTCCGCGCTACCCGGCGTCATGATACGGCCTCGGATGGTTCCCATAGAACCTATATCATCGCCAACACCCGGACCGGTCGAAAGAACGACGAAACGATTTCCGCTCAGGCCCTGCACAACGGGCACCCTGTAAGGGATTGATGACGATGCGTTGGCCAGGATCTCGCCGCCTACCTTCTCACCAAAAGCATCATAAGCCTGAAGCTGGACAACATTTGTGCCGCCGAAATTAGATTCATAGGCAATGACAAATCCGCCATCAGACAGAGCAGTGATGCTGGGGTTGATTTGTTCATTCGTCTTGACCGTATTGACGAGAAAATCAGGGTCTCCGACTCCATCGCCATCCTTGTCATGAGGCGTGCCATCCTTGTTGAAGATGCGAGCACGAATTCCCCGGTCGGTTTCTCCATCCGTTCGGCTTTGGTCTTCCCACGCAACGGCAAACCGCCCATCCTTCAGGATGGTCAACACAGGGCGGCTCTGCTGTCCTGCAACTGTAGAATTGACGATAAATTCTTCCGATCTTGGCGTCCCGTCAGCATTGAACACGCGCCCGATGATCGCACTGCTGTTGCCGGCCCCATCCCGGTCTGAGCCATTTGACTGCCAGACTGCGACAAAGCTTCCATCGCTGTAACTCTGAACCTGGATGCGCTCCTCTCCATAGAAATAGCCATTAGGCTTATTCAGAATGCGCTCAGGACCCCAAAGAACGAGATTTGACATGGATAAGACCCCTCAATTCACTAATGCGATTGATCGCATATTATAACGTATCTTTATCGTGAATTGTCTTGTTCCCAGGGGCAAGACTTTCCGTCGTTCAAGTCGCTGCTAATAATGAATTTCGTGCATCCATGCATAAATAGAATCGAAATAAGGCATATAAAAGAATGGTTGAGCTCAGCTCAGGCTGCCTTATATGTGCATAATTGCAAAGTTTTTATCAGTCTCTACTATCATCGGAAGGATAGGCTGCAAGGCTGAGGATTTCAGAGAACCATCAAATCCACTGCCTCGAACCCCATCCCCTCAAGCCGTTGCGCCAGCACGCGCCGGTGGCAATTGGCGGGGTCGCGCTCGAAGCAGAGGAGGCAGATCGGCTTCGAGGAGGCCAGCGCTTCCAGGTTTCGGAACGCCTCCTGCGCCTCTTCCGTGGCCAGAACCTCATCGCAGTAGATCCGGCGCATCAATTCGCCGTCGCCGGCCCGCGCGGCCTGGCGGCCCTCCTTCGGGGTCCCGAGCTTGATGAAATGCTCGTAGCCGATGCCCTGGTGGGCGAGAGCATCGCGAAGGGCAGATTTGGAGAAGCCGCGCTTGCGGGAGAGCGCGACCGCGCGCACATCCGCGAGCGCCTCAACGCCCGCGTCCTTCAAGGTGGTGAGGAAGCGGTCGACGTCCGCTCCCTCGTAGCCAATCGTAAAAACCTGCGGCTTTGCCATGCAATCCTACATGGAAGGCATCGGGCGCTGCGGCAAGTCGGGCTGCGTATAGGGCCTCATGGCCTCCGGCGCGCGGAAGTCCCGCGGAACTTCGAAATCGCTCGCCGCGCCGCGTGACTGCTCGACGCCGCGGGGGAAGCCCGTGCGATCCGAGTAATCCTGCATCGGCGGCAGCGGATGCGGGCTCTCGCGGCTCAGCGTCTGCGCACAATAGACATCGAGCGCCGTTACGCCCGCAACCGCCGCCATGGCGATACCGACATTCTCCTTTTTCGGGTTCTTGCCTTCGAGAGCCGTGGCAAGGGTCGCGAGATCGAGCGCATCGCCCGCCACGCGTCCCCAGATCCAGGGCGTGGGATCTTTTGATGCGAGAATGCCGATGCCCGTTGCGATCTCACGCAGGCCGTAGCCTGCAATCAGCCCCTCCTGCCCTTTCATGCCGAGGGCACGCGCAAGAGTGCGGGGAGCGGCAACTTCCATGATCCCGAGCGCGATCGAGAAGATGCCGAGGCCGCGGGCGAGAGTATCCGTCGCGGTGTCGGCATGACCCCGACGTCGCGTTCTTTCGGTTTCGTAGCGCATAACATCTCACCTTCAGGGTTTGAGAACGACCTTGACGCAGCCGTCCTGCTTGTCGCGGAAAATCTTGTACATCTCCGGCCCTTCCTCGAGGCCGACCGTATGCGTGATCACGAAGGACGGATCGATTTGCCCTTCCTCGATGCGGCGCAGGAGATCGTCGGTCCAGCGGTTCACGTGCGTCTGACCGGTGCGGATCGTGAGGCCCTTGTTCATGATCGCGCCGAACGGAATCTTGTCGAGCAAGCCGCCATAGACGCCTGGAACGGAAAGCGTTCCCGCCGGACGGCAGACATAGGCCATCTCGCGCAGCACGTGCGGACGATCCGTTTCCATCATCGTCGCCTGCTTCACGCGGTCATACATGGCGTCGACCGTGCCGGCCGCATGCGCCTCCATGCCGACGGAGTCGATGCACTTCTCCGGGCCCTTGCCGTTGGTCAGCTCGTTCAGGCGCTCGATGACGCTCTCTTCATCGAAGTTGATGGTGATCGCGCCGCCGGCTTCCGCCATGGCGAGGCGCTCCGGAATGCGATCGATGGCGACCACCTGCTTGGCGCCGAGAAGAATGGCGCTGCGGATCGCCATCTGGCCCACAGGTCCCGCGCCCCAGATCGCAACCGTATCATCCGGCTGGATGTCGCATTGCACGGCGGCCTGCCAGCCCGTCGGGAAAATGTCGCTCAGGAACAGCAGCTTCTCGTCCGGAATGCCATCCGGCACCTTGATATGCGTGGCATCGGCGAAGGGAACACGCAGGTATTCCGCCTGCCCGCCCGCATAGCCGCCGGTGAGGTGCGTGTAGCCGAAGAGGCCAGCCGTCGCATGACCGAAGGCTTTTGCCGCGATATGGCCGTTGCGGTTGGTGCGCTCGCAGACGGAGAAGTTGCCGCGCTTGCACTGGTCGCACTCGCCGCAGATGATGGTGAAGGGGATGACGACGCGGTCGCCGACCTTCAGCTTGCCCTTGGTTTCAGAGCCGACCTCGACCACTTCGCCCATGGTCTCGTGGCCCATGATGTCGCCGCTCTTCATGCCGGGCATGAAGTGATCGTAGAGATGGAGATCGGAGCCGCAGATAGCACAGCTCGTCACCTTGATGATCGCATCGCGGGGGTGCTCGATCTGCGGATCGGGAACGGAGTCGCAGCGAATATCCGTGGTGCCGTGCCAAACAAGCGCCTTCATCGAAATCTCCTTCCAACATGCATGAAAACGGCCAAGCTGCACTGCATGGCCGCTCCGATATGGGAAAAGACTTCCGGGGGAGCTTTTGTGTTCCCTGAGGCGCGCAATTTTCCGGGCGCTACCTCAAAAGAAAGGACGCGTCACACGTGCTGCGGCAGGCTGCGGATAAGCTCTGCAAGGGCAGGCTCGAGCACCTGGTGAGCCGCCTCCTCGACTTCGAACCACTGCGCCTCGCGCTGCCCCTTCTCCCGCCAGGACTTGAGCTGCTTGGACACTTCCAGGGGATACACGTTGACCCGGCAGAGATCGAAATGCGCGGCGCGGCGCTTCCAATAATCGTAGTGGCCCAGAGGCTCCTGCTTGATCTCGCCCTTCACACCGGCTTCTTCCTCCGCCTCCTGGGCTGCAGCCTTGTGCGGCTTCTTGCCTTTCATCGGCCAGCCCTTCGGGATCAGCCAGCGCCTGGTTTCGCGGGATGTGACGAGGAGCACCTCGAGCTTGCCGTTCTTGATGCGGAAAGGGAGCGCTGCGACTTGGCTGAGTTCTTCTTTTGGCGTCCGGGGCATTCGACGAGAGTATGATTTAACGCGGTTAACTTGTAACGTAGGTGATCTGAGCCGGCTAATAAAGGATCAATTTTACGGGACTTGGGGACATCTCCTTTCGTGGAGCGCGCCAACCCGTATTCTGCCGATCCTTCATGAATGCCTGACAACAAGCCAGCAGCCTGTTTGATCCTGAGGAACGCCCGAACGCCATGACGACCCATAGCCTGGACATGAGATTTGCCGCCGCCTGCGCCATCGCGCGCGAGGCAGGAGTGCTGGCGCGCAAGCGCTTTCTGGAGCGTCCCCGCTCCCAGCGCCCGGACTTCAAAGGCCCTCAGGATTTCCTCACCGCGACCGATGCCGAGGTGGAAGAACTGATCCGCCGTCGTCTTGGCGAGCTCTTCCCCGAGGACTCGTTCTTCGGTGAGGAAGGCGGAGGCTCCTTCGAGCGCGACGTCTGGGTGGTGGATCCCATCGACGGGACCGCGAACTTCGCCCGCGGCATCCCGCATTTCGCCATCTCGATCGCTTTCGTGCGCGACGGCAGAACCGAAATCGGCGTCGTCTATAATGTGATGCAGGCCGAGCTCTACAGTGCGCAGCGCGGGCGCGGCGCCACCCTCAACGGCGAGCCGATCAAGGTGAGCGGGCTGTCCGACATGCGTCAGGCGACAGTCGAGGCCGGCTGGTCCTCGCGCCTGCCGCCGGAGCCCTACATCAAGGCCGTGGAGCAACTGAAGACGAGCGGCGCGAACGTGCGCCGGGCAGGCTCCGGCACATTGGGCCTCGCCTATGTGGCCGATGGGCGGATCGACGCCTATTGCGAGCTTCACATCAATTCCTGGGATGTCCTGGCGGGGCTTCTCATCATCGAGGAGGCTGGCGGCTGGACCAACAACTTCCTCGCCAAGGACGGCTTGCGCAACGGGAATCCCGTTCTCGCCTGCACGCCGGAATTGGCCCCTAACCTCATGGCGGCCACCGGAATCGCGAAGGAACCCTGACGTGAGGGTATTATTCTAAAGATTCATTTTCACATTGTCGGCAGGGCTCTTGACCAGGCGCGTCATTGAGGGGAGCTTAGCCGACCAACAAAAACAATATGACAACTCTATGGGAGGAAAACTGTGAAGCTGAAGAAGAATCTCGTTGCTGCCACGATGCTGGCGGGCTCCATGACCGCGCTGTCCTTCCTGTCCGCCGGAGCGGCACAGGCGCAGGGCGCGCTCGTGATGTATTGCGGCGTGCAGGAAGAATGGTGCCGCGCCATGGTCACGGCCTTCGAACGTGAGACGGGCATCAAGGTATCCATGACCCGCAAGAGCGCGGGCGAAGTCTTTGCCCAGGTGAAGGCCGAGGCGGCCAATCCGCGCGCCGACATCTGGTGGGGCGGCACGGGCGACCCCCACATGCAGGCCGCCGAAGAAGGCCTGACGGTGGAATACACCTCGCCGAGGATGAGCGAATTGCAGGATTGGGCCGTGCGCCAGTGGGAGCAGTCCAAGAAGCGCACCGTCGGCATCTATTCCGGCGCGCTCGGCTTCGGCTACAACACGGAGCTCGCCAAATCGAACAATGCCGGCGAGCTGAAGTGCTGGGCCGACCTGCTCAAGCCCGAGTTGAAGGACGAAGTGCAGGTCGCCGATCCGAACTCTTCCGGCACGGCCTATACGCTGCTCGCCTCCATCGTCCAGATCATGGGCGAGGACAAGGGCTTCGAATATCTCAAGGCGCTCCACAAGAACGTCAACCAGTACACCAAGTCGGGCGCTGCTCCCGCCAAGGCCATGGCCCAGGGTGAGACCACCGCCGGCATCGCCTTCATGCACGACATCGTCACGATGGTCGTGGACAAGGCGCCTGTGAAGGTTGTCGCGCCTTGCGAAGGCACGGGCTACGAGATCGGTTCCATGTCGATTATCAAGGGCGCGAAGAACATGGAAAGCGCGCAGAAGTTCTATGATTGGGCTCTGTCGGCCGATGCCCAGAAACTCGGCGCCGAGGCCAAGTCCTATCAGGTGCCGTCCAACAAGAGCACGCCGATCCCGCCACAGGCTCCGAAGATGACGGACATCAAGCTGATCAACTTCGATTTCGCCAAGTACGGCTCGTCGGAAGAGCGCAAGCGCCTCCTGTCCAAGTGGGACAACGAGGTCAAGAACCTGCCGAAATAGGTTTGACTGAACCGGACCGGCGGAGGCTGCGGCTTCCGCCGGTCTGTATTTTTCTGAAAATCTGGTTTGAAAGCGGGATCTTCTGGCGTCCCGCATCGACGTTTACGCGAGAACAGACATGTCACGGGCAACCCTTGGCTGGATCGTTCTGGGCTGGGTCGGCTTTGCCCTCCTGCCCTGGTACGGTTTCGACCGCACAGCCGTTCCGACCCTCACCGACTACATCATCGGCGGATCGGCTCTCGTTCATGGCCTGAAAGGCGCCTGGTGGCTTCTGCCCGTTCTCGTGCCTCTCCTGATGAGCCTGCGGCCTGCGGCCCTTCCGTCGCGCCCGGACAACAGCACTTGGCTGATCGCCTCCGGCCTTACGGGACTTGCGCTCATCGTCCTCCAGGGCTTCACCATCGGGTTGAACGGCTGGAACCTCGATATTCTGAAGGTGATCAGCGGCGACAATGGGCCAAGCCAGGGCGGCATGGGTTATGGCGCGGCACTGACCTCCATCGCCTTCCTCATCGTCCTGTGCCATGGGCTGGCCGCGCGCGGCTGGTGCCGAGGCGATGCCTTCGTGACATCCTCGATCGGCATCGTCGTCGCCCTCATCATCGTTTTCGTCTTCTTCCCCGTTTCGACTATCCTCGCGAGCGCCTTCGCCGACAACAACGGCGATTTCGCTCCCCTCGAGTTCGTGACCAAGTTCATGGACCGGTCGATCTGGGGCCTCGACTGCCTGACGAGCGACCTGCGTTGCGGCGTGGCCTGGAACACCCTGTTCCTCGGCGTGCTCGTCGCCTTCGGCACGACCGCGCTCGGCCTCGCCTTCGCGCTCATCGCAACCCGCACGGCGTTCCGTTACAAAAAGCTGCTTCGCGTGATGAGCGTTCTGCCCATCATCACGCCTCCGTTCGTGATCGGCCTGGCACTGATCCTGATCTTCGGTCGCTCCGGCGCCCTCTCCTCAGTGTTGTGGGAGTGGTTCGGCATTCCGCGTTCGCGCTGGATCTATGGCCTGCCCGGCATCTTCATCGCGCAGCTTCTCGCCTTCACGCCCATCGCCTTCCTCGTGCTCATCGGTGTGGTGCAGGGCATCAGCCCGACGCTGGAGGAAGCCTCCCAAACCCTCCGCGCCAAGAGCTGGACGACCTTTCTCACCGTGACACTGCCGCTGATGCGTCCGGGTCTCGCGAACGCCTTCCTCCTCGGCTTCGTCGAGAGCCTCGCGGATTTCGGCAACCCGCTCGTTCTCGGCGGCAATTTCGAGGTGCTCTCCACCAAGATCTTCTTCGCCGTCGTCGGGGCGCAGCAGGATCAGGGACGAGCGGCGGTACTCTCGATCATCCTGCTCGCCTTCACGCTTGGTGCGTTCTGGCTGCAGCATGCGTGGCTCGGCAAGAAGGTGTACACGACGGTGACGGGCAAGGGCGATGCGGGCATTCCGCTGCCCCTGCCCCGCCGTGTGGCGCTGGCCTCGTATTTCACCGCCATTCCGTGGGCATTGTTCACGGTTGGCGTTTACGCGATCATTCTGGTCGGCGCCTTCGTGCGCTCCATGGGCCGTGACTACACGCCGACGCTGGAACACTTCCTCACCGCCTTCCGCGTCGAAGCGACCGAGCGCGGTTTCTTCTTCTCCGGTTCGGCATGGGACTCCTTCTTCGCGACGATCAAAGTCGCGGGCATTTCCGCACCGCTGACCGCGGCCATCGGCCTGCTGACGGCCTATCTTCTCACCCGCCAGCGGTTCTCCGGCCAGCGCTCGTTCGAGTTCGGCACGCTTCTGAGCTTCGCGATCCCCGGAACCGTCGTGGGCGTGTCCTACATCCTCGCCTTCAACGTGCCGCCGATCGAAATCACCGGCACGGGCTTCGTGCTCGTGATGTGCTTCGTGTTCCGCAACATGCCCGTGGGCGTGCGCTCCGGCATCGCAACCCTGAGCCAGATCGACAAGAGCCTCGACGAAGCCTCGCTCACCCTCGGCGCCCGCTCGGCCACCACCATGCGCCGCGTGGTGCTCCCCCTGCTGCGCCCGGCCATCGTCGCCTCGCTCGTCTATTCCTTCGTGCGTGCCATGACCGCCGTCAGCGCCGTGATCTTCCTGGTCACTGCCGAATACAACATGGCGACGACCTACATCGTCGGCCGCGTCGAAGCCGGCGAGTTCGGCCTCGCGATCGCCTATTCCACCGTGCTCATCGTCGTCATGCTGATTGCGATCCTCGCGATCCAGCTTGCCGTCGGCGAGCGGCGCCTCGGGCGCCGCTCCGCCAGCACTTCAGCCAACCCCGTTGCCGCTCCAGCCATTCCATGAACCAGATGACTTCACTCAGCTCCCTGTCCCGCTCCCCGGTGTCCAAGAAGCAGGCGGCATCGGTCGAATTTCGCAACGTGACGAAGCGGTACGGCAACGTCACGGCCGTGGACAGCGTGTCCTTCACCATCGAGCCCGGCCAGCTCGTGACGCTGCTGGGCCCCTCGGGCTGCGGCAAGACCACGACGCTTCGCATGATCGCCGGCCTCGAAATGGCAAGCGAAGGCCAGATCCTGATCGGCGGCCGCGACGTGACCAACCTCTCCGCCGCCGACCGCGATGTGAGCATGGTCTTCCAGTCCTACGCGCTGTTCCCGCACATGTCGGTTCTGGAGAACGTGGCATACGGGCCGACCGTGCAGGGCATCTCGAAGAAGGACGCCAACGAGATGGCGATGGAGAAGCTCGAGATCATCGGCCTCAAGGGTCTCGAGAAGCGCTCCCCGTCCGAGCTTTCCGGCGGCCAGCAGCAACGCGTTGCCGTGGCCCGCGCACTCGTTCTGGAACCGCAGGTGCTGCTATTCGACGAGCCCCTCTCCAACCTCGACGCCAAGCTGCGCCGCCGCGTGCGCGAGGACATCCGCGAGCTGCAGCAGAGCCTCAATCTCACCGTGGCCTACGTGACGCACGATCAGGAGGAGGCGCTCGCCGTTTCCGACCACATCATCGTGATGTCCAACGCGCGCATCGCCCAGACCGGAACCCCGCGCGAGCTTTATGAGGAACCGGCGGACCTGTTCGTCGCCGACTTCATCGGCGATGCCAACATCATCTCCGGCGAAGTGCTGGATGAAGGGGGAGCGGTGGCGAATGTTCGTATCGGGGGCGTAGACATTCAACTTCCCCGTCGCGGCGTGGGCCGAGGCCCCGTGAAGCTCGCTGTGAGGCCCGATGCGATTGCGCTGGATGAGGGCTCGGCGGCCTCTGGCAAGCTCATGGGCACGGTGAAGAAGGCGTCCTACCTAGGCACACAAGTGGAGTACGAGGTCGAGAGCCCTATCGGGGAGCTGTTCGTGGTCCAATATGGCCGTAAGGATCCGATTGCTCCGGGCACGCCGATCTCGGTTTCTTTCGCCACCCAGCGCGGCATCGCGATCATTCCGGGAGCTTGATCCCTAGACTGCGCCCTCATCTGGAATGTTGAGGATCGTTCCGCATGCCTTGCAATGGATTGCGTCCCTGTCATGCCTCTGCAACCCGCAGACAGGACAGGGATAACGCACCTTGTTGGGCCGCAGCAGAACCTGCACGAGGCGCAAGAAGAGGGTCACGCCGAAAATCATGATGATGACGGAAATCAGGTGCCCCAAGGTGCCTGTGAGCGTGATGTCGCCAAACCCTGTCGTAGTGAGCGCCGCAATCGTGAAGTAGAGCGCGTCCACGTAATTGCCGATTTTCTCATTGGTCCAACGCTGCGTCTCATAAACGAAGCCGGTCATGATGAAGATGAAGACGCCGAGATTGACGGTCGCGATGATCAGCTCTTCGTTGCGACGGAAGAACACGCTGTCTGCCCGCAGCCGCGCCAGGAGCTGATAGGTTCGCAGGAGCCGCACCGTGCGCAGGATGCGCAGGAAGCCGATACCCTCGCCGACCACGGGCGCGAGAAACGACACGATGGCGGCGATATCGGCGAACGTGACCGGATGCGCGAGGTCCCGCAACCGGTTCCGGCTGATGGCGATGCGGGCCAGAAAATCCGCCAGAACCGCGAGGCCGATCACCACGTCGACCCATTCAAGAGCCCCGTAGCGCGGCAGGAACGACGTAACCACGATGAAGAGGATCGTGGCGATATCGAAAAGAAGAAGGCCGTAACGGAAACGATGGGCCTCGGGAGCATCGCTCTCATAGAGAAACCGGAGCTTCTCGACCATGGGCCAGCGGGAGAAGCCCCCAGCTTGGCGGGAAGAGGCGTCTAGCATGAGTAAAGCGGTGCTTTCTGAAGTAGGATCCCCTCCAATATCTAGAAGGCAGCCCTGCAATTCCAACAGGGTGCTTTTTGCCCAAAAATCGCTTACCCCATGGCAGCCCTATACTTGAAGAGACGGACGAATGCTCAAGGCTTTGATTTTCGACATGGACGGCACCCTGGTGCACAGCGACCCCGTCCACATGAAGGCCTTCATCGAAGTGCTGAGCCCTGAAGGGGTGACGATCGACGATGAGGTCTATCGGTCCACGATCATCGGCCGCACCAACGAGACCATCTTCGCCAGCCTCCTGCCCCATCGCAGCGTGGACGAGCATGTGGCTTTTGCCGACGAGAAGGAGGCTGCTTTCCGCCGTCTGGCGCTCGACCTGAATCCTCTGGACGGCCTGATCGACCTGCTCGATTGGGCGGAAGCACAGGGCATCAAGATCGCGCTCGTCACCAATGCGCCCCGTCTCAATGCAGAGCATATGCTGGATGTGCTGGGCATCACGGAGCGTTTTCCGGTGCAGATCACCATTGATCAGGTAGCCCGCGGCAAGCCGGATCCCCTGCCCTATCTCACGGCCCTGGAGCGCCTCGGCGTGCGGGCAGAGGAAGCCATCGCCTTCGAGGATTCTCCTTCCGGCATGAAGGCGGCCAAGGGTGCGGGGATTTACTCCTTCGGCGTGCTGACAGGCCTCAAAGCCGAGGAAATGCTGGCCGTAGGCGCCGATGCCACGCTCGCCGACTTCCGCGATAGCGGCCTGTGGAACCTGCTGAAGCAGAAAAGCGCCGCCTGACGCGGCTTCGATCCGCCGGACCCGAACCGGCGGATCGTTGACACTCCGGCTTACACCGACGACCCTGACGGAATGAAGGCGACCGAACGCCCGTTCCACTCGCGGGCATCCCTGTACGATGACCTGAAGCGCCTTGGCGTCCGGCCCGGCGACATGGTGATGGTGCATGCGGCCATGCGTCGTGTCGGCCCTCTGCTCAACGGCCCCGATGCCCTGATTGGCGCGCTTCTGGATGCCGTCGGTCCGAACGGGACCCTGATGGCCTATGTGGATTGGGACGCTCGCTATGATGAGTTGCTCGATGAGGAGGGGCGTGTTCCTCCGGAATGGCGCGATCACATTCCGCCCTTCGACGCGGCTTCATCCCGCGCCATTCGTGACCATGGCATCCTCGCCGAATTCATTCGCACCACCCCCGGCGCCCGGCGCAGCGGCAATCCGGGTGCTTCAGTCGCAGCGATCGGTGCGCAGGCGGATTGGCTGACCGCGAACCATCCGCTCGATTACGGCTATGGCGAAGGCTCGCCTTTTGCCAAGCTGGTCAAGGCCGGTGGCAAGGTACTGATGGTCGGTGCGCCGCTCGATACGATGACGCTGCTTCACCATGCCGAACATCTCACCCGGATCCCGAACAAGCGCATTCGCCGCTACGAAGTGCCCTTTGCAGCGCCCGGTGGTGTGCATTGGCGGATGGTAGAGGAATTCAACACCTCCGATCCGGTGGTGTCGGGTTTCGCGGATGACTATTTCGCCGTCATCGTCGGCGAATTCCTCACAAGCGGTCAGGGAAGTCAGGATCTCGTGGGCTCGGCTCCTTCGGTACTGGTCGATGCCGCCTCCATATGCGCCTTTGCCGTCGGTTGGATGGAGCGCAACGCAGATCCTTAAGCCGCGTCGGATCGGCTCTGAAGGGAATCGGCAGTTTCAGCCGCATTGTCGAAGCGCCGCCGCGCTTCCAGGATCTCATCCCGATTCTCGATGGCCCAGGCGCCCAGGGCCCTGACAGTCTTGAGCAGGCTGCAACCCAGCTCTGTGAGCTGGTACTCCACCCTTGGCGGAATAGTGGGATAGACGGTGCGCGTAACGAGGCCGTCACGCTCCAAACCGCGCAGGGTCAGGGTCAGCATGCGCTGCGAAACGCCCTCGACCGTGCGGCGCAACTCGTTGAATCTCTTGGGACCTTCGCCAAGCCGCACGACGACTTGCACACTCCACTTGTCACCGACGCGGGAAAGGATTTCCGTAACCGTGTGACAATTGGTAGGCACATGAATGTGACTGGGTGACATGAAAGTGCCTCCTTGCGCGATCCTCGAGAAGTTACTTAATGAGCCTCGGTTACAAAAGGGAACTTAAGGATAGCTCCCTTGCTTTGCAAATTCAGGAGTCTTCATGACGCTCAAGCTTCACACGATCGTTGCCAGCACCCGCCCGGGCCGCATCGGCCCCGGCATCGCGCACTGGTTCAACGACTTTGCCGCCAAGCATGGCAAGTTCGACCCCGTCCTTGTGGACCTGGCCGATTTCAACCTGCCTATCTTCAATGAGCCTGAGCATCCGCGCCTGCGCAACTACCATCATGCTCACACCAAGGCTTGGAGCGAGAGCGTCGCCGAGGCCGATGCCTTCGTGTTCGTGACGCCCGAATACAATTTCGGTCCGCCCCCGTCCCTGCTGAATGCGCTCAACTATCTTGTGTCCGAGTGGCAATATACGCCTGCCGGCTTCGTGAGCTATGGCGGCGTCTCGGGCGGCTTGCGGGCCGTACAGGTGACGAAGCAGATCCTCACCACCTTCAAAGTCATGCCGATTACGGAAGGCGTGCCGATGCCGATGGTGTTCCAGCACCTGGAGAACGGAAAGCTCAATGCTCCCGACATCTACAAGACCTCTGCCGCGGCCATGCTGGACGAGCTGCACGTGTGGGCCGAGGCGCTGAAGAGCACCCGCGCCAAGCACAAGGCCTCGCTGGAGCGCAAGGCCGAGGCTGCTTAAGACCTGGACACATTCCATTCAAAAGGCATCGCTGCGACGAGCGGCGATGCCTTTTGCTTTATGTGGCAATCCGCTCCCGCTTAGGCCCGTAAAAAATCACCCACGTCTTGAAGTCTTCCGAGAAGGTTTCGAAGCGATGCGGGACATAGGCCGGAACATAGAGAAGATCGCCGGCCTCGAAGGTCACAAGCTCCTTGCCGCGGCTGAACGTGCCATGGCCGGAGGCGATGATGTAGAGCTCGTCGCGCTCGTGCGGCTGCTGCTTGTCTGTTCCAACGGGCGCATAGAGTTCAATCGAGATTTCATCTCCACGATCGAAGACTACATTGAACGGATTGTCAGCGGAAAGGCGCGCTGCCGCCTGAGCGAGCGCTACCTGAATATCGCTCCTTGAATCTGCCGCCATCGTGTTTTCTCCATGCAGGCCCATGGAAAACGGCGCATCATGTGCTGATGCGCCGCCATTCCGAAATCCTCAGGCACATGCCTGGGAAATATATCAAAGCCGCCCGGCCAGCGCATCCTCGAAGAGCTTGCGGGCGCTCTCCTTGGTGATCGGAACCGGATTGCCGCCGGCAGTAGGATCGTTCGGCGCCATCTCGGACATCTCGTCGAAGCGGGCGGCATCCACCTTCAGACCTTCCAGCGTATGCGGCACGCCGAGATCCTTGCGGAGCTGCAGCACCCAATCGAGGAAAGCCTGGAAAGACGGCTCGAGGCCGATATAGGCGGCGAGCCGCTCGATCCGCTGCTCGATGGCCTTGCGGTTATAGACCAGCACATACGGCATGAAGACCGCATTGGTCAGACCATGATGGGTGTCGTAGAGTGCGCCGGTCGGATGCGAGAGCGCGTGGATCGCACCAAGACCTTTCTGGAACGCGGTGGCGCCCATGGCGGCGGCCGACATCAGCTGCGCGCGCGCTTCGATGTCCTTGCCGTCCTTATAAGCGCGCGGCAGGTATTCCTTCACGAGGCGGATGCCTTCCACCGCGATGCCGTCGGCCATCGGGTGATAGCCCGGCGCGCAATAGGCTTCGATGCAGTGAGCGAGCGCATCGAGGCCCGTTCCCGCCGTGATGTGCGGCGGCATGCCCACCGTCAGCTCCGGATCGCAGATCACGATCTTCGGCATCATGAGCGGGTGGAAGATCACCTTCTTGGTGTGCGTGGCTTCCTGCGTGATGACGCCTGCGCGCCCCACTTCGGAGCCCGTTCCCGCCGTGGTCGGCACAGCGACGATCGGCTGGATGCCCTTGGGATCCGCGCGGGTCCACCAATCGCCGATATCCTCGAAATCCCACATGGGGCGCGTCTGGCCCGCCATGAAGGCGATGACCTTGCCCGCATCGAGGGCAGAACCGCCGCCGAAGGCGACGACGCCGTCGTGCTTTCCGGCGCGTAAGACTTCGAGGCCCTTGTAGACGTTCGTCTCGACCGGGTTCGGCTTGATGTCGGAGAAGATCGCAGCCTTCAACCCAGCGGAGATCAGCTGGTCGAGCGCCGCCTTCGTCATGGCTTGAGTCGCAAGGAACGGATCCGTCACGATGAGCGGAGCCTGCATGCCAACGGACTTGCAGGCCTCGGCGAGTTCGGAGATGCGACCAGCACCGAAGCGCACGGCGGTAGGATAGTTCCAGTTGGAGCGGGGAGACGTGGTCATGATGGTTTCTATCAGATCTGACGGAGGTGGTAGGATTTCGGACGGGTGAGCGACTCGTAGGCGAGACGCGACAGGCTCGCGCCGCGGCCCGTATCCTTCACGCCGGTCCAGGCGAGCGCGGGATCGAGATAATCGCACCGGTTCATGAAGACGGTGCCTGTTTCCAGTTTTTCTCCGATGGCTTCCGCCGCGTCGATATCGGAGGTCCAGATGGCGGCAGATAGGCCGTAGGGCGAGTCGTTCATGAGGCGGATTGCTTCCTCGTCGCCCTTCACCTTCATGATGCCGACGGTGGGGCCGAAGCTCTCCTCGCGCATCACGCTCATGGAGTGATCCACGTTGGTGAGCACCTGCGGCGCGAGATAGGCGGTGTTGCCCACGTCCGCCGCGAAGTTCTTCGCGTCGATATGCGCCTTCGCGCCCTTCGCGACAGCTTCCGCATTCTGCTGGCGGACGAGATCGGCGAAACGCTTATGCGCCATGGGCCCGAGGGTGGTCATCTCTTCGAGCGGGTTTCCGAGCACATATTGGTTCACGAGATCGGCCGCGCCTTCCACGAAACGGTCATAGTGCTTCTCGTGCACATAAATGCGCTCGATGCCGCAGCAGCACTGGCCCGAGTTGAAGAACGCGCCGTCCACCAGGTTCTCGATGGCGTGGTCGATATTGGCGTCTTCCCGCACATAGGCCGGATCCTTGCCGCCGAGTTCGAGGCCGAGCGAGGTGAAGGAGCCGGCAGCAGCGCGCTCGATGGCGCGGCCTCCGCCGACGGAGCCGGTGAAGTTGCAGTGATCGACGAGACCCGCGCCGAGGATGCGGCTCGTCTGATCGTGCGAGAGATGCATGTTCTGGAACAGGCCCTTCGGCATGCCCGCGCGATCCATCGCCATCTGAAAACGTTCGCCCGCGAGCAGCGTCTGCGAAGCGTGCTTCAGCAGCACCGCATTGCCTGCCATAAGCGCGGGCACGATGGTGTTGATCGCCGTGAGATAGGGATAATTCCATGGCGCGATGACGAGAACGAGCCCCACCGGCTCGCGCTTGATCATGCGGCGGAAGCCCGGCTTCTCGTCGTCGGCGGGAATGTTCTGCAGGCTCTTTTCGGCAATGCCGATCATGTAGCGCGCGCGTTCCTCCACGCCGCGGAACTCGCCGCCATAGCGCACGGGGCGGCCCATCATCTGGGCGATCTCGGGCACCACTTCCTGGTTCATGGCGAGCAGGGCATCGAGGAAGGCCGAGACCTTCGCGGCACGCTCCTGAATCGGCACGTTGCGCCATGCAACTTGCGCCTCGCGCGCCGCCTTCACCGCCGCGTCGATGGCGGTCTCGGACATGATGGGACGACGAACGAGCTCGCGCCCGTCGATGGGGGAAATAAGGACGATATCGGTATCGGCCATAAGGCCGTCTCCTTCAGCAATGTCCCCTCCCCCTTGCGGGGAGGGGTTAGGGGTGGGGGTGGTGCAGCTGGGTGAGAGGTCAAACGAGCAAAGTGCTGTAAAAGTCTCGTGCATTCATCACGAAACGAAGCGCTCTGACTTTACGACCCCCACCCTCAATCCCTCCCCGCAAGGGGGAGGGAAGAGAGCGCTGTAACCTTCAGGTCCTACGAATCTTTTAGATGATTTCGAAGTAGCGGGCGAGCTGCCAGTCGGTGATGGCCTTGCGGGCCTCCCGCTCCTCCCATTCGCGGGTTGCCGCGTAATGCTCGATGAAGGTGTCGCCGAAGAGCTGGCGCGCCGCCTTGGACCCTTTGAGCCGCTCGGCGGCTTCACCCAATGAGCGCGGCAGGGCGCGTTCCTTCGGGTGCTCCACCGCATAGGCATTGCCCTGAATGGGCTCGCCCGGATCGATCCGGTTCTCGATGCCCCAGAGGCCGGAGCCGATGGCGGCGGCGAGCGCGATATACGGATTGATGTCGGCGGCGGCCACGCGATATTCCACGCGCTGCGACCTCTCCGAACCCGGAATGACGCGAAGCGCCGTGGTGCGGTTCTCGACACCCCACGCGGAATCGGTAGGCGCCCAGAAGCCCGGGATGAGGCGCGTGTAGCTGTTCACCGTGCAGGCCACCATGGCGAGGATCTCGGGCATCAGCTGCTGCTGGCCGCCCACGAACCACCGCATGATGTCCGACATGGTGTGCTTGGCCTGTGCGTCGTAGAAGGCGCCCTGACCGGTGTTGAGATGGCGCAGCGATGTATGCAGGTGGCCGGACTGGCCCGGCCAGTCCTGAGACCATTTGGCCATGAAGGTCGCCATCCAGCCGCGCTTCTGCGCGAGGATCTTGGTGTAGGTCTTGAAGAGAGCGGCCTTGTCGGCGGCCCTCAACGCATCGTCCACACGGATCGCGGCTTCCAGAACGCCGGGGCCGGTTTCCGTATGAAGGCCCTCGATCTCGAAATCCATCTTGTTCGCGAGGTCGAGCAGCTCGTGATAGAAATCCGCATGCACGCCGGAGCGCAGCACCGAATAGCCGAAGAAACCCGGCGTGAGGTTCTTGAGGTTCTTGTAATCCTTCTCGCGCACGGAATGCGGCGTCTCCTCGAAGACGAAGAACTCGAACTCTGCCGCAGCAGACACGGCAAAGCCCATGTCCTCCGCCTTCTTCAGCACACGCCGCAGCACGCCGCGCGGACAGGCGGCTTCCGCATAGCCCTCGAATTCGGCAAGGAAGAAGGGCAAGTCGTTCTCAAAGGGAACGAGACGCATGCTCTCGGGAATCACGCGCGCCGTCGCATCGGGATAAGCCGTGTGCCAGCCGGTGAGCGTGGTGTTGTCGTAAAGCTGATCGTTGGAATCCCAGCCCAGCACCACGTCGCAGAAGCCGAAGCCCTTCTCGAGAGCGGACTCGAACTTGTCGCGGGCCATGTACTTGCCGCGCATGATGCCGTCGACATCGGTCAGGCCGATCTTCACGAAAGGCAGGTCGCGGCTGCGTACATATTCGATAGCGTCGGCAGCGTTCTTGATTGTGGGAGCGGTCATGCTCGAAACCCCAACGAGGAATGGAAAGGGAGCGCGCCGGATGCGCGCTCCCCGATGATCGTCAGTAGGACTTGTATTCGGACTCGCCCTTCGACACGGCGAACTCCTCCTCCGGCGAGAGGATCAGCTTGTGGCGGCCGATGAGCAGGAAGTAGGCCATCATGACGGCATAGTAGATCGCCACGCCGAACACCGCCGTCCGGAACACGGGATCCGTGAACTGGAAGTACAGGGTGATCGCTGCGATGATCATGCAGATCGCCGCGCCCGCGCTGCCGAAGGGGCTCTTGTAGGGCCGCGCCAGATGCGGGAACTTCTTCTTGAGCATGATGTAGGACATGCCCTGCATGAAGTAGGCCAGCATCGCGCCTGCAACCGCCATGTTGAGCAGCGTGCCGCCGATGACGGTGGCGCCCGCCTCCGATCCGCGAACGAACCAGATGATCAGCATGACGGTGAGGCCGATCAGCGCGCCGGTGATGAGCGCGATGTGCGGCGACTTGCGCGTGCCATGCGTCACCGACAGGAAGGACGGGAAGTAGCCTGCTCGCGAGAGCGAGTAGATCTGCCGTCCGAACGCGAAGATGATCGTGTGGAACGAAGCGATGAGGCCGATCACGGCGACCGCGGCGAGGATCTTCGCGATGTCCGAACCGAAAAGGGTGCGGAACCCGTCGAGAAGCGGTTCACCGGATTTCGCGATGCCGAACGCGCCCGGCGCGATGCCTGAATTCAGGAACACCACGCAGAAGGCCGAGACGATCAGGGTGAGAATGCCGGCGATGATGCCCTTCGGCATGTCCTGCTGGGGATCGTGCGTTTCCTCGGCGGCCAGGGGCAATTGCTCGATGGCGAGGAAGAGCCACACGGCGAAGGGCATGGTGGCGAAGATGCCTGAAATGCCCATGGGCAGGAACGGACCGCCGCCATTCGGCAATTCCGCGCCGTCAGGCCCGATATTCAGCGCCCAGCGATTGAAGTCGAACTGGCCTGAGAGCAGAACCGAGACGTAGAATACCGCGAGGCAGGCCAGCGCCAGCACCGTCACGGTGACGGTGACCTTGAACGAGAGTTCCACGCCGACGATGTTGAGCCCCACGAACAATGCGTAACAGAGCACCCAATAGACCGGCTGGAATTCCGGCGCGGTGCCGAAGATCGCCGACAGATAGGAGCTGATGAAGAACACGATCACCGCTGGAGTGAGAACGAACTCGATGTTCTCCGCGATGCCGGTGATGTATCCCGCCCACGGCCCCATGGAGGTGCGCGCGAAGGAATAGGCGCCGCCCGTATGCGGCAGGGCCGGCGACATCTCCGCGATGGAGAAGGTGAGGCCCAGATACATCACGGCGATGATGATCGCGGCGAAGAACATGGAGCCGAAGCCGTTGGCCAGCCCTAAGTTCCAGCCCGAGTAATGGCCCGAGATCACCGCGCCTACGCCGAGCGCCCAGAGCGACCACACGCGCGCATGGCGCTTGAGGCGACGGGCTTCGAAATAGCTTTCATCCACGGTGGTGTAGGTGACGCCGGAGTGACCCTGCACCTCGGCCGGCGGGGCATGAACCCCGGGATTTCCTTGTCCGACTGACATCGACTCTTCCTCCACGAATAGTCTGTCCTCAAGCATCGGCCCCAAAAGTGGACACCACTTTCAGGAATGATCCGATGCTCATCCATCAGAAGCGCATCGTTCGGATCGGAAAACCGTAGCCACTTTTCCGTACGATACGCGAACCACGGCGCGTCATGCGTCATGGCATTCGTTACAACCCCTGCGCCCCCTCCCTCAAAAGCGGCGCGAGACGTTGTGCCCACGATGCCTGTCCGTCTTGTGTGCGGATCAAGTCATTGCGGATTTCGATCATCAGCGGCGCAAGTCCCCGCTGTACGGCGTGGCGCTCGAGGGTGTGGAACACCCGGTCCGCTGGCGAATAGGGTTCGTTCATGCCCACGACGAGTTCCGGGTCCTTGCGCAATCCCGCTTCGACGCTCAGCGCGAAGCGCGCGTCCTGGTCATGGATGAGGCCGATATGCCAGGGACGGGCCTCATCCCGGTAAACCGGCGTGAACGAATGAATGGAGACGACACTGCGCGTCTGCCCTGCTCGCACGCGAGGCTCGATGAGGGCGTCGACGGCGCCATGAAACGCCTCGTAGACCTCGCGCACGCGATGGGCGCGCTCGTCCCGATCGAGGTTGAGATTGCCGGGAATGCTGGTGCGCTCGCTCAGGGTCCAGATGGAATCGGGCGCGGAAGGGTCTCGGTTGAGATCGAGAACGAGACGCGAAACCGTCGCATGTACCAGCGGCGCGTCGAGGAGCCGCGAAAGCTCCTTGGCGACGCCGAGCGCTCCGGGGTCCCATGCGATATGGCTTTCGAGCTGCTCAGGGTTGAGGCCGAGCGTGCCGTAACGGTCCGGCAGGTAGCGGGAGGCATGTTCGCAAATGAGAAGGATGGGCGAGCGCCCCTGGGGATTTTCCACGAGAGCAACCGGCTCTGCCGCCTGCGCAGCAGGGTTCTGACCGGTCGCCATCCGACTCGCATGCACCATGCGGTCCTCCGTTCGCCTGCGGCTGCAGACTGTCGCCCTCGGTTTTGAACGGTTGGTACGTTTCTTACAGATTTTTCTTATGTGAAATTTTTGGTACACCTTGGTGACGTCGTCAAGGAGGGGGGATGAAACATTCCATCATGAAAAAGACGAAGGCCGTTCCCCCTGTCGATCCGCCGAGCTTGGCCGAGAGAATCCGCCTGGAGATGGATTCCTTCACCCCCAGCGAGAAGCGGGCCGCCCACCTGCTCCTGAGCCATTATCCGTTTGCGGGGCTCGATACGGTGGCGGAATTCGCATCCCGCGCGGGGATTTCCGCCCCCTCGGTCCTGCGCTTCGTGACCCGTCTGGGCTTCAGCGGCTTTCCGGATTTCCAGAGACACCTGCGCGGGGAGCTGGAGGCGCAGCTCCTCCCTCCTCTCGCCAAGGCCAGCCCAATGGACAAGGGCCAGGGCGCCCCGGCTCTCGCCTCCTTCGCGGAAGCCGTGATCGGAAATTTGAGGGCGACGGTGGAGAACATCGCGCCCGCCGAATTCGATGCGGTGGTGGCGCTGCTGAGCGATCCGCGCCGCAACATCCATTTCACCGGCGGACGCTTCACGGGCGCGCTGGCGCGCTATGCGGAGAGCCATTTCCGCATCGTGCGCAGCGGGGTGGATTTCATCGAAGGCCAGCCTGCTCTCTGGCGCGACCGGATGATCGAGATCGGCAAGAAGGACGTGATCGTCGCCTTCGACATCCGCCGTTATCAGCAGGATGTGACGGCGCTGTGCGAAACGGCCGCGAAACAGGGCGCGACCATCGTTCTGCTCACCGATCCCTGGCTGTCGCCGATCGCCCGCGTTGCCCGCCACGTGCTGCCCGCGCATATCGTGGCGCCGTCGAACTGGGATTCCTCCACCGGCCTCCTGCTCATCACCGAATCCCTCGTCGCCGCCGTGACGAAGCGTCTGTGGGAAACCGCAAAGCCGCGCATGGAGGCGGTGGAGCGGCTGCGCAACGAGAAGCCGTGACGATCAGCCTGCTCTATGGCGTAGCAGAACAAGGCTTGCGTTCCACAGCACGCAGATCACAAGCGCCAAGAGGAGTGCGAGCGCAGTGCCCAAAGTGGGAACGGCGGCATAGAGGGCGAGCAAGGCGAATCCCATCCCTACCAATCCGATCAGACCATTTGCAAGCACCAGAGCCGCCGCCGGTCCGCCGATGCGCGGATGCAGAATGAGAGCGAGGCTCGTCATGACGACTGGAGCCGTAGCACTGATGCCCGCTGCTGTCGGCCCGAGGGTGCGCCCGAGAAGAACGACGATTCCGACCAGGCTCATGACGCCAATCGCTCTCAAGGGAATGTCCCACCATCGCACGGTAAAAACTTTTCCCTTGAGACCCTGCTGCATCAGGAATTTGCGCGCGATGACAATGCATGCGGAATAGCTCACCACATTCAGGGCAACGGCTTCGCGCAGTCCCCATTGAAGATTGGTCAGTAGCCAAGCAATGGAGAACCAGATCAGCAAAGCGCAGGCAAGACTGAGAAGAACGCCCTGCTTTTGCGCCACCAAGGCATAAACCAGAATGAAAACGGCGAGCGCGGCATTCATCGCGAGGCTGACGATGCTGGCTTTTTCGATGAAGTCGGAGCCGTGCTCCATCGCCAGGAAAATGTAGGCCGGCCCTGCGGAGATGGGCAGCGTGGCAACCATCGCCCCGATAAAAGGCCCCATGCGTTCGACGATGAGAGAGGCCGTCACGACGACAGCCGCAGTCGCGAGCATTTTGACCGCAAGGCCGATCAGGAACGGGTCAATCAAGGAAGCCACGGATCACGCCCGCGATCTCTGCAGCCAGCCGATCAGGAACGGCAGCACGAGTCCGATCCCCAGGAAACGCACGAGGTGGTGGATGCCGACATAGAGCGGGTCGAGACCGAGAACGAGCGCGAGCACGGTCATGGCCTCCAGGCCTCCGGGCGCGAAGGCGACGAGGCTGTTGGCGAAGCTCACATCGGCGACCCATGCCGCAAGAATTGCGAAGATGACCGCAATTCCCATGCCGATGGTGAAGGAACCGAGGGCGGCCACGAGCGCGCGCCGCAAGGTGGAACGCTGAATGTCGCGGAAGCGCTCGGCGATGAAAAGGCCGATCAGCACGAGGCCTCCGGTGGCGATCACAGGCGGGATGACGCCGGTGACGAGTTCGGTGCCGTGGCTGACGGCGCTGACGATGGTTGCACCGAGCAGAATGGGCGCGGCCACCCTCAGCCGCTTGAACACGAGACCCAGCGCGAGACCGCCGAAGAGGACCAAGGCCATGCTGCCGGGGCTCTCGATCGGCATCCCCTGGCCGATCAGCGCATTCGGATCGCCCTCGCCTCCGCCGGTTGCGACAACGATGCTCGGCAGCAGCGCGATGAGCACGAAGAGGCGCAGATTCTGCACGATGGCGACAGAAGGCACGTCCGCCTTGCGGTCGGCGGCAACCGCGAGCACCGTGGAGAGCGCACCGGGAACGGAGGCCAGCACCGCATCGGCTTTGCGCCAGCCTGAAATACGCGTGAGCCAGAGCGTCGACGCCAGCGAGATGACAATGACGCCGATCACCAGCAGCATGAGGCTTCCGGGATACCGGGCGATGGCCGCGATGGCCGCAGGCGTCATGGCCGCGCCCATGGCTGCGCCGGAGATCAGCATCGCAGCGTCGGAGAGGGCGCGCGGCATGTGAACGGCATGCCCCGACAGCCCCCACACGGTGGCTGCGATGGCGGAACCGGACAGCCAGGCGGCCGGAACGCCCAGCCAGTAGAACAGCAGGCCTCCGAGAGCGGCAATCAGGATCTGGGCGAGGTTGGCAACAACAAGATGCATCGTGGGATATGAAACAGAGCCCTTCATGGGCCCTGCTCACTCAATGGACGCCGTGGGGATGACGGTCAACCGACGGAATTGCCGGGAGGGTATGCAGCGGGAAGGACGCTGCATCCGGGCCAGCATCACGCCACGAGCTTCGGCAATGCCGCGCCGATGCGCTGCACCGCTTCTTCCAGATCCTGTTCCTTGCGCAGGTAGCAGAGCCGCAGATACCCCTCGCCTGCGTCGCCGAAGGCATTGCCGGGAGCAAGCCCCACATTCGCCTCGTCGATGAGGCGGAAGGCGATGTCCTTGGAACTCGTCGCGCCCTTGATCTTCAGGAAGGCGTAGAATGCTCCGCTCGGCGGCGGCAGTTCCACGAGGCCGGTTTCCGCAAGCTGCCCGACGATCTCGCGGCCGCGCTTGGCCTTGGCGATCTGCGTCGCGAGGAACTCCTCGCCCTGCTCCAGCGCCGCAACGCCCGCGCGCTGGATGAACGTGGGCGTGCCGGAGGTCTGATACTGAACGAGGTTTTCGATGACCTGCCCCAGCTCGGTCGGCGCCTCGAGCCAGCCGAGACGCCAGCCGGTCATCGCCCAGTTCTTCGAGAATGTCTGGATGAAGAGGATGCGGTCCTCCGGCTCCATCACATCGCGGAACGAGGGCGCGCGGCCTTCATCGGTAAGCGCCGGATCGTGAACGAAGCGGCTGTAGATCTCGTCTGCCACGATCCAGAGGCCGTGCCTGCGGGCCATGTCGAGAACGGCGCGAAGATCGTCGTGGCTCGCAGTCCAGCCAGTGGGATTGGAGGGCGAGTTCAGGACGACGACGCGGGTGCGCGGCGTGATGGATTTTTCGAGGCGTTCGAAATCGAGATGCCAGCCTCTCTTGTCGATATTCATGGGGACGGCGACGGGTCGCGCACCGGAGATAGTGATGGCCCCGGCGAAGTTCGGCCATGCGGGTGTCGGGATCAGCACCTCATCGCCATTGCCGCACAGCATGCGGAATGCGAGCTGCATCGCGGGCATGCCGCCCGACGTGACGAAGAAGCGCTCGGAATCGAAGGGCTTGCGATAGACGTTCTCGTGATAGCGCGCGATGGCCTGGCGCAGCTCCGGAATGCCGCGCTGATAGGTGTAGAAGGTCTCGCCGTCCTTCAGCGAGCGCGCTGCCGCATCGCTGATGAAAGCCGGCGTCGGCAGATCGCCCTCGCCGACCCAGAGCGGAATAATGCCGGGCTTATCCCTGCCATAGGAGAACACATCCACGATGCCGCTGGTGGGCGCCTGCTCCGCTTCCGGGCGCAAGGAGAATGTCGAGGGAATCGAGACGGATGCGTTCATCTGGGGCCAAGTCCTTTGGAAGCAGGCGAACAGGGATGACCTGTCCACCCGCCGAAGGCAAGCCTTTGAGCAGCACTCATGACAAGAAGCGAAGAGTCCGATCGAAACCGGTGATGGATCAGGTGGTCCGGCCGGTTTTCAGAAGATCGCGGATCTCGGTGAGAAGCTTCACGTCTGCGGGAATTTCCGCCGGCTTGTCGGCAGTGCCCGTCTTGGCATCCTCCGCCCTGCGGAGACGGTTCATCCCCTTGACGAGAAGGAACAGGATCCACGCGATGATGATGAAGTTGATGGCGACCGTAATGAAGTTGCCCCAGCCGAGAACCGCGCCCTGCTTCTTCGCCTCTTCCAGGGACCCTGCGGTGACATTGCCTGAAAGAGCCGTGAAATAGTTCGAGAAATCGAGGCCGCCCGTGATCGCCCCGATGATCGGCATGAAGACGTCCCCGACGAGGGAGTCCACGATCCGGCCAAAGGCGGCACCGATGATGATGCCGATGGCAAGATCCACCACGTTGCCCCTTAAGGCGAATTGCTTGAACTCATTCCACATGGCCGGACCCTCCTTGAGCTTGCCGCCAAGTTAAAGGTGCTCCTCGGAGAGACGCCGTCAAGCCTTTCTGGAAGGGAGGAAATCCTGCGTTTCCAAGCGATTTCCGAAGTTCGCGCCCAACACTCGCCTCACCTCAGGAAGCAGCAATCCTCCAGGATAGCGGGCCAATTCACGCCCTTGGAGAGAAATCCTTCCTCCCTGCGCTGACCTGCCAGTGGCGCTAAGCTCTGTCAGAGAGTAAAGCTGGTTCCAGCTTTTCGTTAAGGGTCTTGAAGAAATGGTCGCCACCTGGGCGGTTGTCTTATCGGCGCTGGTCTATCTCTGCTTTCTCTTCACGGTTGCCTATTGGGGCGACAATGCAGGCAGGCGTTTCGTTCAGGGCCCCTGGCGCTCCACCATCGCCGCGCTGGCCCTGGCCGTCTATTGCACCTCGTGGACCTTCTTCGGCTCCGTTGGACTCGCCAGCCGGTCGGGCCTCGACTTCCTGGCCATCTATATCGGCCCCATCCTCGTCATCACCCTGGGCCACGCCCTTGTCGCGCGCGTGATCCGCGTTGCCAAGACACAGAACATCTCCTCCATCGCCGATTTCGTGGCGGCCCGTTACGGCAAGAGCGAACGCGTCGCCGCGATCGTCAGCCTGATCGCGCTCATCGGCTCCGTTCCCTACATCGCCCTTCAGCTCAAGGCGGTTTCGTCATCCCTCGACGTGTTCATCACCAAGGCCAACGGGGTGCCGCCGGCGACCATGCCTTTCATCGGCGATCTCGCGCTGATCGTCGCCCTGGTGCTGGCGGGGTTCGCCGTCGCCTTCGGCACGCGGCATCCAGATGCCACCGAGCATCAGGATGGCCTCATCATGGCGATCTCGGTCGAATCCATCGTGAAGCTCGTCGCCTTCCTCGTGGTGGGCGGCTATGTGACCTTCGTGATGTTCGGCGGCTATGACGACATCGTCGAGCGCCTCAACAACCAAGGCATCACCAACAGCCTGCTTGAGCGGACCTCGGGCTTCGGCAGCTTTATCACCCTCATCCTGCTGTCGAGCTGCGCCACCCTGCTACTGCCGCGCCAGTTTCATGTGACCGTGGTGGAAAACCATTCCATCCGGGACCTGAAGCGGGCATCCTGGATGTTCCCGCTCTATCTCATCCTGATCAACCTGTTCGTCATTCCCATCGCGCTTGCGGGCATGGCGACGTTCCCCAGCAACGGGATCGACCGGGACATGACCGTGCTCGCGCTGCCGCTTGCCAACCAGGCCGGCACGATTGCGGTCCTGACCTTCCTCGGCGGGTTCTCCGCGGCGACGGCCATGGTGATCGTCGATTCTGTGGCGGTGGCGGTGATGATCTCCAACCACCTCGTCATGCCCATCGTGCTGCGCCGACGCGCTTTCGCCGGCGTGGATCCCGGGAACTTCGTCATCGCGGTCCGGCGCATCTCCATCGTCCTCGTGATCATGCTGGGCTATGCCTATTACCGGGCATCCGGCCAGGCGGCGCTTGCGGCCATCGGCCTTCTGTCCTTCGCCGCCGTCGCGCAGGTGGCCCCGGCTTTCATCGGCGGCCTCATCTGGTCGCGCGGCACGGCGCTCGGCGCCACGGTGGGTCTCATCGTCGGCTTCATCACCTGGCTCTACACGCTTCTCCTGCCGAGCCTCGTGTGGGACGGCGTGTTCTGGTCCGACGTGGTGGTCTCCGGCCCCTTCGGCATCGAGATCTTCAAGCCCACCGCTCTCTTCGGCGTGGACCTGCCACAGCTTACCCACGGCGTCGTCTGGAGCCTCTCGCTCAACATTATCTGCTATGTAGGCTTCTCGCTGTGGCGTCCGGTGACGGCGATGGAGCAGATCCAGGCGAATGTCTTCGTCGGCGAGCCTCACACATCCGTCGCCCCGAGCTTCCGCCTGTTCCGCGCCAGCGTGACCGTGGACGAGCTGCGCGCCACCGTCTCGCGCTATCTCGGCGAGGAGCGCACGACGCGCTCTTTCGAAGGCTTCAGCCACAGCCGGGGCCAGATTCTCGAACCTCGCGCGGAAGCCGACATCCATCTTCTTCGTTACGCGGAGCACCTGCTCGCCTCCGCTATCGGCACGGCATCCTCGCGCCTGGCGCTCTCGCTGCTTCTGCGCCGCCGCACCGTCTCGACGGAAGCGGCCCTCAAGCTGCTCGACGATGCGTCCGCCGCGATTCAGCACAGCCGCGATCTTCTCCAGCATGCGCTCAACTATGCCAAGCAGGGCATCACGGTGATCGACCGCGATCTACGCCTGCTGGCCTGGAACCAGGCTTTCATCGATCTCTACGACATGCCGCCCAACTTCGTGCAGGTGGGCATCGGCATGGAGCGCATCGTTCGCTACAACGCGGCGCGCGGGTCCTATGGACCGGGCAAGATCGACGAGCAGGTTGCAGCCCGCCTGCACTCGTTCCAGCACGATGTGGAGCCGGTGCGCCTCAAGCTCTATCCATCCGGCAAGGTCATCGAGATCCGCTCGAACCCGCTTCCCGATGGCGGTCACGTCACCACCTATACGGATGTCACCGATGCCGTTCTGACGGAAGAGGAGAGCCGCCGCGCCAACGAGACGCTCGAGCAGCGCGTACGCGAACGTACGGAAGAACTGACCCGCCTCAACGAAGCCTTGCGCAGCGCCAAGGCGGAAGCGGATGAGGCGAACATCTCCAAGACACGCTTCCTCGCCGCCGCCTCGCACGACATTCTGCAACCGCTCAACGCGGCGCGTCTCTACGCCACCTCACTCGTGGAGCGCGACCGGGATGCCGGCGACGCGACGCTCGCCGAGAACATCGACGCCTCTCTCGACGCGGTCGAGGAGATTCTCACCGCCATTCTCGACATCTCGCGCCTCGATACGGGCGCCATGAAGCCGCAATGGTCGAGCTTCCGCATGGACGAGCTGTTCCGCCAGTTGCAGCGCGAGTTCGATCCCATCGCAAAGGCGAAGGGCCTGGATCTCACGTTCATGCCCCCTTCCCTCACCGTGCGTTCCGACCGCCGCCTGCTGCGCCGTCTGCTGCAGAACCTCATCTCCAACGCGATCAAATACACGCCCACAGGCCGCGTGCTCATCGGCGCGCGCCGGCATGGCACCCACCTCGTTCTGGAGGTGTGGGACACGGGCCTCGGCATTCCGCCCTCCAAGCAGCGCATCGTGTTCCGCGAGTTCCAGCGGCTCGATCAAGGCGCGAAGGCGGCGCGGGGCCTCGGCCTCGGGCTCTCCATCGTGGAGCGCATCGGGCGGGTGCTCAAACATCCGATCAGCTTGAAGTCGGAGGTCGGGCGTGGCTCGGTGTTCCGCGTCGAGGTTCCGGTCGTTGCAGCCTTGCCTGAGAGTGCTGCGGCGCCCGAGCCGCCGAAGGCGCCGACGACCGTCCTCTCCGGCCTGCGCGTGCTCGTCATCGACAACGAGCCTGCCATTCTGGAAGGCATGCGCCTTCTCCTCACCGGCTGGGGCTGCGATGTGTGGACCGCATCCGATCTGGACACCGCCCACACGGTCTTGCGGGCGCACAAGACCCTGCCGGAGGTGATCATCGCCGATTACCATCTGGACGACACGGACGGCCTCGAGCTCATCAAGGCCCTGCGCTGGAAAACCCAGGCCAACACGCCTGCCGTTCTCGTCACCGCTGACCGCACGCCCGCCGTGCGTGACGCTGCCGCCGCCATGCACGTGCATGTGCTCAACAAGCCGTTGAAGCCCGCGGCGCTGCGCGCATTGCTGACCCAGTGGCGCGCGACGCGCGTCGCTGCGGAATAGCCACCAGCGCGACGCATTGCCGGCCTTGGCGCCCGCGATGCTCATTCAACGCTTTCTGCCCTCGCGCAGTGAGGCTGTCTCAGAAAGATCTGGCGCATGTTCCCTCCCCCTTGCGGGGAGGAATGAAGGGTGGGGGCGGAATGTCGAAGCGCAGCAGGCATCCAGAACACACGACAGCCCTACAACATCCCCTCTCCCGGATGGGAGAGGGGCAGGGGTGAGGGGTGTGGCCTCTCCGGATCAGGCAGTCCCTCACCCGGAGCTGCGCTCCGACCTCTCCCACTCGGGAGAGGTTTTCCAGCGTCTCACTGGTGTGAGGTCTCACCCGGTCGATCGCCCCCCACCCCTGCCCCTCCCCGCAAGGGGGAGGGAAACATGCGCCATATTCTTCAGCGAGCTAGTCTCTGAAGAGGATGGGAGCATGCGCGTACATCAATCGGGCATCAGCGCGTGATCGACCGCAGCAATCGCATGGATCGTCGTGGTGTCGAAGAGCGGCACGGCGCTGTCTTCCTGGGACACCAGCAGCATGATTTCCGTGCAGCCGAGAATGACAGCCTGCGCACCCTGATCGATCAGGCGCGCGATGATGGTGCGATAAGCCTGCCGTGACGCCGGGTCGATCCTGCCGAGGATAAGCTCCCTGTAGATCACCTCATGCACGATCTTCCGATCATCGGCCTCCGGCACGATCACCTCCAGGCCGTGGCGGGATTGCAGGCGCCCCTTGTAGAAATCCTGCTCCATGGTGAAGGCCGTGCCGAGCAGGCCCACGCGCGTGAAACCAGCCGTCTTGATCCCCTCCGCTGTTGGATCCGCGATGTGCAGCAAGGGAATGCGGACCGACGAGGTGATCGCATCCGCCAGCCGATGCATCGTGTTGGTGCAGAGAACGATGAAGTCCGCCCCTCCCCGCTCCAGGTGCAGGGCCGCATCCCTCATCAGGTCGGCAAGCCTGTCCCACTCGCCCGCATGCTGGAGCTGTTCGATCTCGTCGAAATCGACGGAGAGCATGAGGCTGCGCGCCGAATGCACGCCGCCGAGCCGTTTCAGCGTTTCCTGATTGATGATGCGGTAATACTCGGCGGAACTCTCCCAGCTCATTCCGCCAATGAGCCCGATGGTCTTCTGCGTCACGGGAGCCTCAGACAACCGGCTTGTAGGGGCTGCGTGCGCTGCTCAAGGCATCGTCGAGAAGCTCGAGCCTGTCCTGCCCCCAGAAGACCTCGCCATCGAGCACATAAGCCGGAGAGCCGAATACGTCCGCCGCCACCGCGTTTTCGAGATTCAGCGCATAGATCGCTTCCGTCGTGCTGCCCGTTGCGATGTCCATGAGAGACGATGAATCGAGGCCCGATTGCTCGGCCAGTTCGGCCAGCACAAGCGGATCTCCGAGATTGCGCTCCTCCTCCCAAACTGCCGAGAACGCGCGGCGCAGGAATGCATCCGGGCTCTTTCCTGTTGTCGTGATCGCGATCACCGTGCGGTCTGCGAGGTTCACGTCGAAAGGCCAGTGCTTCGGATTGAGATTGAAGGACAGGCCGCGCTTCTCGCGCCAGCGCTGCAATTCGACCATGCGGTAACGCTGGCGCGCGGGGTGGCGCTGCTGGAGCGGCACGCCGCCGGTTTCGGAGAACACCCTGCCGAGGAATACCGGCTTGAAGTTCACCTCGATCCCATGCCGTCGCGCGATCTCCATGAAAGGAGCATGGCCGATATAGGCCCAGGGACTCACAAGCGAGAAGTAATAGTCGATGACACGGGGCATGGAGTTCAAGCCTCACGGTTAAGGCTGCAGGAAAAGGGGCCTAACCTTGAACCATCACGCCGCCTTCTTCAACGTCTCTTCCGCATCCAGGAAAGCCTGGACCTCGGGAGCCACGTCCGGCGGATCCGCTTTCACGCCGATCTCGCTCAGCAGATGGGCCACGGACATGAATCCCTTGACGTTCCGATCATAGAGGCCAGCCCTGACCAGGGCGATGGCATTGAGGATCAGTCGTCCATCCTTGGCCTGCGAGACCAGGCGCTGCTCCATCACTACATGGCTTTCGGACCATGTCAGAATGCGCGTTTCGAGGACGAAGGACTGGAACAGCCGCATCTCACGCCGAAACCGGATCTGGCCTGCGCTCACCACCGGCACCCAGCCATGTTTGAGGATGGGTCGCCACAGCCCGGACCGTATCATGATGTCGGCGCGGCCAAGATCCATGAGCGCCCAGTAACGTCCGTTGTTCATGTGGAGCGACACGTCGAGATCGTGCGGCCATACGCGGAACCGCAAGCGCGAGACATCGGCGACCGGGTTGATCCTAGGCCTGAGGAACGACGCGATGATGAGATGAAGGACGCGCAGCCAGAGATTCATGACATGCCTATTCCGGTCTGGCGTTGGAACGCAAGAAGATCGAGTGTGGGAGCGTCAAGGCCAAAGCCCGTGAGAAGGCCGTGTACCTGACCGCGATGATGCGTCTGATGATTGAAGAAGTGCGCCAGCATGGGAGCAAGCGGCTGCTCGATATCCGCAGGATTCGTGATCGTGCGATACCGGATCGAGCCCATGATGTCGGCATCGGAGAGGCCCTCGATATAATCGATGATCCTTGCGTCCTCTTTCCGGCGGGCCTGTTTGAGTTCAGGAAGGTTGCCGAAGAGGACTGCATCGAGCCGGTTGGGGGCCTCGCCCTCCCCCGTGAACCGTTTCAACCAGATGCGATCGGCAACGAGAACATGGTTGAGGGTGCCGTTAACCGATTTGAAGAAAGCACCGCGATCCGCGTTGTACTCCGCTTCGGACAATTGCGCGGCAACTCCATAGATGCGCTCGTTGCACCACGCATTGTAAGCCGCCATCATGACGAAGTGCTGCTTCATGGAGGGCTTCCCCTGTCGCTCCCGTTTCTCATCAGCAACACCATATCATGATTTCAGACGGTGCGTAGCGGAGATCCAGGATCACGTCACCAGTCCAGCTCAGGATCATCTCCGCATAACCAGGGATTTGTAAGGGCGTTTTTCCGTGAGATGCGCACAGGGCGCATCCCCGGAACGAGTCCGGGGATGACGAGGAGCAGCCTAAGCCGCCTTCTTCGCCGCGGCGCGGCCATAGAAGGTCTCACCGCTTGCCGCCATGTCGAGGAGCAGCTTCGGCGGAGCGAAGCGCTCGCCGTGCCTGGCCTGGAGCTTCTGGCACAATTCCACGAAGGTCTTCGCACCCATGAAGTCGATGTAGGACAAGGCGCCGCCCGTATAGGGCGCGAAGCCGAAGCCGAGGATGGAGCCCACATCCGCCTCGCGCGGATCGGTGATCACACCTTCTTCGAAAGTGCGCGCCGCTTCCAGCGCCTGCGCCACGAGAAGACGCTGCTTCAACTCCTGCATGTCGATGAGCTCGGCCTCGACCGGGTTCACCTGCAGTTCCTTGAGGCCCGGCCACAGGCGCTTCTGGCCGCCCTCCGGATAATCGTAGAAGCCCTTGCGGTTCTTGCGTCCGAAGCGGCCTTCTTTCTCCACGAGCGCCGTCAGCAGTTCTTCCTGTTCCGGCACGATGGCAGCATCGCCCAGCTGCGCCTTCGTGGCGCGAAGGATCTTGAGGCCGAGGTCCACGCCCACCTCGTCGTTCAGCGACAGCGGCCCGACGGGCATGCCCGCCTGCTTGCCCGCCTGCTCGATCATCGCCGCAGGCACGCCTTCGATCAGCATCAGGTGGCCTTCGAGGATGTAGCCGAGCACGCAGCGGTTCGCGAAGAAGCCGCGGGAATCGTTGACGACGATCGGCGTCTTCTTGATGAGGCGCACGTAATCGAGGGCGGTGGCGAGCGCCTTGTCGCCCGTCTCTTTTCCCAAGATGATCTCCACCAGCATCATCTTCTCGACCGGTGAGAAGAAGTGGATGCCGATGAACTGGCCAGCATTCTTCGCGTTCTTGGCAAGGCCCGAGATCGGCAGGGTCGAGGTGTTCGAGGCGAAAATGCAATCCGGACGGATCGCGGCCTCGACCTTCTGGATCACCTCGGCCTTCACCTTGGGATCCTCGAAGACGGCCTCGATCACGAGATCGCAATCGGTAAGGTCGCTGTAATCGGCGGATGCCGTGATGCGCTCGAGAAGCGCATCGCGATCCGCCGTCTTGGCGCGGCCCTTCATGATCTGGTCGGACATGAGCTTGTGTGAATGCGCCTTGCCCTTCTCCGCAGCCTCCACGTCGCGGTCGATCAGCACGACCTGAAGGCCGGCATTGGCGGTGACGTAAGCGACGCTCGCGCCCATGAAGCCCGCGCCGACCACACCCACTTTCTTGATGCTCGTCGGCGGCACATCCTTCGGGCGGCGTGCGCCCTTGTTCAGATCCTGCATGGAAAGGAACAGGGTGCGGATCATCGCCGCCGCTTCCTTCGAGCGCAGAATCTTGGCGAACCAGCGGGACTCCACCTTCAGCGCCAGGTCCATCGGCAGTTGCAGTCCCTGATAGACCGTCTCCAGTATCGCGCGGATCGCCGGGTAATTGTCCTGCGTCTCGCGGCGGTAAATGGCGTTGGCCGGAGGCCAGATCTGCATGCCGGCGGCGGAATAGACCTTGTTGGAAGGCAGCTTATAGCCCTTCTGGTCCCACGGCGCGACGGCGGAGCCGCCGTTCTTGATCCAATCCTTGGCCGTCTGCACGATCTGATCGCGCGGCGCGACCGCGTGCGCCAGACCCATGTTGCGCGCCATGAGCGGACGAAGCTGCTCGCCCTTGAACAGCATCTGCAAGGCGTCGCCCGTCTGCATGAGACGCGCCACGCGCTGCGTGCCGCCCGCACCCGGAAAGAGCCCCACCTTCACCTCGGGCAGGCCGACGCGGGTGGAATCCACATCCGACAGCACACGGAAGTGACAGGCGAGCGCCAGCTCGAACGCGCCGCCGAGGCACACGCCATGAATGGCAACCGCGAACGGCTTGCCGCAGGTCTCGAGACGACGATAGAGCAGCGAGAGCTTTCGCGACTCTTCGAAGAGGAACGTGTTGGCCGCTTCCTCGCCCTTCTCCTTCGCCACGCGCATGAATTCTGCGTTGGAGGATTGCAGCATGGTGAGGTCGGCGCCGCCGGAGAAGGATTCCTTGCCCGAGGTGATCACGCAGCCCTTGATGGCCTCGTCGGCGGCGACCTTCTCGATGAGCTGGGACAGCTCGTCCATCACCTGCGGAGTGATGACGTTCATGGAACGATCCGGCATGTCCCAGGTGGCGAGCGCGATGCCGTCGCTATCGGCCTCGAAGCGGAAATTGGTGAAGTTCGTCATGGATTCTCTCCTGTTCCGCTCAACGTCAAACGCGCTCGATGATCGCTGCCGTGCCCATGCCGGCAGCGACGCAGAGCGTGATCAGCGCCGTCTGCTTGTTGGTGCGCTCCAACTCGTCGAGCACCGTGCCGAGGATCATCGCGCCGGTCGCGCCGAGCGGATGGCCCATAGCAATCGCGCCGCCGTTCACGTTCACCTTCGCGGGATCGAGATCGAGCGCCTGCATGTAGCGCAGCACCACGGACGAGAAGGCCTCGTTGATCTCGAAGAGATCGATGTCGTCCTTCGTCATGCCGGCCTTCTTCAGAGCGAGCTCCGATACGTCGATGGGGCCGGTGAGCATGAGGGCGAGATCGGAGCCGATGGAGGCGAAACCCTTCAGGCGGGCGCGCGGCTTCAGCCCCATCTTCGCGCCGCCTTCCTGCGAGCCGATGAGAACCGCAGCAGCCCCGTCCACGATGCCGGACGAGTTGCCTGCGTGATGCACGTGGTCGATGAATTCCACATCCGGATGCGCGGCGATCGCCACCGCGTCGAAGCCGCCCATCTCGCCCATCTGGACGAAAGCGGCCTTCAGCTGGCCGAGCGACTGCATGTCGGTCTGCGGACGCATGTGCTCGTCATGCCCGAGGATGGTGAGGCCGTTCACATCCTTCACCGGCACGACGGACTTCGCGAAACGTCCCTCCTCCCAGGCTTTCGCCGCGCGCTTCTGCGACTCCACCGCATAGGCATCCACATCATCGCGGGTGAAGCCGTACTTGGTGGCGATCAGATCCGCCGAGATGCCCTGGGGCAGGAAATAGCCGGGAATGGCGATGCCAGGATCGACGGGCCATGCGCCGCCGGATGCGCCCATGCCCACGCGGCTCATGGACTCGACGCCGCCGCCGATGGCGACATCCTTCATGCCGGACATCACCTGCGCTGCCGCGAGGTTCACCGCATCGAGGCCCGAGGCGCAGAAGCGGTTGATCTGCACGCCCGGCACTTCCTTGCCGAAGCCTGCCTTCAACGCCGCGGCGCGCGCGATGTCTCCGCCTGCCTCGCCGACAGGATCGACGCAACCGAGCACCACGTCCTCCACCAGCATCGGGTCGAGGTCGTTGCGGCGGCGGATCGCATCGAGCGCGGTCACGGCGAGATCGACCGTGGGCACCTCGTGAAGCGAGCCGTCCGGCTTGCCGCGCCCGCGCGGGGTGCGAACGGCGTCGTAGATGAATGCATCGGCCATCAGGGCCTCCCAGATTTATTTGGCGTCATCCCGGGCCAGCGGAGCGCGACCCGGGATCGTTATCAGAACCTGCACTTCACTCGTCGCGCGATCCCGGCGTTTCGGCCGGGATGACGCTTGTCGATCAAAAGGCTTCCATCGGCATTGCCATCGTCACGTCCGCACCGGACGAGATGCGCGCCAGGCGCACGCTCGTTTCCGGCATCATGCGCTCCATGAAGAAGCGGCCCGTCAGCAACTTCGCGTCCATCTTCTCGGCGACGCCGTTGCCTTGCGATTTCTTCGCATGGGCGGCTTTCGCGATCTTGGCCCACATGTAGCCCAGAGCGACCGTGCCGAAGAGGTGCATGTAGTCCGTGGCGCCCGCGCCCGCATTGTCGGGCTTTGCCATGGCGTTCTGCATGAACCACATGGTGGCCTGCTGCAGATGACCGAGGCCCTGCTGGAGCGGTGCGACGAAGCCCTTCAGGTTCTCGTCGTCCGCATTCTCCTGACAGAAGGCGCCGACCTCGTTGAAGAAGGTCATGATGGCGCGGCCACCATCCTTGCCGAGCTTGCGGCCGACGAGGTCCATGGCCTGAATGCCGTTGGCGCCCTCGTAGATCATGGCGATGCGGGCATCGCGCACGAACTGCGACATGCCCCATTCCTCGATATAGCCGTGGCCGCCGAACATCTGCTGTGCCTTCACCGCATTGTCGAAGCCCAGATCGGTGAGAACGCCTTTCACCACCGGCGTCATGAGGCCCATGTAATCTTCGGCGGTCTGGCGCTGCGCGTCATCCGACGAGCGATGCGCGATGTCGCTGTTGAGGCCGGTCCACACGACGAGCGCGCGCGCCGCCTCGTTGAAGGACTTGATGGACAGCAGCGTGCGGCGCACATCCGGATGGACGATGATCGGATCGGCGACTTTGTCCGGGAACTTCGGGCCGGTGAGCGAGCGGCCCTGCAACCGGTCCTTCGCGTAAGCGACCGCGTTCTGATAGGCGACCTCGGATTGCGCGAGGCCCTGAACGCCGACCGCGAGACGCGCCTCGTTCATCATCACGAACATGGCGTTGAGCCCGCGATTTTCCTGCCCCACGAGCCAGCCCTTCGCGCCGTCATAGTTCATGACGCAGGTGGCGTTGCCGTGAATGCCCATCTTGTGCTCGATCGAGCCGCAGGACACGCCGTTCTGATCGCCCAGCGAGCCATCGTCGTTCACGATGAATTTCGGCACCACGAAAAGCGAGATGCCCTTGGTGCCCTGAGGCGCGCCTTCGATGCGCGCGAGAACGAGATGAACGATGTTCTCCGCCATGTCGTGCTCGCCGGCGGAGATGAAGATCTTGGTGCCGGAAATGGCATAGGAGCCGTCGCCGTTGGGAACGGCTTTCGTCTTGAGCAGGCCGAGATCCGTGCCGCAATGAGGCTCGGTGAGGTTCATGGTGCCGGTCCAGGCCCCCTCGACCATCTTCGGCAGATAGGTGCGCTTCTGCTCTTCCGTGCCGTGCACCAGCAGCGCCGCGATCGCGCCCTGGGTCAGGCCCGGATACATGGCAAGCGCCAGGTTCGACGAGGAGAGGAATTCCTGCATGATGGTGTTGAGCACGGACGGCAGCCCCTGCCCGCCGAATTCCTCCGGCACGGACAGCCCCATCCAGCCGCCGGAGGCATAGGCCTCATACGCGTCCTTGAAGCCCTTCGGCGTGGTCACCGAACCATCGGCGTTGCGGGTGCAGCCCTCCTGGTCGCCGGAGAGGTTGAGGGGCGTGAACACCTCCTCGCAGAGCTTTGCGCCCTCGGCGAGAATGGCCTCGACCACATCGGGCGTCGCATCGGCGAAGCCCGGCAGATTGTTGTGACGCTCGATGGGGAAGACATCGTTCAGAAGGAACATGACGTCTTCGACAGGGGCCTTGTAAACCGGCATTCGCGCATCCTCTCCAATCAGCAGCCAGCCGACTCCCGGAGCCGCCAGCACAATAGATAGTTCACATATAAACTATCTATTCCTTTTGGGAAGAGGTAGGGCGCAAAATCTCCGGCGTCAGGGACGAAAGTCGAGATCAGAACCGGAGTGGTCGGCAGAAGGGGAAGACGAGGATGGGGCGCCTCCCTCCCCCTTGTGGGGAGGGCTAGGGGTGGGGGTCGGACAGTCAGAGCGCTACGCATCATCCAGAACGCACGGCAGCCCTACCTTGTCATAGCCGGGCTTGCCCCGGCCATCCCGAACTCTTTCGTTCTGCCCTCATCCTGAGGAGCAGCGCAGCTGCGTCTCGAAGGAGGCCTCCCGTGCACTCTGGATCCTCCTTCGAGACGGCCCTTCAGGCCTCCTCAGGATGAGGGCGAGTGTGAGGGGATCAAGGCTGGGGTCGTAAAGTCGGAGCGCAGCATCTGCTCCAGTGAACACGACAACTCTACAGCACGTCCCCTCTCCCGGGTGGGAGAGGGGCAGGGGTGAGGGAGTGCCCTGTCCGGATCAGGCAGTCCCTCACCCGGAGCTGCGCTCCGACCTCTCCCAATCGGGAGAGGTCTTCCAGTGTCTCACTGGTTTGAGGTCTCACCCGGTCGATCGACCCCCACCCCTGCCCCTCCCCGCAAGGGGGAGGGAACACGCGCCTCATCCAAGCACGGCAGCGGATGATATGTTCTTGCTTTGTTCTTGACTGTTGTCCTAACCTGGGCTATAGCTATGGGCATCCGGCTCCAGGAGGGGCGCGCTCGCGAGGCGTCGTGAATGATGGGAGCCGGAACGGTCCTGCGCAGGCCTCGCAATCCTGTGACGGGAGGCCCATCGCTGCAAGATGCGGTGTCCGCCTAAACAAACCGTGCGCGAGGAGCCGTCAGGTTCTTCACACACTAGACACACGAGCCGGACGCCTCCTCGCGCCCTCCCTCGACCCCAAACCTCGGAGCAACAAGCTCGCGAGGCCATTCCCGCTTGCTCTTTGATATCATCAACTGCGTGCGCAACCTGCCGTTCACGGCTGCGCGCTCGAATAACTCTTTGCCGCCCTGCCCTATCCGGGGCGAATTCTTCTCCAACACGCCCGGCCTTCTTCGCGATGGAGCCGGAAGTGCTGGCAGCTCTCCGAGACTGAGCATCGCGAACTCGCAAGCCGCGGGCCTCAAAAGGCCGCATCCTGAAAAGAGAAAGCGCCTGAGTTGCGTCGGGAATTTCCCTAAGCCGCTCAGGCGCTCCGTAGAATTCGTCAGATGGATTTAGGCTGCAGCGGCAAGGCTGGAGCGGCGGGACTTCAGTTCCTGAAGCGCCTCTTCGATCTCGATCTTCTGCTGCTCGAGGTGGCGGATCTGGTCTTCGACCTGGTCGAGAGACAGCTTGAGGTTCATGGCCGCGCCATTCGGCGAGCGCTCCTCGGCCAGCATGGCGCGGATCTCGGTCAGGGTGAAGCCGAGCTGCTTCCCCTTCAGGATCACCGACAGGCGCTCACGGTCGCGGGCATCGTAGATGCGGGCGGTGCCATCGCGGCGGGGAGACAGAAGCCCACGATCCTCGTAGAACCGGAGCGTACGTAGAGTTACGCCGAACTCCCGAGCCAGATCTCCGATCGTATAGAACTTCGTGCCCTCTCCCATATCGCTGGAATCGGAACCAACTGCGTTGTGGTCCATCGTATGCCCCGTCTGTTTTCCGTTTTGCTGAGATGCATCAGCATCATTAACCGTAATGTTATGATAGAACATACGACATGTTGGTTGCAAGTGTTTGAAAGCAGTGAGGTCCAGTTGAGCAACATGAGGGCTTTTTCTTGCGCTTTGCCTAAAGGAAAACTGCCCATTCGGAGAGGGCCACCCCTGCTAAGTTCCCCTCGCTTAACGGGTTTTTTACCACGCTCGCCGAAAGCTGCGCCGTCGGCTGGGTGACCTAGAGGCCAAGTGATTCGCCTCAATCCTGGGTTCCATGGCTGCCACGGCGGGCAAGGCAGGGGGCCTTCGGCTGGCCGGGAGTTCGGTGTATCCCCCGTGAGCGCGGCCATGAGACGACCTGTCCCTTCGAACCTCGACGAGCTTGACCTCGACGTCCGGGAGATGGCGAAAGCCGCCGCCCGTCAGGCCGGAATGAGCCTCGAGGAATGGGCCGCCGCCGTCCTGGCCGCGAAGGACGAGAAGCGGGCCCCCCTTCCCCGCATGACTTCCCAAGAGCGCAGGCCTGAGAACCACCATCCGGGCTCTCCCATGCCAAGCCCTTCCAAGGCGTCCCGCTCCGAGCTTGAGCGGACCTTCGAGGCTCTCATGGCAGCGGTTTCGGCCGAGACGGAGCGGCAGACGCAGGACCACGCCTCCCGTACCGCGATTGCCCTGGAATCCATGGCGAGCTGGATCGAGCAGACCGAGGAGCGCCTGAACGAGACGGCGCGCGTTTCGGCCGATCATCAGGACCGCATGGCGACCGCCCTCTCCCAGGCTCTGACCACCCTGAAAGGCCGCCTCGACTCCGTGGAGAATCTGGCCGCGGCCGAGCGCCAGCCCGACCAGACCTGGATGCCGGCCATCAATGCGATCAGCGCCGAGATCGAGCAGCTTCGCGCGGGCATGGCTAATCTCGCAACGCACGAAGAGATCTCCTCTCTCGACAATGCCCTCAAGGACATTGCCAAGGACATGGGCCAAGGCGCGGCCAGCAAGGACCTTCTGATCCTCGCCCAGTCCACGGCAGCGGTTTACCGCCAGATCCAGACCCTGTCGGAAGACCTGAACGAAGGGCTGCATGGGCGCATCGGCGGCGAGATCGACCGGCTGAAGACCCGGATCGAGCGGATGGCTGAATCCGGCGTCGACCGCACGGTGATCGATTTTCTGAGCAGTCAGATCGTGGACATGCGCCATGATCTGTCCAATCGCGCGGAGCCGCGCCAGATCGAGCGGCTGACGGAGGAAGTGACGACTCTCGGCCGCCAGATCGCAGATCTGCGCATCCATCAGGTCGGGCGCAACGACCTCTCCGCGCTCAAAACCTCGCTCGAGACCGTCTGCGCAGCCTTGAACAAATCCGTCGCGGCGCAGGAAGCAAGCGACGTGCCGGCGCAGCTCGACAGCATGAGCCGGGATCTCGCGGCCTTGACCAGCCGCCCCGCGCCGGAATCCGTGAACCTCGATCCGATCACCGACCAGCTGGCGCTTCTGACCGAGCGCATGGCAACCCTATCGGAAAGCCGCTTTCAGCAGAACGACGCGCTCAACGTCATGATCGAGCGTCTCTCCGCACAGGTCCAGGCCGTCGCCGACAAGGAGGCTCCCTCGCAGGAGCCGCTGATGAAGCGTTTCGACAGGATCGACGAAGAGCTGCGCCAAGTCGGCGAGCAACTCGGCCAGCATGCGGACACCTCGTCGATGGAGCACATGCTGCGCAATATCGACGAGAAGCTCGATCGCGTTCCGCTCAAGCCCCTGAGCCTCGACGCGCTCGAACAGCAGATCGCATCGCTCGCGGAACGGCTGGCACAGAAATCCGACGAGCCTTTGCAGAAAGTGCTCGAAGAAACCACGAGCCATCTCCGCAATCTTCAGAACGACGCAGCCGGCATCGCGGAGCGCGCGGCGAAGGCGGCGCTGAAGGACCTGCAGCCGAGCCTGCCAGACGCGGGCGATCTCGACGCCTTGAAGCAAGGCTTCGTCGAGCTCAAAGCTCTGCAAAGCCGCGCCGACAAGAAAACGCAGGAAACCCTGCGCGCGGTTCACAGCGCCCTCGAAACCCTCGTCTCCCGCTTCCCCGAGCAAGGCGCGGCGCCGCAGCACGCGGGCCCGATCTCCCACGCCATGGCCAGCGCATCGCCCGAGCAGATGCCGCCGGAAGACAGGCTCGAGGCCGCCGTCCGCCGCCTGCATGCGGTGACTCTCTCGCAGATCGAGGAAGTTTCCACGACACGCCCGGAGGATGCGGCAACGTCATCCGAAATCGTCGTGAACACGCCCGCCATCGATGAAGCGGAACTCGGCAATGTGCGGGCCGGCTTCATCGCAGCCGCACGCCGTGCGGCACAGGCAGACCATGCCGTCGTCCCATCTCAAAGCGCAGAAGAAGAAGCGGTCGACCCCGTTGAGGCAATCGATGCGGACGGCGTTTCGACCGAGGCTTCGGCCTCTCTCATGGAGCGGATCCGCCAAAGGCTTGATGCCCATCGCCGGTCGCTGCTGATCGGCCTCGGCTTCGTCATTCTGGCAGCGGGAACGGCGCAGGTGATTTCCAGCGGCATGGTCCCTTCTCCGCTGGCGCTGTTCGACGCCGGTAAGATATCGGAGGCAAACCCGGTTCCCCTCGTCAAGGCTACGCCCCATGACGAAGCGGCGCAGACAGGAAGCATCCCCGCATCTTCCGACAAGACGGATCTCTTCCAGCCTTCGAGCCTGACGACAACCGCAGCTCCCGTCTCTTCCGCACCCGCTGCGCCCGTGACGAGCGTCGCCCCGAAATTCCTCATCGATCCGGCAACGGTGGGCGATATTCCGGCCCTGGTTCCGGCCGCGCTCCGTCAGGCCGCTCAAGCCGGCGATGCGACAGCACTCTACGACATCGCCTCCCGGGCCGCCGAAGGGCGCGGGATTCCGCAGGATATGATCCTGGCCATTCATCTCTATGAGCGCGCCGCCCAGGCCGGATTGCCCCCGGCACAGGAGCGGCTCGCCATGATCATGGAGAAGGGCATCGGCACGCCGCGCGATCCGAAGCAGGCGAGCATGTGGTACGAGAGGGCGGCGCAGGGCGGCAATATCCGCGCCATGCACAACCTCGCCACGCTGCTGGCTTCGGGCTGGAACGGCAAGCCCGACTACGTGGCAGCCTTGCGCTGGTACAGCGAGGCCGCCGAGGCGGGACTCAAGGACAGCCAGTTCAACATGGGCGTCCTGCTCACCCGGGGCATCGGGACCAAAGCCGACCTGCCGAAGGCTTATAAGTGGTTCGCCCTCGCCGCCGCGCAGGGTGACGCGGACGCTTCCAAGAAACGCGACGAGCTTGCCGGCCGCCTCAGCGCGGCCGATCTGAAGACGGTGCAGGCTGCCCTTGAGCAATGGCGGCCCCGCCCCGTCGATTCCATCGCCAACGAGGTTCCCACACCCGCGGGCGGTCAGACGGCAACCTTGGAGCAAGCACAGGGGAGCAGAAGCTGACGATTGAACCAAAGCGGTCAGCTTACGTTCATCGCTTGTCCTTTACATCGCTCCGCACATCTCTGTAACCCAACCGTGGCTGCACCGGCCAGGGGGACCCGGATTGCAAATTTACCTGCCGATCGCTGAAATGCCTGTGAGCGTTCTGCTCATCCTCGGGATGGGTGCGGCGGTCGGTTTCATCTCGGGTCTGTTCGGCATCGGCGGCGGCTTCCTGATGACCCCGCTCCTGATTTTTCTGGGCATCCCGCCAGCCGTGGCGGTCGCGACCCAGTCCGCCCAGATCGTCGCCTCCTCCACCACCAGCGTTCTCGGCGCGATCCGGCGCGATGCGCTCGATCACAAGCTCGGCGCAATTCTCGTGGCAGGAGGCTTTGTCGGCTCGGCGCTCGGCGTCTGGTTCTTCGCCGCAGCCCGAAGGGCAGGCCAGCTCGACCTCGTGATCGTCGTCTCCTACGTCACGCTATTCACGGTGGTTGGAAGCCTGATGCTCAAGGAGAGCATCCGGGAGTTCTGGACAAAGCGGAAAGGCGGCACCGTGCGCCTGCGGCGACAGGCAGGCGAGCATGCGTCCTACCTCGGCTGGCCGCTGCGGATGCGGTTCTACCGTTCCAAGCTCTATGTGAGCGTGATCCCGATCCTGCTGCTCTCTCTGTTCATCGGCTTTGCCGGCGCCCTCCTCGGCATCGGCGGCGGCTTCATCGTGGTGCCGGCGCTGCTCTATATCTTCCGGGTTCCAACCACCGTGGTGGTCGGAACCTCGCAGTTTCAGATCGTCTGCACTACCCTCGTCGCCCTTGTTCTTCACGCCGTTACGAACCAGGCAGTAGACATGGTGCTGGCCATCCTGCTCATCATCGGGGGCGTGTTCGGCGCACAGTTCGGCGCACGCATGGGCCGGAACCTGAGAGCGGAGCTGTTCCGCTTCCTCCTGGCGATCCTGCTGCTAGCGGTCGGCCTGCGCTTTGCTCTTGAGCTCGTCATCGAGCCGCAGGAGCCGTTCTCGATCACTGTGCAGGAGCTGCGCGAGTGAGAACGCTGTGGCTTCTGCTGATCACATTGGCATCCATCAGCTCCGCCCCAGCGGAAACCCTGATCACGTCCCTGTCGAACCACCGGGTTCTCATCAACTCGAACTATACCGGTACATCGATTGCCGTGTTCGGGGCCATCGAGCGCGACGCGCAGACCGTCGCCCGCGCTACGGGCTACGACGTGGTCGTCACCGTTCGCGGCCCGCGCCAATTCCTGGTCGTACGCGAGCGGGAGCGTCTCGGCCCGGTCTGGATCAATCAGGAACAGCAGAAATTTCCGCAAGCGCCTGCCTATCTGAGCGTTCTGACCTCACGGTCCATCGACGAGATCACGAGCGTTCAGCTGCGCCAGCGCCAACAGATCGGCCTGAGGGCGATCATTAACTCCCCCGTCTTCACCAATGAGCGCGGCGCAGGCGCCGATCGGGATTTTCGCGAGGCGCTCTATCGCCTGAAGGCGCAGGAGGGGCTTTATCTCGAGGACGAGCGCGGGGTGACCTTCCTGACGCCAGACATTTTCCGCGCCAGCATCCCCCTCCCCGCTACAGCTCCACCCGGCGAATACAATGTGGAAGTGACCCTCTTCGCCGATACGGTGATCCTGGCGAGCACGATCACCCATTTCGAGCTGGTCAAAACCGGTTTCGAGGAACAGGTCGGCGCGGTGGCGCGCGACTGGTCCCTGCTCTACGGCCTCGCCACCGCCCTGATCGCGATCTTCTTCGGCTGGCTCGCCAACATGATTTTCCGAAGGGACTGAAGGATCAATCCCGGCAGAGCATGGACTTCGCGATGGCGAAGATCCGTTCCGTTCCGATGAGATGCGCCGTGAAGCCCTTCGGGAAAAGTGGTTTAAAGGCTGCGTCGCAGGCATTCAGACCGCCGGCATAGGCGCCTAGCGCAGGCATCACGCAACGCTTGCCATCTGTCAGGAAGCAGCGGCGGCGCGTGGCGCGGCCCCGCATCACCACCTTGCCGACCGGATGCAGATGACCTGCAATTTCCGCCTGCTCTCCCGCCTCCGGCTCGTGGCGCAGGGTAAGCGAGCCGAGATTCATCTCCTCAACGACCTGACCGCCGATGCTGTCCGGCAGGATGCGGTCGTGATTGCCCGTTACCCAGATCCATTCACGCCCTGCCTGGATGCCGGACAAGGTGGCGCGTTCCTCATCGCCAAGGCGATCCGGCCCACCGATATCGTGAAAGCTGTCGCCGAGTGCGATAACGACACGAGGGTCGAAACGCGACACTACATCGGATAACGCACTCAGGGTCTCGCGTGTGTCATAGGGCGGCAGCATCATGCCCCGGCGCGCGAAGGAGGAGCCCTTCTCGAAATGCAGGTCGGCTACAAGCAGAGCATCGTGCGCCGGCAGATACAACCCTCCGGAGAGATCCAGGAGGGCGAGCTGCCCAGCCAGCTCGATTTCATGCGTTGTCTCTTTGTTCTTTCGCAATGCCGTCACGCCAAAGCCTCGTCGAGAAGCGCCGCTTCCGCCTCGGCCAGAATCTCGTCCGCATTGTCGCTATAGACGCGCTCACGGCCGATCTCCAGCATGACGGACACGCTTAAGGGAGAAACCCGGTCGAGCGGCTTGTGAATGATTCGCCCCCGGATGCGCTGTAGCATCACGCCGAGGCGCTTCACGTCCAGGAGTCCAGTTGCCGCATCCGCCCGCGCGGCGCGCAGGAGAACATGGTCCGGTTCGTGCTTACGCAGCACGTCATAGACGAGATCGGTGGAGATCGTGACCTGCCGCCCCGTCTTCTTCTCTCCCGGAAACTTACGCTCGATGAGCCCCGCGATGACCGCGCATTGGCGGAAGGTGCGCTTCATGAGAGCGGATTCGGCAAGCCAGTCCTCCAGGTCATCGCCCAGCATGTCCTCCGAGAAAAGCTCATACATGAAGCTGGGCTCGCGCGCCGCCCGTGCAGCGATATCGCCCGAGGCATAGACGGCGATCCCGTAATCATTGGCGACGAAGCCCAGTGGTTTCAACCTCGCACGCTCCAAGCGGCGCGTGAGCAGCATGCCGAGCGTCTGGTGTGCGAGCCGCCCCTCGAAGGGAAAGCACGTCATGTAGAACCGATTGGCGCGGGGGAATGTCTCAACGAGAAGATCGCGGGGCCCAGGCACAATCGAACGACGGCGCTGCTGGACCAGCCACTCGGTCATCTGAAGAGGGAGGCGATCCCACTCGAAGGGATCGGCGAGGATCTCGCGCACGCGAGCGGCGAGAAAGGTAGACAGCGGAAACTTGCCGCCCTCGTAGGACGGAATCATGGGATCCGTGCCGGAGGCCGCGCGCGTGACCAGCACTTCGTCCTCCGCAATGCCCTCGAACCTGAGCACCTCGCCCGCAAATAGAAAGGTGTCTCCGGGTGTGAGCGTCTCGGCAAAGTATTCCTCGATCTCGCCGAGCAAGCGCCCACGCGGCAGTACCGATCCGGGGCGTGAGCGCGATGACTTGCCGAGGCGCACCTTGATCATGGTGGATTCAACAATGGTGCCGACATTGAGACGATATTGCTGCGCCACCTTACCGTCCCGCACGCGCCAAAGGCCATCGTTGCCCTTCACGATCTTGGCGAAGCGTTCGTAGGCACGAAGAGCGTAACCACCGGTGGCCACGAAAGCCACGCAGGCCTCATACTCCTCCCAGGTAAGCGATGCATAAGGCGCAGCCGAGCGTATCTCTTCATACAGGTCTTCGAGCTTGAATGGATCGGCGCAGGCCATGCCGAGGATATGCTGGCAGAGCACGTCGAGCGCACCGATGCGGGCATCGGGTGTATCCTGCGCCGCTTCGTGAACGGCATCGAGAGCCGCACGACATTCCAAAATCTCGAAGCGGTTGGCGGGGACGAGATAAGCCTGAGACGGCTCGTCCATGCGATGGTTCGACCGGCCGATACGCTGCATGATACGGGAAGCGCCCTTCGGCGCGCCAACGTTCACCACAAGGTCCACGTCCCCCCAATCGATGCCAAGGTCGAGGGTCGCGGTACACACCACAGCTTTCAGCTTTCCCGCTGCCATGGCCTCTTCCACACGTCGCCTCTGCGTGACGTCGAGGGAGCCGTGGTGGAGCGCGATGGCGAGACCATCGTCGTTGAGCTTCCACAATTCCTGGAAGGTGTATTCCGCCTGTAGCCGGGTATTGACAAAAACAAGCGTCGTCTTGTGATCTTTGATCAATTCATAGATCGTCGGCATCGAGAGCGATGCCGTGTGACCGGCGAGAGGAAGACGCTCGTCGAGTTCGAGCATGCGGATGTCGGGTTGAGCGCCGCCTTTCACCACGACGAGATCGGCGAGCGCAGCGTGCGTTACCTCCTCCTTGAAAGAAGAAGCCGTGCTGGGGGCGCGGGAGGGGACGAGATCCGCGACCTCATCAATACCGCCGCCCCGCTCTGGAGCGCTCACACGCTCCGACCCTACCCCTCTAGGCGAGGATGGGCGCTGCGGAACGAGATACCGCTGCAGATCATCCGGCTTGCGCACGGTCGCCGACAACCCAACGGCCGTCGCCTGTGGAGCAAGGCTCATCAGACGTGAAAGCCCGAGCGACAACAAATCTCCACGCTTCGACGTCACCAGCGAATGCAGCTCGTCCAGAACGACGCGGCGCAGGTCCTTAAAGAACTCCCGCGCCTCGCGATGGGCAAGCAGCAGCGCCAGTTGCTCAGGCGTGGTCAGCAGAATATCCGGGGGCCGCTCGATCTGCCGGGCGCGCTTGTGCGACGGCGTGTCACCCGTGCGCGTCTCGATACGGATCGGCAGGCCCATCTCCTGAACCGGGGCCTCGAGGTTTCTCGCGATGTCCGTCGCCAGCGCCTTCAACGGAGAAATGTAAAGGGTATGAATCCCGCGCTTGTCCTTGGTCGTACCCCGACCTGGCCCCCGTTCGGCCAGCTCCACCAGACTTGGCAGAAAACCCGCAAGCGTCTTGCCCGCTCCTGTGGGAGCCACGAGCAGGACGGAGCGCCCGGCTTTTGCTTTGGCGAGAAGCTCCAGCTGATGCTCGCGAGGTTTCCAGCCTCGGCTTTTGAACCAGTCCCGGAAGGCTTTGGGGAGAAGGGATGCGGACGCTTTGGACATGCTATCCTAAGATAGGAGGCGAAGAAGAGTTTCACCACCACAGGCGGATTTCTGGTGTGAACTCAATTCTTTGCCGGCTTGCCATTCTTCCCGGGATGCCTTCAGCTTGCGCCATCTGAACAATCATAAAAGGAAGCGCCATGCCCCAGTCGACCCAGTTCAGGAACGCCATTGCCGTCGTGACCGGTGGAACCCAGGGCCTCGGGGAAACCATTGCCCGCACGCTTGCGAAACGGGGCGCTGCCGGTCTCGTCATCTGCGGCCGAAACGCGGAGAAAGGCGAGGCCGTTGCGCGGGACATCACAGCCCAGGGATGCCGTACGGAGTTCGTCCGAGCCGATCTCGTCAGCATGGACGACACACGCCAGGTCGCCGCCAGGGCAGACAGCACGTTCGGACGTGTGGATGTGCTCGTGAACGCCGCCGGCATCACGGATCGCGGCACGATCTTCGATACGAGCCCGGAACTTTTCGACCGCATGTTTGCGGTGAACGTCCGTGCGCCGTTCTTCCTCATGCAGGATGCAGCCAAGATCATGCGCCGCGAAAAGATCGAAGGCGCGATGGTCAACATCCTCTCCATGTCGGCTCATGGCGGGCAGCCTTTTATCTCAGCCTATTGCGGGTCGAAAGGCGCGCTCGCGACACTTACCAAGAATGCAGCCTTCAGCCTGATGCCTTGGCGCATTCGCGTAAACGGTCTGAACATCGGCTGGATGAACACTCCGGGCGAGGACAAGATCGTGCGGCTCTACCATGGTGCGCAGGATGGATGGCTTGAAAAGGCTGAGAAGGAGCAACCCTTCGGCCGCCTGCTCGATCCAGCGGAAGTTGCCCGCGCGGTTGCATTCCTGACCAGCTCCGAGTCCGGCATGATGACCGGCTCTATCATCGACTTCGATCAGTCGGTTGTCGGATGCTACGAAAGCGCGCCGCACCCATCCATGCCTGCCGAGTGAGAGTTCCAGCAAACCCCGCTTCATCCTGAGGTACAGGGCTGATCCTGCCCTCATGGTGGTGCAGGATCAGCCCTGCACCACCATGAGAAATCCGGCGACCGGCACACCCCGATCTTCCCGCGCCGATACTCTCTCGAAGATGACCGCTGTAAAACCGTTTTCTTCCGTGAGTTTTCGCAGATAACTCTCGCTGTGCGCATAGCGCGCATCGTTTCCGAGAACGAAGCCTTCACCTTCATGTGCCTGCACCGTGAAGGCGAAGAGCCCCTGGCGCTTCAACACGCGCTTCACCTCGCGAAAGACTTCATCCAGTGCCGCCATGTAAACGAACACATCGGCGGCGAGGACGAGATCGGCCTCCGCCTCTCCGCGTGCTGTGAGGAAGGAAGCGAGTTCTCCTTCATGAAGATGGTCGTAGAGCTGCGTCTTCGCAGCCTTGTCCAGCATGCGTGGGGAGAGATCGACGCCAACAAGGGGTGTGCACAGGCCTTCAAGCGCCAGCCCCATGAGTCCCGTGCCGCAGCCGAGATCGAGAGTAAGGCCAAACCTGTAATCTCGCGCCTGCTTCACGCAGGCGCGGCGTAGGGCATCGGCAATGAGTTCGGGCCCGCGATACGCCAAGCTCTTGGTGAGGTGCTTATCGAACTTGGGCGCGTACCCGTCGAACAGCGCGCGCACATAAGTGCCAGTCATGGCTTTCTCGGTCGGCAACGCGCCCAGACGGGCGAGATCGAGGCGTACGCCTAGCGCGTCTTCAGGTTCGAGTTCCAAAGCCCGGCGCAGCGCTCCCACGGCCTCGTTCCGCATGCCGAGTTCAGCCGCCGAGCGCCCCAGAAGAGCGTGGGCCGGGGCGAAGCGGGGCGCGAGTTCCAGCACCTGTCGCGCGAGATCGGCGGCAGTCTCGAAATCGTTCTCCTCGAAGGCAGCGCTGGCATATTCATAGCGGCGGTCGGCGAGGACATCGCCGGAGGATCGGAAGGAAAAAGTCAACAGCATGGCTTTGCCATGAGGCAGAGACCAGAAGCTGTCAACGCCTACGCTTCAGGAGTCCTCTTTTCCAAACCCATCACCCGACCTGGAGGATGATCTTGCCGCGCCCATGGCCAGTGTCGAGCCGTTCATGGGCCTTGCCCACCTCTTCGAGCGGAAGCACAGTATCGACGACGACCTTGGCCTGACCTCGTTCGAAGAGCGGCGTTATCTCGCGCAGCCGCTTGCCCTCACGGGTCAGGAAGGTACCGAACAGGGTCTGGTTCTTGGTATAGAGCGCGCTCAGGTCGCCATCGGGCGGGAGGATGGTGGCGATCCGTCCGAAGGGCCGAGTGACAAGAGTGCTCATAGGAACGTTGCCGCCTGCCGTGTCGAAGGAAGCATCGACCCCATGACCGCCTGTCTCCTTCAGGATCTGATCGGCCGCGTCGGCATCGCGATAATCGATGAAAGCGTCGACCCCCAGTTCGCGCAGGGCTTCATGGTTGGCTTTGCTGGCCGTTGCAATCACGCGGGCGCCAGCGGCCTTGGCAAACTGGATGGCAAAGGAACCGACGCCACCGGCGCCGCCATGAATGAGCACTGTCTCGCCAGGCCTGACATTCAGGCGCCGCACGATAGCCTCCCAGGCCGTGCCGCCCGCAAGCGGGATGCCTGCCGCCTCCACATGGCTCAGGTTTGCAGGCTTGAGCGCCACGATGTCGGCAGAGGCAATGGTGTATTCCGCATAGCTGCCAAGTGGATTGCCGAAGATCTCCGGTGTGTAGAACACCTCGTCGCCAGCGTTGAAACCGGTCACACCTGGACCGACCTCCTCGATGACACCTGAAACGTCATAGCCCAGCACGGCCGGAAAAGGGATCTGTGCCCAGGTTCCTGCTTGCCGGATCTTGGCGTCGACAGGATTGGTTCCAGAAGCGACAACCCGCACGAGCACCTCGCCGGGCCCCGGCTTGGGACGCTCCCGCTCCTGAAGCTCAAAGACATCGGGGCCGCCAAACCGTGTGATTACCATCGCGCGCATGCTGTCATTCCCTTGAATACAGCCTGCCATGTGGGCGCATGAAGGGCTTCCATCAAGAGAAGCTCGGCTTAAGCCGCCGGACTTTCGGAGCTTCCCCCTACGCTGACATCGCCGAAGCACACCCTATATCCCCATCCATGGCGTTGCGCTCCACCGATATTCTCACCCAGACCCCGCAAGGGCTCTATTGCCCCTTGGGCGACTTCCACATCGATCCGGTCCGACCCGTCAAACGGGCGCTCATTACCCATGGCCATTCCGATCATGCCCGCTCCGGGCATAGGGCGGTACTCGCCACTCGGGAGACTCTGCGCATCATGGCCGTCCGTTACGGCGAAGACTTTGCGGAAAGTACCCAGGAGGCCTCTCTCGGCGAGAGCATGACGCTCGGCGATGTGACAGTGTGCTTCACGCCGGCGGGTCATGTTCTGGGATCGGCGCAAATTACCATCGAAGCAGGGGGAACCCGGGTCGTGGTTTCGGGCGATTACAAGCGTGCCGAGGACCCCACCTGCCTCCCTTATGAAGTGGTGCCCTGCGATGTCTTCATCACGGAAGCCACCTTCGGTCTTCCTGTCTTTCGTCATCCCGATACGCGCGACGAGGTGCGCAAGCTCCTCGATTCCGCCGCACTATTTCCCGAGAGAACCCACATCGTTGGCGCTTATGCCCTTGGCAAGGCTCAACGCGTCATGGCCCTTCTGCGGGAAGAGGGATACGACAAGCCGATCTACCTGCATGGCGCCATGGAACGACTGACGGAATTCTACAAATCCGAAGGCATCCCATTGGGCGAGACGCCGAAGGTTGTCGCCTCCGAACGCTCGAAACTGGGAGGGGCAATCGTCATCTGCCCGCCCCCCTCCATTCAGGATCTCTGGTCTCGCCGCTTTCCCGATCCTGTCACATGCTTTGCCTCCGGCTGGATGCGTGTGCGGGCGAGAGCACGGCAAAAGGGCGTGGAATTGCCGCTCGTGATTTCCGACCATTCAGATTGGGATGATCTTTGCCGCACGATTGGTGATACCGGCGCGGGCGAAGTCTGGGTGACACACGGTCAGGAAGACGCTCTCGTTCATTGGTGCACCACGCACGGCATCAAGGCGCGGCCGCTGCACATGCTGGGATACGGTGATGAAGGTGAGGTAGAGGAAGCACCGCAGGCTGGAGGCGAGGCATGAACCGTTTCGCAGCACTCCTGGACCGCCTCTCATACGAGCCGCGCCGCAACGCGAAACTGCGACTCCTCATGGATTACTTCCAGCATACGCCTGATCCCGAGCGCGGCTATGCGCTGGCCGCGATGACGAATGCGCTCATGTTCAAGGAGGCGAAGCCCGGCCTGATCCGCGGACTCGTAGAGGAGCGCACGGATCCGGAGTTGTTCCGGATGTCCTACCATTATGTGGGCGATCTCGCGGAAACGGTGGCATTGATCTGGCCTGCACCCGGACATGAGAGCGTTGCACCGGTTTCAGACGACACGCCCAGCATCGGACACAACAACCCGCCGCCTCATGTGCCGACCCTGACGGAGGTGGTCGAGACGCTTGCCACCACGAGCAAGAGCGATCTGCCCGCGAAGGTGGCAGGTTGGCTCGACGCGCTCGACGAGACCGGGCGTTGGGCTTTGCTGAAGCTGATTACACGTGAGCTGCGTGTGGGTGTTTCCGCGCGATTGGCTAAAACGGCTGTAGCGCAGCTCGGCGGCTTCGAGGCGGATGAAGTCGAACTCATCTGGCATGGGCTGGATGCGCCTTATGAAGAACTCTTTGCGTGGGTCGAAGGCCGCGGCCCCAAGCCTGAATCCAGCAATCCTGCGCCATTTCGTCCTCCCATGCTCTCGCATCCCCTCGAGGATGAGGATTTCGAGAAGCTCGATGCATCGGATTTCCTCGCGGAATGGAAATGGGATGGCATCCGTCTGCAGGCTGTCGCAGGCCATGATAGTCATGGGCGCTCCGTGCGGCGGATTTATTCCCGCACAGGTGAGGATGTCTCCCGCGCATTCCCCGATCTCGTCGAAGCTCTAAATTTCCAAGGGTCCATCGACGGCGAGCTGCTCATCGTGCGCGAGGAGTTGGTGCAGAGCTTCAACATTCTGCAGCAGCGCCTCAACCGAAAAGCCGTGACGCCGAAACTCATCGCGGAGTTTCCCGCCCATCTGCGCGTCTACGACATTCTCACCGAAGGCGATGAAGACCTCCGCGATCTTCCGTTTAGCGAGAGGCGCAAGCGTCTCGAGGCACTCGTTGCACGCATCGACGATCCACGCATCGATCTCTCGCCCATGGTTCCGTTCGGAACCTGGGAGGATCTGGCAGCCGCCCGCGCTAACCCGGCATCCGTCGGCGCAGGTCCGGATGCGGATGCGATTGAAGGCTGCATGTTGAAGCGGGCGAACAGTCCCTATCTGCCGGGCCGCCCCAAAGGCTATTGGTACAAGTGGAAGCGTGATCCTTATCTCGTCGATGCGGTGATGATGTACGGCCAGCGCGGACACGGAAAGCGCTCGTCCTTCTATTCCGACTACACCTTCGGCGTCTGGCGCGATGGCGAGAATGGCGAGGAGCTTGTGCCGGTCGGCAAGGCCTATCACGGGTTCACCGACGAGGAGTTGGTGAAGCTCGATCGTTATGTCCGCAATCACACCGTCAATCGCTTCGGCCCGGTGCGGGAAGTGGAGTATGGCAAGGATCGCGGCCTCGTGCTGGAGGTCGCTTTCGAGGGCCTGCAACGTTCCACGCGCCACAAATCGGGGGTTGCGATGCGCTTTCCCCGCATCAACCGCATCCGCTGGGACAAGCCCGCGGCCGAGGCGGACCGCATCGAGACACTGGAAAAGATCCTGGAGCGGGGCGAAAAGGAAATTCACCCTCTCAAAAGCCAGGAGGCCTGACGATGCTGAATGTGGAAACTCTCTCCGAGGGCAGCGTGACCCAACAGGTCAACGGAAGGCTTCTGGTCGATACTCAGGGCCAGGGGCTGGTGGAAATTACGGATGCCGTATCCCGCTGGGTGTTCGGCACCGGCATCCTTCATGGCCTGCTGACGGTCTTTTGCCGTCATACCTCCGCCTCCCTGCTCATCCAGGAAAATGCTGATCCGGACGTTCGCCTCGACCTGATGGCGGCCTTCGACCGATTGGCCCCGCGAGATGTGGCCTATATCCACTCCGTGGAAGGTCCGGACGACATGCCAGCCCATATCCGCACCGTCCTTTCGGGTGTTTCCTTGAGCATTCCCGTACTGGAGGGGCAGATGGCCCTTGGTACTTGGCAGGGGCTGTACTTGGCGGAGCATCGCGACCAGCCGCACAGCCGGGACCTCATCCTTCATCTGATCGGGGCATAATCCACACCGATCTGCGTTACCATATACCATCCGGCCAACTATACCCTAGAATAGATGTAGTCTTTGATTGCCGCCTTGCTATTTCATGGGAGAAGCGGCTAAGGCTCACAAAAGCTCTCGTGGGAGAAGGCAGTAGTGCAGGGTCAAAACACCACGATCATCATCGCCGATGACCATCCGCTGTTTCGCGGCGCCTTGCGGCAGTCGGTGGCTTCCATCATGCCCCAGGCCCGAGTCATCGAGGCGAGTGGCATGGACGATCTCAATGCGTCGCTCACTCAGGAACGGGACGTCGACCTGATCCTCCTCGACCTGACAATGCCGGGCGTGCAGGGCTTTTCAGGTCTTATGTCCCTCAGGGCCCAATATCCGGAGCTGCCGGTCGTGATCGTCTCCGCGACCGAAGAGCCCAATGTGATCCGCCGGGCCATGGATTTCGGCGCTTCGGGCTTCATCCCGAAATCGATCAATATTGACAGTATCGGCGGTGCCATCCAGGCGGTGCTGGCGGGCGACACCTGGACCCCGCCGGATGTGGACCTCTCCGCCGCCGAAGATGTGGAAACTGCTGATCTCGTCCGGCGTCTGGGCACCCTTACCCCTCAGCAGGTCCGCGTGCTGACCATGCTCTCGGAGGGCCTGCTCAACAAGCAGATCGCCTATGAGCTCGGCGTGTCGGAGGCCACCGTAAAAGCCCACGTTTCCGCCATTCTCGATAAGCTCGGCGTCGACAGCCGCACCCAGGCCGTCATTGCGGCCTCCAAGATCGGCGTGACCCAGCGCCCCTCTCCGGCCGGCGCGGACTGAGATAACCCTCGCCCCTCATTCAAAACCCTCGCCCTGATGCTCAGGGCGAGGGTTTTTCTTTTAAGGAAACTTCAGAGAGCCTCGACGAAGGCATCGATCCGCGAGAGCGCGCGCTCGCTCATGGCGCTGTCGAAGCGGATGAAGACATGGCAGCCGCCCGGCCAGACGGCTAGATCGGTGTTGTTGCCAGCAGCAACATAGCGGGAAGCCATGAAGAGGGTATCGTCGAGGAGAATGTCTTGTGTGCCCACCGAGAACAGAGCCGGTGGCAGCCCCTTGAGATCAGCATAAAGGGGCGAGATGTCCGGATTGGTCCGGTCGTCCATGTGGCCGACGAAGTTATCGGCGAAGACCCGCACATCGTTGGTGTTGAGGATGAGCCGCTCAGGCCCCCATTGCCGGACGCTCGGTGTGAGGTTCAGGTCATAGCAGCCGGCGAACAGGTTTGCGCCCCGGAAGGGCTGCAGTCCATGTTTGTCGCGCAGGCGCAGGATAGTCACGGCCGAGAGATGCGCGCCTGCCGATTCGCCACCAATGAACAGGCGGGAGGTGCCGAAGCGGCTCTCTGTCTCCCGGAGAAGCCACAAAGCCGCTGCCTCGCAATCGTCCGGGGCCGCCGGATAGGGGTTTTCGGGGGCGAGCCGATATTCCACGGATACTACGGCAAGGCCGCAGCGATCCGCCAGGCGATCGAGCCATGGGTCTTGCTCGTCCGAGGTGCCCCAGGTCCAGCCGCCGCCATGGATGTGGAAATAGACCCCGCGAGGCTTCTCGGGCGCGATGATTCGTAATGGAATCGGCCACGCAGGCCCGTCGATCTCGATGATCTCTGCCTTCGGGCTCAGAGGCATCAAGGGGAACGGGCCGAGACCCTGGCGGCGGCGCTCGCGGACAAGAGACGGCGGCACCGACATGGGATCGGGAAGGGCTGCGAGCTTGGCCACGATATCCGCGTTCTGGGCGCGTATCTCTTCACTGATTGCGGAAGAGGCGAAGAGAGCGGGATCGATCATCGGAGGCTCAAGTGGGTTGCGTTCATCATCAGCCCTTGCGATGAAGCACACGCAGCTACACACGTCCAGTTACGCTTTCTGACGAGATTGACGATATGTCCAGCCTCTCCCGGTTTCTTGGCGGCTCCCCCGGCTCGGTGCTTGCCAAGCTCATCTTCCTGTCGCTCCTCGTCGGCGCCTTCATGGCCTTCCTCGACATCACGCCCCTGGGGCTGATCGAGGGCCTGTTCAACTGGATCAGCTCCGTTCTGGACCTCAGCCTGGACACCGTGAAGGAGGTGGGCCTCTGGATCGTCTATGGCGCTGTGATCGTGGTGCCGCTCTGGCTCCTGTCCCGAGTTTTCGGCCAACGCTGATCGGGTAACGCATCCATGGACGGCACACTCAGCTCCTATCGCCCGGAGGTTTCTCACCGGCGGATGCTGGCCCTTGCCCTGCCGATGACCCTGTCGCATGTGACGACGCCTCTCCTGGGCCTCGTCGATGCGACGGTCATCGGGCGACTTGGCGAGGCGCATCTGCTCGGTGCCGTGGCGCTGGGTGCCGTCATCTTTGACTTCGTGTTCTGGAGCTTCGGCTCCCTGCGCATGGCGACCGCCGGACTGACCGCGCAGGCGACAGGCGCCGGCAACAGGCATGAGGTGGATCTCACACTCGCCCGCGCCTTCCTGGTGGCCGGTATCACGGGCCTTCTGTTGATCCTGCTGCAATGGCCGATCGGAACCCTCTCGTTTCGTGCGGCTGGCGCAAGCGAGGCCGTGACCGAAGCTCTTTCCACCTATTTCTTCATCCGCATTTGGGCTGCTCCGTTCACGCTGGCGAATTATGTCATTCTCGGATCGACCCTGGGGCGCGGCCGCACGGATCTGGGCCTGCTGCTGCAGGTGGCGATCAACATCGCCAACATCATTCTGACCGCTGGTCTGGTGCTAATCTTCGAGCTAGGCATCGCAGGGGCGGCTATCGGAACAGCCATCGCGGAGATTTTCGGCGCAGCACTTGGCATCTTCGTGCTGCGACGTCTCGGATCGAACCCGCTCGCCGTCACCTGGGCCGAGGTCCTGGACCGCACCGCGATCGTGCAGACGCTGGCCATGAACCGGGACATCATGATCCGCAACGTCGCGCTAATCCTTGCATTCTGGATCTTCAGCGCGCTCGGGGCTCGCTCCGGCGACGTGACGCTCGCGGCGAATGCGGTGCTCTACAACATGTTCCTGATCGGCGGCTATTTCCTCGACGGCTTCGCCACCGCTGCGGAGACTCTTTGCGGTCAAAGCCTTGGTGCCCGAGACGAGCGCGGCTTTCGCCGCGCCATTCATCTGAGCCTCGGCTGGAGCTTAGGATTTGGCCTCGCCGTATCCATGATCTTTCTCATTGGCGGCGGGATGTTCATCGACTTCGTATCAACAAATCCCGAAGTGCGCGCCTATGCTCGCGAGTATCTGGTCTTTGCAGCTCTGACGCCCTTCGTCGGTGCGATGGCCTTTGCCTTCGACGGCATCTACACCGGTGCTACATGGACAAAGTCCATGCGCAATCTGATGGTCATCGCCTTTGCCATCTATGGAGCCATTCTGCTGACAGCCAGCAGCTTCGGCAACACGACCCTCTGGATTGCACTGCTCATCTTCCTGAGCGCCCGTGGCATCGGTCAGGTGCTGCTCTATCCAAGGCTGGCGAAGAAGACCTTCGCCAAGCTTTGATCAGAACTGCCCTCGCGCAATCGCAGCGGCATCTCGCCCTATCGCCTGCGCAAGCGAGGTTTTCTCCTGCTCGATCTTCCGCAGAAGCCCACGCTTGATATCGCCGATCAGGCCTGGGCCTTTGTAGACCATTGCCGAATAGAGTTGCACAAGGCTCGCACCTGCGCGGATCTTGGCCCAGGCAGCCTCAGCCGAATCCACGCCTCCCACACCGATGAGGGGAATCCTGTTCTCTAGCCGAAGATAGGTTTCTGCGAGAATCCTGGTTGAGGGTACGAAGAGAGGCTTGCCCGAAAGGCCACCGGTCTCGGCCGCAAGCGCCTTCTCTCTCAAAGACTCGGGGCGTGCGACGGTCGTGTTGGAAACAGTAAGCCCGTCGATGCCGCGCTTGAGCGCCGTTGCCACGATGCCATCGAGCGTTTCCAGTGAGATGTCTGGCGCGATCTTCAGCAGGATGGTGGTTTTCTTGCGCCCTTCATCGGTCTTATTGCGCACCTCGATGGATCGAGCGAGGAGATCGTCGAGGAATGCCTCACCCTGCAGATCGCGAAGCCCCGGCGTATTGGGCGAGGACACGTTGATAGTGAGAAAATCCACGAGCCCGCAGAGTGCCTGAACGCAGGAGACGTAATCAGCGATGCGATCCGCGGAATCCTTGTTCGCGCCGATATTCACGCCTACCACCCCAGGGCGCCCGAGACGACCGGAGAGGCGCTGACGCGCGACTTCCAATCCATCGCTGTTGAGCCCGAAGCGATTGATAACGGCCTCATCCTGTGCGAGCCGGAATACGCGTGGCCGCGGATTGCCGGTCTGCGGCTTGGGCACCACGCCACCAAGCTCCACAAAACCGAAACCGAGAGACAGGAGCTGGTCGGGCACCTCGCATTGCTTGTCGAAGCCTGCAGCAAGCCCAACGGGATTGGGAAAGTGCCGGCCGAAGATGTTGACGGATAACCTGGTGTCATCCTCCGGGGGAGGCTTGATCGGCATCAGTGACAGGCTGCGGATCGTCAACTGATGCGCCGTTTCCGCATCGAGCGCGTGCAATGCGGGCTTTGCGAGGGAGAAGAGCGCGCCAATCATGAGTCGAGATCCGGAAAAACGTGGAGGCCGTCAGAGCCGAGTGGCAGCGGCTTTACCCACAGGACCGCGGACAAGGCAAGCGGCGCGTAGAGATGCGGAAAGAGATCGCCTCCGCGAGAAGATTCGTAGCGCAAGGCTGGGCCGAGTTTGTCAGCATCGATGGCAATCAGCAGAAGATCGCTTTGCCCTGCAAAGTGCTTACTCGCAGTTTCCTTCACTTGTTCTGCTGTGGAAAAATGGAGGTATCCATCCTGTATATCGATGGGCGCTCCCGTAAAGAAATTGGTCTTTTCGGCCTCTTTCCAAAGGCTTTGTGGGCATATTTTGTAGATGATGCGCATGAATTATCCCTGCACAACGCTGCTTCCGGAGCAACCCTGATTAGACATTTTGTCTCAACAACTTCTTGCCTGTTGCGCGAGCCATAGAACAACCTTAATTCCTAGGCATAAGTTCGCTTTCAATTATATTTCGCTTCTGCCCGAAGGTTCATACAATGTTATCCCACGAGCGCGTTTGGGCTGCCATCGATGCACTCGCTGCCCGCCACGGTATGACCGCATCCGGGCTGGCGCGCAAAGCCGGCCTCGATGCTACCAGTTTTAATAAATCGAAGCGCATCAGCCCTGAAGGTCGGGAGCGTTGGCCCTCGACGGAATCCATCTCCAAAATCCTGCGTGCCACAGGCGCGACGTTGGAGGATTTTCTCCGCCTCGTCGAGCCCTCGGGCTCGCTGCGGCGCTCCATGATCCCGATGATCGGCATGACGCAAGCCGGTGCCGGCAAGATCCTCACGGATGAAGGATTGCCTGTCGGCGGCCCAGGCTGGGACGAGATCGAGTTTCCTGATTTCGGGCAGGAGAAGGTGTTTGCGCTCGAGGTGACTGGCGATGCCATGGCGCCTCTCTATCGTGACGGCGACGTTCTCATCGTTTCGCCGACTGCAAGCCCGCGCAAGGGCGATCGCGTGGTCGTATGCACCACGGCAGGCGAGATCTTCGCACAGGAGCTCAAGCGCCGCTCTGCCAAAACCCTGGAGCTGTCCTCCCTCACGAAGGACAGCGAAGACCGTGTGGTCCCTGCAGAAGAGGTGGCCTGGATCGCTCGCATCATGTGGGCACGGCAGTGAAGACCATTTGACAGATGCAGCAAAGGGGATCCCAGAAGTGAGCCTCACTTCTGGGATCTTTTCTTTTAGGCAGCTCGCGACTTCAGAAACGCCTCATGCTCGCGCACCAGATCTCCGGCGAGAGCTTTCGCGATGAGGGCACGCGTTTCCTTGACACCATAGAGCGCGGTGAAGGAGCCGAAGCGCGGACCGCGCGGCTCACCGAGCAGCACCTGATAGATCGTGTTGAACCACTCGATGGATACACCCGGACGCTCGGGCGTAGCGCCCTTGGCCTTGAAGTCCTGGTACCGTGGCTCGGCGCGGCCGACATTGTAGATCTCATCTTGAATCGCCTCGGCGGTCGCAGGGCGATCACCTGACTCGAACGACGCCAGGACATCGCTCAGGCGTTGCAGGGAAGCAGCCTCCACTTCGTCTGCCAGACGATAGGTCTTCTGCGGCTTCACGAAATCCTCGAAGTAGCGCACGGCATGCTTCACGAGGCTGTCGAGACGCGGATGCGTTTCGGGCGAAACGCCCGGCGCATAGCGGCGGATGAAGCCCCAGAGAACCGCCGGATCTTCCGAGTTCGCCACGGCCACGAGGTTGAGCAGCATGGAGAAGGAGATCGTGGTACCGGGCTGGCTTGAGCCCGCGGACGAAACCAGCTCCGGCGCCGGAGGCTCGCCTGCATGGAGATGCCAGACCGGGTTCATCAGGCGCGCCTTCGCATCCTGCGCCGAATACTTCTCCAGGAAGGTCAGGTAATCGTCCACCTGACGCGGAATCACATCGAAGTAGAGCTTCTTCGCCTCGCGTGGCTTGTTGAACATGAAGAGCGCGAGGCTGTCCGGAGTGCCATAGGTCAGCCACTCGTCGATAGTGAGCCCATTGCCCTTCGACTTCGAAATCTTCTGACCCTTTTCGTCGAGGAAGAGCTCGTAGTTGAAACCCTCCGGCGGCAGGCCGCCCAGAGCCTTGGCGATCTCGCCCGAGAGCTTCACGCTGTCGATGAGGTCCTTGCCCGCCATTTCATAATCGACGCCGAGCGCCACCCAGCGCATGGCCCAGTCAGGTTTCCATTGCAGCTTGGCATGGCCGCCCGTCACCGGCGTCTCGAAGCGCTCGCCGGTATCCGGATCGCGCCAGACAATGGTGCCGGCATCGAGCTTGCGCTCGTCGATGGCCACCTGCATCACGATGCCTGTCTTCGGATGGATCGGAAGGAAGGGTGAATAGGATTGCTGACGCTCCTCGCGAAGCGAGGGCAGCATGATCGCCATCACCGCATCGTAGCGCTCCAACACCGTCAGCAACGTCTTGTCGAAGAGGCCCGCCTTGTAGCATTCCGTCGCGGACTTGAACTCGTAATCGAAGCCGAACGCGTCGAGGAACTCGCGCAGCCGGGCATTGTTGTGGTGTGCGAAGCTCTCATGGGTGCCGAACGGGTCCGGCACCTGGGTCAGAGGCTTTCCAAGGGCTGAAGCCACCACTTCCTTGTTCGGGATGTTGTCCGGCACCTTGCGGAGGCCGTCCATGTCGTCCGAGAAGGCAACGAGGCGGGTTGGAATGGCATCGCCCGTCAGCACGCGGAAGGCATGGCGCACCATGCTGGTGCGGGCTACCTCGCCGAAGGTGCCGATATGCGGCAGACCCGAGGGGCCATAGCCGGTCTCGAACAATGCTTCCTTCTTGCCGGTCCGTTTGAGGCGCTCCACGAGCTTGCGGGCCTCTTCGAAAGGCCAGGCATTCGCGGTCTGAGCGGCTTCAACAAGAGCGGGATCGAGGGAAATGGGTCGGGACATGGGCCTTGCTTTGAGGGAAAATGCTTCCTGAAGCGCGGCACACTAGGGATGAGACCCGGAAGGGTCAATGCGGCTTGACGCGTTTGGTCCTTCAGAAGGGGCTGACAGGGAAGAAGCGCAGATAAAGCTCGGCGTATTTGCCCTCTTTCCAGAGCTGTTGCAGCGCATAATCCAGGGCGCGGCGCAGGGCCTCGTCCTCACGGCGCAGCACGAAGCCGATCCCCTCTCCGAAAAACCGGCTCTCAAGATAGGGGCCGCCCGCAAAGGCGCAGCACCCATTCGCATCCTCTCCGCCGATCCACAGCGCAAGGCTGAGCCCATCGGCGAAGACATAGTCGACCCCACCAGCCTTGAGCTCCGCCTCGGCGGCCGCCAGATCCGGATACGGCTTGAGGGTCGAGGACTGCATGAAGGCTTTGGCAAAAGCTTCATGGGCGGACCCTTCGACGACACCGATGGTCTTACTCTGGAGAGCTTTGGGCGAAAAAGCCGGAATGTCCTTGTTCGTCTGGTCGAGCTTTGTGGCGAGCCGTGCCGGGATCTTGAAATAAGGGGCTGTCACGGCAAAGCGCCGGCGCAGATCCGCGTTCACCGGAATGGCGGCAGCAATCACATCGCCCTGCTTTTCAGCCAAGGCGTCGAGAAGGGTATCGAACCGGCGGACCTGTACAGTGCAGGTCAGGCCCAGCCTTTCGCAGGCCGCCCGCGCGAGTTCGACCGACAGCCCAGTGGGTGTGCCATCAAGACCCGGGAAATGCAGAGGCGGAAAATCGTCGTCGACGAGGAAGCGGATTGAGCGGGTAGCCGGAATTTCGGGGCGCTCAAGCTGCGCCTTTGGGTCCCAAAAATTGGGGACCATAACCGTTTGGGCCTGAACGGCCCCGCTCATCGCTAATAAGGCGAAAACTCCCCATGCCCTTTGGGAAATCTTGATCTTGCGCGCAAAGCAGGCAACCAATGATATGATGTAACCCATCTTGAAGACGATACTCTCTTGCTTGCTGCTCTGCATCAACCACGCCCATGCCTCAAGAACGGCGATCGCGCATGAGGCAGGGTCTAGCGGAGCAAGCCTCACAGTCAACCGTGCTTCCGGTTGAGATCGGCTTTCTTGCCCGTCACGGCTACCCGCCCAGGATGCTACACGATGCGTCGATGATTGCTGAACTGACTGGCGTCTCGGGGGATGCTGTTCTGCTCAAACAGGGGTGGATTAAAGAAGCTGACTTCTACCGGGCCCTTGCCGCCGAGCTGAACCTTCCCTTTGTCTCTAACCCTCAGCTGTCGCGTACGGCCTGCCATCCTGAGAGCATTCTGGCCGGTCTTGCGCCCCTTGCAGGCCGACATGGCGGCTTTGTCGTGGCTCCCAGAGGCGGGACACTCGCCCGCCTCCTCCAAGGGCCGCCTTACACAACTCCCCTTGCCATCACCACGCCTTCCTCTTTGAGAAACGCGGTCTTTCGCATTGAAGGCCGCATGATCGCACATCGGGCTGCTTACGACCTGCATCAAGCGATTCCCGCTTTGTCCAGTTGCGATGGCGCCAGCATTACCCAGATTTTGGGATCCATTATCCTCGCGCTGGGCTCGTCCATCTGCACCGTCGCAGCTCCGCACATAGGGATCACCGTGATCTCGGTGTTCATAGGCCTGCTGTTTCTGGGCATCATCGTGCTGCGACTGGCCTCCTCCGTCCTGAGCAATCCTGTGCAGCCTGTCGAGCCCCCTCCCCGCATCCCCGACGCAGCCTTACCGACCTATACGATCATCGTGCCGCTCTATCATGAACGCCGCATCGCCTCACGACTGATCGCCGCCCTCAAGCGGCTCGACTACCCCGCCGTCAAACTCGACATCAAGCTCGTGCTGGAACTGGACGATGAAGAGACCATGGCAGCGCTCAGGTCTCTGCACCTGCCAGGCAACATGGAGATTATCATTGCTCCAACAGGCGAACCCCGCACGAAGCCGCGCGCTCTGAACGTCGCCCTGCCGCTTGCACGTGGGCGGTACACAGTGGTTTACGATGCCGAGGACATGCCGGAACCGTCGCAGCTGCGCCTAGCGCACGCCGCCTTCATGCAAGCGCACCGGAATGTGGCCTGCCTGCAGGCGCGTCTCACCATCGACAACACAAACGACTCGTGGATCACACGCCTTTTCACCATTGAGTACGCGGCGCTGTTCGACGTGTTCAATCCGGGGCTTGCTACAATCGGCAGTCCCGTTCCCCTCGGCGGAACGTCCAATCATTTCCGCACCGCAATCCTCAAGAAGATTCATGGCTGGGATGCCTGGAACGTCACTGAGGATGCGGATCTCGGTATTCGTCTCGCACGCTTCGGATACGATGTGGCGGATCTTGCCTCGTCAACCTTTGAGGAGGCCCCCAGTACGTTCAAGGCATGGATGGGTCAGCGGACGCGATGGATGAAAGGTTTCATGCAGACCAGCATCGCTCATGCCCACAAACCGACCTCCACTTTGGCGCAGTTGGGCTTCTGGCGATTCTATGCGGCCGCGGCCCTGATGGCTGGTACGGTGTTGAGCGCCCTCATCTATCCGTTCTGCACAGGCCTCGTCATCATCCTGTGGTTTACTGGAGCATCATGGCCGGACAAGCCCTTGTATGCGCTCTGGTATGCGCAGAGCCTGAGCCTGTTTGCTTTTGGTGTGGGGTCACTCTTTATTCCAGCCTGGATCGGTCTGCATCGCCGACGGCTATGGAAGCTCCTGCCCTGGACAGCTTTGCTTCCTCTTTATTATGGACTCGTGAGCCTCGCCGCCTGGCGCGGCTTGTGGGAGCTTGTCAATGACGCTCATCGCTGGAACAAGACCAGCCACGGCTTGGCGCGCACATCCCGCTTAGGAATGCTTCAGAAGCACCATGCCAATGTGGTCAAAACCAAATCATTAAAGATAGCACCGCCCTGATGCCACCAGAGCAGCCCCCCGGCGCCTACGAGGCATAGAACGGCGGCGCCGACGAGGATCAACCCGGTACGTCTCTCGCCGATGGATTGTTCTGTACCGATGCTCATCGTGGCTCCGCTTAGGTCTGGGCAGGCAGCGCATCATAAGCCAAGTCGGCATAAAAAACGAGGCGGCCGGAACCGCCTCGCTGGAGGGAGAGATTTTAGGCTGCCGCCGCCTTCTTGGTGGGCCAGCCGAGCTCCACGAGGCGGGCCTTGGCGAAGTCGCGTATCTCGTCACGGATGCCCTCAGGCAACGCAGCGAGAACCTTTTGCGTATCGGCATGGAGCATGAGATCGGTTACGGCGTTGATGGTTTTCGCCTTCTTGATCTTCTGCTTCAGATCATCCTCTACATTGCCGTCAGCCGTAACTTCGACCTTGGTCTTTTCGGTCTCGCTGCGCTCGGCTTCCACGTGCTGCTCCGCGTAGCCGGGACGGCTCTGCTTGAACTCGTCGGCCTCTTCTTCGGAATAAACGAAGCCGTGAAGTTCGATGAGCTTGAGGATGACGCGGTCTTTCGCACGCTTCTCCGCCATGGCGTAGACATAAGCCGCCTGCTTGCCGGAAACGCGGTAGTTCACGCCGACAAGCGCTTCGCCGATGGACCATTCCACCCGTTCGCCCATACGCCCGGCCACCTGTATGACAGCCTCATCGCGCTCGGCCTGGATGATCTTGGGTTCGTCGAAGCTGATCTTGGCTTGGGCGGCAATGCGCTCCAGCGTCTTGTGATAAATTACCGCCGTGCCCTGGACGCGCCAGACGTTTCCGGCCATCGGCTCATCGAATTTTGCAAGCACTTCGGCAATCTTTTTGTCTGTCGTATTCATCTCGATCCTATCTCTCACATGCCCGCAAAACCGGTCTTTGCGCTCTTCTGAGCCCTCTTCCCAAGGCAGGCGCGTTCGTTATTTGTTCTATACCAGATTCAGCTCCTCCAGTCCAATCCCGGGACCAAGCAGACCGATTTAAAAACTTTATATATCAATACCTTATCTTCCGCGTCATTTCGCCTCAATCCTTGTAACAGCGGGAGCATGTGACAGGCTTCTGACTACCAAGGATTTCCCCTTTCGGATTTGACTTCAAGCCAAATGTTCCATATTTGTTCTAATAAGAAGCGCTAGGTTTGACTTATCTCAAAGTGCTTACCCGCGCCCTTGCTCATCCACCATCACCCTGGAGGCCAGATGTCCGCGCCAGCGATACTTGACCTGTCCGAACGCCGTTCGGAGCGGCGCCAGGGAGGCCGTCGTTCTCAGAAGAGGCCCGCGACACCTCTGACGCGCAACACATTGATTGCGGACTTTCTGGCGATCTGCGAGCTCGATCCCGAGATCGAATCGCTGCGCGCGCCGGCTGACTCAGCCGAGTTCACTATCGGAGACCGCACTATCGAGCATATCGCCGATTTCGAGATTGTCCGCGACGGGCAATCCCTCCTCGTCGATGTTCTGACAGACGAGGATCTGCTCACCCATCCTCTGCGGACGGCAGCAATCCATGGTATTGTCTCGGAGGATGGCCGGCACTTTTCCATCGAGACCGCAGCGAGCATCCGTGCCGAGCCTCGCTTCACGACCGTGCGCCTGATCACCGCCTGCAGGCGAACGCCTGTAACGGCGGGCGATCGGGTGCGTGTTCTCCATCAGCTCGACGAGGTCGGCACCATGCGCCTCGTGGATTGCGCCGGCGGCGTCTTGAATACACAGGATGGTGTTGCCGCCGTTCTGGCGCTTGCCTGCGAGGGATTGATCGCTGTCGATATCAGCTGCCCTATCTTACCCGAAACGCAGGTGCGTCGGCGTCGATTGCCCTACACGGACCCCTTCACATTTTAAGAACTCGCGTGACGTTCTACGGCTTCGCCCAGGAGCGACCGCACGATAGCGCGTACGGCATCCGACGTGTTGTCTTCAACGAACTTCGCTTCGATCTCGTCACGCACAATGGAACCGTCACCGCTGCGCTTCAGCTCAGTGGACGATTCCGCCTGAAGCAGCGTCACGAAGGCGCTTTCGACTTCCCGCGCCACCACGCCGCCATCGGCGGCTTCCACGATACGGCCTGTCAGATCGAACACATTGCGCTCGAAGGGCAGTTCCTGCGCTTCAAGCTCACCGCTTGCATCGAGGATCCAGGCACGTGGAACATGATCGGCCAGATCCACTGACTGGCGACTGATATTGCCGGGGTTGAGCCAGCGGGTGCGTCCCGCCAGCACGGCCTTCTGTGTTTTGTGAATGTGCCCGTTGATCAGAACGTCGCACCCCTCCACTGCGAAGGGGGGCATAGCACCCGGATAGCCGCCATCGAAAGCGATATCGTGATGCGTGAACCATGTGTGCAGATCGACGCCTGTAAACGTGCCCCGCGCATCTGTCGGGATCGATTGTCCGTAAGGCGTCATGCCGACACCTAGCCGCCTCGTGCCGATATGGAACTCCGCCACCGGAGCGGATGTCGACACGACATCCACCACATCGCATAACCCCAGCAGAGCCAGCGTATCGCTGTCGGTCAGCATCGTGTGCTGGATGTCGTGGTTGCCCACATTCACGACGGGCCGATGATGGAAGCCCTTGAGAGTACGGATAAGCTGGTTCTTCAGCGCCTCGTCGGGCTCCACCGGCCGGTCGAAGAGATCGCCCAGGATAACGGGCGCAAGGCCTCGCTCGTTGGCGATGGCAACGCAACGCTCGAGCTTCGTGAGCACGGCCTGAGGCCACACCGCATCCTTGCGCCGCCCCGGACGTCGCGAGCCCACATGCGGATCGCCGATGATGAGAAGGCCGTTGCAGGCAACGGGCTGGAGGCGTTCTCCGGACAAGATCATGCAGTCAGCCGCTCCGTCGGCGAGGAAGGGGTGGAATGGGCGTGGTGGTCCAAGAGGTTCTCCGCGCTTACCGGCGTCCCGCAGGTCGGACAAAGCCCGCCGGTCTCCTCCATGAAGCGCGCCATCTCCGCCTGCGCGGATTTCATGCCATCGTCGATCTGTGCCATGCGACTCTTGGCAATGAGAGCAGCACTGCGAAGATCGGCAAGACGCTTCAACATGTTTTGTGCCGGAGCCGTGATTTCAAGGCTTGGAGCAGCATCAGGCAGGTTTCCAAGCGCTTCTACGCGCATCCTGCTCAGTGACAGGTCCCGTCTCAATTGGAGAACCTGCCGACCAATACGTTCGCGCTCGCGGGCGTGCTCGACCCTGCGCGTCAGATCGGCGACGCGCTCCGGTTGCGGCAACGTACGGGTTGCTTCGACGCGAGCCGAGGCCCGTTTCAGCTGCCGGGCAAGGCCTGCCAGGCGGGCTGCATGCTCCTGTAGACTCTGCAAGCGTTTGGATGCTGCATTCATCTGGTGTGCCTGCTCACGCAGCATGCCAAGACGCCCTTTCAAAGCTCCAATCTCTTCAAAACGCGAAAGCGTCTCCTGGAGCGAACTCAGCTCACGCTCACCATTACGAACCGTTGCGTTGTCACGGGTGCACCGCTCGCGATGGATCACAAGCATGTCGCGAATATAGCTCGCCTCTTGCCCGATGGAGAGCACGGCCGAACGGCGCGAGGCCGTTTCGCCCAAGAGGAATACCGGAAACTTCTGATGCGCGATATGCACGTCGAGATCTTCGACCTTGGTGATGCGAAACAGGTCGCTCACCCAATCCGGCACGTTGCGCCCGCCGGTCTCGTAGCGCATGCCCTTTTCCTCCACGATGGAGCCATCCGCCTCGTGGAGAGACCAGATATTGACCGGCGAACGGCGCGGCTGGCGCGTGAAGCGCAAAACGCGCCTGCCCGCGACGCCGATCTCAACGATTGCGGATTTCGCGCCGGCCCGCACAAGGCTGTCTCGTGCCTCGCCATAGAATACGGCGCGCAAGGCGCGAATGAATGTGGATTTGCCGCGATTGTTAGGCCCGATCAGCGCATTCACTCCAGGGCTCAAGTGAAGCGTTGCATCCTTGTAGGCTTGCACATTGACGAGGCGGACAAAGCGCAGGCCAGGCTGCACGTCGTCCCAGGCTGCGCTGCAATCGGCGGAAAGAACATCGACACCTCCGACAGGCTCGCCCACGATGCGCGCGATATGAAATTTATCCGAGAACTGAGACAGATCGTGATGGGAGACCGCGAAGCACTGTACGCCGAGGCGCGCTGCGCCATCCTCCAGAACCTTATAGAAGGATGACACGCGATCCGGGGCGATCCAGCAATCGGCCTCGTCGAGGGCGAGGAAGCGCGCAACATCCGCCTTCACCACCGCAATGAGCCGCAGCGCCATGCCAATCACATTGGTCAGCGCGCCGCCATTGTCCTCCAGAACGTCTTCGAGGGTGTCGTCCGCACGGCGTACGCAGATATCGAGCGAAGCCAGGCCGCGTTCGGTGGACAGTTCCAGCGCCACCGGCTTCTCGCCCGGCAGCACCTCCTGGACGAGAGCCGTCAGCAAGGTCTCGAACGCCGCGAGATTGCGACGACTGGCGCTGCCATGCACCGCCTCAATGAAAGCTTCCACTTCATCCTTGACGGCAAGCTGCCCCTTCGCGAGCTCGATCTCGCGCGTCAGCTCTGCAAGGCGTGAGGCAATCGCGTCACGACGGCCCTCAAGCCGTGCCAGCGCCGCTTCAGCGTGGGCAATATCATGATCGACAGAGCGACCCATCAACGATCCTCTCCGAGCCTCTGCAAGCGCGATTCCACCTCGCGCAGGGCAGCTCCAAATTCCTCGACGAGCTTGGCATTCTGCGCGATGGCCGCCTCGATAAGGTTCTGGATCTCTCCCTCATCGTCAGTGCCAAGCTCAGCCTTGGCGAGCGCCTTTGCCTCGTCGAGATCGCGCGCCAGACGCTCCATCTCACCTTCTGCGCGGATACGCTCCGCCCGAAGCTTGTCGAAAGTTTTACGCAGGTCTTCGAGACGCCGGAGGGTATCCGAATCTAGGCGTGACAGGCTTGTCATGAGAGAATGGCTCCGCTGCACATGAATGGTCTAGCTTCAGTTTAGGACGGCGGTATTTCGTCGCAACTTCTTTGCCTTATTTCGCTCTGGATTAAGGAGGATCACTTCAATCCTGGCGTCCAGGCCTCCACATAGTGCCAGTTACTCCGAGATTACAGTCCCAGACAACGAACTTTGCTTGACACCTTACCGTCCGGCATTATGTTCTTGTTTTGTTCACGCATCAAGTCTGTCTGCGTCGGCGTGAAGTATCGGAAGCCCTGTGAGCCTCCTGCCCGAAGGATGATGGTATGACCGCCATGATGGATGTTTGCCCGATTTTCGAGAACGAGGAATGGCTCGTGACGGAAGAAGGGCTTGAGCACAAGACGACCGGCTATTTCATAGAGCGCGAGAGCTTGGGCCAGCGCCGCGAGGATGGCTTGTGGACTTGGCCGCTGCATATGGCTGAAAAAAGCTGGTGCGCGATGACGCCTTTCGCCGAAGCGTTCTCCTGCGCAGCTTCTATCTATGGCGCCTCGGCAGGCCCGGAGCTTGCGCAAACTTTCAAGGTCGCGCGGCGGGAAGTTTCGGCTTGGCCGCATCTCAAAACCGACCTGAAAATTCCTACTCCAAACATGTCGTCGGCCTTGCGCAACGATGCTCAAACACCCATCTCCCTGCAGACGGCTTTTGCTGAAAAGCCCTTGGTAGACGACGGTTTTCGCAAGTCGGACGATAGTTGGCGCATGCGCACTCAAACAGGCGCGCGCCCCTTTTCGACAAGTACACGCATCCGCTCCGCACGCTACACCATGGAGAAAGCCCCGGCACCTGCATGGCAGGCTCCATATCGAATTCGCAGGACCGGAACGAAGCTCGTCAGGCTGCTGCAGGCGGCTTGGAACATACGGTGACAGGAATGCCAAGTTTAAGGCACGATGAAAGATTCTTCGATGGTTGGAGCACCGCGTTTCGCGATGCTTCCGACATGGATGTTTCTGTGCCTGAAACCGCTGAGGAGTTTGCGCAAAGCGTCATTTCGACGATCTGCCACGCAAGCGTGACCTCAAGCGTGGGCCGACGCACATTTGAGCGCTGCATGCGTGCGCTCGAGTTCGGATCGTCCTCCCGGGCTGGGTTCCGCCATCCTGCCAAGGCCGCCGCCATCGATCAGGTCTGGCGTGAGCGTGAGCAACTTTTTCGGGACTACACCTCAAGCCCAGACAAGCTGCGCTTTTTAAGCACGCTGCCTTGGATCGGGCCGGTGACGAAACACTCCCTGGCGCGGCGTCTCGGGCTTTATGCCGAGCTTCGCGACATGGCCGCTGCTTGAGAAGAAATAACAAGAAGAGGTTCAGCCCAATGTCCAAGGTTCGTGCAAGTGACGTCGGCTTCTGCGTTGTCGATGCCAACGCAAATGTCATCGCCGACAATCTCGTTCACCGCATCCGCGAAGCGACCGTCGATATGGAAAGCCAGGTCAACCGGCTCTATCGCGGGCGTCAGTCTTACGATCTCAGCGAGGGCACGAAGGCCGATCTCGACAAGGCCATCGAGCAGTTGACCTATATGGCCCGCACCCTCCGAGAGATTCGTAACGAACAATCGAAGGTGGTCTATCTTCAGGCTGCCGAATAACAGCGATCCCTTTGTCGAGCGGCGGTTCTATCGCCGCTCTTTTTGTATGAGACGCTATCCTTCCTGCTTTACTCCAGCCTCCTGTTCTTCTGCGCTCTCTACCGCTTTTCTCCTTGATATTTTCAAAGAACAAATATAGAACATATGGTGATGCCCCTGTCGGGCAGGAGTGTGCAGCAGACCCGGACCGAGTTCGGGAGAAATGGAGAGCTCAGATGGCGGGCAGTGTGAACAAGGTGATCTTGGTGGGCAATCTGGGTCGTGACCCGGAGGTGCGCCGCCTGAACAACGGCGAGCCGGTGGTGAACCTGCGCCTGGCCACCTCGGAGAGCTGGAAGGACAAGGCGACCGGGGAGCGCAAGGAAAAGACCGAGTGGCACTCGGTGGTGATCTTCAACGAGAACCTGGCACGGGTGGCCGAGCAGTATCTGAAGAAAGGCTCGAAGGTCTATGTCGAGGGCCAGCTGCAGACGCGCAAGTGGACGGATCAGAGCGGGGTGGAGAAGTACACCACCGAGGTGGTGCTGCAGCGCTTCCGCGGCGAGCTGACGATCCTGGACGGGCGCTCTGGCGGCGGCGCGTCGGAGTATGGCGACGAGGAAGGCGGAGGCCAGATCAGCCGCGGCGGCGACTTCGGACGCTCATCCCCCATGGAACGCAGACCCGAGCCGGCTGGTGCAGGCTCCCGTCGCAGCGACTTTGACGACGATATCCCTTTCTAAGACCATCTCGTTGAACATTGCGATCCGGGCCATGAGGCCCGGATTTTTTATGAACTCATTGCCGAAAACCTACAGACCCGCCGAGCTCTTGTGAGCTATATCGCGTGCACGCTGAGCGCGCTCGATCTCGCGCAACTTGCGGGCTCGCTCCTGAAGCTCTTCACGGCTTGGCCACCACCACCCCCTACTCTCGCGCAATGCGCTATCTTCAGGCTCTCGCGCAGGCTTGGTGCGATATACCTCCTGCAAAGCCGGCATCCGCCATCGCGCCCACACATAGCGTTTGGGGTCATTCTTCACATGCGGATAGAGGCTGTGGTCCAAAGCTTCCTCGATCACATGGCTTTCGACATCCTCAAATGTCACGACACCCCAGGCAAAGGTGGCGAGCGGCGTGTCGAGGGGTGGTAGATCATCTCCCGGAACCGGATAGCGTCTGCGGCGGCGCTCGACTTGCGCAGGGTTTGGAGGCTCAGGGCCCAGCCTCCTTTGCTCCTCGCGCCTCCTCTTCCTCTCCGCAGGCTCGTTGCGCCGCGCCGCCTCTTCGATGATCGGCCATAATAGGCGCAACCGCTCGTAGGAGCGGAAGGGCACATGCCAAATCTTGCGGTCGGGGTTCCAATGAGCCCAGGGGATAGACCGCAAGGCCTCGACGATAGTGCGCGAATAGGGTGTCCGGATTTGCAGATCGTCTTCGATCGTCAGATATGGGCTTTCCAGGGGTTCGAAGAGATAGGCATCGCGTCCTTTTGCGTCCGCATGCCGGTCAAGGGTTTCGAGCTCCTGTGCCATCCATGTATTGAGCCTCTGTACGGCCGTCGTTCCAGGCACAAACCATCCTTGGTCCTCGCCACGCCAGCGGGCACGAGGAAAGGCTTCGCGGAAACGGCGCACCAGATCCCGATCATAGGGAAATGAGGCGAATGCGCCCGGCTTTTCCCCGTCCGACGGTTTCACCTGAAAAGCGGATACCAGCTCCATCGCGTTCCTGCAGGGCTTTTGCAACTTTAGACCCTGAAGAAACAACAGGCGATGGCGGGATTGGATCCTTGAGCTAGTGTTGAGGAGCTCAGGCGAGCCGCAGGAGAAGCGTATCGTTTCCCGCGCTAGCCAGAGGATCGCAGCTCGGATCGATCTGTGGCTGGGATCTCGCCTCGAGCACCGTAACCTGGGGCGGCAGATTGCTGGAGGCCATGATGGCGGCCTCGACGCGATTGCGAACACGCAGTTTCTGCAGGATGTTGGTGAGATGATGCTTGATCGTCTTCTCGCTTAGATGCAGCGAGTTGCCGATCTCCTTGTTGCTTCGCCCCTGGACCAGGATCGAGAGAATCTGTTGCTCGCGGGGCGTAAGACGCGGAAGGCGATCCTTGGTGATGGTCGCAGTCATTCCAGCATTGCCTGCGCGCATGAAAAGCTTTGCCGCGAGACTGGGCGAGATGAAGCTCTGGCCCTGGCTCAAGACACGTACTGTCTGGATCAGTTCCATCCTGCTGGTTCCTTTCAGCAGATACCCTCGCACACCCCACCTCAAGGCCTCATGGACGCGCTCCTCATCGGCCTCATCAGCAAGAATGACGATCCCGATCTCCGGATCTTGCTGAAGAATTGCTTCAACAGCTTCCTTGTCCTGGCCCAAAGCATCGGCGTCGATGATCATCACATCGGGTTGGCTTTCATGGCAGATGCGAACGGCCTCTCGAGCCGATATGCCTTGTCCAACGATGTTCAGATCCGGCTGAGAGTTCAGAGCCAGAATTATGCCGTCACGAAATAGAGGGTGTCTGTCGACGATGCCGACACGTACGATCTCATCCATTGGAACCCCCACATTCCAATTTAGCTATGATGCCCGAAGGCGCGAGGCAGTCTGTGATACCCTGCCCAATGGAACCTCATCGGTACCATCTGAGAAGTAGGATAATAAGTTTATCTGAAACTCGGCAACATCTCTGGTTGTCAGGTGGAGGGGTCTTAGGCTCCTCATGCGTACTACCCCCAATGGGAAAATCGTAGCATCTGGCCGAACGGGCTTCGTATGCCAGTTAGGATGAGGCCTGCTTTTGCGACAGGCGCTCAGCTGCGACCATAGCTGCTTCGACCCGATTTCGAACCTGCAGCTTCTCCATGATCGCGGTGACGTAGCCCTTTACGGTCTTTTCCGCAACTCCCAGCTCGTCTCCGATCATCCTGTTGCTGAGGCCACGCAGAATGAGCATGAGGATCTTCTCCTCGCGATCGGACAATTCAGGAAACCGATCGGGCGGTTCTGCCATGCCGCTGCCATCCGCGCGACGGGATAGAATGAGCTGTGCGGCAAAGCTCGGCGACACGTAGCTCTGCCCTTTGCCTACTACACGGATCGCATTCACAAGCTCGGAGCTCCCGGTTCCTTTCAGGAGATAGCCTCTGGCGCCTTTTCTCAGCGCAGCTCTGACTTCATCCTGATCGTCGACGACGGTCAGCATCAGGATTTTCGTCGAGGGATAGCGGGGTGCAATTTTCATGATTGCATTCATCCCTCCTCCCGGCAAATTCATGTCCAGGACGAGAACGTCAGGGGCATGACCTTGAGCGATCTGAAAAGCATCGTTCGCCGTTTCTCCCTGCGCGACCACTTCCATATCCGGTTCCGATTCCAACGCGAACACCACTCCATCCCTGTAGAGTGGGTGATCGTCCACGACGCCGACTCTGATCTTATGCTGCATTCGCTTCTCCCAAAGCCAGCGGCAGAGATGCCTAGATGCTTGTTCCCGCGCCCGGCGCGCTTTTCATGCTTACAATTCCACCGATGCTTTCGATCCGATCCCGAAGACCGGCTAATCCCAAACCGGATTCCTGGAGCTTGCTGTCCACGCTGCACATGCCAGGCCCTTTATCCGTAACCTCAATAGTGATCGTCGTCCCATCCCATGCGATGTCGGTCTGCTGCCCCTGGCCGCGGGCATGCTTGAAAGCATTGTTGAGGCTTTCCTGCAGGAAGCGGCAGAGCGCGATCTTGACGAAATGCGGTGTCTGATCCGGAAGGTTCGTCACTGTGCACTTGATCGATGTTCCCGTACGTCGCTCATGCTGCCGGACCATGAACATGAGCGCTTCCTTCAGCGAGAGCTTCTCGACCTCAGGCAAAAGGAGGCCTTTGCAGATGTTACGGACATCTTTGAGAGCATCGGACAAGGCCTTCTGGATCGCCTTCAAGTTTCCACGATCGTCCGGACTTCCACGAACCTTGTCGAGCCGCAGCAGAGCCAATCCAATCAATTGCGCGATACCGTCGTGCAGATCGTAGGCCATCCGCCGCATAAATCGTTCATTGTCCTCTGTCGCGTTCTGAGCTGCGCGCTCGATACGCCTTTTCAGCGCTCGGTTCTCGTCCAGAAGCGCCGATAGTTGAGCAACGCGCTCCGTCAATGCTGCACGCTGCAAGTCGATGGTCTTGCCTCCGTTGGCCACGATCACGAAAAGGCAGCCCATCATGTTCAAGGTGATCAGAGCCGTGGCGATCCAAGTCTGCCATTGCGACTCCACGAGTTCGGCGTCCAATGCATCCGAGCGCTCGTGGAATTCGACGACGGCGATAATGGCTCCTGTCTCGGCTTCGTAAACGGGTGCGAAAACCTCGAGAAGCGGAACGCCCATGGCGCTCTCCCCCTTATCTTCCTCATAGGAAAGACCGTCGAAGACTACTGTGATGGATCCTGCCCATGCCTTTTCCGGATTGGGGTTGCGAGGGAATCTCTTTCCAATGAGCTCCCGTTCGCTGCTGTAGACGATCAAGCCGCCTGGCTTCCAAACCCGCAAGGAAGTGATGCTTGCGCGAAAGTCAGGCCGTTCCAGGATGCGTCTCAGATCATGTATCCGCTCCGGTGAAAGGGTATTGCCATATGCAAGCTCCTGCAGGTGAGGAGCAACGAAGTTATTGATGGATAGCGCAATGGATGCCGCTTTGACTTCCGTGACGCTCTCCCGCACCTGCCAAGAAACCCATGTTCCCATAGCGAACATGCCGATGATCATCACCGCAAAGGCGATCAGCAAGAACTGTCCCACAAGATTCTTGCCGCGCTTAGGCAGTGTTTCTGAAACGATCTCGGTCCCTGCGTCACAAGAAGGATACACGGCAGCACTCCCCTCTTGACGCATAGCCCTTCTGGATGAGGCTAAAGATCAAGAGCCGACATAAAGTCGCTCCGCATCCAGGTCCGGTAAATCCTATCCGAAAGAGGTAGCCTTGCCGAAGATTGCGCAGATTCAGCAAGAAACTGCGGTGCCTGGGAGATAATATTCATAAACACCAATAGCTTAGTGCGCAGATCTCTGTCTGCTGGTCAGCGTCTAATCTGAGTTATTTGGTTTCTGATATCCGACCATGGTCGGTAGCACGACCAAAGTCCGAGGTGGTCTTAGGACCCGAGGCCGACCTTGGTGCCGAAGCCCGATGTAGGACTTCAGACCCTGTAGTTTCAGACAGGATGTTCTGCCCAGAATGTGTTCAAGAGCCGCCAGGAATGCGGCGACAACTGGGAGAAGAGACAATGGTAAATCTCGTTCGACACGATCTCGAGTTCATCCTCAAGCAGATCAAGATTGCCGAAGCTCATTCGGCGGGAACGCCTCTGACCGAAATCCGCGTCAATGCTCAGGGCGATATTACAACCGACCCTACAGCGCCTCTGGCCGTGCCCACAACTCTGTCTCCTTACGGGCTGCGTACCGTTGACGGCAGCTACAACAATCTTGTCGCCGGACGTGATCATTGGGGCGCTGCAGACAACCCCTTCCCCCGCATCACGGACCCCTACTACCGAAATGAGAATGACGACAGCATCACCTTCGGCCAGGGATCGGGCAACGAGGTTGTCTTCACCGATGGCAATTACGGTGAAATGGGGAACCCGTCAGCAGCCTCGAGAGGTCTCGGCGGTGGAACCCTAGTGGACGCGGACCCGCGCATCATTTCCAACCTGATAGTCGATCAGACTCTCGACAACCCGGCTGCCATCTACGCTGCTCTCAGCTACGCGGGCATTACCGGGCCTGACCTGATGACAGCCCTGAACGAAATTCGGGGTGCCAAGACGGCTCTCGATGCGGCTGTTACCGGCGGCGTTCAGGCGACGATCGATGCAGCGCAGGCAACGCTCGATGCCGCGCTCGCCAAATATGAAGTAGAGATGGACGGCAAAAGCGTCGTGATCCCCAACGTTTCGCCAGACGAGGGACTTTCGGCACCCTACAATGGCTGGTTCACTCTCTTCGGTCAGTTCTTCGATCACGGCCTGGACCTTGTGCCTAAGGGCAACAACGGCACGATCTACATTCCTCTTCAGCCCGACGATCCTCTGTATAATCCCGATAGCCCTCACACCAATTTCATGGTGCTCACGCGCGCTCCGGAGGGTGCCGTAAATCTGACGACCCCATGGGTCGATCAGAACCAGACCTATACCTCGCACTCGTCCCACCAGCTGTTCCTGCGCGAATATGAATTCTCCGTAGACTCAAACGGTGATGGGATACCGGATTCCCATCCAATCTCGACCGGCAGACTGCTCACTGGCGATCGTGGCCTCGCCACCTGGGCTGATGTCAAGGAGCAGGCCCGAACCATGCTCGGCATCAATCTGACGGATGCCGATGTGACGAACATTCCTCTGTTCGTCATGGACGATTACGGCGAATTCGTCCGCGGCCCGAACGGCTACCCGCAATTGGTGGTCTCCCTCGGCGCTGACGGAAAGTTCGGCGGGACAGGAGCCAATGCAGACGTGTTCCGCGAGGGAAATCCAGCAAGTCCCATCTCGACCGCTGACGCCCTTCGCACAGGCCATGCCTTCCTGGATGACATCGCCCACGCAGCCGTGCCGATCCTCGTCAACGGCGTTCTCCAGCAGGATGGAGACAGCGCTCTCGGCTACAAGAACGCCGATGGAACCAACGGCCCAGTCGACCCCACCCGCGGAACGCAGCTTGCCTACGACAACGAGATGCTCGATGCGCACTACATCACGGGCGATGGGCGCGGCAACGAGAATATCGGCCTCTCCGCCGTCCACCACGTGTTCCATTCCGAACACAACAATATGGTCGAGCAGGTAAAAGCCCGCGCCATCGAGTCCGGGGATCTTGCGTTCCTCAATGAATGGCTGCGCGTTGATCTGCCGGCAGGAACCGCTCTGCCGCCTGCCACCGATGCCGCAGCCGTCGCAGCCTTTGCCGCGACTCTTAAATGGGATGGCGAGCGCCTGTTCCAGGCGGCGCGCTTCACCACGGAGATGCAGTATCAGCACCTTGTCTTCGAGGAGTTCGCCCGCAAGGCTCAGCCGGATGTGGACGCCTTCGTCTTCAATCCGTCGGTCGATATCAATCCAGCTATCTTTGCCGAGTTCGCTCACGTCGTGTATCGCTTCGGCCACTCCATGCTCCGCGAGCAGGTGGCTAGCACCGATGTGAACGGAAACGACACCAGCATGGATCTCTTTGATGCGTTCCTGAACCCGCTGGCATTCGGCTCCGCCGATATTGATCACGAGGAGGCCGCCGGCGCCATCGTCCGCGGCATGACGCGCCAGGTCGGCAGTGAGATCGACGAGTTCGTGACGGACGTCCTGCGCAATCAGCTTGTCGGCATTCCACTCGACCTCGCGGCCCTGAATATCGCCCGCGGCCGAGACACCGGCATTCCACCCTTGAACGAAGCGCGCCGCCAGTTCCAGGAAATGGCGAATGGCGATACGCAGCTCGCCGCTTATACGAGCTGGACGGATTTCGCCCTCAACTTGAAGAACCCGGCTTCGATCGTGAACTTCATCGCGGCCTACGGCACTCACGAGACGATCACTTCAGCGATGACTCTTGAAGCCAAGCGGAATGCAGCCTGGAACCTCGTCTTTGGCCACGCGAGTCTCAATGAGGACGACCGCCAGGCATTCCTGAACGGCACCGGAATCTATGCCAGCAAGCTCGGAGGCCTTGAGGATGTCGATCTCTGGGTCGGCGGCATGGCCGAGAAGAAGATGGCCTTCGGCGGTATGCTGGGCTCGACATTCTCGTTCATCTTCGAGCTGCAGATGGAGAATTTGCAGAATGCGGACCGCTTCTACTATCTCTCTCGCGTCCAGGGCCTGAACTTCCTCAACGAGTTGGAAAACAACTCCTTCGCCAAGATGGTATTGAACAACACCGACCTTGGCGAGAGCGGCTATGCGCTGCCCGGCGACATCTTCTCTGTGCCGGACCATGTCCTCTACATGGACCGCGCCATGATGACGAAGTTCGGGCACACGGATCCAACGCAGACCGATCCATGGCTTCAGGCAATCTCCCCCATGGTCGTCCGCAGGGACGCCAATGGTGATGGCAAGGATGAATACATCCGCGTGACCACCAATGATCACGTTCTGATCCAGGGAACTGATGGCAACGACACCATAATCGCTGGCGGCGGCGACGACTCGGTATGGGGTCGAGATGGTAATGACGATATCGAGGCCGGATACGGCGTCGACCGGGTGCACGGCGGCAAAGGCGATGATGTCATCACCAACAATGGCACCGATATCGGCGAAGTCGACATGCTGCACGGTGAGGAAGGCAATGACGTCATCCATGCCGGCAGCGGCTTGGCGCTGGTTTTCGGCAACGAGGGGCAGGACTTCCTCATCGCCGGTCCGGACGGCAAGGAGATGTTCGGTGGAACGGGCAACGACTTCATGGTCGGCGGCGAGGGCGGAGACTTCCTTCTGGGTAACGAGGGTGACGATTGGATCGAGGGCGGCAACGGTTTCGACGTAATCGCAGGCGACAACTCGGAGCTGAACTTCAACTCGACCATCATCGGTCATGACGTGATGTTCGCTGGCCAGAACGAACAGGATTTCGACGCCGAATCCGGCGACGACATCATGGTTCAGGGCGAAAGCGTCATGCGAAACGAGGGCATGTTCGGCTACGACTGGGCGATCCACAAAGGCAACACAGAAGCAGCCGATTCCGATCTGCTTACGCCCATCTTCACCACAGCCGAGCAGGATATTCTGCGAGATCGCTTCGATCAGGTCGAGGCCTTGTCGGGCTGGAAGAACGACGACCTCCTCAAAGGCGACAACCGGGGCGACCCGAATGCCGAGCCGCCTCCTGCTGGGGCCAACGGAGACTTCACCTTCACCAACAATGAACTGACGCATGCCGGTATCGACCGCATCGCCGGCCTCAGGGCGCTGATGGGAGACTTGGTGGCCGCCAAGCCGACATCCGGCGACCTCGAGAAGATCGTCGCCTTCGACCAAGGCAATATCCTTCTCGGCGGTGGCGGCAACGACACCATCGAAGGCCGTGGTGGAAACGACTTCATCGATGGCGACAGCTGGCTGAACGTCCGTATCCGTATCACCGTTGGAAACACGATCTACACCGCGGATGGAATGACAGGGAAGGTCTACCTCGAGTCGGAATACGAGAATGGCGCTCCTATCGGCTCTGCCGTAGCGCAATTCGGCGGTAAGACGCTCGATACGTTGATGCTCAACCGCACTCTGAACCCAAGCCAGCTTTCCATCGTTCGCGAGATCGTGGAAGGAGACGTGGAAAATTCCGCCAACGACTACGCGGTCTTCAACGGAGCCCGCTCCGGCTATGCCTTCAACCGCAACGCTGACGGCAGCTATACCGTCAGAGACATCGACCTGACCAATGGAGACACTGGAACGGACCGTCTACTCAACATCGAGTATCTGCGCTTTACGGACCAGGATGTGCTGATCGCACAGCGGGCAGCAACGGGCGTTCCTACGCTCATGGGCAGCGAGAACGTGATTACCGCCAATACAAGCGGCATCGCGGATCTCAACGGTCTCGGAGCCTTCCGCTACCGCTGGGAATTCTCAACCAATGGCGGAAACACGTGGAATACCATTCAAGGCGCCAACCAGCAGAGCTATGTCGTCCCGGACTCCCGGATCGGCCAGTTCATCCGGGTAGTGGTGAGCTTCACCGATGGAGCGGGCAACCCGGAATCCGTCACATCCGAAATGACCGCTCGGATCGGATCCAACAATGCCAGCGACAATTACCTGGGCACCATCGGCTCGAACCTGATCAACGGCCGCGGCGGCAATGATACGCTTTCCGGCCTTGATGGAGACGACGTCATTAATGGCGGCGCCGGCAATGACGTGATCACCGGCATGGCAGGCAATGATGTCCTGAATGGCGGCAGCGGCAACGACAACATCGACGGAGGTGAAGGCAACGACACCATTGATGGAGGTTCAGGCACCAATACGCTCAATGGCGGCACCGGCAACGATGTCTTCATGTACGACATCGATGTAGGCGGAACCTCGGCCATCAATGGCGGCGCCGACACTGATACTCTCAGCCTCTTCCAGAACGGTAACGGCAGCGGAACTCTGAACGCCACTTTCACGACGCGTCTGACGCAGGTTGAGGGCGCCACTGTCGGCACCGACGTCGAACGGGTCGTGGCTGACCTCGGAGGCGGAAATTCCGACACCCTGGAATACTCGACTGGCAGCTCCGGCGTGACAGTCGACCTTGGAGCAGGAACGGCCTCAGGCTTCATCTCCATCGCGGGCATCGAGAATGTCAGAGGCGGGAATGCGGCCGACACCCTGATCGGCAACGGGTCAGCCAACATTCTTGATGGACGTGGCGGCGCCGACACGTTGCGGGGTCTGGGCGGAGACGACACGTACGTTGTCGATAATGCGGGCGATGTGGTGGATGAAACTGCAGCAGGTTCCAGCGGCATCGACACGGTTGAGACGTCTCTTGCCAGCTACACTCTGACCGCAGGCGTGGAGAACCTCGAGTACACCGGCAACGGTGCATTCACCGGCACTGGAAACGCCTTGAACAACGTGATCAGCGGCGGAGGCTCAGGAGACAACCTATTCGGCCTCGATGGCGACGATACCCTCAACGGAAATGGTGGCAACGACACCATGGATGGAGGTAACGGTAACGACGACCTTGCGGGCGGCAGCGGAAACGACGCCATGAGCGGAGGTGACGGAAACGATACTCTCGAAGGCGGTACCGGCGTTGACCGCATGACGGGTGGCAGTGGTGCGGATACCTTTGTCTTCAATGACGACGAGACCGGCACCAATGCAAACCGGGATGTGATCACCGACTTTGTCCAAGGCGTCGATAAGATCGATATCAGAACCATCGATGCCAACAGGTCCCTCCTCAGCCTGCTGAGCGATCAGGACTTCAACTTCATCGGCTCCAACAACTTCAGCGGCAATGGAGCCGGTCAGCTGCGCTATAGTCAGGTCGGCGGTCAAACCATCATCGAGGGCCGCTCCCTCAACCTCTTCGGGAACGGAACGGTTGCATTCCAGATCGCACTCGATGGATTGGTGAACCTGACTGCGGCAGACTTCCTTGGCCTCACCAATTCTCCGCAAACGGTCAATGCTCAAGTAGACCTTCTTGCAGCTCAGGCACCAGCCTTGGCGGAGAATGCGGCAGGAGGCACGACCGTCGCAACCTTGACCTCCCTCGCACCGGAAGCGGCCGGCATGGTCACCTTCTCCCTGCGCGGGCCGTCGAGCAACCTGTTCGAAATCCAGGGCAGCAATGTCGTGCTGAAGCACGGCGCCGCACTCGATTTCGAGAGCCAGCGCTCGCATGAGGTCACGGTAGTGGCCGTCGCATCCGACGGCGCCGTCAAAGAGGAAACCTTCAGGTTCGATGTCCAGAACCTGAGCGGAAGCGCGAGAGGCTCGTCCAGATCCGAGACACTCCGGGGAACCGGTGAAGAAGATCGGATGTGGGGCGGCCGTGGGAACGACAACGTCTACTCCGGAGATGGCAACGACCAGATCTACGGTGAGGACGGCAACGACCGACTGTTTGCGGAGGACGGCAACGATCACCTCTACGGTGGCCGCGGCAATGATCGGCTGGACGGCGGCAGGGGCGTCGACAAGATGTGGGGCGGTCAAGGCAACGATGTCTACATCGTCGATGATCGGTCGGATCGGGTCTACGAAGCCCGCGGGCAAGGCATCGATACGGTCAAGGCCAGCACATCCTACTCCCTGTCCGGCACCAATGTAGAGAGGCTCATTCTGACCGGATCCGAGGACACCAAAGGACACGGCAACACGCTCGACAACGTGTTGACCGGCAACAATGGGCATAACGAGCTCAAGGGCGGTCGCGGCGACGATGTCCTTATCGGTGGTCGCGGTAACGATAAGCTCAGTGGTGGATCGGGAGCGGACATCTTCGTCTTCCAGAAAAACCATGGCCGGGACACCGTCACCGACTTCCGTCATGGCATTGACGAAATCGACCTCAGACGGCTTCCGGGTGTGAATGATCTGTCGGACATCTCGATCCAGCAGGCCGGTCACGACACGATCCTCAAGTACGGCTCCGACATCCTCGTCCTTAAAGGTGTCAACGCATCCGATCTCGACAGCAACGACTTCATCTTCTGATGCAGGCTCGTTGAGATCGTTTGGCCCCGCCGGGATAAGCCCCCTCTTACTCCCGGCGGGATCACTCCCTGAAGACCTGGTGCGTCTCCCGGAGCCAATTCAAGCACTGAAACGACGTAATCTTCCAAGGCCAATCCTGAGGCAATGTCGATGATCAGTTCTCTCAAAAGCCGACCCAGCATCATGGCTTCCTGTCGTGGCGCCTTCCTGGGCGTCGCCATTCTCAGCGGCCTGATCAACCTGCTCTATCTCTCAGGCTCGATCTTCATGATGGAGGTCTATGACCGGGTTCTCCCCAGCCGGAGCATCCCGACTCTCGTCGGCCTCTCCATCATCATCGTGGTGCTGTATCTCTTCCAAGGCCTCTTCGAGACGGTTCGCGGCCGCATTCTCGCACGCGTCGGAGCAGCCCTCGACGAGGATCTCAGTCAGCAGATTTTTCAAGGTCAGATCAACGCACCTCTCAAAGGCCGATCCGAGGGAGATGGACAGCAGCCGCTGCGGGATCTCGATCAATTGCGGGCCTTCCTTGCAGGTGGCGGCCCCTCCGCTCTCTTCGATCTCCCTTGGATGCCGCTCTACCTGTTCATCTGCTTCGCCTTTCATCCGTGGATCGGTTTGACAGCCCTTGCAGGCGCATGCCTCCTCGTTGTGTTCACCCTTTTGACCGAGTTCCTGACGCGCGAAGCGTCCAAGGCCGCGGTGAGCGCCGCTCTGGTCCGAAACGGGATCTCTGAGGGAGCCCATCGCAACGCGGAAGTCGTGCACGCCATGGGCATGGCCCCGTGGATTGGAAGGCGTTGGAGCGAGGCCAATGCACGCTACCTCTCCTATCAGCAAAAAACTTCTGACGTGGCAGGCGGCTTCGGAGCCCTGTCGAAGGTACTCCGCATGCTGCTGCAATCAGCTGTTCTTGCTATCGGCGCCTATCTGGTCATCGACGGGCAGGCGACGGGCGGTATCATGATCGCCAGTTCCATCCTCACCTCTCGTGCTGTGGCACCGGTCGAACTGGCGATTGCCAACTGGAAAGGTTTCGTCAGTGCCCGTCAGGGTTGGCGCCGATTGAAAGGTCTTCTTGAATCCGATGCACGCTCGGAAGCTCCCTTGAAGCTCCCTGCCCCTCGCACGCTCCTGTCTCTAGAGAATGCCGGAACGGGCGCTCCTGGCCGCCAGAAATTTGCCATTCAAGATGTGTCGTTCGAACTGCAAGCAGGCAGCGGGCTCGGAATCATCGGCCCGAGCGCATCGGGAAAGTCCTCCCTCGCACGCATGATCGTCGGAGTGTGGCCTGCTTGGCGCGGCAAGGTTCGCTTCGACGGCGCCGCCATTGAGCAATGGCTTCCTGAAGATCTCGGACGCCATATCGGCTACCTGCCGCAGGACGTCGAACTCTTTGCAGGAACCGTGGCACAGAACATCGCGCGCTTCGACCCGAACCCAAAGTCCGATGCCATCATTGCTGCTGCCAAAGCCGCCAATGTGCACGAAATGATCCTGCAACTGCCTGACGGATACGAGACGCAGGTCGGCGAGTCAGGAGCAGCCCTGTCAGGCGGACAGCGCCAACGCATCGCTCTGGCTCGCGCCATCTATGGAGATCCCTTCCTCGTGGTGCTCGATGAGCCGAACTCGAATCTCGACAATGAAGGCGAGCAGGCTCTGACGGCTGCGATCATGAGCATCCGGTCTCGGGGAGGAGTGGTGATCATCATAGCTCATCGTCCGAGCGCCCTTGCAGCCGTCGATCATGTACTCGTCATGTCGGAAGGCCGGGTCCAGAGCTTCGGCCTGAAGGACGAAATCCTCAGCAAGGTACTTCGTTCTGTCCCAACACCTCAGCCCACAGAGCCACGGGTTTCTGTGTCTCCCCCGTTGAAAGCCGTCTAGGAGCCAGGAGCACGTCATGAACCCCGCCAATAGAACAAATGCCAGGGCCGCGATTCGACGCTACTCGCTGCTGGGTCTGTCTTCTGCTTTCTTCCTCGTCGGCGGCCTTGGTGGCTGGGCGGCGGTGACGGAACTGTCCGGAGCTGTCGTTGCTCCAGGATCCATTGTGGTCGACACACACGTCAAGAAAGTTCAGCATCCCACCGGTGGGGTCGTCGGCGAGATCCTCGTCCGGGATGGAAACCGCGTTCGCGCCGGCGATGTCGTTGTTCGCCTCGATGAGACGATCGCCCGTGCCAATCTCGCAATGGTCTCCAAGAGCCTGGACGAACTGGCCGCACGACAGAGCAGGCTGCAAGCCGAGCGCGATGGGGTGGAGCAGATCGCTTTTCCACGCGAGTTGAAAAGCCGCCTGCTGGAAGCCGAACTTGCTGCTCTGATTCAAGGCGAAATCCATCTGTTCGAGACACGCCGTGCTGCCCGAGCGGGCCAAAAGTCACAGCTCAAGGAGCGCATTGCCCAGCTGCAGGAACAGATTGACGGCCTCAAACTCCAGGCTGCCGCAAAGGCCGATGAGATCAAGTTGATTCAGGAGGAGCTTGTCGGCGTCGATCAGCTCTGGCGTAAGAATTTGGTACCCATCACCCGCGTCACAGCGCTCAAGCGTGAGGAGACACGCCTGCGCGGCGAGCATGGGCAACTCATCTCGAATGTCGCGCAAGCGAAAGGACGGATCAGCGAGACGTCGCTTCAGATCATCCAGATCGATCAGGACCTACGAAGCGAAGTCTCGCAGGAGCTGCGCGAGGTTCAGGCGAAGATGTCAGAGCTGGTCGAGAGGAAAGTTTCAGCACAAGATCAGCTGAAGCGGATTGAAATCCGTGCGCCCCAGGATGGAGTCGTTCACCAATCCGTTGTGCATACGGTTGGCGGCGTCATCAACGCAAGCGAACCTCTGATGCTGATCGTTCCCGAAACGGATGAGCTCTCCATTGAGGTGAAGGTATCTCCGCAGGATATCGACCAAGTTCAACCTGGGTTAAGCACGGTATTGCGTCTATCCGCTTTCAACCAGCGTTCGACGCCTGAGCTTTATGGTTATGTCAGTGTGATTGCGGCCGATTTGGTGACGGATCCCAGAAGCGGTCAGCAATATTACCCTGTCCGGCTTTCATTTGCGGCTGGCGAGCGTGAGCGTTTAGGTACGCTGCGGCTTGTTCCAGGGATGCCTGTTGAGGGGTTGATCCGGACGGGGTCTCGGACGGTTTTGTCGTATCTCACCAAGCCGGTGGTCGATCACGCGGTGCGGGCGTTTCGGGAGGAATGAGGGTTTCTTCTGCCTTCTCACAGGGTCCGGATACGACGAAGCCCTCGCTGGGGTTACCAGGCGAGGGCTGTTGTGTTTGGTTGCGGGGACAGGATTTGAACCTGTGACCTTCAGGTTATGAGCCTGACGAGCTACCGGGCTGCTCCACCCCGCGTCACTCAGGGCCGGTGTGGCAGGCCACACCGGCAAGAGGGAAGACAAACACAAACCGCGGCGCTTGTTTTCACAAGACACCGCGGTGTGGTTGTCAAAAGA
>NZ_FMVJ01000004.1 GCF_900102135.1 Microvirga guangxiensis
TCCAGCGTCTGGCGCAGATGGCCAGAGCTGCCGGCATCCATGTGATCCTGGCCACCCAGCGCCCGTCGGTGGACGTGATCACCGGCACGATCAAGGCGAACTTCCCGACCCGGATCTCGTTCCAGGTGACCTCGAAGATCGACAGCCGCACCATTCTCGGCGAGATGGGGGCGGAGCAGCTTCTGGGCCAGGGCGACATGCTGTACATGGCCGGGGGCGGGCGGATCACGCGCGTGCACGGGCCGTTCTGCTCGGACGAGGAGGTCGAGCACGTAGTGGCGCACCTGAAGCGTCAGGGCCGTCCGCAATATCTCGAGGCAGTGACCGCTGACGAGGAGGAGGCGGCGGCACCCGATGGGGCGGTGTTCGACGCGGGCGAGTTCGGGGCGCCGGGCGGCGACCTGTACGATCAGGCGGTGGCAGTGGTGCTGCGGGACAAGAAGGCGTCGACGAGCTACATCCAGCGGCGGCTGCAGATTGGCTACAACCGGGCAGCCTCGCTGATGGAGCGGATGGAGCAGGAGGGCATCGTCGGACCCGCAAACCACGCCGGTAAACGCGAAATCCTGCTCGAAAGCCCTCACGGAGGAGAAGATTAGCCTATAAGGAGGGAACCTTGACCGCGGCCCTGCGTCATCTTGAGCGCTGCCTTAAAGCACAGCTGCGGTCATATTGGTTCTTCAAAGGATGGTTTGAATGCGCCCAGTCAGCCTGATCGGTCTCGTGACCGTGGCGTCCGCTCTTGCGGGCCCGCTGACGGCGGCTGCCCAGACCCTGCCGATGGAGATGATCCTTCCGCCCAAGCGCCCGATTGCCGGAGGCTTCAAGGCCTCGCTCACGTCGCTCCCGACCTCGTTCTTCCACCAGCCGTCCGCGCCTGCGCGGGCTCCCGTGGAAGCACAGGCCGCCAGACCGATGACAAGGCCGGTGAATGCGGAGCAGATGCTGGCGGTCACCGCGCCATTGCCCCCTGCCCGCCCGGACTTCGACGAGGTCGTTCAGGCCGAGGATACGACACCGATCGACATTGCGCCCAAGCCCATCGTCACCGCCTCCATGGGTCCGGTAGCGCAGGGCCAGCCTCTGCCGAACAGCGCCATCGTGGAGCGCGCGAATTCCTATTTCACCAACCTCAACACCCTCGTGGCCGATTTCACGCAGGTGGGAGGCGACGGGCGGCGGATGGGCGGCACGCTCTATCTCCAGCGCCCCGGCAAGGTGCGCTTCGAATACGATCCTCCGGCCACCCTCGAAGTGATCGCCGATGGGCGTTCGGTTGCCGTGCGCGACCGCAAGCTCGCCACGCAGGACCTCTATTCGATCTCGCAGACTCCGCTGAAATTCCTGCTGCGCGAGCAGGTCAATCTCGGCCGGGACATCAAGGTCACCGGCGTCTCTGCCGAACCGAATGCGGTGCGCATCAATCTTGAGGATACGTCGACGCTCGGCGGCACCTCCCGGATCACCCTGTTCTTCGATCCCGATGTGCAGAATCTGAACCAGTGGCGGATCGTGGACGCGCAGGGCTTCCAGACGGTGGTCGTGCTGAATCAGGTCCAGAAGGGCCGCCGCATCGATCAGGATCTTTTCAGGATCCAGTACGAAGAGATCCGCGGCGACCATAAGTAGCCTCCATCGAATCGGTCAGCACCCTTCCATCCGGCCGGAATCTGTCGTAGCCCGGAGAGGACTGTCGAAGGGGCAACTTTTCCGTGAAACTCACCGTCTCCACCTGGAACATCAATTCCGTACGCCTGCGCATCGATCAGGTTGAGCGCTTCCTGAGCGAGCGGCGTCCCGACATCCTGTGCCTGCAGGAGACCAAGTGCCCGAACGACAAGCTGCCCCTGAAGGAACTGCAGGCCTTCGGCTATCCCTTCGTCGTTCATATAGGACAGAAGGGCTACAACGGCGTGGCGATCCTCTCGCGCTTCCCGTTCTCCGAAACGAGCGTGATGGAAATGTGCGGTCGCCAGGATGCGCGCCACATCGCGGTGACCCTCGGCCAGGCGAAAGCGGCGACCGGAATCACGATCCATAATTTCTACGTGCCCGCGGGCGGCGATATTCCTGATCCGGAGATCAACGAGAAATTCCGCCACAAGCTCGATTTCCTGGCCGAGATGCGCGCCTGGGGCGCGAAGATGAAGCCGACCTCCGGTCCCGCGATTCTCGTTGGCGATCTCAACGTCGCACCGCTGGAAAACGATGTGTGGAGCCACAAGCAGCTTCTCGACGTGGTGAGCCATACGCCGGTGGAGACGACAGCGCTGGAAGAACTGCGCCAGGAGGCTGGCTGGATCGACGCCATGCGCCACCTTCGTCCCGAGCCGGAGAAGATCTTTTCGTGGTGGAGCTACCGCTCTCCCGATTGGGCGGCCGCCAACAAGGGCCGCCGGCTCGACCACATCTGGGTTTCGGATGCGCTGAAAGGCGGTCTCCGCGCCATCGACGTCACCCGCGACACCCGCGGCTGGGAGCGTCCCTCCGACCATGCGCCGGTGACGATGGAGCTGGAGCTGTGAGCGCACCCGCCGCTCTTATCCTTTAATCCCCTCCGACATGCTGCCCCGCAAGCCAGACGCAAGCTCAGCTCTGTAGAACGCGAATAAATTCCGAAAAGCCATGTCTCGGGGGCAAGCGAATGGTTTTCAAACTGCGTTCCATCAAAACGCGCGTCCTGTTGCTGGCAGGCGTGGGCTTCATCGGTGCCTGCACGGTCCTGACTTTTGCAGGCGCACAGATTATGATGAGCAAGGGCCGAAGCGAGGCCGTCGTCACGGCGAGCACCCTTCTCAACCAATACAAGGGACTCGTGCAGTCGGAGATCGGCCGCGCGCTATCGGCCGCGACGGTGATGAAATCGACCATCGATGCCATCATTTACGATTACAAGGTGGATCGCGGCGAACTCGCGGAAATCCTCGCGCTTGCGGTCGAGAATCAGCCAAACCTCATCGGCATGTCGGTTGCTTTCGAGCCGGATGCCATGGACAGGCAGGACAAGAACTTCCTGGCCGATCCCTACTCGGACCCGAGCGGCCGCTTCGCCCCCTATTTCTATTGGACGAAGGACAAGAAGGTTGGGCTCGAACTCCTCGACCTGACCTACAAGCCCCAGGAGATCGAGAACTGGTATACGAAGCCCTTGCGCGACAACAAGAGCCAGTTCGTTCCGGCTTACACCTATAAGGTGAACGACGAAGAGGTTCTGCTGTCGACGTTGAGCGTCATTCTGCGCCGCGACAGCAAGCCTGTCGGCATCATTACGGCCGATACGAGCCTCGACTCAATTTCGCAGACCATCAGCGCTCTCAAGCCTTTCGATGCAGGAACCGTGAACCTTGTTGGCGCAGGCGGCTTGTGGGTCGCCAACCAGGATGCGCAGCTTCTCGGCAAGCCTGCCGATGACTCCGTGATCGCCGAACTGACGGAGAAGGCAAAAGCATCGTCGGAAGGCTATGCCGATACGATGATCAAGGATGCCGATGGCAACGACATCTATCGCGCTGTCGTTCCTGTCACCTTCCCGGGCATCGAAGAGCCGTGGCTCCTTTCCATTTCCGTTCCGGCCGATGCCATGATTTCCGGCGCCATCGACGCGCGTAATCTGATGCTGCTGACGGCAGCAGGCCTACTCGCTCTGGCGCTTCTCGGCGCATGGCTGGCGGCCCGTTCGCTCTCGACGCCGATCACACGCCTCACGAATACCATGAAGACGCTGGCTCAGGGCGACACCACCGTCAAGGTCACGGACATGGAGCGCGTCGACGAGATCGGTGCGATGGCCGGCGCGGTGCAGATCTTCAAGGATGCGCTGATTGCGAAGAAAGAGGCCGATGAGGCCGCCGCCGTCGAGGCGGACGCCAAGATGCGCCGCGCACAGATGCTCGATCAGCTCACGAAGCAGTTCGAGGCCAATGTTTCCGTGCTCACCGGCGGCCTTTCCACCGCCGCGACGCAGATGGAAACGACCGCGCAATCCATGACCGCCGTCGCCGATCAGACCACGAACCAGTCTGTCAGCGTCGCCTCCGCCGCCGAACAGACTTCTGCCAACGTGCAGACGGTGGCCGCCGCCACGGAAGAACTCTCGATTTCCATTCGCGAGATCGCGAGCCAGGTCGGCCAATCCTCACGCATCGCGGAGCAGGCCGTCGTGGATGCACAGCGCACCAACGAGACCGTTCAGACGCTCGCCTCATCGGCGGAGAAGATCGGCGACGTTGTGCAGCTCATCAACAACATCGCCTCGCAGACGAACCTGCTCGCGCTCAACGCCACCATCGAGGCTGCGCGCGCGGGAGAAGCCGGCAAGGGTTTCGCGGTCGTTGCAAGCGAGGTGAAGCACCTCGCCACGCAGACCTCGAAAGCCACCGAAGAAATCTCGTCGCAGATCGCCTCCGTGCAGCAGGCAACATCCGAAGCCGTCGAGGCCATTCAGGCCATTGCCCGCACGATCGGTGAAATGTCGCAGATCTCGGTTTCGATCTCGGCCGCCATGGAAGAACAAGGTGCAGCCACCGCTGAAATCTCGCGCAACGTGCAGGAGGCCGCACGCGGCACGGAAGTGGTGACCGGCAACATCAACGAAGTACGCCAGGGTGCGAGCGAAACCGGCATGGCAGCCGCCCAGGTCCTGACCTCAGCACAGGAACTTGCGCGCCACTCCGAGACGCTCACCCGCGAGGTCGGCTCGTTCCTGTCCGGCGTGAAGACGGCGTGAGAGCACGCTGACATCAACCAAGATGGAGGGCCGGGTTCCATCGAACCCGGCCCTCTGTGATTCCACTCAGACGACGAAGAAGTCGTTGTAGGCAATCTTCTTGTTCTTGCCGATATTGGCGAAAACCACCTGACCGCCAGCCTTGCTGCCGTTGGCGTCGTACCAGAGATCGCCGGTCTTCTTGTTGTAGCCGATGTAGTCGTTGCCGTCCTTCGCCTTCGCGTCGAGCACAAAAAAATCCTTCTTGAGCTTGCCGGCCTTCTTCAGCTTCTTGAAGATCATGTTCTCCAGATAGATCGTGTCGTCCTTGGCTTTCCAGTCGAGGATCTTGTCCTTGTTCGTCCTGGAGTTCGGCTTGGTATCGAACACGAAAATGTCCTTGCCCCTGCCACCCGCAAGCTGATCGTTGCCGAGGCCGCCATACAGCTTATCGTTGCCGTCGTTGCCGCGGATCGTGTCGCGTCCCGCACCGCCCATGAAGATGTCGCTGCCGGCAGAGCCGAAGATGTTTTCCGCGAACACATCGCCCACTTCGATGGTGAAGGCCTTGGTAAGGGACGTACCTTCCTTGTCCGTGGCCTTCACAACGATGGTATGGAATCGGGCCTGCTCATAATCGAGCAGGAGGCTGTCGGCGGTCACCAGCTTGGTGATCATCCTGCCCGTGTCATCCGCAACGGAGACGAGGCTGAAGCGCCCTCCGGCATTGTCGATAAGCTCGTAGGTGAATTGGGCTCCGAACTGATCGGCGGCAGAGAGTATGCCGACTTCTCCGCTGACAACTTCCGCAACCGATGTTCCGCTCAGCATGATGTTCGTCGGAGCACGGTTGGCGACTATGGTATCGACCTGAACGAATGTCTCTGACGGGATGGCGTGATCGGCGTCAGTGACTCCGATCGCAAAAGTGGTCACATGATGACTGCCTGCCTGAGACAGAGGACGATCAACGGAATCGAATTGTACCACGTCCATGAGGCTGGCAAGCGCGTCTGCTTTGCCCGTGAAAGTATAGATCTTCTTGCCGTTCTTCTCCTCGAAACCGGGCGTCTGGTGTCCGGCTGGAACGACGAGAGAGCCGTGGGAAGCATCGAATGAGATCGTGATCGTGAGAACATCATTCTCGGCATCGGCGAAGGTCAGTCCACCAAAGGGATTGACGAGAGGGCCGTTATCGATAGCCGGTGTGAGGACCTTAGCGGGATCGACGGCGACGGTAGGAGCGGTGTTGGCTGTGCTATTCCCTGTATCCACGATCTGTGCATAAACACCGCCGTCCGGGTCTCCATCAATCGTCAGTGGATTTTCCCAGGCGATGAGAAGATGGCCGTTTGCCAAAGCTGTGATGTCGGGCTTCTCATGGTAGGCCATATCAATTGAGCCGACCAGAAGGTCGCTGCTCGAGCGGCGCGTGCCATTGGCGTCGAAGACAGCGACATAGATCTCGGTACGTCCAGGGCTGGTACCGCTGGCCTCTGTGACATGCAGGTATGTAATTGCAAATCCGCCGTCGGACAAAGCAGTCGTCGTCGACAACATTTCGTTCTGACTGGTTACGGCATTCACGACAAATTCCGTGCCGATCCTGTCGCCGTTCGCCGCGAAAATCTGGGCTTTGACAGCAAGACCTGTGCCGTCACCTTCATCCGTCGTCCAAGTGACGACATGGTTACCGTCCTTCAAGGTTGCGGCAGATGCGTCGCCCTTCCGTCCAGGCCCCGTAGAGACAAGAAATTCCGGTATCTCCTCATTCCCGTTCGGGGAAAGGATGCGCGCTCGCAAAGTGAAAGCAACCGGATCGTCGACGCTGTTGCTGTAGTCGGTATAGAAGACGGCGTATCCGTTGCCCCAAGTAGAAACTGTCGATCCTCTTTGATCGTTAGCCGTCGTGGCGTTCGCGAGAATTTCGCCGCCAATGCGGTTGAGATCAGCCCCGTAGGCTTGGCACATGATATTGGTCGAGCCATCTGCCTCCACGGTTGTGTAGGAGACGACGAAGCCACCATTCGACAAGGCAGCGATCGAGGCGTCGAACTGCCAATCAGCAGTCGTCGCGTTCACGCGGAAATCATTGCCGACTGGTCCATTTGCACTGAATACCCGCGCTGTGATGTCCGTACCCTGGCCTTCGACATCAGGATCGTCGGTCCATGCGACGACGAAACGTCCGCCGGCGAGTGCTGTGACAACAGGACTGGTCTTAGATGCATTCGCGGTGCTAGGAGTGCTGTTAACGACGAACTCAGCACCTTTTGTCGAACCGTCGGCATTGAAGATCTGGCCGCGAATTTCGATGCCACCGGGCATGACTTTGTCATGCTGCCAGACCGCAACGAACGTTCCATCATCGAGAGCGGCTATGCTGACCAGCCTTTGGGAGAGAGTGGTCGTGGTGTTGAGGTGAATTCGGTCTCCTGCGAGAACAGACATGACCACTCCTTCGCTTATCCATTAATCAGCGAATTGTTATATCATTAAGTACCGCGGATAAAGGCTGTCTTCCGCCAATTACTCGCTCCACGGCTTGTTTTTACTGAAAACAGATCACCGTAATGTCGTTGGGGAACTCCATCCAGGCTAAACGGCCCTTTAGTCCTTCTCCAGCCCCTTCGCCGGAAGCTCCTCACCGTCAATCGCGATGAGTTGCTGACGCACCCGTTCCAGACCCTGGGTGAGGCGGGCGAGTTCTTCGGCCATGGCGTCTTGCATGGCGGCGGCGGCGGAGGGGAATTCTTCCAGCACGCGGCGCATGAGGCTGGGCGTCACGCGGATGACCGTGGAGGCTTCCAGGGCCGTGGCAGTAGCGGGCCGGGCAATCCGGGTGAAGAGCGCCGCCTGGCCAATCAGGGAACCGGGGCCTGCCGTGAAAGCGGCAGACGCGCCATCGTCGCTGGAATCGAGGGCAATCGCGCCTCGGCTCACGACATAACCGCCATCGGAGCGGTCACCCTTGCGGAACAGCACGTCGCCCTCGCGCAGGGAACGGGTCTCCGAGGCGAAGGCCACCAGACGCAGGGCATCCCGCTCCAGCAGATTGAACAGGGGAGCCTGAGAGAGGACCGCGATATCGTCGTCGAGAGCCATCGGCTTAAGGGATCAGCTTGTAGCCGCCCGGTTCTGTCACCAGGATGCGGGCGTTGGACGGATCGGCCTCGATCTTCTGGCGCAGCCGGTAGATATGCGTCTCCAGCGTGTGGGTGGTGACGTTGGAGTTATACCCCCACACCTCGGTGAGCAGGGTGTCGCGGCCCACGACCGCCTGTCCGGCGCGGTAGAGATACCGCAGGATCGCGGTTTCCTTTTCCGTCAGCTTGAGCTTCGAGCCCTTATCGTTGGTAAGGAGCTTCGAACCAGGGCGGAAAGTGTAGGGCCCGATCTGGAACACCGCGTCTTCGCTCGCCTCGTATTGGCGCAACTGCGCCCGGATGCGGGCGAGCAGCACGGCGAACTTGAAGGGTTTCACCACATAGTCGTTGGCGCCCGCCTCCAGGCCCATCACGGTATCGTTATCCGATCCCTGGCCCGTCAGCATGATGATGGGGCTGCGAAAGCCGTTCTGGCGCATGACCTTCACCGCCTCGCGCCCGTCCATGTCGGGCAGGCCCACATCCATGATGGCAAGGTCGATCCGGTCGCCCTTCACCGCCTCGATGGCGGCGCCCGCCGTGTCGACGACGGTCACCTGGAACTCCTCATGGAGGGCCAGCTGCTCGGACAGGGTGTCGCGCAGATCCTGATCGTCATCCACGACGAGGAGGCGGCTGGCATTCGACATCTCAAACCCTTCACACGATGAACAGCAAAAGCTAGGCATTTTCAGGGGCGGAACCGTTTTCCGTTCCCTGTCTCGAGGCGTGATCGTCAACTTGTCCGGCGGATTCCCATGAATTCAGCCGAAGACAGGTTTCACGCTTTCCGATCTCGCTCGTTGCATTAGAGTAGTCATTCCCAGCTTGACAACAAGGGGCAGGCCCTGCCCTTCCACGGTAATGAAGCGTACCCGCGTCCAAGTCATCCGCGTTCACCGCTCCCCGCTTGATCACCGAAAGGGGTGGTTAAAGGCCGGAAATCTTACTCTTCCCTGCGCCCTCGGGCGCTCGGGAACGGTTCGCGCCAAGCGCGAGGGCGATGGCGGCTCGCCCGTCGGGCGCTTTCGCCTGCTGCAGGCCTTTTACCGGGCGGATCACGGTCCCCGCCCGCGTACCGGCCTGAAGCTGAGGCCCATCCGGCCTTTGGACGGATGGTCGGACGATTCCAGCGACAGGCGCTACAACACCCTGGTTCCGCTCCCCTGCCCGACGAGCCACGAGAAGATGTGGCGCGAGGATCACCTCTACGATGTGGTGATCGACATCGACTGGAACCGGGGACCGATCAGAAAAGGCCGCGGCAGCGCCATCTTCCTCCATCTCGCCCGCCCCGGCTTTCTGCCCACGGAGGGCTGCGTGGCGGTGGAACCGCGCATGATCCGGCGCCTGTTGGAACGGATCGGGCCTCGGACGGTGATCGAGATCGTGGGTTAAACCACAATCCTGATCGCCACCCGATCTGGAGACGCTGCTAACCGCCTTGCTATGCTGGAGTGTCAGCAAGGTTGCCTGCTGGAGATAGCAGAGGCGAATTAGCCGTTCCCAAGACCCTCCACTTTCGGAGGTCAGTTCTCGGGCCAGCTTGAAGCGCACGGGCATCAGATGTTGCCGCTGATGCGCTTTCGCGCGATCTCCACATAAGACGCTTCCGCCTCAAATCCGATGAAGCGGCGGCTCAAAGCTTTCGCCGCGACCAATGTCGTGCCGCTGCCGCAGAAAGGATCGAGGACGATCTGGCCTTCCCGCGTGGTGAGCTCGATCAAGGCCTGCATCAGGCGAACGGGTTTCTGAGTCGGATGCAAACCGCCTTCTTTCGGCATGAAGCCGAGATCGAGCACATTGTCGGGATCGGACACGTATTTCAGAAATGCATCCTGGTTATACCCGCCGACACCCTGGACGAGTGCGTTGTCGGCGAGCGTCGCGCCGATCTTGTAGGGCTTTGTGAGCCACAGAACCGGCTCGAACGTAGGGCGCAGATTTCCAACGCGCCATCCATCCCAGGTTTGTGCGGCATCCGCGTTTCCGCGCCGTTCATAGACCGCGCTCAAGCGCTGTGCGCGATGAGGCGCGCGCTCCCGCATCCACGCAAGCATGTCCTTGTAGGAGAATCCCGAATCCTCCATGGCGGCGATGCAGCGATGAGCCAAACGACGTCCGGCGAAGACGAGCGCGGAGCCGCCTGGCTTCAACACGCGCAGCCATTCCGGCGCCCAGGTGAGGCACCATTCGTAGTATTCGCGCGGGATGGCGCGGTCGGCTTCCGACCAGCCATTGATGGGCTTGCCGCGTTTCTTGAACACCGCGCCCGCCTTCGCCTGTGCGGGACTTGAACCGAGATAGGCGGAATTGGTGTTGGTGTGCAGCACATCCCAATCCTCGGCCCCGATGCCGTAGGGAATGTCGCTCAGGATCAGATGCACGCTCTCGTCAGGCAGCGTCTTGATGAGTTCGATGGAATTGCCGGAAACCACATCGTCGAGCGGCAGCACGCATTCTTCGGCATGCGGGGCCGGAACGGCGCTACGGCGATGGGCGGTGTCGTGCCTCACGGAAATATGCTTCAAACCAAGGAAATTCTGCGACAGAAGATGCTCTTTCCCTGCCCTTGAAGCGCTCCCCCGTCAATCTCGTTCGGTTTTGGCGCAACCTCAGCTTTGCAACCCGGTTCGGGAATCCCCATCTCAAGCACAGTTGAAACAAAAGGCCTCTCCCTCATGCGTCTTCTGATCGCCTTGCTCCTGCCCTGGCTGACCTTCTTCACCATCGGACGGCCCTTCGCCGGGCTGATCTGCCTGATCCTGCAGGTGACCGTCATCGGCTGGCTTCCGGCGGCGATCTGGGCCGTCTATGCGCTGAGCCAGTTCAACACCGACCGCAAGATCGAAGCCGCCCTGCGCCGACAGGTGCGCTGATTTCCAGCCTAGACGATGGGAACAGTCCGGATGTCAGTGAGTGCAGAGATTGGCGTCCCTGGAGACGCCAATCCGCTTGTCACCGCCGGCTCATCAGCACGGTGGAGCTTTGGCCGTTCGTTCCCTGCCATATGTAGTCGGCTTGGCCATCCTTGCGTGCTTTCAATGTCACGGAAGCGCCTTCAGCATGTTTGATCGACACGCTCTGAGAGCCGACAGATGACCGGGCCAGCGGCTGGTCCTGACCATTTGATCGCCAGTACTGGACCTTCTTTCCCGAAATGGCGATCTCTGTCATCCGCCCATTGGCAGCGCGCCCGCTCCAAACGCCTGTCCAATCGATTGCCCATGCAGGCGATAGCGTCGATGCAAGGCCTGCTGCCAGTGCAACCGACCAAAGCCCCAGTTTCTTAGACCTCATATGCAGCCTTCCTTATCCGGCCGGAATGCAGAATGCTTCTACAGCCAAGCTTGGAGGATGCCGGATAAGCGAGCATCCTCTCAATCTGCTCAAAGGGATCAACTGCAGGCCTAGGGTTGGAAATTATGTATAGCGATCAGGCCGCCGCATTGGTGATGCGGCGGACATTGCCGGATCAGGTCACGCAAGCGATTTCGGTCAGGCGCGGCTCACACCGTCTTCGACCGCGCCCCGAAAATCGCGCTTCCCACCCGCACATGGGTTGCCCCGAGCTGGATCGCCTCGTCGAAATCGGCGCTCATGCCCATGGAGAGCACTTTCAGCCCATGACGCTTGGCGATGGTGTTGAGGAGCGCGAAATGCGGTGATGGCGGGTCTTCCGCCGGGGGAATGCACATAAGGCCTTCGATTTCGAGGCCATGCTTGGTGCGGCAGGTCTCGAGAAACGCGTCGACCTCGGTCGGGATCACCCCGCCCTTCTGGGGCTCCTCGCCAGTATTCACCTGAACCAGCAGGCGCGGCTTCTTCCCCTGCTTGGCGATCTCCTTGGCAAGCGCCTCGGCCAGGGACGGCCGGTCGAGGGTGTGAATCACGTCGAACAGCTCCACCGCCTCCTTGGCCTTGTTGGACTGGAGCGGGCCGATCATGTGGAGCTCGACATCGAAATAGCGCTGGCGCAGGCCCGGCCACTTGGCCTTTGCCTCCTGCACGTAGTTCTCACCGAAAACCCGCTGGCCCGCGGCCAGAACCGGCTCGATGGCCTCCACCGGGAAGGTCTTGGAAACGGCCACCAGGGTGATGCCGGAAGGCTCGCGCTCGTAGTCGGACGCGGCGCGGCGGATCGCCTCCCGCACCTCCTGCAGACCCTCGACGGGATTGTTCTCGCTCATGGGACCCTCTCAAAGCCGTCTTCGCACGCGCGAAACCGTTGACCGCGCGGGAGAGCTGTGTCCTAGTCCGCCGCAACCCGGCAGCGCAAGCTGCTTCGCTTATCAACGACGGATGTACTGAAGAAAATGAGGCCCGAGCGCTACAACGCCAAGGAAGCCGAGCTGAAATGGCGGAAGGTCTGGAACGATGGCAACCTGTTCAAGACCAACAACGACGACCCGCGTCCGAAATATTACGTGCTTGAGATGTTCCCCTATCCGTCGGGGCGCATCCATATGGGCCACGTCCGCAACTACACCATGGGCGACGTAGTAGCGCGCTACAAGCGGGCCAAGGGCTTCAACGTGCTCCATCCGATGGGTTGGGACGCCTTCGGCATGCCGGCGGAAAACGCCGCCATGCAGAACAAGGTCCACCCCAAGGAATGGACCTACGCCAACATCGCCACCATGCGCGCCCAGCTGCAGAGCATGGGCCTGTCCATCGACTGGAGCCGCGAGATCGCCACCTGCGATCCGAGCTATTACAAGCACCAGCAGCGCATGTTCCTCGACTTCCTCGAGAAGGGCCTGGTGGACCGCAAGACCGCAAAGGTGAACTGGGACCCGGTGGACCATACCGTGCTCGCCAACGAGCAGGTGATCGATGGCCGCGGTTGGCGCTCCGGCGCACTGGTGGAGCAGCGCGAGCTGACCCAGTGGTTCCTGAAGATCACCGATTACGCGCAGGATCTGGACGAGAGGCTCGACACCCTCGACCGATGGCCCGAGAAGGTGCGCCTGATGCAGCGCAACTGGATCGGCCGCTCGGAGGGTCTGCTGGTGCGCTTCGCCCTGAAGCCGGAGACCGCACCGAACGGCGAGACCGAGCTCGAGATCTACACGACGCGCCCCGACACCCTCTTCGGCGCGAAGTTCATGGCGGTTGCACCCGATCATCCGCTGGCGAAGGCCGCTGCCGCCAAGAATCCGGAGCTGGCTGCCTTCATCGAGGAAGCCAAGCGCGTAGGCACCGCGCAGGAAGCCATCGACAAGGCGGAAAAGCTCGGTTTCGACACGGGCGCGCGCGCTGTGCATCCGTTCGATCCGAACTGGACGATCCCGGTTTACGTCGCGAACTTCATCCTGATGGAATACGGCACCGGCGCGATCTTCGGCTGTCCGGCGCATGACCAGCGCGACCTGGATTTCGTGAACAAGTACGGCCTCGGCAATACCCCCGTCGTGTGTCCGCCGGATCAGGACGCAGCCTCCTTCGTGATCACGGACGAGGCCTATGACGGCGAAGGCCGGATGATCAATTCCCGCTTCCTCGACGGCATGACCATCGCGGAAGCCAAGGAAGAAGTGGCCAAGCGGCTTGAGGCCGAGATGCGCGACAACCGTCCCGTGGCCGAGCGCAAGGTGAATTTCCGTCTGCGTGACTGGGGCATCTCGCGCCAGCGCTACTGGGGCTGCCCGATCCCGATCATCCATTGCGACGATTGCGGCGTGGTGCCCGTGCCGAAGGACCAGCTGCCTGTGGTGCTGCCGGAGGACGTAACCTTCGACGTGCCGGGCAACCCGCTCGACCGTCATCCTACGTGGCGGCATGTGAACTGCCCGACATGCGGCAAGGCGGCCCGCCGCGAGACGGACACCATGGACACCTTCGTGGATTCGTCCTGGTACTTCGCCCGCTTCACCGACCCGACCCTCACCGACAAGCCGACGGATCGCGCCACGGTCGATTCCTGGCTGCCGGTCGATCAGTATATCGGCGGCATCGAGCACGCGATCCTACACCTGCTCTATTCGCGCTTCTTCACCCGCGCGATGAAGAAGACGGGCCATGCGGGTCTGGACGAGCCCTTCGCCGGCCTGTTCACGCAGGGCATGGTGGTCCACGAGACCTATAAGGACGCCAAGGGCGCCTGGGTGCTGCCTTCCGACGTGCGCTTCGAGGTGCAGGGCAGCAGCCGCAAGGCCTTCCATGTGGAGACCGGGGCTCCCATCGAGATCGGCTCCATCGAGAAGATGTCGAAGTCGAAGAAGAACACCGTCGATCCGGATGAGATCATTGCATCCTACGGCGCCGACACGGCCCGCTGGTTCATGCTCTCCGACTCGCCGCCCGAGCGCGATGTGATCTGGACCGAGGAAGGCGTTCAGGGCGCAGGCCGCTTCGTGCAGCGCGTGTGGCGCCTCATCGGAGAGATCGCCGAACGGCTGAATGGCGGCAGCACCGGTGCGTCCGAAGGCCCGATCGGGCTGGCCGTGCGCAAGGCTGCGCACAAAGCGCTGGCCGCTGTGGAAGACGATGTGGAGCGTCTGCGCTTCAATCGCTGCGTGGCGCATCTCTACGAACTCGCCAATTCTTTGCAGGATCTGGCGAACCAGGCAAAGACGTCCGACGAGCCCGGCCTCCCTTCCGCCTTCGCGGAAGCCGGCCGCATCTTCGTGCAGCTCCTGGCTCCCATGATGCCGCATCTGGCGGAGGAATGCTGGGAATCGCTTGGCCAGCCAGGCCTTGTGACCGACACGGCATGGCCGGTTCTCGATCGTTCCCTCCTGGTCGAAGATACGGTCACCCTGCCCGTTCAGGTCAACGGCAAGAAGCGCGCCGACGTTACTGTCGCCCGCGATGCGGATCAGGCCACGATCGAGGCGGCTGTGCTCTCGCTTGATGGCGTGCAAAAGGCTATGGAAGGGAAGCCTGCCCGCAAGATCATCGTCGTTCCCCAGAGGATCGTGAATGTCGTCGTTTAACCTCAAGCGCCTGGCCCACATTGCGATTGTGGCGAGCCTCTCCCTCGGCCTGACCGCCTGCTTCAAGCCGCTCTACGGCCCTACTGCCTCGGGCGAGTCGCTCCAAACGGTTCTGGCCGCCATCGATGTTCCCGAGGTCCCTTGGCCGGACAGCCAGGCGGTAATGGGCCATTATGTGCGCAGCGAGCTGATCTTCGCTTTGAATGGCTCAGGCTCCGACACGCCCAAGCGCTATGTGCTGAAGATCGCTCTGACCAAATCGCTTTCGACTCCCATCGTCGATACGGAGACGGGGCGCGCTAGCTCGGCGATCGTCACAGGGACGCTCGCCTACACACTGACCGATCTCAAGGGCACGACGATCATCACTCAAGGCTCGGCGACATCGTCCACGAGCTACGACCGGTATCAGCAGCGGTTTGCCACCGTGCGCGCCCAGCGCGATGCAGAGATCAGGCTCGCCAAGGTCCTGGTGGATCAGGTGAAAACCCGTTTGGCGGCAACGCTCTCCGCAGGCAGCTAAGGCATCTCCCGCAAAAGTGGATCCGGCTTTGCGAGAAAAATTGAGATTTTTCAGAGACTTAGAGCACTTTCCGTCCTCATGGGGAACGCTCTAGCATGGTTGCCGTCAAGGCCGGCGATGTGGACGGGGTGCTCCGGCGTCCCAACCCACAGATCAGCATTTACCTTTTTTACGGGCCTGACATAGGCCTCATCAACGAACGCGCCCGGGCAATCGCGGAGCGCTCGGTCGACGATCCTTCCGATCCATTCCAGCTCATCCGCATCGATGGCGACGACATCGCTTCCGATCCAGCGCGCCTGGCGGACGAGGCCGGTACCATGGGCCTGTTCGGAGGCAAACGCGCGATCTGGGTGAAATCCACCTCGCGCAACATCGCTCCGGCCGTCGATGCGGTTCTCAAAGGCGAGTTGACGGATACGGTGGTTGTCATCGAAGGCGGCGATCTCCAGAAATCCTCGCCCCTGAGAACCCTGTGCGAGCGCTCGCAAAAAGCGCTCGCCCTGCCCTGTTATGCCGATACAGGCCGCGATCTCGGCGCGGTCGTCGACGAAACGTTGAAAAACAACGGTTTCTCAATCACCCGCGACGCTCGCACAGCCCTGATCGCCAGCCTTGGCGGTGACCGTTTGGCGACCCGCGGGGAACTCTCCAAGCTCATGCTCTACGCGCATGGAAAACGCGAGATTGTCCTTGAGGATGTCGATGCGATCATGAGCGATGTGTCGAGCCTTGCCATGGATGCAGTGGTCGACGCCGCTTTCGGCGGAGAGGGCACGAATCTCGAAATTGGTTCACGGCGCTTGGCCGCCGAGGGAGTTCACGCCTCGGTTCTGCTGGGCGCGGCGCTCCGTCATGCCCTGATGCTGCTGACTACGCGCCTTACCGTCGAGGAAGGACGCCCCATCCCGACCGTGATGGAAACCATGCGCAGCCTGCATTTTCGCCGCAAGCCCTTGGTCGAGCGCCACCTTCAGCGCTGGACCAGCGAGACCTTGAAGCAGGCTATTGCCCTCATTCAGGCAAGCCTTCTCGACACCCGCCGCATGGCCAGTCTCGACGACACGATTGCCGCGAAAACACTGCTCGATCTCGCGCGCATGGCGCGGCGTTAACGCAGCAACTCACTCACGAGACTAGAATATCAACGGCTGTATCAGTTTGCGACGTTCAGGGAGAAACCCGACCAGCAAAAGACCTGTCCGTGATCGGCAGATCGAAGCGATAAGAAGATCGAAAGCCCGTCCGGGTCAGATCCAATTTCGAACATGTCAGGTGGTTTAGCCTTGCCCCACATTTCGCCATGCCAATAACGCTCGGCAATGGTCCAGTTATAGAACTGGCTGACAAACGTTGCATCCCCACCATGGGGAGATAGGTTCCGCGGAACGCCATGGCGGAAGTGAGACGGATAAACATACCCGCCGTTGAACGCGAGCATGAAGCGGCGATAGTCGTCCGGCAAGGATAAACCCGTCTCGCTCTCCCAGCGGGCGATATCCTGACTGGGGTTCTTTACAGAAGACCAACCAGGCTCGTTAGAGTACCAATGCTCCGGCAAAGGTACGATCAACCGTGGCATGGCTTTTTACTCCCATCATGCAACGGCTCCCGCGCAACGTTACGGATTCAACCGCCGGCACAGTCCGTCGAGCTGCTCCAAGGTCTTGTAGCGAATGCGCAATTCGCCACCGTTACCCTTGTGATCGATGGAAACTGTGAGGCCGAGCACATCCTGAAGCACACGCTCCAGAGCGCGGGTATCCGGATCTTTTTCCACCTTTGACGGCTTGGCGGAGGACTTCGTGTCGAGCTTTGCCGGCTCGGCGCTTTCGGCTTGGGCGATAGCCTCGACCTGGCGCACGCTCATGCCCTGGTCCATCACCTGCTTGGCGACGGAGACCGGGTCTTTCACGGCGAGCAACGCCCGGCCGTGACCGGCGGAGAGCTTGCGGTCGACAAGCAGCTTCTTCACCGGATCGGGCAGATCGCTCAGGCGCATCATGTTGGCGATGTGGCTGCGGCTCTTGCCGATAATTTTCGAGAGGTTCTCCTGCGTGTAGGAGAATTCGGCCATCAGGCGCGCATAACCTTCCGCCTCCTCGATGGGATTGAGGTCGGCACGCTGAACGTTTTCGAGAATGGCGTATTCGAGTGAGGTCTTGTCGTCGATATTGACGATGACCACCGGCACCTCGTGCAGGCCGGCCTTCTGCGATGCGCGCCAGCGCCGCTCACCGGCGACGATCTCGTAAGTATCGACCTTGTTCGGCAGAGGCCGGACGACGATGGGCTGGATGATGCCGCGATCCTTGATCGATTGGGTCAGCTCCTGCAGCTCCGCATCCTCGAACACCTTGCGCGGGTTGCGCGGATTGGGAACGAGAAACTCGACAGGCACTTTCTTCTGCCCGCCCTTGTTGCTGCCCTGCATGGTGCCCATCTCGGCGCCAACTTCGCCGATCAGTGCGGCCAAGCCCCGGCCGAGCGACTTCGCTTCTTTTGCCATTGTCTGTCTCTAACTGTGTTATGCGGCGCGCAAGGCGCGTTCACGCTGAATGATTTCGGATGCCAAACGGAGATAGGCTTGCGAGCCGGTGCATTTGATGTCGTAGAGCAGAACCGGCTTGCCGTGGGACGGTGCTTCCGACACGCGCACGTTGCGCGGTATCATCGTCTCATAGACCTTGTCGCCCATGAACTCGCGAACGTCGGCCACCACCTGCCCCGACAGGTTGTTGCGAGGGTCGAACATGGTGAGCACCACGCCATGGATCGTCAGGTCAGGATTGAGCGCCGAACGGACCTGCTCGACCGTCTTCAGCAACTGGCTGAGGCCCTCTAGAGCAAAAAATTCGCATTGTAGAGGCACCAGGACTGCGTCAGCAGCGGTCAAGGCGTTGATGGTCAGAAGATTTAGGGAAGGCGGACAGTCGATCAAAATGTAGGTAAACGGTTCGCTTACTTCTGAGGCTGCCAAAGCCCGAATCGCGGTCCGAAGACGATGGGCACGGTCCCGCTCGCTGGCGATCTCCAATTCGATGCCCAAGAGGTCGAGAGTCGAGGGAGCAACGTAAAGAGCAGGCACCGCAGTCTCTGTGATGCTCTCCTGAAGAGAGGCTTCGCCGGCCAGCACATGATAGGTCGAGACCTGACGGCTCTTGCGGTCGATCCCAAGACCCGTCGAGGCATTGCCCTGCGGATCGAGATCGATGATCAGCACCTTCTCGCCGATTGCGGCGAGGGCCGTCCCAAGATTGATGGCCGTCGTGGTCTTGCCGACGCCGCCCTTCTGGTTGGCGAGCACGAGGATACGCGGGTTCACACCACGCGCTCCAGCTTGAGGTTCGCTGCGGTCGGTCATCATGAGTGGCTCTCGATGGAGGTTATGCGAATAATCCTGGCGTCAGAATCGGTGCGGCTCGGCAGGACATCTGCTTCGAATGTCCACCTTTTCCGGGCCTCGGTCAATTCAGACTCGGCGTCACGCCCCTTGGGAAAGAGGCCGGTTGTCCCCGCTTTCAACATGGGCTCAGTCCATTCCAGCAACTGAGTTAATGAGGCGAGAGCCCGCGCGGAGACGACGTCGACTTGGCCGACAAGAGTAGGAACGATGGTTTCCAGCCGTGCGGCATGCACTGTAACGGCGGACCCGGTAAGGCGCGCGACATGTCGGAGGAAGGAGCATTTCCGGGAATTGCTCTCGACGAGTTGCACCTTCAGCCCCCTCTCCTGCCCCACAATGGCGACGACTAGGCCTGGGAAACCCGCACCGGAGCCGAGATCAACCCAAGTCTTGGCATCAGGAGCGAGCTCGAGCAGCTGGAGGGAATCGACGATATGCCGGTCCCAGATTTGGTCGAGAGTCGCAGGGCCAACAAGGTTCTTGATCACCTGCCAGCGGCGAAGCTCTTGCTCCAGGATCTGGAGCTTCTCTTGTGTTTCACGTGAAACATTCAATGCGGTACGGGACGAAACAGCTGCGCTCATTGTATCGCCGCTTTCTCCAAGCGAGACACGCGCGTACCCGATTTCTTGGCATGAGCCGCAAGAAGCGTCAGCGCAGCAGGAGTGATACCCTCGATACGGGCGGCCTGACCAAGGGTCTTGGGTCGAACGAGCACGAGCTTGGCTTTAATCTCATTCGAAAGGCCAGGAAGCCCCTGAAAATCGAGGCCCTCCTCAAGCACGATCCCCTCATCCCGCCGATAGGCGGCAATATCGGCCTGCTGGCGATCCAGATAAACGGCATAGGTCGCGTCCGTCTCCAACCGTTCCTGAACCTGCGGGCTCGCAGATGAAAGGTCGGGCCAAACCTTGGCAAGATCACTCCAGCCAATGGTCGGATAGGAGAGGAGCTGATAGGCGCTCCGGCGAACGCCGTCCTGATTCAGGTTCAAACCCTGACGGGAAGCCTCTTGCGGGGTCAGGCTCAAGCTCTGGAGTTTCTCGCGAAGGGAGCTGATCTCATCCTGCGACCGGCGAAAATGCGCCCCGCGCGCTGAACCAACGCAACCGATTTCCAGACCCTTTCCGGTCAGGCGCTCATCCACGTTATCGATACGCAGGCTCAGACGGTATTCCGAGCGCGACGTGAACATCCGATAGGGCTCGCTCACGCCTCGGGTAATCAGATCGTCGATCAAAACGCCGATATAAGATTCGGCACGGTCAAAGACCACACTCTCCTGCCCGGCAGCACTGCGAGCAGCATTGATTCCGGCCACCAGCCCCTGAGCCCCCGCCTCCTCATAGCCCGTCGTGCCATTGATCTGGCCGGCGAGGAAAAGACCTTTGACGGCCTTCGTCTCAAGCCCGGACGTCAGGTTACGGGGGTCCACATAATCGTATTCAATGGCATAGGCAGGCTGGAGCATCCGCACCTTTTCGAGGCCGGGAATATGCTTGAGGAACTCCAGCTGAACTTCTTCCGGAAGAGAGGTCGAGATACCATTGGGGTAGACCGTGATATCATCGAGGCCTTCCGGCTCAAGGAAAATCTGGTGTCCGTCACGGTCGCCGAAGCGCACCACCTTGTCCTCAATGGAGGGGCAATAGCGCGGACCAGTGCCCTGGATATCGCCGGAATACATGGCGGAGCGGTGCAGGTTGCCTCTGATCAGCTCATGAACCTTGGCAGTCGTGCGGGTAATGCCGCATTCGATCTGGGGCGTGGTGATCCTGTCCGTCAGCAACGAGAACGGCACCGGATCATCATCCGCTGCCTGCTTGTCGACCCCAGCCCAGTCGATCGTCCGCCCATCGAGACGAGGCGGCGTACCGGTCTTGAGACGGCCGAGGGTAAAGCCGAGGCGGGCGAAGGTCTTCGGCAGCCCAAGCGACGGGCGCTCGCCCATTCGCCCTGCAGGGATCTTCTTCTCACCGATATGGATGAGCCCGGACAGGAAAGTCCCGGTCGTGATGACCACAGCGCCGGTTGCAAGCGTTCTGCCATCGGCTAGGAGCAGGCCGCTCACGCGGCCGTCGTGAACGACGAGATCATCCGCCTCCCCTTCCACGATGGTGAGGTTTGCCGTCTGCAGAAGTTCAGCCTGCATGGCGCGCGCATAGAGCTTGCGATCCGCCTGTGTGCGGGGTCCGCGCACGGCAGGTCCCTTGCGGCGGTTGAGCAGGCGGAACTGGATGCCGGCCTTGTCCGCGAGGCGGCCCATGACGCCATCAAGAGCATCGATCTCGCGCACGAGGTGACCCTTGCCGAGACCGCCGATGGCCGGGTTGCAGGACATGGCGCCGACAGTCGCGAGCTTGTGCGTGACAAGAGCCGTGCGCGCGCCCATGCGTGCCGAAGCAGCGGCCGCTTCGGCACCGGCATGGCCACCACCGACCACGACCACATCAAACGTGTCAGGCGTAGAAATCTGACTCACTGGAAACTCCATGCCTGGGGCATATGACGGCGCAGCGAAGAGGTCAAAAGGGCAAAATGTTCCACGTGAAACATTTCCCTGGCCCGCCGGTTCTGCACACAATTCACACAGGCTATCCAGATCGGATTCAGCACCATTCAACCGATTCGTGAACAGCTCTCCTGAAGACTCGCACAGATTCGCCGTATCGTTACCGACGATATCATTTCCCTATGCAAAAGCTGGAAAACAACCGATCCAGCACGTCCTCGACATCCACACGGCCGGTGATTTCACCCACTGCGCGCGCTGCAAGACGAACTTCTTCAGCTGCAAGCTCCAATGGGCCATGGGTTGCTAACAGGGTGCGTCCAGCCTCCAGGGAGTGATGAGCGCGCTCAAGAGCCTTGCGGTGACGCTCGCGGGTGAGGATGGCATCGCCCTGTCCCAAAGCAGCCTCAGCCTCATGTTCGAGGGCCGCAATGAGTTGCGGAAGCCCCTCCCCTGTAGAGGCAGAGATCGAAACGTCACAATCGTGACGCTTCCGATTCAAATCGGCCTTAGTGCCGATTCTGAGAAGACGGCGAGCCTGGGGAGCGTCCGTCTCCGCTCCTTCCGGAGGGATGAGCCACAGCACGAGATCTGCGTTCTGGGCGCGGGCGCGGGCGCGCGAGACCCCTTCCTGCTCGATGACGTCACCGCTCTCACGCAGGCCCGCCGTATCGACGATCACCACAGGAAGACCGCCGAGATCGCAATGGACTTCGATCACATCACGGGTCGTTCCAGCGATCGGAGAGACGATAGCCACGTCGCGCCGGGCAAGGGCATTCAGGAGGGTAGATTTGCCGGCATTCGGAGGACCTGCGAGCACGACGGTGAAGCCTTCCCTCAGGCGCTCGCCGCTGCGGTTGGCTAGGGCCTGCCCGATCTCGGCACGAAGATCGTCGAGCCGCCCCAGAATGTCGGCCTCCAGATCCTCCGGCACGTCGCCCTCATCGGAAAAGTCGAGGCTCGCTTCAAGCAGGGCGAGCGCCTGGAGGATGCCTTCGCGCCAGCGCTCGGCGGCATTGCCGAGACGGCCTTCGAGCTGGAGCATGGCCTGCCGACGCTGAGCCTCCGTCTCCGCATCGATCACATCCGCGAGGCCTTCGACCTGCGAAAGGTCCATGCGCCCGTTCAGGAAAGCCCGACGGGTGAACTCGCCCGCCTCCGCCGGGCGGCAATGCGGGATGGCGCCAAGGGCCTTCAGCACCGCGGATCGTGTCGCGAGACCGCCGTGGATATGGAGTTCGGCCTGATCCTCCCCCGTGAAGCTGCGCGGACCCGGCATCCAGAGGACGAGGGCTTGGTCGAGGGGTTCACCGGTTTGGGGCTCTCGCAGGATCCGAACGGCGGCATGGCGCGGCTCCGGCACCGAACCGCCAAGGCTCTCCAGAATGGTCCGGCTCTCCGGTCCGCTGATCCGAATGATGCACACGGCGGCGCGGCCATGGCCGGAAGCGGTGGCGAAGATGGTGTCATCCGAGCGCATGAGCTTGAACCTTTATGGACCTCTTCGGAGATCGAGCGATTATGGTTGAAGAACGCTTAACGGGAGGCAGGGCAAAGATCGATACCGATCCGAGTCGACTTGCCCTTTCCCATGATGCCTCATTGGGAGCAGGATCCATGAACCGCCTCGGGAATGCCAGTTCGCCGTATCTCCTGCAGCACCGCGACAATCCTGTCCATTGGTGGGAATGGGGACCGGAAGCCTTGGCCGAGGCGAAACGGCGAAACAAGCCGATCCTCATTTCCATCGGCTATGCAGCCTGCCATTGGTGTCACGTGATGGCCCACGAGAGTTTTGAAGACCCTGAGGTGGCGGCGGTCATGAATGAGCTTTACGTGAACATCAAGGTCGACCGGGAAGAGCGACCGGATGTGGACCATGTCTATATGAGCGCGCTCCATCTCCTCGGCGAGCAGGGCGGCTGGCCGCTGACCATGTTCCTGACTCCCGACGGCGAGCCTTTCTGGGGCGGCACCTACTTCCCGAAGGAACCCCGTTTCGGACGTCCGGGCTTCGTGCAGGTGCTCAACGAGATCAGCCGTCTCTATCACGCGGAACCGGAGCGCATTCTCAAAAATCGGGATGCCCTAAAAACGCATCTGTCGAAAGGCACGGATTCGGACGGCGGCACCTTGGGTCTCGCCGATCTCGACCGGATGGGTCTGCGCCTGTCGGAACTGATCGACACGCAGCATGGCGGATTGCAGGGCGCGCCGAAATTTCCAAATCCACCGATCCTCGAGTATCTGCTGCGCTATGCCCGTCGCGCCGGCGACACTGACGCCCGCGCAAAATTTCTTCTCACTTTGGAGCAGATGGCGCTCGGCGGGATTCGCGATCACCTCGGCGGAGGTTTCGCCCGCTATTCCGTGGATGAGCGGTGGCTCGTACCGCATTTCGAGAAGATGCTCTACGACAACGCGCAGCTCCTGGAACTCTATGCGCTCGCTTATGCGGAGACCGGTCGCGCGCTCTTCAAGGATGCGGCGGAGGGGATTGTCACTTGGCTCGAACGCGAGATGGTGACGAAGGAAGGCGCATTCGCCTCGAGCCTCGATGCGGATTCGGAAGGCGAAGAGGGCCGCTTCTACGTATGGAATCTCGCCGAGGTGCGAGAGGTGCTGGGCGAAGAAGATGCCGCCTTCTTCGCGAAGGTCTATGACATTTCCGATGAGGGAAATTTCGAGGGCCATAACATCCCGAACCGGCTCATCACCGGCGAGGCCCCTCCCCCCGTCGAAGTACGTCTTGCGATCATGCGTGCGAAACTGCTGGAGCGGCGATCCACTCGGGTTCGTCCCGGACTCGACGACAAGGTGCTCGCGGATTGGAATGGCCTGATGATTACGGCGCTCGTGCGCGCTGCTCCGCTCCTCGACCATCCGGAATGGATCGCGCTCGCTCGGCGCTCTTATCGTTTCATCTCCGATTCGATGAGGCGCGAAGGACGGCTCGGACATTCATGGCGCGAAGGCTCTCTCATCTTTCCAGGCTTCGCCCTCGATCATGCCGCGATGATGCGGGCAGCCCTCGCCTTGCATGAAATCACGCGGGACGCTTCCTATCTGCGCGATGCCGAAACCTGGCGCGATGTGCTGCTCGATGAATTCATGATCGAGGAAAGCGGATGTCTCGCCATGACCGCCAAGGGAGCTGACCCTTTGGTCGTCAGGCCGCAGCCCACTCATGACGAAGCCGTACCCAATGCCAATGGCGTGTTCGCGGAGGCTCTCGTCCGGCTCGCGCAGATCACGGAAACGCAGCACGATCATCAGCGCGCAACGGAGATTCTCGCCCAGCTTGTCGGCATAGCCCGCTCCTCTCCGCTCGGGCACACCTCGATCCTCAACGCCCTCGATCTGCACCTGCGGAGCCTGAGCATTCTCGTCACGGGAAACGATGCGGAGCCGCTTCACATGGGAGCGATGCAAGTGCCTTATCTCGACCGAAGCGTACGGTGGCTGCACCCGGGGGAGATTCTCGATGAAAATCATCCGGCGCGATCCCTCGCCTCGTCGGGCAGTGGAGCACAAGCTCTTGTCTGCGCCGGTCAACGCTGCTCGCTTCCGGTCTCGACAGTGGAGGCCATGAAAGCTCAGGTGCAGGAGATGCTGTCGCCATAGGAACAGGCAGGCCGCCCAGCGCTTTCACCTCCGACAAAGCTGGAAGCGACGATGTTCTTTTTCTTCTCAAACCGGATCGGCTGTGCAGGCTCGCTCCTGGTTTCCGTTGGCCTCACCCTGCTCATCCTGTTCATAATGGGAGTGTTTTGACCAAACAAAAACCCCACCCTCTTGTCGGAGGATGGGGCCATGTTCGAAGCCGGATAAAGCGGCTCAGGTATTCATCGAGTCGAAGAACTCGCTGTTCGACTTGGTCTGACGCAGCTTGTCGAGCAGGAACTCGATGGCGTCCACCGTGCCCATCGGGTTAAGGATGCGGCGCAGCACGTACATCTTCTTGAGCGTGTCGCTCGGGACCAGCAGCTCTTCCTTACGGGTGCCGGAACGGGTGATGTCGATGGCCGGGAAGGTGCGCTTGTCGGCAACCTTGCGGTCAAGGATGATTTCCGAGTTGCCGGTGCCCTTGAACTCTTCGAAGATCACCTCGTCCATGCGCGAGCCGGTATCGATCAGCGCGGTGGCGATGATGGTGAGCGAACCGCCCTCCTCGATGTTGCGCGCCGCACCGAAGAAACGCTTCGGGCGCTGAAGCGCATTGGCGTCCACACCGCCGGTCAGCACCTTGCCGGAGGACGGCACCACCGTGTTGTAGGCGCGGCCCAGGCGCGTGATCGAGTCGAGGAGGATGACCACGTCGCGGCCATGCTCGACGAGGCGCTTGGCCTTCTCGATCACCATCTCGGCCACCTGCACATGGCGGGTCGCCGGCTCGTCGAAGGTGGAGGCCACGACCTCGCCCTTCACCGAGCGCTGCATGTCGGTGACTTCCTCGGGGCGCTCGTCGATAAGCAGCACGATGAGGTAGCACTCGGGGTGGTTGGTGGTGATCGACTGCGCCACGTTCTGCATGAGAACGGTCTTACCGGTACGCGGCGGCGCGACGATGAGCGCGCGCTGGCCCTTACCGATGGGCGAGACGATATCGATGATGCGCGGCGAGAAATCCTTGCGCGTCGGATCGTCGATCTCGAGCTTGAAGCGCTCATGCGGGAAGAGCGGCGTCAGGTTGTCGAAATGCACCTTGTGCCGGATCTTCTCGGGATCCTCGAAATTGATCGTGTTGACCTTGAGCAGCGCGAAGTAGCGCTCGCCCTCCTTCGGTCCCCGGATCGGGCCGTCCACCGTATCGCCGGTGCGCAGTCCGAAACGGCGGATCTGGCTGGGCGACACATAGATGTCGTCGGGACCAGGCAGGTAGTTCGAATCGGCCGAGCGGAGGAAGCCGAAGCCGTCCTGCAGCACCTCGACCACGCCCGCGCCGATGATCTCCACCTCACGCGCGGCAAGCTGCTTGAGGATGGCGAACATGAGCTCCTGCTTGCGCATCGTGCTCGCGTTCTCGACCTCGAGCTCCTCGGCGAAGGTGATGAGTTCGGTAGGGGTTTTGGATTTCAGGTCTTGAAGTTTGATTTCCCTCATCGGGGAACACTCTCGGGGTAAAATGCGCGGATGAGAAACTGCGCGGGGAGATCAGGGGAAAGTTCGACAGGGCCGCTCCGTTCACCAGAGGTGACTTGAAAGAGCCCTGGGGGCCCGTGCAGCGCAACCTGTCTTTTTATGGAAGAGGAGTTCTTTATAGCCGCGTTCGCGGATTTTCTCAAGTCCTGTTTGGATATTCCCGAACAGGAGCGAGCCTCGCCCTCAGGAGCGGGGCGTCTCGAAGGGTAATCGTCTCCAGTGTCCCTGGAGCCTCCTTCGAGACGCCGCTACTCGGTTCGAACAGTGTTTTTGTCAGGTACCCTTAGAACGGCTTCACGATCACCAGGATCACGATGCCGATCATCAGCACCGTCGGCACCTCGTTGAGGATGCGATAGTACTTCGCAGGCTTGGTGTTCTTGTCCGCGGCGAAGTCCTTTAGGCGGCGGACATAGACGCCGTGCAGGCCCGACATGATCAGCACGAGGGCGATCTTCGCGTGCATCCAGCCGGACTTATACCAGCCGCCGTCCCAGAGGAGGTAAAGGCCGAGCACCCAGGTGACGATCATCGCCGGATTGATGATCGCCTTCAAGAGCCGCCGCTCCATGATCTTGAAGGTTTCGGACTGGATCGAACCCCTTGGCGTATCGGCGTGATAGACGAAAAGGCGCGGCAGATAGAGCATGCCCGCCATCCAGGCGATCACGGCAATGACGTGAAACGCTTTCAGCCACAGATACAGCATCGTTCTTAAGCCCCCCGAACGCGAGCGATCATCTGCTCGACATGCGCGATCGGCGTCTCCGGCAGGATGCCGTGGCCGAGATTGAAGATATGCGGCCGGCCCCGCACGGCCTGAAGGATATGGTCGATCCCCTGCTCCATCGGCACGCCGCCAGCGATCAGCGCGAGCGGATCGAGATTGCCCTGGGTAGCGAGACTGCCTGGAAGGGTCGGCAGCACGAGAGCCGGATCGAGGGTCCAGTCAAGGGCCAGGGCGTCGCCGATCCCGGCCGAGGCGAAGCGGTGAAGGTTCGCGCCGCCGCCGCGCACGAAGACGATGACCTTGGCCTGAGGCCGGACGGCCTTCAAGCCTTCCACCATTCGGCGGATCGGATTGAGGGAGAGCCTGTCGAAGAGAGCGGGCGGCAGGGCCGAACCGAAGCTCTCGAAGATCTGGACCGCTTCCGCGCCCGCATCGATCTGGCGGATGAGATAAGCGGTGGAGGCCCGCACCAGCCGGTCGATGAGCGCGTCCATGAACGCGGGATCGCGATAGGCGGTGATCCGGGCGGGCGCCTGGTCCGGTGTGCCCTTGCCGGCGATCATGTAGCTCGCCACCGTCCAGGGAGCGCCGCAGAAGCCGAGAAGGGTCGTCTCCTTGGGAAGGGACTTGCTCAATCGGTCGAGGGTTTCGAAGACCGGATCGAGGCGCTCCAGCGGCAGTTCCTCGGCAAGCCTCGAAAAATCCTGCTCCGAGGTGACCGGATCGAGCTTGGGCCCCTCATTCTCTACGAAGCGCACGTCCTGGCCGAGCGCATGAGGAATGACCAGGATGTCGGAGAACAGGATCGAGGCATCGAAGCCGAAACGGCGGATCGGCTGGAGCGTCACCTCTTCGGCAAGCCTTGGATTGTAGCAGAGGTCGAGAAAGGACCCTGCCTGTTTCCGGGTTTCCTTGTATTCCGGCAGATAACGGCCGGCTTGGCGCATGATCCAGATCGGCAGAGGCCAAACAGGTTCTCCGTTCAGCACGCGGAGGATCGCTTTGGTGGGACGCTCGCTCACAGGCCCTCTCAAATAAGAATAATCTTTGAATCTAAGAATCTGATGTTTCTCTTGGGCCGTGAATCGCAAAGCCGCAACCCCGTCCACAACCCTTCCACATAGGGCAGGCGGTTAACTGTTCATTAATGGTTGGGGCGTGCCTGCCTCAATCATTTCCGAATTCTTAAACCTTAACAGCCCGTTAACGAATTTGAACGGAAGGTTAACGTCACGTTGAAACATGATTCGTGCCGGATTCCCCCATCTGTGAGAATTCAGACTCACACATGAGGTTGAATTGTTGATGGTTCCCCCGGCTGATCACAGCCCCTCCCGCTGGAGCCCGAAAAGGAGGCGTTCTATCCACATTTATCGACTCCTGCGCACCGAGCGCGCCGCTCCAGAGGATGGGACCCAAAAGTGGATTTGCACTTTTGGGATAAAACCCGATGCTGCTTTCTATATAAGAGCGCATCGTCTAAGCGGAAAACCGGATCGCTTTCCGAACGATGCGCTAGCCTGGGAGATCCGCCGTGGCGGGACGCAGCTACTTCCATCTCCATCTCGTGTCCGACTCGACCGGCGAGACCCTGATCACTGTCGCCCGCGCGGTGGTGGCGCAATATGAAGGGGTAGCCGCCATCGAGCATGTCTATCCGCTCGTGCGTTCGACCACGCAGCTCGAGCGCGTGCTCTCAGAAATCGAAACCGCGCCGGGCATCGTGCTCTATACCCTTGTGGACAACGACCTGACGACCCGCTTGGAAGAGGTCTGCCGCGCTACCGGCTCGCCCTATCTCTCCGTGCTGGAGCCCGTGCACCAGATGATCTCGTCCTATCTCGGCACGCATTCCACCGCCCGGCCCGGTGCGCAGCACATGCTGAACGCGGAATATTTCAAGCGCATCGACGCCATGAACTTCACGCTCCTCCACGACGACGGGCACTTGCCCGACGATCTGGACGATGCGGATGTGATCCTCATGGGGGTGAGCCGCACCTCGAAGACGCCGACGGCCATCTACCTCGCCAATCGTGGGTTGAAGACGGCCAATTTTCCTCTCGTTCCGGAAATGCCGCTGCCGCCGAAACTGGAAGCCTCCAGAAAGGCTCTCATCGTCGGTCTCGTGGCGACGCCGGAACGCATCGTGCAGATCCGGCAGAACAGGCTGCTCAGCCTGAAGGCGGATGACGATACATCCTATGTGGACCGCGACTCGGTGGCGGAGGAAATCGCGGCCTCGCGGCGTCTCTTCGCCCGCCATGGCTGGCCGGTGATCGATGTGACACGCCGTTCCATCGAGGAGACGGCGGCGGCGATCATCGATCTGTATCGCGACCATCGCCTGAAATTCATTGCCGAGTAAAACCGTGCCCGCGCTCTGGTCTCCATCGGAAAAACTTCTTCTTGCCTCCACCAGCGCAACGCGTCTTGCGCTGCTGGTGAGCGCAGGTTTGTCCGTCGAGACGCAAAGTCCGAATGTGGACGAACGGGCGGTCGAAGAAGCGGCGCAATCCGAGAAGCTCGATCCGCTCTCCCTCGCTGCGCGCCTTGCCGCCGAGAAAGCGGTTGCCGTGAGCCTTCGTCACCCGGAACGCGTGGTGCTCGGCGCCGACCAGGTTCTCGCCTGCGGCGGAACAATCTTTCACAAGGCGGCGAACCGCGAAGCCGCGCGCCGGCATCTGCAGGCGCTCGCCGGGAAAAGTCATGCACTCCATTCCGCCGGCGCCATCGCCATCGGCGGGAGGGTGGTGGAGAGCTTCAACGCGACCGCCATCCTCACCATGCGGCCGCTGACCGACGAAGCCATCGACCTCTATCTCGAACTCGCGGGCCCGGACGTGCTCCACAGCGTCGGCATCTATCAATACGAGAGCTTCGGAGTTCACCTGTTCGAATCCGTCGAGGGCGACCATTCCACCATTCTGGGGCTTCCCCTGCTCCCGCTTCTCTCCGCTTTGCGCCGTCTCGGCTGCCTTGCTCTTTAGGATTCCCGCGTCATGACCAAGGCCTTCATCGTTGGCCATCCGATCAAGCATTCCCGCTCGCCGCTCATTCACGGATTCTGGCTGAAGCAGCACGGGATCACCGGGTCCTATGAGCGCATCGACGTGGAGCCTGTGAATTTCGGGAATTTCCTGAACAGTTTTCATGGGCAGGGCTTCGCCGGAGGCAATGTCACGATCCCGCACAAGGAGGCTGCCTTCGCGGGCGTTGCGCGAAAGACCGGACGTGCTGAGCGCCTGAAGGCGGTCAACACCATCTGGATCGAGAACGGAGAGCTGTGGGGCGACAACACGGATGTCCTCGGCTTCATGACCAATCTCGATCTGACCCTGGGGACAGGATGGGAACAGGATGTGGATATTGCGCTCATTCTCGGTGCCGGCGGCGCCGCGCGCGGCATCGTCGCGGGTCTGCAGGATCGGCCGATCAAGCGCATCTTCATCGTCAACCGCACAATCGCGAAGGCTGAAGAACTCGTGCGCGATCTTGCGCGATACGGCTCGGTCGAACTGAAGGCGCTTTCCTGGGAGGATCTCGATCAGGCGCTCGGTCGATCGCAGCTCATCGTCAACACCACGTCGCTGGGCATGGCGGGGCAGGCGCCGTTGCATCTCGATCTCGCCAAGGCGCCAGGCAAGGCGATTGTCTCCGACATCGTCTATGTGCCGCTGAAAACGCCCCTGCTCGCTGCAGCGGAAGCGCACGGATTGCGCATTGTCGACGGGCTGGGGATGTTGCTGCACCAGGCGGTTCCCGGTTTCGAGCGCTGGTTCGGCGTGAAACCCGAAGTGACGCCGGAACTGCGCGCATTGATCGTCGCCGATCTCGAGAGCGCGAAATGACCTTCGTGCTCGGACTGACCGGCTCCATCGGCATGGGAAAATCGGCAACCGCCGACCTCTTCCGCCGCCTTGGCGTTCCTGTCTACGACGCGGATGCCGCCGTTCACGCGCTTTATCGGGGACGCGCCGCGCCGCTGATCGAGAAAGCCTTTCCGGGAACAGTGAATGACGGCGTAGTGGATCGCCGAAGGCTCGCCGATGCCGTGCTCAACGATGCAGAGAAGCTGAAGCAGCTGGAAGGCATCGTGCATCCGCTGGTGCGTGAGGAAGAGGAAAATTTTCTGACGCGCGTTTCAACAGCTTCCCTCGCCGTGCTCGATATCCCGCTTCTGTTCGAGATGAAGGGTGAGAAGCGCTGCGATGCCGTTCTCGTCGTCACCGCACCGGAAGACGTGCAGCGTCAGCGTGTCATGGCGCGCGCAGGCATGACGGAAGAGACTTTTCATACAATCCTGCGTAAACAGATGCCCGATGCGCAGAAGCGCCAGCGCGCGCATTTTCTTGTCGATACCAGCCGCGGCTTTGCTTCCGCCGAGGCTCAGGTGCGTTCTATTCTGGTCTGTCTCGCGGGGCGGCCGGGCCGCCGCAGATTTGTGAGTGTTTGACGATGTTGCGTGAGATTGTTCTCGATACCGAAACCACCGGCACCGATCACGCCAAGGGCGACCGGATCGTCGAAATCGGCTGCGTCGAGCTGCTCAATCACATTCCGACGGGCAAGACCTATCACGTCTACATCAACCCCGAATGCCCGGTTCATCCCGGCGCATTCGCCGTCCATGGACTGAGCGACGAATTCCTCGCCGACAAGCCGGTCTTCGCTGCGATCGCTGACGAGTTCTACGATTTTATCCGCGACGGGCGTCTCGTCATTCACAACGCCCCCTTCGACATCGGCTTCATCAATGCGGAATTCGCGCGAACGGGCCATCCGCAGCTCAGCCTGCCGGATGTAGTCGACACGCTCATCATGGCGCGCCGCAAGCATCCCGGCGCAGCGAACAACCTGGATGCGCTCTGCTCGCGCTACGGCATCGACAATTCCAAGCGCACCAAGCACGGCGCGCTTCTCGATTCCGAGATTCTCGCGGAAGTCTATATTGAGCTGATCGGCGGACGGCAGGTGGGCTTCGATCTATCCGCCCAGCCCGTCAAGAGCGGCGCCATGGCCATGAGAGGGGATGCGAACGCACGGCGTGAGGCCAAGCCCCGTCCCATGATTTCGCGCCTCACGGATGAAGAACGCGCTGCGCATGCAGCCTTCATCGAGCAGCTCGGCGCAACCTCGCTCTGGCGCGAATATCTCGGTGAGGCCTCGCCGGAAGCGTCGTAAGAAGGTGCCTGCCGACCAACGGCTGCCCCCATTCCTGAGGCGCCTCGCCTTTCAAGACGGGCTGCGCCGTAGGGCGTGAGGCGTCGTTATGGGCAATAAAAAAGGCGGAGCAGTCGCCCGCTCCGCCTTTGATCAGGAAAACGAAAAACCGTCTTACGAGAGGGTCTGGCCGCCCTGCTCGGCCTGCATCTCGGACGCGCGCTGGCGGTAGAGAGCCACGAAGTCGATCGGGTCGATGTAGAGGGGCGGGAAGCCGCCGTTGCGCACCGAATCCGCCACGATCTGACGGGCGAAGGGGAAGAGCAGGCGCGGGCACTCGATCATCACCACCGGATGCAGCTGGTCCTGCGGGATGTTCTGGACGCGGAACACGCCCGAATAGGTGAGCTCGAAGGCAAACAGCACATCGTTGCCGACCTTGGCATTGCCCTCGAGGGTGAGATCCACCTCGAAATCGGCCTCAGCCAGCTGCTTGGCGTTCACATTGACCTGCAGGTTGATCTGCGGGCCTTCCGACTGCTGCTGGAGGGAGCGGGGAGCGTTGGGGTTCTCGAACGAGAAATCCTTGCAGTACTGCGCAAGGGCGTTCAGCGCGGGCATGCCGCCGGGCGCTCCGTTGTTTGCCGGGTTGTCGGCCATGGTTTCATGCTCCGAAGAGAGGGTAATCGATCGACCCGGACGGGGCGCTTCACGGATGAAGGCACCTGATCGGCAACGGGCCATGGATCCTCGCGCTATCATGTTTCCGCCCAAGGAAGCAAGATTTGCACGCCTCCTTCGCTTGTCGCGAGGAGAGGTGGATGTTACGACCGGAAGACCCCATATGCAAAGGAACACATCCTTTCAACTCGGGGTAACGCCCGGCGCCAGCTGGGATTCCGGCAGGCTCACAACGGATCGACGATGCAGGATTCCTTCGACATCACGACCCTTATTTTCATCGTACTGGCCATCTTCGTCATTTGGCGTCTCCGCTCGGTGCTCGGACAGAAGACCGGCAATGAGCAGCCCCCCTTCGATCCGCTGTCGCGCCGCGATGCCCCCTTACGTCCCGGCAATCCGCCGGCCGAGCCGGATCACAATGTAGTGCGCCTTCCGGGTGCCAACGGCGCCCGTCCGGCGGCCGAGGTCCAGACTGCCGAGCGCTGGAAGGGCTTCGCCGAACCCGGCACGCCGATGGCTGCGGCCCTCGACAGCATCTCCCGCACCGAGCCCGGCTTCGATCCCGGAACCTTCCTGGAAGGAGCCAAGGGCGCTTACGAGATGATCGTCACGAGCTTTGCCACGGGCGACCGCAAGACGCTCAAGGATCTCCTCTCCCGCGAGGTCTATGAGGGCTTCGAGCGCGCCATCACCGAGCGCGAGCAGCGCGGCGAGCGTGTCGAGACTACCTTCGTCTCCATCGACAAGGCCGAGATGGCTGGAGCCGAGGTCTACGGCAAGACCGCCCAGATCGTGGTGCGCTTCGTCTCCCAGCTCATCACCGTGACCCGCGACACATCCGGCACAGTGGTGGATGGAAGCCCGGATCAGGTGGCCGAGGTCACCGATGTGTGGACCTTCGCCCGCCAGCTCGGCAGCCGCGATCCCAACTGGCAGCTCGTCGCGACCGAAGCGGGGCAATGAGGCATGCGGGGCGAGCCCTTCTCGCGTGCCTTCTCGCCTGGACTCTGACCATGCCGGAGGCCGAGGCCGCATCCCGTCTGGCCGCCCAGGCGCGCCTTGAGGCTCTTTCCTTCAAGGATCTCGATTCCTGGGCGGAAGACGATCATGCCGCCGCCTTCAAGGCCTTCCTGCGCTCTTGCCGCGCTCTCGATTCGAGCGCTGCCGAGTTGCGCCCGGCGCAAAGCCCCAACCGAGAGCTTCTCGCGATCTGCCGCAAGGCCCTCGAGCACGAAAACCTGCCGCGTACTGAGGCGCGCCGTTTCTTCGAGACGCATTTCCAGCCTTTCGCCGTCGTCCCCCATTCAGGCAGGGGCTTTCTCACAGGCTATTACGAGCCTGAGTTCCTCGGCTCCCGCACGCCCGATTCCCATTACAAAGTGCCCCTGCTCGCGCGGCCGGACGATCTCGTAACCGTCCCGCAAGGGCAAACCCTGCCCGGCATCGACAAGGGTCTTCAGGCCGCGCGCCGGACAGCCAAAGGCTACGAGCCCTATCCCGACCGCGCCGCCATCGAGGACGGCGCCCTGGGACCGCTCGCCAAGCCTGTCGTCTATCTTCGCGAACCGGGGGAAGCCTTCATCATTCATGTGCAGGGCTCGTCCCGCATCCGCCTCACGGACGGGTCGGTCATGCGCGTAGCCTATGCGGGGCGCAACGGGCATCCTTACACCTCCATCGGCCGCGTGCTGGTGCAGCGGGGCGAGATGGATCTTGAAACCATGACGCTCGCCAAGCTCATGGGCTGGCTCAAGGACAATCTCGGCCCTGCCCGGGAGCTGATGCGCCAGAACCAATCCTATATCTTCTTCCGCGAGGCCGATGAGCTTGCGCCCGAGGACGGGCCTATCGGCGGCGCGGGCTTTCCATTGGTGCCCGGCCGCAGCCTGGCCGTCGACCGTGGGCTCTGGGGATATGGCCTGCCCTTCTGGCTCGAGGGCGACCTGCCTTTTACCCTCGACAGGTCCGAACCCCTGCGCCGCCTCATGATCGCGCAGGATACGGGCTCGGCCATCGTCGGCCCCGCGCGGGGTGACTTCTTTTTCGGCAGCGGAGAGGAGGCCGGCATCCGCGCCGGTCTGCTGCGTCACACCACGCGTTTCGTGGTCCTCAAGCCCAAAGCCAGGCGATGACCAGGCGCCGCGCCCGGAATCTGAGCCCCGAGGAGCGGAGGCTCTGGTCGCACGTGGCGCGCCATGTGAAGCCCATGAAGGGCAAGATGCCTCCTCCGGAGCCCGAGCCGGACGAAGAACCAGCAGCACCCCCTGCCCGGCAGGTTGCGCTGAAGCCTGCCGCCCTGCCTGCGCTTCCTCCCCAGCCGAAAGCACCGTCGCTGCCGCCCCTCGCCCCTGTGGAACGCAAGACGCTCCAGGCCCTGCGCCGGGGCCGGAAGGATGTGGACAGCGTCATCGATCTGCACGGCATGCGCCAGGAAGAGGCGCATTTCGCGCTCATCGGCTTCCTGCACCGGGCGCAGAATTCCGGCCACAGCGTCGTGCTGGTGATCACCGGCAAAGGCGGGGCAGCTGTCAGCAGCGGCCTCTACGAGGAGCGCGGCGTGTTGCGCCGCATAGTGCCCCATTGGCTGCGACTTCCGGATCTCAGATCTCTTGTGGTCGGCTTCGAGGAAGCCTCTCCCCAACACGGCGGTTCCGGTGCACTCTATGTCAGGCTCCGCCGCAGGCGGGGCGCGGGATAACTTTCATGACCCCCTTTGGCGAACGGGTGCGGCAGCTGCGCCGCGAGCGCGGATTGATGTTGAAAGACATGGCCGCCCATCTCGGCGTGTCGAGCGCCTATCTTTCGGCCCTGGAGCGCGGCGAGCGCGGTAAGCCCACCTGGGCTCTCATTCAGGGCGTTCTGCAGTATTTCCATATCATCTGGGACGAGGCGGATGAGCTGACGCGGCTTGCCGACCTCTCCGATCCGCGCGTGAAGATCGAGACCGCCAGCATGGACCCCAAGGCGACGCTTCTCGCCAACCGCCTCGCCCGGGAGATCCGCCATCTCTCGGAAGGCGAACTCGAGGACATGCTCGCCATTCTCGATCACGCCCAGAGCCGCGAGCGGCGAACGCCCGTCCCGATCCAGGCCGTGCAGGATGCAGTCTAGGTTGGCTTAAGCCTTGACCCGCTGGGCGCTGGATGCCAAAGCGCCCCATCCTTTTGCAACATCGTGGTCATCCATGTCCCATACCCGCATCGACGTGCTCACGCTCGGCAACGCCATCGTTGACGTGCTCGCCCATACCGACGAGGCCTTCCTGCTCCAGAAGAAGGTGCATAAGGGCGCCATGCAGCTCATCGACGAGGCTCGCGCCGAGGAGCTCTACGGGGACATGGGTCCGGCGATCATCGTGTCGGGCGGCTCGGGCGCCAATACGGCGGCGGGCGTGGCGTCTTTCGGCGTGAAGGCGGGCTTCATCGGCAAGGTGAAGAACGACGAGACGGGCAAGCTCTTCGCGCACGACCTCAAGGCCATCGACGTGCATTACGACGTGGCTCCGGCGCAGGATGGCCCCGCCACCGCGCGCAGCTTCATCCTGGTGACGCCGGACGGCGAGCGCACCATGAACACCTATCTCGGCGCCTGCCAGAACCTGACCCCCGATGACGTGAACCCGGAGACCGTGCGCGCCTCCTCCATCGTCTATCTCGAAGGATATCTCTGGGACCCGCCGCTCGCGAAGGAAGCCTTCCGCAAAGCAGTGAAGATCGCCCATGAGGCCGGCAACAAGGTGGCGCTGACCCTCTCCGACGCCTTCTGCGTCGACCGCTACCGCGACGAGTTCCTCGGCCTCATGCGCGACGGCAGCCTCGACATTCTGTTCGCCAATATCCACGAGCTGCAGAGCCTTTACGGCACCTCCTCGCCCGAGGCCGCTCTGGCCGCCCTGCGTGAGGAAAAGGTGCTCGGTGCCATTACCCGCTCGGCGGACGGCGCGCTTGTGGTCAGCCGCGGCGAGACGCTGGCCGTTCCGGCTTTTCCGGTCGAGCGCGTGGTCGACACCACCGGCGCGGGCGATCTCTTCGCCTCCGGCTTCCTCACCGGTCTCGTGCAGAACATGGAGCTTGCCGATTGCGCCCGCCTCGGCGGCCTGGCGGCGGCGGAAATCATCAGCCACCTCGGCGCGCGCCCGCAGACGAATCTGCGCGAGCTGGCGCAGCAACAGGGTCTGCTTGGTTAAGGACCGGCCCCGTTTTCTTTCAACACGGCAATTCTGGCGGCAACCAGCTTCTGCAGCCGCCAGAGATTGCTGTCGTGAATACCGTTCTCTTCCAGATGCACGACGGTGTTGTGCAGATATTCCGCGCCTGATCCCCAATGGCCGCAGGCTTTTGCCAGTGCCTCGGACACATCCTCAAGCGTAAGTCTTCCGACATAAGCAGGCGCCTGCCTGTTCATGACGAACGCGATGGCTGTGACAGGGCCCTCTTCAGTCGCAACCTTGATCCAGCGTGGCATGCTGTTTGCCGGTTTCACGGTGAACTCGCGACGGAACAGCTTTCCCAACTGCTCGCTGAGATTGTGCCCCGGAAGTCGATAAAGCATTCCCTGGCACTGCCCGCCGCGATCCATCGCCATCATGAGCCCAGGCTGCTCCCGCGTGGCGCGCCAGCGTGTGATCCGGAAACAGAAGGATCGGTGCCACCCATGTGCCGTACCTCGTCGGGCCTCGATATGCTCGACTTCAGGCTTCCAGATCAGCGATCCATAGGCGAAAAGCCAAGCATCCTTCCCAGGTGGATGCGATGCGAGCATCCTGGCAACGATGGAATCATAGTCTTCGGACGTGTGATAGAGCAGTCCCGGCTCAGGACCAGGATCCTCGAGCGGGCGATGACAGAACGCGACAAGGTTGGGCGTGAGCGCCATTTGCCGGTGTTTCATGCGGTCACCCCATGCTCGCAACTTGCGCGGCAAAGACTAGTCCAAGCCGCAACGCTCGTCCAAGCAGGCAACACTGCCGCTCAATTGCCGCCCGTTCTTCCGAACCACAGCCCGAACAGGGCTGCGAGCGAGACGAGGGCGAGGAAGCCGTTGAAGATCACCAAGAGATACGGCGGAAGGCGTTGCACGTCCGGATGCGGCGGCTGCGCGCCTGTGAACAGCTGACGCCACACGGCCGCCGCGAAGCAGAAGGCGCTGAACAGAACCAGCACGGAGCCGGTCGACACGATCATCCATCCCGGTACCACTCCAGCCAGGAGCTTCTGCGCGCCGATGCCGGAGGCGAGCGAAGCCAAGCCCGTACGCACCCAGGCCGCATAGGTGCGCTCGGCGGCAAAGACGGTGCGGTTGGCAGCCAATTCCGTGCGCCGATCGGCGCTGTCTTTCAGCTGAACGGTTGCCTTGGCCGTAGTTTTTGCAGCCGTTTGTGTCTGCTCGGCAGCTTCCTGCGTGTTCTCAGCCGCTTCCTGAGTCTGTTCTGCGGCTTCCTTCGCATGCTCGGCGCTGCGCTTCAGCTTTTCCTCGACCGGTGGCGTGGACATGCGGCCTCCCTCTTACGGAGGCACAACGCTCAAGGTTATGAAATGGTTGGCACAGCCTCACGGATGGAATCCATGGATGCCCGTATTCCGTGCTCGATCTTAAGGCTCGGATTACCTTCTTCGACGTCTCCCGGCCCCGCCCCGAGCCGCTTCGGCCAGGGGGCTTGAGTTCCGCACCGGGCCATAGATAAGGTATGGCCAGGGGGCATTGGAGAGGACCGGCCAATGCGGGTGTTCGCCTTCGTCGCGTGCTTTGCGCTTCTGGGTACCTTTCTTCGCCCGGAAGCATCCCTGGCGCAACCGAACGGGACGCAAGCGGTCGCGGCCGCACCGGGCGTGTCGTCCGCGCCTGCCGATCTCGAGCCGACTCCTATCCCGCCGACCTTCTACTCACTCAACCAACTGGGCGATCATCTGCATGCGGTCCGGTGGGAACTCTCCATCGTCGGGGCGGCCATTGTCATTGTCGGCCTCAAGGATTGGGATTGGGGCAATACCTCCGGATTCCAGACCATCGAGGAGGGATGGTTCTCCAAGAACACCCGGCACGGGGGAATGGATAAGATTGGCCATTCGTTCTCGACATATGTCATCGCCGACATTCTGACGGACAGGATCCGGGCGAATGCGTCCAACCCAGCGGGCGCTCCGATCACGGCCGCACTCGTCGCATTCGGGATCATGGGATTGGTGGAGACCGTGGACGGGTTCACCGGCAGGCACCGTTTCTCGCGCGAGGATATCGTGGCGAACGGTGTCGGGGCCCTCTTCTCCGTCTTCAGGAATTCAATTCCTGGGATGAGAGAAAAGCTGGACTGGCGGATCATGTATACGCCTGCGAGCTTTGAGCGGCCCGGCATCACAGGGGATAACGGAATTCTTCCCCCATATGAGCGCCAGCGCTACATCATGGCGCTGAAGGGCAGTGGGTTCGAAACGCTCAAGGACACGCCGCTACGCTACGCCGAGCTACATGTCGGCTTCGATGCGCGCGGCTTCGAGGAGAAGGAGCGCGAACTCGGCTACCCGATTGAACGATCCTTCTATGTCGGGGTCGGGCTGAATCTCAACGAAGTGCTGTTTGGAACGGGACCGAATCCGAATTTCGCCCGGTACAGGGACACGCTCCCGGGCTGGGCTGCCCGCAAGACGCTCGAATATGTCCAGGTGCCTTACACATCGGTCTATTACGAGAACCGCTTCTCGACCGTGCGCCGGGTGGGGACGACGTTCGCGGATTAGCGCATCGTACGGACTCTTGGGTTCAATACCGCGAGTCGTTTCCACTTGCGTGGAATCGACACTCTTCCTGCTTGACGGCGCTTCTCAGGATGGACCGGAGCCACTTCGCGGGAAATGCTCTAAAGCCGTCGCAACGCCACCGTCTCGATCCGGTGGCTCGCGCCCTTCGTCAGGATCAGGCTGGCGCGCTGGCGTGTGGGCACGATGTTCTCGCGCAGGTTCAGCAGGTTGATCCGGTTCCACAGGCCGTCGGCGATGTTCATGGCTTCCGCCTCCGGCAGCTCCGCGTAGCGGCGGAAATAGGACAGCGGGTCGCGGAAGGCCGTATGGCGCAGGCGCAGGAAGCGGTTCACGTACCAGCGGTGCAGGTCCTCCTCGTCGGCGTCGATATAAACGGAGAAGTCGAAGAAGTCGGACACGAAGGGAATGGCCTCGCCGTCCTTCGGCATGCGCGCGGGCTGAAGCACGTTCAGGCCCTCGACGATGAGGATGTCCGGCCGGTCGATCGTCGTTTCCTCGCCGGGCACCACATCATAGACGAGGTGCGAATAGAGCGGCGCCTTAACGTTGCGTTTGCCCGCCTTGATGTCGGCCAGGAAGCGCAGGAGCTTGCCGGTGTCGTAGCTCTCCGGAAAGCCTTTCTTCTCCATCAGGCCGAGCCGCGTCAGCTCGGCATTGGGCAGAAGGAAGCCGTCGGTGGTCACGAGGTCGACCTTCGGCGTGTTGGGCCAGCGGGCGAGAAGGGCTTTCAGCACGCGCGCCGTAGTGGACTTTCCGACCGCTACCGAGCCCGCGACGCCGATGATGTAGGGAACCTTTTCCTCCTGCTCGGCGAGCAGGAAGCGCTGTGTTGCCCTGAACAGCCCCTGGGTGGCCGCAACATAGAGCGAGAGCAGGCGTGACAGCGGCAGATAGATCGCCGCCACCTCGTCCAGCGAGATCGGGTCGTTGAGGGATTGCAGCTGCACCACCTCGTCGGCGGTGAGCGTCATGGGCGCATCGGCACGCAGCTTCGCCCATTCGTCGCGTGTGAAGGTGCGGTAGGGCGAAAGGCCATCATCGGTTTCGGGCGAAACCACGTTGGGCTGATCCATGCGAGCCCCCTTCTGTGAGGTCACAGCTTGCGCGCGGCCTTCTCGGCGAGCCCCGACTGCGCGGTGCGGCGTTCCAATTCGGCCATAACGTCACTTAGCGGAATATCCGCGCCCTGCAACACGACCAAAAGATGATACAGGACGTCCGCCGCCTCGGCCGTGAGGTTCTGCCGGTCGCCCTGGACGGCGGCCAAAGCGGCCTCCACCGCTTCCTCTCCGAGCTTCTTGGCCGCCTTGGCGGGGCCTTCGCTCAGGAGCTTTGCCGTATAGGATTCCGATGTGGGAGCCGCTGCACGCTGGGCCACGATGCGGGAGAGATCGTCGAGGGTGAAAGTGGTCATGGTTTGAACTAGCCCGGTAATGTTACGACAAGGGGACCGTTACGGGTGGCGACGACCGTATGTTCGTACTGCACCGTCGGCGCGGGCGGGTCGCTGAGCAGGGTCCATTCGTCATCGCCGTCCGTGGCCCAGTTCGCGCCCAGAGACAGGAACGGCTCCACCGTAAAGACGAGTCCCTCGTTCATGATCCGGCGCTCGGACCGGACGGGCCAGGTGGGGATTTCCCCCGGCTCCTCATGAAGGGAATGGCCGATGCCGTGGCTCGCGAGGTTGCGAACCAGGGTATAGCCGTTCTTCTTGGCGAATGTCCCGATGGCCTGGCCGATGCCGGCGATCGGCTTGTCGGCACCGACCTGGCGCAAACCGACCCACATGGCACGACGGCCATCCTGGCACAGCCGCTTGACGGCATGAGTGGTGGGCGGCACCGCGAAGGACGCGCCGGTATCCGCATAAATCCCGTTCTTTTCCGCCGAGATGTCGATGTTGACGAGATCGCCCGCCTCGATCCGGCGGTTTCCGGGAATGCCGTGGGCAATCTGCTCGTTCACGCTGATGCAGGTCGCGCCGGGAAAATTGTAAACCAGCTCCGGGCCCGATCGAGCGCCAGCCTCCTCGAGCAGTTTGCGCCCGATCATGTCGAGCTCCGCCGTCGTCATCCCCGGCTCAAGGGCCGCAGCCATGGCCTCGAGAGTATTGGCGACGATCCTGCCGATCTCCCGGAGCTTGTTCAGATCATCCTCGTTGGAGACCGTCATGGGCAAAATTCTTTCATGCTGTCGGGGCCGCGGTTGTCATAGAAAACCGCATTAGTGCTGACTGGCAGTTCTCTGTGAAGGTCACGAAGGTGAGCCTTTTATCGTCTTGAGGTAACTATCCCAATCGAACCGCAAAGTCCTGTTGTAACTTCCACGCCAGGACCTGATACGCAGCTCCGATGCGCCGCCCGGCTGTTCTTCATATATCGACAGATTTTTAGGCTGCTCCGACGAACTGCATCTTATTCTAGTACCGTCCCAGAAGGAAACGACCACCAGTTCCTCGTTCATCAGCGCATGGATGTATTTCATTGCAGCCGGTCTGCCATCTTCTCCATTGTAATCCTTTGGCCAAGGAAAATGCGCGTGATGCGCATCCAGTCCGACAGTGACTTCTTCACCATAGGTTGAAATCCAGAACGGCTCTTGAGCCTCTGCACCGGGCTGGTTGGGAAACTCGACCTCCAGATGATGCAGGTTAGAATTCTCGCTAATAGGCAGCAAGCGTGCATACGCGAGCCAATCGGGCCTGTGTTCCGCAACATAGGCGGCGAAGTCACGACTGACTTCGTCTAACATCCCCAGATTGATCGGCATCTGAACCTACTGAACGCGGTCTAGCCGCATCTTCAGGCCCTTCTCGGCCATGTAGCCCTTGGCTTCCGAAATCGTATATGTTCCGAAATGGAAGATCGAGGCCGCGAGCACCGCGCTGGCATGGCCCTTTTCGACACCGTCAACGAGGTGGTCGAGATTGCCGACACCGCCGGAGGCGATGACGGGGACGGAGACGGCATCCGCGATGGCGCGAACCAGCGCGAGGTCATAGCCACCCTTGGTGCCGTCACGGTCCATGGAGGTGACGAGCAGTTCGCCCGCGCCGAGCTCCGCCACCTGCTTGGCGAAGGCGATGGCATCGATGCCGGTGGCGTTGCGGCCGCCGTGCGTAAAAATTTCCCAGCGTGGCTCCTCGCCTTCACCGGACACCTTTTTCGCGTCGATGGCGACGACGATGCATTGCGCGCCGAACTTTTCCGAGGCTTCGCGCACGAAGTCGGGGTTCTTCACGGCAGCGGTGTTGATCGACACCTTGTCGGCGCCCGCGAGCAGGAGCTTGCGGATGTCCTCCACCGTGCGCACGCCACCGCCAACCGTGAGCGGCATGAAGCAGGCTTCGGCCGTGCGCTGCACTACGTCGAGCAGGATGCCGCGCGCTTCGACGCTTGCGGTGATGTCGAGGAAGCAGAGCTCATCCGCGCCAGCCGCGTCATAGGCTTTCGCGGCCTCCACCGGATCGCCCGCATCGACGAGATCGACAAACTGCACGCCTTTCACGACGCGCCCGTCCTTCACATCGAGGCAGGGAATGAGACGCACTTTCAGCATCAGGCATTGTCCTTGCGCACGGATTTCAACAGCGCCAGAGCTTCTTCCGGATCGATGCGCCCGTCATAGAGCGCGCGGCCGGAAATGGCGCCGTTGAGCACGGCGCAATCGGGTTGCGTGAGACGCTCGATATCGGCCATGGAAGCAAGGCCGCCCGAGGCGATGACCGGGATCGAGACGGCGCGGGCCAAGCCCAGCGTCATCGGGAAGTTGAGACCCTTGAGAATGCCGTCGCGGGCGATGTCCGTGTAGATGATGGCGGCGACGCCCGCATCCTCGAAACGGCGGCCGAGTTCTTCGGCTGAAAGGGTGGAAGTCTGTGCCCAGCCCTCCACGGCCACGAGACCGTCCTTCGCGTCGATGCCCACCGCGATCTTGCCGGGATGGAGACGCGCGGCCTCACACACAAATGCCGGATCGCGCACGGCGGCGGTGCCGATGATCACGCGGGAGACACCCTTGGACAGCCAACCCTCGACGGTCTTCATGTCGCGGATGCCGCCGCCGAGTTGCACGGGAATCTTCACACGCTTGAGGATTTCCTCCACGGCGGAAGCATTCATCGGCTTGCCGGCAAAGGCGCCGTCGAGATCGACCACGTGCAGCCACTCGAAGCCCTGACGTTCGAAGATTGCGGCTTGGTCGGCGGGATCGTCGTTGAAGACCGTCGCCTGGTCCATGTCGCCCTGGATCAGGCGAACGCAGCGGCCTTCCTTCAAATCGATTGCGGGGTAAAGAATCACGGGCGCCACCTCAGGAAATTGGCGATGAGCTTGAGGCCGAGCGCCTGGCTCTTTTCAGGATGAAACTGGGTGCCGACGATGTTGTCGCGCCCGACGATGGCCGTGACCGGCCCGCCGTAATCGGTGGTCGCGACAACGTCCGACGGATCGCTGGGCGAGAGCGCATAGGAATGCACGAAATAGGCGTGCAGACCGTCGGGCCCGGTGGGAATGTCGTCCAGCAGCGGATGAGGCTTTGCCAGCTCAAGCGTGTTCCAGCCCATATGCGGCACCTTCAAGGAAGGGTCCTTGGGCTCGATAGGCTTCACATCGCCGTGGATCCAGTCGAGGCCGTAGCTCGTGGTGTGTTCCAGGCCGCGCGTCGCCATGAGCTGCATGCCCACGCAGATGCCGAGGAAGGGGCGGCCCTCATCATGCACGGCGCGCTGCAGCGCCTCCACCATGCCGGGTACGGAATCGAGGCCTTGCCGGCAATCGGCGAAAGCGCCGACGCCCGGCAGCACGATCCGGTCGGCCTTGGCGACGAGAGACGGATCGGAGGAAACGGCAATGGTTTCGTCGAGGCCTGCCTCGCGGGCCGCGCGCTCGAAAGCCTTGGCCGCGGAGTGCAGGTTGCCGGACCCGTAATCGATGATGACGACGCTCAACGGGGACGCTCCGCATCGGGAAAGAGGCCGATCACGGGATCGATCCTCCGAGGGGTTGTCGGAACCGGCGCGGGCGCCGGAATGCGAGTAGAGGCGGGACGCGGCGCGAGCCAGCGGGCGAACGCCTTGGCCTCGGCTTCGTCCTTGTCGGCGGCCGTCACCGCATCGGCAAGGGCATAGCCATGGCGCGCCAGGGTCCAGCGCCTGAGGCTGTTGGCCTCGAGGCCGATCAGAGCCTGCAGCAGAAGCGCCGCGACGGTGCCGGCGGCGTCATGCACGTTCAGCACCTGCATCAGCGCGCCGAAGGCGAGGACGAGCACCAGCACGCCCAAGCCCGCAAGCCAGAGCCGGTGGAAGAAAAACCAGAGAAAGGTGAAGAAGAACGCGCCCCAGGAGAACGCATCCTTCACGAGTTCCGCCTCGTCCAAAGCAGCCGGATCACCCGGCCGCGCATCGCGCGGAAGGTGCAAGGTATAGGTGGTCATGGCGTCGTTTCCTCAAGCCCTGCCGGCCAGCTGAAATCCTTGCCGGACAAGGTGTCTCTTGCTTGAATTAGAGCGTACCCTTGGTGGAGGGAACGCGTCCCTCTTCCCTCGGATCCATGGCCACCGCCTGACGCAAGGCCCGTGCCAGGCCCTTGAAGCAGCTTTCGGCGATATGGTGGCTGTTCTCCCCGTAGAGCGTCTCCACGTGAAGGGTCAGCCCCGCCTGGACGGCGAAGGCCTGGAAGAATTCGCGCACCAGCTCGGTGTCGAACACGCCGATCTTCTCCGTGGGGAAGGAGGTGCGGAAGACCAGGAACGGGCGGCCGGAAATGTCCAGAGCGACCCGCGTCAGGGTCTCGTCCATCGGCAGATGGATATCCGCGTAGCGGGTGATGCCCTTTTTGTCGCCAAGCGCCTTGAGGATGGCCTGGCCCAGCGCGATGCCCGTGTCTTCCGTCGTATGATGCTGGTCCACATGCAGGTCGCCCGTCACCTTCACGGTCAGGTCGAAGAGACCGTGTCGGGCAAAGAGTTCCAGCATATGGTCGAGGAAGCCGACCCCCGTGGAGATCTCAGCCTTGCCGGTGCCATCGAGGGCAATCGACACGGCGACATCGGTCTCGGCGGTGCGACGGCTGACGCTCGCGGAGCGCATCATGAATGTCCTTTGCGGAGAGGTAAGACGAGGGCGTTCTAGCAAGAGTGCGCAAGAAACGCTACCCGCGTTGCTTTTAAGGAATGAGTGATTAAGTCAGGGTTCGTAAGGCTTTCCCCTCCCCGCCCGTTGGAGCTCTCCTCGTGTCCGAAGACGCTACCCCCCGCATGCATGCCACCACGATCCTCATGGTCCGCAAAGGGGGCCGCGTCGTCATCGGCGGCGATGGGCAGGTCAGCCTCGGCCAGACGGTGGTGAAGGGCAACGCGCGGAAGGTCCGCCGCCTGTCCAAGGGAGGTGTGATCGGGGGCTTTGCAGGTTCCACCGCCGATGCCTTCACCCTCTTCGAGCGGCTTGAGGCCAAGCTGGAGCAATATCCCGGCCAGCTCACCCGCGCCTGCGTGGAGCTCACGAAGGACTGGCGCACCGACCGCTATCTTCGCCGCCTGGAGGCGATGATGCTGGTGGCCGACAAGGAGGTCGGCCTGCTGCTCTCCGGCGCCGGCGACGTACTGGAGCCGGAAAACGGGATCATGGCCATCGGCTCGGGCGGCAATTACGCATTGGCCGCGGCCCGGGCGCTGGCCGACAGCGATATGGATGCGGAAGCCATCGTCCGCCGCTCTCTCGCGATTGCCGCCGACATCTGCGTCTACACGAATGCGAACATCGTCATTGAAACGCTGGAAGCAGAATAAATTCATTTCCGCCTTTGGATGGCTCTGAAAGACCGATTGATGACCACATTCTCCCCCCGCGAAATCGTTTCCGAACTCGACCGTTACATCGTTGGCCAGAACGACGCGAAGCGCGCCGTCGCCATTGCGCTTCGCAACCGTTGGCGGCGTCAGCAGCTGGAAGGCTCTCTGCGAGAGGAAGTCGCGCCGAAGAACATCCTGATGATCGGCCCCACCGGTTGCGGCAAGACGGAGATTTCCCGACGTCTCGCCAAGCTTGCGGGCGCGCCCTTCATTAAGATCGAGGCGACGAAGTTCACGGAAGTGGGCTATGTGGGCCGTGACGTGGAGCAGATCGTGCGCGATCTGGTGGAGATCGGCATCGGTCTCGTGAAGGACGAGCGTCGCCGCCAGGTGCAGGCGAAGGCCCATATTGCAGCGGAAGAGCGCGTGCTCGATGCACTCGTCGGATCCACGGCGAGCGCCGCCACGCGCGATTCCTTCCGCAAGAAACTGCGCAACAACGAACTCGACGACAAGGAAATCGAGATCGAGCTGCAGCAATCGGGCGGGGGCGGCATGCCCATGTTCGAGATTCCCGGCATGCCCGGCGCATCGGTGGGCGCGATCAATCTCTCCGACATGTTCGGCAAGGCTTTCGGCGGACAGCGCAAGACGCGGCGCACCACGGTGCAGGAAGCCTACGAGCCGCTGGTGACGGAAGAAGCCGACAAGATGCTCGACCAGGACGCCATCGTGCAGGAAGCCCTGCGTCAGGTGGAGAACAACGGCATCGTCTTCCTCGATGAGATCGACAAGATCTGCGCGCGCGAAGGCCGCTCGGGCGCGGACGTATCGCGCGAAGGCGTGCAGCGCGATCTGCTGCCGCTCATCGAAGGCACGACAGTGTCCACCAAATACGGACCGGTGAAGACGGATCATATCCTCTTCATTGCGTCGGGCGCGTTCCACGTCTCCAAGCCGTCGGATCTTCTCCCCGAATTGCAGGGCCGCCTGCCGATCCGCGTGGAGCTGTCACCGCTTACCGTCGAGGATTTCAAACGCATCCTCACGGAAACGGAGGCAAGCCTCATCAAGCAATCCGTCGCGCTCATGAGGACGGAAGGCGTGGAGCTGGTATTCACGGACGATTCCATCGACGCGCTGGCGCAAGTGGCAGTCGAGGTGAACAACACGGTTGAGAACATCGGCGCGCGCCGGTTGCAGACGGTTCTGGAGCGCGTGCTCGACGACGTGTCGTTCACCGCACCCGACCGTTCCGGCGAGACGGTGACCATCAATGCCGCTTACGTGCGCGGCGAGGTCGAGATGCTTGCCAAGAATACGGATCTGAGCCGCTTCATCCTGTGATCGGAGTTCGATGCGGCTCTGCGTAGCGCCGCATCGTGGTCTTCAGGCTGCTCCCAGCTCTCGCCATTCCGGCAACGGAAACAGACGGTCATAAGCCCAGTTGAAGACGAAAGCGTAGCCCATGTAGAAAAGGGCGAAGGACACGTCCATCAGGAAGGCCTGCCACAGGCCGATATCGAGATACCAGGCGATGAGCGGCAGCAGCACGACCAGAAGGCCGCCTTCGAACAGGATCGTGTGCAGCACACGGATCGGCGCGGTCTTTAGCGTGCTTCCCCTCACCCGCTGCATGACATGGTCGAAGCCGAGATTGTAGATGTAGTTCCAAAGCGTGGCGATAGTCGCGCTTGCGAAACCGATCACGCCGATATCGTGCATGGGCATGTCGAAAACCCAAGCGCCGAGGGGCGTGATGAGGGCAAGTCCGATGATTTCGAAGCTGATGGCGTGACGAATCCGGTCGCGTGTCGTGCGCATGAAAAACCCCAGCGGGAAAAGTTCGGGTCGTCCCGAACGATTGTCCCAGAAGGCTGGGGGAGGCCGTCCTCGCTTACGAGCTTCATATAAGTCAACGCTACGATAGGCACAAGCGAACGTGGTTTCACGACACGCCAGCCCTTCCGACTCGGACTTATGGAACCGGCGAGTCGGGTTCCGACTTGAAAGCCCATGAATCCGGAACCGCAGGACCTGAAGGCCAAGGCGCTCGCGATCCACGAGCGTCTTTGCGCAGCCTATGGTTGCCCGATTCCCTACTTCCATACTCTCGACCCGCTGAGCGAGCTGATTTCCTCGCTTCTGTCGCATCGCACCCGCAACGCGGATTCAGGTCGCGCGTACAAAGCGTTGCGGGCGCGCTATGCCGATTGGGCGGCGCTGATGAACGCTCCGACCGAGGAAGTGGAAGAAACGATTCAGGGCGTAACCTGGCCTGAGCAGAAAGCGCCGCGCCTGCAGGCGATTTTGCACGCTATCGAAGAGCGTCACGGCGCCCTCTCCCTCGATTTCCTGAGCGAGATGCCGGTGGAGGAAGCGCGTGCATGGCTCGAAAGCATCCCCGGCATCGGGCCGAAAACGAGCGCGGCCGTTCTATCCTTTTCGACACTGCGGAAAGCAGCTCTCCCCGTCGATTCACATCATCACCGTGTGGCTGCGCGCACGGGCCTGATCGCACGCAACGTGGCCGTGGGGCCGTCGCATGCGGTTCTCTTCGCCCTGCTCCCCCCGGAATGGGATGCCCAAGCCGTTTATGATAATCATGAAGTCATGATGTTGCATGGGCAGCGCTGCTGCTTCTTCAACAATCCAGCCTGCGGACGCTGCGTCATTCTCGATCTCTGCCCGACCGGACAGCTGAGAATGCGCGAAGCAAATGCCCCCTCCTCCGTGAAGCGTGGCCGGGCAGCACCGGCTGGCGCTCCCTCACGTTTTCGCGAGAGCTCTTAGGCAAAAAAGGCCACGCTAGGGAACGACGCCTTGCCTGATGCGTTCGGCTCACAACGCTGAAAACCCTCCAAGGAGTTACCTTATGCGTAAAATGTTGATGGCTCTCGCTGCGACGGCAGCTCTTGGCACCGCAGCCTTCACCGCGCCTGCCTCGGCAGCTGAAGTGCAGAAGGCTCCCCTGAATGGCCTTGTCGCTGCGATCCAGAATGGCGACGTGAAGGCCGATTACGTGCAGTATCGCCGTTACTACCGTGGCGGTCCGCGCTATGTGGAGCGTCGCTATTATCGCGGTGGCCCTCGTTACGGGGAGCGCCGCTATTATCGCCGCGACCGCGGTGACGCCCTGGCCGCCGGCGCTCTGGGCCTTGCCACCGGCGCTATCATCGGCGGGGCCCTTGCCCAGTCGCAGGCTCAGGCCGCTCCAAGCAGCAATGTCCACGCTTACTGCGCTCAGCGCTTCCGGTCCTACGATCCGGCTTCGGGCACCTATCTGGGCTATGACGGGCGCCGTCACGCCTGCCCATAAGACGGCGTGAGCTTGAAAAGATTGAAGCGGGCTTTCGGCCCGCTTCTTTTTTGCGTCGAAGAGTTTACTTCGCCGCGATGACGGCGATCTCGACTTTGAACTGGGGAGCCGCCAGCTTTGCCTCGACGGTGGCGCGGGCGGGCGTATTGCCGGGGGAAACCCAGGCGTCCCACACGGCATTCATTTCCTGGAACGTGCTCATGTCGGTCAGCCAGATGTTGACCATCAGGAGCTTCGACTTGTCGGTGCCGGCCTCGGCCAGCAGGCTGTCGATGATCGACAGGATTTCCTGCGTCTGCTCGGTCACGCTCTTGCCGGCGCTCTGGTTGGCGACTTGGCCTGCGAGATACACCGTGTTGCCGTGGACGACGGCGCCGCTCATGCGGGGACCGGACTTGATGCGTTGAATGGTCATGATGTGCCCCTTTCAAGAAGACTGCCTCCGCTTTTCCGACGGGCAGGCCCTGATGGTCAAGAGGGCGCGTGGGAGATAGGCGGCAGCTCCACGAGGTTCAGTAGAGAGTCGTTTTCTGACGTTCCGGCAGGACTTTGTCATATGCCTCGCCGTCGAAACGGTTCTGGGTCACGGCCGCCAGAATCTGGCCGGCGCTCGGCAGGTCCTTGCGCGGGATATGCTTCTGCGGGTTCCATAAATCCGAGCGCAGGATCGCGCGGGCGCATTGGAAGAATACCGATTCCACCGTGATCGCGATGACGGATTTCGGTGTCTTGCCGTCGAACGCGAAGCTCTCCAGCAATGGTGGTTCGACGGAAATCACCGCCCGTCCGTTCACCCGGAGCGTTTCGCCGATGCCAGGGATCAGGAAAAGCAGGGCAACATGCGGGTCGCGTACGATATTGCGAAGGGAATCGATGCGGTTGTTGCCGCGACGGTCCGGTATCAGCAGGGTCTTGTCGTCCGCAACGCGCACGAAGCCCGGCCCGTCGCCGCGGGGCGAGCAGTCGAGGCCCTCAGGTCCCTGCGTTGCGAGAGCCAGGAAGGGCGCGGCCTCGATGAAGGCGCGGTATTCGGGGATGATGCGATCGACCTCCTTCAGCAGCGAGGCCTCGGACGGGAGCTCGTAGAGCGCTTCGAGTTCAGCGATGCTGGAGATCGTGGCCGGCATGAAACGCCTCTTCTGCGGTGGACGAGGCCAAGGCATAAACTCGCTGCGCCTTGGCCGCAACGGTGGGATGCACTCTGTCAGCCTTGTGCCCTCACCGGCTCTGTGAAAAAGGTGGCAGGGAAGGAATTCGCATGACCGCCTCCGCCGAGACCGTGGCCCAAGACATCAAGCGACCGCCTTACATGGGCTATGCCATGGCGGCTGCGGGCGCGACGCTGTTTTCCACCAAGAGCATTCTCATCAAGCTGGCCTACGCGCACGGCATCGATGCGGAGACCACGCTCGCTCTGCGCATGATCCTCGCCCTGCCCTTCTATCTCGTCATCGGCATCCACGCTTTCACCAGCATGAAGGCCAGCGGGAAAACGCTTCCGGATACGAAGCTGTGGCTGCGCGTGATCGGCGTCGGGCTCATCGGTTACTGGACGTCGAGCTATCTCGACTTCAAGGGGCTCGAATACATCTCCGCGCATTTCGAGCGGCTGATCCTGTTCACCTACCCGCTCTTCGTCGTGCTCATCGGCGCAGCCTTTTTCCGCCAGTCGATCAAGCCTAAGGCTCTGCTCGCCTTTGCGGTGAGCTATGTGGGCCTGGCGCTGATGTTCTCACAGAATTTTGCCGCCCTCGGCGCAAGCGCGATGACAGGCACCCTCTTCGTGCTCGCCGCCGCCGTCACCTTCGCGCTGTATCAACTGCTCGCAAAGCCCTTGATCATGACGATCGGCCCGCAATTGTTCACCTGCATCGCCATGGGCGCGGCGGGGGTGGCCGTCATCCTGCAGTTTCTGGTCACGCACCCTTTCGAGAACCTGTTCGTGTCAGCCCATCTATGGGGTTTGAGCCTCGCCCTCGCCTTCGGCGCAACGGTGCTGCCATCGTTCTTCATGAGCGCGGCCCTGAAGCAGATCACGCCCCAGGCGAACGCCACCATCGGCATGCTCAGCCCCGTGGTCACCATCGTGCTCGCCATGTCGATCCTCGGCGATGCGGTGGGCCTTGCGGATTGGCTCGGCGCCGCTCTCGTCATTCTCGGCATCGGATGGTTCACGCTGTCGGAGAGGAGAGGGTGATCCTGGCGCTACGCTAGGCGTTCCCGATCAGCACGCCCGCCGCGAAGACCAGCGCGCCACCGAGCACCACCTGGAACGCCGCACGCAGGAAGGGCGTCTCCATGTAGCGGTTCTGGATGAAGGCGATGGCCCAGAGCTCCACGAACACAACGGCGGCGGCGATGATCGTCGCGGTCCAGAAATGCGGAATCAGATAGGGCAGGGCGTGTCCGAGGCCTCCGACGGCGGTCATGATGCCTGACGCAAATCCCCGCTTGATGGGCGAGCCGCGCCCTGAGAGCTTGCCGTCGTCGTGGGCGGCTTCCGTGAAGCCCATGGAAATGCCCGCACCCACGGACGCCGAGAGGCCCACGAGAAAGGTCTGCCAGGTATCCTGCGTGGCGAAGGCCGCGGCGAAGATCGGCGCGAGGGTCGAAACCGATCCATCCATCAGGCCCGCCAGTCCCGGCTGAACGTAAGTCAGGATGAATTGCCGCCGCTCGGTCTGTGCCTCTTCCTCTTTTACCGATTCCGGCGTGTGAGCGAGGCCGAGGCGGCGGGCGAGAGATTCGTGCGCCATCTCCGCGGTGGCGAGATCGCCGAGGAGCTTTCGCGTCGAGGCATCCGTCGAGCGCTTCGCAGCCTCCACATAGAAGCGGTGCGCCTGCGCCTCCATGGTTTCCGCCGCCGTCCGCACCTTCTCGATGCCGAGCGGGCGCACCAGCCAATCCGGCTTTCTCTCGTAATAGCCGCGCACATGCTCGCGCCGGATCAGCGGAATGGTTTCTCCGAAGCGCTTGCGGTGCAGTTCGATCAGCGCCGACCGGTGCCCGTCTTCCTCAACCGCCATTTCCTCGAAGACCTTGGCCGATTGCGGAAACTGCTCCCGCAGACCTTCCGCATAGGAGCGATAGATCCGCGCATCGTCCTCTTCCGAGGAAATCGCGAGCGCCAGGATTTCCTGTTCGCTCAAGGAATCGAACGGACGACGGTCAAAGCCGAAGACGCGGGAGAGCATGGCAGACCCTTTCTTTAGAATAATTCTAAATAACTTTTGTTCCCCGGCAGGTCAATTTTGCCGAACTTGGGCTTCTCTAAAACGAAGGATGAGAAACTTCAGAACAGCAGGATTTATCAAAGCCTCTCCGCTTAAGGTTAGGCAAATAGTCAGTTGAGGGCAGGTCATGGAGAAACCGGTTTCAGAGACTTACGCGAGGCGCCTCATGCGCGTTTCGGCCTATATCCACGATCATCTGGATAAAGAACTTAGTCTCGATGTTCTGGCCGATGTCGCCTGCCTGTCGCCCTATCATTGGCACCGCATCTATCACGGCTATTTCGGTGAAACGGTCGCGGCGACAGTGAGGCGCCTGCGGTTGCAGCGCGCCGCTGCCGAACTGGCCCATACTGGAAAATCCATTCAGGCGATCGCGATGCGCGCCGGATACGACAGCCAGGCCTCCTTCACCCGCGCCTTCAGCGCCGCCTTCGGACTGCCACCTGCGAAATACCGCGAGGTCGGCAGCCATTCAGTCTTCAAAGACTCAACACTTCAGGACATCCAAGCCATGTATGACATCGCCCTCAATCACGTTCCCGCCATGGATTTGATCGCGGTCGATCATCGCGGCTCTTACATGAGCATCGGCAAAAGCTTCGACCTTCTGTTCACGACGCTGGCTTCGCGCAATCTCATCAAGCCGGATATGCGCATGATCGGCGTCTATATTGATGATCCGACGAGCGTGCCGGAGGCTGAGTTGAGATCGCAGGCGGGCGTTGCCGTTTTCAATCCGGTCGCGGTCGATGCGCCGCTTCTGACGACACAGGTTCAAGGCGGCGACTATGCGGTTCTGAAATACAAAGGCCCCTATGGCGACATGCGCATGGCCTATGATTGGCTCTTCGGCCAATGGCTTCCCGCATCAAACCGCGAAGCCGCCGACGCCCCAGTCTTCGAGGATTATCTCAACAGCCCGCGCGACACCCCGCCGACCGAGTTGCGGACAGATATTTATCTGCCGCTGAGGTGAGGAGCAGTGTCGACAAAGAAAGGGTGTGGTCGAAAACGCGCCCATTAAGCGCTGATTGCGCTACAAAGGAAGAATTCCACGTACAAATCTTTCACGCTGCTGAGCACAGCATTCCATCTGATGTTAAATTCTTCAATAAAAGATATTTCAGATAGGCCCGGGCCCAAACTCTATATTCAGAGCGAGCGGACGAAGACGCGCATGGCCTCGCTGAACTCTTCCTCTGAAGCGCGCTCAGTGATCACATCGAGAATGGCATTGGCCAAGAGATCTCCATCCGGTACCTCTAGTTTGTAACCATTGAGGGCAACGAATACCTCGGCGGCGGTCAGCCCCGTGCGCTTGTTGCCTTGTTGGAATGGATGGTTACGTGTAATCCCGAACAAAAGGGCCGTCGCGAGCACCGCTATGTCGTCCTGATGCTCATAGAGCCAAAGGTTCCGGGGCTTCATAAGTGCCATTTCGAGAAGCCCATCATCTCGCACGCCAAAAGGCTCACCAGTCTCTTCGACTTCGCGGCGATTTATCGTGATAACGACTTCAAGAGGAAGCCAACGCGGCTCACTCGGCAAGGCGTGCCCGCGTCTTCGAGAACTTCTTCATGGCCGTTGTGATAAGTTCATCATAGTCGACCTTCCCCTGCAAAGGCCGGGGAGGGCGGGCAACAAGCACTGCACTCTGATCGCGTGAGGCGACAGCAACAAACTTACCGCTCCGATCCCGGGCGGTATATGTAGTCTTTGCTTTTGCCTTAACAGCGACCATTAGAGGCTCCTACCCATCAAAGCTTAGAGCTAAGCAAGGGTTCCAGAGGATGTTCCACCAGAATATGGATACAGTTTTGTAGGATTTCGAGCAAGATCTAGCGACGTCTGGCATAATACTGACCTTGGTACAGGCCATAATCCGTAATGATCTGTTGAAGCCATGAGGACTTAGTGGCACGGCAATATGGAAATTGAGCTGTGTCGCCTTTCTGCCAGCATTGAAACCAAGAAAAAAGCCCCGGTCCAGAAGACCGAGGCTTTCATTCTGGAGCTATAAGCCTTGAGACTTACTCGCCGCTGGCGGCCTTCTGCTGGTCGCGCTGGGCCTTTTCGGCGTCGCGCTCAGCCTTGAGCTGCTCGGTGATGTCTTCGCCGGTCTCCTGGTTCACGACCTTCATGGAGAGACGGACCTTGCCGCGGTCGTCCATGCCGAGGAACTTCACCTTCACCTTGTCGCCTTCCTTGACCACGTCCGTGACCTTGGCGACGCGGTTCTTGGCGAGCTCCGAGATGTGCACGAGGCCGTCGCGTGAACCGAAGAAGTTCACGAAGGCGCCGAATTCCATCACCTTCACCACCGTACCGTCATAGATCACATTGACCTCGGGCTCGGCGACGATGGAGCGGATCCAGTTATAGGCGGCCTTGATCGACTTGCCGTCGGCGGAGGCGATCTTGATGAGGCCGTCGTCGTTGATGTCGATCTTCGCGCCGGTCTTCTCCACGATCTCGCGGATGACCTTGCCGCCCGAACCGATGACTTCGCGGATCTTGTCGACCGGGATCTGCATGGTCTCGATGCGCGGAGCGTGCTCGCCGAGTTCGGCGCGCGGAGCGGTGAGGGCCTTGTTCATCTCGGCGAGGATGTGCGTGCGGCCGGCCTGAGCCTGCTCGAGCGCGACGCGCATGATCTCTTCCGTGATGCCGGCGATCTTGATGTCCATCTGGAGCGAGGTGATGCCCTGCTCGGTTCCGGCCACCTTGAAGTCCATGTCGCCGAGGTGATCCTCGTCGCCGAGAATGTCGGACAGGACCGCGAAGCGCTCACCCTCGAGGATGAGGCCCATGGCGATGCCCGCCACCGGACGGCGGAGCGGCACGCCAGCATCCATCAGCGCGAGAGACGCGCCGCAGACCGTGGCCATGGAGGAGGAGCCGTTCGACTCGGTGATCTCCGACACGACGCGGATCGTGTAGGGGAAGTCGTGAGCCGCCGGCAGCATCGGGTGGATGGCGCGCCAGGCGAGCTTGCCGTGGCCGATTTCGCGGCGACCGGGCGAGCCCATGCGGCCCGTCTCACCGACGGAGTAGGGCGGGAAGTTGTAGTGCAGCAGGAAGGTTTCCTTGCGGGTGCCTTCCAGCTCGTCGATGAACTGCTCGTCCTCGCCGGTGCCGAGCGTGGTCACGACCAGCGCCTGCGTCTCGCCGCGGGTGAACACGGCGGAGCCGTGGGTGCGGGGCAGAACGCCTACTTCCGACAGGATCGGACGGACGGTCTTGAGATCGCGGCCATCGATGCGCGAGCCGGTGTCGAGGATGTTCCAGCGCACGACCTTGGCCTGGGCTTCCTTGAAGACGGCCTTGACCTTCTCGGCTTCGAACTTGGCTTCGCCCTCGGCGGGGCAGAGCGCTTCGAACACCTTCGCCTTCACGGCGTCGACGGCATTGTAGCGGTCCTGCTTCTTGGTGAGCTTGTAGGCTTCGCGCAGGTCCTTCTCGGCGATTTCGAGAACGGCCTTCTCCACGTCGGAGACATCGGCCGGCTGGTAGTCGCGCGGCTCCTTGGCGGCCTTCTCGGCGAGGCGGATGATGGCCTCGATCACCGGCTGGAAGTGCTTGTGGCCGAACATCACGGCGCCGAGCATCACGTCTTCCGGCAGTTCCTTGGCTTCCGACTCGACCATGAGCACGGCGTCGGCGGTGCCGGCGACCACGAGGTCGAGGTCCGTCTGGTCCATTTCCTGCAGCGGCGGGTTCAGCTTGTACTGGCCGCCGATATAGCCGACGCGGGCTGCGCCCACCGGGCCCATGAAGGGCACGCCGGAGAGGGTGAGGGCCGCGGAGGCGGCAACCATGCCGACGATGTCGGGATCGTTCTCGAGGTCGTGCGAGAGCACGGTCACGACAACCTGAGTGTCGTTACGGTAGCCTTCGACGAAGAGGGGGCGGATCGGGCGGTCGATGAGACGGGAGACGAGGGTCTCCTTCTCGGTCGGACGGCCTTCGCGCTTGAAGTAGCCGCCCGGGATGCGACCGGCGGCATAGGCGCGCTCCTGGTAGTTCACCGTGAGCGGGAAGAAATCGATGCCGACCTTCGGCTCCTTGGCCGAAACGACGGTGGCGAGCACGGTAGTTTCACCATAGGTGGCGACCACGGCGCCATCGGCCTGGCGGGCCATGCGGCCGGTTTCGAGCGTGAGCTTGCGCCCACCCCAGATCAGTTCTTCGCGTTGTGTATCGAACATGTTTCGTCTTTCATGACAGCAGGAGCGGGGGCTCGATGCCATGAGCAAGACGGCAAGAGGCTCGTAAAGCGGGTCTGCCCGCTTCTCCAAGCCTCTTGCGATCCTGCCATGGACATCGCGTCATCCATCTCCTCAAAGGGACGCCGGGACTTCTTCTCGAGGTCTCGCCAGCGCCGGAGCGAACCGGTCAGGCTCTATCGCCCGATCCGTTCGTGAACACCGGAGATGATTTCTCGGTCACATCCGGAAAAACCGTCCGGAGCCGTGCTCCGGACGGAAAGGTCAAAAGCTTAGCGGCGGATGCCGAGCTTTTCGATCAGGGTCTTGTAGCGGTTCTCGTCCTTCTTCTTCAGGTAGTCGAGAAGCGAACGGCGCGACGAGACGAGCTTCAGGAGGCCACGACGGGAATGGTTGTCCTTGTTGTGGGTCTTGAAGTGACCGGTCAGGTTGGTGATCCGCTCGGTCAGAATGGCGATCTGCACCTCGGGGGAGCCCGTGTCGCCAGCCTTCTGCGCGAATTCCTTTACAAGCGCGTTCTTGCGCTCAGCAGTGATCGACATCGCATATCCTTTCAGGTTTGCTTTTTCGTGAGACCTTGGCCGAGGGGCTCAGGGCCGGTTTCGTCGGGGAAAGGCCGGGCCGGGATGTCGTCCAGCGCGGTCTGGAAGCCCAGACGGTCCTTCGAAGGGTCAACCCTTCGAGGCGGGCGCACCATACACGAATTGTGAATAAGTACCAGCGGAATCGTTTTTGCCAAGCCTGACAATAGGATGGCCGGTTCCGGGCTGTCCGGTGCCGCATGCGCCGGAACAAGTATTCGGTCGCGAGGTTGGTGAACCAGACACCCTCTCATATAGGAACCCGACATCATGACCGCCAGCACCGGCACGACTGATCTTGCCTCCAATGAAACCGTGAAGAACGTTTTCATCACTGGTCTTCAGAACGCGCATGCCCTTGAGAAGGAAGCGCTGCAGCTGATGCAGCGTCAGGTCGAGCGCTTCGAGAACTATCCGGAAATGTCCGACCTTCTGCGCCGGCACATTGCCGAGACGGAAGGCCAGGTGCGCCGTCTCGACGAGATGCTGCACACCTTCGGCGAGGACCGCTCACTGCTGAAGGACATGGCCACCCAGTTCATGGCCAACATGGCCGCGGCCGGCCACATGCCCATGGCCGACGAGGTGCTGAAAAATACCTTCGCCAATCATGCCTTCGAGAATTTCGAGATTGCGTCCTACAAGTCGCTGATCGCCATGGCGCAAGCCGCCGGCCACCAGCGCTTCGTTCCCGCTCTCCAGGAGACTCTGCGGGAAGAGGAAAAAACCGCTCAGGCCATCTACGACATGATCGAGCCGATCACGCTGAAGTACCTGTCGCGCGAGGCACAGGGCCTGAAGGCGGACCGGTAATTCCGACAAGCGTCATCCCGGACGGCGTCAAGCCGATCCGGGATCGCTTTCAGAATAAGGTGCACTTGTCGTCCAGCGATCCCGGGTTCTGCACCGCAGCCCGGGATGGCATGTTTTTAAGCCCCCAGATTGAACACCCGGTGCGGAACCAACTCACCGCGCTCGATATCGCCGACGGCGACGAGCACGCCGTTGCAGGTGGCGTAAGCCTTGCCGGTGAGAGGGGCCTCCCGTCCACGCAGGATAATGGATTGGCCGCGCATGAGGCGGTTCGCCATGTCGCGGCTGACTGCGATCGACGGAATTTCACTCAAGGCCGTGTCCACGGAGCGAAGCGCTGCAGGATCCGTGGTGAGATCGTCCACCGTCACTGCATCGTGCTCCGAGAATGGCCCGACGCGGGTGCGCCTGAGCGCGGCGATATGGCCAAGGCAGCCGAGGGCGCGGCCGAGATCGCGGGCGATCGCGCGCACATAGGTGCCCTTGCCGCAATCCGCTTCGATTACCGAGCGGTTGCCGTCATGATGGATGAGGGCGAGACGGTCGATCTCGACGGTGCGCGCCTGCAGTTCCACAACCTCGCCCTCCCTGGCGAGATCGTAGGCACGCTCGCCTTGGATCTTGATGGCTGAAAAGCGTGGAGGGACCTGCTGAATGGAGCCGGTAAAGCGCGGCAGCAGGGCCTCGATCTCCGATGCCTCAGGCAGCTTATCCGTACGCTCGACGATCTCGCCTTCCGTGTCGTCCGTATTGGTCTCCGCGCCCCAGGCGACGGTGAACACGTAGGATTTGCGGCCGTCCATGATGAAGGGCACGGTTTTCGTGGCTTCACCCAAGGCAATCGGCAGAATGCCGGAGGCCAACGGATCGAGAGTGCCCGCGTGACCTGCCTTCTTGGCGGAGAACGCGCGTTTCACCACCGCAACCGCATGGGTCGAGGTCATGCCGACGCCCTTGTCGAGAATGATCCAGCCATTGACGTCGCGCTTCTTCGGGCGGTCGCCATGGGGACGGCGGGGAGGGCGCTCGTTCTGAGGTGCGTCGGTCATGCGGTTTTCTCTGAAATAGATATGTGAGTTTGATGAGCAATGCGCTTCTGCAGAAAAGACGCGAAGGCGTCGAAAGCCTGAGATTCCTCAAAGGCTTTTTTCGGCAAGGCGGCGATCAGGATGCGCTCGTGGTAGAGAACCAGATGTGTCGGCACCACGACTACACGGTCGATGCCTGAAAAGGCGATGCGGGTTTTGATATGCTCGGCCTCGACGGTCAGAGCGTGACCATCGCCGATGACATGCATGTTTCGTGCCCGCTTGAGGGGCAACTGCCGAATGCGTTGATGCCAGGCTTTTTCGATCAGAAGCCGAAAGGCCACCACACCCGCCAAGCCGCCTGCAATGGCGAAGGTCACAGTCTGCAGCATGTCGCTTTCGAACACGCCCAAGGCCCAAACGGCGGCGCCTGTGAGGATTGCCCCAAAGGCAAAGGCGCCCAGGCGGGAAAGAACCGTCAGGATCATGATGAGGGCGCGGTCTGAAGCAAGACGCGACAGAACCTTCATATCTGCAGCCGACGGCGTGAACCGGATATCGATGATGCCCAGCGCTGCGTTCGTGAGTGCGTCAGACATTATGCTCGATCTTTCGCTCACCGGACCATCGCGAAATGGTTGCAGCGTGGAAGTTTGGCTCGGCATTCAAATTCCAAGACCCATTTTTCGTAGGCGAAGCTAAGCAACCTCACGCGTAATCTTCGACGCTGACAGATGTGAAAACCGAAATCCTGCAGGAGTTCGGAGCGTTTGCAGGCAAACCCGTTACTCTCGACAAACTGCATCATTTCCCGTGCAGATTTATCCAAGGGTAGGGCTGCAGCGACATCCTCTGTGACATTGGTTCCAAAGCTGTCTCGCCAAGCTTCGTCATAAGCAGTGATGAGAGGACCTCGATCAAACAGACGAAGTCCGATCAGACTCAGAAGGATCAGGGCACCAAATGTTGCTAATGTTACTGCAACTTTCGGCCACGCGCTCTCCTGATGATCACTCGTCATCTTCGTCGACGCTCGGTTTACCCGTATCGCGCGCCACGCGCTCGGAGCGCAGCAATGCGTCGATGCGGGCAGCCTCGTCGAAGCTCTCGTCGCGGCGGAAGCGCAGGTCGGGCGCGAATTTCAGGTTCACGCGGCGGGCGACTTCCTGGCGCAAAACCTTCTTGTTCTTCTCCAAAGCCTTGATCACCGCATCCTCGTCCTTGCCTCCGAGCGGCATCACATAGGCGGTCGCGAGCTTGAGGTCCGGCGACATGCGCACTTCCGGAATCGTGATGACGTTCTTCGTCAACACGTCGTCCTGGATGTCGCCGCGGGAGAGCACCTCGGCGAGAGCGTGGCGGATAAGCTCGGCCACGCGCTGCTGGCGCTGGGAGGGGCCGGTGGTTTGTTCAAAACGTTTTGCCATGGTCGTCCTCCGGGATTGGACCGGATTGATCAAAAGGGATCATGGCCGGGGATGACCCGGCCATGATGTTCGTTTCAAGTCTGTCGAAGCGAGAGGGTGAGCGGCTTACAATGTCCGCTTCACCTCTTCCACGCGGTAGCATTCGATCACGTCGCCAGCACGCATGTCCTGGTAGTTCTCGAAGGCCATACCGCATTCCTGGCCGGATGTGACTTCCTTCGCGTCGTCCTTGAAGCGCTTGAGCTGAGCGAGCTTGCCCTCGTGGATGACCACGTTGTCGCGGATGAGGCGAACATGGGCGCCACGCTGCACCACGCCGTCGAGGACGCGGCAGCCTGCGATCTTGCCGACCTTCGACACGTTGAACACTTCGAGGATCTGCGCTTCGCCGAGGCGCTCTTCGCGCAGCGTCGGAGCGAGCAGTCCGGACATCGCCGCCTTCACGTCATCCACGAGGTCGTAGATGATGTTGTAGTAGCGGATCTCGATGCCGGCACGCTCGGCGGATTCACGTGCTTCCTTGTGGGCGCGCACGTTGAAGCCGAGGATGATCGCACCGGAGGCTTCCGCCAGCGTGACGTCGGATTCCGAGATCGCGCCGACACCGGCCTGGATGATGCGGGCAGCGACTTCGTCGTTGCCAACCTTCTCGAGAGCACCGGCAATGGCCTCCGCCGAGCCCTGCACGTCGGCACGGATCACGAGCGGGAACTCCTTGCGGCCGGCTCCGGCCTTCAGGTCGCGCATCATGTCCACCAGCGTACGTCCGGCCGAACCCATGCGGGCTGCGGCGCGTTCGCGCTTCTGACGGGTGCGGTACTCGGTGACCTCGCGGGCACGGGCTTCGGACTCGACCACCGCAACGCGGTCGCCGGCTTCCGGAGTGCCGTTGAAGCCCAGCACCTCGACCGGAACCGAGGGGCCTGCTTCCTTCACGTTGGAGCCGAGATCGTTGATCAGGGCGCGCACGCGGCCCCATTCGGCGCCGGCCACCACGATGTCGCCGGTGCGCAGCGTGCCGCGCTGGACGAGCACGGTCGCTACCGGACCGCGACCGCGATCGAGCTTGGCTTCGATGACGGTGCCTTCGGCCGAACGTTCCGGGTTCGCCTTGAGATCCAGGATTTCCGACTGGAGCGACAGACCTTCGAGAAGGCTGTCGAGGCCGTGGCCGGTCTTGGCGGACACCTCGAATTCGAGGGTTTCGCCGCCCATGGATTCCACGACAATCGAGTGCTGGAGCAGCTCGGTGCGCACCCGCTGCGGGTTCGCGTCGGGCTTGTCCACCTTGTTGATCGCCACGATCAGCGGCACGCCGGCCGCCTGCGCGTGGGTGATCGCCTCGACGGTCTGGGGCATGACGCCGTCATCGGCCGCCACCACGAGCACGACGATGTCCGTCACCTTGGCGCCGCGGGCGCGCATGGCGGTGAAGGCGGCGTGGCCGGGGGTGTCGATGAAGGTGATCTTGCCGCCGAGCGGCGAGGTCACCTGATAGGCGCCGATATGCTGCGTGATGCCGCCGGCTTCGCCGGAGACCACGTTGGTCTTGCGGATCGCGTCGAGCAGCGAGGTCTTGCCGTGGTCGACGTGGCCCATGATGGTGACCACCGGAGGACGGGCCGTGAGGTTCTCGTCCGTGTCCGGCGTGTCGAAAAGGCCTTCCTCGACGTCCGATTCCGCGACGCGCTTCACCGTGTGGCCGAGCTCTTCCGCGACGAGCTGCGCGGTATCGGCATCGATCACGTCGGTGATCTTGTGCATCTGTCCCTGCTTCATCAGGAACTTGATCACGTCCACGGCGCGCTCCGACATGCGGTTGGCGAGCTCCTGGATGGTGATCGTTTCCGGAATCGTCACCTCGCGGGCGATCTTTTCCTTCTGCTCCACCTGGCGGTGGCCCATCAGACGCTGGTTGCGGCGACGGAACGCGGCGAGCGAACGGGTGCGCTCGTCCTCGCCGGAAGTGGCGGTCGCGAGCGTCAAGCGGCCACGGCGGCGCTCCTCGCCGGGAGCGGCCTTGGGCGTCTTCGGAGCAGCCGCCGGCTTTGCCGGGGTGCCGGGACGGCGAACCGTACGCGGTGCCTCATCGTCATCGATCTCGACGGCGGGGCCACGGGTTGCCACCGGCGGAGCGGTGCGTGCATTGGGCTTGGCCGTGGACGGATCCGGGATCGCCGGAGCCGCGGGACGGGCCATGTGGTTGAGGCTCGGGGGACGACCGCCGGAGGTGCCGCCCGTTACGCGCGGACCACCGCCGAAACCGCCAGGGCGGCCTTCACGCGGTCCATCGGAACGGAAGCCACCGGGACGACCTTCGCCACGCGGGCCGCCTTCCGAGCGGAAACCGCCTGGACGGCCTTCACCGCGCGGGGCACCTTCGGAGCGGAAGCCGCCGGAACGCTGACCATCGGGACGCGGACCGCGGGGACCATCGCCACGCGGGCCGTCCTGACGGAAGCCGCCGGGGCGACCTTCGCGCGGGCCATCCTGGCGCGGAGCCGGAGTACGGTCGCGAGCCTGTGCGGGAGCAGGAGCCGCTGTCTCGCCCAGACGACGGCGAGCCTCGTCCTCGGCGCGGCGCTTGCGCTCCTCGTCCTGACGGCGCCGCTCGTCCTCTTCCTGCTTGCGGGCTTCTGCCGCAGCACGATCCTTGGCCTCGGCAGCCTCGCGCTCGGCGCGGCGAGCAGCCTCTTCGGCCTGACGCTTGCGGTCTTCCTCGTCACGACGACGGGAATCGGCCAGCGCGTTCATGCGGGCATCGCGCTCCTGGTCGGAGAGCGTCTGCAGCACCACGCCGGACCGGGGCGCGTTTGAGGAGGGCGCGCCGCGTTGCGGGCGTCCGCCTTGATTGGACGGCTTCGAAGCCGGAGCAGCTGCCTTCGGCGCGGCAGCGGGCGCTGCAGCCTGGGAGACAGCCGGCTTCTCGTCCTTGCCCCCCGTGGGGGCAGCAGCAGGGCGACGCTTTACGGTCTCGACCACGACCGATTTCGAGCGGCCATGGGAGAAGCTTTGGCGCACCGTGCCTTGCTCGACGGGGCGCTTCAGAGACAGCGTCTTGGACGACACGTGAAGAGTCTTGTCGCCCTGGTTTTTCGTATCAGTCATTCCGCCTCAGTTCCTGCGGGTTTCAAAATCGTGGGTTCGCCGGTCTCGTTTTCGAGGCCAGATAGATTGGCGTCGATGCCGCAATAGGTGCGGTAACGATGCCAGCGGTTCAGAAAGCCGTCGCTCCCAGCGCCCGCGACGAGGGCAGCATGTATCACATGTGACCGGCCTAATGCCAAACCCAATTCGTCATTCGACAATACTTGGATGACCGGAAAGCTAGATATTGCCTCGCCGAGGCGTTTTCGCAACGGGTTCGCTAATTTTCTTCGCCCATCTTCGGCCGCCTCTGCGGCATGAATAAGGGCAACGATGGGCTTAACCGTGATTGCCGACTCGACTTTTTCGAAGCCGGTGATGACGCAGCCTGCCTTATTGGCCAGCGCCAAGCCCTGTCTCAGGTCCTCCAGCAACATGCGCTCGATGTCCTGGGAGAGGGTCGGAGAGGCTTTCGCCTCGGTCTTGAAGGCGCGGGCGAAGAGGCGGCGTTTCACCGCCTCGTCCACCATATCGCGGCGGGCCGTCACCCAGACGCCCCGGCCGGGAAGCTTGTGCTTGAGATCGGGCACGACCTGATTGTCGGGCCCGAGGACAAAGCGGATCAGGCCCGCGGGGCTTTGAGCCTCGCGGGTGATGATGCAGGTGCGCTCCGGTTCATGCCGCGGCACGGGTGCTGACCTCGCTTTGCCATGGCCGTTGTTAAGACGGCTGAGCCTCGGTCTCGGCCTCTTCGGCCGATCCCTCGGTCTCTACGATTTCTTCAGGAGCCTCGATCCAGCCGGCCTTCACGCGGGCCGCCATGATCATGGCTTCCGCCTCGGTGCGGGACACGTCGAACCCGTCGAGAGCGCCCTTGTAGCGGGTTGCCTCGGGGCCCTTGCCTTCGGTCCAGCCTGCCAGATCGTCGGTGGCGCAGCCGGCAAGATCCTCGACATTCTTGATGTCGTTCTCGCCGAAGGCCACGAGCATGGCGGTGGTGACGCCGTCGATCTCCTTCAGGTCGTCCGAGACGCCAAGCTCCTTGCGGCGGGCTTCGTTCTCGGCCTCAATGCGGGCGATGTATTCCTGGGCGCGGTTCTGGATCTCGGCCGCAGTGTCTTCGTCGAAGCCCTCGATGGAGGCGACTTCGGCGGAATCCACGTAGGCGATTTCCTCAACCGAGCGGAAGCCTTCGGAGGCGAGCAGCTGGCCCACCACCTCGTCCACGTCCAGCGCGTTCATGAAGAGATCGGTGCGCTCGGCGAATTCCTTCTGGCGACGCTCGGATTCCTCGGCTTCGGTGAGGATATCGATGTCCCAGCCCGTGAGCTGCGAGGCCAGACGCACGTTCTGGCCGCGGCGGCCGATGGCGAGCGAGAGCTGGTCGTCGGGCACCACTACCTCGATGCGGTCGGCTTCCTCGTCGAGCACCACCTTCACCACTTCGGCGGGCTGGAGCGCATTGACGATGAAGGTCGCCTGATCGGGGGACCACGGAATGATGTCGATCTTCTCGCCCTGGAGCTCGCCGACCACCGCCTGGACGCGGGAGCCGCGCATGCCGACGCAGGCGCCGACGGGATCGATGGAGGAATCGCGCGAGATCACGGCGATCTTGGCGCGGGAGCCCGGATCGCGGGCGACCGCCTGCACGGTGACGATGCCGTCATAGATTTCCGGCACTTCGGAGGCGAAGAGCTTCGCCATGAACTGCGGATGGGTGCGGGACAGGAAGATCTGCGGTCCGCGGGTCTCGCGGCGCACGTCGAAGAGATAGGCGCGGATGCGGTCGCCGGGGCGGAACGTCTCGCGCGGGATCAGCTCGTCGCGGCGGATGATCGCTTCGCCACGGCCGAGATCCACGATCACGTTGCCGTATTCGACGCGCTTGACGGCGCCGTTCACGATCTCGCCGATGCGGTCCTTGTATTCCTGGTACTGACGGTCGCGCTCGGCATCGCGCACCTTCTGCACGATCACCTGCTTGGCCGACTGGGCCGCGATGCGGCCGAAATCGAAGGGGGGCAGGGTGTCGGCGATCACGTCGCCGACCTGGGCCGCCGGGTTGTGGCGGGCGCGGGCCTCCGAGAGGGTGAGCTCGCGGGCGTCGTTCTCCATGGCGCCGTCCTCGACCACGAGGAGGTGGCGCGACAGGCGCAGCTCGCCGGTCTTCGGGTTGATCTCGGCGTGGATGTCGGTTTCGGCGCCGTAGCGGGACCGCGCGGCCTTCGCGATGGCGTCCGCCATGGCGTCCAGCACGATCTGCTTGTCGATCACCTTCTCACGCGCGACCGCATCGGCGATCTGCAAGAGCTCAAGCCTGTTGGCACTAACAGCCATCGAGGTCACTCCTTAGTTCGGTTTCGTATCGGACGGGTCGTTGTCCTGTTCAGGCGCTTCCACCACATCCGTGTCTTCATCAAGATCGTCCGTGGTCGGCGCGGTTCCCCGGCGCAGCGACTCACGAATCAGGTCGTCGGTCAGAACGAGGCGCGCTTCACCCAGATCCGAGAGGGGAACGCGGGCGATGGGCTCGAGGCCCTCCTTGACGTCCGGCAATTCGATCATGAGTTCGCCGTTTTCGACGCCGCGCAGGAAGCCGCGAAAACGCTTGCGGCCCGCCACCGGCACGGCCATCTCGATCTTGGCGTCGTGGCCGGTCCAGCGCTCGAAGTCGCTGACGCGCACGAGCGGACGGTCGATCCCCGGCGAGGAGACTTCGAGATAATAGGCGGTGGAGATCGGGTCTTCGAGATCCAGCACCGGCGAAACGGCGCGGCTGACGGTTTCACAATCGCTCACCGACATGGTGCCGTCCGGCCGCTCGGCCATGATCTGAACGGTGCAGCCGTTCTCGCCGGTCACCTTCACCCGCACGAGATTGAAGCCCAGATCCTCGATCACAGGCTCGACAATGGCAGCCACACGGGCGGCCACGCCGTTTTCCGTAATCAACCGCTTGTCGCGTTCGTTCGTCATATTTCTCCAAAGCTCCAGCATCGAGGCAATAAAAAAGAGCGGACCCGGCGGGGCCCACTCTCGAACGGCAGTTTACACTGCAACCAGAGCTGACAACCACCGATATACCCGTTCAAGCCCTGAAATGCAAGGTCGGTGAGGGTAAAGGGCACCGTGTCTCCGGAATAACCCTCAATCGTCGCAACTTTGCGGCTATGGTAGAGAAGGCCGTTCCCGGAGATCCGCCGTTGAAGCTCTCCCGCGTGATGATTGCCCTGGTGGCGCTGGCCGCAGCGGCTGCGGCGTATTGGCGTCTCACCTTACCCCAGGAGGTGGTTGCCGCCACGCCGACCCGTGGCGACGCGGCCGAGATCGTCTACGCAACCGGGGTGGTGGAGCCGCGAATCTGGGCCAAGGTGACGCCCCTGCTCAGGGAACGGCTCGTCGAGCTTTGCAATTGCGAGGGCGAATCCGTGGAGAAGGGCGCCGTGCTCGCCCGCCTCGACGACCGGCAGCCGCAAGCCACCCTCTCCGAGCTGCGAGCCCGCCAGAGGTTCATCAAGGCCGACTACGATCGGATCGCGACCCTGGTCGAGCGCCGGGTGGCGAGCGAGCAGGCCCTCGACCGCGCCCGCAGCGAGTTGAGCCAGGTGGAAGCGCTCATCGCCGGGCAGGAGACCCGGCTCGAAACCTACATCCTGCGGGCGCCCGTGAGCGGCGTCGTGCTGCGCCAGGACGGCGAGGTCGGTGAGGTGGCCGAGCCCGGAACGGTCCTGTTCTGGGTCGGCGAGCCCAAACCGCTGCAGATCGAAGCCGACGTGAACGAGGAGGACATTCCGCGCGTCGTGGTCGGCCAGCGCGCGGTCCTGAAAGCGGACGCTTTCCCGGACCGCGTCCTGGAAGCCAAGGTGGAAGCCATCACACCCAAGGGAGACCCTGTGGCCAAGACCTACCGGGTCCATCTCGCTTTGCCGGACGATACCCCGCTGCGGATCGGCATGACGGTCGAGGTGAACGTGATCGTGCAGGTGTCCGCCGACGCGCTCCTCGTGCCGACCAATGGGCTGCGCGGAGGCTCGCTCTTCGTCGCGGAGAACGGCACCGCCCGTCGCCGCGACGTGAAGGTGGGAATTCGCGGAGCAAGCAACACGCAGATCCTCTCAGGCCTGAACGAGAAGGAGCATGTGATCGTACCGTTCCCGGAAGATCTCGCGGACGGGGCGAGGATCAAAGAGAAGAGAGGCTGACATGCGCCTCATCCTGGAGCTGGCCCTGACGCATATCGCCGGACGCGGCCGCCAGACCATCGTGGCAATCCTGGGCGTCGCGCTCGGTGTCGGCTTCTCCATCGCCATGGCCGCGCTGATGCAGGGAACGGAAAAGGATTTCATAGCCCAGCTCGTCGACACCATGCCTCATGTGCAGATCTCGGACGAGCGCCGCACGGCGCGCCGCCAACCGGCGGAGGATCTTTTCGCCGCAGCCCAATTCGAGGGGCTCAGGCCGAAGGAGGATCGGCGCGGCATCCTCAATCCCGCCGCCGCCTTCGCATCGCTGCGGGCCTGGGTGCCCGGACGCATGGCGCGGAGCCTGCGCACGCAAGGCGTGGTTCGCTATGCCGGGCGGGATGTGGGCGTTTCCGTCATCGGCATCGAGCCGGAAATCGAGGCAACCGTGTCGTCCGTAGCGGGCGATTTCGTACAGGGAAGCTTCGATGCGCTGCAGGCGGGGGGCAACAACATCGTCGTGGGCGATACGCTTGCGCGGCGCCTGGGCGCATCCATGGGCACGACGATCCAACTCGTGTCGCCCACGGGCCAGTCGCGGGGCTTCAAGATCGTCGGGGAGTTCCACACGGGCAACAATGCGCGCGACGAAGGCGAGACCTATGTGCTTCTGAAGAACGCGCAGATCCTCTCCGAGCGGCCGAACGCCATCAACGACATCCGCCTGCGCCTCGACGATCCGGACGCCGCGCCCCGCGTGGCCCGGCAGGCGGAAGCGGAGCTCGGCTACAAGGCCGTGCCCTGGCAGGAGGCGAACGAGTCGCTTCTCGAAGCGCTCGTGGTGCGCAACGTGGTGATGTACACGGTGGTCGGCGCGATCCTGCTGGTGGCGGGTTTCGGCATCTACAACATCATCTCCACCATCACGCACGAGAAGGCGCGCGACATCGCGATTCTGAAATCTCTCGGCTTCACGCAAGGCAACATGCGCCGCCTGTTCCTCATCGAAGGATTGGCGCTTGGCCTTGCAGGCTCCGTTGCCGGCTGGCTGATCGGATTTCTGTTATGTTTCGCGCTCTCGCAGGTGGAGTTCAAGCTCTCGGGCGCCGGTGTCGGCCGCGAGCTCACGCGCCTGCCGCTGTTCTGGTCGCCGTGGCATTACGCCATCGCCTCCTCCTTCGCGCTCATATCGTCGGGTGTCGCCGGTTATCTTCCAGCGCGCCAGGCGGCGCGGCTTAATCCCGTCGACATCATCAGGGGCGCCACATGAGCGCGCTGATCGAGGCGGATCATCTCACCCGCATCCTGCCGGCCATCGTGCCGGTCACGCTTGTGCGCGACGTGTCGCTCACCGTCGGCGAGCAGGAATTTCTCGCGATCACCGGTCCGTCGGGCTCCGGCAAGTCGTCGCTGCTTTATCTGCTCGGCCTTCTGGATCGCCCGACCAGCGGCATGTTGAAGATCGCAGGCCAGGACACGTCGCAATTGAACGACGACGAACTCGCGCGATTGCGGCTCGAGCACCTCGGCTTCGTGTTCCAGTTCCACTTTCTGCTGCCGGAATTCAGCGTTCTCGAGAACGTGCGGTTGCCGATGCGAAAAGCCGGCCGTCTGTCCGCTTCCGAGATGCATGACCGGGCCGCGAGCCTCCTGGAGGATCTCGGTCTTGCGGGGCATCTCGACAAGCGGCCCGATCAGCTCTCCGGAGGTCAGCGCCAGCGCGTGGCGGTGGCCCGCGCGCTCGCCAACGATCCGCATGTGGTGCTCGCCGACGAGCCGACGGGAAGTCTCGACAGCAAGAGTTCCGAGCAGGTCTTCACCATCCTGAAAGATCTCGTGCGCGAGCGCGGAAAGACGGTGATCGCCGTTACCCACGACATGGACATCGCGGCCCGCGTGGATCGGCGCATTCATCTCGTCGACGGCAGGGTGGTGAGCGACGAGCGTGTAGTTCAGGCAGCCGTGTAGGCGTCAGATCCGAACCATCGTGAGATAGCTCGGCACGCGGCCTTCGCGGATCGCCTTCGCCTCGTAACGCGTGCCCGGCCAGCCTTCGTAGGGCGTGCGCCAATCGTCGGCGCGCTTCGCCGTCCAGCGGAAGTGGTCCGAGCGCAGGATGCGGGAAAGAACCCAGCCGATATAATCGTCGATATCGCTGGCGAAACGCAGCTCGCCGCCAGGCTTCAGCACGCGCGCCAATTCGACGAGCATCTCGTCGGAGACGAGGCGGCGCTTGCGCTGACGGCGCTTGGGCCATGGGTCGGGATAGAGAATATAGACCCGGTCGAAGCACGCATCCGGAAGGGTCGGCAGGAGTTTGGTGACGTCGTCGTCCCACACGCGGATGTTGTCGAGCTTCTCATGATCCACGGCGGCAAGCAGCTTCGCCATGCCGTTCACGAAGGGCTCGCAGCCGATGAAATTGATGTCGCGGTGGGTGCGGGCCTGATGGGCCAGATGCTCGCCGCCGCCGAAGCCGATCTCGAGCCAGGTTTCCCGCGGGTTCACATTCGGAAACTGACCGGCAGGGGCGCTGCCCGGGATCGCGCGGATCGCGGGCAGGAGATGATGAATCAGGTCATCGTGCCTTGAGCGAAGCTTCTTGCCTTTCCGGCGCCCGAAGAAGGCGCCGGTCTGTTTGGAGGCTTCGCTCATGGGAGTTAAAAAGCTGACTTGAGCTTGGGGGCGAGGTCGGTGCGCTCCCAGGAGAAGCCGCCGTCCGTGTCGGGCTTGCGGCCGAAATGGCCGTAGGCTGCTGTCCGCGCATAGATCGGCTTGTTGAGGCCGAGATGCGTGCGGATGCCGCGCGGGGTGAGGTCCATCACTTCCATGAGCACGGCCTCGAGCTTGTCCTCGCTCACCTTGCCGGTCTCGTGCAGATCCACGTAGATCGACAGGGGCTTGGCTACGCCGATGGCATAGGAGAGCTGCAGGGTGCAGCGGTCGGCAAGGCCAGCGGCCACCACGTTCTTGGCGAGGTAGCGCGCGGCGTAGGCGGCCGAACGGTCCACCTTGGTCGGATCCTTGCCGGAGAACGCGCCGCCGCCGTGCGGGGCCGCGCCGCCGTAGGTGTCCACGATGATCTTGCGGCCGGTGAGGCCGCAATCGCCGTCGGGACCGCCGATCACGAACTTGCCGGTGGGATTCACGTGCCAGATGGTATCGGCGGAGATCCAACCTTCCGGCAGGGTCTGACGGATATAGGGCTCGACGATGGCGCGCACGTCGTCGGACGAGAGGTTCTCGTCCAAGTGCTGCGTGGAGAGAACGATCTGCGTGGCAGCAACCGGCTTGCCGTTCTCGTAGCGGACGGTGACCTGGCTCTTGGCGTCGGGGCCGAGCTTGGCGGCATCGCCCTGCTTGGCCTTGCGGGCCGCGGTCAGGTTCTCGAGGATCTTGTGGGCGTAGTAGATCGGCGCCGGCATCAGCTCGGGCGTCTCGTTGCAGGCATAGCCGAACATGATGCCCTGGTCGCCCGCGCCTTCGTCCTTGTTGCCGGCAGCGTCGACGCCCTGGGCGATGTGCGCCGACTGGGCATGCAGGTACACGTCGATCTCGGCGTTCTTCCAGTGGAAGCCTTCCTGCTCGTAGCCGATATCCTTGATAGCATCGCGGGCAAGCTCGATCACCTTGTCCTTGGTGATGGAAGCCGGGCCGCGCACCTCGCCGGCAATGACCACGCGGTTGGTGGTCGCCAGGGTTTCGCACGCCACGCGAGCCTCGGGCTCGGCTGCCAGATACGCATCGACGACGGCATCGGAAATGCGGTCGCAAACCTTGTCGGGATGACCTTCGGACACCGACTCGCTGGTGAAGAGATAGCTTGAGCGCCGCACGGGAGAATTCCTCAGGCAAATAAGAAAATCGGGTGTCTATGAGCTCATAGACTTTCCGTGCTCATGCCTCAGGACGTTGGAAAGGTCAAGCGAACGCGTTCTTTATGACGAACGTTCTTCTTCTTCCTGAGCGGCCAGGGAAGCGACGAGCTGAACGATGCTTTTTCGGACCTTTGCGCTCTTGATTCCGGTGAAGGTTCGGATGAGCTGGAGGCCCTCGGGTGTCGACATAACATCGGCGATATAGGCCGGAGAATCATCCTCCGCGAAACCGGGTTCGGCCTTTGCGCTCTTGATGCCGTCGAAGAAGAAGTGGATCTCGACCCCCAGGATCTTAGCGATATCGACCAAGCGGCCGACGCTGATCCGGTTCATCCCCTTTTCATATTTCTGCACCTGCTGAAAGGTAAGGCCAAGCATTTCGCCAAGCTTTTCCTGGCTCATACCAATCGAAATTCGGCGCATGCGCACGCGCGTTCCGATTTCCTTATCGATCAAGCTGGTCGACTTCTTCATAGCCCCGCGCTTTCCTGCTAAAGCTGACGTAGCGTCGTGCCGATCTAGTCTTGCGACGATGCGGCTTTTTGTTTTCGACGTACAATCAAGGTCATTAAGCAGATCACAAGCATGGCCGTCAAAGAAAAGCTTCGTGTTTGTGAGGATTTAGCCTGCCAGATTGCAACCGGTAAATTTGCGTCGAGGATGCCATCAACTCCAAGTGGAAGACTGTCCACAACCCGGCCGTAAGGATCCACGACACCGGAGATTCCCGTGTTCGCAGCCCTCACCAAAGGAAGACCTTCCTCTACGGCACGCAGACGGGCCTGCGCGAAGTGCTGATAAGGGCCTGTCGTCTGGCCGAACCAGCCATCGTTGGTGACGTTGAGGATCAGGCTCGGGCGCGGACCCTCGGGCAGGATCTCGCCGGGAAAGATCGCCTCGTAGCAGATAGTGGCAGCGACAGGCGGAAGGCCGGGAATGCTCAAGGGCTTTCGCCTCTCGCTCGGCTCAAAGCCGCCCGGAATATGGATGAACTGACGCAAGCCCGCGGCCCGGATCAGGGCATCGAGGAATTTGGGCACATACTCGCCGAAGGGCACCAGATGGACCTTGTCGTAGGCTCCCAGAATGGTGCCGCGATCGTCGATCACCTGGATCGCATTGAAGAACTTGCCGACCTCCTCGCCGGGAAGCGGCTCGTCCATGCGGGCCGCACCGGTGATCAGCACGGAGCCAGGTTCGAGAAGACCGCCGATCTGGGCCAGCGAGGCGGGATCGCGATGAAGCAGGAACGGAAAAGCAGATTCCGGCCAGATGATATGGGTGGCGTCCGCATGCGTTCTGCCGTCGCGCCCGGGGCTGGCGCTCAGGCTCAGGTAGCGCCGCATGATCGCATCGCGGTTGCGGGGGTTGAATTTGGCATCCTGCGGGAGGTTGGGCTGCATGATGCGAAGGCGCACGTTCTCGACGCTCGCCATGGGGTCGGCAGGCACGCGCCAAAAGCCGAAAGCAGCCATGGCCGCGAGAAGGCCCGCTGCGATCCCAGGCGCGAGCCAGCGCGCCCGAGCCGTGCGGCCGGTGAAGATCAGGGCAGGCGAGGCGCCGATCGCAACGGCGAGGAAGCACAAGCCGTAAAGGCCGATCAGCGAGGCGGACTGCATGAGCCAGATGTTCTGGCCGAGCGCCATCCCGGGGTTGTTCCAGGGAAAGCCCGTGAAGAGGTGGCCGCGCAAGACCTCGCTCACCGTCAGTCCGAAAGCGAGGGCGAGGATGCGCGACGCATCCGGCAGCCAGAGCAGGCGCGCGAGGGCAAAGCCGAAGGCCGTAAAGAAAGCGAGCAGGGCAGGAAGCCCCAGGACCCCGAGGGGCAGGGCCCAGGCGAATTGGTCGGCCTCCACGAGGAAGGCTGCCCCCAGCCACCAGAGCCCGGCCACGAAATAGCCGAACCCCCAGAACCAGCCGATCAGCGCCGCCGATTTGAAAGGGGCCCAGCGGCCAGGACCCGCTTTACCGGTGCCGTCGATGAGCCAGATAGCAGGCACGAGAGACAGGGCCAGCGCCGGCAGGAGGCCGAAGGGGGGCATCGCGAGCGCGCCGATGGCGCCTGCCGTGAAGCTCAAGGCCCAGCGTCGCCATCCCCGAGCGAGGATGACGCGGTCGGCCAGAACCGGCTCCATGTTCCTGGAACCGGTTCCTTCCTTTGGTATGTGGCAAGTCTCGTCAGCGAGCCGGAGCTGCTTTGCCGGCATCATTCCGCCGCAGCGCTCTCAGGACGCGGGGTCACGGAGACGGATGTTTCCACTTCGACTTCGGTGGAGACGGTGCGCTGGAGGATGCGCAGGCGCTTCACCCGGCGCGGATCGGCGTCCAGCACCTCGAATTCGAGGCCTTTCGGGCCTTCGATCACCTCGCTGCGCGAGGGCACGCGACCGGCAAGGGTCACGATGAAGCCGCCGATGGTGTCGATGTCCTCGGCCCCATCCTCGTCGGAGAGGTCGACGCCGAGGGTTTCCGTCACCTCTTCGAGGCTGGCGCGGGCATCGGCGATATAGGTGCCGTCCGCGGCTTTCGTGACGGTGACCTCCTCGTCCTCGTCGTGCTCGTCCTCGATGTCGCCCACCACCATCTCCACGAGATCCTCGATGGAGACGAGCCCATCCGTGCCGCCGTATTCGTCGATCACGAGGGCCATGTGGGTGCGGGTCGCCTGCATGCGCACCAGCAGATCGATGGCCGGCATGGACCGCGGCACGAAGAGCACCGGACGCAGGATGTTGGCTTCAGCCAGGGTCATGGAAAGATCGATCTGGCCGAGGCTCGGCGGGGGCGTGTCGTCGCTCGCTCCGCCCTCGGAGGCGCCGCTGTCAGCACGCATGGCGATGAAATCGAGGAAGTCCCGGATATGGACCATGCCCTTCGGGTCGTCGAGGGTCTCGCCATAGACCGGAAGACGGGAGTGGCCTGCCGTGCGGAAAAGGTTCAGGAGCTCGCCGAGATTGGTATCGGCGGCGACCGCCACGATGTCTGCGCGTGGCACCATCACGTCCTCCACCCGGATCCGGTGGAAGGAGAGCACGTTCTTGAGCATCGCCCTTTCCTGGGGCGAGAAGTCCGTGTCTTCGACGGATGTTTCCTCGAGGGCGTCCTCGAGATCGTGGCGGATGGAATCGCGGGGCTTCAGGCCCAAGCGGGTGAGAACACGTTCGTACCAATGTTCTCGTGGGATTTCATCGTCCGAGAGAGGTCGGACAGGACGGTCGTTACGACTTCGATCTTCGTTCATATCAGTGTGAGTTTCAGCTCAAACGTTGTGCGTTCACGCTGCCATATCGCGATAGGGATCGGCGATGCCAAGAGTGGCGAGCGCCTTCACCTCAAGACCTTCCATGATCTCCGCCTCAGCCTCGGTTTCGTGGTCGTAGCCGAGAAGGTGCAGAACGCCATGGACGATCAAATGGGCAAAATGATGCGCAAGCTCCTTGGATTCCTCCTCGGATTCGCGCACCAGCGTTTCGTAGGCTAAAGCAATATCGCCCAAATGGCGAGGCCCGTTTAAGCCTGGCTGCTCGGGCGCGGGAAAAGACAGCACATTGGTGGGCTTGTCCTTGCCGCGCCAGTTGCGGTTCAGCTCCTGGATCTGGGCGTCGTCGGTGAGCATCAGGCTCGCCTCGCATTCCTCCTCGGCCTCATAGGTGACCGCGAGCGCCGCCGAGGCGGCCTTCTGCGCGAGGGCCTCCACATCGGGAATCGTCTCCCAATCGCCCTCCTCGATCATGATGTCGAGCTCGATCACGGCCTTTGATTCCGTTCGCGGTAGGAAGGTTCTTGAGGCGGGTTGTTCCGGAAGTCGGTGTCGTAGGCCGCCACGATGCGGCGTACGAGATCGTGGCGCACAACGTCCGCTTCCTTGAAGGTGACGCGGGAGATGCCCTCGACGCCGTTCAGGATGCGCACCGCTTCCACGAGACCGGATTTCTGGCCCGGCGGCAGGTCGATCTGGGTCGGGTCGCCGGTGATGATCATCCGCGAGCCTTCGCCGAGACGCGTCAGGAACATCTTCATCTGCATGGAGGTGGTGTTCTGGGCCTCGTCCAGCAGCACCAGGGCGTTGGTGAGCGTGCGTCCGCGCATGAAGGCCAGCGGCGCGATTTCGATCATGCCGGTCTGCAGGCCCCGGTCCACGTGGCGGGCTTCCATGAAATCGTAAAGCGCGTCGTAGATCGGGCGCAGATAGGGGTCGACCTTCTCGCGCATGTCGCCGGGCAGGAAGCCCAGGCGCTCGCCCGCCTCCACGGCCGGTCGCGAGATGATGAGGCGATCCACCTGTCCCGCTTCGAGAAGCGAAACGGCATAGCCTACGGCGAGCCAAGTCTTGCCGGTGCCGGCAGGGCCTTCGGCGAACACGAGCTCGTTCTGCTTGAGCGCCTTGATGTAATCGTTCTGCGCCGCGTTGCGGGCGCGCACGGGGCCGCGCTTGCGGGTGGAGATGTGATCGAAGGCGGAAAGGCCCGGAGCGGGCGCTTCCTCGGGCGAGAAGAGCGAGCCTTGCAGGGTGGCCTCCTGGATGGTGCCGTCCACGTCCCCGGGGGTGAGAGCGGCGCCTTGGCGGGCGCGGTCATAGAGCCCTTCCAGGACGCGCCGCGCCATCTCCGAGGCCTCGGGCGTGCCCTTCACGGTCACCCGGTTGCCGTTGGCGATGGCGGCCACGTTCAGGCGGCGCTCCAGATGCGCGAGGTTCTGGTCGTATTGCCCGAAAACAAGGCTGGCGAGGCGGTTGTCGTCGAAGGTGAGGATGATCTCGGCCTCTTCCTCGACTCCAGGATGCAAGGTGCTGGGGGATCTGCCCTTCTGCGCTCGTGCGGTCGCGTTGTCCGCTGGCCTCAAATGCCTCTCCTTTGTGTTCGCTGCGGGTTGCAGCGAAGGAAACTCTCAAGCTGCGGAAAAGTGTCAGGCAGCGGCCTGAGAGCCGGGCTCAACCACTTCGCCGAACAGGCTGTTCGAGCCAGCCTGCATAATCCGCACCGTCACGATATCACCAATCCGGTGGCTGTCGCTGTCAAACTGCACAGGTTGCAGATAGGGCGACTTGCCGGCCATCTGGCCCGGGTGACGGCCCGGCTTCTCCAAGAGAACGTCCAGAGTCTGACCAACGGTTCCGTGATTGAAAGCCTGTCTTTGCGTTTCCAACAGGTTTTGCAGGCGCGCCAGACGTTCGGATTTCACGGCCTCGGGCAATTGCTCCGCGATCTCGGCGGCGGGGGTGCCGGGGCGCGGGCTGTATTTGAACGAGAAGGAGCTGGCAAAGCCCACATCGGCCACGAGGCGCATGGTCTCCTCGAACTCCGCATCCGTCTCGCCGGGGAAGCCCACGATGAAGTCGGAGGAGAGGGCGAGATTGGGTTGCGCGGCACGGATGCGCTCGATCAGGCGACGGTACTCGTCGCCCGTATGCTTGCGATTCATGGCATCGAGAATGCGGTCGGAGCCGGACTGCACCGGCAGGTGCAGGTAGGGCATCACGGCGGGCAGGTCGCGGTGGGCGGCGATCAGCTCGTCGTCCATGTCGCGCGGATGGCTCGTGGTGTAGCGAAGCCGCGCGATGCCGGGGATCTCGGCGAGGCGATGCAGCAGGCGGCCCAGCGTCCAGACGGCGCCCGTGGAATCCTCGCCGTGATACGCGTTCACGTTCTGGCCGATCAGCGTCAGCTCGCGCACGCCCGCATCGGCGAGGCGAAGCGCTTCGTCGACGATCTTGGATACGGGGCGCGAGACTTCCGCGCCGCGGGTATAGGGCACCACGCAGAAGGTGCAGAACTTGTCGCAGCCTTCCTGAATGGTCAGGAACGAGGACACGCCCCGGTTCCGGATCATCGCCTTCGAAGGCTTGGGAAGATGGTCGAACTTGTCCTCGATCGGGAACTCGGTGTCGACCACGCGCTCGGCCTTCGCCTTTTTCAGAAGGCCCGGCAGGTTGTGGTAGTTCTGCGGACCGACCACCACGTCGACGGCAGGCGCACGGCGCAGGATCTCCTTGCCCTCGGCCTGGGCGACGCAGCCCGCCACGACCACCTTGGTCTCCTGGCCCTGGGTGGCGCGCTCCTTCTTCAGCTCGCGCACGCGGCCCAGTTCCGAATAGACCTTCTCGGCGGCCTTCTCGCGGATATGGCAGGTGTTGAGGATGACGAGGTCCGCCTCCTCCATGGCCTTGGTCTCGGCATAGCCTTCCGTCGCCAGCATGTCCGCCATGCGCTCGGCGTCATAGACGTTCATCTGGCAGCCATAGGATTTGACGAAGACTTTTTTCACGAGATCGGCCTGTCTGCTTTGGTCGGGAAGATCAGGCGGCCCTTTTAAGCCTTTTGTCGCTTGAAGAGAATAGCGGCTGTTTGGCTCAAGTGAGAGAGGTCAATTGGCCCATGGCGTCATCCCGGGTCCGCATCGCGGAACCCGGGATCGGGTGACGAGAAGAGCACCTTTTTCTGAGAACGATCCCGGATCTGCGCTTCGCTTGTCCGGGATGACGAGTTTTAATTTTGAAACGCGCCCTCGACCGGAGCGGACAGCTCCCGGTCGGCTTGAAGGATTTCTTCGATCACCCGCGCGAAGGCCGGGCGCTCGGAGAGGCGGGCGTACCAGGCGGAGAGGGCAGGGGTGCCTTTCAGCGACGGACCGCCGAGGCGGCGGATCCAGAAAACGGCCATGAAGACCGCGATGTCGGCCGCGGAGAATGCGCCGCACAGATAGGAGCGTCCGGAAAGCTCTACTTCCAGCTTCGCGAAGTGGCCCGTGATGGCAGGTTCGGCCTCTTTCGCCTTCGCCTCGTTGGCGAGAAAGCGCGGATCGTCCGCCTCGTGGGGCTCCGTGCGATGCATCAGGGCGCGAAAGGCGGCCAGCATCACCTCGTCGGCGAAGACATCGAGAAGCCGGCAACGGGCACGCTCCCTTGGATCCTGCGGATAGAGGGCGGGCGAGGGATAGGCGTCCTCCAGATATTCCAGGATCACGGTGGAATCGTAAATCGAGAGGTCCCCGTCGATGAGAACCGGCACCTGCCCCTTCGGATTGGCGGCCAGCACCATCGGATCCTTCGGGTGATAGCCTCTGGTCTGGCTGAAGGGCACCTGGATGCGCTCGAAGGAAAGCCCCTTCTCGTGAAGGGCGATCTCCACCTTGCGCGAGAAGAGACTCAAAGGGCCGGAATAGAGCTTCATCGTCGATCCTTCAGGAGAGGCGGCCGATCAGAAGAGCCGCTCGGCTTCCTCATTCAAGCCATCCACATCGGCATGCGACAAGCCGAGATCCGCGAGATCGCGATCGGTCAGCGTGTAGAGGATGCGGCTGGTTCTCCGCCTGTCGAGCCAGGCTTCGACTTTCAGGAGGTGATCCATGAAGGTGTTTTTCTTTTCAGGCTTGGCGGCGACAAACCCAAGATTTACTGTGGCGTACCCGGTTGCCATGACGGCCTCCATCGAGAGTGCTTTTCCTAAGGAGAGAAATGCTCCTCGCAGGGTCCGGAAGCAAACGGGAAGATCTTGCGTTTTGCCCAAGTGCAGCTTGGGCAATTTTAGGGATGCACCATGGCCCGCCGCCGCCTTCCGCCGCTCAATTCCTTGCGCGCTTTCGAGGCGGCCGCCCGTCATCTGAGCTTCGAGAAAGCGGGCGACGAGATCGCCGTGACCGCCAGCGCCGTCGGTCAGCAGATCAAGACCCTCGAGGGCTGGCTGGGACGCCCGCTCTTCATGCGCCTGCCGGCCAAGGGGGTGGCGCTGACCCCTCTCGGCCAGCGCTATGCGGTCGCGGTCACGGAAATCCTCAACCGGCTCGATGAGGCGACCGCGCAGGCGCTGAAGCCCGAAAATCCGCATGTGATCACCGTCAGCGCCATGCCGAGCCTCGCTTCGAACTGGCTCATCCCAAGGCTCGGCGCGTTCCGCGAGCGCGAGCCCGAGATCGACGTGCGCGTCTCGGTGTCGATGAAGCTCACGGATTTCGCCCGGGAGGACGTGGACATCGCCATCCGTTTCGGGCGGGGACATTATCCAGGCCTCAGGACGGAGCTTCTGATGGAGGAGCATTTCTTCGCCGTCTGCAGCACCGCCCTGCTGAACGATCCCGCCAGGCCGCTACGGGAGCCCGAGGACCTGCGCCATCACACCCTGATCCACGAAATCGCCGACGTGCCGGATTATACCACCTGGGACCGATGGTTTTCCGCCATCGGCGTAACGGGTGTCGATACCTCGCGCGGCCCGCGCTATTCCCACACCTATCTCTGCCTGCAGGCCGCCGCCGCGGGCCAGGGCGTGGCGCTCGCCACCAGCGCGCTCATCGGCGATCACCTCACGGCGGGCCGTCTGGTCAGACCGTTCCCGCATCAGGTGCGCGGCGCCTATCAATACTACATCGTCTGTCCCGACGATGCCGCCGACCGGCCGGCCATCGCAGCCTTCCGCGGGTGGCTTCAGGACGAGGCGCGCGCGCAGAACGTGTGAGGCATGTCGTCAGGCCGCCTTCAAGGCCTTGCGCACGGCGCTCTCGGCGGAAGCGGTCGCCTCCTTGCGGTTGCCGTTGAAGGGGATCGGCTCGCCCCAGGTGATCACCACATCGATGGGATGGCCTTCGAGAAACAGGCCGAGATGAGGCGCGAGATCCATGTCGCCATACCATGCGATGGCGGGGCGGTCGCGCCGCGTGATCGGCATCCCGTTGCGGTGGGTATAGGAGATGGCGAGCGGCTGCAGGAATACCTGCTCGACGCTGTCATGCATGAGCGCGGTCTGCGCCGCGCCGACGAGGGAGGAGCGGAAGGGCAGGAGCCGGTTGCCGTCGCTCGTGGTGCCCTCCGCAAAGAGCACGATCACCTCTCCCTTCACGAGGCGATGGGCAAGAGCGTCGTTCACTTCCGCGGTGGCTTTGCGGCGCTGGCGGTCGATGAACACGGAGCGCTGCAATCTCGCGAGCAGTCCCACCACCGGCCAGCCTTCGATTTCGGATTTCGCGATGAAGGAGAGCGGGTGCACCGAACCGATAACGGGAATGTCGAGCCAGGAGACGTGATTCGACACGACGAGTGTCGGCGCATCGCCCGGCGGCGTGCCCTTCTCGATCACGCGCACATGAAACAGCTTGAGCAAGATGCGGTGAAACAGCACCGGCAGGTGGTGCACGACATCCCAGCTGAATCGGATCGCCAGCAGCTGCAAGGGAACGAGCACGAGGCTGCACAGAAGCAGCACGAGGAGCTTCAGAACGACGATGGGTTTCGTCACGCCTCGTCCTTGTCGAGGGGCACCGCGTAGAGCTCGAGCCGGTGATAGACCACCTTGTAGCCGAGGCGCTTGGCGATCTCGGTCTGGAGCTTTTCGATCTCGTCGGAATGGAACTCGATCACGTCGCCGGTCTCGAGATTGATGAGATGATCGTGGTGCTCGCGCGCCGCCTGCTCGTAGCGCGAGCGTCCGTCGCGGAAATCGAGCCGCTCCAGAATGCCTTCCGTTTCGAAGAGTTTGACCGTGCGATAAACCGTGGAAAGCGAGATGCGGTCATCCACATCGGCCGCACGCCGGTGCAGCTCCACCACGTCGGGATGATCGGCGGCATCGTCGAGAACCTGCGCGATGATCTTCCGCTGGCCCGTCATGCGCAGGCCCTTGTCGCGGCAGGCGCGCTCGATCGCGCCGAGGCGGCGGGATTTTCCGGTGCTGCTGGTGCGTACTGACAAGGTGAGAGCCACTCCTTGCGAATGCTTATACGAGACTTGGCCGGGAGCGGCTATAGGCCGAGCGTCATGGTGAGCGCCGCCACCCGGGTGCCATCCGCCTTCTGGTAATAGCCTTCGCGCCGTCCGGTTTCCTCGAAGCCGAAGCGCCGGTAGAGGGCAAGCGCAGGATCGTTGCCCTCTTCGACCTCCAGATAGACATTGCGAACCGCCCGGCGGGAGAGCTCGTCGAGATGCCGCTCGAGCAGGGGGATCGAATACCCCTTGCCTCGCGCGTCCGGGGCGATGGCGACGGTGAGGATCTCCGCTTCGTCCAGCACGATCCGCGACAGCACGAAGCCCGAGGGCTTCGTGGCGCTTCCGAGAAAGACCCCGTCGCCCACCACGCCGCGCTCGCCCAGCAGCCGCTCGAATTCCAGGGTGCTCCAGGGTTGCGCGAAGGATGCGCCGTGGATGGCAGCCAGGCGCGAGGCGGAATCGGTGCCCAAGGGGTCGATGCGCAGGCCGCTCGGCCTCTTGAAGAGATCGAAGAAACTCATTGGCGGGCGATGCGCGCCCTGTCCTGAGGCTTGGCGTCGGGATCGCGAAGATAGAGGGGCTTGGGCAAGGCCTGATTCGGGTCGGCGAGTGCGCCGAGGCGTGCCACCCAGGCGATGTCGGGAGCCTGCGGCATGTCGGTGATGTACGCGTCCACGCCCTGAGTGCGCGCTTCCGCGGCCAGCATCGCGGCGGCGGAGCCGCTGATCAGGAGGGGGCCGGAGCCGAGCACGCGGATCGCATCGCGATAGCTCATCAGGCTCGGCTGGATGATGGTGCGTCCGCCCGGCGCAATGGCCTGGATGTAGATGTGCCCGTGCTTGGCATCGATGGCGGCGGTGAACAGCCCGCGCCGTTCCTTCACCATGAGCGGGGCGAGATAGGCGGAAAGGGTGGCCACGCCCACTACGGGAATTCCGGCGGCGAGGCCGATGCCCCGGGCGGCCGAGATGCCGACGCGCAGGCCCGTGTAGCTGCCCGGCCCCACGGTCACGGCGACCCGGTCCAGGGTCTCGAACCCGCCTTCCACCTGGGCGGCGACGCGGTCGATGAGCGGCAGCAGCGCCTCCGCATGGCCGCGCTCCATGGGGAGCGATTCGCTGGCCAGGGGCACGTCATCGCCCGCCTGCCAGATGCAGGCAGAGCAGGCGCCGAGAGCGGTATCGATGGCAAGGACGCGCAACATTCGTCTCCGTCAGGTGAGGGCGCTTCTTTACCGCATCGGACAGAAAAGTGGACCCCGGTTTTCTGCAGGATGTCATGGTAGCACGGCGTCAGCCTTTCAGGGCAATGCCGCCAAAGCCCAGAAGGTCGGCAAAGAGCGCGGAAGCAACGCCGCAGGAAACGAGGATCAGGCCGATGATGAAGATCCTGACCGCGCGGTTGTAGCGGACCAACTGGAGGGATTGGATCGACAGGAGGTCGGCCAGGGCCTTGATCTGAAGTCCGATGCCGAGGGTGATGGCGAAGACGGCAACGAGGTCGGAAGGGGCCCAATCGCCGGGAAGCCCCGCCCACCGGCTTAAAAAGCCCAGTGAGAAGCCGACCACGACGCCGATCGCGGTCAGCGAGCCGTTCCGAAAGGTCGAATCGATGGTCGCGCGCTCTGCGTCGGGTTCAGGCGTCCTGTCGATAGGGGCGGCGTGCGGTTTGTCGCTCACGGCGTGCCGTTGCTGATGGTTCGGAGCCGATCTTAGCCCAGGTCGGCCGGAAAAGCAGGAGCTGGCTCCTCTCACTCGATCCGGCAGAATTCCTCGAAGGCGAAGCGCGGCTGGCGGGGATGGAGCTTCTCGGGCAGGCCGTAGCCGAGATTGATGAGGAAGTTGGACTTCGTCTTGCCGTCCGGGAAGAAGGTCCCGTCCACGCCCTCCCGGTCGAAGCCGCCCATGGGGCCGCAATCGAGACCGAGCGAACGCGCCGCCATGATGAGATAGGCGCCCTGGAGGCAGGAGCCCTGGAACGCCGTGCGCTCGATCACGTCGGGCTGGCCCGCGAACCAGCTGCGGGCATCCTTGCTGTGCGGGGCAAGGAAGCCGAGCTTTTCATAAAATTCCGTGTCGTAGGCCACGATCACGGTGGCAGGCGCGCTCATGGTCTGGCGCACATTGCCCTCGTCGAGATGGGGTTTGAGCTTTTCCTTGGCGGCGTCGGATACCACGAAGACGAAGCGGACCGGCGTCGTGTTGGCGCTGGTCGGGCCGAGCTTGGCGAGATCGGCGATCCGGCGCAGGGTTTCCTCGGGAATCTTCCGGTCCTCCCACCAGCGATGGGTGCGGGCATTGCGGAAGAGCTGGTCGAGGGCGGCGTCAGAGAGAGGCGGCAAGGCAAGGCTCCAAAGAAAAAGCGCGGCTTTCACGCCGCGCTTTGAATAATAGGGTTCTTACAGATCGCTTAAACGGCCTGGACTTCACGCACATCCGGCAGGAAGTGGCGCAGGAGGTTCTGGATGCCGTGGCGGAGCGTCGCGGTCGAGGAGGGGCAGCCCGAGCAGGCGCCCTTCATGACGAGATACACCACGCCGTCCTTGAAGCCGCGGAAGGTGATGTCGCCGCCGTCGCCCGCAACGGCCGGGCGGATGCGGGTCTCGAGCAGCTCCTTGATGGTCGCGACCGTGGGCTCGTCCTCGGGATCGAAGAATTCCTCGCCGTCATCCTCGTTCGCGCCGTAGCCGTTGGCGAACAGCGGCGCGCCGGTCATGAAGTGCTCCATGATCCCGCCGAGGATGGCGGGCTTCAGGTGCTGCCATTCGCCATCGGCCTTGGTGACGGTGATGAAGTCATAGCCGAAGAAAACGCCGGTCACGCCGGGCACGGCGAAGAGGCGCTGGGCCAGCGGCGAGAACTCGCCCTGTTCGGGGGTCTTCGCCTCGAAGGTGCCTTCGGGCATCACGACGCGGCCGGGCAGGAACTTCAGGGTGGCGGGATTCGGGGTGGCTTCGGTCTGAATGAACATCGTTTGGGTCCTCTGACGCCGGTTCAAGGCCGGCCGAGCGGTGGGCTTAGAATCGTTCTAACAGGTTTCAGCTCTAATGTGGAATGAAGAAGCGAGGATTCCAAGAGGAGAGGGACAAGGCAGAAGGTAGGATCACATGACGAAAATAGCATGGGAACCCTCCTCCCCCTTGTGGGGAGGAGTTGGAGGTGGGGGTGGGGGCGATAGCCTATCAAGGTCAGGAGCTAGCACCCCCACCCTTAGTCCCTCCCCACAAGGGGGAGGAAAATGGCGCTGTTTTCTGCTGACGATCCCGGATCGCTGAGTCAGTCCGGAATAACCGACCCTTCAACCCGCCAGAGCGTCGATCTCCTCGTCCGTCAGGGTGCCGGGCACGATGACGATCGGGACCGGGAAGGTGGAGGCGGCCTTGCCGGCGAGGGTCGAGACCAGGGGGCCGGGGCCTTCCTTGCCGCTGCCGGCGGCGAGCACGAGGAAGGAGACATCCTCGTCCTCGCGGATCAGCTTGATGATCTCATCGGCGCGGTCGCCGACGCGGATCACCTGCTCGGGCTCCACGCCTGCGGCATTGCGCGCCTCGCGGGCGGCGGCCTCCAGGAGCTTTTTCGCCTCTTCGCTGGCTTCCTCGATCATGGCTTCGCCGACGCCGATCCACTCGAAATTGTCCGGCGGGTCCACGACGGCGAGCATGAGCATGCTCGCCCCCGTGCGCACGACGCGGCGCGAGGCGAAATGGATCGCCCGGGCGCATTCCGGGGTCTTGTCGATCACCACCATGAATTTGGGCCGGTGGCCCGTCTCGTAGGATCGGCGCTGGCTGCTCACGGCACGTTCTCCTGCAACAGCTCGATGCTGCCTTGCCCTGTTATCTAGGGCAAGGCCAGCCGCAGTCAGGTCAGCGCGACCGAACGAATCCGACGATGTCCTTGACCGCATCCATGGTCTGCGCGGCAATCACGCGGGCGCGGTCGGAACCATCGGCGAGCACCGCGTCGATATGGCCGGGGTCGGCCATGAGGCGGCGCATCTCGTCGGCGATGGGCGCGAGCTTCGTCACCGCCACATCGACCAGGGCGGCCTTGAAGCCGGAGAACTGCGAGCCGCCATGGTCGCGCAGCACCTCTTCCGGCGTGGTATTGGTGAGAGCGGCGTAGATGGCGACCAGGTTATCGGCCTCCGGACGGGTCTTGAGTCCCTCGACCTCGGACGGCAGCGGCTCGGGGTCCGTCTTCGCCTTGCGCACCTTCTGGGCGATGGTGTCGGCATCGTCGGTCAGGTTGATGCGCGAGTAATCGGACGGGTCCGACTTCGACATCTTCTTCGCGCCGTCGCGGAGCGACATGACGCGGGTCGCCGGGCCATGGATGAGCGGCTCGGTGATCGGGAAGAAGGCGTCGCCGAAGCCGTTCTCGGCAATCGACTCGGCAAAGTCGTTGTTGAACTTCTGCGCGATGTCGCGGGTCAGCTCCAGATGCTGCTTCTGGTCCTCGCCCACCGGCACATGGGTGGCGCGGTACACCAGAATGTCGGCGGCCATCAGCATCGGGTAGGCGAAGAGGCCCACCGACGCGTTCTCGCGGTCCTTGCCGGCCTTTTCCTTGAACTGGGTCATGCGGTTCGCCCAGCCCATGCGGGCGATGCAGTTGAACACCCAGGCGAGCTCCGCGTGCTGCGCAACCTGACTCTGGTTGAACACGATATGCTTCTTCGGATCGATGCCGGCGGCGAGGAATGCTGCGGTGACCTCGCGGATCTGGCGCTTCAGCTCCTTGGGATCCTGCCACACGGTGATCGCGTGCATGTCCACGACGCAGTAGATGCAGTCGTGCGTCTCCTGCATCGTCACGAAGCGCTTGATGGCGCCGAGGTAATTTCCGAGATGGAGGTTGCCGGTGGGTTGGACGCCCGAGAAAACCAGCTCCTTGAACTGCGCCATCTTTATGCACTCCTTAGCGGAAGCGGGTTGGACGCCGCTCCGCGTTGCGATCAGGTCTAGAGGCGCGCGTTATGACAGGGCCGCGCCACGATGCAAGCGTTTAACGAAGCAGGGCCCAATCGTCACGGGTCACCGCGCCCGTCAGCCATGCCGCGAGGGCATAAACCCCCAGTCCTCCGAAGCAGAAGGCGGCAAGCGACAGGCTGTCGTCGGGCGCGAGAAGGCTCTGCGCGCCCCAAAGAGCCGCACACATGAGGGCGGCAGAGACGGCGATGCGGATCAGCCGTCCGAGGAAGAGACGATCCGGGTGCCACAGGCCAATTCGGCGCAACAGCCATGCCATGGCGAGGGCATGGGCGGCGCAGCCCAGGCTGACGCCCAGCGCGATTCCCGCTACGCCCCAGAGCGGCGCGAGGAGCGCGCTGCCCAGGAGGGTGACGAGGATGCCGAGGACGGTTCCGGCCAGGGTCATGCGCAGCGCGCCGCGGGCGAAGAGGGTCTGGCTCAGCACCTTGCCGGCTGTGGCGAAGGGGAGGCCGAAGCTGAGGGCTGCGAGCACCAGCGCGGTGCCCTGCGTATCGGAGGGCAGAAACGCGCCGCGCTCGAAGAGCACGCGCGTGATCGGAAAACTCAGCATCAGCAGGGCGGCGCTGGCGGGAAGCGCCAGCAGCAGCGCCATTTCCAGCGCCCGATGCTGAGAACGGATGATGGTCTTCGTCTCGCCCGCGTGATGATGCCGGGCGAGCTCCGGCAGCAATACGCTGGAGCCCAAGGCCGCCATGAGGCCGAGCGGAAGCTGCATCACGCGATCGGCATAGTAGAGCCACGAAATGCCGGAGGGCCAGAACGACGCGACGATCGTTCCCGCGAGCACGAACAGCTGCACCGCACCGCTGGCGACAAGCGCGGGAAAACCTGCCAGCAGCAGACTCTTCAGCGCGGGAGACCAACGGGGTTTACGAAAGCGCACCAAGTGCTCGCGGCCCCCGCGGAGCGCGATCAGCACCACGAGAAGCTGAATGAAACCGGCCACGCTCGATGCGCCCGAGAGCCATGCGGCCTTGGCGTCCAGCGGCACGGTGACGACGGTTTCCAGAACCACGAGCGTCAGGATCAGGCCCGCGTTCACCGCCAGCGGCGCAAGCGCCGTCGCTCCATAGCGCCCGCGCATGTTGAGGATGGCGGCGGCGATGGAGGAGAGCGTGACGCTCACCACGATGGGAAAGGACAGACGCGTATAGAAGGCCGTCAGCGCCAGCGTATTGCCATCGTCGCGGAGCCCCGGCGCAAGAAGGAGCGCGACAAGACCCGCGCCGATCTCGACGAGAGCGGTGAGCGCAAGGAGAGCGAGCGCGAAGACGCTGAGCACATCCCCCGCCATCGTGGCGGCATCCTTCTCGTCCAGGCGGCTCAATTGCGGCACGAGGGCCGGATTGAGCCCGCCCTCGCCGACGATGCGGCGCACGAGGTTCGGCAGGCGGAAGGCGGTCAGGAACGCATCCGCCACAGGCCCGGCGCCCAAGGCCTGCGCGAACAGCATGTCCCGGACGAAGCCGAGAATGCGCGAGGCGATGGAACTGAGGCCGACCAGAAGGGACGAGCGGATGAGCGACATGGCTGTTGTCGCGCTTAAACCCTTCCGGGCGGATTGTCTAAGGGATGGAGGGCGTTTCTTTCGCTGCCTCTTCCAGGGAGAGGCAGGAGTGGTGTGACTGGGTGATTATCTGAACCAGTTCTGTCATCCCCGGCGAGCATCAGCGAGGGACGGGGATCCACGATCACGCGCAGCGATATGGATTCCCTTCCCCTCCGCTGCGCTCCGTCCGGGAATGACACTGTAGGGCTGTCGGGCTTCCTGGATCAGCACAGCGCTTCGACTTTGCGACCCCCACCCCTACCCCTCCCCGCAAGGGGGAGGGAAGCGCTCTGCCTCAACCCCTCGCTCGGGCGATCGCCTCGCGCTTCTGGGCCAGCGTCATTCCGCCGACATAGGATTCGGTCGCCACGAGGAAGGAAGGCGTCGCGGTGAAGCCAAGCGAGTCGCCGAGCTTGAGGGTGTCCTTCATCCATTGCGTCGTGCGTTCGCTGTTGCCAGCCTCCTCCAGGCGCTTGGGGTCGCCGCCGAGGCGTTCTGCCTCCTTCATTACCCGCGCCCCGTCGACGGCTCCTTTGAGCTTGAAGAGAGCAAGGTGCAGCGGCAGGTAGGCGTCGGGCCCGTGGACCTGAAGGTAGGCGAGGGCGGCCTTCGTGGCCGTGACCGAGGGGATGCCGAGCACAGCGAAATTCACCAGCACATAGGTGAGATCGGGCTCCGCCTTCAGAAGCTGGGGCAGCTCCGCCGCGGACTTTTTGCACCAGGGGCAGTTGTAATCGAAATACTCGATCATGATCACGTCGCCGTGCTTGTGTCCGAGCGTCACGGCTGAAGGCAGGGCGAGGGTGTCCTCGACAAGCTCGATGGGAACGAGCTGCGGTTCCGGCGCGGATTGCGCGAAGGCGGGAATGCTGGCGCCGGAGGCGGCCAAACCGGCAAGAAGGGTGCGTCGGGACAGGATCATCGAAAGCTACTCTCGGAGGTGAGCTCCTCAGGTGCCGGTGGATCGTGTCCGGAGCAAGGCCAAGCTTTGGCTGCTGATGCACTTGTGAAGGCAGGGTTTCGGAAGTCTTAAAGGAGCGGTGCAAACGCAGAGGTTGCAGCTTAGCCTTAACCAAGTGAAGATGGCGCAGGTTCAGGAAACAACCGATGATGGAATCGAGCTTCACCCAGGCCGACATGGCCGTGATCCGGCGTGCTTATGCCAAGCAGATCCTGACGCTGGCAGGCATAGTGGAAGATGCCAGATTGGAAGCAGCCTTCGCTGCTATCGCGCGCGAGCGGTTTCTCGGAGATCCACCCTGGACCATTTCGCGGGGCGCCGGGGGCTACGAGCCTCTTCCCTCTCAGGATCCAGTGGTGCTCTACCAGGATGTGCTCCTGGCGCTGGCCTCCCATCGCGGCGTGAACAACGGATCCCCCTCGCTCCACGCCGGATGGCTGCACGCCCTGTCGCTGCGCGAAGGCGAGAGCGTGGCGCATATGGGAGCAGGCACAGGCTATTATACCGCGATCATCGCGGAGCTCGTGGGTGAGTCCGGCCATGTGACAGCGGTCGAGTTCAACCCTGAATTGGCGAAGGCTGCCCGCGAAAACCTCGCCGACCGGCCCAATGTTACTGTGGTCGAGGGAGACGGAGCTCAATGGCCGCGCGAGGATGTGGATGCGGTCTATGTGAATTTTTCGGTCGAGCGTCCGGCTGAAGCCTGGATCGACCACTTGAAGCACGATGGCCGCCTCATCTTTCCGCTGGGCTTGCCCCGGTCGAAGCCCAGTCCGTGGGGGGGCACCCACGCCATCCATGGTGCTGGCCTGCGCGTGACGCTCCGTGAGAAGGGGCTGGCTGTGCAATGGCTCAACCGGGCCTTCTTCGTCTGCGCGGAAGGCGAATTGTCGATTGCGGGTCAGGAGCGTCAGGCCCTGCAAGCGGCCTTCGAGGGCGGCGGCATCGAATTCGTCCGCAGCCTGATCTGGCGACAGGTCCCTCCACCCGGACGCTGCTGGTTCACTGGCTCGGGCTGGGCGTTGTGCTACGACGAGATTACGCCTTGAGCCGCAGGCGATGCGTCACGTAGGGATCGTTCTCGATCCGCGAAAAACCGAGACGCTCGTAAAACGGAAAAGCGAATTCCGGCGCACGCGCATTGAGATGCCCGAAGAACGGCACTGCACACTCGGCAATAGCCGTCACGAGCATGCGGCCGATGCCCTGACGCCGGCCTGGCGGCGCGACATAGAGATGACGGACGCGGCCTGCTTTCGGATTGCCGGTGTAAGGATCGATGTTGCGTCCGCAGATGCCGACGAGGCTTCGGCCATCGAAGGCGCCGAGGAGGGTTTCGCCTGGCCTTGAGAACCGGTTCGCGCCGTTCCGCCAGTTCTCCTGCAGCCGCTGCAGCATGCCGTGATTTTCGGACAGGCTTGCGCGCAAGAGCGCATCGAAGCCTTCCGTGTCGGGAGTGATGGGCTGAAAAGCAAACATCCGCGAAAGAGTGCCCCTCGCGGATGTTCGATACAAGAGCTTTGGAAGAACCTTTTAGGCCTCTTCGCCCGTCACGCCGGCGGCGTCCTGGGCCTTCAGCACGTCGGGACGCGGCATCGAGATGATGTTGTAGCCGGAATCCACATAATGGATCTCGCCGGTCACGCCGCGCGACAGGTCGGACAGCATGTAGAGGGCTGCGCCGCCCACATCCTCGATGGTCACGTTCTGGCGCAGGGGCGAATGAGCCTTCTGGTAGGTGAACATCAGGCGCGCATCGGCGATGCCGGCGCCCGCCAGCGTGCGCACCGGGCCCGCGGAGATGGCGTTGCAGCGGATGCCCTGGGGGCCGAGGTCGTTGGCGATGTAGCGCACGGAAGCTTCGAGAGCGGCCTTGGCCACGCCCATCACGTTGTAGTTCGGCATCACGCGGGTGGAGCCGCCATAGGTCAGCGTGAGAAGCGAGCCGCCGTTCTTCATGCGCTTGGCCGCGCGCTGCGCGATTTCCGTAAACGAGAAGCAGGAGATCACCATGGTGCGCGAGAAATTCTCGCGGGTGGTGACGTCCGTGTAGGAGCCCTTGAGCTGCGACTTGTCGGAGAAGCCGATGGCGTGGACCACGAAGTCGATGGATTCCCAGCGCCTGTCGAGGGCGTCGAAAGCGGCGTCGACGGAGGCGAGGTCTTCCACGTCGCAGGGGATCACGAGGTCGGAGCCGAGGGACTGCGCCAGCGGCGTCACGCGCTTGCCGAGGGCTTCGCCCTGGTAGGTGAAGGCAAGTTCCGCGCCTTGCTCCGCCAGTGCCTTCGCGATGCCCCAGGCAATGGAGTGGTCGTTCGCGACGCCCATGATGAGGCCGCGTTTTCCTTGCATCAGACCGCTCATGTGGGTCCCCCTATGCATCGGCTCGATTGTCGGATGCCGATCGTTAGCAAACCGTGCATCCGGAGCCTTGGTCTTGATTTCAATGAGCGTGTCCATGCGAAATCCCCCTAAATAGTCGGGAAATCGCATGGCGCTGTCTCAGGTTTATGACGTGATCAGAGCTGTTTCCACTGACGTGAAATCAGCTCTCATCTTTGGTTGCCGCATTTTTTGCGGCGAACCGGATCCACTTCGCCGAAAATGCTCTTATCCGTTGTAGCGGCTGAAGACGAGTGTGGCATTAGTGCCGCCGAATCCGAACGAATTCGACAGAACCGTATCGAGCTTCGCATCGTCGATGCGCTTGCGGACGATGTTCATGTCGGCGAAGGCGGGATCGATCTCGTCGATATGAGCGCTCTCGCAGATGAAGCCGTTCTGCATCATGAGAAGCGAGTAGATCGCCTCCTGCACGCCGGTGGCGCCGAGCGAGTGGCCGGTGAGCGACTTGGTGGCCGAGATCGGCGGGCACTTGTCGCCCGAGCCGAACACCTCGCGGATCGCCTCGATCTCCTTCTGGTCGCCCACGGGGGTCGAGGTGGCGTGCGGGTTGATGTAGTCGACCGGGTTGTGCACGTCCTTGAGGGCCATGCGCATGCAGCGGATCGCGCCCTCACCCGACGGGGCCACCATGTCGTAGCCGTCCGAGGTCATGCCGTAGCCGACGATCTCGCCGTAGATCTTGGCGCCGCGGGCCTTGGCGTGCTCCAGCTCCTCAAGCACCAGGACGCCTGCGCCGCCGGCGATCACGAAGCCGTCGCGGTTGACGTCATAGGCGCGGGAGGCGCGGGCCGGGGTGTCGTTGTACTTGGTGGACATGGCGCCCATGGCGTCGAAGAGATTCGACAGGGACCAGTCCAGATCCTCGCAACCGCCGGCGAACATCACGTCCTGCTTGCCGTACTGGATCATCTCGTAGGCATTGCCGACGCAGTGGTTGGAGGTCGCGCAGGCGGACGAGATGGAATAGTTCACGCCCTTGATCTTGAACCAGGTGGCGAGCGTCGCGGAGGCCGTGGACGACATGGCCTTCGGCACGGCGAAGGGGCCGATGCGCTTGGGGCCCTTGTCGCGGGTGATGTCGGCGGCCTCGATGATGGTGCGGGTGGACGGACCGCCCGAGCCCATGATGATGCCGGTGCGCTCGTTGGAGATGTCGCTCTCCTCGAGACCGGAATCGCGGATCGCCTGATCCATGGCCACGTGGTTCCAGGCCGTGCCCTTGCCGTGGAAGCGCATGGCGCGGCGGTCGACGAGGGAATCCACGTCGATCTGCGGGGCGCCGTGCACCTGGCAGCGGAAGCCGTACTTCTCGTAATCATCGGCCTTCGCGATGCCGGACTTTGCCTCGCGCAAAGAGGCCAGCACCTCCTGCGTGTTGTTGCCGATGGACGAAACGATGCCCATTCCGGTGACGACGACGCGCCTCATAGCCAACCTCTTCATAGGATTCTGGATGCCAAGCCTTCTGTCTGAGACACGTAAGGCTTGACCGGCTCATTCTCAACCGTGAGCCTGCGGGAGATCGAAAAAACGATTCATCGGATTCGATGGCCCCGCCGGCGTGCGGCAGGGCCGGTTTTTCGAAAAGATGATGTTTTGTCAACAGGATGAATGAATCGCTGCTGACGTAGGGGCAGCCTCCGGGAGGCTTACCCGCCGACCGGAGTCTCGGCCTGGAACAGGCCGACGCGCATGTCCTTGGTCTCATAGATGCGGCGTCCGTCGGCCTCGAGCCAGCCATCGGCGATGCCGAGAACGAGCTTGGAACGGAAGACGCGCTTCAGGTCCACGCCGTAGACCACCTTCTTCGTGGTGGGCAGCACCTGATCGGCGAACTTCACCTCGCCGACGCCCAGGGCGCGGCCGCGACCGGGGGAGCCGCCCCAGCCCAGGAAGAAGCCAGTCAGCTGCCAGAGGGCGTCCAGGCCGAGGCAGCCCGGCATCACCGGATCGCCTGCGAAATGGCAGGGGAAGAACCAGAGGTCCGGGCGGATGTCGAGTTCGGCGCGCACATGGCCCTTGCCGTATTCGCCGCCGTCCTCGCCGATGGAGGTGATCCGGTCGAACATCAGCATGGGAGGCAGCGGCAGCTGCGCATTGCCGGGGCCGAACAATTCTCCGCGCCCGCAGGCAAGGAGCTCTTCGTAGTTAAAGCTGGACTGGCGGGCCATGCCGGATGCCGATCCTTTCATCAGGGTCTCAACGGGCAGCCTCGAGAGGTCCTCAAGGCCTTCAATGCGGGCTCTGGTAGCACAGGCTTGGCCATCCATCAAAGGGACCCGGGCACAGAGCGGTCATTCCTGCCGCCTTTTAAGGATGATTCCTTAAGCGCGACCGTAGATCACCTTGCGGCGCCCCCCTCGCTTTCCTATCATTGCAATGATAGAGAAGCGCTCGCTCCTGCAAACAGTTCCGATGATGACCGATCCTTTGTCCGCCTATATCGAGTCCACGACGGCTCCGGCCCACCGGAGGGGATGCCCCCTGTCCGAGCTGCGGGACAAGCTTCGCCGTGTCGGCCTGCGCCCCACCCGCCAGCGCGTTTCGCTGGGCTGGCTTCTGTTCGGCAAGGGCGACCGCCACATCACGGCGGAAATGCTCTTCGACGAGGCGAGCCGCGCCCGCGTGCCGGTGTCGCTGGCAACCGTCTACAACACCCTGCACCAGTTCACGGAAGCGGGCCTCCTGCGCCAGCTCGCCGTCGACGGCTCCAAGGCCTATTTCGACACCAACCCTACCGAGCACCACCACTTCTTCCTGGAAGGCGAGGGGGAACTCGTGGACATGCCCCATACCGCCGCGGTGAGCGTGGCCGACCTGCCCGAACCGCCGGAAGGCATGGAAGTGGCGGGCGTCGAGGTGATTGTGCGCCTTCGCCGCAAAACGGCTTAACAAATCGGCCCGACAGGTTTCTAAGAGCGGCAGCCGGGATTTCATCGCATGCCGCTCTCCCACAGCCTCGTTGCCGTTCTCGTCACCATCATCTGGGGCTTGAGCTTCGTCGTCATCAAGCTCGGGGTCGGCACCATGCCGCCTTTGCTGCTGGCGGCCCTGCGCTTTTTCTTCGTCGCCTTTCCCGCCATCTTCTTCGTCCGGCGTCCTCAGACGACATGGGGCAACGTACTGGCCTATGGCTTCTTCCTGGGCGTCGCCCAGTTCGGCCTGCTCTTTGCCGCGATCGCGTTCGGCATGCCCGCGAGCCTCGCGTCTCTCGTCATGCAGGCGCAGGTGTTCTTCACGATCCTGTTCGCCGCGTTCCTCATGAACGAGCGGCCCACTCCGCATCAGATCGCGGGCGGCCTCATCGGTGCTCTCGGGCTTGTCATCATCGCCGTGCCCCGGCTCACCGGCAGCGGGGCCGGGGCGTTCCTCATGACGGTGGCCGCGGCGGCGTCCTGGGGCGTGGCAAACATCGTCTCGAAGCGCGCAGGTCGGGTCGACATGCTGAGCTATATCGTCTGGGCGGGCGTTGTCGCGCCGCTGCCGCTTCTGGCCCTCTCGCTCCTCATCGACGGGCCGGCGCAGGTCGCCACGGCGCTGACAAGCATGAGCCCGAGCACCTGGGCGGCGGTGGCCTATCTCGCCTATCCCACCACCGTCTTCGCCTTCGGGGTCTGGGCGTACCTGCTCTCCCGCCATCCGGCGGCGACCGTTACGCCCTTTGCCCTGCTCGTGCCCGTTGCGGGCATTCTCGGCTCCGCCCTGTTCCTGGGCGAGGAGATGCACCCCGTCGAGGCGATCGGCGGCGCGGTGATCGTGGCAGGGCTGACCCTGAACGTATTCGGAGGAAAGATCCTGGGCCGCCGGAAAACCGCCTGACGGTCAGCGGATGAAGCCGAAGCCGACCAGCGCGTAAACGATCAGGAAGATCGCGACGAAGACGTTGAGAAAGCGTGGCGCGACGAGGGAAGCAATGCCCAGGATGAGGGCCAGGATCGGCAGGAGCTTGAAGCTCAGGTTGATGGACACGAATCGGGCTCCGGAAACTGATAACGATACGCTGTTACCTATCCCGTTATTCCTTGATAAATCGGAAAAGCGCCTGAAGTCAGATCCATGATTGCCGACCCCCATCCCAGGAGTGCGGCCGAACAAAGCGCAGACGGTCCTGCTCCCTACCCCTTGCGGGGAGGGGTAGGGATGGGGGTCGATCGACCGGGTGAATGGCTCAACCAGAGAAGCGCAGTTCCAATTCTCCCGAGCGGTTAGGACTGAGCCTGATCCGGACAGGGCATTCCCTCACCCTTGCCCCTCTCCCACCCGGGAGAGGGGATGTGCTGTAGGGCTGTCGGGCTCACTGAAGCAGATGCAGCGTTCTGACTTTGCGCCCCCTTTCCTGCAAGGGAGACAGAAGCACGCGCCTTATCCTTGATCGTGCCAGCCTCGCAGGATGGGAATCCGGGCTGCGAGGACGAGGACTGGGTCGCTTTCGAAGAAACGTCCCGCTCTACTCGACCTGCTCGTTGGGGTAGACGCCCCAGAGCTTTTCCTGCTGCACATAGCCGTCGAGGTCGCGGGCGCGTTCCATGCCGACCATGACGCGGCACCATTTGCCGTCGCAGGCGCGCACATTGGCGATCACGCCCGGCTGCATATGGGCGATGATTCCCGCCTTGGCATCCGGCCGGTCGAGCAGGCTGATCGGCGGTTCTCCGCTCTTGGCCCAGGGCATCACGAGAGCCGTGCGCCGACCCGACAGGAGGGAGTGCAGCACCCAGCCTTCCGTTCCTTCCGAATCGCGGATGCGCCGCCAGGTTTCGTATTCGGCGACGATCTCGACCGGCAGGCCCGCGCGCTGGAACACCCAGGCCGTCCGGTGATCCTTCGAGGGGCCTTCGCGCAGGTTCACGCGGTCGGTCTTGAGGCTGACATAGCGGGGAACGGGCAGTCCGGTGCCGAGGCGTCCTCCCGGAGGCGTCTGCTGCGCCAGGGCCGGCACTGCGCTCACAATCAAAGCGGCAATGGCGACGACGATCTTGCGCATGGAACCCCTCTCGGCGACTTTGTGTCTACACAAGCCTCTGATAGAGAAGCTTGACCGGTGCCGCCACGCGGCGGCTCGTCGCCTTTAGTGCCGAAACAGGGTTAAGGGAGCGTGAAAAACTCCTCATATCCAGTGTTTTTCATGTGGGGGATTGTCTGAGCCGATGAAAAAGAGACCTGCCGTCGTCGTCACCCGCCGCCTCCCCGACGCTATCGAGACGCGCCTGCGCGAGCTCTTCGACACGCGCCTCAACCTCGAGGACAAGCCTCTCTCCCCGGAGGAGCTGGCGGAAGCGGTCCGCACGGCGGATGTGCTCGTGCCCACCATCACGGACGAGATCGACGCCGCGCTCCTGCAACAGGCCGGCCCCAACCTCAAGCTCATCGCGAATTTCGGCAACGGCGTCGACAATATCGACGTGGCGGCGGCGGTCGCCAGAGGCATCACCGTCACCAACACTCCGGGCGTGCTCACCGAGGACACGGCGGACATGACCATGGCGCTGATCCTCGCCGTCGCCCGCCGCATCACGGAAGGCGCGAAGGTGATCCCGGACGGGGAATGGGCCGGCTGGTCGCCCACCTGGATGCTCGGACGGCGCATCACCGGCAAGCGCCTCGGCATCGTCGGCATGGGCCGCATCGGCCAGGCGCTGGCCCGCAGGGCGCGGGCCTTCGGCCTCTCGATCCACTACCACAACCGCCGCCATGTGCCGCCGAAGATCGAGGCGGAGCTCGAGGCGACCTATTGGGAATCCCTCGACCAGATGCTGGCGCGCATGGACATCGTGTCCGTCAACTGCCCGCATACGCCCGCAACCTATCACCTGCTCTCGGCAAGGCGGCTCAAGCTCATGAAGCCCGACGCCATTCTGGTGAACACGGCGCGCGGCGAGATCATCGACGAGGGTGCGCTCACCAAGCTCATCGAATCCGGCGCCATCGCAGGCGCGGGCCTTGACGTGTTCGAGGAGGAGCCCGCCGTCAATCCGCGCCTCGTGCGGCTCGCCAAGCAGGGCAAGGTGGTGCTCCTGCCCCATATGGGCTCGGCCACGCACGAGGGCCGCGTCGCCATGGGCGAGAAGGTGATCGTCAACATCAAGGCTTTCGTCGACGGCCACAAGCCGCCGGATCGCGTGCTGCCGAGCATGTTGTAAGGCATGGAGGGGAGAACCTCCGGGCATATAACATATGTGAGTGCGTAGTTTAGGCTGGAACGGCCAGAAGGGTTTTTCATGCTCCAATGAAAAGCCTGAAATGCCGAACCCCTTCGTTCTCAAACTCGAACAATGCGACAGCCTCTCGGACGACGAGAAGCGTGTGCTCGAAAGCGCGATTTCGCGCGTTCGCGTTGTCGAGAACGACGAGGATATCGTGCATGAGGGCGAGCATCCGTCCGAGAGCAATCTGCTGCTCGACGGGTTCGCCGCGCGCTACAAGATCTTCTCCAACGGGCGGCGACAGATCACGGCCATTCACGTCGCCGGCGATTTCGTCGACCTTCACAGCTTCCTTCTCAAGACCATGGATCATGGGGTGGTGGCGCTCACGCCCTGCCGCATTGCCATCGTGCCCCATGCGGCGCTGGAGAAGATCACCGACGAATACCCGCATCTCACGCGGCTGTTGTGGCTCAACACGCTCATCGACGGCGCCATTCATCGCGAATGGCTCACCACCATGGGCCGCCTCTCGGCCACGGCCCACACGGCGCATTTCATCTGCGAACTCTTCATGCGCTTGAAGGCCGTCGGACGCACGGATGGCGATACGATCCAATTGCCGCTCACGCAGGCGGAACTTGGCGATACGCTGGGACTTTCCACCGTTCACGTGAACCGCGTGCTGCAGGAACTGCGCAAGGAGGGGCTGATCCGGTGGCAAGGCGATGCCCTGACGATTCTCGATTGGGAGCGCCTGGTCAGCGTGGGCGAGTTCACTCCGACCTATCTCAATCTCCAGCGCGAACATCGATAAATGTCAGGAAAACCGACGCCGGACATCAGCCTTCAGCCCATCTCCGTTCTGAGCGACGGCGGCAGCCATGAGGGGTGCCTTGTCCTGTCCGGCGGAGATCTCGTCGCCGTCTTCGCAAAAGTCTCCGCGGAGGAGAATGCAGGCAGCAACATTCAAACTGAAGGCTGGTTCCTGGAAGCAGGCTTCGGCCCCTGCAGCATTCTCATGACGCCGATCCCGCCCGTATTCCCGACGCTCGACGAGGCCATTGTCTGGGTGCGCGAAAAGCTGGAGGCGGAAGCGCCTTCAACCTGAGACTTTGAGCTTCTGTACAACCTCGTTTGCCGCCCGCTCGCCTTCCTCCCACGCGCCGCCGGCCGTGCCCCATTGCGCGCGCGACAGCGCCTCTCCCGCAAACCAGATCCGTTCGCCCACGGGGGCTTTCAGCAGGTCGCGGATGGGCGCCAGTCCCGGCTGAATCACCGCCCAGGAGGCCCGGGACCAGGGATCGTTGCGCCACGCGGTGGCATGCATCACGCTCAGATTCCGCAAGGCCCGATAGCCGAAATGCTCCGCGAGAATATCCCGCGCGAACCGCGCCGGCGCATGAGGATCGCGCCGGTCGAAATGCGCGGCATGGGTCTGATCGAGCTCGAAGAAATGAAACGGCGTGCCGTCGATCCGCGTAAGAAGTCCCGGCGGCGAGCGGCGGGTGCCGGTTAGCGTCGCGAGCCTGTCAGGGCCTTTGAAGGGCGCGTCGGGCCAATGCAGGATCACATGCTCGTAGACGCCTTGGGTGAAGCCTTGAATCGCCTCGCGCACCTCGTTCGGCAGAGCAGGCGCGAAGCGGATCGCATCCCCTTGTAGCACGGCCATGGGGGTGGTGACGATGACGGCCTTTGCGCGGAGCGTGCCGGATGCGCTCTCGACGCGCACGTCGCCTCCCGACCAGTCGATGGCATGGACGGCACTGGCAAGGCGAACTGGAAGATCCTTCCCGAGCCGTGCCACATAGCCCCCGAGACCGCCAGCAATGAACAGGTTGTCGGCGTATTCCATGCTCGGAAAGTCGTGCAGGCTCACCTCGCCGAGAGGCCTGCCCGAGACGAGGCCGTGGATGTCCGAAACGCGACGGCCCAGGGGGCCCATGCCCGCAGGCAGGGCTCTCGCAGCGGGCCGATCCTCCGGAGCCCTCGCAGCCAGCGTCATCGCCCGGTCGGCCATGTCGAAGGCCCGGTCGAGGGCGGCACGCTCAAAAGGCCGTCCCGGCTTGCCGCGCACGTAGAAATGCCCCTCGACCGGCGCGCGCCGCAAGGGTTCCCTGCGCTCGAAGCCGAGCTTCACGAGGGGATTGATGGGGCCGGCATGAAGCCAGTGCGCGCCCAGATCTACGGGATGTCCCTTGAAAAGCTGCGTGGTCGTGCGCCCGCCGATCCGGACCCGCGCCTCAAGCACCGCCACCGTGAGGCCTTGGCTCAGAAGCCTTCGCGCAGCCCCGATGCCGGCGCTGCCCGCGCCGACGATGACCACATCCGGCTCCTGAGGGAGATCGACGGCAGGCGAGGGATCGAACGGCACACATTCCTCCACCCTCTCGCGATTCGAGAGGTTCGGTCATAAGTAAAGGCCACGCCTTCTCGGACGAGGGGGCACCGCTTTCAAGGAAAACGAACGAAACATGCTGATTCAGACGGTTATCGCGGCAGCCCGGGATGTCTTCTCTCCGGCGCTCCGGCGCATCCTGTGGAAGTCCATCGGTCTGACCATGGCATTGCTGGCGCTGGTCTGGGTTGGCCTGACGCGCCTGATCGACGTCTTTCTCAACAATCACAGCCTCAGCGAAAGCTATCCGTTTCTGGATACGCTGGCGATTTTCCTGGCAGGCTTCGGTCTGTTCGTCGGATTGTTCTATCTGCTGCCGGCGGTATCGGCGATCGTGGCAGGCTACTTCCTCGATGACGTGGCCGAGGTGGTGGAGCGCGAGCATTATTCCGCCGACGCACCGGGACGGCCCCTGCCTTTCGGCAAGGCGATCTTTTATGGTTTGCGCTTCGGCGCCCTGTCGCTCGCCGTGAACCTCGTGGCGCTGCTTCTTCTGTTCGTGCCCGGCATCAATATCGGCGCGTTCTTCGCCGCCAACGCCTATCTTCTGAGCCGTGAATATTTCGAACTGGCGGCGGGCCGTTTCTGGGCTCCCGAGGACGTGCAGCGCCTGCGCCTGGAGCATCGGGGTACGGTGCTGGCTGCGGGCGCGGTTCTGGCGGGCCTGGTTCTGGTGCCGGTTCTGAACCTCATCACCCCCATTTTCGGAGCGGCGATGATGGTTCACCTGCACAAGAAACTCACGCGGGATCCGTCAAAGCGGATCTCGCAACGCCCTCAGGATCGCGCGTCGATCGAGGCGCGTTAGTGGCCCGTCCGCACGGCGCTCGGCGGATTGACGGCGGCCGGTCCGGAGGCCCGCTCCGGGTGGAAGTCGGACGCCGCGCCGCCTGATCTCGGGGCCAGCAGGTCCGGCGTCGTTGCGGCGGCGTTGCGCTTGAGGTCGAACTGGCCAGTCTTGCGGAAGCGCACGAGATAGGACGGCACGATGGCCCCGATGGTGGTGGGCGTCACGCCCAGGCCCTCGAAGGTGCGGCCCTCCGCGATGGCGGCCTGCGAAACCACATTGTCCTTCTCGAGCAGCAGCGCCTGATCGCGGGTAGTGACGATCTCGTCGGGCAGAATGCCCAGGGTGAGCTTGTCGAGGGCGCCCATGACCGTGCCCTGGAACCGGGCGACCGCATCCGGCACGGGGAGAACCGCCCGCTTGCGCTCGGTAATCTCGCAGACGAATTCCATCATCTCGCGCATGGTGCGGATCTCGGGGCCGCCGAGTTCATAGATGCCCGGCTTCACCGCGCCATCGACGGCGCGCACGATGACCTCGGCCACGTCGTCCGCATAGACCGGCTGGAAGCGGGTGTCGCAGCCTGGCAGCGGCAGCACGGGCAGCATGCGGGCGAGCGACGCGAAACGGTTGAAGGAGCTGTCGCCCGGCCCGAACAGGAGGGAGGGACGCAGGATCACCGCATCGGGACGAGCTCTGAGGAGGTTCTCCTCGCCCGCCGCCTTGGAGCGGGCATAGGCCGATTCGGAATTGGCATCGGCGCCCAGGGCCGAGACATGGACGATGGTCGCCCCAGGCTTGGCCGCTTCGGCAATCAGGCGGGGGGCATCGGCATGAACCGCATCGAAGGTCTGGCGGCCGCCCTCCTGGAGAATGCCGACCAGGTTCACCACGTGGTCCGCCTTCGCCACCGCCTGAGCGATGGAGGCCGGATAGCGGAGGTTGGCCTGGATCGCATAGACCTGCCCGACCTTGCCCATGGGCAGGAAATAGGTGGGATTGGGATTACGGGTCGCGACCAGCACCCGGTAGCCCCGCTTGGCGAGACGGCTCACCACATAGCGGCCGAGAAAACCCGACCCACCGAAGACCGTGACGGTTTGCTGTTCAGGTGTGCGAAGGGCGCCGATCATGAAAGTCTCCTGTCCGCCAAGAACCCGCGAAGACCTGCAAAGGGGCTCGCAAGGAGAGCTTGGGGGTTTGAATTGGAATGTCTCTAGTCAAACGGCGTTCCCCTGTGAAGGGGCGTGAGACGAAGAAAGCGCACGAACCTCATTTTCAGTGATTGACGGAAAGCCTCAACCACCGTAAACGAAGCCTCGCCGGTAAGGCATGCCCAGGTGGCGGAATTGGTAGACGCACTGCTTTCAGGTAGCAGCGGGTAACACCGTGGAGGTTCGAGTCCTCTCCTGGGCACCAACAACACCCTAAGGTGTTGATCCGCAAGCGAATCCAGGTAAATCAAGGCTTAGAGACTGCCCGAGTGGTACAAACGGGTGGTACAAATGGCTCTTTCGATGTCGCGTCCCTGGAAGCATCCCAAAACCGGAATCTACTGGCTTCGCAGAGGCGTCCCGGACGACTTGCGACCCATCATCGGCAAGCGGGAAATCAAGCTCAGTCTCAAGACCAAAGATCCTGAGAAGGCAAAGCAGGAGCACCTCAAGGCTCTTGTCGAGCTGGAGGAGCAGTGGAAGAACCTGCGCGCCGGCTCCAAGACCCTCTCCGAGCGCGAGGCCCATGAGTTGGCCCAGGCCGTTCACGATACCTGGCTGACTGCCTTCCAGGACAACCCGAGCCAGCAGACCTCTTGGAACACCGACATCGGCGGCGACCTCTGGAAGCCCTTATCCTTCGACCTCAGCACTCCCCTCGAAGTGCGCCTGATAGGCGACCCCGCGCGTGGTGCGCACCGCGCCCATGAGTTTCTGTGCCGGGAAGAAGTCGCAGCCCTTGCCCAAGCGCGCGGCCTGATCCTGGATGAGGAGAGTCAGGAACGTCTGGCGAAGGCCATCGGTGCAGCCATCCAGCGGGCCTGTCTCAAGCTCGCGCAGTTCGCCAAGGGCGACTATGGGAAGGACGCTTTCATTCCGGCTTCGAATACGCCGATCATCGTTCCTTCGGCATCGGCTCGTGTCGACCATAAGCCTGTCAGCTTCGACGATCTCGTGAAAGGCTGGTCAGCCGAGAAACGCCCTGCCGAAAAGACGGTCTATGAGTGGAAGCGGGTGCTCAAGGAGTTGAAGGCTTTCCTCAAGCACGATGATGCTGCCCGGATGACCGCCCAGGATCTGGTGAGCTGGAAGAACACCCTCATCGCGGCGAACCTTCGTCCCAAGACGATCCGGGACGCGAAGCTCGCGCCTGTGCGCGCCATCCTCCGCTGGGCAGTCGATAACCATCACCTCAAGGAAAACCCCGCCGAGCGGATCGTCATCGACGTGAAGACGAAGGCCGGCGAGCGCAAGCGCAGCTACCAGGATGAGGAAGCCAAGATCGTCCTGAAGGCAGCTCTCACCGAGACCAACGCCGTTCGCCGCTGGGTGCCGTGGCTGTGCGCCTATTCGGGAGCGCGCGTCTCGGAAATCTGCCAGCTCCGCGCCGAGGACATCGTGAAGGTCGAGCGCATCGACTGTATGAAGATCGACCCCGACGCCGGATCGCTCAAGACCCTCAGTTCCGAGCGCATCGTCCCGCTCCATCCAGCCATCATCGAGAGCGGCTTTCTCGAATACGTCCGCACGGTCAAATCCGGCCCTCTCTTCCCGAAGCTGTCCCCGGACAAGTTCGGCAAGCGCGGAGGCAACGGAACCAAGGTCATCGGTCGCTGGGTTCGATCCCTCGACCTGAAGGACACCCGGATCTCCCCCAACCATTCCTGGCGCCACCGCTTCAAGACCCTGGGCCGCAGGCACGGTTTGGCTCCTGACATCGTGGACGCGCTCGTCGGGCATCAGCGTAGGACCGTTGGCGATGGGTATGGGGAGTTTCCGGTTGAGGCGTTGCTGAGGGAGCTTAAGAAAGTGCCGGAACTCAAACTCGACTCATCATCTGACTGAATTTTAGCGAACCTGTCCCTGGCTTAGGCAACATAGCCAGTCCCATATGGACTCGGTCCTCGGCGCTAACCAGGCGGTTCGGGGGTAGCCGATCAAAAGCCGAAGGGCATCGGAGTGTAAGAAAGCAGCACATGAGTTCAGTGCTGCAGGAGTAGGCAACGGGTAAAGCCCCGACCTACAGATGACCGGCCCGTGTATGGAACAGGCGGGACGGTCCAGTCCGCGTCAGATATGAAGCGACATGTAAAGGCCGACCGCCTGACCCCGGCCTCCCCGTAAAAGGGTTGTGTTCTGGTCCAACGGCCTTACCGACGGCGTGGCTCCGGGATTCGAGAGCGTTGCAGACGGTCAGCAGCTTCGCCGCTTAGGCGAAGCTTTGCCCCAAAGGGCAAAGACGACCCCAACAAGCGTCCACCAGAATTCGAGATGAATAGAGACTGCCCTCTCTAAAGAGGGCATCAAGCACATCAATACTTCCAGTCTCTGTTCCCACCCGCCGAGCCTCGGCGGGTGGTGGGCCCTCTTCCGGCCAGGCCAGTCCCCGACGAGCTAAGGCAAGAGAAAGCCTGGCTCAATCGACTTCCTTCGTATCCCTGAGCACCTTGACCACTTTGACGGGGTCGAGACCGATCACCTCGCAGAGGTCTAGCAATTCGACCACATCAAGCCGCCGCCCGCCGCTCTCTATGCTGGCGATCTGCGACTGCGCCTTGCCAAGACGATCAGCCACCTTTGCCTGGGTCAGATTGGCCTCGCTGCGAGCTTCGATGATCAGCTTGAGGAGCCGTTGATAGCGGGTCGTGTGTGTCGATTTCGAAAGTGTGGATTTTGCCATGTCTCGGCCGAATGGGTCTTGACCGAGGCATTCAGTAAACTTCTAAGTCGATGATAAGAAAATAAGATCATAATATGATTCGATCTTACAGAGCTGAATGCACGAGATGTGGAGTTCCCGAGGAAAATGTGGGGTTGGGGTTTGGGCATCGGTGATGCTTGGGGCTGTCATCAGCAACGCACCAGCAATGGCCACACCCCCAATTCGGCAGACTTAGAGCAGATAGCTTGATCTTAGTCCAAGACCCCAGATCCATACTCGCGCTACTGAGAGTAAGTCTGTGCATGTGGTATAGACGCATCTCCATCGAGAACGAATGCAAGGCTGAATCTAGCGCGAGTCACCCCAACGTACATTTTGGGTAATAACTTTTCAACATGGATCAAATTTCCTGTGCCTAGCCACTTCTTTCCCAGCCCATGCGGGAAGATCAGCACCCGGTCGAAGGTCAATCCTTTGGATTCACCGAAATTCATTGCGGGGAAACCATCACAAGGGGTTCGTTTGTCGAGTCGCAGAACCTGTGGCTTAAAGCGATCTACATAAGTGACGACTTGCGAGGGCGGCACGATAAATACCCCGTCATGGCCCGTCACAGAGTCGTTGAGCGACCTTGTACGCGGCTCATTTGGAAAAAAGCTATCCCCAAGATCCGCGATGTCTTGATTGCAGCGATGCGTGTGCTGTTCATAGGAAAGCGTAGCAAGGCCTGAATTATGCCACTCGTGAAACTTCTTTATGATATTAGTTCCGGCATAAGCCGAATTCTTCTTCGAATAGTTAGTGCGAAGCGTAGCCTGACGGTGATCACCAACTAGGCTGAGCTTAATTCCCGCCTTGAGGATCAATTCTAACACATCTAGGTCGTAGCCAGCCATATCCTGGATTTCATCAACAAACACGTGGTCAAAACGCTGAGCCAAGCGGCGCATCACAGCACCGCCGGTCAGCCGTTCACATTCGCATATAAATTTCGAGACTTTGTCAGAGTAGATAAACTCGCCACCAGCGAAATAATGCGCCGCCGTGTTAGTTTCGGGGACATACGGGACTGATCGGCCCTCAGCCCAGCGGAAACCTTCAATCCTTTCATCATGCATAACTCGTCGATATGGTCGGGCCAGCTCTCTCAGTAAAAAGGTGAACCATGTCATTATCTCGATGCGGGATGGAATGGCCGTCGTATGTCCATAGAACTTACGTTCGATCTCCTTTGTATTGTTTTGGGTGTAGGTCACGAGGGCAACTCGGGATGTTCCTTCCGATATTGCTTCACTAACAATTCGAGTGGTCTTCCCACCGCCCGCAGCGCATAGGATAATTCGACTAGCCGACTGCATCTAAGATGTATCCGGGAACAGTCCAGGCTTCCTGGGTCGTGAAGAACTTCAGTGCAGTGTCAGCTTTGTTGGACTGCATATGATCCAAGAGATCGGTATCGCTTGCAAAAGTTCTGCCCAAGACGCGCTCTATAGCAGGGCGTCCATTTACTTTGAGCAATTGAGGCTCAAGCGTTCGACATTTTTCATCGGCATCGTAATGAATGCGGATGTTTGATTTGCTCATATAGTCTTGGTACTTGCGTGCGACAGCTGCGATATCAGCATCGTTATCCGTTACTACGGCAACGGTGAGATCAAGGAGCACAGCGATCTCTAAGAAACGTTTGAATGCCAGCGAGTTTACGGAGATCACGTCGACTCCGGCTTCTAGTGGCATCTTTCCGTGCAGCTTCCTATAGGCGGCCTGAACAATCAGCTCATCCGATGGACCCTCGACGAGAATGGCTCGCTCTGACAGGATCAGCCTGAGCGTGTCATGACCCGGAAGACGCATGAAATAGTCCTGAGTGTCCTTCTTCAACTCTTTGAGCGTAATTGCCCGACCTCGGTGGAAAAGGATCACTGAGTCGACTCCGAGCTTGTTGAGCACGAAGCTACTGTGGGTGGTGATTACGAGCTGTCTGGTTCCGCGCCGCTCAGCTATATGATTGATTAAAGTGTTGAGGTTTGAGAAGGAAAGATGATTCTCCGCCTCCTCAATCAGGATGAGGTGCGAGTCGGCAGAAGACTCTAGTGCGAGCTTGATCTTGATAGAATTCTGCTCACCCTTACCAACAAGCATAAGCGGCACGTCGTCGAGGTGAGGTATGACGCCTACCTCCCAGCTTGCGCGGGATGTCGTGTCGAGAGATACCGATAAGGACTTTTCGGTGATATCGCCTTTCTTCCTGGCAAGCGCTTCGTTCACGCCCCTAACCTTGTCATTATCCAGGAATGCGTCCTTCATCATCCGGTAAGATAGAGCTAGATCGACTTTTTGATCCTTACTAAGGCTGTCCTTCATCAGATCGACAACGTAGCGGCTGGCAGCAGCATTATTGCGGATCGTACTCGCATCGATAAAGCTTGGCTTGATTGGGATGCTTCGAGCCGTTGCAATCGGATTTTCCGCAAAGCTCCTCCAGGAGACTTTGTAATATTCGATTGGTAGAGTTCGGATAAGTAATGGGTTCGCGACATAGTTGGCGAGCTCATCGCCATATTCCGGATTGAACTCGATTGCGAGTGATACGCCAGGTAAATCCGCCTTTACTGTATTGTTGATGCCTTTGAGTTTCGCCAATGCTGAATGATCTTCGAAGTACAGCTCGATAAGGATCGCTGGCGGCGCGATGGGGGACTTTGCGATCAGCGCATTGATATAGTCGGCCACAGCCTCGGAGTTAAACAGGTGGGGATGGAGTTCAGTTTGGATCGGGCGTCCATTCAACTGGCAAGTTAACGCAAGATCGATTGCTTCAAGGAGAGTGGATTTACCGCACTCGTTATTCCCAACAATGATGTTGAGACCTGGGTTGAGTTCTACATCCGCTGTCTTCAAGCAGCGATAATTATTCACGATGACACGTGAAATGTACAACAGACGCCCCCGTTCCTTCCCTGTTGCTCGATTTAGCAGAGATATTACCCGGTGCGGCAAAGCTGCGGATGCCATCCACAGATAAAGCCAAGCTAGGGTAGGGGCGTGCTTAGGAGCATATGGAACTACCCGGTTAGATCCGCACATAAAGATGAGAGGGGGATGGTTTTGACCGTATCTATGCTGCTTACAAGGCTCGACGGTGGTCCAGTGGAGTGGTACAAACGCTTCCAACTGGCAGTTCCAAAAAGCCTTATTTTGCCTCGGTTTTAAGCCTGTAAGAGACAATCCTCCGCTGGGCACCGCTGCGTCTGAGGATCGGCGCATAACAACCCTGGAAGAAACCTGCTAAGGTGCAGGAAGAATATCCAGCTTTCAGCGGAAAACATGGACCATCTAGGGGCAATGCGCTCGTTCAGGCGCGTGATCGAACGGGGGAGCTTCAGCCGGGCGGCTGAGGAGCTGGGACTGTCGTCGGCGGGCCTTGGCAAGCAGATCCGGTGGCTGGAAGAGCGGCTGGGAACTGTCCTGATCCAGCGCACGACCCGGCGCATGGGTCTGACGGAGACGGGGCGCGCCTATTACGAGGAATGCTGCCGGATCCTCGATGAAATCGATGCGGTGGAGCACTCCATCGCGGCGGATGCCGGCCATGTCACGGGACGCCTGCGGGTCAATGCGCCTCTATCCTTCGGATTGACGGTGCTCTCGCCGATCTTGCCCGCTTTCATGGCGACCTATCCCGATCTCACGATCGACCTGACCCTCAGCGATCACCTGCTCGATGTGGTGGGCTCAGGTTTCGATGTCTCGATCCGTGTGCGCTCGGAGCTGGCCGACTCCTCCCTGATCGCCCGCAGGCTTGCCGATGTGGACCAGATCATCTGCGCCGCTCCGGCGTATCTGGAAAGGCGGGGAGCGCCTCTCGATCTCGACGATCTTCACCGCCACGATTGTCTCGCCTACACTCTGGCCGATAACCCAGGCGTCTGGCACCTCAAGGGTCCGAAGGGCGACATGAGTATTGCCGTCCCGGTGCGGCTTTCCGCCAACAATAGCATCATGCTGCGAGACATGCTTCTGGCCGGAATGGGAATCGGGGCTCTGCCCTCCTTCATCGCCAAACCGCAGATCGACAGTGGTGCTCTCGTGCCGGTTCTGAAGGATCACGTCTTTCCGCAGCGCCACGTCTATGCGGTCTATCCCACCAGCCGTCATCTCCAGCGCAAGGTTCGTGTGTTCCTGGATTTCCTGGCCGATACGCTTGAGGCGCGCCTCTAGAGCACTTTTTACCGCCAGCTAAAAGTCTTGTGCCTGGCATCTCGTTTATCGGGGAAAAGCCCTGTGGTTCTCATCGGCGTGTCCACGCAGTTGAGGGTCCAGCGATGGCGAGAGTTCTCGTTCTTTATTATTCCACTTACGGCCATATCGAAACCATGGCAGCCGCCGTCGCCGAGGGTGCACGCTCCGCAGGCGCCGATGTTGTCGTCAAACGCGTTCCCGAGCTGATGCCGGATGAGGTTGCTCGCGCCGCAGGTGCGAAGCTCGATCAGGCTGCGCCGGTTGCATCGCCCAACGAGCTGGCCGATTACGACGCCATCATCTTCGGCACGCCCACGCGTTTCGGCAACATGGCGGCGCAGATGCGCAACTTCCTCGACCAGACCGGCGGTCTGTGGGCGCAAGGCAAGCTGATCGGCAGGGTCGGTTCCGTCTTCACCTCCTCCGCCAACCAACATGGCGGCCAGGAAACCACCATCACCTCCTTCCACACGACCCTGTTCCATCATGGCATGGTTGTAGTAGGCCTGCCTTACAGCTTCGCGGATCAGATGGGCATCGAGGAAGTGAAGGGCGGCTCGCCCTACGGCGCAACCACGCTTACGGGCAATGATGGTGCGCGTCAGCCCAGTCAGATTGATCTCGCTGGTGCCCGCTTTCAAGGTAAGCACGTGGCGGAGATCGCCAAGAGGCTGCGGGCTTAAACGCCATGCACCGCGCATCCTGGATCGGGCTCCTTGCACTGCTCGCCGCCGCTTCAGCATCGGCGGAGACGGGCAAGGATAAAACCGTTCTTTATCGCAATGCCAAGGTGCTGACTGTCGACGCGGCGTTCAGCACCGCGCAGGCACTGGCGGTACGCGGTGATCGCATTCTCGCGGTTGGCTCCGAAGCAGAGGTCATAGCTCTGGCAGGTGCCGACGCGGAGATCGTCGATCTCGAAGGCCGCACGGTTATGCCGGGCCTGATCGACAACCACGTCCATGTCATCCGCGCGGCGGCCACCTGGGCCGAGGAGGTTCGCCTCGATGGAGCGACCACCCGTGAGGAGGCGCTCGACCGCATCCGCCGCAAGGCGGCAGTTACGCCCAAGGGGCATTGGATCTACAGCCAGGGCGGATTCACGGATGCGCAATTCGGCGACGGGCGCGTGTTCAACCGCGAGGAGCTGGATGAAGCCGCGCCCCATCATCCGGTCTATCTCCAGCACATGTACAGCCATGCCTATATCAACCTCGCTGCGGCCAAGGCGGCGGGGTTGATGGGGCCCGCAAGCCACATCTTTGCTGAAACAGGTGAGATGCCTGCGGGCGAGGACGGCCTGCCGCTCGGCGCCATCGCGGGCCGGGCGATGGATTTCGCCATGCGCAAGCTGCCGCCCAAGACGGCGGAGAAGTCGCTCGCAGGCGCACAAGCCGTGATGCGCGATCATGCTGCAGCGGGCCTCACCTCCATCTTCGACATGGGCGGCTTCGGAATCCGGGACGAGGACTACACGCCGTTCTCCAAGCTCGCTGCTGCGGGCAAGCTGCCCATCCGCGTGTTTCACACACGCTGGTTCCGCAATGACAACGGCTCGCGCGGCAAGGAGGCGTTCGCGCGCGAATTGCGTGAGATGAAGCCGCTCTCCGGCCCTGCGCATTTTCGTCTCATCGGCGCAGGCGAGCTGATCTACATGCCGGTCTTCGATTCCATCGGCCAGCCGGGATCTCCTCTTCCGGTTCATCTCGACGAGTTCGAGAAGATTTTGCGCGCATTGGCAAAGGCCGAATGGCCGATGCGCATTCATGCGGAAAGCGACGTCACCATTTCCCAGCATCTCGATCTCATCGAGAAGATTGCGAAGGATACGCCCGTCGCGCATCTGCGCTGGACCATCGAGCATGGCGACACGATCTCGGAAGAATCGCTCAAGCGCATGAAGTCGCTGGGCATGATGGTGGCGCTGCACAGCCGCCCGGTGCTTTTCGGTCGCCGCCGTCTTCGGGCTCTGGGCGAAGAATCTCTCGGTATGCCTCCGCTCGATCTCGTGCGTGCCAGCGGCGTGCCCTGGGGCATTGGCTCCGATTCCGTCATGGCGAACGTCTACAATCCTTTCGTGACTCTCTGGTGGGCCGTGACCGGCAAGGCGCTCGACGGCGCTCTCGTCACGCGCCCACCGCTCTCCCGCCAGGACGCCCTGATCGCTCACACCCGTTCGAACGCTTACTTGCTCTTCTCCGAGAACGAGCTCGGCACTCTCGAGAGGGGAAAGCTCGCCGACTTCGTGGTGCTGTCGGAAGACTACATGAGCGTCCCCGAAGACCGCATCCGGCACATCACGGCTGTGATGACGGTGGTAGGCGGAAAAGTCGTTCATGACGCCCGCACGCAGCAGTGAAGAAGAAAACACGATGACCGCCACCACAGCCCCCTTGTCGGCGCATAAGCCCCACCGCTTCGGAGCCGTCGCTCTCCTGATCGCCACAGGCGGCGTTTTCGGAGCCATGTTCCCGCTTGGCAAGTTGGCGTCGCGGGCCGGGGTCGCGCCGCTCGCCTGGACCCTGTCCATGCTGTTGTTCGGCGGCGTTATCCTGCTGGCCATGGCGCTGATACGCGGGCAGGCCGTTCCCGTCTCGCGACTGCATCTCGCCTATTACGCCGGGGCGGGCCTCCTCTCCATGGGACTTCCCAACTTCATCCTCTTCACGGTCATGCCGCATCTCGGCGTGGGGCTCTCGTCGGTGGTGTATACGCTGCCTCCGATCCTGACGCTCGCTTTCGCCGCCGCACTTCGCATGGAAAAGCCCGGAACCCAACGCAGCCTCGGGATCGCGCTCGGCTTCGCGGGAGCTGCGATGATCGTCAGTCAGCGCAGCCATCTGCCTTCTCCCGATCTCTACGGCTGGCTGCTGCTGGCGCTTGCGATCCCGACCTTCCTGGCCGCAGGCAATATCTTCCGCTCCCGCTTCTGGCCTGCAGGCTCTTCACCTCTTGCGCTTTCGGCGGGAACCATGCTGGCCGGCGGCGGATGGGTTTTGCTCCTCATGCTCGGCAAGGGCCGCATCGGTGATATTGCGAGCCTGCTCGACGCGCCGTTGCTGGCGTCCATCCAGGCCGCTCTCAACGCCCTGCAATTCCTGATGTTTATGCGCCTGCAGAAAGCGGCTGGCCCAGTTTATGTCAGCCAGGTCGGCTATGTGGCGACCGCAGCGGGCCTTGCCTCCGGAGCCCTCGTCTTCGGCGAGACCTATTCGCCCTGGATCTGGGCCGCGAGCATCACCATCGCGGCAGGCGTCCTGGTGGTGAATTCAGCACGCCGTACCTGATCTTCAGTCATCCCGACCACGCCGCACCGTTCGGCTTGCAGAGGAGTTCGTCATGTCCAATCCCGTCATCAAAATCGACTTCTACCACGACGTCGTCTGCGGCTGGTGCTTCGTCATCGCGCCGCGTCTGCGCAAGCTCAGCGAGGAGCTTCCGCTCGAGATCCGCCACCGCAGCTTCGTGCTTCAGGATTCCCGTGAGGAGATGGTTCGTGCCTGGGGCTCCCTGGAGCGCGCCAAGCGGGAAATCCTCGGCCACTGGGAGCGCTGCCGCGATGCGGATGACGACAAGAGCCGCATCAATGTCGAAGGCATGTGGAAGCAGACGTTCGAGTATCCGTCCGGCATGATCGGCACCCTCGGCTGCAAGGCCGCCGAGATCCAGGGCGGACAGGCCGCGCATTGGGACATGTTCGATGCCGTGCAGCGGGCTCACCTGACCGAGAACCGCAACATCGGTGACGCAGGCGTGATCGTCGATGTGGCCCGGGAAATCGGCCTCGATATGCCGCGCTTCGAGCGCGACCTCCGCAGCGCTTATACCCGCCAGAAGGTTGAAGAAGACAGAGCCAAGGCGCGCAGCCTCGGCATCCGTTCCATTCCGTCCGTGGTGATCGAGGAGGCAGGCGTCGTCCTGGGTACGGCTCCGACAGAGGTTCTGAGAAGCCAGCTCCTCGCTATCCAGGAACGTCTCCGCACGGGTCGCTCTGTTCCGGCATAAGGGGCGGCTGAACTGTCGCTTTTGTCATCTTACGAAATGAGGGAGGAGCCGGATGAGGGTTTTCGCGAAAATCATGCTGACGGGAATGCTGCTGCTCGTGGCAGCATGCTCGGTTCCTCGCGAGCGTCTGCACGATGGTTCGGCTTCTCCGAGGATCCAGCATCCTGTGATGCCGGATCCTTCCCAAGCCCCCCGTCGCTGGCCGGCCTACAGCATCGACCGATACGGCAACATTTACTGCTGACTGTCAGGCAGTGAGAGCAGCCTCGACGGTGGTCCAAAAGAGTGGTACAAACGCTTCCAGTAGGCAGCTCTTAAGTTATTGTTTTTACTAGGGTTCGGAGAGGATTGGTACAATCCTCTCCTGGGCACCATCATCCCTCTAAGGGGTTGATCCGCAAATAAAATAAGCCCTACAGCATATTGCGCCGAGCCGATCAGGCTCTAGCAAGGCCAAACAGGCTCTCTGGGCTTGTTGTCTAGGGACACGGCTCGATACATTACCCACTCATCGACAAGCGCATCTCTGCCGGTGTGAGGCATAGTCTGCGACACGTCAGTTCCAACATCCAGGAAACAATGAACAACGTGTCGAATCGGGATCTCATCGTGCTACTTTCGGGGCGGTCGATCCCGTAATACGCTACAGGCGCGGTCTCTTGATTTCGGCACAATCCCAGCCTGGCATCGTTATTGTCTAGCTACTCCCCGACCGAGGCGAATCTGCAAGGGAGGCTGGACAGGACATTCTGAGATGACAGCTGAGCTTCACTCCCCTCAGATCCTGATGATCCGCAAGCTGGACAGCATCTTTCCTCTCTCCGAGGAGGAGAGGCAGGCTCTCCAGGGGCTGCCTGTGCGGATTGCTCTCTTCGAGGCCGACCAGGATATCGTACGCATCGGCGACCACCCATCCCAGTCCTGTCTTCTCCTGAAAGGCTTCACCTGCGTCTACAAAATGACTTCGGAGGGCAAGCGCCAGATCATGGGGCTGCATGTCCCCGGCGACGTTCCTGACCTGCAGAGCCTTCACCTGAAGGTCATGGACAACAGCATCGCAACGATCACCCCTTGCACGGTCGGATTCATTCAGCACGAGGATCTGCGGCGCGTGTGCGAGCGCTATCCTCGGATCACCGCCGCCTTCTGGCGCGAGACGCTGGTGGACGCCTCGATCTTTCGGGAGTGGATGCTCAACATTGGACGGCGCGAGGCTTATACCCGGGTGGCTCACCTCCTATGCGAGTTCCTGATGCGCCTGAAGGCGGTTGGACTAGCCACGGACAACACCTTCGACCTGCCCATTACCCAGGCTGAACTCGCCGATGCCATCGGCACCAGCACAGTGCATGTCAACCGGGTCCTCCAGGCTCTTCGCGCCGATGGCTTGATCCAGTCCCGGGGCTCGCAGATGATCATCCCGGATTGGGCGAAATTACAGGAAGCCGGCGATTTCGATCCGCTCTACCTCCATCTGAGACAGGAAGAGGCGAAGTAAAACGCTCTTTCGCGGAAAACCGCGAAGGCTGAAGGCTTGAAGAGCCTCGCCCGCTTTCCAATTGATCCCGAACGCCATGCCATACGGCGCAGCTTAGATGATCGGGTTGGTCATGTGGGGTGCGAGACGAAAGCACCTGCCGCTTCGGAGAACAGAGATGGAAACAGAGGAATTGCATCGTGGTCGACTGATCGACCACATCCAGCTTGTGGTCAGGGACTTGCCGGCGAGCCGCCGGTTCTATGAGGCGGTTTTTCAGGTGCTCGGAGTTCCCTTAGGTGGAAGCGGCGATGATTATTTCTGGGCTGATGAACTCTTCATCTCATCTGCTGAGAGTGAGGCTGCCCAAGGCAAGCTGACCGGACGCCATCATCTCGCTTTCCAGGCCCACGACCGCGCGATGGTCGATGCCTTCTATCGTGCTGCCCTCGACAACGGCGGCAAGGACAACGGCGCGCCCGGCGAGCGCCCTTATCACCCCGGCTACTACGCCGCGTTCGTGCTCGATCCCGATGGAAACAACATCGAGGCCGTTCATCATGGCCCATCGCAGCGCAGCGCGCCTTCGGTCCGCGTCACGTTTTAGTAGATGCGGTTGATCGAAGCGGATGCTTTGGAAAAGGCCGTGATGGACTCGTCCAAGTGGCGCAGCGACCTCGTTCCGGTCAGGATCGCGCCCTTGAAGGACTGGTGCAGGATGAATGTCAGGGCGTCCTGCATCGCAGGCATCTTGTCGCCTTCATTCGGGACGATCTCGCCCATGCCGAAGGGACGATTGACGAAGACGTCCATGCCTGCGCTCAACGCCATATCGAAAGCCGGCCGTAAAGCTGCGGACAGCCGGTTGTACGGAAACTGAATCGTGGTGTAGGTGCCGGATGCACAGGCAAGACACGCGGCATCGAGATCGCTTACGCTCGCTCCGAAATTTCTCACGCCGCTCGAGCGAGCATAAGCGATGGCACGCTCCACGTCTTTCGAGGCGAGCACCGCCGCGCTTGCCTTGTGGATCTGGAGAAGGTCGATGCGACCCAGCCGTTCGAGGCTTTGGTCCAGGCTCCGGCACAGAGCGTCATAGGAATGATCGGTGAAGGCGGCGTGTTCTTCCGCGTTCCAGTGCTCGCCCATTTTCGTCGCGATGGTGAGGTGCGAAGCCTGAGAGGTCCGGCCCCTGAGAAAGCGGCCAAGAATCCGCTCGCTGGTGCCATAGGCGGGAGCCGTATCAAAGACCGTGATTCCTTGCGAGACAGCATGCTCGAGCAGCGCGAGCGCATCCTCCTCCGGCGGAGGAAATCCGTTTCGATAGCCCCAGGCGCGGCCGATAGAGAGCAACCCCAGGCCCAGGCAAACAGAGCCGTTCATGAGCGCGAAACCTTGGGATGAAAGAAGGATTGTGGCTTCACGCCGTCCATCGTGAACTCATCCCTGGTGGAGATAACCTGCCCGACCTCGAGACGGAGATTGCGGGCGACGCCCTGGCCTTTCAGAAGAGCCGCGCGGGAATCCGGATCGGATTCGCGGAACGATCCTCCAGCAGCGAGATGGCAGCTGTCGACCATGATCATGCCAAGCAGCTGGCTGCCCGATCCGAGAAACGTTTCGCCGAAGACCGACGCGCCGCCCTGGTAGCGGCCGTGATCGCCGATGACGATGCGAGCGCCCGCGCGATCAGCCTTCGCCATGAAGCCGCCGCCCTCGCCGAACAGGTTGGAATTGCCGATCGTCAGCGTTCCCATTTCAGCAGAAAGCCACGTGCCCGAGTGGAACGTATTGCCGTCGCCGATGGTCAGCTCACCGGGTGCGACGCAGCGAATGGTGACGCCAGGATAGAAGATGTTGCTCGCACCGATGCGCGCATTGTTGGCGATCAAGATGGAGAAGGGATCGAGAACGACATTGCCCGTTTCGGCCAGGGCAAGCACTGCTTCGACTCCGAGAAAGCCTTGTGTTCGGCGCATTTCGTCGATCTTCGCGATCATAATGGATTCATGCGCCATGGCGTCCTCGGGCAACTGACAGCTTTCATAGTGTTAGGTTGCAGAGGCTTGAGACCGCAAGATCTTTCACCCGTTCAGTTCTGAGCGGCTCCCGGCCAATTGTTTTGGAGTGTCAGCTTCCACGGGCTGGGTGGAAGGCTCTGCGGAACGAGACTCACGCCGAACACCTCGGAGAGCCGGTCAGGGCTCAGCACCGTATCGGCTTTCCCCTGGGCAATAAGGCGGCCTGCCTGCAGGAGAACCAATGTGTCGCCCGTATCGGCCGCGAGCTGAAGATCGTGCAGCACGGCGATGATAGTGAGGCCTTGCCGCGAGAGGGTTTGGGCCTTGTTCATCAGCGCGAGCTGGTGCTTGAGATCGAGGCTCGCGATAGGCTCGTCGAGGAACAGCACCTGCCGCGTTTCGATACTGCGCCCGGCATTGAGTTGGGCCAGCACCCGCGCGAAGTGAACCCGCTGCCGCTCGCCGCCCGAGAGCGTCTGATAATTGCGGTGGGCAAGGTGCCCCACATCGGCCTGTTCGAGGGCATCGAGAACGATGCGTTGCCGGTCATGGTGGCTCAAACCCCGGCCGATGCCTTCGACACCGAGATGGGCGACCTCGAAGGCCGAAAATGGAAAGCCGAGTTCGGAGGCTTGTGGCATGACCGCCCGGCTATGGGCGAGACGCCAGGTCGGAATGGCGTGGATCGAGGACCCGTTGAGGCGAACCTCGCCGTGAGCGGGGGGCAACTCGCCGCACAACACGCGCAGAAGCGTCGACTTGCCGGCGCCGTTGGGGCCGATGACGATGGTGAGCGTGCCGCTCTCAATGGAGAGGTTGATGCCCTCGATCAGCATGCGTCCGCCGGTGCGGTAATCGATGTTCCTCGCTTCGAGAATGGGGCTCATAAGCCGACGCCTCCCTGGCGGCGCAGGAGAAGCCACAGGAAGAAAGGCGCGCCGAAGGCGGCGGTGAGAATGCCGATGGGGAGTTCTGCCGGAGCCGCGATGGTGCGCGCCACTGTATCGGCCAAAACCAGCAGCGCCGCGCCGAGAAGGGCGGAGGCCGGGAGCAGCATGCGGTGATCGGGCCCTGCGGTAAGGCGCAGGATATGTGGCACGACGATGCCGATAAAGCCGATCATACCCGCACAGGCAACGGATGCGCCGACAGTGACCGCGACGAGCAGGATCGCGACTGCTTTGAGCCGTTGGACCGGCACGCCGAGATGAAAGGCTTCCGCTTCTCCAAGGGCCAGCGCATTGAGGCCGCGCGCAAGAAACGGCGTGACGATGAGAACGGGCAGGATCAAGGGAGTTGCAGCGGCGACCTTCGTCCAGGTGGCCCCGCTGAGTGAGCCCAGGGACCAGAAAGAAAGATCGCGCAATTGCCGATCGTCGCTCAGGTAAGAGAGAAAGCCCATGAGCGCGCCTGAGAGCGCGCCGAATGCCACGCCGGCAAGCAGCATGGTGGCAATCGATGTGCGACCCTGACGCGTGGCAACAAGATAGAGCGCGAAGGTGGTGATCAAACCGCCGACGAAAGCCCCGATGGGAAGCGCTACGAAGGACAATGGCCCGATGAGAGGCGCAAGCAACGCATCACCGACGACGATGGTAGCAGCCGCAGCGAGTGCTGCGCCGGCGGAAACGCCGACGAGGCCGGGATCCGCCAACGGATTGCGAAAAAGCCCCTGCATCAACGCGCCGGAACATGCAAGCGCGGCACCGATGAGGAGTCCGAGCAGCAGGCGCGGCAACCGCACCTGCAGGATGACGAGCGCTTCACCTGAAGGCACGGACGAAGGCTCCATCATGATCGAAAGCACGCGCGACAGGGGAATGCCCGTCGCGCCAGCGCCCAAGGCAAGCAGGCTCATGAGAACGACGAGACAGCCGAGCGTAATCATCAGCAGGGGCCTGCGGTTGTGTAGTGGCGCAAATCCGTTCCTGGTCATGGCAAGTGCCGTCACGGATTTGCTGCCTTGATCTGCTCGGCATGGAGAGCCGCCATGAGCTCGCGTGCAGCGGCAGGCGTGCGCGGGCCGAAGCCGAGGAGGTAGAGTGAGTCCATCACGACGAGTCTGCGCTTTACCGCGGCAGGTGTCGCGGCGAAGGCCGGAAATGTGAACGGGTCCTGCGCCGCGCCGCCGGGGCCATGGCTCATCATCACGATGGCTTCAGGGGCCGCCGCGATGACGCCCTCGTCTGACATGGGCTTCCAGCCGTTGAGCGAAGAGGCTGCATTGGTGGCCCCTGCAAGAGCGAGCATGGCATCGGCCGTTGTGCCCTGTCCTCCGACAAGGGGACGGCCGTTCTGGAACGAGAGCACGAACAGGGCGCGCGCAGGCTGCTTGATGCGCGCCCTAGCGTCCGTCAGCTCCGCGAAGCCGCGTTCGATCTCCTGGATCAGAGCCGCTCCGCGCTCGGGCATATCGAGAGTTTGCGCGATCACCTTCACCCGCTCCACGATTCCATCGGCGCTCGGCCGGTCGGGAACGCGCACGATTGTGATGCCAGCCTGTGCGATCAGCTGCAGCGCATCGGGAGGACCAGCGCCTTCCGCCGCGAGCACGAGGGTAGGGTTGAGGGAGAGAACGCCCTCGGCGCCCAGCGCGCGGATGTATCCGACATTGGCCTTCGTCTTAAGCGCGTCCGCCGGATAAAGACTGGTTGCGTCGACGCCTACGATTTCGGTCTCCTGGCCAAGGCGATAAAGGATCTCCGTCACCGCGCCGCCCACGCTGACGATCCGGCGGGCAGGGGCGGCCTTGGCGTGGCGCGCGGCGAGCATCAGCGCGGGGGCGGCGAGGAGGGCACGGCGGGAGAGCAGCGTCATGGGAAACATTCCTTACTTGGTCAGAATGAGTTTGCCGTTCGCCGTCACCCGGAGGCGGTAGCGCTCGCCCCGGTGAATCAGCACCACTTCCCGGCCTGACCCGATGAGGCTCGCCACATCGATCTCGCGCATGGGGTTCAGCCTGTCGTCTTTGGAGTCCGAGGGTGGGTGAGGAGGCTGCACGGTACTCTCCAGTTTTTACGCATTCTAAATTAGAACTTTTACAGTCGACTCATGTATTCGCAGTTTAGAATTATGTAAAACTAGCAAGTCACGAGTCAGTGTTGACGCGGTTACTTGATTTGGCTATCGGATGTAAAGCCTCTTCTCCTGGGAAGAGATCGATAGCCAGCCAGCGTGACTTTGTTTCTGCGCCAGCCAGCCAGTCATCAATAAAAAACACTGTTAAAGACTGGGATCGTCAGGATGTTTACTCTCCTGCGCGAAGGCCTTCGCGCGTCCACCTCGCCTCTCGCCCTCCTCATGCTCGCCCCCCTGGCTGGGGCGCCGATCGCCTCCGCGGCCCTTGCACAAAGCTTGCCTGTGCCTGCCGCACAGCCTCTTCCCCGCGAAGACGGTGTCCTCATGCTTGATACGGTGACGATCACCTCGGGCAAGACGGAGGACAAGGTGATCAACGATCTTGCGGGGTCGAGCGTCGTGACGCGCCAGCAGATCGACCTTCTGCAATCCTCGCGCGTCTCCGATGTGCTGCAGGGCGTGCCCGGCGTGACGGTGCAGGAAACGGGAACCGATCCGGGGCAGGCAATCAACATTCGCGGTCTGCAGGATTTCGGCCGCGTAAACGTGCTCGTGGATGGGGCGCGTCAGGATTACCAGGTAAGCGGCCACGGCGCGAACGGCACCTTCTATCTTGATCCCGAATTGATCGGGCAGGTGGATGTGGTGCGCGGGCCCGTCTCCACGGTTTATGGCTCGGGTGCCATCGGCGGCGTTGTCTCCTTCCGCACACGCACCATCGACGACATCCTGAACCCCGACGAGACATACGGCGCGGTGCAGAGAACCGGTTACGGCACGAACGGCGCGGGCATATTCACCAACAGCATGGTGGGCGCGCGCATCGGAACGGCGGCGGACGTGTTCGGCCAGTTCCTCTACCGCAACGCCAACAATTATTATGACGGCGACGACAACAAGATCTGGGATACGGGCTCGGAGCTGACGTCGGGCCTGTTCAAGTTCAACGTCTATCCGGCGGACGGCCACACGATCAGCGGTTCCGCCCTGTTGCAGAACTACACGTTCGCCAACAACGGCAGCAGCGGCGTCGGAACGCGGTTTTCCAACGATGTGGTCGCCAATACCTATACGCTCGGCTATCGCTTCAACCGTCCCGACGTGCCTTGGCTCGATCTGAGCATGAAGGCCTATTACACGTCGACCGAGGACGATAAGCGCGTCATCACGCCGAGCAGAACCTATAGCTCCCTCGGGGTAAGGCCCGGCGACCTTTTGAACTACAGCATGGAGACCGTCGGCTTCGACATCAGCAACACGGCCCGGTTCGAGGCCGGCGGTCTCTCCCACGCACTCACCATCGGCATCGACGCCGCGCAGGATCAAGCCGAGACCCTCGACCGCGCGGGCGGCTACGGATCGGCCTTCACGCCGTCCGGCGAGCGTAATCTCTTCGGAGGCTTCATCCAGGACGAAGTGCGCTTCACGCCTTGGCTGCGTGCGGTCGGCGCACTGCGCTTCGATAGCTATGAGCTCGATGGCGGCGGCGTAAGCTCGGACGGATCGCGCGTCTCGCCCAAGATCACATTGGGCGTCGAGCCGGTGAAGGGCATCGAGTTCTACGGAACCTATGCGGAGGGCTATCGCGCTCCCTCGATCACGGAAACCCTGATCCAGGCCTCCCATCCCTTCCCGATCTTCAACCTCCTGCCCAATCCTTCACTTCGTCCCGAGGTCGCGCGCAACATCGAAGGCGGCGTCAACATTCAGTACGACAATGTGTTGAAAAGTGGCGACAGCTTCCGCGCCAAGGTCTCTGTGTTCCATAACGAGATCGACGATTACATCGACACCGTCAGCGTCGGTCCCGCCTACAACGTGCCGGTCGTTCCGGGCATGCCTGTGAGGATCTGCGCCTTCGTGCCGAGCCTGTGCCTCATCGGCATCCGGGATCAGCAGTACCAGAACATCGCCAAGGCGAGCCTCCAGGGCGCGGAGATTGAAGCAGCTTACGATTGGGGCAGAGGCTTCATCAGCGTGGCAGGTGCCATCATCGAAGGTGAGAACGAGGCGACGGGCGACCCGCTCAACTCGGTTTATCCCGATCGGCTCAGCACCACCTTGGGTTTCCGTCTGCTCGACGACAAGCTGACGCTTGGGACGCGCGTGACCTTCGTTGCCGACAGCGAGAGCGAGGTCGCAAATCCGACAAAGGGCTATGGTCTCGTCGATCTGTTCGCATCCTACCGCTATGACGAGAACATCAGCGGCGACATCACAATCCAGAACGTGTTCGACCGGCAATACGTCCAGTACCAGAACAGCCAGGCGAGCCCCGGCCTCACGGCCAAGTTCGGCCTCAATGTGAAATTCGCAAGCCGCTGAGCGGCTTGCTTCAACCAAGGAGACATTCTCGATGTTCATTGCCATGAACCGCTTCAAGGTCCTGAAGGATGCAGCAGAGGATTTCGAGCAGCGCTGGCTCACGCGCGAGAGCTATCTGCACGAGCTCGAAGGTTTCGTGGAATTCCACATGCTGCGCGGGCCCGAGCGCGAGGATCACGTGCTCTATTCCTCGCATACGGTGTGGGCCTCGAAGGCGCATTTCGAGGCCTGGACGCGCTCGGAGCAGTTCCGCGCCTCGCATACCCGCGCCAGCACGGACAGCAACAAGCCGCTCACACTCGGCCATCCGGAATTCGAGGGCTTCGAGGTGATCCAGACCATCGGCCGCGTGACGAAGGCCGCCTGATGAGCATGAGCGCAATGCAGGCGGCACAGGATGTCGAGGCGCTGATCCGCGAGGATCTTGCGGCAAAGCCCGACGGGGTTCTGGAAACGATTGCCGAGGCGCGCGGCGTTCCGCTTCAGAGAGTTCTCGATTGCCTTGAGCCCCACGCGGCCATGCGTGCATCCGGCGATCTGTTCGAGGAAATCTGGAGCGATCTCACCAACTGGGGCGACATCACCTTCGTGGTTCACACCCGCGACGGCGTGTTCGAGTGCAAGGGCAGCGTGCCGCCGGGAACATTAGGGCGCGGCTATTTCAACATCCATGGGGAGAGCCCCATTGGCGGGCATCTGCGCATGGATCGCTGCCGGGCGATCTATTTCGTCGACCGCCCGTTCTTCGGCAAGCGCTCCTGCTCGGTGCAGTTCGTCAATGAGGACGGCGGCGTGATGTTCAAGATCTTCGTGGGCCGCAACGAGGACAGGAGCCTGAAGGAGGATCAACTCGTCAGGTTCGAGAGCTTGCGCGCCCGATTTGCCGGGCGCGCGTGAAGAGCCTACAAAGGATGACCATGGAGAAGAAAGAACCGATCCTGCCGGTGGATGACGAGGCGCGGCTTCTCGCGAAGCGGCTCATGCGCACGGCCCGCTCCGGCGCGCTCGCTACCAACGGGGCCGAGGACGGCATGCCTTTTGCCAGCCTCGTGTCGGTGGGCACCGATCTCGACGGCACGCCGGTGATCCTCACCTCACAGCTTTCGGTTCATACCCGGCTGCTTGCAGCGGATGCTCGCTGCTCGCTGCTGCTCTCCGCCATCGGCAAGGGCGACCCGCTCGCCCATCCTCGCCTCACCCTGCTGGCGCAGGCCGAGCGGCTGGAGCCCGGCTCGGAACGGGCGCAGGCCATCCGCCGCCGTTACCTGCTGCAGCATCCGAAAGCCGCGCTTTACGTGGACTTCCCCGATTTCGCGTTTTGGCGGCTCAACGTCTCGTGGGGCAGCCTCAACGGCGGCTTCGGTCGCGCTTACCGCATGGAACGGGGGGATCTGTTGGCCGATCTCTCCGCCTTTCCCGATTTCGCTGAGTTGGAAGCGGGCGCGGTGGAGCACATGAATGAGGATCACGCAGAGGCGGTGGGGCTTTATGCGACCAAGCTCTGCGGGGCCAAAGAAGGTCCGTGGCGGCTCATCGGCATCGATCCGGAAGGGTTGCAGATGGCGCTCGGCGACGAGCTGATCCGGTTGAACTTCGCGACGCCGCTCACAGGTTCGGGCGAGCTGCGCATGAAGCTCGTGGAGCTGGCCAAGGAGGCTCGGGCCAAAGACGTTTGAAGAGGCTGAGGCATCTTGGGGCTTGCCATGGGCAGGCCCGGCCTTCATCAAGGGGCAGGATCGCGCGAAACATTGATACGATCCCCGATCCCGAGACCCATGTCGCCATGTCCTTTGCTGCCGTCCTTAACCGCTCCCGCTCTATCCTCGCGACCCTTGCCGATGCGGGATCGAGCTTTGCTCGCAACGACGGCTTGGCCATGGCAAGCCATGTGGCGCTCTCTCTCGTCATCGCACTGTTTCCATTCCTCATCTGCGTGGCCGCCCTGGCGGCCTTCCTCGGCGCTGGGCGCATCTCCACCCACATCGTCCATCTGCTCTTCGACTTCTGGCCCGAGGGTGTGGCCGGACCGCTTGCGAGCGAAGCGGATAAGGTGCTCGTTCCCAAGCGCAACGTGTTGACGATCTCCATCGTCATCACGCTCCTTGTGGCGACGAACGGCGTCGAAAGCCTGCGCGTGGCCCTCTGCCGGGCCTATGGCGTCATGCGTTTCCGGCCTTGGTGGCAGGCACGCGTCATCGGCATCGGCTTCGTGGCGGTGGGCGCGCTCGCCCTTGTGGCTGCCTCCGTTCTCGTGGTGCTGTGGCCTTCGATCTGGCGTGCCGCGGGGTCGACCATGACGAGCCTGAAATCCGTGCGCCTTACCTATGATCTCGTGCGCCTTGCGCTCGCCTCCATCGTTCTCGTCGTGGGGCTCACAGCCACACATCTGTGGCTGACGGATGCGCGTCCGAATCTGCGGGATGTGGCGCCCGGTGTTGTGGCGACCCTGGTTCTCTGGCTTGCAGGCGCGACTCTCTACGGCGAGTTCCTGGCCAGCGTCGCGCACATCAAATCGACCTATGCAGGACTGGCCGGAATCCTCACCGCACTGATCTTTCTGCAGATCTCGGCGGCGATCTTCATTTTCGGCGCGGAGCTCAACGCTGCCCTGCGCCGCCGCAGATCGGCAGCGGGCCAAGAGACTCGGCCTTCGATGGCGCTGGAGCCTGTCTCGCCCCAACAGCTCTGATCAGCTGACCCCCTCGTCCTGCTTTCTCTCACAGTCGCGCTTGGGCGTCGTCTGCTGCGGCTGCTGTTGCTGTTGGGCGATGACGGTTTCATTCGAAGGCTGCGCCGCCAAGGACGGAGCTGCGAAGACGACGAGAACGGCGAGGGAAACGGCGCGAAGCATGATCTGGCATCCCTTCATCGAAACCGTACGATGCTAGCCCCGGACTTGCCCGATGGCCAGCCGGTTCTCGATGGACTTCACCTGGTTCCAGTTGCGCTTTCCTGTCCTCTTGAAAAACCGAAAAAGGCTTCTTAAAATCATGATCGCCAAGGCCTTTTAAGGCTTGGTCATACGGGCGCCGGCAGGTGTCCGGCGCCCTTGTGGTTACGTTGCTCACAGGAGGATGTAGCTATGAGATCAGCTTTCGATTTTTCTCCCCTCTACCGCTCCACGGTCGGTTTCGACCGGCTGTTCGATCTGCTCGATCAATCCTCGCAGATCGATTCCATGACGAACTGGCCGCCTTACAACATCGAGAAGGCTGGTGAGGACCAGTATGTCATCACCATGGCCATTGCCGGCTTCTCGCCCGATGAGCTTGAGATCACCCAGAAAGAGAACCAACTCGTCATTGCGGGTCAGAGACATGGTTCGGAGGAAGGTAAGCAGTATCTGCATCGCGGCATTGCGACCCGTGCCTTCAGGCAAACCTTCAATCTCGCCGATCATGTGAAAGTGGTTGGGGCGAACCTTGAGAACGGCTTGCTGACGATCGAGCTGAAGCGTGAAGTACCCGAGGCTCTGAAGCCGCGCCGGATCGAGATTGCGTCCGGCGGCAAGGCTCAGCAGATCGAGCACAACAAGGCTGCTTGATCAGGCCATCAATGACGGCGCCGGTAGCGACCGGCGCCGGAGACTCCCACGCATGACAGGAGGAAAACTGCGATGAACATGCGCGATCTCATTCCATGGGGTCGTCATCAAGTGACCCCGGGCCGCTATCGTGAGGAGGGCGATCCTTTCATGACCCTTCACCGTGAAATGAATCGGCTTTTTGACGATGCCTTCCGCAATTTCGAGATGAGTCCGTTCGGTCGCATGGCCGGTTGGCCGCATGTGGAAGTCGTCGATACCGACAAGGATGTCCGCATCTCCGCTGAGTTGCCCGGCATGGACGAAAAGGATGTCGAGGTGCTCATGGGCGATGGAATCCTTACGATCCGCGGCGAGAAAAGGTCCGAAACCGAGGACAAGGACCGCGCTTTCAGCGAGCGCACCTACGGACGATTCGAGCGCCGCATCCCGCTTGCCTGGGACGTGGAGGAAGACAAGGTCGATGCTTCCTTCAAGAACGGCGTGCTCACCGTCACGATGCCGAAGTCGGCAGAGACCAAGGCGAGTGTGAAGCGCATCGCCGTAAACGGTGCTGATCCGACCAAGCATTGAGGCTGCATCGGATAATTGGCCAGAGCGCCCGGCTTTCCGGGCGCTCACGATGCCGATTCCCGCAATGTCGGCCCAGAGTTTCTTCCAGGTACAAGTTCTCACAGACCTATTCCGCAAGGGAAAATAATGTTTTCTGCAAGCGAACGCTCGGCAGAGCTTAGCTGCAAAGTCGGTAGAAAATTTATGCGTAGAGTAAGGTCAATAATCCTAAATGATTAGATATAACGTATGATGTATTGAAATATCGTATTTATGTTATCGCAGGGTCGTGGGGGCGTCCAATACAGGAAAATGCCCATGACCAATAAAATCGTCATCAACGGTGACAACGGATCGAACTCGCTTTCGGGAACCGAAGCGGCCGAGATCCTTTACGGCTTCACGGCCCATTCTCAAGACGCTTCGCTCCTGGCGACAAAGATCGCCAGCTACGGCGATAGGGACAAACCACGAGGCGCTTTACCCTTGGCGTTGACGTCTCCCCCAGACGATCCCGACCATCTGTTCGTGGTTCAGCAGAAAGGCGTCGTCAGCGTTCTAAATGTCACTACGGGGAAGATGCTCGAATCTCCCTACATGGATTTGTCGTCAGAGATCCCGATCGATGGCGAACAAGGCATGCTCGGTTTCGCCTTCGATCCCAATTATGAAGAGAACCGGTTCATCTACGTCTATATCAGCACGCAGCCGAATGATGTCGAAATCCGGCGCTACACCACTGCTGCAAATAACCCGCACGAAGTCGATCCCAGCAGCAAGCACGTCGTGAAGAAGATCGACTTCCCGGATGGAAACACCCGTCATCGGAGCGGATGGATTGATTTTGGGCCGGACGGGTATCTGTATGTGAGCGTTGGTGACGCCGGCAGCGGAGCGAATGCGCAGAAGATCGACAATCCGTTTGGCAAGATTCTGCGCCTGGACGTTCACGGCGACGATTTCCCGGCAGATCCCAACAACAATTATGCGGTTCCGTCCGACAATCCGAGGACCATCGCGGGAATTGCGGGTGATGCTACGGGTACAGGCATCTATGCGGCAGGACTTCGTAACCCATGGAAGGGCAGCTTCGACCGGGCGACCGGTGAGCTTTACATTTCTGACGTAGCTGAGAGCGGGTCTGAAGAGGTCAATCTCATCCAAGCAGGTGCGAATTACGGGTGGAGCCGCACCGAGGGAACATTTGACCCGGCTCAATATCCACATTTCACGAATCCCATTCACGCTTTTGGGCGTACTTCCGGTGGTGGCGTTGTCGGCGGCTATGTCTACCGGGGTCAGGATGATGCTTTCCACGGTCAGTATTTCTTCGGCGACTTCGGCAAGAGCAAGGTCTGGTCGATGGACGTCTATGGCGAGCAGCGCGCTGTCACGGAAAGAACCGCCGACATCAAAAAAGGCTATGCCGCCTTCAGCAATCCGGGCGTCTTCGGAGAAGATGCTCTCGGCAATCTTTACGTGGCGACTTTTGGCAGAGACATCATCAAGCTCACCGCGCAGACTACATCGCTTGATGAGGCCGACGTGATCGATGCGGGAGGCGGCAACGACGTGGTCTATGCTGGCGCAGGCGATGACAAGGTCTTCGGCGGTACGGGCAACGATACGCTGAGCGGAATGAACGGCAACGATTCCATCGACGGCGGTTCAGGCCGTGATCGCATGCTCGGCGGACGCGGCAACGATATCTACGTGGTGGACGATGCGAAGGACAAGGTTGTTGAAAGGACTGGCGAAGGCAAGGATACGATCAAGACCAAGGTGAGCTATACCTTGACGGACGCGATGTCGGTCGAGGTGCTCTGGACGACGAATACGTCCGGCACGGCCTCCATCAACCTGACCGGCAACAAACTCGACAATCAGATCTCGGGCAATGCGGGAACCAATGTGCTCTCGGGGATGGGTGGTGCGGATATCATCCGCGGACTTGGCGGAGATGACGTGATCAATGGCGGCGCGGGCAATGACGATCTGCACGGGGACGCCGGCAACGACCGCCTCGACGGCGGAACGGAAGACGACAAGCTGGAAGGCGGCGCAGGAACGGATCACCTGACCGGAGGCGCCGGAGGCGACACTTTCGTGTGGCTCTCGACAGCCGAGACGAGTCTGAACCTGGCGGAGGCCGATATCGTCCTGGACTTCAAGGAAACGGAGGGCGATCGGTTGAGTCTCTTAAATATCGATGCCCGGGAGGATCGCGACGGCGCACAGGCTTTCAGCTTCATCGGCACCGAGCAATTCACGCGCGCGGGTCAGGTTCGCTACGAAACGGTTGGTGGTGTGACGCTCGTTTATCTCAATACGGATGCGGACCTCGAGGCTGAAGGCGTGATCCGCCTTGCAGGCGTTCACACGCTCAGCGCTGAAAACTTCATCCTTTAAGGTTTGAGAAGCACCGCCGCTCTTTCAGAGTGGCGGTGTTCCTTCACGCCAGTTCTCAAGCCGATGTATGCATGAAGAGCGCGGCTCTGACGAGCCGGTCGGGGCCGAGATCGTCGTGCGCGTCGAAATGGAGCAACTCGGCCAGCCGACGGCGCGCGCGGTTGATGCGGCTCTTGATGGTGCCGATATTCGTGCCGCAGATCCGCGCCGCCTCCTCATAGGTCAATCCTTCCGCCGTCACGAGCAGAAGCGCTTCGCGCTGATCGACAGGAAGTTTGCCGAGGGCTTTCAGCATGTCATCGAAATCGAGACGCGAACCCTGTTCGGGCAAGACGGCAACCTTCTCGGCCCACGCGCCTTCGGGATCTTCGACTTCACGCTTCTTGCGGCGTGCCTGGGTAAGAAAATCGTTGCGCAGGATCGTGAAAAGCCAGGCTTGCATGCTGGTGCCGGGCTGAAACTTGTCGAAATTGCTAAGGCCCTTCAACAGAGCCCCCTGCACCAGATCGTCGGCTCGATCCACACTGCCGCAGAGAGAAATCGCAAAGGCACGCAGATGAGGAATAGCTGCGAGCATCTGATCTTTCAGGGCTGTGTCAGCCGCCATAACGTATCCCTTCCGATCACGAACTTCAAAGGAGACGCTTCTTAGGAAGCTGATGCATTAACCTATGTGAACCCAGACTGATTTCTCAGCGAAAACGGCAAATAGGAATTTATGATCCGCAAGTAACCGTTAAGCTCTCGTGTTTCAACAGCGATCGGGCTTCGATTTATTACATAACCACCCGGAATCTGCCTTTGCGGAAGATCTTCCTCTCTAAAGGGTTAAGGTTTTCCGAATCCCTTAGCTTTACATAGGTGAATGCAGTAACAGGGAGGACCTATGAAATTCGAACAAGGACGGGTCGAAGTGATTCCCTGCGCGGCGAAATTCTTCGCCCGGTCCAACGCCTGCCATGGGTTATCAGTCAGACAGGTTAGTAAATCCGATGACTTTATTGCGTTGTATGATCGTTGAGGATCAGGCCCTTATCGGGATGTCACTCGAGGCTTCTCTAGAAGAGGTGGGCTTTGCTGTCGAAGGTCCATTCATGAGCTGCGCACAGGCGCTGGATTGGCTCGAGAACGACGCGCCGGATATTGCTCTGCTCGACATCATGCTCAAGGACGGTACGTCACTTGAGATCGCCCGGACCTTGAAAAATCGAGGCATTCCGTTCGTCGTCTATTCCGGATTACCTCAGAGTGCGGACAGAGGAGATGAGTTGCAGGACGTCCCTTGGCTCGAAAAACCTGTGAGCCGCGAAACGCTGGCCGATACGCTTAGAAACACGGTGTATCCAGCGCAGGCTCCCTCAGGCTTCGACAGAAGCAATCAACTGGGCTGAAGAGCCCGGGCCAAGGCCGGTCCCTTAGCGATACCGAGACGTGGGGGCTCTCTCGGAACATCGATAACGAAAGGCCGTTCTCCTGCATCTCGTGTCCTGGAGGACGCCATGCGTTCATTGTTCAAAACATTCATGGCTGCAGCCCTTCTCCTAGGCGGCGCAGCAGCGATCGAACCGAGCCCCGCTTCAGCCCAGGTCGGGCCCGAGCGCTACTCTCCCTCTCCCCGCGCCAGACCCGCTCCGGCCATCCGGCGCGATTTTCAAAGGCCGCGCTATGACGCTCCGCGGTCTTACCGCCGGGCGTATTACGGCAGGCCTTACCGATCCGCCTATTATGGCCGTCGCGCCTACCGCCCAGCTTATTATGGGCGGCGTTACTACGGGGGCTATCCCTATGGCTATTACCGCCGTGGCTATGGCGGCGGTGCAGTCGTTGCGGGCCTGATCGGCGGTCTCACCCTCGGCGCCTTGGCGAGCCCCTATTACGCTGCCCCTTATTACGGGCCAGGATATTACCGTCCGGCCTATTATGCGCCCCGCTGCGTGCTGGAGCGCAGGCGCGTGATCAACCGCTATGGCCGCCCGATCTGGCGGCGGGTGCAGGTTTGCTACTGAGGCCATCCAAAGTTCGAGAGCCCCGCTTCATGCGGGGCTTTTCATGAGCGTTGAAGCGGGGAGCGTGACAGGTTAGAGGCGGTATCCATGGCTTTTCAGGTGGCTTACCTTTCATGACAACGCGCTTCCATCGCGGAGATCTGCCCGCGAATTACCAACCAGGCTCCGCCATCGCGATCGATACCGAAACGCTTGGCCTCAACCCGCATCGGGATCGGCTCTGCGTGGTGCAGATCTCAAAGGGCGATGGCGATGCCGACGTGGTGCAGATCCTGAAGGACGGCCCGCGCCCTGAAAATCTGATCCGGGTTTTGTCCGACGAGAGCGTGCTGAAGATCTTTCATTATGCGCGTTTCGACCTTGCGGTGCTCTTCCATGCTTTCGCCGTGATGCCGAGGCCGGTCTACTGCACCAAGGTGGCTTCACGGCTGGTGCGCACCTACACGGACCGGCATGGCTTGAAGGATCTCGTACGGGAATTCCTCGGAGTCGAGCTGTCCAAGCAGCAGCAATCCTCCGATTGGGGTGCCGACACTCTTACGCCGGCCCAGCTCGACTATGCGGCTTCGGACGTGCTGCATCTGCATGCTCTCAAGGAAAAGCTGGACCAGAGGCTGGAGAGGGAGAACCGGCTCGGGATCGCCCATCAATGCTTCTCGTTCCTGCCAACCAGGGCGCAGCTCGATCTTCTCGGGTGGCCCGAGACCGACATTTTCGCCCATAGTTGACGCAGGCTTAAACTTTCCCGCATAAACCCCATATCCGTCATAACATCGCCATTTCCGAAGGGCATGGCGCCAGACCGTAATGGGACGGAAGGGATTGGATTGAGCGTGGCGGGAATTCAGGGCACCATGATGCAGGGCGGCCCGGCGTCAAGGCCGGCTGTGCGTTCGCGCGCCTTCAGGAAGGCCCGGCGTCATTCCCGCTGGGTGCGGTTCGCCAAGGTCGCCATCCCCCTGGGCTCCATCGTGTCCATAGGCATCGTGGTGTTTTTCGCCTATTTCGAGCCCTTCAGGCAGATTCAGGATCTGAGCTTCGGGTCCATCGGCGTCAATGGCACGAACGTCACCATGGAAGCGCCCAAGCTCACCGGTTTCAAAAACGACAACCGGCCCTATGAAGTGACCGCCAGCGCCGCCACGCAGGATGTGCGCAAGCCCAACCTCGTCGAGCTGAAGGATCTGCGCGCCCGCATCGTCACCGATGAGAGGGGCAGCGCTGCCAGGCTCGAGGCCGATATCGGCATTCTGGACACGCAGAAGGAACAGATGAATCTGCGCCAGAACGTTCGTGTGCGGACCGATGGAGGCCAGGAGGTCTACATGCGCTCCGCCTTCGTGAACTTCAAATCCGGTGGCGTGACGTCCAACGAGCCCGTCACCGTGATCCTCGGCGGCAACGGCCAGATCGAGGCCGAGGGACTTCGGGTCACCGACAATGGCAAGGTTCTGAGCTTCACAGGGCGGGTGCGGACCACCTTCCTGCCGGCATCCGGCTCCGAACCCGCCTCGAACGACACGGGCTCCGCAGCTCCCGACTCTTCTCCTGCCGCTGCCGATGCGGCTCAACCGACAAGTGTTCGTCCATGATGAGTTTCGCACGAAACGCGCTCGCTCTCGCATTGCTCCTGCCGGCGGCGACCTCTGCCGCCTGGGCCCAGGCCTCGAAGGAGCGCGCGGTTGGCTTCGGCAATTTCGGTTCCAGCAAGGAGCCGATCAAGATCGACGCCAACAAGCTCGACGTCTTCGACAAGGAAGGACGCGCGGTCTTCTCCGGTGACGTGGTAGCCGTCCAGGGCGAGAGCACCATGAAATGCACCGCCATGACCGTCTTCTACGAGCAGCAGCAGAACCAGGGCGGCGCGCAACCCGCCGCGGCCACCCCGCAGGGCCCCAGCGAGAGTGCGATCAAGAAGATCGACTGCAAGGGTCCGGTCACCATTGTGTCCCGCACGCAGGTGGCCACCGGCGACAACGCCACCTTCGATCGGGGGGCCAACAAGATCCTGCTCACCGGCAATGCCGCTTTGAGCGACGGTCCCAACGTGACGCGCGGCGAGCGTGTGACCTATGACATCAACACGGGCGTGGCGAGCATCGACACGAAGCCCGGCGGCCGCGTGCGGGCCCTGTTCGTGCCCGGACAAGGGGCGCCGGCGCCGACGGGCGCGGGCAACGCCAAGCCCAAGCCGTAACGTTTTTAAAGCAAGGCTGGAGCACCGTCCGGCCTTTCTCCTTTTGTGATGGATTCCGTGAAGTCGTTCTTCAATCGCGCTCAATCCGCTCCGGCGGACACGACGACCTTGGCCCGCCAGGGAGCAGGGTCGTCGCCGCATGTCTTCGGCCACATGGAGGGCTCGGGGGTTTTCGGCGGGCCGGGTGTTCTCGCCGTCAAGGGACTGCAGAAAAGCTATCGCGGCCGCACGGTGGTGCAGGATGCCGGCCTGAATGTGCGCGCCGGCGAGGCGGTGGGTCTGCTTGGCCCCAACGGCGCGGGCAAGACCACGATCTTCTACATGATCACCGGCCTCGTGCAGGCCGATCGCGGCCTCATCAGCCTCGACGGACACGATGTGACAGGCCTGCCCATGTATCGCCGCGCGCGTCTGGGCATCGGCTATCTTCCACAGGAGGCCTCGATTTTTCGCGGCCTGACGGTCGAGGACAACATTCGCGCCGTGCTCGAGATCGTGGAGCCGAGCCGCAAGGAGCGCGAGCGCAAGCTCGATGCGCTGCTCGACGAATTCAACATCACGCGCCTGCGCAAGGCACCGTCCATCGCGCTGTCGGGCGGTGAGCGCCGCCGCTGCGAGATCGCCCGCGCCCTTGCGGGCGAGCCCACCTTCATGCTCCTCGACGAACCTTTCGCGGGCATCGACCCGATTGCGGTCGGCGATATTCAGAATCTCGTGCGGCATCTGACCCGCCGCGGGCTCGGCGTGCTCATCACCGACCACAACGTGCGCGAGACCCTGGGCCTCATCGACCGTGCCTACATCATCCATTCCGGGCGTGTGCTCACGGAAGGAACGTCGGACGCCATCGTGGCGAACGAGGAAGTGCGCCGTCTCTATCTCGGCGAGGACTTCCGCCTGTAAGAGGCGCCAGAACATCCGCCTTTTGACGGCCCGGAGGGCAGCGCGATACAAGAATCAGGCATGCAAGAAGCATGCCTGATTTTTTAGCTGGGTGTCGTCATGAGCTCGATCCAACGGCTTGAAATGCGCCAGGGCCAATCCCTGACGATGACGCCCCAGCTCGTTCAATCCATCAAGCTCCTGCAACTCTCCCATGCGGAACTCCTCGCTTATGTGGAGGCCGAACTCGAGCGCAATCCGCTTCTGCAGGAGGCGGAGGCGCAAGGAGAAGAGGCGCGGCTTCCCAGCCTTGCGGACTTCTTGCGCGCCAAGCGGCGATATGCGGAAGCGGGAGGCCGGATGATTCCCGGCCCGCCGCCGTCGCGGACCGAAAGCGCCGCAGGAGCTTCATCGCAAGGCGCGGCCTCTGCCCATTCGGGGCTGGAGCCCGAGCTCGAGGCAACGCTCGCAGGTGCGCAGAGCCTTACCGGATATCTCGAAGCACAACTCAACATGGCTTCTGCCGATCCTGCTTCACGCGAGATCGGCCGGCATCTGATTCATTCCCTGAACGACGCAGGTTATCTCACCGAAACCCTCGAGGATTTGGCCCGGCGTCTGAACGTGCCCCTCGACCGGGCCGAGGCCGCTTTACGGCTGGTCCAATCATTCGAGCCCTCCGGCATCGGCGCACGCAATCTGCAGGAGTGCCTGGAAATCCAACTGCGGGAGCGCAATCGGCTCGATCCCGCCATGCAGCTCCTGCTGTCACGTCTCGATCTCGTCGCCCGGCAGGATTACGCGGCGCTTGAGATATCTTGCGGCGTGGACCGGGAGGATCTCATCGACATGCTCGCCGAGATCCGGCGCCTGGAGCCGAAGCCCGGCCTTTCCTTCACGGCTGCTCCTATCGACGTGCTCGTGCCCGACGTTCTGGTGCGGTCAGGCGCCGATGGCAGCTTCATCCTTGAGCTCAATCCCGACACGCTCCCGCGCATCCTGTTCAACCGCACTTATTATGCCGAGGTCGCGAAAGCGGTGCGCAAGGACGACGACAAGAGCTTCCTCTCCGATTGCCTCCAATCCGCAAGCTGGCTCACCCGGAGCCTGGACCAGCGGGCCAGGACCATCCTGACGGTCGCTACCGAAATCGTCCGCCAGCAGGAGGGATTCTTCCATAAGGGCATAGCCTCATTGCGGCCCATGACCCTGAAAAGCGTCGCCGAAGCCGTCGGCATGCACGAATCCACCATTTCCCGGGTGACGGCAAACAAAGCCATCGGATCCGGCGGCGTCACCTATCCCATGAAGTTCTTCTTCAACGCCGCGACGGGCGAGGGGGAACATGCGGCCAGAGCCGTGCGCCATCGGATACGGCAACTGATCGAGGCGGAAACACCGGACCATGTGCTCTCCGATGAGGCACTTGCCCAACGATTGAAGGCGGAAGGCATCGCAGCCGCCCGCCGGACGGTCGCAAAGTACCGGGAGGCCATGCGCATCCCATCCTCGGCCCAGCGGCGGAAAAGGCACAGCTTGAAGATCTTGTGATGAGCCTGAAAGGCGCTTGCTTTGCCGCCCGTTCGGATCATCATGGGCTTCAACCAGTCCCATTCAAATGGGCGCTTACAGAGGGAGAACGCCATGGCATTGAGGGTTTCCGGCAAAAATCTCGATATAGGCGATACCCTTCGATCTCAGGTCACGGACCGGGTCGCGACCGCCCTCTCGAAATATTTCGACGGGGGCTATTCCGGTCATGTGACGGTAGCCAAGGACGGCGCCGGCTTTCGCACCGATTGCGTGCTCCATCTCACCTCGGGGATCACCATCGAGGCTTCGGGGGCTGCTCAGGACGCCTATGCCAGCTTCGACCAGTCAGCGATTCGCATCGAAAAGCGCCTGCGGCGCTACAAACAGCGCCTGAAAGAGCATGCCAATCCCGGGGATGGGCACGATACAGGCCTGGAAGCACCCTATGCCGTGTTTGAAGCGCCCACCGACGAGGCAGTCGAGGAAGAGGGCTATCACCCTGTAGTGATTGCCGAAACCACGAAGCCGCTTCATCGCTTATCGGTCAGTAACGCGGTGATGCAGCTCGATATGACGGGAGTTCCCGCTCTCGTGTTCATCCATGCTAGCACCGGCCGCGTGAACGTCGTATACCGCCGCGGCGACGGGGCGATCGGATGGGTCGACCCACCGCCCGCTCAGCCTTGATGGGATTAACCCATCTTGGCCTGGTTTTTGCCTGGAACGGTGAGAGGCCCTTGAGGCTTCCCACCCTAATGCAGCGTGATCGATGCCCTTGCTGGATTTTCTAGACCCCCAGGCCGTTCTCCCCGCCTTGCGCGTGAGCGGCAAAAAGCAGGCTCTTCAAGAGCTGGCCTCCCATGCGGCGAAGCTTACGGGCTTGTCCGAGGCTGCCATCTATGAGGCCCTCCTCCAGCGTGAACGCCTTGGTTCCACCGGGATTGGCGAGGGAATTGCCATTCCGCACGGTAAACTGCCTGGCCTGACCCACATTTTCGGTCTCGTCGCCCGGTTGGAGAAGCCGGTTGATTTCGAGGCCCTCGATGACCAGCAGGTGGACGTGCTCTTCCTGCTTCTCGCGCCTGAAGGTGCGGGGGCCGACCATCTGAAGGCGCTTGCCCGCGTCGCGCGGGTGCTGCGCGAGCCCGGCCTCATCGAACGGGTGCGTGCCACCAAGGATGCCACCGCCCTCTATGCGATCATGACCGAGCTGCCGAAAGCAGCCTGACGCCAACTTCGCACAAGCTAGGCTGATTATTGTCCTGCCCCAAATAAGAGGGAGATTCGGGACAATGCTGACTCGTGCCGGTTTGCGCTGGCCGTCTGTCAGGGTGCGCGTTGCGGCCCTGAGCGGCATCATGGTGGTGGGCTTTGCGGTGATCGGAGCCGTCTTCCAGATGGGCCGAAGCGAGGTGGAGAACGCACTCGAAACCCAGCAGACCTATTTCGCCCTCTCGGACAAGGCCTATCAGTTCCGGGGCCGGGCCGATGCTTTGAAGGCCATCGCCCTGGAATGGACCGCTACCCGCCAAGGACATCATGGCCAGGCCTTCCTCGACCAGCACAAGGCCCTCGCCGCCCAGCTCCAAGAGATCGCCGCGGCTCCCGGGGCGGCCTTGATCGAGGCGGAATTGAAGGAGCTTCAGGACCGATCCGCCATCCTGATCGAGCAGGGCAATGCCCTCGACAAGCTCTACATCGCGATCGGCTACAAGGCGGATGAAGGGGCTCTCGGGCGTCTCCTGTCCGCCGAAGACAATCTCGAGAAATTGGTCAGGCCGCTTGCCAGCAATGGTGAGACGGCCGCGTTGCGCTTATGGGCCGCGACCCTGGGGATGTTCAGGCAGGAGGCTCGCGCCCGCCATGTCATGGAAGAGACTCTGCTGGGTGCGTTCGAGGTCGACCAGGGCCGCTTCACGCGGGCTCTGGCACAACTCCCTGAAGAGGTCGCCGCCGAGAAGGCTGCCGTCCAGCAGGCAGGCGAGACTTACCAGGCAGCCTTCAACGCCTGGACGCAGGTGGAGCAGCAGGTCTCCGGCCAAGGCGAGCGCCTGAAAGGTCAGTTCGACCTGCTCGTCCCCGCTCTTGAGCAGCTTCTGGCGAAGGTCCATGCGGAGGCCACGCGGACCGCCGAGGCTCTCACGGCTTCGCAACAGCGCACTTTCACGCTGATTCTCTGGGCCATGGGCATCACCCTGCTTCTCGGTCTTGTTCTCAACCTTCTCGTGGGACGCTCGATTTCCCTGCCGCTCGGTCGCCTGCAGCAGGCCATGAAGCGTCTCGCCGATGGCGATGCGGGAATCGAGGTCCCATCCACCGCTGCATCCGACGAGATCGGAGCCATGGCCCGCACGGTCCTGGTGTTCCGCGACAATGCCCGCGAGCGCGAGCGGCTGACGCAGGAGCGCGAGGGGCAGGCTGCCCTGGAGGCGCGTCGCGCGCAAACCATCACCGAGGCGATTGCGAGCTTCGATGCCTCCGTGGAGCAAATACTCGGCGAGGTCCGCCGCGCGACCGGCGATCTCACGGCCGCGTCCGGTGAGCTGGAAGGCTCGGCCAACCAGGTGACGCAGCAGGCGCAGGTGGCAGGCTCCGCCTCGTCGCGCACCTCGCAGAACATGGCGGCGGTGGCGAGCGCGGCGGAGGAACTCGATGCATCGCTTGCCGAAGTGGCAGCGCAGACGAGCGCCTCCACGCAGGCCTCGCAGCGCGCCGTCACGGAAGCGCGGGAGGCTTCCAGCAGCATGACGGTTCTGGCCGAAGCCACATCCCATATCGGGCAGGTGGCCGATCTCATCCGCTCCATCGCGTCGCAGACGAACCTGCTTGCGCTCAACGCCACCATCGAAGCGGCGCGTGCGGGCGAAGCCGGCAAGGGGTTCGCGGTGGTGGCGAGCGAGGTGAAGGACCTGGCTGGCCAGACCGCCAAGGCGACGGAGGAAATCGCGCGCCAGATCGAGGCGGTGCAGGCCGCTTCCCGCGAAACCCTCGTGGCGCTCGGCTCTGTCCAGGCATCCGTGGACGATCTTGCAGGCGTGGTGTCGACGGTCGCCGGAACCGTCAGCCAGCAAACGGTGGCGGTGTCGGAAATCGCGCGCTCCGTCGCGCAGGTTTCATCCGAAGCCCAGGCGGGAGCATCCGCCATCGAGACCACGGAGAATGTGGCGGTTCATTCCCTCGATGCGGCTCGAGCCGTAGCGCATCTCTCCGCCACCTTGGATACCCAAGCGGAGCGCCTCGGTCGCGAGATTCATCTCTTCCTCGCCAGCGTCAGGTCCGCCTGACGCTGCTCTACTCGTGCAAGGTCCAATCTCCGGGCCGATCATCGGGGCGGTCTTCGCGGGTTTGGATGCGGAACCGGCCGTGGCTCTCTCTTTCCGGCCGCTCGGCCTCCGGGCCTTCCCACCCTTCCGAACGCCAGGAGGCCTGCTGCTCGTCGAGGTCCAGCACGCCTTCATCGTCCAGAATGCGGACGACCTCCGCCACCTTGTCGTTGGCGCAGCTGACGATGATGACGGAGCCGCCGCGCATCACGCCTTCCGCATAGGCGTGCGCATCGGCCCGCGAGACGCCTCCATCTTCCAGGAGAGGAGCGAGGTTGATCGGCTCGGACCAGATATCGATTTCGTGCTTCGGGATGCCGGCCTGCTCGAGCCGGCGTGCGGCTGTTTCCGCGTGCCGCACGCTATGGAAGAGGGACGTAACGGTCTTCGTCATCGGGTCAATCTCCTGCAGTCTCGTGTGGGGCTGACCCGCTTGCGAAGAGAGGAGCCGATCCTGCTCGAAGGCAGACGTCACCGGAGCGGAGGGGCCCGGAGAGCGAGAACGATCGGATTGATCGGCTCAATTGACGAGCCTTCAATCTACCATGATGTGCGCCGCTTCACCATCCGATCATGCCGTGCGCATCAGGGCTTCTGCTCCAGTTCCCAGACGAGCTGCACGCTTGCCGTGTAGCGGATCGTGGCGGGCGGAACGATGGGCGCTTCCAGGGGGGCGGCCTTGGCCACGGCGCGCATCCGCACATTGTCATTGAACTCGTTCGCATAGGGCTGGGCCGAACCGGCGCCAATCTCCAGAAGCCTGCCGAGGCTGACGCCAGCGGCCTCCGCATAAAGTTCAGCCTGACGGCGGGCATCCTGCACGGCGGCGCGGCGGGCGGCATCACTACCTTCCTCCTGCCGGTTCAGGCCGAAGGAGACGGACTGGAACAGCATGTTGCTGCCGGACAGGATCTCTCCCGCGATTCGTCCGACCCCATCGAGATCGGTGATCTTGATTTGCAGGCGGTGCCGGGCGGTGAATTTCGGTACCTTGATCTCCTTGCCGTCCTTGTCCATGCGGATCGGCGTCTCGAAGACCTGGAAGTTCTGGGTGCGAATGTCGTCCTTCTTCACGCCGAGGGCCTCGATTCGGGCGATGGCGGCATCGGACGACGTCTTGTTGTCGGCGACCACCTTCGGCACCGTGTCGCCTTCCGTCTCCACCATGACGGTGATGGTGGCGAAATCCGGCTTCAGCTCGGCCTCGCCCGTTCCCATGACGCTGATCGTCGGCTGGCGCGGAGCGGGATTCTGGGCGAGGGCCGGGGAGGCAAAGGCAAGGCCGAGGGCAAGAGCGGTGATGAGGCGCATGGTCATGACGTCCTTCTGAAACGACAACTCCGCCCGGAGGCGGAGTTGAAAGGGCGTAACATCTTTGCAGGATGAAACCTGAGCGGGCGATTAACGGCCCGTCTTCACGCGGGTCCAGAGGCGGGTGACGGTGCGCTGGGAGCGCTCGTCATAAGCCGTGTTGGTGAACAGGCGCTTCATGGTGGCGTCGTCCGGATAGATGCCGGGATCGTTGAGGATCTTCTCGTCCACGTGCTGCTTGGCGGCGAGGTTGCCGGAAGCATAGGACACGTAGTTCGTGTTCATGGCGGCGATCTCGGGCTTCATCATGAAGTTGATGAACTCGTGCGCCTCGGCCACGTTCTTGGCGTCCGACGGGATCACGAAGCTGTCGAACCACATGAGGGCGCCCTCGCGCGGGATCACGTAGGAGATCTCGACGCCGTTCTTGGCTTCCTCGGCGCGGGACTTGGCCTGGATCATGTCGCCCGAATAGCCCACCGCCACGCAGATGTCGCCGTTGGCGAGGGCGTTGATGTATTCGGAGGAGTGGAACTTCTGCACGTTGCCGCGGATGCGGAACAGGGCGTCGCCCGCCTTGGTCAGATCCTCGTTGCGTTTGGAATCGGGGTTGAGGCCCAGATAGGCGAGCACGCCGGGGAAGAGGTCTTCGGGCGAGTCGAGCATGTAGATGCCGCAGCTCTTGAGCTTCGAGGCGATCTCCGGCTTCATCACCAGATCCCAGGTGTTGAGCGGCACGTCGCCGAGAATCTCCTTCACCTTCTTGGTGTTCACGCCGATGCCGGTGGTGCCCCACATGTAGTTGACGGCGTATTCGTTGCCCGGATCGAACACGGCGAGGTTCTTCGTGATCTCGGGCCACTGGTTCGAGAGGTTGGGCAGCTTCGCCTTGTCGAGCTTCTGGAACACCTTGGCGCCGATGAGGCGCTGCACGAAGGGGCCGGACGGCACGACGATGTCGTAGCCCGACTTGCCGGCGAGCAGCTTGGTCTCGACGATCTCATTGTTGTCGTAGGTGTCGTAGACCACCTTGATGCCGGTCTGTTTCGTAAACTCGTCCAGCGCCTTGGGGTCCACATAGTCGGACCAGTTGTAGACGTTGACCACACGCTCTTGGGCGGCGGCGGCGGTGACAAGGCCGAGGCCCAGAGCAACCGAAGCGAGAAGACGGATCATCAGGGGAGGGAACTCCTAGGAAAAGTGAAAAAAGCCGTGATTGGCTAGGCGCTTACTTGAAGACCTAATGTCCTCCGCGTCAAGGCTGCTTTAGGCCCATGCGGTTCCGGGCTCAGACCGCCCGCTTCACCACGTCGGCCAGCCGCTCCAGCCCCGCATCGAGGGTCGCGTCCTTCTTGGCGAAGCAGAAGCGCACCACGTTCTTCACGGCGCCCTCCGCATAGAAGGCGGACACCGGGATCGCGGCGACGCTGTGCTCCGTCACAAGGCGGCGGCAGAAGGCAACGTCGTCGGTTTCGCCGAGCGGGGTGATGTCGATGTTGAGGAAGTAGGTGCCCTGGCTCGGGATCACGTCGAAACCCAGGGTTCGCAGCCCATCCGTGAAGCGGTCGCGGCTGCGGGCAAAATTCTGGCGCATGCCGTCGAAATAGCTGTCGTCCTTGGCGAGGCCGTAGGCCACTGCCGTCTGGAGATTGGGCGGAGTGGTAAAGGTGAGGAACTGGTGTGATTTCGCCAGCACCTTCATGATGTGAGGAGCCGCCGCCACGAAGCCGACCTTCCAGCCGGTGAGGCTGAAGATCTTGCCCGCCGAGCCGATCTTCACCGAACGGTCGCGCATGCCCTCGAGCCCCAGCACCGGCTGGTGCTTGATCCCGTCGAACACCACGTGCTCCCACACCTCGTCGGAAATCGCGATGGCGTCGAACCGGCGGCAGAAATCGGCCAGCAGCGCGAGATCCTCGTTCGAGAACACGGTGGCCGTGGGATTGAGCGGATTGTTGAACACCACCGCCTTGGTCTTCGGCGAGAAGGCCTTGGCCAAGGCCTCTTCCGTGAGCCGGAAATGCGGCGGCTGGAGCGTCACGAATTTCGGCACGCCGCCCGCGAGCCGCACGAGCGGCAGATAGGCGTCGTACATGGGCTCGAAGAGAACGACCTCGTCGCCCGGCTCCACGATGCCGAGGATTGCGCCCGCGAGCGCTTCCGTCGCGCCGGAGGTCACCATGACTTCGGTGTTCGCGTCGAGATCGAGGCCCTGCCAGTGCCTGTAATGGGCGGCGATTGCGGAGCGCAGCTCCGGCAGACCCATCATGGAGGGATACTGGTTGTAGCCGTTCAGCACCGCATCCGCCGCGACGCGCCGCACATCCTCCGGTCCCGGATCGTCCGGAAAGCCCTGGCCGAGATTGATCGCGCCGGTCTCCCGGGCAAGGCTCGACATGACCTCGAAGACGGTGGTGGGCAGATTCGCGAACAATCGGTTCATGCCGGATCCTCAAGCAATGCACGGTGACGTGAAGCGCTTCGTATCATGGAAGGCGGGCGGGGTTGAACACAGACCAAAGAGAAATAAGCGGGTCCGGGGCGGGTCGAGCTCTCGGCTGTCAAAGAGCATGCGGGAGTGTCCTCGCGAGCGTGTTGCTCCGAGGTTTGGGACGAGGGAGGGCGCGAGGAGGCGTCCGGCTCGCTATGGAAGGAATGAAGAACCTGACGGCCCCTCACGCACGGTTTGTTTAGGCGTACACCGCGTCTTTCAGCGATGGGCCTCCCATCCAGGCGCTGCGTCAGCGCCTGCACAGGACCGCTCCCAACCCCACACATGCGACGCCTCGCGAGCGCGCCCCTCAGCGGGTCGGGACAGGCAAGGATATAGCCCAGCTTAGGACCAAAGTCAAGAACAAAGTAAGAACATTGCATCTGGCCCAGCCAGAGCCGGGAGCGTCGGCGGATGAGGCGGGTGTTCCCTCCCCCTTGCGGGGAGGGGAAGGGGTGGGGGTCGATCGACCGGGTGAGCGGCTGAACCAGTGACACACTGGAATACCTCTCCCGGGTGGGAGAGTCGGAGCGCAGCTCCGGGTGAGGGAGTGCCCTCTCCGGACAAGGCAGTCCCTCACCCCTGCCCCTCTCCCACCCGGGAGAGGGGATGTGGTGTAGGACTGTCGTACGTTCTGGATGAAGCGCAGCGCTCCGACACTCCGACCCCCACCCCTACCCCTCCCCGCAAGGGGGAGGGAAGCGCGCTGCATTCGTTACGCGATCCCGGGTCCCGCTGCGTTGTGCGGGATGACAACCGAGGGCGGGGTTGCTATCGCCAGACGCGACAACACCGAACCCCTTCATGCATTCGCCCCGGCTGCCTCTCATTCTCGGCCTCGTCCTTCTCGTCGGAGGGCTGAGCGTCGCTTCCCTCATGATCGGGCCTGCTCCGATCCCGCCCTTGCGCGCGCTGGCGGCGCTCGTCTCGGATCAGGGCAGCACGAGCGTGGTGGTGCGCGATATCCGCCTGCCGCGAACGCTGCTTGCGATCCTGATCGGCTGGATCTTCGGGCTCACTGGAGCGGGCCTGCAGGGGCTGCTGCGCAATCCGCTCGCCGACACGGCGGTGTTCGGCGCGCCGCAGGCCGCAGCCTTCGGGGCGGTGCTGGTGCTTTATTCCGGCCTTGTGGGCGCGCTGTCCTGGGCCCTGCCGTTCGCGGCGATCCTCGGGGCGCTGGCCTCGATCGCGCTTGTGGTCGCTGTTGCGGGGCGCAGGGCCACGGTGGTGGTTCTGGTGCTCTCGGGCCTTGCCATCGGAAGCCTTGCGGGGGCGGGCACGTCGCTGGCCATCACCCTCTCGCCCAACCCCTTCGCCGTCACGGAGATCGTGTTCTGGCTCCTGGGCTCCTTCGAGGACCGGTCGATGGTTCACGTGCTGCTCGCAGCGCCTTTCATCGTCGTGGCCTCCGCCCTCGTCCTGTCCTCCTCGACGGGATTGCGGGCGCTGGCCTTAGGGGAGGAGACCGCGCGCAGCCTCGGGGTGAACGTGATGCGGCTGCGGGTTCTTCTCGTCGCGGGAGCGGCCGTCGGCACGGGGGCTGCGGTGGCTGTGGCAGGCTCCATCGGCTTCGTGGGCCTCGTCGCGCCGCATCTGGTGCGCCCCTTCGCAGGTTACGATCCGGCGCGCACCCTCGTGCCTTCAGGATTGGCGGGCGCGGCTCTGCTGCTGGCCGCGGATTGCGCCGTGCGCCTCGTCCCCTCCCAGACGGAGATCAAGATCGGCGTGCTGACGGCCATTCTCGGCGTGCCGTTCTTCCTGTGGGTGATCGCCCGCCGCAAGGCGGAGCTTTCGGAGATGCCCGTATGAGCACACTCCAGGCCCATGGACTCGCCGTCGATCTGGGAAAGCGCCATGCGCTTGCAGGCGTCGATCTGACCTTGTCCTCCGGCCGCCTGACGGTGATCGTCGGCCCCAACGGCGCGGGCAAGACCACCTTGATGCGCACCCTTGCGGGGCTTCTGGAGCCTGCCGACGGAGAAGTCACCCTCGACGGGCAGCCCGTGACGCGCATGCTGGCCGGGGAACGGGCGCGCTCCATCGCCTATCTGCCCCAGGGCGGCACCGTCGCCTGGCCGCTGCCCGTTTCCGCGGTGATCGCCCTCGGACGTCTCCCCCATGGCGAAAAGCCCGACGACCTTCCCCCGCGCGGGCAGGAGGCGGTGGCGGCGGCCATCCACGCGGTGGGGCTCGAGGGGTTCGAGAACCGGCCCGCGACGGAATTGTCCGGCGGCGAGCGGGCGCGGGTGCTGCTTGCCCGCGCCCTGGCGACGCAGGCTCCGGTGCTGCTCGCCGACGAGCCTGTGGCCGCGCTCGATCCGCGCCACCAGCTCATCGTGCTCGATGTGCTGAAGAACCAGGCCCGGGCAGGCCGGACGGTTGCCGTGATCATGCACGACCTGACCCTGGCCGCGCGTTTCGCGGATGTGATCGTTCTATTAAATCAGGGACTTGTCGCGGATTCGGGCGCTCCCGAGGCGGTCCTGACGGAGGAGGGGCTCGCCAGGAATTTCGGCATCCAGGCGCATGTCTCGCACGAGGACGGACACCTCGTGGTGGTGGCGGACCGTCCACTGCCTGTCCCCGGGCACGGAAACGCCGCGCCTGCACTGAAGTGACATCCTTACATTGACAAAGGAATAAGCCGGACCGATACCCCGGTTTCAAAAGATGGCAAGGCAATGAATCGGCAGAATTTCAAGAAGGCGTTGATCGTCGCGCATGATCTCTTGATGACGGGCGTGGCCATCGTCGCGACCTTCGCCGTGCGCTTCGAGGGCCCGCTGCTGCAAGAGCGACTGGGCGACATGCCAGTCTTCCTGCCGCCCTACATCGTCTTCGCGGGCGTGGTCTATTGGGTGTTCCACCTCTACCGCTCCAAGTGGCGCTTCGCCTCGCTGCCCGATCTCTTCAACATCTTCCGCGCCTCCACCGTGCTGGCGCTGTCCCTGCTGGTGATCGACTACGTTCTGCTCTCGCCGCAATTCTTCGGCGCGTTCTTCTTCGGCAAGATCACGATCGCCCTCTATTGGCTGATCCAGATGTTCCTGCTGGGCGGGCCCCGCCTTGCCTTTCGCTATGTCAAATACGCCCGCTCGCGCCACACCCTCGACCGGGACACGAACACGCCGACCCTGCTGCTCGGCCGCGGCAGCGATATCGAGGTGATCCTGCGCGCCATCGAGACCGGCACCGTCAAGAAGATGCGTCCCAAGGGCGTCCTCTCCTACCGCCCGGACGATCTGGGCCAAGCGATCCGCGGCGTGCCGGTGCTGGGCAACTTCAACGATCTCGATCAGGTGGTGCAGGATTTCCAGGAACGCGGCGAGCCGATCCGCCGGATCGTGGCGACGCCGAGCGCGCTCGTGCCGGAAGCGAACCCTGACATGCTGCTCGCCCGCGCCCGCCGCCTCGGCCTGCCGCTCGTGCGTGTGACCAGCCTGGGCGAGGGCATGCGCAATGCCGAGCTGGCCCCGCTGGAGATCGAGGACCTGCTGTTGCGGCCCACTGTGCAGATCGACCGGCAGCGTCTGGAGAACTTCATCCGCGGCAAGCGCGTGCTCGTGACGGGCGGCGGCGGCTCCATCGGGTCGGAGATCTGCACCCGCGTGGTGGCCTTCGGCGCCAGCGATCTCATGATCGTGGAAAGCTCCGAGCCGTCCCTCTACCACATCCTGGAGAACCCGACCCTTCTGTCGAGCGACACCCATGTCGACGGCGTCATCGCCGATGTGCGCGACCGCGTGCGCGTGCAGGAGGTGATGAACGAGTTCCGTCCCGACGTGGTCTTCCATGCCGCGGCGCTCAAGCATGTTCACTATCTCGAGCGGAACTGGATGGAGGGTATCAAGACCAATGTGTTCGGCTCCGTGAACGTGGCCGATGCGGCGGTGGAGGCCGGCGCGTCCGAGATCGTGATCGTCTCCACCGACAAGGCCATCGATCCCGTGTCGATGCTGGGCGCCACGAAGCGCCTCGCCGAAATGTACGGCCAGGCGCTCGATGCGGAGTTCATGGGCCGCAACGGCGCCACGCGCATCATCGCCGTTCGTTTCGGCAACGTGCTGGGTTCGGTCGGCTCCGTGGTGCCGAAGTTCAAGGCGCAGATCGCCCGCGGCGGCCCGCTCACCGTCACGCATCCCGACATGGTGCGCTACTTCATGACCACCCGCGAGGCCGCCGATCTCGTGCTCACCTCCGCGTCCCATGCGGATCAGGACCGCATTCGCGTCGAATCCACCAACGGCGAGGAGCGCGCCTCCGTTTACGTGCTGAAGATGGGTCAGCCGGTGCGCATCTACGACCTTGCCGAGCGCATGATCCGCCTTGCTGGCTACGAGCCCGGCGAGGATATCGAGATCCTGGTCACCGGCGCGCGCGCCGGCGAGCGCTTGCATGAGATTCTCTTTGCCCGTGAGGAGCCCCGCGCCGAGATCGGCATCGACGGCGTCATGGCCGCCAAGCCCATCTTCGCCGATCGCGCTCAGGTCGATGAATGGCTGAAGGCTCTCAGCCGGGCGGTCAAGGACGGAGATCGCGCGGCGGCTGATCGTGTGTTCGAGGATGCGATCCCCGAATTCAAGCGCCGGAAGCTGTCTCTGCAGCCTGCCGTGCCAGCTGAGCCAGCCCGTCTGGCGTCGAATTGACCGGCTGCCAGCCGAGCCGCCGCAACGCCGCGGGGCTCGCCACCAGGGAGCCCGCCAGGCGCTGGTAAGCCTCTGTCTTCCCCACCAGTCCGGCCGCCGCGCCCAGAGCGAAGGACGGCACGGGAATGAGGCCCGGGCCGCGTCCGAGGCCCTTTCGCAGGGCGGCGATGATCTCAGGCACCGTCACCGGGTCCGGATCGGCGGCGATGAAGGGCCGCCGCAACGGGCCTTGCGCCTTCAGGAGCGTGTCGAGAGCCGCCGTCAGGTTGTCGAGGGACAGAAGCGAGCGCCGCGCCTTCAGGCCGCCGAAGGGCAGCGGCCATGGCGATTGAGCGAGGCCGAGGAGGGCCGCCATGTTGCCCTTCACGCCCGGTCCGTAGACGAGCACCGGGCGAAGCGCCGCCCAGTCCAGCCCCAGCGCCGCGAGGCCTTTTTCCGCTTCCAGCTTGGAGCGGCCATAGGCGTCGGTGGGCTTCGGCTCCATGTCCTCGGTGAGAACGCCTTCCGCCACCGGCCCGCTCTGCGCGCGGATGGAGGAGAGGAAGACGAAGCGCTTCACGCCCGCGCGCTCGGCGGCCTGCGCGAGCTTGATCGTCGCCTCCGTGTTGATGGTGCGGTAATCGTCTTCGGGCTTTCCCGACATGACGTGCGCGAGGCCCGCGGAATGGACGATCATGTCCACGTCGCGCAGGGCCGCCGCCATGTTGTGCGGCGAGGCGATGTCGCCGATCACGGCGCTCGATGCACCCGCCGGCACCTCCGAGGGACGGCGCAGCAGCACCCGCACCCGGTAGCCGCGCTTCGGCAGTTCGGCGAGGAGATGACGGCCGATGAACCCCGTTGAGCCGGTCAGCGCAATCAAGGGTGCATTCATCGGGAAACCTCCAGGGGGGCCGTCATACGGGGATGGGAGAAGCGGCGGAGAACAACGCCGACGAGAAGAAGCCCTGCGGCCAAGGCTCCGATCTGCACAACGCTCGAGGTCCAGAGAAGTGTCACGGCCGCGAGCGCGGCGAGCGCGAGATTGAGCACGAACACATGGGTGACGACGGACATGACGGAAAAGCCGTTGTCGGTGGCGCGCTGGTAGAAATGGCTGCGATGCGCCTCCCACACCCGCTCGCGCTTCGCGAGGCGGCGGAAAAGGGTGATGGTCGCATCCATCAGGTAATAGAGCGGCAGCAGGAGCGCGGCCACGAGCGCCCCAGTTCCGGCCAGCTGCAGCAGCATCCAGCCGACGAGGAGGCCGATGGGCAGCGAACCGACATCGCCGAGGAAGAGGCGGGCAACAGGTTTGTTGAACGGGGCGAAGCCGAGAAGGGCACCGCAGAGCGAGGCGGCTGTTAGCATTGCAGAGAACGGGATAATATTTTGCAGCGGGACAATATCTGTCAGCCAGACAAAGGCAACAAAGGCTGTAATTGGCACCATCTCAGCGACAGTGATCCAGTCGAGCCCGTCCATGAAGTTCACGAGGTTCACGAACCAGACGCCCCCAAGAATGAGGATCGCTTGCTCCACACTCTGTGGAATGATTTCAGGCAATACACGAACGTCGCTGAACCAGACTACGGCTGCTACAGCGATAGTTTGAAGCACAAAGCGTATCTTCGCTGGAAGAGGCCGAATATCGTCGGCTACGCCGACGATAGCGAGCATGACCGCAGCAACCGCGATGGGAACGATAGAGCTTACCGCGAAATCCGTTTCGAGCAGGAATACGCCTACAATGAGCAGGCTCGAGCCCACCACGGCAATCCCGCCACCTTGTGGTGTAGGTGCTTTATGGCTCGAACGTGCATTTGGACGCGCGAGTGCATAGCGTGCGAGCAGCGGCTTAAGAACAATGATTAGGATAGCCGATAGAAAAGCGGCTCCGATCAGAGCCACAAACAAGGCAGCAAACATCAGAATCCGAGGGTCGATCATCTCAAGTCCCATGGTACTCGCGGTACCAAGCAACGAAGCGCCCCACGCCGTCCTTCAGCGAGGTCGAGGGCGCGAAGCCCACGTCGCGGCGCAGGTCCGTCACGTCGGCACGGGTTTCAAGCACGTCCCCGGGCGGCAGGGGCACGTCCACGCGCTTGGCTTTTTTGCCCAGTGCGTTCTCGATGATGGCGATGAGGTCGTTCACCTCTTCCGGATTGTCGTTGCCGATGTTGTAGACCCGGTGCGGGGCCGCGCTCGTGGCCGGGTCTGGATATTCCGCGTTCCAGTCCGGGTTGGCGGCGGGGGCCTTGTCGACCAGCCGCACGACGCCTTCCACGATGTCGTCCACGTAGGTGAAGTCGCGCCACACCTTGCCGGCATTGGACACCTGGATCTCGCGGCCCTCGGCAATGGCATGGGTGAACTTGTAGACCGCCATGTCGGGACGTCCCCACGGGCCGTAGACGGTGAAGAAGCGCAGGCCCGTGGAGGGCAGGCCGAAGAGCGAGGCGTAGGAATGCGCCATCATCTCGTTGGCCTTCTTGGTGGCGGCGTAGAGGCTGATCGGATGATCGGTGCCGTCGTGCTCGGAGAAGGGCAGCTTGCGGTTGGCGCCGTAGACCGAGCTCGACGAGGCATAGACGAGATGCCGGATGCCGCCGTGGCGGCAGGCTTCCAGCATGTTCATGAAGCCCATGAGGTTCGACGACGCGTAGGGCATCGGATCGACGAAGCGCACGCCGGGCTGGGCGGCCAGATGGATCACGCGCTCGAAGCGGTGGCGCTGGAAGAGGTCGCGGGTCGCCTGCGGATCGGAGAGATCGACGCGCTCCCCATGGAAGCTGTTGCGCGGAGAGAGCCTGCCGAAGCGGGCTTCCTTGAGGCTTACGTCGTAATAGGGAGTGAAGCAGTCGACGCCCACCACCTGATGACCCAGCTCCAGAAGGCGTTCGACCACGTGAAAGCCGATGAAGCCGGCAGCCCCGGTGACCAGGATGGGTGAGGACATGAAAGGACCCGCGTCGTTAGATGGCGGGCACCTTAGCGGGCTTGGGGCAATCCGCAACCGTCTCGCTGCCGGAAGCGTCCAGGATTACGGATTGCCTCTCCCGGGCTACGAAGGCGGTGGGCATCACCCGCTGCATCTCGGTTTCCAGGGCGCGGATGAAGGCATCGTCATGGCCCGGATAGATGTGGAAGATGGCAAGCGATTTCACGCCTGCTCCCTGGGCAAGCTCCACGCCCTTCTCCCACGTGGAATGGCCCCAGCCGCGGCAGCGCGGATATTCGGCCTCCGAGAACATGCCGTCGTAGATCATGAGATCCGTATCGCGCACGAATTCGGTCAGTCCCTTGTCCGGCCACGCTTCGCTGTGCTCCACGTCGCTGATGTAGCAGACGCTGCGGTTGCCATGGGTGAAACGATAGCCCGTGGCGCCGCCCGGATGGTTCAGGGAATGGGTCGTGACGACCGCGCCATCGTCGAAGGTCAGGGTCTCGCCCGCCTTGAACCCCACATGCTCGAAACGGGCCGGGAACTGGCTGAGGCGAACCGGAAAGAGCGGCGGGGAGAACAGCTTGTCGAGGGAATCCATGGCGCTGTCGCCATCGAGATTGCCGCAATAGGTGCGCACGAGGCGCTCCTTCGTCAGGGCCGGCTTGAAGAAGGGGAGGCCGCCCACATGGTCGAGATGCAGGTGGCTGAAGAGGATATCGACGATATCCGGAACGTTCTCGCCGAGCGCGTTGCCCAGAGCCGAGATGCCGGTTCCGGCATCGACGATGAAGAGGCGCTCGCCGCAGCGGATCTCGACGCAGGCCGTATGGCCTCCGAATTCCATGAACTGTGGCCCAGATGCGCAGGTGGAGCCGCGGATGCCCCAAAAGCGGACCTGAAGCTCGTCAGAAGATGCAACTCGGCTTACCATCGTTGGATCATGCCCAGCGGAAAACCCCGTATATGTGCGATGCCGCACATGACAATCAGATGACCCCAGCTCTTTCGGATAAGCAAGTCGGGGCTGTCATGCACTCAGCGCCTCCGGTTGTCGCAAGCGGGGAACCACGACGGGCTCGCCCCGCTCGAAACGGATAACGGCATCGAAGGGCGGTTGATCCATGGCAGGTGAGATAGCGGGCGTGACGATGACCAGCCCGCGCCCGACCATGGAGCGGCGAAGCGCCGCCACCAGCCGGTCGGCTGCGGGACCGGGCAGGCCGTCGAGCGCCCTCTGGACGACCAGGACGCTCGGACGGCGCACGAGGCAGCGCACCAGATCCACGGCGGCGATTTCGGTCAGGCTGAGGTCGTCGCCCTGCACGTCGATGGGAAGATCGAGGCCGATGCGAGAGACTTCTCCATCGAGGCCGCGCTCGGTGAGAACCCGGCGGATGACGCCCTGCACGGCTTCCGCCGCGCCCGCCTGATCCGCCGCGATGCGCCCGAACAGCAGGTTGTCCTGCACGCTCGCGGCGCTGCAGAACTGCGCCTGATCGTAGAATTCGATGGCCGGACGGAGGCTGACCGGAAGCATGCGGGCGAAATCGCTGCGCGCGGTCAGGATGCGCGCCTCGAGCGCCTCGTCGACCAGGCCCAGGCGGTGACGGCTTTCGTTGTAGCGCAGCGCCAGGCCGATCAGGCGCTCCTGATCGCGTCCGGGACGCCGCAGGCCGCTCTGACGCTCCACAAGATCCTGGAAGTAGGGGCGGTCGGATGCGGAGAAGAACGAGAAGCGCTCGAAGAGCGGGTGTCCGTCCGGGATGTCGGCGAAGATCTCCACCATGCTGGTGGCGATCGACAGGCCGATGCCGCTCAAGGTCTTCGTGAGGTCGTTGGCTTCGAGGAGCGCGCGCACGAAGGGATGGGCGGAGAGCTGGTCCTGCTGGAACGTGTCGCCGACCGGCTGACCGAACAGAAGGTTCTCGCCGATGGTGGCGTAGCGGTTGTAGCGCGCGGCATCGAAGGGATCGACGAAGCGGTCGAGCTGCTCCTCGCGCAGGGCGGCCTGCACCAGGCGGCGCGCTGTCACGATGGCCTCCGCGATCGCGGGCTCGCGCTTGGGGTCGAGGGTGCCGGACAAGCCGCGCGCATGGGTCAGGCGGTCGAGCCCCGCGACCGTGATGGCATCCCAGAGACGATGCTCGCGCTCCTCGGGCGGCGCGGAGCAGCCGTAGAGCAGGTTTTCCCGCAGGCTGCCCTCGATGAGCACCGTGTCGCCCGCGATGGCGATGCGCTGGCTGCGCTCGAGGGGATTGGCCTCGATCAGATCGACGCCGCCATAGGTGACGTGCCCGACTGACGGATGAAGCTGGCCGCTCATGAGGGCGGCGAGAAGGCGCGGCCCGGAATCCCCGTCGCCCACGAGAGCTACGTGCGACGGGAAGGCGAGGTTCAGGTTGACCCCCGTGATCCGTGCGCCGCTTGCGGGATCGTAGGCCGAGACGCCCTGCGCCACGAGCGCGCCGTTCTCCGGCAGGGAGGCTTTGCCCTTCTTGGCGTCGCGCGGCTTCAGGGCAGCAAGGGTTTTGGCCACGTCCGACAGCAGGGCGCGGGCCCGCGAGGCCATCCGGTGCCATTGCACGAGCTCGCGCACTCCATAGGCCGCGAGCGCGGAAGCAAGAGAGCAGGCCGCGACCATGCCGGCCGTCAGCGGGCGATCCTGCGCAAACCACGCGCCGAGCGCCAGCACCGCGACGGGCGCCAGCATGAGGACGATGGCCGAGGTGGAATCGACAAGCGCCAGGCGGTACTCGCGCCGCGCCACCGGACGATGGCCTTCGACGAGAAGATTGCGCACCCGGTCCCGTTCGTAAAAGCCGGTGCCGTGGGCGCGCATGGCCGGGATGCGGTGCTCGAGGCCTGCGAGAACGCCCTCGGCCAACGCGCCCTCCCGGTGCCGTGCGGCAGTGGCGTCGAACCGAAGCAGCGCGCGGCGCGCATTCAGGATGGCGCCGATGGTCAGAACCACGGCGAGGGTGGCGCCGAGCGACCAATCCATCACGAGCACATAGGCAAAGCACAGGCCGATCATGCCGCCGATCTTGACGGGGACGAAGAGGCTCAGGCCCAGCACGGAATTCTCGCGGGCAAGCCCGTGGGCGGCAAGCGTCGTTGCCGTTGAAAGATCGTCCTGCGCCGAGGGCGGGGCCTTGAGGATGGCGTCCAGGGTCAGGGAGCGCAGTTTGGCCAGGGCCCGCGAGCCGATGCTGACGGCGATTCCGTCGAGGGGGACCAGCAGCAGCGCGATGAGAACGGGAACGAGCACGATGCCGCCGATCGAGGCGAGCGCGAAGGCTTCCGGGCCGAGGGTGATGCCGGGGAACAGAACCAGCGGTTCCGGCCAGAGGCTGGCGGGAGGAGCGAGCGCGATGCGCAGCAACGTGCCCGGCGTCGAGCCGCCGCCCGCAACGGCGCGATCCACGACGGTGCGGATCAATTCCAGGCCGACGATCAGGCAGAAGCCGGCAAGAAGCAGGAGTCCGAAGCCGAGGACGTGACGGAATGGAGAAGCCTTCCAGGCCAGGCGCAACGGGTCGCGCTCCATGACATCCCCCCAGGTTATTGTCTCATGTGCCGAATTTGGAGGTGAAACTAGCGAAGCCCGGCCATTCCGGCCAGTCCAATCTCTGTGATTGGCCCCTCGTCGCCCCGGTTATCGCCCCTATGTGACCCTTCCATCCGCATTTTCAGAGAGGGTGATCAGGCTCCATTATGTCGTCGTCCCTGCCGGTCGATCCGGTTTTCCAGCTCATCCTCGAAGTTCCCGGGCTCACACCGTCGCCTGCTCTGCCGAGCCGCCTGAAGGGGCTTTTCAGGGAATTGTCGCAAACGGATCCCGCCCGTCCGGTGGAAGATATCGAAGACCAGATATGGACGCTCTGGAGCGCTCACGGGGACCGGGTGGCGGAGGAAACGCTGGCGGCTGCCGTGGAGGCGATCGCATCGGGCGAATTGCAGAAGGCCAGGCCCCTGCTCGATCACCTCGTGATCAAGCATCCCGACTGGGCCGAGGCCTGGAACAAGCGCGCGACGCTCGCCTATATCGAGAAACGCGACGCGGACAGCCTGCTCGATATCGCCCAGACCTTGAGGCTGGAGCCTCGCCATTTCGGCGCCATCTCGAGCTTCGGCAACGTGTGCCTGCGCAACGGCCATCTCAACGAGGCCCGCGCGGCCTTTCAGATCGCGCTCGCCATCAATCCGCACATGGACGAACTGCACGACCTGCTGGAGAACCTGTCCCCGCACAATCTGATGCTGCATTGATCGCGCAACGCCTCCATGGGTATTGCCGGCGCTCGTGCATGAGCGCCGGAAGGCGGGACATGACATTCGGAGCACGGCTGAAGGAGTGGGCGCGCGCGATCAGGCAGGATGTGCTCGCGCTCTACATCGCGGCCCGGGACCCCCGCGTGCCATGGTATGTGAAGGCCGCAGCCATGGCGATTGCCGCCTACGCACTCAGCCCGATCGACCTCATCCCGGATTTCATCCCGGTGCTGGGCTATCTCGATGAGGTGATCATCCTGCCTGTGGCCCTTGCGCTCGTGATCAGGATGATCCCGGAGCCGCTGATGGCGGAGTTCCGCGAGGCCGCGCGGAAGCGGTCGGAGCGTCCTGTAAGCCGCATGGCGGCAGCAGCGATCATCGTTCTCTGGATTGCAACGGCTGGCCTGCTTCTCTGGGTCCTGTGGCCCGCACCGGCCTCATGAGGGACAGCGCCGGCAAGCCCGCTCCATGCGCGACATTCCTGTCGTTGCAGGCATGGGCGGAGCGGTTACTCTGCGCCCATGTCCGATTCGTCAGCCGCTCGCATCTCCACCATCATCCTTCCCGCCGACGGGCGGCAATCGCCCGTGGCCGCCGGCATCCAGCGTGGCGTGCGGCGGCTGTTTGCGGAACTCGGTCATGTGACGCTGCCTGAATTTACCCTAGCGAACGGGCGGCGCGCCGATCTCATCGCGCTCGCGCCCGACGGGTCGCTGACCATCATCGAGATCAAGTCGAGCGTTGCGGATTTCCGTGCCGACCGCAAATGGCCCGATTACGAGGACTTCTGCGACCGGTTCTATTTCGCCATTCCGGAAACGGTGCCCTTCGACATTCTTCCCGAGGATCGCGGGCTCATCATCGCCGACAGTTTCGGGGCGGCGGTGATGCGGGAATCCCTGCATCATCCGCTTGCCGGCGCGCGCCGCAAGGCGGTGACCCTGCGCTTCGCCCACGCGGCGGCATCGGCCCTGCACGCGCTGGCCGATCCGGACAGGATCGCTGACGGACGCCTTTAGGATTTTACCGCGGTGCGCAGCTTCTACCGCGGTGCGCGCTTGGCGAGAATCCGCTGCAGGGTGCGGCGGTGCATGTTGAGCCGGCGCGCGGTTTCGGAGACGTTGCGGCCGCACAATTCGTAGACCCGCTGAATGTGCTCCCAGCGCACCCGATCGGCGGACATGGGATTTTCCGGCGGCAGCGCACGTTCGCCCGGATGGGCCATGAGAGCCGCATGGATCTCATCCGCATCGGCGGGCTTGGCGAGATAATCGAACGCGCCCATCTTCACCGCCGTCACGGCGGTGGCGATGTTGCCGTATCCGGTGAGAATGACGCCGCGTGCATCGGGGCGGCGATTCTTCAGACGCTCGATCACATCGAGACCGTTGCCGTCGCCGAGCCGCATGTCGATCACGGCGAAAGCCGGAGGCTCGTTGTCGATCGCAGCGATGCCATCGGCCACGCTTTCGGCAACGCGCACCTGATAGCCGCGGCCTTCCATGGCGCGGGCGAGACGGGTCGAGAAGGGCCGGTCGTCATCAACGATCAACAGGCTCTTGTCTGTCCGATCCTCGAACGCAACAGGCGCATCGGCCATCAGAACATCTCCTTGCATTGGGAAAATTCCTTCCTGGAAAGCAGGCCCAAGAGCCTGTTCTACATATGGGAATTCTTCCTCTGTTCTTTGAGAGTCCCCTTGGAGTCTCCCTGCGGCGAAATTGCCGCACCCTTTTCAAACGCATGACGCGGCCAAACGATCCGGGCGATGGCTCCGGTCGCGGGCGGAGCGGCGTTCGTGAGGGTCAGTTCGGCCCCCGATCGTTCGATCAAAGTCTTGGCTATGAAGAGTCCTAAGCCCAACCCTCCACCTTCGTCTAAGTTGGTTTCAGTGCGTTCCGCCGCGCTGCGGGTCGTGACGTAGGGCTCTCCCACACGAAGCAGAATATCGGGCGCGTAGCCGGGTCCGTCATCGCGGATCTCGATGAAAACCTCGTGAGGAGACCAGCAGGCCTCGATGGTGACCTGGCTCTCGGCAAAGTCGGTGGCGTTGTCGAGAATGTTGGAGAGGCCGTAGACCACGCCTGGATTGCGGCGTCCCATGGGCTCGGGGCCCTCGCCGTGGGCCTTAACCCGCACGTCGAATCCCACCGCCCGCTGGGGCTCGACGATCTCTTCGACCAGATGGCTGAGCGCGATCGTCTCCAGGAAACCCTCGTCCTCCTCTCCCATGGACGTGAGCTTGGTCAGGATCGAGCGGCAGCGGTCCACCTGCTCCTGGAGGAGGCGCAGGTCATCTGCCACAGGGCCCTCCTTCGGCAAGGTATGGCCGAGCTCCTTGGACACCAGCGCGATGGTGGCAAGCGGCGTTCCGAGTTCATGGGCGGCTGCGGCGGCGAGGCCGTCGAGCTGCGAAAGATGCTGCTCCCTGGCCAAGACGAGTTCGGTGGCGGCGAGAGCCTGCGCGAGCTGGCGCGCCTCCTCCGCCACGCGCCAGGCGTAGATGCCGGTAAAGACCGTTCCCAGCAGGATCGCGGTCCAGATTCCCGACACGTAGAGGAAGGGCAGGCTCAGACTCTGCCCCGGGAACCAGGGCAGGGGGCGGTGGGCGAGCACGAGACAGGTGGCGCAGCCCACCGCCAGCAGGCCGAGAGCGAGGGTCCGTTCCGGAGTGAGCGCGGTCGCGGAGATCAGCACCGGCGCGAGGAACAGCATGGCGAAGGGGTTTTCCAATCCGCCGGTGAGATAGAGCAGGGCCGCCAGCTGCAGGATGTCGAAGGCAAGCAGCGCCGTGGCCGCGTTGTCGCCGAGGCGGTAGCTTGCGGGAAACTGGATGCGCAGCAGCAGGTTGGTCCAGACCGAGACGGCTATGACCAGAAAGCACAGCTCGAAGGGCAGCGGGAAGCCGAGACCGAAGCGCACGCCGGCGACGGCCGCCGATTGCCCTGCGATGGCCAGCCAGCGAAGCCTGACAAGAGTGTCGAGACGCAGCTGACGCGGAGAGGGTTTGAGGTTGTTGGCTGGAATGGCGACCATGAACGAACAGAATAGGGTTTGGAAGCTGTTCGCCAAGCAACGCGCGAAGCAACGGGATAGAGGCAGAAAATCCTAAAAAATATTCGAAGGGATATGTCGGAAGAGGTATGGCGCAAGGAAAGACGGCCAACCGATAAGCTGGTTGCAATATTTAAGGGGAACTTTAATCTAAAAATTACGGTTGAGGATAAAGCCTACCCTGCAGCAAGGGAGAAGATGGGCACCCAGCCTTTGGGGACATATAATGAATTTTTCTTATTACTGGTACGATACCGCGCATTGGCTTTTGAGTCCCGCCCGCGCAGCTTCCGATATTACAAGGCTCTTCTTCGACAATCCCGGCAACCCGCTGACCAACACTCCCTACGGGCGCACCGTTTCGGCTGCGTGCGAGCTGTTCGAGCGCACCACCCGCCGTTACACCAAACCGACCTTCGGTTTCGACACCACGACCATCGGCAACGAGGACGTGACGGTGACCGAAGAGATCGTGTGGGAGCGTCCCTTCTGCCGGGTCATCTCCTTCGAGCGTGACCATTCCTTGGCTGCGAATCAGCCCAAGCTCCTGATCGTCGCGCCCATGTCCGGCCACTACGCCACGCTCCTGCGCGGCACGGTGGAGACCTTCCTGCCCACCCATCGGGTGATGATCACCGACTGGGCCGATGCAAGCATGGTGCCCCTGGCCGACGGCCGCTTCGACCTGGACGATTACATCGACTACCTCAAGGCCATGTTCCGGGAGTTCGGCCCTGATCTCCATGTCATGGCCGTATGCCAACCGGCCGTGCCTGTGGTGGCCGCCGTTGCGCGTCTCGAGGCCGAGAACGATCCCGGCATCCCGCGGTCCATGATCCTCATGGGCGGACCCATCGACACCCGCCGCTCGCCCACCGCCGTGAACCGGCTGGCGGAAGAGCGCGGCATCGAGTGGTTCAAGCAGCATTGCATCGTCAAGGTGCCCCCGAGCCATCCGGGTTTCTGGCGCGATGTCTATCCGGGCTTCCTGCAGCTTTCGGGCTTCATGGCCATGAACATGGACCGGCACCTCAGCGCCCATTGGGAGATGTTCAACCATCTCGTCGAGGGCGACGGCGATTCGGCCGAGAAGCACCGCGATTTCTATGACGAGTATCTGGCCGTCATGGACCTGACCGCCGAGTTCTACCTGCAGACGGTGGAGAAGGTATTCGTGAAGCACGAGCTGCCGAAGGGCGAGATGCTGCACCGGGGCGAGCCGGTCGATCTCATGGCGATCCGCCGTTGCGCCATCATGGCCATCGAAGGCGAGCGGGATGACATTTCAGGTGTAGGCCAGACCCTGGCCGCCATCGATTTGACACCCAACCTTCCCTCGGACAAGAAACTCTATCACCTGCAGGCCGGGGTCGGGCATTATGGCGTCTTCAACGGTTCTCGCTTCAGGGCTCAGATCGCTCCTCGAATCGTTGAATTCGTGGAAAAGCACGCCTGAGAACGAGCCCTCAGGATCGCGTCAAGAGCCCAAGTCCGTTCTTGATGCGTTCCTGGGAGCGGCAAACGGCTGCGCTGACAGAATCGACGTAAACGGGCAGATTGCGGACATGAAATCCGCCCTGTTTCGCCGCGTTCCTGCGGACCCACCACATTTGAAAGTTTCCCATGAGGGCCAGGTATTTAAGGTGGCCCTCAAGCGCCGTCCGACCGCGAAGCGGATCACGCTGCGCGTGTCCCACGCGACCGGCGAGGTCGTGCTCACCATTCCTGAGCGCACCGATGTAGGCTTGGCCCAGAAGTTTGCCGACAGCCACAGCCCATGGATCGCAAGCCGCCTCGCCAAGGTGCCGGAACGGGTGCCTTTCGAGCCGGGGGAGCTCGTCCCCTTGAGGGGCGTGCTGCACCGTATCGTGCATTGGTCGTCGATTCGCGGAGTCACGCAGGCCACGCACGACAATGCGGGCCATCCGATCATTGCCGTCACGGGCGAGACCGCCCATGTGGCCCGCCGCGTGCGCGACTTCCTCGAGACCGAGGCCAAGCGCGACTTCGCGCTCGCCGTGAAGAAGCATACGGCTCAGCTTGGCGTCCCCGCCAAGCGCATCACCGTGCGCGACACCAAGAGCCGTTGGGGCTCCTGCTCGGCCAATGGCGCGCTCAACTTCTCCTGGCGGCTCATCATGGCCCCGCCCTTCGTGCTGGATTATCTCGCCGCCCACGAGGTCGCGCACCTGCGCGAGCTCAACCATTCCCAGCGCTTCTGGAAGATCACCTACCAGCTTTGCCCGCGCACCGACGAGGCGGAAGCCTGGCTCAAGACCTACGGCAGCGCCCTGCATCGGATCGGGTGAAACACGACCAAGGTCGGCGGATGACAGGAAGGGCTTTTGGGCTTAGTCCCAGCGTGTCCCTTGCAATGTGCCGATCTTGTCCATGCTCAAGCCCGATACCCTGGCTCTTACCGTCGTTCTCGCGTTGCTGACCGCGCTCGGTCCGCTGTCGACGGACATGTATCTGCCCTCACTGCCGGCGATTGCTGCGGGGTTGCAGGCCACCACCGGACAGGCGCAGATGACGCTGTCCGCGTTCCTCTTCGGTTTCGCGGCAGGGCAGTTCTTCTACGGGCCGATTTCCGACAAGGTCGGGCGCAAGCCGATGCTTCTCTTCGGGCTCGGGCTGTTCACGCTGGCCAGCCTCATCTGCGCGCTCGCGCCCAATATCGAAACTCTCATCGCAGCACGCTTCCTGCAGGCGCTCGGCGCATCCGGTCCCATCGTTCTCGGTCGCGCCATCGTGCGCGATTTCTACGAGGGCCCGCGCGCCGGCAAGGAATTGTCGCGCATGGGCTCGATCATGGGCGTCGTGCCCGCCATCGCCCCGGTCTTCGGCGGGCTTATCGCGCAGTTCTACGAGTGGCGCGTGACCTTCGGCGTGATGCTTCTCTGCGGCATCGCTCTCGCCGTCATCGTTCTGACGCGCCTGCCGGAAAGCATCCGCGCGAAATCCTCTCACCCGATCTCGTTCGCCTCGATCCTGCGCGGTTTCGGCGTGCTGCTGCGGCATCCCGGCTATCGCACCTATGTGAGCTTCTCGATGCTCGCCTATGGCGGATTGTTCGCGTTCATCTCCGGCTCGTCCTTCGTGCTTCAGGGCGTCTACCGTCTCGATGAATTGTCCTACGCGTTCTCCTTCGCCTTCATGGTGATCGGCTATATCGGCGGCACGTTCCTGGCGCAGTTTCTCGTCGGCAGGCGCGGTCTCGACGGCACGATCCGGTTCGGCGTGACGAGCCTTGCCATCGGCGGCGTGCTGATGCTCGCCCTCGTCGCACTCGGCGTTCCGTCATCCTTCGCGATCACAGGGCCCATGGCGATCTATGCCATGGGCGTCGGCCTCACGATGCCCCAGGCCATGGCCTCGGCCTTGATGCCATTTCCCGATCGCGCAGGCGCGGCTTCGTCCCTGCTCGGCATCTGTCAGATGACGTTCGCCGCCATTCTCGGAATCGTGTTGGGACAGAACCTCGGCGGCTCCGCCCTGCCGCTGCCGACGGCCATCGCGGGCACCGGCGTGCTGGCGCTTCTGGTGTTTGCGGCAACGGGAAGGGCGCGGGAAAAGGCAGCGTGAGATTTCACGCGGCCACGGCATTCAGAATGTCGGTTGCCCGATGGTCGGGGGAAACGCCTTCGATGAGGATGACGTCGCCTTTTGAGTTGCTGGTCCGAAGGGGCAGGATGTCCCGATAGGCGGAAGAGGCATACCACGCGCGGGCGCTCTCCATATTCGGGAACCCGATCATGATCAGGTCTCCCGACCACGCGCCCTCCAGCCGCTCCACGGGACCACCGTGAATCAGGAAATGGCCGTTGAACGGCTCCAGGGTCGCGTCGATCCTCTTGATATACTCGACGATCTCCGGGCCCATGACGACATCGGTGAGGCGGGCAACGGCATAAGCGGACATGGCATGCTCCTTGGCTTGATCACGGAGCCAGCATGCCGTGCCTGGGGAGGCGTGGCGATTACGTCTCAGGTAATGTGTCCGGGCTTAAAGCCCGAACAGCTTTTCGAAGAAGTTCTTCTCGCGCGAATTGGCGCGGCGCTGAGGCTGGGGCGGAACCCAGGCGTCGCTGTCGCCGGCATTGGCATAACGCGGATCGCCGCCCGCATCGGCCACCGGCACGTCGCTGCGGAATCGCTCGCTTCCGGGCAGCGCGACGGGCTGCTTGTCCTTCAGGGCGATCTTCATGAAGTTGTGCCAGACCTCCGTGGGGAGGTTGCCGCCGGTCACGCGCTTGGTGAGGGCGCCGTCGTCGTTGCCGAGCCATACGCCCGCCACGAGATTGCCGGTGAAGCCCATAAACCAGGCATCCTTGTAATCGTCCGTCGTGCCCGTCTTGCCGGCCATGGGCCAGCCGGGGATCTGCGCCTTGCGCGCGGTGCCGATCACGAAGGTGTTGTGCATCATCTCGTTCATCATCGCGACCGCCGCGGGATCGATGACGCGGCCGAGGCCGCCTGCGGATGACGGGCGCTTGTAGATGATCTTGCCGTCCAGCGTCTTCACTTCGCTGATCACGTAAGGCGTGACGCCGATGCCGCCATTGGCGAAGGCCGCATAGGCCGAGACGAGCTCGAGCGGCGTCACCTCCGAGGTGCCGAGCGCGAGCGAGCCGTTCGCCTGAAGCGGAGACGTGATGCCGAGCCGCTGCGCTGTCTGCGCCACCGTTTTCGGCCCGACCTCCATGTTGAGCTTGACGGCGGTGGTATTGAGCGAGAGCGCCAGCGCGTCGCGCATGGCGATGGGGCCGCGGTACTTGCGGTCGTAGTTCTGCGGCGCCCAGCCCCTGTAGTTCACGGGGCCGTCCTCCAGGACCATGTCGGGCGTGTAGCCGCGTTCCACCGCGGCGAGATAGACGAAGGGCTTGAAGGACGAGCCCGGCTGGCGGCGGGCGGCGGTGGCCCGGTTGAACTGGCTCGCCTCGTAATTGCGCCCGCCGACGAGGGCCTGCACGCCGCCATCCGGCTTCATGGCCACGAGGGCGCCCTGGCTCACGTTGAACTTCTGGCCCTTGGCGTTGAGCTCGTCCACCAGTGCGCGCTCGGCGGCGGCCTGCATCGTCGGGTCGATGGTGGTGAAGACGGCGATGTCCGTGTCGATGGTGCCGACGAAATCGTCGAGCACGTCCATCACGTAGTCCGCCGCGTAATTGGCCGAGCCCGCACCGTTCGGCTTGATCGGCTCGGCGGGCTGGCCGAGGGCGGTTTTCGTCATGTCGGGCGTGATGAAGCCCAGTTCCTTCATCGCCGCGATCACGAGTTCCGCACGGGCCTGCGCCGCTTTCGGATTGCGGTTGGGTGCAAGGCGCGAGGGCGACTGCACGAGGCCCGCGAGCACGGCGGCCTCGGAGAGCGATACGTGGCGCGCGGACTTGCCGTAATAGCGCTGGGCGGCGGCTTCCACGCCGTAAGCGCCTGCACCGAAATAGACGCGGTTAAGATAGAGCTCGAGGATCTGGTCCTTCGAGTAGTTGCGCTCCAGCCATAGCGCCAGGATCGCCTCCTGGATCTTACGGGAGGCGGTGCGCTCCTGGGTCAGGAATAGGTTCTTGGCGAGCTGCTGGGTCAGGGTCGAGCCGCCCTGCAGGCCGCCGGAGCGGCTGAGATTGCGATAGACGGCGCGGGAGATGCCCACGGGATCGATGCCGAAGTGATCGTAGAAGCGCCGGTCCTCGATGGCCACGAATGCCTTCGGCAGATAGGGCGGGAGCTCCTTCAGGATGACCGTGCGCCCGCCCGTCTCGCCCCGGTTGGTGATCAGCGAGCCGTCATTGGCCAGGATGGCGATGTTCGGCGGACGCTTCGGCACGGAGAGCTGGTCGATGGGGGGCAGCTGCGAGGCGTAATAGGCCACGATGCCGCCCACGGCGATGATGCCCCAGAGGCCGAGCACGACGCCCGCATAGATGAGCTTGCCCAGGAATGAGCGGCCCTTGCGCTTGGATTTCTTCGGGCTTGACCCGCGGCGCGGCCGCCTGCCCCCGTCGTCCTGCCTGGAAGCGCGCCGTCTCGTCATGGATCCCCCTGCCCGGTCCTCGGGCGAGAGGTGAAAATCCAGCTCCCCCGCCTCCGCAGCGGGCGCATCGAAAACCGGCTCCCGCCGATCACGTCCGTTCGCCACGTTCCTTGAAACCCCGCATTTTGCTCGATGCCGTTTCGATTCCGGCCTTTGTGCTCTGAGGCACCCTAAATGTGGCGGTTTAAGGGGCGGTTAACCCGTTGAGACACTGGAACGGCCGAGCTTGTACAGGGGGCTTAACCCCCTGTTACTCTCTGAACGGACTGAAAAATACGTCCTATTCCGCCGCGAGCGGCAGCTCTCCGGTATCCAGGTCGGCCTCGGCGAGATCGTGAATGCGGCGCAAATCGTTGAGGAATGCCTCATAGGCCTCGCGCTTCGTCGCCTCGTCGGGCAGGCGCAGCAGATAGCTCGGATGCACGGTGATATAGCCGCGGTAGGGCCCGAACTGCGCGATCCCGCGGGAGCGGGAGATCGGCGTCGACTTGCCCGTGAGCGCCAGGAGAGCGGTTGCGCCGAGAGCCACCACGAGCCTCGGGCGCACCAGCTCCAGCTCCTTCATCAGCCAGGGCCGGTAATGCTTCACCTCGCCGGTGGTGGGTTTCGCGTGGATGCGGCGGTGGCCGCGCTGATCGAATTTGAAATGCTTCACCGCATTGGTGAGGTAAGCCTTGGAACGGTCGATGCCGACCTCGGCCATGGCCTTCGTCAGGAGCTTGCCGGCGGGGCCAACGAAGGGGCGGCCCTGGAGATCCTCCTGATCGCCCGGCTGCTCGCCCACGAACACGATCTCCGCGCGCTTCGGCCCTTCGCCGAAGACGGCCTGCGTTGCGCCGGGCACCAGCGGGCCCGCCTTCGCGATGATGGCGTTGAGTTCCTCGAGGGTCTTGGGCTCCTGATCCCACATGGCCTCGAGGGCTCGTTCCGGTGTGCGTTTAGAGGGCATGGTTGCCTCCTGCTCCATCATGGAATCAACGCGCTGGGAGGCGGTTTGGATCAGTCCGGGAATGGCGGCGGTCTCCGGCAGGTTGCGCCAGTATTTCTTCGGCATCTCGGCCCGCATGGCGGTGGGGTTCACTCGCGCCGGGTTGAACACGCTCTCGTAATAGCCGCGCCATCCCTCCTCGAAACTGTCCTCGTCCGGAGCATCTTCCCGCCGCGCGGGCGGGCCGAAGGTGAGGTCGCGCCGGTCCCAGCGCATGGAGCCGATTGGGGTGAGGATCGTCCAGTCGAGCGAGCGGAAGCGGTCGATGAAGAACGGGGCTGCGGCTTCGAGAATGAAATGGTCCGGTTCGAACCAGGCTGCGAAGCGTTCGAGATGCTCGGTTCTCATGCGGCGGAAGCGCACGAAGGCATACATCTTGTGAAGGTCGCGCCTGACCGCACGCGCCATCATGTCGATGCGGTGCACCAGCGGATCGCTGGCGATTTCCAGAAGATCGCGCTCGCCGTTCAGCACCCGCCAGACAAGCTGGTAGAGCAGGGCATAACGCTCGGGATCGCTGTGGCACACGCACATCTCGATGAGCCGCGCCACGCTTTTGGGCAGCGTGACCGGCGGCGCGTCGTGCAGATCATCGTCGCCGAACAGGCCGGGTGCCTCGTCGAGAGACCAGAGGATGTGCTGAGGAGCAAGCTCCTCCGCCATCAGCCAGCGCACGGCCCGGCGAAAGCCGTCGAGATCCGCGCCATTTTTGAGAGTGATGAGATGAAGGCTCATGCGAACTCTTTCTCTTTAATCCTCGATGAAGTGCAGCTTAAGTGCAGGATCAGACGCTGTTTCCCTCCCCACAAGAGGGAGGAGAGTTCGCGCTGTGCCATCTTCATCATGCGAACAGGCTCAACTGTTGCGGCTTCTCGATCAGGCGCTCGCGCAAATCCTGCCGGTCGAGCTTCTTGTTGGGATGGTAATCGGCGGCGATCAGGAAGGGCTTGGCGCGCTTGAGGCCGGAGGTGAGGCGCGCCACGTCCTCCAGCCGCAAGGTTGTATGCCGGCGCGCCATCACGATCTTGTCCACGGCGCGGGCGCCGAGGCCCGGCACGCGCAGAAGCATCTCGCGCTCGGCTTGGTTCACGTCGACCGGGAAGAGGTGACGGTTCTTGAGTGCCCAGGCGAGTTTGGGATCAACGTCGAGATCGAGCATGCCCTTCTCGGCACTCTCCGCGATCTCCTCGACCTGAAAGCCGTAATAGCGCAGCAGCCAATCGGCCTGATAGAGCCTGCTTTCGCGCATCAGCGGCGGCGATTTCAAGGGCAGGATGGCGCTTGAATCGGGGATCGGACTGAAGGCGGAATAATACACGCGCTTCATGGCGTAATGCCCATAGAGCTTGGCCGAAGTGCGTAGGACATCCGCATCGGTCGTGTCGTCCGCGCCGACGATCATCTGTGTGGTCTGGCCCGCGGGCGAGAAGTGGCGTCGTTCCTCGCGGGCCTCCTCGATGCGCTCGAACATCTGCGCCATGGCGCCCTCGATGGACGCGCCGTCCTTCTCCGGGGCGAGACGCTCCAGGCTTTGCTCCGTCGGGAGTTCGAGATTGATGGACAGGCGATCAGCCCAAAGCCCCGCTTCCTCGATGAGCCAGGGGCTCGCTTCGGGAATGGTTTTCAGATGGATGTAACCGCGAAAACCATGCTCGCGCCGCAGCTTCTTCGCGACGAGGAGCATCTGCTCCATGGTGTAATCGGGGGAGCGGATGATGCCCGAGGACAGGAACAGGCCTTCGATATAGTTGCGCTTGTAGAACTCGATCGTGAGCGTCACCACCTCGTCGACCGAGAACTTGGCCCGCTTCACGTTCGATGTGCGCCGGTTCACGCAATAGGCGCAGTCGAACAGGCAATAATTCGTCAGCAGGATCTTGAGCAGGGAAACGCAACGCCCATCCGGCGTATAGGCGTGGCAGATGCCGGATGCCGTCGTGGACCCCAGGCCGTCGATGTCGGCCTTCCGGCCACCAGCGCCGGAAGAGGAGCAGGAGGCATCGTATTTCGCGGCGTCTGCGAGGATCCGGAGTTTGCGGCTGAGTTTTTCGTCCATGGAATCACAAGCCTTCCGCTGGATTGTTCGTGTTTTGTTCTAGCACGGACAGGCTGAAGAGGCGAGAGTGGATAACGGGTCGGGAGGTCGCATCGGGAATGAGGCAACTGCTCAAAGCCGGAGCAGAAAAGATGCAAGCTTTGGCATTCTTCTCCCTAAAGACCCTTGTCCTAGTCTTCACGAACGGTAATCTCATTGCACAGCTAAGCAGGAAAGCAGCGTATTTCATGATCCGCTCCGCTCTCGACGGCCTTTATCTTCTCGCCGGCTATCTCGCTGGCTTCTTTCTCCTCGTGATCTTCATGCTGATGATGGCTCTGTCGCTGGGCCGGGAGTTCGGACTCAACATTCCCGCCGGCGATGATTTTGCTGCTTGGTCCATGGCGGCCATGGCGTTTCTGGGACTGGCCCATACGTTCAAGTCGGGGGACCTGATCAGGGTCGGGCTTGTTCTTGAGCGGTGGTCAGCAGGGATGCGCCGCATCGTCGAGATCGTCTGCCTGCTCATCGGCACGGCCGTCATCGGGTTCTTTGCATGGCATGCGGTGTTCATGACCTACGACAGCTGGCGCTTCAACGACATCTCGCAAGGCGTGGTCGCCGTTCCGCTCTGGTTCCCGCAACTCGGATATTCCGTGGGTCTCGTGATCCTTGCCATCGCGTTTCTCGACGAACTCATTCATGTCCTGACGGGTCACACGCCACGATATGAGAAACCGCCTGCAGCCACGCCGGAGGAGATCGTGGAACGCGCAGCCGAGAGCGGGATCTGATCGATGTTTGCGGATCTCGGTCTCGTTTCTGTTGCCGCCCTTCTCTTCGGCCTGCTTGCCGTTCTCCTCGCCTTCGGCATCTGGATCGGCATAGCGCTGTTCATCGTCGGGTTCGCGGCAATCCTGTTGGTGACCACCGTTCCGATCGGGCCTGTTCTCGCCACGACCGTTTGGGCCAGTTCCGCGTCCTGGTCTCTCGCAGCGCTGCCGCTGTTCATCTGGATGGGTGAGATCCTGTTCCGGACACGCCTGTCGGAGCAGATGTTTTTGGGGCTCGCGCCCTGGCTCAACTGGCTGCCCGGACGCCTGCTGCATGTGAACGTGGTCGGCTGCGGAATCTTCGCGGCGGTTTCTGGCTCCTCCGCGGCCACCTGCGCGACCGTTGGCAAAATCGCTTTGCCGGAACTCAAGAAGCGCGGCTATGACGAGAGGATGAGCCTCGGCAGCCTTGCAGGCTCCGGCACGCTCGGCTTGCTGATCCCGCCGTCGATTCCGATGGTGGTATATGCCATCGCCGCCAATGTGTCCGTCATTCAGGTGTTCCTTGCAGGCTTCCTGCCAGGCCTTCTCGTGATGGCGCTCTATTCAGGCTACATCCTTGTCTGGTCGACCCTGAACCCCAACAAGTCGCCAAAGCCGGAACCCAGAACGCCCTTCAGCTACAAGCTGCGCCAATCCTCGAAGCTCCTGCCGGTTCTTCTGCTCATCGCCTTCATCTTCTCAGCCCTGATCTTCGGCTGGGCGACCGCGACGGAATGCGCCGCCTGGGGCGTGACGGGGGCTCTCATTCTAGCTTGGTGGTCTGGGACGCTGACCTGGGCAACTTTCCTCGAGAGCGTGCTGAGCGCCACACGCCTCACCGTCACGATCATGATCATCCTGGCGGGAGCGGCCTTCACCACCGCCGCCATGGCCTATACGGGCATCCCCGCAGCGCTTGCATCCTGGGTCGAGTCGCTGCAGCTCTCACCTTACGTGCTGATTGCTGCGCTCACGATCATGTACATCCTTCTAGGGTGTCTCATCGATGGCATTTCGATGATCGTGCTCACCACCGTCGTGGTGCTGCCGATGATCAAGCAGGCTGGCTTTGACCTCATCTGGTTCGGCGTGTTCCTCATTATTCTCGTGGAGATGGCGCAGATCACGCCGCCGGTCGGTTTCAATCTCTTCGTGCTGCAGAATATGAGCGGGCGGGACAGTTTCACGATCGCCAGGGCGGCGCTTCCGTTCTTCTTCCTGCTTGTGGCGGCCGTCGCCATCATCACCGCTTTTCCGGATATCGCGCTGTTCCTGCCAAGACTCGCTTTTCCGGAATAGGGAGCATCAGAGAACAACAGAGGGAGACGACCTGATGAAACACATGACACGCCTTAGCCTTCTCGCAGGAGCCTTGCTCCTGAGCGCGCCTGCGCTCGCGCAAACCAAATGGAACCTGCCCGCCGCCTATCCGCCGGACAACTTCCACACGGAAAACCTCAATGCCTTCGCCAAGGACGTGGCGGATGCCACCGGCGGCAAGCTGCAGATCACGGTGCATGCCAACGCTTCGCTCTTCAAGGCCCCGGAGATCAAGCGCGCGGTGCAGACAGGCCAGGCGCAGGCCGGCGAAGTGCTGATGTCGCTGCACGAGAACGAGGACCCGATCTACGGTCTCGACGTGGTGCCCTTCCTCGCCACTTCCTTCGACCAGTCGAAGAAGCTGTGGGACGTGCAGAAGCCCGCCATTGAAAAGAAGCTCGCAAGCCAGGGCCTGATGCTTCTCTATGCGGTGCCGTGGCCGCCGCAGGGGATCTTTGCGAAGAAGGACATCAACACGGTCGATGATCTCAAAGGCGTGAAGTGGCGCTCCTACAATGCAGGCACCGCGCGCATCGCCGAGATCGTTGGCGCGCAGCCGGTGACGGTGCAGGCAGCGGATCTTCCGCAGGCTTTGGCGACCGGCGTGGTCAACACCTTCATGACCTCGGGCGCAACCGGTTACGATTCGAAGGTGTGGGAGTCGCTCACGCATTTCTACGACACGCAGGCCTGGATTCCAAAGAACATCACCTTCGTGAACAAGGCGGCGTTCGATGCCCTGGACAAGCCGACCCAGGAAGCCGTGCTGAAGGCCGCCAAGACAGCGGAGGAGCGCGGTTGGAAGACGGCTCAGGAAAAGACCAAGTGGTACACGGACCAGATGGCCGCGAAGGGCATGAAAGTTCTGCCGCCGAGCCCGGAACTCAAGGCCGGTTTGCAGAAGGTCGGCGAGCAGCTTACACAGGACTGGTCGAAGAAGGCCGGCGCCGACGGACAGGCGCTCATCGACGGCTACAAGAAGGCGTCGATGTAAGAACAGCATGACATGCCAAAAGGAAAGGGGCCCTGGAGGGCCCCTTTCTCGTTCTCGCAAACGCTAGGCTTAGCGGTTGTTGTACTTGAATTCCGGCATGCTCTTGAGCTGGTCCTTGGTCATGTTGACCATGGCATGATCGGGCGACGTGCGGTTTGCGTTGTCCGCAGTCGTGGCCGTCGTCGCCGTGGAACCGGTGGTGGTGCCAGCCGTCGAGCCCGTGGTGTTCGGGGCAGCGGTCGTGGTGGCGGTGCCTGGAGCGCCGGTGTTGGTGTTGGCAGCCGTTGCGTTGGCGCGCGGCTCGTTCACGAACTTGACCTGATCGAAGGAGATCGCCACGTCGCGCTCGCCGATGCCGAGGAAGCCGCCGACGCCGATCACAACGGCTTGGATCTTGCCGCTCTCATCGACCAGCATTTCGCTGATGTCGCCGATCTTCTCGTTGTTCTGGTTATAGACGTCCAGACCTTCGATCTGCGAAGCACGCCACTGGCCGGGCTGCATCTGGGTCATGGTGCTGCCGCTGGCGCCCATGCTCGCATTGCCAGAGGTCGAAGCGCCGGTGTTGTTGTTCATCGTCGGAGCGGCGCCGGTCGACGGGCTGGTGGTGGTGGTGGCACCGGAGCTGCCGGCTGCGCCGGAACCGGAAGAGGTCTGAGCCAGGGCCGGAGCAGCGATCAGAGCCGAGCCGAGAAGAGCCACTGCAAGATGTTTCGCAACCATGTATTCCTCCTGATTGGTGAGTACGGCATGAAGCGCCGCTTGCTCACTCAACGGGCGAGGTGGGAATTGGTTCTGTACTCATCTTCACAGAGTCGCGGGTTCGCTCCCCCAAAAGAGAATGGCCGGGTTCGCCCCGGCCATTGCAGAAACCTTGGCCGTATCTCAAGCCAGGGTGAAATCCATCGTGATTTCGGCATTCAGCACTCTTGAGACCGGGCAGTTCTTCTCCGCCGCACGGGCAAGCTCCTCGAACTTCGCGCGATCGATGCCGGGCACGTTGGCGGTCAGGGTGAGTGCCGATTTCTTGATCGTGAAGCCGCTTCCTTCCTGCTCGAGGGAAATTACCGCTTCCGTGGCAAGCTCGTTCGGCGTGAAGCCTGCCCCTTGCAGCTGGAAGGCGAGCGCCATCGTGAAGCAGCCTGCATGCGCGGCCGCAATCAATTCCTCCGGGTTCGTGCCCTTCTCGTTCTCGAACCGCGTCTTGAACGAGTAGGGAGTGGACGACAGCACGCCGGAATCGGATGTGAGGTGTCCGGAACCATCTTTGCCCGTACCCTGCCAGACGGCTCTTGCCTTGCGGTTCATCGTGATCTCCTTTGAAGGTTGAGGAGGGTGATGTAGGACAGGGTTGAGCGTGCTCCAGCCCAAGGCACTGCAAAACGGCTTTGCTGCTGCCTGTCTTGCGCCCGGCCGAACGAGACAGGTTCATGATCCACTTCCACTCTCGCCTGCGGCCTCGGCTTCTCGGCTCGGCCCTTGTCGCGATTCTGGTCTATGCCGTCCTGCCGCGGGAATGGGGAGCGGTCTCGCGGTTTCTGGTCGGCTGGGATATCGGCATCGTGTTCTATCTGATCCTGGCCCTGACGATGGCGGCAAGCTCCACCATTACGACGCTGCAGCAGCGGGCGGCTGCGGAAGACGAGACGTCTCTCGTGCTGCTGATCCTGACCTTGTCCGCGGCCGTGGTCAGCCTGATCGCCATCGGCATCGAGCTCTCCGGCATTCAGAACGCGAACGGGCAACAAGGTTTCCGGCTCAGCGTCGCCGGAATCACGATCCTGTGCTCCTGGTTCTTCGTGCACACGATCTACGCCATTCATTACGCTCACGAATATTACGGGGACAGAGGCGAGCGGCGGGGGCTCGCTTTTCCGCACAATGACAAGCCCGATTACTGGGATTTTCTGTACTTCTCCTTCAACCTGGGAGCAGCGGCCCAGACGTCCGACGTGGTGATCGTCTCCAAACGGATGCGTCGCTTGGCCCTCGCCCACACGATCCTGTCGTTTCTCTTCAACACCACCATCCTTGCGCTCGCCGTGAATGTCGGCGCGGGGCTCCTCTAACGTTTCGGCTCGAAGACATGCTCTCATCCTCTGCCTCGATCGTTCCTGTGCTCGAAACGGAGCGCCTCGTTCTGCGTGGCCACAGGCTCGATGATTTCGCGGATTCCTTTGCCCTCTGGTCCGACCAGAATGTGACGCGCTTCATCGGCGGCAGGCCCTCGACGCGGGAAGAGGCCTGGGGCCGGTTGCTGCGCTATGCAGGGCATTGGTCGCTGCTGGGGTTCGGCTACTGGGCCGTCGAGGAAAAGGCGACCGGACGCTTCATCGGCGAAACGGGCTTTGCCGAAGGCAAGCGCGAGATCGAGCCGACCCTCGAAGGCATGCCGGAGATCGGTTGGGCGCTTTCTCCCGATGTCCATGGCCGGGGCTACGCGACGGAAGCGGTGCGAGCCGTCATCGGCTGGGGCGAAGGCCGCTTCGGTCCGATCCGCACGGCCTGCATCATCGCTCCGGAAAACGGACCGTCGCTCCGCGTCGCGCAGAAATGCGGGTATCGGGAATTGCATCGCACGACCTACAAGGACAATCCGACGATCATGCTGGTGCGGGACGCGATCACTTAAGGCTGACCCTCCTCGCGCTCCCCGTCGATCACGCCGCGCGCCACGTCGAAGCGGAAGCCGGCCCGGGCGAGCGCCGCGAGATCCTTGTCGCGGTAAGGCGTCCGCTCTCCGGGACGATAGGGCCCGAGCTTGCGGCGGCGGGCGAGGGCATGGGCGGCCTTTTCCTCATCGTCCTCCTCGCCGCCTTCGAGGGCGGCCGCGATGGTGGACCGGTCGACGCCTTTCGCCGAGAGTTTCGCCTGGATCGCGCGCGCCGAGCCGCCCCGGCGGCGCAGCGTGGCCACCCGCGCTTCGGCATAGCGCGTGTCGTCGATGAGGCCGGTGCGCAGGCTTTTCGCCACGACCTCGTCGATCATCTCCTGAAACTCCGCAGGGTCCTCGCCGCGCAGGCGGCAGCGCTTGTCGACCTTGCGCCTCAACACGCGCTTCAGGTTCTCCGCGGAGGAGGCATAGCGCTCAAGATAGGCCAGCGCCGCGCGCTGCAGGTAGGCGGGCGTGACCTTTCGCGGAGGCTTTTTGACCGGCTTCTCGTCGTCGGTCATGGGGTATCCGCTTCGGACGCGAGGGAGGTCTCGCCCGGCTTTTCCATCTGACCCTTGCGCTGCAATTGCAGGGCGACGAACCAGCACAGGGCCGCCCAGGCCGCGCCCACGGACCAGCCTGCGAGAACGTCGCTCGGCCAATGCACGCCGAGATAGACTCGGCTGGCTCCGACCATCAGGGTCATGACGATGGCCAGGCTCATGATGAAGGCGCTGATGCGCCGGCTTTTCTCGACGCGGGCGAGCAATGCGCCGATGGTCAGGTAGGTGATGGCCGAGAGCATGGCATGGCCGCTCGGGAAGCTGGCCGTGTAGACGCGCGTCGCATGCGGCACGAGATCCGGCCGGGGCCGCTCGAAGCCCATCTTGAGGCCCGTCGAGAGCAGCGTTCCGCCGACGATGGAAACGAGCACGAGCAGGGCTGCGGCCCGCTTTCCCGCCATCAGCAGGTAGATGACGGTTGCCGCGGTCAGCAAAGTGAGGATCGCGTAGCCGCCGAGACCCGTGAAATCCCGCGCCGCCTCCTCCAGCCAGCCGGGTCCGAGCGGATTGGCGACGTCCTGAGGATCGCGCAGGGCGAGAAGGATCGCGCTGTCGAGCTCATGGGTCTCGCCTTCGGAAACCTCGTCCGCGATGGCGATGAACGCCCAGGCGAAGAAACCGCAGGCCGAAAGGGACAGAAGAGGGCCGATCTGGTTGAGCCGAAAGCGGAGCCAGACGTCGACGACGGGGGCGAAATACTTGTTCATGCCTGCTTGAGATAGGAGCAGGGGGCGATCCGGCGAGGGCATGTCAAAGCTCCAACGGCTTGCGCCATTGCTTGGGCGCGGTGATGCTGCCAAGGCCGAGCCATTCGGCCATGAGACGAAGTTCGCTCCCGAGCGCGGGCGCAATCTCCTCCGGAGTCACGGATGCTTCCGGATGGACGGAATGCACGATGAGATTGCCCTTCGCGCGATCCGCCTTCAAATCCACCCGGGCGACGATCCGTTCTCCGAGCAGGAAGGGCAGGCAGTAATAGCCGAACTCGCGCTTCTCGGCGGGCGTGTAGATTTCGATGCGGTAGCGGAAATCGAACAGGCGCTCCGTGCGCGTGCGCTCCCAGACGATGGGATCGAAGGGCGACACGAGGGCGCGCGCCTCGACGCGGCGCGGCGTCTTCGCCTGCGGGTCGAGATAGATCGGTCCGTTCCAGCCTTCCACGGTGACGGGGAGGAGATCGCCCGCTTCCACGAGTTCAGGAATGCGCGCCTTCGCGTCCTGCGCCTCAAGCCGGAAATAATCGCGCAGGCAGCGCTCGGAGGCGATGCCCAGCGCCCGGATGGAACGGCGCAGCAATTCGCGCTGCGCCTCGTCCTCGGCGGGTGTCGGCGCGTTCAGAATTTCGGAGGGCAGCACCCGCTCCGGCAGGTCGTAGAGGCGCTCGAAACCGCGCCGCGTGGCCGTGGTCACCGCGCCTGCCCAGAACAGCCATTCGAGCGCCCGCTTGCCGTCGCTCCAGCCCCACCAGGAGCCCTGGCCCTTGCCGCCGATGGAGAGTTCGCCCGCGCCTATGGGACCGCGCGTCTCGATCTCCCGGCGCACCTGCTCGATGAAGGCGCGCTTCTCGCGGCCGAAACGCGCCAGCCCGCCATAGATGCCTTCGCCTGCGGCGGCGCGCGCCATGCGCCAGCGAAAGAAGGGCTGAAGGTCGAGGGAGATCAGCGAAGCCTCATGGCCCCAATATTCGAATGTCCCGCGCTTCTTCGGATGATAGGCGACCGTCTCCAGCAGGTCCCGGTTGTAGGAGCCCAGGCGGGAGAAGAGCGGCATGTAATGCGCGCGCACCAGCACGTTGACCGAGTCGATCTGCAGGAGATGCGAGCGCTGCAGCTGGCGCTTCACATGGCGAAGGCCGGCGCTCTCAGGCCGAGCCTCGTGAAGACCTTGGGCAGCCAACGCGATGCGGCGGGCTTGGGCGAGGGAGAACCTGGTGCGAAGGGTCATGAAACGAAGAGATGCGATCTGCTGACAGGTAAGGGCAATTTGAACGGTTCGACAACCCGTGATGACAGCGTTGGCTTTGCGCGAGGATATCGCATGCGGAAGCCGGTGAAGGTCAAAGAGCATGCGGGAATGGCCTCGCGAGCGTTTGCTCCGAGGGTGTGGATCGAGGGAGGGCGCGAGGAGGCGTCCGGCTCGTGTGTCTAGTGTGTGAAGAACCTGACGGCTCCTCGCGCACGGTTCTTTTAGGCGTACACCGCATCTTGCAGCGATGGGCCTCCCGTCACAGGATTGCGAGGCCTGCACAGGACCGTTCCGGCTCCCATCATTCACGACGCCTCGCGAGCGCGCCCCTCCTGGAGCCGGATGCCCACAGCTATAGCCCAGCTTAGGATCATTGTCAAGAACAAAGTAAGAACATTACGTCCGCTGCTGTGCTTGGATGAGGCGCGTGTTCCCTCCCCCTTGTGGGGAGGGGAAGGGGTGGGGGTCGAATGACCGGGTGAGCGGATGAACCAGTGAAGCTGCGATCCCTCTCCCGGGTTGGAAGAGGTCGAGCCTGACCCGGAAAGGCCACACCCCTCACCCCTGCCCCTCTCCCGGCCGGGAGAGGGGATCGGCTGTAGAGCCGTCGGGCTTTCTGGATGCCTGCTGCGCTCCGACATTCCGACCCCACCCTCAATCCCTCCCCGCAAGGGGGAGGGAAGTGCGCTTCACCCGTCACGCGATTTGCGGTCCCGCTCCGCGGCTTCGCCTCATCCCTCCCGGCTTTCGGAAACAACCGAATACCTATGCGTTAGGCTTCCTCATGAGGCGCGATGCATGTCCGATGGGCATGGCCGGCCGAGGGACAAGCCGGCCTTCTTTCTTTAAGAAAGTGCGTGAAAGCGAAAGACACCGATGGATCAGCCTATTCCTCACGCCGCGCCCTCTCTCAGCCATGCCGAGATCCGCACCATCATCTTCGGGATCATGCTGGCCATGTTCCTGGCGGCCCTCGACCAGACCATCATCGCAACCGCGCTGCCCACCATCGGGCGCGAGCTCGGCGACCTGGAGCATCTGCCCTGGGTGGTGACGGTGTACCTGCTCACGTCCACGGCGGTCACGCCTCTCTACGGCAAGTTCAGCGACAGCCATGGCCGGCGCGTCACCATGCTCATCGGCATCGTGGTCTTCATTATCGGCTCCATCGCCTGCGCGGTTGCGCCCACCATGATCACCCTCGTTCTGGCGCGCGGCCTGCAGGGCATCGGCGGCGGCGGATTGATCGCCCTGGCGCAGACCATCGTGGCAGATCTCGTGCCGCCGAAGGAGCGCGGAAAGTATCAGGTTTATTTCGCCAGCGTCTTCATGTCGTCGAGCCTGCTCGGCCCGGTGCTCGGCGGTTTCTTCGCGGAGCATCTGCACTGGTCGGTGATCTTCTGGATCAACCTGCCGCTCGGCCTCCTTGCGTTGTTCATCACGTTCCACACGCTGAAAAAACTTCCGCGCCACGACAGGCGCCACAGGCTCGACCTTCTCGGCGCATTCCTCATGGTCGCCGCAACCGTATCGCTGCTGCTCGCCCTGAGCTGGGGCGGGCTGCGCTTCCCGTGGACCTCGCTGCCGATTCTCGGCCTCGTCGCGGGCTCGGTGCTGCTATGGGCCCTGTTCGCCGCCCGCATGCGCCTTGCGCCTGAGCCGCTGATTCCGCCCGGCGTGCTGCACAATCCCGTGGTGCGCATGGGCGTTCTGTCGGCGTGTTTCGGCATGGGCACCTATATCGGCCTCACCATCTACCTGCCGGTTTACTTCGAAGCCGTGCGCGGGCTCTCCGCTTCGCTCTCCGGTCTCGCGCTCATTCCGCTCATGGCCGGCACCGTCTGCGGCGCAACCGTGTCGGGACGAAGCATGACGAAGGCAAAGCATTACAAGCGCCTGCCCATGATCGGGCTTTTCGTGGCCATGGTGGCGACCGGCACGCTCGCAGCCTTCGCGCACACCATGTCGATCACGATGATCGAGGTGCTGCTCGCGATCATCAGCATCGGGCTCGGCACCCTGCTGCCGGTGTCCACGGTTGCGATCCAGAATGCGGTGAGGCCGCACGAACTCGGCACCGCGACGGGCACGGCCAATTTCTTCCGCTCCCTCGGCGGCGCGTTCATCGTCGCCCTGTTCGGCGCCATCGTGCTCAGCGGCTCGGGCCTGTCGGGGACTGCGAGCTTCGAGACGCTGGCCCACACGGCGGCGCGGAGCGGCGTCGATCTCGGGGATATCTTCTCCTACGTGTTCGTCGCCGCGGGCGTCGGCTTCGGCCTGGCGCTCGTCTTCCTCATCGCCATGAAGGAGCTGCCCCTGCGCGGCAGCGCCGTGAAGGCGGCGGAAGCGGTGATCGCCGATTGATCAGCTTTTGCGGCGCGCCCTCATCACCAGGATCACCACGGCGAACAGGATGATCAGCCCCGCGATCATCATCCCGAAGATCCCGAACGCGCCCTCCGCCCGTTCCGTGCCGGGCGGCAGGGGGCGGGGCTCGGTGATGCCCCCGGACGGCCCCTGGGCCTGCGCCTGAACGATGGGGGGCTCGAGGGCGATTCGGTGGGCGGGGAGGGGCATGGCTTCTCCTGGAATGGATCTTACCCGCTAATCGCCACCCCTCCCTTTCGGTTTCCCGCCCTCTGCGGCGTCATGCCTGGGGATAGCGGGGGTAGCCTGTGGAGGAATTCGCCCGGCTCGGCACTTTGTTGAGCTTTGCCGTGTTAGGACCGGGACGGATTTTCGAACCCAGGGACTTTCGAACCCAAGAGGGAGGCTGATGAAGGTCGGCATCGACATGGGAGTGACATCCTCCGCACCCGGAGGACAGAGGGCTCAGCTCGATCTGGAAGAGCTTCTGGCGACGCGTCTGCTCGTCCAGGGCAATTCCGGCTCCGGCAAGTCGCACCTCCTGCGCCGCCTTCTCGAGCAGAGCGCCAACCTCGTGCAGCAGGCCGTGATCGACCCGGAGGGCGATTTCGTCACGCTGGCCGACAAGTTCGGCCACGTGGTGGTGGACGCCTCCCGCTCCGAGGGCGACATCCAGCGCATTGCCGCCCGCGTGCGCCAGCACCGCGTTTCCGTGGTGCTCTCGCTGGAGGGTCTCGACGCGGAGCAGCAGATGCGCTGCGCCGCCGCCTTCCTCGGCGGCCTCTTCGATGCGGAGCGCGATTTCTGGTATCCCATGCTCGTGGTGGTGGACGAGGCGCAGCTCTTCGCGCCCGCAGCCGCCGGCGAGGTTTCCGACGAGGCGCGAAAAGTCTCGCTCGGCGCGATGACGAACCTCATGTGCCGCGGACGTAAGCGCGGCCTGGCAGGCATCATCGCCACGCAGCGCCTCGCGAAGCTCGCCAAGAACGTGGCGGCGGAAGCCTCCAACTTCCTCATGGGCCGCACCTTCCTCGATATCGACATGGCCCGCGCCGCCGACCTTTTGGGCATGGAGCGCCGCCAGGCCGAGATGTTCCGCGATCTCGAGCGCGGCCACTTCGTCGCTTTGGGCCCCGCGCTCTCGCGCCGTCCGCTGCCCATCCGCATCGGGGAAGTGGAAACCTCCACGCGCTCCGGCACCTTCAAGCTCATGCCGCTGCCCGAGCAGCCGAAGGAGGACGCGCGCGACCTCATCTTCAACGCGAGCGAGGAAGAGATCGCCGCCCGCCCGGTGATGCCGCGCCGCGCGCCGCCTCCGCCGCCCGCGCCCTCCACCAACGATCTTTTGGCGCAGCTCGCCCGCACCCGCGCGGCGGCAGCCCCGGAGCCGCAAAGCGTCGAAGTCACGGAGGAAAGCAAGGCCGAACGCGAAGCCGCGCTCGATGCGATCTTACGCGAAATTCTCGACGATCCCGAAGCCGCCTTCCGCTCGGTGGCCGTTCTGTATCAGGACTTTCTCGTGCGCTGCCGCATCCGCCGCGTGTCGGGCGAGCCGTTGAACCTCAACGCCTTCCGCCGCCGCCTCGCGGTGGCGCGCGCGGGCGTCGACACGGCCACCGCCGAGGGCACCGAATGGGACCGCGCGGTGGCGTTCGCCAACGATCTCGAAGAGGACATCCAGGGCGTCTACCTGCTCATCGCCCGCGCCGCGATGGAGCAATCCGCCTGCCCGCCCGACGGCGAAATCGCCCGCGCCTGCGGCAGCCGATCGCCGGGCCGCGCGCGCCGCCTCATCGCCTACATGGAAACCCGCAACATCGTCGTCACCCGCAACGACCCGCGGGGCCTGCGCATCATCGCGCTGCCGGATTTGGGCTGGGAGACGGGACCGGGCGATCCGAACGCCTTCGAGGAGCCGGTGGCGGCGCCGGAGACGCGGGATCTGTTTGCGGCGGGGTAAATTTTAGCAATTCTCGTTGTGAGGTGCTTTTGCCTATCAGTACCCAGGAAGCAATGCGTCGTGTCGAGATAATCGTACCTATGTTAGGTGACGACATCAGATACGCAATTGAAATTGCAGAGACCATGGAAGCGGCAAATAGGATTGTACCTATAGGGTTAGAAGGCCGCGAAATTAAAGGTGCCAGTACTTACGCAACTATTCAAAATTCTCTTGCGTTAAAGCTCGCTCTTGATGTTGCCAGAATTTTTGATGTATCTGACAATAACATTGGTCTCGATAGGCAAGATAAAGCGTCAATCCCAGTACTTCTCCATCATTTGCGAAAACCTGAAATCAGCGCTGAACTGATTAGAAGGAGTCGCCTTTGGGCGCCGCTTCCTAGCTATATATCTCTTCCTGCTGAGGATACCTGCAAAGCAGCGGTTGAACTTGCTTTAAAGAGAGCAGATGAGCTTGAGACTACCAAAGCCGCAAATGCACTTAAACGCGTTCGCCAGTTTCGGACTTGTCGGCTTGCACATATGCTCTTTGGTAAGGAGATCGATGCTTATCCACTCTACGACGATCTATTCATGTTGCTAAGAATTGCTAAGAGTATCAGCACCGCAGCATTTCTTGCTGTAGAAGGCGAGATAACTATCTTTGCTGAGAACAAGCGACGCTCACGAGATCAGGGTGAATGGTTCTGGAGAAGAGTGCTAGACGGCCTACTCATAACAGAAACAGCCTCGTAGTTTTGAAAGATATCTGTATGCAAAACGATCCCCTCAGCCTCGATGAAATCGCCCGTCGCGTCGACGCGAAGGCTGCCGACTACACCGCTTTGAGTGACCGCATCTGGGCGATGCCGGAATTGGCGTTCGAGGAGCATAAGTCGGTCGCTGAGCAGATCGCGATGCTGGAGCGTGAGGGGTTTCGCATCACGAGGAATGCGGGCGGGATGGCGACCGCGTTCGTTGCGGAATACGGCTCGGGCGGTCCCATCGTCGGTATCCTCGGTGAGTTCGATGCGCTGCCGGATCTCGCGCAGGTGTCGGGCATCACCGAGCACAAACCGACGCAGAAGGGCACGCCGGGGCATGGCTGCGGGCACAATCTTCTGGGCTCCGGTTCCGCGCTTGCGGCTGTTGCGTTGAAGGATGCGCTGGAAGCGGAAGGGATTGCGGGCATTGTGCGCTATTACGGCTGCCCCGCGGAGGAGAGCGGATCGGGCAAGACGTTCATGGCGCGCGAAGGTCTGTTCGACGATCTCGATGCCGCCTTCTGCTGGCATCCGAGCGTGGTGAACGAAGTGCAGTCCATGTCGTCGCTCGCCTGCATCCAGGCCTTCTTCCGATTCACGGGCCGCCCCTCGCACGCCGCCGCTTCGCCGGAACTCGGGCGCAGCGCGCTCGACGCGGTGGAGCTGATGAATGTGGGCGTGAACTACATGCGCGAGCACATGCCCTCTGACGCGCGCGTGCATTACGCCATCACCAATTCCGGCGGCGATGCGCCGAACGTGGTGCAGGGTTTCGCGGAATCGCTCTATCTCGTGCGCTCACCCCATCTGCCGGATGCGGAGCGTCTCTTCGAGCGCGTGAAGAAGATCGCCGAGGGCGCGGCGCTGATGACGGAAACCAGCGTGAAGGTGCAGGTCACGGACGCGACCTCGAACGTGGTGCTCAACCGCGCGCTGCAGGAAGCGATGTTCGAGAACATGAAGCGTCTTGGCGGTCCCGGCTTCGATGCGCAGGATCACGCCTTCGCGGAAAAAATCCAGAAGGCCGCGATCTCCCCGGAGGACATCGTGGCGAGCGTGAAGCCCTACGATCCTTCGCTCAAGACGCAGGTGCTGCACGACGGCGTGCTCGCGCTGCCCGCGCGCGAGGACGTGATGATGGGCTCCACCGATGTGGGCGACGTGAGCTGGATCGTGCCGACGGTGCAATGCCACGCGGCGTGCTTCGCCATCGGCACGCCGTTCCACACCTGGCAGCTCGTCACGCAGGGCAATCTGCCCGCCGCGCACAAGGGCATGGTGCTGGCCGCGAAAGCCATGGCCGCGACGGCAGCCGATTGCCTGCGCAACCCCGACCTCATCGCCCGCGCCAAGGCGGAACTGAAGGAGCGTACGGGTGGAAGGGCTTATGCCTGCCCGATCCCGCCGGAGGTGACGCCCGACGATCTGCGCGCGAAGGCGGCGTAAGGTTTCAGCAGCATCACCGCTCTTCCCCTCCCCCTTGCGGGGAGGGAACATGCGCCACCCTCGTCGCGCGATCCTGGGTTGGCTCTCGCGACCCCCTCGGGATGAGGCTGGGATGGCAATGGCTGCTCCAAGCCCGCCATCATGTCGGTGGATCGCAGAATCTTGCGTACAAGCAAAGTCGTCTTGGCGATCCTCGGGGTCGATCTTGCGTGTGTGCAAGCCTATCTTACGGTCAACAACCATGGAGACACCCATGAAACTGACCGGAATTCATCACCTTACCGCCGTCACCGCCGACGCGCCCCGCAACCATGCGTTCTACACGCAGGCTCTCGGCATGCGTCTCGTGAAGAAGACCGTGAACCAGGACGATGTGAGCGCCTATCACCTGTTCTATGCGGACGGGAAGGCCACGCCCGGCACGGACATCACCTTCTTCGATTGGCCTGTCGGGCGCGAGCGGCGCGGCACGCACAGCATCTCGCAGACCGCCCTGCGCGTGAACGGCGAGAAGGCTCTCGGTTGGTGGAAGGATCGTTTTGCTTCTCTCGACATCGCGCATCAGAACATCACAGAGCGCAACGGGCGGCTCGTGCTCGACTTCGAGGATTTCGAGGGCCAGCGCCTGAGCCTCGTCGATGACGGCGGCGCAGGCGAGGCGCATCCGTGGGAGCGCAGCCCCGTGCCGGCGGAGTATCAGATCCGGGGCCTTGGCCCCATCACCCTCAGCGTGCCGAAGCTGGAGCGCACCGCGCGCGTGCTCACGGACGCCATGGATATGCGCGCGGCCGGCGAGTACCGTCTCGGCGAGACGCCTGTGCATGTGTTCGCCATGGGCGAGGGCGGTCCTGCGGCGGAGCTGCATGTGGCCGTGGAGCCGGATCTGCCCTTCGCGCAAGCAGGGGCGGGCGGGGTGCATCACGTGGCGTTCCGCACACCCAACGAGCAGACCTATCAGGAGTGCTGGGAGCGACTGCAATCCCTGCGCGCGCCCTCCAGCGGGCCGGTGGATCGCTATTACTTCCAGAGCCTCTATTTCCGCGAGCCCAATGGCATCCTGTTCGAGATCGCTACCGACGGACCGGGCTTTGCGACGGACGAGCCCATGGAAAAGCTCGGCGAGAGCCTCGCGCTCCCGCCCTTCCTCGAGCCGCGCCGGGCCGAGATCGAGGCAGGCCTGAAGCCGCTGTAAATCCAATCCCTGGGCTGCTTTGCACCTTGCAAGCGGCCCAGGGTCCGGCAGCCCGGCTTATTCGCCGAACACGCCCCAGGCGCAGTAGCTCTGAAACGGATGGCGCTTGAGCCTGATGTTGTTCAGGCCCAGCACTTCCTGAACGGCGAGGGTCTCGCCGGGAAGCTGCGGACAGTTCAGCTCGTCGAAAACAAGCAGAGTGCCTTTGACGAATCTCGGCATGAGCTTCTCGAGAACGTCCTTGGTCGGCTTGTAGACGTCCATGTCGAAGATCGCCATCGAGACGATGGCATGCGGATTCCTCTCGAGCCAGCCGTCGATCGTCTGAGAGGCGTCGCCTTTGATGAGCTCGAACTTCTTGATGTGGCTGACCGCGTGCAGGCCTTCGTGAATGCTCAAAATTTCTTCAAGCGTGTCTTCATAGTTCGGCAGCGATCTGTAATCGCCGATTTCGGCAAAGCCGCCATCCTTGCTGTCGACCGTAGAGAAGCCTTCGAAGGTGTCGAAGCCGAAAATCGTTCGTGAGACGTTATTGGGCTCGTACATGCCGCGGAAGTTTTGCAGCAGCGCCAGGGTAGCGCCCCATTGAACTCCGAACTCGCAGATCACGCCCGGCACATCGAGGATCTTCTGATACAGCTCGTGATAGTAGATGATGCGGCTCAGCGCCTTCTGCTTGAGCGTGACGACGTTGTGAAGATTCCAGTTCCCGCCGTATTGAGGAAGCAGCTCCTGCGAAATCGATAAAAGACGCGTGTCCAGCAGGATATCCTGCTCGGTGCGGCTCGATAGCTCGCCGTTCTGAATCTTGTATGTCTGCTGGTTGATGTCTTTTTGCGCGTATCTGTTCTTCATCTTTTCTCTCACTGGCTCTGCGCGCGCACGTTGTTCTTGGGTTCTGGGCTTATGGGAGGGGCAAGCAACGCGAAGGATCCGTGAGGTAGATAACGAGCAATCTGCGTACGCCACAAGACAAGTTTTTAGTCTTAAATGATATTACATATACGTAAACCGGAGATGGCTCCTCATAACGCCTTTGTTAAGCGCCGTCATGTATTGAGCAGACTAAGATTAGATCTTTAGGAAAGCCGGAAATTGGTAAGCGAATATCGCTTAATCCCGGTTTAAGTGTTAGGCCAAAGAAACGTAATAAAGTCTCATAATAAAAAATATATTCAATACTGTGTGTAAATATAATTTTACCCGCACCATACTTTAAGAGTAACTAAAGCGTTTAAGAGGGGCAGGCTTGCCTGAACTGCGATGCGAAACTTTATTCTAGCTGCAATTATTGCGTTTTTTGGCTTCTCGGAAATCGGCGCTGCGCAAGCGGAACGGCTGCCGGCTCCGAAGGAAAAGCCTATTCTGACGGTTTCGGGAAATATATCGGTCACCAACCAGGGCGACACGGCGGTGTTCGACCGCGCCATGCTCGAGGCCGTAGGGACCATTTCCTTCGAGACGGGAACGCCCTGGTATCCGGAGACGGTGAAGTTCGAGGGTGTCCCCTTAGCAAAGCTCATGCAGTATCTCGGTGCCAAAGGTGAGCACATCGTGGTGACGGCGCTGAACGATTACAGCAGCGACATCCCCTTCACCGACATCACGAAGTACAACGTCATTCTCGCGACGAAGCAAAACGGCCAGTACATGTCCGTCCGCGACAAGGGACCGATCTTCATCGTCTATCCCTTCGACAGCGACCCCGAGCTGAAGCACCAGACCTATTATGGCCGATCAGTATGGCAGGTCTCCAGGATCACAGTGAAGTAATCGGGCATCCGGCTCCGGAGAAAATCGCTTGTCGCTTCGCACGCTCAAAATTGTGCTTGCCGCAGTCATCGCGGGCTTCATCCTCTCCGCGGCGTATATTTCGGTTCTGATCGTCGAGCGTCAGGAAGTTCTCACGCAGGTTGCGCGCTACAACATGCCTTGGCATGCCAGCGCAGCGATGCATGAATTCGCGCGTCTGGAACAGCGCCTCAGCGCCTACGCGGCGCAGGATCCGACCGTAGACAAGGACGAGGTCTCCCTGCGCTACGACATCATGGTCAGCAGATCCAATCTTCTGCAGGCCGGCGATTTCAGGGAGTTTCTCCGGGCTGCGCCTGAATGGCAGGAGACCGTCGACGAGCTCGCTAAGACGCTTGCCGAGATCCAGTCCTCCATTGAAAACCTGGACAGGCCCGAAGCCGCTCTGGACATCGTCAGAGCGCTGGAGAAACTGGATGCCAAGCTCGCCGGCATGGCTGCGGCCGCTCTTCACTATGGCGGTCGCCGGGCCGAGGAGGGCCAGCAGGAGCTGATCCGCCTGCATTGGATGTTCTCGAGCCTCGCCGCAGGTCTGATCGTTTTCGGCTTGTTTCTTCTGGCGCTGCTGGGATGGCACAACCGGCTTCTGGAGAGAGCGCATCAGGAGCTGCGTCTCTACGCCAACAATTTCGAGAGCATATCGGTCAAGCTGGAAAAAACGAACAAGGCTCTCAGCAGCGCCTATGAGGAACTGCAACTGCGCAACGAGGCGCTGCAGAACCAGGAGCACGAGCTCAGGACCCAGAACGACCGCTTCGATGCGGCCCTGAACAACATGTCCCATGGCCTGTGCATGGTGGACAGCGAAGGGCGGATCATCGTCGTCAACGCCCGCTTCGCCCAGCTGTTCGGACTGAGCAGCGCGGTGCATTCCGGGATCTCGCTGAACCACCTTGTCGCGCAGGCAGAAGGGCAGAACTGCAAAGGGATCGAGCCTTTGCGCGAGATCCTGCTTCAGCAGCAGGAACTCATCAGCAAGCGGCAGCAATTCGCCTTCATTCACGAAGAGGCCGACGGGCAGACTTTCGCGATTTCCCATCAGCCCATGACGGATGGCGGCTGGGTGGCGACTTACGATGACATTACGGAACGCAGACGGGCAGAGTCGCAGATCGCCTATATGGCTCATCACGATGCGCTGACCGATCTCGCCAACCGCGTGCTGTTCCGCCAGCAGCTGGAGCATGCTCTCGCGGAGACGGGGCGTCAGCGGCTGCGGATGGCGGTGCTCTGCCTCGATCTCGACCGCTTCAAGGACGTGAACGACTCGCTGGGTCACGAGATGGGCGATTCCCTTCTCAAGCTCGTGGCCGAGCGGCTGCGCAGCTGCATCCGGCAGCAGGATGTGGTCGCGCGCCTCGGCGGCGACGAGTTCGCGGTCCTGCAGCTCGCCATCGACGATCCGCAGGATTGCGCGGCCCTCGCCGTGCGCATCGTCGAGACCATCAGCCTGCCCTACGATCTCGAGGGGCAGGAAATCGTCATCGGCACCAGCATCGGCATTGCCGTTGCCTCCGAGGGCAACCTGTCGCCCGATCAACTCCTCAAGCAGGCCGATCTCGCACTCTATCGCGCCAAGGCCGACGGGCGCGCGACCTACCGCTTCTTCGAGCCGGAGATGGATGCGGAGCTTCAGGCGCGCCGCCTGCTTGAGACGGATCTGCGCAAGGCGCTCGCCAACCGCGAATTCGAGCTGTACTTCCAGCCGCAGGTCAATGTGCGCGCCAACGAGATCGGCGGATACGAGACGCTGCTGCGCTGGCGCCATCCCGAGCGCGGCACGATCTCGCCGGGTGACTTCATCCCTGTGGCCGAGGATATCGGCTTGATCGCGCCTCTTGGGGACTGGGTTCTGGAGCAGGCCTGCATGGTGGCGACCGGGTGGCCGAAACACATCAAGGTCGCGGTCAACCTCTCGCCTGTGCAGTTCCGCAACAAGACGCTCGTGCAGAGCGTGAGCCGCGCCCTGTCGCGGTCCGGACTGGCGCCGGAGCGCCTTGAGCTCGAGATCACCGAATCCGTGCTGCTGCAGGACAACGAGCTCACCGTCGCGACACTGCATCAGCTGCGCCGCATGGGCGTGCGCATCGCCATGGACGATTTCGGGACGGGCTATTCCTCTCTCAGCTACCTGCGCAGCTTTCCGTTCGACAAGATCAAGATCGATCAGAGCTTCGTGCGCGAGCTTTCCTCGCGGGCGGATTGCCTGGCCATCGTGCGCTCCATCGCGGGCCTCGGCGCGAGCCTCGGCATGTCCACGGTCGCCGAAGGCGTCGAGACCGAGGATCAGTTCCACCAGATCACCGCAGCTGGATGCACCGAGGTGCAGGGTTTCTATTTCGGGAAGCCGAAACCGGCCTCGGAACTCGTTCACACGCTCACGGCCAACAGGCGAACAGCAGAAGTAGCCTGACGCTGAGCGGTTCATATCCCCTACAATCGGAGCAGGATCGATGAAGACTTACTGTGAATTTACGTTCGAGGCGGCTCATTCGGTGCATCCCTATTCGGAATTGCACGGGCACACCTTCATCGCGAAGCTCACCTTCGGTGGGCCGGTCGACGAAGTCTATAACTGGCCGGTCAATCTTTATGATGTCGAGAACTACATCGACGAGCTGAAGGGCAAGCACGGCACGGGTCTCGACCACACCAATCTCGATCTCAAGCAGAACGAAATCGGCCTCGCCTCCCTCGAGAACATCACGATCTATATCTGGCGCAAGGTGAAGGAGCGCTTCCCGAACCTCGAAGAAGTCGAGCTGAAGCGCGGGATGACGGGTTCGACGGAAGGCTGCGTCTATCGTGGCGAGGATCTGAAGGCTGCCGATCTCGCGGCGTAACGCTGCTTCCACACCTGCAAAAACAAAAGCGCCTGGAGACCGGAAGATCTCCAGGCGCTTTTTTTGAACGACGGTTCTTAGCGGCCGGTGCTGAAGGAATAGGACACGGTCAGACCGACGCCGACCTGGCTCTCCGAGCCGAATTCCTGAACGATCGGGCTGTCCGCCGCATCGCCCACGAGATGCTCGTAGGTCACGAAGGCTGTCGTCGACCACTGCTCCGACCACTGATAGGACGCGCTCGCGGTGGCCCCGACAGAGGTGATGCCGCCGGACGGGCGATAGGCGTCCACGCGTCCGTTGAGCGCAGCCTCCTCAGGCGTCACGCCGAAATAGGTGCGGGTGAAATCACTGTCGCCGAGCGACAGGCGCGGTCCCGCCGAGACGGTGAAAGCGCCGAAGGTCTGCACCACGTCGAGGCCGAGATCGGCCACGAAGCCGTGATGTCCATTGACGCCGTGCCGCAGCTCGGCGCGGGCGCGCAGGAAATCGGTGATCCAGTATTCCACGAACACGCCGGGCTCGACGGCCCAATCGATCTTCTTGAGGCCGAACAGCTCCTCGTTGTCCTCGTAGTAGCGGCCGCCCTGGAAGCGGCCCACCGCGCCGAAGCGGAACGCCGAGTCGTCGAGGAACGAGAAGCTCAATCCATCGTCGGGAGCGCTGAAGCGCTCGACCGTTCCCGCGCGGCGGAAGCTCAGCGAGGGATAACCGATGAAGCTCAGATCGTCCGCGCCCGGATAGGTGGGCTGCGCACGCAGATTGCCCTTCACGGTCACGATCCAGCCGGAGGGAAGCGCCTCAGGCGCGAAGAAGACCGGATCAGCGGCATGAACCGAAACCGACGCCGTGCTCGCAAGAAACAGGGTGGCAAGAGCGAGGGATTTCGGAGAGCGCATGGATTGTCACCGTGTGAGCATGATCGGATCATTCCGTCGTGACGGTAAATTCCAGACAGGTCAAGCCGTTGGCGCGCGTGCATTACGTTTTAAGGTCAAGGTGTCGTGAACGGGACACGACAGAACTTTTTATCGTTTCGGACGGTTAATGCACAAAGCGAGGAGACGACTTCCTTGACCGTGAGCGCCAGCCGTCCGCAACCCGACGAGTTCTATCCCAAGCCGCCCCCGACGGAGCCGGTTCCCGCAATGCCGATTCCGCCGGAGACACCCGCTCCGCCGGAAGGACCGGGCATTCCGTCGCCCTTGCCCGAGCAGCCGCCGGAGCCGGAGAAACCCGTTCTCCATCCGACGCCCCAGCCCGAAGTGCCTTAAACGAGCAGGCTCGCGGCGAAACGCGCGCAGACGATGAGCAGGAAGATGCCGAAGGCGACTTCGAGCCTGCGCTTGGACAGACGGTGTGCGAGCCGCGCTCCCACCGGCGCCATCCAGATGCTGGTCGGGATGAACAGCAGGAAGCCCAGAAGCGACACATAACCCAGCGCCAATGGCAGCTGGAAAGCCGTCACGGTCGGATAATCCGCCATGTGCGGCCAGCCGGCATAGATGTAGCCGAGCGCGCCGGGGATCGAGATCAGGATGCCGAGCCCTGAGGAGGTCGCCACCGCCTGATGGATCGGGCGGTTGTAGAAGGTCATGAACATATTCGACAGCTGCCCGCCGCCGATGCCCATCAGCGCCGAGAGAATGCCGATGAGCCCGCCATAGGCCACCATGATGCCGCGCCGCGGCATGTCGAGGCCCAGCCGCCAGGTGTCCTTGCCGAACAGCAGGCGGATGGCCGAGAAGCCGGCCACCACCACGAACACGCCCTTGAACAGATCGGCTGGCGCATAGCGGGCGATGATGCTGCCGGCCACCACGCCGAGCACCACCGGCACGGCCCAGACCTTGAGGATCGACATGTCCACCGCCCCCTTGGCCCGATGGGCGTTGAACGAGCGGATGGAGGTGGGCACGATGATGGCGAGCGAGGTGCCGACGCACAGCGGCATGCGCACCGCGTCGGGCACCTCGAGGAAGCGGAAGAGTTCGTAGAGGATGGGCACGGCCACCGCTCCGCCGCCGACGCCGAACACGCCGGCGAGCAGGCCGGTCAGCGCGCCCGCAGCCAGCAGCGCCACCACAAGCCACGCCAGATCAAACACAGGGATGCCGAACATGAGAGAAAATACCGGAAGAAAGACAAGGGCGCTGATCGCAGCGCGGTGAGACGATCGCTACGCTTAAAGCAAGGACGTTGCCTCTGGAATAGCCTTGAGCGAAGCCGGTCCCGGATCTCGGCAACTTTTCCTGAATAAACGACGTCCTCTCTCAATCCAGGCACTGTCAGTGAGCTTGCGAAAGCATGCTGAGAATGCACTCCGGTTGCGGCGAGAGGGACGGGCCTCTTCATGCGCTGCACCGGAACATCGCGATGCACCGAGCGTTCAAGGCCTTTCGTCCAAGGAATGACCTCTCGATGTCTCTCATGGATTATACCGGCTATGCCGCCGCGCTCTGCACGACCTCCGCCTATGTGCCGCAAGTGCTCAGGGTGTGGCGGACACGCTCGACCAAGGATATTTCGCTGAGAATGTTTCTTGTGCTCGTCACGGGGCTGTCCCTGTGGCTCACCTACGGCATCTGGAAGGGAGAGGTTCCGCTGATCGCAGCCAATTCCGTGACGCTCACGCTTGCGAGCACCATCCTCTATTTCAAGCTCAAGCATGGGTGAGGCATGACAAAAGCCATTATCTTCGATGTGGACGGAACCCTTGTCGACACGGTCGATCTCCACGCCTCGGCCTGGGTGGAGGCACTCAAGCAGTTCGGCATCGACATCGCCTTCAAGGACATGCGCGCGCAGATTGGAAAAGGCGGCGATCAGATTCTCCAGGGGCTGGTTCCGCCGGACGTGTTGAAGGAGAAGCAGGAAGAGATCGAGGCTTTCCGGGCCGATCTTTTCAAGCGCGAATACCTGCCCAGAGCCCGCCCCTTTCCGGGCGTGCGCGCGTTGTTCGAGCATATCCGTGCTTCAGGTCAGAGCGCGGTTCTCGCCTCATCCGGAAAGGAGGATGAGGTGGAGGGTTACAAGAAGCTCGCCGACATCGCGGATCTCGTCGATTCCGCAACCTCATCCGACGATGCCGAGCGCTCCAAGCCGTTTCCCGATATCTTTCAGGCGGCTTTGGAGAAGCTCGCGCCGCTGGGCGCCGATGACGCGGTGGTAGTCGGCGACACGCCCTACGATGCGGAGGCCGCGCGGAACGCCGGCCTGAAAACCGTGGGCGTGCTCAGCGGCGGCTTTTCCGAGCAGGCCCTGCGGGAGGCAGGCTGTATCGCGATCTACCGCGATCCCGAGGACCTGTTGAGGAATTACGCGAGCTCGCCCCTCGCGCCGTCCTGAAGCGGTCTCCGCCGGTTCGCTCCAGCGGAGACCCGAGCTTCATCAGACATTGCTCTCGACGCGCAGGTTGTTCTGCACATGGCGGACACCCGAGGCGAGCTCGGCGAGATCTTCGGCCCGGTGCTTGAGGCCGCGGCTCGCCACGGTGCCGGACAGCGTCACCTCACCGTCCTTCACCGTCACCTCCACATTCGAGGCATCGATGAAGCGGTCTTCCGTCAGGCGTTCGCATACATCCTCATGAATCCGCTCGTCGGTGCGCGTGTAGCCCTTCGGCCCCCTGCCGCGATGCGGGCCCGACATGCCGCGTTCTCCGCCGCGCCCCATTCCGCGCTCGTCACGAAGGTCCGGATCGTTTGGATCGCGGTCACCGAGTGCGCCAAGGCCGGAGCGGGGGCGGGCATAATCGGGGGCGAACCCTTCATCGTCGGGAGGACCGCCGCGCCCGTCATCGATCACGCCTCCCGAAAAATCGCTGGCGTCGCTGCCGTATCCACCTGGATATTCCCGGCCCTCGCCGCGAAAGCCCACGGCGCCCTTGGGCGCATCGCCGTAACCGTTGTCGTCCTGAGAAGGGTTTCGATTCCTGCGGCGGGTGTCTACCATTGTCCTGCTCCTGTCTTTCATGTCATGAGCAACCTCCCGGCCCCTCCCTGGTTCCCGTTTCATGAAAGCCGCCCAGCGCCTCAAACTGTTCGAGACGATTTTTTCGCGCGACGGCGGATGCTGCGTCTATTGCGGCGTGGAAACGCATCGCTTGAGCAAGGGCCTGAGCCGCTCGCCCAACCTCGCTACCCTCGATCATGTGCTGCCGCGCTCTCAGGGCGGCCCTCTGAACGCCGCCAATCTCGTGCTTGCCTGCCAGGCTTGCAACAACCAGCGCGGAATCATGGATGCGGAAGAGTTCCGCGTGCTGAAACAGCGCAAGCCTTGAGCATGGAACGCCCGATCCGAGACGGCAGTGGCCGTCGTTGTTCCTAAGACTGCCTGCGAGCGCCGGTTTCCGCCGAGGCAGCTGCGAAATCGGGATCGAGCCTGACCACGTTGAGACGCTTTCTTTCGAGCTTCGTGCGTTGAAGCTGCACGAGTGCGTGCTCCATGTCGCGAATCCCTGCGGCCCAGCGATCCTGGAGCGAGGCGGGCGAGTAATCGAAGGCTTTTGCTGCGCGCTCGTCACTGCCCGATTGGTAAGCGAGATGCAGCAGCGTGGCGGATGAGCCATCGGGATCGATCCGTCCGTGCAGCGCATATTCCCGCTGTAGCGCTTCGATGCTGCGCCGCGAGGCGCTTGCGAAAATCAGATCGTTGGCACGCTCAGCGCTGGCATCGAGGGATCTCGGCCGCGGCGCCTTCAGGCTGATAAGGTCGACGGCAATGTAGAGCGTATCTTCCACCGGCGGCGTCGCAAGAGCTGCATCCATCGGCAGGTTGTTGGTGAAACCGGGATCGCACAGAAGGCGTCCGCCGATCTCGACCGGTGCAAAGACGGGAACGATGGCCGTCGTTGCCAGCAGATGCTCCGGCGCAATCTCATCATGGGCCGTGTCGAAGAAAACCTCTTCGCCCGTTTCAAGATCGACGGAGCCGGCGGTGAAACGGATGTTGCCCCGATTGAGTCGCTTGAAGTCGATCAAGCGCTCCAGAGTCTGCTGCAATGGCCTGTGGTCGTAGAGCGCAACATCGCTCGGCATCCAGGGCAGCATCGAGAGCATGCCGGGAAAGCGATGTCCGAACAAACCCGGACGGCCGATCAGAAGAGTGAGCGCCGTATGCGCCTCGTTATAGGCATGGCGCATCGAAGACCCGCGTGTCAGCGCGAAGCCCGAATGGATCTTCGCCTGTTCCCAGAATTCCCTTAAGCGGGGAACGCGGTCTTCCGGCGCATTGCCGGCAATGATTGCCCCCGTGATCGCGCCGATGGACGATCCGAGAATCCAGCCGGGCTCGATGCCGCGCCGCTGCAGATGCTCATAGGTGCCGGCGAGATAGGAGCCGAGCGCGTTGCCTCCGCCGAGTATCAGCACGACGGGCTGGTCTCGATCGGAAAATGAGGGGATGGACATGGTCACCGCCTTTGCCGCGCCCCGGCTGGGTACGGCGCGTCTTTGAGGTCATCGTAAGACGGCGGGGAACGCACCTTTCTCGCGATGGTTCCGGCAAGGCTTGTCAGAGGCCGGCTCATGAAGCGCGTGTTCCCTCCCCCTTGCGGGGAGGGGAAGGGGTGGGAGTGGTTTGACCGGGTGAGCGGCTCAACCGGTGGTGTCATCCCCGGCGAGCGCCAGCGAGGGAAGGGGATCCACGACCAAGCGCGGCGCTATGGATTCCCTTCCCCTCCGCTGCGCTCCGGCCGGGAATGACATTGTCGGACTGTCGTGTTCACTGGAGTAGCCGCAGCGCTCCGCCTGTCCGACCCTCACCCTCAATTCCTTCGCGCAAGGGGGAAGCTCACCGCGCAGCGCCTTCATGAACGCTCTTCAGACGGAAGCGATGCCTTCGGCGGGAGCGGGAACAGGCTCACGAAGCGTTTCGCCAGCGCCCTGTCGCCCTCGATCTTCAAAACTCCTGCGCTCTCCAGATCTTCCAAAGGCTGATCGCCATAGATCGCGCCCGCCATCACCGGCGGTGCTCCGGTGAAGACGAGATCGGCATCGTCCACGGGGCCGCGTGCGATCTCGATCCGGCCATCGGCCAGATGCGCGAGGAAAGTCTCGGCATCGTTCACGCGCAAGCCGATCCTGGCATCGAGCCCCTCTGCCCGCTTGGCATCGAACATCGTCCGCAACGAGAGGATGAGCGACGCGGTGCTGAACGGCAGGGTCGGATCGTGATGAGGCGAACGGGCGGCCCAGCGGCCGAGCGCCTGGAAGATCGGCTCGCTCTCATAGCCCCACTCCGTCAGCTCATAGACCTGCGCGGCCGCGGGCGGCGGCAGCTTGCGGCGGGTGAGGACGCCAGCTGCTTCCAACCCTTCGAGACGCTGGGTGAGAACGTTGGCGCTGATGCCGGGCAGGCTCTCGCGCAGATCGCTGAAGCGCTTCGGACCCAGCATGAGTTCGCGCATGACCAGGAGCGCCCATCGCTCGCCGACGAGATCGAGGGCATGGGCCGACGCGCAGGCGTCATCGTAATGCCGACGGCTCCGGGTATCGGTATTTTTAGTTATTTTTTCTAACTTCATAGTTGCTATTTATAACTTTCTCTGGAATCAATGTCAAAACCAACAGGCAAAGCCAATCGGGAGGACGCCATGTCGAAGCTCGTTTTCATCAATCTGCCGGTCGCGGATCTCGACCGCACCAATGCGTTCTACGAGGCCATCGGAGCCGTCAAGAACCCGCAATTCAGCGATCACACCGCCACCTGCATGGTTTTCTCCGATACCATTCACGCGATGCTGCTGACCCAAGACAAATTCCGCCAGTTCACGCCGAAGACGATTGCCGATGCGCGGCAGACGACCGAGGTGCTGATCTGCCTCTCGGCTGACAACCGCGATGAGGTGGACGCAACCGTCGAGAGCGCGGCGCGCGCCGGCGGACGCGCCGATCCCGGGCCGAAGCAGGATTACGGCTTCATGTACGGCCGCAGCTTCGAGGACCCGGACGGGCATATCTGGGAGATCATGTGGATGGATGTGGAGGCGGCGAAGACCGCCATGGCCGACATGGCGGATGCGTGAGGGGAGAACGACGATGCGCGTGATGGTTCTTGTGAAGGCGACGAAGGACAGCGAAGCGGGCCTCATGCCCTCGACCGAACTTTTCGAGGCCATGGGCCGGTTCAACGAGGAGCTGATCAAGGCCGGCATCATGCAGGCGGGCGATGGCTTGAAGCCGTCGTCAGAAGGAAAGCGCGTGGCTTTCGATGGTTCGAGCCGGACTGTCATCGACGGGCCGTTTCCCGCGACGAACGAATTGGTCGCCGGCTACTGGCTCTGGGAGGTCAAGGATATGGCCGAGGCGGTCGAATGGGTGAAGCGCTGCCCCAACCCGATGCCCGGGCCCAGCGAGATCGAAATCCGCCCGCTCTACGAGATGGCCGATTTCGCCGAGCTTCTGACGCAGACGGCCTGAAACACGATCAGCAAGGAGATTCCGATGACCTATATCGACGGATTCGTCATTCCCGTTCCTGCCGGCAATCGCGAGGCCTACCGCAAGGTGGCGGCAGCCGCCGCGCCCGTCTTCAAGGAACATGGCGCGCTGCATGTGGTGGAATGCTGGGGCGACGACATTCCCGACGGAGAAATCACCGACTTCAAGAAGGCGGTGAAAGCGGAGGCCGGGGAGAATGTGGTGTTCTCCTGGATCGTCTGGCCTTCCAAGGAAGCGCGCGACGCGGGCAACAAGAAAGCCATGGAAGATCCCCGCCTTGCCGTGAGCGACATGCCCTTCGACACCAAGCGCATGTTCTGGGGCGGCTTCACGCCCATCGTCGATACGGAGAGCAAGTGATGTCCAAGATCGCACCTTGCCTGTGGTTCGACGGAAATGCCGAGGAGGCCGCGCGATACTACGTCTCGCTGCTGCCGGATTCGCGCATCGATGCTGTTCTGCCCTACACGGTCGAGACGCCGGGCGGAAAACCGGGTGACGTGATGCTGGTGGAGTTCACGCTCGCGGGGTCGCCTTATCTGGCGCTGAACGGCGGCCCGAACTTCCAGTTCACGCCGGCGGTTTCTTTCTTCGTGAATTGTGCCGATCAGGCGGAAATCGACCGGCTGTGGAACACGCTGCTGGACGGCGGAACGCCCATGGCCTGCGGTTGGATCACAGACTGCTACGGCGTCTCCTGGCAGATCGTGCCGGAAGCGATGACGCGCATGATCAAGGACAAGGATCCCGCGAAAGTGCGCCGCGTGATGGAAGCGATGATGACGATGGTGAAGCTCGATCTCGCCGTACTGGAGAATGCGTATCGCGGCTGAGGAGCGGCGTGCCGCTCTTCCCCTCCCCCTTGCGGGGAGGGGCAGGGGCGGGGGTGGTCTGACTGGGTGAGACCTCAAACCAGTTCTGTCATCCCCGGTGAGCGTCAGCGAGGGAAGGGGATCCACGATTAAGCGCGGTGCTATGGATTCCCGTCCCCTCCGCTGCGCTTCGGCCGGGAATGACACTGTAGGGCTGTCGTGCATTCTGGATGAAGTGCAGCGCTCTGACTGCCCGACCCTTACCCTCGATCCCTCCCCGCAAGGGGGAGGGAACAAGCGCTCAAGCGAGCTTCGATTTCAGCAATGCTCGAAGCTCAAGGGAAATTGCTGCCGCAGGTTGCAATCTTCATGAAGCACGCGCCGCTATCCTACTTCTCCGCGCCCGTTTTCCGGTGCTCTTCGAGATAGCTGCGCAGCGACTTTCCGGCATCCTCGATATGCGTCGTCAGAAGCGCGCAGGCCGCAGTAATTTTGCCTTCCGTGCAGAGCTTCAGCAGTTCGGCATGCTCGCTCGCCGCGCGTTCCATGCCTTGCGTCAGCGACAACTGGAGACGCGTGTGCCGGTCGCTCTCCTGCAGCAGGTTCGCGACGATGGAAAGCGAGCGCGGCTGCCGGGCGTGCTGGTAGAGCACCATGTGGAACTCGGTGTTCAACTCACCCCACCGGCCGATATGCATGGCCTTCAGCTCTGAGGCGTATTCCTGCAGGATTTCGTGCAGCCGCGTGTAATCGGCTTGCGTGAGGCGAGGGGCCGAGGCCTTGAGCAGGCGCGGTTCGAGCAGGGCGCGCAGATCGAACAACTCGCCGATCTCCTCCGTCGACAACTCCGACACGATGGCGCCGCGATGAGGATGAATCTTCACCAGGCCTTCCGCCTCGAGCTGCATCAGGGCTTCGCGCACGGGAATGCGGCTCACGCCAAATTCCGCCGCGAGCGCATCCTGGCGCAGCTGGAATCCTGACTTGAACTCTCCGTCCACGATCCTGCGGCGAAGCTCCTCGGCGACGGCGGAGGAAATTGTCCGGTGCTGAAGGGATTTCCGGGCAGGTTTGGCGGGCTGCATGGCGGTTGGGATCATCGTGTGAGGTGGACTTTATAACCCTATAGCAGGCTTGCGGGAGAATGGCTTGACTCTGCAGATTTTATACAATCTACAATAATGTCCTTCAATACCGGTTCCGGGAGCGAGAATCAAATGGCGAAGAAAATCGGCTGGGAAGGCGTCTTTCCCGCAGTGACCACCCAGTTCAAGCCGAACTACGAGCTTGATATCGAAGCCACCGCCAAGGTGATGGACGGGCTGATCCGCGATGGCGTCTCCGGCCTGATCGTCTGCGGCACCGTCGGCGAGAACACCTCGCTCAGCCGCTCCGAGAAGATCGCGGTCATGGAAACCGCAAAGGCCGTCTCCGGCGGCCGCGTGCCCGTCATCGCAGGCATCGCCGAATTCACCACGCAGTTCGCGTCTGAGGTCGCCAAGGAAGCAGCCCGCGTGGGCCTCGACGGCGTCATGGTGATGCCCGCTCTCGTCTATTCCTCGAAGCCCCATGAGACGGCGGCGCATTTCCGCGGCGTTGCCAAGGCCACCGACCTGCCGGTGATGGTCTACAACAACCCGCCGATCTACAAGAACGATGTGACGCCGGACATCCTGGCCTCGCTCGCCGATTGCGAGACCATCGTCTGCTTCAAGGATTCCTCCGGCGACACCCGCCGCTTCACCGACACCCGCAACATGGTCGGCGACCGCTTCGTGCTGTTCGCCGGTCTCGACGACGTGGTGGTCGAGAGCGTGATGCTCGGCGCGGTGGGCTGGATCTCCGGCATGTCGAATGCCTTCCCGCAGGAAGGCGAGACCCTGTTCCGTCTCGCGAAGGCGGGCCGCTACCAGGAAGCGCAGGCCCTCAACGATTGGTTCATGCCGCTCCTGCATCTCGATTCGCGTCCGGATCTCGTGCAATGCATCAAGCTCTGCGAGGAGATCGTGGGCCGCGGCTCCGCGCTCACCCGTCCGCCGCGCCTCGCGCTGGAGGGCAAGGACCGCGCGCATGTCGAGGAGGTCATGGCCAAGGCCCTGAAGAACCGTCCGACGCTTCCCGATGTGGGATTGAAGACCGCAGCCTGATAAGGTGACGGCGGAGGAGAGCTTCTCCTCCGCCTCTCTCCATTCTCGATACGAATTCGACCCAAGAGCGAAGCCATGGCGCGTCACACCTTTTTCTGCATCGATGGTCACACCTGCGGCAATCCGGTCCGCGTGGTCGGCGGCGGCAGCATTCCCCAGCTCAAAGGGGAGACGATGTTCGAGAGGCGTCAGCACTTCCTGGCGGAATACGATTGGATCCGCACCGGCCTCATGTTCGAGCCGCGCGGGCACGACATGATGTCGGGTTCGATCCTCTATCCGCCGACGCGGCCCGATTGCGATGTGGGCATCCTCTTCATCGAAACCTCCGGCTGCCTGCCCATGTGCGGACACGGCACCATCGGCACGGTGACGATCGCGCTCGAGAACGGCCTCATTCATCCGAAGACGCCCGGTCTTCTCCGCCTCGATACGCCAGCAGGCGTCGTCGAAGCGCGCTACGAGCAGAACGGCCCGTTCATTGAACGCGTGCGCATCACCAACATTCCCTCTTTCCTCTATGGCACCGGCTATGAGGTCGAGGTGGAGGATTTGGGCCACCTCGTGGTCGATGTGGCCTATGGCGGCAATTTCTACGCCATCGTCGAGCCGCAGAAGAACTACTCGGATCTCGCCGACATCAACCCCTCCGACGTGCTGCGCTGGAGCCCGAAGCTGCGCGAGGCGTTCAACGCGCGTTACCGGATCGCGCATCCCGAGAACCCGGATATCAACCGCCTGACGCATGTGCTCTGGACAGGCAAGGCGCAGACTCCGGAAGGCACGGCCCGCAACGCCGTGTTCTACGGCGACAAGGCCATCGACCGTTCGCCCTGCGGCACGGGAACCTCCGCGCGCATGGCGCATCTGGCCGCGCGCGGCGCGCTGAAGGAGGGCGATGCCTTCGTGCACGAGAGCATCATCGGCTCCACTTTCACGGGCCGCATCGAAGGACGCGCCAAGGTGGGCGAGCGCGATGCGATCATTCCGTCCATCGAGGGCTGGGCGCGGGTGACTGGCTTCAACACCATCTTCATCGACGACCGCGATCCTTTCGCCAACGGTTTCCAGGTGGTCGATCAGGCTCGTTGAGATAAGCAAGCATTCACAAGGCGGCCTGCTCGCGGGCCGCCTTTGTCCGTGACGGTTCTTTCACGATAGGTTTCATGATGCGGGTCGCGATTGTTGGTGCAGGTATCGTCGGTCTTAACGCCGCCCATGCTCTTCTCGATAAGGGACATCAGGTGACCCTTGTCGAACCCGGCAACAATTCGCAACGTCCGACGGACGGCAACGCAGGCTGGATCGCCCATACGGATATCATGCCGCTGGCATCGCCCAAAGCGTGGCGCAATCTTCCCCGCTGGATCATGGATCCGCTCGGACCGCTGACCATCAGGCCCGCCTATCTTCCCGCCCTTGCTCCGTGGCTGGCCCGCTTCGTGCTGGCCTCGTCCCCCGGCCGCATCAAGTCCAGCATCGCCGCCATCCGCGCCATCAACGAGCAGGCTCTGCCCGCATGGAAGGAGCGCCTCTCCGCCTTGGGCCTCGAAGGACATCTTCGCGAAAAGGGCATCCTCTCCGTCTGGCGCGACCGCAATCACTTCCTGAGCGCCGAGGACGTCATCGCCCGGCAGAAGAGTTTCGGCATTCCAGCAGAGGTTCTCGACCCGCGCGAACTCGCCGAGCTCGAGCCTGCGCTCCGCAGCGTGGAGGCGGGTGTCTTATATCCTGATGCCTGCCATGTATCCGACCCCGCGATCCTCGCCGCCGACCTGCTGCGTCTCGCGCTCGAGCGCGGCGCCGTGCGCGTCGATGGCAAGGCCCTTGCCGTTCAGCCTCAAGGTGACGCGGTTCACATCCACACCGATGGCGCGGTGGCGAATGTGGTGGCGGATCGCGTCCTGATCTCTGCCGGCATCTGGTCGCGCGCGCTTGCGGGGCAACTTGGCGACAACATCCCGCTCGATACGGAGCGCGGCTACAACGCGACCTATGCGAAGGGAGCCTTCGGTCTCAACCGTCCGATCATGTTCGAAGGCGAGGGCTTCGTCGCATCGCCTCTCGATACGGGCGACCGGGTCGGCGGCGCCGTGGAGTTTGCCGGAACGCAGGCGCCGCCCAATCACGAGCGCACCTCCGCGATGATCACGCGCCTCAAGCGCTTCCTGCCGCATCTCGATGAGAAGCAGCCGGCCAAACGCTGGATGGGGTTCCGCCCATCGATTCCGGATTCCCTGCCGGTCATCGGACAGGCCAGGCGAGACAGGCGCATCGTCTATGCTTTCGGTCATGGCCATTATGGCCTGACGCAGGCCGCGATCACGTCACGCCTCGTTGCCGAGTTGATGGAGGACAGGCCGGCCTCTCTCGACATGAATCCATTCTCGGCACAGCGGTTCTGACAACACGGTTCCCTCGCAGCGGAGAGCATCATGCGCACGTCGAAAGTCGTTCATGTCGTCAGCTGCCATGCGGAGGGCGAAGTCGGCGATGTGATCGTGGGAGGCGTCGCCCCGCCTCCGGGCGATACGGTGTGGGAGCAGTCGCGGTTCATCGCTGGGGATCAAAAGCTCCGGAAATTCGTGCTCAACGAGCCGCGCGGCGGCGTGTTCCGGCATGTGAACCTGCTCGTGCCGCCGAAGAACCCGCGCGCCCAGATGGGCTGGATCATCATGGAGCCCGCCGACACGCCGCCCATGTCGGGCTCCAATTCGATCTGCGTCTCCACCGTGCTGCTCGACACCGGCATCATTCCGATGCAGGAGCCGATCACCCGCATGATTCTCGAGGCTCCCGGAGGCCTGATCGAGGTCGAGGCGGAATGCAGGAATGGAAAAGCCGAGCGCATCCGGGTCCGCAACGTGCCGTCCTTCGCCGACACGCTCGACGCGAAGCTGGAGGTCGAGGGAGTCGGCACGCTCACCGTCGATACGGCCTATGGCGGCGACAGCTTCGTCATCGCGGATGCGCAGGCCCTCGGCTTTGCGATTCGTCCCGACGAGGCGAAGGATCTCGCGCAGATCGGCATGAAGATCACCCGCGCGGCCAATGAGCAGATCGGCTTCAGGCATCCCGAGCTGCCGGGCTGGGACCACATTTCCTTCTGCCAGATCGCGGCGCCTCTCGTGGAACGGGACGGCGTGCCGCACGGCTCCAATGCGGTGGTGGTGCGCCCCGGCAAGATCGACCGCTCTCCGACCGGAACCGGCTGCTCCGCGCGCATGGCGGTGCTTTACGCGCGCGGCATCCTGAAGGTCGGTGACAGTTTCGTCGGCCGCTCGATCATCGATTCCGAATTCATCTGCCGCATCGAGGATGAAGTGACCGTCGGTGACAAGACAGGCATCATCCCATCGGTCGCGGGACGTGCCTGGATCACCGGCACTCATCAGCACATGCTCGATCCCGACGATCCGTGGCCTGACGGCTATCAGCTGTCCGATACCTGGCCGCAGGTATAGGCTTTGACGAAAACGCGCTTTGCAAAACAATTCATAACGAATGGATGGTGAGACATCATGAGTGAAGAAGTGGCCCTCTCTCTGGACGAAGTCCGGCGGATCAGCATCGATGTTCTCGAGGCAGGCGGTCTGTCGCCTGAGCATGCACAAGCCATCGCGGGCGTGGTCTATGCGGGTCAGCGCGACGAGTGCCACTCCCACGGCATGTACCGGCTGCTCGGCTGCGTGCGCTCGGTCAAGGAGGGCAAGGTCGATCCGAACGCGGTGCCCGACGTAGTGGATCACGCGCCCGCCGTCGTGCGCGTGGATGCCCGTTACGGTTTTTCCCCGCTCGCCTTCGAGCGCGGCAGGCCGCTGCTCGTGGAGAAGGCGCGCAGAACGGGCCTGGCCGCCATGGCCATCAACAACTGCTTCCACTTCTCCGCGCTCTGGCCGGAAGTGGAGGCGATCAGCGCGGATGGGCTCGTGGCGCTTGCCATGACGCCGAGTCACAGCTGGGTGGCCCCGGCTGGCGGCAAGAAGCCCGTTTTCGGCACGAACCCCATTGCCTTCGCCTGGCCGCGTCCCGATGGACCGCCCTTCGTGTTCGACTTCGCCACCAGCGCCATCGCGCGCGGCGAGATCGAGCTGCACCGGCGCGCGGGCAAGCCCATTCCCCATGGCTGGGCCATCGACAGCGAAGGCAATTCGACCAACGACGCGACGGCGGCCCTTGCCGGCGCCATGCTCACCTTCGGCGGCCACAAGGGCTCGGCCCTCTCCGCCATGATCGAACTGATGGCGGGGCCGCTCATCGGCGACATGACGAGCGCCGAATCCATGGCCTTCGATGAGGGCGTGGGGGCCGCGCCCTGCCATGGTGAGTTGATCCTCGCCTTCGATCCCAAGGTTTTTCTTGGCGCGGAGGCCACGCAGCATGTCGCCCGCGCTGAAAAGATGTTCGACGCCATCGTAGGGCAGGGCGCTCGCCTGCCCTCGCAGCGCCGCTATGAGGCAAGGGAGCGCAGCAAAGCGAACGGGGTGCGCATTCCCAAGGCGCTCTACGACGATTTGCAGGCTCTCCTTCCGCGTTGATGATGGGGCCCCTCGTGAGCGAAGCTGTCTTCTCCGGCAAAGCCTTCGTTCATGGGGAAGCTTCCGGCGAGATCGTTTCCAGCGATGTCGAGTTGAGCTTCTGGGGCGGTGTCGATCCGGCGAGCGGCGAGGTGATCGACCGCCATCATCCCCTGAGCGGCCAGATCCTGACAGGCAAAGTCCTCGCCATTCCCGGCGGGCGCGGATCGTGCTCGGGCAGCGGCGTGATGCTGGAGCTGCTGCTCAACGGCAAAGGCCCCGCGGCCATGGTGTTCGAGCGGGCGGATGACATCCTGACGCTTGGAGTCATGATCGCCGAAGAGGTGTTCGGGAAGTCCATTCCCGTCGTCACGCTCGATCCGAAGGATTTCTCTCTGGCAAGGGCGGCGCGCTGCGCGCATATCCAGGGCTCTCGTGTCGTGTGCGGTGAGCATCCTGAAGCATTGCATGCTGTCCCCGACAGCCTTGAGTCTTCGGAGTCGATTGCCTCCCGCATGATGCTGACCGAGGCGGATTGCGCGCTGCTGGACGGGTCACGCGGCAAGGCCGCTCAGGTCGCGATGAAGATCGTTCTGCGCATGGCGGACCTGCAAGGCGCGGATCGTTTGATCGATGTGACGCAGGCGCATATCGACGGCTGCATCTATACGGGTCCGGGCTCCCTCACATTCGCGCAAGCGCTGCGGGACTGGGGCGGAAGGGTCATTGTTCCGACCACGCTGAATGCCATTTCCGTCGATCATCGCCGCTGGCGCGCGCAAGGGGTTGATCCTGCCCTCGGAGAGCCTGCGAGCCGGCTGGGCGATGTCTATGTGGACATGGGCGCGCAGCCGACCTTCACCTGCGCGCCCTATCTTCTCGACAGCGCTCCGGCACAAGGCGAGCAGATCGTCTGGGCGGAATCGAACGCCGTCGTCTATGCCAACAGCGTGCTCGGCGCGCGCACGATGAAATATCCCGATTATCTCGACATCTGCATCGCGCTCACCGGCCGCGCGCCGCTTGCCGGATGCCATATGGAGAGCAACCGTCGCGCCGCGCTTCGCATCAACCTGCCGGAGCTGAAGGATCTCGACGATTCATTCTATCCCCTGCTCGGCTACCATGCCGGTCTTCTGGCAGCGAACCGGATTCCCGTTCTGACAGGGCTTGAGTGGGCCTCGCCTTCGCAGGACGATCTGAAGGCCTTCGGCGCGGCGTTCGCCACCACGTCGAGCGCCCCCATGTTCCATATCGCCGGCGTAACGCCCGAGGCGGGGACGCTGGAGGAGGCCACCGGGGGCAGGGATGTTCCGGCCCTCGACATCGCCATCGCGGATCTTGCGCGGAGCTGGGACGAGCTCAACAACGCGCAGGATGCATCCATCGATCTCGTGTCCCTCGGCAACCCGCATTTCTCCTTCAGGGAATGCGAGACGCTGGCCGCTCTCTGCCAGGGCCGCACGAAGCATGAGGATGTGACTGTGGTGGTCACCTGCGGACGCGCCACTCACGACAAGGCGCGGGAGACCGGCATCCTCTCGGACCTGGAGCGCTTCGGCGTTCAGTTCGTCACGGATACCTGCTGGTGCATGATCGTCGAACCGGTCATCCCGGCAAGCGCCAGGACGATCATGACCAATTCCGGCAAGTATGCCCATTATGGTCCGGGGCTCACAGGCCGGAATTTCCGGTTCGGGAGCCTCAAGGCGTGCATCGAGGCGGCCTGCACGGGCAGGGCGAGCGGCGGGCGTCCCGTCTGGCTGCGAGGGGCCTGAGACAATCCAGCTTCGCGCAAGCTCCCTTTGCAACAAGCAGATTGCACCAATCTTACAAAGCCGTCAGATGCCTCACGCCGTCACTCCCACCCAGCACGAGATCTTTTTCGATCCCGATTCCTTCATCGTATCGAAGACGGACCTGAAGGGCCGGCTGACCTATACGAACAGGGCTTTCTGCGACATCGCCGGCTATACGGAGAAGGAGCTGCTGGGCCAGCCGCACAGCATGATCCGCCATCCCGATATGCCGCGCGCGGTGTTCAAGCTGCTGTGGGATTCGATCCAGGATGGGCGCGAAGTGTTCGCTTATGTGAAGAACATGGCACGCAACGGCGATCATTACTGGGTCTTCGCCCATGTGACGCCTTCCTACGATCAGAACATGAAGATCTGCGGCTTCCATTCCAACCGTCGCGTGCCGCGGCGCGACGCGGTGGAAAAAATCATCACGCCTCTCTATGCGGAGCTCGCCCGCATCGAATCCTCCTTCCGCAATGCCAAGGAGGGGCTGGCCGCGTCCTACCAGCACCTCATGAAAACCGCGACGGCGGGCAAGGCCAGCTATGATGAATTTATCTTCTCTCTCTAAGGCGAGCATCGGCTTCGCCATCGCGGCTCTTGCCGTGACGGGGCAGGCTGTCGCTTCCTTGATCGACGGTGCGATGCCGTCCGTCATCGTTCTTGTCGCCGATGCCGGCTTCATCTTCGGCGGGCTGATGCTGCTGCGCACCTATCGTGCGGTTGCGACGGCGTCCGATATTCTCGACCGGGTCGGGCATGGCGATTTCGAGGCCAGGATCATCGGCAGCACGGAGGGCGGGGCTCTCGGCAAGCTGCACGGCACGATCAACGACGCCACGGACCGCATCGACGCGTATATCCGGGAATCCTCGGCGGCGATGGATGCTGTCCGCAACAACCAGTATTTCCGCCGTATCCTGCCGGACGGGCTGCATGGATCGCTGCTCCAGGGCGCGACGATCATCAACGAAGCCTCGCACGTCATCGAGGGCCGCCTGACGGCCTTCAACCAATCGACGGCGGAGTTCGAGCAGGCGATCAACACCATCGTCCAGGCGCTCTCGGAATCCTCGGCGAACATGAGCACCATGGCGTCGGTTCTGCAGGAGGGCGCAATCCTCACAGACGACCGCACGAACCTTGTCGCGTCCACTGCATCCGACATGGCGGCGAACGTGCAGACGGTTGCCGCCGCCGTGACGGAGCTTGCGGCCTCCGCGCAGGAGATCGGCACCGAGGCCGATCATTCGGCCAGCAGGGCCCGTCAGGCCGCGCAGGAAGCGCAATCTACGGCGGCCCTTGTCGACAGCCTCAACAATGCGGTCGAGCGGATCAGCGCCGTGGTGGGTCTGATCACCACCATCGCCGAACAGACCAATCTCCTGGCCCTCAACGCAACCATCGAAGCGGCCCGTGCGGGCGAAGCCGGGCGCGGCTTTGCCGTGGTGGCGCAGGAGGTCAAGACATTGGCGACCCAGACCGCCAAGGCGACCGAAGAAATCACCGGCGAGATCGCCGAACTGCGCTCCGCCTCCAAGGCCGCTGTTTCCGCCGTGAGCGAAATTTCCACCATCGTGGCGGATATCGACCATGCCACGTCGCGCATCGCGCACAGCATTTCGGGCCAGACGGCGGCTACCGCCGAGATCGCGCGCAGCGTCGAGCAGACATCGATGGGGACGCAGGGCGTGACGGAGAACATCCAGAGCGTGAGCCAGAACACGGCAGAAACCAAGCATCTCGCGGGCTCCGTGCTGGATACCTCGCAGCAGGTCGCCGTTCAGGGCGATCGCCTCGCCGATGAGGTGCGCAAATTCCTGGTGGCGCTGCGTCGCGGACCCATGGAGCGACAGCAGAACGAAGTGATCGCCTACAGGGGCGTCGAGGGTCGCAAGAGCCGACTGCTCAAAGCAGCCTAGCGTTTCATCCGTGCACGAAAAAACCCCGCTCCGGAGAGCGGGGTTTTTTGTTGGTTGGCTGTTTTTGAGAGGCTTACACGTCCAGGTTCGCCACCGAGAGCGCGTTCTCCTGGATGAACTCGCGGCGGGGTTCCACCACGTCGCCCATGAGCTTCACGAACAGGTCGTCGGCGTCGGTGGTGTCCTTCACCTTCACCTGCAGCAGCGAGCGGATCTCGCGGTCGAGGGTGGTTTCCCAGAGCTGCTGGGCCGTCATTTCGCCCAGGCCCTTGTAGCGCTGCAGCTGCAGGCCCTTGCGGCCGGAGGCGATGACAGCGTCGAACAGCGAGAGCGGACCGTCGATCTGGATCTCGTCGTTCTTGCGCACGAGCCTTGCCGGTTTGGCATAGACGTCCTGCAGCGACTTGGCGCGCTCGTCGAGCTTCTTGGCTTCCTGGCTCGCGATCAGCGCCTGATCGAGAATGGTCGTCTGCGTCACGCCGCGCACGGTGCGGGAGAAGGCGTAACCACCTTCGCGGACTTCACCGGTCCAGCCGCGCTCGAGCTCTTCCGAGATCGCGTCGAGACGCGTGGCGATATAGGCAGCGGCCGCAGGACCGCGCTCCGCATCTTCCGCCACGTCGGGGCGCAGCGCATCGGCAATCGCCGCCTGCTCGACGGCCTTGCGGTTATAGCGCGTATGCAGGTTGCTCAGCACCTGACGCACGAGGCGCGCCTCGTCGATCAGGCCCTTGAGCTGATCGCCCTGGAATTCCACGCCGGTCTCGAGACGCAGCGAAGCGCCTTCGATGCCCGCATCGATGAGATAATCCTCCAGCGCGCGCTCGTCCTTGAGGTAGATCGAGGACTTGCCGCGGGTCGCCTTGTAGAGCGGCGGCTGCGCGATGTAGAGGTGCCCGCGCTCGATCAGCTCCGGCATCTGGCGGAAGAAGAAGGTGAGCAGCAGCGTGCGGATGTGGGAGCCGTCCACGTCCGCGTCCGTCATGATGATGATGCGGTGGTAGCGCAGCTTGTCGAGGTTGAACTCCTCGCGGCCGATGCCCGTGCCGAGCGCGGTGATCAGCGTGCCGATTTCCTGCGACGACAGCATCTTGTCGAAGCGCGCGCGCTCCACGTTCAAGATCTTGCCGCGCAGCGGAAGCACCGCCTGGAAGGCGCGGTCGCGGCCCTGCTTGGCGGAACCGCCTGCGGAATCGCCCTCCACGAGGATGAGTTCGCATTTCGACGGATCGCGCTCCTGGCAATCGGCGAGCTTGCCGGGAAGCGAGGCGATGTCGAGCGCGCCCTTGCGGCGGGTGAGCTCGCGCGCCTTGCGGGCGGCTTCGCGTGCGGCAGCGGCTTCCACCACTTTGCCCACGAGCGTGCGGGCTTCCTGCGGATGCTCCTCGAGCCAGTTGTTGAGGGCCTCGTTGACCACGTTCTCGACAGCGGGGCGCACCTCGGACGAGACGAGCTTGTCCTTCGTCTGCGACGAGAACTTCGGGTCGGGCACCTTCACGGAGACGACGGCAGTCAGGCCCTCGCGGCAATCGTCGCCGGTGAGAGAAACCTTTTCCTTCTTCGTCAGACCTGAGGATTCCGCATAGCCGTTCACCTGACGGGTGAGCGCCGCGCGGAAGCCCGCGAGGTGCGTGCCGCCATCGCGCTGCGGGATGTTGTTGGTGAAGCAGAGCACGTTCTCGTGGTACGAGTCGTTCCACCACAAAGCCACTTCCACGCCGATGCCATCCTTCTCGGAGCGGATCATGATCGGCTGCTGGATGAGCGGGGACTTGGCGCGGTCGAGATAGCGCACGAAGGCTTCCACGCCGCCCTCGTACATCAGTTCTTCGCGCTTGTGCTCCGCATGGCGCTTGTCGGTGAGGATGATGCGCACGCCCGAGTTCAGGAACGCCAGCTCGCGCAGGCGGTGCTCCAGGGTGGCGTAGTCGTATTCCACCATGGTGAAGGTCTCGGTGGAGGCCAGGAAGGTCACTTCCGTGCCCTTGCGGCCATTGGCGTCGCCCACAACCGCCAGCGGAGCCACGGCGTCGCCGTGATTGAACTCGATGAAGTGTTCCTTGCCGTTGCGGAAGATTCGCAGCTTGAGCCAGCTGGACAGCGCGTTCACGACGGACACGCCGACGCCGTGAAGGCCGCCGGAAACCTTGTAGGAGTTCTGGTCGAACTTACCGCCCGCATGCAGCTGGGTCATGATGACCTCGGCAGCGGAGATGCCTTCGCCGGAATGGATGTCGGTCGGGATGCCGCGGCCGTTGTCGGTCACGGTCACCGAGCCGTCCGCATTGAGCGTGACGGTGACTTCGGTTGCGTGACCGGCGAGAGCCTCGTCGATGGCGTTGTCCACCACCTCATAGACCATGTGGTGGAGACCCGAGCCATCATCGGTATCGCCGATATACATGCCGGGCCGCTTGCGCACAGCGTCAAGGCCCTTAAGCACCTTGATCGAGTCGGCGCCATAAGCGTCGGCATTCACGTTGATAGCAGGTTCGGCCATTTGGGATCCTTGCAAGGCGCAGCGGACAGGATAGGAGGCGCGCCAGGGTTTTGATTCGTCAGATCAGATATTTAGTGACGATTGGTTGAAATTTCACCCCCGCGCGCCTACGCGCGCGTGAAAAGGGGCACAAAAATCCACGGAAAAGTGCCGATTGGGGGCGTTTAGGGGGCGGTCCGTTGTCTCAGGCCGGAAAAGGGCCTCACCGGGCCGCCACGGCCGCCGCAGCGCCTGCCATCACCGTTCCGGTAAACCGGTTGAGGATGCGGATGGCGCTGGGGGTGGTGAAGAGCCTCCGGGCGCGCACGGCGAGCAGGATATAGCCGCCGAACACCACCGTCAGCACCAGCATGGTGGCCAGGGCAAGTTCCAGATAGCCCAGCACCGTGATCCGGGTCAGGTCGAGGAAGGTTGGCAGGAGGGCAAGATAGAACACGATGGCTTTGGGATTCCCCAGGGTCAGCGCAAGGCCGCCCAGCAGGAGCTTTGCCGGATGCTCGGCCTTCTCGTCCGCCTTGACCTCCTGGGCGGAGACAGGGGCGGTCCAGAGCTTGTAGGCCAGATAGAGCAGATAGACCGCGCCGGCATATTTCACCGCCAGGAAGACCCCATGGAACGTCTGGGCGAGGGCGGCCAAGCCGAGTACCGCGAAGGTGAGCCAGACCAGATCGCCCAGAACGATCCCGGCGCTGAGCGCCGCCGCGCCTTTCGGTCCCCGTCCGAGCACCCGCGCCACGATGGCCGCAATCCCCGGCCCCGGAGAGGCTGCGGCGATGAAGAGGGCAGAGGAGAACAGGATCAGGCCTGCGGGTTCCATGGCGATACCGGCAATAGAGATTGTGTTGCGGCTTTCTTATAGGCCGAAGCAGCCTTTCACACCATCAATGAGTTTTGATGTGTTCGATCACACCGGGCGAAATCTGCGGTGCCCTCGCACGATCTTTAGACTTGAAGCCCGATGGCTTTTTAAATTCCAAGATGCGTCCAGAGAGGGCGCAGGGCTAAAGTTAGGATCGGAATCCACATAAGGGCCAGAACGCCATGCTCCAGGGTGCGTGTCACATAGAGCCATGCGCCCATGATCGTTACCGAGCTCCAGATGAAACCATCAGCCATCATTGCGAGATCGAACGGATAATCGAGATAAATGATGAGGATGGCGATCAATCCCCAGTAGAGACTTTCCGCGAGAACGATCGCTGCAGCCAGCGCAAGGTTTCGCCGTGCCATTCCAAAGATCCTGAGGCAAATCCAGGCAAGGAGATTCAGTAAGCCAACCCAGCCCAGAACCACCATGGCCAAAGACACGGCGGCGAGTTTGATGGCTTCCATCACCGTTATGTCGCGCCAATTTTCCTCCGTTGCGAAAGAGGCGGGCGACAGAACATGAATGGCTGCCGAGGCGAGCATGGCCAGAAGGCAGACCACAAGGCCAATGAAAGCAGTGCCTGCCCACTGGCCTGGGACCAGCATAAGGTTTCCGCGTACGCTGTCGAGGATATGGCTGCGAAGACCGGCTTTCGGCGCCGTGATCACCCCTCCTGCAATAATGAGAAGAGAAGGAACGAGGAAGGTTGCAAAAAGGGCTGTCAGGGTTAGGGGATCGATCTCGATGCTTTGGAATGTGTCTTCCAATTTGAGGAAGCAAGACAGCGAAGCACCGAACGCGACATAAGCGATCAGGATGGCAAGAACAACGCGCAAGGAACCGGCCCCATTGAAACAGGCCGTATCCTCGTCGGGTTCAAGTTGCCAGCAAACTCCATGAACGAAGGGGGCTTGCTCAGGAGAGCGGCTCGATCACACCGGGCGAGACTTGCAGCACGTCCGCCCGGCCTTCGAGTTCGGCGAAGAGGCTCGGATCGGCACCCGTCATCCAGACCTGGCCGCCCAGAGATTCCAGGGCTGTGAACAAGCCTGCGCGGCGGCGCGGGTCCAGATGGGCGGCGACCTCGTCGAGGAGCACGAAGGGGGCGATGCCGCTCATGCTGGCGACCAGCCGCGCATGGGCGAGCACGAGGCCGATGAGGAGCGCCTTCTGTTCGCCGGTGGAGGCGGTGTTGGCGGGAATGTCCTTCGGTCCATGGCGCACGAGAAGATCGGAGGCCTGCGGTCCGACGAGCGTGCGCCCCGCTGCGCGGTCGCGCGGGCGGTTGTCGCGCAGGATCGCGCGGTAGCGGTCCTCCGCATCGACGGCGGGGAGGGTCGCGACGAGGGTGTCGAGTTCACCCTCCAAGCCCATCGTGGCGAAGGGAAAGGGCGAGTCCTCCTCGCGGGTTTCGAGGATGAGGCTTGCCAGACGCTCCACGGTTTCCCGACGCGCGGCGGCGACCGCGATGGCGAGTTCCGCCACTTCGCGTTCGAGCGCATCGAGCCAGAGGCGGTCGTCGGGGTTTTCCTCCAGCACGCGGTTGCGGGAGCGCAGCGCGCGCTCCAGCGCGTTCACGCGCGCGCCGTGCTCCGCATCGACGGCGAGCACAAGGCGGTCGAGGAAACGGCGGCGGTCGCCCGCAGCGCCGCGGAACAGCGCATCGAGATCGGGCGTGAGCCACACGACGCGCAGGAACTCCGCGAAGGCCGTCGGCGAGGATGCGTTCGTGCCGTCGATCCGGCAAAGGCGCGAGGCCCTGCCGTTCTCCGCCGCCGGCTCAAGGCCCGTGCCGAGACGATGCTCGCCGAACGGCGCATCGAGAGTCAGCGAAATCGCAAACGAGCCGGGGCCGTCCTGGCGGGCCATGTCGCCGAGTTCCGCGCGGCGCAGGCCGCGTCCCGGCATGAAGAGGGAAATCGCCTCCAGCACATTGGTCTTGCCTGCACCGTTCTCGCCCACGAGCGCCACGAGAGGGCGCGATACGGCAAGGTCCAGGCTCGCATAAGTGCGAAAATCCTGAAGGATCAGACGGGCGATTCGGGAGGCGGAAACGGGAGCGGAGGACATGCGCTCCCTTCATTCAGGACCGGGGGCGAAAGATCAAGCGCTGGCGCGGTCAAAGCGCGGGGTTGATTGTCGCGAGACACGCGTCGGGCCGTTTAAAACCCTCGTCCTCAGGATGAGGATGTGTAGGCTGAAACGAGATCACCGGCACAAGGCCGGTGATGACGAGAAGTCTATTCTGAAAACGATCCCGGATCGGCTCCGCCGTCCGGGATGACGCCTGTTGATCCTTACACGCGCATCGGCATCAGCACGTAGAGCGCAGGTGCGCCCTCGCGATCCTGGATCACCGTGGGCGAGCCGGGGTCGGCGAGCTTGAAGAGTGCCGTATCGCCGTCGAGCTGGGACGTGATGTCCAGCAGGTACCGGGCGTTGAAGCCGATATCGATGGGAGCGTTGTCGTAATCGACTTCGATCTCCTCCGTCGCGCTGCCCGAATCCGGGTTGTTGACCGTGAGCGTCAGGCGGCCGTCGGCAAGCGCGAGCTTCACGGCGCGGCCACGCTCCGAGGAGATGGTGGAGACGCGGTCCACGGCCTTGGCGAAATCGGCGCGCTCGACCACGAGGGTCTTGTCGTTGCCCGCGGGAATGACGCGCTGGTAATCCGGGAAGGTACCGTCGATGAGCTTGGAGGTCAGCACCACGCCGTCGAAGGTCAGGCGCACCTTGGCGGGCGACAGCTCGACATGGATGTTCTCCGAACCGTCCTCGACGAGCTTGACGATCTCGGCCACGGCCTTGCGCGGAATGATCACGCCGGGCATGCCCTCCGAGCCGTTCGGCGCCGGGAGCTCCACGCGGGCGAGGCGATGGCCGTCGGTGGCGACCGCGCGCATGACGAGCGAGCCGCCCGCATCCAGCGTGTGAAGATAGATGCCGTTGAGGTAGTAGCGCGTCTCTTCCGTCGAGATCGCGAACTGCGTCTTCTCGATGAGCTTCTTGAGATCGGCCGCAGCGAGCGAGAAGCTGTGCGGCAGGTCTCCGGCGGCAAGATCCGGGAAATCGCTCTCGGGCAGGGCTTGCAGCATGAAGCGCGAGCGGCCCGAGCGGATCTGCATCTGGCCCATGTCAGCCGTCATCTCGAGGGACACCTGCGCGCCGTCGGGCAGCTTCCGAACGATGTCGTAGATCATGTAGGCGGGCACCGTCGTGGAGCCTGCCTCGGTGATCTCGGCGGGGATCGTCTCCGTCACCTCGATGTCGAGGTCGGTCGCGCGCAGGCGCAGGGCGCCGTCCGAGGCGCGCAGAAGCACGTTCGACAGGATCGGAATGGTGTTGCGGCGCTCGACGACCCGGTGCACGTGCCCCAGCGCCTTCAGCAGAGCGGCGCGCTCAACAGTAACTCTCATAAAGCGACACCTATTGTCGGTGAAATTCTTGGCCTGTCACAGCATGACAAGCGAGGCGGCAAGATTGGCGTTTGTTGTCCCAGAAAGCAAGGCCATGCCTCGTCCTGATCATCCAAACGCCCCGGCCGCCCCGGGATGACGTTATTCCTGCAGCATCCGCTTGAGGAGCTCGACCTCATCGGAGAGTGCATGGTCCTCGCCCAAGGCCTTCTCGATCTTGCGCACCGCGTGGAGCACGGTGGTGTGATCGCGCCCGCCGAAGCGGCGGCCGATTTCCGGCAGGGAACGAAGAGTCAGCACCTTGGACAGGTACATGGCGATCTGGCGCGGACGCACCACGGCGGCGGTGCGGCGCTCCGAGAGGATGTCCGAGCGCGAGACGTTGTAGCGGGAGGCTACCAGCTTCTGGATGTCCTCGATCTTCACGCGCTTCGGCTCGCGGTTGCGGACGAGGTCGCGGATCGCGGTCTCGGCGGTCTCAAGCGTGATGGCGGAACCCGTGAGCGTGGCATGCGCCAGCAGGCGGTTCACCGCGCCTTCGAGATCGCGGCCATTGGCCGTGATCGAGCGGGCCACATAGGAGATCACGTTCGGACCCACCTCGAAGGTGGGATGAATGGTTTTCAGGCCCTCGATCCGGGTTGAGAGGATCGAGGTGCGCAGCGCCTCGTCCAGGGCCGTCACCTCGACCACGAGGCCGCCGGCAAGGCGCGAACGCACGCGCTCGTCCAGGTTTTCGAGATCGGCGGGCGGACGGTCGGCGGCGATCACGATCTGGCGGCCCGCATCGATGAGGGCGTTGAGCGTGTGGCCGAATTCCTGCTGGATCTGCTTGCCCTGGATGAACTGCACGTCGTCGATGATGAGCAGGTCGATGCCGCGAAGGCGCTCCTTGAAGGCCAGCGAGGTCTGCGCCTTCAGGGATGCGACGAAGCCGTACATGAACCGGTCGGCGGTGAGATAGATGACGCGGCGTCCTTGCGCGCGCATCTCATGGCCGATGGCGTGAAGAAGATGGGTTTTGCCGAGGCCTACGCCCGCATGGAGATAAAGCGGGTTGTAGATCACCTGGCCGTTCGGCGCGTGGGCGACGCGATCCGCAGCGGCGTGCGCCAATGCATTGGAGCGGCCGACGATGAAGCTCTCGAAGGTGAGGCGCGGATCGAGGGGCGCGCCGCCGAGATCGGAATTCTCACCGCGCTCTTCCTGGGGGAGCGCCATCGACGGCATCTTCGGCTCGCTGGCCTGGGTCGCCATGGGCATGGGAGCGGCATTCGGGCGGGGAGCTTCGCTGGGGCGGCGCTGGGGTGTGGCCTCGCGTCCGAGAGTGCTGCGCACTCCGATCGACACGCGCTCCACGTCGGGCGTCTCCGAACGGTAAACGGACAGAACCCGGTCGGCATAGTGGGACTCGATCCAGCTTTTCAGGAAGCGGGTCGGGACTGTCAGGTAGGCACAGCCTTCCACCACCGAATCCAGCTCCAGACGGCCGAACCAGCTGGCGAAGATGTCCTCGCCCAACTCGGCCCGCAGGCGGCGCTTTACCCGCGCCCACACATCCGCGGCCGTTTGTTCGCCAGAAGCCTCCATGCCGCTCTCGCTGGCAGCGGCAAAGGTGCGATGGTCCTCGCTGCGATACATCAAATTCCCTCCACGAGGTTTCGCCGCATTTGGCCGAAACCCCCACGCATGACCCGTTTTGAACAAGAAAAGCAGCCCTGCTTCACAGGTTGTTCAAAACTTGGCGCCCCCAATTGTACTGAAGATTATCAAACCGTTTTTAAGGTGAGACGATCTGAAAACGTCGCCTCTTGTGCATCTTATCAAGCTCTACCAAGTCTACCCCTAGGTAAGGGACGTATGCTCGCTTGCTTCTTGTTAGACTGAAACAAAGCTCTGACCCCTTGGTTGTGTTCTATAGCTTGGGACTTGAGTGGATGACTTAACGGCAAACCGTTGAAGTAGGTTGACCATATACAGGGTGGGGGAGGGCGCGCAACATGGTCGAGTCAACAGCCCCGTCCCCATATCCCCAAAAAGGCTCCACAGACCCGTCCACAGGTTTTGAGGCGCGACGATAAAGTCCTGACTCTTCAACTGATTCACAGTGTCGCTTGGGACGATTCGAAGGCTCGAAAAAAGCTTTTCCCGCAACCTTGATTCAGGACCGATTCGGGGTGAATCGGAGGGTGATTCCGATGCCTCGCGAACCTTTGCCTGCTAAGCGCTTGAACCAGCTTGGCATTTTATGTGCAATTTGAATCTCTGTTGCGATGCCCGCCACCCCGGTTTTGGCGCATAAAGTCAAGCTGTTGTGTGGATAAAAAGCCGGCAAAAAATCTTCTCCGAAAACATCCCATCTTGGCCATATCCGGCGAGATCGCAGCTTGAGGGTTTATGGCCGGACAAGTGGGGAAATGCCCCGCGAGACAGAGGGACAGCAGCCCGGTCCGGGCGGCTGTTGCGGAGGGGCGTTCTGGGCAGAGCCGTAGGCTGAACGGGTAAGGCTTCAGGCAACAAAAAACCCAGCCGCGAGGCCGGGTTTGATGATCTCGTCCGGTGCCCTGGAAAAGGGCCGCCGATGTCTTAGGCGCTCAGAGCCTTGATGCGGCTGCTGAGGCGCGAAACCTTGCGCGAGGCGGTGTTCTTGTGAACGATGCCCTTCTGGGCAGCGCGCATCATCTCGGGCTCGGCGGCGCGGAGCGCAGCAGCAGCCTCGGTCTGGTTGCCGGAGGCGATTGCCTCCTCGACCTTGCGCACGAAGGTCCGCATGCGGCTGCGGCGCGACTTGTTGATCGCGGTGCGCTTCGCAATCTTGCGGGTCATCTTCTTGGCGGAAACGGTATTGGCCATGGCCAAAGCCTCGTTCTTTTAAATCCCGACGCGACGAACCGGCTTCAGGCCCTGTCAGCAATCGGATGATGAATGGAAACCGAAGAGCCCGCGGAACGCGCGGGCTCGTGTGTGGCGGCTTATAGACGCGATAGCCGCGAACGTCAACGAGAGTCGGCCTTTGCGCGTCAAAAAAGCGCCGCGAGGCCTTTTTCGGCCCCGGCGGAGAGCATTTGGCGCCAGGGATTGGCGGGGTCGAGGAGCAGCCTGAGGGCCATCGCCGCCGAAACCAGAACCAGGAGCGGGCGAATGAGCCGGACCCCCAGGCGCATGGCAAGCCGAGAGCCGACCTGCGCGCCGAGGAACGAGGCTCCGGCCATGATGAGCCCTATGGGCCAGAGGACGGCTCCGGTCGCTGCATAGAGAAGGAGAGAGCCGAGGTTGCTCGCCAGGTTCAGGAGCTTGGTATGGGCGGTGGCGCGCAGCACCCCGTAGCCGAGCAGGGTGACGAAGGCGAGCATATAGAAGGAGCCTGCTCCAGGCCCGAAGATGCCGTCATAGAACCCCACGGCCACAGGGGCGGTGAGCCCGAAGGTCAGGGTCGTCATGCGGGCATGGGCATCCTCATCCTTGAGCTTTCGCGACAGGGCGAAATAGACGGCGATGGCGATCAGGAGCACCGGGATCAGGGTCTGGAGCACGGGGGCGGGCAGGAAGCGCACGCAGAGCGCACCCGCGATCCCGCTGACGAAGGCAATGCCTGCGAAGCCCCAGGCCTTGCGCCACTCGATCAGCTCCCGGCGGCCGAAGGTGTATGTGGCGGACGCCGCTGCGAAGGCGCCCTGCACCTTGTTGGTGGCAATCGCCTCCGCGGGGCCGAGCCCCGCAAGCAGAAGGGCCGGCACGGTGAGCAATCCACCTCCGCCCGCGATGGAATCCACGAAGCCTGCGAAAAAAGAGATCGCGGCCAGGGCCGCGATCATGTCGAAACCGATATCGGGCAATTGACTGGTCTTTGAGCTTTACTGGTCTTTGAACTCGGCCGCGCGCTTGTCCACGAAGGCGGCCATGCCTTCCTTCTGGTCGGCGGTAGCGAACATGGCGTGGAACACGCGCCGCTCGAAGCGGATGCCCTCGGACAGGGACACCTCGTCGGCGCGGTTGATGGTTTCCTTGGTCATCATGGCGATCGGCAGGGACATGGAGGCGATGGTCTCCGCTGTCTTCATGGTCTCGGCCATGAGGTCGGCGAGGGGCACCACCCGGGCCACGAGCCCGGAGCGCTCCGCTTCCTCCGCGCCCATCATCCGGCCCGTGAGGCACATCTCCATGGCCTTGGCCTTGCCGATGAGGCGAGTGAGGCGCTGCGTGCCGCCCATGCCGGGCATGACGCCGAGCTTGATCTCGGGCTGGCCGAACTTGGCATTGTCGGCGGCGATGATGAAATCGCACATCATGGCGAACTCGCAGCCGCCGCCGAGCGCAAAGCCCGCGACCGCGGCGATCATCGGCTTGCGCCGCCCGGCCACCTTCTCCCAGCCTGAAAACTGGTTGTCGAGGTAGATCTGCGGGTAGGCGAGCGAGGCCATTTCCTTGATGTCGGCACCGGCCGCAAAGGCCTTCTCGGAGCCGGTGATCACGATGCAGCCGATCTTCGGATCGGCCTCGAAGGTGTCGAGGGCCTGATTGACCTCATTCAGAAGCGCCGAGTTGAGGGCGTTCAGGGCCTGGGGCCGGTTGAGGGTGATGAGCCCCACCTTGCCGCGCGTCTCAATGATGATCGTTTCATAGGCCATGGCACCACCTCCGCTGTTATCCTCCTTGGGTTACGGGAGGCGGCGGGGCTCGGCAAGATCAAAGTGTTTTCCTGGCCGTATCCCGGATCGACGATACCGTCCGGGATGACAAACCGGCGAGGCTTACTCCACCACCTTGCGATAGAGATGCCAGGTGGCGTGGCCCAGGATCGGCAGCACGATGGCAAGGCCGATGAAGAGCGGGATGAAGCCGATCGCGAGCAGTCCGGCGACGATGAAAGCCCACACGATCATGGGGCCCGGATTGGCGGCGACCGCCCGGAAGGACGTGAGGATCGCGGGGATCGCGCCCACATCCCGGTCGACCAGGAGCGGGAACGAGATCACGCTCAGGCAGAAGACCACCGCGCTGAAGACGAAGCCGAGGGCGTTGCCGACGATGATGAGGGTCCAGCCGTGCTGGGTGGTGAACACCTCGCTGAGGAAGGTGCCGAGGGATTCGGGCGCGCGCCAGCCGAAGAGGGATTGATACAGCGTCTGGGCCGTGAGCAGCCAGGCGATGAAGATGACCATCAGCAGAACGCCGAGCGCCGCGATGGAACCCAGGGAATGGGAGCGGAAGACGTTGGAGACGCTGCTGACGGACACCTCCTGCCCGCGTTCGCGCTCCCGGCTGATCTCGTAGAGGCCCACGGCCGCGAGCGGTCCGATCAGGGCGAAGCCCGACATGAGCGGGAAGAGGAGCGGCAGCATGTTGTTGCCGAAGGCGAGGCCCGCGAAGAACACGCCGAGGACCGGGTACATCAGGCAGATGAAGAAGATATGCGTCGGAGCAGCCCAAAAATCCGCGGCACCCTGTTTCAAGGCATCCATGAGGTCGTGAACCCCGATCCTGCGGATGGTGAGGTGCTCCGACACCGGGTCTCTTTGGAGATGGGAAACAGCGTTGAGTCTGGCCATGGGAGTCCCTCCTGAACCTCGCGTTCAAGCGGTCGCGGCCTGTCATGCGAAAGGATGCCGACGGGAAGGTCGCAACCTGCATGACAATAGAATTGACGCCTTTTCAGGTTTTTTCGAGGACGTTCGGCAAAATAGCCGGATCACTTTATCGAGTACGGGAAGCCTTCTGGCATACCGGGCAATAGAAGGTGGAGCGGCCCGACTGCACGAGCCGCGAGACTGTCCCCGTGCATTGGGGCGTCACGCAGGGCTCCCCCTCCCGGTCGTAGACCCGGAAGGAATGCTGGAAATAGCCGAGCGAACCATCGACCTGCGCGTGGTCGCGCAGGGTGGAGCCGCCCGCCGTGACGGCCTCCGACAGGACGTCCCGGATCACCTCTGCAAGCTGATGCGCCTTCTCGGTCGGCTTGCCGGACTTGGCGGCAAGGGAACCCGCCGGAGCCTCCGGGTGCAGGCCAGTGCGGAAGAGGGCCTCGCACACATAGATGTTGCCGAGGCCCGCGATCAAGCGCTGGTCGAGGAGGGCGGCCTTCAGAGGCGTGCGTCTGCCCGCGAACAGGGCGGCGATGGTCTCGCCCGAGAGCTCGTTGCCCAAGGGCTCGATGCCCATGCCCGCAAAGTGCTTGCAGGTCTCGATCTCGGAACGGGGCACCAGATCCATGAAGCCGAAGCGGCGGGCATCGTTATAGGTGACGCTCGCCCCGTTGGAGAGCTGGAACACCACATGGTCGTGGGCGCCCAGGCCCCCATGCTCGTGGTGGAACTCGCCCGGCATCCGGGTCTCGCCCCCCTTCGTCACCAGGAAGCGGCCGGACATGCCGAGATGCATGATCAGCACCTCGCCCGAGGAGAGATCGGCGAGCAGGTACTTGGCCCGGCGCCCCAGAGCCCTAACCTCCTGACCTTCCAGGCGCTCCGCGAACCTTTCGGGAAACGGGAAGCGCAGGTCGGGGCGGCGCTGCATCACCTTGGTGAAGCGGGCTCCCACCATGGCGGGCTCCAGGCCCCGGCGCACGGTTTCGACTTCGGGCAGTTCAGGCATCAACCATCTCTTCGGTTCTTGGGCTTCCTTACATAGCCATCAGGCCCCGCTTCCGCTATGGATCGCGTTTAGGATGTGAGAGAAGGTTATTGAGGATCATGACCGACGAGAACACCCATTTCGGGTTTCAGTCCGTGCCCCTGGGCGAGAAGCAGGATCGTGTGAACGAGGTCTTCCGCTCCGTGGCGAGCCGCTACGACCTCATGAACGATCTCATGTCCGCAGGCCTCCACCGGCTCTGGAAGGGCGATTTCGTCTCAACCCTGCGCCCGCCCAAGGACCGGCCCTTCCGCCATCTCGACGTGGCCGGCGGCACGGGCGACATCGCCTTCCGCATTCTTGAAGCGGGCGGGCCCCAGACGAAGGTGACCGTGCTCGACATCAATGGCGAGATGCTGAAAGTGGGCGCCGAGCGCGCGAGCAACCGCTATGGCGACCGCATCGACTTCGTCGAGGCCAATGCGGAAGAGCTGCCGCTCGAATCCAGCACCTATGACGGCTACACCATCGCCTTCGGCATCCGGAACGTGCCGCGCATCGATGCGGCGCTTCGCGAGGCCCATCGTGTGCTGAAACCCGGCGGCCGCTTCCTCTGCCTGGAATTCTCGAAGGTGGATGTACCGCTCCTCGACAAGATCTACGACGCTTATTCCTTCAACGTCATCCCGCGCATGGGCCAGATGGTGACGGGGGATGCGCATTCGTACCAATACCTCGTGGAATCGATCCGCAAGTTCCCGCCGCCCGCTGCGTTCGCCCGCATGATCGAGGAGGCGGGCTTCAGGCGCGTCACCTACCGCCCGCTTTCCGCAGGCGTGGTTGCCATTCATTCCGGCTGGAAGATCTGAGCGTGATCGGCAGCATCGTCCATCTCGCGCGGAACCTGCGCGCCGGTTTCATCCTCGCCCGCGAAGGCGCTCTCGGCCTGTTCGATCCGAGCGCCCTGCCGCCATCGGCGCGTCTCGCTCTGCGCACGGCGCGTCTCATCGAGCGGCGTCAGAGCGGGGACGGCGCAGCGCGCCTGTCCAAGGCTCTCACGCGGCTTGGGCCGTCCTACGTGAAGTTCGGCCAGTTTCTCGCCACCCGTCCCGACATCGTCGGCGTCGCGGCCGCGCGCGATCTGGAGCGCCTGCAGGACCGGATGACGCCGTTCCCGCGCGCGCAGGCCGTCGCGACCATCGAGGCGGCTTTGGGCCGACCCATCGACGATCTCTTCATCGAATTCAGCGAGCCGCTGGCGGCCGCTTCCATCGCGCAGGTGCACAAGGCGCGCATCCGCACGCCGGAAGGCGAGGAAACGGTTGCTGTCAAAGTGGTGCGTCCGGGCGTGCGCGAGGGCTTTGCCCGCGATCTGCAGGCCATGCGCGCGGCAGCCCGCCTTTTCGAGCGCGTGGTGCCGGATGCGCGACGTCTGAAGCCGATGGAGGTGGTGGAAACGCTTGCGCGTTCCGTCGCTGTCGAGATGGATCTGCGCCTGGAGGCGGCTGCGGTTTCGGAGCTGGCCGAGAACACCAGGGACGATCCGGATTTCCGCGTGCCGAAGCCCGAATGGGATCTGACCGCGCGCGACATTCTCACCACCACATGGATCGACGGCATCCGCCTCAACGACATCGAGGCCATCGAGCGCGCAGGCTTCGATCGGGCGGCGCTGGGACGCACGGTGATCCAGTCCTTCCTGCGTCATGCGATCCGCGACGGCTATTTCCACGCGGACATGCATCCCGGCAATCTCTTCATCGATGGGGAAGGCCGTCTCGTTGCGGTCGATTTCGGCATCATGGGCCGTCTCGGCATGAAGGAGCGCCGCTTCCTCGCCGAAATTCTCCTCGGCTTCATCCGCCGCGATTACCTGCGCGTGGCGCAGGTGCATTTCGAGGCGGGCTACGTGCCGCCGCACCATTCGGTGGAAGATTTCGCGCAGGCGATCCGCGCCATCGGCGAGCCGATCCACGACCGGCGCGCGGATGAGATCTCGATGGCGAAGCTGCTTACGCTGCTTTTCGAGATCACCTCTCTTTTCGACATGGCGACGCGCACGGAACTCGTGATGCTGCAGAAGACCATGGTCGTGGTGGAGGGCGTGGCGCGCAACCTCGATCCGAAGCTCGACATGTGGACCACGTCAGAGCCTGTGGTGCGTGAATGGATCGAGCGCAATCTGGGCCCGCTGGGCCGCGCCGAGCAGGCGGGCCGTGGCTTGTGGACGCTCGCCGGCGTGATCGGCGACCTGCCGGATCTGGCGCTGCGCGCCGAGCGCGTTCTCAACCAGATGGAGGAGGTGACGGCGCGCGGTGTCTCCCTCAACCAGGACAGCGTTGCCGCCATCGGCCGCGCGGAGGCACGAGGCAACCGCTGGGGTGTGGCGGCCTTATGGATCATCGCCGTCTCGCTGATGATCATGCTGTTCAGAGGTTTTGCATGACGGCGCTTTCCGGCAAACGCATCCTTCTCGTCATCGGCGGCGGGATCGCGGCCTACAAGTCGCTCGACCTCATCCGCCGTCTGCGCGAGCGCGGCGCCTCGGTGCGCTGCGTTCTGACCAACGGCGCGCAGCAATTCATCACGCCGCTTGCAGCCTCCGCGCTCACCGGCCAGCGCACACATACGGATCTCTTCGACCGCGAGGACGAGGCCGATATCGGGCATATCAAGCTCGCCCGCGATGCCGATCTCGTGGTGGTCGCACCGGCCACGGCCAATCTCATGGCGAAGATGGCGGGCGGGCACGCGGACGATCTCGCCTCCACGGTGTTGCTTGCAACCACGCTGCCGATCCTGATCGCGCCCGCAATGAACGTGCGCATGTGGCTGCATCCCGCAACGCAGCGCAATCTGAAGGCGCTGCAAATGGACGGCGTTCATACGGTCGGTCCCAACGAAGGCGCGATGGCTGAAGCCGAATTCGGCCCCGGCCGCATGGCGGAGCCGCTGGAGATCGCAGCCGAGGTCGAACGCCTGCTTGCGCCGTCCGGCCCGCTATCGGGCAAGCATGTGATCGTGACATCGGGTCCGACGCACGAGCCCATCGATCCGGTGCGCTACATTGCCAACCGCTCGTCCGGCAAGCAGGGCCATGCCATCGCGAAGGCCGCTGCTGCGGCCGGTGCGCGCGTCACGCTGATCTCCGGTCCCGTCGACCTGCCCGATCCAAAGGGCGTCACGGTTGTGCGTGTTGAAAGCGCGCGCGAGATGCTGGAGGCCGTCGAGGGAGCCCTGCCTGCGGATATCGGCATCTTTGCCGCCGCCGTCGCCGATTGGCGCGTGGCCAATGCGGGCGAGCAGAAGATCAAGAAGAAGGACGGCGCGTTGCCGAACCTTACCCTCACAGAGAACCCCGACATTCTCGCCACGATCTCGCATCTCAAGAAAGGCCGACCCGCACTCATGGTGGGTTTCGCCGCCGAGACGGAAAACGTGATCGAGCACGCGAAACAGAAGCTCGCGAAGAAGGGATGCGATCTCATCGTAGCCAACGATGTGTCGCCGGACGCGGGTGTGATGGGTGGAGACAGCAACACCGTGCATCTCGTGACGCAATCGGGTGTCGAGACATGGCCGACCCTGCCCAAGGCGGAAGTGGCCGAAAAGCTGATCGCGCATGTGGGCGTTTTGATCGGAGGCGTAAAATCATGACGCATGTGCTGCGCGTTCAGCGCCTGCCCCACGGCGCGGATCTGCCGCTTCCTCGCTATGAAACGGCGGGTGCTGCCGGCATGGATCTGATCGCCGCCAACCCGGCGGATGATCCGATCATCCTCGCCCCTCTGGAACGTAAGCTTGTCCCCACAGGTCTCATCATTCAGCTGGAACAGGGCTTCGAGGCTCAAGTGCGGCCGCGATCGGGCCTTGCCTTCAAGCATGGCGTCACGGTCCTCAACGCGCCGGGTACCATCGATGCGGATTATCGCGGCGAGGTGCAGGTGCTGCTCGTCAATCTGGGCGCTGAGGCTTTCACCATCACACGCGGAATGCGCATCGCGCAGATGATCATCGCGCCCGTGACGACAGCGGAGATAGTAGAGGTGGTTGCCGTCAATCATACGTCCCGGGCCGCAGGCGGGTTCGGGTCGACGGGTATGAACTGAAGGGCACGCGATGAACTTCCTCTCCCGCCGTTCGCTTCTTGCCATCGCGGCCGTGACCGACATCGCTCTTCATGCACGCCCCATGCCGGTCTCGGCGAAGGCCCTCGCCGGTCGGCACAATCTCCCGCCGCGTTATCTGGAGCCGGTGCTGCAGGCATTGGTGCGGCAGGGAATCCTGAAGGGCGTGCGCGGCCCGCGCGGCGGTTACGAGCTTGCCCGCGAGCGGCGGCGCATCACGGCAGGCGATATCGTGCGCATCGCCATGGCGGCCCAGGATGAAGAGAGCAACTCGCCGCTTCCGGAATCGCGCCTTGCAGACGTGGTGGTGTCTCCGCTCGTTTCCAGGGGAACCGAGGCTTTCCTGAGCGAACTCGACAAGGTGACGGTAGAGGATCTGTGCGCTCAGGCGCAGGCGCAGGCTGTCGGCGAGCCAACCAATCCGGTTGATTTCACAATATGAATTTGTAAATTAAGCCAATTATCGACAGTTCGCGATAAAAGGATTAAGGTCCTCCCATTCTCATGGAGGAACTTATGGCTGACACCCTCAACACCTCGGATACCAAGCCCGGCCGAGGCCGCATCTACGGTTCCATCACGGATACCATCGGCAACACTCCGCTCGTGCGCCTCAACCGGCTGCCGCAGGAACATGGAGTCGATGCGGAAATCCTCCTCAAGCTCGAATTCTTCAACCCGATCTCCAGCGTGAAGGACCGTATCGGCGTCAACATGATCGATGCCATGGAAGCAGCCGGCCATATCAAGCCCGGCGCGACGCTGATCGAGCCGACCTCCGGCAATACGGGCATCGCTCTGGCGTTCGTGGCGGCGGCGCGGGGCTACCGCCTCATCCTCGTCATGCCCGAGACCATGTCCATCGAGCGCCGCAAGATGCTGGCCTTTCTGGGCGCTGAACTCGAATTGACCCCCGGCCCCCAGGGCATGAAGGGCGCAATCGCCCGTGCCGAGGAGTTGCTCAACGAGATTCCGAACTCGGTCATTCCGCAGCAGTTCAAGAACCCGGCGAACCCCGAGATTCACCGCAAGACGACGGCGGAGGAGATCTGGAACGACACCAACGGCCAGCTCGATGCTTTCGTCGCCGGGGTCGGCACCGGCGGCACCATCACGGGCGTCGCCCAGGTGATCAAGCCGCGCCTGCCGAACATGAAGGTGTTTGCGGTGGAGCCGGAAGATTCCCCGGTTCTCTCCGGCGGCCAGCCCGGCCCGCACAAGATTCAAGGCATCGGCGCGGGCTTCGTGCCGGACGTGCTCGACCGCGAGGCCATCGACGGCGTGGTGACCATCGGCAATCAGACGGCGTTCGACACGGCGCGCAGGCTCGCCAGGCTCGAAGGTATTCCGGGGGGAATCTCCACCGGTGCCAATGTGGCTGCAGCCTTGGAAATCGCCTCACGGCCCGAGTTCAAGGGCAAGCGCATCGTCACCGTCGCGCCGTCCTTCGCCGAGCGCTATCTCTCGACGGCCCTGTTCGAAGGTCTCTGAGATCATCTTCGATCGGTTGTTCAAAGGGCGGCTTTCGAGCCGCCCTTTTTGTTTTTTCACGCGGCAAGCTTGGCCAGAACTTCCCCGACATGGTCGGGTTCTCTTGAGGCATACGAATTCAAATGATGTTTCAAGGAGTTCATCATGGCGGAGCGCAAAGCGCCTCACTCATTGAAAGACCAAGACGCCGATCAGATCCGCAACGAGCAGCGCGGCGGCATCGATAGCCCCGTCGATCCGAACCGGGATGGCGGCCCTGAGGGCAACGCCACCATGCGCCGCGTGTGGAGCGAGCCCGGCGGCGAGGCCTATAATTACCGGCAGGGGCAGACAGGCCAGACCAGCAAGGCCGGTATGGACGGCCACGACGAACTCACCGCTGCCGAAACGCCTGAAACCACCAAGCACCTGAGCGACGCGACCCTCTCGCCGGACGACAAGGACGCAACCGCCGAGGCCATCGAACGTGCGACCGCCGTCAATGGGAAAGACAGAGGCTGACAGGAGAGCGCCATGGGCAATGCAGGCTACGGCAATCACACCGAGGACACGAAGAAAAATGTCGATTCCAAGCGGCAGGATCCGAAGGCCGGTCAAGCGGGCTCGCCTCAGGACAGGTCGGGCGGCGCGCCACCCGCAGCAGGCCCGCACGGAAAGCAGTCCCTGACGAATGAGGACTCGACGCCCGGGACAGGCGCCCTGCCGGATCCCGGCGACCGCGACGCAACCGATTCCACCAGCTCGTGACAGGAACCGATCATGGCGCAAAACCACAATTCCGGCCCCCGCGTCCCCACCGAGCGGCCCGATGCCGAGGACGCTGCCCGCAACCCGAGGCCCGGATCGAAGGACCGTCCCGGTTTCGATCTCGGCGGCTCCGTCGATAACGCCAATGCGACGGGTACCGGGTCCGGCACCATTCCAGGCGGGCCGAAGGGCAGCCCATCGAGCGGCACCGATGCAGGCGGACGCGCGACAGGCGCCACGGATCCCAGCAGCTCCCGTTCCCTCGGCAACGAAGGCGATGCGGGCTCCGAAAGCGGCGGTGGCGTCACTGACGGCACCAACGGTCCGGCATAAGCTCAACAAGGATGAAAACGATGGCTGACACCGACAAGAAACCCAATCAGGCGACCGAGGCAGACATCAGCGCTCCGCGCCTGACACCCCAAGGCCGCGAGAACCCCGACGCCTCCGGCGAGGATTCCACCAATCCGATGGGTGAGGGCGCGAAGAAGGGTCAGAGCGACAAGGCCGAGGGCTAGCCTTCCGACACATGAAAAAGGCCGCCCTTCGAGGCGGCCTTTCCCGTCACGCGCCGCCGTCGCGGCCGTATAACTGAAATCCTTCGCGTTTGCAGAGACGCTCGTAATAGGCTTCAACAGCCGCGCAATCCGGCCGCTCCATGGGGATGCTCTTCCAACGATGGATCGACAGGCCAATGACAATGTCCGCGCAGGTGAAGGCCGAACCGGTGATATAGGCCCCGGTGCGCGACAATTCCCGGTCGATTATGCCGACAGCGGCACAGAACTTTTCCCAAGACGCCGCGCTCTGCTGCGGATCCTGAAAATCAGGCCGCTTACGCACTGTGCCCATGAAAACGTAGCGCCATGTGTTGTTGAAGTCGGAGACTTGCCAGTCCATCCACTTCTCTACCTGTGCGCGTTCGGCAGGCGTGTTGGGTAATAGATCGTGACGGCCTTCGCGGGCTGCGAGATAGCGGACGATGCTGTTCGACTCCCGGAAGAGCTGGCCATTATCCTCAACGACAGGGATCATGCCGATGGGGTTGAGTTTCTGAAACTCCGGGTCGGCTAAGGACCGTGTCGGGCCGCCCCAATCGATACGTTCGAACGGAATGCCCAATTCCACGCAGGTCCAGAGTACCTTGCGAACATTGATAGAGCCTGCATGGCCGTAGATCTTCAGCATGATGTCCCCCACATGAAAAAGGCCGCCCAATGGGCGGCCTTTCGATCGTTTTAGGCGCTCAGCGCTTCCTTCTGCTTCTCGGCGCGCTTGCGGTCGTTCGGGTCGAGGATCGCCTTGCGGATGCGGATGGACTTCGGCGTCACTTCCACGAGCTCGTCGTCCTCGATCCATGCGAGCGAACGCTCGAGGGTCATGCGGATCGGCGGCGTCAGGCGCACCGCCTCGTCCTTGGAGGTCGTGCGGATGTTGGTGAGCTTCTTGCCCTTCAGCACGTTCACTTCGAGGTCGTTCTCGCGGTTGTGCTCGCCCACGATCATGCCCTGATAGACCTTCCAGCCGGGCTCGATCATCATCGGGCCGCGATCTTCGAGGTTCCACAGCGCATAGGCCACGGCCTCGCCCGAGTCGTTCGAGATCAGCACGCCATTGCGGCGGCCGGCGATCTCGCCCTTGTAGGGCTCATAGGCGTGGAACAGGCGGTTCATGATTGCCGTGCCGCGCGTGTCGGTCAGCAGTTCGCTCTGGTAGCCGATGAGGCCACGGGTCGGAGCGTAGAACACGAGACGCTGGCGGTTGCCGCCCGACGGCTTCATCTCGACCATCTCGGCGCGGCGCTCGGACATCTTCTGCACGACGACGCCGGAATGCTCCTCGTCCACGTCGATCACGACTTCCTCGATCGGCTCGAGAAGCTGGCCGTTCTCGTCCTTCTCGAACACCACGCGGGGACGCGACACGGCGAGCTCGAAGCCTTCGCGGCGCATGGTCTCGATGAGGATCGCGAGCTGCAATTCGCCGCGGCCGGAGACGTAGAACGAGTCCTTGTCGGCGGCTTCCTCGATCTTGAGCGTCACGTTGCCTTCCGCTTCCTTGAAGAGGCGGTCGCGGATCATGCGGCTCGTCACCTTGTCGCCCTCGGTGCCCGCGAGCGGGCTGTCGTTGACGATGAAGGACATGGTCACGGTCGGCGGATCGATGGGCTGGGCCTGGATCGGAATCTCGTTCTCAGGGGCGCAGAAGGTATCGGCCACCGAGCCCTTCACGAGACCCGCGATGGAGACGATGTCGCCTGCCTCGCCCACCTCGATGGGCTGGCGCTCCAGGCCGCGGAAGGCCAGGATCTTGGACACGCGGCCGTTCTCGACCACGTTGCCTTCACGGTCGAGAACCTTGATCGTCTGGTTCGGCCTCACCGTGCCCGAGGCGATGCGGCCCGTGACGATGCGGCCCAGGAAAGGGTTGGCTTCGAGCAAGGTGCCGAGCATGCGGAACGGACCCTCTTCGGTCTTGGCCGGGGGCACGTGATCGAGCACCAGGTCGAAGAGAGGGGCGAGGCCCTGATCGCTCGGGCCTTCCGGAGACTTCGCCATCCAGCCGTTGCGGCCAGAACCGTAGAGGATCGGGAAGTCGAGCTGCTCGTCGGTGGCGTCGAGCGCCGCGAACAGGTCGAACACTTCGTTGATCACTTCCTGATGACGGGCATCGGGACGGTCGATCTTGTTGATGGCGACGATGGGGCGCAGGCCGATCTTGAGGGCCTTGGACACCACGAACTTGGTCTGGGGCATCGGGCCTTCGGCGGCGTCCACGAGAACGATCGCGCCGTCCACCATGCTCAGGATGCGCTCCACCTCGCCGCCGAAATCGGCGTGGCCGGGGGTATCGACGATGTTGATGCGGGTATCCTTCCAGACGACCGAAGTCGCCTTGGCCAGGATGGTGATGCCGCGCTCCTTCTCGATGTCGTTGGAGTCCATGGCGCGCTCTTCCACGCGCTGGTTCTCACGGAAGCTGCCGGACTGCTGGAGGAGCTTGTCGACGAGGGTGGTCTTGCCATGGTCGACGTGGGCGATGATGGCGATATTGCGAAGTTTCATAAGGGGTCTTTCAAAGGCAAAGAGGCCCGGCACGCGGCGGATGTCCCCGCGCCCCTGGCTCGTACCGGGCGGAAAATGATTGCGCTGCAATATAATGATTACTCTGCGGCGGCAATAGGGCGGTTGCTCAAAGCTTTTGCAAGGAGTGGCCAAGTCTAAACGCTGCCGTTAGGGCAAAGGGCAAGCATTATGGGCCTCGCGAGCGTTTGCTCCGAGGTTTGGGGTCGAGGGAGGGCGCGAGAAGGCGTCCGGCTCGTGTGTCTAGTGTGTGAAGAACCCGACGGCTCCTCGCGCACGGTTTGTTTAGGCGGACATCGCATCTTGCAGCGATGGGCCTCCTGTCACAGGATTGCGAGGCCTGCACAGGACCGTTCCGGCTCCCATCATTCACGACGCCTCGCGAGCGCGCCCCTCCTGGAGCCGGATGTCCACAGCTATAGCCCAGGTTAGGACCAAAGTCAAGAACAAAGTAAGAACATAAAGACTCCTGTAGGATCTAAAGCTTGACAGCGGTATACAGTGACTAGTGAAACTAAATATCATTTGTACGCAGCCTCTGGAGGAAATCATGTCACCATCGCAATTGGTTGCGTCGGAAAACTACCAGACGTGGACTGGAACCGATGGGGATGATGTCCATGAGGTCGGGCCTAACATCATCGGGAAATTCGATGGTGGAGGCGGCAACGATACATTGCGGGTAACCGAGGCCGGTTTCGTTCGCCTCTATGACCTCGATATCACCAGCATCGAGACTATCGAAGGAGCAGATGGGGACACCACTTACCATCTTGGGCAAGATGTCCTGCCTAAAATCAAGCACCTGAAAGGAGGTAATGGTCACAACATTCTACTGTTTAGTGGCAATGCCCTAGACCTGACCTCACTCACGCTCACCAATATTCACGAGATTACCTACACAACATTCTCGGCCACAACGCCGGCTCATATTGTCGTTCGTGACTTCCAGACAGCCATGCTGGTCAAAGTGAGCCCATACAATACTGTCTATGTGACACTGGCTGAAGGAACGTTCACGGACGCTCAAAGGCAGGCCCTCTATGAGAGGGGAGTGATCTATCTTCGTGACAGTGCAGGGGATTACATCAATCCCAGGCCTCTCATGAACAACTTTCATGAAGACCGCATGCAGACTGAGGCTGGGAAGCCAGGGCTCTTGGATCAGGGAACGCAGATGCTTTTCCAAGGTGCGGCTCCTCACATGAAATCACTGATTGTCCGAACCGCGGGATTCCAGGACATCTTCGACCTGTACGGAATCCAGGTGACCCAGGGCGGTGCAGTGAGCCTATCCGGCCCCATGGCGCAAGGTGTTGACGTCCTGGTCGACGGCATTGTCATCGGTTCCGTGAAAGCGTGGTCCTTCGCGGGCATTGAGATCACATTCAATGTCAATGCCAGTTCGGCGCGGGTCCAAGAGGTTCTGCGCGCCCTAACCTATACCAACACTGACGCATTGCAGGTTTCTCAGAAAAAGATCGAGGTAATCGTTAGCGATCCTGACGGCCTGACAGACAGGGCAGTCATCGAAGCAACTGTCGCACCGGGTGGAACGCAATTCGAGATGCCTGCCGAGTGGAAAGGATTAGGTAATTTTGGAGATGATCATTTTTCGACCAGAGAGGGACTCCAGCTTCCCTTTAACGGGATCTATGGAGGAGGCGGACGTGATACTCTTTTTCTCAGTGGAGGCGGTTCCTTCTACATCCGCGATGGTTACATTATAAATGTAGAAACGATCCGAGGTTCGAACAGGGATGACGTTGTCACTGTTGAATCAAAAGCCCTGAAAGACGTTCAGTTGATCGATCTGCGAGGGCAAGCGACAGGCGATCACGATGTCGTTCGGCTCAACGGAACCTTCTTCGACCTGACAGCCAAAGTCTTTGAGAGCGTCGACGTCATCGATTTGATGCATCACGGGACCGTGGTGGCGCTTGATTCAGTTGAGACGGCTCGTCTGATCGACGGCAGGGACACGGCCAACGATCATATCATCCTGACGAATGGCGTCTTCAGCGCGCACGACATATCTATTTTGCGGGCCAATGGCATCGAACGCATTACCGATGGCAATGGATCCATTGCAGATCCATTGCCATCCCCGGATGAAAATCTCAGACTGGTTGGTACACGGTCAAAGGACGCGTTAAACGGCGGCAAGGGGAATGACACGATCCTTGGGAAGTCTGGCAACGACGTGCTCACCGGCGGGGCCGGTGCGGATCACTTCGTATTCGATACTGCTCTCGGCAAAGGTACGACGAAGAAGAACCAGAACAAGAAGGTGAACCTCGACACGATCACCGATTTCAATCGCGGCGAGGACAAGATCCTGCTCGACAATGCCATCTTCAAGAAGCTCGGCAAGGGCTCGATCGGCTCGCCGGGTGCTCTGAACAAGAGCTTCTTCAAGAAGAACAAGGCCACCGATAAGAACGACTACCTGATCTACAAGAAGGGCGTCGTCTATTACGATGCGGATGGCAGCGGTACGAAATACAAGCCGGTCGAGTTCATCAAGCTCTCCAACAAGGCAGCGCTTTCCGCGGCAGACTTCCTCATCATCTGAGAGAGTTTCCTGAATGATGACAACGGCCGGGCTTGCCCCGGCCGTTTTTGTTTGCCCTGAGGCTAAGGTTGTTACCTGCAGCAACAGCTCCGAACTGTGAGAAAGATCACAGACCGCCGCGCCCCGCAGGATCATGGTGGGGATGTTCTTCAGCAGGAAGGAACCTGCAGCGAAAGCGGCGAGCATCCGTGCGCACCTGCGGCATGGCCCGCCGCTGCATGTCCTCGCCTTTTGCCATGGTGCTCATCGCTTCTGGAGCTGATCGTTCGAAGGAAAGCCGAGACCTCGCGCGAGCAGCGGACGACCTGACTTGGCAACGATGGACCTGCAGGCTCTCGGATTGTCTTCAGCCTGCCGTCCAATCGACCGGATCTGGGAGGCTTCCCCATGACCATTCCCGTTTCAAAGCGCCTACGTTCCCTGACCGGCCTCGGCCTCATGACGAGCGCCGCCTCGATCATTGTCCTTGCGGCTTCCGCGGAGGCCTGCCCGCTGGGCGATCACAATTCGCCGCGGGTGAAGATGCTGCACGGCGCGATGCACGCTCTCGCCGCGCCAATGACACTGGCGCAGCATCAGTCCCATCCGCAGCCGCCGGCACGCAACGAGCTTGGAACCTACAGCCGCGATCTGCCGAAAGGCGCATCGGCCCCGACCAGTGACGAACGTCCGCCGATCTACGGCAATCTGGGCCAGCTCTCATGGTCCGAGGTCGGCCCTGCCGCGCAGGAGGCGCGCGCCTATTTCGACCAGGGCTACCGTCTCGGCTGGGGCTTCAACCATGCGGAGGCGGCGCGTGCCTTCCGGGCGGCGCAGGATCTCGACCCCGCTTGCGCCATGTGTCTCTGGGGCGAGGCCTGGGTGCTCGGACCGCATATCAATTACCCGATGCTGCCCGATGCCAATGCCCGCGCGCTGGTGGCGCTCGACCAGGCCAGGAAGCTTGCGCCCTCTGACGAGTTGCAGGCCGTCCTGATCGACGCTCTCTCGAAGCGTTATTCGCCCGATCCGAATGCCGACCAGGCGGTTCTGAACCAGGCCTATGCGGATGCGATGGAGGCCGTTCAGGCCCGCTTCCCCGACAATCCGCATGTGGCGCTCCTGACCGCCGATGCACTCATGAATCTCAGCCCCTGGGATTACTGGGAGGAGGGAGGCAAGATTCCGAAAGGACGGTCCGGGCGGATGGTCGAGCTCATCGAGGGTGTGCTCGGCGACCGGCAGGTGGGACCTCTCAAGGCGCTGCCGGATCATCCGGGCGCCGTTCATCTCTACATCCACGCCGTCGAGGCCTCCGACAGTCCGGAGCGCGCGGCCCCGCATGCGGCGCGGCTCGCGGCTTTGATGCCGGGGGCCGGCCATCTGGTGCATATGCCGAGCCATATCTGGTATCGCCTCGGCCGCTGGCGCGAGAGCCTGGATGCGAATGTGCAGGCTGCCGCAGCCGACGATGCGATGATGAAGCAGGGCGGCGCGAGCCTGCTCTATGCGGAAGGCTATCACGCGCACAATGTTCACTTCGTCATGGTTTCGGCGCTCATGGGCGGCGACGGCAGCACCGCTCTTGCGGCAGCCGACAAGCTCGCGGATCTCGTGTCGAGCCGGGCGCAGCAGGAGGTGCCCTGGACGCAGCCCATCGCGGCGGCGCGCTATTCGGCCCACGCGCATTTTTCCGCGCCGGAGACGGTGCTTGCTCTGCCCGAGCCGGATGCGCAATTCCCCTTCGTCCGCGCCCGCTGGCACTATGCCCGCGGAGTCGCCCTGGCGCGGTTGGGGCGGGAGGACGAAGCCCGCCAGGAGATCGCGGCCATCGCTGTTCTGGCCCAGTCGCCCGTCATCGTCGAAATGCCCAAACTCGGCGTGCCGGGGCCGGATGTGCTGACCATCGAGGAGAAGGTGGTGGAAGCGCGGATCGCGCAGTCCAAGGGCGATTACGCGCAGGCTGCGACGCTGTTTGCGGAAGCCGCGCAGGTACAGGACCGGCTGCCCTACATGGAGCCGCCCTTCTGGACCTATCCGGTGTATCAGTCCCTCGGCGCCGCCCTGTTGCAGCAGGGAAAACCGAAGGAGGCGCAGGTCGCCTTCCGCGAAGCGATCAAGCGCACCCCCAACAACGGCTGGGCCGCCGCCGGTTTGTATCAGGCCTCGGAAGCAAGCGGCGATGCCGCGGCCTCGGAGGAGGCGAAGGCGCTCATGACGAAGAACTGGTTCGGCGGAGGCAATCCGTCGCTCGACCGGCTTTGATCCTCTTCGACATGCTGCCGGCTCCGCTTCACGGGATCGGAGCCGGCAACTGCGGATCATTGCTGCGAGCCGAGGCGAAAGACCTTGGTCAGGAAGGCTTTGACTTCCATTCGGGCGGCCTGCGCCGCGGCCTCGTTGTAGTGCTGGGATGGGCCGAGCTCGACGCAGGCGTCCTTGTAGCTGAAAGGCTCTCCCGTCGCGGCATTGACGATCCGCCCGTTCTGCTCGCGGCGCACGCAGTTCTTTGCCGTCTGGGCTTCAGCGACGATCATGAAGGCTGGCGTTCCCGTGTTGTCGAACCCGTGGCGCGCACCAGGATAAACGCTGATCGCCGCATCGCGTCCGGAGGCGGCGAGGCGCTCGATATAGGCTTGGCATGGTGGCGCCGGATTCCAGTCGTCGACCGCACCGTGAAACAGGCGGACAGGGCCGGCAATGTCGAGATCGTCGACCAATTCGAAGTTGCAGGCGGGATAGAACGGCAGGTGGGCGACAATCGATCCGGCTTTCGGCCCATGCAGCTTTCTGAAGCGATTGAGGCTCGCGTAGAGAGCCGCAATCCCGCCGCGAGAAAAGCCCATCACTGCGATGCGCGAAGAATCCGCGCGGGGATCGGCGGCCAGAACCTCGACGGCTCGATAAGCGTCATAGGTTTGCGCGAACTGGCCGATCTTTTCCTGATCCGTTGCGACTTCGACGAGGCCGCGACCGGTATAGCTGTCGATGCGCAGGGTCGCGATGCCCATGTCGTTGAGAAAGGCCGCCCAACGCGCGATCCCGCCGCTTCTGTAGCCGCCGGAACCGTGGAGAAGAATGACCACCGGGAATGGCGGCTGACCTGATGGAAACTGAAACTCGCCGGTGAGAATGACGCTCTGAGCCGAGGCCGCATCGCCCTGAAGAAAAGCGTCATCCGTCATTGTCCGGGAGGGAATGGTGATCCTCTCCATAGGGAGGGACGATTTTTGGCCTGCGGCAGGAACAGAGCCGCAAAGAAGACCGAACAGGATCAGCGCGCATGATGCTCTCATGAACCTCTCCTCCAGGAGAAGCCATGCTGTTCCGGCGCTGTGGCGTTTTTGGGAAGAGGTGACGCGGCCTCAAACCCGCTCAAGCCGTCGGTGCGGCTCCGGCGGGAGAATGATGGAAACCGGATCGTTCGGGCGAACCTCGCCGCCTGTCAGGACGACCCCCATCACGCCTGCCTTGAGGATGAGGCTGCCCTCGCTGTCGCGGTCGAGCACGGCTTTCATCAGGCCTTTCTGGAAACGGTCGATCTGAATGCAGGGATTGCGCAGGCCCGTCACTTCCACCACGGCGGATGGGCCGATCTGCAATCTCGCGCCGACGGGCAGGGACAGCAGGTCGATTCCGCGCGTGGTGATGTTCTCGCCCATCGCACCCGGCGCGACGGAGAAGCCTTTTGCGTCGAGTTCATCGAAGAGTTCCGCATGGATGAGATGAACCTGCCGCAAATTCGGCTGCGTCGGATCGGCCTTCACGCGCGAGCGGTGCTTCACCGTCTCTCCCGCATGCGCATCGCCCTCGACGCCGAGGCCCGCAAGAAGCCGGATGGTATCCCTGTTCGGCTTGGAGAAGCTATGCGTCGCGCTGCGGCTGACGGTAAGGACCGATGCTTGCATATTCTTGCAGCCGAAGCTCCGTTTGCACCTAGGTCTGTATATGCAGACCTAGTGTATTGGCACCTGATGAAGCGTTTTGCGCACGCCCTAAAAGGCTAGGGAGTGTTGTAGCGCTCGGCGCTCAGTTTCTCGAGCTCTGGAAATGGTTCAAAGCCCGTTCCGTTGCAATGAGTATCAGGGCTTTCACGGGAAATCGTTACGGCTTTCCCGTCCTTCCGATAGACACGCACCTTTGATGAAATAGCGCGGTGAAGAGGAAAGAGCGGATTTTCAAGATAGGCGTTCACGCAGTAAGAACTGACCATCTCGCCGACGCGCGTGGAATCGACTTCTGGAGCGCTGATCTTCGCGTTGATCACCTTTGTTTTGAACGGTGATCCAAAGACCAGGGTCCCAAGCAAGTCTTTGGCGATTAAGGTGCGAACATTCTCCGGCTTCATATCGCTGGCGTTGGTCTGAAGCATGGGTGGCGTCGCGCATCCAGCCAATAAAGCCATGAGAAGAGCCGACGCAAGCGGTCGAAGATGGTGAAGAGCCATGAGAGAAGTCCTGTTGAGATCCTCTCATGGTTATAATGTTTCGTTAAAGGCAGCAATATGTATCTGCTCTTAAGCAAAGTGAATTGCTTGCTCTTACAGCCCCAGCTTCTTCTTGCGCTGGGCCAGCGTACGCAGGCGAAGCGCGTTGAGCTTGATGAAGCCTGCAGCGTCGCGGTGATCGTAGGCGACGGCGCCTTCCTCGAAGGTCACGAGGTCCTGGTCGTAGAGCGTGTAGGGGCTCTCGCGGCCGATGAGGTGGACGCCGCCCTTGTAGAGCTTCAGCGTCACTTCGCCGGTGACGAGTTCCTGGGACTTGTCGATGAGGGCCTGGAGCATTTCGCGCTCCGGCGAGAACCAGAAACCGTTGTAGATGAGCTCGGCGTATTTCGGCATCAGCTCGTCCTTCAGGTGCGCCGCGCCGCGATCGAGCGTGATCGACTCGATGCCGCGATGGGCGAGGTGAAGGATCGTGCCGCCGGGGGTCTCGTACATGCCGCGGCTCTTCATGCCGACGAAGCGGTTCTCGACGAGGTCGAGGCGGCCGATGCCGTTGATCTTGCCGAGTTCGTTGAGCTTCGCGAGCAGATCGGCGGGACCCATCTTCTTGCCGTCGATGGCGACCGGATCGCCCTTGAGGAACTCGATCTTGATCACGGTCGGCTTGTCGGGCGCGGATTCCGGATCGTTCGTGCGGGAATAGACGTAATCCGGCACTTCGAGCGCGGGGTCTTCCAGCACCTTGCCCTCGGAGGAGGCGTGCAGGAGGTTGGCGTCGACGGAGAACGGAGCCTCGCCGCGCTTGTCCTTGGCGATCGGAATCTGGTGCTGCTCGGCGAACGCGATGAGTTGTTCGCGGGAGCGCAGGTCCCACTCGCGCCAGGGGGCGATCACGGTCACGTCCGGCTTCAGGGCGTAGTAGCCGAGCTCGAAGCGCACCTGGTCGTTGCCCTTGCCGGTCGCGCCGTGGGACACGGCGTCGGCGCCCACCTTCTCGGCGATCTCGATCTGCTTCTTGGCGATCAGCGGACGGGCGATGGAGGTGCCGAGCAGGTACAGGCCCTCGTATTGCGCATTGGCGCGGAACATCGGGAACACGTAATCGCGCACGAACTCGTCGCGCAGGTCCTCGATGAAGATGTTCTCCGGCTTGATGCCGAGCAGCTCGGCCTTCTTGCGGGCGGGCTCCAGCTCCTCGCCCTGGCCGAGATCGGCGGTGAAGGTCACCACCTCGCAGCCATAGGTGGTCTGCAGCCACTTGAGGATGATGGAGGTGTCGAGGCCGCCGGAATAGGCGAGCACGACCTTGTTCACGCGCTTCTCAGCCATGGTCGGTGTTCCAATGATAAAGACGCTCGCGACTTAACGGGGAAGGCTTTTGAGTGCAACGACAAAAGCTTAAGGTGCGATATGCTTGAAGAGCATTGCTGCTCGTCCAAAGGGATGCTGTCCAAGGTAGGAGGAATGCTTTAGCTCCTTATCGAAAGGAGCTGCCCATGGTTCGTCGCCCCCTTTTCGAGTTCTGGTATGAATTCGCCTCGACTTATTCCTACCTCGCCGCCATGCGGATCGAGCAGGCGGCGGAAGAGGCGGGTGTGGAGCTCGTCTGGCGGCCGTTCCTCCTCGGTCCCATTTTCAAGTCTCAAGGATGGGACACTTCGCCCTTCAACCTCTACCCGGCCAAGGGCCGCTACATGTGGCGGGACATGGAACGGGAGGCAGTGCGCTTCGGCCTCCCGCTCTACAAGCCCAATCCCTTCCCGCAGAACACGCTTCTGGCAGCCCGCATCGCTCTCGTGGGCTTGGACTCGGGCTGGACGCCCGTCTTCACCAAGGCCGCCTACATGGCCGAATTCGGCGAAGGCCGCGACCTCTCCGATGTGCAGGTGCTGTCCGGAATCCTGTCCGGCCTCGGGCTCGATCCGGAGTCCATCATGGCTGAGGCGCAATCCGAGACCAAAAAGTCCTGTCTGCGGCGCCTGAACGAAGAAGCCCAGAGCCGCGGCATCTTCGGCGCCCCCACCTTCATTGCGGAGGATGGCGAGATGTTCTGGGGCAACGACCGGCTGGAACAGGCCCTCGAATGGGCGGCCAGGCAGGCCCGGCGCTCGGATCTGCCCGTGTGAATGGCTACCGGCCCAGAGCTAGACAGGGTGCAATAATGATGCTTCCTGAGAGGCCCTGGAGCACGGAACCCGATCAGCATGGACAACGCTCTGCTTCTCGACGCTCTCTCAAAGGTGGACTGGACCTCTCAGTCTCAGCCCCCTGAGAATGCACCAGGGACGCTTCAGAAAGCGCTTTTAGCGATTGCTGATGCTGCCAGCCAGGACTCGGCTTGGCGGGCCTACAACAATCTGCTGTCTGCGACAGGCAACAATCACGCAGGAACATATTATCCTGTCGCTGTTGCTGTCGTTCCCATTCTGGGCAAGGTCATCGAGCAGGGTAGGGATTGGCCATCATGGGCTGCCTTAAACGTTCTGATCGATCTTTACTGCAGCTTTGATCCGGAGCCGGGCCAAGAGATCTTTCTGAGCTCGAGCCGGACAGTCGAGAGGGTTGAGGCTGCCCTAGGAGAAGCAATATCGAGCCTTCGTCCGCTCTTCAAAAGGATCGCTCACGATCCTGGGTCGGAGGGGAAGCGGCGCGCTGCCGCTCAGGAACTGCTCAAGATCCTCTCCGCGTCCCGGCAGGAATCCTCAATCTCTTGAAAGCCTTGTGATCCAAGGCCATTTGGGATAAAGGAACGCCCATCCGACAGGTATTGACGGTGTACTGCGTTCGAGGGTGCGTGATCCGCGCCCCGCAGGCGTTCCGCTAAGATCTTGACGATAAAAGCGTTTCTGTCCGCCGGTGATGCGCCGGCCCGCCTCATGGCGGTATGCCTGGGACATGGCCCTGAAGGGGCGTTCCTGGCAGCGGCGGAGGGAAACGGCCCGTTCACACGAGCCGCCGGCGTTGCCCCTTTAACGAGGGCCATTCAGGAGAACCTATGTCTGCAGCTTTCCAGCAGCCGAGCCGTGAAGATTTCGCCGCTCTGCTCGAAGAATCCTTCCGCACGTCCGAGATCAGCGAAGGCTCGGTTGTGAAGGGTAAGGTGGTCGCCATCGAGAAGGATGTCGCGGTCATCGATATCGGCGCCAAGACCGAAGGTCGCGTCGCTCTGAAAGAATTCACCGGCCCCAACCGCGAGCGTGAACTGAACGTTGGCGATGAGGTCGAAGTTTACGTCGAGCGCATCGAAAATGCGCTGGGCGAGGCCGTCATCTCCCGTGACAAGGCCCGCCGCGAAGAGTCGTGGGTGAAGCTCGAGAAGGCCTTCGAGGCCCAGGAGCGCGTCAACGGCACCATCTTCAACCAGGTGAAGGGCGGCTACACGGTCGACCTCGACGGCGCCGTGGCGTTCCTGCCCCGCTCGCAGGTCGACATCCGCCCGGTTCGCGACGTCACCCCGCTCATGGGCGTGGCTCAGCCGTTCCAGATCCTCAAGATGGACCGCCGCCGCGGCAACATCGTCGTGTCGCGCCGCACGGTTCTCGAAGAGAGCCGCGCCGAGCAGCGCTCCGAGCTCGTGGCCAACCTCGAAGAGGGTCAGGTCATCGACGGCGTGGTCAAGAACATCACCGAGTACGGTGCGTTCGTTGATCTCGGCGGCATCGACGGCCTGCTGCACGTCACCGACATGGCATGGCGCCGCGTGAACCATCCGTCCGAGGTCGTAACCATCGGCCAGACGGTGAAGGTGAAGATCATCAAGATCAACCACGACACGCACCGCATCTCGCTCGGCATCAAGCAGCTGCTCGCCGATCCGTGGGAGGGCATCGCCGCCCGCTACCCGGTTCAGGCCAAGCTGAAGGGCCGCGTCACGAACATCACCGATTACGGTGCGTTCGTTGAGCTGGAGCCGGGCATCGAAGGCCTGATCCACGTCTCCGAGATGTCCTGGACGAAGAAGAACGTTCACCCCGGCAAGATCATCTCCACCTCGCAAGAGGTTGAGGTCGTGATCCTCGAGGTCGATCAGGTGAAGCGCCGCATCTCGCTGGGTCTGAAGCAGACGCTCCAGAATCCGTGGGAGGCTTTCGCCGAGAAGCACCCTGTCGGCTCCGAGGTTGAGGGCGAGGTGAAGAACAAGACCGAGTTCGGTCTGTTCATCGGCCTCGAGAACGACGTCGACGGCATGGTCCACCTCTCGGACCTCGACTGGAACCGTCCGGGCGAGCAGGTCATCGACGACTTCAAGAAGGGCGACATGGTTCGCGCTCAGGTTCTCGACGTGGACGTCGAGAAGGAGCGCATCTCGCTCGGCATCAAGCAGCTGGCCGGCGACCCCTTCGCCGAAGCTGGCGAGTTCAAGAAGGGCCAGATCGTCACCTGCGAGGTTCTCGAGGTGAAGGACGGCGGCCTGGAGGTGAAGATCGTCGACACCGACCTCACCACCTTCATCAAGCGCTCCGAGCTTGCTCGCGACCGCGCCGACCAGCGCCCCGAGCGCTTCGCCGCCGGCGAGAAGCTCGATGCCCGCGTCACGCAATTCGACCGCAAGGCTCGCCGCGTCACCGTCTCCATCAAGGCCCTCGAGGTCGCTGAGGAGAAGGAAGCCATGGCTCAGTACGGCTCGACCGACTCGGGTGCGTCGCTCGGCGACATCCTCGGCGCCGCCCTGAACAAGGCCGGCAAGAAGTAATCGGGATCCGACACGTCGGACCTGATGGATCCCCGGGCTACGGCCCGGGGATTTTTTTATTGGTCTCTTGCTGGGAGGGACTTCGGGCGAGCCGCTGGACCGGCTTTCTCGCTATCACTGGCATCTTGCGCACTCTGCCCCCATCCTGAGAAGGTCGCTTCAGCGGCCCTCTCGAAGGAGGATCGAGTGCGCGCTGGAGGGCTCCCTCGAGCCGCAGCTGCGCTGCTCCTCAGGATGAGGACAGAGGGCGTAAAGACGTGGATGATCCGGACAAGCCCGGCCATGAGGCCGTAGTGATGCTTTGCGCTCTGGATCAGCTGATGCGCTCCGATTTTGCGACCCCCGCCCTTCACCCTTTTCCTGCAGGATCGGCTGAAACGCGGGCGATCGCGTGAGTTTTTTATTGGTCGTCTCCCTTGCCGCCCTATCTGCCTTCGCAATAGGGTGCTGCCCCACACATCAGTGAACTGAGTTTAAGAGACGAACCGATGTCCATCGATGCCGAAGCCATTGCCGATCGTCGCCGTCTGCGCCGCAAGTTGTCCTTCTGGCGCATCGCCGGATTCTCAGGCTTGATCGCCGCCGTTGCCGCCATCGGCTATGCCGCCGCGGACCGCATGGGTTATGGCGGCGTGCAGCAGCAGATCGCCCGCATCTCCATCGACGGCGTGATCACCGGCAATCAGCGCCTGTCGGACCTCATGCAGCGGGTCGGCGATTCCAGTCTCGTCTCCGGCGTGGTGATCTCCATCAACAGCCCCGGCGGCACCACCACGGGTTCCGAGGAGCTCTATCGCAACATCCGCCGCCTCGCGGAGAAAAAGCCGGTCGTCACTTTCGTGGACGGCACAGCCGCGTCGGGCGGCTACATCACGGCCATCGCCTCGGACTACATCGTCGCCCGCGAGACGTCGCTCGTCGGCTCCATCGGCGTGTTGTTCCAGTATCCCGACCTCTCGGGCCTGCTCGGGAATGTCGGCGTGAAGATGGAGGCCATCAAATCCGCGCCGCTCAAGGCGGAGCCGAATCCCTTCACGCCTACCTCGCCGGAGGCTCGCGCCGCGACCCAGCTGGTGGTCAACGATACCTATGACTGGTTCAAGGCTCTCGTGCGCGAGCGCCGTCACCTGAGCGAGGAGGAGCTGAACGCAGCCTCGACCGGGCAGGTGTTCAGCGGCCGTCAGGGCGTCCCCATGAAGCTGGTGGACAAGCTCGGCGCCGAACGCGACGCGGTGGCCTGGCTCGAGTCCGAGAAGGGCGTCGCCAAGGACCTGCCGATTCGGGATTGGAAGCCGCGCTCCGACCGCGATTTCTCCGTTTTCGCCATGACGGCGACGGCCGTCGATCTGATGGGGTTCGAGCGTGTGGCGGAGGCCCTGCGCAGAACCGATGCTCACGCAGAGGCAGCCCGGCTTGACGGCCTGCTGGCCGTCTGGCAACCTTCCGAAAAATAAAGCATCATCAAAGATATAGCTTTCCATGATCAAGTCAGAATTGGTGCTCAAGATCTCTGAGCAGAACCCGCATTTGTATCAGCGCGATGTGGAGAAGATCGTGAATGCGATCCTCGACACCATCGCCGATGCGCTGGCCCGAGGGGACCGGGTGGAGCTGCGCGGCTTCGGGGCGTTCTCCGTGAAGAAGCGCGATGCCCGTACGGGCCGCAACCCGCGCACGGGTGAATCCGTTTCGATCTCCGAAAAGGTCGTACCCGTGTTCAAGACGGGCAAGGAAATGCGTCAGCGCCTCAACGCTCCGGCCTCCAAGGTGCTGAAGGCGGCTGCTGCCCAATAACATTCGAGAGGTGCTCGTGATTCGCTTTCTGAAGGCGCTCATTCTTCTGCCGATCGCGATTCTGGTGGTCCTGCTGGCGGTGGCGAACCGCGCTCCGGTGACCCTGTCGCTGGATCCGTTCTCGCAGCAAGCACCTGAATTCGCGGCGCAGATTCCGCTCTTCGCCGTGATTTTCGCCGCCGTTGCGCTGGGCGTGATCATCGGCGGCACGGCAAGCTGGCTCGCTCAGGGCAAGACCCGCAAGGCCCGTCGCCGCTACCGCCGCGAGGCGGACCAGTTGCGTCACGAGACCGAGCGTCTGCGCACCCAGAATACCGCGAACCTGCCGGCCACCCTCCCATCTCCGCAATCGTCGAGCTTCTAGGGCTCGCTGAACTTCATAATATCCATGCGCGTCATTTCCTCCGCCGAGATCGATCGGGCTCTCACCTTTCCTGCTCTGGTCGATGCCCTGGCCGAGGCGTTTCGCAGCGACATGGTCACGCCGGTCCGGCACCACCATGAGATCGAGCGGGCAGGGGAGCATGGCACGCTCCTGCTGATGCCGTCCTGGACCGGGCCCGCAACGGGGAACGGGTTCGTCGGCGTGAAGGTGGTTTCCGTCTTCCCGGAGAACGGAAAGAAAAATCTTCCCAGCGTCATGGGCTCATACCTGCTCATGAACGGCGAAACGGGCCAGCCCATCGCTGTGCTCGACGGGACCCGCCTGACCGTATGGCGGACCGCGGCGGCCTCCGCCCTGGCCGCCCGTCACCTCGCCCGGGCCGATGCCAACCGCATGGTGATGGTGGGATCCGGTGCGCTCGCGCCCTTCCTCATCCGCGCTCACATGAGCCAAAGGCCGATCGGCGAGGTCCGTCTATGGAACCATCGGCCCGACAGGGCTGAGGAAGTGGCGGCTCAGCTTCGCGCCGAGGGCTTGCCCGTCACAGCCGTGACGGATCTCGAGGCGGCGGTCCGCGAGGCGGATCTCGTCTCCTGCGCCACCCTGTCCACCGCGCCCATCGTAAAAGGCGATTGGCTGAAGGAGGGCGCGCATCTCGATCTCGTCGGGGCGTTCAACCTGAAAATGCGGGAGGCCGACGACGAGGCCCTGCGCAGGGCGCAGGTCTTCGTGGATACGGATGCCGCCAAGTTCGAGGGCGGCGACGTAGCCGTCTCCATCCAGGCGGGCGCGATTGCCGAAGCTCATGTGCGCGGCACCCTGTTCGACCTCTGCCGCAATCCGCCGTCGCGGAACGACAAGGCGATTACCGTGTTCAAATCGGTCGGCACGGCGCTGGAGGATCTGGCTGCGGCAATGCTGGTATGGCATTTGCTGGCCAATCCGTCGTAAAATGCAACAATGAACAACCTGATCAAGATCTGCGGGCTCTCAAGCCCCGAAACCCTGGCCGCCGCGTTGGATGCCGGCGCGGACATGGTCGGATTCGTCCGTTATCCGAAAAGCCCTCGCCATGTGACCCTCGATCTCGGCCACCGCCTGTCGCTGCAGGCCAAGGGCCGCGCGAAGCGCGTCGTCCTGCTGGTCGATCCCGGCGACGAGGAGATCGCCCAGGCCGTCGAGGCCATCAACCCTGACCTGATCCAGCTGCATGGGCATGAGAGCCCTGAGCGCGTCGCCGAGATCCGCTCCATGGTCAATCGTCCGGTCATGAAAGCCGTGGGCATTGCCGAAAAGAGCGATCTGGAGGCCGTGGCTCCCTATGCGAAGGGTTCCGAGCACATCCTGCTCGACGCCAAACCCCCCAAGGCGGATGCGTTGCCCGGCGGCAACGGCGTCTCCTTCGACTGGAAGCTTCTCGACGGGCTTGACCCGGCTCTTCCCATCATGTTGTCAGGTGGCCTCAATCCTGACAACGTCGCGGAGGCTATAAGGCTGACCAGGCCGAAAGCCGTCGACGTCTCGTCGGGGGTGGAAAGCGGGCCGGGCCTCAAGGACCCGGCCAGGATCAAAGCCTTCATCCAGGCAGCCCGGACAGCATTCGCTGCCCAGCATTAAAGTAATCAGGACAGGCCGTGTCAGCTCAAGCTCAACCCAATTCCTTCCGCATCGGTCCCGACGAGCGCGGGCATTTCGGTCAGTTCGGCGGCCGCTTCGTCGCCGAGACGCTGATGCCGAACATCCTGGAACTGGAAAAGGCCTACAACGAGGCCAGGAACGATCCGGGCTTCCACGCCGACATGGCGTATTTCTCCACCCATTACATCGGCCGTCCGAGCCCGCTCTATTACGCGGAACGCATGACCGAGCATCTCGGCGGCGCGAAGATCTACTTCAAGCGCGAGGAGCTGAACCACACCGGCGCGCACAAGGTGAACAACGTGCTCGGCCAGATCCTTCTCGCCCGCCGCATGGGCAAGAAGCGCATCATCGCCGAGACGGGTGCCGGCCAGCATGGTGTCGCCACCGCGACGCTCTGCGCGCGCTTCGGTCTCGAATGCATCGTCTACATGGGCGCGGTGGATGTGGAGCGGCAGAAGCCGAACGTGTTCCGCATGAACATGCTGGGCGCCAAGGTCGTGCCCGTGCAGTCCGGCACGAAGACGCTCAAGGACGCCATGAACGAGGCCCTGCGCGACTGGGTCACCAACGTTGCCGACACCTTCTACTGCATCGGCACGGTGGCGGGCCCGCACCCCTATCCCGCCATGGTGCGCGACTTCCAGTGCGTGATCGGCGACGAGACGCGCAAGCAGATGATGGAGGCGGAAGGCCGCCTGCCGGATTCGCTCGTCGCCTGCATCGGCGGCGGCTCCAACGCCATCGGCCTGTTCCACCCGTTCCTCGACGACAAGGATGTGGAGATCTACGGCGTGGAAGCCGCGGGCCACGGCCTCGACAAGCTGCACGCCGCCTCGCTCACGGGCGGACGCCCCGGCGTGCTGCACGGCAACCGCACCTATCTCCTCATGAACGAGGACGGGCAGATCAGCGATGCCCATTCCATCTCCGCCGGTCTCGACTATCCCGGCATCGGTCCCGAGCACGCCTGGCTGCATGAGATGGGCCGCGTGACCTACATCTCCGCCACCGACGACGAGGCGCTGGAAGCCTTCCAGCTCTGCTCGCGCCTCGAGGGCATCCTGCCCGCGCTGGAGCCCAGCCACGCCCTCGCCAAGGTCATCGAACTCGCGCCCAAGAAGCCGAAGGATCACCTGATGGTGGTCAACATCTCAGGCCGCGGCGACAAGGACCTGTTCCAGATCGCGGAGCATCTGGGGAATAAGCTTTGAACCTGACGCCCCGCCACGATGAATTGCTGACCGTCGGGGAGGCATTCCAAGCCTTGCATAAGTTCATCGAGGCTGGTGGATCCGAGGCGGTAAAACATCGGACGACGCGCTTTGGCTCTATGCAGCGACCACGCTCGGGCGCACCTTAGCAGGGGATCCGATCACATCCGACCCTGCGATGTGGCAGGACTTCCTCGATGCCGTGGATCAAGCCAAGCGTGATCCGTTCTGGATCAATAACGAGAGGTGAAGGGCGTAGTTAAGAGTGCTTTGTGCAATCCGAGCGGGATAGCACAACTATAAAGTGCTCAGAATACACAATTTGTCCTTGGCGTACTATCTTCATGATGTAGTGGCCAGGGACCAGTTCGTGAGATTCGTCAAAATGCCAGCCTGTATATAAGGGTTGGTGTGAAAGGTTCATCGACCAGGACTCGACAGTTCGGGTGCGTCCATCAAGGCTGGTGTATGGCGGATGATGTAATTCAACTTCCACTGGAAGGTGCGTCCCGTTCGCTCCTGTGTGTTTAAGCAGGAGGCCCATCCGAGTTCCAAGCTTCGCAGTAATACAGTTGGTCCAGCGCACAAGCTTGTTGGTTTCAACTTTTGAAAAGAGTTCTACGACGTTTTCAGGTGGGGCTTGGCTGTCGCCCGGCGGAGGCCCAAACTCACCAAAGGCAATAATTTGTATGTATGTTGCCTCTGCCTGGACAGCGCTCATCATTGATCCTAATGCGCAGGCAGCGACAGCCGTTCTTAGCGAGAAGAAAGTAAAGGTCTTGGATAATAAGAGCATGGTTAGGCTTCTCCTTAGAGGACTCTAAGTGATACTTTGATGCATTGTGTGGCGATGCGATATCCCTGTCCACATCCCGCAAAACCCGTGCTAAACACCCCGCCCATGACCAAGCGCATCGAAGCCCGTTTTGAACAATGCCGTGCGGAAGGCCGCGCCGCTCTCGTCACGTACATCATGGCGGGCGACCCGGACCCGGAAACCTCGCTCGAAATCCTCAAGAGCCTGCCCAAGGCGGGCGCGGATATCGTGGAATTCGGCCTGCCCTTTACCGATCCCATGGCCGACGGCCCGGCGATCCAGGCCGCTGGCCTGCGCGCCCTGAAAGTGGGGCAGGACACGGTGAAAACCCTCGATCTCATCCGCCGCTTCCGCGCGGAGGATCGGGATACGCCTGTGATCCTCATGGGCTATTTCAACCCGCTCTACGTCTATGGCGTCGACCGCTTCCTCGCTGACGCTAAGGAAGTCGGCGTCGACGGTCTCATCATCGTGGACCTGCCGCCGGAAGAGGACGACGAGTTGTGCCTTCCGGCGTTGAAGGCAGGGTTGGCCTTCATCCGTCTTGCAACTCCGACCACGGACGATGCGCGTCTTCCGGCGGTGCTCGCCAATACGGCAGGGTTCGTTTATTACGTTTCGATCACCGGCATCACCGGCGCGGCGACCCCGGATTTCGGCAAGGTCGCCTCGGCGGTGGAGCGCATCAAGCATCATACGCCCCTGCCCGTCGTGGTGGGCTTCGGCGTGAAGAGCGGCGCGCATGCGGCGGCGGTGGCCAAGGGCGCCGACGGCGTCGTGGTCGGTTCGGCTCTCATCGACGTGCTGAAGGGCACGCTCGATGCGGAAGGCCGCGCCACCTCGCGCTCGGTCGAGGCCGTCACCACATTGGTGAAGGAATTGAGCGAAGGCGTGCGCTCGGTGTCGAAGCGCGCGGCTGCGTAAGAACAATATCAGGACCTCATCCTGAGGAGCCGCTGGAAGCGGCGTCTCGAAGGATGGTCCAGTGGGCGCTGGAGACGCCCTCGTCCTTCGAGACGGTGCTGCGCACCTCCTCACAGGATGAGGGCTCAAGACAGAGCCTCTGAAAAGGAAGCAAGCGATGAACTGGATTTCCGAAGTCGTCCGTCCGAAGATCAAGACGCTCTTCAAGCGCGAGACGCCGGACAATCTCTGGATCAAGTGCCCGGATACGGGACAGGTCGTGTTCCACAAGGACGTGGAAGCGAACCAGTGGGTGATCCCCGGCTCCAACCACCACATGCGCATCTCCGCGACACAGCGCCTGCAGCTCATGTTCGACGGCGGTACATGGCTCGATGTGGCGCTTCCTGAGGTGGCCGTCGATCCGCTGAAGTTCCGCGACGAGAAGAGATATATCGATCGCCTGAAGGATGCCCGCGCCAAGACCGGCCAGCAGGATGCCTTCAAGGTGGGCTTCGGCCGCGTCGAAGATCTGCCGATGACCATTGCCGTGCAGGATTTCGGCTTCATGGGCGGCTCGCTCGGTATGGCGGCTGGTGAGGCTTTCGTGAAGGGGGCCGAGACCGCCCTCGACAAGAAGACTCCTTACGTGCTCTTCGCCGGTTCCGGCGGCGCGCGCATGCAGGAGGGCATTCTCTCCCTCATGCAGATGCCGCGCACCACGGTGGCGATCCGCCGCCTGCGCGATGCGAAGCTGCCCTACATCGTGGTGCTCACGAACCCCACCACCGGCGGCGTCACCGCGTCCTATGCGATGCTGGGCGATGTGCATCTCGCCGAGCCCGGTGCGCTCATCGGCTTTGCCGGCCCGCGCGTGATCGAGCAGACCATTCGCGAGAAGCTGCCCGATGGCTTCCAGCGCTCCGAGTACCTGAAGGAGCACGGGATGGTGGACATGGTCGTCCATCGCCATGATCTGAAGCCGACCATCGCCCGCCTGTCGCGCCTCTTCATGAAGGCTCCTGCGGCTGCTCCGACCGCAAGCACGAGCACGGGCGCCGTAGCGGCTGCCGCCGAGTAATTTTTATTTCGCGTGATCGTGTCGAAAAACCGGGTTCCACTTTTTCGGATCATGCTTGGAGCAGGGCGATGGATTCCTCAGATGCGCTGATTGCGCGCTTTCTCGCCCTGCACCCGAAGACCATCGATCTGTCGCTCGGGCGCATCCAGCGCCTTCTGGGCCAGCTTGGGAATCCCGAGCGGCGTCTGCCGCCCGTGCTCCATGTGGCGGGGACCAACGGCAAGGGCTCCACCATCGCCTTCATGCGGGCGATCCTGGAAAGCGCGGGGCTCGCCGTTCACGTCTATACCTCGCCGCATCTCGTGCGCTTCCATGAGCGCATCCGCCTCGGCCGTTTCGGCGGCGGACGTTATGTGACAGAGGATCGTCTGGTCGAAGCCTTCCGCCGCTGCGAGGCGGTGAACGCGGGCGAGCCGATCACCGTGTTCGAGATCACCACCGCCGCCGCGCTTCTGATCTTCGCGGAAGAACCCGCCGACGTGCTGCTGCTTGAAGTGGGCCTCGGCGGCCGGTTCGATGCCACGAACGTCATCGACAGGCCGGCTGCCTCCGTCGTCACGCCCATCGGTCACGATCACGCGGAATATCTCGGCACGACCCTGCAGGCGATTGCGAAGGAGAAGGCGGGCATCTTCAAGCGTGGATGCCCGGCGATCATCGCGCCGCAGGATTACGCGGAAGCCGATCAGACGCTTTTCAGCGAGGCGGAACGCATCGGCGCATCGCCAATCATTATTGGCCAGCAGGATTTCTCCGTGCATGAGGAGGGCGGACGCCTCGTCTATCAGGACGAGAAGGGCCTGCTCGATCTGCCGCGCCCGAAGCTCATCGGGCGGCATCAATTCACTAATGCGGGCACGGCGATCGCGGCCCTGCGCGCAGCGGGATTCGAGTCGTTCGAGACTGCGGCCTTCGAGGCCGGAGTCAGCCGCGCCGAGTGGCCCGGACGCCTGCAGCGCCTCTCCAAAGGCCGCCTGCCGGAGATCGCGCCTCCCGGATGCGAGCTGTGGGTCGACGGCGGTCACAACCCCGATGGCGCGCGCGTGCTGGCCGCTGCCATGGCCGACCAGAGCGAACGCTCCGACGCGCCGCTCGTGCTGATCGCCGGCATGCTCGGCACCAAGGACAGCCAGGCCTTCTTCAAGAATTTTGCCGGCCTTGCGCGCGAGGTGATCGCGGTGCCGATCTCAGGCCAGATCGCCGCGCGTCCGGCGGAAGAAGTGGCAGCCATCGCAGCGAGCGTGGGACTCACCACTTCCATCGCGCCGAGCGTCGAATCCGCGCTCGCTTCGCTGCATAATTATGTTTGGGACCGTCCGCCCCGTGTCCTGATCTGCGGATCGCTCTATCTGGCAGGTGAGGTGCTGGCAGCCAATGGAACGCTGCCTGAATAAGGATAGCGGCCATGGCCACCAAAATCTTCGTCAACCTGCCGGTGAAGGATCTTCAGCGGTCGGTGCGCTTCTTCAAGGCGATGGGCTTTGGCCTCGATCCCGAGTTCACCGATGAGAGCGCCGCCTGCATGGTGATTTCGGACGACATCTTCGTCATGCTGCTGACGCAGGCGAAGTACCGGGACTCCACCCGCAGGCCCAGCGCGGAAGCTGCTCCGATGTCAGGGCTGACGTCTTTGTCCGTCGAGAGCAGGGCGCGCGTGAACCAGCTGGTCGACAGAGCCGTGGCTCAGGGCGGCCACGAGGTACGGGAGCCGGAAGATCACGGCTTCATGTTCGGACGCAGCTTCAGCGATCTCGACGGGCATATCTGGGAGATCGTCTACATGGATCAGAGCGCGATGGATCGGCGCTGATGAAAAAGGGGCCCGAGGGCCCCTTTCGTGTTCCGGATTTCTGAGCCGATCAGGCGGAAGCCTGGATCCACTTGGTCAGGTCGCCCTTGGGAGCGGCGCCGATCTTCTGAGCCACCACCTGGCCGCCTTTGAACATCATGAGCGCCGGGATCGAGCGGATGCCGAACTGCGAGGCGATCTGCGGATTCTCGTCCACATTGACCTTGGCGATCTTCACCTTGCCGTCCATCTCGTTGGAAATCTCTTCCAGGGCCGGGCCGATCATGCGGCAGGGGCCGCACCATTCCGCCCAGAAATCGACCACGACGGGCTCGGAGGATTGCAGGACGTCCTGCGCGAAGCTTGCGTCGGTCACCTTAACGGTCGCCATCACATCACCTTTGAACTTTTGATACAGCGACTCAAAACGAGCCGCTCGACGATAGGGTCAAGGTAAGAACGGCGAAACCGGGAATCAAGCAAGGGCAAATTTCCCTCACGCCGCTTTGATGAGGGTAAGCGCGGATTCAAGCTCCGGTTCCATCAGTTCGTGGATCACCGGACCCGCCGTCCAGACCAGGAAGGTGCGGATGCGCTTGTCTGGATAGATCTCGGAAAGCAGCATCCGGTAGAGCGCAAGCTGGGCCACGTAGGATTGAGGGGCCGGCTGGCCGGGCCTGGGAGCCCGGGCGGTGGTCTTGAAATCCGCCACCAGAACCTCGTTCTCCAGAACGGTCAGGCGATCGATCTGGCCGGAGACCATAAGTTCGCCTTCGGTCGTCAGAACCTTGCCGGCAATGGGTGCCTCGGCCCTGGAGCCTGGGCCGAACAGGGCTCCCAGGCCCTCGTGCTCCAGAACGTCGATGGCATTGGCGATCACCGACTCGCGAACCTCCGTCGGAAGGCGGGGCGCGCGGGCCCGCACATAGGCCCGCGCCATGGTTTCCCGGTGCTCCGGATCCAACGCAGGCAAACGCTCCAACAGGGCATGGACGAGAGTGCCGCGAAGCCGGGCCTCGGGCGCATAGGGCCCGTCGCCGGGGCGCGTCATGCGCTCGGCGGCGCCCAGGGCGCTCGACGGGCGGATCGGGGGCAGGGGCTCGGGCTCCGACCGGACGGGGAGAGTCAGCCAGTCCGGAACCTCGAAAGGCTCCAGCGGAGCAACATCCGATTCCGCCACAAGCGTGCGCGCCAGCGGCGAGCCCTCGCGCCAGATATCGATGGGGCCGTAGGGCGCCTCGGAGCGCTCCAAGCCGCCCGCCTTCTCGACGAGGCCATGGCGGATCATCTCGCACCAGGCTTCCTGCGGCGATTCCTTGCCGCTCGTCCGATAGGGCGCGATCACGAGCCGGTCCTTGGCGCGGGTCATCGCTACGTAGAGCAGGCGGTTGTGCTCCTCGTGTCCCTTCGCATGCAGAAGATCGCGGGCCTCTTCCATGACGCTGCAATCGGCGCTCTTGCCCGGCGACCAGACGGGGATCTTGTCGCCCGTCTTCGTGGTCAGCTGCAGGAGCGGCGGATCGCGGCCTAGCACCTCGCAGCCGTCGATGAGAATGACGACGGGCGCTTCGAGGCCTTTTGCGCCATGCACCGTCATCACGCGCACTTCGTTGTTCACCGAGTCGAGATCGCGCTTGATCGTGTGCGATGCGGACTCGAAGCGGTTGAGGAACACGGTGAGCGATGGCGTCTCCGTCATCTCCGATTGATGCGCGAAGCACAGGAACGCATCGATGGCATCGCCTGCTTCGCTGCCCAGCCGCGCGACAAGCTTCGAACGACCGCCGCGCGGTCCGAGCAGGGTGGCGAAGAAACCGAAGGGGCCGTTCTGCGCGGCAAGCTCGCGCCAGGCCTGCAACGCTTCGCAGCCGGCTTTCGATTTCGTGCAGCCCAGTTCCGCATGACGTGTGAGCGCCGCGTGCAGCGACTCGTCATCGGCACGATCCGCCGCAATGCGGATGAGATCGTCGTCGTCGAGGCCGACGAGGGGCGACTTCAGAGCGGTGGCGAACGTCAGGTCATCATCCGGCAACAGGGCCGTGCGCCCCGCCGCCACGAGATCGAGCACGGCGATGTGCTCGCCGATATTGAGACGGTCCGCGCCCGCGACAGGCACACCTGCTTCCTTCAATGCGCGGATCACAGCTTCGAAAGCCGCGCCGCGCTTGCGCACGAGCACGAGCACGTCGCCCGCGCTCCATTTGCGCCCATGCTCGTCGCCCTTGGTGGTCCAGCACTTCACCGCCTGCGCGATGCGGCGCGCAACGACGACGGGCGGCGATTGCTGTTCGGGCTCATCGACAGGAAGAACCCAGGCCTCGGGCTCCTCCTCATCGGCGGGCGTTTCGGTGGGCCACAATTCCACGAGGCCCGGCGCATGCGGACGCGCGCTCTCGTGCACGGTGCCGATGGCCTTGTCCTCGAAGGACAGGCCTTTGAAGTTCTTCTCCAGCGCGAAGGTGGCGTCCACCGCCGACAGCACCGCCTTGCCCGAGCGGAACGACATGGTGAGCGACACATCTTCGAAGAGAAGCGCAGCCTCGCGCACCTTCCTCGACCAATCGCGGCGGGTGGATTCGAATTCCTGCGGAGCTGCGCCCTGGAAGCCGTAGATCGACTGCTTGGGATCGCCGACCGCAAAGAGCGTGCGGATGCGTTTGCCGACCGCGCCTTCGCCTGCGGTGAAATCCTCGGTGATCTTGCGCAGGATTTCCCATTGCTGCGGGTTCGTGTCCTGCGCCTCGTCGATCAACACGTGGTCGATTCCGCGGTCGAGCTTGTAGAGCACCCAGGCGGTGTCGCCGCGCGAGAGAAGCGTCAGCGTCTTGTCGATGAGATCTTGGAAGTCGAGCGCGCCCAGGCGCATCTTCTGGTTCTCGACGCGGTCGTGAATTTCCGCGGCGATCAGGAACAAGGCCTGCGTCCGCTCGACCGCCCGCGCGGCCTTCTGCCTGTCGATGAGTGTCCAGATGCGGCTCTGCTCGTCGAGCAGCTTGTCCTTCAAGCCCTCGTCGACATCCTTCGTCAGGAACGCGGATCCCTTACGGGGCGTCCCGGCATCGGTGAGGAACACCGAAAGGTAGTATTCGAGCTTGGCGGAAGGATCGGTGGCTTCCGCCGCCGCGATCAAGGACGCGGCGCGCTTCTGGTCCGTGGCCTTTCCTCTGAGAAGCTCCTGCGCGATGGCTGCCCAGTTCTCCGGCTTCAGGCCGCCTTCCAGCATCGCCTGTTCGATGTTCGCAAGCGTCTCGCCGGGCTTGAGCCCAAGCTCCTGACGCAAGCGCGCGATGCCGGTGGCATCGTGCAGGAAATCCTTGCAGCGAAGGGCGGCGTTGAGCGCCGATGTCAGCGCGTCGCCCACCGCATCGACGCTGATGATGTCGAGCGCGTCCTTCAGGTGCGGGAAGTTGCCGTTGGAAGCGTCGGCCAGTACATTCTTCACGGCCTGGGCCAGCATCTCGTCGGTCTGGCTCTCGTCCAGCACTGCAAAGCGCGCAGGCACATTGGCCTCGAAGGGAACGAGATGGAGCAGGCGTTCGCAGAAGGCGTGGATGGTGTCGATCTTCAAGCCGCCCGGCGTTTCGACGGCGCGCGCGAAAAGCGTGCGGGCGAGCTTCACCTGCTGGCGTGTCGGCTTCCGTCCTTCGAGTTCGGTGAGTTCCGCAACGAGGCTGTCCTCGTCCATCGTCACCCAGCGGCCCAGACGCTCGAACACACGGATCGCCATGTTCGCGGCGGCGGCCTTGGTGAAGGTGAGGCAGAGAATGCGACCCGGCAGCGAGCCCGCCAGAAGCAGACGCACCACGCGGTCGGTGAGCACCTTCGTCTTGCCTGCGCCCGCATTGGCCGACACCCAGGCGGAGGCGCTCGGGTTCGCGGCGCGGCGCTGCGCTTCCTTGGTGTAATCGGGGATGACGAGATCGTTGCTCATTCGCCGCCCTCACCGCCGCCGGCGCTCGCCAGCGACCATTCCTTCACCCGCGCCAAGTGGTCGTATTCCGAGAAGCGCCGCGCATATTTCGGGAAGGGACGCGACACGTAAGCCGCTTCGCCCTTCACGAAGCGGGCTATCATGCCCTCGAAGCGGCGGCGATGCTCTTCCACGATCTCCGGCACGGATCGTTCTTCGCTGCGTCCCGGCTCGATCAGGCGGGGCTTGATCGGCTCGCGTCCGCCGGTGGTGTGAACATAGACGAGATCCGGCGTCTCCTTCGCCATCGCTAAGCCCTTGAACGCGCCCTTCATCAGCATCATGGCTTCGAGCGTCAGCTGCGGCGAGAAGCCCGCATAGACCTCGCGCACGCCGGGAGGCTGGCCGGTCTTGAAGTCGATGATGGTGAAGCCGCCGTCGCGGCGCTGCTCGATGCGGTCCGCGCGTGCCCGCAGCAGGAAGACGGAGCCGTCGGGGAGCGGAATCGAGAGGCGGCCGGAGCGCTCCGCATAAACCTCCGTCAGGCTCGGACGGCGCTGCTGCTCCCAATCGAGGAAGGCAATGGCGAGCCGCTCGAACCGGGGCCACCATTCCGCATAGAGCTCGGGATAGGCGTCGCGAATGTCCGCGAAGGCTTCTTCGCCCAGGCCCAGCAGAATTTCGGGAGCGTGCGCGGGAAGCTCCTTGGGAAAGCGCTCGGCGAACTGGCCGACCACATCGTGAATGATCGTGCCGCGCTCGGCGGCGCTCGGCGCAACTGCAATCGCCTCCAGCGCATCGAGCTTCAAAACATGGCGCGCGAAAATGGAATACGGATCGCGCACCAGCGTCTCGACTTCCGTGACGCTGAGCGAGCGCGGGAAAAGCGCGGGATCGGGTTTCGGGCGCGGACGCGGCAAGGCCGGTGCTGGCTCCGGCGTGTCGAGGGTGCGCGCGAGGCGGCGGTAATACTCGCCGGCCTTCACCATGCGCTCCCACGCCTCCTTGCCGGTAAAGGCTTTGAGGCGTTGCAGGAAGCGCGAAGGCACCATGGGCGAGCCGTCGCGCTTGTGCGCGCGGGTGATCACCACATCATGCGTGCCAAGAGCCTGCACGAAATCGTGCGCCGTCTGTCCGATGCGCCGCTCAGGCGGCATCAGGCCGACACGCGCGCGCATAGGCCGGTTGAGAAATGCGTCCGTCACCGTACGCGGGGGCCAGGTGCCTTCATCCAATCCGCCGAGCACGACGCGATCCACGGAGAGGAGACGCGCTTCGAGAAGGCCGAGAATCTTCAGGCGGCGATGGGTGGAGCGCGGCGAGGGGCTCAATGAGCGCTGCTTGGCAAGCGCGGTGAAGAAGGCAGGGTAGTCGACGAAGCGCCCGAGAAGCGGATGGCCTTCCTCTTCACGGATATCGGAATTCTCAAGATCGTCGAACAGAGCGGCGAGCGGCTCCAGAGATGGTTCGCTGTCACCAACCTCTTCCTCCGAAACAGCACAGAGCAGATCGAAGGCGCGTCGGTGATGTTCCACCAGCGCCATCAGATCGATGCGTTCCTCGCCATGCACAGCAGGCGTGAAAGACTGGAAAGCGAGAGCGAGGCGTTGCAGCAGCGTGTCGGCGAGATCCCAATCCGCCTCGGTGAGGCGGGCGCGGGGACGCGGGGTGCGGTGATCCTTTTCCGTGCGGCGGGTGGCGAGAGCCGTGCGCATGCCCTCGATTCCCGGAGCAGGCGCGGGGCCGCGCAGGACGCCGATTTCGAGCACGCCCGCCGCATGGTCGATCGTGGCGCGGGGAAAGCCCAGCCGCACGAGGGGATGCGCGAGCAGTGAGAGCAGCCGTACAGGGCTCAGATCGTCGGCAGCCGCTTCCGCGGTGAGCCTTGCAAGACGTCCGGCGGGCGTGTCCGCGAGCGGAATGCCAGCCGAATCCTCCACGCTCAATCCCCATCGGGCGAGTTCGGCGGTGACACGCGCAGCCAGCGCACGATCCGGGGTCACGAGGGCCGCGGTCTTGTCGGGATGAACAAGCGTTTCGCGCAGGGCGATGGCGATGGAGAATGCCTCTTCGCGCTCGTCCATGGCCTCGATGATGGTGAGGCCGTCGCAGCCGCTGCGGCTCATGGACAAGCGCTCTTCTGTCGAGATCGTGGCCCAGCGATCAGTCGTGTCCGCAGGGCGCAGTGCTTCCGAGAGAAGATGATTACGGGCGCGGGCCTTTGCCGGAGGCTCTCCAAGAACGGTGACCTCGGAGCGCGTGATGCGCAGGTGCCTGTCGATGAGACGGCGGAGCGACGCCTGCGGGTGGCTGTGCACCGGATCGGTCTCGTCATCGCCTGCGCCGCCGATGGTGGACCAGCTTTCCTCGTCCAGATCCGTGTCGAGGCCCGGCAGCACGATGGCGCCGTGCGGCAGGCGCGCGATGGTCGCCATGAGATGGGCGGTGGCAGGCACGGAGCCGGTGGAGCCGGCGACGATGATGGGATTGTCCGGGCGCTCGCGGGTCAGGCGTCGCGCTTCCGCTTCGATCAATGCCGTGCGGCGCTGCGCAGGATCGCTTGCCTGACGATCGGCCAGAATCTTCGGCCAGTTCTCGCTCGCGATCTGCACGAAGTGACGGGTGATCTCGAAATATTTCGAGTAATCGGCATCCACCGCGAGTTCGAGCGCGTGCCAATCGATGCCTTCGGTCGTGAAGGCATCCATCAGGGTTTCGAGATCGCCCGCAAGGTTCACCGCATCGGCGGGTGATGCAGGCACCATGAAGGGCACGCCGGGTCCGAGCTGCAGCAGCGCGCGGTCCACCTCCGCCGACCAGCGCTGCACGAGGCGCGTGAGGATGAGGCGGCGCTCCAGCGGCGGAATAGGCGGCTTGAGGCTTGCAGCTTCCGCGAAGGGCGTACCCTCGAGACCGGTCAGCTCGAATTCGGCCTCATCCGTCTCGCCGAGCGGCACGATGCGCGGGAGGAGCTGCGCGCGACCAGCTCCGCGTTCTGCGAGCAGCGCGATCAGCGCACGGGTGGCGCGGCGGGTCGGGACATAGATGGTGACGTCGGCCAGCGCCGCCGGATCGTCGGGGAGCGGGCCGACAAGGCGTCCGTCAAGCAGCGCGTCCACCAGGGTCGGCAGGAAGGCGCAACCCGGAGGAATCGAAAAAACGCGCGGCTGGCTCGACAACACAAAACCTCATCGCTTGCTGGCGGCAAGGCACTTTTCTGCCTCACCGATCGTGTGAGGCTCTCCAACATGCAGCCATTGGCCTTCCAGAGGCAAGCCGTAGAGGCGGCCCTTGGCGATGGCACGGTCGTAGAAAGCATTCGCCGAGAAGGCGCCCTCAGGCGTTCCCGCCACGAGCTCCGGCTTCACGATGGCCACGCCCGCATAGACGAAATCGGCGCTCGGGTCGTCGCCGCGACGGCGCAGGGCGCCATCCGCCTCGCGGTGAAAGTCGCCCTTTCCTTCATATCCAACACTTGTGGATAACGGCGCGACGAGCATCAGGATATCCATGCGCTCCGCATCCCAGGCCGCCACGAGGCGCTTCAGATTCGGGTTTTCGCCCTCGATCCACATGGAGTCGGAATTGAAGGTGATGAAGGGGTCCTGGCCTAACAGCGGAAGCGCCTTCTTCACGCCGCCGCCGGTTTCGAGCAGCTCGCCGCGCTCGTCGGAAATCACGATTTCCGGGGCGGTGCGGGTGCGCAGATGCGCCTCCAGCATGTCCGCGAAGTGATGCACGTTCACCACCACCGTGCCGATGCCCGCCTCATGCAACTTGTCGAGGGCGAAATCGATGAGGCTCTGCCCGGCCACCTTCACGAGAGGTTTGGGCATGGTGGCCGTGATCGGCAGCATGCGCTTGCCGAGGCCCGCTGCGAGAATGATGGCGGTGTGAGGCTTGCGCTGGGAAAATTGGGACACTGAAATGACTCAAGCGGAAGGAGGCGCGTCATCCTCGAGCGGGATGAGACGCGGCAGGTAGCTCTCGTACCAGACCTTGAGTTTCGCCAGGGCCGGATGCGCGAGATTGCGGGTGAGATAGGCCTCGATGCGCGGCAGATGCTTGAGGTAATGCGGCTTGCCATCGCGCCGGTCGAGACGGGCGAAAATGCCGAGGATCTTGGTGGCGCGCTGTGCCGCCAGGATCGCATAGGCGCGAGCAAAGGCCGACACGTCGAAAGCGGGATCGAGAGCCTTGCGGTCACGGGCGTAAAGGCCGATGAGCTTGAGTTCGAGTTCGGCGGGCACGGTCACGCGTGCATCCTGCAGCAGTGAAGCGACGTCATAAGCGGGCGAACCCAGAACCGCATCCTGGAAATCGATGAGGCCCACGCGCTGCAGGCCTTCCCGCTCGCTCATCCAGATCAGGTTCGGGGAGTGATAATCGCGCAGGGTCCAGGTTGCGGGACCTGCGAGAATTTCGTTCAGGGCTTCCGTCCAGAGATTGAGGAATTCCGCACGCGCGGATCCCGAGAGCTGCGTGCCGATGATGTGCGGGACATACCAATCGGCGAGCAACTCCACCTCGATGAGCATGGCTTCGAGATCGTAGGGCGGGATTTCGTGCTCCACGCCATCCGCCACCGGCAGCACCTGCGGCAGTTCGGTGCTGTGCAGCTTCACGAGAAGGCGCGTGGCTTCCGCATAGCGCTCAGGGATCGGACCGTTCTCATCGACCACGGGATCGGCGCCGAGATCCTCGATCAGGAGAAGGCCCGCATCGAGATCCTCGCCGTAGATGTAGGGCGCGCTGAAGCCCAACGCCCGCAGGCCCTTGTCCATGGCGACGAACGCATGAACGGTCTCTGCGAGCTTCGCGATGGTCGTATAAGGCTTGCCGCGCCGTACGGGCGGGCCGACGGGACGCGGCGGCGAGATCATGAGCAGCGCGGTCTCGCCGTTCATCTTGATCAGCCGCTCATAAGAGCGGATCACCGAGGCATCGCTCGGCATCGGCAGGCGCACGGCTTCCGACCAGCCGCAGCGGTCCACCAGGTTGCGGAAGGCTTTGATGCGCTGCAGGCGGGAGGCGAAGGCGCCGGTGCCGGTGAGCATGGCAACGCGGCCCTGGCCTCCAGGCGCGAAATCGAGGCGGATGTCGAGATGGTCGGGGTTCAGCGCATCCTCGGCGCGCTCGGGCCACTCCACGAGCGCGATGGCGTTCTCCGTCATCTCCTCCCAGCCCAGCTCCACCAGCTCATAACCGCCGGACAGGCGGTAGAAGTCGGCATGGACGATGGGGCAGAGAGGACCGTCATAGACCTGCATGAGCGTGAAGGTAGGGCTCGGGACCTCCAGCTCCGGTTCGTTCGCGAGGGTGCGGACGAGCGCGCGAGCGAAGGTGGTCTTGCCGCTTCCCAGGCCGCCGGAGAGCGTCACGAGGTCGCCGGCTTTCAGCTCCTCTGCGAGCTTGCGCGCGAAATCCTCCGTGGCCTCGTGATCGGGAAGGGTCACGATCCATGCGGCTTGGGAAACATCCTGCTCGGACATGAGGGCTAATCCATTTACCATCGGCAATCCTATTCGGCCGCTATAGGAGTTAGCGCAGATGAGCCGGAACGGCCATCGGAGGGAGATTCCTGCCTGTCATTGGGGAAAATGCAGGTGACCATGGTGCCCTGGCCCGGCGCGGAATCGAGCTCGATGCGCCCACCATGAAGCTCCACGAAGGAGCGGACGATGGACAACCCCAGGCCCACGCCCCGATGGCGGGTGCCGAGCGTATGACTCTCGAACCGCTCGAAAATGCGCGCTTTGATCTCCGGCGGAATGCCGCGGCCCTGGTCCTTCACGCCGAAGATCACCTCGCGGCCGTGCTTGCGCGCCGTGACCGTGATGGTCTGCCCAGGCGAGGAGAAGCCCACCGCATTCGAGAGCAGGTTGAACAGGATCTGCCGCACGCGCTTGCCGTCCGCCACGAAGGTGCCGATGTCGTCCGGCGTGTCGATGACGAGATGGATCGAGGATTCGGCGAGCCTGTCCTCCAGGCCGCGCATGGCGGCCTCGATGGTGGAGCGGATATCCACGATCTCGGGCGTCAGCTCCAGCGATCCGGTGTCGATGGAGGCGAGATCCAGAATGTCGTTGAGGATCGCGAGCAGCGCCGCCGACGAGCGCATGATGTGTTCCGCATAATCGCGCTGGCGCGGATTGAGCGCGCCCACCGTCTCGTCGCCCAGCAGCTGCGTGAAGCCGATGATGTTGGTGAGCGGCGAGCGCAGCTCATAGGAGACGTGATGCACGAACTCGTCGCGCAGGCGCGAGGCGCGCTCCAGCGCATCGTTGCGCTCGGTGAGCGCGCGCTCCACGTTCACACTCGCGGTCACGTCGGTGAAGCTCAACAGCGTCGCGCCGTCGGGCAGGGGCTGCGCCGTGCAGTCGAGCGCGGAGCCATCGGGCCGCTCGATGCGGCAGGAATGCCCCATGCGCATGTCGGCCAGTCCCAGGACAGCGCCGCGAATGTCGATCCAGGGTTCGTCCTGCGGCGCGAGCAGGCGACACATCTTGATGACCGCATCCGCATGCGGGTGCTGCGTCAGCACATCGGTGGGTAGGTTCCACATATCCGCGAAGGCGCGGTTGTGCAGCTTCAGGCGCCCGTCCGAACCGAACACGGCCACACCCTCCTTGAGGGTGTTGAGCGTCTCGTCCTGCACCTGGGTCAGCGAGTTGACCTGCGAGGCGAGTTCGAAGCGCTCGCTCACGTCGTCGAACAGATAGGTCACGCCGCCCTGCGGATTGGGATTGATCACCACGCGCAGGGTGCGCCGGTCCGGCAGGTGCCACCAGGTTTCCTGCTGTTCGACCGAGCGATAGCCGGCGAGGAAATCCGCTTTCCATGCGCGGAAATCCGCCTGCTCCGGCAGCTTGCGCGCAGCGCGCAGGCGGTCGAGCACTTCACTGTCCGTCGGACGCGAGGAGAGGAACGCGGCATCCAGGCCCCAGAGCTGCTGATAGGCGGCGTTGCTGAAGATCAGGTTCTGCGCGGCATCGAAGATCGCAACCGCTGTCGGCAACTGATCGAGGGTTCGCACATGCGCATCCATCTGGCGCTGCAGATCGGTGCGGACGGCTTCGAGTTCCGACACATCCACTGCAATACCCGCGCTGCCGCCGGAAGTGGGGCGCTCGATCACGTCGAGAACGGCGCGCTGTCCGGCGACGACCGCCGTCACGCGCGCAGCGTAAGTCGCGCCGTTTGCGCGTTGGCGGCTCGCATCCTCGCGCGCCCGCTCGCTCAGGAGTTCGAGGGAACGTGCGATCGCATCGTCCAGATTCGGTGCTTCGACGGCGCGCAGATAGGCCTGGTTCGCCCAGAGAAGTTTTCCTTCGGCGTCACGGATCCAGAGCGGATAGGCCACGTCGTCCAGCAGCATGGTCATGGAACGCAGGTCGCTGCGGGCAGTGGCAAGTTCGGCGCGGGTTTTGAGAAGATCCGCACGGTCGCCGGTGACGTCGCGCAGGCGCAGGATCGCCCGGCCGCCGATGGTGCGGCCCTCCACGTCGATGAAACGGTTGAAGAGCGTTTGCGCGACCAGTCGGAAGGCTTCGCCACGCTGCTTCAACTGCTCGATGGCGGCTTCTGCAGCTGCTGCATCGCCCGGTTGCAGCCAGGTGCCGAAAGCCAGCGCGCGCTGCGCAGGCGCACCTTCGCCGATGACGGACGGATCGCCCTGAAAGCGCGGCTCGCTGTTCCGTCCCTGCCAGCTCACCAGCAATTGGCGCTCGGATCCCATGAGCAGAGCCGCGAGATCGTCGGAGCCGCGAAGAGCCGCGAGTTCCTTGCGTAAGCTGCGTTCCACGCGCCCCGACCGGCGGCGTTCCACCATCAGCAGCAGGGAGGTGATGGTGGTGAGCGAGACGAGCCCCATGAACAGGCCGAAGGCAGCCGCGCTGTGAAGGTCGAAGCTGTAGAGGTAGGCGAGAATGTCGGAGGCCTGCTCCAGAAGGTCGGCAGGCGCATCGGCGGCGAGCGCACTCTGAGACGTTCCGGACAGCAGCGTCAGGCTCAAGGGCACGCGGATGGAGCCTGCGAGAGGGCTCGTCTCTTCCGGGCTCATGTTCCTGTGCTCGCTCTGCCCGGCCATGCCGTGCGGTCCTCCCCGATCAGGCCCTTGTCACCAGGCCAAGTGTGTTCATGCCTCTGGTGCTTGGGTTGCTCAGAGGAGATACCGCCTACGCATGAACGGAACTGCCGGCATGGTCTGGAAAGGAACCACGGTATTGCCGGTCGAATCGCGTTCACTCTAGACTACCCCCGACTCCGCCAGGAAGAGGGTTAACGTCGGCTTAATCTTCCTTTGGAGAAGCTGTGCGCAATTGGTGGAAAGCTATTGCATTTTCGACACACGCTGCCCTTGCGGCACTCCGCCGATTCGACGCAGGAACACACAAAAAAAGCCCGGCATGGCGCCGGGCTTCCTTGAGGCATTCCGCAAGGGAAGCGGATATCAGTAGCGGTAATGGTCCGGCTTGAACGGGCCCGTCTCCGATACGCCGATGTACGAAGCCTGATCGGGGCGCAGCTTGGTGAGCTTCACGCCGATCTTTTCCAGATGCAGCGAAGCGACCTTCTCGTCCAGGTGCTTCGGCAGGGTGTAGACCTTGTTCTCGTACTTGCCGGCGTTGTTCCAGAGCTCGATCTGGGCGAGGGTCTGGTTGGTGAACGAGGCCGACATCACGAAGGACGGGTGGCCCATGGCGTTGCCGAGGTTCACGAGGCGGCCTTCCGAGAGCAGGATGATGCGGTGGCCGTCGGGGAAGGTGATCTCGTCCACCTGCGGCTTCACGTTGTCCCATTTCAGGTTCTTGAGCGCGGCAACCTGAATCTCGTTGTCGAAGTGGCCGATGTTGCAGACGATGGCGCGGTCCTTCATCGCACGCATGTGCTCGATGGTGATCACGTCCTTGTTGCCGGTGGCGGTGACGAAGATGTCGGCGCGAGGAGCGGCATCCTCCATCGTCGTGACCTCATAGCCTTCCATGGCGGCCTGGAGCGCGCAGATCGGATCGACTTCCGACACGAGCACGCGGCAGCCGGCCTGGCGGAGCGAAGCGGCCGAGCCCTTGCCCACGTCGCCGAAGCCGGCGACCATGGCGACCTTGCCGGCCATCATCACGTCCGTGCCGCGGCGGATGCCGTCGACCAGCGACTCGCGGCAGCCGTAGAGGTTGTCGAACTTCGACTTGGTGACCGAGTCGTTCACGTTGATGGCGGGGAAGAGCAGCTTGCCTTCCTTGGCCATGATGTAGAGGCGGTGGACGCCCGTGGTGGTCTCTTCCGAGACGCCCTTGATCGACTTGGCGATCTCGGCGAACCAGCCCTTCGGCTTCTCGTTCAGAAGGCGCTTGATCAGCGCGAAGAGAACTTCCTCTTCCTCAGCGCCGGGCTTCTCGAGGAAAGCCACATCGCCCTGCTCGGCGCGAAGGCCGAGATGGACGAGCATGGTGGCGTCGCCGCCGTCGTCGAGGATCATGTTCGGAACGCCGCCGCCATGCCAGTCGAACAGCTTCGCGGTGTAGTCCCAGTACTCGGTGAGCGTCTCGCCCTTATAGGCGAAGACCGGGATGCCGGCAGCCGCGATGGCGGCGGCGGCGTGGTCCTGGGTGGAGTAGATGTTGCAGGACACCCAGCGGATGTCGGCGCCCAGATGCTTCAGGGTCTCGATCAGCACCGCGGTCTGGATGGTCATGTGCAGCGAGCCGGCGATACGGGCGCCCTTCAGGGGCTGCTTCGGGCCGTATTCCTCGCGAACGGCCATGAGGCCCGGCATCTCGGTCTCGGCGATCGAGATTTCCTTGCGGCCGAAATCGGCGAGGCCGATGTCCTTAACGATATAGTCCTGAGCCATGATGGCCTCCGTCTATCTATGGGATTTGAATTGGCGCTGTCTCTACCAGAGAGCCGCCGGAGAGGCAATCAAGATATAAAGATGTCTTTATATGTTTTCGGGCAGAGGCTTTCTTCCATCATGGTTAGGCTCGTCCTGACCATCCACGCATGAAGCACTACCGCTCCCCGTAAGGGAGAGGGGAGCTTGTGCCGCACCTTCACGATCCGGTCTTTGAAGAGGAAGAGGACATCTGAAATAGAATCACCGGCGCAAGGCCGGTGATGACAGGCGGAAATGCCGACTTGAGGAAAGGCTTACTCGTCCTCGCCGAACCGGTTGGCGAGAAGATCGTCGATGGCCTGGAGGCAGGCTGTCGCGTCCTGGCCCTTGGCGGTCACGGTGATGCTGGTGCCCTGGGCCGCGGCTAAGGTCAGGAGGCCCATGATCGAGCGTCCGCCCACGGTTTCGCCGCAGCGGGTCACGGTGACGTCGGCGTTGAAGCGCTCGACCGTCTGCACGAACTTGGCCGAGGCGCGAGCATGCAGGCCCCGGCGGTTGATGATGGGCAGCTCCCGAGCCTCAGCCCCCTCGGGAATAGGCGCAGGGGGACAATCTTCGAGGGGCCGATCCATGGTGCTTATTTTCCAGACAGAACGCGCGAAGCGATGTTGATGTACTTCCTTCCCGCCTCCTGAGCGTGCGAGACCGCATCGCCAAGGGGCTCCTCGTCACGGACGGAGGCCAGCTTGATGAGCATGGGCAGGTTGATGCCGGCGACAACCTCGACGGAGCCGCCGTTCATGCAGGACAGGGCCAGGTTCGAGGGCGTGCCCCCGAACATGTCGGTCAGAACCACAACCCCGTGGCCCGAATTGACCCGGCACACGGCGGCCATGATGTCCTTACGCCGTGTTTCCATGTCGTCGTCAGGGCCGATCGTGATCGTCTCGAGCTGCTCTTGAGGTCCCACGACATGCTCCAGCGCGGCTTTGAATTCCGTCGCGAGCTGCCCGTGGGTGACGAGCACCATTCCAATCATAATGTTCCAGGTCCGAACGCTCCGAGAGCGGAGCCGCTATTTTGTGCACCGCGAAGCCTAGCGCAAGTGCGTTGAGAGGAAAAGTTCATCACAGTGTCACGACCGTGTCGCAAACACCACTCAGGCGGCCCAACGCGATACTGGCAAAACTTGCCCCGGCGCGCATGCGGATGCGAGGGACCATGACGCCGCATAGAACAACGTTGCCATCCTGTGCTTCCGGGAAGCGTGGCGGGTCTTCGCTCAGGTCGATCACGAGGCGGATGACGGCGGATCGCTCGTAGGGCTGGCGGATGATCCCGAGGCCGTGAACCTCGAGGTGTCCGGCAAGGGGCTCGACAGGGCTTCCCAGGAGGCGTCCGTGCTCGGCCCGCAGGCCGGTTCTGTCGTCGCTGACGAGGCAGCCGAACCGGCCAGCCTGAAGCGTGTGCAGCACCATTTCGCGCGCCAGCGTCGACTTGCCGGAGCCCGAGCGTCCCCGGATCAGGACACCCGCCTCGCCAATGACGACGCAGGAAGCGTGAATGGTCTCGGACCGGCTCAAGGCGTCTTCTCTCCTTGAGATTTCTTGGCCTGTTCTTTCCTCCCCCTGGGGCTCTCGGGGGTCGGCAGGCGGATGACGAAGCGGGCGCCCAAACGCGTCGGCTCGCCGTCCTCATCCGGCGGTCCGGGACGGTTCTCAGCGCGGATCGTGCCGCGATGGGCCTCGATGATCTGGCGCGAGATCGACAGGCCGAGACCCGAGTTCTGGCCGAAGCCCTGCTCGGGCCGGTCCGTGTAGAAGCGCTCGAAGATCCGGTCGAGGGCATCCGGCTCGATGCCGGGGCCGCTGTCTTCCACCAGCACTTCGACGTCGTTCTTGCGCCGACGAAGGGTCACGCGAACAGCCGCATCCGGCGGGGAGAAGGAGCGGGCGTTGTCGATGAGGTTGTTGAACACCTGTCCCAGGCGGCTGTCATGGCCGAACACCAAAAAGGCATCGCGGCCGCGCGCATGCTTTTCGATGTTGAGTTCGATATGCGGATCGTGCTCCTGACGGCGCTCGTTGGCGACCGACACCACCGCATCGAGCAGGCGCGCCATGTCCACCGGCTCCGCATCCGCACGGGCAAGCTCCGCATCGAGACGCGAGGCATCGGAAATGTCGCTGATGAGACGGTCGAGACGCCTGACGTCGTGCTGGATGATCGACATGAGGCGCTGGCGGGAATCGTCGTTGCGCGCCAGCGGCAGCGTCTCCACGGCGCTGCGCAGGGACGTGAGCGGATTCTTCAGCTCATGCGCCACGTCGGCCGCGAAGCTCTCGATGGCATCGATGCGGTTGTAGAGCGCTTTCGTCATGTCGCGCAGCGCGCCGGAGAGGTGGCCGATCTCGTCGGAGCGATTGGTGAAATCCGGAATCTCCTGACGCGATTTCGTGCCCCAGCGAACACGCTCCGCTGCTTCTGCGAGACGGCGCACGGGGCCTGCGATCGCGCCCGCGAGAAACAGTGAGAGCACGATCATCACGATGGCGGCGATGAGGAACACCTGCAGCAATGCGAAGCGCTCGGAGGCGATGATCGCGTCGATGTCGCCTTCCTGCGTGGAGAGCAGCAAGACGCCCTGCACCGTGCGGAAGCGCTGGATCGGCACCGCCACGGATACGATGGTCTCGCCCCGCGTATTCACGCGCACAACGCTCGATTGCTGGCCCGAGAAGGCCTGCTGAACCTCCGCGAGCGACTTCCCGTTCGCGGGGCCGGGATCCTCGAGCACCGGGCGCTTGGTGCGCCGGAACATCTTGCGCACGCTGTTCCAGATCCGCTCGATGAAGCTCGCGGTGTCCTCCACGTTGGCGACCGGTGCGAGGTCCATGCGCAGAATGTCGCCGCGGGAATAGAAGTTGCGCGAATCGAGCAGGAGCAGACCGTCCCGGTCGAAGATGCGCGCGCGGGTCTGGGTCGGCGTCACGAGCCGCCGCAGCAGGGGCGCCACCCGCTCCGGATTGATGGAGAATTCGAGCGAGGTAAGGCTTTCGTCGTTGAGACGCTCGGTCTCGCCCGCCTGCATCTGCAGAAGCTGGTCCGGGTCGAGGGTGATGGTGTTGGTCTCCACCGTCGCAGAGCTGGCGATGGCGCCTGCGATGATTTCGCCTTGGGTCAAAAGGCTCTGCACCCGCGCCTCGATGAGGCCCTCGCGGAACTGGTTGAGATAGAGAAAGCCCACGAGCAGGGCCATGAGGCCCGCCAGATTGAGCATGACGATCCGGCGCGTCAGGCTCGACGAGGCGCGTTGGGAGAGCATGCGGCCGAAATTCTTCAGCCGTGCCAGGAGGCCTCGAGGCTCAGGCGGATCGTCGGTCGCCGCCTCGGCGTAGATGGGATCAGCCTTCATGCCGCTCATTCATGCAGGGCCCGAAAACATTGCCGGACCATGCCCGTCTTTCCTGGTTGTCCTTTGCCCTTGCAGGCAGGCTCAAGGCATCAGGCTTCCTTGAAGCGATAGCCGACACCGTAAAGGGTCTCGATCATTTCGAAACTCTGGTCAACGGATTTGAACTTCTTGCGCAGGCGCTTGATGTGGCTGTCGATGGTGCGATCGTCCACATAGACCTGATCGTCATAGGCCGCATCCATGAGCGCGTTGCGGCTTTTGACCACGCCGGGGCGGGTGGCGAGCGCCTGCAGGATGAGGAATTCGGTGACGGTGAGCGTGACCGGCTCGCCCTTCCAGGTGCAGGCGTGGCGCTCCGGGTCCATCTTGAGTTGGCCGCGTTCAAGCGCCTTCGCATCGGCTTCCTTGGTCGAGACGCTTTGGTCCTTGGGCGCGAAGCGGCGCAGCACCGCCTTCACGCGCTCGACCAGCAGACGCTGGGAGAAAGGTTTCCGGATGAAGTCGTCGGCCCCCATCTTCAGGCCGAACAATTCGTCGATCTCCTCGTCCTTGGAGGTCAGGAAGATCACCGGCAGGTCGGACTTCTGGCGAAGCCGCCGCAGAAGCTCCATGCCATCCATGCGCGGCATCTTGATGTCGAAGATGGCAAGATCCGGCGGGGCATGCTTCAGGCCGTCGAGGGCGGAAGCCCCGTCGGTATAGGTCTGAATGCGGTAGCCTTCGGCCTCGAGGGCAATCGAGACGGAGGTCAGGATGTTGCGATCGTCATCGACAAGGGCGATCGTGGGCATGAACTCTTCCCTGGCTTACACGGACGATGGCCGCGTGACATATGATAACGCAGATGGCCTCAAATCGTGCCCAACTGCGCCTTACTGATGGCATAAATATGGTTGTCCCCGGTTCATCACCAAGGCGGGACCTTCCGATAGTGGTGTTTAGGAGGCGCCGGTTCAACCGGGGATGAACGGACCGGTGGCCGTTTCCGCCTCATTCGGAGGCATCTGTCTGCAACCTGACAGCTCTGCACGGACCTCCTGGTGGCCGTCAATTCTCCCAAAGAACTGCGGTAAATGCCGAAAATCCGCTCCAGTTCGCGAGCCTGGGCCTAGCGCGGCAAAAAATAGAATGCCATGGAATGCCTCGGTTGACGGCTAAGTCCGTTGACCTAAAAATCCTTAATTCAGGCGGGGTCTACAGGGAGATGACCCGCGCCGCCTGAAAGCAACAGCAAAAGGCCATCGGACGGCGGCATCCGACCGCGCGGCGATCGGCGACCAGGAGAAGTCTTCCGTGGATAACATCGGCGTCTTCAACAGCGCTCAAGGCGCGGAGGCCATCGGCTTCCGCAATCTCAAGAAAGTCTACTGGAATTTCGAGGCCCCGGCACTCTACGAGCAGTCCCTGCAACGGGGCGAAACCAAGCTCGTGAAGGGCGGCGCTCTCCTGGCTGAAACCGGCGTGCATACGGGCCGCTCCCCCAAGGACAAGTTCGTGGTCCGGGACGAGGCGACCGAGAGCACCGTCTGGTGGGACAATAACGGCTCCATCACCCCCGGCCATTTCGACACCCTGCTGCAGGATTTTCTGGCCCATGCCGAAGGCAAGGAGCTGTTCGCACAGGACCTCTATGGCGGCGCGGACCCGGCCTATCGGGTCAAGGCGCGCGTCTTCACGGAATTCGCCTGGCATTCGCTCTTCATCCGCAACCTGCTGATCCGCCCCGAAATGGGCGAGCTGCAGGATTATGTGCCCGGCCTCACCATCATCGATCTGCCGTCCTTCAAGGCGGACCCGGCCCGTCACGGCTGCCGCTCCGAGACGGTGATCGCCTGCGACTTCTCCCGCAAGATCGTGCTCATCGGCGGCACGTCCTATGCCGGCGAAATGAAGAAGTCCGTCTTCACCTATCTCAACTACGTTCTGCCCGCGCAGAAAGTCATGCCCATGCATTGCTCCGCCAATGTGGGTCATGACGGCGATGTCGCCGTGTTCTTCGGTCTCTCGGGCACCGGCAAGACCACCCTTTCCGCCGATCCGAACCGGATCCTGCTCGGCGACGACGAGCATGGCTGGGGGCCGAACGGCGTGTTCAACTTCGAAGGCGGCTGCTACGCCAAGACCATCCGTCTCTCGCGCGAAGCGGAGCCGGAAATCTTCTCCACCACCGAGCGTTTCGGCACGGTGCTGGAGAACGTGGCGATCGACCCGATCACCCGCATTCCGAACTTCGACGATGCGTCGCGCACGGAGAACACGCGCTGCGCCTATCCCCTCGACTTCATTCCCAATGCGAGCGCCACGGGTCGCGCGGGCATTCCGAAGAACATCGTGATGCTCACCTGCGATGCCTTCGGCGTCCTGCCTCCCATCGCCAAGCTCACCCCGGCGGAGGCCATGTATCACTTCCTCTCCGGCTACACCGCCAAGGTGGCCGGCACGGAAAAGGGCGTGAAGGATCCGGAGGCGACGTTCTCCACCTGCTTCGGTGCGCCGTTCATGCCGCGTCATCCGTCGGAATACGGCAACCTGCTGCGGGATCTCATCGCCAAGCATCACGTCGATTGCTGGCTCGTGAACACCGGCTGGACAGGCGGCAAGTACGGCGTCGGACGCCGCATGCCGATCCGCGTCACGCGCCGCCTGCTGACGTCGGCCCTCGACGGCTCGCTCAACCGCGCCGATTTCCGCCGCGATCCTTACTTCGGCTTCGCGGTGCCGACCTCGGTGCCCGGCGTCGAGCCGCACATCCTGTACCCGGTGAAAACCTGGCAGAACAAGGCGGAGTTCGCCGAGACCGCCAAGCGCCTCATCGACATGTTCAACGAGAACTTCAAGCGCTTCGAGAACCATGTCGATTCCGACGTGCGCTCGGCTGCGCCGCAGATGTCGATCGCAGCTTAAAAACTGCGTTCATCGACGTTATAGAAACGGCGGCTTTCGAGCCGCCGTTTTCGTTTCATGAGGGTTTGGATGGACGTTCTCGTCATCGGTGCAGGCGTCGTGGGCCTCGCGATTGCCCGCGCTTTCGCCGTGCGCGGCCATAGCGTGATCGTGGCCGAGAAAACCGGCGGCATCGGCAACGGCGTATCCTCGCGCAACAGCGAGGTGATCCATGCGGGCATGTACTACCCGACGGATTCCCTGCGCGCTCGCCACTGCGTAAACGGCCGCCGCATGCTCTACGATTTCTGCGAGAGCCACGGCGTTCCGCATCGAAAATGCGGCAAGCTCATCGTGGCGACGAACGATCTCGAACAGGCGAAGATCGAGGGCATCTACGAACAGGGCATCGGCAACGGTGTCGAAGGCCTCTCGTTCCTGAACGGCGACGAGGCGAGGGGGCTCGAGCCCAACCTGTCCTGCACTGGAGCAGTGCTCTCGGCCGAGACGGGCATCATCGACACCCATGCGTTGATGCTGGCGCTTCAGGGCGATCTCGAAGCGGCAGGCGGCATGATCGCATTTCATGCGCCCGTCGAGCGGATCGTGCAAAATGGAACGGAATGGAACGTACATGTGGGCGGTGCCGAGCCCACACGACTTGCTGTCCATGCGGTGGTCAACGCAGCAGGTTTGGGTGCGCAGGACATCGCGCGTGCCACGGAGGGCTATGCTGAGAAGCGCGTGCCGCCGCTCGTGCTTGCCAAGGGCAACTATTTCGGATGCCTCGGCAGGCCCGCCTTCTCGCGCCTGATCTATCCCGCGCCCGTCGATGGCGGCCTTGGTACTCATGTGACGCTCGATCTTGCCGGGCGCATGCGCTTTGGACCCGATGTGGAATGGGTCGAGCGCGAGGTTTACGAGGTCGATCCCGCACGCGCCGAAAGCTTTTATGCTTCCATCCGCCGCTACTGGCCCGGACTGCCCGATGAGGCGCTGGTGCCGGATTATTCAGGCATCCGCCCGAAGCTCTCAGGACCCGGCGAGAAGGCCGTGGATTTCATGATCGACGGACCGGAGGAGCATGGCCTTGCCGGCCTCGTGCACCTCTTCGGCATCGAAAGCCCAGGGCTGACGTCGTGCCTGTCGCTTGCGGAAGATGTGGCTCGGCGGCTCCGATCCTGATGAGCCTCATCCCGGATCGGCTGGCGCCGGTCCGGGATGAGGTGCCTCGATCACGCCCTGAAGAACAGCAGCGTCGTGACCAAGAAGATCGGGACCAGGATGCCGCCCGACCACAGCAGATAGCCGAAGAAGCTCGGCATCTTCACGCCGCCTTCGCGGGCAATCGCATAGACCATGAAGTTGGGTGCGTTGCCGATATACGAATTCGCTCCCATGAACACGGCGCCGGCCGAGATGGCGGTGAGTGTCATCGCGCCAGTCGTCATCAGCACCTGCGGATTGCCGCCTGCAAGCTCGAAGAACACGAGATAGGTCGGCGCATTGTCGAGGAACGAGGACAGGCCGCCCGTGAGCCAGAAATAGGCGGCGTTGTTGGCGCTCCCATCCGGGTTCGTCACCAGGGCGACGAGGGGCGCGAAGGCGCCGTCCGCGCCTGCCTTCAGCATGGCGAGCACCGGAATGATGGCGATGAAGATGCCCGCGAACAGCTTCGCCACCTCATTGATCGGCCCCCAGGAGAAGCCGTTCTCCGCGCGATTGGCCTTCGGGGTGAGCTTCAGGGAGATGATCGTCACCGCGACCATGATGAGGTCGCGCAGCGCGTTGGCGAGCTCGACCTCCGAGCCCAGCACCATCACGCGCCCGAGATCGGCGGTGGCGCTCATGAGGATCGCGGCGATGATGATGAAGATGAGCAGGAAGTTGATGCCGCCCGTCACCCGCACCGGATTATCGGGCGTGGGATCGGGTTTGACGTGGCCTTCTCGTTTGTAGATCACCGTGTCGACGATGAAGAACAGAACGAGCAGGATTCCGCTCACGAAGAGCGTCTCGGGCAGAAGATGCGTGGTCGTCCAGAAGAACTCTACGCCGCGCAGGAAGCCGAGGAAGAGTGGCGGATCGCCGAGCGGCGTCAGCGAGCCACCGATATTCGACACCAGGAAGATGAAGAAGACGACCACATGCACATTGTGCCGTCGGTCGTCGTTGGCACGCAGCACGGGGCGGATCATCACCATGGATGCGCCGGTGGTGCCGATGAAGCTCGCGAGCACCGTGCCGATGGCAAGCAGCATCGTGTTCGTCCCCGGCGAGCCGTGCAGGTTGCCGCGCACCAGAATGCCCCCGGCGACCGTGAAGAGCGCGAGCAGCAGCAGGATGAAGGGGATGTATTCGAGAAGAGCGGTATGGGCGAGGGCCTGAATGGCCGTCATCGGCCCCAGGAGCGCCGCCATGGGCACGAGCACCAACAAGCCCCAGAAAGCTGCGATCTTGCCCTGGTGGTGTTCCCAGAAATGAGGAGCCAGGAGAGGGAACAGGGCGATGGACAGCAGGATGCCGGCGAAGGGCAGGGCCCACAGGGGACTCAGGCTTGCACCGTCGAGTTCGGCCGCGAAGGCAGCTTGCGGCAGCAGGGTCAGGGCAGCGGCGAGCGCCGCGCTCGAGATGCGAAGCATGGTCTGGTTTCCCCCTCGCCGGTTCTCCGGCGCATCCGTGATTGTGAATCCGGTTTAGGGGATGCCGTTCATCCCCGCAACGGCGGAAGCGTTAACCGGCTATTCACCATAAGTGAAAGAAGATACAACACCATTACAAAACCGTGCCGCATCAGGGGTTGTGGAGCCGATGTGCCGCTTTCTCGCCTACCGTGGGGAGTCGATCTTCCTCGATGAACTCGTCTGCGCTCCGGCCCATTCGCTGGTCCACCAGTCGCTTCATGCGACGGAGGCCAAGACCGGAACCAACGGCGACGGCTTCGGCATCGGCTGGTATGGGGAGCGCAAGGAGCCCGGCATCTACCGCGAGGTGCGCCCGGCCTGGTCCGACGAGAACCTCAGGAGCCTCTGCGAGCAGGTGCGCTCCGGCCTGTTCTTCGCCCATGTGCGCGCCTCAACCGGCACCTCCACCACCCGCGCCAATTGCCATCCCTTCTCCCACGGGCGCTATCTCTTCATGCATAACGGCCAGATCGGCGGTTATCAGCGCATCAAGCGCCGTCTGGAGGCCATGATCCCGGACGATCTTTATGATCGCCGCCAGGGCACCACGGATTCGGAGGCGATTTTCCTGGTCGCATTGGCCAACGGACTGGCCGATGAGCCTGTGACCGCCATGGCGCGCACGCTCAAGCAGATCCGCAGCCTCATGGAAGAGGCCGGCATCGACGAGGCGCTGCGCTTTACCGCTGCCTTTACGGATGGTGAGAACCTCTGGGCCTATCGCTGGGCCTGCGATGCCAAGCCGCCAACGCTCTATTTCCGCGAGGAGAAGGGCAACCTGCTCGTGGTCTCCGAGCCCATCGACGATAAGACCCGCGGCTGGCGCGAGGTGCCGAAGGGTTGCAGCCTTGTGGCACGCGCCGGTCAACCGGTGGCCGTGCATTGCCTCAACGAGGCCATGGCGCAGATCGCCGCCTGATCGGGTTTATCGCCGAAAAATCGTGAGCGCCTCCGCCGAAGCGCTCTTGAGCTGGCCTTCCAGCTTCTCGCTCTTCTTGCGCGCCCGCTCGACCCAATCCGTGACCACGGCATGATCGAGGAAGAAATCGTCGAGCCTTCCTTCCCGATGGGCCGTCAGGAATTCCGCCAAAGCGGCAAGTTCGACTTGGCGGTCATGGAGGGATTGGCGCCCGCCGCGCCGCTCTTCCGAATGCTCTTCGGCCAGGAAATAATAGGCGGGGGCGAAGTCGGGATGCTCCGCCACAAGGGACCTTATCTTTGCCTTCCGCTCCTCGCCTTCGAACTGCAGGGCGTGCAGCAGGGCAGTGGCGCGCGTGGGAGCATCCTCATGCAGTTCGGCATAAACCTGTCGCGTCATAGCCGCGCCTTCGTGCTCGCGCACGAGGGCCGCATAGCGCAAATGCGGATCGATGAACTCGAGGCCCATGCGGGCCAGATTGTAATAGGCGCGGTGCGCCCCGGACGTTTCGCCCTTCGCCTCGAAGAGCAAGGCTTTGTAGTAAAGGCCCGGCGCGGACTTCGCATCCTCGATCAGCCCGCCCTTCTGGGAAAGGCGCGAAAAGGTCTCTGCAGGATTGGTCGAGAGCACGAGCCCTTGGGCAACCTGCTGAGCGGGAGATGGATGGGCGGCGGTGAAGCCAGTTCGATCTCTGGACATTGCGAAATGCCAGCCGCTCAGCCCGGCTCCCGCCAGCAGAGCCATGACAAGGCAGGCTCCGCCGAGCCAAAGAACGCTTTCTCGCTTCAGGAGCGGGATGGCGGGCGTTCTTTCCGCGTCAATCTCCGTTCCCGGCCATGCGATGGCGAAGGTGCGAACCGGGTCCGGGATATTCTTCACCGAACGTTCGCCCAGATCGACGAACGGCACGGAGACCTCGCCCGCCACCGTCTGATGCACGGCCTGTGAGACGCATACGCCCCCGGGCCTTGCGAGTTTTTCGAGGCGCGCGGCGAGGTTGACGGCCATTCCGAGAAGGTCGCCATTGCGGTCGGCCACCTCGCCCATGGAGATGCCGATGCGAAACTGCAGCCAGCGCTGGGGTGGATAGGACAGGTTGCGCGTCCTGATGGCTTCCTGGATGTCGATGGCAGCGCGCACGGCGTTCAGGGGCGTTTCGAACTCGCACATGATCGAGTCGCCGGCCGTGTTGAAGATCCGGCCGCCATGGCGGGTGACAAAGGTTTCGCAAGCCCGGTGATAGGCTGTCAGCCTCCGGAGCGTCTCCTCCTCGTCTTCAGCGATCAGCCGCGAGAAGCTCACGACATCGCTGGCCAGGATCGTCGCCGTTCTGCGTTTCAACCGCGAATGCACCCCGCTGACAGCAGCTTCCAGGCTTGGTCTTGCGGGCAAACCTCAAGCGCCAGCCATCCAGGGGTATATTGTTATTTAATTACAGAGATAATCAAGGACTTTCCTCGGCCCCTGACTTTTATTGTCGGCATTTTAGTTCAGGGTCGCAGACTGGCCGGAGAGGAGGGGCAGCAGTGCATCCTTCAATGCCTTCATCTGCAGATGCGTCTCGGCCTCTGCTTGAGCGCCTTCCGAGTCCGGATTGAGTAGAGCGCGCAGGCGGGCGTTTTCCGCCGCGAGACGGTCGTTTTCAGCCATGAGGATCGCGACTTTCTCTTCGGCGATCCGCAGGCGGGCTTGTGCCTCGTTGCGTTCCTGTTCCCGCAGCTGCACCCGGTCACGCCAAAGGCGGCCTGCAACCGTTTCCGTTCCTTCCATCATCGTCGGCTCCTGGTGGCGCGATATTCCGCTTTTCCATTGCTCAAGCTCTCTTAAGGGAGTGTTGCCGGAAAAGGTTAACCATCCAGCTCAGGATAACGCCGGAAAATGCCTTCCTCGTTGAAGGGGATGCGGCGGGGACTCTCAAGATAGGCCCTGATCCGGGGCCGCTCGGCGACGGCCTCATGCAGGGCCGATACCTTCGGTGAAGCCTTCAAGGCGCGTTTCGCGGTTTTCGGAAAGGCATAGAGCAGGCCTTCCACGACCTGGAACAGGGAGAGGTCGACATAGGTGAGCGTGCCCCCGACGAGATAGCCGCTGTCCGTTGGATTGCGTGCGATGATCGTCTCGAACCAGTCGAGGAATTTTGGGATGCGGCTTTTCCGAAACTCAGCCGATCGGCGTAAAGCCTCTTCCTTCTGGTCTTCGTAATAGAGCTCGACGCCGATGGGATGGTGGGTGTCATGCGCCTCCGACACGAAATCGGCGATGGTGAGCTGGATCTGGTTGGTCCAGAGCCCGCCCGCCGGATCCTTCGGCGCGAGATCGTGGCGTGCGCCGAGATAGAGAAGGATCGCCGCCGTCTGGCCGATGATCGTCTCGCCATCTTTGAGGAAAGGCGGCGCGAAGGGAGGATGCTCCGCGTGATCCATCATCCGCATCATCACAGCGATGCCTTCAGCCTCACGCGCTACGTCAATGTAATCGGCTCCCGCCTCTTCGAGCGCCAGCCGCACGAACTCGCCACGTCCTTGGATGGTAGGCCAGTAATAGAGCTCGTACGCCATAGGTACGCTCTGCTAGTTGTTGAATACTGCCTTCTTCAACGCTTCGCGCAGACCTTGGTTCTCGACCTTGGGCTTGTCGCCCGAAAACAACGTCGCGGTTCCAAAGCGATAGACGCTGCCATTCGGGCGCGGCACGAAGATATACTCGATGTGACTGGTGTCCTCGTTATCGGTGCTGCAGGTCGTGAACACCCGTCTCATTGTGGGAAGGTCGGCGTCGGGTATTTTGCCGGAAGCAAACGTCCCCTTACACGCCTCGGCATCGCTGCCAATGACGCCGCCGACGAGAGTATCCACATTGTTCGCCCCATTCGGCACAATGTGGAGCACACCGAACGATGACGGCGCGCTCCATGCAACGGCTGCGGTGCGAACGATGTCTGGCATGCTGGGCTTGTTGGTCTCCGAGGACGTCAAGATCTTATAATCCCGAAGCTCTCCGGTGGAGAGAATGTTGGCGACGAACTGGGTCGCCTCGAGCTTCTCCTCGGCAGTAACGCCCTGCGCTGGAGCAGGAGGCGCAACTGCCTGGCGGGTGGTCCCAAAGGCCCGATAATCGGACGCCGTCCGTAACTTCCCTTCATTGGCACATGCCAGCAAGCTGGAGAGCGCCCGCGACGTTCCATTCAGGCTGAAACGCAAGAACCCGTTTCCTTCACGGACCACGAACATTCTGCCGACGCGAAACTGCTGGAAGATATCGGAGGTGGCAGGCAATTCCGCGATCGCGAAATCATCGTTTATCGCAATCGCCGACGATGTGTTGACCGGGAAGTTATCGATGACATAGGCGATGTCATATCTTTGGCCTGCCTTGAGGTTCCATTTCTGGTTGGCGAACCCGATACGCCACTTCAGCTCTTTGTCGATGGCAAAGAACAACGACGTTCCCGAATTGTAGGAAGCGTTCATGGAACAATGCGAGAAGCTCTCATCGTTCCTCTGAAAGTGCGCTGTGGCTCGCCAGTTGCCTGATTGAAAAGCCTCGAAGTTAAGCGTCTCCTGTGCAGAGCTGTTCCCACCCGCGAGAAAAAGGCTTCCGCACAGGATCGACCATAGAACTTTGGCTCTCATTTTCAGGTGGGCTCCCCAAGCACCGTAGAACGCTTGAGGCTAACATAAGGCCAAGGCTGAAACAATTCTCAAGAGTCTGCTCAAGAGGCGATCTTCCCGGAGCGAGAGCGCTAATGCGCCTCGTCCCAGTTCTGCGCGGCGCGCGTTTCCACAGCGAGCGGCACCTTGAGGGTCACGGCGGGGAAGGGCGCTTCCGTCATCACACGCGAGATCACGGGCAGGGTCGCTTCGATCTCGTCATCGGGCGCTTCGAACACCAGTTCGTCGTGCACCTGCAGCAGCATGCGCGCGGAGAGGCGCTCTGCTTTCAGCGCATCCTCCATGCGGGTCATGGCGCGACGGATGATGTCGGCGGCGGTGCCCTGGATGGGAGCATTGATCGCCTGACGCTCCACGCCCGCCCGCTCTGACGGGTTGGAAGACTTGATCTGCGGGTAATGGCACACGCGCCCGAAGAGCGTGGTGACGAAGCCTTTCTCCTTACAGAACCGCTTCGTCTCGTCGATATAGGTGCGGATGCCCGGAAAGCGCTCGAAATACTGCTTGATGAAGGTCGAGGCTTCCGCGTTGCCGATGCCGAGCCGCGTGGCGAGGCCGAAGGCGGAGATGCCGTAGATGATGCCGAAGTTGATGGTCTTCGCCTGACGGCGCAGATCCGGCGTCATCTGGTCGAGCGGCACTCCGAACATAGCGGATGCGGTCGCCGCGTGAATGTCGATGCCGTTGGCGAAGGCTTCCTGCAATTGCGGAATGTCGGCGATATGCGCAAGCAGGCGCAACTCGATCTGGCTGTAATCGGCCGAGATGATCTTGTGCCCTTCCGGCGCAGCGAAGGCCTTGCGGATCTTGCGGCCCGCCTCCGTGCGGATCGGGATGTTCTGCAGGTTCGGATCGGATGAGGAGAGGCGTCCCGTCGTGGTGGCGGCGAGCGAGAACGAGGTGTGCACCCGCTTGGTCTCGGGGTGCATGTGATCCTGCAGGGTATCGGTGTAGGTGGATTTGAGCTTCGCGAGCTGACGCCATTCGAGAATTTTCGCGGGCAGTTCGTGACCGGCCTGTGCCAGTTCGTCGAGCAGGGTCGCGGGCGTCGCCCATTGGCCGGACGGCGTCTTCTTCGCGCCCGGCAGACCCATCTTGCCGAAGAGGATATCGCCGATCTGCTTCGGTGAACCGAGGGCGAATTTCTCGCCTGCCATCTCGTGGATCTCATCCTCGAGGCGCGCAAGCGTCTGCGCGAAGTCGCCGGAGAGACGGCTCAGGATCTGCCGGTCCACGAGAATGCCGCGCATCTCCATGCGTGCGATCACATCGACGAGGGGACGCTCCAGCGTCTCGTAGACGGTGGAGCGATGCTCCGCCGTCAGGCGTGGTTTGAGAACCTGCCAGAGGCGCAGCGTCACATCCGCATCTTCCGCCGCATAGGCGGTTGCCTTGGAAATCTCGACCTTGTCGAAGGTCACCTTGTTCCGGCCGGTTCCCGCCACGTCCGAGAAGCTGATCGGCGCATGGCCCAGATGGCGGCGGGACAACTCGTCCATGCCGTGCGAGCCTTTGCCTGCATCGAGCACGTAGGAGATCAGCATCGTGTCGTCGATGGGGCGCACGTCGATGTTGTGCCGCTTGAACACGATCCAATCGTATTTCAGGTTCTGCCCGATCTTGAGGACGGATGCATCCTCCAGCATCGGCCGGATGACGTCGAGCGCATCGGTGACCGGAATCTGCCCCTGCACGAGTCCGCCGCCGAAGAGATCGGATTCATCGCGGTGCTGCAGCGGCACGTAGCAGGCCTTGCCGGGCTCCAGCGCCAGGGAGAAGCCCACGAGATCCGCAAGGTTGGCGTCGAGGTCGCTCGTTTCCGTGTCGACGGCGACATAGCCCTGTTCGCGCGCCTGCGCGACCCATTCCTTCAGCCGGTCGAGGCTTGTGATCGTTTCGTAGACCGACGTATCGATGGGAGCGGACGCGGCTTCCGTGGCGCGCTTTCCGGCGAGTTGCGACGGTGTGCCGATTCCCTCGAGAGGTTTGCGGATATTCCCTGTTTCCGGCAGGTCGAGACCGGCGAAAGGATCGACGTCGCCTGATACCGCGTCGCCTTTCTCGAAGAGCGGAGGTTCGGCACTGGCTCCGGCAAATCCGCCGTTGCGCTCCCACTTGATCGCCTCGCCGCCCGGCATCAGGCGCGGGTCGGGCTCGATGGCGGCGGGATCGGCATCGTAGAGCTCCGCCACGCGGCGCGTAAGCGTGCTGAACTCCATCGCTTTCAGGAAGCCGACAAGCGTCTTCGGATCGGGCTCGGGCATGCGCAGATCATCGAGCGGCACGGGAACGGGCGCCTCGCAATCCAGCGTCACGAGCTTCTTGGATAGGCGTGCCGCTTCCGCGTTGTTGATCAGCGTTTCGCGCCGCTTGGGCTGCTTGATTTCGTTCGCACGTTCAAGAAGCGTTTCGAGGTCGCCATATTCCTTGATGAGCTGTGCCGCAGTCTTGAGGCCGATGCCGGGAACGCCTGGCACGTTGTCCGAGGTGTCGCCCATAAGCGCGAGAACATCGCCGATTTTCTCCGGCGGGATCCCTTCCCATTTCTCGATGACGGCGGCTTCGTCGAGATTGCGCTCGGGTCGGTAGCCGGGCTTGCCTTTGGAGCCCGACTCGAAATCGTAGAAGCACACCTTCGGCCCCACGAGCTGCATCAGGTCCTTGTCGGAGGAGATGATGAGCACGTCCGCGCCGCGGGCCTTCGCCTGCTGGGTATAGGTAGCGATGAGATCGTCCGCCTCATAGCGCTGAAGCTCCACGGGCTCGAGGCCGAAGGCGCGGATGGCCTCGCGCATCAGCGGCATCTGGACCTTCAGGTCCTCCGGAGCATCGGGGCGGTGGCCCTTGTAATCCTCATAGAGTTCCTTGCGGAACGAGCCTTCGGACTTGTCGAGCACGATGGCGAGATGCGTGGGCTTCAGGCCCGCTGCGCCGTCTCGCATGAATTGCAGGAGCTTCGACACGAACAGGCGCACGGCCCCCGTCGGCATGCCATCCGAACTGCGGGAGTTGTACTTCTGGTCCTGGTTCATGGACTGGAAGTAGGCCCGGAAGATGAAGGAGGAGCCGTCGACGAGGAAAATGTGGTCGCCGGCTTGGACGGGACGGGAGGAAGCCATGGGTCTCGTTTGCTGAGAAGATCGACCCGCAAGAGATAGTGTTTTTAGGGGCCGATGGCTATGGCCGGCGCCCGTTTATGCAGCCTTCAGGCGCGCAAGGTCGAGATCGAGCTCCCTCAATGCCTGCATCACCACGCCCTCGGTGAGGAGATCGAGGGAGGATTCCACCACATGGATGGCGGCGAGCGCCCGCAGCTCCGGAATGGTCTGCGATTCGAGGGCGGCTTCGAAAGAGGGGCGCAACAGGTCCATGGCCCGAGTACCGGGACCGCAGATCACGATGTGGTCGGGTTCCAGCGTCTGGATCAGGATGCCGACCGCATCACCCAGCACTTCCCCTGCCTCGTGGAACAGGTTGAGGAGAGCGGAATCGCCCGCGCGGGCCTGCTCTACGATGCCGTTCATGGCCTCCTCCCCTGGCAGCAGCAGGGTGGGGGCAGGGCGGTGATCGATGAGCTGTGCGTCCCGGTGCAGGGCATAATCGGCGAGATAGGCCTCGATGCAGCCGCGCCCGCCGCAGCGGCATTGCGGTCCGCTCCGGCGCAGGCGCACATGGCCGAACTCGCTGCCGCCGAAGCGGGCTCCGCGATAGAGCTCTCCCTGGATGAGAAAGCCCATGCCGACGCCGTCGCCCACCATCAGGCAGGCCGTGCGGCCCGAGCGGAAGTCGGGATTGCGCTGGGAAATGGCGAAGGCCATGGCGCTGGCGTCGTTCTCGATCAGCACCGGCATGCCGAGCCGCTCGCTCAGGCCCGCAGCAAGCGGAAGGTCGCGGGCGCCGAGCACAGGACTCCAGGCCACGACCCCATCGCGCGTGTCCACATAGCCCTGGCAGGCAAGGCCGATGGCCTTTACGTCGGTCGCACCGGTTTCCCTGGCGAAAGCCGTAATCGTTTCCGCCAGAACATCCATCAGCTCATCCGCCTCGAGGCTGCGGAGGGGACGCTCCACATGACGGCTCGCCCGGTTGCGGCCGGCGCTGTCCACGAGGCGAAGTTCGATGCGGTTGAAGCCGGTCCAGACGCCGATCACGGAGCCCAGGGAATCGGCGAAGAACAGGCGGACCTTGGGACGACCCCGGATCAGGCCCGCGCCCTGATCGCTTGCTTCTTCCGCGATCAGGATGCCGTCATCTACCAGACTTGCCGTGAGTTCGGAGACGCTCGCCGGACTCATGCCGATATGCTGGCCGAGCTCCACGCGAGCCATGGGTCCCTCCCGGCGCAAAGCGTCCAGAAGACGCCGCCGGGCCGTTTCGCGAGGGGAGAGGGTGATCGTGCTCATGATGCTTATTTATTCAGATAATGAACTAATGAAGGCGAGATAAAAAGGGTGCCCGACCAATTAATGAGAAGTTTCCCGCTTGAAGGTGGCAAAGCCTAGGATAATTATTTCCTTGCTCGAACAATAACGCATGGCAGCGTGAGCCAACGTTCGTCGATCCGTCAAGGAGAGACAGCCTGCCATGAGCACAGGGCCTTGCAGGGAATCCGGGCCCAGGAGGAAACCAATGTCGTTCAAGAAGCACGCTCTCATCAGCCTTGCCGCTCTGGCGCTTTCGACCTCTGCAGCTCTCGCCCAGGGCAAGGGCCCGGTCGTCGGCGTCAGCTGGTCGAATTTCCAGGAAGAGCGCTGGAAGACAGACGAAGCCGCCATCAAGGCTGCGGTCGAGAAGGCTGGCGGCACCTATGTGTCGGCGGATGCCCAGTCCTCGCCCGCCAAGCAGCTCACCGACATCGAAAGCCTGATCTCCCGCGGCGCCAAGGCGCTGATCGTGCTGGCGCAGGATGCGGACGCGGTGCGCCCCGCCGTCGAGAAGGCCGTGGCCGAGGGTATTGCGGTGGTGGGCTATGACCGCCTCATCGAGATTCCGCAGGCCTTCTATCTCACCTTCGACAATGTCGAGGTCGGCCGGTTGCAGGCTCGCGAAGTGTTCAAGCTGAAGCCCGAGGGCAACTATGCCTTCATCAAGGGCTCGGGCTCCGATCCGAATGCCAACTTCCTGTTCCAGGGCTCGATGGAAGTGCTGAAACCCGCTATTGATGCAGGCAAGATCAAGAATGTAGGCGAGGCTTACACGGATGGCTGGCTCCCTGCCAACGCGCAGCGGAACATGGAGCAGTTCCTCACCAAGAACAACAACAAGATCGATGCCGTGATCGCCGCCAATGACGGCACTGCCGGCGGCGCCATCGCAGCCCTCAGCGCTCAGGGCCTTGCAGGCACCGTGCCGGTTTCCGGCCAGGATGCCGACAAGGCGGCCCTGAACCGCGTGGCGCTGGGCACGCAGACCGTGACCGTCTTCAAGGACGCCCGCGAACTCGGCCGCAACGCCGCCGAAATCGCCATTCAGCTGGCCGGGGGCAAGAAGCTCAGCGAGATCCAGGGTGCGAAGCCCTGGAACCTTGGACCGAAGAAGCAGAACATGACGGCTCTCTTCCTCACCCCCGTTGCGATCACGAAGGACAATCTCGACGTGGTCATCAATGCAGGCTGGGCTTCCAAGGAAGTCGTGTGCCAGGGCGTGAAGGCAGGCTCGGTGAAGGCCTGCAACTAAGACCCGACCCCTCTTCAGCAAACCCTTCTCGGCTTCACTGCCGGGAAGGGTATTTCTCATTGACCTTTATCCTTGCGTGACGCCATGAACGCACCTGTTGCCACAACCGCGCCGCCTCCCAGCTCCACATCCGGATCATTGCTGTCGAAGCTCGAGATCGATGTCCGCATGCTCGGCATGCTGGCTGCGCTCGCCGTGATCTGGGTCGGTTTCGATCTTCTGTCGGGAGGCGTCTTTCTTACGCCGCGCAATCTCTGGAACCTCTCGGTGCAGACCGCTTCCGTCGCGATTATGGCGACCGGCATGGTGCTCGTGATCGTGACGCGCAACATCGACCTTTCTGTCGGTGCGATTCTCGGTGTCACAGGCATGGTCATCGGTGTTGCGCAGGTGCAGTGGCTCCCCGCCTATCTCGGGCTCGAGCATTGGCTCACCGCGCCTCTCGCAGTACTGCTCGCCCTCGTCGTCGGCGGGTCCATCGGTCTCTTCCAGGGTTGGCTCATCGCCTATCTCGGCATTCCGTCCTTCATCGTCACCCTCGGGGGATTGCTTGTCTGGCGCGGCGCGGCCTGGTGGGTCACGACCGGGCAGACCGTTGCGCCGATGGATACGCGCTTCAAGGCTTTCGGCGGCGGCGTCGAAGGCGCGCTCGGCGCGACGGCCACATGGATCATCGCTGCGGTCGCCTGCGGTCTCATCATCGTCGGCCTTGGCCTCTCGCGCCGCCGTCGCCTGAGCTTCGGTTTCCCCGTGCGTCCGGGCTGGGCCGACGCGGTGATCGCCCTTGTAGCCTGCGGTACGGTGCTTGCAGCCGCCACCATCGCGAATTCCTATCCGATGCCCATGGGCACGGCGCGCGCCTGGGCCGAGGCTCGCGGCATCGCTTGGCCAGAAGGCGGTTTGTTTATCCCGCAGGGCGTGGCGCTGCCGGTGCTGATCGCCGTGATCGTCGGTCTCGTGATGACCTTCATCGCCACGCGCCGTCGTTTTGGCCGATACGTCTTCGCCATCGGCGGAAATCCCGAGGCGGCAGAGCTGTCGGGAATCAACACCCGCTGGACGCTGATGAAGGTATTCGGCTTCATGGGCCTCCTCTGCGGCATCTCGGCGTGCATCTCGACAGCGCGCCTGAACGCCGCCACCAACGCGGCCGGCACGCTCGACGAGCTCTACGTGATCGCATCCGCTGTCATCGGCGGCACGTCGCTCGCCGGTGGTATCGGCACCATCGCAGGCGCGATGCTCGGAGCGCTCGTCATGCAGTCGCTGCAATCGGGCATGGTGCTGCTCGGCGTCGATACGCCCCTGCAGAACATCGTCGTCGGCGCTGTTCTGGTGCTCGCGGTGTGGGTCGACGGTGTCTATCGCCGGCGCATCAAGTAAGAGGGGACGCGTGTCATGCAAACCAACGGAACGACGCCTCTCGTCGAGATGCGCAACATCTCCATCGCCTTCGGCGGCATCAAGGCAGTGGACGACGTCTCCATCGATCTGCGCCCCGGTGAGGTGGTGGGTCTGCTCGGTCACAACGGCGCAGGCAAGTCGACGCTGATCAAGATCCTCTCCGGCGCCTACAGGCCGGATACTGGTGAGATCTATGTGAACGGTCAGCACGCGGACATCTCCACCCCGCGCGATGCCAAGCGGTTCGGCATTGAGACGATCTATCAGACCCTGGCGCTTGCCGATAACATCGATGCGGCGGGCAACATCTTCCTCGGCCGCGAGGTGCTGACGCCTTACGGCACCCTCGACGATGCGACGATGGAGGCGGAAACGCGCAAGGTCATGGCGCGGCTCAACCCTCACTTCCGCCGTTTCAAGGAGCCGGTGAAGGCGCTCTCCGGCGGCCAGCGTCAATCGGTGGCGATTGCGCGCGCGATCTACTTCAATGCCCGCGTGCTGATCATGGACGAGCCGACGGCGGCGCTCGGCCCTGCCGAGACGCAGCAGGTAGCGGACCTCGTGCTGCAGCTGAAGAAGGAGGGCATCGGCATCTTCCTCATCAGCCACGACATCCACGATGTGTTCGGCCTCGCCGACCGCGTGAGCGTGATGAAGAACGGCAAGCTCGTGGGTTCCGCCAACGTGCAGGATGTCACGCAGGACGAAGTGCTCGGCATGATCATCCTCGGCAAGTGCCCGCCCGGCGCAACGCCTGGGCCGGGCGCGAGCTGAGAAAAAGCAGTCATCCCGGGGCTGCGGAGCAGAACCTGGGATCGCGCGACAAATCCAGCGCCCTATCCTGACGACGATCCGGGATCTTCGCGACGCTTCGTCCGGATGAAGCTGACGATCGGATTAAGCCCTGGACCCGACAGCCATCGGAGCGGAAGCCTCTCGTGCTTCCGCTTCCTCTTTTTTCCGCACCGTTTCCAGCGTGTCACGCCGCACGATCATGCAGAGGATCGCGAGCGGAATGCCAAGCGCCGCTGTGCCGGTGAACAGCAGCGAGTAGCCATAGGCATCGACGACCGCGCCCGATGCGCCGCCGATGAGCTTGCCGGGCAGCGCATAGAGCGAGCTGAGAAGCGCGTATTGGGTGGCTGCAAATCCTGGCGAGGTCAGGCCCGACATATAGGCGATCAGCGCCGCGCCTGCGAAACCTTGCGCGAAATTGTCGATGCTGATGGTGAGCGTCAGTCCCGTCAGCGTGGCGTTGCCTGCGGCGAGCCAGGAGAACATCACGTTCGATCCGGCAGCGAGACATGCCCCGATCAGGAGGGTCCACCAGAGGCCGATGCGGGTGAGTGCAAGGCCGCCACTGAAGGCTCCGACGATGCCGATCCACACGCCATAGAGTTTCGAGATATTGGCAATATCGGCCTTGGAGAAACCGAGGTCGATATAGAGCGGGTTTGCCATGATGCCCGCCATGAAGTCCGGCAGGCGATAGCAGGCGATGAGCGCCAGTATCGGGATCAGCATCATCCGCTTGCGCTGGAAGAGATCGGCGAGAGGATCGATGATGGCTTGGACAAAGGGAGGGTTTTCGCGAACGCGAACTTCATCGATGCGCGGAGCGAGCAGGGTGCCCACGAGGCCCACGCCCATGAGCGCCCCCATGGACAGATAAGCGGAAGGCCAGCTTGCGAGCTCGGCGATGTACAGCGCGCCGGCGCCGGCGCAGAGGAGAGCCAGGCGATAGCCGAGCTGGAGGCTCGCCGCCATCATGCCCTGGCGCTCGGTCGGGGCCGCATCGATGCGCCAGCCGTCGATCACCACATCCTGCGTGGCTGAGAAGAAGGCGATCATGACGGCGGAGACGATAGTGAGTGGAAGGCTCACCAGAGGACCCGTGAGAGCCATGCCGACGAGACCTGCCATCACGCCGAGCTGCGCTACCAGCATCCAGCCGCGGCGGCGTCCGAGGAGGCTGGCGAGGACGGGCACGTCATAGCGGTCGACGATGGGAGCCCAGAGGAACTTGAAAGAATAGGCGAGACCGACCCAGCTCATCAGGCCGATGAGCGTGAGCGAGATGCCTGCTTCCCTGAGCCATGTGGACAGGGTGCTGAACACGAGCAGGAAGGGCAGGCCCGAAGAGAACCCGAGCGGCAGCATGAGCGCGATGCGCCCATCGGTCAGAACATCGCGAAGGGTAAGGCGGCGTTTGGCTTGGACCATGGCAGGCTCGATTCGTGATTCAGGGTCAGCCCTTCAGGACCGCGCTTGAAGCTGGCACTTGAGCCCTTGCAGAGGTGTTAACGCGCCGTTGCGAGCTGTGTTGCGCCAGCGCCCGTGGTCTGGGCCACCGGCTGCTCCGCCAGGGTCTCTATGGCATCGGCCACATGATTGGCCAGGCAATCATAGCCCTTGTCGCTCATGTGGAAGCCGTCGGCCGAAAGCATGGAGCGCAGCTCCTCAGCCGAGCGGCTGTTCCAATCCTGCATCAAGGCATAACGCGAGAAGACCGAAACCTTGCGCTCAAGTCCTAGCGCACTGACCGTTTGAACGAAGCGTTCGTATCGGCCCATGTCCTTGATGGTCGGGAAATATTGCTGGTCCAGAAGGATCAGGCCTGTGCCGGCGGCCTTCACGGCCGAGATGCCGCGGTCCAGGAGGGCGCGGAAGGCTTCTTCGTTCACACCCCGGATGGCATCGTTCGTGCCGACCTGCCAGATGACGAGGTCGTAGCTTTGGGCCTTGAGGGCAGCCTCGAGCCGATCGATGGTCTCGATGGCCGTCTCGCCTCCCCTGCCCGCATTGACGACGGTGACGCCATCTTTCCAGCTTTCGCCCAGCTCGTCCTCAAGCTGGGCCGGATAAGCGTGATCGGGCGACGAGGCGCCGATGCCCTCCGTGGAGGACGATCCGATGGCGAGGATGCGGATGGGCTCATGCCGTTCAACCTTCCGGGTGAGGGAAGGCAGAGACTCATTAACCGTGAAAATCTTGCGCTTCGTATCGCAGGACTTGTTATCCGAAGCGGCGGAGGCCGGCGTGCCAAGTAAAGCCAAGCTTAGGAAGAGAGCCGCCCCTGAGATGGCGACAATTCGAGCCCCTTGGCCTGCTCTTTTTTGCGGGCAGGCAGCTTTTGTTTGTTCCATTCGAGATATCGCGCCAGTGCAAGAAGACTAATGATACCAAGAATGGTGAATACCATGCCGATGATCTGCGGACTAGCGGAGGATTTGACGGCGGCCAGCGTCATGATGACCTGTCCCGCAGCGCTCAGGAGCGAGCCCACGGCAAAGATCGTAAGAGCGTGCTGCCCGAGGCGGATCAGGTCGGGGCCGACGGGCGTATTCTTGAGAACGTCGCCGATCCTGAACTGGGTCAGCAGATAGGCAAGGGCCAGGAAGTGCAGCATGCGGGCCAGACCCAGATCATGCTTGCTGAGATCGAGCTTCGTTCCAGCAAATTCCGGAAGCCAGGGCAGCAGGCCGAAGCCCGCCGTGGTTGCGAGGGTCGAAAATACAACGAAAGCGAGGGCGCCGATGGCAAGGCCACGCTTGTAGGGAACAGGCCTCTCAAGCATCAGAAGACCGGTCAGGATTCCGAGCGTGAACAGGAATTGCCATGCGAAAGGATTGAAGAACCACGTTCCGGGCTCTGGCCAGCTGTGCAGGGTCAGTGCTCCCGTGCGCGCGAGAGCATAAATGCCGCCGGACACCAGGAGCGCCACGCCGGCATGGAACCGAGCGAGAATAAGCGCCATGGGCGCCCAGAGCATGAGAGCGATGTATAGCGGCAGAATATTGAAGTAGCCAAGCTGGTGGCCAAGCAGGATGATGCCCGTAATGCCTTTGGCGGTATTCCCGAATACGGCGTTGCGCCCATGTTCTTCGATGAGCCCGATCTCTTCACTCAGTTCATAGCCGATGGAGAAGAGAACGATGGCGCCGGCCGTCAAGACGAGATGAACCCGATAGAGTTCAAAAGCACGCTTAAGGCAACGCTTCACAACTCCGAACAGATCGCCCTGGGGCAGCTTCGGACCATAAACGAGCGCGACCGACAAACCCGAGATGAAAATGAATGCTTCTGTCGAATCGGAGAAACCGAAATTGCGCGGCGTGACGTGTTCGATGAGGTTGCCTGGAATGTGATTGACGAAGATGATCACGAGGACGAGCCCCCGCCAAAAATCAATCGTCGTGTTTCGTTCCAAGGTTGCCATCGACCTGCTCTTTAATCCTCACGATGTATGAAACGCCATGATGGCGAAGCGGTTGCCTTAGCACCTGCAGCAGTCGAATGCATCTGCGCATGGCCGAGGGTATCACCGCGGTGACGGCCAATCGAATTACAAAAAATTCATGTTCGCGTAAGCCTAGCGGTCAGAAGAGTTTTCGGCTTTTCGCGTCTCTTTGAGGAGCTTTGCCAAAAAGACTTCCAGCGCCCGTTCGGGCGGGCAATCTTTCTCCGTGAGCACGTGTAGGCCCCATTGCTCGAGAACGGTCTGCTCCACTGGATTGGGACGCAACATGAATACATAAGACGATGGCCTGTCGCGTTCATATCCTGAACCGGCCCATGTTCTCCAAAGCCGATGCATGAGAAAGCGGATGTTGAGATCCGTCATGCTGTAGCCGACGAACAGGATCGTCTTGCCGAGTGCGTCCGCTCGGAACTTGATGTCGAGAGGCGATTCGAAGGAGAGGCGTTCGAGATAGTCGGTTTCTGCAATCACGATGGAATCGTCATTGTCGAAGTCGCCATGATATTTCACGATTTGCGGCACGCCCTCGCGGACGCGGGCAATATCCTTGGCGTTCACGATCTTCACATAGTCCTTGCCATGAAGATCGAAGGCGGTTTCCAGGTTGCGGTCGAAATTCGTGGTGTAGATGATGGGAAAGTCGAGCTTGCAGATGAGCTCGTGAACCTTCGAGGCTTTGAGCTTGTCTTCCTGAATGGTCCAGTTCCGGTCCATCCAGCTGCGCAAGGGGCCGATACTGCCCTGCTTGATCCGGTAGAACTCCGCGAGCGTCAGGTAGTTCAAGTCTCCTTCCCTGAACTCGGACAGGTCGAGGTTGAGTTCCTGGGCGACATGCTCGATCAGCGTGCTCCAAGAGGGAAGCCCTAAGGTCATTGATACCCCGGCTCCGGCAAACAGGATCGCTCGCCGCTTCCTGATGGCCTCGACCAGATCTTCCAGCACTTCACGGCGCTCCCGACAACGAACTCCCGTTCATAACGCTCGAACAGGGGTGTCGGGCTCAAAGTCATGGATAACTTGAGCATTTCATGTGTTGTAGTGAGAATGAGCGGTTCAGGCAGGAAAGGACCCGATGTGACAGCCTACCGGATCAAGCAGATCGATACCGCCTATGAAGGATGGCGCAAGCTTCTGAGGCTCACCATTCAGATGCCGGATGGAAGGACGATGCTCCGCGAGGTCCTCAACAGCGGCGATGCCGCCGCCGTGCTGCCTTACGATCTCGAAAGGCGAAAAGTCGTTCTCGTGCGGCAGTTCCGGGCGCCGGTCATGCATGTCGAGGGCCATCCGGATTTTCTGGAAGCGATCGCGGGCCTGCTCGACGAGGATGAGGCCGAGGACTGCGCCCGGCGTGAGAGCATGGAGGAGGCGGGCCTGCGCGTCGAACGTCTGGAGCCTCTGGGCCATTTCTGGTCCGCGCCCGGGATCACGACCGAACGTCTGCATCTGTTTCTCGCGCCTTATATGGAGGCTGACCGCGTCGCCGACGGCGGAGGCCTCGACGATGAGCACGAGGATATCGAGGTGCTGGAGGTGAGCTTCGACGAACTGGCGAAACTACTCACCTCCAACACTGTCGCCGACATGAAGACGGCGGTTCTCATACAGGCCCTGCAGCTGAAGCACCCGCAGGCCTTCAAGGATTAAGCGAGGCGCTCGGCGTGCCAGCGCAGATGATCCTCGATGAAGGTGGCGATGAAAAAGTACGAATGATCGTATCCTTCCTGCCGACGCAGGGTGAGGGGCTGGCCAGCCTTGGCGCAAGCCTCTTCCAAGAGCTGCGGTTTCAGCTGGTTTTCCAGGAAGCTGTCCGCAAGACCCTGATCGACGAGAATATCGGGTACCCGCGCGCCGCTCTCGATGAGCGCGCAGGCATCGTATTCGTGCCACTGGGAGCGATCTGCACCGATGTAATGCGACAGCGCCTTTTCGCCCCACGGGCAGTTCATGGGCGAAGCGATCGGTGCAAAGGCTGACACGGCCTTGAAGCGTCCGGGATTGCGCAGCGCGATGGTGAGCGCACCGTGTCCGCCCATGGAATGGCCGGTGATGCCTTGGCGCTCCATGTCGGCGGGCAGGTTCTCTGCAATCAGCGCAGGCAGCTCGCGCTCGATATAGGAGCGCATGCGATAATTCTTCGCCCATGGCTCTTGCGTCGCATCGACGTAGAAGCCCGCGCCGAGGCCGAAATCGTAGGCGCTCTCCGGATCGTCGGGCACGCCCTCGCCGCGGGGGCTCGTATCCGGTGCAATGAGGATGAGGCCGAGTTCCGAGGCCATGCGCTGAGCGCCTGCTTTGACGGTGAAGTTCTCTTCCGTGCAGGTCAGCCCTGACAGGAACCACACCACCGGAACCTTGCCTCCGGCCGCTTGCGGCGGAACGTAGGCTGCAAGGCGCATGGCCGTGCCGGTTTCCTGCGAGGTGTGACGATAGACGAACTGCGTGCCGCCGAAGCAGCGCGATTGCGAGACAGTCTCGAAACTCATGCCGGTCACCTATCAGTAAACGATGACGGAGCGGATCGACTTGCCCTCGTGCATGAGGTCGAAGGCAGTATTGATCTCATCGAGCGGCATCTTGTGGGTGATCAGATCGTCGATGTTGATCTTGCCCTCCATGTACCAATCCACGATCTTCGGCACGTCCGTACGTCCGCGCGCGCCGCCGAAGGCCGTTCCCTTCCACACGCGCCCCGTGACGAGCTGGAAGGGACGGGTGGAGATTTCCTTTCCGGCTTCAGCCACGCCGATGATGATGCTCTCGCCCCAGCCGCGATGGCAGCATTCGAGCGCTTGGCGCATCACATCCGTGTTGCCTGTGGCGTCGAACGAGAAGTCCGCGCCGCCGCTCGTGAGATCGACGATGGCCTGCACCACCTTGTCGTTGCCGATTTCCTTGGGGTTGATGAAGTCGGTCATGCCGAACTTGCGCGCCATCTCGGCCTTGGCCGGATTGATGTCGACGCCGATGATCTTGTCGGCGCCCACCATGCGCGCGCCCTGGATCACATTGAGCCCGATGCCGCCGAGGCCGAACACCACCACGTTTGCGCCCGGCCACACCTTGGCGGTGTAGAGCACCGCGCCGATGCCGGTGGTGACGCCGCAGCCGATGTAGCAGATCTTGTCGAAGGGCGCGTCTTCACGAACCTTCGCCAGCGCGATCTCCGGCAAAACCGTGAAGTTCGCAAATGTCGAGCAGCCCATGTAGTGGAACACGGTTTCGCCATCGCAGCGGAAGCGGCTGGTGCCGTCCGGCATCACGCCTTGCCCTTGAGTGGAGCGGATCGCGGTGCAAAGATTGGTACGGCGCGAGAGGCAGGATTTGCAGTTGCGGCATTCGGGCGTGTAGAGCGGGATGACGTGATCGCCGACCTTCAACGTGGTCACGCCGGGGCCGACCTCTCGCACGATGCCCGCGCCTTCATGCCCGAGGATCGCCGGGAACTTGCCCTCGGAATCGAGGCCGGAGAGCGTGTAGGCGTCCGTGTGGCAGACGCCTGTTGCCATGACCTCAACCAGAACCTCGCCTGCCTTTGGGCCTTCGATGCGGATGGTCTCGATGGTGAGCGGCTTGCCAGCCTCCCATGCGACGGCGGCTCTGGTTTCCATGCTCGTCTCTCCTCATGTGATTCGATGAGGTGGACTATGGGAAGTGCCATGACCCAAGGTCAATGGAAACCGGCCTCTTGCCCCGAGGCTTTCCAGACAGGCCTTCAGGACATATGTGTCTTTCGACAACCGAAGGATCAGCCTGTGCCCAATGTTCGCGCCGCCATTATTCCCGTCACGCCGTTCCAGCAGAACTGCACGTTACTCTGGTGCGAAAAGACGAAGAAGGGTGCCGTTGTCGATCCTGGCGGCGATCTCGAGCGCATTCGCGATGCGATCGCGCAAAGCGGCGTAAGCGTGGAGAAGATCATTCTCACGCACGGCCATATCGACCATGCAGCAGGTGCGGCGGAACTACGTGAGGAACTTGGCGTCCTGATCGAAGGTCCGCATCAGGCGGACGATTTTCTGCTGCAGCGCTTGGCCGAGCAGGGGCAGGCTTACGGAATTCCCTCACGCGCAGTCACGCCGGACCGGTGGCTGAACGAGGGCGATGCGGTAACGGTCGGCGAATTGACGCTCGACGTTCTGCACTGTCCCGGCCATTCGCCCGGCAGCGTCGTGCTAGTCTCGAAGGCGGAGCGCTTCGCCATTGTGGGAGATGTGATCTTCCAGGGTTCCGTCGGACGCGTCGACCTTCCCGGCGGCGATGGCAAGGCGCTCATCGCTTCGATCAAGGACAAGCTGCTGCCGCTTGGCGACGACATCGCCTTCATCTGCGGTCACGGTCCCATGAGCACGCTTGGACAGGAGCGGCAGACGAACCCGTTCCTCCAGGGTGAAGACCTGCTCTGAAACGATGACGGCCCGGGATTGCTCCCGGGCCGCTTCTTTTGCCCCTACGGCCTTTTTTATTCCGCTGCCTGGATCATCACGCCGCCCTTGAGACCCATGCGTTCCGCCACGCCCAGGCCATAGGCCTTGTCGGCGAGATAGAAATGCACGATCTGGCGGCGCACGATTTCCTCCGGCACGCCCTGCATCGCCTCAGCGATGTTGTCCATGAGCCGGTTCTGCTCTTCCGGCGTCATGAGGCGGAAGAGATTTCCTGGCTGCGTGTAATCATCGTTGCCTGCGCGGTGATCGTAACGATCCGCATCGCCTGAAATCTTCAGCGGTGGCTCTGCGGCGCGCTGCGTCTGAACCGGACCGTTGAAGGAGTTAGGCTCGTAATAGGCGTTACCCCGGTTCGGAACGTCGAACAGCATCGAACCATCCGCATGATAATGATGAACCGGGCAGCGCGGGCGGTTCACCGGTAGCGCCTCGTAATGCGTGCCGACGCGATAGCGGTGCGCATCAGCATAGGCGAAGATGCGGCCCTGCAGCATCCTGTCGGGTGAGAAACCGATGCCCGGCACGATGTTCGACGGCGAGAACGAGGACTGCTCCACTTCCGCGAAGTAGTGAGCGGCGTTGCGGTTGAGTTCGAGAATGCCGACCTCGATCAGCGGATATTCCGCATGCGGCCACACCTTGGTGACGTCGAACGGGTTGTAGGAGGTTTTCTCCGCATCCGTCTCGGGCATGATCTGCACGCAGAACTTCCAGCGCGGGAAATCGCCGCCTTCGATGGCCTCGTAGAGATCGCGCTGGGCGCTCTCACGGTCCTTGGCAACGACTTCCTCGGCCTCGCGGTTCGTCCAGGTCTTGATGCCTTGCATGGACTTGAAGTGGAACTTCACCCAGTAACGCTCACCGGCCTCGTTGATGAACGAATAGGTGTGGGAGCCGAAGCCGTGCATGAAGCGGTAGCCCTGCGGGAGGCCGCGATCCGAGAACAGGATCGTCACCTGGTGCAGGCTCTCGGGGCTCAGCGACCAGAAATCCCACATGGCGGTCGGCGACCGCAGATTCGTGGCGGGATGGCGCTTCTGCGTGCGGATGAAGTCCGGGAACTTTACGGGGTCGCGCACGAAGAACACGGGCGTGTTGTTGCCGACGATGTCCCAGTTGCCCTCTTCCGTGTAGACTTTCAGCGCGAAGCCGCGCACGTCGCGCTCGGCATCGGCTGCGCCGCGCTCGCCAGCGACGGTGGAGAAGCGCAGAAACACTTCCGTCTGCTTGCCGACTTCCGAGAAGACTTTCGCCTTGGAATATTTCGTGATGTCGTTGGTGATGGTCAGCGTGCCATAGGCTGCCGAGCCCTTGGCATGGACGACACGCTCCGGAATGCGCTCGCGGTTCTGGTGCGCGAGCTTCTCGATCAGCTGGTAATCCTGGAGCAGCAGCGGTCCGCGTTCGCCCGCCGAAAGGCTGTTCTGGTTGTCGGCGATCGGCGCACCGGCTGTGGTCGTCAATGTCGTTGTCTTCGTCATAGTCGTCCCCCTTGAGTGAGGCGAACATGCCAAGGAGCGGCGATAAGGTCCAATTGGATTGATTACAAAGTGTGATCAGATATTCTTATCGGCATCATGGTCACGATCAGGCAATTACGTTATTTTAGCTCACTCGCCCGTACCCATCATTTTGGCATGGCAGCCGATCAGTGCGCGGTCACCCAGCCAGCCTTGTCCATGCAGATCAAGGAGCTGGAACGGGAGCTTGGCGTCGAGCTGGTGGAACGGCGCGGCAACTCGGTTGTCCTCACCTTGGCGGGACAGGAGATCGCCAAGCGGGCCGAGGCGATCTTGGGTCAGGTGCGCGAATTGACGGATCTGGCACGTCAGCACCATGGGGTGCTCGCCGGTCCCATACGACTCGGCATCATCCCTTCCGTTGCGCCTTATCTCTTGCCCGCAATGCTTACGGAAGTGCAGCGGCATTATCCGCAACTCGACCTGCAGATCCGCGAAACGCAGACCGACATGCTGTTGGACGAATTGCTGCGCGGAGATCTCGATGCGGTGCTGGTCGCCTTGCCGGTCCAGAATGCGCAGCTGGAATCGGAGCCGCTCTTCGATGACCGTTTTCTCGTGGCCGTGCAGGCTCCAGCCGCCGATCAGTGGGCCTCGAAGGACCTGTTCGAATGGATCGGGCAGGAGCGCCTGCTCCTGCTGGAGGAAGGTCATTGCCTGCGCGACCAAGCGCTGCACTATTGTCAGATCGCAAATATGCAGGCGCGAAAATCGCTCGGCGCCGCATCGCTGACAACCATCATGCAGATGGTGGCGGCAGGCCATGGCATCACGCTTCTGCCGGAACTGTGCGCGGAAGCCGAGGTGGATCGTCAGCGGGTGGCGCTCATTCCCTTTCCGGACAACCCGCCCAAGCGCACGCTCGGGCTCGTCTGGCGGAAAACGTCGGGGCGCAAAAAGGATTTTTCCGCGCTCGCCGAACTGATCAAAAGCGTGCGGCAGGTTCAGGCTGCCTAGCAAAGAAAAAGGGCTTCCCGATTTTTGCCGGAAAGCCCTTTATGTGTCGTTTGCAGGTTAAGTCAGCAGCCCGTCAGCTTCACGCGCTCCACCTCAAGCCCGAAGAGCGGGCGCACGCGGGTGCCGATTACGTTGCCGGTGAAGGCTGCCACGAGCCAGACCCAGCCATGGAAGCTGCCCGAGGCGATGCCGGAGAAATAGGCTCCGATGTTGCAGCCGTAAGCCAAGCGAGCGCCATAGCCGAGAAGCAGTCCGCCAACGATGGCGGCAAAGGCAGAGCGCAGCGGAATCTTCCACACCGGCGCGAAGCGTCCGGCGAGGGACGACGCGAGCAGGGCGCCGAGGATGATGCCGAAATTCATCACCGTCGTGATGTCGTTGAAGATGCTGCCGTTCAAGGCGGCTTGGTTAGCCGGGCTCGACCAATAGGGCCAGCTCGCTACATCGAAGCCGATGGCAGCCGCAATCTTCGAGCCCCACAGAGCGAAAGCCGATGTGACGCCCCAGGGGCGGCCCGCAAGATAAAGGGTCACGAAGTTCAGGAGAGCCAGTGCCACCGCACCTGCCACAATCGGCCAAGGCCCGCGCAGGAAGCGCGCAAGACCTTGGCGGGGCGAGGGCGCGGCCTCGATCAGCCTGCCATGCCGACGCTTCTCGAACACCACCGTCGCGGCAGCGATCAGTGCAAAGACTGCAAGCTGCACGGCAAGGGCGGTCCAGGGTCCCCACAGTTCGATAATCGAGATCTTGGGCAAGCTCGGGAGTGCCGTCCACCAATGCAGATGGGCAGCGCCGATGACGGAGCCTGCGATGAAACCCGCCAACGTGATCAGCATGCGCGTAGAGCCGCCGCCTACCGTGTAAAGCGTGCCGGAGGCGCAGCCGCCGCCAAGTTGCATGCCGATGCCGAAGATGAAAGCGCCGAAAACGACACCGATGCCCGCCGGCGACACATTGCCGGCGACCGGCTGACCGAAGAGGGAGCCGGATGCCAGAACAGGAAAGAACAGGATGGAGGCAATCGCCAGCATCACCATCTGTGCCCGCAGGCCCTCACCGCGCCGGTCAGCGATGAACACGCGCCAAGCGGAGGTGAAGCCGAAGGCTGCATGATAGAGCACAAGACCCAGAGCTGCCCCGAGTACGTAAAGCGCAGCCTGCTTCGGGCTGATGATTGCTCCCAATAGGGCCGCACCGCCAAGGATACCCGCGGCCGCGGCCAGTGAAGGCGGGGTGTTGATGGTCAAGCTCGCACGGTTTCCAGCGGAAAGGGGCGAAGCCACAGCAGAGCTGGACATGGAAACTTCCTTGCTGCGTCAATGGAAAAGGGAAAAGCGGTCCTGCGACCTTCGAAATGAATGTGTGGTTCTTTTTAAAGAACGTCAATAGGTGCATAATACAAATAATAATCATATATAAAGTGTGAAATAGAACCGATTGTGCCTTCGGGCCTTCCATCCGATGCTTCGCGCCAACCCACAGGAATGACTGCCAGCATGTCCATCAAGCCAGACGTCCCCGCCGCTATCGGCCATACGCCGCTCATCAAGCTCCGCCGTGCATCCGAACTCACGGGTTGCACGATCCTCGGCAAAGCCGAGTTCATGAATCCCGGACAGTCGGTGAAGGACCGGGCTGCGCTCTTCATCATCCAGGATGCAGTGAAAAGCGGGGCGCTGAAACCGGGCGGCGTGATCGTGGAAGGAACGGCCGGTAACACCGGCATCGGACTCGCGCTGGTGGCCAATGCATTGGGCTTTCGCACCGTGATCGTGATTCCAGAGACGCAGAGCCAGGAGAAAAAGGACATGCTTCGGCTCGCGGGTGCAGAACTCATCGAGGTGCCCGCGGTGCCCTACGCCAATCCCAACAATTACGTGAAGGTTTCAGGACGTCTTGCCGAGCGTCTCGCTGCATCAGAACCAAATGGCGCGATCTGGGCCAACCAGTTTGACAATGTCGCGAACCGTCAGGCGCATATCGAAACCACCGGGCCTGAGATCTGGGAACAGACAAATGGCGAGGTCGACGGCTTCATCTGTGCGGTGGGCACAGGCGGCACGCTGGCCGGTGTCGGCATGGCGCTGAAGCGGCGCAACCCAAAGGTTGGGATCGGTCTTGCCGATCCAATGGGAGCGGCTCTTCACAGCTACTACACCACGGGCGAACTGAAATCGACGGGATCATCGATCACGGAGGGCATCGGACAGGGACGCATCACAAAGAATCTGGAGGGCGCTCCCATCGACGTAGCGTTTCAGATCCCTGACGAGGAGGCGCTGCCTGTCATCTTCGACCTTCTGGAGCATGAAGGCCTGTGCCTCGGCGGTTCGTCCGGCATCAATGTCGCGGGCGCGATCCGGCTTGCCCGTCACCTCGGCCCCGGACACACCATCGTCACCGTGCTCTGCGATTACGGAACGCGCTATCAGTCCAAGCTCTTCAATCCGGCTTTCCTGCGTGAGAAGAATCTGCCGGTGCCCGAATGGATGGATCGCAAAAGCACGATTGACCCGGGCCTTGTGTAAGAGACATCAAAACAAATGCCGCGTCTGAACGGGATTCAGGCGCGGCACTCGACATTTCTCGACGTTCTTCAGGCAGCGGAAGATGTGCTGCTCTCCGTCGTCTCGCTCTCATCGGGCCGTTGCTGATGCGCGCGCGAGAGATTGACGGGAGGGCGCGTGGGCTGCTGCGCACCCGTCTTGACGGCTGCGTTGAAGTTCTGAAGATCGGCCTGAATGCTGTCGAGAAGATCGATCATCCACATCTCGCTCGCATCGATCTTGTCGCGCAGGGCAGACTTCGCGATGTCGACCTTCGCCGAAATCTCCATCGGGTTGCGAGATTGAAGCGTGCTGAAGTCCTGTTCCAGAGTGGCGAGCTCAACCAGAAGCTCATCACGGAGAGCCCGCTGATCCTCGGCGGTGATCAGGGGCGAGTTCAGCATCCCGCGCAAAGCGGCCCAGCGCAGGCCGAGAGCGCTCACCGATTGCGTGCTGGTGAGTTCAGCAAGTTTCTGAGTTTCTGCCACAGAGTCTTCCTTTGAAAGAGCTTCGAATTGAACCGTGACAGAAAGCGCGATTGTTGTGGCGTGAATCGGGCAGCCGCACAAGAAAAGCGCGACTGCGCATGAAAAGATCGCGTGCCGTTAAGGCCCGTTAACGAATGAAGAAATACAGTGTCAGAGTAGCACCGACAGCAATCACCAGCCAACGGATCACGCTTGCAGGCAACCGACGGCCGAAGACGACACCGAGATAACCGCCGATCACCGACGCAGCGCCGACGATGATCGTCTCAGGCCAGCTTACAAGCCCTGCTGCAATAAACAGCACGACGGCGACGAGCTGAATCAACGTGGAGCAGAGGTGCTTTGCCGAGTTGATGAGGTGAAAGTCGTCGCCTTCGGTGATCGCGAGTGCTGCAAGCATCACGATGCCCATGCCGGCCCCGAAGAATCCGCCATACACCGCAACGCCTGTCTGAAAGGCGAGACCCGCCGCCCAGGCGCGGGTGGACGGATGTTTGCCCTCGCTCTTTCCGATGCGGCGGGCCAGCGCCACAATGCGGGGGCTTGCGGCAAAGAGCACGGTCGCGAAGAGCAGCAGCCACGGCACGAGGAGGCGGAAGGCCTCGTTGTTCGTCACAGTGAGAATATAGGCGCCGCCCAGGCCGCCGATCAGGCTCACCACGCCGAGAGCCGCGAACCGACGGGCGTTGGCAACGAGTTCGCGCCTGTAAGCCCACGCACTCGACAGGTTGGCGGGCGTCACAGCAACCGCGCTCGTGGCATTGGCCACGACCGGGGGCAGACCGGCCGCGACAAGAGCCGAGAAAGTGAAGAAGGTGCCGCCACCCGCGATGGCGTTGACGAGACCTGCCGCAAGACCCGAAGCCGCAAGAAGCGCTACAGTGGTAAGTTCCATGATCCGATCTGTTCGACGAGGAAGAAAGGCAAGAAGGGTTGGGGAGGGGATAGCATCGGAGGCCCGGGAAGCCCATAGGGCGAACGTATAGAGGGCTCTGGGAGGGAAGAAGGGAAAATTTGCCTCTAAAAACCCGTGGTTTTCTGTGGATCGTGCCTTGGGCGTCCATTGCCCTTGAGGCCGCGAAGACGGATGTTAGAACACATGTCGAACATCATCCCTCTCGCCCCGCGCCTGAAACAGGCCAAGACCACCCTGTCGGAGGTGGAAGAGCGGGCGGCTTTGGCCGCGGATCTCATCGATCTGATCGAGCGGGTGAGGGAGATGACCGAGCATGTGGCCGCGCTGCCTGGCCCCTCCATGCAGATCCAGCAGACGGCCCAGCATCTTCTTGACGCCGGAACCTCTCTCGAGCGCGCCGTCGAAACCTTGACCGAGAATGGTGAGTGGGTGCCCTTCTAGAGGCCTCCCCAACCCTACCTCAGTAATTTTCTCGAAATCTTATTTCAATGCCTCCATTCGCTCGGAGGCCTGGGTCATGCCCAGTGACTGGGCTTGTCCGTAATATTCCCGCGCCTTGGCGGCGTCGCCGCGGATGCCGCGCACGCCGAGTTTCGTCAGAACATGGGGATCGAACGTCTCGGCGAGCAGAAAGGCGGCCCGTGCATTACCGTCCTTCAAGGAGCGCTCTAGGAGAAGGCGCGCTCCACTCACATCGCCGCTTCGGAAGAGTTCGTCCGCGCGGACCGTGAGTCGATCGTCCGTTCTGGTTTCCTGCGCAGGCGTGTCGGCTTTGAGTTCAGGCATAGGCACAGGTTTCATGGCTGCGGGCGGATCAACGGGCGCAATGCGGGCTGCCGAGAGAGGACGAGCCGTTTCTGACAATTGCACGATCAAAACCTGAGCCGGCTCTTTCTCAGGTGGGACGGGAGCAACGGTTTCCGCTGCCGGCTCGACCTTTATGGAACCGACGCTTGCGTCTGTTGACGAGAGAGCCGGGAATCCCTCGGCCTTGACCGGTGTAGGCGCGGGCATTGCAGGCAATGCATTCCGCTCTTGAGTTTGTTGGAGTGAATGCAGCGACTGTTTGGCGTCGGCGAGCTTCTGCGCGAAGTCGTCACCTCTCGTTTGAGCCTGGGCCAGCGCATCTTCCAACTCGGCGATGTAAGCAGCGGATTGTGTCTCCTGAGCCTTGAGGGCTTTCAGGCTACGCACATCCTCCCGCGCACGGGTGAGTTCACGCTCGATGCCGGCGCTGCGTTCCCGCTCATTCTGCAGCAATGTCTCCAACTGAGCGATGTCCCGCGCTGTTTTCGCGCTGTTCATCTCTCCTGTGTCCTTGAGCGCGCGGTAATCGGCCTCCAGGCTGGCGAAATTCTGCGCAATCGCCTCACGCTGTTGTTTCTCCTGCTGCAGGACACGCTGCAGCTCCGATATTTTGAGTATGGAATTGGATGATTCCGCTTTCAGACGTTCGGTGAGAACCTTGTGCTGTCCTGTAAGATCGGCCAGCTCGCGCGAGATCGTGGTGTTGTGGGATTGTTCTCGGTCGAGAGCCTCCTGCATTGCGGCCAGGTTGGCCGCAATGGGTTGAACAGGCATGTCGCAGGCTGAAGCCGACGCGCGGGGCTGCTCGGACACTCGAAGGCCAAGGCTTTTCAGAGTAGGACGCAGCTCCGGATCGCGAATGCGGTCGATAAGGGCAATGGCGAGCGTTCCTGCCTCAATCGCTGAGTTGAGGTTGCTTTCCGCCTGTTTCAGATCACCCTGTTCCAAAGCAGAGAGAAGGTCGGCCGCAAGACGCTCCCGATCCGGGGACGTGATAAGGAAAGGAAGCATGTCCGACAGATCGCTGCCGCCTCCTTTCGTGATCGGCGCGGCATCTATTGCCGATGCATCAGGAAGGTCTGTAGGGGGGCTCTGGGCGAGGGCAGGGCCCATGAGAGAAAGACTGATCAGGGCGATCGCTAGGAATTCTGTGGTGGGATGCGAAAGTTTGAGATGATCCCGCTTGTTCATGTCGGACCTCCTCGGATGGAGGCCGAAGACTCGATGTCGAGCCTTCGGCTTCGGTCCTGTTGTTGTGGTTCTTCTAGTCCTGCCGGGCGGCTCTGCGCGGGGCTCGCTGGCGATCGTTCTGCCAGGCGAGGAAATCCCGGAAGAGAGCCTCGCGCTGTTCAGGAGACACCACGATGCCTCTGCTTTGCATGAAGTTCTCGAAGCTCTGCACCTCGGCCGAGGGCTTGCTGGCCGCTGCCGCGCGATCCAGCCAATCCTGCGCAGCTCTGATGCGCTCCCAGCCGGGAATGTCGGCTGCGAGGTTGACCTCTTTCCATTTCGGGTGACGGCCAGGCTGCAGGAATTCGTCGAAGCGCGAGAAGAATGCGTCGACGAAGCGCTTCACGCGGTTGTACCGGTCGGAGTTCTCGGGCCAGTTATATACCGCGAGCAGGCTGCCGACGGCCAGGGTCTCTACGGGTTTGTCGGCTGCAACGAGCTGAGGATAATCCTTGTTCTCGAAGCGTGCCGGGAAATAGGACTCGGCGATCTCGCCCTCGAACGGAATCGAGAGCAAATGGAAGTTTCCATCGGTCTGGAACTCCGCGATGGCTCTGACGGGACGCCCGGCGACATAAAGAGCGGCTTGGATCTCGCCTGACTTGAGTTTCGCGTAGGACGAAGCCTGATCGAAGGTCGTCAGTTCGGGTTTGATCCCGAGCTTGTCGAAGATGAGGCGCGCAGTCAGGTTCGTTCCACTGCCGACCTTGTCGATATTGACCTTCTTGCCCTCGAGCTGCCGGATATCCGTAATCTCGCGGTTCGCGATGATGTGGACCTCTTCGTTGTAGAGGCGTGCGATGAAGCGCAGACGCCGGACCGCATCATCCTGGAGGTTTTCCGCCTGCAACTGCTCGCGGGCGTCCATCTGCACGATGCCGATGTCCACGCCGCGGAGGAACATGATGTCCTTGAGGTTCTGAAGCGAGCCCCGTCCGATCATCGGCAGGATGCGCAGGTCGTCGTTGTCGAGCACGTTGGCGAGATCGGCGGCGATGCGGATATAGGTTCCGTCGGCCCCACCCGAGACCACCCCGAGAGTGCCTTTGTTGGCGCGTGATGCGCTGACGCCTGGGCTAGGCAGGGTCTGAGCCGAGGCGCAGACGATGCCGGAAAGAAGGCCCGCTGCAACGACGGCCGCGCGCATAGCCTGTCGAAATGGGGAAAAACCTGCTGAGGAAAAAACGTGAACTCGACCCGCCATACTGCGTCCTCCCTGGACTGACCTTTTGGCCGCTTGTCGTTTCAATCGTTTGCCTTGCGAATGCGATATATGAAAATATTCATTATGAATTCGATGAGCGAAACGAAAGAACACTCATGCTATGCCCATCAGGAGTCGGGTCAATCTGGTTTTGAATTCGGATTAATACTCAAGAAGTGCTAGGGTATAATCCTAAAGTAATATATTTTATCTTTATTTTCCTTCTGCGGGTCGAATTTCTCATGGCGGTTGGGGTGATGTCCTCTTGGGAAACCAGCATCTCCCAGGCAAATCCTGAAAAATTGTTAGGGAATTTGGGTGCTCCTTAACCGTCCATTAACCATAAGCGTTCGAAATCGGGGGGTATTAAAGGAATTTGAACTCCCGTGACCATCGCCGTTCGCCCCCGTCCCGCTCTTCGCTTCCGTGGCAGGTCCTTCATGGCCCTGGTCCTCGCGCCTGAAGTGCCCCTGAGGGACTGGCTCGAGGATCTCGACGCCGTATCGGAGCGTTCGCCCGGATTTTTCACCGGCCGGCCGATCATTGCCGATGTCTCCAACCTCAAGCCATCCAAATCCGAGCTGAAGTTTCTTCTGGCCGCCTTCAAGATGCGCAATATCCGCATCATCGGCCTCGAAGGCGCGGCTCCTGAGAATGTCGAGCCCGACATGCCGCCGCAGATTACGGGCGGCAAGCCTGCGGGCGAGATCGACGTGCCGGATGCAGCCGACGCCGCCAACGCGGCGGTCGCCGCCGTCTCCGCGTTCAGTCAGGATCCTTCCGCCGACAAGACGCTGATGATCGAGGGCTCCGTGCGCTCTGGTCAGTCGATCCTGCATCCCGAAGGCGACGTGACGGTTCTCGGCTCCGTCGCTTCCGGCGCGGAGATCGTGGCTGGCGGATCCATCCATGTTTACGGCGCGCTGCGCGGCCGCGCGATCGCCGGCTGCACGGGTAACGGCCGCGCGCGCATCTTCTGCAGAAAGTTCGAGGCGGAGTTGATCGCTATCGACGGTCTCTACAAGACCGCCGACGATCTCGGTTCAAAGTTCCACGGTCAACCCATCCAGGTGAATCTGGATGGCGATTCGATCATCCTGAAAACCCTGGATTGATAGAGAAAGAGAGACACCAATGGCCAAAGTCTTGGTCGTAACATCCGGCAAAGGTGGCGTTGGCAAGACAACGTCTTCGGCAGCTCTGGGCGCAGCGCTGGCGCATGGCGGCGACAAGGTCGTCGTCATCGACTTCGATGTCGGCCTGCGCAATCTCGATCTCGTCATGGGCGCTGAGCGCCGCGTGGTGTTTGATCTCATCAACGTGGTTCAAGGCGACGCCAAGCTCTCCCAGGCTCTTATCCGCGACAAGCGCCTCGAGAACCTCTCGCTGCTTCCCGCCTCGCAGACCCGCGACAAGGACGCATTGACGGAAGAGGGCGTAGCCCGCGTTCTCAATGAGCTTCGCGAGAAGTTCGACTGGATCGTCTGCGACAGCCCGGCTGGTATCGAGCGCGGCGCGACCATGGCCATGCGCCATGCGGATGTGGCCGTCGTCGTCACCAATCCGGAAGTGTCCTCGGTTCGTGACTCCGACCGCATCATCGGCCTCCTCGATTCCAAGACCGAGAAAGCCGAAAACGGAGACCGCATCGAGAAGCACCTGCTGCTCACCCGCTACGATCCCGTCCGCGCCGAGCGCGGCGAGATGCTGAAGGTCGAGGACGTGCTGGAGATCCTATCCATCCCGCTCATCGGCATCATCCCCGAGAGCGAAGAGGTGCTGAAGGCTTCGAACATGGGTTCTCCGGTGACCCTCAACAATCCGTCGAGCGCACCGGGCCGCGCCTATTTCGATGCCGCACGTCGCCTCAAGGGCGAGACACTCGAAATGACGATTCCGAGCGACAAGAAGGGTCTGTTCGGCAAGTTGTTCGGACGGAGGGCCGCATGAGCCTGCTAAGTTTCTTCAACCGCCGCAGCTCGGCGCCTGTAGCGCGCGAGCGTCTGCAGATCCTGCTCGCCCATGAACGCGGCATCGTAGGCGGACAGCCCGATCTGGTAGCGAAACTGCGTGAGGAAATCCTCGCCGTCGTCCGCCGCCATGTGATGGTCGAGCATGACAACGTTCAGGTGAAGATGAACCGCGATGCGGACATCTCCACCCTCGAGATCGAAGTCGAGATCCCGGCTCCCGTCGGCGCTCGCTGATCGGCTCCGCAAGAAAGCATTCGGACGGCCCCTGTGTTGCAGGGGCCGTTCTCGTTTAGGGCTGCTTGTTCCACACGCCGAGCTTTGCCTCGCGTGCGTGGTTCGCCGCAGCCTTCAATTCCGGCGTCGCCTCCGCAGTGGGCTGTCCGCCGCCGTTGAACAGAATGACGCGCGACAGATCCTGCTCCCCCACGCGGCAGCGATAGGTCTCTGTGCCTCCTGTGGGCTCACAGCTAACCTCGCGACCTTGCAGGTAAGCCGTCAGGTCCTCCGGTTTGCCCGCACCTGGCGCCCATTCCACACCGAAAAGACGAACCACCTCGCCGTTCAGGGATAGTGTGGCAGTGTCGATCACGTCTGGCACGCCGCGCAAGGTTTGCCCACGTGTCGTGCGGACCGCGGGCGCTTGCGCATTCGCAACATCTCCGGAGGCAAGAGCTCCGGTTTCCGAGGGGCCATCGATGCTGGCTTGCGTGGTATCGTCGGAGCCAAGAAACAAGAACGCGCCTGCACCCAGCAACAGCAGGAACGCGGCCACGATACCCAAAGCAAAGCCGGGGCGGCGCGACACAGGCTTTTCCTGAATATTGTCGAAGAACGCCTGTGCGCGCTCCTTGGAATCCGCGATGGTGTTCCGGACACCTGCCATTGCATCCGTGTGCTTTAGGGCCTGCGGCATCCTCAGCGTGCCGGATATGCCTTGGGTCCAGCTGTGAAACCGAACCTTTCCCTTCCGCCAATGAGCGAGCGCATGAGTGCCGAGTGAGGGCTCGCTCTTGCGGTCCGATTCCGGATTGCTGGAATCCAGGCTCAGCCAATCCCGTTTCGGCCCCTGCTTTGCCTGGGCGGGAGCCGGACTCGTTTCCGCGACAGCCGGTCGCGGTGTGGGATGAGGCTTGAAAAGAAACGGGTGAATGCTGCGCAATTCGACAAGCAGATCCTGCAAGGTGAACGGAACGGCTTGTCCATTCTCCTCCTTCATCCGCGGCTGGCCATTGGCATCGATGACGGTGAGTTTCAGCTCGCCATCGACGCGGGATGGGCGCAGGGACGACTCGATGATGAGTTCCAAAGCCCGTCGCGCGTCATCTGTCGGATTAAGCTTCTCGATCTCGGCATGAATGAGCGCGCGCATCTGCTCCCTCAGCTGGACAGCATGGCCGATGGGAGTGTTGCCGAGGTCTCCGGATGCCTCATGACGAGAGATCACATCACTCATTCGACGTTCCCTCCAAAGCAAGAGTGCGTTTGCGCGTCTGCTGAAGCAGGGTGCTGTGCTCAGCGACGATGATCGGCTTCTCGCCAATGAATTCCACGATAAGCTGTAGCGCGCCCGACCCTTGAGAGAGGCGGCGGCGCTTCGGATTGGTTGCTGTGTAATCGAAGACGGCGTGTACCGTGCAGACCGTGCCAGCAGGATTGCACTCGGTGCCTATACTGTCTTCGCGTGGGCGATACTCGCGCTCGGGCCAGCGCCGGGTGAATCGCTGTTTTTCCTTGTAAAGCCGTTCCAGGCTCACGGTGCGGCCATGGAACAGAACGCGCGGGGCATAAAGCTCTGCCGTAGCGTCGAGCGCCACGTCGTTGCGCGAGGACCACGAGGCCAAATAGTCGATGGCGAAGCTCTTGGCGACGTCTGCGCGCGACGTGCGACGTTTGTCCTGCTGCTTCGGTTCTGCTGCCTTTGTGGTCGGCTCAGGCTGCGCTTTCTCCGCGGACGGTCGTGCAGATTGCTGCGCCTCAGGGGCAGGCGGAGCAGGGGGAGCCGTGAGGGGTTGAGAAGGGTGTGCCGGCGGCGCAGGTTGCCCCGCGACGCCATTGTCCGGGGGCGGATCGACCCATGGCCTTGCTTCTTGAGCCAAGGCCATGGAGCCGCCCGCGCACAGGAGTGCGACAATGGAAAGTGTCGATGTCAGCAATCGGACTGCCTGCATGAATTTTCCGAACAGCCTTCTGTTTCAAAAAGGTGACCGGGGAAAAGCGGGCTGGACCGTTCCAAGTTCCATCAAACGCTTTGTCAGGAGAAGATTCGATCAAAGCTCCGCAACGGTGACGGAGCCGACGCCCGTGATGCCGATGGCCTGGGCCGAGGCGCGGGAGAGATCGATCACGCGGCCATGCGCATAGGGGCCACGGTCGTTGATGCGCACGACCACCGATTTACCAGTCTTCTTGTTCACGACACGCACCTTGGTGCCGAAGGGCAGGGTGCGATGGGCTGCCGTGAGTTCATTCGTATTGAAGCGCTCGCCGCTTGCCGTCTTCCGTCCGTGAAAACCTGGGCCGTACCATGAAGCGCGGCCATTCTGGATGACTTTTCCGGAGGTTTCTTTCGGCTGAGCCTGCGCCATGGAGGCTGGAAGAATGGCGATGGCCGACAGAAAAAGTGTAGCGACTTTGAGCGTTGCTTTACGTTGATCCACAATGCATTCCCGTTTTGTTATCGAAGGGTGCGCAAAATGGAGGCTAATGAGGCAACAATGAGACCTCTGTTGTTATTATTATTGCCTGACTTAATCCCATATTACTGAACGAGCGTTCATTTTAGCTTTTAACGTTGTAACGGTCAGCCGAATATAGCCTCTGTGTCGGGCCGGCGGTGCGGCAAGATAGAAGCCCCTGGAACCAAAGGTGTCGATCCATTCATCGGAAGCATGGTGGTGGTGTGGTCTTTGCACTTCACATTCCACCGAAACGAACCTTTAGTGGCCTAATGATTGCCTCCAGGCCCGCAGCACCTGCCTGCGGGCCTCATTTTTGGGATGTGCATGACCATTGCTTCAAAAGCAGCCAGAGGCGACTCGCAGTCGAGGAATGCCGACCAGAGTTCCTACGCTCCGGCCGCCGCATCTCCTGTACTGGGCATTTTGTTCCTGATTGCGTCGACGGTTTTCTTCTCGTTGACCGACATCATTACAAAGCATCTCACGGCGACGCTGCCTGTGGTGGAGATCGCCTGGATCCGCTATGCGACGTTTTCGTGCATCGTCGCTCCGATCGTCTTCATGGCTGGCGGCAGGGCACTGTTCCGCACGAAGCGTCCAGGGCTTCAGGTCCTGAGAAGCTTCGGCATGGTCGGCTCGACGCTGCTGTTTACCCAAGGTCTGCGCTATCTGCCGGTAGCCGAGTCGACGGCGATCTACTTCATTTCGCCGATCCTTATCATGGCGCTGTCCATCCTTTTCCTTGGGGAATCGGTTGGGTGGAGGCGCTGGATCGCAGCAGGGGTCGGCCTCATCGGCGTGCTCGTCGTCATCCGCCCCGGGACCAGCGCTTTCCAGTCCACGGCGCTCCTGCCGCTTCTCGGCGCCACGAGTTGGGCCGCAGGCGCCGTGGTGACCCGCAAGATGAGCGGAGTCGATCACCACCTGACGACGCTCGTCTATTCCGCCGTTGTGGGTTGTGTTGCCCTGACCGTGCTGCTGCCCTTCAACTGGGTGATGCCGCAGCTTAGCGAGATCGGGTTCGGCTTGGCCATGGGCCTGGTCTTCACCATCGGGCAATGGTTCGTGGTGTTAGCCTACCGTCACGGCAATGCATCCGTGATCGCACCGTTTTCCTACGTGCAGCTGATCTGGGCGGGAATACTCGGTTATCTGGTCTTCGGTTCGCTTCCCGATGGGTGGACCGTTGTCGGTGCCTGCATCATCGCAGCGAGCGGGCTCTATACCGCTTATCGGGAGCGCCTGCGGATGCGGCAGAGAGGGGGAGCCTGAGATTCAGGCTCCCGAGTGCACGACGCGCAGGCGCGGGCGCGCGGCGCGGCTGTAGAAAGTGAGTTCGACGCAATCCTCGGCGGCTTCGCCCTCGACCAGACGGTAGCCGAACTGCTCCGCCACGGCGCGCACCTGGCCCAGATTGGCCTTCGAGATGCGGCGGCTGAATTCCGAGACGTCCTGGCTCATGAGCGCGGCCAGAACGCCAACCTCGACGCCCTGGTCGAAATCGACGCTGCGTGCTGGAAAACGAAGCCGCAACCCCTCGGCAAGATGGATGTGATGCATGTGGTCCCGTTCACTTCACGACGTTTCGTCAGGCGTTATCGCCCAGAACATCCTACCGGTTGTTTAAAGCCCGGCGGTCCGGGCCCCGCCTGTGGAAAGAGCGGACAAGATCGATCTGGATCCTAAAGCCTCTTCCGGCATTTATTCTTTTGCAGGCTTTGCGGTTGGCCGTAAGAACGAAGGATTCCGAGATGAAGCTTCAGATGATGGGTGTCGCGCTCGTGGCAGGCCTTCTGGCTCAGGAGGCGGCTTATGCAGCGGATATGGGGCGCCTCAGCGTGACCCGGACCACGCGCGTCACCCGCATGACGCCCATCGTGCCTGAGCGGGCCATTGCCCGTCTGGCGGACCAGGACCTCGGCTATTCCGTCCTACACGAGCCGATCGGCGTGGTGCCGCAGCGCGGCTACAGAATTCATGTGACCTGCACCATCACGGAGAGGTTCCGGCAGACTTACTGCCCGACGCCGGCCTATGTCGCCACGTGCCCCGACGCCAGGATCATCTGCCAATAACCTTCAGGCTTACCTTCCGGGGCTCAACATAATAAGAACACGGCTCGTTCAGCGTGGACCGAGCAGCTTTGCAAGACATCTCATCGACCGGAATCTATGGAGTGCCTCCAGTTGAACTGGCCGAGGCGCCCACAGGCAGCAGACAATTCTCTCCTTTGATCCCCGGCTCCGGAAAGTTGGAGGATCAGGCGGGGGGCTCCCTGACGGAGATGGTGCTGCTTGCTCCGCCCGGCACGGTGGAGCGGCGCTATACCACCGCGCTGGCGCTGAAGGCGCTTGCGCCCGGCGGCAGGCTCACCATTCTTGCGCCCAAGGACAGGGGCGGCTCTCGGCTCGCCAAGGAACTGAAGGGCTTTGGCTGCGACCTCAGCGAAACCTCTCGTCGCCACTATCGCATCTGCACCTGTGAGAGACCGGCGCAGCTCACAGGCATCGAGGAAGCTATCACGGAGGGTGCGCCGCGCTACGATGAGTCCTTGGGGTTATGGACGCAGCCCGGCGTGTTCAGCTGGAACCGCCTCGATCCAGGCAGTGCGCTTCTCGAGCAGAACCTGCCCGCACTGAGTGGCAAGGGCGCCGATTTCGGCTGCGGTATCGGAATCCTGGCACGTGCCATCCTGAAAGGTCCTGGCGTCACCCATCTTGCTTTGCTCGACATCGACCGACGCGCCACCGAGATGGCGGCGCGCAACATCGAGGATCAGCGTGCGGAGATCCACTGGACGGATGTGCGTTCCGGCTTACGCTTGAGCGGCCTCGACTTCGTGGTGATGAACCCGCCATTCCACGACGGTGGGGCGGAGGATCAGAGTCTGGGGCAGAGCTTCATTCGCAAGGCAGCTGAGGCTCTCCGCCTGGGCGGCGTGCTCTGGCTCGTCGCCAACCGGCATTTGCCTTACGAGGGCGTGCTGAAGCCTCTCTTCAAGCGTGTCACGCCGAAGGTGGAGGCCGCCGGATATAAAATCTATGAGGCCCAGAAATGAGCAAGACGCCCACATTCCGCCTCGACCGGCTGCTCGCCAATATGGGCTATGGTTCGCGCCGCGAGGTGCAGCAGCTGGTTCATGCGGGCCTCGTCACCCTCGACGGCGAAACCATCGAAGATGCGGATGATCGCATTGCTGTCACCCGCGATCTCTCGGAGCGCATGCTCATCCGCGGCAAGCCGCTCGATCCGCCGCCGGGCCTCGCTCTGATGCTGCACAAGCCTCTCGGGGTGACGTGCTCGCATAAGGAAGCCGGTCCCCTGGTTTATGGGCTTTTGCCGGAGCGCTGGCGCCACCGTGATCCCGCGATTTCCACCATCGGGCGCCTCGACAAGGAAACCTCCGGGCTCCTGCTCATGACCGATGATGGTGCCCTGTTGCATCGGGTCATCTCGCCCCGCGCGCATATTCCCAAGCGTTACCATGTGACCCTCGACCGCCCCTTGCGTGGCGACGAGGCAGAAATTTTCGCAGCCGGAACTCTTATGTTGGAGGGAGAGGACAAGCCGCTTCTGCCCGCAAGGATGGAGACCCTGTCCGAGACAAGCGCCTATCTCACGCTTACCGAGGGGCGCTATCACCAGGTTCGCCGCATGTTCGCCGCCGTAGGCAACCACGTGAACGCCCTGCATCGCGACCGGATCGGCGAGTTGGCCTTAGGCGACCTGGAGCCCGGCCGATACAGGCTCCTCACGGAAGCCGACCTCGCTTTGATCCTGCCTCCGGTCAAAGGCGTTTGAACCGGGCAACTGGCAGCTTCCTATCGTCAGAGGTTGTCTTGAGGCCATCGATCGAGGTTCAGATTCACATCAAGGGATAAATAGAACATCCGGGGCAGTTGGTTTTGCCGAATAGGCTGAAGCAGCGCCCCAAAAGCAATTAGTTCGTAATATTCATAAGTTGACTAGGAGAGCTGACTTGAAATGGATTCTGATCGCAGCTGGGTTGTATGCAACCACAACTACAGCGATGAGCGCTACTCTCTTGGAGGCGACAAGACTTCCGGCAGCTCGGGCTGGCTGCAAGGATCTACGCAATTACAGAACCATGAACATGATCAGCAAGCAGGAGAAAGCTACATCTGAGGCGTTCATGAGGATGATGCTTGTGACTGGGGAATGTGTGGCCTGGGAGAAGGGAACAGAAGTCTTCTTCATGGAGCAGGTTCAGCATGATGGAACAACATACTGGTGCCTGCGCAAGAGGGGCGAGACTCAATGCTATTGGGGCCACTCACACAAGGACAGTGGCTGGGGCAGTTAAGCTCAATCTTAAATCTGAGCTCTCCGAGCCACCAATGCAGTAGCAGTCCTGCGGCGTGCCCCCACACGATGCGAACGTGTGACCTTTGCCGCAGGAGCCTCAGGCAGCCATCTCTTCGTCAGAGGTTGTCTTGAGGCCCCTGATCAGGTAGGGAAGAGAGCAGGCCCAAGGCCCCAAGCACCCGTAGCTCAGCTGGATAGAGCGTTGCCCTCCGAAGGCAAAGGTCACACGTTCGAATCGTGTCGGGTGCGCCATTCCCTAAACATGCATGTCCGAGGCTGCCTCTGCCGGTGGGTGAGGTGTCCTGCCTCGCTGCTTCAAGCGTTATAAGCATCATTGGAAGGCGGGCTTCTCAACCCTTGCGGGTTATGTTTCCTATTGGTAATGGCGATTTTGCAAGATCGCTTTGGAATAATGCCACGCTAGGTTGTCAAAGAGATCGCTACTATATTACTAATGATCGTCGGCTCGCAGGTGCCTTTGCATTGCGAAGGCACCTGAGGCCTGGCTCTATAAACGGGTCAGGCATAAAGAAGCCGAGGGGATTGCCCTGTCTAATGCCGCAACGTGGCAGGGCGAGGTGATGGGGGATTCATGAATCCGGCTGAGCAGCGTCGCGCCACTCCGCGCTCGCGCACTCTTCTTGAAGGGCAGATTGTCTACAACAATCGCCTGTCCCGAATGGAATGCATCGTGAGGGACCTCTCGGAAACCGGGGCCTGTCTGGTGTTTTCCCAGCCGGTGAAGGTCCCTCGGGAATTCGAGCTGCAGATACCGAAGAAGAAGCTCATCCGGCACGCCCAAATCATGTGGTACGACGGGCAGCATCACGGCGTCATGTTTCTGGACGAGGCTTCTGTTGCGGAAAGCGGAGCCAAACTTCCCGCATCCGGCAGTGAAGCCGCAAGCGTGCCGGAAATCCTGGACGAGACACGCCTGCGCATCGCGCAACTTCTCGGCGTCTCCGTCGACGTGATTCAGCTCAAGCTGGGAATCGGCAAGTAAAGACGGCGTCACGCCGTCTTCAGCATCCATTCGTGGTCCGGATCGTTGTGGAATTTCCAGATCCGCTTTGGGCCTGCCATCACGTTCAGATAATACAGCTCGTAACCATGCGGTGCGCCGACGGGATGATATCCCTTGGGCACCAGAACCACATCCCCGTTGCTGGCGGCCAGCGTCTCGTCGAGGGAACGGTCGTCCGTATAAACCCGCTGCAGCGCGAAACCTGTCGGCGGATTGAGACGGTGGTAATAGGTCTCTTCCAGAAGCGACTCGTTCGGCAGCATATCCCGGTCGTGCTTGTGGGGCGGATAGCTCGACCAATGGCCGGAGGGCGTGATCACTTCCACCACAAGCAGGCTCTCCGCCGGCTCCGTTTCGGGCAAGATGTTGCGCACATGGCGCGTGTTCGTGCCTTTGCCGCGGGTTTCCTGCCCGACCTGATCGGGACCGATCACCCGCGCCGGCAGCTTGCCTTCGGCGGGTGCGGTGCAGACGGCGATTTCGCAATCCGTTTCAGCCTTCAGCGACCATTCGGATTGGGCAGGCGCATAGAGCGACCAGGGATCGGCCTCGAAGGGAGAGGAGCGCCCGCCGATCGTGCCGAAATCCTTGCCCGATGCACTCACATGCGCCTTGCCGGAGAGCATCACGATGCAAGCCTCCCGGTCACCCGTCTCCTGCGATAGGCTCTGACCGGCTTTAAGCTGGTAGACCTCGAAACCTACATAGGTCCAGCCGGCGGATTCCGGCGTGATCGCGTGGATGCGCCCGTTTGAGTCGGGTTGCGACGGTTTGACGAGAAGCTTTGACATCGCGTGTGATCCTTATCGCAGGCCAGCTTCCTTGAGGAAGCGGGTGAGATTGGCATAGCCCATCTTGGCATAGGTGAGCGGATGAGCCTTCTTCGGGTCCTGCTCCGCCTCGATCACCACCCAGCCGCTATAGCCGGGCAGTTCCTTGAATACGGAGACGAAATCCACCATGCCGTCGCCAGGAACTGTGTAAACGCCTTCGATGACCGAATCGAGGAAGCTCCAGCCCTCAGCCTTCGACTTCTCCATCACGGCCTTGCGCACGTCCTTGGTGTGCACGTGGCTGATACGGCTGCGGTAGCGGCGGGCAAGCGCTGCCGGATCCGCGCCGCCCCAGGTCGCATGACCGGTATCGAGCAACAGATGAACCGCATCGCCGGTGGAGCGCATGAAGGCGTCGATATCGGCCTCCGATTCCACGATGGTGCCCATGTGGTGATGATACACCACACGCACGCCTTCCTGCAGTGTGCGCTCGGCCACTTGCGTGATGCGATGGCCGAACTCGGCCCAATCGCCGTCCTTCATCATCGGACGCTGTGAGAGAGGCTTCGAGCGGTCGCCATGGATCGCATTCGAGGTCTCTGCGAAGACGAGCACGTTCGAGCCCATGGCCTTGAGAAGGTCGAGATGCGGGCGCAGCGCCTTCATCTCCGCGTCGGCGTCGCGCTGGAGAAGCTCTGCGGAATACCAGCCGGACACGCAGGCCATGTTGAAGGGCGCGAGCGCCTTCTTCAGAGCCTCCGGCTCGCGCGGAAACTTGTTGCCGAGCTCCATGCCTTCGAAGCCGGCTTCCCGGGCTTCCGCGAGGCACACCTCAAGCGGTGTTTCACCGCCGAGTTCCGGCATGTCATCGTTGGACCAGCCGATGGGGTTCGCCCCGATGCGGATCGTCATGCGTCTTATTCCTTCTCTTGCAATCAATCGCCAACGCGCTGCGCGGCGAGGGCTGTTTCGTAATTCTTGCGAGCTGTGTTCACCTGCTCACGAACGGAGACTTCCGGCACGGCCACATCCCACCAATGGCCGCCCTCATCGGTGGAGATCAGCGGATCGGTATCGATGACGATGACGGTGCTGCGCTCTGCATCGCGCGCCTTCTTCAGCGCGCCCTCCAACTCCGCGATGCTTTTCACCTTCAGCGAGAGAGCGCCGAGGCTGGCGGCATGCGCTGCGAAGTCGATATCCGGCAGCGTCACGTGGTTCGTGTGCTGCAACAGGTTGTTGAAGCTCTCGCCGCCCGTGGCGCGCTGCAGGCGGTTGATGCAGCCATAACCCCGGTTGTCGAGCAGCACGACGGTGAGCTTCTGGCCGAGCATGATGGAGGTGGCGAGCTCCGAGTTCATCATGAGGTAGGATCCGTCGCCTACCATCACGATTACCTCACGGTTCGGATCGGCCATCTTCACGCCGAGCCCGCCCGCGATCTCGTAGCCCATGCAGGAATAGCCGTATTCCATATGGTAGCCGAGCGCGGCGCTCGCCTTCCAGTGTTTGTGCAGTTCGCCCGGCAATCCGCCTGCCGCGCAGACCACGACATCGGTGGGCGAAGATGTCCGCTGTACCGCGCCGATCACCTGCGCATCGGAAGGCAATTCTGCGTTTGTCGGATCGGTAAAGCGGGCAGAGGAGTCGAACCAGCGCGTCTTCTCCTCGCGACCCTTGGAGACCCAAGCCTCGGGGGCCTTCCAGCTGCCGAGCGCGCGGCTCAGCTCTTCAATGCCTACGCGTGCATCGGACACGAGCGGCAGCGCATTGTGCTTGGTGGAGTCGAATGCCTGCACGTTGAGGCTGACAATGCGGCGACCTGGATTCTTGAACAGCGCCCAGGAGCCTGTGGTGAAATCCTGAAGGCGCGTGCCGACTGCGATCACCACATCCGCGTCTTCGGCAAGAGCGTTTGAGGCGCCCGTGCCGGTCACGCCGACAGCGCCGAGATTGGCCTGATGATCATGAGGCAGGCTCGACTTGCCGGCCTGCGTCTCTCCGACGAAGAGACCATGCTTCTGCGCAAAATCCGCGAGCACCTTTTCAGCGCCCGAATAGAGCACGCCACCGCCCGCTACGATGAAAGGCTTCTTGGCATTGCGGATCAGATCGGCAGCCTCGGCGAGCTCCATCTCGTCAGGGCGGATACGGCGCGGCGTCCAGATTTTCTCGGCGAAGAAGCTCTCAGGATAATCGTAAGCCTCGGCCTGCGTGTCCTGGCAGAGCGCGAGCGTCACCGGGCCGCAATCGGCAGGATCGGTGAGAACAGCCATGGCGCGCTGGAGAGCGGGAATGATCTGCTCAGGGCGCGAGATGCGGTCGAAATAACGGGAGACGGGCTTGAAGCAGTCGTTCGCAGACACCGTGCCGTCGGAAAAATTCTCGATCTGCTGCAGCACCGGATCGGGCCTGCGGTTGGCGAACACATCGCCGGGCAGAAGCAGCACCGGAATGCGGTTGACATGCGCAACGGCGGCGGCTGTCACCATGTTGGTTGCGCCGGGACCGATGGAGGTGGTGCAGGCCATCATGCGGCGTCGGCGTGAAGCCTTCGCAAAGGCGATTGCCGCATGAGCCATGCCCTGCTCGTTATGGGCGCGGAAAGTCGGCAGCTGATCACGCACGCCGTGAAGCGCTTCGCCCATGCCCGCCACGTTGCCGTGGCCGAAGATGGCCCAGACGCCGCCGAAGAGCGGAACCACCTGTCCGTCGATCTCCGTCTTCTGCGCGGTGAGGAACCGGGCGATGGCTTGCGCCATGGTGAGGCGGATCGTGCTCATGGTCGTTTCTCTCAAAATGCGCCGAAGAAATGTCGGCAGCGTTCTCAGGTTTTATCGGTCATGAAAAGAGGGTGAGGCCGATGAGAGGCTTCGCCCTTCGTCTTAGGCAGCTTTGGCCTGGCCGGACACGCGCTGCCAGCAATCGACGAGGCGCTGGAAGCGGCCTGCCATGTCGGCAATGGCGGCTTCGTCCGAGATCTCGCCTTTCAACCAGCGCCGCGCGGCATCGTTGAAGATCGTCCGACCTACCGCGAAGCCCTTCACCTGCGGCTCGCTGGCCGCAGCAGCGAAAGCAGCCTCAAGCTCCGCCTCCGGCGCCTCGAGACCAAGCAGCACGATGCCACGGCAATAAGGATCGTTCTTCGTGATCACCTCGCCGATGGCATGCCAAGCAGCCTTGTCCTGCTGCGGCTCGAGTTTCCACCAGTCGGGCTTGATGCCGAGATCGTAGAGATGCTGCACGATGCTGGCGACCGTGTCGGTCTTCAGCGCACCGTGCTTGCCGGCAATGATCTCGACAAGAAGCTCACGGCCAATGCGGCGGGCTGCGTCGTGAATGCGCAGCAACTCACGCTCCTGGCGCGCCTTCAGTTCCGGCGGATCGTCGGGATGGTAGAAGCACAGGCACTTGATGGTATGACTCACCGGCCATTCCACCAGCTTCGCACCGATGCTTCCGCCGCCCTCGAAATCGAGTGGGCGCGAGCCCGGCAGTTCAACGGGACGGCCGATCCAGAACGGATGATCGGCGGCGCGGAACAGAGCTTCACGGCCATAGGTGCCGTCGATCAGCATGCCGAAGCCTTCGCGTCCATCGGCTACGCGCGCTGCAGCCTGCACAGCCAACACCTTGAAATCCGGAATGCGGGCGATGGAAGCGCCGACTTCCTTCGCCATCGCTTCCAGCTGCATGCGGTGGTCGATCGCAAGCGCCATGAGTGTGCCGGAGGCGGGGCGGCGTGTCGTGGACCAATGGATATGATTGATGTCTTCGTCGAAGCGCAGGGCCTTGTGGCGGCTGCCCTCTTTCAGGAAATGCTGAAGCTCGGGGAATGTCGGAATCTCGGGTGAGCACAGCAAACGAGAGACGGCAAAAGCGCCGCTCGCATTGGCATAGGCGCAGCAGGTTTCCAGCTTTTCGTCACGTAGCCATCCGCGCAGGAATCCTGAGAGGAAGGCATCGCCCGCGCCGAGCACGTTGTAGACCTCGACCGGGAAGCCAGGGCCTTTGACGCCGTCATCGAGGGAAGCCGGAATGTCCGCTGGGAATACTACACAGCCCATGGGGCCGCGCTTACACACGATGGTGGCTTTCGAGATCGAGCGGATGTTTCGGATCGCTTGGAGGGTGTCTTCGGAACCGCCCGCGATATGTAGCTCTTCTTCCGTGCCGACGATGAGATCGCAATCGGCGAGAATGGGTTTCAGATGCTCGGTCACAGCGTCGGAGCGCACGTAGCGCGACTCACCGGCGCCATGGCCGAGGAGGCCCCAGAGATTGGGGCGATAATCCACGTCGAACACCACCTTGCGTCCGTGCTCTTTGGCGATACGGATCGCCTTCCTCTGCGCGGCAGCAGTGCTTTCGCGTGAGAAATGCGTGCCGGTGACGACGATAGCCGCAGCCGATGCGACGAAGCTCTCGTCGATGTCATCCTCGGTCAGCGCCATGTCGGCGCAGTTGTCGCGGTAGAAGATGAGCGGAAACGAATCTTCATCCCGCACGCCCAGGATGACCAGAGCAGTCAGGCGTTGCTTGTCGGTGACGATGCCTTCCGTGGACACTCCTTCGCGCGCCATCTGCTCGCAGATGAAGCGGCCCATGGCCTCGTCGCCGACGCGGGTGATAAGGCCGGATTTCAGGCCAAGCCGTGAAGTGCCTATGGCGATGTTCGCCGGGCAGCCGCCAACAGCTTTCGAGAAGGAGGCCATATCCTCCAGCCGCCCACCCACCTGTTGGCCGTAGAGATCAACTGAGGCGCGGCCAATGGTGATCACATCCAAGGCTGGCTTCATGCTATTCCTCCCGCTGCCGGTCTTGACCGACCGTCTCGGGCCCGTTCTGGCCCTTGCAGTTATAGAACGTTTATTCTATTAGCATCTTATCCTGGAATATCAATTCCAAACTTGCCGGTAGCCGGCAAACAACACCGGGGGGAACATGATCAGGATCGCCGTTCTGGGCGCCGGCCGCATCGGCCGCATTCATGGGCGCAACGCCGCCAATCATCCCGACGCCCGCCTTGTGGCGGTCGCCGATCTGCATGCTCCCTCCGCACAGGAATTGGCCGTGGCGACCGGGGCCGAGGTTTCCTCGCTGGAGGAAATCGTCGAGCGTTCCGATGTGGACGCCATCCTCATCTGCACGCCGACCACCACGCATGCCGATCTCATCGAGCGCGGTGCGAAGGCTGGGAAGGCCGTGTTTTGCGAAAAGCCGGTCGATCTCTCGAGCGAGCGCATCGTGAGCTGCCTTGGCGTTGTCGAGAAGGCCGGTACGCCGCTGATGATCGGCTTCAACCGCCGCTTCGATCCGAATTTCGCCAGCCTGCGCAAGCGTCTTGCGGAAGGCGAGGTGGGCGATGTGGAGCTGGTGACGATCCTCTCCCGCGATCCCGGCCCGCCGCCGGTAAGCTACATCAAGACCTCGGGCGGCCTGTTCCGGGACATGATGATCCACGATCTCGACATGGCGCGCTTCCTGCTGCTCGGCGACGAGCCGGTGGAGGTGCATGCGGTGGGTTCCTCGCTGGTCGATCCGGCCATCGGTGAAGCGGGCGACGTGGACACGGCTGCGGTGCTCTTGAAGACCGCGAAAGGCAAGATCGTGCAGATCTCCTGCTCCCGCCGCGCCACTTACGGCTATGACCAGCGCATCGAGGTGCACGGCTCGAAGGGCATGATCCGCGCCGGCAATATCCACCGCACCACGGTGGAAGTGGCCAATGCTTCCGGCGTCACCGCCGATCCGGTGCAGGACTTCTTCCTGGAGCGCTACGCGGATGCTTATCGCGATGAACTCACCACGTTCCTCAATGCGATCCGTGACGGCAAGCCATGCAACCCGACCGGACGCGACGGCCTGATGGCGCAGCGTCTGGCGGACGCGGCGACGGAATCGGCACAGACCGGAAAGCCGGTGAAGATTTAAGCATATGCGTCGTCCCGGGGCTGCGGAGCAGAACCCGGGATCGTTCAACGAAAAGAGCGCCTCATCCTGATAACGATCCCGGATCGGCGAATGCCGTCCGGGATGACGGGTTTGTCAGCCTTCCGCCCGCTTCTCCGCTGTTCCTACGGCTAATGCCATCGCCAGCGCGAAGGACGCCGACAATGAACGGAACGCGCCGAAATCCGCCTCCGCCACTTCGAGCCACACGTCCGCGCTCGTGACCAGCGGACTGAAGGCGGAATCGGTGATCGCCACCACGGGAATGTTGCTGCGCGCCGCCGATGCCGCGAGGTCGGCGGTGATTGGCGCATAAGGGGTGAAGCTTATGGCGAGAACCGCGTCGCGCTGCGTGGCGGTGGCCAGTTGCTCGGGGCCGAGCTGAGCCACGTGATCGATCAGGATCGCGCGGATCCCGAGCTTGCCGAAGGCATAGGCACAATAGGCGGCAATGGGGAACACCCGGCGCGCCCCGAGAAGATAAATCGTATCCGCCTTCGCGAGAGTTTCGATGGCCCGGGAAAGCTCTTCCGGCCGCACCGACTCGCGCATCTTCTCAAGGGAAATCGCCGCCGCATTGGTGAAGCCGTCCAGCAGGGAGACCGCATGAACATGGTCGCCCTCCAGGTCGCGCAGGCTCTTCAGCCGTTCGCGATAATCGGGAAAACGCTCGCGCAGGCGATCGCGGAAGATCTGCTGCAGGTGAGAGAAACCGTCATAGCCGAGGCTCTTGGCGAAGCGCACAAGGGTGGAAGGCTGCACGCCGGCATGTTCGGCGATGCCTGCGACCGTGCCGAAAGCCACCTCCTCGGGATGCTCCATGGCGAAGGCGGCCAGTTGCTTGAGCCTTTTCGGCATCGTCTCATGGCGGCTGAGCAGCAATGCCCTCAAGGTCTCGTAATCGCCTGGTACTTCTCCGGCAGCTTCTGTCACATCAATGCTTCTCTCGGTCTCCATGCGCTCTACCTTGAGGTTGAGGACGGACCTTGACACTGATCCTATAAGAATGGAATGAATATTCCACTATATAAACAAAAAGGTTCTGGCATTCTATAAATAGAATGACCGGAATTGGCAGAGGAAGCGCCATTAGGCCGATGATTCGGCCGCACAAAACCAACTGCTTCTTTCTGCGCTCAAGTGGGGGCGAAGGGCCGAGGCGCTCATGCAGCGGAAACGGTGCTGCTGCGGGTGCTCGGAACCCATTTGGGAGGAAGCACATGAAGTCTTATCTGACCGGTCTCGTTGCCGCAGCGGCCATGACCATTGCCGCTGTCGCCCCTGCCGCGGCTCAGCAGCAAGGCGGCCGCATCATCGTCGTCACCCATGGCCAAGCCAATGACCCGTTCTGGTCCGTGGTGAAGAACGGCGTCGCCGAAGCCGGCAAGGACATGAATGTCCAGGTCGATTACCGCGCGCCTGAAACCTTCGACATGGTGGCCATGAGCCAGCTCATCGACGCCGCCGTGAACCAGAAGCCCGCAGGCCTCGTGGTGTCCATTCCCGATGCCTCGGCGCTCACCGCCTCGATCCAGAAAGCGGTCGCCGCCGGCATTCCGGTGATCTCCATGAATTCCGGCTCCGACGTGTCGAAGAAGCTCGGCGCCATGCTCCATGTGGGCCAGGACGAGGTCGAGGCCGGACGCATCGCGGGCGCGAAGCTCAAGGAGATGGGCGGCAAGACTGGCATCTGCGTCAACCAGGAAGTTGGCAACGTTTCGCTCGATCTGCGCTGCAAGGGCTTCTCAGAAGGCTTCGGCGGCAAGGTGACGGTGCTGCCTGTCTCGAACGACCCCACCGATATCCGCGCCAAGGTGAAGGCAGCGCTCGCGGCCGATGGCTCCATCGACACGATCCTGGCGCTTGGCGCAGGCACGGCGGGTGAGCCGAGCGTCGCAGCCGTGAAGGACGCCGGCAAGACAGGCAATGTTCGCGTCGCGACCTTCGACATGTCCGCAGGCTTCCTGAAATCGGTGGCGGACGGCGAGGCCGTGTTCGCCATCGACCAGCAGCAATATCTGCAGGGCTACCTGCCTGTGGCGTTCCTCGCCCTCAACGCGAAGTACGGCCTGATGCCGGGCGGCAACGTACCCTCCGGCCCGAACCTGATCACCAAGGAGAAGGCCGGCCAAGTGATCGAGCTGTCCGCGAAGGGCATTCGCTAAGCCTCATCGAAGCCCGCGATCGTTTTCGACCGCGGGCTTTCTCTTTTCATGCAGTATTCTTCAAGGGAGGCTTTCATGGTGAACACCACCCAGCCGACCGCCGATCTGTCCTCGGCTCCTGTCATCGAGAAGATTCAGGATGAACGGCTCAAAGAGGTTTCCCTCCTGACGAAAATCATGCGCCGTCCGGAACTCGGCGCATTGGCCGGCCTCGCGCTGGTCACGATCTTCTTCCTCTCGACAGCGGATTCCTCCATGTTTTCGCTGGCGGGGGTGATGAACATTCTCTCACCTGCGGCGCAGCTCGGCATTCTCGCCATCGCTGCGGCTTTGTTGATGATCGGCGGCGAGTTCGATCTCTCCATCGGGTCCATGGTGGCCTTCACGGGGCTTGTCTTCGGCTGCTTCATCACTCTCACAGGATGGCCTCTGCTGCTGGCGATTGCAGCCACCTTCGTGGTGGCGGCAATTCTCGGCGGCGTGAACGGGCAGATCGTCATTCGCACGCGGCTTCCATCCTTCATCGTCACGCTCGCCTTCCTGTTCATCCTGCGTGGCCTGTCGCTGGTGGGCCTCAAATGGGCGACCGGCGGCTCCACGCAGATGCGCGGCATCGGCGCGCAGTCGGGTGAGGACTGGGTGCGCGAGATCTTCTCGGGAACGGCGCTCGAAGGTTTGTTCGGCTGGCTGGCCGCTCACGACCTGATCGCGAAATTTCCGAACGGCACGCCGACGGTGACGGGCGTTCCGGTCTCCATCCTCTGGTTCATCGGCTTTGCGCTCGTCGCCACATGGCTGCTGCTGCGCACCCGCGCGGGCAACTGGATCTTCGCGGCAGGCGGCGACGCCAATGCGGCGCGCAATTCAGGCGTGCCGGTCGACCGGGTGAAGACAGGCCTCTTCATGCTCACCGCCTGCGCTGCGGCGCTCGTCGCCATTCTCACCGTGCTCGATGCAGGCTCCACTGATGCGCGTCGCGGTTTCCAGAAAGAGTTCGAGGCGATCATCGCAGCCGTCATCGGAGGCTGCCTGCTCACCGGCGGCTACGGCTCGGCCATCGGCGCGTTCTTCGGGGCGATCATCTTCGGCATGGTGTCGATCGGGCTCACCTATACCCGCTTCGATTCCGACTGGTTCCAGGTGTTCCTCGGCGCCATGCTGCTGCTGGCCGTTCTCTTCAACAACTTCATCCGCCGCAAGGTGACGGGAGAACGCTGATGGAAACGCAGGCTCCACTCATCGAGATCCGCAATCTCGTCAAGCATTTCGGCTCGGTCATCGCCCTCTCGGGCGTGTCTCTCTCCGTTCATCGCGGCGAGGTCATGTGCCTGCTCGGCGACAACGGTGCCGGCAAGTCCACGCTCATCAAGACGCTGGCCGGGGTTCACAGGCCGACCTCCGGCGACTTCCTGGTGGAAGGAAAGCCCGTCACTTTCACCAGCCCGCGCGACGCGCTGGATGCGGGCATCGCGACGGTCTATCAGGACCTCGCGATGATTCCGCTCATGTCGGTGACGCGCAATTTCTTCATGGGCCGCGAGCCGGTGAAAGGCTTCTGGCCCTTCCGCAATGTCGATTTCGACCATTGCGACGCCGTGACCCGCGAGGAAATGCAAAAGATCGGCATCGATGTGCGCGATCCGCATCAGGCGGTGGGCACATTGTCTGGCGGCGAGCGTCAATGCGTGGCGATTGCGCGCGCGGTGTATTTCGGCGCGAAGGTGTTGATCCTTGACGAGCCCACCTCCGCGCTCGGCGTGGCGCAGACCTCCATGGTGCTGAAATACATTCACCAGGTGCGGCAGAAGGGGCTCGGCGTCATCTTCATCACCCACAACGTGCGTCATGCCTATGCGGTGGGCGACCGCTTTACGGTGCTCAATCGCGGCAAGACGCTGGGGACCTATGCCAAGGACGAGATCCAGATCGAGGAGCTGCAGAACCTCATGGCCGGCGGCAAGGAGCTGCAGGCCGTATCGGAGGAATTGGGCGGGATGGTTTAGGCGCAGACCAGCGATGCTTCTCAGGGTTCGGCTCATCAAGCACCACGTAACTCTCCTCCCCCGCAAGTCTCGGGCTTGCCCGAGACTTGTCCTTAGCTTGCCGCAAGTCGGCAACACCCGACTTGCGCTGGGGAGGAGTTGGAGGTGGGGGTGCTGGCGCTGAACTGGACCAGCGTGGCACTTGCACCCCCACCCTGGCTCTCCCCACAAGGGGAGGGAAACATGCGCTCCATTCTGACACCGATCCCGGATCGGCTTTGCCGTCCGGGATGACGATTTCTAGAGGGGCATGACGAATGAAAACGCTCAATATCGGCCTCATCGGCACCGGCTATATGGGCAAGTGCCATGCGCTCGCCTGGAACGCGGTGGCGTCCGTCTTCGGCGATATGCCGCGCCCGCAACTCGCGATGCTGGCAGAGACCTCGCAGGAGCTTGCGGAGAAAAAGGCACGTGAACTCGGCTTCGAGCGCGCGACAGGCGATTGGCGCGCAATCATAAGCAACCCCGAGATCGATGTGGTCTCCATCACCACACCCAATGCCTTCCACCCCGAGATGGCGATTGCGGCGCTCCAAGCCGGCAAGCATGTGTGGTGCGAGAAGCCCATGGCGACAAAGCTCGCCGATGCGGAGCGCATGCTCATGACGGCGCGGGCTTCGGGCAAGGTGGCAGCGCTCGGCTACAACTACATCCAGAACCCGGTGATGCGCCTGATCCGCCGTATTCTCGACGAGGGCCAAATCGGCGCGGTCAACCATGTGCGCCTCGAGATGGACGAGGACTTCATGGCGAACCCGGACGACCTCTTCTACTGGAAGAGCGAGGCTTCCTCAGGACACGGTGCGCTCGACGATTTCGGCGTTCATCCGTTGAGCCTCTTGTGGGGTCTGCTCGGGGCTGTGCGTCGCGTGTGTGGCCACATGGCGAGGCCTTACGTGGACCGCCCCACGCCGAGCAGCGGCCGTCGCGCGGTGGAAACCTATGACATCGCCACCGTGCTGATGGAGCTGGAGAACGGCGCTTCCGGTTTGCTTGCCCTCAACCGCTCCGCATGGGGACGCAAAGGGCGCATCTTCATGCAGATTTTTGGCTCCAAGGGCACTATCGTTTTCGATCAGGAGCGCATGAACGAGGTGCAGCTTTACACGGCGGATGGAGCGCGTGAGACGCAAGGCTTCCGCACCATCCTCACCGGACCGCAGCATCCGCCCTACGACAGGTTCATCCCCGCGCCCGGCCACGGCCTCGGCTTCAACGACCTGAAGGTGATCGAATGCCGCGAGCTGATGCGCCGCATCGCGGGAGAGCAGGCGCATCTCATCACGTTCGAGGATGGCATCCAGATCGAGCGCACGGTGGATGCGATGGCGCGTAGTGTGTATGAAGGGCGGTGGGTGGAGGTGTGACCGATCATTAAGCGTCATCCCGGGGCTGCGGAGCAGAACCCGGGATCGTCAGCAGAAAAGAGCGCCAATCTCGTCCTACGATCCCGGATCTTCGCTGCGCTTCGTCCGGGATGACGGCGTGTGTTTACACTTAAGCCGCGTGCGCCTTCAGCACGTCGAGAAACGCATCCGCGTAGCGGTCGAGCTTGGCTTGGCCGACGCCGTGGACTTCGCCGAAGGCGCGCACGGTCGTGGGGCGCTTGGCCGCCATGTCGATGAGGCTGCGGTCGGAGAAGATCACGTAGGCCGGAACGCCCTCTTCTTTTGCCAGACGCGTGCGCAGGGCCTTGAGGGCGAGAAGCAGCGGATCGTCGGAGGGCACGACGGATTCCGCCTCGATGCGCGAGCGGCGGCGGCGACGCTCGGCAGGCTTCATCAGCACGTCCGAGCGCAGCTCGATCCCCTCCTGGCCTTTGAGCACGGCGACGCCCTTGTCGGTGAGCATCCAGCGCCCGTATTCGGCAAGCTCCAGGTTCACCAGTCCGGCGGCATAGATCTGGCGCAGCAGCGAGCGCCACTCGTTCTTCGATCGGTCCTTGCCGACGCCGAAGGTTTTAAGCTTGTCGTGGCCGAAGCGCTGCACGGCGTCGGTTTCGTCGCCGACGAGAATGCTGATGAGATGCTCCGTGCCGAAGCGCTCGCCGGTGCGCACGATGGCGGACAGAAGTTTCTGTGCCTCGATGGTGCCGTCGAAGGACATCACGCCGTCGATGCACAGGTCGCAATTGCCGCAAGGCTCCGTGGTTTCGCCGAAATAGGAGAGCAGAGTCTGGCGGCGGCAGCGTGGCGCTTCGCACAAGGCCACGAGCGCGTTGAGGCGCTGGCGCTCCACGCGCTTCTGCTCGTCGGCGGCATCGCTCTGCTCGATCTGCAGGCGGCGCAGGCGCATGTCGTCGAGGCCATAGAGGGTGAGCGTGTCGGCGGGCGCGCCGTCGCGGCCCGCGCGGCCGATCTCCTGGTAATAGGCCTCGATGGATTTCGGCAGCGCGGCATGCGCCACGAAGCGCACGTCCGGCTTGTCGATGCCCATGCCGAAGGCGACGGTCGCCACCATCACCACGCCGTCCTCCTGCAGGAAGATGTCCTGGTTCTTGGCGCGCTCCGCTTGCGGCATTCCCGCATGATACGGCATGGCGCGGTAGCCCGCCTGGCTCAGCGAATCCGCGAGCTTCTCGGTGGCGTCGCGTGACGAGCAATAGACGATGCCGCTCTCGTGCCGGTGCTTGTCGAGGAAGGAGAAGAGCTGTCGGCGCGCATGCTCCTTCGCCTGCATGGCGAGGCGCAGGTTCGGGCGGTCGAAGCCATGGATGAAGAGGCGCGGCTCCTCCTCGAACAGGCGATGCATGATGTCGCCGCGGGTCGCCACGTCGGCGGTGGCGGTGAGCGCGATAGTCTGCACGTTGCCGAGGCGACGGCGCACGTCGCCCAGCATGGCGTATTCGGGGCGGAAATCGTGGCCCCATTGCGAGACGCAATGCGCCTCGTCGATGGCAAGCAGGTTCACGCCAGAGCGGGCGAGCCACTCGGTGGTTCCGGTATTCGCCAGCCGCTCGGGCGAGGCATAGAGAAGGCGCATGCGCCCGTCGCGCACCGCATCCACCACGCGGCGGTTCTCGTCCTGGTCGTTGGCGGAGTTGAGGCTGCCCGCCTCGATGCCGAAATGGCGAAGCGCCGACACCTGATCGCGCATGAGGGCAATGAGCGGCGAGATCACCACGGTCAGGCCCTCGCGGGCGAGCGTCGGCAGCTGATAGCACAGCGACTTGCCGGCGCCTGTCGGCATGACGGCGAGCACGTCCTCGCCGGACAGCACGGCGCGCACGATCTCCTCCTGTCCTTCGCGGAAGGAGGGAAAGCCGAAAACGTCGTGGAGAATCTTGTGCGGGTCGATCACGGATGCGGTGTGGACGATCGCGGATTCGAGGTCAATGCGGCATCGGGAATCCGAAGGAAGGACAAGATGCCCCTGGTCGCCGCGATGCCGGTGGCGAAGGTGGCCTGGAGCAGGTAGCCGCCGGTCGGGGCCTCCCAGTCCAGCATCTCGCCGGCTACGAAAACGCCTGGGAGCCGCCTGAGCATCAGGTTTTCATCGAGTTCGGAGAAGGGCACGCCGCCCGCCGTGGAAATGGCGCGCTCCAGGGACTTCGTTCCGGTGAGCGTCAGGGGCGCAGCCTTGATGAGCCGGGCGAGGGTCCCTGGCTCCAGGGGCAGCTGGGGGGCTGATTCGCGCAGGATGGCGATGCCGAGAGGGCCCAGGCCCGCTGCCTTGCGCAGGAAGGTGGAGGCGGATTGGCCCTTGCGGGGTGCGCTCAGGCGCTGGGTGAGCGCCTCCAGGGACAGGTCGGGACGCAGATCCAGATGGAGAAGGGCGCTGCCCTGCCGGTCGATGGCGTTGCGGAGCCGGCCCGAGAGGGCATAGACCGCGCCGCCCTCGATGCCGTTCGCTGTGACGATGGCCTCGCCCTTCACCGTCACGCCCTCGAAGGTGAGCGCGATGCGCTTCAGGGGCTCGCCCTCGAAGCGGCTCCGGATCACCTCGGACCAGGGGAGGGTGAAGCCCATATTGGCCGGGCGCAGGGGGGCGATGGCGATGCCCTGCCTCTCGAGAATGCCTGTCCACGCGCCGTCAGAACCGAGCCTCGGCCAGCTGGCGCCGCCGAGCGCAAGGAGCGTGGCGTCCGGTTTGGCTTTGACGATTCCGCCGGTGGCGTCGGTGAAGACCAGGGCGCCGTCCTCATCCCATCCCCGCCAGGTATGGCGCAGGGCAAAGCGGACGCCGAGCCCCTCGAGGCGGGTGAGCCACGACCGGAGAAGGGGCGAGGCCTTGAACGCCTTCGGAAACACCCGTCCGCTCGATCCTACGAAGGTTTCCTGGCCAAGACCCTCGCACCAGGCTCTCAGGTCGTCCGGGCGGAAAGCCTCGATCAGGGGAGCCATGACAGGCTCGGCCTCGGCATAGCGCGAGACGAAGCGTCCGAACTCTTCCGAATGGGTGAGGTTCAAACCGCCCCTTCCCGCCATCAGGAACTTGCGCCCGACCGAGGGCATCCGGTCGTAGACGGTCACGGCAACGCCTGCGCGGGCAAGGCTTTCTGCCGCGATGAGGCCGGCGGGTCCGCCGCCGATGATGGCGATCTGACGGGAGGGGGAGGGCGGGGACATGCGCTCAGCTGACGCGGGAGGGGGCAAGAAGGTGGTCTGGACCCTCACGCTTCAACATGGCATTCAGCGTTTTGGGTCATGGCTTGCACATGACCGTCGCGGGACCTTTTTGCAAGGGGAGCGGCACATCAAGCCGCCCTCGGAGCATTTTCCGGTGAAGCGGATGCCGGTTCGTCGTCATAAATGCGGCAAATCAAGAAGGAGAGCCGGTTCCACGAATGTGGGAACGGCTCCAAGGGGAATATCGATGCGTGTTCTTTCGTTTTGCGCCCTGATCGCCCTGGCGCTTGCGGGCTGCGCCAGCGATGCGTCGCTGACCGGTGGGGATACGGTTCTTGCCAGCTCCACCCGAGATGCCTCGGAAGCCGCCAAGCTCATCTCCGCCTATCGCGTTTCCAGGGGCTTGAGCCCCGTGACCGTCGATCCCAAGCTCAATGAGGCGGCGGAATATCAGGCCCGCGTGGTGGCCGCCGCGGGCAAGCTCAGCCACGGAAACTTCGCAGGCCGGATGGATAAGTTCGGAATCATCGGTTACTCGGCCGAAAATCTTTCAGCCGGGGCGGACACCGTCGATGGCACCATCGAACGCTGGAAGAGGTCGTCCGGCCATAACGTCAATCTGCTGATGCCCCAGGCCAGCAAGATCGGCTTCGCCCGCGCGGATGCCAACAACCGGTATGGCCGTTACTGGGCTCTCGTGCTCGGCCAATAAGCCGGCCACGGCCGCATCGAAACAGCGGGCACAAAGAAGGGCGGTCGCGCGTTAGAGATACGATTTCCTCTTACGCGCATCCTCCATGACCCATCAGCAAATGCTCTCCTTCGCCGTCGTCGCCGGGATGATGGCGCTTTTCGTCTGGGGACGCTTCCGATACGATCTCGTTGCCGTCATGGCGCTTCTCGTCGCGGTTCTCGTGGGCATCGTGCCTGCCGACCAAGCGTTCACAGGCTTCAGCGACGACATCGTCATCATCGTCGCAAGCGCGCTTCTGGTGAGCGCCGCGGTGGCGAAGTCCGGCGTGCTGGAGGCCGCACTCAACCGGGCCGCGCCCTATCTGCGCACCGAGCAGAGTCAGGTGATCGTGCTGGTCACCATCGTCACCGTGCTCTCCGCCTTCGTGAAGAATATCGGCGCCCTCGCGATGATGATTCCCGTCGCGTTCCAGATCGCGCGGCGCAACGGGACGCCGCCTTCGAGCTTCCTCATGCCGATGGCCTTCGGCTCGCTCCTAGGCGGCATCGTGACCCTTGTCGGCACTTCGCCGAACATCATCGTGTCGCGGATGAGAGGCGAGTTGCTGGGCGAGCCCTTCGGCATGTTCGACTTCACGCCCGTCGGTGTCGGCGTCGCGCTCGCAGGTGTAGCGTTCCTCGCCTTCGGCTATCGCCTTCTGCCCAAGGGGCGCAAGGGTGCGGCTTCGTTGGACGAGGCGCTCAACATCAAGGATTACATCACCGAAGCGCGCGTGACCTCCGAATCCGATGTCGTGGGGCAGACCGTCGCCGATCTGCACAAGCTCGCCAATGGCGAGGTCAAGGTGGCGGCCATCATCCGCAACGAGACACGCAGCTCCAGCCCCTTGCCGGATGTGACGCTCCGCGAAAACGATGTGCTCATGCTGGAAGGCGAGTCGGAAGCGCTCGAGAGCGCCGTGGCGCGGGCGGGCCTCAAGCTCAGTCGCGAGCACCATCAGCCCGAGACGGAGGAGGCGACGGACGAGATCGGCGTGATCGAGGCCATCGTCGGGCCGAATTCGGCTCTTGCCGGTCTCTCCGCCGAGCGCATCGGCCTCTACGAGCGCTTCGGCGTGAACCTGATCGCAGTCAGCCGCAGCGGCCAGCGTTTCAAGGAGCGCCTCCGCGCCATTACCCTGCGCCCCGGCGATGTGCTCGTGCTCCAGGGCAACCTCAAGAAGCTGCCGGATACGCTGCGCGATATCGGCTGCCTTCCCCTCGCCGAGCGGGAGATCCGCCTGGGAAGCGCGCGCAGAAGCCTTCTGCCGATTGCCATTCTCGGCGTCACGATGGTGCTGGTCGCGTTCAACGTGCTTCCCGTCGCCATTGCCTTCTTCGGGGCAGGCGTGCTGCTGGTTCTGTTCGGGTCGCTGACTCTGCGCGAGGCTTACGAGACCATCGAATGGCCCATCATCGTCATGCTGGGCGCGTTGATCCCGGTCAGTGAATCCATCCGCACGACCGGGGGAACGGACCTGATTGCGGGCTGGCTGTCCTCCGCCGCGCAGATGCTGCCGCCGACCGGGGCGCTCGTACTCATCATGACGGCGGCCATGGCGGTGACGCCGTTCCTCAACAATGCGGCAACCGTGCTCGTGATGGCGCCGATCGCGGCGAGCTTCGCGACACAGCTCGGGTTCAGGCCCGATGCGTTCCTGATGGCGGTGGCGATCGGCGCGGCCTGCGATTTCCTCACGCCCATCGGGCATCAATGCAACACGCTGGTGATGGGACCGGGCGGCTATCGCTTCGGCGATTACTGGCGGCTCGGCCTGCCGCTTTCGATCATCGTGGTCGTGGTGGGAACGCCGCTCATCATGCTCTTCTGGCCTCTCTAACGAGGCGCGACATCAGCGCAGGATCGCGGTCAGCAGAAGGGTGGTGCCGGCTGCGGAGGACGCCAGCGCGACGATCATGGACCAGCAATGCAGCCGGTCCCGCTGCGCCTGATTGAGCAGGGGGCGGATGCGCGAATCGGAGCGCCCGAAGATGAAGCTGGTGTTGCGGTCCGGGCCATGCACATGCGGCATGATGCAGAAGCTCGACCGGGATTGGCTGCGCGAGCCAGCGGTATAGGACGGATGATGTGAGCTCTGCGGATTCATTGCTGGAGGCTTCCAGGGGCGTGTGAGGCCCCTAACCTCGCCTCAAGGCGTGAACGAGCGGTAAAGTTTTCGAACAACCCACAGTCTTCGTAAATCAATCCTTTCCGGGGCCTGGACAGGCTGATCGGTGAAAGGGCGCGTGTTCCCTTCCCGCTAGCGGGGAGAGGCGGGGGCGACCAATCGGGTGAGCGTCTGAACCAGTTCTGTCATCCCCGGCGAGCGTCAGCGAGGGAAGGGGATCCATAGCGCAGTGCGTGTGGGTGGATTCCCTTCCCCTCCGCTGCGCTCCGGCCGGGAATGACACTGTTGGGCTATTGCGCTGAATGAAGGGTGCGCAGCGCTCCGATTTTGTGACCCCCACCCCTCCCCGCAGGGGGGAGGGAAGCAGCCGTTGCGGGCAAGCCAGCCTCTCAGGCGAAGATAAGGGCCACTTATGACGACCATAACAGAAATCGGGTCGCAGAAGGTGGGGTTCTCATGGCATGAGAGAGCCCAACATCCGGAACTCGCCCATGATTCAAGCGCCTATTCAAAAAACCATCGCAGCGTCCGATTGGGCGCTGCTCGGGCTCCTTTCCGTCATCTGGGGCGGTTCCTTCCTGTTCGTCGGCGTGGCCGTCAAGGAATTGCCGCCGCTCATCATCGTGGCGCTGCGGGTGTCGCTTGCGGCGCTCGCCCTGCAGATCGTGCTGCGCGTCATGGGGCTGAGCTTGCCGCGCGAGCGCCAGGCGTGGGCGACCTTCTTCGGCATGGGGATTCTCAACAACGTCATTCCCTTCAGCCTGATCGTCTGGGGCCAGAGCCATATCGCGAGCGGGCTTGCGTCCATCCTCAATGCCACAACGCCGCTCTTCACCCTGATCGTGGCGCATTATCTCACGAGCGACGAGAAGCTGACGGGGGCGAAACTCGGCGGCGTCCTTGTCGGTTTCATCGGCGTTGCCGTCATGATCGGCTCTGCCGCGCTGACCTCGTTCAACACCAACGTGCTGGCGCAGCTTGCCGTTCTGGGAGCGGCCTTGTCCTACGGCTTCTCCGGCGTATTCGGCCGCCGCTTCAAAACCCTCGGCATTCAGCCGGTTGTGGCTGCGACCGGGCAGGTCACGGCATCCAGCTGCATGCTTCTTCCCGTCAGCCTCCTCGTCGACAGGCCGTGGATGTTGGCGATGCCGAGCACCGCGACAATTCTGTCTCTGCTTGCGCTGGCCCTCGTGTCGACGGCTTTCGCCTACCTCATCTTCTTCCGACTGCTCGCGCGGGCGGGAGCGACGAATGTGGGGCTCGTCACGTTTCTCATTCCGGTCAGCGCCATTCTCTTCGGCGTGCTGCTTCTCGGCGAGACGCTGGAATGGCGGCACATGGCCGGCATGGTGCTGATCTCGGCAGGATTGATGCTGATCGATGGGCGGCCTGCGGCAGCGATGGGCCGATACCTCAAAGCACCCCGCAAATCCGATGAGCGCGCTTTCCCTCCCCCTTGTGAAGAGGGCTAGGGCGAGGGCAGGCTTTCCGGCCTATGCAAACAAGGAGCGGAACTTAACGAGAAGCGCCCTGCTGTCCGCGGAAATGATTGAACATCATGTCCGGCGCGCTGGTGTTGTGGCGGGACGGAACGAGGCGCCCCATCCATGCATCCGTCGCCGTGGCGTCGCGGAAATTCATGATCATGTCTTCGCGCCAGGAACGGGCCTTTTCCTCGCGCACGGCGATGCGCGCCACGTCCGCGTTGAACTCGGTCACGTACATGGAGCGCAGCGTCGCGAACGGCGTGCCTGAGATGGCCTCATCGAAGCTGACATCGAGCGCCATGCGCTCCTCGTTGAGGTCGGCCACCGTGACATGAGCCTTGCCGCCCTTGGCGAGCGTGAGCGTGAAGCGCATGCTCTTGGGATCGAAAGCGACATCCGTCAAATTCGCTATCGGGCGCTGGTCGAATTCCACCGGGCCGACGATGAAGGACGAACCATAGGCCGTCCATCCGAGATGCTGCGGCGGCAGCGGCTTGATGCGCCAGTATCCGTCGCCCGGATACATGGCGATCACTTCCTCCGGTTTTCCGTTGTGCTTCTTCAGAAGCTGCATCAGGTGAATATTGCGCGTGATCTTGTCGCCGATGGTCACGGTGGTCTCAGCCGGACGCCAGAACTCGCTGAAGGACAGGCCCATGATCGTAATCCGGTCATCCTCATAGAGCGTGTGCATCGTGGGATGCGGCTTCGTGGAGGTTTCCTCCGAGATATCCTCGCAGGCGGTCCAGTCCGGCTCCCAGCGGTCTTGGCGCAAGGTGCCCATATAGGCCGGATGCACAGCCTCGATCCGGAAGCTTCTCACCTCAGGCGAGGCGAAATTGACCGCCACGTTGTCCTTCTCCGCGCAGAGCACCGGCTCACTCGTGTTCGTCACCTGCACCGCAAGGCCATCGAGGGTGGCAGACAGCGCCGGGCCGGCGAAGCCGAGGGCGCCGAGGGCGAAAAGCCGGGGGAGGAGGGAGGAGCGGACCATCAAATCGCCTCGAGGAAGCTGCTGAACGCGAGGAAGAGCCGCACAGATAGCCCGGTACGGCCATGCCGTCGAGCGGGCTTGTTGATAGGGCATGGCAGCCATCCTATCTGTGGGATTAGGGTTCCCTTGCAGCCTATGATAAGGTGCAACCCTAGAAACAGCTTGGCTGTAAGCGGCCTGTCGGCCCTCGATCCTCGTCATGAAAAGGGCCTCCCTAGAGTTCACCGATGATGCGCCTGACCTTGAGCCTGTCCGACAACCCTGCCACGACCGCGGTCGAGCGGGCGATCATGGAGTTCCGCAGCGCCCGCCCCGTCGTGATCGAAGGGCGTGACGGCAGCGCGCTCGTGGTCGGCGTCGAGGATTTCGACGATGCTCGCGGCGCCGAGATCGAGGCCGTGGCCGCAGGCCATGCCCACCTCGTTCTTCCGGCAGCCCGGCTGCGACGCCTCGGCCTCGAGCGTGAGGCTCCCGGCCGCGTGGCCCTGCCTGTGGTGGAACAGGAGCGGATCGAAACTCTGGCTCTCAGGCTCGACGGGCGCATCGACGCGCCGGTCCGGCCTGTCGACGGTCTCGATCAGGAGGCGCTGGAACTGGCCCGCCTGTCTCTGGTTCTGCCTGCCGTGATCGTGGTGCCGCTGTCATCCGGCGTCGAGATCGACGCGTCGCTGATGCGCGTGCCGGGAGCGGCCATCCGGGATTACCGGCGCGCCAAGGCCGCCGACCTCTCCCTCGTCAGCCGCGCCCCGGTCCCTCTGGAGGACGCGCCCACCAGCGAGTTCGTGGTGTTCCGCGGCGGAGAGGGCCTGCGCGATCAGGTGGCGATCATCGTCGGCAAGCCCGACCTCTCGAAACCCGTCACCGTGCGGCTTCATTCCGCCTGCCTGACGGGCGATCTCTTCGGCAGCCTGAAATGCGATTGCGGCGATCAGCTGCGCGAGACCGTGCGCTTCATGGCCGCGAACGAGGGCGGCATCCTGCTCTATCTCGATCAGGAAGGACGCGGGAACGGCATCGCCAACAAGATCCGCGCCTACAAGCTCCAGTCGCAGGGCTACGACACCTACGAGGCCGACGAGATGCTCGGCTTCGAGGCGGATCAGCGCCGGTTCGACTTTGCGGCGGTGATGCTGAAAAAGCTCGGCGTGAGCGCCGTTCGCCTCATGACCAACAATCCGGAGAAGATCCGCGCCTTATCGGAATCAGGCTTGCAGGTGATCTCCGATCATCGCGTGCTCGGCCGCCCCACGGCCGAGAATGTCAGCTATCTCGCGGCCAAGCGGGATCGCGCGGGGCATTACATCGATCTCGAGGGCCTGCTCGCCTGCTCCAACAAGGATTGATTGTCGTGCCGACGCTCAACGCGCCGGCATTCCGGTTTCGATGATCTTCGCCCACAGCGATACGCCATAGGGCGCGGCCGCATCGTTGAAGTCGTAGGCCGGATGATGCACGCCCGCCGTGTCGCCGTTGCCGACGAAGATGTAGGCGCCAGGGCGCTTCTCCAGCATGTAGGAGAAATCCTCCGCGCCCATTTCCGGCGGGAAGTTCGTCGCGACGGCGCTCTCACCCGCGACTTCCTTCGCAACAGAAGCCACGAACTCCACCTTCTCGTCGTCGTTCACGGTCACCGGATAGCCGCGATTGTACTCGATCGTCGCCTTTGCGCCGAAGGCTGCGCAGGTGCTCTCGACGATGGCGCGGATGCGCGTCTCCGCAAGATCGCGAACGCTGGCCGAGAGTGTGCGCACGGTGCCGAGCAGGGTCGCCGTCTGCGGAATGACGTTGTACGTATCGCCCGCCTTGACGGTGCAGACGGAAACCACCACCGATTCCAGCGGGTCGACGCTGCGCGAGGCCACGCTCTGCAGGGCGGTGATCACATGCGCCGTCGTGACGATGGGATCGATGCATTGATGCGGATAGGCCGCATGACCGCCCTTGCCTTCGATGGTGATCGTGAAGCGGTCCGCCGCTGCCATGGTCGCTCCGGGGCGCATGGCGAAATGGCCGACGGGCACGCCCGGCCAATTGTGCATGCCGTAGACCTCCTGGATGCCGAAGCGCTCCATGAGCCCGTCCTTCACCATGGCGTCCCCGCCGCCGCCACCTTCCTCCGCCGGCTGGAAGATCACCACCGCCGTGCCGTCGAAATTGCGTGTCTCGGCCAGATATTTCGCCGCGCCCAGCAGCATCGCCGTGTGGCCGTCGTGGCCGCAGGCATGCATTTTTCCGGGCGTCTTGGACTTGTAGGGCAGGTCGGTGGCTTCCAGGATCGGCAGCGCGTCCATGTCCGCGCGAAGGCCGATGACCTTGCCGGATGAATGCGCGCGGCCCTTGATGACGCCGACCACGCCCGTGCGGCCGATGCCCGTCACCACCTCGTCGCAACCGAAGCTCTCGAGCTTCTCGGCCACGATTCCCGCTGTGCGATGAACATCATAGCCGAGTTCGGGATTCTCGTGGAAATCCCGGCGCCAGGCGGCGATCTCGTCCGCCAGATCGGCAACGCGGTTGATGATGGGCATGGGATGTCCTTTCCATGAATCGATAAGCCGCCAGCCAAGCAGAGGCAGGGGACCTGGGTCAATGGCGATGGCGGGCGAGGGTTGCTTCAGCGCAGGCGCCGCAGGATGGCCTTCGGGCGCTTGGTGCGGAACTGCCCGCGCTCCACCGCGACGAAGACCAGCACCAGCACGACAAGCGCCGTGAACCACCAGATCTGCGCGGTGCCGATTCCGCAGGAGCCGAGGGTGAAGGCCGAGGCGAAGGAAGCCATGATCCCTGGGCCGAGAATCGCGCGATGCCCTCCCGCGCTCACGGCCGCCTGAGAGAGCAGGATAGCGCCGGACACGGCGCCCACGAGCCCGAGCTCGTACCAGATCTCGAACAGCAGGCTGAAAGGCGTCTCGTTGGGCACGAGGCCGAAGATGCGTCCGCGCCAGGAGGTCTCCAGCCCATGACCGGTCAGGAGACGGGCGGGCTCCTTGAGAATGAGCCCCTGCCAGGCCTCGAGGCCCATCACGATGGACGAGGCCGAGCCCAGAATGCTGCCTGCAATCGGCTTGAGGAGGAAAGGCAGTGCAGGCGCGAGAATCAGAAGACCCGCCATGGCGAGGCCGACGAAACGGGAACCGGCTCTGGGGCTCATGGCCGTCATGGCAAAGGTCAGGCCGCCGACGACCAGCCCGATGATCGGCAGGACATCGGAGGTGAGAAGGGTTCCGATCCCAACCGCCAGCGCCAGAGCGACGGCCTCCAGATTGCGTCCGCGGGAATGGAGCCACGTCACCGCAGGCCAGAGCAGCAGGACGAGCACGACCATGCCGCGTTCCACGCCCAGTCCATCGGGATCGAGATGGCCGCCGCCCCGCAGCAGCATGGCAATGCCGACCAAGGCAGCAAAGCCGACGCCGACGGGCAGCAGGTAAAGATTGGCCGAACGCATCCGCTCCGGCAGGGCGAGATATCCTGCGACGGCCATCAGGCCCATGGCCACGATGTTGAGAAGCCGCTCGGAGGCCTGCATCACGAAGGGCGTCCAGATCAGCGACAGGGCCGCCCACAAGAGCAGAACGGCTCCGGCAAGCCCGGCCCGCGAGGTCAGAAAGCTCATCGCCTTCTGCCGGGGGCTTCTCGCGCTGCCGTCCAGAAAGGCCGCCAGAACGATGAGAGCCACCGCAAGGGGGGCCATCACCACCAGGGCGCGGCGGGTGAAAAGCGCGGCGAGCGGAATGGCGAACAGCAAAATGGCGAAGCCGAGACGGCGCAGCAAAGCCGCGGCATCGGCGGAAGGATCGGCCATGGGAAGAGCAGAGCGGACCATGCGAGCAGACACTCGTCGGGAGAGCGATCGGGAAAGGCTAAGCTAATGGACCGATTGCACAAAAGCTGTAGGTGCAATGCAACACATGCCGACGCTTTGCGGAGGAGGTAATCTTCATGGCCGTGATGGAGCGTGTTTCCCTCCCTCTTGTGGGGAGGGGCAGGGGAGCGAACGACCAAGTGAATGATCGAACCAGCTCCCACCCCGTCATCACCGGCCTTGTGCCGGTGATCCCGATGATGAAAGGCTCCATCCTCATCCTGAGGAGGTCGCGTCAGCGACCGTCTCGAAGGCGGGTCCAGAGCGCACGGGAGGCCTCCTTCGAGACGCAGCTGCGCTGCTCCTCAGGATGAGGACAGAGGGGAAGATATCGGGATGGCCGGGACAAGCCCGGCCATGACACGGTAGGGCTGTTGCGCTGAATGAACGATGCGCATCGCTCAGACTTTGCGACCCCCACCCCTACCCCTCCCCGCAAGGGGGAGGGAAGCGCGCTCAGGCAATCCGCCTGGAGATGCTTTCACTCCTTCCCGCCGCGCAGGAAGTTTATGATGCCGGAGAAGTCGTCTTCCTCATGGCCTGCGCCGTTGAAGAGCGCATAGAGCTGGGCGGCTTCCGCGCCGAGCGGCGTCGATGCGCCAGAGGCGAGAGCGGCTTCCTGCGCGAGTTTCAGATCCTTCAGCATGAGCGCTGCCGCGAAGCCCGGCTTGTAATCGTTGTTCGCGGGCGAGGTCGGCACCGGACCCGGCACGGGGCAATAGGTGGTCAGCGACCAGCACTGGCCCGAGGAGGTGGAGGCCACGTCGAACAGGGCCTGATGCGAGAGACCGAGCTTCTCGCCAAGCACGAAGGCTTCCGCAACGCCGATCATCGAGATGCCGAGGATCATGTTGTTGCAGATCTTCGCCGCTTGGCCGGCGCCCGCATCGCCGCAATGCACGACCTTCTTGCCCATCTTCGAGAGAATGGGCTCAGCCCGGTCGAAAGCTTCCTTCGCGCCGCCCGCCATGAAGGTGAGCGTCGCGCCCTTCGCGCCGCCGACGCCGCCGGAGACCGGCGCATCGAGGCTCATCAGTCCGCGTTCCTGCGCCATGCCGTGCGCCTTGCGCGCGCTGCTCACATCGATGGTGGAGCAGTCGATCACGAGCGTTCCCTCCTTCAGGGAGGAAAGGATGTCGGACCACACGGAGAGCACGTGCTTGCCAGCAGGCAGCATGGTGATCACGACTTCCGCCTCGCGCACCGCGTCAGCGGTGGAGCCCGCGACGCTCACGCCGTCACTGCGCGCCTGATCGCAGGAGGCGGGGGAGAGATCGAAGCCGGTGACGCTATGACCAGCCTTGACGAGATTGGCGGCCATGGGGCCGCCCATGTTGCCGAGTCCGATGAAGGCGATGTTGGTCATGGTTGTCCTCCCGTGTTGTTGTTCGTCGATAAGCGCAAAAACCAGATGGAGCCTGCGGCCATCACGGCGGCGCTCGCTCCATGCAGCAGCAGATTGAGAATGGCGTCCGTTCCTCGCGCAACTGCGACGATGATCACGTCGCCGATGGGGATCACAAGCGTCGCGGCAAAAATCAGCCCGATCACGCGCGGCGTTGAGGTGAAGGACAGGATCAAGAGATAAAGACCGAAGGCGAGGTCGCGCAGACCAATGGCGGGCAGGTACCCGAAGCCTTCTCCTTCCGGTGCGGACAAGCCGAACAAGGATGCGCCTGCTCGCGGCGCGAGAAGAAAAAGAAGCCCCAATCCGACGAAGGCGATGCCGAGACACCAAACGAGCCACGTGCTCGGCGCACTCAACGGCAAACCTCGCGTGGCCCGACCCGCAATCATGAGCTGCGCGCGCTCCACAAGGCTCCCACGAGGGCGAAGCCGTAGAACCAGAGCATGAGGGAGCCGAACACCTTGTCGAGAGACGGGTTCAGATCCGGAAAGAACACGGCGAAGTGCGAACCCACCGCCGCCATGATCAGCATGCCGGGAACGGCTGTGAGCGCCATGGCCGTGACGGCCTTGCTTTTGGGGGCGCGCAGGATGCGGTGATTGAGTAGGCCAAGAAGAAGCCCCAGCGCAGCACCGCCTGTGAAATTCAGCTGAAAAGGCCGCCTGCCTTCCAGAAAGAACAGATGCCCTGCGAAAGAGAACAGCACGAAGATTGCTGCGGTAAGGCCGAAGCCGAGAGCGAGCGATTTCAATGTCAGGGGCATGACATCCGACTGCATTGTGAAAGTTCGGACCAAAAAGACATGGCGCTTGTTTCCCTCCCCCTTGTGGGGAGGGCCAGGGCGGGGGTGTTGGCGCCGGATCGAGATAGGCTATTGCTGACACCCCCACCTCCAACTCCTCCCCACAAGGGGGAGGAGGGTTTCCGACGCTTGCTGAGCCAGTCTTGCGCGCTCATCGGTTCCCGCGTCCCACAAGATCGCGCGCCACGATCAGGCGCATGATCTCGTTGGTGCCCTCCAGAATCTGATGCACGCGCAGATCGCGCACGATCTTCTCCACGCCGTAATCGGCAAGATAGCCGTAGCCGCCATGGAGCTGCAGTGCTGCATTCGCCACGTCGAAGCCGGTGTCGGTGGCGATGCGCTTGGCCATGGCGCAGAGCTTCGTGGCATCCATCGCCTTGGCATCGAGCGCGGAGGCTGCGCGCCACAGGAAGGTGCGTGCCGCTTCGAGTTCCGTCGCCATGTCGGCGAGCTTGAACTGCAGCGCCTGGAAATCGGCAATGCGCTTGCCGAAAGCCTTGCGGTCGTTGACATAGGCGAGAGCCTTGTCGAGGGCTGCCTGCGCGCCGCCGAGCGAGCACGCGCCGATATTGAGGCGCCCGCCGTCGAGGCCCGACATGGCGATCTTGAAGCCCATGCCTTCATCCGACAAAAGATTGGCGACCGGCACGCGCACATCTTCGAGGATCACGGCGGCGGTGGGCTGCGCATTCCAGCCCATCTTCTTTTCCTGCGCGCCGAAGGACACGCCTTTCATGTCCTTCTCGATGATCAGCGTCGAGATGCCGGAAGGCCCGTCCTCGCCCGTGCGCACCATGGTGACATAGATGTCCGACGTGCCCGCGCCCGAGATGAACTGCTTCACGCCGTTGACGACGTAATGGTCGCCGTCGCGCACGGCCTTCGTCTTCAACGCCGCCGCGTCCGAGCCCGAACCCGGCTCGGTGAGGCAATAGCTGCCGATCAGCTCCATGGTGCACAGACGCGGCAGATAGCGTTGGCGCTGCTCCTCCGAGCCGTAGCGGTCGATCATCCACGCGACCATGTTGTGGATCGACAGGAACGCCGAGATGGCGGGGCAGCCGGTGGCGAGCGCCTCGAAGATCAGCGCCGCGTCGAGCCGCGTCATGCCCGATCCGCCGACATCGTCCCGGGTATAGATTCCGGCCATGCCGAGGGAGGCCGCCTCCCGCAGCACGTCTACGGGAAAATGCTTCGTCTCGTCCCATTCGAGGGCATGGGGCGCGAGGTTGTCCGCCGCGAAGGCAAGGGCCATGTCGCGGACGGCGATCTGGTCTTCGGTCAAGGAGAACTGTGTCATGCGGCTAAATCGTCATAGCTTGGGGGCACGGGGCAAGCATGACTTTCGATCTAGGGCACAAGCCAGAGCGACCAAGCTTGACGCTCAAGGAGTTGAATGATGCGGGAGTGAAAGCTCTTCAATTTCACTGCTTATGACGAGGTCAAGAAGAAACGATTTATGCTCAATATGAGGAGCTAGTGTCTGTTGGCCCACGACCTCGACCCTCCTTCCATAGTGACTGCAAGGGAAGAATACGCCATCTATGTTCTTGGTAGGCGCATTTCCTTTCATGAAAGCAGTATCAATAGAGTCGGAAACATAAATTGCTTCTTCATGCATCTGAAGTATTTCATCTGCCATATCCGGAATACTTGAGCATTCATCGCAGGAGGCTGCATAAACTATTCTCGCAAAGGGTTGTCCGCTCCCCTTTATCCATTTGGTGACTTTGAAGGTCACGATGAAAGTGTGGAAGTCGCGTTCAAAGCCTATGAATTCGGCATTAATGGCATGGCCCTTGAAGATGGACGGCGCCTCAGCGACTTTCTTAGCAGCAAACTGGATCATACGCTCATAGGCTTCATTGATCGGCATGTTGTTGCGCCAGAACAGCGGACGCGGGCACTGTGCGATAGCGGCCTGCGCCGGCCAAGCAAAGACCACCGCTCCTATGATAAGCGCAGCAACGGAAGCGTTTCGTGCAACAGCTATCAAATCATCCTCACTTCATCGTCAGAGCAGTGAAACCCGCTCAAAGCTTCCTGCCCACCTCGTCGATATGGTTCAGGAGATCGGCCGGGTCCTGGTAGACCCGATAGGCGCTTGCGCGGACAAGTTCGTCCTCGCCGTAGCCGCCGGAGAGCAGCCCCACGCCCAAAGCTCCCGCACGGCGCGCGGCCAGCATGTCCCAGATGCTGTCGCCCACCACGCAGGTGTTCTCGATGGGATGGCCCAGCGCCTCGGCGGCGGCGATGAACAGGTCCGGATCGGGCTTGGCGTAGCGCACCTTGTCGCGCGTGATGACGGGAACCTTTTCGGGGTCGACGCCGAGATTGCGGATGACCGGACCTGCCGTTTCCATCCGTCCGCTGGTGGCGATGGCCCAGGGCATGCCGGCCTCCGACAGATACGCCAGAAGCTCGCGGGCGCCCGGGAGCGGGCGGATCGATTCGGAACGTTTGTTATAAGCCTCCGCATGGAGCTGGCGCAGGCGCTCGATCCGGTCCGGCTCGATGGTCAGCCCCGTCTCGCGCAGGAGCATGTTGGTGAACAGGCCGCCCGACATGCCGATCCGTCGATGGATGCGCCAGACGGAGAGTTCGATCCCCTCCGCGACCAAGGCTTCATGCCAGGCAAGGACGTGCTGGTAGACGCTGTCGACGAGGGTGCCATCGAGATCGAAGAGGAAAGCGGTCTGGCGTATGGGCATCGGCAAAAGCTCCGAAAAGGGTTCTCGGTCGTCCACTCCAGCACGGATCATAACGAAAAAGGCCGGGCATCGCCCGGCCTTCGTGTCTTACTTCATCGTCGGAATGGAGAATTCCGCGCCTTCCTTGATGCCGGACGGCCAGCGCGAGGTGACCGTCTTGGTCTTGGTGTAGAAGCGGATCGCATCCGGGCCATGCTGGTTGAGATCGCCGAAGCCGGAGGCCTTCCAGCCGCCGAAGGTGTAGTAGGCCAGCGGAACCGGGATCGGCACGTTGATGCCGACCATGCCCACGTTCACCTTGGAGGCGAAGTCACGGGCGGCGTCGCCGTCGCGGGTGTAGATCGCAACGCCGTTGCCGTACTCGTGATCGGACGGCAGGCGCAGGGCCTCGTCGTAGTTCTTGGCGCGCACCACCGAGAGAACGGGACCGAAGATCTCTTCCTTGTAGATGCGCATCTCAGGCGTCACCTCGTCGAAGAGGCAGCCACCCATGTAGAAGCCGTTCTCGTAGCCCTGCATCTTGAAGTTACGGCCGTCGACCACGAGCTTCGCGCCTTCCTGCACGCCGAGATCGACATAGGAGCGCACCTTCTCCATGTGCGCCTTCGTGACCAGCGGGCCGAAATCGGCGGAAGGATCGGTCGAGGGGCCGACCTTAAGGCTTTCCACGCGCGGGATCAGCTTGTCCATGAGCGCATCGGCGGTGGCCTTGCCGACCGGCACGGCAACGGAGACCGCCATGCAGCGCTCGCCCGCCGAGCCGTAGCCTGCGCCGATGAGCGCATCGGCGGCCTGATCGAGATCCGCGTCGGGCATGATGATCATGTGGTTCTTCGCGCCGCCGAAGCACTGGGCGCGCTTGCCGTTGGTGGTGGCGCGGGAATAAACGTACTGCGCGATCGGCGAGGAGCCGACGAAGCCCACGGCTTTGATGTCCGGATCGTCGAGGATCGCGTCCACCACTTCCTTGTCGCCGTTGACCACGTTGAGGATGCCGGCAGGAAGGCCTGCTTCCATCATCAGCTCGGCCAAGCGCATCGGCACGCCCGGATCGCGCTCGGACGGCTTGAGGATGAAGGCGTTGCCGCAGGCGATCGCGGGGGAGAGCTTCCACAGCGGGATCATGGCCGGGAAGTTGAACGGCGTAATGCCCGCCACCACGCCGAGCGGCTGGCGGATCGAATACATGTCGATGCCGGGGCCTGCGCCTTCGGTGAACTCGCCCTTCAGCAGATGCGGGATACCGCAGGCGAATTCCGCCACCTCGACGCCGCGCTGAATGTCGCCCTTGGCGTCGGGAATGGTCTTGCCGTGCTCGCGGGCGAGCATCTCGGCCAGCGAGTCGGTCTCCTGGGCGATGAGCTCGAGGAACTTCATCATCACGCGGGCGCGGCGCTGCGGATTGGTGGCGGCCCAGGCAGGCTGGGCGGCCTTGGCGTTCTCGACGGCCTGGCGCAGCTCGTCCTTGGAGGCCAGCGCAACGCGGCCGATCACCTCGCCGGTCATGGGCTGGAAGAATTCCGTAGTGCGTCCCGATTGGCCCGAGACCTGCTTGCCGCCGATGAAATGTCCGACTTCGCGCATGGCGTTCTCTCCTGATTTTAGATGCCGCGTTCTAGCATTGTTGAAACTGCACGACTATGGGCGAGCGTGTCGCTTCCGTTGTGCAAAAATCCCAATATGCTAAAGCTCTCCCATGAGCGCTTTCGATTGGGACGATCTCCGCTTTTTCCTTGCCGTGGCAAGGGCTGGCCGCCTCACGGTCGCCGCCCGCCGCCTGGAGGCGGATCATACCACGGTTTCCCGCCGCATCTCGTCTCTCGAGAAGGCGTTGCAGGCCAAGCTCTTCGAGCGCAAGCCGCAAGGGTACACGCTGACCGAGCAGGGTGAGCGGTTGCTGACGAAGGCCGAGAGCATGGAAAGCCAGGCGCTTGCTGTGGCAAGCGAGGTCGGCGGTTCCGACCTGGCTTTGTCCGGCACTGTACGCGTGGGAGCACCGGACGGGCTCGGCACCTATTTTCTGGCGGCGGAACTCGGCACGCTCGCCGAGCGGCATCCCGACCTCACCATTCAGCTCGTGGCGCTTCCACGCACCTTCTCGCTCTCCAAGCGCGAGGCGGATATTGCGGTGACGGTCGAGCAACCGACGGAAGGGAAGCTCGTCTCGCGCAAGCTCACGGATTACCGCCTGCGGATGTATGCCTCGCAAAGCTACATCGACCGGCATGGAATACCTGCCGCGCCGGAGGACCTGTCGGGCCGCCTGCTCGTCACCTATGTGGCTGATCTCATCTACAGTCCCGCTCTCGAATATTTCGCCGGCCTCGAAAAATATGGCCCCCGGCGCTTCGAATGCGCCAGCGTGGTGGCTCAGATGGAGGCGGTGAGGGCCGGGGTCGGCATCGGCATCCTGCACGATTACGCCGCCCGGCAATATCCGGAGCTGAAGGTGGTGCTGTCGGACATCGCCTTCACCCGAACCTATTGGATCGTCACCCATGCGGAGGTGCGCAGCCTCCACCGCATTGCCGAGGTTCATGCCTTCATGCTGGAGAGGGTGAAGGCCAACCGCAGCCTCTTCATGTGACGCATTTTCCCTTCACTCAGGCCCCTTAAGCCACTAAGTCTGGCCTTAAGAAAACCTACGGAGACCGGAATGCCCTCCAAGCTCGACCAATTGCGCGCCATGACGGTGGTTGTCGCCGATACCGGCGATCTCGACGCGGTGCGCCGCCTGAAGCCTCAGGACTGCACCACCAACCCGACCCTGCTCTTGAAAGCAGTCGAGACCCCGGCCTATGGCCATATCGTCGAGGAGGCGCTGGCCTGGGGCCGTAAGCAAAGCGGATCCCGCGACGGCGTGGTGGCTGCGATCTGCGACCGGCTGGCGGTGGCCTTCGGCGCCGAGCTTGCGGGCATCGTGCCGGGCCGCGTCTCCACGGAAGTGGACGCCGATCTCTCCTTCGACACCGAAGCGACGGTCGCCAAGGCGCGCGCCATCATCAAGGCCTACGAGGAGCGCGGCATCGGACGCGACCGTATCCTGATCAAGATCGCCTCCACCTGGGAGGGCATCCGCGCGGCGGAGATTCTCCAGAAGGAAGGCATCGACTGCAATCTCACGCTGCTGTTCGCACAGGCTCAGGCTCAGGCCTGCGCGGAAGCGGGCGTGTTCCTCATCTCGCCCTTCGTCGGCCGCATCCTCGACTGGCACGTGAAGGCGGGCGGCGGACCCTACACCGGCGAGACCGATCCCGGTGTGATCTCCGTGCGCAACATCTATGCGTCGTACAAGGCGCAGGGCATCAAGACCGTGGTGATGGGCGCATCCTTCCGCAACATCGGCGAGATCGAAGCGCTCGCCGGCTGCGACCGCCTCACCATCTCGCCTGCGCTTCTCGACGAGCTGGCCAACGCGCAAGGCGAGCTGCCGCGCAAGCTCTCGGCGGACAACGTGGAAAAGATCGCGCCCCTGCCGCGCATGGATGAGAAGACGTTCCGCTTCGCGATGAACGAGGATGCGATGGCGACGGAAAAGCTGTCCGAGGGCATCCGCTCCTTCGTGAAGGATCTGCGTTCGCTGCGCTCGCTCGTGGCGAAGCGTCTCGACGAGGCGAAGGCGGCTTAAGTCCATTCGCGTCATTCCGGGCGCCGCAGGCGAGCCCGGAATCCATAACCGCGACGAGAACAAGAAAGGCGCTACGGCAATCGTAGCGCCTTTTCATTTGTCTGCTGTGGTTATGGATCCCTGCCTGCGCGGGGACGGCACGTCAAGACTCTCCGCATCGTTCTGGAAACGATCCCGGATCGGCTTTCGCCGTCCGGGATGACGGGCAGGGCGGTCTGCTTACTTCTTGCTCTCAAGCGCCTTCTCGCGAATTGCGGAGAGCGACATGGCGGGTGTGATCGCCTCGGGATCGAGCATGCAGTGCAGGATCGCGGGCTTGCTCGAAGTCAGAGCGCGCTGGAGCGCGGCGGGGAATTCTTCCGTATTCTCGACCCGCTCGCCATAACCGCCGAAAGCCTTGGCGTAGGCCGCGAAATCCGGATTCTTCAGCATCGTGGCCGAGACGCGGCCCGGATAGTCGCGCTCCTGATGCATGCGGATGGTGCCATACATGCCGTTGTCGAGCAGGATCACGAGGATCGGCAGGTCATATTGCACAGCGGTTGCGAATTCCTGGCCGTTCATCAGGAAGTCGCCGTCGCCGGCAAACACCACCACCGTGCTGTCGGGCTGCACGCGCTTGGCGCCGACAGCGGCGGGCACGCCGTAACCCATGGAGCCGGAGGTGGGCGCAAGCTGCGTGCCGAAATGCTTGAAGGGCCAGAAGCGGTGAACCCAGGTGGCGAAGTTGCCCGCGCCGTTGCAGTAGATCGTGTCGGAGGGCATCACTTCGCGCAGGTGCGCCATCACTTCGCCCATCTGCAGGTTGCCGGGAATGCGGATCTGGGCCGGGTTGCTCCAGGCAAGATAATCAGCATGCCCAGTCTTGGTGCTCTCGGACCAGGGAAGCGATGCAGGCGGATTCACGCCTTCCAGCGCCGCCGTGAAAGCGACGGGCGAGGCGTTGATCGCGAGATGCGGAGAGTAGACGCGGCCGAGTTCGCTCGAGTCCGGATGGATGTGAACGAGCTTCTGCTGCGGAGCCGGAATGTCGAGAACCGTATAGGCCTGGCTCGGCACCTCGGAGAGGCGGCCGCCGACGAGCAGCACCAGATCGGCTTCCTTGATGCGCGCGAGCAGCTTCGGATTCACGCCGAGGCCGAGATCGCCGATATAGGAGGCGTGGTCGGCAGGAAAGAGCATCTGGCGGCGGAAGGTGCAGGAAACCGGCAGCTCGAAGCGCTCGGCAAAACGCACGAAGCGCTGCACAGCCTCTTCCGTCCAGCGGCTGCCGCCGAGAAGCGCGACAGGCTTCTTCGCGCCCTGCAGCAGCTTCTCGAGTTCGGCCACCTGATCGGCGGAAGGATGGCTCTCGATCACCTGATAGCGCGGCGCGTCGGCCACAGCTGCCATGTCGGTGAGCACGTCTTCCGGCAGGGCGATCACGACAGGGCCGGGGCGGCCCGAGGTCGCGACATGGAAGGCGCGGGAGATGATTTCGGGAAAGCGCGCCGGATCGTCCACTTCCGTCGCCCACTTCGCGAGATGGCCGAAGGCCGCGCGATAATCGAGTTCCTGGAAGGCTTCACGCTCGCGCATGCCGCGTTCGATCTGGCCGACGAACAGGATCATCGGCGTGGAATCCTGCTTGGCGATGTGAATGCCGGGCGAAGCATTGGTCGCGCCGGGACCGCGGGTGACGAAGCAGATGCCGGGGCGGCCCGTGAGCTTGCCATAAGCCTCGGCCATCATCGCCGCGCCGCCTTCCTGGCGGCAGATGGTGACGTTGATGCTCGCATCATGGAGCGCGTCCAGAGCGGCGAGATAACTCTCGCCCGGTACGCAGAAGATGTGATCGACTCCGTGAACAAGAAGCTGATCGACAAGAATCTGGCCGCCGGTGCGGGAGGTCGCTGTCATGGAAGGCTCGCGTTGTAAGAGAGAACTATAAGAAAAACGGAGGGCATTCCTGCCCTCCGTCGGATGGTTTCAAGACGATCAGGCGTCCACGTCGAACTTCACGCCCTGTGCGAGCGGAAGGGTGTTGCCATAGTTGATCGTGTTCGTGGCGCGGCGCATGTACGCCTTCCAGGCATCGGAGCCGGACTCGCGTCCGCCGCCCGTTTCCTTCTCGCCGCCGAACGCGCCGCCGATCTCGGCGCCCGAGGGGCCGATATTGACGTTGGCGATGCCGCAATCGGAGCCCACTGCCGAGACGAAGGTTTCCGCCTCACGCACGTTGAGCGTGAAGATCGAGGAGGAGAGACCCGCGCCGACTGCATTGTGCTGCTCGATCACCTGATCGAAATCGGTGTAGCGCATCACGTAGAGGATCGGAGCGAAGGTCTCTCGCAGAACCGGGCCCGTCTGGCTCGGCATCTCGACGAGAGCGGGGCGCACATAGACGCCGTCGCCTGCCACGTCCGTGTAGCGGCCGCCGCCATGGACCTTGCCGCCGGCATTGCGGGCTTCATCGAGGGCGCGTTCCATGCCTTCGAAAGCGGCCTTGTCGATCAGCGGGCCGACGAGCGTGCCTTCCGTGCGCGGATCGCCGATCTTCACGCTGCCGTAGACCTTCACGAGGCGCGGAACGAGCTGGTCGTAGACGCTGTCGTGAACGAAGAGACGGCGAAGCGTGGTGCAGCGCTGACCGGCGGTGCCCATGGCTGCGAACGCGATGCCGCGCAGTGCGAGATCGAGATCCGCGGAGGGCGCGACGATGGCGGCGTTGTTGCCGCCGAGCTCGAGGATCGCGCGGGCGAAACGCTCGGCGAGCTTCGGGCCGACCTGACGGCCCATGGCCGTGGAGCCGGTGGCGGAGAGAACCGGAACGCGGTGGTCCTCGACGAGGATCTCACCGATCTCACGACCACCGAGGATCACTTCGAACAAGCCTTCCGGTACGCCGCCGAAGCGCTTGGCGGCGCGCTCTGCGATGGCATGCGTGGCAAGCGCGGTCAGCAGGGTCTTCTCGGAGGGCTTCCACACGACGCTGTCGCCGCACACGATGGCGAGAGCGGCATTCCACGACCACACGGCCACAGGGAAGTTGAAGGCGGAGATGACGCCGCAGACGCCCAGCGGATGCCAGGTTTCCATCATGCGGTGATCGGCGCGCTCGGTAGCGATGGTGAGGCCGTAGAGCTGGCGGGAGAGACCAACGGCGAAATCGCAGATGTCGATCATCTCCTGAACCTCGCCGAGGCCCTCGGAAACGATCTTGCCGGCTTCCAGCGTCACAAGACGGCCGAGGTCTTCCTTCGTGGCGCGCAGCTCTTCGCCGAGGAGGCGGATGAACTCACCGCGCTTCGGAGCGGGGATCTTGCGCCATGCCTTGAAGGCGGCATCGGCCCGGGCGATCGCAGCCTTGGCCTCGTCCGGCGTGGTCTCGCGGACGTGGGCAATCACTTCACCGGTGATCGGGGAGGTGGCGGGGCGGCCCGTGGAGGCGAAAGCGCTGTCCGGCACGCCGAGACGAGCAAGAATGGCGCGGGCTTCTTCCGCCACGCTGGCGGTCGAGGTGGAAACGGATTGCAGGGCGGACATTGTCATTCTCCCATGGAAACGGGGCATCGGGCTGTGAGTGGAGCCCGCCACCGTCGCGTGTTCTGAAAACAAGACGACGGCAGCCTTTATGGCCACCGTCTTAAAGCATGATCGGGAAAAGTGGGAACTTCTTTTCCCGAATAGGATCATGCGATTTCGGAAAGAAGCTGGACAGATTCCTGCCTGTGCAGGGCAGGAACCTGTTCCGAATCGTCATGCCATGACGTCAGGCGACGGCGTCGAGACGGATATCCTTCACAGCCGGTTCGCTGGCTTGGTCCAGACGCACGCCCGCGTAAACGCGGCCAAAGCGGTTGGCGAGGAACGCGTCGAGGCCGATCTCTTCCTGGCGGACGAAACCTTCCTTCGGCAGCTTGCCTTCGGCCAGCAGGTCAAGCATCGCGCAGATGCCGGCAGCCGTGGTCACCTGGATTGCGGTGCGCTGGGTGCCTGCGACCTTCTGACCGTAGATGGAGCGGGCATAGGTTTCCTGCACGTAGCGTCCGTCGCGTTCGCCGGTCACGGTCACGAACACGATCACCATGTCCTGCATGGTGGCCGGAACGGCGTTCTCCAGGATGTCCTTCAGGACCTCGCGGCGGTTGCGTAAGCCCAGGTCGTTGAGGAGTACGCGCATCAGAGCGCAATGGCCCGGATAACGGATGGTCTTGTAGTTGAGGTTGCGCACCTTGCCTTCGAGCGTCTCGCACAGGGTGCCGAGGCCGCCCGAGGTGTTGAAGGCCTCGTAGCGCGTGCCGTCGAGGGAGAATTCCTCGAGTTCTTCCATGGCGGGGACTTCGCGGAGCTTGCCGTCGACCACCGCTTCACAGCGCTCGATATACTCGTTGATGACGCCGTCCGTGCTCCAGGTGAGGTTGTAGGACAGGGCGTTCGACGGATATTGCGGCAGCGCGCCGACGCGCAGGCGCACGGTGTCGAGCTTGTCGAAACGGCTTGCGATGTCATGGGCGACGATGGAGATGAAGCCCGGAGCCAGGCCGCATTGCGGGATGAAGGCGGTGGTGGCGCCCTCCGACAGCTCCTTCACCATGCGGGTGGTGGCGACGTCTTCGGTGAGATCGAAATAGTTCACGTCGGCAAGGCGCGCCGCCTGGGCCACATGGCCGGTCAGGTGATAGGGCGCGGCGCTGAGCACGGCGTAATGGCCCTTCAGGGCGTTCTGCAGGGCGACCGCGTCATTGAAGTCGAGCTGGACCGTCTTGATGCCGTTCTTGCCGGCGGCCGCGAGGGCTTCGGCGGAAGCGTCGGCCACGGTGACGGCGTAATCGCCGGTGTCGTTGAGCATATCGACGATGGTGGAGCCGATCTTGCCGGCGCCGATGACGAGAATGGATTTCATGGTACTTGGACCTCCCTGGGAATAGAGGGAGAAAACGGCAAAACCCTGCAAAGCGCCATAGACAAGCTGACGGAAAGCCGAGTAGATTTCGGCATAACGCCGTTAAGACTGGTCAATGTGATGTTAGACGACACGGATCGTGCCCTGATTGCGCTGCTGCGCGAAAACGCCCGCATCGGCCATGCGGAGGCAGCCCGCCGCCTGAAACTCTCCCGCACCACCGTGCAGGCGCGGGTGGAAAGCCTGGAGCGGCGCGGGGTCATCGTCGGCTACACCTTGAGGCTCGCGGAGGAGGTCAGCCGGCGCATGGTGCGCGCGCATGTGACGATCGTCGTGGCGCCAAAAGCGTCCGCCGCCGTTGCCACGGCGCTGCAGCGCATGCCAGAGTTGCGCGCGCTTCATTCCGTCGCCGGTGTCTTTGATCTTCTGGCGGTGGTAGAGGCACAAGACGTTCCAACCCTCGACGCCGCCATCGACAAGATCGGCGCGCTGGAGGGCGTGGAGCGCACGCAATCCTCCATCATCCTCTCAACGAAATTCGAACGATGACAACTTCTGCTTCTCAGATTGCCGATGTCGTGATTGTGGGCGGCGCCGTCATGGGCTCCTCCACCGCGTACCATCTCCTCGCCGACACCGGCTTCAAGGGGCGCGTCGTCGTCATCGAGAAGGATCCCACCTATCAGCTCTCGGCATCCGCGCTGTCCGCGGCGTCGATCCGCCAGCAATATTCGAGCGCGGTCAACATCCGCATCTCGCTTTATGGAATCCACTTCCTGCGCAACATCGCCGATTACCTCACCGTCGACGATGACAAGCCGGAGCTTGGATTGAAGGAAGGCGGCTATCTCTATTGCGCGACGGATGCGGGCGAGCAGGTGCTGCGCGAGAACCAGGCGCTGCAGGCCGCGGAAGGCGCGGACATTCTGTTCCTGAAGCCCGATGAGCTGAAACAGCGTTTCCCCTGGCTCAATGTGGAAGACCTCGCAGCCGGCACCTGGGGCCGCTCGGGCGAAGGCTGGTTCGACGGCTGGGGCCTGCTGCAGGCGTTCCGCAAGAAGGCGCGTTCGCTCGGCGCCGAATATGTGAAGGGCGAGGTCGCGGAGATCGAGCGCGAGGGCAATCGCGTCACCGCCGTGCGCCTCAAGGATGGCACACGCATCGCTTGCGGCACGCTCATCAACTGCGCGGGCTCGGGTGGCCGTGCGGTTGCGGAAATGGCCGGCCTCACGATACCGGTGCAGGCAAAGCGCCGCTATGTGTTCACCTTCTCCTGCAAGGAGCCGGTGGAGAACCTGCCGTTGCTCATCGACACGTCAGGAGCCTATGTGCGCCCCGAGGGCGAGGGACATTTCATCTGCGGTGCCTCGCCCGAAGCGGACATGGATCCCGACTGGCATGACGACGACCCGTCGAGCCAGGAGATCGATCATTCCTTCTTCGAGGAGTTCATCTGGCCGTCGCTTGCGCATCGCATCCCGGCTTTCGAGGCGATCAGGCCGGGCCGCGCCTGGTCGGGGCCCTACGACATGAGCCTGCTCGACCATAACGCGATCATCGGCAAGACGAACGAGATCGAGAATTTCTATCTCTGCAACGGCTTCTCGGGGCACGGCCTGCAGCAGGCCGCCGCTGTCGGCCGGGGTCTTTCGGAGCTCATCGTGCACGGCGGCTACCGCACGCTCGACCTGTCCGAGCTCGGCTACGAGCGCGTGCTGGCGAACCGTCCGCTTCTCGAGCGCAACGTGATCTAAAGGCCTCTCTCGTCGGAGGTCCGGTAGGCCCAGATCCTGCCGCCGCGGTTCATGTGCCGCTGCATCAGGCCGGGCTGATCCGGAGAAGGCTGGGAGGCGGCGGCAAGCTCGTTCACGCCTTCCCGGTCCGCCCGCTCATCGCTGCGGCGCGCACCCGTTCCCGTCGTGGTTTGCGCTCCGGCGTTCGGCTGGCCTTCGCCCGCGCGCAGATCGGCGGAGCCGAGATCGTCCGTGGCCTCCGCCATCTGGCCCATGCCGGGCAGCGAACCCGTATTGGTCTGGCCCGCCTGAGTGCCGCCGGTGATGCCTGCCGCCAGGGGAGCGCCGAGATCGGCGCCCTCATCGCGCCCGCCGTCGGCGCCGAGCCATTCCCGGCTGCTGCTGTCGAGGTCCACGGGGTCGAACATCTCCAGGACCCGGCTTGCCTCTTCCATATCGTCACGGTCGACGCGGGCGGCGATCAGGGTGCAGCCGCTACGAAGGCCATGTTGGAAGATATGCAGGTCCTCGGCGGGAAGATTCAGGTCGTGGAGCGCCTCCATGGAATCGTCTCGAGCCGAAAGGGCACGAAAACCGGAGATCGAGGAAATTTCGCGGGCGTCCTCTGTGCTCGCCGCAACGATCCGGTGTTGGGCGATTCCCATTTCCATAAGCGCTTGAAGCGCTTGGCGGGCCTGAGCGGGGTCCCTGAATAGGGCTGCGATCATCTGGGGCATGGCTTTCTTACCTATGGATACTCCCTCAACGAAGAGCGCTTTAGGCCTGTTCCCATCCCCAGTTGTTAAGTCTTTTCAAGGAAAAGGGCTTCCATTTTGAAGCCGGCTATGATTGTCATGGATGTGTCATTAAAACGTCATCCGGCTTTCGTGCCGGCATGATGAACGACAAGAACGTCCCTGAGGGGGACGATACGGGAGAGACTAGATTATGATGAAGAAGTCCTTCCTCGGCGCCCTGGCCCTTGGCCTCGTGTCGAGCACCTCCGCCTTCGCTCAGACGGAGATCCAGTGGTGGCACGCTATGACGGGTGCCAACAACGAGGTCGTTAACCGTCTCGCCGAAGAGTTCAACAACTCGCAGAAAGACTACAAGGTCGTCGTCAGCTACAAGGGCCAGTACGCCGACACCCTGAACGCCGGTATCGCCGCGTTCCGTGCGGGCAACGCTCCCCACATCCTGCAGGTCTTCGAAGTCGGCACCGCGACCATGATGGGCGCGAAGGGCGCCGTGAAGCCGGTCTACCAGCTGATGGCCGAAGCCGGCGAGAAGTTCGATCCCAAGGCTTACCTGCCCGCGATCACCGGCTACTACTCCACGGCGAAGGGCGAGATGCTCTCCTTCCCCTTCAACTCCTCCTCGATGGTCATGTGGATCAACAAGGACGAGCTGAAGAAGGCTGGCGTCAACGATATCCCGAAGACCTGGCCTGACGTGTTCGAGGCCGCCAAGAAGCTGAAGGCTGCCGGCCACGACACCTGCGGCTTCTCGAACGCCTGGGCTTCCTGGGCTCACATCGAGCAGTTCTCCGCATGGCACAACGTGCCGATGGCCACGAAGGCCAACGGTCTCGACGGCTTCGACACGGAGATGAAGTTCAACTCGCCGCTCCACGTGAAGCACCTGCAGAACCTCATCGACCTGCAGAAGGACAAGACCTACGACTACTCGGGCCGCGACTCGAAGTCCGAGGGCCGCTTCACCTCCGGCGAATGCGCGATCTTCCTCACCTCGTCCGGCTTCTACGGCAACGTGAAGGCCAACGCGAAGTTCGACTACACCTCGACCCTGATGCCGTACTACCCGGACGTCCAGGGCGCTCCGCAGAACTCGATCATCGGCGGCGCCTCCCTGTGGGTCATGGGCGGCAAGAAGGCTGAGGAGTACAAGGGCGTCGCGAAGTTCTTCGCCTTCCTCTCGGACACCGACCGTCAGGCCAAGCTGCACCAGGAATCGGGCTACCTCCCGATCACGAAGGCTGCTTACGATAAGACCAAGGCTTCCGGCTTCTACGAGAAGAACCCGGTCCTCGAGACTCCTCTGAAGGAGCTGACCAACAAGGAGCCGACCGAGAACTCCCGCGGCCTGCGCTTCGGCAACATGGTTCAGATCCGCGACGTGATCTCGGAAGAGATCGAGGCTGCTCTCGCCGGTCAGAAGCCTGCCAAGGACGCACTCGATGCTGCTGTTTCGCGCAGCAACCAGATCCTGCGTCAGTTTGAACGTACCGTTCGCTAAGTCTAATCGACTAAAGTAACTTTTCATCCCGGGAAGCCGAACGGCTTCCCGGGATGATCTTATAGGAAACCTCGCAGACCGGTCGATGCCGTCATCTGCCCATCACCGGACCACCGTAAGCCGATGGAAAAACGAGCTCATTTTTCAGGGTGGACGCTGCCACTGCTGCTGATCCTTCCGCAGATGGCGATCACCGTCATTTTCTTCTACTGGCCCGCCTCGCAGGCAATCTGGCAGTCCTTCCTGCGGGAAGATGCCTTTGGCTTGGCTTCCGAATTCGTCGGCTTTGAGAATTACATCGGCCTCTTCGAGCAGCCCGAATATTACCGGGCGATGGTCACCACGGTGATCTTCTCGACGCTGGTGGCCTTCTTCTCGATGTCGGTCGCGCTTCTTCTCGCCTCGCAGGCCGACAAGAACATTCGCGGAGGTCATGCCTTCAAGACCCTGCTGATCTGGCCCTACGCGGTGGCTCCCGCCATCGCGGGCGTGCTGTGGATCTTCATGTTCCATCCGACGCTCGGCACCTTGGCGCGCCCCATCCGCGCCGCCGGGATCGACTGGAACCCGATGCTCAACGGCAACCATGCCATGATCCTGCTGGTGCTCTCCGCCACCTGGAAGCACATCAGCTACAACTTCCTCTTCTTCCTCGCGGGCCTTCAGGCGATTCCGAAGAGCGTGATCGAGGCGGGTGCCATCGACGGCGCCGGCCCCATGCGCCGCTTCTGGACTATCATCTTCCCGCTTCTGTCGCCCACCACCTTCTTCCTTCTCGTCGTCACGGTCGTTTACGTGTTCTTCGAGACGTTCGGCATCATCGATGCCGTGACGGGCGGTGGCCCGGCCGGTCAGACGACTACTCTGGTCTATAAAGTTTATGCGGACGGCCGTCTCGGCGGCGATCTCGGCGGCTCGGCTGCCCAGTCGGTGATACTCATGGTCATCGTGATCGCGCTCACAGCCATCCAGTTCCGCTATGTCGAACGCAAGGTACAGTACTGATGGTCGAGAATCGTCCCTTTGCCCAATTCATGGCTTACCTGACGCTGGCCATCGGCGTTCTCGTGGTCGCCTTCCCGGTCTATCTCGCGATCATGGCATCGACCTTCGATGCCGCTACGATCATCAACGGCAACATGCCGTTGATCCCGGGCGATCAGGCCGTCGAGAACTACACCCGCACGCTGTTCTACGGCGGCAAGCAGGCCCGTGAGCCGGTTGCGATGATGATGGTGAATTCCATGATCATGGCCCTCGGCATCGCGTTCGGTAAGATCCTGATCTCCATCTTGTCGGCCTATGCGATCGTGTACTTCAAGTTCCCGTTCCGCAAGACCGCGTTCTGGGTGATCTTCATCACCCTGATGCTGCCCGTCGAAGTGCGTATCTACCCGACCTACAAGATCGTCGCCGATCTCGGTCTGCTCGATACCTATACGGGCCTCATCCTGCCGCTGATCGCATCGGCCACCGGCACGCTGCTCTTCCGTCAGTTCTTCATGACGATCCCGGACGAACTTCTGGAGGCCTCGAAGATCGACGGCGCAGGCGCCTTCCGCTTCTTCAAGGACACGCTGCTTCCGCTGTCCATCACGACGATCGCCGCGCTCTTCGTGATCCAGTTCATCTACGGCTGGAACCAGTATCTCTGGCCGCTGCTGATCACGACGCAGAGCTCCATGCAGACCATCGTCATCGGCATCAAGAAGATGATCACGACGACCGACGCGCTCACCGAATGGCAGATCGCCATGACGACGGCCGTGCTCGCGATGGTGCCGCCGGTGCTGGTGGTGATCTTCATGCAGCGGCTCTTCGTGAAGGGCCTCGTCGAGACGGAAAAGTAACGCGCGTTTCTCGTGCACCGCCTCTCCCGCTGCGGCGGGGGAGGCCTTCAACGGAATATCGGAATTTTTGAGCCCGGCGCCTTCGAGGCAGAACGGGTCGAGGTTAAAAGGAACAAGGCAATGGCAGGGGTAACTCTGGATACCGTCCGCAAGATCTACGCGGGCAACGTGGAGGCCGTCAAAGGCGTCTCTCTCGGCATCGAAGACGGTTCGTTCTGCGTGCTTGTCGGCCCATCGGGCTGCGGCAAGTCCACGCTTCTTCGCATGATCGCGGGCCTGGAGACGATCTCTGGCGGCGAGATCAAGATCGGCGACCGCGTCGTCAACAAGGTGGAGCCCGCCGATCGCGATATCGCGATGGTGTTCCAGAACTATGCGCTCTATCCGCACATGAGCGTTTACGACAACATGGCCTATGGCCTGAAGAACCGTAAGACGCCCAAGGACGAGATCGAGAAGCGCGTGAAGGAAGCAGCCCGCATCCTCGCCATCGAGTCGTTCCTCGAGCGCAAGCCGCGCCAGCTCTCCGGTGGCCAGCGCCAGCGTGTCGCCATGGGCCGCGCCATCGTGCGCAAGCCGCAGGTGTTCCTCTTCGACGAGCCCCTCTCCAACCTCGACGCCAAGCTGCGTGTGCAGATGCGCGTGGAGATCAAGCGCCTTCAGAAGGCCCTTGGCGTGACGTCGATCTACGTGACCCACGATCAGGTCGAGGCCATGACGCTCTCCGACAAGCTCGTGGTGATGTCCGGCGGCCAGATCGAGCAGGTCGGCTCCCCGGCCGAGGTCTATCGCCGTCCTGAGACCCGTTTCGTCGCCACCTTCATCGGCTCCCCGCCCATGAACATCCTGCCCGGCAAGGTGGAAGGCCCCGGCCGCGTGTCGGTGGGCGGCCAGACCATTGCCGTCACGGATATGCGCGAAGGCCTCACCCCCGGCTCGGCCATCGAAGTGGGCCTGCGTCCTGAGGACGTGCAGGCAGGCGGCTCCGCCGGCGCTTCGAGCCTGTCCATGGACGTGGACTTCGTCGAGGAACTCGGCGCGACCCAGCTCTTCCATGGCAAGGTGGGAGGCACCGAGTTCGTGGTGCAGGCCTCCACGGGCCAGATCCCGGCGGACAGCCGCAAGCTGACGCTCTCCATCGACCCGGCCAACGTTCACCTCTTCGACCCGCAGACCACAAAGCGTCTGGGCCGCGTCTAAGACTTTATCGTCAGGCTTATCCGGCAACAGCCGCCCCGGGTTCCCCCGGGGCGGCTGTTGCGCGTTCAGGGCAGCCCCATTATCCCTTGTAGAAGGAACGTGAGGAACAGCGATGACGGTCAAGCTCGACGGGGCGACACTTGGGATTGAGGATGTGGTGCGCGTGGCGCGCCCGGATGCAAAAGGGGGCTTTGCGCAAGCCCAGCTCGCCCCCGAGGCGCGGGAGCGGATTGCGGCGACCCGGGCCTATATCGATCGTACCTGGATGCATGACGACGCGCCGCTCATGTACGCCTTCAATACCGGCGTCGGCCTGTTCAAGGACCAGCGCGTGCTGATCGCCGACATGGCGGCCTATCAGCAGAAGAGTGTCTATGCCCACGCCACCGGCGTCGGCGAGCCCTTCGCCGAGGACGTGACGCGAGCCATGATGCTTCTGCGTGCCAACGCCTTCGCGTCGAACTATTCCGGCCCGCGCGTCGAACTCGTCGAGCGCCTGCTCGCCTTCCTCAACGCGGGCCTGCATCCGGTCATTCCGCAAAAGGGTTCGGTCGGCGCTTCCGGCGACCTCGCGCCCCTCGCCCACATGGCAGGCGCCGTGTGCGGCTTCGAAGAGGCGCATATGGTCTATCAGGGTCGCCTGATGCCGGCGCGCGAGGCGATTCGTGCAGCGGGTTTCGATCCCGATTTCGAACTCGGCGCGAAGGATGCGTCCGCTCTCATCAACGGCTCGACCACATCGCTTGCCCTTGCTGCCCTCGCGACCAGCGATGCACGCCGCATCCTGAAACATGCAGACATCGCCATGTGCCTGTCGCTTGAGGCCATGCGCGGCGAACTGGCTGCTTTCGATCCCCGCGTGCACAAGGCCCGCCCGCATCCTGGGCAGGCACGTGTGGCGCGCAATCTTCTGCGCATCCTCGATGGTTCGAAGCGCTGCTCGCAGGATGCGCGCAACATTGTCTTCCCGGACGAGCCGCGCCAGCCAGGAACGCCGGCGAGCCCTCGCGTGCAGGATGTCTATTCCCTGCGCTGCACCCCGCAGGTTCATGGGCCTGCCGTCGAAGCGCTGGAATATGTGGAGCGGGTCGTCGGCACGGAGATGAATTCCGCGACCGACAACCCGCTGATCTTCGATGACGGGCAGGGTGGCTACGTATCGATCTCAGGCGGTCACTTCCATGGGCAGTACATGGCGCAGGCCATGGATTTCCTTGCCATCGCCATGGCCGATCTCGGCTCCATCTCCGAGCGCCGCCTCGCGCGCCTCATCGATCCCACCATGTCCTATGGGTTGCCGCGCAATCTGCTTGCCGGCAAGCGTGGATTGAACACCGGCTTTGCCACGGTGCAATGCTCCATGTCGGCGCTCGTCATGGAGAACCGCGGGTTGGCGACGCCTGGCTCCGTCGATTCCATCCCAGGCAAGTCCAATGCGGAAGATCACGTCTCCAACTCCACATGGTGCGGGCGCAAAGCGCGCACCATCGTGGAGAACGTGCAGCAGATCGTAGCCGGCGAATTGCTGATGGCGGCGCAGGCTCTCACGCTCGTGGAGCCGCTGACGCAGGATTATCCCCTCGGCAAGGGCTCGCGCGCGGCTATGGAAGCCATTCGCGCGGTCATTCCGCCGGCGCTCGACGGCGACCGCTGGTACGCCACCGAGATGCGCCAGGCGCTCGACCTCGTGCGTTCCGGCGCAGTGGTGGAGGCGGTCGAGAGTGCCATTGGAGCTTTGGAATAAGAAAGGGCTCGGAATGACCCGAGCCCTCGCAGCTGGAACTGCCTGTGAGTTAGCGGCAGCGGCGCACGTTGCGCACGACCACGGAGCCGTTCGGACGATAGACACGTTCCTGCACGATACGGCAGCGATCCCTGCGGCGCTCCACGACGGGAGGAGTGCAGCGGCGAACGGTGCGATAGACGACGCGGCCATTGGGTCTCACCGTGCGCACGCGCTGCGTCGAGCAGGCGACGTTGTCGACGAGGGAGGGGGCCTCAAGCCGCTGTGGGCTGAAGCGGGCCTGTGCCTCTTGTGCGGAACCGAAGAAGCCGGCGCCGAAGACGACTGCGATGGCGGGGATGAGGAGAGCTCGCATGGTCTTATCCTTTGTTACTTGGGACTGACGACAACTTCAGTGTCTAGAGCATGGTTCCTGAAAAAGGGATGAACCGCATGTTGCCTCGGGTTACGATTAACCGCGTGCAAGTTCAGGACGGCCCCGAGCTGGTTGCAGCCAATCTCGCCAGTATCGCGCTGCATGAGCCGTGGGTTTCTCCCTGCCGTGATATGGTGACCTTTCAGGGATACATTGCGCGGTGCGACGGCGACCGTTCCATCGGGTTCGTCGTGCGCGAGCGCGACAGCGGCAGGATTGTCGGCGTCGTCAACTTGAGCGAGATCGTGCGCGGCTTCTTCCAGAGCACGTATATGGGCTATTACGCCGTTGCCGGAATGAATGGCCGAGGCCTGATGAGTGAGGCCGTGGGCCTCGTCGTCACCCATGCCTTCACGGAACTGGGACTCCATCGCATCGAGGCGAACATCCAGCCCGACAACGAGCCGTCGCGCGCATTAGTGAAACGTCTCGGCTTTCGCCAGGAAGGTTACTCGCCGCGCTATCTGAAGATCAACGGCGAGTGGCGCGATCACGAGCGCTGGGCCATCCTCTCAGAGGATTGGCAGACCTGAAAAATTATGCGGCCACAAGTTTCTTCTGGAGAAAGGTGCGGCTTCCGCCCTTCGGAAAATTCTTCAGCTCGCCGAAACGCTCATAGCCCAGGCGCTCATAAAGGGACAGCGCTTCGGGATTCAACGTGTCGAGCCAAGCGGAATGACAGCCGCGATCGATCGCCTCTTCTTCCGCCATGCCGATCAGGCTGCGCGCAATGCCCTGTCCGCGCAGGCTCTCGGGCACGAAGATCAGCTCGATCGTCAGCCATTCCCAACCCGTACGTCCCCACAATCCGCCGACGATGGTTTTTGAATCGACGGCACGGATGACCACGGCCAGATCTTCGATGTGCAGATCCGGCATGAGTGTGGCGCGGTTGAAATCGGTCAGCCCATTGGCGATGATCTGGCGGACGATGCTATGCGGCTTCGGCAGAGGCTCGAGATAGAAGTTCAAGCAACAATCCTTTTAACGGCCTCCAGCAACACGCGGGCCGCAACGTCTGCATCCTCGGCTGTGATCGACTCGGCCGGATTATGGCTGATGCCGCCCTTGCAGCGCACGAACAGCATGGCGGACGGGCAGAGATTGGCGATGGCCACCGCATCGTGACCTGCGCCGGATGCCAGGCGCATCGGCTCGAAGCCGGTGCTTTCCACCGCTTCTTCCAACTGCGCCATCAGATCCTTGTCCATGGGCGTCGCAGGCGATTCCATGAAGGGCTCGATGGTGAATGAAACGCCGCGGCGCTGCGCTGCCGCTTCGCATTCGGTCACGATGTCCTGCACCATGGCAAGGCGCACGGCGTCATCCGGTGAGCGTGCGTCGAGCGTGAAATCGACACGGGCTGGAATGACGTTGATCGCGCCGGGCTGCACCTGAGCCACGCCCACCGTCGCTACCGTGTCGGTGCGCGCGGAGCTTGCACGCTCCACGATGCCGATCATCTCGGCAACGGCGGCCAGCGCATCGCGGCGCATGTTCATGGGCACGGTGCCAGCATGTCCGGCTTCGCCGATCACATGCGCGCGGGCGCGGGTAATGCCGTTGATGGCCGATACGATGCCGATGGGAAGATCGCTCGCTTCGAGCTGCGGACCCTGCTCGATATGCACTTCGAGATAGCCGCGATAGCGTGCGGGATCGCGCGCAAGCGCAGCAACGCCGAGCGGATCGCCGCCGAATTCGATCAGGGCGTCGCGCAGCGCGATGCCGTCCGCATCCCTGCCGTCGAGCCAGGCGGGATCGTAGCGGCCTGCAAACGCGTAGGATGTGGAGAGATTGGTGGGGAAGCGCACATTCTCTTCATCCCCGAACGCCACGATCTCGACCGCACAGGAGGGCACGATGCCTTCCGCCTTCAGCGCCTCGGCGACGACGATGCCGAGCACGACGCCGAGATTGCCGTCATACCGGCCGGCATCCACGACACTGTCGATATGGGAGCCGATGAGAAGGGCGGGAGCGGCGGGGTCGGCACCTTCCATGCGTCCCACCACCGAGCCGAGGGCATCGATATGGGCCGAGAGCCCGGCCTCGCGCATGAGTTCCAGCGTCGAGTCCGCCGCGGCGCGATGGGCGGGCGAAAGATAGAGCCGCGTCAGGCGCCCGTACTCGTCCGTATGCCGGGCAAGGTCCTCGATCATCGCCATCACGCGGCGTCCGAGGGTGAGATCGGTGTCGTTCATCATGGAGACAGAGTTTCAGGAACGGGCCCGCTTCGCAAGGGGCGAGCAGGCCCGGAACCGTGAGCCCCGATCAGGCCGCGACGCCCAGCTTCTTCTGCAGGCTGGAGGAGGACGTCGTGTATTGGAACAGCAGCTTCTTCTCGGGGTAGACGTAGCGGTGGATCTTCTGGGCCGCTAGCGCACCCTCGTGGAAGCCGGAGAGGATCAGCTTCAGCTTGCCCGGATAGGTGTTGATGTCGCCGATGGCGAAGATGCCGGGAACATTGGTCTCGAACTTCTCGGTATCGACAGGAATCAGGTTCTCATGGAGGTTCAGGCCCCAATCGGCGATGGGTCCGAGCTTCATGGTCAGCCCGAAGAAGGGCAGCATCACGTCGCAATCCACCGTGAACTCCGAGCCGTCGTCCTTGCGGATCACGGCCCCGTGGAGCACGTGGTTTTCGCCCTTGAGCGAGGACACCTGGCCGAGATGCAGGTCCATGTCGCCGGCGGCCACGAGGGAGCGCATCTTCTCCACCGTGTGCGGGGCGGCGCGGAAGGCGTCGCGACGGTGGAGGAGGGTGAGGCGCTTGGCGATGGGCTGCAGGTTCACGGTCCAGTCGAGGGCGGAATCGCCGCCGCCGACGATGAGGATCTTCTTGTCGCGGAACATTTCCATCTTGCGGACCGCGTAGAAGACGCTCGTGCCCTCATAGGCCTCGATGTTGTCGATCGGGGGTTTCTTGGGCAGGAAAGAGCCGCCGCCGGCCGCGATCACCACAGCCTTGCATTCGAACGTCGTGCCGTTCTCCGATGTCTTCACGCGGAAGCGGGGCGCCTCGGGCGTGCCGATGGATTCCAAGCTCTCCACCATCTCGTTGAAATGGAAGGTGGGATGGAACGGGTCGATCTGCGCCATAAGGTTATCCACGAGCCCCTGACCCGTGATCATCGGAAACCCCGGAATGTCGTAGATCGGCTTTTCCGGATAGAGCTCGGCGCACTGGCCGCCCACCTTCGGCAGGATGTCGACGAGATGGCATTTGATATCGAGGAGGCCCAGCTCGAACACGGCGAACAGGCCCACAGGCCCGGCACCGATGATGACGACGTCCGTTTCGATATGGTCGGTCATGAACAGGCTCCTTCGAGAGACCGCTTTCGAAAAGCACGGTCTCGGGATATTGGCAATGCGGCAGGTATGACGGTTCAGCCGCCCGTTGGGGCTAACGTGACCTCCAGGCCGTCGAGTTCGGGGGTCCAGATGATCTGGCAGGAGAGGCGGGAATTAGGCTTCGTCACCACCGTGTCGAGCTGGTCCTCCTCCTCCTCGGTGGGCGGATAGAGCTTGTCCAGCCATTCCCCATCCACGAAAACGTGGCAGGTGGCGCATTCGCAGGCTCCGCCGCACAGGCCCTCGATGGGCAGGCCCCAGTCCCGGATGATCTCCATCACCCGCCAGCCCTCGATGGCCTCGAGAGTGTGGCGCTGGCCGGCCCGATCGGTCACATGGATGACGCCCATGAAGCGGGAATTCCTTCGCGTGAACACAGAGAAATGGCGCGGGAGCCCGCGCCTTTGGGGTGCATATCGACCTTTCGGCCCGTCGCGTCAATGGTTTAACGGCTCCGTTTGTTTCCGGAGGCTTAAGCCTTCTATACCCCCAGGGTCTCGGCTCTGAGAGGCTCGTCGGCCATCAGCTCGGCCATTGTGCCGTGGAAACGCATTTCGCCCCGCTCGATCACGATGGCACGGTCGCTGATGCCCGCGGCGAAGGCCCAGTTCTGCTCGGAGAGAAGCACGGCCACGCCTTCGGCCTTCATGGCGCGGATGGCCTCAGCCATCATCTGCACGATCACGGGGGCGATGCCCTCGGAGGGCTCGTCCAGCAGGATGGCATCCGGGTTGCCCATCAGGGTGCGGGCGATGGCGAGCATCTGCTGCTCGCCGCCCGACATCTGGTTCCCGCGCCGCCCGCGCATCTCGGCGAGGTTGGGGAAGAGCTTGAACAGCCGCTCCGGCGTCCAGGGGGAGCGGCCGCCGCTTGCGGCCTTGCGACCTGCCTCCAGGTTTTCCTCCACGGTCAGGTCCGTGAAGATGCGCCGGTCCTCCGGCACGTAGCCGAGGCCCATGCGGGCGATCCTGTAGGTGGGAAGACGCCCGAGGGAATGGCCCTTGAAAGTAGCCTTCTGGGCGGTCGCGGGCACGAGGCCCATGATGGCTTTCAGGGTCGTTGTCTTGCCAGCGCCGTTGCGACCCACAAGGGCTAGAACCTCACCGGCATGAAGACCGAAGGTGAGGCCGAACAGCACCTGGGCGCGGCCGTAGGAAGCCGTGAGGTTCCAAATCTCGAGGAGCGGGGGAGTGCTCATGCCGGACTCAACCCTTTCGGCTTCTCCAGTGCGTGCTCGTCGCCGAGATACGCGCGGCGCACCTCCTCGTTCTGGCGAATTTCCTCGGGGGAGCCTGCGGCGATGATCCGCCCGCGCACAAGCACGATCACCCGCTCCGCGTGGCCGAACACCACATCCATGTCGTGCTCGGTGAAGAGAACGCCGATGCTCTTGGCATCCGCGATTCGCGCCGTGAGATCCATGAGGTCGGCCCGCTCCCGAGCGGCCATTCCGGCGGTAGGCTCATCCATGAGCAGGAGCTTCGGCTGCCCCGCGAGCGCGATCGCCAGCTCCACGCGCTTTACATCGCCATAGGCGAGAGCCGAGCAGGGACGGTCGGCCACATCGGCCATGCCGACCTGCTCCAGGAGGGCAAGCGCTTCCTCCCGATGCCGCGTGCGGGCGGGTGCCCACAAGGCGCTGCTCTCGCCGTTGCAGCTGACAAGCGCCATTTGAACGTTCTCGACGACGCTCATGGACAGGAACGTCTGGGCTACCTGGAAGGTGCGCCCTACGCCGAGGCGGAAACGCTTCTGCGGCGATGCGGCGGTGATGTTCTGCCCGTCCAGAAGAACGGCGCCGTGATCGGGGCGCAGCTGACCGCCTACCATGTTGAATACCGTGGATTTGCCTGCGCCGTTCGGACCGATGATGGCGAGCAACTCGCCGCGTTCGAGCAGAAAGCTCACATCCCGCGCCGCGGCCACGCCGCCGAAGGATTTGCTTAATCCCTGAACCGAGAGAAGCGTCATGAGCGTTCCTCTCCCCATCCGCGAACCGTGCCCACGAGACCGCGTGGGAAGACGAGCACGATGGCGATGATGATGAGGCCCAGCAGCAGGCGCCAGAGCGATGTGAGCGGCATGATCTGATCGCGCAACACATGCAGGAAGCCAGCGCCGACGAGCGGTCCCGTAACGGTCTGGATGCCGCCGATGAGCAGCATGGTCAGCGCGTCGACCGAGGTGGGAATGCCGAGCAGGGATGGATCCACGGAGCCGCGCGAGAAGGCATATAGGCCGCCTGCCAGCCCTGCCGCCGCCCCGGAGATGGTGAAGGCAAGCCAGCGGTGACGGCGGATCGTCAAGCCGATGGCTTCAGCGCGAGCCTCGGAATCGCGCGCGGCGCGCAGCGCGTAGCCGAAGGGCGCGTTGATGATGCGCATCAGCAGGAGGACCGCGATCGTGACGAGCGCGAGGGTGAAGAGATAGAAGGGAACCTGTCCGCTGGCCCATGCGGACGGCCATACGCCGACAATGCCGTTGTCGCCACCGGTGACATCCACCCATTGGAATGCGACGGCGTAGATGATCTGCGCAGCGGCAAGCGTCATCATGGCAAGATAGATGCCTGAGAGCCGCACGACGAAACCGCCGATGAGCAAGGCACCGGCCGCGGCAAGCAGGAGGCCCGCGGGGAGTGCGGCTTCCATCGGCAGCGCGAACCACTTCAGGCTCAGCGCCGCTCCATAGGCGCCAAGCCCGAAGAAGGCGGCATGGCCGAAGCTGACGACGCCGCTGACGCCGATGAGAAGCTGAAGGCTGAAGGCGAAGAGCGCGAAGATGAGGATCTCCGTCGCCACCTTCAGCATGTAGGCATCGCCGATGAGCGGCAAGCTCAGGCCGGTGCCGATGACGGCTAGCGCGATCAGGCCGGCATAGGGCGAGCGCTTGCTGCTTGCGATGCCGACCGCGTGGGTTCCGCCAACTGCTTCAGGACGTCCGAAGAAACCGTAAGGGCGGATGGCCAGCACCACGGCCATGAGCAGAAAGACCACGACGAGCGTGCTTTTCGGGAAGATGAGGATGCCGAACGCCTGCAACTGGCCGATGATGAGCGCCGCCAGAAATGCGCCGGGCACGCTCCCCATGCCGCCGACGACGGTGACGACAAAAGCCTCGGCGATGATCGAGAGATCCATGCCCGCATGGGCCGACACGCGCGGGATCTGCAGCGCGCCGCCGAGGCCCGCGAGAAACGCGCCGAGGAAGAGCGTGCCGGTGAAAAGCAGAGCCTGATTGACGCCGAGCGCTGCGATCATCTCACGGTCCTGCGTTGCAGCGCGCACGAGAACGCCGAACCGCGTCTTGCGCAGCAGGAGCCACACGAGGCCGAGTACGATGGGACCTGCCGCGATCAGAACGAGTTCGTAGGAGGGGAAACGGCGTCCAAGGATTTCGACAGGTGCGCGAAGACCCGGTGCTCGCGGGCCGAGGATGTCTTCGGGACCGAACACGAGGATCGCGAGATCCTGCACGACGAGCACCACGCCGAAGGTGGCGAGCAGTTGGAAGAGTTCAGGCGCGCCATAGATGCGGCGCAGGAGCAGGACCTCGATCAGCACGCCGATGAGACCGACGATGATGGCGGAGGCGAGAATGCCGGCCCAGAACGTGACGGGGCCGAAGTGAAGTTCGAGCAGCCGCGGCACGAGGGTCGCTGCCGTGTAGGCACCGATCATGTAGAGCGAGCCGTGTGCGAAGTTCACGATCCGCGTGACGCCGAAAACGAGCGTAAGGCCGCAGGCGGTGATGAAGAGCGACGAGGCGCTGGAGAGCCCGTTGAGAGCCTGAATGGCGAGGAAGGAGAGATCCATATCCTGTCCTCTCAGCCGGCGCTGGTCTCTCGCTTACCTCTCACTTCATCAATCCTTCCGAACCGCCTTCACCTCGGCCTCCGTCGGCATGAACGGTGTGCCGTCCATGTAGGACCAATCCGTCATGCCGCCATTAGCGCCTTTCAAGACGAGCTTACCGACCCATGCGCCCATGGTGGCCTGATTGTCGATGCCGCGCATGGTGACCGGACCGATGACGGTGTCGAACTTCGTGTCCTCCAGCGCCTTGATCATCGCTTCGGTCTCAACCGAGCCTGCGAGCTCGATGGCGTCGCGGATCATGTAGACGACCATGTAGCCGAGCAGCGAGCCGAGGCGCGGGGTCTCGTTGAACTTCGCACGGTAGGCGTCGACGAAGGCCTTATGCTTCGGCTCCTTGATCTCGTCCCATGGATAGCCGGTCACGGTCCAGCCTTCCGGCACCTCGTCCTTCAGCGGCAGAAGCCATTCGGGCTCGCCGGTGAGAAGCGAGAGAACCGTCGCATCCTCGAAGAGGCCGCGCGTGTTGCCCTCGCGCACGAACTGCGTGAGATCGGGGCCGAAGAGCACGTTGAAGATGCCGTCGGGCTTGGCCTGTTCCAGCGCGGAGACAGTGGCGCCGGCCTCGATCTTGCCGAGAGCCGGATACTGCTCGGCGACGATCTCGGCTCCGGGCACACGCTCCTTGATGAGACGCTTGAACACTTCGGCTGCCGACTGGCCATATTCATAGTTGGGGGCCACGATGGCCCAGCGCTTCGCGCCGGAGGCTTTCGCCTGATCCACCAGCATGCCCACCTGCATGAAGTTGCTGGGGCGGATGCGGAAGGTGTAGCGGTTGCCCTGCGCCATGGTGATGGCGTCGGTGAGCGGTTCCGCAGCGATGTAGAGGATCTTCTTCTGGTTGGCGTAATCCGCCATGGCCACGCCGACATTCGACTGGAACGAACCGAAGAGCAGGGATACGCCCTCGCGATTGACCAACTCGTCCGCCACGCGCGTGGCATCGCCGGTGGTCGCGCCGTCGTCTCGTGAGACGATTTCGAGCTTGCGGCCGAGCACGCCGCCCTTGGCGTTGATCTCGTCGAGAGCCATCTGCCAGCCGCTGCGATAGGGCACGGTGAAGGCGGCCCAACGGGCATAGGAATTGAGCTCGCCGAGTTTGATCGGGGCCTGCTGCGCCTGTGCAGACGGAGCTGCGAACGCCAAAGCCAGTCCCAGAGCCAGCCAGCGAGTCATGGATGCCTTCGTCATGATGCGGTTCCCGTTTCGAGGATCGGCGTGGATGTAGGGCTAATTTCTCTCCGAAGGAAGCCTAAACTGCCAAGGTTCGCGGATTCCTGCCTTGCCTGCTTCAAGGAAGGAATGACACATTCTCGGACCTCGTTCCCTCATACCCCCATGGTTCCATGCTTCTCGATGCCGATCCCGCCCGCGCCTTCATGCCCTACCCGGCCGTTGCCGTGCCACAAGCGGAGCAGGGTCCGCTCGCAGGGTTGACCTTCGCCGCCAAGGATCTGTTCGACGTAGCGGGCTATCCCACGAGTTGCGGGTCGCCCCACATGCTGGCCATGTCCGGCATCAAGACACGCACGGCCCCCATTGTGCAGCGGCTCCTCGATGCCGGGGCACGGCTTGTGGGCAAGACGATCACCGACGAGTTGGCCTTTTCCATGAGCGGCAAGAATGCCCATTTCGGCACGCCGGTGAATGGCGGCGCTCCCGATCGCATTCCGGGCGGCTCCTCTTCCGGTTCGGCGGCCGCCGTTTCCAACAGGCTTTGCGACTTCGCGCTGGGCACCGACACAGGCGGCTCTGTGCGCGCGCCTGCCAGTCATTGCGGCCTGTTCGGCATTCGCCCGACCCATGGTCGCGTGAGTTTGGAACTCTGTCACGATCTCGCGCCCTCCTTCGACACCTGTGGCTACTTCACCCGGGACGGCGCGACCTTCGTGCGGGTGGGTGAGGTCCTGCTCGGGGCAGACAGCAACCCGCTCTCGTCCAAGCCTCGTCTCCTTCTGGCGAAGGATGCGTTCGGCATCTTGAGCCAGGAGGTGAGGGAGGCGCTTGCGCCTGCGGTCCGTCAGGTCGAGGCCCTGCTCGGGGCATGCGAGAATGCGACCGTCGCCACGGAAGGCTTCACCGCCCTCTACTGGGCCATGCGCTACATCCAGAGCCGGGAGGCCTGGGGCGTCGATGGCCCGATGATCGAGCGCTACCATCCGCCCCTGGGCCCGGGCGTGGCGGATCGGTTCGAGTTCTCCCGCGCCGTCACCGATTCGCAGGTGGCGGAGGCTCAGGTGATTCGCAGCGCCTTCCGCGCCCGGTTCAGCGACCTGCTGGAGCAAGACACGGTGCTGGTCCTCCCCACCATGCCCGATGTGGCGCCCTTGCTCTCCGAAAGCGATGACGCGCTCAACGATTACCGCAACAATGCTCTGAACCTGCTTTGCCTGTCGGTGCTCTCCGGCCTGCCGCAGGTGTCGATTCCGCTCGCGTCGCGGCAGGGTGCGCCGCTGGGGCTGTCGCTCATGGGGCCCGCAGGCTCCGACCTGAGCCTGGTTTCCCTCGCGCGCCGGATCGCGGATGGAGCCGATGCGTGATTGAACCGGGTCAGCCCCGTCCTCGTTACCGGCAGGTGCGGATGGCGGCGGGCTGCCGATGAAGAAGGGGACATCATGACTAATCCAATCGTCCACCCTCAAATGCCTCATGTGTCGGTGGCAAGCGCCTGCATGCTTGGTGAAGGGCCGGTATGGGACGAGCGCTCGAACACGCTGTTCTGGGTCGACATCAAGAATCCGGCGGTGTGGCGCTATCATCCCGAGACCAACGAGCATTCGCGCATCGAGGCACCGGAGCGCATCGGCTTCATTGCGCTGACCTCCGATCCGGATGTGGTGATCGCCGGATTCAAGTCGGGACTCGGCCGCTTCAATCTGAAGACGGGCGAGGCCGAGCCCATCGTCGCTCCGGAAAAGGATCTGCTAGGCAACCGCATCAACGACGGTTATGTGGGGCCCGATGGCGCGATCTATTTCGGCACCATGCACGATGACGAAACGGATGAGAGCGGATCGTTCTGGCGCTGGGACGGCAAGGAGCTCACGCAGTTCCATTCGGGCTTCATCGTCACCAACGGACCGGCTTTCAGCCATGATGGGCAGGTTCTCTATGCCACGGACACGGTGAACGGCACGATCCATGCGTTCGATGTGAAGGACGGTCAGGTAGGAGAGCGCCGCCGCTTCGTTCAGTTCGAAAAGGGCTGGGGTCATCCTGACGGCATGGCGGTGGATGCGGAAGGATATGTATGGGTCTGTCATTGGGGCGGATCGCGCATCACGCGCTTTGCGCCGGATGGCTCGGTGGAACGCACCGTGCCGGTGCCGACCGCACAGGTGACGAAATGCGCCTTCGCCGGGCCTGACCTGACCACGCTCTACATCACGACTGCCGCCATCGGGCACGATCCGCATGTGGACCCCATGGCAGGCCATCTCTTCAAGGTCGAGACCGGCGGCATTCGCGGCCTGAAGACCAACATCTTTCAGGGGTGACGTCATGACCATCGAACGTTTCGGCGCTGTCGAAGGAAAAGATGTTTTTCAAGTCACTCTCACCGGCCCCGATGGTGTCGAGATGCGCGTGCTCACTTGGGGCGCCGTGATCCGCGATCTCGTCGTGCCCAGCGCAAGCGGCCCGCAAGGCGTGCTGCTGGGGTTGAACTCCGTCGAGGATTACGTTGCCCACTCACCCTATTTCGGCGCCATCGTGGGGCGGCATGCCAACCGCATCGGTCGGGCACGGTTCACGCTGAACGGCGAGACCTACAAGCTCGATGCCAATGAGGGCGCAAACCAGCTCCATGGCGGGACCATGGGCTTCGGCACGCGGCTCTGGAGCATCGTCGATCAGACCAAATCCAGCGTCACCTTGAGTCTCGTCTCGGATGATGGCGACATGGGCTATCCTGGCCGGCTCATCGCCACGTGCGTCTACACGCTGCTGCCCTCGCGCATCGTACGGGTCGAGCTGACGGCGACGACGGACAAGGCAACGCCGGTCAACCTGACGACGCACGGCTATTTCAATCTCGATGGCAGCGCGGACATTCTCTCGCATCGCCTGATGATCGCAGGCGATTACATCACGCCCACGCATCCCGATCTCATCCCCACCGGCGAGATCGTGCGGGTGGAGGGTTCGGCTTATGATTTCAGGAAGCCGATGCCCATCGGCGCGGAGTTGATCAACGACGATACGCTCTACGACACGAATTTCGTGCTGCGCGGTCCCTATGGAGTACTCCGTCAGGCGGCATTCCTGGAATCGCAGAAGAACGGTATGACGATGGAGCTTTGGACAACGGAGCCCGGCGTCCAGTTCTATGCCGGGCACCTCATCGATATCCCCGTATCAGGGTTGAACGGCGCGAAATACGGTCGTCATGCGGGCCTGTGCCTGGAGCCGCAACGGTTTCCGGATAGCCCCAATAATGCCCATTTTCCGTCGTCCATTCTCGATCCGGGGCAGGTTTCGAAGCAGGTCAGCGAGTTCAGGTTCTCCGGCTAGGCGGGGAACCTTGCCACAAGTTGGCCGTTTTTCCTGCAAGCGTTGCGTTCCGTAAAAACACAAACGATGAAAGGAATGCACCCGATGCCCGTGCTCGATGCAAAAGCCCTGGAGGTGGATCCCAAGGGGGTGGCATTCCTCAAGAGCGTGTTGCGTCCGCACTCGGATGCCGGCTTCTCTCAGCCTCACGAGGTAGCCCAGTTGAAGGGCTCAGCCAGGAAAGCGAACATGCAGCTGCGGTTGGCAAGGCACTTGAAACAGCTTCTACCTCATTTGGCTTAAAAAGCAGGCGCTCTCGCGCCTGCCTGTTTCTCACGCGGCCAGTCCACGCTTGGCCAGAAGCGCGTCCGCCGTGGGCAGACGTCCCCGGAATGCCGTATAGGCTTCCGCCGGATCGCGCAGGTTGCCCGCGGAATAGATGAAGCGCTTCAGCTTCTCCGCCATATCCTTGTTGAAGGCATCGCCCGTTTCCTCGAACGCTACGAAAGCGTCCGCATCCAATACCTCCGACCACAAGTAGCTGTAATAGCCTGACGAGTAACCGTCGCCCGAGAACACGTGCAGGAAATGCGGCGTGCGATGGCGCATGATGATCTGGCGCGGCATGCCGATCTTCTCCAGCGTTTCCTTCTCGAAAGCGGAGACGTCGAGGTCGGACACGTCCTTGCGGCGGTGAAGCTCGAGGTCGACGAAGGCCGAGGCCAGATATTCCACCGTGGAAAAGCCCTGGTTGAAATTGCGCGCGCCCATGAGACGCTCGAGCAGCTCCTCCGGAATCGGCGCGCCCGTCCGGTAATGAGTGGCGTAGCGGCGCAGGATCTCGGGCTGCGACAGCCAGTGCTCGTAGAGCTGCGAGGGGAGCTCCACGAAGTCCGTCGAGACGGCGGTGCCCGCGAGCAGCGGGTAGGTCACGTTGGAGAGAAGGCCATGCAGACCGTGGCCGAATTCGTGGAAGAGCGTGCGTGCGTCGTCAAAGCTCAACAGCGAAGGCTCGCCCGGGCTGCCTTTCGCAAAGTTCATCACATTGACGATGATCGGGCGCACATCGCCGGTGAGTTTCTCCTGCGAACGGAAGGCGCTCATCCATGCGCCGCTGCGCTTCGAGGAGCGGGCGAAGTAATCGCCGATGAAGGTGCCGACATGGTTGCCCGATGCATCCAGAACCTGCCAGGCGCGGATGTCGGGATGATATTTCGGGAAATCCTTCAGTTCCTGGAAGCTGAGGCCAAAGAGCCGGTGCGCTGTCTCGAAGGAGGCTTCGATGATCCTGTCGAGCTGGAAGTAAGGCTTGATCGTCGCCTCGTCGAGATTGTGGCGTGCGAGGCGCACCTGATCCGAATAGAAACGCCAGTCCCAGGGCTCGATGACGATGTTGTCGCCCTGCGATTGGGCAAGCGCCTGAAGATCGTCGCGCTCTTCTTGTGCCCGCGCGCGGGCGGGCGCCCAGACGTCGTTGAGGAGCTTCAGCACCGCATCCGGCGTTTTCGCCATGGTGTCGGAGAGCTTGAAATCGGCGAAGGTTTCGTAGCCCAGCAGCTTGGCGCGCTCGACGCGAAGCGCCGCCATCTCGGCGATGATCGCCTTGTTGTCGGTCTCGTTGTTGTTGTCGCCGCGCGAGGCCCAGGCCTTGAAAGCCTGCTCGCGCAGATCGCGGCGCTTGGAGAATTGCAGGAACGGCTCGATGCTGGAGCGCGACAGGGTGATGACGTATTTGCCCTTGAGCCCTCGCTCTTCCGCAGCCTGCTGCGCCGCTTCGCGCAAGAAGGAAGGCAGGCCTGCAAGATCGTCTTCGGATTCCAGCACGAGCTGATAAGATTTCTCATCGGCCAGCACGTTCTGCGAAAACTGCGTGCCGAGGCTTGCAAGCCGTTCCGTTATGGCGGCAAGCCGCTTCTTCTCGTCCGGCCCGAGCTTTGCGCCCGCGCGCACGAAGATGGTGTGGTAGCGATCGAGAACACGGGCCTGCTCCGCGCTCAGGCCAAGGCTGTCACGCGTATCATAGAGAGCGGCGACGCGCTTGTAGAGCGCCTCGTTCATGAAGATGCTGTTGCGATGCTTGGCGAGGATCGGCGCCATCTCGCGCTCGACCGCCTGGATCGCATCGTTGGTGTGCGAGCCCGCGAGATTGAAGAACACGCCGCCCACGCGCTTCATGCTGGCGCCGCTGCGTTCCAATGCCTCGATGGTATTGGCGAAACTCGGCTCCTCAACGCTTTCGGCAATCGCCGTGATCTCCGCCTGCTGCTCTGCGAGCGCCTGGTCGAAGGCGGGCCTGTAATGCTCAGGAAGCACACTCTCGAAGGGCGGAAGGCCGAAGGGTGTGTTCCAAGCCACAAGAAGAGGATTGCTTGAGAGATTCGCGCTCGATGCCATTGCCAGCATGCTCCACTGATCGTTCGTTGTTGCCGTTGTAGCGGCCTCAGCCGCCCATCGGAAGAGGCGCGGCGTCATTCCCCACGAGATGACGGCGCAGGAAAGCAAGCGCCCTCTGGGTCGCGTCCTTTTCTGCGGGACCGCGGAAACCGTGCCCCTGGCCCGGATAGACCTTCACCTCATGCGGCACGTTCTGCTGGCGCAGCAGGGCTTCCACCGCATAGGCGTTCGCCACGGGTACGATGTGATCGGCCGAGCCGTGCAGCACCAGGGTCGGCGGCAAGCGCGAGGTGGTGGCGATGGCACCCTGGGGCAGGGGACCGAAATAATTGACCAGCGTCCTCACCCGACGGTCGGTCGAGGAAACCGCCAGGCCGAGGGCAGCGCCCAGCGAAATGCCGATGATGCCGATGCGGCTTGCATCCGCTCCAGGATACTCGGACGCGAAGGAGAGCGCATCCTCAACCGTGTTCATCCAGGGCATGAAGTTCTGGAACAGGGTGGAGAAAGAGGCGCGCCTCTCACCTGTCCGGTCCAAGTAATGGACGAGATGCACCTGATAGCCCGCGGCGGCTACGTCGCGGGCGCCTTTGCGGTATTGGTTGTTGTAGCTCAAGCCATCCGCGCCATGCAGCATGAGCACGGCAGGTTGTGGGGCCGATCCGGAAGGCTGAAATGTCTCGACGGCAATGGTCTTGCCGCCGCTCGTGAAGCGGTTGCGCTTTTCCTGAACCGGCATGGGCTGGGCTTGATCCTGTTGGGCTTGAACGATGGAAGGGGAGGCGGCGAGGGCCGCACCGACCAGAAGGCTGCGTCTCGTGAGCGACATGGAAGCTGGGTTCGCGGGAATTGAATGAGGAATATCCTTGAGATGGGGGCCGCCAGCCCTGGTCCCAGATGGCAAAAGGTCTCAAGTTTCCTTTGATCTTAACGGCCAAGGATCGTTTTGAGGGTTCTGCACGTTGTTTGCTGACCGGCGAGATGTTCTCCCGGCACAGCAGAGATCCTGAACCGATGCCATCACCGCTGACCCCGGCGCCGCCCCCAGAGACGGAGATCCAGCCTCCCGGCGTTCCAGGCCTGTCCGGCCTGCTGACCCTGGCCGTGGGCGTCGTCGTCCTGGCAGGGCTCTATGTAGGCCGGGAGGTGTTCCTGCCCGTCGTGCTCGCCATCCTGCTTGCCTTCGTGCTAGCGCCCTTCGTCGACGTGATGCGCAGATGGCATCTGGGGCGGGTCCCTGCGGTCATCATCGCGGTGCTCCTGGCGCTGGGAATTATCGTTTCCCTCGGCGGGCTGATCGGGTTCCAGGTGGCTGGCCTCGCCTCGGACATGCCGCGCTACCAGACGACGATCGAGACAAAGGTCGGCACCATTCGTGAAGGCGCGCTGGGCAAGCTGCCGAGCCTCCTGCGGGATTTTGGCCGCCGCTTCGATCAGGCGGTGGCGGAGAAGCCGTCGGAGGAGGCTGCGCCGCCTGCTTCCGCGGTGGCCGAGCCTCCCGCGCCCGAAGAGCCGAAGCCCCTGCCTGTCGAGGTTCACGAGCCCGAGCCTACCCCGGCTCAGGTTGCGCGCAATTTCCTGCTCCCGCTGCTCGAGCCCTTGGCAACCATGGGTATCGTCTTTGTGGTGCTCATCTTCATCCTCATGCAGCGGGAGGATCTGCGGGACCGCATGATCCGCCTGTTCGGCTCCAGCGATCTGCATCGCACGACCGCGGCCATGGACGATGCGGCGCGGCGGCTGAGCCGCTACTTCCTCACTCAGCTTGCGCTGAACGCCTCGTTCGGCCTTGTGGCCGGCATCGGTCTATGGGCTATCGGGGTGCCGAGTCCGGCCCTGTGGGGCGTCTTCGCGGCGCTCATGCGCTTCGTTCCCTATATCGGCTCTTTCCTCGCCGCTGCTCCGCCCATCCTGCTGGCCGCGGCGGTGGATCCCGGCTGGTCCATGGCCCTCATGGCTTTTGCCCTGTTCGCTATCGGCGAGCCGTTGATGGGCCATGTGGTCGAGCCCATCGTGTATGGACAGAGCACGGGCCTGTCGCCCTTCGCCGTCGTGATCTCGGCCATCTTTTGGACATGGATCTGGGGACCGGTGGGCCTGCTCATCGCCACGCCGCTCACGCTCTGCCTTGTGGTGCTCGGGCGCCATGTGGAGCGGCTCGAATTTCTCGACGTGCTGCTTGGCGACAGACCCGCGCTGACGCCGGCGGAAAATCTCTATCAGCGCATGCTGGCCGGTGATCCGGACGAAGCTTTGGACTCGGCGGAGGTTCTGCTGAAGGAGCGCTCGCTCACCTCCTATTATGACGAGGTCGCGCTCAAGGGCCTGCAGCTGGCCGCCAACGACGCCACCCGCGGCGTGCTCACCCATCGCCAACTCGATCAGGTGCGTGACGTGATTAAGGCGCTCGTGGCGGATCTCGGCTCGCATGACGATGTGGAGCCGCCGCCTCATGAGACGAAAGATGATCCCGTAGCGCCTCCGAAAAGCGAGAAGCCGGACATCAAGGAACCTGCGGTCGTCGGAGAGATGCCGCACGAGGACAAGATTTCGGAAGCATGGAGGACGGACGGCGCCGTCATGTGCATCGCGGGGCGCGGCCCCCTGGACGAGGCCGCTTCCGAGATGCTGGCGCAGTTGCTGAACAAGCATGGACTTGGAAGCCGCCTCGTTCCCCATGAGGCGGTCTCGCGCTCGGCGATCTTCAATCTCGACATGAGCGGCGTGCAGATGATCTGCATCAGCTATCTGGAGATCAGCGGCACGCCCGCCCATCTGCGCTATCTGCTGCGACGTCTGAGAAAACAGGCACCCAAGGCCCCCATCGTGGTTGGCCTTTGGCCAGCGGAAGATGCGGTGCTGAAAAGCGAGACGATGCGGTCGACCCTGGGTGCGGATTACTACGTCTCATCCATGCGCGACGCGGTGGTGCAGTGCCTGAAGGTCGCCACCGGCGAAGAGGATTTGCCGCAGACGGTCACCACGAAGCAGGCTGCCAACGAGTCTGAAGCAGGAAAGCGCCTGCCGCTGCCGGCATAAAGGTGTCCGTTTCGATTTACTCTCGCCTCATCCCGAGACGGGCATACGTCTCTTCATGATGAGGGAAGAGGATTTCACAATAAAAATGGCCGGGACAAGCCCGGCCATGATGTGAAGAGTTCTTCGAGCGATCCCGGGTTCTGTTGCGCAGTCCGGGATGCCTGTTCAGGAGCGCTGTCAGGCTGCTTTCTTGCGGGCCAGACGCGCCTTGATGCTCTCGGGGTCCGCACGCGGCGTCGCTGCGAAGAGCGTCTTGGTGTAGTCGTGCTTCGGATCGGAGAACACCTCGTCGCGGGTGCCGTATTCCACCGCCTCGCCAAAATACATCACCATCACCTCGTCGGCGATGTAGCGCACCACCGACAGGTCGTGGCTGATGAAGACGTAGGTGAGGTTGAACTCGTCCTGCAGGTCCGCCAGCAGGTTCAGGACCTGAGCCTGGACCGACAGATCGAGCGCGGATACAGGCTCGTCGAGAACCAGCAGGCTCGGATTGAGCATCAGAGCGCGGGCGATGGCGATGCGCTGGCGCTGGCCGCCGGAGAACATATGCGGATAGCGGTTGTAGTGCTCCTCGCCGAGGCCGACCTTCTTCAGCATCGACATGGCGCGCTCGCGGCGCTCGTCTGCAGGCACATTGCCCTGAATCACCAGCGGCGCGGTGAGCGCATCGCCGATCTTCTGGCGCGGGTTGAGCGAGCCGTAAGGATTCTGGAAAACGATCTGCACCTCGCGACGCAGTTCCTTCGTGAGGTCGCCCTTCGCGATGTCGACCTTCTTTCCCCGGATGAAGAGGTCGCCCGAGGTAGCAGGGTCGATCAGCGTGAGAATGCGTGCGAGCGTGGACTTGCCGCAGCCGCTCTCGCCGACGATGGCAAGGGTCTTTCCCCGCTCGACCGAGAAGCTCACGCCTTTCACGGCATGAACGACGCCGCCTTTGGAAAAGAGGCCGCCGGGCAGGTGGTAGTCCCGGACGATGTTTCTGGCTTCGAGAACAACACTCATGATACGGCGGCTCCCGCGATCTCGCTTCCGTCCTTGAAATAATCCGCGATGGTAGGCAGGCGGTCACCCGTCGCATTGTCGGGCAGCGCGGAGAGGAGGGCCTTCGTGTAGTTGCTGCGCGGATTTTCGAACAGCGACAGGACGTCGGCCTCCTCCATCTTGCGGCCCTTGTACTGAACCACCACACGGTCGGCGGTTTCAGCGACCACGCCCATGTTGTGGGTGATCATGATCATGCCCATCCCGTGCTCATCCTGGAGCTTCACGAGAAGATCGAGGATCTGCTTCTGGATCGTGACGTCGAGAGCGGTCGTCGGCTCGTCGGCGATCAGGAGCTTCGGGTTGCAGGCGATGGCCATGGCGATCATCACGCGCTGGCACTGACCGCCGGACATCTGATGCGGGAACGAATCCAGGCGCTCGGCGGGGTTGGGGATGCCGACCGCTTTCAGAAGCTCGATGGCGCGTGCGCGCCGCTGCGAACGACCCATGCCCAGGTGGAAGCGCAGAACTTCCTCGATCTGAAAACCGACCGTGTAGCACGGGTTGAGGCTCGCGATCGGCTCCTGGAAGATCATCGCGATGTCCTTGCCGACGATCTTGCGGCGCTCGGCATCGGACAATTTGAGAAGATCGCGGCCGTTGAAGGTCATCTTGTCGGCGGTCACCTTCGCAGTCCACGGCAGAAGGCCCATCACGGCGAGCATCGACACGGACTTGCCCGAGCCGGATTCACCCACGATGGCGAGAACCTCGCGCTCGTGAACTTTCAGAGACACGCCGTCGACCGCCCGGAACATGCCGGTGGTGGTCTGGAACTCGACGACGAGATTCTCGATTTCAAGAAGTGCCATATCAGGACCTCTTCAGCTTGGGATCGAGGGCGTCACGAAGACCGTCGCCCAGAAGGTTGAACGCCAGCACCGTGATGAGGATCGCCAGGCCGGGGAAGGTCACGACCCACCAGGCGCGGAGCACGAACTCACGGGCATCGGCCAGCATGGTGCCCCATTCCGGCGACGGCGGTTGCGCGCCGAGGCCCAGGAACCCGAGCGCAGCGGCGTCGAGGATGGCGGTCGAGATGCCGAGCGAGGCCTGCACGATGAGCGGGGCAGTGCAGTTCGGCAGCACTTCCTTGAACATCAGGCGAGCGGTGCCGGCGCCGCTCACGCGGGCCGCCATCACGTAGTCCTTGGAGGTCTCCGTGATCACCGCGGCACGGGCGAGGCGCACGTAATGGGGCAGGATGACCAGAGCCACGGCCAGCATGGAGTTCATCATACCGGGGCCGAGCACGGCCACGATCACGATGGCGAGCAGAAGGCTCGGCATCGTCAGGATGATGTCCATCAGACGCATGATGAAGATCTCGGTCAGGCCGCGGAAGAACCCGGCGACGAGGCCGAGAACCGTGCCGATGACGATGGAGATCGTCACGACCACGATGCCGATGAGGAGCGACAGCCGCGCGCCGAAAATGAGACGCGAGAGCATGTCGCGGCCGATCGGGTCCGTACCGAGCGGATAGGCGATCGAGCCGCCCTCCTGCCAGAATGGAGGCTTCAGGGCGTTGGACGGGTTGGTCAGATACGGCGAATGGGGCGCGAGCACATCAGCCAGCAATGCAACCAGCACCACGCCGAGGATGATGAACAATCCGGCGACAGCGCCGTGGTTGGCGCTGAAATAGCCCCAGAATTCCTTGAATCGATGGGGCGGGGTTGCCGTCGACGCGGCGACGGCGGGAGTTTCCATGGTTTCTGCGGTCATCGCGTGTGCCTGATGCGAGGATTGATGAGGCCGTAGGCAAGATCGACGAGAAGGTTCACGGTCATCACGAGGATGCCGAGCAGCAGTGCGCCGCCCTGTAGTACCGGGTAATCGCGGCGGAAGATCGCCTCGATGAGCCACTTGCCGACGCCGGGCCAGGAGAAGATGGTTTCCGTCATGATCGCGCCGGTGAAGAGCACGCCGACCTGCAGGCCGATCACGGTGACAACCGGGATCAGGGCGTTGCGCAGGGCGTGGAGCGCGATGATCCGGAACCGGGGCAGGCCCTTGGCCTTGGCGGTGCGGATGTAATCCTCGCCCAGAACCTCCAGCATGGCCGAGCGGGTCATGCGGGCGATCACCGCGAGCGGCACGGTGCCGAGCACGATGGTCGGGAGGATCAAGTGCCGAACGGTGGACCAGAAGGCGCCTTCATCGTCCGACAGCAGCGAGTCGATCAGGAGGAAGCCTGTAACCGGCTCGATGTAATAGAGCACGTCGATGCGGCCCGAGACGGGGGTGAGACCTAGCTGAACCGAGCACAGCAGGATGAGGATCAGGCCCCACCAGAAGATCGGCATGGAATATCCCGTCAGCGAGATGCCCATGACGCCATGATCGAACACGGAGTTTCGCCGGACGGCAGCAATGATGCCAGCCGGGATGCCGATGACGAGCGCGAAAATGATGGCGCAAAGAGCCAGCTCGATCGTCGCGGGGAAAAGGGTGAGGAATTCTGTCAGAACCGATTCGCGCGTGACCACGGATTGCCCGAGATCGCCTTGCAGAACGCGCCATATGTAGAGGCCGTACTGCACCATAACCGGCTTGTCGAAGCCGTATTGCGCGCGCAGTTCCGCGTGGCGCGCGGGATCGATGCCGCGCTCGCCAGCCATGGTTTCGATGGGGTCGCCCGGAACGAGCCGGATCAGACAGAAGACCAGCAGGGTGATGCCGATGAAGGTCGGGATCACGAGGCTGACGCGTGTGAGGAAAAATCTAAGCATGGCCCAGAATGGAAAAAAGGCGGAGCGGCCGGGAAAGGCCGCTCCGCCAGGTTAATGGGAGAGAGACTTACTTGCCCTTGATGTCCACGCCATAGAAGCTATGGCGACCGAACGGCGAGAGCTTGAAGTCAACGACTTCCTTGCGGACCGGCTTCAGCTGCACGGCGTGGGCGATCGTGAACCAGGGAGCCTGCTCCTTGAAGATCACCTGAGCCTGCGAGTAGAGCTCGGAACGCTGCTTCTGATCCGACACGGCCTTCGCCTTCACGACGAGGTCGTCGAACGGCTTGTGGCACCAGCGGGCGTTGTTCGAGCCGCTCTTCACGGCGTCGCAGCCGAGAAGCGTGTGGAGGAAGTTGTCCGGGTCGCCGTTGTCGCCCGTCCAGCCGAGCATGCCCATCTGGTGATCGCCAGCCTGCATGCGCTTGCGGTATTCACCCCACTCGTAGCTCTTGATCTCGGCCTTCACGCCAACCTTGGCGAGATCGGCCTGCATGAGCTCGGCGATGCGCTTTGCGTTCGGGTTATACGGACGCTGAACCGGCATGGCCCACAGATCCGTCTCGAAGCCGTTCGGGTAGCCAGCCTCGGCGAGGAGCTTCTTGGCAGCTTCCACGTCGTAAGCGTCGTCCTTCACGCTGTTGTTGTACGACCACATGGTCGGCGGGATCGGGTTCGTAGCCGGGACGCCGGTGGAGAGGTACACGGTGTCGACGATGGCCTTCTTGTTGATGGCCATGTTCAGCGCCTTACGGACGCGAACGTCGTTGAAGGGCTTCTTCTCGGTGTTGTACGAGAGGTAGCCGACGTTCAGACCGGGCTGCTCCAGGATCGTGACGTTCGGATCCTTCTTCATGGCGTCGAGGTCTGCCGGGTTCGGATACGGCATCACGTGGCACTCGCCCTTCTGCAGCTTCGCCCAGCGGACGGAAGCGTCAGGGGTGATGGCGAACACGAGATCGTCGATCTTGGCCTTGCCGCCCCAGTACTCGGGGAAAGCCTTGAAGCGGACGATGGCGTCCTTCTGGTACTGGACGAGGTAGAACGGGCCCGAGCCAATCGGCTCTTGGTCGATCTTCTCAGGGGTGCCGGCCTTCAGCATGGCGTCGGCGTATTCCTTCGACTGGACGCCAGCCCACTGCATGGCGAGGTTCGACAGGAACGGAGCTTCCGGCTTGTTGAGCGTGAAGCGGACGGTGTAGTCGTCAACCTTCTCGACCGACTTCAACAGGGCAGGCATGCCCATGCTGTCGAAGTAGGAGTGGTCGGCGCTGGTCACGTTGAAGTACGGATGGTCCTTCTTCCACTGACGCTCGATCATGAACATGATGTCGTCGGCGTTCAGGTCGCGGGTCGGCTTGAAGTTCTTGTTGGTGGAGTGGAACTTCACGCCCTTGCGGATGTGGAAGGTGTAGGTGAGGCCGTCAGCGGAGATGTCCCACTTCTCGGCGAGGCCGGGAGTGACCTGCGTGCCGCCGCGCTCGAAGTCCACGATGTTGTCGTAGATGTGCTCGGCCACGTCGAACGAGGTGCCGGTGGTGTTGATGCCGGGATAGAAGTTCTCGGGGCTGCCCTCGGAGCAGTACACGAGGGTTTTGGCAGCCAGCGGGGCGGCGGCCAGGAAAGCCGGAACGCAGATGGCTGCGAAAAGGGCTGATTTCTTCATTTATCTAGGTCCTCTGAGACGGCCTACATGGCCGTTCTGTGACGAAGTTAAGGTGCGAAGCCTCAATAATGTCAATCTGTCCCGACAACCTTGGCTAATTTTTAGAAGAAATTTACCATTTCGTGTCGTTTCGCGCAGTTTTTTTCAAAAACTGGGCCGTTTCAATTTTCCGAGATTTCATGGGGTTTGGCGGCAGCATCGCCACAATCCATCCACAGCCGGCCCGGAACGACGTCATTTCCGACGAAATTGCCCTTCCGGCAAGGTCAAGATTGCCGCAGAGCTGCGATTCCAAAACGGTTCAGATCGAGGCTGTCGTTACTGACGGTTGGGAATGCTGGCTTCCAGAACGGCATTCAGACCAACAGAGGCTTCCTCTGAAAAACCGGTGCGCTGAACGGCGCGGAAAATCCGCTCGGCGTCCTTATAGCGGCCGAGTTTATAGTACGACCAGCCGCGGATCAGCATGAGGTCGTTCTGTTCCGGCACGATCCGGGCGCGTTCGCTCAAGGCGAGGATCGTCTCCACATAGCGGCCGTCGCGATAGGCAGCCAGCGCCCGCTGGCCGAGAATGGAGGCGCTCAATTCGACCCGGCGTTGGCTCGTCTGCGGGGCCTGCGCGGCGGCGACGGCGGCCTCAGAAGTCAGGTTCTTGCGCAGATAGGCGAGGGATTTGCCGTAGGCAGCCTCCTCCCGGATGCGGCTGCTGCCGCGCCGGATAGCCTGATCGAAGGCATTCACGGCTTCCATGGGGCGGTTGGCGTCCATCAGGCACCAGCCGAGAGTCAGCGCCGCATCGGGAGCCATGCCGTCCGCGCTTCGGGTCATGATGCAGTTGCGGCGTCCGCTCGTACTGCCGGTCGCAGCGGTTGCGACGCGCATTGTCGGCTCCACCTCAACGGCGCTGCGCTCGACCACCACGCGAGGCGCTTCAGCCTGGACAGGGACGGAGCGCATGGGAGCCTGCGGAACGGTTTGCGCGGGCTGCACCACCTGGGCACGGGGCTGGCCCGGCCGGGCAGGAGTGGCGCCGTCGGCAAGATCCGCGATGCGCTCGGAGCGATCCCGCCACTGCGCGACGACGGCGTTGAAGCCGGCCCGATCGTTCAGGCGTTGAGTGGAAAGGGCAAGGCCGTAGGCCGAAGGCTCGTCCTCAGGCCTCCATTCCAAAGCCAGGCGGAACCACTCCCGTGCCGTCTGGAACTGGCTCGTGTTGTAGGAGTACCAGCCGAGAGCCTGCGCACCGTCCGGGAAGCGCTGGCTCGACACCACGGGAACGATCCGCGATACGACGCGGGTTTCGAGACGAGGCGGCGGGTCCTGGGTCAGCAGGGCGGTCGCCACGTCGAGGTAGACCTTCATGTTCTCCGGGGCCTTATCGCGCCAGTCATAGGCGAAGGCCTCAGCCTCTGCGATGCGCTCCAGAGCGCGCAGGGACATGGCATATCCTTCCGCAGCCTTGTTGCCGCCATTGCGGTCAAGGGCGGTCTTGAACAACTCGAGCCCCCGCGCTGGATTGCCGTGGTGATAGTTGTACCAGGCCAGAACCAGCACCGGACCGGGCTCGTTCGTGTTGCGGATCATGCGCTCGACAACGGCAAGGTCTTCCGCGGTCGCGGTCGTCTTGTCGTCGTTCGAGGCGCGCTCCACGCGGCGGCGCGCCAGTTCCTCGCGGATCGAGTCGAAATTGTCGGGCGTCTCGCCTGTCTTGCGCTCGAACTGGAGAAGATCCGCGACTTGGTTTTCGGGAAGTATCGTCAGCGCCTTCTGCAAGGTCGCAAGGCGCTCGCCCGGATTGCCGCAATTGGTGAGGAGATAGGTATAAACGTCCCGCGAGCGGCTGGTCTGATCGGTCTTGGCGAAAGCCTCGGCCACACGCCAGAGCACGTCCACATTCACGCAGGTCAGAAGATTCGGGTTCTCCGTGGCGACGGTGAGAACCGTGCGCCACTGGCTGGAATCGGATGCGTTGGTCAGCCGGCGGCGGGCCTCGACGGTGTCGAGCGCCGTGACCAGCTCCTCCGGCGGCTTCCAGTTCGGATCCGTGGACTGGCGCTCCGCGATGGCCGCGCGCACTTCGGCGATCCGGTCTTCCTTGTAGAGATTCCACAGCCGCTCGATGATGGGATCGACCGCGACGGCCGGGCCGGACGACAACTGCGACAGGTCGCTCGGAGGGGTCCAGTTGGGATAGAGCGCGCGCAACCGGGCGATCTCGGCGTTCACGCGGCGCGTGTCGCCCTGCGACGCGAAATAGCGCAGGGCCGATTCATCCACCTGAGGCTGATTGGCGGATGGGGGCGTGCTCGGAGGCGGATTGGGCGCAGAAGAGGGAGGCTGGTCGCTGCCGGGCCCAACTTGTTGCGCGATTGCCGCGAAGCCCAGTACCAGGACCGCAATCGTTATGGCGCTGCTAGCTAGACGCATTGCGGATGTTTTTCACCGAGCCAAGACTTCGTCATCAGATACAGGGTCGACGGATAATAGAGCTGCGGGTCGAAGGTTTTCAGCGTGTCCGGAACGGGCGTTCCGTCCAACGCACAGGCCAGTGCGGCCGAGAGGATGGCATAGCCTTGATCGGTGAGGCGCTCCCGGACGTTTCCGGTCACGACATTGACGACGGCAACCCCTTCATTCTCGGCAGACCAGCGCAGCTTCAGCGCTCGCAACCACTCCAAATCGGTCATTCCTGCCCTGAGAAGGTAAAGCGGTATCCTTAAGGAGTTGTAACCGAATTCCGGAGGGAATCCGTCGGCGGGCTTGGTCTGCATTCTGCTCTGGATAGAAAGCCAGTCCGCGGGGAGGCGGACCCGGCCCGAGGTGGCCTGCTGAAGCAGAGTGACCCCCTCCTTCCAGACACGGTTCCACTCGTATTGCGGTGCGAGGCCTGCGAGGACCGGAAAGGCCTCGAACACCCAATAGGAGATATTGATGACCGGGCCGTCCGGGCGGTCTCCGGCATTGAAACCCTCCGCACCCGGCAGGAGAAAGACGATGCCGCCGTTGCGGCCGAAAGTGTGCTTGCCGATGGAAGCCGCGAGCTTCTGGGCGGCTGTCGTATAGCGGGGCTCGTTCCAGGCAGTGCCTGCCTTTGCCAGCGCATAGGCGATGAGGATGTCGCCGTCGGTCGCGTTGTTGCGATCGGAGACCCGCGGTTTGGCGCCGGGGTCCCATTTCCAGGCGATGAGCCCATCGTCCCGGATCAGAAGTTCGGTAAAAACAAAGTTCCAGATCTTTTCGAAACTGGCGCGGTCATTGGCAGCCAGTGCCAGGAGAAGGCCATAGCCCTGTCCTTCGCTGTGGCTGATATTGCCGTTGGCGTTGTCGACGACACGGCCATTGTCCTCAATGAACTTGGAGCGGTAGGCCTCCCATTCGCCGGAGGAGAGGGTTCCAGCCACGTTCAAGGGCTGCACGCTCAAATTCTGGGCTGACGACATCGACGATGCGATCGAGAGCAGACCTGCGAGAAGACAAGGCAGCAGTAAGCCGCGTTTCGCGAAGATCCTCATGAAGGGCGCCCCAAGTGTTTCAGGAGCAGGTATGTTCCCGTCCCGAGGAAGAGACAGAGCACCACCATGATGAGGGCATATTGGAGAATGTTGGCGGACATCCAGTTGGCTGCGACGAGACGCAGATTCCAGATCGAGAAAGGCTGCGTCTGAACGAAGTCGTAATCCTGGATCGGCTCGACCTGGAGCTTGAACTCACGCGGATCGAGCGCGACGGCTCGGCCCGAAACCCGCGCCCACAGGAGCGGATCCGCGAGGCGGGCCATTTCTTCGGCCAGAGCCTCTTCCGTACGGGCCGTCACGAGAGTCCAGACGCCTGCTTCGGGAGTGCGGTTCTGAGCGATGAGAAGGGTCGAGCGCTGCGGCGGCTCGTAAGGGCTATCCATGCGCTGCTTCAGCGACAGAGAGGAGACGGACAGGCTGAAGGTCTCTTCCATCCAGTCCTGGATCGAGCCGAATGTCTGTTGCAGGATGCCTTGCCTGCGGAAGGACTCCGACCAGCGCTTGCGCACCTCGTCCGTGGATGCCGTGCCGTTGCGGTCCGCCGCGTTCTGCTGCACGTTCATGCTGAAATCCGTGCTGGCAACCTGCTGAGACGACGGATCGGGTTGGAGCGGCGTTGCGGGCCAGACCATGCGCAGATGCTCGGAAACGCGCACGCGGTTGAGAAGACCCGCAGGAATCTGATCGACGGCGCCGATGAACACAACGGATGCGTCGTCGGCTGAGGCGGCGTTGGAGAATTGCGTGCGCATCGGCCTGCCGGCGCTGCGCGCCATGCGGGCCAGAAACGTGCCGGCGGCGGATATGTTCAGCGGATTGGGACGGGCGAGCACCACCGTCGTGGGCATGTCCTCGTTCGGGAAATGGCCCGCGCTGAGCACACCGAGATCGGGTTCCCGCCCGATGCGTCCAAATTGCGGAAATTCGAGGCTGCTCGTATCGAACAGAACGAAGCGATTGGTTTCCGAGAGCGTCTCTCCCGGTGCACAGCGATCGTCCGCATCGGTCAGGAGGCCGATTTCCACCGAGACGGTATTCAAGCCGGACTTGAAGTTCTTCAATGGCAGCCGGATCGTGTGACGCCTCACGACGTCGCCTTGCGCGGTGATCACGAGCTGCGTGCTGATCTTGTCATTGACGAAGATGTTCACATGGCTACCGGGCTTCACCGCTGTGGTATAGGCCGCATCGAGATAGACCAGCGCTTCGCCGTATTCCGTCGCATAGAAATCAGGCGGGAGATTCAGCATGAAGCGGGTTCTCAAGCGGCGGCCCGAGAATTCCTGCGTCGTGATGCCGAGATCCGCAAAGCGGAACGAGTGACGTCCGAAGGCTGTGTTCACCTCCGGCCAGTGCCAGGATGCCGTATCGACGACGCCGCGCTCCACGCTCGCGGAATTCGTGACCTGCGAGCCGATAAGGGCGATGGCAGTGTCGAGATCGTTCCAGCCCGGACCGGACACGACGAGCGTCGAGCCGGTGGAGCCGACTTCCTGCATCATCATGGTGAGCGGCTGTGTCAGAGCGGAATCGGGCACGCCCGGAAGAAGCCCGCGCAATTCTCCGGCAAGGCCCATGACCACCTTGATCGTGCCGACGGGGGAGGGGCCCGGATCGGATTCCACCACCTGGATCACGGGGCGGGCAAAGCGCCCGCGCAGGGCGATCAACTGCACAAGACGCAGCAGACGATCCCGGATCTCGGGACGATAGACCTTCGGGGCAACGACACGGATCGTCGTAACGCCTTTGAAGTCCACGCCGATAGCGGGAAGGTCCTCAAGGCTGCGCAGGGTCTTGGTAGCGCCTTCCGCGAAGACGAGCTTCGTGGAAGCCGAATCCACATCGGTCCAGAGCTCATAGGTAGCGTTGATGGTGCAATCCGTACGATGGCGCTGGAAGGCTTCCATGCGGATGAAGTTCGATCCCGCGCGAAGAAGGCCGGGGCGGATCGAAGCGGTTACGCTCTTGATGTTCTCGGACGATTGGATCGGCGTGTCGGTCACTGTCTCGCCGTTGATCACGATCCTGAGGCGGGAGGCCTCCGGCATCACCACGACGGCGTTCTTGTATCCAACAGAGATGGAGGCGCCGCTCGATGCCTCATCCTGCGTCAGATGGAAGGTCCAGGATTGCGCGTCCGTCTCGCCGGAGAGGCGCATGGTCTCGAAAGGCAAAACCGGCCGTTCGATGCGTGCAAGAACCGGACGGTTCGGTGTCGTGACAACGGCAGGCCTGGGAGCCGTCCGCGGCGCGGGACTCGGAGTGCCGCCCGGCGTGATCTGGAACGGCGCGGCAGGCGCCTGCGCATTGCCAGGGGAAGGAGCTGGGCGTGGTGCGCTCTGGGGCCCTGCAGGGGAACTCCCGCGCATGTCGAAGGCTGCGGGAGGCGCAGCATCAGGCTGCGAGGGCTGAGGCTGCACCGACGGTCGTGCGCCTGCAGGCGGTGCGTCCGGGGTCGTTCCCATGTTGAATGGCGCGGGTTGCGCCGCTGCCATCCGTGCTCCCAGCAGTTCGAAAGCGATGAGGAAGGGGATCAGAAGGGAGCGCACGGCAGGCCTCTATTTAGCAGCCGATGCAATCGACGGAACCGGCGATTTGGACGTGCCGATCCGTTGCAGGCCGAAGAGATAGGAAAGGCCTCGTCCCGTCTGGTAGAGGGAGACCATGAAGAACCACAATGTGCCGCGCAGCACGCCGATATCTTGATGGCGGCGCTTCTGGAATGCGCTCCACTGATCGGCATCTGCGAACACGAGATCGGCCACGAGCCTGTGGTGTTCAGGCTTGTCGATCAGGAAGCGGCAACCCAGGAGCAGTCCATTGTCATCCATGCCCACCTTGCGGATCTCGACCGGCATCGTCTGCACAGGCAGATCGGCGTGGGGCATGAACTCAAGGGTGCCGAGCGCGCCCTTCTTGAGAGTGGGCTCGTTGGAGGGCGCCACATGCAACCTCGCGCCGCCTACCGAGATGTCGCGCACCGAAGCCTCGATGACTTCATCGCCAAACAGGAAGCGGCAGACGCGATCCGTGCGCACGCGATGGCTCATGCGTCGCGAGGCGCGCTCTGATACGACGCCCAGCGCGCAGCCTGCGATGATGAGGTTGAGCACGTTCCATGCGCCCGTCACCAGCGTCAGATCGGCCTTGTAGGGCTCCAGCCATACGCGCACGCCGGTGGCGACAACGCCCAGGAGCAGGATGCCGAAAATGATGAAATAGGGCATTCCGAGTTCCGAGACCCGGCTCTCGAGCATGGATTCGCCCTTGGACGTGACCTTGAAGGTCGGCTTCCTGGGATTGGCGATCACCGATATGATGGCGGGAAGCAGATAGATCGTCTGAATGTACTCGTAGAGATCCGAGATCCAAGGCCAGCGGTAACGGCCGTACAGATAGTTCTGCATCATGAAGTTCACCATCATATAAGTGAACGTATAGGCCAGGAACTCGCCGCCCGATGCGGTAAAGATCTCCAGCGAGAAGAACAGATAGCAGAGCGGCGAGAGCAGGAAGGCGAAGCGCGAGAACGGGAAGAGCCAGAACAGGGTGCTCGACATGTAGGCCAGGCGCTGGGTGAGCTTCAGCCCGCGTTTCAAGGGAGGAAAGCGGAAGCTCAGGATCTGCATCATGCCCTGCGCCCAGCGCGAGCGCTGGCCGATGAAGCTCGCGAAGGTATCGGGCTGAAGGCCTGCGATCAGCGGCTTGTCCACGTACACGCTGCTCCACCCGCGGGAGTGAAGCTCAAGCGCCGTTTCGCAATCCTCTGTAATGCTCAGGCCGCTGAACCCATTCGTTTCCTGCAAGGCTTCGCGCCGGAGCACGGCAGCCGAACCGCAGAAGAACGCGGCATCCCACTTGTCGAGACCGCGCTGAATGACGCCGTAGAACATCTCGTTCTCCGACGGCATCGTCTGGAAGGTTCCGAGATTGCGCTCGAGCGGGTCGGGATTGATGAAGAAATGGGGCGTCTGGACAAGAAACAGGTTCTTGTCTGCGCTGAAGAAGCCCACGGTTTCTTCCAGGAAGCTGCGTGTTGGCGCGTGGTCTGCGTCGAACACGGCCACGAGATCGCCGGTTGAATTTTCAAGCCCGTTGTTGAGGTTGCCGGCCTTGGCATGCAGGTTGCGGGCGCGGGTGAGATACTTGACGTCGAGTGCCGCGCAGAGGGTCTGAAGTTCGGCGCGGCGGGCGCGGGCCGCTTCGGCCGCGTGCGGATTCGCCGAGTTGCATTTCTCATCTGTTCCGCCGTCGTCGAGCAGCCAGACTGTAAACTTGCCGTCCGGATAGTTCATGGCCTTGGCCGCCGCGAGAGTGGTGGCCAGAAGGCTCGCGTCTTCGTTGTAGCTCGGCACGAACACGTCGACGGTCGGCAGGTTATGCGGGTCGATTTTGGGCGGCTTGCGCGACGGCATCGGGCTCGACACCACGAAGAGGCTCAAGAAGAGCATCATCACGCTGTACATCTCGGCGATGTACAACAAGATGGCAGGGATAAAGCTCGCGATCTCCGTGATCGGGGGAATTGTGCTCGTGGTACGCCAGAACACGTAGCGCAGAACGATGGCCGTGCCGAGCGAGAGGGCAATGATCCGCCATACCCCTTGCGCGCGGAAAAACTTCAGCACAATCATGCAGGCCACAACGACGAGGCCGGCCACCAAGTGAGTCTGAAGGCTAATGGGAAGGGCGACCAGCAGGACGATGAGCATCGCCGCCACCGCCCATAAGGCTACGAGTGCACCCCTACGCATCGGCGAATGTTCTCAGTCAAGGTTGTTATACGTTAAACCTCACGCATAAGCTAAGAGTTGCTTGAGGTCTATCGGGCTGGATACAATATTGTTCCTGGCGTGTTGGGATTTTTTGTCGCTCTAGTAAACAATACATGTTGTAATGTTATCTAATATCGAGACCGTTTCTTGAGGTTTACTGCGAAGGTGGCGGAGGAACGACTGGATAGCCGGTTTGCGGAGAAGCGGTCGGCTGCTGATATGTTGGGGTCGTCGGCTGGACGGGAGCCGCTGGAATGACCGTATCCTTGTCGATGAGGCGGGTGGAAGGCTCGGCCTGCACCCGGACGCGGCGCTCACGCACAACGGTCGCGGGGGCATCATTGATGCCGAGCGGATAGATCGGCGCATCGATCTCGCCCAGATGGGCGGGCACCCGGGGCGGATCCCCATAGGGATTCCAGGACCCGGACATGTAATAGGCCGAGATTGTGAAGGCATACATGGTGCGCAGGAGTTGCTGCTGTGTCGCAGCCGCATCGCACAGACGCAGGCGGATGGAGATTACCCCGCCCGGCACGAACACGGCCGGTTTGTTGGGCTCGATCCGCTGCCAGGCGTAAAGGCAGACGTCGCCGCTCGCAGAGCGGCCCGTGGCGAAACCGAAGGGCCCGTACTTGTTCTGCACGTAGACGAGCGAGGTCTGCATGTCGATGCCGGGGAGGCGCTCCTCCATCTCCTCCTGGACGCGTTCCTGCATCATGACCGAGGAGGGGAGGCTCAGCACATCGTCCACCTGGGATTGCGGCGGCGCTCCCCCGGTGGCCAGGCTTACATAGAAGGCGTTCTGGCCAGGGGTGAGTGAGGCTGTCGAGAGGGCAATCTCCTGAGAGACCCCGTTCTGGTACTTGCGCTCCAGCACGGCCACGATGGAGGGGCCGCCCGGCGGCGGCACGATGATCGCCCGGGTTGCCGGAACCTCGTTCATGAGCGTGGCAAAACCCAGCTCGGATCTCGTCGTGCAGGCCGTGGTCAGGAGCGACACCGCAAGAAGCGCTGCCGTGGCGGGTTTGCCGAGCCGCCCCCTCGAATCAGAGCGCGTCTCGGGCGCCGAGGCGCCGAATCCGGTCCGATTGGGAGAGAAGGAAAACAGCATGGGCAGGGTCAACTCCTGCGGCCGGCGGGTCCGCTGGGATGAGGGACGTCCCGAAGGGGCAAGTGCCCAAGGGCCGACGCATCCGGTGAATCTTTAACCAGACATGGCCAAACATAGTTAACGAAGGGTAACCATCGGCCCCGATTAGGGATTATTGTCCCTTCAAACTTGAACGGCCGTGCTTGACGCAGGGGCTATGGAGCATAAAAGCAGGGCTCGCGTCCTCCGCCGCGCGGCCTCTGACCGCCGGCCCAGGCTCGCCTTCCAGTCGCTGCCATCGCCCGACATTGCCGTGCCGGACGTTTTATCCATCCCACTTGCTGGAGTGGGACCAAAGACGCCTTTTCGAAAGTCTTTTTCATGAAGTCCGCCTTTTTGCGCAACGCGCTCGTCCTTGGAATGCTGTCCGCCATCGGGCCGTTCGCCATCGACATGTACCTGCCGGCTTTCCCGGCCATCGCCCGCGAGTTCCGGGTTGATGTGAGCGCGGTGCAGATGAGTCTGATGAGCTTCTTCCTGGCGGTGGCCATCTGCCAGCTGGCCTATGGACCGTTGTCGGACCGCTATGGCCGCAAGCCGCCCCTCTATGCGGGCCTCACGCTGTTCGTCCTCGGCAGCATCGGCTGCAGCTATGCCCCGAATGTGGAGGCGCTCATCGCTTTCCGCTTCCTGCAGGGCGTAGGCTCCTGTGCGGCCATGGTCATTCCCAGGGCCATCATTCGCGATCTGCATACGGGCCACGAGGCCGCGCGCCTCATGGCGACCATGATGCTGGTCTTCAGCGTCTCGCCCATTCTGGCGCCGCTCGCAGGCAGCACGCTCACCGAATTCTTCAGCTGGCGTGTCATCTTCTGGACCATTGCGGCCATCGGCATCGGCGGCTTGGCCGTGCTTCTGTTTCTGCTGCCCGAGACGCGGCCAGAGGAGGCGGGTAAGAGGGGCATTCTCCAGGCTTTCTCCACCTACAGAACGCTTCTGAAGGATCGCCGTTTTCTTGGAGTCACCTTCACCGGCGGTTTTAGCCAGGCGAGCTTCTTTGCCTATCTGGCGGGCTCGTCCGTGATCTTCATCGAACATTACGGACTGTCGCCGTCGCATTACAGCATGATCTTCGCGTCGAACGCGATCGCCTTCATCGGCAGCGCGCAGTTCAACAGCGTCTTCATGCGACGCTTCGGTGCGGAGAAACTCGTGCGCACGGCTATTTCCGGCTTCGTCGCCCTTGTCAGTCTGTTGTTCATCCTGACCCTCGCAGGGGTCGATAACGCCTACCTTCTCTGGGGGCTTCTGTTCCTCTCCTTCGGCTGCCTCGGCTATGTCATCCCCTCGACAGCCGTGCTGGCATTGGAGGAGCATGGAACGATTGCCGGTACGGCTTCCGCGCTCATGGGCACGCTGCAGCTCAGCACGGGCGCCGTGATGATTGCGCTGACGAGCGTGCTCTACAACGGAACGTCCCTGTCGATGGTCGGCTGCATCATGTTCTGCGGCTGGATGGCCTTCGCCTTGAGCATGCGGACCTTGAAGGCGAGACGTGTCTATCCCTGATGGGACTCGGCCAGAATCCAATCGCGGAATGAGCGCACCAGAGGCGCTTCCGCCTTGTGCTCGGGATAGACGAGGTAATAGGCGCCAACACTCAGGATGCTGTGCGGGAAAAGGATCTCCAGGCGCCCCGTGGCGAGCTCGTCCGCAATCAGGAAGTGCGGAATGAGGCCAACGCCGAGGCCTGCGGCGGCGGCCTGCGCCACCATGGCGAATTGCTCGAAGCGCGGGCCGCGCATGGGGTTTCCGGCATCCACGTTCACGGTCGCGAACCATTCCGCCCAGGCGGTCGGGCGCGTGCTCTGCTGGAGCAGGGTGGCGCGAGCGAGATCTTCCGGCGCCTTGATCTTTTCGCGCTCACGATAGGCCGGACTGCACACAGGCACGGCCTCTTCCCGCCGCAGCAATTCACAGATCGCGCCGGGCCAATGCGGCTCGCCGAAATGGATCGCAGCATCGAAAGGCTCGGCGGTGAAATCGAAGGGGACGAGGCGAACGCCGAAATTCACCGTCGCGCCGGGATGCCTGGTCATGAAATGCGGAATGCGCGGAATGAGCCAGCGGGTGCCGAACGTCGGCAGGGTCGCGAGGTTCAGGACGCCGCTTGTGCCCGACAGGGCTATCGCCTGATGGGTGGCGTCCGACAGCTCCGTCAGGGTTCCGCGCACCTGCGAGGCGTAAAGGCGGCCCACATCGGTAAGCACCACGCGCTGGCGGGAGCGGCTGAAAAGAGAAACGCCGAGCGAATCCTCAAGCTGCTGGATTTGCCGCGAAACGGCGCTCTGGGTGAGATTCAGTTCCTCGGCCGCGCGGGAGACGCTGCCATGCCGGGCCGTGGCCTCGAAGGCGAGAAGATTGCCGATATTGGGCAGAAAGCCGCGACGGAGCACCAGTTCATTCCGTTTTCGAATAACCTGCTGCGAAGATGTCGCTTTACTTCTCCCCTGTCCAGCGCGATTTTTCGGGCAAAATTCAATAGGTTTATCCGGCGCTCTGGAGGGGTCTCCAGCGCCGTCTCCAAGAGGAATCCTCATCATGGCTGGTGCAAAGCACGAACTCGCGAAGCTCAAGTGGGAAGATCCGCTCCTCCTCGATGAGTTGCTCACCGACGACGAGCGGATGATCCGCGACACGGCCCGCGCCTATGCTCAGGACAAGCTCCTGCCGCGCGTGATCGATGCCTATCGCGAGGAGCGCACGGACCGCGAGATCTTCAACGAGATGGGCGAGCTCGGCCTTCTCGGAGTGACCCTTCCGGAGGATTACGGCTGCGCCGGCGCGTCCTACGTGGCCTACGGCCTCGTCGCCCGCGAGGTGGAGCGTGTCGATTCCGGTTATCGCTCCATGATGAGCGTGCAATCCTCCCTCGTCATGTATCCGATCTATGCCTATGGCTCCGAGGAGCAGCGCCGGAAGTATCTGCCCAAGCTCGCCTCGGGCGAGTTCGTGGGCTGCTTCGGCCTCACCGAGCCGGATGCGGGCTCCGATCCCGCCGGCATGAAGACCCGCGCCCAGAAGATCGACGGCGGCTATCGCCTCACCGGCTCGAAGATGTGGATCCCGAACTCCCCCATCGCCGACGTGTTCGTCGTGTGGGCGAAGTCGGAAGCGCATGACAACGAGATCCGCGGCTTCGTGCTCGACAAGGGCATGAAGGGCCTGTCCGCGCCGAAGATCGGCGGCAAGCTCTCGCTGCGCGCCTCCATCACCGGCGAAATCGTCATGGACGGCGTCGAGGTGGGCGAGGACGCGCTTCTCCCGAACGTCTCGGGCCTCAAGGGTCCGTTCGGCTGCCTCAATCGCGCGCGCTATGGCATCTCCTGGGGTGCGATGGGTGCGGCGGAGGATTGCTGGCACCGCGCGCGCCAGTACACGCTCGACCGCAAGCAGTTCAACAAGCCGCTCGCAGCCACTCAGCTCGTGCAGAAGAAGCTCGCGGATATGATGACCGAGATCACGCTGGGCCTTCACGCCTCGCTTCGCGTCGGTCGCCTCTTCGATGAAGGCCGCATGGCGCCCGAGATGATCTCGCTGGTGAAGCGCAACAATTGCGGCAAGGCGCTCGACATCGCGCGCATCGCCCGCGACATGCACGGCGGCAACGGCATTCAGGAAGAATACCATGTGATGCGCCATGCGCAGAACCTGGAGACGGTGAATACCTATGAGGGCACGCACGACGTGCATGCTCTGATCCTGGGTCGCGCACAGACGGGACTGCAGGCGTTCTTCTAAGAAAGGACAAGGCGATGTCTCTTCGGATCACGCTGGCAGGAGCCACCGGCTGGGTCGGCAAGGCACTGGTGGCTGCGATTGCAGCCTCCGACGATCTGGAGCTCGCAGGCGCGGTCAGCCGCAGCGCTGCGGGGCAGGATGCGGGCGAGGCTGCTGGCCTTCCCCATCTTGGCGTCACGATCAGCGCCACGCTCGAAGAGGCATTGAAGGCACCGTCACACGTGGTGATCGATTACACCAAGCCCAATGTGGTCAAGGCGCACGCCCTGACCGCATTGGCGCATGGCCGCAATGTGGTTGTCGGCACATCTGGTCTTTCGGCGGAAGAATACGCAGAGATCGATGCCGTTGCGCTCAAGGCCCAGCGCGGGGTGCTCGCCGCCGGCAACTTCTCGATCACCGCAACGCTGCTGCGCCGCTTCGCGCTCGAAGCGGCGCGCTTCGTGCCGGATGTGGAAGTGATCGATTATGCTTCCGCCAAGAAACCCGACACGCCTTCCGGCACGGCGAGAGAACTGGCCGAACTCTTGAGCGATGTGCGTCAGCCCGCAACCTCGAAGGCCGTCGATGAACTCGCCGGTGTTCGCGAGACCCGAGGCGGTGCGCTCGGCGCGAGGGAACCTGTGCAGGTTCACTCCCTGCGCATGCCGTCCTTCGTGCTCTCGTGCGAGGCCGTGTTCGGCGCCGATAACGAGCGCCTCGTGATCCGTCACGATGCGGGCTCTTCGGCTGCTCCTTATGTGACCGGAACATTGCTGGCGGCCCGCCGTGTCTCCTCTTTCATCGGATTGAAGCGCGGCCTCGATGCCGTGATGGATTGAGCGCATGAGGCGGTTCGCTGCCATTGCGGATGGAATCACAACGAGAGTTGAAACCTTCAAGGTCGCATCTCTTCTTGTGATTCTCGCTATGGGCTGTGGTGCGGCGTTCGGGGCTGACCGTCCTACTTTGAAAACGCGTGCGTTTGATTGGTTACAGTGGAAGAGTGCTTTGCCTTTCGTCGATCTAGTCATTTCTCCGATGCAACCAACAGATTGGTTGGACGAAAAATACCAATACGCGCCTACGGTTTATGGTCCGAGCACTCATTCTCCGACCAACACGATCTGCTGGCCTGACATGAAAGTCTGTTCGAGCTCGGACCAAGTTCTTTGCGAGGTTGATGTTCTCGATACCCCCGAGGCTCAGGTCGGAAGCGCGAAGGCAGTTAAAACGCAGCAATGCATATCGCAAGAAAACTTGACCCGGTTAGAGAAGGGCGAAGACTTCTTGCGCGGTAAAATCACCTACAGAAAAGGTGCACGTCCTTGACCGAGCAACAAAATCGTCCTCTCTCAGGCCTCAAGGTCCTCGAACTCGCTCGTATTCTCGCTGGTCCCTGGGTCGGTCAACTGCTCGCCGACCTCGGCGCCGATGTGGTGAAGGTGGAGCGTCCGGGCGCGGGCGACGACACGCGCGGGTGGGGGCCTCCCTTCGTGGAGGCGGAGGATGGCGGTGATCTGTCGGCGGCGTACTTCCATTCCTGCAATCGCGGCAAGCGTTCCATCGCCGTCGATTTCGAAAGCGCCGAGGGGCAGGAACTCGTGCGCAAGCTCGCAGCTCACGCCGATGTGGTGATCGAGAATTTCAAGGTCGGCGGGCTGAAGAAATACGGTCTCGACTACGAGAGCCTGAAGGCCGTCAATCCGCGTCTCGTCTACTGCTCCATTACGGGCTTCGGGCAGAACGGCCCCTATGCGGCGCGCGCGGGATACGACTTCATGATCCAGGGCCTTGGCGGCATCATGGATCTGACCGGCGATCCCGACGGCGAGCCGCAGAAGATCGGCGTGGCGTATGTCGACATCTTCACGGGCGTGTATTCGGTGGTCGGCATTCTTGCGGCTCTGCGCCAGCGCGATCAGACCGGCGAGGGCTCGCATCTCGACATGGCGCTCCTCGATGTGCAGACGAGCGTGCTCGCCAATCAGGCGATGAACTATCTTGCCTCCGCCAAGTCGCCGCGCCGCATGGGCAATGCGCATCCTAACATCGTGCCCTATCAGGTGTTCCCGGTGGCTGATGGCCACGTGATCGTGGCGGTGGGCAATGACGGACAGTTCTCCCGCTTCGTCGCTGTGCTCGGCTACCCCGAGCTGGCGCAGGACGAGCGCTTTGCCACGAATGCAGGCCGCGTGCGCCACCGCGCAGAGCTTGTGCCGATTCTGACGAGGCTCACGCTTGAGACGACACGGGATGCTTTGCTGGCAGCGCTTGAAAAGCAGGGGGTGCCGGCTGGCCCCATCAATACGGTCGAGGATGTGTTTGCCGATCCTCAGGTGATCGCGCGCGGCATGAAAATCGATCTGCCTTCAATCGCCGCCAAAGGCGGCGCGATTCCGTCGGTGCGTTCACCCATCGTCATGAACGGAAAGCCGATGGCGGCTGCGCGTCCTTCGCCCCGCCTCGGTGAGCATACGGATGAAGTGTTGAGCGATCCGTCCTGGATGGCTTGAGCAGCCTCAGCATGACGATGCCTTAGGAGGCGATGCCCTTCGTAAGCAGGCGATTGATCGCCTGCACGATCCTCTCGCGGTCCTGATCCGAGAACGGGCTGAGATTGTGCATTTCAAGATTGCTCAGACCTTCGACCGCAAGCCAGCCGAGAAGCGCGGCGTCGTCATCCGAGTCGGATTTGATGCGTTGCAACGTTTCTGAAATGACCTCGCGAACAGGGTCGAGCAGACGCGGATTCTCCGCCGTCGCTACCATCAATCCAGTTGCGATCTCCTGCATCTTGCCGTCACAACACATATTCAGGAGAGTTGTCGTCGCCAGCCGCGCTTCCAGATTAGGTCCGGGCTTAAGCTGCGGGCGCAGGGCTTCTCTGGATTCCGTCACCTGATCGATCATGCGACGGATCATGGCCTGAAGCAGCGCTTCCTTGCTGGGAAAGTTGTAGAGAAGTCCACCTTTGCTGAGCCCGGCGCGCTCGGCCACGGCGTCGAGAGTGAGGCGCCCCGCGCCGATTTCGGAAACAAGCTCTGCAGCCGCGTCGAGAATTTTCTCGCGGGAACTCTTGCGGCCTCGGGCATTTTCCAACATTGACAACTCTTGCAACTAAACCGTCCGGTCGGTATATAAATGATGCCGCGGCATTGGCGTCAAGGGCAAGTTGAGCTAATGCCGCACCTCCATCTTCAATGTCTGTAGCCCGCCCGGCGGGCCTGTAACTTTCTGGAAGAAGTCCATGAAAAGGCGCATCGTCGTCGGCCTCGTTTTCACTCTTACGATCCTGCTCTGTGCTGGGCTGATTTGGTTCAACTTCTTCCGGGACAAGATGATCGCGGACTTCTTCGCCAATATGCAGCCGCCTCCGCAGGCGATCTCTGCGGCCAAGGTTGAGGCGAAGACCTGGACGCCAAGCATCAGCGCCATTGGCACGGCCAAAGCCGCCAACGGCGTCGAACTGGCCTTCGAGACGCCCGGCATCGTCAAGGAAATCAAGTTTAAGGCCAATCAGAGTATCCGCGCAGGCGATATCCTCGTTCAGCTCGACGATACGGTGGAGCGTGCCGACATCCAAGACGTTCAAGCCAACGTGAAGACGGCAGAGAGCTCTTATGAGCGGGCGAGAACCCTTTCGACCCGCGGCTATGGCACGGAAGCCAACCTCGATCAGGCGAGCGCGTTGCTTGCCGCTGCGCGGTCGCGTTTGGCCCGCCTTGAGGCAACACTCGAGCAGAAGGCTTTGAAGGCGCCGTTCTCCGGCGTGATCGGCATTCCGCGCATCGATGTGGGTCAGTATCTGCAGCCCGGTTCCGTCATCGCGAGCTTCCAGGACCTCGATTCCATGAAAGTCGATTTCACGGTTCCCGAGCAGATGGCCGATCAGGTGAAGCTCGGGCAGGAGGTTCGCCTGGGCATGAACGAGACTGACCTGCCCTTCAAGGGGCGTGTGACGGGCAAAGACCCCCGGGTCGATCCGAAGACCCGTCTCGTTTCCGTGCAGGCTCTCATCGAGGACAACAAGGAAAGGTCGATCCTGCCAGGTCAGTTCCTCCATGTAGAGGTCGTCCTGCCGGAGCAGCCCAACGTCATCACCGTGCCACAGACGGCTGTCATCACGAGCCTTTACGGGGATTACGTCTACACGATCGATCAGGAAGAACGGGCAGGCAATCAGGTCCAGGTCGCCAAGCAGGTCTTCGTGAAGACCGGCCGCCGCCGCGGCGGCGTGCTCGAAGTTCTCTCGGGCATCCAGCCGGGTCAGCAGGTTGTGGCTTCAGGCCAGAACAAGCTTCAGTCCGGCGCGACCGTGAAGATCGACAACAGCATTGATGTGACGAAGCTCGACGCGACCAAGCTCGCGAACGGGCAGTAGGCAAAAACGCCATGAGTTTCACAGAGCTTTTTATTCGCCGCCCCGTCTTGTCGATGGTGGTGAGCCTCCTGATCCTGCTGCTCGGCGCACAGGGTCTGATGAACCTGCAGGTGCGTCAGTATCCTGAGGTTCAGGAGACTACGATCACCGTCACCACGGCCTATGTGGGCGCCAGCGCCGATCTGATTCAGGGCTTCATCAGCACGCCCATCGCCAAATCCGTGTCGAGTGCGGAAGGCGTGGACTACGTGACCACGCAGAGCCGCCAGGGCGTGAGCACGGTGTCCGTGCGCATGCGCCTGAACACGGATCCGAACGCCGCACTCACCGAGGTGACCGCCAAGGTGCAGCAGATCCGCGCGCAGCTTCCTTCTGAGGCTGAAGATCCAGTGATCATGAAGGGTACGGGCCAGAGCTTCGCTCTCATGTACATCACCTTCGGCAGCACGGAGATGAACTCCGAGCAGGTCAGCGAATTCCTGACCCGCGTCGTGCAGCCGCGATTTGCAACGCTCGAAGGTGTCGGCAACGCCGAGATCCTCGGCGGGCGTGATTTCGCCATGCGCGTATGGATTGACCCTGTGCGGCTCGCCGCGCGCGGCGTGACGGCTGGCGACGTGGTGCAGGCGATCAACGCCAATAACTTCCTTGCCGCTCCCGGCAAGACCAAGAACGAGTACGTCGCTTATACCCTCGACATGCAGACCACGCTGCAGACGCCCGAGACTTTCGGTGCGCTGCCGATTCGCTCGAACGGCGATCAGGTCGTGCGCCTGCGCGACGTGGCGGATGTGGAACTCGGCCCCAAGAGCACGGACACTATCGTCAGCTTCAATGGCAGCGAGGGTACCTTCATCGGCATCGTGCCGACGCCGTCGGCCAACCCGCTCACGGTGGCCGACGAGGTGACGAGGGCCATTGAATCGATCCGTCCGACCCTGCCCAAGGGCATGACCGTCGAGATCGTCTACGATGCCTCGAACTTCATCTCCGCTTCCATCGAAGAGGTCTTCAAGACCATCGGTGAGGCGGCCCTCATCGTCGTGGTGGTGATCCTGCTGTTCCTGGGCTCCTTCCGCTCGGTGCTGATCCCGGTCGTCACGATTCCGCTCTCGCTCATCGGCGTGTGCTTCTTCCTTTACGCGCTGGGTTATTCGATCAACCTCCTGACCCTGCTCGCCATGGTGCTGGCCATCGGTCTCGTGGTCGACGACGCCATCGTGGTGCTGGAGAACATCCACCGCCATATTGAGGAGGGACTCAAACCCGTCGATGCTGCCATCGTGGGCATGAAGGAGATCTTCCTTCCCATCGTCTCGATGACCATCACGCTCGCGGCGGTCTATGCGCCCATCGGCTTCACCACCGGCTTGACGGGTTCCCTCTTCCGCGAATTTGCCTTCACGCTGGCAGGCGCAGTGATCATCTCAGGCATCGTCGCTGTGACGCTTTCGCCGATGATGTCCTCGAAGCTGTTGAAGTCGCATGGCTCGCAGAGCCGCTTCGCAGCTTTCGTCGACCGCACCTTCACACGGCTCGAGAACTGGTATGCGCGACGCCTCAAGGGCTCGCTCGATTATCGCGCCGTCACGCTCGTGATCGTTGCGGTCCTGCTCGGCACCACGGCCTTCCTCTTCATGAAGACCAACTCCGAGCTGGCTCCGGAAGAGGATCAGGGCGCCTATCTCGGTATCTTGAACGTGCCGAAATACGCCACGGCCGAGTACACGCAGGCTTTCTCCAAGCAGTTCACGAACGCGGCCGAGAAAATCCCTGAGATCGATGACAGCTTCCTCATCGTCGGCATCGACGGCGGCGGCGGCGGCTTCTTCGGCTTCAAGCTCAAGGAATGGAGCGAGCGTGAGAAGAAGGGCGAGGCCACCAAGCAGGACATTCAGAACCTTCTGAATGAGAACGCAGGCGTTCAGGCGTTCGCATTCGCACCTCCGTCCCTGCCTGGCGGCGGCGACGGCCTGCCGATCCAGTACGTGCTGCGCACCATCGGCGATTCCTCTCAGGCCTATGAGGTCGCAGAGGAGATCCGCAAACGGGCGATGAAGTCCGGCAAGTTCATCGTGGTGCAGAACTCGATCTCCTACGAGACGCCCCGCGCTCGCATCGTCATCGATCGCGACCGTGCGGCCGCGTTGGGTGTGCAGGTGTCAGAGATCGGCAACACGCTAGGTGCGCTCGTCGGTGGCGCTTCGATTTCGAAGTTCGACCGGGACAACCGCAGCTATGACGTTGTCAGCCAGGTGCGCCAGCAAGATCGCCTGAATCCTGAGCGTCTGGCCGAGTACTACGTGCGTGCTTCCGATGGTTCGATGGTGCCGCTCTCCGCGCTCGTCAGCATCAAGACGGATGCAGCTCCGGCGGTCATCGAGCAGTTCAACCAGCTCAACTCGGCGACCGTATCGGCGCTGCCCCTGCCGGGCGTGACGACTTCGGAAGGCTTGGCAACCCTGCGCTCCATCGCGCAGGAGGTCATGCCTCAGGGCTTCTATGTCGATTATGCCGGTCAGTCGCGCCTCGAGGTACAGGAGGGAAGCTCCATCTTCCTCGCTTTCGGCCTTGCCATCATCGTGATCTATCTGGTGCTGGCGGCGCAGTTCGAGAGCTTCCGCGATCCGTTCATCATCATGATGTCGGTTCCTCTTTCCATGTTCGGCGCCATGATCTTCCTCAACCTCGGTCTGGCGACGCTCAACATCTACACGCAGGTGGGTCTGATCACCCTGGTGGGTCTGATCACGAAGCACGGCATTCTGATGGTGGAGTTCGCCAACGAGCTGAAGGAGAAGCATGGCGTGAGCAGCCGCGAGGCCATCGAGGAGGCGGCTCGTGTCCGTCTGCGCCCGATCCTCATGACCACGGCGGCCATGGTGCTCGGCGTCGCTCCGCTGCTCTATGCGAGCGGCGCAGGCGCGGCGGCCCGCTTCTCCATGGGCCTCGTGATTGCATCGGGCATGTCCATCGGCACGATCTTCACGCTCTTTGTGGTGCCGATGTTCTACACCTACATCTCCAAGGAGACGGTGCGCAGCGAAAAGAGGAGCGAAGAACACGCTCCCCGCCAGGCATACGCCGCAGAATAAAAACGAAAGGCCGGGCAGAGATGCCCGGGCATTTCACATTCCCCAAACAAGAGGCGGAGGCGCTGGGCGCCTCCGCCTTTTTCCTGGTCCTCTTTATTGTTTTAGGCCTGGCGGGTCAGTTCGCCTTCAACTTCCATGAAAGGCGAGACCGACTTGAAGCCTGCCTGCTCTGCAGCCTTGCGGACTGCATCGGCCACTTCCGTGGAATGAACCTCAATGGTTTCGCCGGTCTTGGAATCCACGAACATGATCTTCATGGCGTTCACTTCCGGCTGGCCGTGGGACACCACATAGGAGTTCTGCGTGGCGAGGCGGTGAACGAGGCCGGCATCGCGCAGGAAGTCGAGAGCGCGATAGATCGTGACCGGAGCCAGACGCTTCTTGTCGCTGCTGAGGCGGTCGACGAGGTCATAGGCACCCACCGGCCCTCCGCTCTGAACGAGCTCGCGATAAACGCGCTCGCGGATGGGCGTCAGGCGAAGGTTGTTCTGACGGCAGAGGTCGTCCGCGCGACGGAGGAGGTTGTCTTCTTCTTCTTTTCTGAGGGCTCTTGTGCTCATAGGCCACGCTCCTGTTATTTCAAAACCTATATATTCATATAGGCTAAGTGCCGCCTGAACAATGTGTTATCGTTGCAATAAGCCTTTGCAATTACGCATATTACGCAGGGTAAGTTGGCGAATTGGCAGACGAATTCCCTAAAACAGCACTTAATGCACTGTAGTAACGTTTAAATTGGGGCAGAGTTCCAAGTTGTAACGTCACTTCGAGCACGATTCGCAAAGGCCGCGAATCTCAACGGTAACCTTCTTTGAGCAGAAGGAATTGTCGTCGCTCCACTGGGTCAGCCGATCATTAATGCTCTGATCGCTGAATTCCGTAACGAGCCCGCAGCTCTCGCAGATGGCGAAGGCCGCCATCTCATGGTGGTGGGGGTGCTTGCAGGCAACGTAGGCATTGACGCTCTCGAGCCGATGAGCCAGCCCCTTCTCGATGAGCTTGTCGAGAGAGCGATAAACCGTAGGCGGCGTGACCGCGCCCTTCGCCCGCATCTTGTCCAGCACCTCATAGGCCGAGAGAGGATTTTGAGCAGCCGTCAGGATCCGGTGAACACGCTTTTGCGTATCGTTCAACTCCTCGAGAGCCTGATGATGATGGTGGTGCTCGGCCATGACGGGTCGGGTTTCCTAAGGGGGCTAGGTCGCCCTTATACGTCATGATTGTAGGGATGATTTCAAGGCATAGAGCGTGGCTCTGTGATGATAGGGCACATCTCGATGCTGGATAGTCCCGCTGTCCCGCCTTGTTCGGCGAGACAGCGGATTGTCGGATGCCTGTTACACGTCCACCCAGGCAGCCTTGTTCTGTGAGGACCGCACTGCCGCATCGATGAAACGCACACCGCGCACGCCATGCTCGACATTCGGAACCTGCAGGGAGAAGGGATTGGGCTCACGACCTTCGATACGCGCAGCAATCTGCTCTGCGATATCAGCGTAGAGCTGGGCAAAGCCTTCTAGGTAGCCTTCGGGATGCCCGCCGGGAATACGGGAGGCCGCCCGCGACACGTCATTGGCGCCATAGCCGTTGCGGCGGATGATCCGGGGCGGCTCTCCGAGCGGGGAGAACAATAGCGCGTTCGGATTTTCCTGTTCCCATTCGAGGCCTGCCTTGTCGCCATAGACACGAATCCGCAGGCCGTTCTCCAGGCCGGACGCCACTTGGCTGCACCAGAGCATGCCCTTCGCGCCGGAAGCGAAGCGCAGCATCATATGGGCATTGTCGTCGAGCCTGCGGCCCTGGACGAAGGTGTGCAGTTCGGCAGACAAGGACGCAACCTCGTCGCCGACGATGAATTCGGCAAGATTGAAGGCGTGCGTGCCGATATCGCCAACGGCTCCCGCAGGGCCCGAACGGGACGGGTCCGTACGCCACTCGGCCTGCTTGCTGCCGGTCTCCTCGACGCGCGTGGCGAGCCAGTCCTGCGCATATTCCACCTGCACGACGCGGATCGTGCCGAGTTCGCCTTCCGCAACCATGGCGCGGGCCTGCCGCACCAGCGGATAGCCGGTGTAATTGTGGGTGACGGCGAAGATCAGGCCCGACTCGCGGGCAAGCTGCGCCAGCCTGTCTGCCTCCTGCACGGTGGTGGTGAGAGGCTTGTCACAGATCACATGGATGCCGGCTTTCAGGAACGCTTCGGCTACGGCGGCATGGGCGTGGTTGGGGGTGACAATGGCAACGGCATCGATGCCGTCCTCCCGATCCGCCTCGCGCTGGGCCATTTCGTGGAGGTTGCCATAATTGCGGTCGGACGGCAGAAGAAGATCCTCGCCTGAAAGACGTGCTCGTTCCGGGTCGGACGAGAGGGCGCCTGCCACCAACTCCCATCGATCGTCGAGACGGGCGGCGATGCGGTGCACGGCCCCGATGAAGGCGCCGCGTCCGCCGCCCACCATGCCGAGGCGAAGGCGGCGGTTGAGTTTCTGATCGCGTGATCCTGCAATGGTCATGGCGTCACCTCGCTCAAGAGCCGATGCCGAGAAGACGGCGGTTGGCTGCCTCATCCGTTCCGCCGGCTGCGAAGTCGTCGAAGGCTTTTTCTGTCACGCGGATGATATGCGCCTTGATGAACTCCGCGCCCTCCCGCGCGCCGTCCTCGGGATGCTTGATGGCGCATTCCCATTCAAGCACGGCCCAGGAATCGTAATCGTATTGTGCGAGCTTCGAGAAGATGGCGCCGAAATCCACCTGCCCATCACCGAGCGAGCGGAAGCGCCCGGCGCGGTTGATCCAGCTCTCGTACCCGCCATAGACACCGACCCGGCCCGATGGATTGAACTCCGCGTCCTTGGCATGAAACGCCTTGATGCGCTCATGGTAGAGATCGATGAAGGCGACGTAGTCGAGTTGCTGCAGCAGGAAGTGGCTCGGGTCGTAGTTGATGCAGGCGCGGTTGTGCCCGCCGACCGCATCCACGAAGCGCTCGAAGGTTGCGCCGTCGTGAATGTCTTCGCCCGGGTGGATCTCGTAGCAGACGTCGCAATCGGCATCCTCATAGGCATCGAGGATCGGCTTCCAGCGCCGACCCAATTCCTCGAACGCCGTCTCGATGAGGCCTGCCGGACGCTGTGGCCAGGGATAGACGAAAGGCCATGCGAGCGCGCCTGAGAAGGTGACGCTCGCTTTCAGGCCGAGGCGCTTCGAGGCTCTCGCCGCCATCATCATCTGCTCGACGGCCCAGGCCTGACGGACTTTCGGATTGCCGCGTACTTCCGGGGCCGCGAAGCCGTCGAAGGCTTCATCGAAGGCCGGATGGACGGCCACGAGCTGCCCCTGAAGATGCGTGGAAAGTTCCGTGATCTCCAGCCCATGGGAGCGGACGATGCCTTGGATTTCATCGCAATAGCCATCCGACTCGGCCGCTTTCTTCAGATCGATGAGGCGTGCGTCCCAGGTGGGAAGCTGAACGCCCTTGTAGCCGAGGGAGGCTGCCCACCGGCAGATGGAATCGAGCGAGTTGAACGGCGCTTCGTCGCCTGCGAATTGAGCGAGGAAGAGGCCGGGGCCCTTCATGGTTTTCATGGATGAACTCCCGAGATGCGGCTGCAGAAGAGGACGAACAGGCAAGGGAAAGCCGCTCGCCTGACAAGCGACTTGCCGTTGCCTCGCCCCCGTGAAGAGGGCGAGGTTTTCCAGCCGGTTAGAATGGCGAGTCGGGGAAGTAGTGGTTCTTCGCGTTGTCCTTGGTGATCAGCTCTGCATTGAGCACGTAGGTGCCGCGCATGGGCGCATTGGAGTAAAAATGCGCTGCGGTGACGCCCATGGCCGTGGAGATCATCGACGGCGGGTAGGACACGTCGGCGGGGATCATCTTGTCCCCGTCCATGACCTTCTTGACCATGTCCTTCATGCCGGCGCCGCCGAGCACGAACTTGATGTCCTCGCGCTTGGCTTGGCGGATCGCTTCCATGATGCCGAGCGCCATGTCGTCGTCGGACGCCCACACGGCGTCGATCTTCGGATGCTTGGACAGGAAGTCCTGCATCACCTTGAATGCGTCGTCGCGATTCCAGTTGGCGTATTGCTTGTCGATCACCTTGACGCCGGAGCCTTCGAGAGCCTTCTCGAAGTTGGAGACGCGCTCCTCGTCGATCACGGTCGGAATGCCGCGGAAGACGACGACGTTGCCCTGCTTGAGATTATCGACGAAGTACTTGCCTGCCACACGGCCGAACTCCGGGTTGTTGCCGGCCACATAGATGTCCTGGATCGACGGATCCTTTAGGCCGCGATCGACGATGGTGACGAAGGTGCCGCGCTTCTTGATCTCGCGCATGGGGTTCGTCAGCTCGTCCGAGTTGAACGGCAGAACTACGAGAGCGTCCACCTTCTGCGAGGTGAGGTCATCGAGGGCATTCGCCTGGGATGCGCCATCCGGTGAGGTTTTCACGATCACTTTCAGGCCGGGATAGCCTTTCTCGAGAGCCTTGGCGGTTTCCTGAGCGTGATAGACGACGCCACCGGTCCAGCCGTGGGTGGCGGCTGGGATCGAGACGCCGATCGTCACGTTCTTCTGCTGGGCCATCGCGCCGGTCGCTACGCCCATGGTGAGGCCTGCCGCGAGAGCGATCTTCAGAGCCGTTGCTTTCATCCGTTCCTCCCTAGAGGGTTGTTTTGAGCCCAAGAGTTTCTGGCCGGTGGGCTTTGTTCCGGCTTCATCGCCCGCGGTGGACTGACCGCTGCAAGAGCATGGCGATAATGATGATGGCGCCTTGAACCGCTCCTACGAGAAACTCGGAGACGAAGTTCGACAGCACCATGATATTGGCGACGAGTTCCAGGATGATGGCGCCGACCACCGTGCCCCAGATGCGGCCCACGCCGCCTTTGAGCGCCGTGCCGCCGATGACCACGGCGGTGATGGCCTGAAGCTCCCAGAGCAGGCCGGTAGTGGGCGTCGCCGAGCCGAGGCGCGGGACGTAAACCAGCACCGCGATGCCGACGCAGATGCCCTGGATGATGTAGGTGAGCGTACGCACGCGCCAGATCGGCACGCCGGAATAGCGTGCGACGTCTTCGTTGGAGCCGAGCGCCACCACATGGCGGCCGAACGACGTGCGGTAGAGGATGAGCGCGCCGATTGCGGCGACCACCAAGAAGGCGATGATCGGAACGGGAATGCCGAAGACGCTCCCGAAATAGACCGGGCGATAGAGCTCGCGCAGCTCGAAATTGCGCATGGTGATGGTGCCGCCCGCTGCCAGCCAGATGACGAGCGAGCGGTAGATGCCCATGGTGCCGAGCGTGACAATGAAGGGCTCTATTCGCCCGAAGGTGACGATGAGGCCGTTGGCCAGGCCGCAGGCCGCGCTGAGCGCGATGGCGGCGAGCATGCCGAGAGCGAGCGTGCCCATGTCGCCCGCACCGAGTGAATTCAGCGTCAGGATCATCACACCTGCGGTGAGAGCCGCCATGGAGCCCACCGAGAGATCCAGGCCTCCGCCTGCGATCACGAAAGTAGCGCCGACCGCGATGATGGCGATGAAGGCCGAGCGCGTCACTACGTTGAGCAGGTTCGATGCGGTGAGGAAGTCAGGATTGATGAGCGCGCCTGCAATCGCGAGGGCGATGAGCGCGATGAAGGGCGAGAGCGCCCGCATGTCGATGTTGAACTTGCGCTTCTCGGCGCCGGTGCGAAGCACGGTTTCGGTCATGCGTGGCCCGCGGCGATTTCCGCCGCCCTTTCTTCATGAACGCCAGTGGCGAGGTAAACGATGGAATCCTCTGAGAGGTCGGCTTGCGGCACTTCGCCGGCGATGCGTCCGTTGCGCATCACCACGACACGGTGGCAGAGGCCGATCAGCTCCTGCATCTCGGACGATATGACGATGACCGAAAGGCCGTTTTCGGCAAGACCGGCGATGAAGCGATAGATCTGCTCCTTGGTGCCGATGTCCACGCCACGGGTGGGCTCATCGATGATGATGATGCGCGGATTGAGCAGCATCATCTTGGCGAGCAGAAGTTTCTGCTGGTTGCCGCCGGAGAGCTGCCCCGCCAGAAGGTCGCGTGCTCGGGTGCGAATGTCGAAATCCTTGATAGCGCCATCGAGCGCCTTTTCTTCCGCGCCTACGTCGATGAAGGATCCGCGGGTGAACTTGTCGAGGGCGGCCAGGGAGAGATTGACCCTCAGATTCTGCTGAAGAAGCAGGCCTTTGCCCTTACGGTCTTCGGAGAGATAGACGATTCCCGCCGCCATGGCCTCGCGCGCATCGCGGAAATGGACGCTCTTTCCATCGAGAGTGACCGTGCCATGGCCCGACCGAAGGCCGACGATTGCCTCGAAGAGTTCCGTGCGGCCCGCGCCGATCAGCCCGCCGAAGCCGAGAATCTCGCCGCGTTTCAACGTGAAGGAGGCATTCTCCACATAATCGGGCACGGCCATGTCGCTCACAGTGAGAATGACCTGATCCGAGGCTGTCGCAGGCTTGTCGGGATAGAGCTTCGACATGTCGCGCCCGACCATGAGGCGGGCCATTTCGAGTGGCTCCAGACCTTCCATGTCACGCGTCGTGATATGCCGGCCGTCGCGCAGAACCGTCACCCGGTCGGCAATCGCCTTCACTTCGTTGAGGCGATGGGAAATGTAGAGCACGGCGACGCCATGCTCGCGCAGCTTGCGGATGATGGCGAAGAGACTTTCCGCCTCGATAGGCGTGAGAACCGCAGTCGGTTCATCGAAGGCCACGAGCTTGTGGGGCACTAGAAGTGCGCGGGCGATCTGCACGAGCTGCCGATCGGCGATGGAGAGGCGGCGCACTTCTATATCCGGATCAATCCGGGTACCGAGCTCCGCCAGAATGCCCCTCGTCCGCTCGCGCATGGTCCTGTCGTCTACGAAGCCGAAGCGTTTGATCTCGCGTCCGAGGAACAGGTTCTGTGCCACCGTCAGGTCGGGGGCGAGCAGGATTTCCTGATGCACGAGAACGATACCATGGTTCTCGGCATCTACGGGACCGGAAAAGGTGATCGGTTGGCCTTGGAAATGCAGATTGCCCTTGCTAGGCGCAATATGGCCCGAGAGAATGCGCATGAGGGTCGACTTGCCCGCGCCGTTCTCGCCGATGACGGCATGAACTTCCCCAGGCTTCAGGTCGATTGAAATGCCGCTCAGGACCTCGTTGGGTCCGAAGGATTTGGAAATGTTCTCTGCGCGAAGAACGGAATCCATATGCGGCTCCAGGTCAGCGACACCAGGGTAAGAAACACCGTTCGCTGACGCGGGTGCGGCAGCGTTGGTTCAAAGAGATCGAGGGGTAACGGTCAGCAGGATAAAGCGCTTGCTGGCATTCATTTCCTCCGGACTTTTCGGTCGCCCTCTAGCGGGGCGTCATTTATCGAACTAGGAGCATTCCATTCTTTGGCAATGCTTCCATGTAAACGATTACATGGGCACTTTACCGTAACGGCACGTTCTGTCAAACAGAACCAAGGTAGGGGAGGATCATGGACGAAAGCGGGCCTTCGGGCAGGCCGGAGCAGGATGATGCTTCCAGTCATCGCGCGGTGCGCATCCAGGACGTGGCGAAGCTCGCGGATGTCTCGACCGCCACGGTGAGCCGTGCCCTGGCGACACCGGAACGGGTGTCGCCGGAAGCGCGCGCTCGCGTATTCGAAGCTATCGCCAAGACGGGCTACGTGCCCAACCCTGCCGCGCGCTCGCTCCGTTCTCAGAAAACCCACATGGTGCTCGTCGTCCTGCCGGATCTGTCGAACACGTTCTTCTCCAAAATCCTGCGCGGCATCGAAGAGCGGTTGTTCGAGGCAGGCTATGGCATGATCATCAGCGATCTCGACGGTACGCCTGAGAAGGAAGCTCATTTCGCGGCATTCATCGCTGCGGGACGCGTCGATGGGGCCATTCTCCTCAATGGCCACCTGTTCGGCCAGACGCGCATGGGAGGAGGGGCAACCGACAGGACCGGCATCCCGCTCGTCGCCCTCTGCGAGGCGATTCCTTCGGCAGACATTCCTCAGATCGAAATCGACAATCGCGGGGCTGCCAGCCGCATGACGCAGCATCTCGCGTCATTGGGGCATCGCAGCATTGCTTATGTGAGCGGACCGGAGAGCAATATTCTCGAACGGGAGCGTTTCCTGGGATATCAGGATGGGCTGAAAGCAGCAGGTCTGCCATTCGACCCTGGTTTGGTACTGCCAGGAGATTACACGATCGAGGCCGGGGTGGCGGCGGGGCAGAACTTGGCCGCCCGTTCAACCCGTCCGAGCGCCGTGTTCTGCACCAGCGATGAAATGGCTATCGGTCTCATACGCACGCTCTTGTCTGCGGGCTTGAGAGTTCCGGGAGATATCTCCGTCGCGGGGTTCGACGACATTGAATTCGCGGCTGTTGCCGAGCCTGCCCTGACCACGATTCATCAGCCGCGGCGAGAGCTAGGGCAGGCGGCCGCCTCCGTTCTCATCGATCTCCTGCAGGGGCGCCCATCACCCAAGCGGATCCGGCTAGATACGGATTTGGTGCTTCGCGACAGCGTAGCGCCGCCTCAGAACATGCTGAAGGCACCGGCAAAGACCACGAGAACCAGAGCGATGAAGCCCACATAGGCATAGAGCGCCTTGCGCGAGTGCTGGTGAGCGTAGCTGTCCCTGTCATTGGCGTTCTGCCAGCGGTCTACGGTCTCCTGACGTCGAGCGAGATCCACCTGATCCGCACTCGGCGAAACGCCGCCCGCTTCGTCGTCCGTACCGAGCGGCGACAATCCTGGATCGAACACTTCGTTCTTGTCGCCCGTGCGCCCGCTGTTGATGTCTCCCTTCAGCTGCGCTGAAGTCGAGCCCGCGTTCATGGGCGGCGCATCCATCGGCCTGATCGTGTGCGTGCGCGGAATGTCTCTGTGATTAGGGTTGTCTGAGCGGGTCGTCATCAAAACTCTCCCGGGATCCTTCTGTGGGAAACAGCCGGGAATGCACGAGGTTCCTAAAGGGGGGCTCCGAGCCTCAACCTGCTCTGCGACCAAGAAAAAAGGCCGCTGTTGCCAGCGGCCCGAAGTTTAGGGAGGAAACGCCCAAGAAGGGCAACAGCACCGCGACGCCAATCGCCGTGCTGCACTGCAATAAGTAAGGATTGCTCGACAGGATCGCAAGATCAAAAGGTCAGCAGGCCTGCCCAATTTTTCGCCTCTCAAAAAGGCAGTCTCTGCAAGGCAACATGAGCAGGCTTTTAGGGTAAGCTGATGAAAATGGATGCGACCTTACGACGTGAGATGTCATGCCCAAGCTGAAAGCTGTACTCGAAACGGCTCTCTATGTTGATGATCTGATGCGGGCCAAAGCCTTCTACGGGGATGATCTCGCCTTGCCCCTCCTGTTCGAAAACCAGCGCATGTGCGCCTTCGATGTGGGAGGCAAAAGCGTATTGCTTTTATTCCTGCGCGGGTCTTCTGCCCATGATATGCACACACCGACCGGCACAATTCCCGGGCATGACGGGCAGGGTCCGCTTCACATGGGCTTCGCCATCGAGGCTGAGGAGCTTGCGGCCTGGGAGGAAAGACTGCGCGAGCGCAATATCCCGATCGCCAGTCGAGTGACGTGGTCACGTGGTGGGACCAGCATCTATTTCCATGACCCTGACGGGCATGTTCTGGAACTGGCGACGCCCGGACTTTGGGCGACCTACTGACCGCCCAAATGAAGGAGAGCGTCAGGTGATGACGCTCGGCTCGTTGCGCCCGGTGCGCTTTGCAATTTCCGCAATGGCGTTGGCAGCCTCGGTGACTGGCGCCAGAACGCCCGCCGTCGGCAGGTTGTGGCGTTCAGCATTCGGCTCGAAGCGCTCAAGATAGACGCGCAGGGTCGCACCCGACGTGCCGGTACCCGACAGGCGGAACACAGCGCGAGCATCCTCCTTGAACAGGATGCGGATGCCCTGCTTCGGTGTCACCGACTGGTCGACCGGATCCGTATAGGCAAAGTCGTCGCATTCCTGCACGGTCAGCTCGCCGAAGCGCTGGCCGGGAAGGGTTGAGAGCTTGGCGCGCAAGGCATCCATCAGCTCATTCGCCGGCGCGGTCTCGAGTTCCTCATAATCGTGACGCGTGTAGTAGTCGCGCCCATAGGCGGCCCAATGCTCCCGCACGATCTGATCGGCGGGCTTCTTCGTGACCGCGAGGATGTTGAGCCACAGCAGCACGGCCCAGAGACCGTCCTTCTCGCGGATGTGGTTGGAGCCCGTACCCGCGCTTTCCTCGCCGCAGAGGGTGATGAGGCCCGCATCGAGCAGGTTGGCGAAGAACTTCCAGCCGGTAGGCGTCTCGAAGAAATTGATGCCGAGCTTCTTCGCCACCCGGTCGGCCGCGCGGCTCGTTGGCATGGAGCGCGCGACGCCAGAGAGACCCTTCGCATAGCCGGGAGCCAAGTGCGCATGGCTCGTGAGAATCGCGAGGCTGTCGCTCGGCGTCACGAAGAGCCCGCGCGCCACGATCATGTTGCGGTCGCCGTCACCGTCCGACGCAGCGCCGAAATCGGGTGCGTCCGGGCCCATCATCAGCTCCATGAGGTCATGGGCATGGACCGGGTTCGGATCAGGATGGTGGCCGCCGAAGTCGGGCATCGGCTCACCATTCACGACGGTGCCTGCAGGAGCGCCAAGGCGGCCCTCCAGGATCGCCTTGGCGTAGGGGCCGGTAATCGCATTCAGCGCATCGAAGCGCATACGGAAGCCTGAACGGAAGAGTTCGGAAACGGCGTTGAAGTCGATGAGCTGCTCCATCAGCTCCGCGTAGTCGGCCACGGGGTCGATCACGTGGACGACGGTATCGCCGATCTTGCTCTCTCCAATGCGTGTAAGGTCGATGTCGGCACCCTCGACAATGGCATATTCCGTAATGGCGCTTGCGCGCTTGAACACGGCCTCGGTGAAGGACTCGGGCGCGGGCCCGCCATGGGACATGTTGAACTTGATCCCGAAGTCGCCATCCGGCCCGCCGGGATTGTGGCTGGCCGAGAGCACGAGGCCGCCAATGGCCTTGTGCTTGCGGATCACGCAGGAGGCAGCCGGTGTCGAGAGAAGACCCTTCTGTCCCACGAGGATGCGGGCGAATCCGTGGGCTGCCGCCATCTTGAGCGCGGTCTGCACCACAGCCTCGTTGTAGTAGCGTCCGTCCCCGCCGATCACCAGGGTCGAACCCTTCGCGCCTTCCACATTGTCGAAGATCGCTTGAATGAAGTTCTCCACGTAGCGCGGCTGCTGGAAGACCTTCACCTTCTTGCGCAGGCCCGATGTGCCGGGGCGCTGATCGGAAAACGGGGTGGTCGGAACGCGAGTGGTCGCCATCGGTGCTTGCACTTCCTTGTATCGGCTCTGGGAGGCCTGTTCTTGGTCTTGGCATGACCCTGAAAACGGGTCAGACAAGCCAATCTAGGGCTGCTGGCACGAGATGCCACTGCTCAGATGAAGGTAAGATGAAGATCCTATGACGGGAATGGATGGCCTTAGCCTCCCGAAGAGTATGGTTAAGACCGACCGCTCAGCCCCTGACAATTTGCCCGTCAAAGGACCCTCGTCCCTGACGCCGACCCATGCCATAAGGCCGCCGAAACCGCTTTGGGCCTTGGAATTATGATTCGCGTCGAGAACGTCAGCAAACAGAACAGCCACCGCATCCTCTTCATCGAGGCATCGGCCACCCTCCAGAAAGGCGAGAAAGTCGGTTTGGTGGGGCCGAACGGCGCAGGAAAGACGACGCTGTTTCGCATGATCACCAAGGAGGAGCAGCCGGACGAGGGGCAGGTCTCCGTCGATCGCGGCGTGACCATCGGCTATTTCAGCCAGGACGTGGGCGAGATGGACGGCCGCAGCGCCGTTGCCGAGGTGATGGAAGGTGCGGGCCCCGTAAGCGAGGTGGCAGCCGAGCTGAAGGAGCTCGAGACCGCGATGGCGGACCCGGACCAGGCGGCGAATTTCGATGAGATCATCGCCCGCTATGGCGAGGTGCAAGCGCGCTATGAGGAGCTGGACGGCTACTCGTTGGAGGGCCGCGCGCGCGAGGTGCTCGCGGGCCTGGGCTTTTCCCAGGAGATGATGGACGGCGATGTGGGCGGCCTCTCCGGCGGCTGGAAGATGCGCGTCGCGCTCGCCCGGATCCTGCTCATGCGCCCGGATGCGATGCTCCTCGACGAGCCGAGCAACCACCTCGATCTCGAGAGCCTGATCTGGCTGGAGGAAGTCCTCAAGGGTTATGAAGGCGCATTGCTCATGACGTCGCACGATCGTGCCTTCATGAACCGCATCGTCAACAAGATCATCGAGATCGATGGCGGTTCGCTCACGACCTATTCCGGCGATTACGAGTTCTACGAGCAGCAGCGCGCGATGAACGAGAAGCAGCAGCAGGCGCAGTTCGAGCGCCAGCAGGCGATGCTCGCGAAAGAGATCAAATTCATCGAGCGTTTCAAAGCCCGCGCCTCGCATGCCGCACAGGTGCAGAGCCGTGTGAAGAAGCTGGAGAAGATCGAGCGCGTGGAGCCGCCGAAGCGCCGTCAGTCGGTGACCTTCGAGTTCCTGCCCGCGCCGCGCTCCGGCGACGATGTGATCACGCTGAAGAACGTGCACAAGAGCTACGGCACCCGCGTCATCTATGAAGGTCTCGACTTTTCCGTGAGCCGTAAAGAGCGCTGGTGCGTGATGGGCGTCAACGGCGCGGGCAAGTCCACGCTGCTGAAACTGGTCGCGGGTACCACCGAGCCCAATCAGGGCACGGTCACCATCGGCGCGAGCGTGAAGATGGGCTATTTCGCCCAGCACGCCATGGAGGTGCTCGAGGGCGATCGCACGGTGTTCGAATTCCTGGAAGATTCATTTCCGCAGGCCGGGCAGGGTTCGCTGCGCACGCTCGCCGGATGCTTCGGCTTCTCAGGCGATGATGCGGAAAAGAAATGCCGTGTGCTCTCAGGCGGCGAGAAGGCACGTCTCGTGATGGCCAAGATGCTCTACGATCCGCCGAACCTCCTGGTTCTCGACGAGCCGACGAACCATCTCGACATGGCGACCAAGGAGATGCTGATCGAGGCATTATCGAAGTACGAAGGCACGATGCTCTTCGTCTCGCACGACCGCCACTTTCTGGCAGCCTTGTCCAACCGGGTTCTGGAACTGACGCCCGAAGGCATTCATCAGTATGGCGGCGGCTACACTGAATATGTGGCGCGCACGGGCCAGGAGGCTCCGGGACTGCGGCACTAAGTTTCCGTACGAACCACAAGAACAAAGGGCACGGATGACATTCTCATCCGTGCCCTTCGTCATTCTTGCGTGAGGTTTTAGTGATCCTTCGCCTGCGTCATCCGGTCGACATAGGCGATGCCGATGGCTGAGAGAATGAAGACGGAGTGGATCACCGTCTGCAAGATAATGCCGGTTTCGGTATATGAGCTTCTTGCCGTACCGACATAGCCCGCCTCGATGAACGTGCGCAGGAGATGGATCGACGAGATGCCGATGATCGCCATGGCGAGCTTTACCTTCAGCACGCCGGCGTTCACATGGCTCAGCCATTCCGGCTGGTCTGGGTGCCCATTCAGGTGGAGGCGCGACACGAAGGTCTCATAGCCGCCTACGATCACCATGACGAGCAGGTTGGAAATCATCACTACGTCGATGAGGCCGAGCACCACCAGCATGATTTGCATCTCGCTGAAGTCGGCCGCGTGAAGGACGAGGTGGACCAGTTCCGTGAGGAACAGGAAGACATAAACGCACTGGGCAACGATCAGGCCGAGATAGAGGGGCAACTGAAGCCAGCGCGAGCTGAAGATGAGGGCAGGCAGGGGCTTAAGGGCTGCAGACTGCGCCTGAGGCTTATCGTGGATATGGTCCATCGGTCTTTTCTGAAGAAACGGAGGGAAGAGCGTGGCGGTAAACCGCCCGGCCCGACATAAGACGGCATATTTCAAGTTACAAGGTTCCCGCCCTGCCGGGTCAGGTGTAATAGATTGAAATCCGCCGCCCCTGAGTCTCCTGGATCTCCACCTCCATATCGTAGATCTCCCGGATTGCCTCACTCGTCATGATCTCCTGAGGAGAGCCATGGCGGACAACGGTCCCATCACGCATGGCGACGATGTAATCCGAATAGCAGGAGGCGAAATTGATGTCGTGCAGCACCAGGACGACGGTCTTGCTCAATGCGTCGGCGGCTTCTCTCAGCAACTTCATCATGCCGACCGCGTGCTTCATGTCGAGGTTGTTCAGGGGTTCGTCGAACAGCACGTAGTCGGTGTCTTGGCAGAGGACCATGGCCACATAGGCGCGCTGGCGCTGTCCGCCCGACAGTTCGTCCAGAAAACGGTCGGCGAGCGCTTCGAGGCCGAGAAAGCCAATGGCGCGTGCTGCCTGGGCACGGTCCTCTGCTGTGAGGCGGCCCTTCGAATAGGGATAGCGGCCGAACTCGACGAGATCCCGCACGGTTAGCCGGGAGCCGACCCGGTTGTCCTGCCTGAGGATGGACAGGCGCTTTGCCAAAACATCGGATGGCGTAGTGGTCACATCAAGCCCATCGACAGTCACCGTTCCAGCCGACAGGGGCAGGAGACGGCTGATCATCGACAGAAGCGTAGACTTGCCCGCGCCGTTGGGACCGATGATGGATGTGATGCCTTTGCGCGGGATCTGCAGAGACACATCGCGCACGACGATGGTGTCGCCATAGTTCTTGCGAACGTTGGAGATCTCGATCAACGGGCAACTCCTCTGATCAGCAGGGCGAGGAAGACGATCCCACCCACGAATTCGATGACGATGCTCAGGGCCGTGTCGAAGGCGAACACGCGTTCGAGAATGAGCTGACCACCGATGAGGCAGATAACAGCAAGCAGCGTCGCGACCGGCAGCACGAAGCGGTGCTTGTGTGTCCCGGCGATGCCGTATGCGAGGTTGGCGACAAGAAGACCGAAGAAGGTCACCGGCCCGACCAAGGCAGTGGACACCGACACGAGAACGGCCACCAGCATGAGGATGACGGTGACGATCCGGCCATGATCGAGGCCGAGATTGATGGATGCTTCGCGGCCGAGAGCCAGTACGTCATAGACATGCATGAGCCGCCATCCGAAGAACGATGCAATCAGGATCGTTGCGACCGCGATACCGAGGAGATTGCTGTCGATCGTATTGAAATTCGCGAACAGGCGGTCCTGCAGAACCACGAATTCATTCGGATCAATGATCCGCTGCATGAAGCTCGACAGGCTGCGGAATAGAACGCCGAAGACGATGCCGACGAGAACGAGCAGATGAAGGCTGCGGCTGCTGCCGGAGAAAAGCCAGCGGTAAAGCGCCGTCGAGAATACCACCATTGCTCCTACATTGAAGGCAAACAGCAGGCGCGGATCGAGAGCCGTGAGGCCAGCCGACCCGATGGTGAAGACGAGGCTCGTCTGGATGAGGATGTAGAGTTGATCGAAGCCCATGATCGAGGGCGTCAGGATCCGGTTGTGGCTCACTGTCTGGAACAGCACCGTCGAGACAGCGATGGCGTAGCCCACAAGGGCCATGGTCAGCACCTTCGTGCCGCGGAAGGTGAGGATGAAATCCCATTGGCCCCGGACGTTCAGCGACATGAACAGCGTAATGATGCCCACTGTGAGGGCAGTGAGGATCAGCAGCGCACGGATTGGTTGCCTGTTCTCACGCAAGACGCTGGCGTCCTCTCAGCAGGAGGAACAGGAACAGGGCGCTGCCGATGATTCCCATGATCGTACCGATGGGAACCTCGTATGGGTAATACACCACACGTCCGAGGATGTCGCAGACGAGCACGAGGCCCGCGCCGAGCACGGCGATCCAGGGAAGGGAGCGGCGCATGTTGTCGCCCATCATCAGGCTGACTACGTTGGGCACGATCAAGCCGAGAAACGGCAGCATGCCGACAGTGACGACGATGATGGCGGTCACCATCGAGACAATGATGAGACCAAGCGACACGATGCTGCGGTAACGCAGGCCGAGATTGGTGGAGAAGTCCCTTCCCATCCCTGCGAGCGTCAGCCTGTCTGCGACAAAGTAGGCCAGAAGGGTCAGGGCAAGCCCGATCCAGAGCAGCTCATAGCGGCCGCGCAGCACGCCGGAGAAGTCGCCGGTCGTCCATGCATTGAGGGATTGCAGAAGGTCGAAGCGGTAAGCGAAGAAGGTGGTGATCGCACCGACGATACCGCCGAGCATGATGCCGACGAGCGGCACGGTGAGCACCGAGCGCAATGGCACGAGCTTCAAGATGCGCAGGAACAAGGCTGTTCCCGCCAGCGCGAAGCCTGCTGCGACCAGCATCTTCACGATGACCGGAGAATCGGGCACGAAGAGCGTCACGGTGAGCAGGCCGAGGCTTGCGGATTCAACCGTGCCTGCGGTGGAAGGCTCCACGAAGCGGTTCTGGGTGAGCGCCTGCATGATCGTGCCCGCAACCGCCATGGCTGCCCCGGCCAGTATCAATGCCAGTGTGCGTGGAATGCGCGAGATCAGAAGGATCTGCGTGGCATGCTGTCCCTCCTGCGGCCAGAGAAGCGCCGTCAACGACAGATCGCCGGCGCCGACCAGCAAGCTGATCGACGCAAGAATGATGACGGCGGATACTGCGAGAGGAAATTTCACGATCGGTCAGGAGCGCTCGTACCGAGCACCTCGATTAAGGGTTTCACATGGAAAAGCGGATCACCCGAGGAGTGATCCGCACCAGTGCAATGCCCCGAAGGGTAATGGTCGTTCAAGAGTTATTTCTTCGCCAGAGCCTTTGAAATCTGGTCGACGCTGGCCTGCATGGCTGTCAGTCCGCCGCCGATCAGATACCAGTTGACGGGGTCGAGATAGACAACCTGATTGTTCTTCCAGGCCGTGGTCTGTGCGACGAGACGGTTGTCCAGCACCTTCTTGGCCGCACCTTCGGAACGTCCCGTCGCGATGTCGCGGTCGATCACGAAGAGCCAGTCAGGATTGGTCTTGAGAATGAATTCTGCGTTGACGGCTTGCCCGTGGTTCGTGGTGGCGAGATTTTCCACGGCCGGCACAACGCCGAACGAGTCATGCAGCAGCCCGAACCGCGAGCCCGAACCGTAGGCGCTCATCTTGCCGCCGGTCGTCAGCACGAGGAGGCCCTTGCCGGCTTTCGCGGCCTGCTGGCGAAGAGCGGCCATGGACTGATCGAGCTTGGTAAGCTGCGCATCAGCTTCCGCCTGCTTGTCGAAGATCCTGGCGAGCGTTTGAACGTTGCGCTTGACGCTTCCCACGTAATCCTTGGTGTCGACCGTTAAATCGATGGTGGGAGCGATCTTTGCGAGAGCCTCGTACTTTGCGCTGGAGCGACCGCCGACGATGATCAGATCGGGCTTTGCAGCGTTGACAGCTTCGTAGTCCGGCTCGAACAGGGTGCCGACCTTCTCGTATTTATCGGAACTATACTTCGAGAGATACGCGGGGAACCGCGCCGTCGGCACACCCGAGACCTCGACGCCGAGGGCGTTCAGCGTATCGAGGGAAGCCATGTCGAAGGCCAGAACCTTCTTCGGCTTTGCAGGAACCGCCGTTTCACCCTTCGTGTGCTGGATCTTGAGCTCCTGGGCACGGACATCCGTTGTCATTGCACCCAGCGACAGAGCGCCTGCAACCACCGCGGCAAGGGTGTAGGGCAGGCGGGCAGAAAAATTCATCATGGCATTGCTCTCCAAGAAAGGGCTTGGTTGCCTGTGCAACCTGCGTCAGTCTTCAACATGGTCGTGGCCGCCGATCCGGCCGGGGCGCCAGTAGCCCTCGGATGAGATTTGATCGCGGGTGAACCCTCGCGCGATGAGGGCGTGCCTCTGGCGGCGGACATTGCTCGTTTCGCCGATGAGATAGGCGTGACCTTTCCCTGACGGCAGTGGAAAGCCCTGTATCACGCCATTCATGAGTTCGCTTGGACCCGCGGGCGCGCCATTGCGATGCACCCAGCAAATGGCGGCATCCGCTTCGGTCTCCAAAGCGATCTCGCCGCTCTTGTTGGCGACTTCGATGAAGACGAACGCCTTGGTGCGGGCAGGCATGGTCTCGAGAATATGGGCGATGGCCGGAATGCAGGTCTCGTCTCCGGTCAGGAGGTGCCAATCCGCATCGGTGCGCAGCACGGTGCCGCCGCGTGGACCCTTGGCCTCGATCAGATCTCCAGTCTTAGCCTGCAGGGCCCAGATGGGGGCGGGCGTGTCGCCATGGAGCAGAAAATCGATGCTGATCGTCTTCGCAGACCGATCCATGCTGCGGATCGTGTAGTCACGGCGTCCCGTTTCACCCTCGGAGAGAGGAACCATCAGAACGATGGCCTGCCCCGGCTTGTAGGCGAACTCGTCGATATCATCCGCTGTCAGAACCACACGCCGCATGTTGGGCGGCACGTTGAAGCTGTCGACGACGCGGAAGGTCCAACTCCGGAGCTGGGGCCTTTGGCGCGGCGGCGCATGGGCAGAGATGTTGCTGGTGTCGGTCATGGTAGTCCTTATCTGCGATCGGCGAGGGGAGGGGCGCCTCCCCTCGGTTCGATCAGAAGGTGGCTGACATGCTCACCCAGAGACGGCGTCCCTCGACAACCGTGTTATAATCGGTGGGTTCGATTTCCTTGTCGAAGACGTTGTAGACAGCCGCATTCAAGGTCAGCTGTTCCGTGAAATCATAGGACAGGCCGATATCCATCGTGGCATAGGCATCGTATTTGCGGCCGGACATGCCGTTGATGAGCACCGGCGTGCCGATGGTGCCGATACGGGCGCCGCCTACGATCTCGGAGCCGTGGTAATTGACGGCCATCCATGTCTCCAGACCGGTTACAGGGGTGACCCAGTCGAGGCGCGCATTGGCCATATGCTTGGGCGTACGGGCAAGGGGGAAGCCCGCATAATCGCCGGTCTTTTGCTCGGAATCCGTGTAGGTATAGCTGCCGCGAAGCGAGATGGTGTCCGTCGCCCGCCATGTGGCGGCCAACTCGACACCCTGAATGATCGCATCGTCGATATTGTAGTTGTACCAGAGGCGATAGTTCGGATCCTCAGACCAGCGGACGGGCCTGCCGGCGTTGTCCAGCACCAGCGCATTGCTGATCTTGTCCTTGAAATCCGTGTGGAAATAGGTGGCGCTGGCGGTGAAGCCGGTGAGGCTGTCCCATACGGCGCCGATTTCATAGCTGACACTGGTTTCAGCTTGCAGGTTAGGATCGGCGATGATGACGCCGCAGGTTCCTGTAGGGCCATATGAGCAGCCTTGCCCGCCGGTGGTGTAGGCATAGCCCGGTGCGATCTGGCGTATCTCGGGGGCACGGAAGCCAGTGGAGACGCCACCCTTCACGGTGAGGTTCTCCGTTGCATGCCACACCGCATAGCTGCGCGGGCTGAAATGCTCGCCATAGACTTCGTGATGGTCCATGCGCAGGCCGTTGGTGATCGAGAACGTATCGGTCAGACGCCACTCATCCTCGGCGAAGAGCGCCCATTGGTTGATGCTGAACGTCTCATCACGGCCGGTGCGGTAACCGGGATTCTGGTCGGTCAGCATGGCGTTGAACCACTGACCACCGGTCACCAGCGTGTGCGTGCCGAACAGCTCATACGGCGTCGTGAACTTGCCGTCGACGACCGTATTGCGGATCTCAGGCGAACGAGGATTCTTGGCGAAAGCGGAGGTTCGGGGATTTTCCGTATAGCTTCTGCGCTCGGCCCATTCCTGCATGATCGAGAAATTGGAGGTCGTCGGCCCCCAGCGGCCTTCATGGGTCAGCGACCAGTACTTGCGGTCGTTGTAGTTATACGTGTCGTTGGCGGTCTCTTCGAGGGTGCCCCATTTGGAGGCATCGCGGCGAATGCGCGTGAAGCCGCTCTCCAGCATCAGGTCATGGTTCTCGCTGGGCGAGAAGGTCAGGCGTCCGCCGATATTGCCTTCGCGCGCGCCGGTGATGCCGCTCAGGATCTCGTCTTCCTGGCGGCCGAAGCCACGGCCCCACATCTGCAAGCCAAGCATCCGATGAATCAGCGGGCCGCTGGTGTAAAAGGAGCCCTGAGCCGAGTTGCCGAAGTCGTCGTGCTGCTGAAGCGTGCCGTCTGCCGTGACCGTGCCAGTCCACTTGTCGGAGACCTTGCGCGTGATGATGTTGATCACGCCGCCCATGGCGTCGGACCCATAGAGGGACGACATCGGACCGCGGACGACCTCGATGCGGTCTATGGCCGAGACCGGGGGAATGAAGCTCTGCTCGAAGCCCGCATTGCCGTTGGTGCGAGCGTCGCGCGTGCTCTGGCGCTTTCCGTCCACGAGGATCAGGGTGTAGCTGCCCGGAAGGCCGCGAATATAGACATCCTTCTCGTTGGCAACGCCGGTTACGGTGACGCCCTGAACCTCTCTCAAAGCATCCGTCAGGTCGCGGAAAGAACCCTTCTCGAGTTCTTCTCGGGTGATGACGGAGATGCTTGCGGGCGCATCCTTGACGCTCTGCTCGAAGCCCGCAGCCGTGACGACGATCTGATCGAGCGCGATCACATCCTCGTTAGCTGCCGGGGATGGAGCGCTGCCTGCGACCTGCGCGAAGGCCGTAGAGGGAATAAAAGAGAGAGAAGCAGATAGGCCAGTGCAGGCAAGAAGCAGCAGCGTCCGATTGGCGCTCTTCCTTGCAACTGACCCGCCGACATCCTGTCGATCCGAAGTGCGAAATCCCGTCATTGCCCCCAACCTTACTGAAAAACCTGTTGCTGGAAGGAGCTACTAGGTTCCGCAGAAGAAGAGGGTCAACGGCTATGTTTGAGAGTCGTTCTGAGTTCAGAAAAACGCAATTTATAATAGCTCTAAAGTTGTTCTGTGAGACTTGAAAGGGCTGCCGGAATGAGGAATACGCAAACCATTCAGAACAATGAGTATATGACTGGCAGCTTTCTGCGGCCGAACTTTGAAATAGAGCTCTTTTGGATTCCGCATCACAAGAACCTGGTCTGAAACTTGGGCGCCTCCGGCTCCTTCTGGCGTTGGATACCCTGCTCGTGGAAGGCAGCGTCAACCGTGCCGCCGAGCGGCTCGGCATGAGTGCGCCTGCGATGAGCAGGCTTCTTGGACAGGTTCGGGAGATCTACAACGACCCGCTCTTCGTGCGGTCGTCGAGGCGCCTGATCCCGACGCCTTTCGCGGAAACCATGCGCCAAAGGCTGCGCGCTCTGGCCGCAGAAGCCGAGGCGTTGTCCCAACCGCAGGAAAGGGCGCCGGATGGTACTCTCATCGATCTTGCCGCTTGGGCGTCAGCTCCTGTGATCGAAGCGGCGCCTTTGACCGTGCGGCGCAGCGTTCTGCTTGAGGGCGAGCCTCCTCCGGAGACTTTCGCGCGCAAGCTCGCCTCTCTCGGGAAGGCTGAGGATACACGCAAAAGGCTTGCGAAGCACATTGCCACGATGGGAGCAGGGATCGGTCACAGCCGCCCTCTCACCATTGATGAGGCAGAGGATGCGCTCTCCATCATCCTTGATGGCAAGGCGGATCCCATCCAGATCGGCGCACTTTTCTCCGTCATGAACTTTAGAGGCGAGACTGCAGCCGAACTCGCCGGGTTCGTCCGCGCGGCACGCACTCACATTGGCGCCGCAGATGCGGGCGCCTCCTACGCAGATTTGGATTGGCCGGCCTATATCTCCCCCAAATCCCGCCGGATGCCGTGGTTTTTGCAGGCGGCATTGCTTCTCGCTCAGGTGGGGCACAGAATCCTTCTGCATGGAATGGATGGCGGTGACGGCACAAAAGGCAAGATCGTGTCCGCGGCCAAGGCTATCGGTATTCCTGTCTGCACGGACGCCACGAATGCGACCGATGCCATTGCCAAGCACGGCATCGCCTATCTTCCGGTCGCTGCGATGTCGTCTCAGCTTCATCGTCTGCACATGCTCTATGGGCTGTTCGAGACACGCCTGCCGGTCAATTCGATGATGCCGCTCCTGAACCCCCTCGGGGCTCCATCGCTCATGATGGGCGTGACGCGTCCGGCCTATCGCGAGCTGCATTGCGATACGGGCGCGCTCCTGGGGCATCGAAACCTCACCGTGGTGGGCGCAAGCCGCGATGCTGCCGAAGCAGCGCCATTCCGCTCTTCCACGCTTCTTCGCCTCGTCGATGGAAAAGCGGAAAGCCTTTTCATCTCCGCCTCGCCGGAGCCACCCGCCTATCCCACGATGGGAATGGCCAGCCTCGAATACTGGCAGTCGATCTGGACAGGAACCGTGCAGGATGAACGTGCTGCGGCTATCATTGTCGCCACGGCAGGGATCGCGCTTCTTACCTTGAGAGGCGGTCAGGCCGAGAGCTTCGGAGAGTGCCTTCAAGCGGCAAGAGAGCTTTGGGAGGAACGCAGGCGCGATCTCTTTCAACAGAGCCACCGTTCCAATTGGTGAGGATTGCCAATGAGGTCAATCTTTCTGTCGTGGCACTTCTGGGCGCTTCTCTCTGCGGGATTTGCCGCCCTGACCGCCATCTTCGCGAAGATCGGCATTGAGAACGTCAATTCGGATTTCGCGACTTTCATTCGCACATGTGTGATCCTGTGTGCTCTCGGTGCGATCCTGGTTGCGACAGGACAATGGCAATCACTCGGATCGATCTCGGGACGCAGCTATGTCTTTCTTGTGCTCTCTGGTCTTGCGACAGGAGCTTCATGGATTTGCTATTTTCGCGCTCTCAAAATCGGTGATGCTGCGCGGGTTGCGCCTATCGACAAGCTCAGCGTCGTTTTCGTTGCGATTCTCGGGGTTGCTATCCTTGGTGAGCGGTTGTCTCTCCCCAACTGGCTCGGCGTCGGGCTCATTGCAGCTGGTGCAGCGCTTGTCGCTTACAAAGGCTGACTAAGCTCTAGACATGCGTGGAGCGTGAGAGACCTGGTCTCTGTGCGTGCAACAGGCGCAGGCCTCGTCATGGTTTGACCACGTTTTGACGTACCTTGGCCCGGCATTCTTCAGTGTTTCCGGAACCGGATTGGTGAAGGAAATATCATGACTCTGGGAAAACGGAGAAATTAGCTTGAAGTTCAACCGCATGGCCGTTCCTGTTCTGGCTCTCATGTCCGTCACGGGATGGGGAGCATTTGGCTATTCTGTTCTGACGTCCGTTGAGATCGAGAAGCAGATGCGGGGGCAGGCTGCCATTCTTCAGGATGTCCAGGCTCAGTATATGGAACAGCAGGAGAAGGCAGAGGAAGCAGCGAAGGAGACCGCCGGTCTTCGTGAGCAGCTCGCCGCATCCCAGGCCGAGCTCCAGAACCTCTCGACAAGAAGCAAGGAAATCGACGCGGAGCTAGCGAATGCGCGAGGCCAGTTGGCGGCATCCCCTCTGACCGGTCTGGTCCAGGGCATTGGCACTTCGCCTGATCTGCTGCGCATCAAGCCTCGTCCGACGAAGCAAGACGTGATAGCCGCTCAAGAAGCGCTGACGCAGCTCCGTTTCGGAGATCTCAAGGCTGACGGCGTGATAGGTTCCTCGACTCGCAAAGCGGTTGAAGAGTTTCAACGCACTGTTGGCTTGCCTGTGACCGGCGAGCTTCATGCCCAGACGCTGCTCTCGTTGATGCGGTCTGCGAAGGTGATGGCGGCTCAGGGCGAGAGAACCGAAGAGCCACTTTAAGCAGAAGCTGCATTCTCACGATCTGTTGAAGACGTCTCAAACCCCTATGTAATATGTCGAAATCGGCTCGCCGGCGGATAGCGCGAGCCGATGGTCCGGAACATTTACCATCGGGTAACCTCGCCTTGGAAGTTTGCAGGCTCCGCAATCTCTCAAGGCGAGTACTCCGTAGATGAAGTTGTTCAGCACTGCCGTTGCGTTCATTGTTCTATCAGGCACCTGTGCCTTTGCGCAGAGCCCTCAATTGCTCGGATCGAACGAACACTGGAGTGCTTGGAAGGCTAGAGAAGGCAATGCAAATGTCTGCTACGCGTTCTCTGATGCTGCATCGAAGAAGCCGGAGCATCTCGATCACGGACGGGTCACCCTGTTCGTCCGCCACCTGAAGCGCGGTAAGGTGCGCACGGAAGCCAGCCTGCAAACAGGCTACGCATTGGCGCCTGTTGCGATTCGTGTTGCAATCGACGGTGAGACATTCACGATGATTGCGCGTGGCAGCTATGCCTGGTTACGACGCACGGAGCGAGAAGCCGAATTTGTGCGTGCACTGGAGAAAGGCCGTGTGGCGATTGTCGAAGCAACCTCACAGCGGGGCAACAAAACCACGTACCGTTTTCCTCTCAAGGGGTTTACTGCAATGATGCGGAAAGCCCGCCAGGAGTGCCGCTAGCGCATTTTCGTCTCCATCGGACATTCCAGCTACTTGTTATGATGCAAAAGCCCTTGGCCCGTAGGGAGCCAAGGGCTTTGATCCGTTTGCCCTAAAGGTGGTCAGCGACGCGAGCCGGACTCTCCACGCCCGCCACCCGAGTCGCCACGCCCGCCGCCATGATCGCCGCGGCCACCGGGATCTCCACGGCCTCCACCGTGGTCGCCACGGCCGCTACCGTGATCGCCGCGGCCTCCTTGGTCATCACGTCCACCGCCGTGATCACCTCGACCTCCTCCATGGCCACCTTTGCCTCCATGGTCGCCACGCCCACTACCGCGATCATCGCCCTTGCCGCCGTGGCCGCCTTTCCCGCCACCGTGATCATCCTTGCCGCCGTGGCCGCCCTTTCCACCACCGTGATCACCCTTGCCGCCGCCGTGGTCACCTTTGCCCCCACCGTGGCCGCCTTTGCCGCCGCCATGGTCACCTTTGCCTCCACCATGGCCGCCCTTGCCGCCACCGTGATCGCCCTTGCCTCCACCATGGCCGCCTTTACCGCCGCCGTGTCCGCCTTTGCCGCCACCGTGGTCACCCTTGCCGCCGCCGGGACCGCCAGTCCCTGGGCCACCATTTCCGGGACCACCATTTCCAGGACCGCCGGTCCCTGGGCCGCCATCGCCAGGACTACCGGTCCCTGGACCATCGGTTCCTGGATTGCCCGTTCCTGGATTACCTGTTCCCGGATCTCCGGCGCTCGGTCCGCCCGTGCTAGGATTTCCTGTATTGCCTCCAGGTGTCCCTGAGCTTGGTGCACCGCCGCCGCCGGAGCTGCCACCACCCGAACTACCGCCCGCGCCTGATCCTTTGCCGGAATTGCCACCGCCGCTAGGGGCTCCGCCACCGGAGTTATTGCCGCCTGTGCTCCCGGTGCTCCCACGAGAACCAGTGCTGCTCGCGAGTGTATCGCTCTGTCCGCGGTTTCCGTCGCCGCCAAAGCCTAAGAACCCTGCTGCTGGGGCGGCCCATCCACCCATATATGGGTCGCTTGCAAGCGAGCCTGTCGTCGTAGCATTCGGGATGTCTCGTCTGGCTTGAGGAAGGATCCTACACCGACAAACCTCCTGCCCTTGCACGATCCGATGCCGGCAGTTGCCATACATCGAAGGGTCGGCAACCGCGGGCACGCATTGCTGCCCAGGTCTCACAGTCTGGGCAAAGGCCGCGGTCGAGGAGGCTAGGAATAAGGCGACGCTAGACAAAGCAAGAGCGTGCGAACGCTTCATGTGTTCACCTACATAAAATGTGATTGCCAAAGTAAAGCCACAGAAAAGCGGCCTGCACGCCTAATTAATGCCGATATAGGAATGAGGTTCTATTTAATTAACGGGGTAGTTATTAGGTATTATTTCGCAATTGCGCGAGTAATACTTTTGAAAGTAAGGAAAAATCTCAGGCAAAAAGAGCTACTGTCTTTAAGCTTCAAGGCATAAGGGGTAAGTCAAAATGATAAAGTGTATCTGCTGATACGGCTTACCTTGATATGAAGGTGAACGGATCTCCCGTTGCGCCATAAGCAAAAGAGGTATGGTGGCGCAGGGAAGGACATACTGCTTCGCGCAAAACGTGGGCCCGCGATGTGCCTTAGAAAAGTTGGGGGGCACTAAGGGGTGCAGAGAGATTTCTGAGGAAGCCGCATGAGCATCTTTGTTCTGAGAATATCCCAGTGAAGCGCCCGACGATCGCACAGGGCACAGGAAGAATGCCTCCAAAGTGCACCTTGTGAGAAGCGATATCGCGGATGCGCGCAGTGAAAAAGGTCTGATGCCAGTCCTCATCTGGCTTGACTGCAAACCTGTCATCAGTTCACAGGAACAGTAAAATAGCGGCTCTCCAAATTGAGTAGCCGGCATTCCATCAATTCCGCTTCCAGTCTCTGCAAAGACTCGCTTGGTCGAGGACGTCCTTCTAGCATGTCAATTCCCGAGCTCACAGGCTTCTTGATCCTCACGGGCATTGCTGCTTACGCGCAAACTCTGACGGGATTCGCTTTCGGCCTCATCACCATGGGTGGAGTTGGGCTTACTGGGATTCTGTCCCTGCCTGATGCAGCAATGATCGTGAGCATGCTGACCCTTGTGAACGCCACGCAGATGCTCCTTAAGGGCTGGCGTGATGTGGCGTGGCGTCAGCTCGGCCTCATCATGGCTGCGAGCATTCCGATGATTCTTGTCGGCTATTTATTGTTGGAATGGCTTGCTGGAAGCCATGTCGATCTCTTACGCCTTTTCCTCGGCACGGTGATCATTGTCTCGAGTCTGCAGCTTGCGCGAAAGCCTGAGCCGCTCGCTGAGCCATCCGGAAACGGAACGTTCCTGTTTTTCGGCGGCATTTCTGGAGTGATGGGCGGGATGTTCTCAACCGCAGGGCCACCTCTCGTTTATCACTTCTATCGCCAGCCTATGCCTTTGACGATAATCCGTGAAACCCTGGTGACCGTCTTTGCACTTACTGCAATATTCCGCATCAGCCTTGTAGCTGTTTATTGCGATCTTCCGTCAAGTTCGAGCATGTCCGCTCTCTTGGCTGTTCCGGTCGTGACGGGCGCAACTTACGCTGCTCGCAGGTGGCCGCCTCCTCTGTCGCCCTTCACAATGCGACGCATCGTCTTCTTCCTTCTCCTCCTCTCTGGGATTGCGCTTGGCTTGCCTGCCGTCATGCGCCTCTCATGATTTCCTCGATCCCGGCGACTTATGCGATCACATCAAGGCGGGCTGGATCGGCCGCATGAAGCGGCTGCTACCTTCTGAGGCGTCTCACTTGAGATCTGCTTTCAGACATGGCGAAGAGGACGGGACTCTGGAGAATGGCCTCAATTCCTTGAGGATCACGGATTCTGAGATTGACCCGATCCCTGATGACGGCTGCGCACAAGGCGAAGGCGATCGCTGCTCCAAGCCCAATGGCCACCTGAAGCAGCCTTGTGCTGGAAGGAATGTTTGGTGTCTCCGCGAACTCGGCAAGGCGTACGCTGGATGTTCTTGTATCGGATTGGGTATAGAGGCGGACCAGATCGACGCGACGGCGAGTGGCATCGAGGCGTGCATCGTAGGCTGTCTTAAATGCCTCGGCTTCATCCTTCGCAGCGCCGGCCTGGGCGCTGCGATGCAACTCTTCTTCCAGATCCGCTACGGCTCTGCGAAGCGAGGCTCTCGTCTCTAGTGCAAGAAGTGTATCAGAGTGATTAGAGCCGCGTTCCAATTGCAAGGTCCGAACCTGTATATCTGATGCATCGAGCTTCCGTCTAACGGTGCCGAGTTGCGCAATCATTGCGTTGTACTTCGCCGGACTGATAAAATCTTTTGTGTTTGCGTTGTCGACAGCAGGTGCTTGAGAGATCAGTGATGAACGCGCACGGGCGGCCAGAAGTCGCCGCAGATCATGTTCAACATTGGCTGTGAGAGATCCAGTGCTGTCCGATAGCAATGTGTGCGGGCTGGGAACTTCAATGCGGGAAGCCTGCTGCTCGGCCGCACTTTTCAGAGCCGCTCGGCGATGCTCGAGAATGTCGGATTGGGTCTGTGCAAAGATTTCCTGACGCAGATCCAGGGCTCTGCGCATACGCAAGAGTTCGACATAATGGTTGCGGTATTCTTCGATGATCGCATTGATTGCTGAGGCCGCCAGTGCTCCATCGTCATCAGACAACGAGACTGTCACGTAGTCGCCGTTGCCTTCAACCTTCAGTGCTCGGCTCCAGCGTCTGATGTATCTTTCCCGCCTCGGAAGCACGCTCAGGATGCCCCATCTGTCGAGCGTTGCGAACGCCTGTTCTATTCCGTCGCGTATAGCAGACCGCCGCCGGGGGCGCTCATGCGGGCGAAGCTTGTCGACAACAGTCTCAATGACTGGGCGTGACCGCATCACGTTGGCGACATCGTTCGCCATCTCGGGAGCTGCACTGGGCTGCTCGAGTTGATTTCGCAAAAGTGGATTGCTGGTCCGTTCCACGACGATGCTGCCCGAGGCAGTATAAACAGGAGCAATGAGATAGGTCAGACCGGTGGCGACGCTTGCAATGGCCAAAGCCGTCACGACAAGGAACAGGCGCTGTCGGTAGAAGAAGCTAGCCAGTTCACGTAAAGCCAACTTCGTCTCATGGCGGTCGAAAGCTCGCGGTTCACTCTCTGTCAGCATGGCTGTTCAGATTTTATGCCACACATTGGCTTCGCGCCCGGAAGACCAGGACCAGACAGTGTAATCTGCAAGTGGCAAATGTTTCATGCTCCCTGATCAGAAAACTCGCGCCCTTCGTCGGAAGGCATCGCCCATTCTACAGGCCGCAGCAACGGGAGAACATCATCCATTGTTGGTAGAGGAGAACAGGACAACGAAAAGGCGGGGGCGATCCCGTAGGATCGCCCCCGCCCTCCAAACACGCTAGCAGGTTGTCTCGAGAACCCTGCCGTTATCTGCCGATCAGATGATGTAGAAGTCGGCTGCCGTGAGCTTCAACCCAGGCTGCAATTCAGCAAACTTGACTGCGGCCTTGGACCCGGAGCCGTCAGCATCGTAAGAGAGCGCACCAGTGCTGCTGTTGTAGATGATGCGATCGTCGGAATCGAGCGCCTTCGTGCCGATGCGGAACTTGCTGGCGGCAAGGTTGCCCCAACTGCCAACCTTGGTCATCACGGCATTTTCTAGATAGATACGATCCAGCTTGACCTCGAAGTCGGTGATCTTGTCGACATTCGAGCTGCCAAGAGCCGTGTTGAACACGAATACGTCGGCACCGGCGCCGCCAGTCAGGATATCGTTTCCGGCGCCGCCACCGATCTTGTCGTTCCCACCGAAGCCTTTGATCACATCGGCGCCGGACGTGCCGACGAGTGTATCCTTGCCATTGGTCCCGTTGATAGTCTTGGTCGACTCAGAAGGTACCGTGGGGGTGGGTTCAGGAGTCGGCGTAGGCGTAGGAGTCGGAGTGGGCTCAGGAGTCGGAGTGGGTTCAGGAGTAGGCGTAGGCGTAGGAGTGGGCGTAGGAGTGGGCGTAGGAGTAGGAGTGGACGCGCCGTCCGCGACAACTCCCGCATGCACCGTGCTCCAATCCAGCGGAGCCTTTCCATTCGTAAGGTTCTGCAGAATCGTCGGCTGAGGGTTACCGCTGTCGACAGTGAGCCAGTTGGCACGATCCATGCTGTTGCCGTCGAAGGTCACAGTACCGCTAGCCCAGTCCTCGTGGGTGGAGCCGGCGCTGACAATATCGATGAAGCGATTGGACGAGACGCCCCTGAACCAGTTGTCTTCCACGGTAACCTTATCGGCGCCCATGATGCGCAATGCCTGCTGGCCCGAGTTGTAAACTTCGTTGCCGATGATACGGATGTTCACAGCTTCGAACTTGCCGGTGCCCGGGCGCATGGACTGAATATCGGTGCTGCCACCAGCTTGAATGGCCCAACGGGCATTGTCATGGAGGAGGTTGTATTCGATGGAAACGTTGCTCGATCCACCCTTGACGTGGATACCACCGCTGCCGGTAACGCCGTAGATCTCATTGTGCGAGATGACGCTGTTCGTCACACCGACAAAGTCGATGCCCTGCTCCTGCGTTGAGCCTTCACTTGTATTGTTGGTGACGGTGATCCTGTCGCCCTGGCTGACTTTGATTCCGTCGCCGGCCGCTGCCTTGATGTCGTTGTTTCGGATGATGATATTCGTCGGCAGGTCGGCCATGTTATTGGTCGACGTGAGATGGATGGCTGCTTTAGCCATAGGGCCAGCAATAACTTTGAAGCCGTCGATGGTGATGTAATCGGATGCAGCGACCTTAATCGTCTCACGATTCTGATCGGCCGGGCGGATCTCTGCCTTGCCACGACCATCAGCCGATACCAGTTCGATGGGCGCGCTTGCGGTCCCGCTCTTCGGGAACGACACATTCTCCGAATAGACACCCGCCTTCACCATGATCTTCGTGCCCGGCGTTGCGCGGCTTATAGCTTCTTGTATGGACTTCAGAGGGGCGGTCTCAGTTCCAGCAGCTCCGGCACGGCCAGTAGTGGAAACCCAGATAATGTTCGTAGCCATTATAAATCTCTCTCAATTATAGGAATAAAAACTGAAATATGAAAAAGCTCGCCCCCGCCATCGAGCAGCGAGATTCAAGCCAAGGGCAGAACCGGAACTCTCGATGCTGACAAACAAGCAAGAGGGATCCGACTCCGAAATATACTCAGAGGGGAAAGGATACTGGAGGGTGAAGAAGCAATTGTGAGATTCTGAAGAAAAACAGAATCAGTACAAGGGCTTGATCAGATTAAATAAAGCAGCAACCCAAAGCATAAAATAATAAGCGCTGTCATCAATTAAGCTGAGATGCGCGCCATTAAGCGATCATAACCATGATTGAACCCCGAAATTTCATTTAATAATTATTCATTAGCAACGGGGCGGATAGATCGTAATAAAATGCGACCAAATAATGGCATTCACGGATTATGTATTCCAGGTAAGATTAAGAAGAAAAATTTCTTATGAAATCTTTAATATTTGAAGAATGTATTCTGGGCGATCAATAGGCAGTAGAATGAAGAAAAGGAAGAAAGTCATGCAAAATCTATGAAATTGAAAAAGAGATAATGCGCGACCCGCGTCACTTATTCAGTATGCGATTCCGCGACGTGGTTCAGCCTGGAGCATACATTTCTGCGGCTAGCTTCAGGATTGTTATGATCGCATGGCTAGCTCATTGCATCATTCATACAGAAACGATCCATATCGCAGTTTTCCCGGCGAATTGGTGCCAACAATCATCATTGCGGTGAGCCGCTCGGGCGTTCAAGACATTGCAGGAATACGATTGCTATCGGACGTTGAATTGTCGAGAGAGCTACGTTCTTCGCTCTCTAGCGCCGGATAGTTTATGGGCCCGACCCTCATGACTGAAACCATGCCAACCATGAAGCAGACAAGCGACATGAAATAATTGTAGGCCAGGAAGTCGACGAAGAGCCCGTTAACAAGAAGGCTTGCCAGCATTGCCAGAACGTAGAGCGCAGTGGTGCGCGTGAAGGTCGTTGCACGTGGATCTCGATAGATGGCGCGAAGAGTGCTGATGCAGGCAGTGAACGCCAGAATATAGCAGATAAGGCCTACTGTCCCGCATAGTACGAGGACATGAATGTATTCGAAGTGCGGGACTCCGATGCCTGCTGCCCATTCTGCGCCAATTTCCCCGGCTCCGTCCAGATAAGCATTTTTGGCGTCGCTAAAAGAATGCCTCCCGAAACCTATCCCGAAGACAGGGAAATTTTCTATCATGTTCGTCGCAGTCATGAACAAGGCAACTCGATTATAGATCGGCTCAAGTTCGCTGAACCTATACAGCAGAGCATCAACATCCAGGACAAGTGGAATAACAGCAGCTGCCGCAAGAACTCCGAAAGCGCCGCCAGCGGCGATGAGAGGGCGAATGCGTCGATCCCCCAAGAACACGATCAGCAGACCTAAAGCGAGGCCTACGAGAGGGGATCTGGTCATGCAGATGACAATCCCCCCGACCATGATTCCGAAGCTGAAGAGGAGCGCAAGGCGAAGTAGGAGATTCTGAGTGGTCACCAGTTGTGCGAGCGTCAGCAATCCAATCCCGGCAAGAACCGATCCATATTCGACAGCATTTGCGAAGGTGCCGGTTGTGCGTCCCTCGTGAATGACCTCGAAAGATGTTGGCGTAAACCACTTTATGCCAAGAAAAAACTGAAGTACCCCGATCCCGAATAGGCCTAATCCAGCAATTGTCAGAAGGCGTAGAAAGCGGAGAACGTCAGTTTCTGTCCAGTCCAGCCTGCGGGCAATCAGGATCGACAGCCACGGCATCAGGTAGCATTGAAGAAGAAAAGCGAGATCGCCTCTGATCGTCTTGAGATCCTTGTCGATGATTGTCGTTAAAAAGGAGACGACAAGCACGCCGACAAAAATTAAAGCCCTCCGGTCCAGTTTAGACATGGGCCGAGCCTCTACGGAGCGTGTCATCATCCGCACGATCATCAAGCCCAGTAGCAGAAGAAACAGAGCACGTTCCAAAGTGAAGAAGGGAACGCTCGCCGCGATGTTGTTGGGAAACACAAATAGGGTAGGCTGCCCGATCAGCCAGAGCATCGCAATGAGCTTGGAGTCGATGACAAGCAGAAATCCTACCCCTACGACGCCAAAGAACATGGCGGCGCCGATCCAATCTGATGATGCGACCGAAAGAGCGAGGCCTAAACCAAGGACGACCCAAACTGCGATTTCAAGTATCCTCGCAAAGAGGCGGCTGCTGTACCGCATTGGACGGTGATAGCCAATCGCATTGAGAATCTGTGACATATACGTTTGTCCTACACCTGCAGCTTCCGGCGACTTGGAACGCTAGTGCCGGAAATGAAAGCACTGCGCAGGTTCGTTGCTGCTTCGCGCTGAGAACGCATAATTTCAAGCTGCGGGTATTCCATCGCGGATAGTTTCCCTGCTGGAACCTTGTGCCTGAAGCCAGATTTCGAGGTTGAACGCATACCAAAGCAGATAGCCAGTCTGTCCAGGGGCGCGACCTGCGACGAAAGCCTCATAAGTGCTGCGGAGCCAGTCGACATCGATGTAATCAGCAATGCGGAAGGATTGCTGGCTCATGAACGGTTTTAGCGCGCTTAGAAAATGCTCGTGCTGCTGGCGCCACAGAACGGGATTGAAGTTCTTCTTCAAGTGCTCCTGCGTAACTACGGACGGCAGGATTCCCTCCATGGCTTTACGCTGGAGAATCCGGGTATGGCCATGCTGGATTTTCAACTCCCTGGGAGCCGCAAACAGATACTCGACAATACGCCGGTCAAGAAGAGGAAAGCGTGTATCGACGTCGAAAATGGCGCCGAGGGCTTCATGCATAGGCAGCGCAATATTGACGAGGATAGAGTTAAAGACTTCGAGGCAGTCCTGGCGGTAGTAGTCGGAATAGACCCGCTCTGGACCTTGGAGGATCCGCTCGGCCAGATTTGTCCTGCGCGCCAAGCTGGAATTCACCCAAGGAGGTACGACAGGTCGCCCCTGGAGCTTGCGCAGGGCAAACCGCATATTTCGCGGGATGAGAGGCGAGGCGATATAGGCCATCGTCAGACGTTGGAGGGAAGACGGCTTTCCCGTGCTTCGGTCGATCGGAAACAAACCCATCAGGTCGCGGGTGAATTCAATGAAGCGTCCTGAGCGAAGAAGGTCCGCTAAATAGTGATAGCGCCCAAAGAACAATTCGTCGCCTCCAAGCCCGCTCATGGTCACATGAACCCCATGACGCGCAGTTTCTTCCTTGCACCGCCAGAGATAGAGAAGGCCCATGTCGACTTGCGGTTGGCCACCGGCGCGTTGAATTTGCGGTAGACGATTGAAGGCATTCTCCGTATCGACATAAATGTGGTGGTGGCGTGCGTTGATGCTCTTTGCAACAGCTTTGATGAGTTCCGGCTCATCCGCCGCCTGGTCCCGCAGCTCAAAGGAGAAAGTTTCTATAGGCGTATCGATCTTGCGTCGTTCAAGTTCCCGCCGCAGAAGGGCCGCTACGGTCGACGAGTCGAAGCCGCCGCTGAGTTCACACGCATAAGGCCCTTCGGACGGTGTGCGGCGACGTACGGAATCGATCAGCAAATCCCGTACTCTGGCAGCAATGTCGGTTTCGCTTGTTTCTTCGATTTTTTTGACCGGATCGATGCGCCAGTATGGCTCCTCTCGGGCTGGACCAGTACCCTCCTGAACAACAATATGGCCTGGCTTCAGGCGCCGAATGTCCCTGTGAAACGAGAGGCTGGCGTCGATTAGAGAGCGCTCCAGGGCGATGTAGGATGAGATCGACGTCTCGCATGGATCGGCTGGAACTCCTGCCTCAAGAATTTGGGCTGGCTCCGAGGCGAGCCACAAGGATGAATTCCAGTGAGCATAGCAAAGCGGTTTTACGCCGATTGCATCGCGCGCACCCAGCAATCGGCGATTGCGCGCATCATATAGGACGAATGCGAAATCACCGTCGAGTTCTTTGACACATTGAACTCCCCACGCGTCGTAGGCTGCTGCGATAGCAGAGCAATGCCCGTCGCCGACCGAGTGGCCGAGTTGGCGCAACTTGCTCGCTAGCTCGTCAAGATTATACAAGCGTCCGCTCAAGACGACTGCTAGGCGGCCGCCGTCCGTAACGTAGGGCTGGGGATCCGCTACAGAGGCACTGTTGCGCTGGTGCGCCAATGCGAGGGGTCCGCTCACATAAGTTGATGGGTTGCGACCTCGGTGCGGAGCTGCAGCTGCCATACGAAGGAGGGTCTCGATGGAGGGACTGCCTCCGTCGAGACGGAGAATTGCATTAAGGGCTCCCATAGTCATCTCCATTCTGGTCCTGCTCTATCGATCTGGATAGCTGGGATAGATTTGTTACAAGAGATTTGCTGATGCGCAGAAGCTGCGCTCTCGGATGCCGGTTGAAGATGTAAAGTCGCTGATACTTCTCTTCATGAGTGGCCCATTTACGCGCAAACTCCGTCACACCATTGATATCCAATTCGACCATTCCATGCGAAATGGCATCTTGAATGAGGGCGTCCATAAGCGGCGTGGTGTTGATAGAACTGCGTACGTCGTCACGAAGATAGATGAGAAGAGAGAGCATGACATGTTGTCGCGAAAGGCCCATAATCGCGCCGACAGGATTGCCGTTGAGGCACATGACATGAATGACAGCATCGTCGCTTGAGGCAAACGCGACGCTAACTTCAGTCAGGAAGCGTCTGAGTTCATCGTTCAGCGGCACCCGTACCCGTACACTTCCATCGGGATTGGCTTTCCAAGTATGCCTCTCAACCTCGAATAGGATGTTGAGGCCACGACGAATATTCGAACCTCGAAAGGATATCAGTGTAAGGTCGCCAGCGCTGCGGCATCGCGCGATGTGTTGTCTGCGGCGCTTTCGGAAGTGCGAGCTCCGCCGAGCAAGATAGGCATCAAAACCGCCGTTTAAATCCGCTCGATACATCACTCGAACACGGCCTGCAGGAAGGACAGAAAATCCTTCCCCCATCGCCGCTTCTGTGAAGGCCTCTCGCTGGCCGGATTCAATCGGAAGTCCTTCAAGTACCATCACGTCCCACTCAGAGGCACGATTGGACCAATATCGAGTTATTGCGCCGCAGACAGGCGTGGGATCGCCATTAAGGAGCGCATGCGCACGCGCATTCTGCGATGGAATGTTGAGCGGGAACGTAACGCGACGGACTGGGACGATTCGGCGCCATTTTGGAATGTCAAGATTCGCATGGTCGTCTGTGATTTGGTATGGCCCGTCCCGACTCGGCCAAGCCTCCCATCCGCGCGATAGGATCATCGGCACGATAGCTCGCATCTCCGACCCCTCGCGAACCAGAAGAGTATGCAAATCCTTCCTCTGTCCGAAGACGTTCCACCAAGCGCTTACCCACCGCCGGTCTAGGAGCACATGACGAAAGGAATAATTGTCCTGAATCTGGTCCCAGCTCCAAGCGAAAGCATCATACTTCGAAATTGAATCAATACGTTCTACAGAAAACGCGTCCGCAAAACTTTTTGATATATTCGTCTCTATGTTCGCGAATGATGAGGGCTGATCCAGAAAGGTCATGGAGTTGTCCTCGCTTGTTCTGTCGAGGCATTGCCTGAAGGTGAAATCAGATGGCCCATGGCGACGGCGCTGCTGTCAATGGCTCGGAGCAATTGAGAATACGGTTTCGAATTGAAGAAGATGACGCGTGAATAAATGTGCGATTCTTTCGCCCATTTCATGTAGTTGCGAGTATATCCATTGAAATCAATTCTCTTCATCCCTCGTGATATCGAAATTTCGAAAAGGTTCTGGAACAAAGGGGCAATGGCGACCGGAGCACCGAGTTTCTCGTGACGATAGAGAACGAGGCCAAGTGATGTGCCGCCGCGCTCAATATTAAATACGCCAGCTGCATCCGTATCGCCAAAGCTGAGAATACCTAAGTTTGCCTCGTCATCTGCGGAGAAACGTTCGGCCACGTCGCGAAGGAAGCTGCGTGTTTTATCGTCAAGTGCAAGGTGCAGACGGCGTTCCTTCTCGTTTGTCACCTTCCAGCTCTGTTCTTCCAGAGCGAACAGGCGGTTAATGTTTCTTGTTATGTCTGACCCGCGAAAGTTGCTGATCTTCATTGGTCCAAGCGCGGAGAATGTCTGTGTGAGCTTTTTGTTCTCGTGCTTGAGATTTTCCCGAAAATTCCGGGAACGCATCTTTAGGAACTCTGGCCATGTCGCGGGAAGATCCACATAAAGCATTTCACGGGTGCTGTGCCTGTTTCCGAGTGATAGATCCGTGCTCCTTAGCGCCGACCCAAGCATCGTATCTTCATGCATCCAAGAACGGAGGCCGGGAAGTGTTGCCACATCCCACGAGGATGACGTTTCGGCTGCATACCGAGCAAAGGCTGCATACAGGTTCCGGTCAGGTTGTGGAAAAACCATCTGACCTCTGACATTGCTGGAAGCAATATTAACCGGAAATGTCAGGCGGCGGACAGGTACGATGCGTTGCCAGCGGAGCGAAGGAATATAGCGGTAGTCGTCAGGGCTCGATATATACGCATCCCGAAACGGGTATGCTTCCAAACCTCTTGTGACAGCGAGAGGGACGATCCCAACAGGCGTGCGCCCCTGCGACATAACCAGGGTATGTTGAGCTTTTCCAGCACCGAAATGACGCCACCACGCAGAGACCCAGCGATGATCCATGAGAACATGAGAATGTTCGCATTGATCCTGAAGATCCTTCCAAAGCGGGCCAATGGCTTCGAGTTCGTCGAGGTCAGCAACCCGGCGTATGGTCGTGGTTTGAGTCATCCTCGGCTCCATTGTGTCACTACATGCAAGAGACGGTCTATGTCACTGGGTTGGAGTGCTTGGTGCACCGGCAGGCCGAGCAGTTTCTCCTTCCATGTGCGCTCTTTTGAGAACCGCTCCCAAGGAACTGCGGGATGAAGCAGTGGCCACATGTGCTTTGCCGCGACGGCTTCCTTCGCCAACGCTTTGCGCAGGCTTGCAATGTCGTCAACGAGAATGGGAAAAAACAGAGGACAAGCGCCTGGATGAAGCTGAGGCACCATGGGCCTGAGCCCTTTCAAGTTCTTGAGGGCGCCTTCAAGCATCAGATAGTTTCGACGGCGGCTAGCTCTGACAAACTCATGATCAGTTGCTCTGAAAAGGCGGAGCGCCTGGCTCGACATGCCGAGATTCGATGCGCTCCGAGAGAAGGGCTGAAGATCCCACTGGACTTCATCAGGGAGATCGATCTTCGAGTCATCCGACTGAGCACGTCTGACTTTCATGCGCCGGCGCAGATCCTCCGCCGCCCTCACAACAGCAATAGGATGGGTTCGTAGCGTTAGGGACACGAGCTTGCGCGTCGATCGGCGAACGATTTCTTGTGAGGGTGGCGCCGGGATTGTGCCAACTTCGCCGGACTTCAGATACAACGCGCCTCCATCCGGAAGAGCCACCGTCTTGCGGAGGCTGAACACTGCCGCGTCACTACTCATCCCGATGGGATTGCCGTCCTGGGTGGCGTAAAGAGCATGCGCACAATCTTCGATAAGTGGAATATTGAGATAGCGGGTTATATCTTTTGCAAACGTTAGATCCGCAGGGAAGCCGAGGTAGTGGGTCACCATCGCTGCCGATGCATTCTCCGTGGCTTTCTCGAATGAAGCGGGATCGGGAGAAAGATCATCACCAATGGCGAAGAACGACAGTTTGAGGTCAGCTGCGAGAAAAGGATCGATTTCAGATCCACAGCAGAAGGCCGGGACTGCGATTGTCTGGCCGGCTTTCAATCCAAGCGCGTGAACCGCCTGCCAGAGCGCCACTCGCGCCGTGTTCCAGAAGGTGACATGAGGACTGTCGAAGGGAAATGGGAGGGTGACATTCCTTCTAGAAAGCAGCGACGCTATGCTCGGCCCAGGCATCGATGGAACGGGTCGGACCTGAACCATGCCTTTTCTCCTCTATACTTCGCGCTCGATTCGCCGCCCTGCCCACCACCATCTCGAAGACAGGGCTGATGAGTCCCACGAAGCTCTCTCAGCTCTCCACAAGAGGGCAAGTGCAGCAGCGAAGAAGGCCATCAGGATCCCGATCTTGGCCGCGAGAATCTCCAAGAGGTTGGCGTCAGCGGGCAGCAGGAAGGTGCCAGTCACGCATACGGCGGCAACGGCAGTGGCTGCAGTAAAGCTGTACCAGGGGAACATGCGCACAAGGCTACTGTGCCGATCTGCCCATAGCAGCGTGAGACCGGTGCGGACGAGCATGACCCCGGCGCATACAGATGCGATGGCGACAATCCCGAATTTCAGCGCCACGATCCAATAGATCGGAGCTCCGATGAGCAGGCTGGTAAGCGAGATCCCAATAAGAGGAGAGGTCTTCTTGGCGTAGTGCAAGCCAAGTTCCCCATAGCTTCGAAGCGCGGCGAGAACCTGCACGCATGCAAGCCAAGGAAGAACCGATGCGGCAGGAGCATAGGCTTCCGAGGCGATGAGGCGGATTACTTCGTCGCTGAAGATGCTGATTCCGACACTCAAACCTATAAGAGTGAGCATGAAGCGGAAGAAAATTTGGGGGAGTTCCCTGTTTTCGTCACCAGCTTGAAGGACTTCAAGCTGCCGGACGCCCCAAATTTGCATGAACGGTGCTGTCACGAAGAGATTGAGCAGACTCGTAATTCGGAGGCCGAGCCCGTAGTTGCCGAGCGCTGAAGAGCCTTGCAGAGAGCCAATCACGTACCTGTCCAACGAGGACTGAATCGTATCGAGCATGATCGTAGGTACCAAGGGACTGCCAAATCTCAGCAGTTCAGCAAGGATTGGCCGTGATAGGGACATTGATGTCGTACGATACATGTCGATCAGAATGATCAGCGAGACGGCAGTGCTCCCTATCAAAGTTGCAATCACGATCCCAAAGACGCCTTTGTTGAGAAGGACGACAAGCCAGAGACTGAGAGCTGTAAGCAAGACGGCTTTCACGATGGATATGAAAAGATAGAATCCCGACCTTTTCAGAACGATGATGTAATTGAGCTGAAGGTTGAACAGGGTTGATGGGATCAGTCCCAAGATCGCCCATGCGAAAACCCAGGTTTCACCCTCAAGTCCAAACAGATGTCTGCTCGCAATCAGGGATGCGGGATATGCGAGGAGCGCAATTAAGAGAGACATTCCTGCGTAAGCTGCCAGGGCAGTTCCGAGAACAGCACCTCGCCCCGCCTCGTCCTGTTGCTCGACATGCAGTCGGACGAGCGCCCGTCCCAGTCCCATCCCAAGGATTACGGACAGAATGTCCGTGACGATCACAATGCTCGCGTAAAGACCGAACTCAGCCGGGGTCAAAACATGCGTATAGACGGGAAGCAGGATGAGTCCTGCGCCCCTATTGATAAGGTTTGCGATCCCATAGACTCGTCCATGGCGCATAATGACTTTGGATTCTCCCTTCGCCATCACACCGCCTCCACCCGTTTCATCAATCGCTTGGCCGCCGGTTTTCCCTTCACGATGGCCAAGCGCAGGAAATTGCCCCAGATGCTTTTTGCGAATAGCCAAGCCTCGTCGTGTTCGATGGCACGTTGCGTCCAGTCGTGCAGAATGTTCGGTTTGGTCAAGGAGCCGCGAGAGGCGTCGAAAGTCCTAAGGCCAGCCTTGTAGGCTGTGTCTATGGCCTCACCCAGTAGAACACGGCCAACGCTCAGGGCAGAAAGATCTTCCGGATAGGCGAAATTGTAATCCAGGTAGGTGTGGTCAAACAAAAAACCAAAGCGGTAACTTACTACTTCATCGTTGAGCTTAAGCAGGGTAATCTCCACGCGCCGATCAATGGCCAGCGCGCAGGCAATATCCTCAAAGAATGAGCGCCGCTGGGAAGTTGAAAAGATCCCGGTGCCGGCGGCCCCCTTCCAACTCCTGCTCTCGATTGACGCGATGAGGCTGATCAGCCCAGGAAGATCTTGAGGAGAAGGCCGCACACGCTCGAAGGTTACCGATCCCGTACTCTGCAGCTTACGGCGCGAGCGGTTCAAGCGCACCTTGAGGCTCTTGGAGAAGAACTCACCGGACTTCGCCGGATCCACTATGTCGACGACCGGAGCCCGACTGCAAAGGCGGATAAGAGTATGATGTCGTAGCGGCGCATCCTGAAAAACTTTCCGGTAACCTGCAGACTCTGGGAGCTCACTCAGGATAGTTACGTCGGATTGCGTGAAGCCGGGCTTTAACAAGAGTCCAATGAGCGATTCCAGAACATCCGGATTTGCGTCCGCTACAGGGATCCCAATCCTGTCGCTGAGTGGATAACCAAGAGGCCGCAATGTTCGTGCAGGCAGCCCCCAAATGAACTCACGTCCCCACGTCATCGGCAGACAAGCTATGAGTTCACGGTTCCGATGGATCGTAAGCGTCCTGGTTTCCCGACCCGAGAGAATATCATGAGCGGCCGCGGCCCGGATCCAGCTCCAGCTATTGAAAAGGGTCGTATCGCTGGAACGGTTCAGGAGTTCCTGATACTCGTTCTTGAGCGCATCGAGCGCTGCTATTCCATGGTGCCAGCCAGCATCCAAGGTCATGAGGCAGCCTCCGTCAGGTCAGCTGACACAAGGCGCGTTCTGCTGTCGAGGTGCTTCTTGATCTGATAAGCGTGTAGGAAAATCTTGGGAAGAAAACCGGACCGGAAAGCATAGTACTGACGCATTGTCCGCGTCTCTGTCGCCCAGTCGAGCTTGTAATCGCCACGCCCTATGATGCAGTCGAGATCTATTGTTTCGATCTCTCGATTCTCCATGGCTGTCTGGATCAAAGAACAGATGACCGCCTGTCCAGGCGCGATCTTTGAAAGCTCAGGATCGAAGGAGGATTTGAGAGCATACAGAACTTTGTTATGATGGATTCCAAAGATGAAGGCTGTTGGCCTCTCACCTTGGAAGAGACAAGACGCATGCAGAAGGTTTTGTGCTACAGCGTCCTGGATGATGCCGCGCCAGAACTCCCAATGCGATGCTGTTGACACTACGGATGTCCCCTCATCGAAACTCCAGCTTCGACGCGCGACTTGTTCTACCACGCCAATGAGTTCATCAAGCGAAGTGAAATCGCTCGGAAACACTCTGATCTTCAATCCGTCCGTCGACAGACGGCGCCGATATTGCTTCCTTATCGTTCGCGAGCGACTTGAGAGATAAGCATCCCAGTTCCCATCTGCAGAAATCAGGGGGAGGGTATAGCTGTTTCTCTCGCAGGGTTTGATACCGTTAGAAAAAGCAGGAAGGTTACTGAGTAAAGGATCATCATCTGTTAGCAGTCCTGGATCAAGCCAGCGCCAGCGCATCTTGCGCAGGTCCGCCAGCATTGCAGAAACCGCCTGTGCTTGACGTCGCACGAGGACAATCTGTGAGCGCTTGAAAAGCGGTTGACCGGCAAGGCGCAACACCGGGGCGCTCACGAGGCCCATCCGCTGAACCGTAGGAACCCATGCCGCACAGCCGACAACACCCGCGCCGTCGCGCAAAATCTGGAAAGCAATATCCTGTCCGGCTCCGATCGTCGTCAGCCATCGCCGGATCCAGAAGTGGCGCATCTGCACGCCGATAAAGGATGCCTGTTGAACGGCAGCATCCCATTCCGTCGCATATCGGTCGAAGGCTTCCAGATTCGTAAGCGCCTCAACCTTGATCTGATCCTGGAAAAGAGGCGTCATCAGGAGACTTTCATGGCTCGAAGCATCTTTCCGACCATGCCCGGTCCAGCACTGTCAGGTGCCAAGACAGAGATTCGCTCGGGCGGAAGTTCGCGCATATAGAGGTAATAGAGGTCACGGAATTTTGGCCTCGCTACCCATTCCGCCCAGCCAAGCAGATGTCCGAGCAAGGAGCCGATGTCTCTTGTTACAAGCACCAAGCCTGCCATGGGAATATAGCGGAGCTTCTTCAAGCGGCCGTCTATAAGAAGGACCTTTCTTGCGCCAGCACGCCAGATATAAGCCAAGAAAGCGAGCGCTGCGAGCACAGGAAAGGCAGTACTAACGAAGCCAAGCAGGAGAAGTGCTGACACGGAGCCGTAAACCATCATAAGACGGACGACATGCCGCGAAATGAAGCGCATTTGGCCATTTCCGCGTCCGTAGAAGAATACCTGACGGAAAAGATCTCCGAGATTGCTCCGCACATGGTGCCAGAGCCTAGCATCGGGAGCGACAACGCTCTTGCCGCCTAGGGCATAAACTTTGCGGCTGAAAAGCTTGTCCTGTCCCTTTGCGAGCCACTCTGGCTGCCCCCCTGCCGCCAGCCACATGCGTCGGGTAACAGCTGTGCAAAGCCCGCCTGGAAGAATGATCTCCGGGAGAAGTCGCCGCACTTCATCAGAGTTTAATCGCTCAAGAACGTAGTTATCGTAATAGTGGATGGCTGCGACGCAGTGCTCGAAATCGCTCGTGACACGCATCTGAAAGAGGCCGCTGACGAGTTCAATTTGTTCGTCGCTCTCAAAGGGCTTGACGATCTTTTCAATGTAGTCGGGTTCGATGATGTTGCCGAAGTCGTTCAGAACGAGAATGTCGCAGTTTGTTGCGCGGACGGCGGCATTCCGCCCCCCGCCGGCCCAAAGGCGCGGGTTGGCGACGACCGTAATCGTAATGCCACGACCTTCATACTCCTTGATTAGCTCAAGTGTTCCATCTGTAGAGAGACCATCTGCGACGACGATTTCGTCGGGCATGCGCGTTGAAGCATAGATAGCATCCATGGTCGGTCGAACTGAGGCGGCATCATTTCGGATCGGCATAATCAGGGCGACCCGCTTCCGATTGAAACTGGTCATTCAATCCTCCGTATGTCGCTTTCGACATAGATCGAACGGAGTTTTGTGGCTGGAAGACGCTCTAGCCAGCCAAGAACCGGGACGCCGAGAGCGCTCTCCACATTCTCTGGCCCAGTTGGGCGATCATCGAAATAATCGCGAAGCAACCCGACTCCGATCGCTATGGCCAGACTGGCTATCATCGCCCCTATAATGAGGAACAAACGCGCAATCCATGGCTGAGGCGGTACTACCGCCTGTTCTACCTGGCGAACGTTCACGACATCCGGATCGGCATGCTCGCTAATTGCAGCTTCACTGTATTTGTTTGAATAGTCGATGTAGGTCTTGCGACGAGTATCGAGTTGCAGCTCCATATCCGTAAGAGTTGCTTCATCTCGCTCGAGACGCTGAAGCTTGGCTTCGGTTTCCTGAACTCGCGCCTCGACTGCCGATATGGTGTCTCTTAAAACAACCACTTCAGGGTGCTGGGCATCATAACGCCGTGTGAGCCGGTTCAGGTCATTAGTTGATGTGAGAAGTTGGCCACGAAGCGTGCTCAGCTCTCGAGCGTACTCATCGCGCGATGCTGAGATGGCATAGAGAGAAGCGTTCTTCTTGAAATCGATGATTCTTTGGCGCGCAGCGTGATACTCTTTCTCAGCAAGATCTTTTTGGTCACGGTAGAACTCGGCGAGACCGCGGGTCGAATAAATCTTCAGGTGCTGCTTGATGTATTGATTGGTAATCTCGTTAACCAGATCAGCGGCAAGCTGTGGGTCATCGTGTGAGATTGAGATTGTCAGAATATTCGAGTTAACCACTGGAGTAACAGTAAGCCATTTCGTCACTGATTCAATCCAACGGTCCCGCGGGTTGACCTCAGGTACGAGACCCAGTGTCCTGAGAATTGCATCTACGCCTCTCAGGAGACTGGCAAACAAAGTATTGGAGGGAGGCCTTTCCGTCAGCTTAAGGGAGTCGACAGCTGCGGAAATCACGCTGCGTGAGCTCGCGATACCGCGTGCTGTATTCATCACTTCGTTCATCTCAAGACCAGGCGAGTAGTCAGTTCGCATGATAGGGGAACGCGTGCGCTCGACCAGAAGGCTCGACTTTGCCGTGTAGGTTTGAGGAACAAGATATATCAGAGCCGTCGCAGCAGTGAAGAGTGCCAAGAATACACCAAGTATCATGTACCTGCGGCGAAAGAGAAAGATCCAGGCTTTTGCTCGAGACGGAGTGCCTACATCCAATACAACCGGCGCCACTGACGCCCAATGCGTGTTCATAATCTATCTCCCGCAAGAAACGCAGGCGTGGAGAAGGTCCGTCTGTTCAAGATCACGCCAGAGATAGGAAGACGTAGGACGTCAAGCTCCTTTCGGGATCGCACGAGTGCATCAACTGTCGTGAGAGACATATCGACAACCATATACATGTAGTCGACGCCTCCACTCCAGGATGGAGAAAGCTGCTTTTGCAGAGAGCCGAGATCAACGAGGATCAGATCGTATTTCTGAGTCAAAAGTTCTTTCAGAGCTGCCCAGTTACCCTCCCATGACGGAGCGGATAGCTGGTCGGGGTGCAATGTCAGAAGGTCAAAGTTCCTTTCGGGATCTGAGGTGATCCAGTCCCGAACGTTAACGTAGTGCGGATGCAGGAGCTCAGAAATTACGAGTGGTCGGGGTTCGGCATTGATAAGCTCGGCAATCGGCAGCCCAGCGCTTGCATCGACAAGGAGGACCTGCTGCGTATCGCCTAAGACTTTGGATAGTCCGATCGTGATAGTGGACACGCCCTCACGTGGGAGTGTCGACATAATGCCGAGGACCACACCGCTTGGACCCGGCTGTACCGTGGCGAGGATGTCGCGACAGGCCCGGCGCAGAGACAGTGGGATTGATGAATAGCGCATGAGTTCTTCCTAATCCTGCGAGGGAGGCAAGCTGCCAACTCGGGTGCGGGGGTCTTGAGTGTTTAGAGGAGCCGCCCCCAAACCTGCAGGTTGGGTCATGGTCTCTCGAGTGACGATGAGAACATCGCCAGGAAGTACGGGATCGTTGCCGTTGACTGCGACTTGCTCTGGGGACGCCTCTCGGACAAGCGTAAAGCTGCGAACAATCTCGGCCTGAGGCCCTGAGGGACTTGGAAGGGCATACCCATGATTGTTCAGGAACTCGGTGGCATCTGTGATCCGACGACGAAGAGTGGCCAACTCCGTTTCGACCTCTATCAGCTGTTCGGCCAGCGTGATCCGGCGCTCCTCAGAGCTCCGCTTGATTTCCAGTTCGATGTTGATACGGGTCTGGTTTGACTGTGCGATCAGAGCAATTGTGTTGTTCAATCGCATGTCCGTGTCGGATGACATACGCTCGAGATCCAGCACCCTAGTGCTTGCAGTGAGACCGCGTTCCTTGAGCTCTTTGATGTTCTTCAGGTCGACATCAACGATATCCCGCAGCCGCCGGGTAGCGATGAGTTGCTCTTCAAGCGCAACTTTGCTCTTTTCCACCTCCTTTTGCTGCGAAACTCGAAGCTGCATTCTTTGCGCCTCCTCCTCTGCGCGAGTGCGCATCAAATGCCGCTCAGCTGACTTAATTTGTTCAAGCCGCTCCTTTCCCACCAAGTTCTCCAGCTCCGAGAGGGCCGGGAGCTCTTTCTCTCCATCGCGCTCAGCAATCAGCCTTGCCCGCTTGACAGTCTGAACTGCGTAGTTGTGCTGCGCGCTTGCCAGATCCTGCCGCTGCCTATCGGCATCCCGCGAGAGAGCGCTGCCATCCGATACGCTAGCCAGAAGAGGGTATCCTCCTGCGATCGCTACGAGTTGGGTTACGGTTAGGCCTGGAATGTACTCTTGACGGCCAGGATTTCTCACATCGCCCATGATGAAGACGGGGCCATATTTTACGATCTCCATCGCAACATCCGGGTTCGTATAATGCCGGGCTGAGAGGGCGCTGATCGCAGCCACGCGCAACTCCTCGGCAGTCATTCCCATCGTCTTCAATTCGCCGATCCCTGGGATTGATATGCTCCCTGTCGCACTGACCCGGAACGTTCCCGACATCTCAGGTTCTTTGTAGACTGTGATGCGGACCTCGTCGCCTGGCCTGAGTTCGTATCTGTAATCTGAGGCCAGAGATGGCGGGATCGAGAATAAGCCTGAAAGGGCAATAACTAGGCCAACCAAAATCGCTCTAATCATGTCAAGCCTTCGCACTGGGGTTGAGGTCATGTCGCAGCACCTCTGGAGAAGGGGCATGTGTTTCGACGGTAGAAAAGGGGCCGATGACGGAGGAGTAGCAGGCCAGGAGGTTGGGAACTTGATGTTTCCAGGCAAGCGTTTCATCGAGGCGCTTTCGGCCGACTGCGCCCATCCGTTGCATGCGCTCTGGATCACTGAGCAGATCGAGAATCTTATCGGCGAAATCGATCGGGTCGTCGGCTGCGGCGCAGAGAGCCGCGTCCATTGCGGTAAAGCGTCCTTCTGTCAGATCGACCTGAACAATTGCCTTTCCTAGCGCCATGTACTCGACAATCTTGTTCATGGACGACAGATCGTTGAAGGAGGTGGCGAGGTCTGCATTCACGCAGATGTCACATGAGGATAGAATACGAATGAGATCAGCATCCGGAACCCGACCCGTGAACTCAACCCATTCGGATATCCCGAGAGATACCGCCTCGTTTTGAAGGCTGGCTTTCTCGGGTCCATCGCCGATGAGCATGAAACGGATATCTCGACGTCCTCTTCCGTAGACGATCTCGCTGATGGCTGCGAGAAGATTGGACAAGCCCTCCTGAGAACCCATCACGCCGACATAGCCAACAAGGAAGCGAGCTCGCGACCTCAGACTTTGATCCGCCTCGACCAGCTGCCACTTTGCCTGGTCGGGGGCGCTGCGTACGACATACACCCGCTCGGGCTTCATGCCTCCTCGCTGGATGGCGACATTCCGATAGGAATTGTTTGTCGCAATCGAAGCATCGGCAAGGCGGAATGTTGCGCGCTCCAGAAAATGAAGGACTTTGCGAGCCGCTGTTGCTTTCCAGCCGGTTCCGAATTTTGTTTCGCCAAGTTCCGGACATAGATCGTGATGGTCGAAGATGAATCGGACGCCCAGGAGCTTGAAAGGGGCCGCGACGAGGAAAATCAGATCGGGCGGATTGCAGGCGTGAATGACATCGAAACCCCGCGTGAAGTAAATCCGAAATGCTAGAACGAGCTGCCAGAAAAGAGCGATGCCATACTCCACCGGATAGCCCCAAGCGGCCCGGGCCTCCGGGAGCGGGTGGCGAAAGACTTCGATGCCGTTGATGACCTCGTGAGACTTGTTGTAGGTGCCCCTCTTGGGACAAATCACAAAAACGCCCAAGCCGTTGGCTTTCAGCGCGTTGGCCTGCTGCCATACTCGACGGTCGAAGGGGACGGGAAGGTTCTCAACGATGATGAGGACGTTTCGCCGATGACGATGGATATTCCGGTAAACGTCGATAACACGATTGCCTACCTGCTCCAGAGACAGATCAAGCATCGCTTCACGACTGCGGACAGGGCGATAATCTGCGAGAACGGCACGTATCCCCATCGCGATCGAAGCAGCTGTCGGATCGCAGACGTATGTGCCGGGAAGATCAGCGAGGCGTTCACGAACATCTCCGACGTCGGTTGCGACGACCTTGAGATTGCAGGCCAGTGCTTCTTTGACGGCATTTGGCGATCCTTCCCAGAATGAGGGGAGCACCATCAGGTCGGCTGCGTTCATATATGTCGGAATTCGCTCTTGGGGCTCTCCTTCAATGGTGAGGATCTCGATCAGCCCTTGGGCCGTAGCCTCCGTGTTGAGCTGATTGACGGCCTCCCGCAACGCAGGGAAGTTCTTACGGGCGCGATCCGGTCCATAAGGAAATAGGATGTAAAGCCTGGCTGGATCCAGGCCAAGAGAGGCCCGGCATGATGCGCGATCCATTGGCTTGAAAAGATCAAGATCAACCCCATTCGGAATGACGGTTGCGTCCTGTCGCGGAAGCAGGGAGTTCATTGCAGCGGACTTCACGATAGAGGCATCCACGAAACGAGAAAGTTGCCGGTGGATCCACGCTAGAACGAGACTTTTGCGACGCGGACGCCCATCAGGGCCAGCATGCCCATAGAGGTCATCGCCGCAGAATGAGACGACGACAGGCAATGACAATTGGCAACGTGCAACGAGGCCCGATAATCCGTAATGGGCATGAATCAGATCGTAATCTCCTTGCCGGATCATCCGACGCATGTCCCAGATCGCGCGGAAATAATTCCAGCGGCTGCGGTAGCCTTCAATTTCCAGGAGATCGATTTCGACGCCTGCTTTCCTTATGCTTTCGACCTGAGAATGGATGAAGGAGCCCCATCCTGGTCGAGAGGAACTCGGATACATATTGGTGATGGTAAGGACCCGCATCGTTCTAGGATCCTCGCAGAAGAAGAGAGAAACGTGCTTCTTCGAGCTTGAAGACGAAGCCTGAAAACCCGAGCGCATCATTGATGCCCTGTCGGGGAAGATTATGAGTTGGCGTGCCAACCAGGGCTGCACCGCGACGGGAGGTTCCGCCCGACCGGTATCCGGCTTCCCGCGTGAGACGTATCGCAGCGTCGTCGACATTGGACGCCACATGTCCATTCGGATATGCGAAGTGAACGATGGGCGTAACGAGAGCTTGCTCAAGCTCCTGCTTTGACCTCGACAGCTCTTCTCGTGCGTCATCCTCAGGCAGGCCTGCGAGGACTTTGTGCGTTGCTGTATGCGCGCCAATCGTCATTCCGGCGCTCAGGAGCGCGCGCAGGTCATCGATATCCATCATGAAGTCGCTGGGCGACGATAGGGGCGGCATATGATGAAAAGCACGACTCAGCGCGAGAAACCGTTGTTGACGCTTGCTGCCATGAGCGTGATCGACTTGCGATGCCAGGGCCGCATATATTTTCTCACGGCTCAGGACGGATGACATCCCACCGATCAAGGAATCAGAAGCCTTTCGCAGAGTTTCCTCGGAGGCGGAGGACACAGCGCGATGGAGCCAACCGGTCCAGAAGGCGCTCTTCCCGAGAACCGCATCGGATGTCACAAAGAATGTCGCAGGGAGGTTGTAGCGAGCAAGAATCGGCAGGGCTTCTGTCGCATTATCCTTGTAGCCATCATCAAATGTGATTGCGACCGCCTTGGGTGGCAAGGACCCTGTTTCCAAGCCGCTTACAAGCTCATCCAGAGTGAGCACATCGTAGTGGCGGGACAGGAATTCCATCTGACGCCTGAACATCTCAGGATGGACGGAGATTGTTGGCGAGCGATAGTCACCTGCCGAGCTGACTGAATGATACCGCAGGATCGTCGCTTGCCTTTGCGAGCTCGGCCACTGTCTCGCAAGGCCGACGATTCCAAAGCGAACCAAGATGCTTTTCGCTGTATGCGTGACGACGCGAAGGCGAGGTTGGCTGCCTTGATCGAACTGCAGTTGCGTAGATCCGATTACATTTTCCTGGTGCGGACGCATGCTCTCGGAGGGAATCAAGCTCATAAGATCGCTCCTACCCACGCATTTCGGCTGAAGCGCCTTCTGCCGGGGCAGAATGTCCGCGAGAGTTTACAGGTAACTCGGGGGCGGACTGCGATCCCCGATCCGCACCAATACCTGAGGACAAATCGTCGTCATGTTTCTGGATTTGGAAATGGCGCCACGTACGCGCGACTGTCGTAAGAGGAACGCCGATTGCCGAGGCCATCCTGCGCATCGTCCATCGCTCGCCTTCAGGCGGTGAACTCGCAAGTTTGCTTTCGATCAGTTCTGCAAGGGCGTTCCATTCGATCTGGCGTGGTTTGCCGGATCGGGCTTGATCCTTGAGGCCCTCTGTTCCTGCTTCCCGATAACGGCGTTGCCACTTTCCCACTGTGTGCAGTGAAACGCCGAGCTGGGCTGAGACGGCGCTGTTTGTCTGGCCTGCAGCACAGAGGAGTACGATGCGTGCGCGCAAGGCAATCCCGCGGCTTTGCGGCTGAGAGAGAGAGAGGGAGAGCAAGGCATTTTGCTCGGTTTTGTCGAGCTGGAGTCTAGGGGAGCGCATCGAAGATCCTCACGAAGCGCATCGACGCCGGCTGCTGTGACAGCGCGACGGGATGCCTCGACAAGTCTTCGCCCGAGAGCCCTGACGCGGGTCAGGGAATAAAAGCCGTTAAGTGAACTGTGTACTGCTGTTGGATGGGCCGCGCTGCGTCGGCCTTGAGTAATACATAGATTAAATTATGCTTAATCTCAAGCCGCCTGAGGTTTTGCAACGAACTTCAGGAACACGCTGTCCTTGCTATGTTATTTGCGGTGAGCTGGTCCATGGCGCTGCGCATACTCCATCTGATCCATAATCTCAAACGTGAAGGAGCCCAAACAATGGTTGCGACGCTCGCGATGGCGAGCAACTCATCCCGCGTTGAGGCGTTCGTATGTCCCTGGCGCGGTGGCGGGTCCTATGCAAAGGATCTTCGCAACGCTGGTGTGTCGGTATTGGAATGGCCTGGAGCGGAGGGTGCTCCCCGGGCGTATGCGACAATGAAATTGCGGCGCTTCGCTCAACAGCAGCAGATCGATCTCGTGCATGCTCATATGTCGGACAGCGCCGTCCTGGCTGCGGCAGCCCTCTCCGGAACCGGGATCCCGTTCATCGTAACCCATCATAGCAATCGCCTACTACCGAAGGAGAGGCCCGTGAAAAGCGCTTTGCGGTCTGCTCTGACCAAATGGGCCACAGGTCGTGCTTCGCGAAATATCGGCGTCACAAATGCAGTGAGCGAGCGTCTCTCCCTTGAACTGCGTGTCTCAGGAGAAAGGCTTGAGACGATTTCCAATGGCATCGCTATTCCGGACGATTCGAGAATCATCGCTTCCGGCTATCACAGACAGAACCGTTTCACTGCGCAGGGCGGGCCGCGCATTGTCGCCCTCGGGCGTCTCGTTGGTTTAAAGCGGCACGTCATGATGATAGAAGCCTTGAGCCGAGTCAGAGATACGTTGCCGGATGCTCATCTCGCCATTGCGGGCGATGGACCCGAGCGAGAGACGCTGGCCGCATGTATCGATCGACTGAACCTAGGCTCACATGTGACCCTGCTGGGCTCCATCAACGATGTTGGGGAGTTCCTCAGCCAGGCAGACATATTCGTCTCAATGTCCTCTTATGAAGGATTGCCGGTTTCCGTGCTCGAGGCGATGAGCTGGGGACTTCCTGTCATCATCTCCGATGTCCCAGGTCATCGGGATGTCGTTCAGGATAATATCGATGGTTGCCTTGTGCCTTTCGATGACGTGGATGCCCTCACGGGGCAGATCATTCATCTGGCGCGTCATCCAAGCGAAGCTGCACGGATGGGGTCGGCCGCAAGAAATAAGGTGATCAGAGACTACTCCTCGGTAGCCATGGCCGATAACTATTTGCGCCTCTACACGGAGATTCTCGCAAAGCCGTAGCGCCGTGTGTCCCGCTTCAGTTTTCAATCAACCGCGACAGATACATCATCGACGAAAAGCTCTATTGGATTCGACGAACTGTTGGCCGTGATACCCACCTGAAGTCGATTATAAAGGACTTGTCTCAGTTCGATACCATAGCGCCTGAAAACTTCCGGATCGGGAAGGTTGGGGCCGCGGCCGCGGAATACCGCCTCATCGTCGATCGTGATTTCCGTCAATCCATTTTCGTCTGGACTCAAGAGCAGCCGCCATTCGAATTTGAACCATCGCCCCCTTGGTAGCGGCGCGCTGGATCCCAACTCATTCGGCATGTCGCGAAGACCGATCTTGCGCCGCTCTACAGCCGGTCGCCCGGTGGGCCCGTTCAACCGGATGCGCACGCCAGGACCTTTGTCGGGAATGGTAGACCGCTCCGGCCAACACTGATTGCATTCGATATCGAGCAGAAAAAGATTATTCAGCTCGGGGCCGGGCGGAATGAAGAACCACGCGGAAATGACAATTGTCTGCCCCTGACGGATGCTTGGCAGTTCCTTTTCGACATCGCCTTTGGATACGGTGGAGTTCGATGGAATTGCATAAAGGCGCAGAGCTCCAGAGCCGCTGCGCCGGGGCTCAGATACGATCTCGACCTCATTCTGAGGGAAGGATTTTTGAGAATTGGTCCAACCGGAAAGGTCCTTCGCAAAAAGACCTGAAACTTTTGGAGCCTCGAAGCTGTCGCTGTAGATGATCTTCGGCTCGGCGCGGCTTGGCGCACTGTAGAGAATACACGCGGCGATCAAGCTGGACAGGAATGTTTTTGGAGTATGATTTAAGAGAATATGCTGCGAATGCTTCTGGCTAGACATCGAAGATCCCAAATGAAATTTGCGCAGATGGAACGATACGGAACTTGGATCCAGACCGGTCTTATCTCTCACTCCAGAAGTATGGAAAAAGGTATGTGAATCCGCTGCTCATTCAGGATAGAGCAGAGGCCGATAGGTTGACCACTCGCACGAAACTCAGATCGAGTTACAGTCCGGCTTTTGGGCAGACCGACGCCTTTTGCATGGTGCCACAGAAGGTCTTGTAGTCCTCCCAATACATAATGCGAGTTGCTCTTTGAGCGAATTTCAGCAAATTAGGGGGTACAGCAGAATTGCATATGACCTGCAGACGGCAGGGGACTATTCTCATTTTCAAGGTGCTTGATCAGCCCGACGTGCACTTTAACTTGCCGTTAACCCGCCCTCCGTGGCGGGTTCTTTTTTGGAAACCGGCAGCATGAGATCATCCGGGAAATAGCTGTGGCAACCAAGCGTACCGGAACAGGATTAAGAGCTACTCGCCATTCCATGAACAGTCTAGCCGCAGATATGCATAGTTCGATTGCACAGGCCTAAAAGTTCCCCTCACGCGTCGAGAAATGTGTTTCTGCGGCACGCATCAGTAAACGACTCAGAGCGCATTGTGCTCTTACGGAGGAGTTACCGGACAGGTGGATGGGGATTTAAAATTCCGTCAGCATAAGCAACGTGTTCCTGAAGTTCATTGCAAAACCTCAGACGGCTTGAGATTAAGCATAATTTAATCTATGTATTACTCAAGGCCGACGCAGCGCGGCCCATCCAACAGCAGTACACAGTTCACTTAACGGCTTTTATTCCCTGACCCGCGTCAGGGCTCTCGGGCGAAGACTTGTCGAGGCATCCCGTCGCGCTGTCACAGCAGCCGGCGTCGATGCGCTTCGTGAGGATCTTCGATGCGCTCCCCTAGACTCCAGCTCGACAAAACCGAGCAAAATGCCTTGCTCTCCACTCCTTCCTTTCCTCTCGCACTTGTCCGTGTGGCTTCGGGGTATGGAAGCTCAATCGCCATTCACCGCTCCATTTACTCTCTCAACCGGATCGCTCTGTTTCTGATCAACAGAGGCCTGTTTGGCCTAAGAGTGGCTATTCCCACAGAGGGGCGCCCGAGAAGGGCTGGGTTATGCGGCGGGAAACGGATCGGAGCCGCGGAATGTATTGACGTGTCCGAAGATTGACGGAGCTGAAGCGATGGGATCTGTCAAGTTTGCAGGCTTTCATGAGACGGTTTCTGCGTCTGGGACGAGCGATGCGCGCGCCTTCCCGGATCGGATATCGGCCTATTCTTTCGCCGCCTCTCTGCTTTTGATCGACACTTTTATCCTGCTTGTCAGCGGGCTTACTCCAGCCATCCTTTACGAAAATATCGATGCGGGATCATATACTCGCTACCTTCACGCAATCATTGTCGCAGCCTTCATCCAATTGCTCGCTTGCCAAGCGGTAAAGGCTCACGCGACAAAGCGCGTGTTCGATTGGAGCTGGTCCCTGCAGAGAGGCGTCGCGTCGGTTCTGCTGACATTTGCGATGCTGATGGTTATCGGTGTTGCCACGAAGACAACTGCAGAATACTCGCGAGTATGGTTTTTCTCTTGGGCAGTGTTTTCCGTAATCCTGATCGTGGTTGCGCGTATATTGCTGCTGGCGCGGGTGGCGGGCAAGCTCGCAAACGGCGCATGCCTCCAGCGAGCTCTTATCGTAAGTTGCGGTGAAAGTTCTTCGACAGGCAGGCAATCTGCCCTGGAGGCTGCCCGCTGGATCCGTCCGATTGGTGCAATCACCGTCAGCGATCTGGATTCGACGCCTGATCTGGCGCCTTATCTGAAGAAGCTCAACCCAGACGTCGTTATTCTCTGCATCCCATTGTCGCAAATTGAGACTGCTCTCAAAAAGTTCAAAGCGCTTTCTCAGCATGCCGTCGAGGTATTAGTTCTGCCTCAGGCAGCTCTCGATCTCCGGAAAGCCATTCGGTTGCGCCGAATCGGGGAGCAGACCCTGCTCCAAATCGCAGAGCCGCCGCTGACTGATTGGGATGTCACCATCAAGCGAATTGAAGATGTGGTGGTTGCGAGCCTTTCGCTCTTCCTCCTTTCCCCATTGATGATTCTGACCGCTATCGCGATCAAGCTGGATAGCCGAGGTCCCGTACTTTTCCGGCAGACGAGAGCCGGCTTCAACGGACAGACAATCGAGATCTGGAAGTTTCGGTCCATGTACGTAGAGGCCACGGATGCTCATGCCTCCCGACAAACCAGCAAGCGCGATCCACGCGTTACCCGAGTAGGGCGGTTCATACGGCGAACCAGCATCGATGAGCTTCCTCAACTTTGGAACGTTCTCGAAGGGAAGATGTCTGTGGTTGGTCCACGGCCTCACGCCCTCGCGACCTGCGCAGAAGGGAAAGCTCTCGATTCTCTCGTTGAGGAATATGTCTCCCGACACAGGGTAAAACCTGGGATCACAGGGTGGGCGCAGGTCAATGGTGCGCGTGGAGAGCTTTGCTCGCGGGAGCAGGTCAAGAAGCGGGTCGATTATGACCTTCACTACATCGAGAACTGGTCGCTTCTCGTGGACTTCAAAATCATCCTGATGACTGCTGTCAGAATGTGGCACGACCCCCGCGCCTACTGATCTGTGCTGTGACAGGAAATGCGTCGACTTCTCACCAGGGTACTGTGATTTACGAGGAACGCATGAGAATCAGTGTTTTTGGCCTTGGATATGTAGGAACAGTATGTGCTGCCTGCCTGGCAGACCAGGGGCATACGGTGATCGGAGTCGATATCAACCAGGAGAAGATCGATATCCTGAGAAGCGGTCACGCTCCCATCGTGGAAAAGGATATCGATGCCCTGGTCGCGCGTAACGTAGCCGAAGGCCGATTAAAGGTAACGTCGGATAGCTTTGAGGCTGTCGCCGAGACGGATTTGTCTCTCGTCTGCGTTGGCACTCCGAGCCGTCATAACGGCTCGCTTGATACGAGTGCAGTTGAGGCGGTGGTCGCACAGATCGGAGATGCCATCGCGGCCAAGGAGCGATATCACTCTGTCGTCATCCGCTCCACTGTCCTTCCTGGCACGGCCCGGGAACGCCTGCTTCCAATTCTGGAAGCAAGAACGGGCGGCCAGCTCGGGGTCGCGTTCGGGCTTGCAAGCAATCCTGAATTCATGCGGGAAGGCACCGCCGTCGCAGACTTTAAAAACCCTCCCAAGACTGTGATGGGGGCGATGGATGAGCCTACGTCGGATTTGCTGAACGAACTCTATGGCAACATGTCCGCTCCTGTTTTCCGCGTTTCAACGGAAGTTGCCGAGCTCGCTAAATATGCGGACAATGTCTGGCATGCCCTGAAGGTAGCTTTCGGGAATGAGATCGGCACCCTTTGCAAGACGCTTCGCATCGACAGCCATGAGGTTATGGACATATTCTGCTCGGACACCAAGCTCAACATCTCAAAGGCTTATCTTCGCCCAGGGTTTGCCTTCGGTGGTTCTTGCCTGCCGAAGGATACGCGGGCACTGGCGCAATTTTGCGTCAGCAAGGATGTTGATGCCCCCATCATCGCCAACTTGATGACGAGTAACAAACGTCTGGTGGAGCGGGGTGTCGATTGGATCCTGAATACAGGAGCAAAAAAGATCGCGTTTCTCGGGTTCAGCTTCAAAGCAGGCACCGATGACCTGCGCGAGAGCCCCTATGTCACCGTTATTGAGCAGCTGATAGGGAAAGGATGCTCCATCCGTATCTTCGATAGAAATGTCGAGCTGGCCCGCCTCATGGGGGCCAACAGGGAATACCTGTATCATGTTATTCCGCACATCGCGGATCTTATGGTTGGCAGCCTCGATGAAGTGCTGGACGGAGCGGAAGTCATTGTAACGACAGCTCATGCTCCGGAGTATATCCACGCCATAGAAACGATCAGGCCGGAACAAAGGCTGCTCGACTTCGCCCGAATTCCAGGGAGTGAAAAATTAGGAGACCGCTACGACGGTTTCCATTGGTGATCACCTGGGCCGACTTCTCATCCTCATGGCAAACAATGCCTCGGCCCCGGCGACAAGCAGGATCGGGAGCCTCGATCAAGTTTGCTTAACCAAGCGCGGTTCATCCTTGCCGCCCAGTTGCAGGCCCATGGCTCAAGGCGCGACAAAACCTGTCGCGCGCACGGCGAGGGAGCCACCTCGCGGGTCACGGGTAAAGAACAGCCCGCCATGCCGCTCCGAATGGCCTGGCACATAGTCAAGGACAACCCGGCTGACCTCCTCGCCGCCATCCGTGGAAACCGTGCCTGCGATCTCCACCTGAGCAGCCGCTTCGTCAGCGCGGTTGAGCGCCCGGAAGAGGATTCGATAGCCGCCTTCCACAGGCGCCACGGTATCGACTGTAACGGTGATCGCGGGTGGGGTAGAGCCGTTGAGTGCCTGCCAGCCGATCACGGTGAAGACGCCGAGGACAAGGAGGGAGCCAATGCCAGCGGCCAGCCATTCCAGCCACGGCACCTGCTGCGCCGGCTTGCCGGCCCGGTTCTCGTCTGCCTGATGGTCCTGGGTCATCGATGCCTCACACCACCAGCCGCGCTGTTGCGGCGCCGAGCGAAGCCGGGAAGCCCAGCACGACCAGCATGTTCGCAATCTCGGCAACGGCCACGCCGTCCGTGCGCCCGAAGCTCCAGAGCACGTAGAGGCTCACCAGGAGGGCGATGCCGTATCCGGCCAGGGTGAAATGCAGGAAGGTCGACACGAACGTCCCGCCCTCGGGCCGATTTTCCTGACCAGAGAACCCGATGCTGTAGACAAAGGCATGCAGGAGGAGGAGGGAGAGGACGCCTAGCGCCAGGGCATGCCATGGCGTCATCTGAAACGCGATCAGGACCATCTCTTCCGTGGGAGCCATATTGAAGGCCAGGAACAGTGCGCCAGCCACCATCAGAAAGAGCTCACCGGCATAACCGGCTTCCTGCTTGCGCTCCTCCTCGGCTTTCATGTCCTGCTCATCCCCGAGTTGCTTGCGCCCGAGCATCGCACCGATGCTGGCCGGTACGCTCTGCAGCGCCACTCGGCCGACCATGTCGCCCCAACTCATGTCGAATGTAATCACGGCGAGCGTCACGAGCAGCAGGGCGGAGGTCGTTATGCCGACACCGAAGGCAGCGAACGCGTCCATGGCGTCCTCCTTCAGGCTGAACGTCTTTTCGAAGCCTGAGAAGTAGGAGAGGCCCACGAGCATCATGAGGGTGAACATCATGAGCATCAGCAGCCGGCCGCGCCCCATCGAAAAGCCGAGCGACCACATCTCCATTGTCATCAGCAGCGGGAGGCCAAATAGAATCGCGCCGCCGAAGGCGCGGGCGAGACCGATGGCGTAGCGTTCGCTGGTCACAGTCACCTCGTTTGCCGGCCCGACTCGCACTGCAGACCAGGAAAGCTTGGCTTTGAGGAGAAACCCGCTTCCCGGCTCCAGGTTCCTCCTCTCATTTGGCATGTATTCCTTCGCCTGGGTTCCTCGCGCCATTTCCCTTGCCGGAGACAATGGTTCATCGACCTCTTTCGAGGCCGATGAACCAAGGGCTAGGGAGCCCGTCCCGAGGCCTCTTAAGACTTGAGCCTATCCGATGTTGTGCGGGAGCCCTGATACGTCTCCCGGGACACCCACGCGGCGAAGCCGAGGACTGCGACGGCGTAGATCGCAAGGACCCTCCAGGAATCGATCATGATCATTCCCGGGACTCCGAGCAGCAGGCACACGCCGCCAAACAGGATGACGGCATTGAGGATTGCGCGAGATCGCGTCATCGTATTGTCCTCCCAGTTCAGGAAACGGAGCGGGGGCGCAGGATGAGACGGTTCTGTATTGAACGGACCCCCGGCGTGTTTTCGACGGCGACGAGGACCGCCTCCCGTTCGGCCGTCGAGTCCAGGACCCCGGCGATGTCCACGTTGCCGCGATGCACCGAGATGTTGATGACCAGATGAGAGGGCGTCACTGCCTTCACGCGGTCCATCAGGTCCTGCAGGATCGCATCGTCCGTGGGAGGTTGCGCGAAGAGGGGAGCGCGATGGCGGGCCACCGCCTTGACGAGGTCGCTGCGGCTGACGATGCCGACGAGACGCTTCCCACGTACGACGGGAAGCCTCTTGAGCCGCCGCTTCTCCATGATGTCGGCGAGGTCCGGCAGTGCCTTGTCTTCGGTGGCCGTGACCACCTCCGGCGTCATCACGTGTCGTGCCTTCCGGCCGTGGCTTCGCACGTAGTCAGCGGCCTCTGCCTCGATATCCGCAAAGATCCTGCGCCACCAAGGACGCCGGCGCTCCGTTCCGATCTCGGCCCGCCTGATCAGGTCCCCCTCGCTGATGATGCCAAGGAGACTTCCGTCGACTCCGACCACAGGTACGGAACTGATCCGCTTGCCTGCCATCAGGCTGGCGATCTCGCTCACTGGAGTTGCTGTCGAGACGGAAACCACGTCGCGCGTCATCACGTCTGCAACAGTAAGCGGGGATGGTAACGTGGCTGCGCGCGGATGTTGCGTCCAGTTATTTTGGACTTGTGATTTATCTGGTGTCGAGCGGCCTAGGGCTTCCCGCTTCAGACGCCATGGCATCGGCGCGATGCGACTGCTATCGTCCGGAAATGACGATTGGCCAAGGGCCAAGGATAGCAACCGGTGCGGCGAAAGGGGCTCGGTCGATTGGTGATAGCGTGCGATCATGTCTTCTCCTCCGCGCAGCGCAGCATGCGAAAGATTGAAGGACGATCCTGATGAGGCGCATGCCGCGCCGGCCCTTGAAAGGGCGCTACAAGTCAGACGATGGCTCAGGAATCGTCATGGCCCCGAATGGCGGGCCGCCGCATTGGGCACGGCCGGCCTTCGGGGGTCAGTGGCCTCGGAGGAGGCGCTCCACACAATGACGGGAGATGTGATGCAGCGTGATCATGACACTCCTAAGGTAAGTAGAAGTTCCACGAAATCAAGTTCAGCTGATCAGCGACGTTGGGACTGTTCCTCCGCCAGCATGGCGTGTGCGGCTCTGATCCAGTGTCTGAGGCGACCTGCATCCTGACGATCGAAGGCAGCACGCCGCTTGAGGTCCTCGAAGCTGTCATCGCGGCAGACACGCTCGAACAATTCGCAGGCCAGCGCTTCAATCTCCGAAGGCATGTAAGCCCCGTTGCGCAGGCTCAGCGCGTTTTGAGCATGACTGGACATTTTTCGCTCCTTTCACAATTGCGGCTCCGGCTGCGCGCGGTCAGAGCCTAACTTTGCGCCCGTTGAACATACTCGCGCGCCAGCCTACTCACGGTGCTGGCGCTCAGGCCCAGCCGGATTGCGATGGTAGCATAGTTCAGACCATGCGCCTTCAGCGCCATGATGCGCTCGGACCGCCGCTCTATCTCGGCCTCGCGCCGTGTACGTTCGTCGGGCGTCGTCACCCGATAGCTCAAAGATCTCTTTTTCGATTCCTTGCTCATGATGTCCTGTTGAAATGCAAATGCCGGAAAGCAGCAACATTGTCCGACAGATGTCCGCTGCCCAAGCGCAATGCCAATGCGGGCGCGGCTCCGGAACATGCGTTCGCCTGCATCCCAGCCCGACTCGATATTTTGATAGATTTCATCTCCCCGGGTCCGCGCGCCTGCGCAGCGGACGCGGGGCTATCGTCCTGCGACTAGGGTTCCGGCGCGGCAACGGCCGCGATGATGTATGGCAAACGGCATCATGACGAGGCAAGCTTAGGCTGCATCGGCGCTTTGTCAAATCGCGCCTTCTGACGCGGGCAATGACCGTTGACAATAATGCGCACGCATCCGACATTGATGGTGTCATGTCCAAGATCCGTACCATTTCCGCTTTGCGTGCAGGCCGTCTGAAGACGGGAGCCTGAGCCCCGGACGTTTTCAGTCCGGGGATGATCGGTACACGGCAAAACCCGACCGCTTATAATCTCGTCGTCATCCACTGAGTGGACTGATCCGGCGCGCGGGTTTTCGCAATCACAATCCAATCATGATGAGCGGCCGTCTCGCTGGGACAGCCGCATGGTGAGGTCATGTCCGTCGCAATCCTTTCAATCGTCTTTGCGCTGACGCTTGCGCAATTCATTTTCTGGGAGCGGCTCGGTGAAGCATTCGGCTACGCGGCGTCGCTCAGCCTCCTGGGTCTGTCCATATCCCTCACGTTGATCGCGATGGCCCGCGTTGCTCTGACTCAGATATTCCTCGGCGGAAAAGGCCGATGACACGGATGCGGCCGTGGTGACCACCCGCCTTCACAAAACTCGACGATAGCTTTGCCGAGCAGAGGCTCGCGAAAGGAGAACGATGATGCTGAGACGCGCCCGACGGGACGTCTGCAGGATCTGCAAGCGTAATCTGCCAAGGGCCGCGGCCCGGTGCCCTTGGTGTTCCGACAGAAGTAGCAAACCGGCCAAACCCGACACTCCACATGTTCCCATGCCTCCTGATGACGTGACGACCGCATCAGGATGCTCCCATCCCTTAATCTCAAGAAGGAGACTCTCATGAAGCAGAACGCCACACTCGCTCCGATCAGGATCAACAGCTCCAACATCGATCTTGGCGAGGCGCTGCCGCGCAAGGTTCAGGAGGAGATCCTGCATGTCGCAGAAACTCATTTCGGGCACCTGAAGCATGCGACCGTCGGGTTCACGCGCGACGGGCATTGGTACTGCTGCACCATCAATGTTCAGGTCGGCAATTTGAAGATGATCATTGCAGAAGCCACGGCTACGAACTGCAATCAGGCGTTTGACCTAGCGCTTGCCAAGATCGGCAATCAGTTGCTTCGCAGGAAGAAGCGGGCTGCAGACAGCAGGCGGGTTCAACCGCCGGCCGCGGCACACGCTTAGACCCTATGCCGGGCCGGAGAAACCTCCGGCCCGGTTCACGTCAGCTCAAGTCACTGCTGTCGCTGCTCCAACGTGATGATCCCCATGGCCGTTCGCGCGTTCGGGTTGATGCACCACGCGGATAACCTGCAGCGTCCGCCGCACGCCCGTAGCGCTACGCCATGGGAACAATTGCCCCTCAGCCAATCCGATCAGCGCCGCGCCGAGTGGCGACAGCACGGAAATGCGCTCCGCACCTGCATCCTCTTCGCCTGGATAAACCAGCATTGCGCGTCGGATCTGCTCCGTGATTCCGTCTTGAAAGTCGAAAACCGAATGCATGGAGATCACATTCGGAGGAAGGCTGGCTGGGCTGACAACCCTGGCTCGTTCGAGCTCTGATGCAAGAAATTTAGCGGATGGCGGCAGCCTGCGGATCTGCATGCCAGCTGAAGCGACCCTTTGAAGCCGCTCATGGTCGAGTGCGGAAACGGTCGGGATAACTGAAGACGCGGACACCTCATCCTCCTGAAACGAGTATCATCGGCCAAGCGGCTTCAACGCCTGGGCATATGCCGCCGACGGGCACGAACAGCATACGGCCGCTGATCGTCGGCTGACGAAAATTTGCTGTGTAGTGAAATCTCCCGGGCGCAAGACGGGCGTCTTGCCCCGGCTCAGGCGCTTGAGGCGCGGCGGGAGGTCCGGGCGGCGGTTCGAAGAACCATGGCTGACGTTGGCATGATATCCTCAAGATAGATATTAAAAGCGCTTGTTCAAGCTATGGAGTTCATGCAGATGGAACGGGATGCTGAGGCCTTCAGGGACAGTCTCGTGTGCGAGCTCGAACTTACTCTGCGGACAAGCGTTGCCATATTGCCATGAACGTACGCTTTCTCATCCGGCGCATGCTGCGCCGAAAGGGAATCCTGCAAACGGGCATCTGAACCCGCGGCGGCATGCCGCCCGGGCGAATGACTCTGTCCTGTTCCTGGAAATATGAGGCGGCCTGGAATCCGGCCGATGGTGACGATGGCATCCACCATGATGACGACCCTGATATCTCCCGCTCGTGTGGTTTCGCGACTGCACGCCCGCGACGTTCAGCAGATCATTGGCGAGCTCGTTCGCCTCGCGTCGACGGAGGTTTCTCTGGATTGCGATGCCGTCTGCCGTGCGGTTCTGGAGCGTGGTGATGCGTCCACCTTCGGTTTCGGGCGCGGCATCGCGATCCCTCACGCCGCGACCCGCGGCATTGACCAGCCCATCGGCGCTTTCGCGCGTCTCAAGCCAGCGCAGGATTTCGGCGCGGCGGACGATATTCCCGCCGATCTCGTGTTTCTGCTGTTGAGTCCCGATGGCGACGATCCCACGCATCTGCGGGCCTTGGCCTGCGTGGCGCGACGGTTGCGCGACCGCGAGGTGGCCGCGCGATTGAGGTCCGCGAAGGACGCGGAGGCGATCCATGTCGTACTCACGAGCGACGCCTGGCGTGAGCCCGATGATGAGCCTGAGCCAGGGCATTCCGCCACACGCCTCGTCAACGATTTGACAAACGGGGCAATGTGCACCAGCTTAGGGGCATTATGTTGAGCTTCGTACATCACCGTCATGGCCTGCTGCGTGCAGGCAACCTCATCGCGGGCAATTAGCCCCGAGCTCGACGCGCATCCGCGCCCCGAGTTCGGGGCAGTGCAAGTTTCCAAACCTTCGGACATCTTGTGAGGCTGGCTGCTGCGGCAGCTGGCGCAGCGGTATGCTTCAACGTTTTTTCAATATTGTGCCCCACGTGATGTGGCGCAGACAATTTCCGGCGGCGGGCGCAGAGCCCGGCCCGTCGTCCGGAGATGCGCGCCCGGCGTTGAAGCCAGTTGCTCCCGAATTCCCGACGCAGATGCTCCAACCCGCATCCGCTCCCGTTTCAATCCGGCGCAAAGGAGGCCATGCCATGGATCAGTCCCAGAACGAGCCGCCATCAAAGCCAGATCCGCACGGAGCAGAGGAGCCTGACGGAAAAGTGGTTCGATTGATGCCACGGAGCCGACCGGCGCCGGAGCGGCTTCCCGATCCGCCGCAAGGCGATGACGACGATCCCGGACCGAGCGCCGCATGACTGGCGCTGACGTCCACACCAAAACTGGAGACTTGAGATGACGAATAAAGCAAGCGCCAAGCCGCGCATCACCCTGACTGCAGCCGACCACGACAAGCTGTCGGTGCTCGCAAATGCGGCTGCGCACACCATGCCCGAGGTTGCTGCCGCACTCAGCGAAGAACTCGACCGCGCGCATATTCTGGCCAAAGGCCGCCAGCCCGCCGACACTGTGTGTATGGGCTGCATGGTCGAATTCCGAGACGATATGACCGGCCGCGTGCAGACGGTGACCCTCGTTTATCCGAACGAGGCCGACATCTCGAGGGGGCGCATCTCGGTGCTCACACCCATCGGTACTGCGTTGATCGGACTGCCTGTCGGAAAGTCAATCGATTGGACCACGCGCACCGGAGAGACAAAGCGGCTGACCGTGCTGCAGGTGCGTGATCCCGCCGCTGCGGAGCTCCAGCCCGCGTAAGCACGCATGCCTTGCGCACGTCATGCGAACGATATGCCACGCGACCTCCACCGGCCGCGTGGCCCGCCCTTGTCTTGCAACCGGCAGAAATCCTGCCAATGGAGAACTGAATGGCCGAAACCAACCGCCTCAGCGTGATTGCCGCCCCTGACCCGCGCCCGCCGGCTCACGGTTATGAGGGCCACCCGCGTCATGCTGACCGGACCACGCCCCTTGCGATCCCTCCCAAGACCCCTTTTCCGGCCAATGATGGCCGCCTCGACCATTTCATTCAACGCGACGGCATTCTGTTTGCCGGGACGCATCTGATCGTTGACCTCTGGCACGCGTCGAACCTGGACGATCTTCCGTTGGTCGAGCAGGCTCTTCGTGACGCAGCGGGTCGTGCCGGCGCGACGCTGCTCAACATCGACCTCCATCACTTTTCTCCCAATGGCGGCATCTCCGGCGTGGCCGTTCTCGCCGAAAGCCATATCTCCATCCACACCTGGCCCGAGGTCTCCTACGCGGCCGTTGACGTTTTCATGTGCGGCGGCGCGCAGCCGCACAAGGCCATCGAGGTTCTCAAAGGCGCGTTCCTGCCCGGTGTCGTCACACTCGCCGAGCACAAGCGTGGAGTGGTCCTATGAACTGGTTTCAGGAGAAGCTCTACGAGCATCACAAGCAGATGCTCTCCATGGACAGCGTGCTGTACCATTGGCGGACCGAGTTCCAGGATGTCCTGATCTTCGAGAACGCGACCTTCGGCAAGGTTCTGGTACTCGATGGCATTCTGCAGCTGACGGAACGCGACAATCACATCTATCACGAGATGATCGCTCACGTACCGCTGATGGCCCATGGCTCCGCACGGGACGTGCTCATCATCGGCGGCGGGGATGGCGGCACCCTGAAGGAGGTGCTGAAGCATCCAGTCGAACGCGCTACTCTCGTGGAAATCGACGGCGAAGTGATCGATCTGTCGCGGCGCTTCCTGCCCGACGTTTCGAGCGGCGCCTTTGACGATCCGCGTGCAAACGTGCTCGTCATGGATGGGACGCGCTACATCGCCGAGACCGAGGACAGGTTCGATGTCATCATCATCGACTCGACAGACCCCATGGGACCGGGCGAGCCGCTCTTTACGGCCGACTTCTACAAGGCCTGCCGACGTCGCCTTCGCCCAGGCGGTATGATCGTTGTGCAGAGCGGCGCGCCGTTCTTCCAGCCCGGCGAGTTGGAGATGGTGTGCCAACGGCTCTCCGGTTCCTTCCCTGGTGTGCGGCCCTACCTTGCGCCAGTGCCAACCTATGCCGGCGGCATGCTCGCACTTGTGGCCGCAGCCGAATCCCGCGATGCGCTGCGTCCCCCGATCGATGCTCTGCGGGAGCGCTTCGGCGTGCTGCAGGGCCGGACCCGCTACTACTCGCCCGAGGTGCACCGGGCCGCTTTTGCGCTGGCACCCTCATACGAGCCGTTCTCGCTGCGCGAGGATCCGGTGGCCACGAGGTTCCTGAAAACGGGATCCTGAGCCCCGCGGGCGGCGGCCACTGAGCCGCCGTCCCGGGGAACCCTCTTGGCGGCATTTCGGATCAACAAGGCTTCGTCCCGCGACGGAGCCGAGCAGGAGGACAACATGACTATCGCGACACCGTCTCTGGCGCCCCCGCTGCGCGAGATCAATCCGCCGAAGTGGCCGAGCCCCCGCGGCTATTCGCATGCGATGGCAGGCACCGGCACGTTCGTGTTCATCGGCGGGCAGATCGCCACCGACAATGCGGGCAGGGTGACATCCATCGGACTCGTGCCCCAAGCCCGCCAGGCGTTGCGAAACGTGCGCACGGTCCTCGCCGAAGCGGGCGGCGCGCCCGAGGATATCGCGCAGATGACCTGGTACGTGCTCGACATCGATCATTACCGGATGCTGCTCAAGGAAATCGGCGTGGTCTACCAGGAGGTCATGGGCCATCATTATCCGGCAATGGCGCTGGTGGAGGTCACTGGATTGGTGAATCCGGCAGCGGTCGTGGAGATCGCCGCCACGGCGATCCTGCCGGTTGGGGCGCCGTCTTCGCCCGTCACCGGGTCGCCAATCCCGTAAGCCTGCTCTTTCCCCTGACCGAGTTTATCGACGAGGTTTCCAAGAGGTTTCCAATGACCGCCCATTTGCCAGCTATCACGATGACGCCGCATGATCACCGGCGCCTGATGCGGACAGCTCGTGAGCTCGCCGAGCACGCTCATCCGCTCGCGGCGCAGCTCCTGCATGAATTGCAGCGGGCCGCCTTATGCGAGCCGGACCGGCTGCCGGATGATGTTGTCACTCTCGACACGTTCGTGACCTACCGGCTTGCGGGCGAAGACACGCCGGAAAAGCGCATGTTGATTCACCCGGAGGACCGCATGTGGCCGCCGGCCGAGCTGTCGGTCCTGACTCCGATCGGCCTGTCCCTGCTCGGCCTGCGTGCCGGAGACAGGATGCCGCTGATCGGCTCGGACGACTTGCTTGACGTGCGCGTCGAAGCCGTTGGCCCGAGGGTCGTCGGCGCCTTCGTGCCGGTTGGGGTTCAGTAGCATGCAAAGACAAGTGATCTGATGAGGGTATTGCTCATGCAGCCGCATGACAGAGGTCGCAATGCGCTACCCAGGCGGCGGCGGATTCCTGGTCGGAGCCTGATCGCCGCGCCACCATGCATGGATGATGTGATCGCGGCTATTCCGCGCCTGGCGCTCACGGCGCAGGATTGCCGCCGCTTTGCGTCTGCTTACCCCGGCCAGTGTTCCCACAAGCCCGCGGCTGTGCCGAGAAACAGGAGGCCCCAAGCCAGCCAGCGCATCACGTGCTCCATCATCGGGCTTGGCGGATGACCATCTGATAAATCAGGAAACAGCCCACGATAAGCACGATGGAAGCAAGAACCTGACTCAACAATTCAGGCCTCCATCCATGAGCATTCCGATGCAGGACAACTCTAGCGATGCTGCTTGGAAGCGTTTCATGACAATTCCTTCCATGGCTCCACAAAGCGTCCATGCGGCTGATAGAGAACGCGCAACAGCGTCAGGCTGCGCCATCCCTTCGGCGTTCGCCACGTGATCGAACGTCCTTCGCTGAGGCCGATCAGCGCTGCGCCTTCCGGCGACAGCACGGACATCCGGTCCGCCTCGCCGTCATCCTCGTCAGGATAGACCAGCGTTACGCAGCGGACATTCCACGTGACGTCATCGCGAAACTCCAGCCGCGAGTGCATCGTCGCCACCGACGGTGGAATGACGCGCGGCGTTACGACCGTCGCCCGGATCAGTTCATTGGCGAGCATCGCCGCTGCCGGGTGGCCCTGCTGAAAGCTCAGCCCGAACGATGCCACGAAGGCAAGGCGGTCGTAATCGCCCGTCGAGATCGTCACGGGTGGAAGGCCTTCTTGCTTGATCATCGTGTTCTCCACTTGCCTCAAGTCCAGATGATGCCGCCAGGAGCGCGCGTGACTGTCGAGCCGTCGTCCAGAAAGCGAAGGCCGATGCCCTCCACGAAAACGTCATGAACCGTGCCGTCCGCTTCGACGAATGACATGCTGTCGCCAACGCGCAGGCCCAGCAGCGCGGTGCCGAGCGGTGTGGTCACCGAGAGCTCCGCGCCAGGCCAGATCAGGTCTTCGGGGTGAACGAGCAGGTGCGCTCGCGACTTCGGTTCGTCGTCAACCCGGTAGATTACGCGGCAATCCGTCGAGACGACGTCTTCCGGCAGGGCTCCTGGGTGGCAGACATTGGCGCGGCGCAGCTCCTTGAGCAGGAAGTTGGGCGTTCGCCAGCCCTGTTTCTGCTGGATCATCGCAGTGAACAGCAGGCGGTTGTAGTCGCTGGCTGCGAGGGTGATCGGGGGGAGTTCGTGCTGTGTGTTCATCAAAGCCTCCTCAAAGCGGTCAGCTGCGGACGCATGAGATGCGCATTCCCGCAGGGCAGACGGACGTGAAAGGCCGACACGCACCTGGACGGCGCATGCGACGGCTTAACGGCTGTATGAGGGAGATTGGATGCCCCTGAGCGCCGGCAGGCCACAATGGGCGAGACCGGCCCCTGGGGCTTACGTGCCTGCTTGGAGGCAGCCCGCGCGCACCAAAAGGCGAAGATTTTTCACGAGCTTGAACATCACACTGACAAGATAGCCCTATTATCTGCGAAGGCAAGCTATGGGGCCGTCTGGAAGATAGGCGAGTGGTGTCGGGCATGAAGTCGCAGCCTTCCATCGGCCAATGGGTCTGCGTGCCGGATGCCCATCCGGCCGTTGCATTCTGAGGCTCAAGACGGCAAGAACACGTCGCCACCAGAGACACACAGGAGCGAGATAGATTGCACCCAACCTCCATGCCGGATCAGGCGTTGACGGATCGCGATAACCAAGAGGGCATTCTCATTTCGACATTGGGGGCTTCGATCCGATCGAACACTTGCTTGACCCGGGCAGGAAGGGTCTGCTGCTCCGCAATGTCGGTCTCTGCCGTTCGTTTCGATCCTCTACCGTCTGAGGACCGCTGAGATCATGAAGCCGCCGCCCAGATTGCGGGGTGCGGGTGGGCCGCGGCGTCAGGACGGCGCTGTGGTCAGCCTGCCTCGCGCCCTGTCCAAGCTCGGATTCTGCTCCCGCACGCAGGCCGAAGCCCTCATCACGGAAGGGCGAGTGCGCGTCGATGGCCGCGTGGTTCGCAACGCGACCGTTCGCGTCGATCCTGGGCGCGCCCGCATTACTGTCGACGGAGAGCCGGTCGTGGCGGAGCGCAAGGTTTACCTGATGCTCAACAAGCCGCGCGGCCTGGTCACAACCCGCGACGATCCGCAGGAGCGGGCAACGGTCTACGAGTGCCTGGAGGGCCTCGATCTCCCGTTCGTCGCGCCCGTTGGACGCCTCGACAAAGCGAGCGAGGGCCTCCTGCTGATGACCAACGACACGCGCTGGGCTCAGCGCGTTCTGGACCCCGCATCGAATGTCGAAAAGATCTACCACGTCCAGATCGACCGTCTGCCGGATGAAGACATGCTGGAACGGCTCGAAGCCGGCATGATGCTCGACGGCGAGCGCTTGGTCGCAAGATCGGCAAAACTCCTCCGGTCCGGCGCACGCAACGCGTGGCTCGAAGTCGTCCTCAATGAGGGCAGGAACCGACAGATCCGGCGCCTGCTGGACGCAGTCGGGGCGGAGGTGTTCCGCCTCGTGCGCATCGATGTGGGCGGTGTGCGGCTGGGCGATCTGCCGCGAGGCGAGGTCCGGCACCTCACGCCGGGCGAGAAGGCGATGCTGGATGTCCCAGTCAAGACCGCCGCGCGCCCGCCAGGCCGCTCCGGAGCCCGCTGAGGAGTGTCGCGATCAGTCGCCCTGCGCATGGTGCGGCCCTTCCCAATGCGCATGGCGGGCCGATATTCCAGACCGGGAAGGGCTGGAACGGTATTGTGGATGGCACGATGATGAGATCTCTGTTCCCTGTGATGGTGTTGGGAGCCTTGCTGATGAGCACATTTTCGGGGTTTGGTTCGAGTGGAACCCCTTCGCCCCTCGACCGCCAACTCATCGCCGCCGCAGAGCAGGGAGATTCCGACGGCGTCAGGCGCGCCCTGGGGGAAGGGGCGAGCATCGATGCGCGTGACAGCCGACAGCGAACGGCCCTCATGGCCGCTGTCCAGAGCAATCACGTTGCCGCGGCGAAAGCCCTGATCGAGGCGGGCGCCGATGTGAACGCGAAGGACGAGATCAACGACAGTCCCTACCTGCTCGCCGGTGCAAGGGGCTATCTCGAAATCCTCAACCTGACGCTGGCTCATGGCGCCGATCTCAAGAGCACGAACCGCTATGGCGGCACGGCGCTCATTCCCGCCGCCGAGCGCGGGCACGTGGAGACGGTGCGCACCCTGATCGCTGCTGGCGTGGATGTCGATCACGTGAACAAGCTGGGCTGGACCGCATTGCTCGAGGCCATCATTCTCGGGGATGGTGGGCGCAGACATGTGGAAATTGTGCGGCTGCTGCTCGATGCAGGAGCGAACGCCAACTTTGCCGACCGCGACGGGGTCACACCCCTGCAGCATGCGCGCCGGCGTGGCTACCATGAGATCGAACAACTCCTGACCGCGGCTGGCGCACGCTGAACGAGGCGGCGGGGAGGGGCGCCGCCTCCAACCGATCGCTTCCTCCATGAAGCGCATCGATCTGGCGCGAGAACGCGCGCAAAAGCGGCGGCCTCTTCGGAGCAACCCGCGCCGCTGAACGGCAAGCGTTCCGATTTATTCTGGAAGTCTTGGGAAGGTAATGGCGGAGAGGGGGAGATTCGAACTCCCGATACGGTTGCCCGTATGCCGCATTTCGAGTGCGGTGCATTCAACCACTCTGCCACCTCTCCGGGTCGCGAAGGCCCTGGGGCCCGCTGGTTGAGGCCGGGTGGATATCATGGGCTTGGCGGCTCTTCAAGCACCCTGAGGCAGGTTTTTACGGGGTTTTTGATTGACAAAGGCGAGGGGAGCCCGTAGGTAGGCATCCTCTATGAGCGGGTAAGAGTGCCTGCTCGTATCCATGCGGCTGCGCCAAGCGGCCGTGAAACGAAGCCGGAAACTGCCAAAAAGCCAATCCTGCGGGCCAAAAGCCTCGTTAGAGATTTGGGTTAGAACACGAGGATCAAGATGTTCGCAGTGATCAAGACCGGCGGCAAGCAGTATCGCGTTGCCGCCAATGACGTCATCACCGTCGCCACGCTCGCGGGCGAGCCGGGCACCGCCGTTACGTTCGACCAGGTTCTCATGGTCACCAACGACGGTTCGACCCAGGTTGGCGCCCCCCTCGTCGAGGGCGTGACCGTGGCAGGCGAAGTGGTGGAGCACACCCGCGGCGAGAAGGTCATCTCCTTCAAGAAGCGCCGTCGCCAGAATTCCCGCCGCAAGCGCGGGCATCGCCAGGATTACACCGTGGTGCGGATCACCGAGATCCTCGCCGGTGGCGCGAAGCCCAAGAAGGCGGCTGCCAAGAAGTCCACGAAGGCTGCGGCTGACGAAGCTGCGCCGGCCTCCGCTGAATAAGCGTTCGGCTCACTGACACAGAACACGGGAGTACATACCCATGGCTCATAAAAAAGCAGGCGGCTCGTCCCGCAACGGTCGCGACTCCGAAGGCCGTCGCCTCGGAGTCAAGAAGTTCGGCGATCAGCAGGTCATCGCCGGCAACATCATCATTCGTCAGCGCGGCACGAAATGGCATGCCGGCGCTAACGTCGGCATGGGCAAAGACCACACCCTCTTTGCCACGGCCAATGGCCGAGTCCGATTCCTTACGCGTCAGGGCCGAGCATTCGTATCGGTCGTACCGGCCCAAGAGGCTGCAGAGTAAACGGCGAGAGCAAAACGAAGGAGCTCCCGCCGGCATCACACCGACCCGGCGGATCAGAAGCTCCAAGTGGCCCTTAAAGGCCAAGCTCAGATCCAAAAACCGACAGGGGAGGTGGGATGTCCACCTCCCCTTCGTGTTTTCCGGGCCCAGGGAGGGCCCATTCGGATCGGAGCAAGACCATGTTTCCCGACCTCACCCGTGACGATGTTTTCCGTCTCGAGACGCGCCGCCTGTGGCTGCGCTGGCCTCGCCTTGCGGATGCACAAGCCGTCGTACGCCTTGCCGGTGAGAAACCTGTCGCGGACATGACGGCCCGAATTCCGCATCCATACTCCCCGGAACAGGCCGAGAGGTTCATCTTCCAGGCGAGGCGCTCCAATGCGGACGGCGAAGGCCTGCAGCTGGCGATCACCCCGAAGGGCAAGCCGAACAGCCTCATCGGCATGGTCGGCATCGGACCCGATCCCGAATCGGGCAAGCCGAATCTCGGCTACTGGCTCGGCATGCCGTCCTGGGGACAGGGCTATGCCACGGAGGCGGCCCGCGCCCTGATCGATGCCTTCTTCGCCTATGGCGACGGGGACGAGATCACGGCCTGTGCCCGGGTCATCAATCCGGCTTCCCGGCGGGTTCTGGAGAAGTGCGGCTTTGCCTATCAGGGGGCAGGGCTCTCGGAACTGCCTGCCCGGTGCGGCCTCTATCCGGTCGACCATTTCCGCCTCGACAGGCGGACCTGGGAGAGCCTCAAGACCTGGGGCCATACGGGGTTCATCCCCGAGCCCGCCTCGGTCGAGGTCGAGCTCGACCGTTCCATCTCGCTTGCGAGCTGAGATTCCACGCAACAGCGGATATCCGCTGTTGCGCTGGAAAGATGCTCGAAACCAAATCGGGGCGCTCCCGGAAACCATTCGGGGGCGCTTTTCTTTCGTCTGCGTTGCTCGCATCCATGTTGTCCCGTAAAGGATACGGGTTATGAAATTTCTCGACCAAGCCAAGATCTATATTCGTTCCGGCAATGGCGGCGGTGGTGCCGTGTCGTTCCGCCGTGAAAAGTTCATCGAGTTCGGCGGGCCGGACGGCGGCGATGGCGGCCGTGGCGGTGACGTGTGGGCCGAATGCGTGGAGGGGCTGAACACCCTCATCGACTACCGCTACCAGCAGCACTTCAAGGCCAAGACCGGCGGCCACGGCATGGGCAAGAACCGTGCCGGCGCCAAGGGCGCGGACGTGGTGCTGAAAGTCCCGGCCGGAACCGAGATCCTGGAGGAGGATGGCGAGACCGTCATCGCCGACATGACCCATGTGGGCCAGAAGGTGCTGCTCGCCAAAGGCGGCAACGGCGGCTTCGGCAATGCCTATTTCACGACCTCCACCAACCGCGCGCCCCGCCGGGCCAATCCCGGCCAGGAGGGCGTGGAGATGACGATCATCCTGCGCCTGAAGCTGATCGCGGATGCGGGCCTCGTCGGGTTGCCGAATGCCGGAAAGTCCACCTTTCTGGCGACTGTCACCGCGGCAAAACCCAAGATCGCGGATTATCCCTTCACCACGCTCCATCCGGGGCTTGGCGTCGTGCGCATTCATAATCGCGAGTTCGTGCTGGCAGACATTCCGGGCCTCATCGAAGGAGCATCCGAGGGCGTCGGCCTCGGCGACCGGTTCCTGAGCCACGTGGAGCGCTGCCGCGTGCTGCTGCACCTTGTCGAAGGCACGAGCGAGGATGCGGGCGAGGCTTACAAAGTCGTGCGCCACGAGATCGAGGCCTATGGCCATGGCCTTGCGGATAAGCCTGAGGTCGTAGCGCTCTCCAAAGTTGACGCACTCGATGAGGACACGCTGAAGGAACAGCTGAAAAAGCTGAAGAAAGCCTGCAAGCGCACGCCTCTCGTGCTTTCCTCCGCGTCCGGCCATGGGGTGCAGGAAGCCCTGCAATCCCTGCTCACCGTGATCGATGAGGCGAAGGCCGAGGAGGAAGACGCCGCCCAGGCCCAGGAAGAGTGGCATCCGTGAGCCCGCAGCTCAGCCAGTTCCGCCGCGTCGTTCTGAAAGTCGGCTCCGCGCTCCTGGTGGATCGCGCGCGCGGACGCTTGAACCATGCATGGCTTGCCGCTCTTGCCGAGGACATTGCCGATCTTCACAGCAAGGGAACCGACGTTCTCGTCGTCTCCTCCGGCGCCATCGCCATGGGCCGCACGGTTCTCGGGCTTCCTTCCGGTCCGCTGAAGCTCGAGGAGAGCCAGGCCGCCGCAGCCGTCGGCCAGATCGCCCTTGCGCGGACCTGGTCGGAGGTGCTCGCGCATCACGGCATCACGGCCGGTCAGATTCTCGTGACGCTCTCCGACACGGAGGAGCGGCGTCGCTATCTCAATGCGCGCGCGACGACACTGAAGCTTCTCGAGATGCGCGCCGTGCCGGTGGTCAACGAGAACGACACGGTCGCGACATCCGAGATCCGCTACGGCGACAACGACCGCTTGGCGGCGCGCGTCGCCACGATGATCGGCGCCGATCTGCTGGTGCTGTTCTCCGACATCGACGGGCTCTACACCGCGCCGCCTGCATCCGATCCTGGTGCCGAGCATATTCCGGTGGTCGAACGCATTACGCCCACCATCGAGGCGATGGCGGGAGGCGCGGCCTCCGAACTCTCGCGCGGCGGCATGCGCACCAAGATAGAGGCAGGCAAGATCGCGACCGCCAGCGGCACGCATATGATCATCGCCGATGGACGCGCCAAGAATCCGTTGCGGCGCGTCGCCGATGGCGGACGCTGCACGTGGTTCCTCACGCCCTCCAATCCCGCGACCGCACGCAAGACATGGATCGCCGGCGCATTGGAGCCGCGCGGCACGCTCATCGTGGATGACGGCGCGGCCCGTGCGCTGCAGGGCGGCGCGAGCCTGCTGCCGGTTGGAGTGCGGCGCGTCGAGGGCACGTTCCATCGCGGCGATGCGGTGACGATCCGCGACGGAAGCCGGGTTCTCGGGCGTGGCCTTGTGGCCTACGATGCGGAGGAGGCCTCACGCATCATTGGCCGCCCGAGCCGTGAGATCGAGGCGATCCTCGGCTATGCCGGACGCGCCGAGATGGTTCACCGGGACGACATGGCGCTGAGCGACTGATCGCTCTCCAGGCATTCGAGCAAGGTTCGAGCGTCGCCAGGGGCGGCGCTTTTGATGTCGTTGTCGAAATAGACGTAAACGCTCCGGCCCTCCTGCCGCCAGTCCGCGATCCGGCGCGACCAATCCTGCAGGGTTTCCCCGCTGTAGCTTCCGGCATAGCGGCCATTGGTGCCATGCGCCCGCACATAGACGAAGCCGGCCGTGGTCAGCCACGGCGCCGGAGCATCGGCATGATCGGAGATGCAGAGGGCCGCGTTGTGATCGCGCAGGATGCGGAAAGTCGCCTCGTCGTACCAGCTCGGGTGGCGAAACTCGAAGGCGATGCGCTGGCTGCGCGGTACGAGCGAGAGGCAGCGTGCGACCCGCTCGCGGGTTTCTTCATTGGCCCGCAACTGCGGCGGCAGCTGAAACAGGGCGGGCCCCAAGGCATCTCCCAAGCCTGCCATGCGGCCGAACACGAGGTCGATGCTCTCCGCCACATCCTTCAGTTTCTTCATGTGCGTGATGAAGCGCGAGACCTTCCAGGCGAAGAGGAACCCGCCCGGCACGCTGTCCCGCCATGTCTGCACGGCCTGTTCGGTCGGCAGCCTGTAGAAGGAATTGTTGATTTCGGCCGTATCGAACTGCTCCCCGTAATAGGACAGGAAGTCCTTGATTTTTAAGGTCTCCGGGTAGAAAGGTCCGTGCCAGGATTTGTAGTGCCAGCCCGAGGTCCCCACCCGGATCTCGCAATCGACGGAATCGGGCCGCATGGAACGGCTTGGTCCTCGTGCAGCTTGGCGTGCTATGGATCGTGGACGATCGGTTTCCCTCTCGATGCCGGAGGGCTGGGACTTGGACATGGATGACACTCGAGCCTTGAGCGAAAATCCGCTCGCTGAACACCTCAACGCGTCAGGTGCGGCTTCGGTTGGCAATCCGGATGTTCCTGCCCTCATGGCCGCGTTGGGACGCAATGCCCGTCAGGCGGCCCGGCGGGTCGCATTGGCGTCCGACGAGCAGAAGAATGCGGCTCTGCGCGCCATGGCCGCCAGCATCCGCGCGAAGGCCTCGACTATCCTTGCCGCCAATGACGAGGATCTCGCGGAGGCCAGGGCCAAGGGGCAGAGTTCCGCTTTCATCGACCGCCTCGTTCTCAATCCGGAGCGTCTGGAAGCCATCGCCGCCGCCGTGGAGAGCGTCGCTGCGCTGCCTGATCCGGTTGGGCGTGTGCTGGCGCAGTTCGAGCGCCCCAATGGCTTGAAGATCGAGCGCGTGGCAACGCCGCTCGGCGTGATCGGCGTCATTTTCGAGAGCCGCCCGAATGTCACGGCGGATGCAGGGGCGCTCTGCCTCAAGGCCGGCAATGCCGCCATCCTGCGCACAGGCTCCGACAGCTTCCGCACTTCGTCGGTCATCGCGGATGCGATGGGCGAGGGCCTGGAGAAGGCGGGCCTGCCCGCCGACGCCATCCGCCTCGTGCCGACGCGGGACCGCGCGGCGGTGGGCGCGATGCTCTCTGGCCTCGACGGCAATATCGACGTCATCGTGCCGCGTGGCGGCAAGAGCCTCGTGGCGCGCGTGCAGGATGAGGCCAGGGTGCCTGTCTTCGCGCATCTGGAAGGCCTCAATCATGTGTTCGTGCACGAAAAGGCAAATCTGGAAATGGCGCGGAAGATCGTGCTGAACGCCAAGATGCGCAGGACCGGCGTTTGCGGATCGGCTGAGACACTGCTGGTGGATCGCGGCTGCGCCGCAACGCATCTGACACCTCTGGTCTCCATGCTGCTCGATTCCGGTTGCGCGGTGCGCGGCGATGTTGCGACCCAAGGCGCCGATGCGCGCGTGACGGCTGCCACGGAAGAGGATTGGCGTACGGAATATCTCGATGCGATCATTGCGGTGCGCGTCGTGGACGGCTTGGACGACGCCATCGCGCATATCGAAACCTATGGCTCTCACCACACCGATTCCATCGTGACGGGCGATGCTGCGGCTGCTGAGCGCTTTCTTGCCGAAGTCGATTCCGCCATCGTGCTGCACAACGCTTCGACGCAGTTCGCGGATGGCGGCGAGTTCGGCTTCGGCGCGGAAATCGGCATTGCCACGGGGCGCATGCACGCGCGTGGGCCCGTGGGCGTCGAGCAGCTGACGTCGTTCAAATATCGCATTCGCGGTTCGGGTCAGACGCGTCCGTGAGCGCTCCTCCCTCCCGCTTCCGCATCATGCCTTCGGGGCTGACGCGCTTACCGCCGGCTGCGCCGGGCATGCGCATCGGCCTTTATGGCGGCTCGTTCAATCCGGCCCATGCGGGGCATCGCCATGTGAGCCTCATGGCGCTCAAGCGTCTGAGGCTCGACCGCCTCTGGTGGATCGTCACGCCGGGAAATCCGCTCAAGGATACGGGCGAACTCGCTTCGACCGAGATGCGCATGGCGCAGGCCAGGGAGATCGCCGACGACCCCCGCATCGACGTGACCGCCTTCGAAGGCGAAATCGGCGCGCGTTATACGGTCGATACGCTGGCCTACCTCAAGCGGCGTTGTCCGGGCGTGCATTTCGTCTGGGTGATGGGGGCGGACAACCTCGCGGGTTTCCACCGCTGGCGCGGCTGGCGGCGCATTGCCCGGATGATGCCCATGGCCATCATCGACCGGCCGGGCTGGACCCTGAGGGCCATGAACGCCCGGAGTGCGCAGGCCCTCTCGAAATGGCGCATCGAGGAGGGCAGGGCCACGGCCCTCGCGGGGCTTAAAGCCCCCGCATGGGTGTTCCTGCACGGACCCCGCTCGCACCTGTCATCCACAATGCTGCGGCGAATGAGCAGAACTTCTCCTTCCGGAGGACGTTGAAAAAGTAGGGCGTTCGATCTTATCTTAAGGATCGGCGCCTCAATTGAGCGCTGCTTAGAAAGGGCTTGAACCTGAACCGACTGAACACTGCCGAAGCGGACACCAACACGCTTCCCCCTCTCTCCGGAGCGGCTGCTCCGCATGATGAGGATATCCGGGCCGTCGCCCTGGCTTCCATCGAGGATATGAAGGCCGAGAACACGGTCGAGATCGACCTGACCGGCAAAACCTCGCTTGCAGACACCATGATCGTTACCTCGGGCCGTTCCCACCGCCACGTGGGCGCGATTGCCGACCGTCTGGTCAAGGACCTCAAGGACAAGGGGTTCGGCAATGCGCGCGTGGAGGGCCTGCCCGCCTGCGATTGGGTTCTGATCGATGCTGGCGACATTCTCGTTCACATTTTCCGTCCCGAGGTGCGTGGCTTCTACAACCTCGAGAAGATGTGGGGCGCAGACCGTCCTCAAGATCGCGCAAGCTGATAAAGGCTTGAAAAGTTGCGACTGAGCTTGCTGGCCGTGGGCCGTCTCAAGAGCGGCCCCGAACGGGAGCTGGTCGAACGATACAGGCAGAGGGTCGACGGCATGAGCCGGGCCATGGGTCTGGCCGGGCTTGATATTGTCGAGCTGCCGGAGAGCCGGGCGCGCCGCGACGACGACCGCCGCGCGGAAGAAGCTGCCGCCCTTCTCGAGAAGGCCGGATCTTCCGTGCTGATCATCTTCGACGAGCGCGGCAAGAGCCCCTCCAGCGAGGCTTTCGCCGAGCGAATCAGGCATTGGCGCGATGAGGGCCGCTCCGGCGTGGCCTGCGTCATCGGAGGCCCTGACGGGCTCGATCCCAAGATCCGCCAGCGCGCGGATATGGTGGTTTCCTTCGGGGCGCTCACTATGCCGCACCAGATCGTCCGGGCGCTCGTGGCCGAGCAGCTCTATCGGGCGCTGACAATCATTGCCGGGCACCCTTATCATCGTGCCGGACACGATGATTCCTGATTCATGGACCGCTTTTCAGTTCTCCCTTCCCGCAGGCTTCTGAGCCTTGCTGCATGGCTGGTTTTCTCCCTGTCGGGCTCCGCGTGGGCCCAGCAGCCGCCTTCGCCTGCGCCTGCGGCCCCTCAGGTCGCGCCGGAAACGGAGGAGGAAAGGCTGAAGCGCCAGAACGATCTCAAGGTTCTGGAAGAGGCGATGAACGCCAGCGCCCAGGCTCAAAAGCGCCTTGAGGCCGAAATCGAAGAAATCAGGACGGACCGGGCCAAGCTCAACGCGACCCTGATCGAAACAGCGTCCCGTGTCCGGGACACCGAGGATCGGATCCGGGGCCTCGAACAGCGCCTGCAAACGCTGATTTCTTCCGAAGCGGCGATCCGCCGCTCCCTGGAAAGCCGCCGGGGGGTCATCGTCGAAGTGTTCGCCTCCCTCCAACGCATGGGCCGCCGCCCGCCGCCTGCAGTCCTGGTCCGTCCGGAAGACATGCTCGAAGCCGTACGGGCCTCGATCATTCTGGGAGCGGTGCTCCCCGAGCTTCGCGCCGAGGCCGAGGTTCTGGCGTCCGATCTCGCCGAATTGGTGCGCCTCAAGGAGGCGATCGCCACCGACCGCTCGACCCTCAACACGGAGCTGGGCGCCCTCAATACCGAGCAGCAGCGGCTCACGGCCCTCATGGCGGCCCGTCAGGGCCGGATGGCCGAGGTGGAGCGCAGCATCGGGACCGAGCGGGAGAAGACGGCCGAGCTTGCGCGTCAGGCCGGCACGCTCAAGGAGCTGATCGACCGCATGGAGGCGGAAATCTCAGGCGCCCAGAAGGCTGCCGAGGAAGCCCGCAAGGCCGCTGAGGCACAGGAGCGCGAGGCTAAGGAGCGTTTCGCCCAGGCTGCTTTCCGCGATCCTGCCCGCCTGGCGCCCAAAATTCCGTTCTCGGAGGCGAGAGGATTGCTTCCGCGGCCCGTGAGCGGCACCGTCGCGCTGGATTTCGGAGCCGCGGACGGCTATGGCGGAACGACGCGCGGCATTTCGATCACCACCCGTCCCAAGGCGGCTGTCGTATCACCGGCGGACGGATGGGTCGCCTTCGCAGGCCCCTTCCGATCCTATGGTCGACTCTTGATCATCAATGCCGGCGGGGGATATTATATTCTTCTGGCCGGGATGGACCAAATCAACGTCGATGTCGGGCAATTCGTGCTCGCGGGCGAGCCAGTCGCAACCATGGGGGATTCTCCTCTCATGAGTTTGACCGGCTCTGCCATAGAAAAGAACGATCCCGTCCTCTATGTTGAGTTCAGGAAAGACGGCGGTTCGATCGACCCAGGTCCCTGGTGGGCGAAATCGCAAAGCGAAAAGGTTCGCGGATAATGCGCAAACTCTCCCTATTGATTCTCGGTGTGGCTATCGGCGCGGGCAGCGCGACCATGGTGTCGCAGACGGCCCTGCTCTCCTCGGGCGCAGTTGCCGCCTCGGCCGATACATACCGGCAGCTGAGCCTTTTCGGAGACGTCTTCGAGAAGGTCCGCACGGACTACGTCGAAAAGCCTGAAGAATCGAAGCTCGTCGAATCAGCGATCAACGGCATGCTGACCTCGCTCGACCCGCATTCGAGCTACATGGATCCCAAGAGCTTCCGCGACATGCAGGTGCAGACCCGCGGCGAGTTCGGCGGCCTCGGCATCGAGGTCACCATGGAGGAGGGTCTCGTGAAGGTGGTGACCCCCATCGACGAGACCCCGGCTTCGCGCGCCGGCATCATGGCGAACGACGTCATCACGCATATCGACAACGAACCCGTTCAGGGACTCAACCTGAACCAGGCCGTCGACAAGATGCGCGGCCCGGTCAATTCCTCGGTCACGCTGAAGATCCAGCGCAAGGAAGCCAAGGATCCGATCGAGGTGAAGCTCACCCGCGAGACCATCAAGGTCCGTCCGGTGCGTGCCCGCGTCGAGGGTGACATCGGCGTCCTGCGCGTGACGCAGTTCAACGAACAGACCTACGACAATCTTCGCACGAGCATCGAGAAGCTCACCAGCGACATCGGCGCCGACAAGGTTGCAGGCTTCGTCATCGACCTCCGCAACAATCCGGGCGGATTGCTCGATCAGGCGATCATGGTGTCCGACGCCTTCCTCGATCGCGGCGAGATCGTCTCGACCCGCAGCCGCAATGCCGAAGACACGCAGCGCTTCACCGCCAAGGCAGGCGACCTCGCGAAGGGCAAGCCCATCGTCGTGCTCGTGAACGGCGGCTCGGCCTCCGCATCCGAAATCGTCGCCGGCGCTCTGCAGGATCACAAGCGGGCGACGGTGCTCGGCACCCGCTCGTTCGGCAAGGGTTCCGTGCAGACCATCATTCCGCTGGGCGGCAACGGCGCGGTGCGCCTGACAACGGCGCGCTACTACACGCCGTCGGGCCGCTCGATCCAGGCCAAGGGTATCGAGCCGGATATCGAGGTATTGCAGGACATCCCGGAAGAGCTGAAGGGCAAGGACGAGACCAAGGGCGAAGCCGGTCTGCGCGGCCACCTGAGCAATGGCGGCGAGAAGGAAGAGCGCGGCGGTTCCTCCGCTTACGTTCCGCCGGACCCGACCAAGGACAAGCAGCTGCTCGCCGCCTACGATCTGCTCCACGGCGTGCGCAAGGGCGCTGCCAACACCACGACGCCGACGCCGAACTAAGGCGCTCCGCTCGAGACGAAATGAAAAGCCTGGCGGCTCCGGTCGCCAGGCTTTTTCCATTCAGGCTTTGACAAATGCAAGGAACGGCTTGTGCGGTCCTTCGTGAAACGGCACTCTTGAACCTTGACCTAAGGAACCATCGACACAAGCCGGCGATACTAGAGATGATCGGCAGGCGACGGGGGCTGAGCAAGGGAGTGAGTGTCTGATGAGAAACGCCAAGGGCCCGCACGGCAGGAAGGAACTGCCTTATCGCTCGTGCGTCGGCGTCATGCTGATCAATAAGCAAGGCCGGGTTTTCATCGGACGTCGCCACTCCGAGAACGATCAAGTCTCCGATGGTTATGCATGGCAGATGCCGCAGGGCGGTATCGATCCGGGCGAGGATCCGTATCAGGCTGCCTTGCGTGAGCTTTACGAGGAAACCAGCGTGCGCTCCGTAAGCCTGCTCGCGGAAGCTCCCGATTGGTATTCATACGATCTACCATCCATGGTCGCCGGTCGCGCATGGCGCGGCCGTTACCGGGGGCAGGTGCAGAAATGGTTCGCCTTTCGCTTCGAGGGCGACGAGAGCGAGATCAACATCACGCAGCCCGGCGGCGGTCATCACAAGCCCGAATTCGACGAGTGGCGCTGGGAAGACATGCAGCGGCTGCCGGAACTGATCATTCCGTTCAAGCGCGGCGTCTACGAGAACGTCGTTGCAGCTTTCCATCATCTGGTGCTGCAGGATACCAAAGCCTGATCCGGCCGGATTTTACGAACGTGACGCACCATCCATAGCAACGGCACTGTGGGCGACGGTAAAATTTAACGGTTCCATTGCCAAGCAACCTTGGTGGCGCTGCGGTTGTTGCGTTCTTCAGCCAGGTTATTCCGCATTGCATGATCAAATATTGGGTATCGACTTTCCAATGCTGCTGCACGCGAGCTTGGGAGGAGGAACCCACACCAGGGCTCTCCGTTGACACGATCACCCATGGGGCAGGAGGTCTGTCCCTGGCGAAGCGGAGGGTTCTTTATGCGTGTAGCTTTGTTGACGACCGTTGCCGCGGCTGCTTTTTCTCTGAGTGTGGCAGCCATCGCCCAGACGAGCGGCGGCGCTGGCGGCAGCACAGGTGGGGCCTCGGGGGGCACATCAGGCAGCGTTTCCGGCGGAACATCTGGCGGTGCATCCGGAGGCGCTTCGGGTTCGACATCCGGTACGACATCGAGCGGAACGTCGGGAACGAGTTCCGGCGCCGCATCGGGTGGCGCATCGTCCGATACGTCCGGCAACACATCGGGGACGTCCGGCAGCGGTTCCGGTGGAACATCGGGAACATCCGGCACAAACTCGGGCGGCGCGGCTTCGGGTGGAGCCGCATCCGGCTCCACCGGCGGCAGCTCCAGCACGACCGGCGGTGCAGCCAACACGACCAGCAGCACATCAAGCTCCACCAACATCAATGTCACGAGTGAGCAGCGCACGGAAATCACGCGTGCCTTCAGCAGCGTGGATGCGAAGCCTGTCACCAATGTGAACTTCACGGTGAGCGTCGGGACTGTTGTGCCGGAGACGATCGTTACCGACCTGCGTGCATGTCCCAATGAGGTGGTGCGCATCCTCGCCGGCCTGCCGGAATGCCGGTATGTGATCGTTCGCGATCAGGTCGTGATCGTGGAGCCGAAAACCCGCAAGATCGTGACGGTGATCGAGCGCCGCGGCTAGAATTCCAGACGTTTCGAAATGACAGCGCCCGTGGCGGAAAACCCGCCACGGGCGCTGTTGGAGAAGATAAGTCTCAGCTTACGCGGCGTACGGGAATTGGTCCCTCGCCTGCGAGTCCTGCCGTTGCAGCATCGCAATCGCCGTGCGCGCATAGTCGCGAAATTCCTCTTTCACGATTTCCGGCTCGGCTTCCCACAGGAGTGCATTGTCCTCGGCCTCATAGAGTGCACGAGCAACGTATTCGACTTCTAGATCCATGATTGATGCCCCTTGGTCTCAAGGTGTTTGCTTCTTGCAGCCGCCTGCAACGCACTTTTACAATTTGTTTCAACGATACAGGGCTTGGCCGTTCAACGGAGACATTTGCGCCAAAGGTTCCCGATTTGGCAAAGGTGCAAAAGGGGTAGCTCAACAGTTCTAGACCGGCAGGATCCAGGCTGTGGGGCGCTTGAGGATGCGCCATCGATGTCATGGGAAATGGTGCCCCTGGCCGGGATCGAACCAGCACTCCTTGCGGAACTCGATTTTGAGTCGAGCGCGTCTACCAATTCCGCCACAGGGGCAAGGAAGTGCGAAGTAGCATGACGGTACAAGCAGGGTCAATCAGTCTGATGCGAAGCTGCGCCGCAAGCCTTGCCTCTCGCCATCCGGGCCGTCTTGTGCTCAAAGGGCCCGCGTAGCCCTGTTTCATCAGAATTCCGCCGGGACCCCATGCTAAGACGCCTTTACGACTGGACTCTATCTCTCGCGGCCCGGCCTTCAGCCCCCTACGCACTGGCTTTGGTTTCTTTCTCGGAGAGCTCCTTCTTTCCGGTGCCGCCGGATGTGATGCTCGTGCCGATGATGTTGGCGCGCCCCGACAAGGCATGGTCCTACGCCCTGATCTGCACCATCTCTTCGGTCCTGGGCGGCATCTTCGGCTATGTGATCGGTCTGGCGCTTTACGATTCCATCGGCTCCTGGCTGTTCCAGCTCTATGGCCTGAACGAGAGCGCGGAGACGTTCCGGCACGCCTATGCGGAATACGGGCACTGGGTGATTCTGCTGAAGGGCCTGACCCCGATTCCCTACAAGCTCGTGACCATCACCTCCGGCTTCGCAGGCTATCACCTGGGCTGGTTCATCCTGCTCTCGGTGATCACCCGCGGGGCGCGCTTCTTCCTCGTGGCGCTGCTGATGAGCCGGTTCGGCCCCCGCATCAAGTCCATCATCGACAACAATTTCAATCTGGTCGCCGCCTTGGCTATCATCGCCATCGTCGGCGGCTTCGTGGCCTTCAAGTATATGTTCTGAGGTGAGGGCGATGCGCTTCAGCCTGTCCCTGCGCCAAGCGGCCCTCGCGGTGGCGCTCGGCGCCGCAGCCACAATCGGCGGCGCGCTCGTGTTCGAGCATGTGTTCGGCTACGTGCCCTGCAAGCTGTGCCTGGTCCAGCGCAATCCCTATTACATCGCCATTCCGCTCGGGATCGTGGCGGCCCTTCTGCCGCCGCGCTGGACCCGGGCAGGACTCTGGCTGCTGGCGCTGGTCTTCCTCGTGAGCGCGGGGCTCGGCGCTTACCATTCCGGCGTTGAATGGGGCTTCTTCGCGGGGCCTGCCGATTGCGGAGGCGGCTCCGGCGCGGGCGCGGGCAATGTGAGCGATTTCCTCAACCAGCTTCAGACCACGCGCGTGGTGAGCTGCACGGAGGCCGCATGGCGTTTTCTGGGGCTGTCGCTGGCGGGCTGGAACGTGCTGATCTCGCTGGCCCTTGCAGCTGTCGCCGCGAAGGCTGCTTCAGGGAAAAGCTTCTTTCTCGGACGCTGACGGCTCTTAAGGCTCCAGCTCGCTGTCCCAGTAGAGATAGTCCATCCAGCTTTCGTGAAGGTAGTTCGGCGGGAAGAGCCGTCCGTTCGAGTGCAGATCGTGGACGGTGGGGGCGAAGGGATGCTGGCGGGGCCACATCTCGACTTCGCGGGGCATCTTGTCGCCCTTCTTCAGATTGCAGGGGGCGCAGGCGGCGACGACGTTTTCCCAGGTCGTCTGGCCGCCCTTGGAGCGGGGCACGACGTGGTCGAAGGTCAGGTCCTCACGGGTGCCGCAATATTGGCAGCTGAAACGGTCGCGCAGGAAAACGTTGAAGCGGGTGAAGGCCGGGTGCCGCGAGGGCTGAACGTAGGTCTTCAGAGAAATCACCGAGGGGAGGCGGACTTCGAAGCTCGGACTTCGCACGACCTTGTCGTATTCAGAGACGATGTTGACCCGGTCCAGAAACACCGCCTTGATCGCATCCTGCCAACACCAGATGGACAAGGGGTAGTAACTCAAAGGCCGGTAATCGGCATTGAGCACAAGGGCCGGACAGGCTTCCGGCCTTACAACAGGTTGGACGTGTACCGTCACATCGCCTCCTCTCAAAGAAGAGTAGCCCCGTCTGAGTAGACTATAGGCATTGTGACGCTGTTGTGAAGTTCGCAGATAAATGCGTTTGTGACGCACCACACAGGAAATGCGGCCAAGAATGGCATTTTTTGTGAGTGTCCACCCCATCAGCCCTCATTCTGAGCAGCAGACCAGTCCGCGTCTCGAAGGAGGATCCAGCGCTCTTTGGAGATGTCTCGTCCTTCGAGACGATCGCGGCGTGGTCTCTTCAGGATGAGGGGTATGGGGGATGCGGGAGAAGATAAGAGGTGAGGAATGGCCCTTCTTCAGCACGTTTTCGGGTCGGTCGAGGCAGCCATCGCCGCCTATGGGGTCCTGGCTCTCTTTCTCATTCTCTATTTCGAATCCTTTGGCGTGCCGCTTCCCGGTGAAAGCGCCCTGATCACCGTCTCGCTGCTGGCGGCCCACGGCGATCATGCCATCGGGCATGTCATTCTGGCGGCGTGGTGCGGGGCGGTGCTGGGAGACAGCACGGGCTATCTCATTGGGCGCATCGGCGGGCGGCCTGTGCTGTTGTGGCTGGCGCCAAAGATCCGGTTGACGCCGGATCGCCTGGCCCGGATTGAGAAAACCGCCCGCGACAAGGGCTTCATCATGGTCATGACGGCGCGCTTCGTGGTGGGGCTGCGCCAGCTCAACGGCATTCTGGCCGGGTCGGTCGCCATGCCATGGCCGCGCTTTGTACTGGCGAACGCCTTGGGGGCGCTGCTCTGGGCGTCCTTCTGGAGCCTCGGGGCGTATTTCTTCGCCGACCTGTTCCGCCGCTTTCTGTAGGCCTAGCGGGTCGGGACCGGGTGCTCGCCGCGGTAATCGTAGAAGCCGCGCTTGGTCTTGCGGCCGAGCCAGCCGGCCTCGACGTATTTCACGAGAAGCGGGCAGGGGCGGTACTTGGAATCGGCCAGGCCCTCGTACAGGACCTGCATGATGGACAGGCAGGTGTCGAGGCCGATGAAGTCGGCGAGCTGCAGCGGGCCCATCGGATGGTTCGCGCCGAGCCGCATGGCGGTGTCGATGGCCTCTACCGAGCCCACGCCCTCATAAAGGGTGTAGATCGCCTCGTTGATCATCGGCAGCAGGATGCGGTTGACGATGAAGGCCGGGAAATCCTCCGACACGGTCGAGGTCTTGCCGAGCTTGGCGATGAATTCCTTGGCGGATTCGTAAGTGGGATCGTCGGTCGCGATGCCGCGGATCAGCTCGACGAGCTGCATCACCGGCACCGGGTTCATGAAATGGATGCCGATGAACTTTTCCGGGCGGTCCGTGGCTGCGGCAAGGCGCGTGATGGAGATCGAGGACGTGTTCGTCGCGATCATCGCATCCGGGCGCAGGGAGGGGCAGAGATTGGTGAAGATCTTGCGCTTCACCTCCTCGTTCTCGGTTGCGGCCTCGATCACGATGTCGCAGACGCCGAGATCGTCATAGCCCCGCGCCGGCTTGATGCGCTCCAGCGCCCCCTGGCGGTCGGCGTCGGCGATGGCCCCCTTGGCGACCTGGCGGGCCATGTTGCCGTTAATGGTGGCAAGCCCGGCATTGATGCGCTCATCCGAGAGGTCGTGCAGCAGGACGCTGAAGCCTGCGAGTGAACAGACATGAGCGATGCCGCTCCCCATCTGCCCCGCGCCGATCACGCCAACCGTCTTGATCTCGATGCCCATCTGACTTCGCCTGCCATCCATGCTCAAAGCATCCGGGCGAGCGCTCCCGCCCGGATTGTTTCACTCACCTATTCCTGGACCGATTAACCGGCTTTGGTCAACTCATCCTTGAGTTCAGGGAGGATTGAGAAGAGATCGCCCACGAGGCCGTAATCGGCGACCTGGAAGATCGGCGCCTCCTCGTCCTTGTTGATCGCAACAATGACTTTGGAATCCTTCATACCCGCCAGATGCTGAATGGCGCCTGAAATGCCGACCGCGATGTAGAGATCGGGCGCCACGACCTTGCCGGTCTGTCCCACCTGCCAGTCGTTCGGAGCATAGCCCGCATCCACGGCCGCGCGCGAAGCGCCCATGGCCGCGCCCAGCTTGTCGGCGATCGGCTCGATATACTGCTTGAAGTTCTCCGCAGAGCCCAGCGAGCGTCCGCCCGAGATGATGATCCGCGCCGAGGTCAGCTCGGGACGGTCGGACTTCGCGATTTCTTCGCCCTTGAAGCTCGACAGCCCGGCATCGCTGGCCGCGTTCACCGTCTCAATCGCAGCCGAGCCACCCTCGCCGGCGGCCGGGAAGGCGGCCGTGCGCACCGTGATCACCTTCTTGGCGTCGGTGGCCTGCACCGTCTGGATGGCGTTGCCGGCATAGATCGGGCGCTCGAAGGTGTCGGGCGACACGACCTTGGTGATGTCGGAGACCTGCATCACGTCGAGCAGGGCCGCGACGCGCGGCATGATGTTCTTGCCGTTCGAGGTCGAGGGCGCGACGAGCGCATCGTAGGAGCCGGCCAGCGAGACGATCAGGTCGGCGGCGGGCTCGGCCAGCATGTGCTCATAGGCTGGAGCATCGGCCAGGAGCACCTTCTCCACGCCCTCGAGCTTGGCGGCGGCTTCCGCCGCAGCCTGGGCGTTGGAGCCGGCCACCAGCACGTGAACCGGTGCGCCCAGGGCCTTCGCCGCGGAGAGGGCCTTGTGAGTGGCGTCCTTGAGCTGGGTGTTGTCGTGCTCGGCAATCAGCAACGTGGTCATTGTTCTTGTTCTCCCTTAGAGCACGCCGGCTTCGGTCTTGAGCTTCTGGACGAGTTCGGCGACGGAACCCACCTTCACGCCGGCCTTGCGGCCGCCCGGCTCGGCGGTCTTGAGCACCTTCAGGCGCGGGGCCACATCGACGCCCAGCGTCTCGGGCGAAGTCTCGTCGAGGGGCTTCTTCTTGGCCTTCATGATGTTGGGAAGGCTCGCATAGCGCGGCTCGTTGAGGCGCAGGTCCGTGGTGACGATGGCGGGCAGCTTGAGGCCCACCGTCTGCAGGCCGCCGTCGACCTCGCGGGTCACGTCGACCTCGCCCTCGCCCACATTGACCTTGAAGGCGAAGGTGCCCTGGGGCCAGCCCAGGAGGGCGGCGAGCATCTGGCCGGTCTGGTTGGAATCGTCGTCGATGGCCTGCTTGCCCATGATCACGAGATTGGGCTTCTCCTGCTCGATCACGCCCTTGAGGATCTTGGCGACGGCCAGCGGCTCGACGGCGGCGTCGGTCTTGACCAGGATGCCGCGGTCGGCACCCATGGCGAGCGCCGTGCGGATGGTCTCGCCGGCTTGGCTCGGGCCGATGGAGACGGCAACGATCTCGGTGGCCTTGCCCTGCTCTTTCAGGCGCACGGCTTCTTCCACCGCGATCTCGTCGAAGGGGTTCATCGACATCTTCACGTTGGCGAGTTCAACGCCAGACCCATCGCCCTTCACGCGGATCTTCACGTTGTAGTCGACCACTCGCTTCACACACACAAGAAGCTTCATTCGTCTGTCCTCATTGAAGGTCAGGTCCGGATATGGCCCATGGGAAGCTCTCCGGACAGATAGGAAAAAGGCGGAACGGACCCTAGAGCATCGAACCTGAAAGTGGAATGCACTTTTGGGGCCAATCCGATGCTCCTTTTATAGGGGAGCGCACCGCTCGTGGGGAAAACCGGGACCACTTTTCCCTGGCGCGGCCCACTGGGTCCGCACGATGCGCGAGCATTACGTCTTCGAATGTCAACGCGGCGTCTGCAATTCCTGCGCTGCGGCGCGCGCCAGAACCGGATCGTAGCGATGACGCATGATGGGGATGAGAATAGCGCCCGCGATGAACCCGCCAAGATGGGCAAACCATCCCACGCCCTCATCCGCGCCGAAGAAAGCGGACACGAACTGCACGGCGAACCAGAAGCCGATGGCCCAATAGGCCGGAAGCCGAAGAGGGATTCCGCCGAGGAACAGGGCCCAGATCCGCACGCGCGGATAGAGGATCACATAGGCCGCCACCACGCCCGACACGCCGCCGGACGCGCCGATGAGCGGACGCTCCGGTGCGGGAAGAATGAAGCTCTCCGGCATGCTCGCGCCCACCATGGAGAACGAGGCGACCGCATGCACGAAGCTCGCCGCGATGCCGCAGATCAGGAAGAACAGAAGGAAGCGCAGATGCCCCATCGCGTCTTCCACATTGTCCCCGAACACCCATAGGAACAGCAGGTTGCCGATCAGGTGAAACCAGGATCCGTGCAGGAAGATGTTGGTGACGAGCGTCATCCACACCGGCACGAAAGGGTAGCCCTCGGGCAATCTCTCGTAACCGAACAGCACCGCCGGGATAAGGCCGAAGCCGCCGACCATCTCATCGGCCGACAATGGCCCATAAACGAAGACGAGATGGACCATGATGCAGATCACGATCAGGGACCGCGCCACGACCGGCGTCTTCATGTGCTGGAGCGGGACGCCATCGTGGAGCGGAAGGAACATGAGCCCGGCCTTTCAGCGATTCTGACCGGGGACCCAGAGAACGTCCAAATTTCCTTTGTCGTTGACGTGGCGGGATGCGACGAAAAGAAAATCGGAGAGGCGGTTGAGATACTTCACGGCCTCTTCGGAGACCTTCTCGTCCGGCTTCTGGATCAGTTCGACCACGTTGCGCTCGGCGCGCCGGCAGACGGTGCGGGCGAGATGCAGGGCCGCCGCGGCGGGGGTGCCGCCCGGCAGCACGAAGGAGCGCAAGGGTTCGAGATCTGCATTCAGGGCATCGATCTCCTGCTCGAGACGATCGACCTGCCCTTGCGTCACGCGAAGCGGCTCGTAGGGAAGCGGCTTGTCCGTCTCGACGGTCGCAAGATCGGCGCCGAGATCGAAGAGATCGTTCTGGATGCGGCCGAGCATGGCATCGATGCTCATGTCCTTCGTGTGCAGGCGAGCCATGCCGATGCAGGCATTGGTTTCGTCCACCGTGCCGAAGGCTTCGATGCGAAGATCGTGCTTGGGGCGGCGTCCGCCGGCGGCGAGCGCCGTCGTGCCTTTATCCCCGGTGCGGGTGTAGATTCGATTGAGAACGACCATGAAAGGCCCGAATTTGAAGGGTTTCGCTTAGAACGAATACCCAACCCGGGCGCCGACATTCGTCAAGCCCCGATTTTCGGAGCAGGCGCCTGCATTGGAGAGATGCTCAATGGTGGCCATCACGCTCCAGTTGGCGGAAAGACGCACGCCGACGGAGCCGGATTCACGGAAGAGAGGCGAGCAGCCCAGGGCCTGATGATCCGAGAACGGGTCGTTGACCTTGTCCTCGCCGTTGTGAATGGCGCCGCCAAGGCTGCCTTCCACGAACACGCTCGGGGTGATGTCGAGCGTCCAGGTGAGGCCCGCATAGGCGAAGCTCGTCCGGTCATCGAAGTTCAGGCTGCCGCCGATATGGGGGCGGGGGATGAAGTAGCTCGTGAACAGGTCCGATGCCGTGAAGGGCTTCGCGAGAAGGATTTCACCGGTGAGATTGGCGGAGCCATCCTCGCCTTCGGGACCCCAAGGATCCTGGGCGGAGAAACCCATCCGGAACTCGGAAAGAAGGCTCGGCTGAGCCGATTTCCTTGCGTCAGAGGCAAGCAGGCTGGTCGATCCTGCGAACAGGACCAGAAGGCTCATGCCTATGGCTTTGCTGACGCGCATTATTAAGAAATCCAATGCTTATTGATTTAAGGCCGCCAGGCTACGCCCTTATGGCTAATGATCTCTTAATACAAACCGTGGCGAAAAAGTGTCAAGACCAAGAAGGCTAGGCCGCTCTCCACCAAATTACCCCCATGATCACAATGATCGCCAGGAACTGAAGCAGAACACGTAGCCTCATCAGGTGTTGCGACCGGTTGGCGCTGCCGCCGCGCAACATGTTGACGAGACCGAGCAGCAGGACGAAGGCCACGGCCAGAACCGCAACCGGCACAATGATATCGGCAAAACTTGTCATCGTGATTCCATGAATGGACCCGGAAGCCGGCAAGCGGCGTCCAGGCGAAGGAGGGGGCTTCACGCTTTTTGAAGCCGCCCTCTCTTAACCCTAAACCTAATTCCTGCGAAGCAGGCGCTCGAAGTAATCGAGTTCTTCCTGCGGACGCGCCGGATCGCCGAGCTTGCGCCGCAGTTCTTCGAGAATGCGCTGGGCTGCACCGGCCGCTCCGCCTGGGCCGCTCAACATGTCACGGGTGTTGTCCGAATAGCCCCTGTTCTGTCTGGGACGCCCCAAAGGATCGTCGTTGTTCTGCGCGGCCTGTCCCTGACCCTGGGGCTCGCCTTGCCCGGGCTGATCGCCGGCCTGCTGGTTGCCGTCCTGGCCCTGCTGCATCTGCTGGGCCATGCCCTGCATGCCGCGGCGCAGATTTTCGAGGGCGCGTCCCTGCGCATCGACCGCCTGGCCGTCCCGTCCCTGTCCGAGCGCGCCTTCGGCTTCACGCATGTCCTGCTCAGCCTCGCCGAATCCCTGCTCGCCCTGCATGCCCATGCCTTCCATGCGCCGCTGCAATTCCTCCAGCCGCTCGCGCAGGGCCTGCTGCCGCTGGCGAAGACCGAGCGGGTCCATCTGGTCCGAGGTGCCGTTCTGGCTCTCCTCCTGGCCTTCGCCCTGTTCTCCCTGTTGACCCTGCTGCCCCTGCTGGCGCTGGCCCCGCTGGCGCTGTCCCTGGCGCTGACCATTGCGGTCGCCCTGCTGCATGCGCCGGTTCTGGCCATCGCGGAAGGTCTCGTCGCGCAGGTTCTGCTGCTCGCGGGTCATATCCTCCAGGTCGCGCATGGCCTGATTCATCTCCTGCCCGAGCGGATCGGTCATGCGGCCGTTGGGCTGTGCCGTCTGGAGGTTCTCAAGGATGTTGCGCAGCTGGTCGAGAAGGCGCTGGGCCTCCGCCATGTCGCCACGGCGCATGGCTTCTTCCATCCGCTGGAGCATGCGGTTGAGATCGTCCTGAGTGATCATCCGGTCGGGCGTACGCTGGTTCTGATTCTCGGCCTGCCGGTTCTGCTGCATGCGCTGGGCGAATTCGCGCAGGAACCTGTCCATGGCCTGGCGCAGCTCGTCGGTGAGACGCTTGATCTCATCGTCCGCCGCGCCGCGCTCCATGGCTTCCTTGAGGCGCTCCTGGGCCGCGCGCAGCTGCTGCTCGGCATCGGAGAGATTTCCGTCCTCGATCTGCAGCGCCATGCTCCAGAGCCAATCGGCGACCTCGGTCAGACCCTCGTCGTTCCTGGCGATGCGCAGGCGCTCGGCAGCGGCGCGAAGTCCCAGGAACACGCCCCATTGCGGCGTGAATTCCGCAGGTTCGATGAGAAGTGCGTCGAGGGCGGTCTGCACGCGCTTGCGGTCGTCGGGCGCGAGCACGAGGTTGCGCCGTTGCTCCACGAGGGCCTTCGCCAGGGGATTGGTGAAGGGACGCTGCGGCAGCTTGAAGGTGAGGGTGTCGCTCGTCGCCTCCTGACCGGCCTCGTCCTTCGCCTTGAGCCTGATCGTCACCTGGGCCCCGGCCCAGGGATGATTGGTCAGGTCGACGGGAGAACGGGTGTCGGGCGCATTCTCCTCGTGGCTCGGGAGGCTGAGCGTGAGGGTGGGAGCGGGCACGAGGGAGCGGCCCTTGGTGCCGTCCGCCTTCTCCACCTTCCCTTCGAGGGAGGTGATGCCGTAATCGTCCTTGCCCTTGTAGATCAGGGTGAAGGTGCCTCGCTCATTGACCTCCGGCTCCCCGGTGAAGGCGATTTCCGGAATTCGGTCGGGAATGGCTTCGACATTGAGGGTGACGCTCTGGGCAAAGCCCGTGCTGACGGTGAGTTCCGTGCTGCCTTCGAGGGTGTAGCGTTCCTCGCGCAGATCCGCGCGCTGGTTGGTTTTGGGCGGCAGCGCGGTGAGGCCCTTGCCGGGGCTGATCTCCGCCGTGCCGTCGCCGGCCACCCGGATGACGATGGTGGAGCGGATCGGCGCCCGCAAGGACTGGCCCTTCGCGAGATCGATCATCAGCGGAGGCATGCGGGTATAGAGCGGCGGATCGATCCACCCATCGATACGGAAGGAGGGCGCCGAAGCCGAGGCCCCGCGCCAGTCGAAGGCCGCCTTGAGGCGCGAGCCGATTTCCGGACCCGCCACGAAGGCGCTGGTCACCAGGGCAAGGACGCCTGCCGCCCGAAGCGCATAGCGGTCGCGCCGGGGCATGTCGGGCCGGGGCGCGGCGACCCGCATCCGGCCGACGGCCTCCTCGGCCCGTTTGCGATGGAGAGACCAGAGAGCCCGCGTTCCGGGATCGCTGGAGCCCAGCGCCAGGCTGTCGTCGAGCACCCGGGCCGGGCCGTGGGTCAGGCCGGTGTCCCGGTCGAGGCGGTCGAGAGCCCGCGTGCGGCTGGGCATCCGCAGGCGCAGGATGGGCCAGAGGGAGAGCAGAAAGGCCGCGGTGAAGAGGCTCAGGCCCACCGAGCGCCAGAACGGGGTGGCATCGAGCCAGAGGCCGAGCCATGACAGCGTCAGGAAAAGCAGAACGATGGCGAGGGGCAGCCACAGGCGGGGCCACGCCTCCTCCCACCAGAGAGACCAGCGGGCATGCGTGATCAGGCGCCCGAACCTCTTGCTCAGGTTGCTCTGCGCAGGCGACGGGTTCGGGCCTTCGCTCATGCCAACACTCTCCGCAGCACAGGTTGTGCTAAAGCCCCCCTCGAAAAGCTAGCACGCCATGCCCGAATGACCAGCCGCCAAATCGGCACAAAGCGCCGCAAGGGAAGCTCCAGGCCGGTGTCGCGTTCACATCCTCGTCATAGAGGCGCGGCCCGGGCTCGGAGGCCGGGGCTTCAGTCCAGCCAGCCGGGGAGCTTGTCGAGCCCGATCAGGTCTTCGTATGTGGGGCGTGGGCGCACCACGGCGCTGTCGGAGCCTCGAACCAGGACCTCCGGCACAAGGAGGCGCGTGTTGTAGGTGTTGGCCTGAACCGCGCCATAGGCGCCCGCCGTCATGACGGCGATGAGATCGCCCGGCTTCACGGCGGGCATGTCGCGCATGAGAGCGAGGTAGTCGCCCGTCTCGCAGACGGGGCCCACCACATCGGCGACCATATGCGGCGTATCCGGCGACGGCTCCGTCACCGGCTTGATGTTGTGAAACGCCTCGTAGAGGGTGGGGCGGATCAGGTCGTTCATGGCCGCGTCGACGATCACGAAGGTGCGGCCTGCGCCCTCCTTCACGTAGATGACCTTGGCAACGAGAACGCCCGCATTGCCGGCGATCAGGCGGCCCATCTCGAAGACGAGCTTGAGGCCGAGCGACTTGGTATGCTGCTTGATGATCTGCGCATAGGCCTGCGGATCGGGCGGAGGCGCGTTGTCGTCACGATAGGGCACGCCGAGACCGCCGCCGAGATCGATGTGATGGAGCTTGTGCCCATCCGCCATCAGGTCGCGGGCGAGTTCGGCCAGGAGCGCGGTGGCGTTGTCGAAGGGCGACAGGTCCGTGATCTGGCTGCCGATATGCATGTCGACGCCGGTGATCTCGATGCCTTTGAGCGAAGCGGCGCGTGCATAAACCTCGCGGGCGCGGGAGATCGGAATGCCGAACTTGTTCTCGGACTTGCCGGTCGAGATCTTCTGGTGCGTCTTGGCATCGACGTCAGGATTGATGCGGATCGAGATCGGCGCGCGCATGCCCTTGGAGAGCGCGACCTCGGAGAGCGCTTCGAGCTCCGGCTCGGATTCCACGTTGAAGCAGAGGATGCCGCTGTCGAGGGCGAAGGCCATCTCGGCCTTCGTCTTGCCGACGCCGGAGAAGACCACGCGCTCGCTCGGAACGCCTGCGGCCAGCGCCCGGCGCAGCTCGCCCTCCGACACGATGTCCATGCCTGCGCCGAGGCGCGCCAGCGTCTTCAGAACCGCCTGGTTCGAATTCGCCTTCATGGCGTAGCAGACGAGCGTGTCGGTATCCGCGAACGCTTCGGAGAACACGCGGTAATGCCGCTCGAGCGTCGCCGAGGAATAGCAATAGAACGGGGTTCCGACCTCGTCCGCGAGGCGGCGCAGGCTGACATCCTCGGCGTGGAGGACGCCGTCACGATAGGCGAAATGGTGCATCGGGCGGCCTTACAGCAGCGGATCGAGAATAAAGGGCTTGTTGGGGATGGTATAGCCGCGACGGGGCGCCGAGCGGGGCGTGCCCACGGGTGAGGGCAGGGTGGCCTGATCGGCGGGGGCCGCCTGCTGCGCCTGGGGCGCCGATCCATCCGGCGGGGGCTCCAGCGCGCCGCGACGGCCGCAGGCCGTGAGGCCCAGAACGATGAGGCCGGCCACCAGGGCCGCACGGGAGATAGAAACGCAGGTCGACATCGAAAGCTCCGAAACGTGGCCGCACCATAACGGGAAGCGCCGCCGGATGCGAGAGGCAAGGTGAGGCTTATGAGAGCCTGATTCGCGAGCGCTCCCGCTCCACGGCTTCGTGATGGGGTTTCTCCCCGCCAGGGCTTGAGGCTTGGCCGAAAAAGGGCCACATCGGGCTCATGTCGAACGCACCTGAAATCCCGAAAGCACGCAACCGCTCCTGGGTCATCGGCCTGGCTGCGCTGGCCCTCGTCGGCGCGGGCGCCGCCTGGTACGGCTGGTCTCACAGCGGCTCCCAGGTTGCCGCGGCCGGGGAGTGCCGCGCCTCGACGGCCGTCACCGAGCGGCTCGATCCGCTGGCGAAGGGCGAGCTTGCCGCGCTCGGGGTAAGCAAGTCTCCGAAGCCTGCCCCGGTCATCTCCTTTGCGGGCTCCGAGGGGCAGCCGATGAGCCTTGCCGACTTCAAGGGCAAGACGATCCTCGTGAATCTTTGGGCGACCTGGTGCGTGCCCTGCCGCGAGGAGATGCCGGCCCTCGACAAGCTCGAGGCGGAGTTCGGCGGTTCCGACTTCCAGGTGGTCGCCATCAACGTGGACACCCGCAACACCGACAAGCCGAAGGCCTGGCTCCAGGAGAACGGCATCGGGAAGCTCGCCTATTACGCGGACCCGTCGGGCAAGCTGCTCCAGGTGCTGCAGAAATCCGGCCACGTGGTCGGCCTGCCGACGACCTTCATGGTGGATGCGTCGGGCTGCGAGATCGCGCTCCTGAAAGGCCCTGCCGAATGGGCCTCGCCCGACGCGATGACCTTCGTGCGCACGGCGCTCGGCCGGACTTAAGACCGGAAGCTGCCTTCGCCGTCGGGCAGGCCAAGCTCGCCGGAAAAGGCTGGCTTCGAGAGGCGCCAGGGGCGGTCCATGGCCTTACGGGCCTCGCCTTTCTGAAGCAGGCGCGGCGTGCCGTCCGCCAGGACTTCCTCGATCACGAGAAATCCGAAAGCCTGCAGGATCAGGCAGGCGGTCTTGGTGGAAACGTCGTCCGCTCCCACAGCCAGGGAGCCCGCGGCGTAAACCCGCTCAAGGATCGTCTTGGGGTGATGCTTCACCCCCGCGCGCGGCTTGAACGCGACAACATTCGTCTCCGGTTCGAACATGGATCTTGCCCCCGACAGGAGCCGCCGCATTCTGTTGTTTTTCGCGACGGCTTTGGAAAGAACGAGAGCCTATTCTGCCGGAAACTGAGCCGTTTGAGGAATGCGACATAAGACGCTCCCCGTTCGGGTGGAGCGTGGCCGTTCCGCCCAACAAAAAAGCGGGGCCTGAACCCCGCTTCGATGCAATCCGTGTGGAACGCGATCAGGCGCTCTGCTGGACCTGGATACCCTTGTCGGCGAAGAGCTGCTGCAGCTCGCCGGCTTGGAACATCTCGCGGGTGATGTCGCAGCCGCCGACGAACTCGCCCTTCACGTAGAGCTGGGGAATGGTCGGCCAGTTGGAATAATCCTTGATGCCCTGGCGGATGGTCTCGTCCTCGAGGACGTTCACGCCCTTATAGGGCACGCCGAGATAGTTGAGGATCTGAACCACCTGGCCCGAGAACCCGCACATGGGGAATTGCGGCGTGCCCTTCATGAACAGCACGACGTCGTTGGACTTCACTTCGTTGTCGATGATCTGGTTGGCGTCAGCCATGGAATTCTCCTGTTCCGCAGCGGTCAAGGCGCTGGGTTCACATCTCAATTGTCGGGTGCCACAGTCGTCAATGCAAGGGCGTGAAGCACGCCGCCCATGCGGCCTTGCAGCGCCGCATAGACCATCTGGTGCTGCTGGACCCGGGATTTGCCCTTGAAGGCCGAGGAGGTGACGGTGGCGGCGTAGTGGTCGCCGTCGCCCGCCAGATCCTTGATCTCCACGACCGCGTCGGGGAGGGCGGCCTTGATCATGCTCTCGATATCGCGTGCGTCCATTGGCATGGATCAAACTCCTTATGACTTTCCAGTCATGTATTCGGGCAGCCATGCCTCATGAGCGCTCTTGAGCTGCTTCACGGATATGGCCTGCTGACCTGGCAGAATCAATGAATCGCCGCCCGTGACGCCCAGCGTCACCGCCGGGATGCCGAGGGCGCCGGCCTCGTAGAGGATGTCGGCGGCCGCGTCCTCATCGACGGCAATGAGATAGCGGGCCTGATCCTCGCCGAAGAGGAAGGCGTGGAGAGGCATGTTGTCGGGCATTGCCGTGATCGAGGCGCCGATGCCGCCGGCCATCGCCATCTCGGCGAGCGAGAGGGCGATGCCGCCGTCGGAGCAATCGTGCACCGTCTTCACCTGGCCGGAGCGGATGAGCTGGCGGATGAAGTCGCCGTTGCGCTTCTCGGTCGCGAGATCGACCGGCGGCGGAGCGCCTTCCTCACGGCCGCAGACGTCGCGCAGGTAGATCGACTGGCCGAGCCAGCCCACCATGCCGCCGATGAGGATGATCGCCTCGCCCTCAGCCTTGAAAGCGATGGAGGCGTTCACCGTCACGTCGTCGAGCAGGCCCACGCCGCCGATGGCGGGAGTGGGAAGAATGCCCTGGCCGTTGGTCTCGTTGTAGAGCGAGACGTTGCCCGACACGACGGGGAAGTCGAGCACCTTGCAGGCCTCGCCGATGCCCTTCAGGCAGCCGACGAACTGGCCCATGGATTCAGGGCGCTCGGGGCTTGCGAAGTTGAGGTTGTCGGTGATCGCGAGCGGCAGGCCGCCGACAGCCGTGATGTTGCGCCAGGCTTCCGCCACCGCCTGCTTGCCGCCCTCGAACGGGTCGGCCTCGCAATAGCGCGGCGTCACGTCGGTGGTGAGCGCGAGACCCTTCGGGCCGTCCTCGACGCGCACGATGGCAGCGTCGCCGCCGGGCGTCTGCACGGTGTTGCCGAGGATCAGGTGGTCGTACTGCTCCCACACCCAGCGCTTGGAGCACTGGTCCGGCGAGCCGACGAGCTTGAGAAGCGCTTCGGCTTCCGACATCGGAGCCTTCACGCTCTCCGATGCGATGACAGGCTGCTTCGGGCTCTCCACCCACGGACGGTCATAGAGAGGAGCCTCGTCGCCGAGCTCCTTGATCGGAAGGTCCGCCTTCACCTCGCCCTCGTGCTTGATCACGAAGCGCAGGGTGTCGGTGGTCTTGCCGATGACGGCGAAGTCGAGGCCCCACTTGTGGAAGATGGCCTCGGCCTCTTTCTCCATGCCGGGCTTGAGCACCATGAGCATGCGCTCCTGGCTTTCCGACAGCATCATCTCGTAGGCGGTCATGCCTTCCTCGCGGCACGGCACCTTGTCGAGATCGAGCTCGACGCCAAGATTGCCCTTCGCGCCCATCTCCACCGCGGAGCTGGTGAGGCCGGCTGCGCCCATGTCCTGAATCGCGATCACCGCGCCGGACTTCATGAGTTCGAGGCAGGCTTCGAGCAGAAGCTTCTCGGCGAAGGGGTCGCCCACCTGCACGGTGGGGCGCTTCTCATCGGACGCGTCGTCGAATTCGGCAGACGCCATCGTCGCGCCGTGGATGCCGTCGCGGCCGGTCTTCGAGCCGAGATAGACGATTGGATTTCCGACGCCGGTGGCCTTGGCGTAGAAGATCTCATCCGTGCGCGCGAGGCCAACCGCCATCGCGTTGACGAGGATGTTGCCGTTGTAGCGCTTGTCGAAACCGACGCTTCCGCCGACGGTCGGAACGCCGAAGGAATTGCCGTATCCGCCGATGCCCGCGACGACGCCGGACACGAGATGCGGTGTCTTGGGGTGATCGGGCTCGCCGAAGCGCAGGAAGTTCAGCGCCGCGATCGGACGCGCGCCCATGGTGAACACGTCGCGCAGGATGCCGCCGACGCCCGTCGCCGCGCCCTGATAGGGCTCGATGAAGGACGGGTGGTTGTGGCTCTCCATCTTGAAGATGCAGGCGAGCCCGTCGCCGATATCGATCACGCCCGCGTTCTCGCCCGGGCCCTGGATCACCCACGGCGCCTTCGTCGGCAGGCCGCGCAGGTGGATGCGCGAGGACTTGTACGAGCAATGCTCGTTCCACATGGCGGAGACGATGCCGAGCTCGGTGATGGTCGGCTCGCGGCCGATCAGCTTCACGAAGCGCTCGTATTCGTCAGGCTTCAGCCCGTGCTCCTTGACCAGCTCCGGGGTGATGGCGACGTCGTTGCGGATCATCAGGGTCTCGCTTCTTTCACCCTCCAGGGAGGGACAAACAATCGGATGTCCTCATCCTGAGGAGCCGCGTGAGCGGCGTCTCGAAGGAGGGTCCAGAGAACACTGGAAACGCCCTCGTCCTTCGAGACGCTGCGCTCCTCAGGATGAGGGCTGCGGGGGCGTCTCGTCCCCGCGTTGGAAAATCAGGCCGCCTTGCTGAAACTCGACACGAGGCTCTCGAACAGGCCGCGTCCATCGGTGCCGCCCACGAGGTTTTCGACCAAGTTTTCCGGATGAGGCATCATGCCGAGCACGTTGAGCTTGTCGGAATAGATGCCGGCAATTGAGTTCATGGAGCCGTTGCGGTTGGCGTCCTGGGTCACGTTGCCCTGCGCGTCGGAATAGCGGAAGGCTACGAGGCCTTCGCCTTCGAGGCGCTTCAGGGTTTCCGCATCCGCCGTGTAATTGCCCTCGCCATGCGCCACGCAGACATCGATGGCCTGGCCCTTGGCGTAGTTCTTCGTGAAGGCGGTGTCGTTGCGCTCCACTTTGAGGAACTGGCGATGGCAGATGAACTTCAGGTTCGCGTTGCGCATCAGGATGCCGGGCAGCAGGCCCGCTTCGCAGAGGATCTGGAAGCCGTTGCAGACGCCGAGCACGAGACCGCCGCGCGCCGCATGGGCGCGAACCGCGTCCATGACCGTCGCGCGTCCCGCAATCGCGCCGCAGCGCAGATAGTCGCCGTAGGAGAAGCCGCCCGGCAGGACCACGAGGTCGGTGCCCTTCGGCAGCTCGGTCTCGGCGTGCCAGACCTTCTGGGCGTCGGAGCCCGCCAGCTTGAGAGCCCGCACCATATCGCCTTCGCGATTGGAGCCGGGGAAGACGATGACAGCGGATTTCATGTCGGCCTCACGCGATCTCGACGCGGTAGTTTTCAATCACGGTATTCGCGAGGAGCTTCTCGCAAGCCGCCTTCAGGGCCTCCTCGGCCTTGGCCTTGTCGCCCGTCTCCAGCTCGATGTCGAACACCTTGCCCTGGCGGACACCGGAGATGCCGTCCACGCCGAGGGACTTCAGGGCCCCTTCGATGGCCTTGCCTTGGGGGTCGAGAACGCCGTTCTTCAGGGTGACGGTGACACGAGCTTTCATGGGGGGGCCTCGAGGGTTTCAAGATTTGCCCCACGCCATAAAGCGAATGAAGGGAAGAAACAACGCCTCAGGTGCCTAATTCACGGGCAGCGACCTGACGGGCGGTCTGCTGGACGACATCTGCCGCCTCGCCGATCACGAGAACGACCTCCAGGTCCTCGCCCGAACGCCGCCCCAGAGCCGCGCCGTAAGCCGGGGGCTTGCCGCCGTCCATGGGAGCAAGAGCGATCGTGAAACCCGTATAGGGCGTACCTTTCAGGCGCTCGACGGCAATGTCGGTCTTGACCGGTTTCGTCCGGCCGACCGGCGAGCGCAGGGCCCGGGCAAGGCGCTCAGGATCCTTGAGGAGGCTTTCCGTGATCCGCGCATCCTTCCCCTTCAAGCGGATGACGCTGACGGCCAGGCCCGGACTGCAGGAGGGAGGGGCGCAGAAGGAGAGAGCGACAGGTTCGGTCCTGTCCTCGGCGAGCCATTTGCGCAGGGGCAGCGCCCCCCAGGAGGCATCGGCCTGGAGGCCCGCGACGGTGCGCGGGATGTAGTCGCAGCCTGTCAGGCTGAGAGTCAGGAGCACGAGAATGGAGCGGGAGAACAGGCGGAGCATGGCTCCCTTTTAGCGTTACATCTGGGGTGAGGTCGATGGGATTGCTGTTGTCTCCGAGAGCGCAATCGCTGCTGTGGTCGTCCGGCGCAAAGCCAATGATGACGGAAAGGGCGTCATCCCGGGGCCGAGCAACAGAACCCGGGATTGTTGGAGGAGAAGGGCGCGGGAACCCTCCTCCCCCTTGTGGGGAGGAGTTGGAGGAGGGGGTGTGAGCGCCACGTTCTGCAAGGTTGGCGCCGGCACCCCCACCCTGGCCCTCCCCACAAGGGGAGGGAAGCACGCGCTTCATTCTGCAAACGATCCCGGCTCGGCTGTGCCATCCGGGATGACGGCTTGGATTTATGTTCCTCTTTTGTTCTTGACAAGGTTCCTAACCTGGGCTATATCCTTGTTCATCTCGGCTCACCGAGGGGCGCGCTCGCGAGGCGTCGTGATTGTGGAGCCGGAAGCGGTCCTGGGTCAGGCCTCGCAAGCCGGGCCGGGAGGCCCATCGCTGCAAGATGCGGTGTACGCCTAAAAGAACCGTGCGCGAGGAGCCGTCAGGTTCTTCACACATTAGACACACGAGCCGGACGCCTCCTCGCGCCCTCCCTCGACCCATTACCCTCGGGCCTCACACGCTGCGAGGACGTTCCCGCGTGCTCTTTGATAACCACGCTATCGGCCCCTTATCCTGGGAGGCCATCTGGCAAATCGCGCCGCCGCAACAAAAAGCCCGGCGCTGAGGCCGGGCTTTCGCAAGAGATGCTGCGGTTCTTACTGAACCAGCCGAGGGCCGCCGGTGATGATGTTCTCGTTCTCGGACAGGATCCCGAGGCGGCGGGCGACCTCCGTATAGGCCTCCACCAGCCCGCCCATGTCCTGGCGGAAGCGGTCCTTGTCGAGCTTGTCCTTGGACTTGATGTCCCAGAGACGGCACGAGTCGGGAGAAATCTCGTCGGCCACGACGATCCGCATCATCTCGCCTTCCCAAAGACGGCCGGTCTCCAGCTTGAAGTCCACGAGGCGGATGCCGACGCCGAGGAAGAGGCCGGTCAGGAAGTCGTTGACCCGGATGGCGAGCGCCATGATGTCGTCGATCTCCTGCGGCGAGGCCCACCCGAAGGCGGTGATGTGCTCCTCCGAGACGATCGGATCGCCGAGCTCGTTGTTCTTGTAATAGAATTCGATGATCGAGCGGGGCAGAGGGGTGCCTTCCTCAAGGCCAAGCCTCTTGGCCAGCGAGCCTGCCGCTACGTTGCGCACCACCACCTCGAGGGGGATGATCTCCACCTCCCGAATCAGCTGCTCGCGCATGTTCAGGCGGCGGATGAAATGGGTCGGGATGCCGATATCGTTCAGGTTCTGGAAGATGTATTCCGAGATCCGGTTGTTGAGCACACCCTTGCCGTCGATCACTTCGTGCTTCTTGGCATTGAAGGCGGTCGCATCATCCTTGAAGTGCTGGATGAGCGTTCCGGGTTCGGGGCCCTCATAAAGGACCTTCGCCTTGCCCTCATAGACGCGACGGCGACGATTCATAGGCATGTACCGTGGTTTGAGAAAATCCATAGTGCCGTGGGGTCTCCTGGCTAGACATGGTGCAGATCCGCGGCTGGCGTTGAGCGCGGTTTTAGACCGGCGCTCCGCTTCAGGGCAACCTATCCGATCACCAGGGCAAGCACAACGCGGGGGAAATGGCTGCATCCTGCAACCGGTCAAAGGTGCTGCCATAAAGATGGGAAGCGTCTGGTGCTGGCGCGAGTGCGCCCTTATATCGCATGAAGGCTCAAGCTTAAGGAGAACGACATAATGACCGGATTCGATGACCGCAGGGACGCCTTCGAGAAGCAGTTCGCCCATGATGCGGATCTGCGCTTCAAGGCCACGGCGCGTCGCAACAAGCTGTTCGGCCTCTGGGTCGCCGAGCGCCTGGGAAAGACCGGCGAGGAGGCCGAGGCCTATGCCAAGAGCGTCGTTCTCGCTGACTTCGAGGAAGCGGGAGATGCGGATATCCTGCGCAAGGTGACCAAGGATCTCGACGGCGCCGGCAAGGCGACCGGAGAGGCCGAGCTGCAGGCCAAGCTCCTCGAGCTGACGGAGCGCGCAGTGCAGGAGATCAAGGAGGGCCGGTAACGGCCCTTTCCCTTTCACCGATCCAGTCTTCCGGACGACACCGAAAACCGCAGAAGGGCGCCATGCTGACCAATCCATCCTTCCTCGACCTCCTAAAAGGGGGCACGCCCCTTCTGACGGCCTGGTGCGGGTTGCCCGACCCTACCGTTCCCGGCCTGCTGGCCCGTGAGGAGTTCGACGCGGTGGCGATGGACATGCAGCATGGCTCCATCGACTTTGCCGCCGCGCTCCAGGCCGTGCCCCTGATCGCGGCGGCGGGAAAGCCGGCTCTGGTCCGCATTCCCGTGGGCGAGTTCGCCACGGCCTCCCGTTTCCTGGATGCCGGGGTCTCGGGCGTGATCGCTCCCATGATCAACACCATCGAGGATGCGAGGCGCTTCGCCTCCTTCATGAAGTTCCCGCCCATCGGCCAGCGCAGCTGGGGCGCTTACGGGGCCCTGTCCCTTTCGGGGCTGGAGCCGTCGGAATACCTGCGCCTGGCCAATGACCTGACGGTGTCCTTCGCCATGGTGGAAACCCGGGAGGCGCTCGGCATCCTCGACGATATCCTGGAAGTGCCCGGCATCGACGGCGTCTTCGTCGGCCCCGCCGATCTGTCCATCGCGCTGTCGGGCGGCAAGGGTGTCGATCCGGCGAGCGCCGAGGTGGAGAAGGCGCTCGACCATGTGCTCGCCCGGGTCAGGGCTGCCGGCAAGATCGCCAGCATCTACGCGCCTTCGGGCGCGCGGGCAGGGGAGCTCGCCCGCAAAGGCTTCAACATGGTCTGCATCGGCAGCGACCTCACCATGCTGCGGGCCGGAGCCCAGGCCTCCCTCGCGGCTGCGCAGCAGGGCTGAGCTTCTAGGTAACGGGGCTGCCCTCTCGCGCCTTCGCCACACGGTAATAGGCCCAGAGCACCTTGGCGGCGACGCCCCGCCAGGGCCGCCAACGCTCCGCGAGCGCCGTCAAAGCCTTCGCGTCGGGCCGCTTCTCCAAATCGTATGCGATCCGGGCTGCCTCCTGCACGGCCAGGTCTCCACCGGGAAAGGCGTCAGGATGCCCGAGGCAGAACAGCAGGTAGATGTCCGCCGTCCAAGGGCCGATGCCCTTCACCCTGGTCAGGAGATCATGCGCTTCGTCAGCGGAGAGCTCATGCAGCCTATCGAGCGGGAGCCTTCCCTCCACGATCTCGGCGGCGGCCGTGCGAATGGTTCTCACCTTCATGGCCGAAAGGCCCGCCATGCGCAGCTCATCGTCCGAGAGGCTCAGGAAGCGCTCAGGGGTGGCGGGTTCGAGGATCGATCTCAGCCGTCCCCAGATGGCCGTGGCGCTAGCGGTCGAGACCTGTTGTCCGATGATGATCCAAGCCAGACCCTCGAAGCCCGGCGGGCGCTTGCGCAATTGCGGGACGACGCCCTCCGCCGCCAATCTGGCCATGACCGGATCGGCCTTCGCCAGGGCCTTCAGACCCCTCTTGAGAACCGCGTCCGTTTCGAGGAGGGTGGGCATTCATTCGTTCCTGTTCCTGAAGGCCGTCCGTGACGAAGCCCGTATTCCGATTCGCCCCAAGCCCCAACGGACGGCTTCATCTCGGGCACGCCTATTCGGCCCTGCTCAACGATGCGCTCGCCCGCCGTTTCGATGGCCGGTTTCTCCTGCGTATCGAGGATATCGATATCACACGCTGCCGCCCGGAATACGAGAGGGCCATTGTCGAGGATCTCGAATGGCTCGGTCTCGAATGGGAAAAGCCTGTGCGGCGGCAGTCGGAGCATTTTGCCGATTATAGGTCGGCTTTCCAGTCGCTGCAGGGCAGGGGGCTAGCCTATCCCTGCTTCTGCTCGCGCCGGGAGATTGCCGAGAAGGTCGAGGCAATCGAGGCCCAGAGCGGCCAGGAATGGCCACGCGATCCTGACAATGCGCCGCTTTATCCGGGAATCTGCAGAGAGCTTTCGCCCGAAGAAGCGATGAGAAGGATCAGCAGCGGCGTGCCGCATGCATGGCGCATCGATATGCAGTCAGCGCGTACGCTTCATCCCGGCCCGCATATCTTCATGCGTTTCTTGCTCAGCGGCGAAGAGGAGATCGTCACAGCGGATCCCTGGCGCTGGGGTGACGCGGTGATCGTGCGCAAGGATGTGCCGACGAGCTATCACCTTTCCGTCGTGTTCGACGATGCCTTGCAGGGCGTCACTCATGTGGTGCGCGGTCGGGATCTGGAGGCGGCCACCGATCTGCACGTGCTCCTGCAGAAGCTGCTCGGGCTTCCAACGCCGCGCTACCATCACCATGACCTGATCCTCGATCCGGGCGGTGACAAGCTCGCGAAGAGCCGGAGATCCGAGGCGCTTCATGAGCTGCGCGAAAGGGGCGTGACAGCCTCCGAGATCAGGCAGCGCCTCGGATTTCAGCTGATACCCAGCACATAGAGCCACACCAGCGTGGAGCCCAAAGCCAAAGCCGTCGAAAGTGTCACGGCGCTCGATGCCAAGGCCACGCCCTCGTTGTACCGCTCGGCGAACAGATAAGCGTTGATGCCTGAAGGGCACGAGGCGAAGAGCACGGCAACGCCAGCCCACACAGGCGGCATTTCGAACACATAAGTGGCGAGGAGCAGCACCACGAGTGGGTGCACCACGAGCTTGAGGACGGAAATCACCGTCGGCAGCTTCCAGCCCATCTTCATGCCGTAGCGGCGCAGGGCAATGCCCATGGAGATCAGCGCACAGGGGATCGCCGCGCTCGCGATCAGATCGACGATCTGCCACATCGGTGCCGGGATAGCGTGAGCGACAGGGCGAAGGGCGGAGCCCGCCAAAATACCGACCACAATGGGATGGGTGGCCAAGCGGCGCAGGATGATGAGGGGCGAAGCCTGACGCCCTTCGGCCAGCACGGTGGCGAGAGTCATGGTCACCGGCAGATGCACCGCGAGCAGCAGAAACAGCGGAACCGCGCCTTCGTCCCCGTAGGCCTTGAGGATCATCGGCACTCCGACGAAGACCGTATTAGCCTGACCGGCCGAAAAGCCTGCGACGACGCTCGAAACGCCTTTGACCCCGAAGAAGTGCCGGCCGATCGTGGTGGCCAGAACCCACACCACGGCCACGCCCACGAAATAGGAGATCCAATAGCCCCAGGGCTGCACCGCCGGAATCTCGGCCTTCACGAGAGTGCGAAAGATGAGACAGGGCACGGAGAGGCTGAAGACGAATTCAGACAGGCCTTCTCCCATCCGTTCGGAAACAAAGCCGGTTCTGCGCGCCAGATAGCCAATTCCGATCAGACCGAAGACCGGAAAGACGATCATGAAGAGGTCAAGCATGGGTGTTCAGCGAAGCTCTGCGCGCTGGGAGAGGCTTGCCGTTGCGCTGGCCTGGCTCATCAGACTATCCACCTGTTCGCGCTGACGCTTGAACTCGGCCAGGCTACGTCCATCGAGTTCGCGACCTTGCGGCAAGCGGATCTTCAACGGATCGACGAAGCTGCCGTTGATCAGCACTTCATAATGGAGGTGGGGACCGGTCGAGAGACCGGTGCTGCCGAGATAGCCGATCACCTGGCCTTGCTTCACCCGGACGCCGGGAGCCATGTTCTTGGCAAAACCCGACATGTGCGAATAGGTCGTCACATACCCATTGGCATGCTGAAGCTCGATATGACGTCCGTAGCCCGACTTCCAATCGGCGATGCGGACGACGCCGTTGCCGGCGGCGAGGATCGGCGTACCGACCCTGTTCGACCAGTCGATACCCGTATGCGGCCGCGTATAACCGAGGATCGGATGGAAGCGGGAGCCGAAGCCGGAGCGCAGAATGCCTTCGGAAATCGGCTTGCGGAGCAGGAACTTCTTCAGGGAGCGGCCGGTCTCGTCGAAATAGTCGATGGATCCGTCCTCGCCCTGGAAACGGTAGACCCGGCGCGCCTCGCCGCCTACGGTCAGCGAGGCGTAAAGAACCTCCGGGGTGTCGTCATCGTCGTCAGCGCCGAAGAACACTTCGAAGCTGTCGCCCTGCGCCACGCGGCGCTGGAAATCGACGTCGTAGCCGAAAATGCGAACCAGCTCTTCCACTGTCTCAGGGGGCAGGTCGTTCTTGAGCGCCGTCTCGTAAAGGCTCTCATAGAGTCGGGCGCCGCCCTTGCCATCCTCGTTCTCTTCTTCCTCCTGGGCGTCGGCAACGGCCGCATGATCCGAGAGGTCGTCAGGAGGTGTTACGGAGACGAAGGCGCCCCGGTCGTTGGTGGCGGCAATGCCTTCGATGCCCTTCTCGCCGAAGGCGATGACGCGGACGATCTGCCGAGGGTCGCCAAGGCGCGGTCCGGGTGCGATGAGGATGCGGAGGCGCTGGCCTTCCGCCATGTTGGCTATCTTCAGGCGAGCCGAGAGAGCCGTCGAGATGGCTGCGATCTGCTCCGGAGTTGCTCCGTAGCTGCGCAGGACCGTCTCCAGAGTTTCGCCCTTCTTGAACACCACGTCCCGCTCTTCGATCAGAGGCGCAAGAGCCTTCTGCTCGATCTTTGGCAGATCCGTGACATTCTCGGGCATGACCCGCACTTCGATGGTGCTGAAAGGCGTATCCACCACACGGGCATACCCTAGGGCATCTCCGAGACCTTCGGGCTGGCGAAGAGTGCGCGACAGCATCTGCTGGGCGGGAATCGCAGCCGCGGCGCGGCGCCCGGTCTCGCCGGCGACCCGGCGCTCCTCCTCCAGCATGGCCAGAACGTCACCATCGGACAGGGCCGGCGCGCTCGCCTCGATCGCCATGGCGGCCAGATCCCGGCGCAGAACGGAGACATCCGCATCCGCGATCTCAGGGGGCTGGTCGATCTTCTCCTGGGTGTCCTCGGCAAAGAGGCGCATCGGATTGAAGGGCGGAATGTCGGAGGCATAGGTGCCTGTCGAAAGTGACAGGTTCGTTGCGATCTTGACGAACTGGCGGACCTTGATGGCCTCGCGGTCGCCATTGCGGATCGTCATGGGAGCCTTGAAGCTCTGCTTCGCAGAGGCCATGAGCTCCGTCATGTTCAGGCGGTTGCTCTTGCGGGCGACGTTCGTTGCGCGTTCGCCGCCCTGCTCAGGCCGGGGATAGGCAGTGACGGTAGCGAGCTCGGGAGCCTGGACGGACGTGGTGGCGCCTTCGATCGAGATATGAATGGAGGCGCCGATCAGGACGGCGCCCGTAACACCTGTCAGAACGCTCGCGCCAAGCCATCGCAGGTTGATCTCGCGCTTGTCGACCTCGGGAGCTGAGGCACCATTGGCGCTGAGCGGAGGCTCATGACCCAGCTCGACTCCAGACAGCAGCCTTGAGACTTCCCGGCGGGAAGCCTTGAGTGGGCTGTCATCTGGAGGAACATGGCTCATATCGGACAATATCGTAATGGAGTAGCTTTATGCATAAGTCGTAGGGGCGCTCTAGCACAAGAGAGAACCCTGGCACAGGCTTAACGGCGAAGAGATGCCAGATGCTTCTCTTAGAAGAGATATGCATGTGGGATTGCTGCTTCGACCGGCACTGTGTCCGCAGTGAGGCAAAGGAGGGCGAAAGCTGTGAGGAGCGTGGCCATTTCAGCCGATGTCAAAAAACTTTCACAAGCGTGTTGACAGTCTCGGGAGCCTAGGCCTATAACCCGCCCATCGACGCCGCCGCTGATTGCGACGGCGTCAAAAACCTCCTCAGATCAGGGCTTTGCGGCCTGACGAAAGTCGGGATACGAGGCTTGTCTGATGAGGGTCTTCTCCGGTTCTCGGGTTTCTCGAAAAACGGGGTTGACAAAGAAAACGAATGATCCTAAATCAGGTTCATCGCGGCGCTGCCAGGAAATGGTGGCTCCGAGGTTTCCCTGACAGGCTGGCGGCTCAAGCCGGGTAAAACCGGAATGAGGCGCTGTCGTCTTCGGAAACTGCATCTTCGGATGTTGCTCTTTGACAAGTGAAGAAGGAAGGAGAAGCGTAGGCGGCGGTGTCCTTGCGATGACCTTAGGGTCATTAGATAAGACAACGACCTGATCTATGCTTTGGTGAGTACACCGCTTCGGCCGCAAGGCTGGAGATGGATGGACTCTGTCAATTTAAGTGTAGTGACAGTCAGATCAAATCTTTCAACTTGAGAGTTTGATCCTGGCTCAGAACGAACGCTGGCGGCAGGCTTAACACATGCAAGTCGAACGGGCCCTTCGGGGTCAGTGGCAGACGGGTGAGTAACGCGTGGGAACGTGCCCTTCAGTTTGGAATAACCCAGGG
>NZ_FMVJ01000014.1 GCF_900102135.1 Microvirga guangxiensis
CCCGTCTCCACCAGACGGCGCACCTCCGAGTCGATCTTCTGCGCGGTCGCCTCCGACACGTTCTGCTGACGCCCCATCTGCATCCCCAGAAACACCTCGTCCTGGTTCTCGCCATAGGCCACCGTGCCAAGCTCAGGGCTGAACCCCCACTTGGTCACCATCATCCGCGCCAGACGCGTCGCCTGCTCAATGTCCGACTGCGCCCCCGACGTCACCTTCTCCTTGCCAAAAATCATCTCCTCGGCAATGCGCCCGCCCATCATGATCGCCAGACGCGACGTCATCTGCTCAAAGCTCATCGACAGCTTGTCGCGCTCCGGCAGCTGCATCACCATGCCCAGCGCCCGCCCGCGCGGAATGATCGTGGCCTTGTGCACCGGATCGGTCGCCGGCACGTTCAGCGCCACGATGGCATGGCCCGCCTCATGGTAGGCCGTCAGGCGCTTCTCGTCGTCGGTCATCACCAGGGTGCGCCGCTCGGCGCCCATCATCACCTTGTCCTTGGCGTCCTCGAACTCCTTCATGGTCACGATGCGCTTGCCGCGCCGCGCCGCCAGAAGCGCCGCCTCGTTGACCAGGTTCATCAGGTCAGCGCCCGAGAAGCCGGGCGTGCCGCGGGCAATCACCTTCAGGTCCACGTCGGGCGCCAGCGGCACCTTGCGCACGTGCACCCGCAGGATCTTCTCGCGACCGGTCACGTCCGGGTTGGGCACCACGATCTGGCGGTCGAAGCGGCCCGGGCGCAGAAGCGCCGGATCGAGCACGTCGGGCCGGTTGGTGGCGGCGATGATGATGATGCCCTCGTTGGCCTCAAAGCCGTCCATCTCGACAAGAAGCTGGTTGAGGGTCTGCTCGCGCTCGTCGTTGCCGCCGCCCAGGCCCGCGCCGCGATGGCGGCCGACCGCGTCGATCTCGTCGATGAAGATGATGCAGGGCGCGTTCTTCTTGGCCTGCTCGAACATGTCGCGCACGCGCGAGGCGCCCACGCCCACGAACATCTCGACGAAGTCGGAGCCGGAGATGGTGAAGAAGGGCACGTTGGCCTCGCCGGCGACCGCGCGGGCGGTGAGCGTCTTGCCGGTGCCGGGCGGGCCGACGAGGAGCACGCCGCGGGGGATGCGCCCGCCGAGGCGCTGGAACTTCTGCGGGTCGCGCAGGAACTCCACCACCTCCTGCAAGTCCTCCTTCGCCTCGTCAATCCCCGCAACATCGTCAAACGTGACAGGAGTTTCCGGCTTAATCAGGCGCGCGCGCGACTTGCCCACGGAGAGCAGGCCGCCGCCTCCGCCCTGCTGGCCCATTGCCTTGCGCGACATCCAGACCACGATACCGATCATCAGCGCGAACGGCAGCAGAGACAGCAGCAGGCTGCCCAGCAGGCTCGGGCGCGGCGGCGGCTCGGCCTTGATAGCGACGCCCTTCTGCTGCAGCTGCGCGATCAGATCTGCGCCTTGCGGGACGTAGGTCGTGACACGAGCGCCGGTCGAGCGCTCAGCCACGACTTCCTGTCCTTGGATCGTAACCGAGCGGATCTCGCCCTGATCCACCGCTGTGACGAAGGCGGAATAGGGAAGCTGCTCAGCCTGGGGTGCCGCCGTGTTCTGGAAATAGAACATCGACAGCATGATCATGACCGCAGCCGCGATCGCAAAAGCGCGAAAATTGGATGCGGTGTTCGGGTTGTTCATCTCTGTACTTTCTGAACGGTCAAGAGAACAGGTGAGTTATCGTCAGCGCTGGATAGGGCTTGCCATGGGGTGCGCCTTGTCCAAATGCCTGCGAAGAAGATCCATGTTGCGCAGATTCGAGCGGTAGAAGGCATCGCCGACCCAGCCTACCACAGGGATTGCACTGATCACGAAGTCGACGCCGACGTGTCCGACCATGCGCAGGAGAGTGGGGAGCGGCACACCGAGACGGCGGGCTTCCCAGATCAGATAGGCCGACATGCCTTTCGAAGTCAGCAGACCTACGCCTGGAACGAGATTCAAAAGTGCGTCCGCGCCGAAGCGGATATTCGTTCCTGGAACGCGAATGGCGCTGTCGAGTAGCCTCGCCAGGGCGTCGAGACGCGCTCGGGTCTCGACGGCACGATAAGACGTGTCTCCCAAGGAGGAGGCGTAAGAGTAAGACGTCACAATCGTCTCCCAGATGCGGAGCCAGCCTTATGCTGCTCCTCAGGTGAGAGAGTCCGACATCGCAGCCTGCTCCAGGCTGCCAGAGGGTCCCGGACCCTGGTACTCCCAAGGTGGGGATGGAACGTTTCAAGTTCAAGATTGATCCGCCATTCTCCAGGGCTGGGAGATCTTGTTCCTAACGATGCTCGATAATGGTGTATTCCGCATCGATCACGCCATCATCTCTCTGGCGCTGCTGTGCTTGGCGCAGTTTGCGGCGGATGTAGAAATGCAGGGCAATTCCGCCGACGAGCATCACGGGAAGCACAATGAAGAGGCCGACCAGCATGATGGCGGTGATAACAAGCGCCGCAAGAACGAAGACGGCGAGCTTGATCATCATGCCCCAAAACTGGCCGAGGCCGGCTCTGGTGTTCCCTGAGGCATAGACGATCCGCATAAAAGGTCTCCTTGGCTCCCGGAATGACGCAATTACCAACATATGTTGACGAAGGTGCCCCACGACAATGGCGAGGAGGGCGGACGGCTCCCTTTCGGGTTCGAAAGGGAGCCGCCATTCGCGTTAAGGCTTACCCGCCGTTAATCAGCGGCCAAACCTCGAGTGCCCCGCGATAGATCATCTCAAGGGACACGTAGAGGATGATGGCGAGGCCGACATAGGCAATCCAACGGTGGCGCTGGAGGAGACGGGCAATGAAGCTTGCCGCAATGCCCATGAGGGCGATGGACAGGATCAGGCCGAAGATCAGCACGTTGGGGTGCTCTCGTGCTGCGCCTGCAACGGCAAGCACGTTGTCCAAGGACATGGACACGTCGGCAACAACGATCTGCCAGGCCGCCTGCGCAAAGGTCTTGCGCGGTGCGGTGCCTGCGATCTTGCCATCCTGATCGATGTCGCGCCCTTCCAGCGCTTCCTCGCCCTGGATCTCTTCAGCGTGGCTGATACGCAACTCACGCCACATCTTCCAGCAGACCCATAGCAGGAGGATGCCGCCCGCGAGCAGCAGGCCCACGATCTGAAGAAGTTGGGTCGTTGCGGCCGCAAAGACGATACGCAGCGCCGTGGCGGCGACGATGCCGATCAGGATGGCTTTGGCGCGCTGCTCCTTGGGCAGGCCAGCGGCTGCCAGACCGATGACGATGGCGTTGTCGCCCGCAAGCACCAGGTCGATCATGATGACCTGGAGAAGGGCGGTTAGGGCTTCCGATGTGAAGAATTCGCTCATGTGGCTCCCATTCTCATGAACAGGGCGCCCCTCATGACCTCTGGATTAACCGCTCCACAATCCACGCAGCATCGCACGACCACTGGCATATCGAGGCAATGGAGATCGCTGTGAGGATTACGGTCGGTTGAGCGTCATGAGCCAGGCCACCCAATTGAATGTCCAGTCCGACATCGCAGCTCGCAGGAGCTGCCAGAGGGGCCCGGCCTGGTACCCACGCTGTAAAGCTGTCGGCGAAAATTCACAAGTCCGTTAGCGAACTTTATTCACTAGCAACTGAAGCTCGCGCCTTCGAAGATCATGCTCTCAATATTCCAGGACCCAACGCCCGATATCGATGCGGCCCATCCCAGATCTGTCGGCTCATGACCCGCGAACAATGTCGGTGCCTCGGGGAGGAGGTGCTAATGCAGGGAGGTCCTATGCACGCTCTTCCCAGAGCTTGGCGAGCTCGACGATGGTGCTCACTGCCTTTTCCATGTCCTGGCTGCTGACGAACTCCAGCGGTGAATGGAAGGCGTGGCCTCCGGCGAAGATGTTGGCGCAGGGCAGGCCCATGAAAGAGAGGCGTGAGCCGTCCGTGCCGCCGCGGATGCTGCCGCGCACGGGCTTCATGCCAGCCCGGCTGATGGCTTCCATCGCATACTCAACGATCTCTGGATGCTGGTCGAGCACCACCTTCATGTTGCGGTACTGCTCTCTGACCCTGAAGGTATAGCTGGAACCGGGATAGCTCTCCATGACGTCCTGGGTGATCTTTTCCAGCAGGGCCTCTTTCGTCTTCAGGCCTTCTTCGGTGAAATCGCGGATGATGAAGCCCAGGTGCGCTTTTTCCATTACACCGGAAGCACTTGTGGGGTGAATGAACCCAACGCGATCTTTCGTCGTTTCAGGCGCCATGTCTTTCGGCAATCGGGCGATGATGTCTCCCGCAATCCTGATAGCGTTTTCCATCTTGCCGTAGGCGAAGCCAGGATGGATCGCGACGCCCTTGAGCGTGATGTCCACCGCATCTGCCGAGAAGCTCTCGTCCTCAATGGTGCCTGCGGTCTCGCCGTCCATCGTGTAGCCGAAATCAGCTCCAAGCTTCTTGAGGTCCACCTTGTCGACCCCACGGCCGATCTCCTCATCCGGGGTGAAGAGAATGCGGATCGCCCCATGCTTGATCTCGGGATTTTTTATCAGGAATTCCGCTGCCGTCACGATCTCGGCAATGCCCGCCTTGTCGTCGGCGCCGAGCAGGGTGGTGCCGTCCGACGTGACGATATCATGGCCGATCAGGTCCTTCAGAACAGGGTGATCGGCAACCCGGATGATTTGAGTGGCATCACCCGGCAGTCGGATGTCGCCGCCCTGGTAATTCCTCACAACCTGCGGCTTCACGTTGGTGCCTGAAAAGTCCGGCGCGGTGTCCATGTGGGCACAGAAGCAGATGACCGGCACATTGTTCTTCGGCGTGTTCGACGGGATGGTCGCATAGACATAGCCGTGTTCGTCGAGATGCGCATCGGAGATGCCGATGCCGATGAGTTCTTCGACCAGAAGGCGGCCAAGATTTTTCTGCTTCTCTGTCGAAGGCTGGCTTGGGGACTCGGCGTCTGACTGCGTGTCGATAACGACATAACGGAGAAAACGGTCGGTGACGGTGGCAGCCATAGGATGTGACCCGATTGATAAAAGCAGGGGGACTTTTAGCGAGGTATGGCTGTCTCGTGAAGCCATTCATCGGAGACTTCGCCACCTTGCTCGGATGGCCCTTAGGGCGCTATGTGGTCACATGTTCACGCTTGAGCGCGCCACATCCCTGGAGCAGATCATCAAGAAAAGCCGGTTTGTCGCCATGGCCGGGCCGATTGCGAGCGAGCAGGCGGCAAAGGCATTCATCGCGGCTCACTCGGATCCCACAGCCAATCATAATTGTTGGGCTTGGCGTGTAGGTCAGGGCTATCGTTCCAGTGACGATGGAGAGCCCAGCGGCACGGCTGGCAAACCGATCCTGCAAGCGATCGACTGGCTTCAGCTTGATAATATTGCCGTTGTGGTAACCCGGTGGTTCGGCGGTATTCTTCTTGGAAGCGGCGGCCTTATCAGGGCTTATGGGGGGACTGCTGCAGCTTGCCTGCGCACGGCGACACTGATTGAGATCGTCGCTGTCCAGGACGCGACCATCGTCACATCGTTTTCCGATCTCGCCCTCGTCAAGGCGCGACTTGGCAATATCGCGGGCGTCCAAATTTCGAGTGAGAGCTTTACGGAAACGGGTTCGATCATCAAGGCGTCATTGCCCGAGTCTGCCGCTCAACAGATCGTTCAAATGCTGACGGATATGACCAGCGGACGAGTTTCCATTTCTCTCAGCGAAAGCTGAAGGTCTGCGCATAGCTTTCGAGTTAAGTAACAGACAAAGTTTTCAAGAAACATAGAGCGCACTAATCCTTGCCTAAAGCTGAGCATTAGACGCTCGAATTTATATGTTATTAAGTTTTAAGTGCTGCTATTCTCATTGATATGTAATAAATTCACTAATACGGAATGATTACTCACGATTGGACAATTTTCGGAACAGTAAATGTCTTTTGGATTTCTTTAGAGCAGGGGTTTGGAAAACCGCTGTCTAAAGGAGAGTGGGTATGAATGTGTCTTCGTTATTGGCAAGACGCAAAGAAGTTCTGTGCGGCGTCGCAGTATTGGCGGCTTTATGCATGCTTCCGCAGCCATCTGAAGCTCAGGCAGGTGGATCGCGGGGCAGTCCGGATGGCGGATCGCGAAGCAGCCCGGATGGAGGCTCTGGAAGCAGTTCGAATGAAGGATCGAGGAGCCGCGGGGGACTTGGTGTTGGAGTTGGCCTTGGCAGCGGCGGGTTGGGTGTTGGTGTCAGCCTCGGCGGCTCTGGCGGCATCAATGCCGGTGTGGGCGCCAATCTCGGTGGGTCCCGAGGTATCGGTGCAGGCGTTGGTGCGTCGGTAGGCGGGTCGAGAGGTGTCAACGCAGGCGTTGGCGCGAGCGTCGGCGGGTCTAGAGGCGTCAATGCTGGTGTCGGCGCCAATGTCGGCGGTTCAAGCGGGGTGAGCGCAATCGGTGGTGCCAGCATCGGCGGATCCGATGGTGTGAATGCAGGTCTCGGCGCCAATGTCGGCGGCTCGAATGGCGTCAATGCAGCGGTTGGTGCCAGTGTTGGCGGATCGCGCGGCGTGAATGCCGGTGTCGGCGCGAATGTCGGTGGATCCGGGGGAGTTACGGCGGGCCTGGGCGCTTCGGTAGGCGGCTCGAATGGTATCAATGCGGGCGTCGGCGCCAATGTCGGCGGCTCAAGCGGAGTTGATGTCGGTGTCGGAGTTGGAATAGGCGGCTCGGGCAATACCGGTGGTGGCGGTACTGGGGGCAATCCAGGGAATGGTAACGGTGGCGGTGTCATCGGGCAGCCCAATACACCTGGTCAGCCGAGCACGCCGGCTCTGCCCGGTATCGATCAGCCTGGCACCCGCCCGCCAACGGGTGTCGTGACCAATCCCATCACGGGACCAGCGCGCAATCCCATCTCCCAGACCCGAGTCGCTGCAGAATGGAACTCGATGAGCGCCCGTGAAAAAGCGCAGCTGCGCAGATCTTGCGCCGGTGTGCTGTCTTCTCCGGCGGGTTTTGAAGCCGACATGGTCGCCCTGTGTCAGTTCGTGAGCCGCGTTTCCTCACGATAATCAGCGGTATGAGCGGAGGCATTGCTTCCGCTCATGCTTTCTGGACCGAGAAAAATGAAGCGCCAAGAGGCGCTTCATCTGATCGTTCGTCTTCATGAGCATAAGGTCATAGAAGCGCGCTCTCCTTCCTGCCAGACAGATGGAATGCCGCATAGACCGCTGCCACTGTCATGGTCAGGAGAATTGTCGAGAGGGCTGATGCGGTACCATATTCGCCGTCCATAACCGAGAGATAGATGCGCACCGGCATGGTGATGGTGCTGCCTACATAAAGCACCAGAGACGACGAAAGCTCATTCATGGCTGTGACGAAGCTCATGAGCGCGCCAGCCATGATGCCCGGCACGATCAGGGGCACCGTCACTTTCAGGAATGCCTTGCCCGGCGAGTAGCCGAGGCTCACAGCTGCATCCTCCAGGTTGGGGCCGACCTGCTTCAACGCAGCCGCCACCGAACGGGCCGAGTAGGGCAGGCGCCGGACGAAAACCGCCATGATGATGATGAGGCCGGTTCCGGTCAGAGCGAGCGGCGGTTCATTGAAGCGGGTGATGAAGGCGATGCCCATGACGATGCCCGGCACCACGTAAGGCACCATGAGAAGGGCATCGAGCGCGCCGGTGGCAATGCCGGGCCTGCGCGAGATCAGGTAGCCGATCAGGGTTCCGGTGATGACGATGGCAACCACCGCGATGGAAGAGAAGATCAGCGTGTTCCAGATCGGGTCGGAAACCGTCGAGATGACGCGCTCGTAGCTCTGGAGGCTCAAACCCGGCTGAAACACCGGACCGCTGGTGCGGCGGAACGAGAACAGTACCACGATAATGGCTGGCAAGGCGCCGATGAGCACGATTGCATAGGCCAGAACGTGAAGGCCAAGCGCTTTGAGCCCATGGGCGCGCTTGCGCTCCGGCTTCTTGATCAGGTTGCTGTGGTAGACGTTCTTGCGAAGAACCCAGCGTTGGCCAAATACGACGATCATCGACAGAATGATCAGCACGATGCTGAGCGCCGAAGCCATTCCGGGGTTGCCGCCCACTTCGCTGCCGTAGAGGTTGAAGGCTTCCGTCGCCAGCACGTTGAAGTCGCGTCCGATGATCCGCGGAGTGCCGAAATCTGCAATCGAAAGAACGAAGGTGAGAAGAGCGCTTGCGGAGATCGCAGGCAGGATCAGCGGGAACGTGATCGTAAACAGGCGCTTCGTTGGAGAGACGCCAAGGCTCTCTGCCGCCTCTTCCACGGAGCGGTTGATCGCTGCGAGTGCTCCCGACGTGATCAGAAAGACGTGCGGGAAGAATTTGAAGGCAAAGACCAGGATAACACCTGCAGCGCCGTAGAGCGGCGGAATGGATATGCCGATGGTTGCGAGCCCCTTGCGCACGACGCCACTCGCGCCGAACAGCACGATCCACGCATAAGCCCCGATGAAGGGTGGTGACACTAGAGCCACCACGGCAAGCGTCTGGATGAGCGCACGGCCGTAGATGTGAAACCGTGTCGTCACGAAAGCGAGAGTCACGCCGAGAATGAGCGCTCCGGCCATGCCGCCGAAGCCGGCAAGGAGCGTATTGCCGATGGCTCGCTGATAAGCCTTTATGGTGGCAATCTGAACATAGTGAGTGAGGGAGAACGCTCCCGTCTCATTATCGATCAGGCTGGCGTGCAGGACCGACGAGAGTGGCCAGATCAACAGCGCAATCAGAATGACCCAGGCCGCGATGAGCACGAAGGTCCAGATGTCGAAGCGCATTCGCCTTTTCATCATGCCTGCCCCGCACCGATCACGTCGCCGTTGGAGCGGAAGAGAACGATCTTCGAAAGCGGCAAGCGCACCTCGACGGGGCGGCCTTCCATCTCGATAAAGTCGTGTTCCGGGTCTGCCACTTGGGCCACCACTTCGCCGACTTCCGTCTTAAGAGTATAATGAGCTTCGCGACCGAGGAAGGTGACCTTCAGGACCTCGCCCTTCAAAGCAATCGCCTCGCTATCGGCGTGTCCCAGCGAAAGCTGGACGTTCTCGGGCCGGATTGCGACTTCCACAGGGCCGGACTCATTGGCCGGGGAGGCGGCGGATTGAGTGCCGACGATCAGGCGTCCGCCTTCGATCCGCCCTGGCAGGAAGTTCATGGTGCCGACGAACGATGCCGCGAACTTGCGCAGCGGCTTGCGGTAGATCTCGAACGGCGTGCCGATCTGCTCCACGTTGCCCTTGTTCATCACGCAGATGCGGTCGGAGACGGCCAGCGCCTCTTCCTGGTCATGAGTGACGTAGATCGTCGTGATGCCAAGCCGCCGCTGGATGTCGCGGATATCCTCCCGCAGTTCGATGCGCAGCTTCGCATCGAGGTTGGACAGCGGCTCGTCCATGAGCAGAAGGGTGGGGCGGATCGCCATGGCGCGAGCAAGGCCGATGCGCTGCTGCTGGCCGCCTGACATCTCGGCCGGAAGGCGATTCTGGTAGCCGTCGAGGCGCACCATCTTGAGGCTTTCAGCCACACGTGCCTCGATTTCGCTCTTGGGAAGGGCGCGTGCCTTCAGGCCGAAAGCAACGTTTTCTGCAACCGTCAGGTGCGGGAAGATGGCATAGTCCTGAAACACCATGCCGATATCGCGCTTGTGCGCGGGCTTATGGTCGATGCGCTCGCCATTCACAACGATCTCGCCCCGATCCTGGTGCTGGAAGCCTGCAATGGTGCGCAGGAGGGTGGTCTTGCCGCAGCCGCTGGGGCCCAGAAGCGTGAAAAACTCTCCTGAGGCGATGTCGAGATCGATGCTCTCCAGGACCCGGACGTCCTTATAGCTCTTTGCCAGCCCCTGGATCTTCAAATCGGCCACACTTGACTCCCTTGTTCGTTACTCTGCCCCTTGGCTGGGCCCGACTTTACAAAAGTTACGGGGTTCAGCAACATGCACTTACCTGGCTAATTAAATCCTTGGGAGGATTAAGTGTTGAAAGTCGGACTAACCGCGGGCGTTCTGCTCGCTTCCTTGACCGTTGCGGCCATGGCCCAGGACAAGAAGGTGGTGGTCTACACCGCCCATAAGGCATCCATCGTGGATGCCCTGGTGCCGAAATTCGAGAAGGAAACCGGTATCAAGGTCGATGTGGTGAAGGCTGGCTCCGGCGACATCATCAAGCGCGTGAAGGCCGAATCCGCCTCCGCGAAGGCCGATGTGATCTGGAGCATCGGCGGCGAGCAGCTCGAGGACAGCAAGGATCTGCTGGCGACCTACACGCCGAAGGATGACGCGGCCCTTCTGCCGAACTACAAGGTCAGCCCCGAGTGGATTCCCTACACCGGCATTCTGCTGGTCATGGCTGTCAACAAGAATGAGCTGAAGCCCAACGAATATCCCAAGACCTGGGCAGAGCTCGGCGATGCCAAGTGGAAGGGCAAGGTCTCATCCGCTCGTGCCGATACGTCCGGCTCCAGCTTCCAGCAGCTCGCGACGGTCCTCATCGGCCATGGCGACAAGGGCTGGGATGTCTACAACAAGATCCTCGCGAACATGAACCTGTCGGATTCGTCGGGCGCAGTTCCGCGCTACGTCAATGACGGCGAGGCGCTCGTGGGCCTGACGCTCGAGGACAACGCCCTCGATTATGTGAAGGGCGGCGGCAATATCGCCATCGTCTATCCTGAGGACGGCTCTTCCACGGTTGCTGACGGCGTCGCGCTCGTGAAGGGAGCGCCCAATGCGGAGAATGGCAAAGTCTTCATCGACTGGCTGCTCTCGAAGCCCGTGCAGGAGCAGCTCGTCTCCGAGATCGGTCGTCGCTCCGTCCGCAAGGATGTCACCGGCACTGGCCTCAAGCCGATGAGCGAGATCAAGCTCGTCGAATACGACATCAAGAAAGTGGCGCAGAACCGCAACGACTGGGTTGCCAAGTGGAAGACGGCTCTGCAGAACCGCTGAGCCGCGACCATTTGAAAGTATCTGCCTGACATGCTGATCGAAGCGTTTTCCGAGGGAAAGGATCCGTCCGCGCCTCATCGTAATGAGGATCAACTCGTAATCCTGCCGGGCCGCGCCTACGCGGTCATCGATGGGGTCACGGATCGCCACGGATCCCGATACGATGGAATGCTCTCCGGTCAGTATGCATCCTTGATCGTCAAGCGCGCGCTCGAGCATAAGCTGAGCGCGCGCGATACGCCTTCCGACGGCCTTGAGATCGTCCGGGCGATGACGGAAGCGATTGCCGACGCCTATCGATCACATGGCATGATCGACAGGGCGCGAGCCGACAGCAATGTGCGCTTCTCGGCTGCGCTCGCCCTTGTGCTTGTTCAGCCTGAAACCCTCGACGTGATCCTGGTTGGCGACAGCGGGGTACGCATCAACGGTGAGCGGACCATCCGGTTCGAGAAGGATCTCGATCTGATCACCTCCATCCTGCGCCGGGAGGCCTGGCCCGTGATCGGGCGGAAGACGTCCGATCCGGAGCAGCAGGAGCAGTTGTCGCGCCGCGTCACATGGCATGGCACGCGTCAGCCGCTCGGCGCCGTGGCCGATACCCTTGACGCGGACGACATGGCGCTCATTGAAAACCGTGCCATTGCCGCCAATCTCGAGACACTGCCCCATGTGGCGAAGGCCGACATCGAAAACCTCGTACGAGGCGGCATCGTCAACTCACAGGGGGGCTATCAGAACAATGCCTCGCTGCAACTCGGCTATCCGTGCCTCGACGGGTTCGACGTGCCGGAACATATGATCATGATCGAACGCCTTCCGCGCTCCGAGGTCAGGACAGTCGAGATCTATTCCGACGGCTATTTCAAGCCTGGGGACGGTTTCGGCGTTGCCGCCTGGGAAAAGGCTTTTGCAGACGCTGAGCGTGAGGATCCAGCAAAGGTCCTGCTTCACCACTCTCCCAAGGGATCGACAGCCTCCCTCTGGGCGGATGACAGAACCTACCTCGCCGTCCGATTCTGATAATTCACACGCCTCTCAAAGACGTTTTCTACAGGAATATCTTGCTCATTCCCGGAAGGACATTCCGGAATCTATGCCCAATCTAAAGCGCCAGCCGGTTCCGCAACGGAAATCCTCGGTGAAGTGTGGCAAAGTTTAGGTTAGCCTGTCCTAGTTTTCGCCCTATTTGGACGCAAAGTCTCGCGGAAGGCAAAGTTTCATTTTTAGTTGGTAGTTAGGATTGTCGTGGCTGATACGAGGTGGTCGGGTACCAGAAAATACGCTTCTCTGGCGATCCTTGCAGGACTTCTGTCCGCTGGAGTATCGATCCCATCTGCCGTCGCATTCGATTTCTTCGGCCTCTTCGGAGGAGGCGATGAGGAGCCTCCGCCACCGAATGCGAGCACTTTGCCATATTCCCTCGATTTCACCGTCGTCGGGAACGACAAGAGCATCGTTCAAACCCTCAAGGACGCCTCGACCCTTCAAACTTTGAAGGGGGAGCCACCGCCGGATGCGGAAGCGCTGGTGCGCCGGGCTGAGGCTGACCTCCCGCGCCTGACCGATGCGCTTTGGGGAGCGGGATACTACAATGCCCGCATTGCCGTGGCGGTTGGGGGTGTTCCTCTTTCGCTCCAGGCGCCGCGCTCTGAGACAGCAATTCGCACGGCGGCAGGCTATCGCGCGCGAGCGCTCGTACCTGTTCAAGTTGTCGTCGATCCTGGCCCGCAATTCGTTCTCCAGAATATCGCCATTCTGAATGCAAGGACCGGCCAGCCGTTTTCGCCTGGGGAATTGCCGCCGCGCATCGTCAAAATAAAGCCTGGCGATCCGGCGCGCGCTGCTGACATCGTTGCCGCTCAGGCGCGTATCGTCGATCATTTCCGTGCGCAGTCGCGGCCTTTCGCCAAAGTGACCGGACAGACACCGGTCGTCGTTCACCCCGCGCGGATCATGGATCTCAGCCTCTCGGTCGACCCGGGCCCGCAGGCCGGGATCGGCGCAATCGCCGTGCGAGGGGCGGAGAACGTCGACCCGGCGGTTGTGCGCTCCTTCATCTATACCGAGCCTGGTGACCCATATTCGCCGGCAGCGCTCGCATCGATGCGCAAATCGATCCTGAATATCGAGGCGCTGTCGTCCGTTCGCATTCGTGAGGGAGAATCCCTCGACGCTTATGGAAACCTGCCGCTCTTCGTCGACATCACCGAGCGCCAGCCGCGCGTCATTGGAGCCTCCGTACAATATTCCACCACCGATGGACCGGCAGTGCGAGCTTACTGGGCGCACCGGAACCTGTTCGGGGGCGCCGAGCGGCTGAGGCTTGAGGGGAGCCTGTTCTACCTCACTGAGGATGGCGGCATCCCGAATGAGGACGACGACAAGAGCTTCGATTGGGATGATCTCGGGGGGCGCTTCACTGCGAGCTTCCTCAAGCCCGCTCTTTGGGGAACCCGGAACGACTTTCTCGCCGATGTCATGGTCGAACGCGACCGCACCGAGAGCTACACGAGCCGCCGTGTCAACGGAACGGCGGCGATCCGCCACCGGTTCAGCGAAACTTTCTCGATCCAGGGCGGTATCGAATACGAGAAGGGGCAGGCTTCCGATATTCTCGGGCAGATCGACTATACCCTTGTCGGACTCCCGCTCTCCGTCACCTACGATTCTACGGATAATACCCTCGATCCCACGCGGGGCATGAAGCTGCTCGCGTCGGTCACACCCTATCCGGAGTTTCTGGGCTCCTCGGTTCCCATGACCATCGCGAAGGGAACGGCCTCGGCCTATTGGTCTCTCGATGAGGAAGCGCGCTACGTGCTTGCAGGCCGTCTCGGCCTCGGCTCCATTATCGGAGCGGATCTCGATGAGATACCGGCCAATCGGCGGTTTTATGCCGGCGGCGGCGGCTCGGTGCGCGGTTTCGGCTATCGGACCTTGAGTCCGAAATTCCTGGGAGAGCCCATCGGCGGGCGCAGCCTGCTCGAGGCGTCGCTCGAAGCGCGCATCAAGATCACCGATACCATCGGCATTGTGCCCTTCGTCGACGCGGGCACGGCCTTCGAGTCGAGCTATCCGGATTTCGACGACACGATCCGCGTCGCGGCAGGGCTGGGGCTGCGTTATTATACGGCAATCGGGCCGATCCGCCTGGATGTGGCAACGCCTATCCGCCGCGAGCCGGGAGACGATCGATCCTTCGCAATCTATGTCGGCATAGGGCAGGCGTTCTGATGATGAAATTGCGCCGCCATCTCACTGTCTTCGCCGTCGCCGTGGTTTTAACCCTCGGCGTTCTCTGGATCGCCGCCGGTTCACCGAGCCAAGCCCAGACCGACCAGGGCGTCCTGGCCAATCTGATCTCGCGCCTGATCTCGACGCCCACCACCCGGGTCAGCATCGGCAGCATCGAAGGAGCCCTGTCTTCGAGTGCGGTGATCCGGGATGTGCGTATTTCGGATCGCAATGGTGTCTGGCTGTCGGTGGACAGGGCGCGCCTCGTATGGACGCGGACCGCGCTGCTGCGCGGCCGGCTTGAGGTCAACGAACTTCAGGTCGATCGTTTGGAATTCCCACGCAAGCCGGAAACTACGGAAGAGGAGGAGGTCGCCGTCTCCGACGAGCCGATCCTTCCCGAGTTGCCGGTCAAAGTGATCGTGGAGAAGTTCTCCCTGCAGGAACTGGCCCTTGGGGAGCCTGTCCTAGGCACGGCTGCGGGGCTTTCGGCGCAGGGTTCGGCCAATCTCGGAGATCCGTCGGAAGGGCTGAAACTCGACTTCGCCGCTCAGCGCCTCGACGCGCCCGGACGCCTGTCGATCAATCTCGATTACGTGCCGCAGACCAACCGTTTGGCCCTCGATCTCACTCATCAGGAGCCGGCAGGGGGCATTGCCGCTCATCTGCTCAATCTGCCAGGTCTTCCGCCTGTCGATCTGAAACTCGCCGGCGCAGGGCCTTTGAATAACTTTGCGGCACGTCTCGATTTTTCGGCTGGTCCAACCATTGGAGCCGCAGGGACGACAATCGTCAATCGATCCGGCGCCACGTACAACATAAACGCCAATCTTGCGGCGCGCATCGAAGGATTGCTGCCTTCGCCCATCGCCCCCGTTTTCCCGGGAACGACCCAACTCGTAGGCAATGTCGCGATCGGAGATGACGGCAGCCTGCGCCTTCAGCCGGTTCGCGTCACCTCGAATGTGGCCAGCTTCGACATGGAGGGTACCGTCAGTGCAAGTCAGGTCCTGGACCTGACGCTTCAGGCGCGCGCTTTGCCAACGGATGGTTTCATGACCCGCGCCGGTGATGCGGAGATCCGTCGCCTGGACTTCGACGGCAGGGTGCTGGGGACCATGACGGCTCCGCGCATCAATGGTTCGGTCGATGCTTCAGGCGTTCGGCTGCCGGAGGGAGCCCTGGACTCCCTGACCGCTCGCATCGCCATGAATCCAGTGAGCGACGTGGCGATCCCCGACCGTTTCTCCTTCACGGTCGATGCGCGAGCAAGCGGTATTCAGCCCACCGATCGGGCGTTGGCCCGCGCATTGGGACAGACCCTGTCGCTGACCGCCAACGGCACCTTCAACCGGGATGGGGTCGCCAATGTCGAAACGGCACGCATTGAGACGTCGACAGCGCAAGCTGGCTTTACCGGCCGGGTCGGTTCGACGGTGCTCGATGGAAATCTCAATGCCAACGTTCCCGCACTGGCAGCTTTCTCCGGCATCACTGGCAGGGCACTGCGCGGTTCAGCCGCCCTCAAGGCGCAGCTCTCGGGCAATCCACGCCGAGCGGATATTGCGGCGGTCGTGGATGCCAGCCTTCAGAACCTCTCGACAGGGACACCGTCCCTCGACGGTCTCCTTGGCCGATCGGTCACGGCCAATGGAATCATGCGCCGGGTTCCAGGCGGTTTCGGGTTCGAGAACTTCCGTATCGACGGGGCGCATCTCGACGCGCGTGCGAATGGCCGCGCCACCCAGACTGCGGCGGACTTGCGGCTCGATATCGATATCGACGAGCTCAGGCGGGTCGATGCGCGGATCGGCGCGGGCCGCGCGAATGTAGCAGCCCATCTGACTGGCTCTCTTGAGAAGCCGGATGTTGCGGCGACCGCGACATTGATGGATGTGCGCGCCCTGGAACGACCTATTCCGCGTCTCGTGCTTACGCTCGATGCAAAGGATGTGACCGGCAGTCTCGATGCTACTCTTGGTCTGGACGGACAGGTGGGCGCCAAGCCTGCAACGGGCAGTCTGCATGTTGCTCGTCCAGCCGATGGTGGGTGGCTGCTGGACCGGCTCGATCTCAATATCGGCTCCGTAGCGCTGGACGGAACTCTCCGTCTGGATGCCAATCAGGTGGCGCAGGGACGGCTCACGCTCTCAGCCACCGATCTAGACGATCTCACGCCGTTGCTGCTCACGAAACTCGATGGCTCAATCGATGCAGACATTGCGCTCAGTGCACCGAATGGCCGTCAGGATGTTTCGGTAACGGCGAGAGGCTCTCGCATTGCTGCCGCTAATGTGGCGGTGCAGAATTTCGATGTGCGGCTTGCCGTATCCGACCTCTACAGTCGCCCCGTGATCGACGGTACGGTTCAGGCGGACACCCTGAGGGCTGCCGGTCAAACCTTCAGGACCGTCCGCCTGACAGCCGCAGGCTCACCCAGCGCATCGCGCATTACCGCCTCCGCAACGGGGCAGGGGTTCGATCTGGACGCGCAGGCGAACGTAGTGCCGGGCGATGCAACGCGCATTGAGCTGGAGAGCTTCACGGCCCGACGCGGAGGACGGCGTCTCGCCTTGGCACAGCCTGCTTCCATCGTGCTGCAGAACGGTAACGCCACCATCAGCGGCCTCGTCATCGCCGCCGATCAGGGACGCGTGGGGGTATCGGGCACTGTGGGCAACAGGTTCGACCTGTCGCTCGACATTCGCAGCCTGCCGTTACAGGTCGCAGAGATTGCGCTTCCCAATCTGGGCCTCGCAGGCACGGTGAACGGAAGCGCTGCCATCCGAGGCGAGACAAGCAATCTGAGCGGGAGCTACGATCTGAGGGCAACTGGCCTCGTCACGCCGGAAACCCGTCAGGCCGGATTGCCGCCTCTCACCGTGACGGCTCAGGGCCGCATTGCCGACCAGCGAGCGACTGTCGATGCGGATGTTTCGGCCGGGCGCTTCGGGACGTTGCAGGTTTCAGGCAGCGTGCCACTCGACACCACTGACGACCTTGCGCTCAAAATATCGGGGCGAACCGATCTCGCCGTGGCGAACTCATTCCTCTCAGCAAGAGGCCAACGCCTGACAGGCAGCGCAACGCTCGACCTGTCGGTTGGAGGCGCTGCGACCGCGCCCAGCATTCAGGGCTCGGTTGCGGTCGCAGGCGGCAGCTTCGTGGATTCATTGCAGGGTGTTCAGCTGAGCGAAATCAACGGGCGGTTTTCCGCGCGCGGAGAGAACCTCGTCATCGAGAGCCTGAGCGCCCGTACGCCCAACGGCGGATCACTGACGGCCAGTGGACAGGTCGAGATTGATCCTGCCGCAGGGCTTCCCGCAGATATTCGCATCACAGGCAGCCGCGCCCAACTCGTTTCCAATGAGACGGTAGATGCGAGCGCCGATCTGGATCTCTCAATCTCCGGCCCTCTCACGAGCAGGCCGCGCGTTGCTGGTCGGGTCGGTATCATCACAATGAACGTTTCCGTGCCCGACCGCCTGCCGACGACCTTGAGGCCATTGCCGAACACACGGCACATCCAGCCACCGCCGGCTGCTGCGGCGCGACTTGCCTTGGCGCGAAGGCAGCAGGCCGCCACCTCGCGCGGTCGTCCGTTCAGTGCCGATCTCGATCTCGTCATCACGGCCCAGAACCGCATCTTCGTCCGTGGGCGAGGGATCAACGCCGAACTTGGGGGCGACCTGCGTCTCCAAGGCACATCGCGGGACCCTGTCGCCATCGGTGCGTTCGAGCTTCGGCGAGGCCGCCTCGACCTCATCGGCCGCCGCATCGACTTCGTGCGCGGACGGTTGGATTTTACGGGCGATCTTACCCCGTCGCTCGATTTCTTGGCCGAGACGCAGGCGGGCGACGTAACGGCCCAGATTGCGGTGACAGGGCCAGCTACACAACCTCAATTCGTGTTCAGCTCGAGCCCCGATCTGCCTCAGGATGAGGTGCTGTCCCGCATCCTCTTCCAGCGACCCTCCGGCGGCCTCTCGGCAGGCCAAGCGCTGCAGCTTGCGCAGACCGTCGCCCAGCTCTCCGGCGGCACCGGCGGCGATGCTTTCGAGAGTCTGCGCCGCTCGCTCGGCGTCGACAGCCTCGACATCACGGTTGGAGCCTCCGGCGATCCTGCCGTCGGCGTATCGCGCTACATCAGCGACAATGTCCGCGTGGGCGTGAGGGCGGGAGCAAGACCGGAAGAAAGCGGTGTGACCGTGGATGTGGATCTGACACGCCGCCTCAAGGCGCAAGGAGCAGTCGATGCGGAGGGCGGAACCTCCGTGGGATTAGGCTTCGAGTTGGAGTACTGAGGCCTAACGGGTCATCCATGAACAGGCGTGGGAACCACAAAATGAGTCATCCGTTTCCCGCTGTATGAAGCCGCGTCGCGAGATCCTGAACAGACCTGTCGTCCTCCTGGTGGAGGACGAATTGCTCTTGCGCCTGACGCAGGTGGAAATCCTGCGGGAAGCGGAATTCTGGGTCGTCGAGGCCCAGGACGCGGATGAAGCCTTCGACCTGCTGAAAAGACGTCCCGACATCAATGTGGTTCTCACAGATGTGAACATGCCGGGCTCTATCGACGGCTTCGAGTTCGCGCGTCTGGTTCGCCAGGGGTGGCCGGATGTGGGCGTGCTCGTGATCTCTGGAAAAGTCGCGCCCGGACCCGGCGATCTGCCGGAAGGAACGCATTTCCTTCAAAAGCCGATCCGGTCCGATGCGCTTGTGGAAGCCCTTAGGCAAGCCATGATCTCAAGGACGCTCGAAGCGTGAGAGTTGAGCCTGAGCGGATCAACGCATTAATGCCCGTCATCATGAAAACGGAGGCGTGTGCATGACAAAGCCGCGGGTTGCCTTCGGCGGACGCCATGTTCCCCTGCCACGCTCTAAAGCTCTGCGAGTCTCATTTGGGATCCTTCTGATCCTGGGGGGTGTCGTGGGTTTCCTGCCGGTGCTCGGCTTCTGGATGGTCCCGCTGGGTATTCTTATCCTGTCCTTCGATCTGCACATCGCGCGCAGGCTGCGCCGCCGCACCATTGTCTGGTGGGAGCGGCGCAAAAGGATCAGGCGCGAAAGCCTTTAGGTCGGCAGGCGTCCATCAGGCGTATATTGATCGACCGCATGAGGCAGATCGCGCGAGAGGCGCTCCAGAATTTCCTCCCTTGAGAGGCCGGTCTGCTGGGTCAGGCTGGCCAGCACATCGGGCCCAATCGCCTGCTCGAGCTGCTGCGGGGCGATCTCCTTGTTCTGACCTGTTCCAACCCATGAATCGGCGACATCGCCTTGTCCATTCTGCCGGAAGTTGTCGAGAAGCTCACCAAGGCCTCCGCTCAGCAGCCCGCCGGCTCCTGCGCCGCCAAGGCCACCAAGCAGCCCACCGAGGCCACCAAGTCCTCCAAGGCTTTCAAGGCCGCCGGTTTGCTGGCCGGGCACTTGCCCAGGCGTTCCTGGCTGCTGCCCGCCACGCAGCATCTCCGCGATTTTATCACGGTTCTGATACCCGGCGATGGCGAGAAGACCCAGAAGGGCCGTCATTGAAGGGAAACCACGGTTGCTCATGTTCATTGCTCCTAATGCCGGAACAGGAACAGCAGGAGCGGCCAAAGGGTTCCGGGACAATGCTTTCGAAGGATTGCGGGCTGCAGGAGAGAAGCCCTGGGGGCACGCCGGTCACCCATGCCCTTAGCCTTTTGTCGCAAAAAAACGCATGGTCGAAATGTCGCCCGGAACTTTACATGGACGCAAGGCGCCCCAGATATCCCGGCATGCCCGATAAGTCCAAAACTATGACCCAAAACACTCCCTCGCCAATCTCAGGTGCGGCCCTGAGCGCTGCCGTTCGTCTCCACCTCGGAAAGCAACTTCGCACGCTTTACGGCGACCCTGCTGAGGATAAGCTTCCGCGCGATCTAGCCAAGCTCGCGGAACGCGTCGCACAGGTCATTCGTGCGCATACCGAGCCGGTCGATCAGGCTTTCGTCGACGGCGTCATGGATGCGCTGCCGAACCTGCGCGCCTTTGCGCTGTCGCTTACCGGAAAGCTCGATCAGGCCGAGGATCTGGTGCAGGACACCGTGCTCAAGGCCCTGACCAAGCAGGAAACATTTGAGGCCGGTACGAACCTGCAGGCGTGGCTCTTCACGATTCTGCGCAACGGCTTCTACTCGACCCACCGCAAGACGAGCCGCGAGGTCGAAGATGGCGACGGCGCACATGCTGCCAGCATGGTCGCGATCCCTGACCAGGAGGACAAACTCGCCCTCCAGGACCTTTCGACCGCGCTGCAGAAGCTGCCGCAGGAGCAGCGCGAGGCGATCATCCTGATCGGTGCTGAAGGCATGTCCTATGAGGATGCGGCGGAAGCACTCGGCGTGAAAGTCGGCACCATCAAGAGCCGCGTGAACCGCGCGCGTAACCGGCTCGCAGAACTGATGGGCGTGGCCGGTGACCGGCTTCACAACAGCAGTCACGCCGACGCCTGATCTCATCGACACATCTCCAACATGCGCCGTGCGAAGGAAGCAGGTTATTCCTCCGCACGGCGCATTCGTATGTGGTGCCTAAAATATCAGCGCATTGAAAAGGCAGGGTTCCGAACTTTCGCAGGTCTTCATGGTTGAGCTGACAGCTGGGGTGCTCTCAAACGCTTCTCTGCCAAGGAGGGGAGCATGGAACACAGACCTCTGTCGGAACTCGGCCATGTCGCCGATCTGAAGCCCTCGCAAGTTCCTCAACTGTCGAAACGAGAGCGGCTTGACCGCTGGGCCGAACTGCTTGAGCAGAAGCCAGACCGCCTTCTCAGGACGCTGGATGAAATCGAGTGGAAGCCGAAAGCCGTACGGCATGCCATGCGAGCCGACGATTCCGCTCTGACGGTCGCCTTCAACGATCCGGTTCTGCGCACGGCGGGTCTCGTAAGCGACAGGTTCGGAGACGCGGTCAACTTCTTCCAGATCTCCGAGCATGATGCGCATATCGTTCTCTGCTCCTGCCATGGCGGCGAGTTCATGCGGTCCGAGGAAGCAGCCAGGCGCGTGCGCGGCATTCGCTCCCCGAGGCTATGGTCGCTTTATTTCGGGTGGTTTCGGTAACGGCCGGGTCCCGGCTTAGTCCTTGTAGGGATCGAACTCGCCGGGGCCTGCCATCGCCACTGCGAAGGGCCGTAGACTATGCTCGATGGCAATCGTATCGCCATGATAGGCGAGTACGTCCGTGAGGCGTCGATAGACCATAGGGCTCTCGTCCACGTCGCCGCCTCTGAGCAGGACGCCCTTTTCACGCAGCCACGCATCCATCTCCTCGCGCGTAAAGCGGGGAGGGCGGGTCCATTCTCCTTGCCGGTTCTTCTTGCCCTTCGCCTCCATGCGTCCGAAGAGGCGGCCTGCTCCGTGAACGGTCGAATAGAGACTGTCGGCGCTTTGCTCGCTTTCGACACCGCGCAGGATGACTGCATTGTCGCCCATGGAGCCGCCCACGAAGCCTCTTTGTCCCGGGAAAGCTGGTGTCGCGCCTTTCCTGACCACCCAATAATCGCGCCCGCCGTGGTTCTCGCGCCAGACGAAGTTGTGATGGTTGTGCACCATGTCCGTGATGGAGCCGCCGATGATCTGTCTCACGCGCTCGACGACCCACTCGCGTCCCGCATAAGCGTAGAGCCCGCCTAACGCGACGCCGGCGAGATAGCTGCGTCCGATCTCGCTGTCCTGGTGGACGACAGCAGGATCGACCTCCATGCCATCCTTTGCGCCTGCCAACTCCAGATGCTTCGTCGTGATCTTGTGGCCTAATCCGCGCGAGCCGAAATGCACGCCGATCCACACGAAGCCTTCCTCGTCCTCGAAGAGATCCACATAATGGTTGCCAGAGCCGACGGTCCCCAATTGCTCGGAGGCCATCTTCCTCAAGTCGCGGACGCCTGCTTCGCCCCACAGCGGCGAGTCGAACAGCTCGTGATCCACTTTCACAGCGTTCTTCTGTCCAATGCCGAAACTGATCGTTCTGCCGATATCGCTGAGGATCTTTCCCGCCTTGCCGGATATGTCCTCGTAACGGGTGTCCAGACGGACGGCCATGTTCCCGCAGGCGATGTCGAAGCCAACCCCGCTGATCGAGATATGCTCCTCATAGGCTACGACGCCGCCGATGGGATGAGCATAGCCGAGATGGCCATCCGCGCAGAGCACCCCCTTGGCCGCGCTGCCGACCTGCATGCAGCGGTTCAGCTGCTTGATCGTCTTGTCGTCGTGCTCGCCGTAAATGCGGATGTTCATTCGATCCCCCAGAAGCCTCTTTCATCAAACCGGATGATAAGGCACCCGTTCCGATGGGGTGCCGCCGGTCTGTCTCGAGAGTTGAATGTTCGAGCTGATTGGGCTGCGGAAGCGGCAAATTTCACAACCTGAGCTATTAAGTTAAGACATTGAGCAAATTTGCTTATTGAGAAGATTATAGGTCTACGGAAAATTCCATTCTACCCCTTATGGATTATAAAATCCGGCTTCCTGCCATGCTCTAAATCAAGGATTCCGCTCACATGAGGACAAGCATGGCAGCTACGATTTCAGTCGCCCGCACGGGCAATCAGGATATTGATGGCATTCTTTCCGGTTCGCGCTGGAGCAGCCCGAACCTCACTTATAGTTTTCCTACAAAAGCATCTTACTACGGCAGCAATTACAGTCTGTCGGACGAGCCGCAGTACAACTTCGGTTCCTTGAACGGCAATCAGTCTCGGGTTGCTCGCGAAGTTTTCGCAACGATCGCTTCCGTGTCCAACCTGACATTCGCTGAAATAGCGGAAACCTCTTCAAGCCATGCCACGATACGGCTTGCGGTTTCGGATCGCGCATCGCCCGCTTGGTCCTATTACCCGGATCCCGGAGAGCAGGGAGGCGATATCTGGTTCAGCCGTTCCAACGGATGGTATGATGCGCCAGTGCTGGGCGGTTATGGCTATTATGCCTTCATCCACGAAATCCTGCACTCCGTTGGCCTGAAACACGGCAACGAGACAACCGGATTCGGCGCGATGACGGCCTCCCGGGACTCCATGGAATTCTCAGCGTTGACCTACAGATCTTATGTAGGCGCCGCCGGACAGTATGTGGAGAATGAAACGTGGGGCTATGCCCAGACGCCGATGATGTACGACATCGCGGCCCTGCAGCATATGTACGGTGCAAATTATACGACCCGTGCCGGCAACACCGTCTATCGGTGGAGTTCTTCGACAGGTCAGGAGTTCATCGATGGGGTCGGACAGAGCCTTCCCGGTGGAAATCGCATCTTCGGTACGATCTGGGACGGCGGCGGAAGCGACACGTACGATCTCTCGAACTACGCCACAAATCTCAGTGTGGATCTTCGCCCCGGAGAATGGTCTCGTTTCTCCACGACGCAGATCGCCAAGCTCGGCGATGGGCAATATGCGCGCGGCAACATCGCGAATGCACTCACCTATCAGGGCGATCTCAGATCTCTGATCGAGAATGCCACTGGAGGAACGGGCAGCGACACGCTCACCGGGAACAGTGTCGCCAACACTTTGAGGGGAGGGGGCGGAAACGACCGGCTCTATGGGCGTGAAGGCAACGATGTGCTCACCGGCGGAGCAGGCAACGACACCTTCTATTTCAACACGAAACCGAATCCGATTTCCAACCTCGATCAGATCACGGACTTTTCTGTTCCCAGCGATACGATCTATCTCGCTAGATCGGCGTTCACGACCCTCACGGCCGGAATGCTCCCGTCGGCAGCTTTCTGGATAGGAAGCCAAGCGCACGATTCCTCCGACCGTATCGTCTACGACACGGCGAAAGGCGGACTTCATTATGATGCGGATGGAAGCGGGACGATCGCATCGGTGCAGTTCGCTCAGCTCACCAAGGGACTGAGCATGACGGCGACTGACTTCATGATCGCTTAAAGGAGAACCTCTGCACGGGGTACTCATCCCGAATGGAACGATGAGTACCCCGTGAGGAATAATTTCAACCGCGGTGCGCAAGCTAAACTTGAGGCCATCCCGATAGGGGAGGTCCAAGATGGCATTGACGGCGGATGTCGCGCCGAGCGGCGATCAGAATGTGGATGCTCTGCTGATGAAGACCCGCTGGGATGCACCGGGCCTCAGCTACAGTTTTCCCGCAAGCTCCGTCTTCTACGGTCAGAATTATGGCGGCAACGAACCGCGCAATGGTTTTGCTCCTCTCAACGAGGCGCAGAGTGCAGCAGCGCGGCAAGCCTTTGCGATGATCGCCTCTGTGGCTAATCTCAACTTCACGGAGATCCATGAGGACACGGTCAGGCAGCCCGAACTAAGGCTCGCAGGCGCCGACATTCCGGGTTCCGCTTGGGCGTATGCCCCGGGTTCTATCAGCATCAATGGCGATGCCTGGTTCAGGGCATCGTCGAGTGCATTCGCCGACATGCGACCTGGCGGCTACGGCTTCTATGTCTTCATGCATGAGATCGGCCATTCCGTCGGCTTGAAACATGGACACGACGTGAACGTGTTCGGGCCCATGACAGCAGACCGGGACTCGATGGAGTTTTCGATCATGACCTACCGCTCCTATGTGGGAGCCTCGGGCAGGATGATGGAAAACGAGCCCTGGGGTTATGCCCAGTCGCTCATGATGTACGACATCGCCGCCCTGCAGCACATGTATGGCGCAAACTACACGACCCATGCCGGCAACACCGTCTACAGGTGGGATGCTATGACGGGCCAAGCGTCGATTGACGGCGTCGCACAGGGCAGCCCCATCGGCAATCGTATTCTCATGACCGTGTGGGACGGCGGCGGCAACGACACCTACGATTTCTCGAACTACGCGGTGAGGCTCACCATAGACCTGCGTCCCGGCTCGTGGACGAGCCTCGACACGGCGCAGATCGCCCAGCTTGGTTACGACCGCCCCGCTCGCGGCAATATAGCCAACAGCTTGCTCCATGACGGGGACCTGCGCTCCATAATCGAGAATGCTCTCGGGGGCTCAGGCAATGACCTTATGATGGGAAACCTCGTGCGGAACGTCCTGAAAGGCGGAAGCGGCAATGACCGCCTCTACGGTTTCGAGGGTAACGACGTTCTGACGGGAGGACGGGGGAGGGACGCGTTCGTCTTCGACACCTCTCCGAGCAAGGCCAACGCCGACCGGATTTCCGATTTTTCGGTCCGAGACGACACGATCTATTTCGATAACGTGGTGTTCACGAAGCTGCCTAAGCCGGGAAAGCTCCCGGCTTCTGCCTTCTGGACCGGGGCGAAGGCCCATGATCGGTCGGACCGCGTCATCTATGACAAGAACAGTGGCGCGCTTTATTACGATCAGGACGGGACGGGCAAGGCAACCAAGGCCTTGGTTGCCTGGCTGGACAAGAAGCTCAAGATCACGGCCGACGACTTCCGGATCATCTGAGAAGTTGGAGGGCGCCGCCGCTTTATGAACCAAACTTTCAGGAGTTGGCTGCTTTATTAGGCCAGGGAAGGTGCGGCAGCAGGCCATTGGCTGCCGATTTGACTTCCCGGTGGGTTTGGGGGACACCACCGCCTTTGCGGGAAAATCCCGCCCCGAATGGTGTCCGCACAAGGCATGTCATCGATGGACGGTTCCGTCGCCCAGCAGAATCTATCCCTGCGCCGCTTTTCCGCCGCGCAACTGGCGAGTTTCGTGGAGCGCAGCCATGCCCGGCTCTGCGCCGTTCTCGTGCTGCTGTCGCTGGCCTGCTTTCTGCCGGGCTTTACATCCCTCCAGCCCATGGATCGGGACGAGCCGCGCTACGCCCAAGCCTCCAAGCAGATGCTGGAAAGCCATGATTTCGTGGATGTCCGCTTCCAGGATGAGGCCCGCTATAAGAAGCCCGTGGGCATCTACTGGATGCAGAGCGCAACCGTTACCATAGGTGAGGTCCTCGGCGTGTCCGAGGCGCGCACCACGATAGCGCTTTATCGACTGCCGTCCCTCTTCGGCGCCATTGCCACGGTTCTTCTGACCTACTGGGCTGCCTTGGCCTTCTTCGGCCGGCGAGGGGCCTTCCTGACGGCTGCACTGATGGCCACCTGCGTCATCCTCATGGTGGAGGCGCGCCTCGCCAAGACGGATGCCATGCTCACGGCCTGCTCCGTGGCAGTCATGGGTGGCCTGGCTCGCGCCTATCTAAGCCGGGGCGCGGGAGTCCTGCCGCGCCGGGCCTTGCTGATCTTTTGGGCTGGCTTTGCCCTCGGCATCCTTATCAAGGGGCCGCTGATCTTGATGTTCGCAGGCCTCACAGCGGGCATTCTCTCCTATAAGGAGCGCTCGAGCCGCTGGCTGCTCACCTTGCGGCCATGGATCGGGCTGGGATTCACATTGGCAGTGGTTCTGCCCTGGTTCATTGCCATTGCCATCAAGAGCGGCGGCGCTTTCTATTCTCAGGCGGTCGGCCACGACATGCTCGGGAAGGTCGGTACAGCCCAGAAATATCATTGGGCCCCGCCCGGCTTCTACCTGCTGTCCTTCTTCGCCACCTTCTGGCCCGGCGCAATCCTGGCCGCGATTGCGGTTCCTTTTGCCTGGATACACCGTAAGGAAGAGCCGGTCGCCTTCGCGCTTGCCTGGATTGTTCCATCCTGGCTCGTCTTCGAGGCTGTGCCGACTAAATTACCGCATTACACCATGCCGCTCTTCCCGGCTGTGGCGATCCTGACAGTTATGGCCATATCCCGCCACTTCGTAGGACCGCACCGCCCCTTGGCGAAGCTGTCGACGGTGCTCATCCCCTTTATTCCGCTGGGGCTCACCGTGGGGCTCTCGGCAGTGAATTGGTCTTTCGACGGCACTCTCCCTTATCGGGCGCTTCCGGCGCTGGTGGCGGCTTCCGTAGTCGCGCTTTATGCCTGGTGGCTGTTCATTCGTAACCGGATGCTGAGCTGCCTCTGGGCGGGGTTCATTTCGTCTGTGTTCCTCGCCATAGGCGTGTTCGGCTTCGCGCAGCTCGATCTGCGATCCCTCAAGATTTCCGACCGGCTAGCCGAGACGGTGAAGAACTTCCCGTCCGGTACAGTCAGCGTCGGCACCCTCGGCTATCGTGAGCCGAGCCTTGTCTTCCTCACGAGCACCAATCTCCGGATGCTCGATACGGGGAGCGATGCTTCTTCCTTCCTGAAGAACAATTCCTGCGCCATCGTCTTCGTCGACAGGCGCTTCGAGACCGATTTCCGTATGGAGAATGAGCGCCTTGGTCTGGCTCCTGCACTCTCGACCCGGATCTCAGGTTTCAATATCAACAGCGGGCGGCGTGTCGACATCGGCGTCTATTCCGATGATTCAGGCTGTCCGTAATTTCCTCAAGAGGTGGCCTGTAAGGGCCCTTGATCGATGAACGACTTAAACCCGGTTCCGCGTCTCAGCGTCGTGGTGCCCGTCAAGAACGAAGCCTTGAACATCCTGCCCCTTGTGGAGGAAATCGAGCGCGCCTGCGCGCCGTTTGCCCCATTCGAGGTGATCTACGTGGATGACGGCTCCACCGATGACACCGTCGAGCGGGTGCTTGCCGCTCGCGCCACGCGGCCCTGGCTTCGTCTTATGCGTCATGAGGCGAGCTGCGGGCAGAGCGCCGCCGTGCGCAGCGGTGTTCATGCCGCGCGGGCCCCGATCATCGCCACCCTCGACGGCGACGGGCAGAACGATCCGGCCTTCATTCCGCAAATGGTGGCGGCGCTCGATGACCCAGATGTTGGCATCGTTGCGGGGCAGCGCCTTGGACGCAAAGGTGCCGCCAAACGCTGGCAGTCGAAAATCGCCAATGGCGTGCGCGGACGGGTCTTGAAGGACGGGACCCGGGACACCGGCTGCGGGCTGAAGGTCTTCCGCCGGGACGTCTATCTACGCCTGCCGTATTTCGACGCCTTGCACCGTTTCATGCCAGCTCTCGTGAAGCGCGAAGGCTATCGCATCGCGCATGTGGATGTGGTCGACCGTCCGCGCCATGCGGGACAGTCCAAGTATGGGCTGTTCGACCGCTTGTGGGTCGGCATTCTTGATCTCGCGGGTGTATGGTGGCTGATCCGCCGTCGCCGCCGCGCGCCTGTTGCCCAAGAAATTCTCTGACGGAACCCCTCTGATGCTGATGCGCCTGTCACACGATATCGGGTTGTATTTCTACGATATCGTCATTGCCCGCTTCGACCTCTGGGCCGCTTTCGGCGTGCTGGCGCAGTTCGTTTTCGGCGCACGCTTCATCGTGCAATGGATCGCCAGCGAGAAAGCCGAAAAGAGCGTCATTCCGATGGGCTTTTGGGTCCTGTCCATTGTGGGGGGGCTCATGACCATGGTCTATGGTTTCGTGCGGCGAGACATCGTCATTATCCTGCCCCAGGTGCTGTCGATCTTCATCTATGTCCGCAACCTCATGCTGATTGCGAAAGAGGCGAAGAAAGCCAAAGCCGAAGCCGAAATGCAGACCTAGTCGGTTTCCCGCAGGCGCTTGAACCCCTCGTCGAGATCGCGCTTCAGGTCCTCGACATCCTCGAGTCCGATATGGAAGCGCAAGGCATGGCCGCCTGGTGCCCATTGGGTGGCCGTCCGGTAGGTTGCGCAGTTGAATGGGATCACGAGACTCTCGAAGCCGCCCCAGGAATAGCCCATCCCGAAGAGCGACAACCCGTCGAGCATGGCAGCGAGCGCCTTGTCGGAACATGGCTTGAGGATGACCGAGAACAGGCCGGACGAGCCCTTGAAATCCCGCTTCCAGATCTCATGGCCCTTGTATGTCGGGAGGGCCGGATGGCGCACCTCGGCGACCTCGGGACGATCGACCAGCCAATGAGCCATCTCCAGGGCCTGCTTCTCATGCTCCCGCAAGCGAAGGGCCATGGTACGCAGCCCTCGCAGACCGAGGAACACGTCTTCCGGGCCGGGGCATGAGGCAACGGCCTCGTAAGCGGCGCGCAGGTCCTTGAAGCAGCGCTCGTTGGCCGAGACGAGGCCGAGCAGCAGGTCCGATCCGCCGCTGAGATACTTGGTGCCGGCCTCAATGGCGATGTCGACGCCGCGCTCGTGAGGTGGGAAGAGCAGGGGAGTCGCCCAGGTATTGTCCATGAGCACGACGGCCCCATGCCGGTGCGCGACCTCGGCGATGGCCGGGATGTCCTGCATCTCAAGCGATTGTGATCCTGGAGCTTCCGTGAAGACAGCAGCCGTGTTGGGGCGCATGAGAGATTCGATTCCCGCCCCGATTGACGGATCGTAATAGGTGGTTTCCACACCAAATTTCTTGAGCATCCCGTTACAGAACTGCCGTGTCGGCAGATAGACCGAATCTGTCATCAGCAGGTGGTCGCCGGCCTTCAGGCAGGACATGAGGGCCAGAGTGACAGCAGCAAGGCCCGATGGCGCAAGCACGGTCCCGGCGGCTCCGGTGATCTCCGTCCAGGCTCGTTCCAGCGCTTCCGTGGTGGGAGTCCCCTTCGTTCCATAGGAATAGCGCCCACGCCGGTGCAGCAGGTCGTCCGCATTCTGGTACAGGACCGTCGATCCGCGATAGATCGGCGTGTTCACGAAACCATGCTGTTCAAAGGGTTCGCGGCCTGCATAGATGAGGCGGGTGCGGGCTGCGAGATCGGTCGGCTTGGAGGGAGGCTTGGACATCGGCTCAGGGCTCTCTGGATGGGGCTTGATCTGAAGCTCCGGCGCACCCGCCGTCAAGCCTCTGGGGAAAAAGCGTTCCATCAACACTTGACCAGTGATCAATCATGGAATGTGATGGATCCCGATGCCGTCATCGACCGATGCGGCGTGGAACGGTCTGACCGTGGCTCGGCTGGGGGAATAAAAGAACAGACGAGCCGAATGGAACTATTGGGAGAATATACCAGCATGAAAAAGGCTCTCATCTCGATTGCCTTCGGCCTGACGGCGAGCTTGCTCGCAACGGGCGCTTCCGCACAGGCAACCCTGAACAGCGTGAAGCAGAAGGGCTTCCTGACTTGCGGCTCGAACACCGGCCTCGCCGGCTTCGGCCTTCCGGACGCCCAGGGCAACTGGACCGGCCTCGACGTCGACCTCTGCCGCGCCATCGCTGCGGCCATCTTCGACGATCCGACCAAGGTGCGCTTCATCCCGCTCGCTGCCAAGGACCGCTTCACCGCGCTCCAGTCGGGCGAAGTGGACGTGCTGTCCCGTAACTCGACGGCGACCATGTCGCGCGACACGCAGCTCGGCCTCGACTTCCCGGCCATCAACTACTACGACGGCCAGGGCTTCATGGTCCGCAAGAAGCTCGGCGTTTCCTCCGCTAAGGAGCTGAACGGCGCTTCGATCTGCACGCAGCAGGGCACCACCACCGAACTCAACCTCGCCGACTACTTCCGTGCCAACAACATGAAGTACGAAGTCGTGGCTTTCGCGACCTCGGACGAAACCTTCAAGGCTTACGACGCCGGCCGCTGCGACGCGTTCACCACCGACGCATCGGGCCTCTACGCCGAGCGTCTTCGCGCTTCGGCTCCGGACGACCATATCGTTCTGCCGGAGATCATCTCGAAGGAGCCGCTTGGCCCGGCAGTCCGTCACGGCGACAACCAGTGGGGCGATATCGTCCGCTGGACGCACAACGCCATGCTGAATGCTGAAGAGCTCGGCGTCACCAAGGCAAATGTCGACCAGATGAAGACCTCCGACAACCCGGAGATCAAGCGTCTGCTCGGCACCGAGGGCAAGTTCGGTGAGGCCGTCGGCCTGACGAACGACTGGGCCGTCCGCATCATCAAGCACGTGGGCAACTACGGCGAAGTGTTCGAGAAGAACGTCGGCGAAGGCTCGCGCCTGAAGATCAAGCGCGGTCAGAACGCTCTCTGGACGAAGGGCGGCCTGCAGTACGGCATTCCGGTTCGTTAATCGGATCATTTGAAGACTGGGAGCGCCCGGAAACCGGGCGCTCCTTTATAACGATAAAAACTGCCGCTCGTTCATGGCAGCGACAATTGCATGAACACGGGGGAGGACGGCCTCAATAAACCAGCCGTCAGAGGATTCAGTTCAGTGCAGACCGTTGTCAGCCAGACATCGCCACCCAAAAAGTCGTTTTTATACGACCCGAAGGTCCGAGGCATTTTCTACCAGGTCCTTCTCGTCGCCATCGTCAGCTACCTTTTCTATGTGGCTGCCACCAACGCCATCGAGAACCTGCAGCGGGCGAAGATCGCCTCCGGGTTCGGCTTTCTTGAAAATACTGCCGGTTTCGATATCAGCCAGTCGCTGATCCAGTTCAGCGCGGCGGGATCGACCTACGGCGATGCCTTTATCGTCGGCTTGCTCAACACGCTCATCGTGTCGGCCATCGGCATCTTCTTCACGACGATCCTCGGATTCCTGATCGGCATTGCCCGCTTGTCCAAGAACTGGATGGTGGCGAAGGTCGCCATGGTCTATGTCGAGGTCCTGCGCAATGTTCCGCTGCTCGTGCAGCTGCTGTTCTGGTACATTGCGGTTCTGGGATCGCTGCCGCATCCCCGCGACTCGATCAACATGGGAGCGGGCTTCTATCTGAACGCGCGCGGCCTATTCATGCCCAGCCCGGTCTATGCTTCGGACATCTGGGCGATCCCGGCCGCACTGCTGATCGGCCTTATCGGCACCTTCCTCTATCGCCGCTGGGCCAAGGCCAAGCAGGAAAAAACCGGCGAGCAGTCGCCCGTTGGGCTCGTGACCCTCGGCCTCGTGCTCGGCCTGCCGATCCTGACCTGGGTCGTGCTCGCCATCGTCGGAGCCAATCCGATCAGTTTCGAGCTGCCGCGTAAGGGCACCTTCAACCTGACGGGCGGCATGCAGATCCTGCCTGAATTCGTGGCGCTGTTGCTTGGCCTCACCACCTATACGGCGGCCTTCATTGCCGAGGTGGTCCGCGCCGGCATCCTGGCCGTTTCGAAGGGGCAGACGGAAGCGGCTGGCTCACTCGGGCTCAAGCCGGGTCAGATACTTCGCCTCGTTGTCATCCCGCAGGCGATGCGCGTCATCGTTCCCCCGTTGACGAGCCAATATCTCAATCTGACGAAGAACTCCTCGCTGGCCGTGGCCATTGGCTATCCTGATCTCGTGCAGGTTTTCATGGGCACCGTGCTCAACCAGACGGGTCAGGCCATCGAAGTCATCGTCATCACCATGGGCGTGTACCTCACGATCAGCCTCGTGACCTCGGCCGTGATGAACATCTACAACCGCCGTGTGGCGATCGTCGAACGATAGGAATTACGATGAGCACCGCCGTCGATATGCCTCGTTTCGTCCGCGCCCAGCAGGTGGAGGCCCTGCCTCCTCCGAGCCTGACGCGCGGCCCCATCGCCTGGGTCAGGGAAAACCTGTTCTCGGGCCCCTTCAACACCGTGCTGACCCTTGTGGTGTTCTACCTCCTCTATGTCAGCGTTCCTCCGCTGGTGAAGTTCCTCTTCATCGATGCGGTCTGGAGCGGCACGGACCGTGCCGTCTGCCGCGCCGACATGGGCGGCAGCGAGAGCGGGGCCTGCTGGGCCTTCATTCGCGACAAGATCAACTATTTCACCTACGGCTCCTACACCGTCTCCGAGCGCTGGAGGGTCAACATCTTCTTCGCCCTTCTGGCGATCGGTGTGGTCTGGTTGTTGTGGCTGAAGGCGCCGCGGCGCGATCTGGGAGCCGTCTATTTCTTCTGGCTGTTCCCGATTGCTTCTTACATCCTGCTGACGGGCGGCAATGCCACCTTCAGCGGACGCTTCTGGCTTGGCTTCCTGATCTTCGGCGCTCTGGTGATCGCGTTCTTCGCCTTCGTCGCTGCGATCCTTAAAGTCTCCCTGCGCCCAGCCCTGATCATCGGCGGCGGCATCGTCGGCGTTGTCGGCGTCACGCTCGCCTTGGTGGATATGGATTTCGGTCTGGCTCACGTGCCGACGTCCCTCTGGGGCGGCATTCTCGTGACGCTGCTTGTGGCGACGGTGGGCATCGTGTTCTCGCTGCCCTTTGGCATCGTGCTTGCGCTCGGACGACGCTCCAAGCTGCCCATCGTGCGGATGGCCTCGGTGATCTTCATCGAGTTCGTGCGCGGCGTGCCGCTCATCACAGTGCTCATCATGGCTAACACCATGCTGCCGCTCTTCCTGCCGGGCGACATCACGGTGGATCGCCTGCTGCGGCCTCTCATCGGCACGGCGCTCTTTGCCTCCGCCTACATGGCAGAGGTCGTTCGCGGTGGCCTTCAGGCCATGCCGAAGGGGCAGTATGAGGGCGCGATGTCCCTGGGCCTCAACTATCCGCAGATGATGATCCTCATCATCCTGCCGCAGGCCCTGCGCATCGTGATCCCGGGCATCGTGAACACCTTCATCGGCCTGTTCAAGGACACGTCCCTCGTGGCGATCGTGGGTATCTTCGATCTCGTGAAGACCATCGAGGCTTCACGCATCGATCCCAACTGGGCCGCCCCCAGCATCGGTCTCACGGGCTACGCCTTCGCAGCCCTGTTCTATTTCATCTTCTGCTTCGGCATGTCGCGTTACTCGCTCGGTGTGGAGCGGCGCCTCGCCTCAGGTCAGAAACGCTAAATTCATGGCAACGACAATGACAGCACAAACCGTTCAGACCGCCGTAATCGACCCGAAGGCCGAATCCGCCATCCAGCTGATCGACGTGCACAAGTGGTATGGCGAGTTCCATGTCCTGCGTGACATCAATCTCAATGTGCGACGCAGCGAGCGCATCGTGATCTGCGGACCTTCAGGTTCCGGCAAGTCCACGATGATCCGCTGCATCAACCGCCTCGAAGAGCACCAGAAAGGGCGCATCATCGTTGACGGTACGGAGCTCACGAACGACCTCAAGCGCATTGACGAAGTGCGCAAGGACGTCGGCATGGTGTTCCAGCACTTCAACCTCTTCCCGCATCTCACGATCCTCGAGAACTGCACGCTCGCGCCGATCTGGGTGAAGAAGATGCCCAAGAAGGAGGCGGAAGAGGTCGCCATGCACTACCTGACTCGGGTGAAGATCCCCGAGCAGGCGAACAAGTATCCCGGCCAGCTCTCCGGTGGTCAGCAGCAGCGCGTGGCGATTGCCCGTTCGCTCTGCATGAGCCCCAAGATCATGCTCTTCGATGAGCCGACCTCCGCGCTCGACCCGGAGATGGTGAAGGAGGTGCTCGACACCATGGTCGGCCTCGCGGAAGAGGGCATGACCATGCTCTGCGTCACTCACGAAATGGGCTTCGCCCGCCAGGTCGCCGACCGGGTGATCTTCATGGATTACGGGCAGATCGTGGAAATGAACACGCCCGACGAGTTCTTCAAGAACCCGCAGCACGAGCGCACGAAGCTCTTCCTGTCCCAGATCCTGCACTAAGCGGACTGACAGACACGCAAAAGGCCCCGGAGATTTCCGGGGCCTTTTCGTTTCATGGGTGCGTATCAGGCTTTCTTCGGGGATCCCGTTCCAAGCGGCAGATCTTCACGCGCTCCCCATTCGGCCCAGGCCCCGTCGTAGATCGCTTTCATCGGATGCCCCGCGACTTCAAGGGCAACCCCCACAATGGCGGCCGAGACGCCCGAGCCGCAGGTGGTGATCACGGGCTTCTCGGGATCGATGCCCGCTTCCTTCAGGGCCTGCTCGATCCCTGCCTTGTCCTTCAGCTTGCCGTCCTCGATGATCGCGCTGAAGGGAAGGTTGAGGCTGCCGGGAATGTGGCCGGAACGAAGCCCCGGGCGTGGCTCAGGCGCTTCGCCGCGGAAGCGGTCCGCAGGACGGGCGTCGACCACCTGTGCGTCCTGTGTGCGAAGCGCGTCCTGAACGGCTGCGGCATCCACGACGGCGTTCGGGTTGAAGGATGGCTTGAAGATCTTCGGTTCCCGTTTTCGCTCCGGGCCTGTCTCGATAGGGCGTCCGCCCGCCTTCCATGCCGGAAAGCCGCCCTCGAGGATCGAGACGCTTCTTGCGCCGAAAGCCTGGAAGGTCCAGCGGACGCGCGGCGCGGAGAAAAGCCCCGCGCCATCGTAGACGACGATGGCGGTGTTCTCGTCGATGCCCATATCGCCGGCGATCTTCGCAAATGCTTCCGGGGTCGGCAGCATATGGGGCAGGGAGGACGAGGTGTCCTTCACCTTGTCAATGTCGAAGCGCAGCGCGCCGGGGATGTGACCGGCGAGGAATTCCGCATCCGGATCGCGGTTCTGCGTCGGCAGATACCAGGAGCCGTCGATGATCACGACGTTCGGATCGTCCAGATGCTCCTGCAACCGTTCGGGCGAGACGAAAAGCTGGGTCATGAGCGTGCTCCTGATGATCTATGTCTTGAAAGATAGGGTTATCAGTCGACGAGGGACAGGCGAACGCGCCGGTTCTGCTTGCCCTTCTTCTCGATGTCGGTAATCGCGACTTGGCCGATCTCGCCTGTGCGTCGCACATGGGTGCCGCCGCAGGGCTGAAGATCGATTCCCTCGATCTCAACCAGCCGAACCCGGCCCGATCCGCGTGGCGGCTTCACGGACATGGTTTTCACGAGGCCGGGATTGGCATCGAGTTCCTCATCCGTGATCCAACGATCCGAGACCGGAGCATCGCGTGCAATCAGTGCGTTGAGCTTGTCGGTCAGTTCGGCCTTGTCGAGGCCGGCATCTGGAATGTCGAAATCGAGCCGTCCGTCGCCGTCGCCGATCGCGCCGCCCGTCACAGGGTAGGGCAACACAACACTCAACAGATGCAGAGCCGTGTGAACTCGCATGAGCTTGAAACGCCGTTCCCAATCGAGCTGCAGCTCCACGCTCTCGCCGGGAGTAAAGGTCGCGGCTTCTTCCGTTCCGACGAGATGGACGATCTGTGACCGATCGGAGCCATACACCGTATTCGTGACTTCAATTCTGTCTCCATTGGAACGCACGATGGCACCCACGTCGCCAGGCTGGCCGCCGCCTTGGGCGTAGAACACGGTGCGCTCGAGAATGACGCCGCCTTCCGGGGTGATGGCAAGAACAATCGCCTTGCAGGAGCGGGCATAGGCATCGTCACGAAACAGGAGAGCTGTAGCTGTCATGGTCATTCCGAAAGGGCGGGGCAGATGCAGTTCTGCGCGAGAAACCCCGATGCTGACGGCAAGCAGCACTACGGGTCAAGTTCCTTGCTGGAGATGGTGTTCCGCAGGCTGCGGAAAGCTGCAAGTGCACGCTCCCGCGCCGGGCCATGGGGGACGACAGGATTGGGATAAGTTTTGCCGAGTTCCACGCCGGCGCTCTTCAGAACGGAAACGGGCGCCTCCCAGGGCTTGTGGATGAAGGCGTTGGGAAGGCCGGAGAGTTCCGGCACATAGGTGCGTACATACGCGCCGTCCGGATCGAATTTCTCGCCCTGCGTGACTGGATTGAAGATACGATAAAAGGGTGCGGAATCCGGCCCCGATCCGGCGATCCACTGCCAGCTGAAGGCATTGTTCGCGGGATCGGCATCCACCAGCGTATCCCAGAACCACGCCTCGCCCTGTCGCCAGTCGATGAGCAGGTGCTTTACCAGGAAGGATGCCACGATCATCCTGACCCGGTTGTGCATCCATCCCGTGCGCCAGAGCTGACGCATGCCCGCATCCACGATGGGATAGCCTGTGCGGCCTTTCCGCCAGGCGCTCAGGGTTCTTGAATCGTCTTCCCATGGAAAATTTTCGAACCGTGGAGCGTGAGATTTTTCCGGCAGGTGTGGATAAGTATGCAAAAGCTGATGGGTGAAATCCCGCCAAATCACCTCGCTCAGATATTTTTGCGCGTCCTGGGACAAATCGGGCCGCTCGCCGACGAGGTGTGTGACTGCGTGCCAGACCTGGCGCGGGCTGATCTCGCCGAATCTGAGGTGCGGCGACAGGCGTGATGTGGCGTCCTGTGCAGGTAGATCCCGCCCCAGGGCGTAGCCGTGCAAATTGCTCTCAAGAAAATTTCGCAGTCTTCGCTGAGCGTTTTGTTCCCCGGGCTTCCATATGGGGGCGAACTCGGAGGCCCAATCGGGATTCGTCGGTCGCAGGCCCAGATCGTCGATATCAATGTGAAGACGTGCGAGCTCTTCAGGCCATGGCCCCCCGGGAATCATTTTCGGAGCCGGGGCGGGCGCTGCAACAGGGCGCGCCATGACGGCTCTGAGATAGGGCGTGAAGACCTGAAAATGCTTGCCGGCTTGGTTGAGCACCTGCCAGGGCTCGTTCAGAAGTCGCCCGCTGAAGCTCTGCACCTTGAGGCCACGGTCTGTCAGGCGCGCCTTGATCGTTGAATCGAGGGCGATTTCGGCAGCCCCGTAACGGCGATTCCAGAAGATCGCAGACGCCCCCGTAATCGATGCCACGGTTTCAAGAGCGTTCAGGGCGGGCGCTTTCAGCAGGAGAAGGCGGGAGCCCACCTCATGCAACGATTCGTCCAATGCCAGGAGCGAGCCGTGAAGCCACCAACGGGCAGCGCCACCCATGTGCCGCAGCCCATCTGCCGATTCTTCCAGGATCGCCAGGCACAAAACCGGCGCGCCTGTTTCTACAGCGGCAGAAAGCGCAGGGTTATCGGTCAGGCGGTAATCGTCTCGAAACCAGACCAGGACAGGGGCGGGCACGCGCAATTCTCCTAGGAACGCTGCCGAGCTATGCAGCATGAAAACGCCTAGGCGCCAAGGAGGGCGTCTGCGAGAATAAGCCTGAGTTTCTGAGAGATGGGAAAGTTGGCTCCGGCGGTAGGATTCGAACCTACGACCAACGGATTAACAGTCCGCTGCGCTACCGCTGCGCCACGCCGGAATAAGCCATACCTTCGGGAGACTTGCGCCTCTCTTCGCCGGGCTGTCTGAGCAGCTCTCGTCGGCGACGGTGCGTGGCATATAACACGAGTTTTGCAGGGTGCAAGCCCCTTTCGTAAGCGATCCGACAAAACAGGCAGTTGCTCTTTGGAAAAGCCCTTGCTATGCAGCAGCCGCCGCGTTCGCGGCACGCCCCGGATGGCCTCGTGGCGGAGTGGTTACGCAGAGGACTGCAAATCCTTGCACCCCGGTTCGATTCCGGGCGAGGCCTCCAAGTCGAATTTCTAAAGGCAATCTTCATGGTCGATTTCTCGCAAGCGCGCCGGATGATGGTTGATAGCCAGCTGCGCACTTTCGATGTGAACGACATCCCCCTGCTCGACGCCATGGATAGCGTGCCGCGCGAGATGTTCGTTCTCCCGGGCCGTGAAGAGCTTGCCTATATCGATCAGAATATCCTGGTCAGCGACGGTGCAACGCGCCGCTTCATGCTCTCGCCCATGAACCTCGGCCGTATGATCCAGGCTCTTGAGGTCAATGCCGGTGAGAAGGCCCTGGATGTGGCCTCCGGCCGCGGCTATGCCGCCGCCGTCCTCAATAAGCTGGGCGCCCAGGTTACGGCTCTTGAAGCGGATGAAGCCCTTGCCGCCGATGCCCGGAGCAGCTTGGCGGCTGCCAGCGCCGGCAACGTTCAGGTGGTGGTAGGCGCTCTCGATCAGGGCCATGCCGAGCAGGCTCCGTATGATCTCATTCTCATCAACGGCGCCCTTGATGTCCGCCCGGATGCGCTCCTGCAGCAGCTGGCGGAGGGTGGTCGTCTGGTTTGCGTGAAAGGCCGCGGCCGCGCCGCGCGCGCAACCCTCTATGTGCGCTCGGGCGACGCCTTCGGTGAGCGCACCCTGTTCGATGCGGCAGCCCCTGTGCTTGCGCCGTTCGTCCAGGAACCGGGCTTCACGTTCTAGATCCTTTCTAAATCCTTAATTTGCTTGCGGATAGTGTCGCTTTTTTGCGGCACCTCTCCACTAAAATTGTGCGATCGTCAGCGCGTTGTTGCCGACTCATCCATGATGGGTATTGTTGCGCTTTGAATCGTATGTGTGTCTTGTGAATCGGTTGCGGTCACGAGTTATGGGTATTCAGGGGTCTTTAGGCAGGTGAGCGTGGGCGGGAAACGAACCAATCAATCATATCGCATGCTCCTTGGGGCCATGACTTCGGTTTTCGTCCTCGCGGGGGCGAGCGGTGCTTCTGCCGAGACGCTTGAGAGCGCTCTGGCCAAGGCCTACGGCAATAACCCCAACCTGAATGCCCAGCGCGCCAACGTCCGGGCGACCGATGAGAACGTTGCCCAGGCGAAGTCCGGCTACCGTCCCACGATCACGGGCACGGCCGACGTCGGCCGCTCCTTCTCGCAATATGACAGCCGCCAACCGCCAGGCTTTTTTGGCGGCGGCGGGGAGCAGATCGACCGTCTTACCCCTCGCGGCTTCGGCGTGGAGCTCAACCAGAATCTATTCGACGGTTTCCGGACGGATAATTCCGTGCGCCGCGCCGAGTCGGGCGTCCTCGCCGCTCGTGAGGACCTGAGCACCACCGAGCAGAATACCCTGAATTCCGCAGCAACGGCCTACATGAACGTGCTGCGCGACACGGCCATCCTCGATCTCCAGCGCAACAACGTCGAGGTGATCGACGAGCAACTGCGCCAGACGAGGGACCGTTTCAACGTAGGCGAGGTGACGCGCACGGACGTGGCTCAGGCGGAATCCCGCCTCGCCGCATCCCGCTCTCAAGCGAGCCAAGCCGAGGCGAATCTGCGGGCCAGCATCGCACAGTACCGCCAGTTTATCGGTGTGGAACCTCAGCAGCTGGCGCCTGGCCGTCCCCTCGACAAGCTTACCCCGCGCTCGGTCAACGAGGCGCTCAGGATCGCTTTCGGCGAGCACCCCGCCATCAAGGCCGCCCAGCACGCGGTCGATGCCGCCGAGCTTCAGGTGAAGATTGCGCAGGGCGCATTGGCGCCTCAGGTCGGCGTCCGCGCCTCCGTCGCCCAACGCTATGATGTGCGGGAGGGCAATGACGAGGCGCTGACGGCTTCGGCCGTCGCCACCCTATCGGTGCCGATCTACGAAGGCGGTCAGGCCTATTCAGCGACCCGTCAGGCCAAGGAGCAGGTGGGTCAAGCCCAGCTTCAGGCCGATTGGGTTCGCGATCAGGTGCGGGCAGCCGTTGTCTCCACCTGGGGCGCGCTTGAGGCGGCTCGCGCTCAGATCCAGGCGGCTCAGGCCCAGATCGATGCAGCCGAGACAGCTCTCAGCGGCGTCCGCGAAGAGGCCCGCGTCGGCCAGCGGACCACGCTGGATGTCCTGAATGCCCAGCAGGAATTGCTGACTGCCCGCGTCAACCTGATCCAAGCTCAGCGAGACCGTGTGGTGGCATCCTACCAGCTGGTCCAGTCCATGGGGCGCCTGACCTCGCGTGCCCTGGGTCTCGCGGTGAATCACTACAATCCCAAGATTCATTACGAACAGGTCAAGGATCTTTGGGTTGGCACATCCACTCCGGATGGTCGTTGATAAGTTACGGGGCCAGGACAAATTAGTTCTGGCCCCGCTTGTTTTCTATGTTTCTGCGTTAATACTAAAAACATTCGCAAGAATGAGATTCTAAGAACACTATTTTACTGGGTGGGGCTATGGGTTCGATGAACCTGAAGGTCAATGAGCCATCGATGGAAGATATTTTAGCTTCCATCCGCCGGATTATTTCGGACGAGCAGGAGTCGGCTCAGGAGCCTGCCTTCGCAGATGCCGAGTCGTCGCCTTTGAAGACGGTTTTGGAGATCGCCGAGCGGCATGTTTCGTCCAACCTCTATCCGGAGCATCTGTCCGATGCTCCCGATGACCAGCCGCTCATCCAGGACGATCCCTTCGAGGAAGAGCGCTCCATTGCTCATTTCGCTGAGGCTCGGGAGTTGGCGCGTCCTGACACCCTTGCCACAGCGCAGTCTTCTCAAGTCCTGACCCAGCCATGTGAGCGGGATCCCGGCGATGCCATGATTTCCCGCATGACCGAGACGTCCGTTTCCGAGGCGTTCGGCAAGCTGAACGCGGTCCGGGCAGCCAGCCACTCTCCGACCGTCGAAGACCTGATGAAGGAAATGCTTCGGCCCATGCTCAAGGCATGGCTCGACGAGAATCTTCCGGCACTCGTAGAACGCTTGGTGAAGGCCGAGATCGAGCGAGTCACGAGAGGCTAGGCCGTTTCCGGCGGATAAGCCGCCGGTTGTCGTTCAAAAGCACAGGGTGGCAGGGGCAAGTGCAGCCTCCATGACCTTGGAAAAGGCTTCAGAGACCAACTTTTTCGTCCATCGGTTGACTTCCCTCGATCCGTCCGGTTTGTAGCCCTCTTGCTTGCGCGTTTGGCGCACCAACCGGCCGGTATCGCATCATGATGGATAAGACGTTCGACCCCGCTTCCGTCGAAGCACGCATCACCACTCGCTGGGACGAAGCCGAGGCCTTCAAGGCCGGAAGGCCGGATCGCAAGGGTGCAGACCCCTATACCATCGTCATCCCGCCGCCGAACGTAACGGGCTCGCTCCACATGGGGCACGCTCTCAACAACACGATCCAGGATATCCTCTGCCGCTTCGAGCGCATGCGCGGCAAGGACGTGCTGTGGCAGCCGGGCATGGACCACGCGGGCATCGCCACGCAGATGGTGGTTGAGCGCCAGCTCATGGAAAAGCAGATCCACCGCCGCGATCTCGGGCGCGAGGAATTCATCAACCGGGTCTGGGCGTGGAAGGAAGAATCCGGCGGACGGATCAAGTCGCAGCTTCAGCGGCTCGGGGCCTCGTGCGACTGGTCGCGCGAGCGCTTCACCATGGATGAGGGCCTGTCTCAGGCCGTGCTGAAGGTCTTCATCGATCTCTATAACCAGGGCCTGATCTACAAGGACAAGCGCCTCGTGAACTGGGACCCGAAGTTCCAGACCGCAATCTCTGACCTTGAGGTGATGCAGGTCGAGGTGAAGGGCAGCCTCTGGCATATCCAGTATGCCATCGAAGGCATGCCGGACCGTTCCATCACGGTCGCCACGACGCGTCCTGAGACGATGCTCGGCGACGTGGCGGTTGCGGTGCATCCCGAGGATGAGCGCTACAAGGATCTGATCGGCAAGTTCGCGATCCTGCCGCTGGTGGGGCGCCGCATTCCGATCGTCGCCGATGAATATTCCGACCCTGAAAAGGGCACGGGTGCGGTGAAGATCACGCCTGCGCATGATTTCAACGATTTCGAGGTTGGGAAGCGCCACAAGCTGCGTCTGATCAATATCTTCGGTCCAGAAGCGCAGCTGGCGCTTGCCGCCAATGAGGCTTTCCTCGAAGGCTTGAACCAGACGGACGATCTCCAAGCCGTCATGGCGCTTGACGGTCTCGACCGTTTTGAGGCGCGCAAGCGCATTGTCACCATGCTCGAAGAGCGGGAGATTCTCGTTCAGATCGAGCCGAACACGCACATGGTGCCGCACGGCGACCGTTCGAACGTGGTGATCGAGCCTTATCTCACGGACCAATGGTATGTGAACGTGAAGCCGCTGGCTGACCGGGCGCTGGCCGCCGTGCGCAACGGCAAGACCAAGTTCGTGCCGGAGAACTGGGAGAAGACCTACTTCCAGTGGCTCGAGAACATCGAGCCGTGGTGCATCTCGCGCCAGCTCTGGTGGGGGCATCAGATACCGGCTTGGTACGACGACCAGGGCAACGTGTTCGTCGCGCATTCGGAAGAGGACGCGAAGGCACAGGCACGCGCCAAGCACGGCAAGGATGTGGCCCTCACGCGCGATGAGGACGTGCTCGACACCTGGTTTTCCTCCGCGCTGTGGCCTTTCTCGACCCTCGGCTGGCCGGAGAAGACGCCGGAGCTCAACCGCTATTATCCGACCAACACGCTGGTCACGGGCTTCGACATCATCTTCTTCTGGGTCGCCCGCATGATGATGATGGGCCTGCACTTCATGGACGAAGTGCCCTTCGACACGGTTTATATCCACGCCCTCGTCCGCGACGAGAAGGGCGCGAAGATGTCGAAGTCGAAAGGTAACGTCATCGATCCGCTCGACGTGGCGGAGCAATACGGCGCGGATGCGCTGCGCATGACGCTGACTTCGATGGCCGCTCAAGGCCGCGACATCAAGCTGTCTGTCCAGCGCGTCGAGAACTACCGCAACTTCGCGACCAAGATCTGGAACGCCGCGCGCTTTGCCGAGATGAACGAGTGCAAGCGTGTCGCGGGCTTCGATCCGAAATCGGTGAAGGAGACACTCAACAAGTGGGCACTCAGCGAGTGCGCAAAGGCGATCAACGAGGTTGCTGCCGGTATCAAGGCCTACAAGTTCAACGAGGCGGCAGGTGCGGCTTACCGCTTCGTGTGGAACGTATTCTGCGACTGGACGCTGGAACTCTCGAAGCCGGTGCTGCAGGGCGCGGATTCTCCTGCCAAGGATGAGACCCGCGCCACCATCGCGTTCATCCTCGATGAGATCTGCAAGCTGCTGCATCCCATCATGCCCTTCCTCACGGAAGAACTGTGGGAGGTGAAGGGGCAGGAGGGGCCGAAGCGCGAGACCATTCTTGCTCTGGCGTCATGGTCGAACCTCGACCACCTCATTGATCCGCAGGCCGAGGCCGAGATCGGCTGGGTTGTGGACCTCGTCACGGAAATCCGCTCCGCTCGTTCCGAGACGAACGTGCCCGCTGGAGCCCAGATTCCCCTCGTCCTCGTCGCATCGTCAGCAGATGTGAAGGCCCGCGCCGATCGATGGGGCGATATCGTGAAGCGCCTTGCGCGCATTTCCGACATCTCGTTCTCTGACGCCGCGCCCAAGAGCTCGATCCAGCTCCTCATCCGCGGCGAAGTGGCGGCGCTTCCCCTCGAAGGCGTGATCGATCTCGATGCGGAGCGCGCACGCCTCGCCAAGGAAATCCAGAAGCTCGATGTGGATGTCGGCAAGATCGACGCGAAGCTCGGGAATGCGGATTTCATCAAGCGCGCGCCGGAAGAGGTCGTCGAGGAGCAGCGCGAGCGCCGCGAGGAAGCCCTGACGCGTAAGGCGAAGATGGAAGAGGCGCTTTCCCGCCTCAAGGACGCGTAAAATCTCGTTGTCGTCATGGCCGCAACAGGTGCGGCCATGACGCTGGGCTCAGCCCATTACGAAATCCACGAGCAGCTTGACGTTCAGCACGACGATCACGGCCGCGATCACACCAGCGAAGATAGTGAGCCAGCGGGGCGTTACCAACTCACCCATTTTCTGCTTTGAAGCCGTGAGCGTCACCAGCGGGATCACCGCGAACGGCAATTGCAGGCTCAGGATGACCTGGCTCAGGATGAGCAGTTTCGCTGTGCCTCCCTCGCCATAGGCGATGGTGACGGCGGCGGCAGGAATGATGGCGATACCCCGGGTGATGAGGCGGCGCATCCATGGAGCCATCTTGAAGTTGATGAAGCCCTCCATGACGATCTGGCCCGCCATGGTGGCTGTCACCGTGGAGTTGAGGCCGCAGCAGAGCAGGGACAGGCCGAACAGCATGGGCGCGATCGCGCTGCCGAGGATCGGCTGGAGCAGCGTATGCGCCTCACCGAGTTCCGCGATTTCCGTGCGGCCAGTGCTGTAGAACGCAGCCGCCGCAAGGATTAGCAGGGACGCGTTGATGGTGAGCGCGAACATCAATGCGATGGTGGAATCGAGCGTTGCGAAGCGCATGGCCTCGCGCTTTTCCGTCAACGTCTCACCATAGGCGCGGGTCTGTACGATGCCGGAATGGAGGTACAGGTTATGCGGCATCACCGTCGCGCCTAAGATTCCGAGCGCGAGATAAAGCATGTCGGGGTTGGTGACGATCTCGGTTGTCGGAGCAAAGCCCGTGATCACCGCGCCCCAATTGGGATCGGCCATGGCGATCTGAATGCCGAAACATACGGTAATCACGCCCAGCAATGTGATGATGAACGCCTCAACCCATCGGAACCCGAGATTCTGCAGATAGAGGATGAGGAACACATCCAGCGCCGTGATGACGACGCCGATCTCCAACGGGACGCCGAAGAGAAGATTGAGACCGATGGCCGTGCCGATGACTTCGGCGAGGTCCGTGGCGCAGATGGCGAGCTCCGCCAATAACCACAATCCCCAGGCGACGGGCTTTGAGTAGGCGTCCCGGCACGCTTGGGCGAGATCGCGGCCTGTTGCGACAGCAAGCCGGGCGCATAGCGACTGGAGCACGATGGCCATGATGTTGGAGATCAGCGCCACAGAGAGCAGGGCATAACCGTATTTGGATCCGCCCGCGATGGATGTCGCCCAGTTGCCCGGGTCCATGTAGCCCACGGCCACCAGGTAACCCGGCCCCATGAATGCGGCGGCGCGCCGCCATGTCGAGCCCGAACGAACCTTGATAGAGCGGTTCACTTCCGGGAGAGAGGGCAAGCTTACGTCTCGGCGCCAAGCTGCTTTGCGAACGAGGGAAACGGGGGCTGATTGATCCATGGTCACTTCATGCAGTTGCAAGTCATTTGCAATTAGAAAGTAGCGTGAGTTGCTGATGCTGGCAAGAGGACCTTGCAGGGGAACATTGTGGCAGTGGACAGGCGACTCATGAAACGACGGAACGAGAAGGATATTCGTTCCGTAAGAAAATGGCGTCGCCCGATGATCTGGCGGTAAAGAGGCCAGGGATCGGACCACCTTTGTTTGTCGAGCAAGGCTAAAGGAGAAGCTGTTCCTGCGTGACAAGCGGCCTAGGTTTTGCTCTAGGTTTTGGCAAAACCGAACCAGAATTCGGGTCCAAAGGGATGGCTATGCTTGAGAGTGTCCTCATCGCCAATCGCGGCGAGATCGCCTGCCGGATCATCCGCACCGCCAAGCGGCTGGGAATGCGCACCATCGCGGTCTATTCGGAAGCGGATGCGAATGCCCTCTTTGTCCAGATGGCGGACGAGGCTTATCTGATCGGCCCCGCGCCTGCCCGGGAGAGCTATCTCCAGATCGAGAAGATCATCCAGGTGGCGAAGCACGCGAAGGCGGCCTCCATCCATCCCGGCTACGGCTTCCTGTCCGAACGCGCAGAGTTTGCAGAAGCCTGCGCTGCCAACGGCATCGTCTTCGTCGGACCTCCAGCTTCCGCCATCAAGGCCATGGGCCTGAAGGATGCCGCAAAGGCTCTGGTGCAGCAAGCGAACGTGCCAGTGGTGCCGGGCTATCACGGGTCGAAGCAGGATCCCGACTTCCTGCGCCAGAAGGCTTACGAGATCGGTTACCCGGTTCTCATCAAGGCCGTCGCGGGCGGTGGGGGCAAGGGCATGCGGCGCGTCGAGAAAGCGGCGGATTTCGATGCCGCTTTGGAAAGCGCGCAGCGCGAGGCACAGAACGCCTTCGGCGACCCGCGGGTGCTGGTGGAGAAATACATTCTCTCGCCGCGCCACATCGAGATTCAGGTCTTCGCCGATACGCATGGGAACGTGGTGCATCTCTTCGAGCGCGATTGCTCGCTCCAGCGCCGCCATCAGAAGGTGATTGAGGAAGCTCCGGCCCCCGGCATGACGCCGGAAATGCGCCAGGCCATGGGACAGGCTGCCGTCGAAGCCGCGCGGGCTGTGGGCTATGTGGGCGCGGGCACGGTAGAATTCATCGCCGATGGGCGTGAAGGACTGCGTGCCGACCGGTTCTATTTCATGGAGATGAACACCCGCCTTCAGGTCGAGCATCCTGTAACGGAGGCGATCACGGGGCTCGATCTCGTGGAGCTGCAGTTCCGCGCCGCCTCAGGCGAGAAGCTGCCGTTCACGCAGGATGATCTCACAATCAATGGTCATGCGGTCGAGGCCCGACTTTATGCGGAGGATCCTGAAAAGGAATTCCTGCCTTCGACAGGAAAGCTATGGGCCCTCGAATTCCCCGAAGGCGAGGGCATTCGCGTCGATACCGGCGTTGAAACCGGCGCGGAGGTGACACCTTACTACGATCCGATGATCGCGAAGGTGATCGCGCATGGCGAGACCCGCGAAGAGGCATTATCGAAGCTCGCGGATGCACTCGGCGAGACAATTGTCGCTGGTCCTAAGACCAATGTCGCTTTTTTGAAAAAGCTCTGCGAGGCTGAAGCGTTCAAGGCAGGGAAGTTCGATACGGGCTTCATCGATCGCAATCTCGACGCTCTCGGGGCCGTTCCACAGGCCATCGATGCCGAAGTCGTTGCAGCCGGCATCGTAGACCTTCTGGATCAGCAGGAGACCGCAGTTCGCGCGGGGCCGATGAGAAACGCCCGTCGCGGTGCTGTCAAATGGACCTTGGACCCCTGGACGGCCTTCGACAGCTTCCAGCTCGGCGCCGAACGTCGTCTAGGCCTCAAAGTCCTGGTCGATGGCGAAGTCATGAATGCGGCCCTCAATTGGCAGAAGGGGCAAATGACCATCGCCATTCCTGCTCTCGATTACGTCGGCCACCCGGCAATGGGATGGAACGACGAGAAGCAGCGGCGCAGCTGTAAGAATGAGGTTGGGCAGATCATCCCGGCAGATCGCGAGCTGCTTCTCATTCATGAGGGACGCCAAACGCGTGTGGCCTTGCATGATCCTTTCGACGTCGATCTTGAACACATGGACGAGGGTGGATCGGTAAAAGCGCCGATGCACGGCAAGCTGGTGGCCGTTTTCGTGCAGCCAGGCGACAAGGTAGAGAAAGGCCAGCGCCTTGCCATCGTCGAGGCGATGAAGATGGAGCACGTGCTTGTTGCGCCCTCCGACGGAGAGGTGGCCGAGATCGCCGCCGAGCCGGGTGCGCAGGTGGCGGAAGGCGCGCGCTTGATTGTGCTGAAGGCGGAAGAGGAATAGGAGTGCGGCGGAACGCCGGATTTTCCATCCGCTGCGCGCATGGTTCAACACGCATATGGCTCTTCATCTGATCAAACTCTGCGTGGGTTGCGACTCCATCACCGATCTCGAGGAGTGGATCGAGGAGAACCGGGCGCATCACCAGAGGCTCGGTCGCGCCTACGAGCAGACGCACACCACGCGCATGGTGCCCAAGCGTGTAGAAGAACTCCTCGACGGTGGCTCGCTCTATTGGGTTATCAAAGGGCAGGTTGCCGCGCGCCAGAAGCTGTTGGATGTGCGTCCATTCACCGATGCGGACGGTATCGGGCGTTGCCGGCTCGTGCTGGAAGCTGCTGTGGTTCCCGTGTCGCCACGCCCTTACAGGCCGTTCCAGGGCTGGCGCTATCTCGCCGAGAAGGAAGCGCCGCGCGATATCGGCGGCAAGGGCGGCGATCTTGCCAGCATGCCTGAAGACATGCGACGAGAGCTGGCCGAACTCGGCTTGCTTTAACTTATGTGAATCGGGAGCGCATCATGAGGCGCCTCATCGTCCTTGCATCGTTTCTCCTCACGCTGACCGGATCAGCCGTTGCGAAAGAGTGCCGCATCCCCGAGCCGAAACCCGGACAGGCAATTCAGGTGCCGGATGCATGCAGGGACACGGTTCGCCCAAAAAACAAGCAGGATGAAGCACTCAAGAGCGACAAAGGCGCTATCGATCTCGGCTACGGAACCACGCTGCGCATCGGCGGACGCGTGCGGGCCGAAACCATGTGGAGAGATTAGACTTTTTTGCTGGGGACCGCGCTGGAACTTGGCTGCCTGGATTCGCATTGGCCTAGCAGTTCAGTTGAGTGGAGGTTCCGATGCTCCTGTCTGCATCCGAAGGCCGGCACTGGCGTTATGAAGTGTGTGAGCACGAGGACGGATATCTCGTCCAGATGCGCGATCTGACCACCGGAGAACTGGACGAGGATTTCTCCACGATCTTTCGAACCATGCCTGTCGCTTTCGCCTATGCCGAAATGTCGGCGGCATATGAGCGCTATGCAGCCTGTGAGCTGGAGCAGGTTCAGGACGAGCAGATTGAGTTCGACGTGGAAGCCACCGAGCGCCACTTCATCGATCTCAGCGATCGGCTTCACGATTCCGGGATCAACGGCATCGTCATCCAGGCCTGGGAGCGGGAAAGCCAGCGCGGCACGGCGCGTCTCCTCCACTGACATCACGAAGAAAACTTTCTTCCGGAAGCCGGCGCTTCGAAAGGGGCAGCCGGCTTTCGCTTGAAAAAGGTCTGGTGATTTACAAGCGCCTCGTCCCGGCCCACATCTAAGGGTAGGGATGAACACATGATGCTGCTTTATGGAATTGCCGCCGCTGCTCTCGTCTGGTGGCTGCTCAAAGTCTTCGCTCGCTCAGATACCGCGGCCGTCACCAAAGCTGTGAAAATCGTGGCCGGGATCTCGGCTCTCGGCGCCGCGGTGGTGCTGGGGGCAAAGGGGCAGTGGGCCACGGCGTTGCTGGTGGGCGGTTTTGGGGCCTGGATGCTCGGCTGGGGCGGCCTGCCGGTTCCCGGCTCCTGGGGCTCTTTCCAAAAAACATCGGGCCGCTATTCGCGCATCCGATCCGCCATGATCGAAATGGAGATCGACCATGGCACCGGCGCGGTGGAAGGCAGCGTCCTGGCAGGCAGCTTCGCCGGTCGGCGCCTGTCGAGCCTCGGGCCGGAGAATCTGCGCCGCCTTTACGACGAGTGCAGCATGCTCGATCCCGAGGGTGTGCCTCTTCTAGAGGCTTATCTTGATCGCCGGTTTTCCGGATGGCGTGAAGACGCTCAGGGAGATCGAGACACGCGGACGCGCACTCATGCGCAAGCGGGCATAATGACGAAAGATGAAGCCTACCAGATCCTGGGGCTTAAGCCGGGAGCGAGCCTCGACGAGGTCAGACATGCGCATCGCACGCTGATCAAGAAGCTCCATCCCGACCAGGGAGGGACGGCGTATCTCGCTGCTCGCGTAAACGAGGCGAGAGAAGTCCTGCTGAGCCGACATCGCTGATACTCCACGCGCGATCCGGTTATGAACTGCGACGGTACAAACACACGTACCGTCGCTCACTATTAGAGGCTGCAGAGATTAAAACTTCGTCTCAGCCGCGGGAGGCGAAGCAGGCCACGCCACTTTTCTTCAGCTGCTTGCAGGCCTGCTCGGCAGCACCCGATTCCTTGAAACCGGAGAAGCGGGCGCGGTAGAGCGTAGAGCCATTGGCGCTGACTTTCTCCGTGTAGGGAGAAGCCTTGGTCAGCACCTTGCCGAAGCGGCTGCGCGCCGAGGCAAGCATGTCCTTCGCCTTCTCCTCGTCATCCGTCGCGCCAAGCTGGATCACCCAGCCGCTGACGGCCTTCTTAGCCTCGGGAGCTTCAGCCTTCGGTGCTTCGACCTTGAGCGAGGCAACCTTCACAGGCTCAGCCTGCTGAACCGGGGCGGGTGCCTTGGTTTCGATCTTGGCCTGAAGGGCAGCCCTCTGCGTATCGGAGATCTTGTTCGGTGCGGCCGGAGGAAGAGCAGCATAGGCCTGGGCGTTCAACGGCAGCGGCTCGGAGCCTTTCTGCCAGCGTACTGAAGACGGCGTTGTCGTCGAGCTGGCACCAGATGCCGAAGCTACCACCGGGCGCAGGGTGTTCAGATCGAGAGGCTTGCGCTCCGGCACCGGGACGGAAGGAGCCTGGACTACGACTGCCTGCGGCGTTGCGGATGCCACCTGCACGGGAGCCTGTACAACGGGAGCTTTCTCAGCCACGGCCTCGACCGGACGCCTGACCGGAGCCGGTGCGGGTGCCGCTTCGGCGACCTGGATCGTCTGTGCGCCGCGCTCGACCACCGGCGGCGTGATGCGGGCGCCGGCATAGGCGCGCGGCAGGTGAGCATCGATCAGGCCCGCCATCTTCTGATCGCGGGACGCGCCGGAGCGGCCGCCGAGCACCACGGCGACGACGCTGCGGGTCTCGGTGTTGACCGAGGTCAGAAGATTGAAGCCGGAGAGGCGGGTGTAGCCGGTCTTGATGCCGTCCACGCCGTGCACCTTGCCGAGAAGGCGGTTGTGGCCGCGGATCGTGCGCTTGCCGTATTGGAAGGAGCGGGTGTCGAAATACGCGAAGTATTTCGGGAAACGGTCCTGGATCGCGCGGCCGAGGATCGACAGATCGCGGGCCGTGGTGATGTTCGGCGGCGTGTGGGGCAGGCCGTGCGGGTTGTAGAACTCGGTGGAGTTCATCCCGAGCTCCCGGGCCTTGCGCGTCATCATGCGCGCGAAAGCATCCTCGGAGCCTGCGATGTTCTCAGCGACCACGACGGAGACGTCATTGGCGGAGAGCGTCACCATCGCCTTGATCGCGTCCTCGACTTCGATGGTCGAGCCCGGGCGCAGGCCGAGCTTGGTGGGCGGCTGGCTTGCTGCGTATTCCGATACGGTGAATTGGGTATTCGGGGTGACGCGACCCCGCTCCATCTGCTCGAACAGCAGATAGAGGCTCATCACTTTCGTGATCGAGGCAGGGATGCGGGGCTCGTCGATGCTCTCGCCTTGCAGAATCTTGCCGGTCTTCGCGTCCACGACGATGGATGCGGAGGGAGGGCTGTAGCCGCCACCCTTGGAGCTTACCTTGCGGCGGGCTGCCTCGGCGGGGGAGGAGAAGGCTATGGCGGCTGAAGTGACAATACCAATAAACGTCCAAGCAGTTCGGCGTCGTACGCAAACCGAAGTCATGCTGAAATATCCCTGTTGAGTTTGGTCTCAAACCTCCGCGACCGGTTCCCAGAAAAGGGATTGTTGCCGGCGCAACACATCCTCTGAACGTAAGAGGATGCGGTTACGAGGGCGTTAACAGGGGCTGGTTCGAATGCATGCTTTTTTGTGCGATGCACAAAAACTCTTGACATATATTGTGCAGTGCACATAATGCATTCCGTCACTATTTCCCGGCACTTGGTGCCATTAAACGCCTTATTGTCGAGGTTCACAATGCTTCAGCCGTTTGCAAACTTGCAAAAGCTTGGCCAGGAAAACCTGGAAGCGACCATCAAAGCCGCGGGTGCCTTTTCCAGCAATGCCCAGGCCATTGTCAATGAAACCACCGATTTCGCGCGCAAGTCGTTCGAGCACAACTCGGCGACCGTCGAGAAGCTGATCGGCGCCCAGAGCCTTGATAAGGCCATCGAAGTGCAGACGGCTTACGCGAAGGGCGCTTACGAGAGCCTCGTGGCCCAGTCGACCAAGATGGGCTCGCTCTACACGGCGCTCGCCACGGATATGTTCAAGCCTTTCGAAGGCCTTCTGACCAAGGCTGTGAAGGCCTGAGACCCGGTCTGAACGCTTCAATCTGTTCTGAATGAAACGCCTGGCCGCCCACGGCCGGGCGTTTCATGTTTTAAGCTCTGTCCAGCCCTCGCTCGGTTCAGCCTCACGGGAGAGTGAGAAGATGTCGCGCTTCCCTGGGGCACTTTGCGCCCCCATCTGGTTGATCTAGCGAACCGAATGGAGCGACTATACATAGGACTCAACGCGCTGCGGCCTGAGCGGAAAGGCTGGCTGCAGGGCAGGGGCCAATAAGAAGGGGTCGGTCGGATTATCATGCTGCGGTTAGCTCAGGACACTTTGATCCGGTTGAAGCGGTCTCCACTCTCCGCTGCCGGCGGGTCACAGCCCCCTGGCGGCGATGATGATGGCCGCTCGAACACAGCGATCATCACAAAAGCCAAGCCGCGCACGAAACGGCCGAACCTTTACCGCGTTCTTCTTTTGAACGACGATTACACCCCGATGGAGTTCGTGGTGCATGTGCTGGAGCGCTTCTTCAACAAGAACCGAGAGGATGCGACCCGGATCATGCTCCATGTGCACCAGAACGGCGTCGGGGAGTGTGGAGTTTTTACTTACGAAGTTGCTGAGACCAAGGTGACGCAGGTGATGGATTTCGCCCGCAAGCACCAGCATCCTCTGCAATGCGTGATGGAAAAGAATTAGCCGAGAGACCCGTCTCATAAAGGACAAGCCGTTGCCGAGCTTTTCTCGCAGTCTTGAACAAGCCCTTCACCGAGCCCTCGCTCTTGCTGGCGAGCGCCGCCATGAATACGCAACCCTCGAACACCTTCTCCTCGCACTGATCGACGATCAGGATGCGGCCGCCGTCATGCGCGCCTGCAATGTCGATCTTGAAATTCTTCGCCGGAACCTGGTCGATTATGTCGACAGCGAACTCGCTAACCTTGTTGCGGATGGACGTCAGGACTCCAAGCCGACTGCCGGTTTCCAGCGCGTGATCCAAAGGGCCGTGATCCATGTCCAGTCCTCTGGCCGCGATGAGGTGACCGGCGCCAACGTGCTCGTCGCGATCTTCGCCGAGCGCGAGAGCCATGCCGCCTATTTCCTGCAAGAGCAGGACATGACCCGTTACGACGCCGTGAACTACATCAGCCACGGCATTGCCAAGCGTCCGGGCCTCACCGAGGGCCGCTCGCCGCGCGGCGCGGAGGAGGAAGCCTCCAACGAGCGCCCGACGCAGGATGAATCCGATACCCGCGGCAAGAAGAAGGGCGATGCGCTCGAGGCTTACTGCGTCAACCTGAACAAGAAGGCGAAGGACGGAAAGATCGATCCGCTGATCGGCCGTGAGGGCGAGGTGCAGCGGACGATCCAGGTTCTCTGCCGTCGCCAGAAGAACAACCCGCTCCTCGTCGGCGAGCCCGGTGTCGGTAAGACCGCCATCGCTGAGGGGCTTGCCCGCAAGATCGTGCAGGGCGAGGTGCCCGAGGTTCTGAAGGGCGCGACCGTTTTCTCCCTGGACATGGGCACGCTGCTCGCAGGCACCCGCTATCGCGGTGACTTCGAGGAACGCCTGAAGCAGGTGATGAAGGAAATCGAGCAGCACCCGAATGCGATCATGTTCATCGACGAGATCCATACGGTGATCGGTGCCGGCGCCACCTCGGGCGGCGCCATGGATGCCTCGAACCTGCTCAAGCCCGCGCTGGCTCAGGGCACGCTTCGCTGCATCGGCTCCACGACCTATAAGGAATACCGCCAGTATTTCGAAAAGGACCGTGCGCTCGTCCGCCGCTTCCAGAAGATCGACGTCAACGAGCCGTCTCTGCCGGACGCCATCGAGATCGTGAAGGGCCTGAAGCCTTATTTCGAGGACTTCCACAAGCTCAAGTACACCAATGAGGCCGTCAAGGCTGCGGTGGAGCTGTCGGCTCGCTACATCAACGACCGCAAGCTGCCGGACAAGGCGATCGACGTGATCGACGAGACCGGCGCGTCCCAGATGCTCCTGCCCGAGGGCCGTCGCAAGAAGACCATCGGCATCAAGGAGATCGAGGCGACGATTGCCACCATGGCCCGCATCCCGCCCAAGACCGTCTCGAAGGACGATGCGGAAGTGCTGGCGAACCTTCAGGAAACCCTGAAGCGCGTGGTCTACGGTCAGGACAAGGCCATCGAGGCGCTGTCTTCCGCCATCAAGCTGGCCCGCGCGGGCCTTCGCGATGCGGAGAAGCCCATCGGCTCGTACCTTTTCGCCGGTCCGACCGGTGTTGGTAAGACCGAGGTTGCCAAATCCCTTGCAGCTTCGCTCGGCGTCGAGCTCCTTCGCTTCGACATGTCGGAGTATATGGAGCGCCATACGGTCAGCCGCCTGATCGGCGCGCCTCCCGGCTATGTGGGCTTCGACCAGGGCGGTCTGTTGACCGACGGCGTCGACCAGCATCCGCATTGCGTGCTCCTGCTCGACGAGATCGAGAAGGCGCATCCGGATCTGTTCAACATCCTGCTCCAGGTCATGGATCACGGGAAGCTGACGGACCACAACGGCAAGCAGGTCGACTTCCGCAACGTGATCATCATCATGACCACGAATGCGGGTGCCGCCGACATGGCCCGTCAGGCCTATGGCTTCACCCGATCCAAGCGTGAGGGTGACGATACGGAGGCGATCAACAAGCTGTTCACGCCGGAATTCCGCAACCGTCTCGATGCGACCATTTCCTTCGGTCATCTGCCGAAGGAGGTGGTGCAGAAGGTGGTGGACAAGTTCGTCGCGCAGCTCGATGTGCAGCTCGCTGAGCGAAACGTTTCCATCGAACTCACCGACGAGGCCCGCGACTGGCTGGTGGAGCATGGCTATGACGAAGCCATGGGCGCCCGTCCGATGGGTCGCCTGATCCAGTCGACCATCAAGACGCCGCTGGCGGATGAGGTGCTGTTTGGGCGCCTGAAGAACGGTGGCGCGGTGAAGGTCATCGTCAATACGGACGAAATCGGCTTGCAGAGCCTCGGTTTCGAATATGTCGAAGGCCCGGTGAAGCCGAGGCCCGAGAAGGTTCAGACGGCCGCCAAGAAGAAACCCAAGGCTAAGTCTGCGTCTTCAAAGGCAAAAAAGTCCGTGAAGCCGAAGGGATCCGGTGGTAATGGGGGCGGAGGTATCCGCACCGTTCCTAAGGTTCCATTGGTTAGAGCATGACGAGTGAACTGCATCAGGCCCCCATCGAGGCCACCCGGATCATCGAGCCTCAGCCAAGGCAGCCTAAGCTGTCTTGGCGTGAGCAGCGCGAGTTGCGTCGGCGTCGGCGGGTTTGGTTTGAGGAAATACTCGGCTGGATCCTGGTGCCTGCCATCATCATCGGCTGCTATTGGCTGCTGAATGTGGGGCTTGCCGCCATGGGGAGCTCGCCTGAAGCTCTCATGGACGGGTTCAAGACCATCAGGGATGCTTTCTGACAAGCTCAGGGCATCGAGACTTGGTTCCTCAAAGCCGCATCGGCCCACGCCGATGCGGCTTTTTCGTCGAGGGCGGCCTCCAACCCCTAAAGCCATGAGTCCACTTTCTCTCTGTATGCGGTTACGCTGCGTCATGTGCCCGCAACAGGATTGAGAGGTCATCGTGACGAAACTGGTCGGAATTTCAGGAAGTCTGCGTCAGGCCTCATTCAACTCCGCTCTGCTGCGAGCCGCGGCAGGCCTCATGCCCGAGGGTGCCGAACTCGTCGTCGATACGATCCGTGGCATCCCTCTCTATGATGGCGACCTTGAGGTTGCGGAGGGAATTCCAGAGCGGGCCGCAGCCCTGAAGGAAGCGATTGCCGCGGCCGACGGGCTTCTTCTGGTGACGCCGGAGTACAACAACTCCATTCCCGGTGTATTCAAGAATGCCATCGATTGGCTTTCCCGCCCCGCCTCGGACATTCCGCGCATCTTCGGCGGCAAGCCTGTCGCTCTGATCGGCGCGTCGCCCGGCGGCTTCGGAACTATTCTATCACAGAACGCCTGGCTCCCGGTGCTGCGCACCTTGGGAGCGGATGTCTGGTCTGGAGGGCGCTTGATGGTTTCTCGCGCCCAAACGGTTTTCAACCAGGACGGGACTATTGCCGATCAGAAGATCGAGGGGCAGATCAAGACATACCTTGAGGGGTTCGTTGCCTTCGCCGCTTCTGCGCAGAGGGCTGGAATCCCTTAGGACTCATTGCTCCTCTCGATGCTTGAAAGGGGTGGCCTCTTCCAACTCCCCTGCAGCCTCCGATACGTAGGCACGCTCCTGGTCGAGATAGGCTTTCACGGCTCTGCGCAGCGACGGGTCGGCGATGTCATGGGCCGATGACGTAATCACGGGGCGATACCCGCGTGCGAGCTTGTGCTCTCCTTGCGCACCGGCTTCTACCCGGTCGAGCCCGCGTGCGATGGCGAACTCGATGGCTTGGTAGTAGCAGACCTCGAAATGCAGGAAGGGATGGTCCTCGATGCAGCCCCAGTTGCGCCCATAGAGCCGCTTGTCGCCGATGAAATTGATGGCGCCAGCGATGTAGCGGCCGTCGCGCTTGGCCATCACCAGCAGCACGCGATCGGCCATGCGTTCGCCGACAGCCGAAAAGAAGCGGCGATTGAGGTAGGGCCGGCCCCATTTGCGCGAACCGGTGTCCATATAGAAGGCGAAGAACGCATCCCAATGAGCTTCGGTGATCTCGGAGCCGGTCACCCATTCGATGGTGACGCCGTTCGCCAGCGCATCCCGCCGCTCCCGCTTGATAGCCTTGCGCTTGCGTGAGGCGAGGGCGTTCAGGAAATCATTGAAGCTGCCATAGCCCTCGTTGAACCAATGGAACTGCTGATCGTCCCGGCGCAGGAAGTTCTGGCCAGTCAGCGCTTCAAGATCGTTCTGCTGCAGGAAAGTGGTATGGATCGAAGAAGCGCCGATCTGGCCGCGCAGCGCCCTCAACCCGGCAATCAGGTGAGCACGGACATTCTCCGCCTGCGGTCCATTCGGTACGAGCAGGCGAGGGCCGGTGACGGGCGTGAAAGGTACCGAGACCTGCAGTTTGGGATAGTAGTGCCCGCCCGCGCGCTCATAGGCATCGGCCCAGGAATGGTCGAATACGTACTCGCCCTGGGAATGAGATTTGACATAGCAGGGAGCCGCGCCGAGGAGTTTTCCGCTCTCGTCCTCGACCAGCACATGCACCGGCGCCCAACCGGCCTTTGGTCCGACGCAGTCGGAATCCTCCAGTGCGGACAAGAAGGCATAGGACACGAAAGGGTTGAACGGATCGTCGTCGCCGGAGCCCGTATTCAGGGCACAGGCGTCCCAGGCAGTGGCAGAGACCGCCTTCAGGCCTTGGGCGATTTTGACTTGGAGCGTCACTGAATGGAGGGACCCCGCCTTATGAGCTAGAGCTAGTCACTCGGCGGGATCCTTGCAACACTCAGGGCAGAAAACCCTCGAACACCATCTGGTCCGCGTACTTCTCGGCCTTGGCGCGATCTTCCGGATTGCGCACGGTCCAGGTCATGACGGGCAAATTGCCGAGAAGCCTGCTCAGGTGGGTTGAGGCGCAGGGAAGGTCCTTCACGCGCCAGGACAGGAAGTGCGGCTGCATCGCTTCGAAATCCAGCAGGTTCGCCATCCGGTGCTTCTTCTCGGGCGTCAGGAAGCTGTCGGCTTTCGACGCATATTCGAGCTCGCCAATGAAACCGCGCGTGATATTAGGGGCGTGCTGTCGCAGGTAGGCCACGATCTCCGGATCGAAGGACTTGATCACGAACGGACCTTTGTAGTCACTCATGATCTCGATGACGCACTTTGTCAGGCGCATGTCGCCGTTGAACTTGCTCTTGATCTCGATCACGAGCGGAGTACGCCCGGCGATTTTAGCAAGGTAATCCTTCAGAGAAGGAATCTTGTCGCCGCCCATCGTGCCAGAAATACCAATACCGGTGAGGGTGGAAAGATTGCGCTCGGCAACGAGGCCCGACTCGCCGGTGAGGCGGTCGAGCTCAAAATCGTGGAACACGATGGCTTCGTTGTCGGCGGTCAACTGAACGTCGAGCTCGATGGGGAAGCCGCGCGCTATGGCGGCTTCCGCGGCCGAGATCGTGTTCTCGATGATGCCGTTTGCCTTATCATGGAGGCCGCGATGGGCGATGGGCTTCGCGACGAGCCAGCTGGGCGTGCTCATTTGACTTCAAACATTCCTTCGACTTCGACACAGGCATCGAGCGGCAGCTCCGCAACGCCGATGGTAGAGCGGGCATGGCGGCCCGCATCGCCGAGCACTTCGACCATGAGGTCCGATGCGCCATTCATGACGGGCGCGAGCGCGGCGAAGGTGGGAACGGCATTGATGAAGCCGCCCAGGCGCACGCAGCGCGTGACGTTGTCGAGATCGCCGACAGCGGCTTTGAGCTGAGCGAGCAGGTTGATGGCGCACAGGCGCGCCGCCTGCTGGCCGACTTCCGGAGACACTTCCGCTCCCACCTTGCCCTTGTGGGAATCTGCGAGCTTGCCATCCTGGCCGAGGCAGAGCTGACCGGAGATGATGACGAGGTTGCCGGTGCGCACGAAGGGCACGTAGTTCGCCACTGGGGCGGCGGGGGTCGGCAGGGTGATGCCGAGGTCCTGAAGTTTCTTGTCGACTGCGCTCATGGGAGCCCTCTGCTTGTAACAGTGTGGGGGATTAGTGGCGGATACCAATTAAGGACGCAAGCCGGAACATTGCCCTGTCCTCAAGGTGCGCCTATTTTGGCTCAGGCGACATCAGGAGTAGACATGCGTACCCTCATCGTGGCTGCCAGCCTTTCTTTCGCCATGCTTGGCTCCGCCTCGGCGGAAGCCATGAAGGCGCCGGTCCATCTCGTGCCACACAGGGCCGTGTATGACCTCTCGCTCCTGCGTTCGGGAGGCTCCAAGGGCGTCGAGACGGCGAGGGGGCGCATCGCCATGGAGTTCGCAGGTGATGCCTGCGAGGGCTACACGCTCAAATATCGCCAGGTTACGGTGCTCGAGAGCGGCGAGACAGGTTCACGCACGCTCGATACGCAGACCACGACGTTCGAGTCGGGCGATGGCCTGTCGATGCGCTTCAAGAGCACTTCGACGGCTCAGGGGCTTGTGAGGGATGGCATCGACGGCGATGCTCAGATGCGGCCGGACGGGTCTCTCGACGTGAAGTTCAAGCAGCCCCGCAACGAAACTTTCGAGGCGAAGGGCCAGCCGGTTTTCCCGACCGACCACATGAAGCGCCTTATCGATGTGGCGCGGCAGGGAGAGCGCAGCTATTCCGTCAGGGTCTATGACGGCTCGGGCGATGGCAAGAAAGTCTTCGAGACCTTGAGCCTGATCGGCAATCGGATCGAGCCGGGAGCAGGGACTAATCTGGAGGAGCCTGCCCGTCAGGAGGCAATGGCGAAGAGCGCCCGCTGGCCGATGACCATCAGTTACTTCGAGGAGGGCAGCGCCGACAGGGCGCCTGCCTACACGATCTCCTTCGAACTCTATGACAACGGGATCGCCCGCGCCCTGAAGATCGATTACGGCGACTTCGCTTTGCAGGGCTCCCTCAAGAGCCTCGATGTGCCAGCTGTCACGAGTTCCTGTCAGCGCTGAGGCTTGTTGCGAAGCGCGATGCCTTTCTGAAGGGCTGCAGCTCCGAACTTGTCACGGATCCTGTCGATCGCGGATTCCATCTGCGCCTGCCTGACGACGCTCTGATCGGCGAGGTCGCCGCGGTCTGCTTCGACTCCATCGCAGAGATCCGCCGCGCCGATGCCGATGAGGCGGTAAGCCGTGCCGTCGCAGGCCGCCTTCAGCAGCTGCCGCGCAGGCTCGAACAGACGGACGGCAAGCTGCGTGGGAGCTAAGCCCGAGCGGGTTCGAGTTATGAGGCGGAACTCCCGATCCTTGAGCTTCAGCGTCACGCTGCGGCCCGCAAGCCCTGCGGCCTTCAAACGGCGGGACACCTTCTCTGACAAACGCCAGAGAATCGGTTCGAGGTCGTCAAAAGATTTGAGGTCCGTATCGAAGGTCGTTTCGGCCGAGATGCTCTTGGTTTCGTGCTCCGGCGTCACTCGCCGGCTGTCTTCGCCGATGGCGAGGCGGGAGAGACGTTGGGCATCGCGACCCAGGGCCTCGAAGAGAGCCTTCAGTGGGATGTCCCGCAGATGATGAATTTGCGTCACGCCCACCTTCGCCAAGCGCGCTTGAGCAGCCGCGCCGATGCCGGGTATAATCCCGACAGGCTTGTCGGCGAGAAAGTCCGGAGCCTCCTCGCGTCCGATGATCGAGAAGCCCCGCGGCTTCTGGAAGTCGGAAGCGATCTTGGCGAGGAACTTGTTGTATGAGAGGCCGACCGAGATCGTGATGCCGATCTCCTTCTCGACCTTGTGCGCGAAGCGGGCGAGTGTCAGAGCCGGGCTGCCATGGTGGAGCCGCTCCGTGCCTGTCAGATCGAGGAAGGCCTCGTCGATGGAGACCGGTTCCACGAGGGGCGTCAGCTCCAGCATCAGCTCGCGAACCTCATGACCCGCCTTGCGGTATTTCTCGCCGTTGGGCTTGATCACCACCGCATGAGGGCAGAGCTTCAGCGCCTGGAACATGGGCATGGCCGAGCGCACTCCATAGATGCGCGCCATGTAACAGGCTGTTGACACCACTCCGCGCTTGCCGCCGCCGATGATTACCGGCTTGTCGGCAAGGCTCGGATCGTCCCGCTTCTCCACCGCCGCGAAGAAGGCGTCGCAATCCACATGGGCGATAGAGAGGCTATCACGTTCCTTGTGCCGCAGGAGGCGCGGTGATCCGCATGCATCGCAGCGATCCGCCAGGGGCGAAGCGGCGAGCGTCAGGCAATCGCGACAGAAGGGAGCGGTGCTCATAGGTGAGGATATTACTCGAATTCCGACGGCGAGAGGCTCCAGTGAGCCGCCATGATGTGCTCCGGCTTGGTGTCCAGTTCTTTGGCCAAGGCGAGAAGTAAAGGCTCGTCGGAGGCGACGTAATCCAGAATTCCGGCGAAAAATCCCGGCTGTGAGGCTGCGGAACGGATCGTGTCGGGCTGCAGCCCCGAAACGGCCAGAAAGCGGCTCATACGTTCCTCGTCGCTTGTGATGAAAGCGAAGGCGCTCAGCGCGATGGTCTCGGCCTCGTCCTTGTTCATTCTTTTTAAGGGAGTGTTCATGCTGTTGGTTTGCACTTCATCAATAGGTCGCGACTTAACTATATCATCTGTAGAGGAATTGGGCCGGTAAATGCGTACTTTGGCCCCGGGACAGTACCAATGAAGAAGACCGTGCTCATCGTTGAGGACAACGAACTCAACATGAAGCTCTTCAACGATCTCCTCGAGGCCCATGGCTATGCCACGCTGAAGACCAGCCATGGCATCGAGGCGATGGAGTTGGCGCGCGCCCATAAGCCCGACCTGATCCTCATGGACATTCAGTTGCCCGAGGTTTCCGGCCTGGAGGTGACTCGCTGGCTGAAGGCCGACGAGGAGCTGAAGTCCATTCCCGTAATCGCCATTACGGCCTTCGCCATGAAAGGCGATGAGGAGCGTATTCGGGAAGGGGGCTGCGAAGCCTATATGTCCAAGCCGATTTCCGTGGCGAAATTCATCGCCACTGTGAAAACATACCTAGAGGCGGATGGTGCTTCCTCATAACTGTCAAGCTGGAACAGCGTTGCTTCCCTGAAAAAGAATGCTCTTCAGGTAACTTTTCTGGGAAAATGCGGCTTTTCAGGTACATAGGCGCTTGCATCGGCCAATGTTTCCAATATGTTCAAGTTAACTTTCCGCTCTGGCGGAAGAAATGCCCTACGGATGCTCAGGTCCGCCGCATCTCCTGGGACTTCGTGGGCTCGGCCAAGCTGGAGGCGGATCGTTGCCTCCTCAACACCGCTTCCAGCTGGCCACCTCCAATCGTCTCAAGAGCGCCGCAAGGCGCTTTTTTAATGCCTTGGTTTTGGGCGCTCCGCCCTGTCGCGATCTCCCTCAGGCTCTAGCTTCCTTCTGATGTTGTTTCTCGTTCCGGCCCACGCCTGGAGCGAATCGGAAATGTTCACAGGCCTTTAGGTTGCGGCCCTAGCTTGGCCGTGGCTATTAGGACGGATAGCCGATGCCGCTAGGGAATGTCCTGGTAAGCGTCGCTCTAAAAGGGGATCTGACCATGAACCAGCGCACACCCTCACTGCCGCCGAAATCGGCCCTGACCCGGTTTTCGGTCGCGCCTCTCTCCACCATGACCCGGCGATTGGCGGATGTGGCCTCGGGCCGTGCTCCGGCCGATCTGGTCATTACAGGCGCGCGGGTGCTTTCCACCTACAGCGAGCGCATCGCTGTGGAACGGGAGGTGTGGATTGCAGGCGGACGCATCGCCGCTGTGAAGCCAGCCGGGGCCTACAGGCAGGTGAATGGTGCGCCGGGCAGAGTTTACGACGCCAAGGGCGGCATCATCGCGCCGGGCCTCGTCGATCCGCATATTCATATCGAGAGCAGCATGATCACAGCCTGCGCTTATGCGGAGGCGGCTCTTCTCAACGGCACCACGACGATCTTCTGCGACAGCCATGAAATCGGCAACGTGATGGACGCCGCCGGCATTGAGATGATGCTGGAGGATGCTCGCCACGCGCCTCTCTCGATCTTCCTCACCGTGCCGAGCACCGTGCCGGCCACGTCGCCCGACCTCGAAACCGCTGGCGGCGATCTGACGCCTGAAAAGATCGCCGCGATCTTCGACCGCTGGCCCGAAGCCGCGGCGCTTGGCGAGAAGATGGACTTCGTGCCCGTCACCATGGGTGACGAAAGAAGCCATGCGATCCTCGCCGCCGCTCTGGAGCGCGGCAAGCCTGTCTCCGGTCACATCTACGGACGCGAGTTCGTGGCGGCTTATGCGGCGAGCGGCGTGACCGACACGCACGAAGCCATCGATCGTGACATCGCGGACGATCTGCTCGATGCAGGCATCTGGATCTTCCTGCGCGGCGGCCCGCCGACCACGCCGTGGCATTCGCTGCCGGAAGCCATCAAGACCATTACGGAACTCGGCGCTTCGCACAAGCGCATCTGCGTCTGCACGGACGACCGCGATGCGGACGACCTTATGATGTTCGGCATGGACTGGGTGACGCGCGAAGCGCGCCGCGCGGGCATGAGCCGTGAGCAGGCCTGGAGCATGGGCTCGCTGCACCCGGCAACTCGCTTCGGCATGGAAGGCGAGATCGGCGGTCTAGGCGGTGGACGCCGCGCCGATGTGGTTCTGCTCGACGATGACCTGAAGGTGCAGAACACTTGGTACGGTGGCGAGCTGGTGGTGGAGAACGCGAAGATTACGCCCGTTCTCGATCAGGCGCTTTCCAATCGCTACCGTTATCCGGAAGAAGCCTATCGCACGGTGCATATTCCGAGCGTTCCAAAGCTGGTTCCCGAGCTGCCGAGTGATGCCTGCACCGCCAATGTGATCCGCGTCGCGCTGCCGGGTATCGTGCTCTTCCACGACAAGGTGCAGCTGGAAAAAGCGGATAGCTGGGACGTGCTTCTCTCCAAGAACGATCTCACCTTCGTCACCGTGATCGAACGTCATGGACGCACGGGCGGGGAGGGCGTTGCGTATGGCCTTCTCAAGGATTTCGGCCTGAAGAGCGGAGCGGTGGCGAGCAGCGTGGGACACGACTCTCACAACATCATCGTGGCCGGCACCAACGAAGCCGACATGCGTGTTGCGCTCGATGCGCTCATCCAGTCGCAGGGCGGCGTGTGCGTGGTCGATGGCGGTAAGGTCGTCGCCATGGTCCCTCTGCCGATCGCGGGACTTCTCTCCGACAAGCGCGTGACGGAAGTTGCGGAAGAAACGCGAGCGCTGAAAGCCGCGTGGGAGAAGGCTGGCTGCAAGATCCCCTACATGGGCTTCAACCTGATACCGCTCTCGGTGATCCCGGAGATCCGCATTACCGACAAAGGCCTGGTGCTCGTGCCGGAGATGGAGTTGGTGCCGCTTCTGGAGGGGTGAGAACCATCAAGGCGCATCGGCCTCGAAACGCGCCACAGCCTCGCGCATGGCCTGTGCGAAAGCTGGCTGGTCGTAGAGGTCGTTGTGTCCCACACCTGCGATGGTGCGATCCAGAATGAGGTTCGGGATCGCGCCTCGCAAGGGTTCGCTGCGCCTAGCAGGAATGATCGTATCGCGCTCCGCTGCGATAAGAGCCGTGGGAGTCTGACGATCACGGACAAGATCTATGGTCGGCATATGATGGCGCAGGAGCAGACCTGTCGGAGCCCATGCGAAATGCTCCCGCGCCAAAGCCTTCAATGAATCGAAGGGCGTGACCAGGATCAATCCTGTAAGCGGGCGGTGGTGGGCAAGATAAGCCGCGACCCCGCTTCCGATGCTGAGGCCGACTGCCACGATCTTGCGCGGCCTCGCCTGCTGGAGGTGATCGAAGATCACAATCGAATCGTCGAGCAGGGTCCGTGCACTCGGCTCCCCGCTGCTTGGCGGATAGCCCCTGTAGTGGAAAGCGATGACTTCATGATCGGGGAACAGGCCATGCAGATAAAGCGCCACGGCCTCCGCGTTCCAAGCATTTCCGCCAAATCCCAGGAGGAGGGGCTTTGTTTCCGATGGGGCGCCAAGCCGCACGCCAGCCAGCCTCCCGCCATCCGGCGTCGTCAGCTCTAAGCGCTCCGCTGAACCGGGCAGGAGAGGCCGGTTGGCGGCCGCAATTTGAGCCGGGAAAAGCATCTTTGTCTGGGACAATGCTGCAAAGGACACGAGACCCGCATAAAGAAGGGCGGCCCCAAGGAAGAGATAGAGAAACCACATGTGGTCTGACCTGCGGTGAATAGGCGTTCTCAGTTTCCGGTTGCCTCGCTGGCACGATCCGCAGCCAGTTCCTGCGTGCGGGCGAGAAGGTCCTCCAAGTCTTTCCTGAACTGCTCGAAAGCAAAGCCAAGAGCGAAGACCTGGCCGAAGCTGCCATAGGACAAGTCGTGGGAAAGCGCATGGGAACGCAAGCCTTCCGTTTCGCTCACGAAGGTGTGGAGGGCTGTCTGGAAGCTCGATGCATCGGGAGGGGTTGTGCGGGTTCGCAAAGACTTGGCAAGCCCCCGCAGGAGAAGGCAGGTTTCGTCCCGAAGAGACTTCAGCGCCGGGCCGAGCTTGTCCAGCACAGGTTCGGGCAAGGGGTTGGCCGAAGCGCGGCCAATCATTACGAGGTCGTGCCGCACGCGGTAGAGTGTTCGGATGAGAGGCTCCGGATCGGCAGAATCCGTGAGGTGGCTTTTACGCTCGCGAGCGGCTTCGTCGGCTGCGGACTCCGCTTTCTTGAGAGCAGCCCTGATCTGCGGATGAATAGTCTGCAGCGTGCTTCTGCCCTTCGGCTCCGCCGTGAGTTCTCCAATCAGAATCTCGATCAGGCTGGCATTGAGGGAAACGACTTTTGCCGCGGATTCCATCATCAGCGTATGCGCCCGCGCCGGCAGCACGAACAGGGATACGACAACGCCCACGATGTTGCCGAGCGTGATTTCCACCACCCGGTCGATGGCAGCCGTGAGGGGGCCGATGGCTTGGCCCGTCGGTGGCAGGAGCATGATCAGCGCAGTCACGGGAGCGACCCGGAAACTCGAATTGACGGCTGCGAGAAGGGCCAATGGAAAGAGCGATACTATCATGGCCAGTCCCACACCGGATAGGGAGGTGTGAGGGATGAACGCTGCGATCAGCCCCCCATAGAACGCTCCTGCGAGAGTGCCCATGAACCGCTCGATAGCGGCCTTGAGCGAACCTCCCACACTTGACTGCGTGACCACCACCGCGGTGATGGCCGCCCAATAGCCCTGAGGCAGGTTGAAGGCTTTCGTGATGGCAAAGGCGAGGGTCGCGGCGATGGTGACACGCAGGGCGAGCTTAAGCTCCGCCTGACGCGCTCCGATCCTTCCCATTATCCGCTCGAGCCACCCTGACGATGCCATGCGATTCTCCGAACGCACAGCTTAGAGGGTGGTTCAGGATTTGCGATATACGGGCTTAAGCCTCCAGCACCTGAAGGTCTTCGCCGCAATCGGTGCAGGTGCCGAGTTCCGGCGATGCGATCATCTGCGCGGTGCGGCAATGCAGGCAGCCCTTCAAGGCCATCCGGAGGGTTCCCTGCATCTGACTTGCACCCTGTCGATAGGCTTCGCTCACCTGCACGGCTTGTTCGAACATGGTCGCCTCCCTTGAGGGAAGGCGATGCTGCGCTCTGATGTGCGCTGCCGCAAGGGGAGCATCGGGGTTAGTTAGACAGGCTCCCGGTGCCCCGTAGCCAGGGTGACCTCCATGCGGGTGATGAGGCTTGCCGCAACGGAGAACAGACCGAACAGAAGATGGGGCAGATAGACCTGATCCGAGAAGCCGAGCAGGAAAGGCGAAGCAGCCAACAGAGCGCCTGCAAGGCCATCCAATATGAGATGGAGCGACATGGGCAGAATGCGCAGGGCCCCGAGTTCGTAGGCCGTGAACACGGAATAGAGGATCGCTCCCATGCCGAAAACGATGGCACCCCATCTCGCCACTGGCACATCCGCGAAGCCGAACAGCCAGGGAGACGAGAGAAGGGCGAAGCCCCACAGATAATCGATAACGCCATGAATGCTTGTGGGGAGAAAACGCATGCTCGGTCCTTAGCGTCGAGGTCTGGGGCAACGTGGCTCATGGAGGCCTGTTCCAGGCCCACCGCTTGTGCAGGATCTGGTTTGCCCTAGATCGGGACGATGAGCAGAATTCGGTGGCAGCAGGACAAGGTTGCCGGCGTGCCGCTCAACCGCCACATGGGCTTTGTCGGCCCCGTCGAGGTTGGGAGCGTGGCCTATGACGGCAGTAACAGGTTCTGGATCTGGTCGACGCCCTTGCAGGAGGATGCCTGGGGCTATGGACCAAGCGAGGAGGCTGCCAAGGCAGCGCTCGAATACTGGCTTCAGGCTTGGCTCGAGAATTTCAGGGCGTTCTTTCAGAGCGGCGTTTGAAGCTCCGTCTGCTGTGAAATTTCGGGAGCTTGGCATCGCTGCAAATTCAGCCTGCAGCTATCCTGTCGTTAGATCATTGCCAAGCTCGCTCCTGCGCGCCATGTTGTTGCATTCTTAATTGGACAGATGGGAAGGCCCTATGAATCACGTGGTTCTGCTTGGCGACAGCGTGTTCGACAACGGTGCCTATGTGAAGCCGGGTGAACCCGACGTATTGGCTCAGGTCCAAGCCAAGCTCCCGAAGGACTGGCGTGCTACCATGCGTGCCGAAGACGGCGCTGTAACCACCAGCATTGAACGCCAGCTCGCCCGCCTGCCGGAGGGTGCAAGCCACTTGATTCTCAGCGTCGGCGGAAACGATGCGTTGAGCAGCAGCGGCATTCTCAGCGAGAAGGCCAACTCCGTTGCAGAGGTCATGACCCGCTTGGCCGACGTACGGGACTCCTTCGCCCGCAGTTACCGCAAGATGTTGGATTTGGTTGTCGGCTATCGCCTCCCGACAGCTCTCTGCACGATCTATGACGCTCGTTTTCCCGACCCTGAAGAGCAGCGACGCGTGGTGGCGGCTCTTTCGGTCTTCAACGATGTCATCAGCCGTGAGGCTTTCGCCCGAAGGCTTGCGTTGATCGACTTGCGCTTGATCTGCAGCGAGCACGACGATTACGCGAACCCTATCGAGCCTTCCGCTAAAGGCGGCGACAAGATCGCGGGTACTATTGCGCAAGTGGTGGCAGGGAACAATATTTTTCCGCGTTCACAGGTGTACGCGGAGTAACTTATCTAAGCCATGGGAAACTGTCTTGCTCCGGGGCGGGTTCTTTGGTGCGAATACTGATCCTCCAATGTAGCTTGACTTTAAATTTGTTATCTTACTGCAATATGAATAGAGGATGAATAGTAGTCGCAAGAATTCGCGGGTGCGAACCTTCTCGAATGCAACCTTTTCTCTTCTTCGCAATTAGTTTTGCACGAATGGCGCTCGCCAATTCGGTAAGAGGTTTGTCATGAAAAAGGTGATCCTGCTTTCGAGCGCTGCTTTGATAACTTTCGCAAGCATCGGCTCGGCTGAAGCCCAGAGATATTATCGCGATGGATGGCGCGGCGGTTATTACCATCACCGTGGGTGGAACAACGGCGGCGCGGTGGCTGCCGGCTTGATCGGTGGTGCCGTGCTGGGCGGATTGCTCACGGCTGCGACAACTCCAGCCTATAGCTATCCATATGGTTATCCAGCCTATGGCTACGGATACAGCTATCCATCCTATAGCTATACCTATCCAGCTTATGGATATGGCTACGGCTACTCCCCTTACAACTATGGCTACTACTCGGCCCCGGTTACGCGTGTCGTCTATGCGCCTCCGGTGTACCGCACGCGTGTTGTCTACCGGCAGCCCGCCTATCGCACTCGCGTCGTCTATCGCGAGCCGCGCTATCGCACCCGCGCCGTCTATCGGAGAGAGGTCGTCAGGCCACGCGTCGTGCGCACGATGCGCCGGGATGTCGTCACAACCGGCTCCATCGGCGAGCGGCGCTATATCAGGGTGAACCGCTGAGGCTCATACAGCCGAAGCCCATTAAGAAGAAGGTCGCCTCTCAGCGAGGCGATCTTCCGGTTTTTGCTGCGCAATAGTTCTTGTCGTCACAAGACGCGTCCCGGATTGAGGATACCTTCCGGGTCGAGCGCCTGCTTCATCTTTGTCATCAGGGCCAACTCGGGGGCGGTGCGGCTCAGATGAAGGTAGGGCCGCTTGATGCGTCCAATCCCATGCTCGGCCGAAATTGAGCCGCCAAGGCTGAAGACCAGATCGTAGACGATCTTCTGCACTCTCGTCTTGGTCTCGCTCGTCATGTCCTTGATCGCCACATTGATGTGGATATTGCTGTCGGCCACATGGCCGTACACCACATAGATCGCGTCAGGAAATTGCTTCGGCATTTCTTGACGCAGATGCTCTACGGCTTCCGTCATGCGGTTGAGAGGAACACTCACGTCGAAGCGGATTTCCTCCGGCAGGAAGCGGCCATATTCATAAGGCGTTTCCCTATAGGCCCAGAAGCGGTTTCTTTCGGCGCGAGACTGGGCGACCACCGCATCCTTTATGAGGCCCTGTTCGTAAAAGTCGCTCAGGAGCGCAGAAAACGCTTCCGATCCCGCAGGTTCCGCGCCCATGTCGGCTTCGATCAGCAGGGTCAAATCGTGTTCTTCGGCGAATGCGGGCGACAAGCCGCAGATCTGCGTCGCAACCGTCATGAATTCCCGCCACATGGCTTCGAACACGAGTAGCCGACCGGGATAGGCGTGCTGAAATTTGCGCAGTACGGCGAGGGTCTCGTCGAAGCTGCCGACGGCGCAGAGAGCAGTCTGCAATCCTTGAGGTTTCGGATGAAGGCCGATTACAACGCGCGTGATGATGCCAAGAGTGCCTTCGCTCCCGATGAGGAGCTGTGGCCAGTCGTAACCGGCGTTGTTCTTCAGCATCTTGTTGAGTGAGCGGACGACGGTGCCGTCCGCGAGCACCGCTTCCAGCCCCAGGGCGTTGCGCCGCGCCATGCCATAACGCAGCACCTGGTTTCCACCAGCATTGGTGGCGATGTTGCCGCCGATCGTGCAGGTGCCGCGAGCGCCCAGATCGATCCCGCAGAGAAAGCCCGCATCTTCTGCTGCCTGCTGCACCACCGCGAGCGGCGTGCCCGCAAGGGCCGTGAGTGTGGCGCTGGCGGCGTCGATTTCCTCGATGCCGTTCATGCGCTCCAGCGAGAGAGCAACTTCACCGGCCTGTGGATGCGCGCCGCCGGCAAGTCCCGTCAGTCCGCCCTGCGCCACGACGGGCTGGCGATGCTCGTGACAAATCCGCAGAGCGGTTGCGACGTCCTCGGTGGTTTGGGGAAGGATCAATGCCAGTGGGGCCGTCGGCTGGAGGCCGCTTGCATCCGCATGATTGCGGGGAGGAATGTCGGATCCGACGCGAACCAGCGGTCCCAGGGCTGCGACAAGGGCGTCAATGGCATGGCTCATCGAGGTCACGTTCCACGGAAATGAAAATCGGTTGGATATTGAAAGAGCTTGATGTCATCAGGCATCGTCGGTGACGCGCACGATAGCATCCGGACGCTTCCAGAGGTCGGGCAGGAGTTCCAGCCCGAGGCCGGGCTTCATGTTCACCGTGACCTCTCCCTTCGCGACAATCGGCAGTTCCGTCACCAGTTCCTTGTACCAGCCCGTATAAAAGGCGCGCACACTTTCCTGGATCAGCGCGTTGCGGGCATGCAGGGAGAAATGACAGGAAGCCGCATAAACGACTGGACCTGTGCAATCATGTGGGGCGACGGGCACGTGCCATGCTTCGGCAAGAGCCGCAATCTTGCGCGCTTCCGTCAGGCCGCCGCACCAGGACAGATCGAGCATGGCGACGCCCGCGACGCCGGTTTCGAGATACTCGCGGAAGGCATGCGTGTAGGACAGGGTCTCGGAAGCGCACACCCACGCTTTCGAGTGCCGTGCGTATTCCTTCAGGTCGCCGATATTGTCCAGGCGGAAGGGGTCCTCGTGCCAATAGGTGTCGAATTGCGCCAAGGCTCCTGCGAGCTTCTTGGCCATCGGAAGGCTCCAGAGAGAATGGAACTCCACCATGATGTCCATCCTGTCGCCGACGGCCTTGCGGATCTTGGCGAAAGGTTCGAGCGCGGTGCGCAACTCCTCCGCTGAGATGTCATAGCCATGGCTGCGCTCGGCGGCGACATCGAAGGGCCAGATCTTCATGCCGGTGATGCCCTGCTCGAGGAGGGAGTGAGCCAGATCATCCGCGTGGTTCAGGAAAGCATCGAGATCCTCATAATCGCCCCCGATTGTCCCCACGCCCCAATTGGCTACCTTCTGCGCACGGCTGTCGCGGATATAGCGATAGCCTGCGCAGGTGTTGTAGACCCGGATGCTGTCGCGCGAGCGTCCGCCCAGCATGTCGCAGATGGGCTTGCCGTGCGCCTTCCCGAAGATGTCCCACAGGGCAATGTCGATGGCCGAGTTGCCGCGCGTTTCCACCCCTGCGGAGCGCCAGCCGAGATAATTCTGCAGATCGCGGTTGATCGCTTCGATCTGAAGCGGATCGCGCCCGATCAGCTTCGGCGCCACTGTCTCATGGAGATAGGCTTCGACGGACGCCGCTCCCATGAAGGTCTCGCCGAGGCCGATGATGCCTTCATCCGTATGAAGCCTGACCCAGACGATGTTCGCGAATTCCTGAAGACGGATCGTCTCGACGTGGGTGATCTTCATGGAGCGCTCTCAAGTATATGAACCGACTGCTCGATGTAACAATGTGCTGTATTCGCAGATCATACCATAAGCTGATCTGGCTTCGCGTGTCTCCGACTTGAATAATCCACTCAGGCGAACAGAATAATACAAAATCATAAAGCTAGGGCGGGATGAGATGTGAGCAGGATCGGAGCCTTCTTCTTCAGGGGCCTGGAAGGCGTAATGGTCTTTCTGCTTGCCGGCATGGTTGCCATGGTCTTTGGCAACGTCGTCCTGCGCTATATTTTCGATACCGGAATTGACGTATCGGAGGAGTTGTCCCGCTTCTTCTTCGTCTGGCTGACCTTCATCGGCGCTGTGGTTGTGGGGCGTGAGAATGCGCATCTGGGCGTCGAAACCCTCGTCTCCAAGTTCGGGGAGAAAGGCCGCAAGGTCTGCATGGTCCTTTCGGATATTTTCGTCATCATCTGCTGCGTCATCTTCTTCTGGGGGACTTGGCTGCAGGCAGAGATCAACGCGACGAACTATGCGCCCATTACCGAGATCTCGATGCTCTGGGTGTACGGCATCGGCTATTTCACGAGCGTCGGCTTGGGGCTGATGGCGGCCTATCGGATCTTGAGGGTGCTGACAGGACGTATCAGCGAACGGGAAGTCCGGGTTTTCGCCGGAGATTATAGCGACGATGAAGCCCATGCCCTGAGGGAGCGCCTCGAGTGACGATCGTCGTTTTCCTCGTCTCGCTCCTGGGAGCCATGGCGCTGGGCATGCCGATTGCCTTCGCGCTCATCGTCTGCGCGCTTGCGCTCATGCTCTGGCTCGGCAACTTCGACAGCCAGATCGTGGCGCAGAACCTGATCATCGGGGCGGATAACTTCCAGCTCCTTGCCGTACCGTTCTTCCTGCTGGCCGGCGAGCTGATGAATGTCGGCGGATTGTCCAAGCGCATCGTCAACTTCGCGCTTGCCTGCCTGGGACATATCCATGGCGGCCTCGGCTATGTGGCCATCGTCGCGGCGTTGATCCTTGCCGCTCTTTCGGGCTCCGCTGCTGCCGATACGGCGGCGCTCGCCGCGATTCTCATTCCGATGATGCGCAATGCCGGCTACGACATTCCGCGGTCAGCAGGCCTCATTGCGGCCGGCGGCATCATCGCGCCCGTCATTCCGCCTTCCATCGGCTTCATCATCTTTGGTGTCGCGGCCAATGTATCGATCTCCCAGCTGTTCCTGGCTGGCGTCGCTCCTGGTCTCATGATGGGCTTGGCCCTCGTCGTCGCATGGTGGATCGTGAGCCGGAGGGATAAGTTGAAGACCTCGCCGCGAACGACCATGCGGGAACGCGGGAAGGCCTTCGTCGACGGTTTCTTCGCACTTCTGATGCCTGTCATGATCCTGGGCGGCATCAAGTGGGGCATCGTCACGCCCACGGAAGCGGCGGTGCTCGCGGCGGTCTATGCGCTGATCATCGGCATGTTCGTCTACCGCGAGCTGAAGCCGTCCATGCTCTATGGCGTCTTCTTGACGGCTGCGAAGACAACCGCAGTGGTCATGTTCCTGGTGGCGGCGGCGCTCGTCTCCGCCTGGCTCATCACGCAGGCGAACATCCCAGCCGAGATCAGCACCTTCATCGAACCGCTCATGGGCAACAAGACCCTTCTCATGTTCGCCTTGATGTTCCTAGTGGTGATCGTCGGCACCGCGCTGGATTTTTCGCCGACGGTGCTGATCCTAACGCCGGTCCTTATGCCAATCGTGAAGCAGGCAGGCATCGATCCGGTTTATTTCGGTGTCCTGTTCATCATCAACAACGCAATCGGGCTGATCACGCCACCGGTGGGCATCGTGCTCAATGTGGTGAGCGGCGTCGCCCGCGTGCCTATGGGAGCCGTGATCAAGGGCGTCAATCCGTTCCTGATCGCGCAGCTTGTCGTGCTCGTCCTGCTCATCGTCTTCCCTGATCTCGTGATGGTGCCCCTGTCATGGCTCAGGGGGCGTTGAGCAGAGGGGAAGAAAAAGACACAGGAGAGGAAACAGCCATGAAGACCTTGAAATACGCACTCGCGGCAGGCGTCGCCGTCACGCTTCTGTCGACACTGCCGGCCGCTGCTCAGTTCACGGAGCGCAACATCCGCATCTCCAACGGCGTGAACGAGGATCACCCGAACGGGAAGGGCGTCGACACATTCAAAGCCTGTCTGACCGAGAAGTCCGGCGGCAAGATGAAGGTTCAGGGATTCTGGGGTGGAGCCCTGGGCGGCGATCTTCAGGCCACGCAGGCGCTGCGCTCGGGCACGCAGGAGATGGTCGTCACGTCGAGCTCGCCGCTCATCGGCATCCTGCCGGAACTCGGCGTGTTCGACCTGCCGTTCCTCTTCGCCAATGAGAAGGAGGCTGACGCCATTCTCGACGGCGAGTTCGGCAAGCACATCGACGCGAAGCTCGAAGGGGTAGGGCTCGTCAACCTCGCTTACTGGGAGAACGGCTTCCGCAATCTCACGAACTCACGGCGTCCCGTCGAGAAGTGGGAGGACTTCAAGGGCCTGAAGGTTCGCGTCATGCAGAACAACGTGTTCCTGGACACGTTCAAGAACATGGGTGCGAATGCTGTGCCGATGGCTTTCGGCGAGGTGTTCACCGCGCTTGAGACCAAGGCCATCGACGGTCAGGAGAACCCTTTCGTGACCATCGACACCTCGAAGTTCTACGAGGTGCAGAAGTATCTGTCGGTCACCCGCCATGCCTACACGCCGTTCCTTGTGCTCTACTCGAAGAAATTGTGGGATGGGATGTCGAAGGACGAGCAGGCGGCTCTGCGTGACTGCGCCATCGCCGGTCGCGACGAGCAGCGCAAGGTCTCCCGTGAACTGGGTCAGGCTTCCCTGCAGAAGATCAAGGGCTCGGGCGTCGTGGTCAACGAGCTGAACGAGCAGGAAGCAAACCGCATGCGTGAGCAGGCCAAATCCGTGTGGGAAAAGCACGCGACCACCATCGGTCCTGATACGGTGAAGATGATGCAAGCCGAACTCGACAAGATGCGAAAGAAGTAACATCCTGCAGCGATCCTTATTGCGCCGCCCGGAATGCCGTTGTTCCGGGCGGCGAGCCTCTCTGAAGCGGCAGTATTTCGAGTAAAGATATTCAACCGATGCAGATTCTCATCCTCGGAGCGGCCGGAATGGTTGGCCGCAAGCTCACCGAACGGCTCGTCAAAGATGGTCAGCTGAACGGGCAAGCGATCACTCGTCTCGTGCTGCACGACGTAATCCAGCCCGAGGCCCCGCAGGCTTCATTCGAGATCGCCGCGCTTGCATCCGATTTCTCCCAGCCGGGAGAGGCTGAGAAGCTCATTGCAAGCCGTCCGGACGTCATCTTTCATCTCGCCGCCATCGTATCCGGCGAGGCCGAGGCCGATCTGGAGAAGGGCTATCGGATCAATCTCGACGGCACCCGCTTTCTCTTCGATGCCATTCGCCATGTAGGCGACGGTTACTGCCCGCGCCTGGTGTTCACATCTTCCATCGCGGTCTTCGGCGCTCCGTTTCCCGATGCCATCGGCGACGAGTTCTTCCTTACGCCGCTCACGAGCTATGGCACGCAGAAAGCCATTGGCGAGCTGCTCCTTGCCGATTACACGCGGCGCGGCTTCTTCGACGGCATCGGAATTCGCTTGCCGACGATCTGCGTGCGCCCGGGCAAGCCCAACAAGGCAGCGTCCGGCTTTTTCTCCAGCATCATCCGCGAGCCGCTCAGCGGGCAGGAGGCGGTGCTGCCTGTGGCCGAGGATGTGCGTCACGCCCATGCCTCGCCGCGCTCGGCCGTGGGCTTTCTCATGCACGCTGCAACTCTCGATACCGCAAGGCTCGGCCCCCGGCGCAATCTTACCATGCCCAGCGTTTCGGTGACGGTCGCGGAGCAGATCGAATCCTTGCGACGCATTGCCGGAGAGAAGGTGGCAGCAAGGATCCGCCGCGAACCCGATGCCGATATCATGCGCATGGTGGCGGGCTGGCCGCGCCGGTTCGATGCCGGCCGGGCCCAAAGTCTCGGCTTTCGCGCGGAGACAAGTTTCGACGAGATCATCCGCCTTCATATCGAGGATGAACTCGCCGGAAAGATCGCCGGTTAAGGGCGTGAAGATCCTTCCCTGTACGGCATCTCGTTCGTGTCGTGCGGGGGCGGCAACCTGTGAAAGTCGTTTTTAAAGGCGTTTCATGCAAATTTTCGGCATTTGCCTTGTGGAAACGACCCTCCGACAACTTGGAACTTTGTTCCCAACCACTATGCAGATAGTGCTAAATACGCGCATGGCCTCGTGAAAAGGAGTTTCCAGTGGCAAAGACTGCAACCAAGAAAGCCCCGGCCCGCAAGGCCGCTGCTACCAAAGCAACCAAGGCTCCGGCCAAGAAGGCAGCAGCCAAGACGACTGCGGCTAAGAAGCCTGCCAAGGCTGCAGCCTCCAAGACGTCTGCGAAGACCGCAGCCAAGGCTGTCAAGAAGCCGGTGAAGGCCGCTGCTTCGTCGAACGGCATCCTCACGCTCCGCAACATCGCCGACGTGCTGTCCGAGGCTCATGAGCTTCCGAAGCGTCAGGCGAACGAGATGCTCACCCAGGTGGTTGAGCTTATCGCGAAGAGCCTGAAGAAGGGCGACAAGATCCGCCTGTCCGGCCTCGGCATCCTGCAGGTTCGCAAGCGTGCTGCCCGCATGGGCCGCAACCCGCAGACCGGCGAGCCTGTGAAGATCAAGGCTTCGAAGAAGATCGCCTTCCGGGCCGCCAAGGACCTCAAGGAATCGATCTAAGTCTTGCACAGCGGCGCGGCATCGAATGTCGCGCCGCTGCTCTTTACTCTGCGAGCGTCACTGCTCGTTCGCCCCTCCTGCGCTCTCACGAGAGCGGAAGTGCTGATCGCCAGCCGTGAGGGGACATCGGCTCTCCCGTCGAGACATCCGGGGCCGCGAGAATATACGAACAGAACCTGTAAGCGGCATTCTCCGACGAACTGTGTCCGGCGAACTATCAATGCTGCGCGCTCGTCTCTGGCTTTGTGTCCCAAAATTGCAGCCCGGCTTCAGACAACAAAAAACCGCCCGAGTGGGCGGCTTTTCGAATTCTACGGTGTTGGCAGGAAGCTTACTTAATCTTGGCTTCCTTGAACTCCACGTGCTTCTTCGCGACGGGGTCGTACTTCTTGAACGACATCTTGTCGGTCATGGTACGGGAGTTCTTCTTCGTGACGTAGAAATAGCCCGTGTCGGCGGTGGAGACGAGCTTCACTTTGATTGTTGCGGCTTTGGCCATAGGTCGGGACCTCTTGTTCAGTGTGAACGCGCTCGGTTGGCCCTATGGCGTGGCCGAAACGCAAAGGCCGGGCGAACCCGGCCGGAATATCGTGGGTTTCCCATGCCCGATTATGCCGGTTTCGTCAAGGGTCCGGCATGGCAGGGTGGGAATTTCCCCTTCTGATGTCGCTATCGTGGCCAGCAGGGGGAAGCATGACCGTATCTGGGCCAGGATTTCCGTGCTCTCTGCTCCGCTCGGTTAGGGAATCGGGGAAACCCTAAAGCAGCTCCCGAATGAAATGGCCGCGCTTCTGGTAGAAGAAGGGCACCGGCAGCATGGGGCTGAAGCCTGCGGCGATCCGGGCTTCCAGCTCGCCCAGGAGGACGCCGGTGATCGGGGGGAGGTCCAGCTTTCGGGCCTCGGCCACGGTCACCCAGGCAAGTTCCACCAGTTCGGAATCAGGCCCCACCATGCCTTCGACCTCATGGGTGATGGCGGTGCGATCGACCGCGAAGAATCGGGTGTCGAAGCGTTTGACACGCTTGGGCGGCGTGATGGCTCGGCCGATGAAGTGAAGATCCTCCAGGTCGGGAAAAACCCCATGCTCCCGAAAAGCCTCCCAGGGAGTGCCCGCGGGGACCGAGTCCGGCTTGCCGTAATCCTTGGTGCCCAGCAATAGCCCGGTCTCCTCGAAGGTCTCCCGAATGGCGGCGAGTGCCAGGGCACGGCTGCGCTGGATCGACGGGCGCGTTACCCGGGCCATCAGGGCCGATTCTGCACGCGGATGCAGGGCGCCGGTAACCGTCATCGATCGGTCGCCAGCCTCGATGCGCCCGCCAGGAAAGACGAACTTGCCCGGCATGAACTTATGGCCCTCATGACGCTTGCCCATGAGGACCTTCGGGTGCTTGCCCTTGCGGTCGATGATGATGAGGGTGGAGGCGTCGACGGGGCGGAGAGCAGGGACGTTCGTCTTACGCTCCCCGGCGACCAGAGAATCCATCCTGGCCAATGTTTGCGCGTCCGTCACCCACGTCCTCCTCGACAGAATTCTGCTGGGCCCGAGCGGCCCCGAAACCATGCATCCCTAGCGCGTATTGAAGCCCTACGACAGCGCCTTTGACGGGCTGGAGCAAGGCCAGAGATAGAACAAGGGTCAGCAGGGGCCAGATCGCCAGATGGACCCAGAGCGCCACATCCATCTTCGTTTCTGTCATGAGAATGCCGTAGCCGACCAGATGGCCGACGATGAACATCACGATATAGGGCGGGAAGTCATCGGCGCGATGGTGATGAAATTCCGTACCGCACGCCTCGCAGCGATCAACGACCTTCAGGAACCTGCCGAAAAGGCGACCCTTGTTGCAGGCTGGGCAGCGGCAGAGAAAGCCGCGCCGCATGGCGGTCGTCGCGGATACATCCTCTGCGGGGGCTGAGGCTGTATGAATTGTCAGAGGCATTGCTTCTCGCTTCCTGTCAGCCGCGGCCGCGGCGCTTCACTTTCACCCGGGTGGGGGAGCGGTGGCTCGAGGCCCCAGCCTTCGCCGGTTTCTTCGCGCCGCGCGGCGGACGCTTCCCGCTCTTTCTGCCGCCACCCACTTTGCCGGTGAAGCGGCCCTTGGTGAGCAACTCGAACCGCAAGGCTCCTGCAACAGGTGCTGCTTCTACCAGCTTGACCTCCACCTTGTCGCCGAGGCGGTAGGTTTCACCCGTGTGCTCGCCGCGCATGGAATGGGTCTTCTCATCGAAGCGATAATAGTCGTCACCGATGGTCGCCGCCGGAACGAAGCCGTCCGCGCCGGTCTCACTGAGCTTGATGAAAAGACCGGCCTTCGTCACTCCCGAAATCTGCCCGTCGAATTTGGCTCCGATTCTATCGGCAAGGAAGTGCGCAATGAGGCGGTCGATTGTCTCACGCTCGGCCGCCATGGCCCGCCGCTCCGCCGCAGAGATCTTCGCGCTGATCTCTGCGAGCTCGCCGAAGGTGATGTCGGGCGGAAGCCCGTCCTTGCCGAGCTTCAATCCGCTGATGAGCGCACGGTGGACGATCAGGTCCGCATAGCGGCGGATAGGCGAGGTGAAGTGGGCATAGCGCTTCAGGTTCAGGCCGAAATGCCCGTAATTCTCTGCCGAATATTCCGCCTGCGACTGTGAGCGCAGAACGACTTCATTGATGAAGAGCTGGTGCTCGGAGCCCTCGACGCTGCGGAGGATGCGGTTGAAGAGTTCTGGTTTGAGCGCGCCCTGTGTCGGCAGCTTCAGGCCGATTGAGGCGAGCACCTCGCTCAAGCTCCGCATCTTCTCCAGCGAGGGCTCGTCGTGGACGCGATAGATCAGGCTGGACTGCGCCTTTTCCAGCGCTTCAGCTGCCGCCACGTTGGCGAGGATCATGAACTCCTCGATGAGCTTGTGCGCCTCCAGCCGCTCGGGGACGAACACGCGGTCCACGGTGCCATCCGGCTTCAACACGATCTTGCGCTCGGGCAGGTCGAGATAAAGCGGCTCGCGGACGTCGCGCGCCTTCTTCACAAGGGCATAGCCGGCCCAGAGGGGTTTGAGGATCGTGTCGAGGATCGGCTTCGTCACGTCGTCGGGCCTGCCGTCGATGGCGGCCTGTGCCTGCTGGTACGAGAGTTTTTCCGCCGAGCGCATCATGATGCGGTGGAAGGAGTGGCGAATCTTCCGTCCATCCGGGCCGATTACCATGCGAACTGCAAGGGCAGGGCGGTCCTCACGCGGGCGCAGGGAGCAGAGATTGTTGGAAATCCGCTCCGGCAGCATCGGGACGACACGGTCGGGGAAGTAAACCGAGTTGCCGCGCTCCTGCGCTTCCCGGTCCATGGCCGATCCGGGTCTGATGTAGGCGGCAACATCCGCGATCGCGACAGTCAGGATGTAGCCGCCCACATTGTTCGGATCCGGATCGGGAGCGGCATGGACCGCATCGTCATGATCCTTGGCATCCGCCGGATCGATTGTGATGAGCGGCAGGTCGCGCCAGTCCTCACGGCCTGCGAGCGTGGCGGGCTTGGCCGCTTCCGCCTCGTCGATCACCGCTTTCGGAAACTCGTTCGGGATGTTGTGGGCAAAGATCGCGATGAGGCTGACGGCCTTTTCGGATTTGACGGAGCCGAGGCGCTCCTTGACCTTGGCATGAGGCAGGCCGATGCGACCGTGCTTCACGATGCTAGCTGCGATGAGGTCGCCGTCCTGCGCGCCGTTCTCGTCGCCGGGATTGATCTGGCGTTCATCGCCACGGGATTTCTTGTCCACCGGGATCAAGCGTCCGCCACCCTCGGGCAGGGCGCGGAAAATGCCGAGAACCTGAGCCTGCTTCTTGGCGAGGATCTTGGTCACGCGGCCCGAGTAGCGATGAATGTCCCCCGCCTTCAACGGATCGGCCCGCAACAGCACCCGGTCACCCACGCCTGCGACCGGCATCCCGGGCTTCGGCTTGCGGGCGGGCATGATGATGATCGTAGGGATGGAACCGTGTTCCTCCTCGTCCCACTCGGTCGGCACGGCGATCAACTCGCCATCGCGGTCGCGCTTGATGATATCGGCCATTACCATAGGCGGCAGCTGACCGGCCTTATGGACCCGCTTGCCCCGGCGGTTCACCGCGCCCTGGTCCTCAAGGTCCTTGAGCATCTGCTTGAGCCAAATGCGGTCGCCGCCCTTGATGTTGAAGGCCTGCGCTATCTCGCGCTTGCCCACCTTGCCAGGCGTATTGGCAATGAAGGCCACCAGATCTTCCCGGGACGGGAGGGCGGAGGATGAATGCGGTTTGGAACGTTTGGCCAAGGCAAAAACTCGTTGAGCTCGTCAGGTCTTGTCGCATGCAAGCTTGGCCGCGGCTAGTCCGCGCAGCCCGCCTGTGAATGACGCGCAAGAGCGTCTCAAGATCCATCCAAGGACTAGAAGCCGTTTCGGGCAAAAAAAAAGGCTCCGAGATGGAGCCTTGTGAGGGACCGGCCCGTGGGGGCAGAATGGGCCGGTGATGCCTATCAACGGCTGGGTTCGGCGTTGGTTCCAAATTTTTTTGAGAAAAATTAGAAAAGTTTCAAAAATCGATTAACTTATTGATTTGGCTTGTAAAAATCTGCCTCGAAAATTGCCGGATTTATCTCGGTCATGCACCTCTAGGGACTGTTGGACCTTAAAAACGTAAATCGCGGGTCGGAGCCGATCATGACGCGTGAAAGAAAAAGGCGCGGGAAGATCCCGCGCCTTTGATGATTTCTGTCCATGAATGGCTCAGATATCCAGGTCCGCTTCGTCGGCGAAGACGGCCCGTTCCTGGATGAAGGCGAAGCGGGCTTCGGGCTTGTTGCCCATCAGGCGCTCCACCGTATCATTCGCTTCCGGCCTGTCGTCGGTTTCCACGACCACCTTCAGAAGCAGGCGCTTCTTCGGGTCCATGGTGGTTTCCTTCAGCTGGCCGGGCAGCATTTCGCCGAGGCCCTTGAAGCGGCTGATCTCGACCTTGCCGGAGCCTTTGAAGACCGTCTTCATGAGCTTGTCCCGGTCGGCTTCATCGCGCGCATAGGCGGACTTGGCGCCCTGGCTCAGGCGATAGAGCGGCGGCACCGCGAGATAGAGGTGGCCGCCGTCGATCAGCTTCGGCATCTGGCGGTAGAAGAACGTGATGAGCAGCGTCGCGATATGTGCGCCGTCCACGTCCGCATCGGTCATGATGATGACCTTCTCATAGCGAAGGTCGGCATCGCGATAGGATGAGCCCGTGCCGCAGCCGAGCGCCTGTACGAGATCGGATATCTGTTGGTTCTGGTGCAGCTTGTCACGACCGGCGGAGGCTACGTTGAGGATCTTTCCGCGCAGTGGCAACACCGCCTGGGTGGCGCGATCGCGCGCCTGCTTGGCGGAGCCGCCTGCCGAGTCGCCCTCGACGAGGAACAGCTCGGAGCCCTTCGCGCCCGCATTCGAGCAATCCGCCAGCTTGCCGGGCAGGCGCAGCTTGCGGGTCGCGGTCTTGCGCGCGACTTCCTTCTCCTGGCGGCGGCGCAGGCGCTCCTCGGCGCGGTCGATCACCCAGTCGAGCAGCTTGTTGGCCTGCTGCGGCGAGGCGGCGAGCCAATGGTCGAAGGTGTCGCGGATGCCGTTCTCGACGATGCGGCCCGCTTCGACGGTGGCGAGCTTGTCCTTGGTCTGGCCCTGGAACTCCGGCTCGCGGATGAAGACAGAGAGCATGGAGGCGCAAGTGGCCATCACGTCGTCGGTATTCACCGACGCCATGCGCTTCTGCTGGCCGACACGCTCCGCGTGATCGCGCAGGCCGCGCAGCAGGGCGATGCGAAGGCCGTTCTCGTGCGTGCCGCCTTCGGGCGTCGGCACCGTGTTGCAGTACGAGGTGGAGAAGCCGTCCTCGTTCGACATCCACGCAACCGCCCATTCCAGCGAGCCGTGGCTGCCGGGCTTGGTGATCTTGCCGGAGAAGATCTGGTCCGTGACCAGGTCTTTCCCCTCGATGTCGTGGAGCAGGTAATCCTTCAGGCCGTTCGGAAACTTGAAGACGGCTTCCGGCGGAACGTTGTCGATCCCTTCCAAAAGCGACTGTGCACATTTCCAGCGGATCTCAACGCCGCCGAAGAGGTAGGCCTTCGAGCGCGCCATCTTGAACAGGCGGCGGGGCTGGAAATGAGCATCCTTGCCGAAGATCTGCCAATCGGGCTTGAAGCGCACCTTGGTGCCGCGCCGGTTGAGCACGCGGCCCACCGTCTCCAACTTGCCCTGCGGAAGGCCGCGGGCGAAAATCTGGCGGTAGAGCTGCTGGCCGCGAGCGACCTCGACTTCGAGAATCTCGGAGAGCGCGTTCACCACCGACACGCCGACGCCGTGCAAGCCGCCGGAGGTCTCATAGACCTTCGAATCGAACTTACCGCCCGCGTGCAGGGTGGTCATGATCACTTCGAGCGCGGACTTCTTCGGGAACTTGGGGTGCGGGTCGACCGGGATGCCGCGTCCGTTATCGGTCACGGAGAGCCAGCCGCCTTCCTCAAGCTCCACTTCGATGAAGGTTGCGTGGCCCGCGACCGCTTCGTCCATGGAGTTGTCGATCACTTCGGCGAAGAGGTGATGCAGGGCCTTCTCGTCCGTGCCGCCGATATACATGCCCGGACGGCGGCGGACAGGCTCAAGCCCCTCCAGCACCTCGATGGCGGAAGCGTCATAGCCGGCTTCGCCCGGCGTGCCTTGCTGCGGGGCAGGGGCGGGTTTCGAGGCCTTGACGGCCGCCGTTCTGGCCGAAGCAGGCGCCGCGCGCTTGGCAGCCGCGCCCCCGAAGAGATCGTCGTTATCCATTGGGACCTTGGTCCGTTTCGCTGATTCGCGCTTGTTTACACTATTTCCCATTCCGCTTTTATACGAGAACAAAACGGAAACTGGAAGGTGGCTTAGGGTCACAAGCCACAAAATGTGGAGCCTGAAAACCCTTGTTCTAGACAGTATCCCCTGTGCCTCTAAAGGATGTCTTTAGCCTGTCACAGGAACCGTTTAGCCTTGGTTCACGTTGCTCGTTTAAGCATGAGCTTAACGGAAGCGAGGCAAGGATGCGCACGACGATGGGATCCGCACAGAAACTTCACCTGGACCGCGCCGCGCGCATTGCCGGAGAAGCCTTCGCCTTCGACGAGCCGGATACGGCGCCTGTCACCAAAAGCAGCACCATCGGTTCGAGCCTGCTCTGGCTTTCCATGGCCGCCGCTCTCATTGGCCTCAGCTTCGCTTTCTAACTGTCCTCATCCACGGTTTTCGCCCGGCCTGAAAACAGGCGGACCAGCCAGTCCTCAAGCGATTTTCCGAGAGTCAGTACGATCAGCGTCATCGCGGTTCCGGCGATGGTGATGAACCACGCGCCGAGCGCTGCGCTGACGCCGAGCCCCGCAGCGATCCACACCGTCGCTGCCGTCGTCAGGCCATGAACCTCGCTGTTGTTCCTGCCGCGGATGATCGCGCCAGCACCAAGGAAGCCCAAGCCGGTCATGATGCCTTGGACGACGCGGCTGACCGCATCCTGTCCGAAATGCAACCCTTCATAGATTGAGCCCGAGAGGATCACGGTCGCGGACCCGAGCGCCACGAGGCCGAGGGTCCGCATGCCGATGGGTTTGTTGTGGATGTCCCGATTGAGTCCGACAGCCATGCCGGCCACCGCCGCAAGGACGAGGCGGAGGGCGATCTCCACCTGGTCGGCATGATCCAGCAGGATCCAGGACACCCACTCCGTCATCTCATTCAGCCGCCTTTACCGACTTCTTGGCCGGAGCCTTCTTCGCGGCTGCTTTCTTGGCGGCTGGCTTCTTTGCCGCTGTCTTCTTGGCAGCGGTCTTGGTCGCAGCCTTCGCGGGAGTCTTCTTTGCAGCCGCCTTTTTGGCCGGAGCCTTGCGGCCACGGGCGGACTTCTTCGACGGCCCGGCGGCACGGCGGGCTTTGAGAAGCTCGATCGCTTCTTCCAGCGTCACCGCTTCCGCAGCCATGGTCCGCGGCAGGGTGGCGTTCGTCTCACCGTCAGTCACGTAAGGACCGAAACGACCGGCCTTCACCACGATCGGCTTGCCGGATTCCGGATCGTCCCCTCCAAGCGGGCGGCCTGGATCGGCAGCACCACGACGAGCGCCTCCGCCACCGCTCTCCTTTGTGACGATAAGGTCGATGGCACGGTTCGCGCCAATCTCCAGCACGTCGTCGCCAGGGCCGAGATTGGCGTAGGTCTTGCCGTGCTGCACGTAAGGGCCGTAGCGGCCGATGCTCGCCAGGATCGGTTCACCCGATTCCGGATGGATCGCCACCTGACGCGGGAGCGCGAGGAGCTTGAGTGCCTTTTCGAGATCCACCTGTGACGGGGCCAACCCCTTGGGGAGCGAAGAGCGCTTCGGCTTCTCGCCTTCGCCGAGCTGAACGAACGGGCCGAAACGACCATCGCGCAGGGTGACCTGCTCGCCGGTTTCTGGATCGGTCCCGAGCACCTTCACGCCGGGTTGGCCGCCGTTCTCCGGGGAGCCTTCGCCGTCGCCATCGACGCCTGTCGCGGCGAGCTGGCGGGTGTATTTGCATTCCGGATAGTTCGAGCAGCCGATGAAGGAGCCGAACTTGCCGAGCTTGAGCGAAAGCTGGCCGGTGCCGCAGGTCGGGCAGGTGCGCGGGTTGGAGCCGTCGCCCTTGTCCGGGAAGATGTGCGGGCCGAGGAGCTCGTTCAGAGCATCGAGCACCTCCGTCATGCGCAGCTCCTTCGTCTCGCCGATAGCGGCGGAGAAGTCGCGCCAGAACTCGCGCATCACCTGTTTCCAGTCGATCTCGTTGTTCGAGACGCGGTCGAGCTGCTCTTCGAGGTCGGCCGTGAAATCGTATTCCACGTAACGGCGGAAGAAGCTCTCGAGGAAGGCCGTGACGATGCGGCCCTTGTCCTCGGGGACGAGGCGCTTCTTTTCGATCTTCACGTATTCGCGGTCGCGCAGGGTCTGCAGCACGGCGGCATAGGTGGAAGGACGGCCAATGCCGAGCTCTTCCATGCGCTTCACGAGCGAGGCTTCCGAATAGCGCGGTGGCGGCTCGGTGAAATGCTGGCTCGCATTGATGCGGCGGCGCTCCAGATTGTCGCCCGTCTTCATGGGCGGCAGGCGGCCTTCATCCTCGTCCGCCTCGTCGTCCTTGCTCTCGTTGTAGAGCGTGAGGAAGCCGTCGAACTTGATGACCTGACCGGTGGCGCGAAGATCGAGCTTGCGCGGACCGACCTGGGCCAGGATGTCGGCGGTGGTGCGCTCCAGTTCCGCCGATTCCATCTGGCTCGCCACGGTGCGGGTCCAGATGAGGTTGTAGAGCTTCGCCTGTTCGGGCTCGAGGTACTTCGAGACGTATTTCGGCAGGCGGCTCATATCCGTCGGGCGGATGGCCTCGTGCGCCTCCTGGGCGTTCTTGGCCTTGGTCGAATACTTGCGTGGCACGGACGGCACGTATTGGTCACCGTATTCCTTGCCGATCACCCGGCGCGCGGCCTGCACTGCCTCCGAGGCCATGTCGACGCCGTCGGTACGCATATAGGTGATGAGACCGACCGTCTCGCCGCCGATGTCGACGCCTTCATAAAGGCGCTGCGCGATGCGCATGGTCTGTGCGGGAGCCAGCCCCAGCTTGCGCGAGGCCTCTTGCTGCAGGGTCGAGGTGGTGAAGGGCGGGTAGGGGTGACGCTTGGCGGGCTTCGCCTCGATGTTCGCCACCGAGAAGGTCGCCAGTTCCAGGTCTTTCTTGAAGGCCTCGGCATCTGCGCCGTTGCCGATGTCGAGGCGCGTGATCTTCTTACCGTCGGCGCCGACGAGGCGCGCGTCGAACACCGCGCCGTCCTTCGTGGCGAGGGTCGCGATCAGCGACCAGTATTCGCGCGGCTTGAAGGTCTCGATCTCGAGTTCACGGTCGCAGACGAGGCGAAGCGCCACCGACTGCACGCGACCGGCCGAGCGCGCTCCGGGGAGCTTGCGCCACAGCACGGGGGAGAGCGTGAAGCCCACGAGATAGTCGAGGGCGCGGCGGGCGAGATAGGCATCGACCAGGGCCTGATCGATCTCGCGCGGGTTGCGCAGGGCCGTCTGCACCGCATCCTTGGTGATGGCGTTGAAGGTCACGCGCTCGACCGGCAGGTCCTTCAGCACGCGCTTTTCGCGCAGGGCTTCGAGGACGTGCCAGGAAATGGCTTCGCCTTCGCGATCCGGGTCGGTTGCGAGGATAAGCTTCTCGGCGCCCTTGATCGCCTTGGCGATATCGGTCACCCGCTTCGAACCCCGGTCCTCCAGCGTCCAGATCATGCGGAAATCGGCATCCGGGTCGACCGAGCCGTCCTTGGCGGGCAGATCGCGGATATGCCCGAAGGAGGCCAGGACCTCGTAATCCTTGCCGAGATATTTGTTGATCGTCTTGGCCTTTGCGGGCGACTCGACGACGACGACTTTCATGTGCGACTTTCCCGTAGATGGCCGCGAGCGGATGCTCTCTAATGTCAAGCTAAGAGGCGGCCAGCCCCGCTGACAGCCAAGGCGCGATAAGTGGTGGATCGTGACGGACAAGTCAAATCGGCTGTTCCGCCTAGGCTGTTATATGGTGACGAAAGCCCTGTCCAACAAGGGTTTCACGGCCGCTCCAAGGTCATTTGCTCCCATCATCCGACTAGGGTGGGCGAGCCGAGAGAGGGCATAGGCCTCGGTGATTTGCTCCGGCGCGGAGCGTGCCAGGGCCCCGGCTGCGGCAAGAGTGAACAGGCGCTCGGCAATGAAGCGGGCCCTGGTCTCCGCCTCGGGCGATTGCAGGGCGAGCATGATGTCCCGCGCCGTCTCGGAGGCTCCCGGTAGATTGCCCGCGTCGGCCATCAGGCGCTCCAGAACGGAGGCCGCCAGTTCGGGCTCACGGCTCTCCACACGCAGAAGATCGAGGGCGATCACATTGCCGGATCCTTCCCATATCGCGTTGACAGGAGCCTCCCGGTAGAGCCGGGGCAGGGGGCTCTCCTCCACATAGCCATTGCCGCCGAGGCTCTCCATGGCTTCGTAGAGAAGCCGGGGCGCCGCCTTGCAGATGCCGAACTTGGCGGCAGGCGTGATGAGACGTGCACAGGCCGCCTCATGCTCGTCTGCCTTTGCTAGGTCAAAGCTGCTGGCGGTGCGCAGGGCCAGCGCGGTCATGGCCTCGTTCTCGAGGGCAAGGTCCGCCAGCACCATGCGCATGGCAGGCTGGTCGACGAGTTTCTTCTGGAAGACGCTGCGGTGGTGGGCATGGTGGATGGCAAGCGTCAGCCCCATTCGCATGAGCCCGGCGGAAGCCACCGCACAATCGAGACGGGTGAGTTGCACCATGGTGATGATGGTGCGAATACCCGCGCCTTCCTCCCCGATCCGCCAGCCGAAGGCTTCCGCGAACTCGACCTCGGAGGAAGCGTTGGAACGGTTCCCCAGCTTGTCCTTCAGTCGCTGCAGGCGAAGCGCGTTGAGGGAGCCGTCCGGATGGAAGCGGGGTACGAGAAAACAGGTGAGGCCGCCGGGGGCCTGGGCGAGCACCAGAAAGGCATCGCACATGGGCGCGGACATGAACCACTTGTGTCCCGTGAGGGCATACTCGTCGCCTGAAGCCTGGACAGCGCGGGTGGTGTTGGCGCGGACATCCGTCCCACCCTGCTTCTCCGTCATCCCCATGCCGAGGGTGACGGAGCTTTTCTCCCAGAAGGGGATGAAGCGGGCATCGTAACCCCGCCAGCGGATCTTCGGCAGCCATTCCTTGAGCCGGTCGGGGGCCGCCGACAACGCCGCCACTGAGGCATGGGTCATGGTGACGGGGCAGACATGGCCGCTTTCGACGCCAGCCACCGTATAGATCCGGGCCGCGCGGGCTACGTGCTCATGTCCGCTCTTGGGTTCGTCCCAGGTCGAGCAGTGAAGCCCATCGGCCATGCTGGCCCGCATGAGCGCGTGATAGGCGGGATGGAACTCGACTGCGTCGATGCGATAGCCCCGGGCATCGTGCGTGCGAAGCTTGGGCGGGTTCTCATTGGCAAGCCGCCCGAGGTCGAGCCGCTCCATGCCGCCCCAGGACGCTCCGAAAGCGATCAACCCCTCGGTATCGGGGTCCACGCCGTTGCTCTTGAGCGCATCCAGCAAGGGCTGGTCGCCTGCGATCAGATTCGCATTCCCGAAGGGCGGCGTCTGGTTCACGATGTCATGGGTCTGGAATGCGGTCATGGCCATGGACCCTTCTGCAGCGTCTCAAGCCTTATTCTAGGGTGAAAGTGCATCGAGCGAAGAGAAGCCTGCTTGCCGCCTCAACCGGCAGCGCCTATAGCGATGGCTTTAAGATGACAGACACCCCGCGATCCGTTTTTCCCCACCGGCATCTCCTCGGAATCGAGGGATTGTCTCCTTTGGACATTCAGGCCCTGCTCGACCTGGCCGACCAGAAGGTCGAGGTGAGCCGGCAGATCGAGAAGCGGAAATCCTCCCTTCACGGTCGCACGCAGATCAACCTGTTCTTCGAGCCTTCCACCCGCACGCAATCCTCCTTCGAGATCGCCGGCAAGCGCCTGGGCGCCGACGTGATGAACATGGCGGTGGCGTCGTCTTCGGTAAAGAAGGGCGAGACGCTCATCGATACGGCGGCGACGCTCAACGCCATGCGTCCCGACATCATCGTGGTGCGCCATCATGCGGCGGGCGCGGTGCACCTGCTCGCCCGGAAGGTCGATTGCGCAGTGGTGAATGCGGGTGACGGCGCGCATGAGCATCCCACGCAAGCGCTCCTCGACGCGCTTACCATCCGCCGCAACAAGGGACGGATCGAAGGGCTCGTCGTCGCAATCTGCGGCGATATTCTCCATTCGCGCGTGGCGCGCTCCAACATGATCCTGCTGGCCGCCATGGGCGCGCAGGTGCGCCTCGTCGCGCCGACAAACCTTCTGCCGCCGGGCTTCGCGCGCCTCGGGTTCCCGACCTTCACGAATATGCGCCAAGGTCTGGAGGGGGCCGACATCGTCATGATGCTGCGTCTGCAGCGCGAGCGCATGAACGGCTCCTTCGTACCGTCCGTGAAAGAGTATTTCCGTTTCTACGGCCTCGATCAGGAAAAGCTCTCCTACGCCAAGCCCGACGCGCTGGTAATGCATCCGGGGCCCATGAACAGGGGCGTGGAGATTTCCTCCGACGTTGCGGACGGCGCCCAGTCGCTGATCCGCGAGCAGGTCGAGATGGGCGTGGCCGTCCGCATGGCGGTGCTCGAGGCTCTCGCGAGCCATCTGCCGAACGGGTGAGGCGCGCGATGGGCACGAAACCAACTCTCTTCAAGAACGCACGCCTCGTTGATCCCGATACCGGACGCGAGCAAACGGGCGGCCTTCTCGTCCGTGACGGCGTGATCCAGGATTTCGGTCCGCAACTCGCGCAAGCTGCCGATGCCGAGGTGATCGATTGTGGCGGGCATGTCCTTGCCCCGGGCCTCATCGACATGCGCGCCTTCATCGGCGAGCCGGGCGGGCCTTATCGCGAGACGCTGAAAAGTGCGGGCGAGGCCGCTGCGGCCGGTGGTGTGACCACCGTCGTATCGATGCCGGATACCAGCCCCGCCCTCGACGATCCGGCGGTGATCGACTTCATCGTGCGCCGGGCGCGCGATACCTCCGTCGTCAACATCCTGCCCGCTGCCGCTCTTACCAAGGGCCTGAAGGGCGAGGAGATGGCAGAGATCGGACGGCTGAAGGAGGCCGGCGCGATTGCTTTCACCGATGGCGCGCGCTCCGTCACCAATGCGCAGGTGATGCGACGGGCGCTGACCTATGCCCGCGATTTCGATGCGCTGATCGTCCACCACGTGGAAGACCCGAACCTCGTCGGGCAGGGCGTGATGAACGAGGGAGAGTTCGCCTCCCGCCTCGGACTTCCCGGCATCCCGCGCGAGGCCGAGACGATCATGCTCGAGCGCGACATGCGTCTCGTGCGCCTCACCGGCGCCCGTTACCACGCGGCCATGATCTCCTGCGCCGATTCGGCCGAGATCGTGCGAAACGCGAAGGCCAGGGGCCTGCCTGTCACCTGCGGCGTTTCCATCAACCATCTGTCGCTCAACGAGAACGATATCGGCGATTACCGCACCTTCCTGAAGCTCTCGCCGCCGCTCCGGCACGAGGACGACCGGCAGGCGATGATCGAGGCCTTAGCCGACGGCACCATCGACGTGATCGTCTCGGACCACAATCCACAGGATGTCGAGAACAAGCGTCTGCCGTTTGCGGAGGCTGCCAACGGGGCCGTTGGGCTCGAAACCCTCCTCTCCGCGGCGCTCCGTCTCGTGCATTCCGACCGCATCTCGCTGCCCAAGATACTGCGGGCGCTCTCCACGAAACCGGCGGAAATCCTTGGGTTGCCGTCCGGCCGCCTGAAAGTCGGCGCGCCTGCCGACCTCATTCTGTTCGACCCCGATGCGCCTTACGTGCTCGACAAGCGCGACCTGAAATCCCTGTCCAAGAACTCGCCCTTCGACGAAGCCCGTCTGGAAGGACAGGTGACGATCACGATGGTTGCAGGCAGGATCGTGTTCGATCGCCGCTCAATGTCACAGGAAGCGAATGTCTGAAGAAGCCAATATGCTGTACATGCTGGGGGCCCTGGCCTTCGGCTATCTCCTGGGCTCCATCCCGTTCGGCGTAATCTTCACCCGCATGGCCGGATTGGGGGACATTCGTCAGGTCGGCTCCGGCAATATCGGCGCAACCAACGTTCTGCGGACGGGGCGCAAGGGGCTTGCCGCTGCGACCCTGATCGGGGACGCCCTGAAGGGAACCGCTGCCGTTCTGATCGCCGCCCGCTGGGGTGACCAATTCGCGACGCTTGCCGCATTGGGGGCCTTTCTGGGCCATCTCTATCCGGTGTGGCTCAGGTTCAAAGGCGGCAAGGGTGTCGCCACTTTCATCGGCGTGCTGATCGGCCTGAACTGGATGGTGGCGCTGATCTTCGCCGCCATCTGGCTCGGCGTCGCCTTCGCCTCACGCTACTCGTCCCTTTCGGCCCTTGTGGCCAGCGCCACGACGCCAATCGCCTTCTGGCTGCTCGGGCAGCCGGCCATGGCCGCCATGACGATCATGCTTGTGGCGCTCCTCTGGTGGAAGCACAGCGCGAATATCAGCCGCCTGCTCGACGGCACCGAGGGCAAGATCGGCCAGAAGGGATAACGGCTGTGAACCTCACGGACGAGCAGCGTCTCGATTGGCTCCGGCTGATCCGCTCGGAGAATGTAGGGCCGCGAACGTTCCGAGCCCTCGTCAACCAGTTCGGCGGTGCGGCTGCGGCCCTGGAGGCCTTGCCCGGTCTCGCCCGACGCGGCGGGCGCCTGCTGCTGAAAGTGACGAGCCGCGCCGAGGCCGAGAAGGAAATGGCTGCCGCTGCTCGCCTCGGCGTGCGGTTCATCGCCATGGGCGAACCGGAATATCCGAAGGCCCTGCAGGCCATCGATACCGCGCCGCCGCTGATCGCGGTGCGCGGATCGACGGATGTGCTTGCCCGGCCTTCTGTCGGAATGGTCGGCTCGCGCAATGCCTCTGCCTCCGGTCTCACCTTCACCGAACGCCTTTCGCGGCAGCTGGGCGAAGCGGGTTACGTGGTGGTTTCCGGTCTCGCGCGTGGCATCGATACGCGGGCGCACAAGGCTACACTCGAAACCGGTACCGTCGCCGTCCTCGCTGGCGGTCACGACAAGATCTATCCGTCCGAGAACGAGGCTCTGCTTCGCGCTATCGTCGAGCAGGGCGGCGCCATCGTTTCCGAAATGCCCATGGGCTGGGAGCCGCGCGGACGCGATTTTCCGCGCCGCAACCGCATCGTCTCCGGCCTGTCCTATGGGGTCGTGGTGGTAGAGGCGGCGCGCCGCTCCGGCTCGCTGATTACCGCCCGCTTTGCCTTGGAGCAGGGGCGGGAAGTCTTCGCGGTTCCGGGCTCGCCGCTCGATCCGCGCGCCGAGGGGACGAACGACCTTATTCGCGAGGGCGCGACCCTCTGCTCAAGCGTCGAGCATGTCACAAGTGTTCTGGAGCCGCTGATTGCCACCGGCCCGCGCCTCGATACGGGAGCCGAGGAACCGAACCGCGTGCTCGGCACGGAGGAGTTGTGGGACGAACTGGACCTGCCCGACGTGCCCCGGGCGCCTGAAGGTTCCGTCTTGCCGAATGCCGGTATCGACGACGAGAGTGCGGATGGCGGCACGGATCTCATTCAGCTCCTCGGACCGTCGCCGATTGCCGTGGACGATCTCGTCCGCCAGTCAGGCCTTTCGATCCGTAGCGTCCAGATGACATTGCTGGAATTGGAGATTGCCGGCCGCCTGGAGCGCCATGACGGGAATGCGGTTTCTCTGATCTCGGGACGCTAGTTCCTACTTCCCGCGCTTGCCGGCCTGCACGACCCGCGCCGCTTCGAGGCGCGCCATGTCGAGCAGATAGGCCAGAAGGTCGAGCTTCGTCTGGCGTGAGAGATAGGACAGCTCCGCCGTAAACTCCGCAATATACTGCGCGGTCTCGACCGGGCTCATGCCGCTTGCCGCCGGACGAGGAGCCCTATCGACAATCTCCTGATCGTGGGGAGATGGAACGGTAAAAGCGCGGGGCGGTGACTTGGGCATGGATGAGGCTGAATCCTTGTTTCAGGCGAGCCTCATTATCAACGCAACCATAGATCATACAAGTGCTTATTGATCAATTATTAGTTGTAATGCCGCGTGAGCTTATCAACCCAGAAGGGAGATCATCAGGGGCATCGATCCCAGAGCCAGCAAAGTCTGAAGGGTCAGGATTTCTGCCATGAGGGGGGCGTTGCCGCCCATCTGGCGCGCGAGAACGTAGCCCGCCGCAGCGGAGGGTACGGAGGCTGCGATGATGGTCACGAGAATGTCGTTGCCTCTGACGCCGGCATAATAGGCGAAGGTCACGGCCAGAACCGGCATCAGGAACAGCTTGCAGGCCGTGGCCAGGGCATGGGGAAATCCCGGCTTGGCGAGACGCCGGATATCGAGGCCGGCTCCCACGATCAGCAGGCCCGCGGCGAGGGAAGCGCGTCCCAGAAGGTCGATATAGCCAGCGATGGGCTTGGGCAGCGGCGGCACCAGAAGGTTGAGCAGGAGGCCTACGGCGCAGGACCAGATGAACGGGTTGGTGAGGAAGGAGCGCAGGATCTCCCAAGGGCTCTGCCTGGGCCTGCCCGCGAAGCGGATGAACACGTAGAAGGCGAGCAGGTTCAGAAGGGGCACCATGGCCGCTATCGCCACCGCAATCAGTGCGATGCCGCGCTGGCCGAACAGGCTTCCGGCCACTGCAAGGGCAACGAAGGTGTTCCAGCGCGTGGCACCCTGGAAGATCGAGGTGAAACTCGGCCCGTCAATGCTCGCGTAGCGTTCGAGCAAAGGCCGCAGCGCCAGCATGAGACCTGACATCAGCAGGATAGCGCCGACGAGAGCGCCCCCGACACCGAGGACCGGCACAGAGGAAAGGTCGGCGCGGGAGAGGGTATCGATGATGAGGGCAGGAAAGAAGATCACGTAGGTCGCGCGCTCGAGCCCCCACCATTGCTGCTCGCTGACGAAATTCGTCACCCGGCACAGCCAGCCGGTCGCGATGATCAGGAAGGTCGGGATGAGGCTGGCGAAAACAGCGGACATGGAAGCACTTGAGAGGCCAGGAAAGGCTGGCGAAAGAAGGGTACAAGCCGCTTAAGGCTTAAAGCAGAGGTCGACAAGCTGCGGATAAGCTCTCATTGGACATAAAGCTCCGGTGCTCCACTTAATCTTCCGTCCGGTTTGAAGGCCCCATGATCCACGTCACGAACAGCATCGCGCTCGATGAAGCGGAGCTTCAGGAGAGCTTTATCCGTGCTTCCGGTCCGGGCGGGCAGAACGTCAACAAGGTGGAAACCGCCGTCCAGTTGCGCTTCGACGTGCGTAACTCACCGTCCCTGCCGGATGACGTGAAATCGCGCCTGGAAAGGATTGCCGGCAAACGGCTGACGAACGAGGGCGTGCTGATCATCACGGCGCAGCGCTTTCGTACGCAGGAGCGCAACCGAGAGGATGCGGTGACACGCCTTGTGGAGCTGATCCGTCAGGCGACGGAAAGGCCGAAGCCACGCCGCCCGACGAGGCCGACCCTTGCCTCGAAGAAGCGCAGGCTCGAAGCGAAGGGACGGCGTTCCGAGATCAAGAAGGCGCGGGGCAAGGCGTCGTTCGATTAAGAAAAAGCCGCCTGATGGCGGCTCCGTTTCTTATCAATCCAGTTTCATGGACCAGTCGATCTTCGTTTGCCCACTGCTGGTCACCGTCCAGGATTCACCTTCCTTCACCGTCTTCTTCGGCTGGGAGATAGTCTGCTCTCCGCTATAGGAGCCCCCTGAGACCGACTTGTGCTTCTTGACCATGTAGGGATTGAAGGCCGGGCCAAGCTGCAGTTTGGCATTCTCGGCGCTCGTCGTGGAGCCTTTGGCGATGCTCGCGGGAAACCCGACTGCATCCGACAGGACCAGCTTGAAGCTCATCGTGTTATCGGGGCCGACGGCTACGGTCAGCGTGCAGGCTTGGTTGCCGCTTCTGGGCACGCCGCGGACAGTCCCATTCGTCTTTGTGCTGCTCCGGCTGCTCACGCGGCCTCCACGGTCGGAAGGGAATTCGTCCTCGCGCGCATAATCGATGGCGGCTTCGACGCTGCAGGAATCGCTCGTGTAGTGGCGGAACTTCGTCATGGCCTCCTGAAGCTCGCGCGCTCCGGCTTCGACGCTGCTGACATTGTCCTCGTCCTGCACGTCTTCAATGGCGGCGCAGAGGCTGGGATCCTTCTTGCATTTTTCCTGCATCTGAGCCTGAAGGCCCCCGGCGGCCTTCATCATGCAGGCCTGAATCTCGTCGTCATCCTCCAGATCCGAGCACTTTTCCATCATCTCCATCAGGCCGCCGCCGCCCAGCAGCCCGGAGGACTTGATCTTGTTGGCTGAGCCTTCGAGCGGCTTGAGCTTCTGATGGAGTGCAGCCGAGGCGTCCTTGTAGCCTTCGGCAACGGAGTCATTGGCGTCGGTATGGGTAAACACAAACGTCGCTTTGAGCTTCGCTTCCTGATGGTGCTGGAGCTTGAAGATATTGACGTTGCGCTCCGAATGGCCGCTAGCCGTCTTGTCGCTCACAATACGGATTTCGAACCGACCTTTGGTCGGGCCTGTCTGCGCGACTGATGGTGCAGCAATGAGGATTGCACCGGCCAGAGTGAGAAGTGACTTTGAGAGGATCCGCATGCTCAGCCCCGCTATGTATTTTGTTGTCTGCAATTCAGTGACAAAGTCACCTTTGCTAACTCAATAACGTTGCGTAATGCAAGCCAAGCTGAGAAATTTATTTTCAAGGTCTAGGCTGGTGGATAGAGATGCTCAACACCACGAAAATCCGAGACCGCATAACAACCGTCTCTCATGCTGGCCGCATCGGGAGAGATCACCGCTTTTCCGTATCCTCCGGGAATGTCGAGCACATAGGTCGGCTGGCAGAGGCCCGAGATGCGGCCCCGCAGTCCTGCCACGAGCGCCCGGCCTTCCTCAAGCGAGAGACGGAAATGGCTCGTGCCGGGGGCAAGATCGGGGTGGTGCAAATAATAAGGTTTCACTCTCGTTTCCACGAAGGCCCGCATGAGGGCAGCGAGCGTGTTCGGGTCGTCGTTAATGCCCTTCAGCAATACGGATTGGCTGATCATCACGACGCCGGAATCGACCAGCCGTGCGCAGGCTTCGCGGGCAGCAGGCGTCAGTTCGCGCGGATGATTGGCGTGGAGCGCAACATAGGTCGTCTTGCCGCTTGCCCTAAGAGCCGCGATCAGCGCGGCGTCCACCCGTTCAGGCTCGACCACCGGGACGCGGGTGTGAAAGCGAACGATCTTCACATGCTCAATGGAGGCAAGCCGCTGCATCAGCTCGGAAAGGCGGCGGGGCGAAAGCACCAGCGGGTCGCCTCCGGTGAGGATCACCTCCCAGATTTCCCGGTGCTCCGCGATATAGGCGAAGGCCCTGTCGAGGGCGTCTGGGGAGAGCGTGCCCAAGCCCTGCGGACCCACCATCTCGCGACGGAAGCAGAAGCGGCAATAGACCGGGCAAACATGCACGGCCTTCAGGAGCACCCGGTCGGGATAGCGATGGACGATGCCTTCGACCGGCGAATGGGCGAGGTCGCCGATCGGGTCATTGCGCTCTTCAGGCGTCGTCATCAACTCGGAAACTTGGGGCACGAACTGCAGGGCGATGGGATCGTTCGGGTCATTCCTATCAATGAGCGCTGCCATGGCGGGGCTGATCGCTATGGCGTAATGCTCCGCCACGCGCTCGATCTCGCCAAGCTGTCCAGGCGAGATGAGGTCTCTGTCGGCCAACTCCCTCGGCGTGCGAAGCGTGCTCAATGGCCGGTCTCCGGCACGGGAGCCCAGATCACCTGATCGATCCGCGAGGCGCCGGTGGCGAGCATCACGAGTCGGTCGAAACCGAGCGCGATTCCGCTGGCCTCGGGCATCTGCCTGAGCGCCGCCAGAAAGTCCTCGTCCACAGGGTAGCTTTCGCCGTAAACCCGCATTTTCTCGTGCATCTCCGCTTGGAACCGGCGGCGCTGCTCGTCGGCGTCGGTCAATTCACCGAAGGCATTCGCCAGTTCCACGCCGCAGGCATACAGCTCGAACCGCTCGGCCACACGCGGATCGTGGGCGGTGGGGCGGGCCAGCGCCGCCTCGGCGACTGGGTATTCGTCCAGGATCGTGGCGCGGCCGAGGCCGAGATGCGGCTCGACCCGCTCCACGATGACGCGGCTGAAGAGGTCGGGCCAGGTGTCGTCCTCGGCTACACGGATGCCAGCCTGGAGCATGCTGCTCGCGAGACGGCCACGGTCGGTCGTGCCGCTGGTGTCGATGGAAGCGAGAAGGTCGATGCCCGCAAAGCGCTGGAAGGCATCCGCCACGCTCAGGCGCTCCGGCTCCTGGAAGGGATCGGTCTCCTTGCCGCGATAGGTGAGGGTGCGCGTGCCCGATGTTTCGGCTGCGAGCGCCAGCAGGGCCGCGCAATCCCTCATCAGAGCCTCGTAGCTCTCACCGGCCCGATACCATTCGAGCATGGTGAATTCCGGGTGGTGCAGGGGGCCGCGCTCCCGGTTGCGGTATACGTGGGCGAAACATGAAATCCGTGTCTCGCCTGCGGCCAGCAGTTTCTTGCAGGCGAATTCCGGGGAAGTGTGAAGGTAGAGAGGCGTCCGCGCCCCGCCGAGCCCGACGGCCTCCGTCGCGAACGCATGGAGATGGGCCTCGTTGCCGGGCGAGATCTGAAGCGTGGCGGTGTCCACCTCCACGAAATCATTCCCCGAGAAGAACCCTCGGAAGGCAGCCTGGATCCGGTTTCTCCCCAAGAGAAAAGGGCGTCGGTCCGCATGGATATGCGGCATCCACCAGGGGGAGGGAGCAGGCGTGGCGTTTGCCATGGCGGGGAACTTCCTAACACGTCAGGCTGGCGATTTTCGCCAAGATAGGCTAGTTGCGGCAGCGAAACCGAAATTTCGGCGTCGCCGGGCTGGGCAAGTCGGCCCTGAGACGCACCCTATCTGTCACAAGGAACGCTTCCCGTGAAGGTCATCGCCTCTACGCTCCGCAAAGGCAATGTCGTCGACATCGACGGCAAGCTCTATGTCGTGCTCACTGCCCAGAACATCCACCCCGGCAAGGGCACGCCTGTCACCCAGCTCGACATGCGCCGCATCTCCGACGGGGTGAAGGTCTCCGAGCGTTACCGCACCACCGAACAGGTCGAGCGCGCCTTCGTGGAAGACCGCGAGCACACTTACCTCTACGAGGACGGCGAGGGCTTCCACTTCATGAACCCTGAAACCTTCGATCAGGTGGTCGTGCCCGAGGACATCATCGGCGACCAGAAGCCCTACCTTCAGGAAAACATGTCCGTGATGCTCTCGACCCACAACGGTGTCGCGATCGCCCTCGAACTGCCCGCCCGCGTGACCCTCGAGATCACCGAGACCGAGCCGGTCGTGAAGGGCCAGACGGCTTCTTCTTCCTACAAGCCCGCTATGCTGTCCAACGGCGTGCGTACCCTGGTGCCTCCCCATATTCAGGCCGGCACCCGCGTCGTGATCATGACGGAAGACGGCTCCTACGTGGAACGCGCGAAGGACTAAGATCCGTCCCAGACCTCAGGCCGAAGCAGGTCTGATCCAATAATCCTTGAAGGGCAGGGAATTTCGGTGAAGGCTCACCGGGTTTCCTGCCTTTTTCATTCCGGAGTCCGATTCTCTTATGGCCAGCGGTTCTTTCGCCCCGATCAATTCTCACGTTGCGGATGTCGGCTCTCCTCCGATTCCGGAGGCGCAAAGCTGGACCAGGCGCTACGACGGGTCCTTCGGGCCGCTGATCAATCTGTCCCAGGCCGTACCGGGCAATGCGCCTCATGCGAGCTTCCTGGAGCGCCTCGGTTCCGTCGCTGGCGAGGCTATGACGTCCCAATACGGCCCCATCAACGGCGATGCGAGCCTGAGACAGGCCTACGCGGAGGAGATGTCCCGCCTGTACGAGGGCCGGATCGAGGCCGCCGATACGGCGATCACCGCCGGATGCAACATGGCCTTCTTCGTCGCCATGATGCTGCTCGCCCGCCGCGGCGAGTCGGTGCTTGTGCCGACGCCCTGGTACTTCAATCATCAGATGAGCCTCGACATGCTGGGGATCGAGCCGCGCCCGCTGCCGTGCAGGCCGGAGAACGGATTCGTTCCGCGCATCGAGGATGCGGAGGCGCTGATCGATGAGAAGGTTCGCGCCATTGTTCTCGTGACGCCCAACAATCCCACCGGCGCCGTCTATCCGGCCCATGTCGTTGAGGGCTTTGCCGAGCTGTGCGCCAAGCGCGGCATTTATCTCGTGATCGACGAGACTTACAGGGACTTTCTGCCGCAGGGCATGAACCGCGCGCACGGGCTCTTTACGAGCGATGCGTGGCGCAGAAATGTGATCCAGCTCTATTCCTTCTCGAAATCCTACGCGATTCCGGGGCACCGCATGGGAGCCATAACGGCGGATGCGGCGCTCATCGAGCAGATCGCCAAGATTCTCGACTGCATCCAGATATGTCCCCCGCGCACCGCTCAGGCCGTTCTGCCCTGGGCCATTGAAGGGCTCCGCGGCTGGCGCGAGGAGAACCGGGCCGAGATCAACCGGCGTGCACAGGTTTTTCGGGACGCGCTCGCATCTCTTCCGGAGTGGAAGATCGAGTCGGTCGGCGCGTATTTCGCCTATCTGCGGCATCCCTTCGAGGGGGCGAAGGCGCAAGTCGTAGCGGAGAAACTGGCGACCGAACGCGGCGTATTATGCCTTCCGGGCAGCTATTTCGGCCCCGGGCAGGAAGGTCATCTGCGCATCGCCGTCGCCAATGTGGGCGCCGATGTTCTGGCCACGCTCACGGACCGGTTGAAGGGGCTTGCCCTCTGATAGGGCAAGCGGCGCTGGCACAATCTGCGCCGCAACCCTTGGCAGATGCGGGCAGCGATTGTTACTCTAAAAGGAACACCGGCGTTCTGCGAGAATGCCCAAGGATCTAAGTTTGACCGTGAAAGCCGATGCGACGACCGACATGAGAGATCGACGCGCAGACCCATCCTCCGGGTCTGATAGCGGCTCGTCGTGGGCCTCCAGCGCTCCAGAACCATCGTTCCGGCGGGATCCGAGGCGGCGCTTCCCGCGAAGCTACGCCGCGCTCGATCTCGGTACCAACAATTGCCGCCTTCTCATTGCGGAGCCTGCTCATTTCGGGTTTCGGGTCACTGACGCATTCTCGCGGATCGTGAGGCTTGGCGAGGGCCTCGGGCTCGGCAACAGGTTGAGTGAGGATGCTATCGAGCGCACCATCGATGCGCTGCGCGTCTGCCGCGACAAGATGATCGCCAAGGAAGTGATCCGCGCTCGCCTCGTGGCGACGGAGGCCTGCCGCCTTGCCGATAACGGCACGTCGTTCATCGAACGCGTGCGCAGCGACCTCGACCTCGACCTCGAGATCGTGGATCGCAAGACGGAAGCCTATCTTGCCGTGACGGGCTGCGCGGCTCTCGCGGACCCCAAGGCCCAATCCGTGGTCATCTTCGATATCGGCGGCGGCTCCACGGAAATCGCCTGGCTCGACGGTCAGGCGCCGCATGCCTTTGCCGATCCCTGCAAGCGTATCCGCGCCTGGGATTCGCTCCCCGTAGGTGTCGTGACGCTGGCCGAACGGTACGGCGGCGTCGATGTGACGCCGCAGAGCTTCGAGCTCATGGTCGAGGAGGTCTCCGACCTTCTCACGGAGTTCTCTCTCGCCGCGGCCGAGGCGGGCAGGGCCAGGAATTTCCACCTCCTCGGCACCTCGGGAACCGTCACGACGGTCGGCGGCATTCACCTCGGTCTCGCGCGTTACGACCGGCGCAAGGTCGATGGGATGTGGATGCGCAACGGCGAGATCTCGACAGTGATAAACCGTCTGCTGCATTCCAGCTTTCAGCAGCGGACCGACAACCCGTGCATCGGCAAGGACAGGGCTGATCTCGTCCTGGCCGGCTGCGCCATTCTTGAAGCGATCCGCCGGGCTTTTCCCTCGGATCGCCTGCGTATCGCGGACCGGGGTCTGCGCGAAGGAATTCTGATGAAAATGATGAGAGAGGACAGCGTGTGGCGGGAGGGAAGCCAACGGTGAGCACCAAGTCCGGCTCGGGCACCCGCAACCTCAAGCAGCGCGTGAAAACCGCTCACAAGCGGACCCTCTCTTCGCAGAAATGGCTTGAGCGCCAGCTCAACGATCCCTACGTCGCCCGCGCCAAGCGCGAAGGCTATCGCTCCCGCGCGGCCTTCAAGCTGATCGAGATCGACGAGAAGTACAATATTCTGAAACCCGGCCAGCGCATCGTGGACCTGGGCGCCGCTCCTGGCGGCTGGTCCCAGATCGCGGCGAAGAAGATCGGGGCCAAGGGCAAGGTGGTCGGCATCGACCTTCTTCCCATCGATCCGATGCCGGGCGTGGAATTCATCCAGCTCGACTTTCTGGACGAGAGCGCCCCGAGCAAGCTTATCGAAATGCTGGGCGGGCAGGCCGATATCGTCATGTCCGACATGGCGGCAAACACCACGGGCCATAAGAAGACCGACCATCTGCGCATCATCGGTCTCGCGGAGGCCGCGATCTACTTTGCCCGCGAGATCCTGGCCCCAGGCGGCGTTTTTCTCGCCAAGGTGTTCCAGGGCGGCACCGAAAGCCAACTTCTCAACGACCTCAAGCGTGACTTCGCGGTGGTGCGCCACGTGAAGCCTGCGGCAAGCCGGGCCGATTCAGCGGAACTCTATGTGCTGGCGACCGGTTTTCGGGGTGGAGCAGACCGCAGGGAAGACTAACGGCCGCGCATATGGCGTGGCCTTGTCATATGAAAGGCCACGCACATGACCCCGCACAAGATCGGCATCATCGGCCTCGGCAAGATCGCGCAGGACCAGCACCTGCCGGTCATCAAGGCCAATCCGGATTTCGAGCTTCTGGCCGTGTCGAGCACGCGAGGCCTGACGCACGAGGATGCCCAATACACCTTTCAGGATTACCGCGAGCTGCTGAAGCTCAAGGATGTGGAGGCTGTCGCCATCTGCACCCCGCCGCAGGTGCGCCATCAGATCGCCCGCGAGGCCCTGCTTGCCGGAAAAAGCGTGCTGCTGGAAAAGCCTCCCGCGGCAACCCTGAGCGAGCTGGAAGACCTGCGCCAGCTCGGCGAGAAGGTGGGAAAAACCGTCTTCACCACTTGGCACGCCCAATACAACAAAGGTGTCGAGGAGGCGAAGAAGGCGCTCGCGGGCTGGTCCATCAAACGTCTTCTGGTGACCTGGAAGGAAGATGTGCGCCACTGGCACCCAGGTCAGCAATGGATCTGGCAAGCGGGCGGTTTCGGCGTGTTCGATCCAGGCATCAATGCGCTTTCCATCGTCACCCGGATCATGCCGGAGCCGGTGTTCATCAAGTCATCCATTCTGGAATTTCCATCGAACCGGGATGCGCCGATCGCCGCCAATCTCGAGTTTCAGACAGGCCACACGGACAGCGATCTCCAGGCCGTTTTCGACTGGCGCCAGACCGGCCCGCAGAGCTGGGATATCGAGATCGAGACGGAAGCAGGCTTCACCCTGAAGCTCTCGCATGGCGGCAGCTGTCTCGAGATCGACGGGCGCCTCGTAGTGAAGGAAGACCCCGCCGAGTATCAGGGCATCTATCGCCGCTTCGACGCACTTCTCACCATCGGCACCTCGGAGGTCGACGTCGCCCCGTTCCGCCTCGTGGCGGATGCGTTCATGGTCGGCAAGCGCGTGCAGGTGGACGCATTCGAGGATTGAGCTGCCTCACTATGTCATCACTGGCCTAGTGCCGATGATCCCGCTTCCCTCACACGCGACCTCCTCAGGATGAGGGCAGAGGGAAAGATATCGGGATGGCTGGGACAAGCCCCGCCATGATGTCGAGGAGCACCGTTCAAGCCAAATTCTTCTTCAGGAAACCTACCGTCCGGCTCCATGCCAAATCGGCGGTTTCCTTGTCGTAGCGCGCGGCATTGGTGTCGTTGTTGAAAGCGTGGTTCGCGCCCTCATAGACGTAGATTTCATACGTCTTGCCTGCCTGTTTCAGCGCAGCCTCGTAAGCTGGAATGCCGGCATTGATGCGCTCGTCGAGCCCGCCGTAATGCAGCATGAGGGCAGCCTGAATCTTCGGCACGTCTTCGGCCTTCGGCTGGCCGCCGTAATAGGCGACACCGGCGCTGAGGCCAGGCTCGTTGACGGCGAGATTGTTCACCGCGCCACCGCCCCAGCAGAAGCCGATGGCGCCGACCTTGCCGTTGCTGTCGGGGCGACTTTTCAGATAAGCCACAGCTGCCTTGCCATTGGCGATCACGTCGGGCTGCTTCAGCTGGCCGATCATCTGACGGCCCTTGTCCTCGTCTGCGGGCGTGCCGCCCATGGGCGAGAGATAGTCGACGCCGAGCGCGATGAAGCCTTCTGTCGCCATGCGGCGTGTCACGTCCTTGATGTGCGGGTTGAGACCCCTGTTCTCATGAATGACGATAACGGTCGGGAGCTTTTCCGGGGCGTCCTTCGGCTTCACGAGATAGCCTTTGAGTCCCTGCGCGCCGGGAATTTCGATCATCTCCGCCGTGATGCGCGGGTCGTTCTCCTGGACCGTCTGCGCCATGGCATAGTTGTTCTGGAGGATCGGCAGGATGGCGGCTGCGGCTGCCGAACTGCCGGCGAGCGCCGCCAGCCTGTCGAGGAAGGAGCGGCGGCTCATGCCGCCATGGGTGAAGTCGTCGTAGAGGTCGATGATTTTCTGATCCATGAAGGTCTCCCGATCCTTATGGTCATGGTAGTCCAATCCTATCGACGTTCTACCTCCTCACTGAGATTTGTAGTGCCGTCGCCGAGGCCCGTCGCAGGCGGCTTTCTCTCGACGGCGCGATGGCCCGACATCTCCGCACCCGCCGAGGGCTCGAGCCGCATGAAGGCGAAGCCCGAGAGGGCCGAAACCATTGCGACAGCCCAAAAGGCGGGGCCGAAATCCGCTGCGACGAGGGCGGTCCTGCCGTCCCAATGGGCGGCGGCTTCCACCACATAGGCACCGAAGGCCACGCCGATGCTGAGCGCAACCTGCTGGGCCGCGCTCGACAGGCTCGTGGCATAGCTCATGTCGCGTTTCGAGACCTCTGCATAGGCGATGGCGTTGAGGCTCGTGAACTGGAGCGAGCGGAAGCAGCCGCCGATCAGCAGGACGATCATGATCAGCCAATGGGGCGTCGAGGGTGTGAAGAGCCCGTTGAAGGCCACGAAAGCCGCGCCGATGAAGGCGTTGATCACGAGCACCCTGCGGAAGCCGAACCGCTCAAGAATGCGTTTGGCCATGGTTTTCATGAACAGCGCGCCCACCGCCGCGATGAACGTGAGCGAGCCGGAGGCAACCGGGCTGAGGCCGAAACCTATCTGCAGCATCAGCGGCAGGAGGAAGGGAATTGCGCCGATGCCGATGCGGAACAGGGAGCCGCCGAAAACGCTGACGCGAAAGGTCGGCACCTTGAGCAGATCCAGCCGGAGGACGGGATAGGGCGTCCGCTTGGCGTGCCAGACATAGGCCACCACGCACAGGGTGCCGATGACGACGCAGCCGAGGGAGATCGCTTCCGGGATGAGGTGGCGTCCGCCTGAGGCCAGGCCCAGCATAAGGAGCGCAAGCCCGATGCCCGACAGCAGAAAGCCAGCGATGTCGAGGGGCGGGGTATCCTCTTCGCGAACGTTCGGAACGAACATCGTGGCCAGCACGATCCCAAGGATGCCGATGGGGATGTTGATGAAGAAGATCCAGCGCCAGTGGAAATAGGTGGTGATGAAGCCGCCGAGCGGCGGGCCAACGACGGGGCCGATGAGGGCGGGGATGGTCAAGGTTGCCAGCGCCTGCACCACCTCGTTGCGCGGAACGCTGCGCAGCAGCACGAGGCGTCCTACCGGCACCATCATCGCACCGCCCATGCCCTGGAGGAAACGGGCGATCACGAACCATTCGAGCGAGTTCGCGGCCGCGCAGGCGAGGGAGCCCGCCATGAACACGCCGATGGCGGCGGTGAAGATCGTGCGTGAGCCGTACTTGTCCGCCACCCAGCCCGAGATGGGAATGAAGATAGCAAGGCTGATGAGATAGGAGGTCAGGGCCAGCTTGAGCGCGATGGCATCGGTCCCCAAATCTTGCGCGATCATGGGAAGCGAGGTCGAAATGACCGTCGAATCCATGTTTTCCATGAACAGCGCGGTAGCGATGATGAGGGGGAGGAGGCGGACTTGGCGCATGACCTTTGGCACTTAACCCCCGGACAACGCATTGCATAGCCATTTGATGCACGGCAGATCTTCTGGGAATGCGCTCCTTCGCCCCTTTGCGAAAACGAAACCCCGTGCTACGGACCCGCGTCAACTCGCCAAAGCGTTATCGCTTCACCTGCTGCGCACCATTCAAGGAGTTGACCATGGCCTCAATCGTTACGGATAAGATCATCGAGGGATTGACCTTCGATGACGTGTTGCTCCGGCCCGGCCGCTCCGAAGTCCTGCCGGGCGACGTGAATGTCGCGACACGGCTGACAAAGACCATCCATCTCAACATGCCGATCATCGCTTCCGCCATGGATACGGTGACCGAAGCGCGCATGGCCATCGCCATGGCCCAGAACGGCGGCCTCGGGGTGATCCACCGTAATCTCGAGCCGGAAGTCCAGGCCGAGCAGGTGCGCCTCGTGAAGCGGTATGAATCCGGCATGGTGATGAATCCCATCACGATCCATCCGGATGAGACGCTCGCCGATGCCTTGGCCACGATGAAGCATCACGGCATCTCGGGCATCCCGGTGGTCGAGCGCGGTCCGAACAACACCAAGGGCAAGCTCGTCGGCATCCTTACCAACCGTGATGTGCGCTTCGCCAGCAATCCCGGCCAGCCCGTCTCCGAGCTGATGACCAAGGATCGGCTGATCACCGTTCGCGAGGGCGTGAGCCAGGACGAGGCCCGCCGCCTCCTGCACCAGTTCCGCATCGAGAAGCTGCTCGTCGTCGATGATCACTACCGCTGCATCGGCCTGATCACCGTGAAGGACATCGAGAAGCAGGTGGCTTATCCGAACGCGGCCAAGGACGAGCAGGGCCGCCTTCTCGTCGCGGCTGCTACCACCACGGGCGAGCAGGGCTTCGAGCGCGCGGAGCGCCTCATCGATGCAGGCTGCGACGTGGTCGTTGTCGATACGGCCCATGGCCATTCGGTGAAGGTTCTGGAAAGCGTCGCCCGAGTGAAGAAGCTCTCGAACGCCGTCCAGGTGGTCGCCGGTAACGTGGCGACCCGCGAGGGCGCTCAGGCGCTCATCGACGCGGGCGCGGATGCGATCAAGGTCGGCATCGGCCCTGGCTCGATCTGCACCACCCGTATCGTGGCGGGGGTCGGCGTGCCTCAGCTCACGGCGATCATGGAAGCGGTCGAAGCCGCCCATGCGGCGGGTATCCCTGTGATTGCCGACGGCGGCATCAAGTTCTCGGGCGATCTTGCAAAGGCGCTTGCCGCCGGTGCTTCCTGCGCCATGGTGGGCTCGCTGCTCGCCGGTACGGACGAGACCCCAGGCGAGGTGTTCCTCTACCAGGGCCGTTCCTACAAGTCCTATCGCGGCATGGGCTCGGTGGGCGCCATGGCCCGCGGCTCTGCGGACCGCTACTTCCAGGCGGAAGTGCGCGACACCCTCAAGCTCGTGCCGGAAGGCGTCGAGGGGCAGGTGGCCTATAAGGGCCCTGTCTCCGGGGTGCTCCACCAGCTCACTGGCGGCCTTCGCGCCTCCATGGGCTATGTGGGCGCGGCAACCCTGCCGGAATTCCGCGAAAAGGCGCAGTTCATCCGCATCTCCAGCGCTGGCCTGCGCGAAAGCCACGTCCATGACGTGACGATCACCCGTGAGAGCCCTAACTACCCCACCCGTAGCTAAGGTTCACACGAGTTCTCGCCTATGAGCATCACCGCCATTCTCCTGCCCGTCTATGTTCTCGTCGGGCTCACCTTCGTTCTGCTCTTTCTGATGGGGAGCAAGCGCGTTGCGTCTCTCAAGGGCGGCGAGGTGAAGATGGGCGATATCGCTCTCGGCGAGCGCAACTGGCCCAAGCGCGCGCTGCAGTTCCAGAACGCGTACCACAACCAGTTCGAAGTGCCGGTGCTGTTCTACGTGCTAGTGGTTCTGGCGCTCATCACCCGCAAGGCCGACATGCTCTTCGTGGTCATGTCGTGGATGTTCGTGGCAAGCCGCTTGGTGCACGCGGCGATCCACACGACCTCCAACAAGGTGTCGTGGCGCTTTCAGGCCTTCGTGGTGGGCGTGCTGATCCTCATCGCCATGTGGGTCATCTTCGCCTTCCGCGTCGCTGGCGCAGAAGCTGGAATTTAGGGGCGGGACGGGCCGTTCCGCCCATCCCGCTCTTATCGATCAGTAACGCTTGCCGCTCTCGAGCTGGGTCTTGGCGTCGGTCATCTTGCGTGGGGGCGGGGTCAGGTCGGTGGCCGGAGCCGTGGCGCAGGCAGCGATGGCGAGGGTGAGGCCAAGGGCCACGAGGCGGGAGAGGATCGACATTTTTATGAGCTCCAGGAGAGGAATCGTGCGAATTGCACGTAGCTCTTGAATCCACGTCTGAAGGCGTCGGAAAATAGGAAACAATGTGTCGCTTCCGCGGCCAAGGTTAAGTGTGCTTTCTCGATGACACCTGCAGCCCGCATCTCCGCCGCTATCGAAGTCCTCGCCGATATCGAGGCCCGGCGCCGTCCAGCGACGGACGCCCTGAAGGATTGGGGGCTTTCCCATCGCTTCGCAGGCTCCAAGGACCGGGCGGCCATTGCCAGCCTCGTCTACGATTCGCTCCGCCGCAAGGCATCGGCTGCCTGGATCATGGGCAAGGGCACGCCGCGCTCGCTGGTGCTTGGGATGCTGAGGCTCCAGCGGGGCATGACGCCGGAGGCCATCGCAGCCATTTTCTCGGGCGAGCGGTTCGCGCCGGAGCCGCTGTCCGCGACAGAGCGCGAGAAGCTGGAAGGCGCCAGCCTCGAAGCAGCACCCGCCCCTGTGGCCGGTGACTTCCCTGAATGGATCGAGCCTTCGCTGCAGCGGCTTTTCGGCGAGGATCTCGTTCCCGAAATGCAGGCGCTCACTGCCCGCGCCCCGCTGGATCTCCGCGTGAACACCCTGAAGGTGGCCTCGCGTGGGGAAGCGCACGATGCTCTCCCGCATCTCGGCGCCGTCGAGACGCCGCTGTCGCCCTTGGGCCTTCGCATCGTCCCAAGCGAGGACGGACGCGGTCCGGCCGTTCAATCCGAGCCCGAATTCATCAAGGGGTGGATCGAGATCCAGGATGAGGGCTCGCAGCTTGCGGCCCTGCTGTCTGCGGTGAAGCCCGGCGAGCAGGTGGTCGATCTCTGCGCCGGAGGCGGCGGCAAGACGCTTGCGCTGGCCGCCATGATGGAAAACCACGGCCAGATCTACGCCACCGATGGCGATGCCCGCCGCCTGGCCCCCATCCACGACCGCCTGACCCGCGCGGGCGTTCGCAACGTCCAGGTCCGCACACCGAGGGGCGGGGCCGATGCGGTCACCGACCTGAACGGCAGGATCGATTGCGTTCTCGTCGATGCGCCCTGCACCGGAATCGGCACGTGGCGACGCAATCCGGATGCGAAATGGCGCCTGCGCCCAGGCAGCCTGGAGGTTCGCCGCAAGGAGCAGGCGACCGTGCTGGATCGCGCAGCCGACCTCGTGAAGCCGGGTGGACGGATCGTCTACATCACCTGCTCGATCCTGCCGGAGGAGAACGATGAGGCTCTCTCCGCCTTCATGGAACGGCATGCAGGCTTCAAGCCGATTCCAGCGACCGACATGCTCTCGTCTGCAGGTCTGTCCCGTCTGGGCGAGGTCGTGCGACGGACAAAATACGGGCTCCAGATGACGCCCCTCAAGACCGGTACGGACGGCTTCTATGTGGCCGTGCTGGCGAGAGGATGAGCCTGATATGCGCAACGAAGGCCGTTAAAAATGCCGGGGCTCGCAGGTTGGGGGCTCAAAAGGCATGACAGGCCGGCAGATATGAGGGTAAAGCACGAGGCATCCCCGCGCTCAGTGCCCAGCGATCAATCATGACCCAGACCCACGACAAGATTCTCATCGTCGATTTCGGCTCCCAGGTAACCCAGCTCATCGCCCGCCGCGTGCGCGAAGATGGGGTCTACTCGGAGGTCGTGCCCTTCCAGAAGGCCGCCGAGGCTATCCGGACCATGAAGCCGAAGGGCGTGATCCTGTCGGGTGGGCCGGAATCCGTGACCACGGACGCTTCGCCCCGCGCCCCTCAGGATTTGTTCGAGACCGGCCTTCCGGTCTTCGGCATCTGCTACGGCCAGCAGACCATGGCTGCCCAGCTCGGCGGTCAGGTCGAGAGCGGGCACCATTCCGAGTTCGGCAGGGCGGACGTGAAGGTTCTGTCCGAGAGCCCGCTCTTCCAGGGCGTCTGGCAGGTCGGAAAGTCCTATCCGGTATGGATGAGCCACGGCGACCGCGTCACCAAGCTGCCGGAAGGCTTCGAGGTGCTGGCGGCGTCCGAGAACGCCCCCTTCGCCGTCGTCGCCAACGAGCAGCACAAGTTCTACGGCGTGCAGTTCCATCCGGAAGTGGTTCATACCCCCCAGGGCGCGCAGCTCATCCGCAACTTCGTGCGCGATATCGCGGGCTGCAAGGGCGACTGGACGATGAAGGCCTTCCGCGAGGAAGCCATTGAACGTATTCGCGCCCAAGTGGGCACGGGCCGCGTGATCTGCGGCCTGTCCGGCGGCGTCGACTCGGCTGTGGCGGCAGTGCTGATCCATGAGGCCATCGGCGATCAGCTCACCTGCGTGTTCGTGGATCACGGCCTGCTGCGCGCCTCGGAAGCCGAGCAGGTGGTGACGCTCTTCCGCGATCACTACAACATCCCGCTCGTGCACGTTCAGGCGCAGGATCTCTTCATCGGCGCGCTCGAAGGCGTGTCCGATCCGGAGGTGAAGCGCAAGACCATCGGCAAGCTCTTCATCGACGTGTTCGACGAGGAAGCGAAGAAGATCGGCGGCGCGGACTTCCTGGCCCAAGGCACGCTCTATCCCGACGTGATCGAGAGCGTATCCTTTACCGGCGGTCCTTCCGTCACCATCAAGAGCCACCACAATGTGGGCGGTCTGCCCGAGCGCATGAAGATGAAGCTCGTGGAGCCTTTGCGCGAGCTGTTCAAGGACGAGGTACGCGTGCTCGGCCGCGAGCTCGGCCTGCCGGACGCCTTCGTCGGCCGCCATCCGTTCCCCGGTCCCGGCCTCGCCATCCGCGTGCCGGGCGAGATCACCCGCGAGAAGCTCGACATCCTGCGCAAGGCCGACGCGATCTATCTTGAAGAGATCCGCAATGCCGGTCTCTACGACGAGATCTGGCAGGCATTCGCCGTGCTGTTGCCGGTCAAGACCGTGGGCGTGATGGGCGATGCGCGCACCTACGACCATGTCTGCGCGCTCCGCGCCGTGACCTCCATCGACGGCATGACAGCGGATTTCTACCCCTTCGACATGGCCTTCCTCGGCCGCGTCGCGACGCGGATCATCAACGAGGTGAAGGGCATCAACCGCGTGACCTACGACATCACCTCGAAGCCCCCCGGCACCATCGAGTGGGAATAAGCGATGCCCGCGACGCTCTACGGCATCAAGAACTGCGACACGATGAAGAAGGCGCGGGCCTGGCTCGATGCCAAGGGCGTGCCTTACGCCTTCCACGACTACAAATCGGCAGGCATCGACCGGGCACGGTTGGAAACGTGGGCGCGTGAGGTGGGTTGGGAAACACTGCTCAACCGCGCCGGCACCACGTTTCGTAAGCTATCGGATGCAGACAAGGCCGACATCGATGAGAGCAAGGCCATCGCGCTCATGCTCCATCAGCCTTCGATGATCAAACGCCCGGTTCTTGATCTTGATGGCCGTCTCGTCGTCGGCTTCAAGCCCGAGCAGTACGAAGAGGCGGTTCGGTAGAGCCGAACGATTCAACTCAACGCATGCACTTCTTCGTCGTGGCCGGGCTTGTCCCGGCCATCCCGATGTCCTTCCCTCCGTCCTCATCCTGAGGAGCAGTGCAGCTGCGTCTCGAAGGAGACCTCCAGCGCGCACTCGAAGTAGTGTGGTGAAGGTTCTGCAAATCGCCTGATTGGGGCGGTCATGGCAGGATGGTGATGTCCAAGTCACCCTCCGAGAGGAGCCCCACCATGACCACTGCAAAGGATAAACCTGCTGCCGCTGCCATCAAGGGCCTTCTCAGCCAGAGCCCGGACGGCCTGCGCGAGATCGTGCGCGCCGTCATGCAGGAGATGCTCGAAGCCGAGATGACCGATGCCCTCCAGGCTGAGAAGGGCGAGCGCACCTCGGCTCGCCTGGGCTACCGCTCGGGCTACTATACCCGCACCCTGGTGACCCGGGTCGGCAAGCTCGAGCTGCGCGTGCCGCAGGATCGGGATGGCCGCTTCTCCACCGAGCTGTTCGAGCGCTACCAGCGCTCCGAGCAGGCGCTGGTGGCTACCCTGGCTGAGATGTACGTCCAGGGTGTGTCCACCCGCAAGGTCAAGGCGATCACCGAGGAGCTGTGCGGCCACAGCTTCTCGGCTTCCGCCATCTCGGCCATCAACAAGCGCCTGGACGACAGCCTGGCGCAGTTCGCCTCCCGAAGGCTCGAGGAGCCGTTCCCGTACCTGATCCTGGATGCGCGCTACGAGAAGGTGCGCGAGGGCGGCATCGTTGCCTCGCAAGCCGTGCTGATCGCGGTCGGCATCGACTGGGACGGCAGGCGCCAGATCCTGGGCGTCGAGATGGCCAACCGGGAAAGCCAATCCTCGTGGCGCACCTTTCTCCAGGGCCTGCGCGAGCGTGGGCTCTCAGGGGTGGAACTGGTGGTGGCGGACGACCATGCCGGGCTGAGGGCGGCGATCCGCGAGGTGCTGAGTGAGGCCGCGTATCAGCGCTGCTATGTGCACTTCCTCAGGAACGCGCTCGATCACCTGCCGCGCAAAGCCGACGATGACTGCCTGCAGGAACTGCGCTGGCTCTACGACCGCCGCTCGGTCGAGGAAGCCCGGCGGGATCTGGCCGCCTGGATTGCCAAGTGGGAGGGACGCTACCCGCGCCTGGTCGCCTGGGCCGAGGAGACGATCGAGGAGACCTTCACCTTCTACCGCTTGCCGCGCCAGCATCACAAGCATCTCAAAAGCACCAACATGCTCGAGCGGCTGAACGAGGAGATCAGGAGGCGCACTTACGTGGTGCGGATCTTCCCCAATGCGGCCTCATGCTGCCGGCTGGTGCGGGCGCTGGCGGTCGAGACGCACGAGAACTGGCTGGAAGCCCACCGCTACCTCAACATGGAGGATCTCAAGGAGCACAAGAAAAGCACTCTTCGCGAAGCCGCTTAGCCAGCCTGACCGGCCGCCCCACTTTGCAGAACTTGACGCACACAATC
>NZ_FMVJ01000015.1 GCF_900102135.1 Microvirga guangxiensis
GCCATCGGCGGCACCATGAACCAGTCCGGCGGCCTCGTCATCGAGGCGCAGAAGGTCGGGCGCGACACCATGCTGTCCCAGATCGTGCAGCTCGTGGCCGAGGCCCAGCGCAGCCGCGCCCCGATTCAACGCCTCGCCGACCAAGTCTCAGGTTACTTCGTACCCGCCGTGATCGTGGTGGCGGCGCTGGCCTTCATCGCCTGGGCGATCTGGGGTCCTGAGCCGCAATTCTCCTACGGCCTGGTGGCCGCCGTGGCCGTCTTGATCATCGCCTGCCCCTGCGCGCTGGGGCTGGCCACGCCGATGTCGATCATGGTCGGCGTCGGACGCGGTGCCCAAGCGGGCGTGCTGATCAAGAATGCGGAAGCCCTGGAGCACATGGAGAAGGTCGACACGCTCGTGGTCGACAAGACCGGCACGCTCACCGAAGGCAGGCCAGCCGTGACGGCCATCGTCCCGGCTCAGGGCTTCACGGAGGCCGAGGTGCTGCGCCTGTCGGCCAGCGCCGAGCGCCCGAGCGAGCACCCGCTCGCCATCGCCATCGTCGAGGCCGCCGAGAAGCAGGGCATCGCGACGGCCCCGGTGACAGACTTCGACTCGCCCACCGGCAAGGGGGCGTTCGGCACCGTCGAGGGCCGACGGGTCGTGCTCGGCAGCGCCAAGTTCCTGGCGGAGCACGGCATCGACGTGGCTCCCTTGGCGGAACAGGCCGACAAGCTGCGTGAGGACGGCGCAACCGCGATCTTCGCCGGCATCGACGGAAAGGTGGCGGGCGCCATCGCCATCGCCGATCCGGTAAAGGCAACGACGCCCGAGGCCCTGGCCGGCCTGAAGGAAGAGGGCATCCGCGTCGTGATGCTCACCGGCGACAACTGGACCACCGCAAAGGCGGTCGCGCGCCGCCTCGGGATCGACGAGGTCGAGGCGGAGGTGCTGCCGGAGCAGAAGAGCGCCGTGGTCGAGAAGTTCAAGCGCGAGGGCCGCGTGGTGGCCATGGCAGGTGATGGCGTCAACGACGCTCCGGCACTCGCGGCGGCGGATGTCGGCATCGCCATGGGCACCGGCACCGACGTGGCGATGGAGAGCGCGGGCGTGACGCTGCTGAAAGGCGATCTCACCGGGATCGTGCGGGCGCATCGGCTGTCGCGGGCGACCATGCGCAACATCCGCCAGAACCTGTTCTTCGCCTTCATCTACAACGCGCTCGGCGTGCCGGTGGCGGCAGGCGTGCTCTACCCGTTCTTCGGCATCCTGCTGTCGCCGATCATCGCGGCGGCCGCGATGGCGCTGTCGTCGGTCAGCGTGATCAGCAACGCGATCCGGCTGCGCACGGTACGGCTGTGATCACCCGGCCGGGCGGGCCCGCTCAGGGCCTGCCCGGTTCGTCCCGAACATTGACGTGGCGCAATGTTCGGTTCGCTCGGCCTGCTAGGATCTTCAGCATGAACTGGATCCGGAACACATCCTGGCTCGTGCTGACGGCCATGCTCCTGCTGGCGGCCGCCGCGATAGGCCTTGTCGGTGGCTCGGCGGCCGCCGCGGCTCCGTCGGTTCCGGGGCACGCCGCCCATCTGTCCTCGGTCCACTTGGACCATGCCGATGCCGGCCCACTCGTTCATGCCCACCATGACAGCTCATCCCCGGGGGGCGTTCATGAGGTCGGCACGATGGGCGGCCTGCCCTGCAATGCGGCCTGCCCGGTCGGCGCCGCGGGCTGCGTTCCGGCGCCACTGACCTCCCAAGCCGGCAGCCTTCTCCAACGGGATGCCGGAACGGTTTGCATCCATCCCAGGGACGACCTGATGCTGTCGGGGCTGGATCCCGACGCACAACCAAAGCCGCCCAAACCCGTCGCGTGACTTCCTGAAGCCCTCGTCCCTGCGCATCGCCGATGATGCCGCCCCGCAACGGGACATGAGGGTTGCTCCCAAAGCCGTGCCCTACCAACCAAGCTCAGGGCCTCCTCAACGGAAATTCAGAAAGGACAACGCGATGTCCGCACGCACTTTTCAGATTGCACTCGCCCTCACGGTCTCCCTCGGCGCCGCCGGCGCCCGGGCCGAGACGATCTTCGTCGCCAACGAGAACGGGCAGAGCCTCTCCATCGTCGATACCGAGACCTCCAAGACCGTCACGGTCCCGATCCCGATCTCGCCGCACAACGTCGACATCACCCCGGACGGCCGGCTGCTGCTGGCCACCGGCATGCCGGCCGGCGGCCCCGGCAGCCACGCCGCCCACGGCCAATCGGGCGGCGGCCAGCTCGTTCTCATGGACGTGTCGGGGAGCGCGCCGGCCGCGCCAACCATCGTGACGGTGGGAGGGCACCCGGCACACGTAGTCCCCGACGCCCAGGGACGCCTTGCGTACCTGACCGACGCCGAGACCAATTCGGTCGTGGTGGTCGACATTGCCGCCCGCAAGGTGGCGGAGCGCATCCCCGTGCAGAACTATCCCCACGGCCTGCGCCTGTCGCCGGACGGGAGCCTTCTCGCCGTCGCGAACATGAAGAGCGGCACGGTCTCGCTCGTGGACCCGCGCGATCCGGAAAAGGTCGCGCATGTCCCGGTCGGACGCGGGCCGGTCCAGGTCGCCTTCGACCCGAGCGGCCGCACCCTCGTGGTCTCCCTCAATGGCGAGAACAAGATCGCCATCGTCGACGTCGCGTCCCGGAAGGTGCTGCGGACGGCGCCCGTTGGCCGAGGGCCGGTGCAGGTCTTCGTCACGCCGGACGGCAAGACCGCCCTCGTGGCGAACCAGGGCTCGGCGGCGAAGCCCGACGACCGCGTGTCGGTGATCGCCCTGGGAACGGGCAAGCTGGTGAAGAACGTGACGGTCGGCAAGGGCGCCCACGGCGTCGTCATCGACCCCGACGGGGACACCGCCTACGTCACCAACACGTACGCGAACACCATCTCCGCCGTCGACCTCGACGATCTCACGGCCGGGAAGACCTACCCGGTCGGAAAGGGGCCGAACGGCGTCGCAGCCCGCTAGGCCTCCCGGGGATCTTGAAAGGCCGGGCAGGCGGATTTCGGAGCCTGCCCGGCAACACCGGGCGCGATAGCAAGCCGTCCCTTGACCGAGATCAAGGCAGCTTCCGCGCCCAAGGTTCACAGTGAACACCGTCTCGGATGGGAGATTCCACATGACCGCCACGCCAACGGTTCCGTCAGTGCCACCCAGGACCTGGAGGACACTCCTGGTCGGCACGCCCCTGGGCTGGACCCTCGCGCTCGCGGTCGCCGCGCTCGGCGTCTACCTGTTCGCGACGCACACGGGCCACATCCTGGCCGCCCTGCCCTACCTCCTCCTGCTGGCCTGCCCGCTGATGCACCTGTTCATGCACGGGGGCCACGGCCACCATCACGGAAAGCGCGAGTGACCGTCGCCAGGTCCGACCGCCTGCGATTGGCCGAGCTCACGTCGGGCGCGGGCGCGCTCGTTCTCGGCGTCGGACTTGGTGTGCTCGCCGCCGACCGTCTCGGCCGCTTTGGCCTTCCGCTCCTGCTCGTCGGTGCGGCTGTCCACGCCTGGGGCATGCTCGACAGGCACCGCCTCAAGCGCCGGGCCGACGCTCCGGATGCCTGGTGGGAGCCCGTGGCCTACTGGACGTGCTGGGGCCTTCTCGCCGTGCTCGCGGCCGGCCTCATGGCACGCCTGTCCGGTGTCATCTGACCGACGCGTCAGCGCCCGATCATCCGGTTGTAGACCGGCACGAACAGGACGCTCCCGATCCATGCCGCCGCCGCACTGCCCGCGATCCCCTCCACGAGGGTCCGGCCGGGACTCTCGGGGTGCGTTGCGAAGAGACTCACCCATCCATGGGCAAGGCCGGAAGTCGGCCACACGAACGACAGCACGTAACAGATCACGAACAGGCCCACGAGGGTGCTCGTCAGGGCCCATCCCGTGGCCACCAGGTTCATCGGAGCGCCCTGGCGCATGCCGGCGGCCGGAAGCGCATCTCGAAGAGTTGAAGAGGACATCGAGGCCTCCTTCGGTTCGCCTTCGACAACCGCCATTATATACCCGATGATGTCCGTTGCGTTGACGAAAGCGGAACGCCAACCGATGACGGGATTGATCTGGAACAATGGAAAGCGGACTGAACCAGGTAGTCTTGAGCGCATGACACCCGTACGGTCCCTGATCTCCGGCCTGGTTCGCTGCGTTCTCGCGGCAGTGCTGGTCATCGGCCTGCTCGGGCCATCCGCGATGGCCGCAGGAGAGCATCGCACCGTGGCCGCGACCGCCATCTCCCATGGATCCCCGGCGCACGATTGCTGCGATCCGGAACCTGCCGCACCGGATGGGAGCTGCGCCCTGGCCTGTGCCCAGGCCCGCTGCGGGTCGACGGCTGTTCCCGCCATCGCGAGCTTGCCTGCGCCCCATGATCGGCGGGCGATCCGATGGGAGATCGTGTCCGTTCTCCTCGATGACATCTCTCCCGAGACGACGACTCCTCCTCCCCGAGCCTGAGACGACATCCGCAGTCGGGCCGCGCACCCGTGGCCATCGTCCTTTCGGAAGCTCGAACGTTCTCGAGGAGAACCATCATGAAGTCATCCATTCTCGCTCTCGTCCTCGCCGCCGGCCTGTCGGTTCCGGCCCTCGCCCAGCAGGCTGTCCCGTCCGATGCGGACCACAACGCGCACCACCCGGAGCAGGCCCAGGCGCAGACCACCCCGCCGATGGCAAGCCCCCAGGGCCAGACGGGTCCCGTGACCGCACCGCAGGGCGGCACCATGCCAGGCGGTCAGCGCCCCGGCGGCATGATGTCCGGCATGGGCCAGAACATGATGATGAACTGCCCGATGATGCAGGGCGGCATGGCGGGCATGATGGGCCGCGGAGGCGGCTCCATGCAGATGGGCCAGACCCGGGGCGACCAGGGCGTCGCCTCGCTCGCCATGAACGCGGTCAACGAACGCATGCACCGCGAGATGGCCATGGAGTACACGGGCAACGTCGATGCCGACTTCGTCCGGAACATGATCGCCCACCATCAGGGCGCCGTCGACATGGCCAAAATCCAGGTGGCCTTCGGCAAGGACCCGAAGATCCACGAGCTCGCCGAGACCGTCATCAAGGCGCAAGAGGACGAGATCGCCATGATGAAATCCTGGCTCGCCGCGAACGCGAAGCCCTGAGCCCGCCGGGGCGGCGGAAGGCCGCCCCACCCCGGGCGGGACGGGATTCCCTGATGCGGACATGCCCGACCGTCGTCGGGCCCAGGAGCCGCCATGCGCTCCCGCATGCCTGCCCGGGGGCCTCGAACCCGCCGACTTCCCAAGGAACCAGACATGAAGAAGTACGCCACGAACAAGATCGCCCTGGCCGGCGCCGCCGCGCTCGCCCTCGCCACCATCGGATACAGCATCCGTTCCGAAGCCACCGAAATCCTGGAGGTCTCCAAGCTCCCGGGCCACACGCACATCCATGGCCTGGCCGTCGACCGGCAGGACCCGTCCAGGCTCCTCATCGCCACCCATCACGGCCTGTTCCGCGCAGGCCCGGACGGCAAGGCGGAGCGCATCTCCGAAGTCCAGGACTTCATGGGCTTCAGCCCGCACCCGAGCGACCCGAGGACGCTGTACGCCAGCGGGCACCCGCGCCAGGGCGGCAATCTCGGCTTCATCGCCTCGACCGACCAGGGCAGGACCTGGACGCAGGTCTCCCCCGGCGTGAACGGCCCGGTGGACTTTCACCAGATGACGGTCAGCCCCGCCGATCCGAACACGGTCTACGGCGCCCACGGCGGGCTCCAGATCAGCCGGGACGCGGGCAAGACCTGGAAGGTCGTCGGCCCCACGCCCGACAAGCTGATCGATCTCGCCGCCTCGGCCAAAAGCGCGGATACGCTCTACGCGGCGACGGAGGCCGGGCTGCTCGTCAGCAAGGATGCCGGCAAGACCTGGACGCCCATCCTCGAGGGCGCACCCGTCAGCCTCGTGGAGATCACGCCCGACGGCACGCTCTACGCCTTCGTCCTCGGCCGTGGGCTGGTGCGCTCGGCGGAGGAACCGGTGAACCTCACCGAGCTCGGTGGCGACTTCGGGGGCGGCTATCTCCTGCATCTCACCGTCGATCCCGGCAATCCCAACCGGCTGTTCGCCTCCACCGGCAAGGGCCGCGTGCTGACCAGCACCGACCAGGGGCGGACCTGGGGCAGCTTCGGCTCCTCCGGCTCGTGAGAGGAGCATCCGATGATGGGCATGACGGACGGCATGGGATGGATGATGGCGGGGATGGGCCTTGTCTGGCTCCTCGTCGTCATCCTGCTCGTCCTCGGGATTGCGGCCCTGGTGAAATACCTGCGCCGCTGACCCTGAGGATTCCCGATGCCTTTCTTCCGACGCCGCACCATCCTCGCCGGCGCGGCGGTCCTGGTTCTCGGGGCCGTCGTGCTGGCATGGGTGATCGTCCCGGGCCGGGAGCACGCCGCCCGGGTCGAGCTCGGCCGGAGGCTCTATGCCGACCACTGCGCCTCCTGCCACGGCACTGCGCTTCAGGGCGAGCCCAACTGGCAGTATCCGAAGCCTGATGGGCGCATGCCGGCCCCGCCGCACGATGCCTCGGGCCACACGTGGCACCACTCCGACGAGGAGCTGTTCCGGATCACCAAGTTCGGCATGGCGGCCGTCGTGCCGGGCTATGAGAGCGTCATGCCCGCGTTCGCCGGCGTCCTGTCGGACCGGGAGATCGAGGCCGTCCTGGCCTATATCAAGAGCACCTGGCCGGATCGCGAGCGCACCTACCAGCAGGAGCGGAGCCGCGGCCGCTCCTGAGGAGGCGGCCTTGCCGTTGAAAGGCGATCACCTTGGCGGCGTGCGCCTCCAGGGCGTACCGACACCGAGCTGGCGCCTGATTGCCCGCGCGTCCGCCTTCTCCGGCCATGAGCGGATCCCCCCTCATCAAAGGAGCGCGGCGCGCCCGAGCACGGACCGCTCCCGTCCCAGGCGAGGAGCGGTCCGTGCCCAACCTGTGCACGGGCTCGCGCTACTTCGTGGAGCCGGTCGCCTCGTTCCTGGTTTCGCTCTGGGCGTTCTTCTTCAACCAATCCTTCATCTCGGCGATCTCACGCTCCTGCTCCTTGATGACCTTCTCGGCCATCCTCTTGGCCTCGGCGTTGTCGCCTGTCTTCAGCACGACCCGGGCCATGTCGACGGCGCTCTGGTGGTGGGGGATCATCCCGCAGATGAAGGCCACGTCCGAGTCCTTGATCATCATGCCGGTCATCATCGGGCCGTGCATCTTCGTCATGGCCTCCATGTAGCCCTTCTGGGCCTCGTTCATGTTGGCCATCATGCCCTGCATGTTCTGGTTCATGCCTTGCATGTCCATGCCCTGCATCATCTGGTGCTGTCCGCCGGCCTGCGCCGCCGTCCGGCACTCCTCGGGCAGGCCTTCGGTCGACATGGCCATCGGGCCTCCCGAGGGATGCTGCATCTGGGCCTGCTGGGCGATGGCGCCCGACGCCGCGAGCGAGGCGGCGGTGCCGAGGACGAGAAGGATACGGGTGTTCATGACAGGTCTCCTTTGGGGTTCGGGAAGGGGGATCGGATCAGGCTGCCATCCTGCGGCAGCTTTCCGCACAGCGACGGCATTGGTCGACGCATTCCTGCATGTCGCCGACCTGTTCGCAGGAACGGGCGCATTCCTCGCAGATCTCCGCGCATTCGCGGCATGTATGCTTGTGGTGAGGCGTTCCGATCAGCATGAAATGGGCTGAGGTGCGGCAGATCTCGGCGCAGGCCATCATGAGGCGGAAATGGCCGGGCTCCACATGCTTGCCGCCCTGCTCGAGGCAATGGGTCATCGCCATGCCGAGGCAGGTCCGGTAGCAGCGCAGGCACTCGTCGATGCAGGCCTGCATCTCCTTGGACATCTGGTGCATAAGGTTTCTCCTGAATTCCAGGCGCAGTGAGGTGTCGGCCCGCAAGGGCACGGCGCCTGACGCGCCGCGGGCAGGTCTCATGGCGAACGGGAACTCACGCCGAGGCGTGCCTGCCCGTCCCTGGCTCAGGCGAGCTTTGGCGGTCGGTCGAGCCCCTGCGGCGGGATGGGCACCGCCCCTCGATCCCTTGGGATCGCCAGGACGGTCCATGGCATCGGGGCGGTCGCCAGGCTGGCGAAGCCCGGCACGACGGCCATGATGCAGCCGGGATGGCAGCAGGTCCGGCCCGTCGCATGGGGCTTCGTCGGGGAGACGTGGTCGTGATCAGGTGTGACTTGGGTAACCCTGGCCATGTGCTCGTGATGGGCTTGCACGGCCGTTGTCCCACCCTCTGCCCGTGCGACCGCATACAGCGGGGCGCTCGCGATGCCGAGCGCGAGCATCGCGACCGTCAGGAGGCGGAGTATGAAGCGAACGCGGGGCACGGCATCATCCTGGGGTCATGGTCCCAACGCCCCCCCGCGGCATCTGTTCCCTGCCCTGATGAGGCCGCCGAGCATGGCGGCCGGGAGGGAGCCGCTGAGCATGGGGCCCTATCCATTCCGTTGGGCCGAGCCCCACGCGGAGCCAGGGGATGGGACCCAGGGCAAGCGAGGGCGTACGGGATCGGCCGAGGCAGACATTGCAGGCATCACGTCCCCTTCCGCGCCTGCTCGACCTCGCTCCGGACCAGGTCGAGGAGTTGCTGCGGACCGAAGTCGGTCAGGAGCTTGCCGTTGACGAAGAAGGTCGGCGTCTGCCGGACGTTGTTAGCCTTCAGGTCCGCGACGTCCTGCTCCAATGCACGGCGGAAGACTGGCGAGGATCCCAAGGACTTCGCGCTTGGAACGTCGAGGCCGGCGGCCCCAGCGGAGCCCCAGGCCTTGTCCAGATCAGGCGCGCCGTGAATGGCCCATTCCGGCTGGTTCGCCAGCAGCGCTTCCAGAACCGGTACAAACTTGTTTTGGAGGTGAGCCGCCTCGAGGATGGCGACCGCGACGTCGGACCCCTCATGGAAGGGCGCGTACCTGAGGACGAGCCTCACCTCGGCCGGGTAGGCTGCCATGATCTGCTTGACGATGGGGTAGAAGGCCCGGCACGCCTCGCAGGATGGGTCGAAGAACTCGACGATGGTGACTCGAGCCTGCGCCGGACCGATCACCGGCGAGTGAGATCGCACGAGGGTTTCGGTGGCGCGGTTGACCGCAAGCACGTTGGCCTTGCCGTATCGGTCATAGAGGAAGGCCCCGCCGGCGAAGGCAACGACCACAAACAGGGCCGTCAGGGCGACGAGAACGCGCTTAGACATTCGATTTCCTTCGGCTGACAGGGATGAGAAGAATTGTGATGGCGGTGAAGGCCGCGAGCGACAGGTAGGGAAGCGGCAGCCCCAGGATAGTCATGTCCGCGCTGGAGCAGGACGGCCCCTGCCCGCATGGCTTGATCGCCTCGGAGATAATCCCGGCGTAGAGCATGGAGTGGAATGCCGCGACGAGCCAGCCGAGCGCGGCGACGGGCAAGGCGTAGCGCCAGATGCCGCTATCCTCGCGGAATGTCGCCACCGCCAGGATCACCGCGAGCGGGAACATGAACACGCGCTGGTGCCAGCAGAGATGGCACGGCGCCTGCCCCATCACCTCCCCGATGAACAGGGCCCCGGCGGTTGAGGCGAGCGCGACGGTCCAGGCGGCGAACAGCCGCCCCCACGCATGATGGCCAGAGGCGGGCGCCCGATGCGATGGGTCCGGCGACGCCATCGCGGAGCCTGCCGGCCCGATGGCCTGACGTGACCCGCTCATGCTCATCCCCGGATCGCCCGTTTGAGTTTCGCGAGCGCCGACGGCGCCTCCTCGTGGTAATCGATCAGGGTGACGAGCTCGCCCTTGGCGTCGGTCACGATCAGCGACGAGGTGTGGTCGATGGTGTAGTTGCCGCCCTCGGTCGGGACCTTGCGATAGGAGATGCGGAAGGCCTTGGCCGCGGCCGCCATCTCCTCCGGCGTGCCGGTGAGCGCGATGATGCGCGGATCGAAGCTTTCCAGGTACGTCTTCAGCAGTTCCGGGGTGTCCCGCTCCGGGTCGACGGTCACGAAGACGACGTTCAGCTTGTCGGCGTCGGGCCCGAGCTCCTTCAGGTGCTGGCTCATCTCGAACAGCGTCGTCGGGCAGACCTCCGGGCAGTGGGTGAAGCCGAAGAAGTACGCCGTGGGCTTGCCCTTGAAGGTATCCTGGGTGACACGTTCGCCGCGATGGTTCACGAGCGAGAACGGACCTCCGACGGCTGGCGTGCCCGTGCTCGTCACCGCCCCCGGCGGCTGCTGGCCGAGCCACTCCGTTCGGAACCAGCCGACCGCGATCCCGGTCCCGACGAAGATGGCGACGGCCACCAGCGCCCAAGCGGTCCAGCGAATGATCCTGAGAGCCAACATCCCGGCACCTCAATGGTTCTGGTGGGCGTTGGCCGCGGCGGGGGCCGCCTGCGCCCCGATCCCGCCGACCCGGTATGCGATCTTGAGTGCGCCGGCCTTCTCGAACACGAGCATGCCGTCCACCGTCTCACCGGGCTTCAATCCCTGCCGCAGGTTGACGAACATGGCGTGCATGGCGCCCGGCTTCAGCTCAACCGTCTGGCCCGGGCCGATCTCCAGGCCTCCGGTGACAGGTTCCATGCGGGCGATGCCGTCGGTGACTGTGGAGCGGTGCACCTCGAAGCCTTCGGCGACAACGGTGGAGCCGCCGACCAGGCGGTCGGGCTCGGAACCCGTGTTCGTGATCCGCATGTAGCCACCGCCCACCTTGGCGCCGCCAGGCGTCGCCCGGGACCAGGGCGCCTCCACCACGATGGCGCCGGCACGGAAGGTATCGGGGGCCTGGGCCATCGCGGACGGGGTGATCCCGACAGCCAGGGTGGATAGCAGGGCAGCGGCAAATCGCTTCGTCATTCGGGTGTCTTTCGCCCCTTCGACAGGGGGCATCATCCCATTCGGGAACAGGTGTCGCAGCCGTCTCGGACCTGCGCGAAGGAGCCCCTGAAAGGGCGTGCCGAGAGGGACGGCTGCATCGGATCATCAGAGGTCGACGGCCATGACACGGATGGCTGGCCTCGGCGCCGGCGCGAGCCTCAGGCTTGCGGAGGCCGGAGGCGCGGAGCCTGGGCTAGGCTGTCCAGGGCGGCATCGTTCCGGGGCATCAGGGGGTGTGCCAAGCTGGACCAGCGCACCACCGCACCGGCGGCCGGGACGTCCTGGAGGATCTTGGCGTGGCACAGGGGCGCGAGCGGACAGCCCTTAGGGCAGTCGGGTACGAACGGCTGAGCGGGTCCGCAACACGGGACTTCCGCCACCGCCAGGTCATGGGCCGGGGACGCCGTCTCAATCGTGCTCGCCATCGCCGCGGGCACGTTCATGCCGCCGTCCACCGAAGGAACGGTGAACAGGGCAAGCACGAGCCCGAGGATCGCGACGATCCCGAGCAGGCGTGTGATGGCGAGCCACGGCTTCATGGCGCGAGCCTCTCACACGCCCTCCGGATTGGGAAGCTCGGCCCCATCACGAGCCTGTGAATGCCGGGGAGCAAAAGCGCCGCATTCCCGCCGGAAGCATGGAATCCTGCTCCATCCTCACGAGGATCCGGCATCGGACATGATTGGTGAACCATTCGTCCGCCATGATGCCAGGGCTGGGGATCGACACCTCCCGGAGGGGCCATGCGATCAGCCTTATTCATCTCCATGCTTGCCCTTGCCTCCCCGGCAGGGGCCGAACCGTTCGGTGCCCCACCCTCGCGGTACGCGGAAACGGTCAACCCCGCACTGCAAGGGATCGGGACAGATCTTCGCATCCGACAGGCCTCCTGCGTCGACGGCACTCGCTGCCGCTTCGCCGCGCGCCTCGTCGACATCGAGGTCGTCGGCCCGGCGGATCGCCCCGGCACGGAGCGGATCCAGGTCACGGCCACGTTCCGCCAGGGCGATGACGCGGCGGCAACCAGGCTCCTGGACGACATTCTGACGGTAGTCGGGGCGACCATGGTCGCCTACGATCCAGGGATGGCGGCGGAGCGCCGCGGGGAGGCGCTGCTCGAGTTGGGCGAGGCCGCGCTCAGCGTGGGCGAGGCGCACCTCGACAGCACCGACGTCCACTATGCCCTGTCCTTCGACGACGTCAGTGGGCGACTCGAGATCATTGCCGCGACATTGCGAGCAAGCCATGGCTGCGGAAAGGACGGAACGAAGCCGGGTGCGACCTGTTAACCGTTGTTTAACTTTCGCCTTGAGATCGCCCGATCCGCCGTGTCAGGTTTGATGAACAAATCCTTAACGGCATGGCGGGGCAATGCGGCAACCTCTCTTCGGGCTTCTGAACGTTCGTCCTTTTTCCGGAACCCTCATCCGTTTCGCCGCCGCCCTCGTCCTTTCCGGCACTGCCACCGCAGCACAGGCGCAGACCCAGACTGGAAGCATCCTGCCGGGCGTCTCGCAACCCGTTGCCAGGGTCGGCACCGCCAAGCCGATCGTGGGCTGGATCCGCTTCTGCGAACGGAACCCGGCCGAGTGCACGGTCGATCCTTCCGAACCCTCCACCATCGATCTCACGGCGAAGGACTGGAAGACCCTCAACCGGATCAACCAGCATGTGAACGCCAGAATCAGGGCGAAGACCGACAAGGATCACTGGGGCGTCGAGGACATCTGGGATTTCGCCGAGGACGGCTACGGCGACTGCGAGGACTACCAGCTCCTCAAGCGCAAGCGTCTGGTCGAGGCTGGCTTCCCACGCCGAGCGCTGCGGATGACCGTGGTGATCGACGAGGAAGGCGCCGGACACGCGGTCATGATGGTGCGCACCAATCGCGGAGACTTCATCCTCGACAACAAGCGCAACGCGATCCTGCCCTGGCACAAGACGGGCTACGTCTACATCAAGCGCGAGGGCGACGAGGGCATGGCCTGGGCCTCGCTCGGCGGCCGGACGTCGCCGACCATGACGGCCAACCAGTAGGCTGGGGCATCAGCCGCGCAGCGCCGCCTCGATCGCGGCGACGTCGATCTTCCTCATTTCCATCATCGCCTGGAATGCCCGTTTGGCTTCCGCGCCGCCGGCCGCCAGTGCCTCCGTCAGCACGCGCGGCGTGATCTGCCACGACACGCCCCACCGGTCCTTGCACCAGCCGCACGCGCTCTCCTGGCCGCCATTGCCGACGATGGCATTCCAGTAGCGGTCAGTCTCCTCCTGATTCTCGGTGGAGATCTGGAACGAGAAGGCTTCGGTGTGCTTGAACGCGGGGCCGCCGTTGAGGCCGAGACAGGCAACGCCCGCAACGGTGAACTCGACCGTGAGCACGTCGCCTTTCTTGCCGGACGGAAAGTCGCTGGGGGCGCGATGCACCGCATGCACCGCGCTGTCGGGAAAGGTCCCGGAATAGAAGCGGGCGGCGGCCTCGGCGTCCTTGTCGTACCAGAGGCAGATCGTGTTCTTCGCCATGGCGTCTTCCGTTTGCGTTGAAGCCAATATTCCGGCCTTGCCCGGACGTCAGGCGCACCGGGACGATCGTGTTCCAAGCCTGACATGTCCCTGCACATCGAACGGGATCGGCGGGACTTTTCCGTCGCCGCCCGCAGTTCCTACCCGCCGAACAGCCCCCGGAAGCGCTCGAGCACCGAGCGTCCGTCACCCCGGTCCGCTGGTTGCGCCGGCACAGGAGCTGTTGTTGCCGTCGGAGCGGCCCGCCGGATGGATTCACCGGCGGCGACCTGGCCATTTCGCGGTCCTTGCGAGGTATAGGCGAGCGTCGATGATGCTCCCTGCCGTGGCTTGCCATTCGCGCCCAGAACGATTTCCTGCGGCCCTGCGGCCAGGGCCTCCGGCCTGCTGACGTCACCGAGACGGTTGCGGGCGCTGGCATCGACGGCGAGCGAGCCATCCTCCCCCGCCCGCGCCTGTCGGAAACTCTGGTGCTGCCCGCCGTCGCCGTACACGAGCCTGATCGGCTGCACGCCATTGGCCGCCAAGTTCGTCACCTGCCGGTCGTCGCTTTGCCGCTTCTGCGCGACCGCCGCCATGACCGAGGCGTCGCCACTGAACGCATACTGCCCGCTGGCGACGGATATCTGCGGCTCCTGCTTCGCGAGCTCGAAGTAGTCCGAGCCCTCCTTGAGGTTTCGCCAGAAGGCGATGTTCGGGTCGAGGCGGTGCCTGGCCAGGTTCTCCGCCGTCATCCGGAACGGATAGGACTGGAACTGGAAGCTGCGCTGGCCGCTGGCGAAGGACTCGCGGGCGAGCGCGTAGACCTCAGAGATGGCCTCGTCGGTCATGGCGAAGCAGCCGCTCGACGAGCACGAGCCATGCACCATCAGGTGCGCCCCGGTCCGGCCGTGGGCGCGGTCGTACGCATTCGGATACCCGAGATCGAACGAGAGGTGGAAGCTGGAGTTCGGGTTCATCTGAGCCGGGGTGACCGTGTAGAAGCCCTCTGGCGCCTGGCGGTCGCCCTCCCGGGTCTTCGGCCCGAGCTGGCCCGACCAACGGCACATCGGGTAGGTCTTGAGCAGCGCGTACCGGCCGTCGGAGCGGCGCTTCCAGACTTCGATCTCGGATTCCTTCTTGTAGGCCCGCATGAGGATCGGGTCGTTCTGCGACATCCCCTTGCTGGCCATCAGCGCCATGGTGGCAGGCGGGATCGGCGCCAGGTGGCGCGTGGATCGGTTCTCACCCTGGCAGGCGGCGAGCGCGAGCACGAGACCCGCAGCCAATGCGATACGCTTGATCATGGGGACCCCGCATTCTTGATCCGCCCGAGCGTTGGCGCCGGGCGGTTCCCCGTTTCCTTGATGGTCGATCTCGTGTCCGCCTCGTCGCGGGCATCGCCGACCCGAAACCGATCCTGCCTTCAAGTCGGGCAGGATTGAGGCACTCGGCTCCCGTTACCCATGATTCACAGGGCCATCCCGGCTGGCGCGCGCCGCGACCCGGAGTCCGGGAAGCCCGATCCACCGCGGGGCAGCGGCGCGGTAGCGCTCGTAGGCGGGACCGTGCATCCGACCCAGGTGCTCCTCCTCCATGCGGATCTGGATCGAGAACCCGACCCAGGCTGCCGCGAGCACGATGCCGGTCACCACGGTCGGCGCGACGAGGAACGCGCCGAGCACGACGGCCATCATGCCGAGGAAGGTCGGGTTGCGCGACCAGGCGAACAGGCCCGTCGTCACGAGTCCGGTCAGCTCCCGGTCGAGGCCGATGCGCCAGGAGGTGCCCATCCCCGCCTGGGCGGCGAGGATGACCCCGCCGCCGAGGGTCAGGATCCCCTGACCGAGCCAGGCCATGCCCGGATGAACGAGCGCGGGGACTGGGCCGGCTTCCGCATCGATCCCGGGTGAGATCGCCCGTGCAACCAGGAAGACGAACAGGATGCGACCGCTGACGCGGTACACCCGCCCCACGAAATCGTGGGCGGTGTCGCCCGTGCCGAATCTGTTGGGCGAGTGCCCGATGCGTCGCGCCACCCGCCGAGTCAGCGTCGCGAAGGCGGTGCCGACGACGACGAGGACCACGACCGGAAGCCAAGGTGACGGCATCATGTCCGGCTTCCCGCTCCGAGCAACCGCATGGCGTTGGCGGTGACCAGCACCGTTGCGCCGGTGTCGGCAAGGATCGCGGGCCAGAGTCCGGTGATGCCGAGGATAGTGGTGACCAGGAACACCGCCTTGAGCCCGAGCGCCACCGTGATGTTCTGGCGGATGTTGGCCATTGTGTCCCGCGACAGCCGCACCATGCGGGCGAGGTCGAGCACCCGCCCGTGCAACACGGCGCCGTCCGCCGTCTCCAGCGCCACGTCGGTGCCGCCGCCCATGGCGATGCCGACATCGGCCGCCGCCAGCGCCGGGGCGTCGTTGATGCCGTCGCCGACCTTGGCCACCACCTGCCCCTGGGCCTTGAGTTCGTTGACGATCCGCAGCTTGTCCTGCGGCAGCAGGTCGGCCCGGGGTTCCACGCCGAGCGTGCGGGCGATGGCCGCCGCCGTCCGGGCATTGTCGCCGGTGAGCATGACGGGCGTGATCCCGCGGGCCTTGAGCGCCTTCAGACCCTCCAGCGCATCCTCGCGCGGCTCGTCCCGAACGGCGACCAAGCCTACGGGCGCGTCGTTCACGAGAAGGACCGAGACCGTCTTGCCCTCCTCCTGCAATGCGGCGATCCGCGCCTCGGCCTCGGCCGGGAGCGGCGCGATGGCCGCTGCGGCCTTTGGCGATCCGAGCCACAGCCCGCGGCGGCGGAAGCGTCCCTTCACGCCCTTGCCGCCAAGCGCCATCACGCCGACGGCGGGCGTGACCTCAAGACCCTCCGCCTGAGCACGGGCCACGATGGCGTTGGCGATCGGGTGGGACGAGGTGGCGTCGAGCGCCGCCGCGTCCTCGAGGACCTCGCGTTCGCTTGCTCCTCCAAAGGCCACGATGTCGGTCACCTTGGGCCGCCCCTCGGTGAGGGTTCCGGTCTTGTCGAGGGCGACGGCCGTGACCTTGCCGAGGGTTTCCAGGACCACCCCACCCTTGATCAGCAGGCCGCGCCTGGCGCCCGCCGCCAACCCCGCCGCGATGGCGGCCGGGGTGGAGATGACGAGGGCGCACGGGCAGCCGATCAGGAGCACCGCCAGCCCCTTGTAGATCCACTCGCCCCACGGTTCGCCCGCCACCAGCGGTGGCAAGATCGCCACGAGGGCGCCAACGACGAGGACGGCCGGGGTGTAGTAGCGCGAGAAGCGGTCGATGAAGCGCTCGGTCGGGGCCTTGGCCTCCTGCGCCTCCTCGACCAGGCGCACCACGCGGGCGATGGTGTTGTCCTCGGCCTCGGCCGTGACCCGCACCCGCAGGGTGCCGTCGATGTTGATGGTTCCGGCGAAGACGGTCTCGCCCTCGCCCTTGCGCTTCGGGGTGCTCTCACCCGTCACCGGGGCCTCGTCGATAGCGCTCTCGCCGGACACGACCACGCCGTCTGCGGGAACCCGGTCGCCGGGCCGGACGGCGATCACGTCCCCGACCGCAAGGCTCTCCGCCGCGACCTCTTCCAGGCTGCCGCCGCGCTCGATGAAGGCGGTCTTCGGCACCAGGTTCGACAGGGAGCGGATGCTGGCACGGGCGCGGCCAGCGGCGACGCCCTCCAGCAGTTCGCCCACGAGGAAGAGCAACACCACGATGGCGGCCTCCTCCGTCTCTCCGATGATCACCGCGCCAATCGCGGCGATGCTCATCAGGGTCTCGATGGTGAAGGGTGCCCCGGCCACGGCCGCCGAGATGGCGCGGCGGGCGACTGGCACGAGGCCGATCAGCATGGCGGCGGTGTAGAGCCACGCCTCGTAGCCCGGCAGGGCCATGGCCAGCCCCCAGGCGGCGGCGAGGGCAAGTCCGCAGAAGAGCGTGAGCCGCCCCTTGGCCGACCGCCACCAGGGACCGTCCTCGGCCCCGTGGTCGTGGTGATGCCGCGCGCCCTCCTCCACGGGAGTGATGCCGTAGCCGAGGTCACGGACCACCTTCTCGACCTGCTCGCCCGTGCCAGCTTCAGCCACGCGCAGGCGCAGGGTCTCGGTGGCGGTGGTGATGTTGATGTCCGAGACGCCTGGCACGCGGATGAGCGCAGTCTCGATCTTGCGGGCGCAGGAGGCGCAGTCCATGCCCTGGACGCGATACCTGATCTTCTGGGGAGCGACGCTTGCCGTCATCATCAAGTCCTTGCATTTCGAGTCGGGGCGACCCTACATCCTCTAGCGGCTAGAGGTTCAAGAGGTTTTTTCCATGTCCCTGACAATCGGCGAGCTGTCGCGGCAGACCCAGGTGAAGGTTCCTACGATCCGGTACTACGAGCAGATCGGCCTGCTGGCCGAACCGACCCGGACGGAGGGACAGCAGCGGCGGTACCGTCCCGAGGACGTCCGCCGGCTCAATTTCATCCGCCACGCCCGCGAGCTCGGATTCGAGGTCGAGGCTATCCGGCAACTGCTGGGACTTGCAGGAGATCCTGATCGCTCCTGTGGCGAGGTCCACGACATCACCAAGGCCCACCTCAAGGAGGTGAAGGACAAGATTGCGCGGCTCACGGCCCTGCGCGACGAACTCGAAACTATGGTCTCCTGTAACCATCGCCGGATTTCCGATTGCCGGATCATTGAGGTTCTCGCCGACCACGGACAATGCCGACACGTGGAACACTGAAGCCGGCGGCCGGTCCATAACGGCCGAGGGACCCGGCTCGTGCGAATGCCGCTCACCACATCGCGAGTTGCCCGAACCCGCGAATGGCGCGAATTTCGTCCGGAGCCACTCCGGAGGACCGCACCATGAGGATACTCACCCTGGCCATCGCCGCCATGCTCGCAGGGGTGGGCGCCGCCCAGGCCCAGCTTTCGCCCGCCTCGCCGTACTCCGGCCTCGAGCACCGGACGATCAAGTCCCTGTCGGACGGGCAGATCGCCGATCTGCGAGCCGGCCGCGGCATGGGGCTCGCGCTGGCGGCGGAGCTGAACGGCTACCCGGGTCCAGTCCACGTCCTGGAACTTGCCGACAGGCTTGGGCTGAGCGAGGACCAGCGGAGCCGCATGCAGGAACTCCATGCGGCCATGAAGGCGGAGACCGTGCCGCTGGGCGAACGCCTGATCGTGCAAGAAATGGACCTCGACCAGCAATTTGCCCGGAAATCGGTCACTCCCGTACGCCTTCAGGCCGCGACGGCCGAGATCGGCGCAACGCAGGGTGCCCTGCGACTGGCTCACCTGCGCTACCATCTCTCGACCCTAGACGTTCTCACGCCCGGGCAGGTCCGTCTGTACGGTGAGTTGCGCGGGTACGGAGGTCCAGGCGGTGGCCAACACGGCCACAAGGGTCACCACTGAGAGCCGCCGCCCCGCAGGTGGCCTTGTTCCAGGCCCCTGGCAATCCAATGGTGTCATGCCATATCCGGGGTCGATGCTTCACCTTGGCCTGTTCCTTGCGCTCATCGCGGGCGCCTCGCTCCTCTATGCAACGGCAGGCCAGTCGGGCGGAACCGCATTCCTGGCGGCCATGGCGCTCCTCGACTATCCAGCCGAGGGCATGCGACCCACATCGCTGGCCCTCAACATCGTCGCCGCGGGTTACGCGACCTGGTGCCTGCACCGGGGAGGCGCCGTGGACTGGGACCTGCTCCGTCGGGTCGGCCTTCCAGCACTTCCAACGGCGTTCCTCGGCGGGCTGATCGTCCTCGGAGACCAAGTCTACTTGTGCCTGACTGGAATCGTCCTGATCGCTGCGGCGGCTCTGATGGCATTCAAGCGGGGGAGCCGCCCCCGCCACCCCGATCCTGCCGGTCAGCGTACCATCGGTTTGCTCTGGAGCGGACTCGCCGGGGGCACGGCGGGCTTCCTGTCGGGACTGACGGGCGTGGGCGGGGGTGTCTTCCTCGCGCCAATGCTGATCGCCTTCGGGTGGGCATCGCCGAAGAGCGCCGCCGGGATCTCGGCCCCCTTCATCCTCGCGAACTCGGCGATCGGCCTTGCCGGCGTCCTCGCATCGGGGCAGCGGGTGCCGCCCGATGCCGCGATCCTGGCTCCCGCTGCGCTGCTCGGGGCGGCCATGGGCACCTGGATTGGGCTGCGCTTCATGTCGGAGCAGGCGACACGGTGGGTGCTCGCCGCCATCCTAGCGTTCGCAGGTGCGCGGCTTGTTCTGTCCTGACCGTATGGCGATATCGCCATTTATTTATTCGACAAACCTAGAAATACCGATTGACGCAGACACGACTTAAGTCCATTCTATTTCCATGAACGTCGAACAAGCCGCCAAGCAGCTCGAAGCGCTCGGGAACACCACCCGGCTCCAGGTCTACCGTACCCTCGTGCGTGCAGGCGAGGCGGGGCTGCCCGTCGGACAGATCCAGGAGCGACTCGGCATCCCGGGCTCGACGCTCTCGCATCACCTCCAGCGGCTCCTGCTAACCGGGTTGGTGACGCAGGAGCGGCAGGCCACGACCCTGATCTGCCGGGCCAGCTATCCGGCGATGAACGGTTTGATCGACTTCCTGGCCGACGAGTGCTGCGCCGATGCCGGATGCACGGCCCGGGCGGAGAACGCCGCCTGATTTCTTTTGCTTCATATTTCCATGATACTGGAAATAGCGATATAGGAGATACCGGTGCTCACGCTGCTCTCCTCCTTCCTCAGACGGGAACAACCCGTCGCCACGCACCGTGAGATGCTGTCGTTGCGCGATCTGGACGACCACCTCCTGCGCGACATCGGCCTGCGGCGCATCGAACTCCATGCCGTAGCCGCGGAGCGGCTCCTCCCCGCTTGCTGCTCGAGAGCGACACGCCGATGGGCCGAACTCGTCGCCCGCCTGCGCAATGCCCTCTCCCCCGAACCCGTCCCGTGCTGCCAATCCTGACAAGGAGCCCTTCCATGACCTCGCTCGACACCCTCCCCGTTGCCGTCATCGGCGCAGGCCCGGTCGGCCTGGCCGCCGCCGCTCACCTGATCCAGCGCGGCTTGCCCGTGAAGGTCTACGAAGCCGGAGCCACCGTCGGCGCCAATGTGAATGACTGGGGCCACGTCCGCCTGTTCTCGCCGTGGGAGTACAACACCGATGCGGCGGCCCGCACGCTGCTCCGGTCCCATGGCTGGCAGGCGCCCCCCGCGAAGGCCATGCCGACGGGATCGGACCTGTACGAGGCCTACCTCAAGCCGCTGGCCGCCACGCCGGAGATGGCATCCGCGATCGAGACCAATGTGACAGTGACGGCGATCACCCGGCTGGGCGCCGACAAGGTGACCAGCAAGGGTCGCGAGACCAAGCCCTTCGTGCTCGCCGTCTCGAACGGCAACGGCTCCGTCCGGCGCGACTTGGCGCGGGCGGTGATCGACGCCTCCGGCACGTGGACGGCGCCGAATCCCTTGGGGGCGGGCGGAATCCTTGCCGAGGGCGAGGCCGAGAACTCCCGGAGCATCGCCTACGGCATCCCGGACGTGCTCGGGCGCGACCGCGCCGCGTACGAGGGCAAGACCACCTTGGTGGTCGGCGCCGGTCATTCGGCCGCCAACGTGCTCATCGACCTCGCGAAGCTGGCGGAGCGAAATCCCGCGACGTCCATCGTGTGGGCGACCCGCGGCGGGAACCTGATGCGGGTCTACGGCGGCGGACGCGCCGACCAGCTTCCGGCCCGCGGGGAACTCGGCTCCAGCCTCAAGGCCCTCGTCGACAGCGGGCAGGTCACGCTGGTCTCCGGGTTCTCCGTGGTCCGCGTCAGGGCTGACGGCGATCAGGTCATCGTCGAAGGCGAGACGGCACAGGGCAGCCGCGAGGTCGGCCCCGTCGACCGGGTCGTGGTCTCCACCGGACAACGCCCCGACCTGAACCTGACCCGCGAGCTGCGGCTCGACCTCGACCCATGGCTGGAGAGCTCGAAGGCGCTCGGACCGCTGATCGACCCGAACCTGCACTCGTGCGGGTCGGTGCCGCCGCATGGCCACCGCGAGCTCACCCATCCGGAGCCGGGCTTCTACACGGTCGGCATCAAGAGCTACGGCCGCGCCCCGACCTTCCTGATGCTCACGGGCTACGAGCAGGTCCGCTCCGTCGTGGCCGCCATCGCCGGAGACCTTGTCGCGGCGGACGACATCCACCTCGTCCTGCCCGAGACGGGCGTCTGCTCGACCAGCCTTCCCGCTGACGGTGCTTCGGCATCCTCGGGCTGCTGCGGCGGTCCCGCCCCGGCGCAGGTCGACGCCTGCTGCGTCGCGGATGCCGAGGCCAAGGCCGAGGGCAAGTCGGGCTGTGGCTGCGGACCCGCGAAGGTGCCGGAGAAGGTTGCGGAGCCTGCGGGCTGCTGCTGAGATCAACCTGTGTCCAATCCGGTGAGCGAGTCCCTGGCGAGCGATCCCGCCATGCCGAAGCCAAGTCCGGGGGCGGTCATCTCCGCCCTCGGCGTCACGCAGATCCTCGCCTAGGGATCGTCCTTCTACCTGCCCGCGGTGCTCGCGAAGCCGATCGCCGCCGACACCGGATGGTCGCTCGGCTGGGTCGTGGGCAGGCTGTCCATCGGCCTGCTCGCGGCCGGGCTGGTCGCGCCGCGGGTCGGGCGCACCATCGACGCGAAGGGCGGCCGTCCGGTCCTCGTCGCCAGCTCTGTGCTGCTCGCCACGGGTCTTGCCACCCTGGCGCTCGCCCACAGTCTGCCCGTCTACCTGATGGCTTGGCTCGTGATGGGCGTCGGCATGGGGTCCGGCCTCTACGATGCCGGATTCGCCACGCTCGGCCGGCTGTACGGGAAGGATGCGAGGCGGGCGATCACCACCCTGACCCTGTGGGGAGGCTTCGCCAGCACCGTCTGCTGGCCCCTCAGCGCCTGGCTCGTCGAGAACTTCGGCTGGCGCGGCGCCTGCGCGGCCTACGCCGCGATCCATGTCCTGGTATCGCTTCCGCTGCACGGCTTCGTCGTGCCCGGCATCGGATCGGTTCGGAGCGGCAGCACGGCATCCGGCACGAAGCCTGAACCGTCCTCACCGCCCCCTCTGACCGAAACCAGACGGATCCGTGCGTTCGCGCTGCTCGCCACGGTCCTCACCCTCGGTGCGGTCACGGCCTCCATGATCGGAGTGCATCTGCTCACCTTCCTCCAGGCACGGGGCCTCGGCCTCGCGGCGGCCGTCGCGCTTGGCGCGCTCATTGGCCCCTCGCAGGTCGGCGCCCGCATCGTCGAGATGGCCTTCGGCCCATTGCCGCCGAGGTCGGCGTCGACCTGCTGAACTCCAGGGGTGAGACCAAGAACACGCAGACCCTCGGTGCTGACGTGATCCGTGCAATCAATCTGCGTAGCGGACGGTCCCAGACCTAGCTCCGATCAGTGCGCCTGACGTCAGGATGTCGAACACGTTCTCGTACTTCAAGAGTTCATCCCTCGCGGCATCGAAGATCTCACGGCTGTGCACACTTGCCATTGCCCTTTCCTTGCCGGGAGTGACGCTGAGGTACATCTTGGGCACCACCTTCCGCTGTTCCCCCGCACGCGTCGGATCTGTGCAGTTCGATCCAGCGGAGCTGGCCAACCTCCATACCTCAGTCTTCGGTGAGTCCCCGATCGGGGACGACGTCGCGAACATGGACTGGAAGCGCTTCGAGGAGTGGACGCTGGAGCGCATTATTGAAGCTGGCTTCGTCGCTAATCGGACACCCCCCCAGCGGTGACGCTGGGGCAGACATGATCGTTCACTCGCCAACACAAAGGGATCGTGGTGCGATCGTCCAAGTGAAGCACCGCTCAAGTGGCAAACTTGGACGCGTCAGCGAACGAGAGGTCATCGACGTGCTGCGGGCCAGAGAGCGCTACCCGATTAAAAACCCGTTCATGGTCCTCGTCACAACTGGCTCGGTGGAGCCATCAGGTCATGCGATCGCCAGGGTCCATGAGATTACGGTCGTAGATTACTCTACCCTAGGACGGGTCGGAGATGTCATCCGCTCAGAGCTCTATGAGGGTATGAACGCTTGATCTCCTAGTCCGACCGGCGTTCCCCTTGTAAGACCCCTCGCCGTGCATCGAGGACCAGTGAGAGCGACTGCCTCCCTCTCCCCGAACCCCTCTCCGTGTCCCGCCTGCCATGGCTGTCGGCCCGAACCCAGTGCCGACACAGACTGGACAATTCCGCGTTGGGTGCCTGCCATCCCGCCGTGCACGGGTCCCGACAGCACCGTCGGAGCGAAGGAATACCGTTACAGGTAATACACGGCACGAAGACGGGCTGTGCGCCGTCCGCCCGGCTACGGCGCTATGAAGGGCGCGCCGGCCGGACGACGCCCATCCCTCTCAAACCCTGAAATCCCGTGGCGGGTGGCAGAGTTGTGAGACTGTAGCTTCACCGGGTCGCGTTGATTATGCAGCGATAAAACCAAGGCTAAGAAGGCCTGACTCGGATCGAAAAGGCCTTCGGCTGCATATATTTGACTGAGTTTGGCTACTCGTTGCGGAGCCGGTTGAATGCGCGCTGATCCTTGGTTAAGAGAAGCCGCTGGCGACGTCACGGACGATGTTTACCGCCAAGCCGTAACCTCGGCAGGCATGGGCTGCATGGCTGCATTGGACGCGGAACGCTATCTGGCGGCTTTGGAAGCCACCCAAGAGGCCGCCGAATAAGGTTTATTCACAACTGGTTATCCTTGGGGCAGGATTCCTGTTGCATCCTGCCAGCTCCTCATCAGAGATAAGGAGCCCTGCGCCAGAGGAATGCGGGGGCCAAGGGGAACGCCGTGGATTGGGACAAGATCCGGATTTTCTACACCGTCGCGGAAGCGGGTAGCTTCACCCGTGCCGGTGACGATCTGGGCTTGAGCCAATCCGCCGTCAGCCGGCAGATCAGCGCTCTCGAGCGTGAGCTGAAGGCCCCCCTCTTTCACCGCCATGCCCGCGGTTTGATCCTGACCGAACAGGGGGACCTGCTCTTCCGCGCAGCTCGCGACATGCGCATGCGTCTGGAAACCACCAAGGCGCGCCTTGTCGAAACCAGCGAGCGCCCCTCGGGCGAGTTGAAGGTGACGACCACGGTGGGCCTCGGCTCCATCTGGCTGGCCCAGCGGGTTGCGGAGTTCATGGATCTCTATCCGGAAGTGCGGGTTGAGCTGATCCTTTCCAACGAGGAGCTGGACCTCGCCATGCGCGAGGCCGACGTCGCCATTCGCCTGCGCCGCCCTGCCCAGCCGGACCTGATCCAGCGCCGCCTCTTCACGGTGCATTTCCACGTTTATGCCTCGACCGACTACATCAAGCGCTTCGGCGAGCCGAAATCCTTGGAGGATCTCGACGAGCACCGCATCATCTCGTTCGGCGGCGACCAGCCGTCATATCTGATGTCCGTGCATTGGCTCTCGACGGCCGGCCGTGAAGGCCGGGAGCCCCGGCAATATCACTATATCGTGAACAACATTACGGCCCTGAAGCTCGCGGTGGAAACTGGGGCAGGCATCGCTGTGCTGCCGGACTATGCCGCTGTCGGCAATCCCAACCTCGTTCAGGTGCTCCGCGACGTCGAAATGCCGTCTCTCGACAGTTATCTGGTCTATGCGGAAGAGATGCGCTCCGTTGCCCGTGTTCAGGCCTTCCGTGACTTCCTGATCTCCAAGGCCCAGCGCTGGACCTATTAGTCCTCTCTCCCAGGCAATGAATTGTAGGATACATTCGCCACGTCGGCTGGTGACGAACGGGACGACTGTGCCGTAAATTCCTCTCTACCCAACATATCAGGCGCGAATTCCTATTCGCTTCGAGAAAGCGTGGCAGTTTTATGTCAGGCTCGAACAAAAGCTATGCAACCAGCGCAGCCCTTTTATGAGGCATGTTGCATTGCAAATAAGTCGAATGCAGCCGATATCGGCATTGGCTGATTTCAACGCGGCATCGCTTTTCTTCCTCCCGGCGCTGCCGTGTCGGCCGTTCCCTCTGGAAGGTTTTGACGTTTATTTGTCGGACCTCACTTTATGCCGGGCCTTTGGCCCGGCTTTTTTCTTTTCAGTCCCTGCGCGCGTGAGGCCTGACGACCTCCTCCTTGAGCACACGGCGCAAGACCTTGCCCACGTTCGTCTTCGGCAGAAGCTCCCGGAATTCCACGCGGCGCGGCACTTTATAGCCTGTCAGGTTCTCACGGCAGAACTCGCGCAATTCTTCAGCAGTGAGTGCCGGGTCCTTGCGTACCACGTAGGCCACCACCATTTCGCCGGACTGATCGTCCGGCAATCCTATCACCGCAGCCTCCATGACACCCGGATGCTTCACGATCACGTCCTCGACCTCGTTGGGGTAGACGTTGAAGCCGGAGACTAGGATCATGTCCTTCATCCGGTCTACGATTTTCACCTGTCCGTCAGGAAGGATCGTGGCAACGTCCCCCGTCCGGAAATATCCGTCCTCGGTCATGACACGCGCCGTCTCGTCCGGGCGCTGCCAGTAGCCCGGCATCACCTGCGGGCCCTTCACGCACAACTCGCCACGCTCGCCTAGAGGCAGGATGGAGCCATCGCTCGCCCGCACCGTCACATCGGTGGACGGAAGCGGATAGCCGATGGTGCCGGTGAACTCCTCGATATCCAGACGGTTGGCGCAGACCACCGGCGACGTTTCCGAGAGGCCATAGCCTTCGACGATGGGCTGGCCGGAAATCTCTTTCCACTTCTTCGCAACGGTTTCCTGCGTGGCCATGCCGCCCGCAACGGCAAACACGAGTTGCGAGAAGTCGACCTCGCGGATGCCCGGTGCATGGGCCAGAGCGTTGTAGAGAGTGTTCACGCCGGACATGAGCGTGATCTTGCTCTTCTTCAAAATCTTCACGAAACCGGGAATGTCCCGTGGATTGGCGATGAGAAGCTGACAGCCGCCGATCTTCGTCATGAAGAGTGCGCAGACCGTGAGAGCGAAGATGTGATAGAGCGGCAGCGCGGTCACCATCACATGGTCGGTTCGCTCGCCGAAGAACGGCCGCATCCATGCTTCGGATTGCAGCACATTGGCCACCACGTTGCGATGAAGCAGAATGGCTCCCTTCGACACGCCCGTGGTGCCGCCTGTATATTGCAGGAAGGCGATGTCATCGCGCGTAACGGGAACGGCCTGAGGCTTTGTGCGGCACCCCTCGGCAAGCACCGACGTGAACGCTACGGATTGCGGAATGCTGAACGGCTTGACCGCTTTCTTCACATGCCGCGAGACGAGGTTCACGACCTTGCCCTTGAGACCCAATAGATCGCCGGGCTTCACGACGACTACGCGGTCGAGCTTGAGATCGGACAAGGCTTCTTCCACCGTCGCGCCGAAATTTTCGAGAACGAAGAGGAAGCGCGCGCCGGAATCCTGGAGCTGAAAGGTCAGTTCGCGAGGAGTATAGAGTGGGTTGACGTTCACGACCGTGCCGCCCGCCATGAGCACGCCATACAGGATCGCCGGATAGGCCATCACGTTCGGCAGCATGATCGCAACGCGATCCCCTTTCTTCAGGCCTTGCTGCTGCAGCCATGACGTAATGGCATCGGTGGCGTGGCCAAGCTCCGCATAAGTCATGCGTTTGCCGAAACTCTCAGCCGCAGGGCGGTTTGCGTAATCCGCGCGAGCCTTGAGGAAGATGTCATTGAGCGTGCCGATGCTCGCGTCGTCGATCACCTGGGGGACTTTAGATGGATAGGATTTGAGCCAGGGCCTGTCCAAGGAAGGGCCTGCCGGACCCGAAAATGCGGCCGGTTGAGTTGTGGCGTTCATTTTTTCCTCCCGCTCCAGGGCGAGTTTACTTCAGAGGAGACGTGATCTCCGGTGAAGGTTAGATTGGCGCGGAAGGCGGAATTTGTCGATGGGCGCTCCAAAAACGCCTGGGAACGCCCATCGTCCGGTCTTAATGTGCCTTGTGCAGCACCATGTCTGCCGGCTTTCCACTCAGCTCGGCCATATGGTCGAACCGCGTCGAGAAGGTGCCGACGCCGGCGGTGACTGAACGTAACTCGACAATCAGATCACCGATCTCCGATTCCGGAATGGTGGCGCTCAACACCTCCCATCCGGTCCATCCGGGCCGACCGTCATAGCCGAGGATCTGCCCACGCCTTGCAGTCACGAGGCTGGTCGCCTTCGACAGGGCTTCGGTCGGGATGGTGATCTCGACTGAGAGAATGGGCTCCAGGAGGACCGGCTTGGCCTTTGGCAAGGCCTCGGCCAGGGCGAGCTTTGCCGCCGCCTGGAAAGCTGCATCAGACGAATCCACGGTGTGATAGGAGCCATCGGTCAGGCTCACGGCGAGATCGACGACGGGGAAGCCTAACGGGCCGTTCCTCAGTGCGTCCCGTACGCCGGTTTCCACGGATGGGATGTACTGGCGCGGCACGACTCCGCCCGTAATGCGATCCTCGAAGGCGAAGCCCTCCCCTCGCGGCAGCGGCTTGATCTCGATCATCACGTCGCCGTATTGGCCATGACCGCCTGTCTGCTTGCGATGACGCCCGCGAGCCGAGGCCGGCAGCTTGATCGTCTCGCAATAGGCCACGCGCGGCTTGGTGATGTCGACGCCGACCTGGAAGCGTGAGGCGAGTTTCTCGACGGTGACGCGCAGGTGCATCTCGCCCTGCCCAAGCAGGCGGATCTCACCCATCTCTGGCCGGGCTTCCACTACGAGGGATGGATCCTCCTCGGTGATCTTCGTCAACGCGCTCGAGAGACGCACATCGTCCTTGCGGTCTTTTACCTTCAAAGCCACCGCATAGACGGGCTCCGGAGGCGCGGAGGAAACAATGGTGTCCGGGCGCGTCTTGCCTGATGCGAAGCTGTCACCCGTTGCAATGCCCTCGAGGCGGCCGAAGCCGACCGTATCGCCTGCATTGGCCTCATTGCGACGCGCGGTGTTGCCGCCCATGATCGTGAGCAGGGAGCCGATACGGCCTTCCGCACCACGGGAGCCCACGACCGTGTCACCTTCGCGGAACGTCCCGCGCATCACCCGTGCGACGGAAAGCTTACCACCCTGGCCCATGTGCAAAGTTTTCATCACATGCGCGAGCGGAGCGCCGTCTTCCGGAATACCCAGTCGGGTGCGGGTTTCGGAAAGGGTCGGCGCCTCATGGCGAAGCGCCTTCAGAAGCCTCGTGACGCCGTTGCCGCGTTCGGCGGAGCCGATGAGAGCGGGCACCACATGCCTTTCTCGCAGTTCCTTCGAGAGATCGTCGAAGATGCGATCGCGCGGCGGCTCGATCTCGGAAATCAGCTCTTCCATCAACTCGTCATCGTAATCAGCGAGCTTTTCGAGCATGGCAAAACGCGCTTCGCGCTCACGCAGGCTCTCTCCATCGGGCATTTCGACGATCTCGCTGGGCGCATGCTCGCGATAGATGAAGGCGCGCTCCAATGCGAGATCGATGAAGCCGATCGCGATGCCATCCTTCCAAAGCGGGATCTGGCGCAGCAGCAGCGGCGTGCGCGACGCCTGCTGAAGAAGACTGAGAGTCTCGCGCACGCGCTGCGTGGCCGTGTCGATCTTGTTGATGAAGAGGAAGCGTGGAATGTCCGCCTCCTCCAGCTCTCGCAGAATGACTTCAAGCGCAGGGATCTTACGCTCATCCGACTCGCATACGACGATCGCGGCATCGCAGACCGGCGTGATGCTGCGCATCTCGTGCAGAAACTCCGTGGAGCCGGGGCAGTCGATGAAAGTCATCGTCTCGCCGAGGAATTCGACGGTGGCGACATTGGGCTCGATGCTCATGCCGTGAGCGCGAGCTTCCGCGCTCGCATCGCCGACACTGTCGCCATTGGTCACGCGGCCCGCGCGTGAAATCGCGCTTGTACGCTCCAGAATCGCTTCAAGGAGAGTGGTCTTGCCGCTCTGGAATGGGCCAACGATAGCAATGCATCGCGGGCCCGCAGGTCCTCTGCCGGTGGGTGCCATGGTAGTCTCCTCCCTGCCCCCGTCAGCGCGCTCTTCATGGCCGCTTAAAGGGGGATGCTCTGCCTGTCGGGAGAAGTTGGCAAGGGGTCTTTTGCGCAAAGCAAAACGGCCAAGCTTTCGCCTGGCCGTCGTTTTTCAGGTGCTCCGCAGGTGAGCCGGAGCTGAATCCCAATGATCGCCGCGGCGCACAATTTCCATGGCGAAGATCGTCACCGGACCCGCTCTGAGCAGGTTCATGGAGGAGACGATCATCTCGGCCAGACGCGAAGGCGCGACATTATCGCCCTCGATGTCGAGGATGAAGTCTTTCGCTTCCACATACCCGCCATTGGTGAAGTCGACCCTGAAGTCCGACTTCACCCGGTATGCGGATTGCTGATCGACCCTATAGGGCTCTGCCTCGGGATCCGGATGGAACGTCCGAGGCAGGTTATTCATCAACGGAGCGATCCGCAGAACCGCTGAATGCGGTTGCAGGCATCTTCCAGCAGCGCATTCGAGGTGGCGTAGGAGATGCGGAAATTGGGGCCCAGACCGAAGGACGAGCCGTGCACGGCGGCGACACCCTCGACCTCGAGCAGCTCGGACACGAAGTCCTCGTCCGTCTTGATGACCTTGCCTGACGGCGCGGTCTTGCCGATGGCCTCGGCGCAGGACGGGTAGACGTAGAACGCGCCTTCCGGCATCGGGCACTTCAGGTACTTCGACTGGTTGAGCATGGAGACCACGAGGTCGCGGCGCTCCTCGAAGGCCTTCTTGAAGCGCGGCAGATGATCCTGCGGGCCATCGAGAGCTTCGACAGCGGCCCATTGAGAGATCGCGCTGGTGCCGGAGGTCTGCTGTCCCTGGACGAAATCCATTGCCTTGATGAGGTGCTCAGGGCCACCGGCATAGCCGATGCGCCAGCCTGTCATGGCATAGGACTTGGAGACGCCGTTCATGGTGAGCGTACGCTCGTAGAGGTTCGGCTCGACCTGGGCGGGCGTTACGAACTCGAAATCGCCGTAGGTCAGATGCTCGTACATGTCGTCGGTGAGCACCCACACATGCGGATGGCGCATCAGCACATCGGTGATCGCCTTCATCTCGGCGCGCGAATAGGCTGCGCCCGTCGGGTTCGACGGCGAGTTGAGGATGATCCACTTGGTCTTGGGCGTGATGGCGCGATCGAGGTCAGCTGCCTGGAGCTTGAAGTTATGCTCCATCGTGCAATCCACGAACACGGGCTTGCCGCCGCAGATCACGACCATCTCAGGGTACGACACCCAGTACGGAGCCGGGATGATGACTTCGTCACCAGGGTTCAGGGTGGCGAGAAGCGCGTTGTAGATCACGTGCTTGCCGCCGGTAGAGACGATGGTCTGCGAGGGCTTGTAGTCCAGGCCGTTCTCGCGCTTGAACTTGCGGGAAATAGCCTCGCGAAGCGGCACGATGCCGGAGACGGGGGTGTACTTGGTCTCGCCGCGACGGATGGCCGCGATGGCCGCTTCCTTGATGTTGTCGGGGGTGTCGAAGTCCGGCTCGCCGACGGAAAGGCTGATGACGTCCCGGCCCTGGGCTTTCAGATCGCGCGCTTTCTGCGTGATGACGATCGTGGCAGACGGCTTAACACGCGAAAGGGCATCAGACAAAAAGCCCATGGGAAACCTCCGGTCGGGACGTTAGGAAGGGAATGTGACGGGGGCGGACCCTAATCCGCTCAAGCTGTCCAAGCAAGCGAAACAGCCCTGCTCAAGCGGGATTTTCAGGAGACGCTTTTCATGACCCTCGCCCTCACCCGCCGCATGGCCCTCGGCCTGTTCGCCGGAGCAGCCCTGCTCTCTCATGCTGCCGTCGCGCAGACCTATCCCAGCCGTGTGATCAAGATGGTGGTCCCCTATCCCGCCGGCGGCCCGACGGACGTGATCGCCCGCATCGTGGCGGAAGAGATGGGCAAGGATCTCGGGCAGAACGTGATCGTGGAGAATCTGGCCGGCGCTTCCGGCGCGGTCGGCACCCGGGCCGTCGCCAGGGCCGAACCCGATGGCTACACCATCGTCTTCGGCAACAATCAGACGCACGGGAACAACATGTTCCTGCTGAAGGACCCAGGCTACGACGCAGTGAAGGATTTCGCGCCGCTTGCCGGCGCAGGCGCCTTCGAGCACGTCTTCGTCGTCAAGAACGACCTGCCCGTGAAAACCATTCCCGAACTCGTCGAACTCGCCAAGAAGGATCCCGGCAAGCTCAATTACGGCTCCACCGGCGCCGGATCGGGCTCTCATCTGGCGACGGAACTCTTCATGACGCGCACGGGCATCAAAATGACCCATGTGCCCTTCCGCGGCGCGGCCCCTCTCGTGACGGAGCTCATGGCAGGTCGCATCGACGTGTCGAACTCCACCCTGCCGAGCGTTCTGTCCCAGTTCCAGGCGGGTCAAATGCGCGCCATCGGCTTGGCGAGCCCGCAGCGCAACCCGCTTGCACCCGACGTGCCGACGCTGCGCGAACAGGGCATCACCAATGCGGACGCGGAATCCTGGGCGGCCTTCTTCGCCCCCATGAACACGCCCAAGCCCATTCTCGACAAGCTCTCGGGCACGATCATCGCGATCCTCAACAAGCCCGATGTGAAGGAACGCATCACGAAGCTTGGCTTTACTTTGAACGTGCGCGATCCCGAGGCCTTCAAACCTTATCTGGAAAAGGAGATCCAGACCTGGGCCGAGATCATCAAGGCTGCCAATATCGGAGCAGAATGAGCGACGTGAGGCTCTTTTCAACGGATGGCCGGGCTCAGCCCCGGCCATTTTTTTGCTTCGCGCACTACTTCATGATCCAAGTCTCATTCGCGTTAATAATAGTTAACGAATGGTTAACGCGCCCACTCGTTAAGATCTCCAAAAGTATGATCTCAGCAGAGTTTGGAACCTTCGTGTATTGAATGGGTTTTTTCTCCAAAGCCAACTTACCCTCAGGGGAAAGAGCCATGAAGACCCTGCCCTCCAGACGTCGCGTTACACCCCGCACCCACAGGGTCGATCTTCTCCAGCAAAGCCGCTGCTCACTGGCCCTGATCATGTTGATGGGACTTGCCACCCTCTCTGTTCTCGCCACTACCCAAACCCTGTCGGCGCGCGACACGAGCCCTATCCACCTCTATTCCATCCGGTAACACGTGAGTGAACGGCCGTGAGGTTGACGCCTCATGCCGGGAGGTTAGCTCTTCGACCTCGAGATTGACGGAGAGCGTTCATGTCCAGACTTCGCCTTGCCCTTGCCTGTGCCCTTGTTCTTGCCGCCGCCCCAGCCGCCCTGGCGCAGGACACGCAGCGTCTTCGCACCGACAAGGTCGAGGTGATCGTCGAGACGGTCGCCCGCGATCTTCAGAACCCCTGGAGCCTTGCCTTCCTCCCCGATAACCGCATGCTGGTGACCGAGCGCCCGGGGCGCCTGCGCATCGTGGACGTGGACGGCAAGCTCTCCGAGCCGATCAAAGGACTTCCCCGCATCTCCGCGCGTGGCCAAGGCGGGCTTCTCGATGTGGTGCTCGACCCCAACTTCGCGCAGAGCCGCCTTGTGTATCTGAGCTTCGCCGAGGATCGCGGCGAGGGCCGCAACGGCACGAGCGTGGCCCGCGGCCGCCTCAGCCAGGATGGGACCTCGCTTGAGGGCACAGAAGTCATTTTCCGCCAGGAACCGTCCTATGCGGGCACTCACCACTTCGGATCGCGGCTGGTTTTTGCCCGGGATGGCAGCCTTTTCGTGACTCTCGGCGAGCGCAACGATCTGCGCGATCAGGCACAGAACATCGGCAACCATATCGGCAAGATCGTCCGCATCAATCCAACCGGCGGAGCAGCGCCAGGAAACCCTTTCCTCAACCGGGAGGATGCGCGCCCGGAGATCTGGTCGTATGGCCATCGGAATGTTCAGTCGGCGGCTCTTAACCCGACCTCCGGCGAGCTCTGGATCGTGGAGCACGGTGCGCGCGGCGGCGACGAGGTCAACATTCCGCAAAAGGGCAAGAACTACGGCTGGCCCGTCATCTCATACGGCGTGCATTACTCCGGTCAGAAAATCGGCGAAGGCTCGCAGAAACCCGGAATGGAGCAGCCGGTTTATTTCTGGGATCCGTCCATCGCGCCTTCCGGCATGGCTTTCTACACAGGCGACAAGTTTCCGGCTTGGCGCGGCAGCATTCTCGTCGGCGCGCTTGCCGGGAAGCTCGTCTCGCGTCTCGAGACCAGCGGCAACAAGGTGACCGGCGAAGAGCGCATGCTGCAGAATCTCGGCGAGCGCATCCGCGATGTGCGCCAGGGCCCGGACGGCCTGATCTACATTCTCACGGATTCCCGGCAGGGCCGCATCCTTCGCATGAAGCCTGCGACATAATCGAACTCAGGCGCGCGGCCCGAAGAGGATCAGGGCCGCGCCCGCAAGACAAACCGCGCCGCCTGCCAGATCCCATCGGTCGGGCCGCGCATCTTCGACGATCCAGAGCCACAGGATCGAAGCGATGATGTAGATGCCGCCATAGGCCGCATAGGCCCGCCCGGCGGCATCGCTCGGAGCAAGCGTCAGAAGATACGCAAAGAGCGCCAGCGAGCCCAGGCCGGGTACGAGCCACAACGGCGATTTGCCCAGGCGCAGCCACGCCCAGAACGAAAAGCATCCTGCGATCTCAGCCAAGGCTGCGACGGCATAGATGAGGAAGGTCATGGCCGCCGCTCATCGCCCCTGAAAGATGAACGCAGCACCCGCTGCGATCAGGGCGAAACCGATCAGGTGGTTCCAGCCCAGAGACTCCTTCAGGTAGAGCACCGAGAAGCCTGCGAAGACCACCAGCGTGATGACCTCCTGAATGGTCTTCAGCTCGGCGGCGGAATAGACGGCAGAGCCGATGCGGTTGGCGGGAACCGCGAACCAGTACTCGACGAAGGCGATCCCCCAGGAGGCCATGACCGCCAGCCAGAGCGGCGACGTCTTGAACTTCAGGTGGCCGTACCAGGCGAAAGTCATGAAGACGTTCGACGCGATCAGCAGAAGGATAGGCGCTGTTTGAGGATTCATGAGGATTTACGAAGGTGGGTGAGAGGCTTTGGCTCCCTGCCCTATTCCTTTGCCGTGAAGTGTCAAGCGACTGCCATCCGGTGCGACATCAGCAGACCAAGCGGGCATTCCCCCGCGGGGTCCGGCAGGCTGCCTGAGCGGAAGCCGTGTCACGCTCGCCAAGGCGCGCGAGCACTTGAGAGCCGCCTGCAATCTGCGGATTGGACGGATCGAAGCCTTCGCGCCGCTCGCGCTGGGTGACGAGCGCCCGAGCTTTTTCGAAAGCCACATCGAGACGGCTTTCACCACGCATGGCCTTGTTGAAGAATGCGTCGCCGAAATAGGTCCAGGTCGCGCCATCGCGGCAACCGAACGACGATCTGTCGGCTGCGGCCGCCGTGATGACGAGCGTGCGCTCATCCGCGAGCTTCGCGAAAACGCCCGAATAGCAGGCCGAGACGATCAGGATGCGATACCGCGCTCCGCTTTCCTGCAGGAGGCGCTGCACATTGTCGGGCGTCATCATCATATGATCGTCCTTCGCGACGATGGCAGCGCCGTCCGTGCTGCCGTGCGATGTCAGAAAGAACACCAGCACGTCATCGGCATCGATGACTTGATTGACGGATTGAACCGCCTTGCGGATCGTTTGCGGCGTTGCGCCGGCGGTGCGCTTGGTATTGTAGGCGACGATGGTGCGGTTCTTGGTTTTCAGGCTCGTGCCGAGCACGCGAGCCGCGCCCTTCGCCTCGCTCTCGAAGACGCTTTGGGGTCCCCACAGGCCGAAGGAGAGAATGTAGACATCCGTGCCCGGCTGCGATGGAGCGAGCCTGCCGGACTGGGCCAAGGCCATCCCCGGCAGCCCGACCGCTAACATCATCGAGGCGAGAAACATTCCCAAGCCGTATGCTCTGTACTTCACATCTCTCTCCCTGGGGATGCGCCTTCTCGATGATGAAATAGTATTCGTAATGCCGTGACAAGGCCATGCCGACGAGGGCGTGCGCCTCCGCACCCTTTTAGCCTGTCTCTGAGCCCATGCGTAAAATGAAAGCTTGGCCTTCACCGAACCGAAAGCCGTCTCGGGGGTTTTCCAGTCACAGAATTCAGCAAAGATTGTCTCAAGAGGATTTCGATGGATATCGCGCTCGACAAGGTCTGCGAACTCATTCTCCGGGCCAGGGCCATTGACGTGAAAGAAGGGCCGACGGATCCAGCCTCGGGCTCGAACCCCATCGACGACGGCGCGATCGATGCCCTCACCGCTTCACCGGACGATGCCACCGAGGACGAACTGCGCGATGTAATCGCCGGCCTCAACGATGACGAGCGCGCCGATCTGATCGCCCTGGTCTATATCGGCCGCGGCGACATGGAGCCGGAGGAATGGGGCGATGCCGTGCGTCTTGCCCGCGAGCGCGAAGAGGCAAACGCCGTATCGACCGCCGACTGGCTCATCGGCATCCCGAACCTCGCCGATCTTCTCGACGAGGGGCTCAACGCCCTGGGCCGCAGCTGCACCTGAGGTGCAGCAAGGTTCAGCGAGGCCGCAAAGACTTCTTCAAAACGTCTTCGACACGGTAACGGTGCCCTATTTGCGACACGGATCGAGCAAACACTTCCCTGTTCGCTGAAGGAGGACGCCATGAACGCGCGCAATCCTGAAGATAGCCCTGAGGAAGATGTGCGGAAGAAAGGTCTGCGGATCGTCAACGACGAGATGCGTGGTCCGTCCCTGCCACAGCATCAGGGCGCACCTGTCGTGCCCCAAGCCTGCCAAGACAAGGCTCCCGACACCAAGGTCGAGCTTGATCGCGTCGAGATTTATTTGAAAGGCCCGACGGTCTTCACCGCCTGAGCCTTCCCTGCATTTCCATCGCCCGTTTTACAAGCCCATACGATTGCCCTAAGCAACGAAGCCCTGGGAAACAGGGTTACTTCGGAGCGGGCTCATGGGATCGTCCTGGCAGCAGGCCAATCTGTCGAACTGGAACAACCGGGCCGCTCTGCACATCCGCGACGCCACCGGCTTTTACAACGTGGATGGCTTCCTCGCAGGCGAGGACAACCTTCCTCCCCATCGAGGCTTCCGAAATCGGCGACGTGAAGGGCAAGCGCCTTTTGCATCTGCAATGCCATTTCGGCTTGGACACGCTCTCCCTCGCCCGTCGCGGAGCCACCGTCACGGGCCTGGATTTCTCGCCTGTCGCCATCGAGGGCGCACGCGATCTTGCGAGGAAAGCCAATCTCCAGGCCACCTTCGTGGAAGCTGATGTCTATGACGCTCGCGATGCCATCGAGGGCAGCTTCGACATGGTATTCTCGTCCTGGGGCACGATCTGCTGGCTGCCCGATGTGAAGCGCTGGGCGGAAGTGGTCTCGGACATGCTGGCCCCGGGCGGCACGTTCTACTTCCTCGACTCTCACCCTTCTGCGCAGGTGCTCGACGAGCGTGACGGCCGCCTCGAGCCGACCTATGGCTGGCGCACGCCCATGGAAAAACCGGACGTCTTCGAGGAAACGAAATCCTATACGGGCGACGCTCACAAGGAAGCCATCAAGGATTACAACTGGATCCACCCGCTCTCCGACATCATCGGCGGACTTCTCGAAGCAGGCCTGCGTCTGGAGGCCCTGAACGAGCACGAGCGCCTGCCCTACAAGCTCTTCCCGATGATGGTGCCCGCCGAAAGCGGCATGTTCCGCCTGCCGGACGGCGCGGTGCCGATCCCGCTGGCGTTTTCGCTGAGGGCAGTAAAGCCTTAAGGCGGCCTGAGCAGGCTTTTCGTAGAGTCGAGCGAGCGAAACTACCGCTAAGTAAAGTCGAACGCGGACGATCCGGAAGATCTCCGAGGCTGGCAGCTCATTGTCTCTTAGTAGCGAATCGATATAACATGCAATGAAATTAATCTTAGTATGTTAGTGGCCGATGCTTCCCTCTCCCCTTTGCTTGCGTGCTGCCGAAGCATTCGCGGCTGATCGTCGTCCGTTCCTGAACCTGGCCAAGGCTCTTTGAGCCATGCCGATCCTGCAATGGTTGACGCGGGATGAGGACACCCGCGCAGTTCGGAGCGTTCCCTACCGCTTGCTGCAGGAGGAATCCGCGCTGAGCTGCGGCGATCCCGATGCCGCGAACATGCTGATCCACGGCGACAACCTGGACGCGCTGAAGGCCCTGCTGCCGTTCTATGCGGGCCGCGTGAAGTGCATCTATATCGACCCGCCCTACAACACCCGCTCCGCCTTCGAGCATTACGACGACAATCTCGAACATTCGAAATGGCTCGCCATGATGTGGCCGCGCCTCGAATTGCTGCGCGACCTGCTGGCGGAAGACGGCTCGATCTGGGTGTCCATCGATGACAACGAGGTGCATTACCTCAAGGTGATCATGGATGAGGTATTCGGGCGGAAGAATTTTACCTCTACTATAGTTTGGCAGAAGCGCATTGGTCCAGATTCACGAGCCATTTTAGGTGCGGCCCACGATTACATTGTCGTCTACTCAAAAAATCTGGAAGCATTCAAGGCAACGGCAAACAAAATCCCTTTGCGCGAGGACCAGATCGCCGAATTCCAAAACCCAGATAACGATCCACGAGGCCCGTGGACATCATCATCAAACTTCTCTGCACAAGGGTTTCGGAAGAACCAGATGTACAAGATCGTAACTCCTGGTGGAGCTGAGTATTATCCGCCAGAAGGACGATGCTGGGTTACCATAGAATCCGAGTATTTTCGCCTGTTAAAAGAAGGTCGCATGTGGTTTGGGCGCGATGGTCGCGGGATGCCTAGAAAGAAGACCTATCTTAAGGAAAGGGAAGGTCAGGCAACTTGGTCTTGGTGGTCGAACTCGGAAGTTGGACACACACAGGAATCGAAAAAAGAAATCATCGCCTTGTTTGGAGCATCTAATACGTTTGATACTCCAAAACCCGAACGCCTTATCCAACGCATCCTCCACATCGCCACCAATCCCGGTGAGCTCGTTCTCGACTCCTTCCTCGGCTCTGGCACCACCGCTGCCGTCGCGCACAAGATGGGCCGCCACTATATCGGCATCGAGATGGGCGATCACGCCGTCACCCATTGCGCGCCGCGCCTGCAGAAGGTGATCGAAGGCGAGCAGGGCGGCATTTCGAAAAGCGTCAACTGGCAGGGGGGCGGCGGCTTCCGCTTCTATCGTCTCGGGCCGCCGGTCTTCGACGAGGACGGGCATGTGCGCGAGGACATCCGCTTCCCGACGCTTGCCGCGCATGTGTGGTTCAGCGAGACGAACGCACCCTGGAAGGGTAAAGGCAAGTCGCCTTTCCTCGGGCATCACGACGGCAAGGGCTATGCCCTGCTCTACAACGGCATTCTCGGCGACAGGCGTCCCGACGGCGGCAACGTGCTGACGCGCTCGACGCTTCAGATCATCCGCGAGGCGGCCGCGAAGAAAGCGCCAACCTTCGACGGTCCGCTCACGATCTATGGCGAGCAATCCCGCCTCGGGCCGACCACGCTGGCGCGAGAGAACATCACCTTCAAGCAAACGCCCTACGATGTGAGAGCGCGGCGTTGAGGCTTTCTCCATGAAGCTCAAGCAGTATCAGTCCGACACCCTCGCCACCCTGCGCCGTTTCCTCGAAGAGGCGCGTCTGGCAGGTCCGCGCAACGCCTACGATACGATCACCAGCGAACCCGCCCAAGCCAAGCGCATCGGGCGCTACCGCGGCGATTACAAGGCGCTGGAGGCGCTGCCCGACACGCCTTACGTCTGCCTTCGCCTGCCGACCGGCGGCGGCAAGACCATTCTCGGCGCTCATGCCATCGCGGTCGCGCGCGATGCCTGGATCGAAAAGGACTATCCCTTCGCCCTCTGGCTCGTGCCATCCAACACCATTCGCCTGCAAACGGCGGAAGCACTCAAGAACCCGCGCCACCCCTATCGACAGGTGCTTGACGAGGCGTTCGATGGCCGCGTGCGCGTGTTCGACATCGCGGATTTTACGCATATCCGCCCGCACGACATTCGCGACAATCTCTGCATCGTTGTGGGCACCATCCAGACCCTTCGCGTGAGCAACACCGAAGGCCGCAACGTCTATGCCCACAACGAGAATATGGAGCCGCATTTCTCCGGTCTCTCGCCCCATGCGCCGGAGATGGAGAAGTTGGAGAGCGGCGGCATCAAGTTCTCCTTTGCGAACCTCCTGCACATCCACCGCCCGCTGATGATCGTCGACGAAGCGCACAACGCCGTCACGAACCTTTCGCGCGACATGCAGACCCGGGTGAACCCCTGCGCCATCATCGAATTCACGGCGACACCGCGCTTCAATTCCAACATCCTGCATAGTGTGACCGCGCACGAGTTGAAAGATGAGGAGATGATCAAGCTGCCGATCGTGCTGGCAGAGCATCAGGATTGGCAGGGGGCGGTGAACGGCGCGATTGCGACCCGCGCCAAGCTGGCGGAGAGCGCGAAGGATGAAGCGGAATACCTTCGCCCCATCGTGCTGTTCCAGGCACAGCCGAAAGACCGGGAGGTCACGGTCGAACGGTTGAAGCAGCACCTGATCGACGTGGAGCAGATCCCCGAGGACCGCATCGCCATCGCCACGGGCGACCAGCGCGAGTTGGATGGGATCAACCTGTTCGACCCGCAGTGTAGAATCGAATACGTCATCACTGTGGAAGCGTTGAAGGAAGGCTGGGACTGCTCCTTCGCCTATGTGTTCTGCTCCGTGGCGCGCATTCAAAGCGCGATTGCCGTCGAGCAGCTTCTCGGACGCGTGCTGCGCATGCCCTACGCCAAGCGCCGCAAGATGCCCGATCTCAATAAGGCCTATGCCCACATCTCTGAGCCCACCTTCAGCCTCGCCGCCAACGCTCTCGTGGACAAGCTCGTCGCCATGGGCTTCGAGGACGAGGCCCCTGAGATGATCGAAGTCGCGCAAGGGCATTTCGATGAGACGGGGCTTTTTGCTCCGCGCGAGCAGCCCAAACCGATTTTCAAGTATAGCGTCACCGCCTCCCCTGCACTCTACGCCACCATGAAGGACGCTGTGGTTCAGGGCGTGTCGCTGAACGAAATCGACGAGGGAAAAGTCGAGATCGTCGTTACGGGATATATCCCGCCGGACATCGAGCAAATTCTGACCGAGGCCGTGCCAGAGCCTGAGCGTCCGGGTTTTTCTGAAGCGGCGCGAGCCTATAAGGCGCATATTCTGCCGCTTCTCTCCCCCGCAGAGCAAGGCAAGAAATTCATCGTTCCGCGCCTCATGAGCGAAGTTCAGGGCGAGTTCGTGTTCGTCGAGCCCGAAACACTCATGGAACACCATAAGTGGTCTCTCCTCGATCATTCATCCAAGCTCAGCGAGGCGGCATTTTCGATCCGCGAGAATGCTCAGAGCTTCGAGATCGATGTCGATGGGCGCGAGGTCATCTACCGCTTCATGCAGGAGGAACGACAGCCTTCCCTCGACATCGACGTCGAGGGCTGGACGCCGGAGAACCTCGCCATCTGGCTCGAGCGGCAATTGCGCCAGCCGGATCTTCACCCCTCCGAGCTTCTGCGCTGGGTGCGCGATTGCATCGGGCACCTCACAGGCGTCCGGAATATTCCCATCGCAACACTAATGCGCTCAAAGTTCATCCTCGCCAATACGCTCAAGGCAGCGATTGCTTCCATCCGTCGCGTCGAGCAGGAAAAGGCTTATCAGCACTATCTCATCGCCCCCGAAGCCAAGACCTGCGTTTCTTTCGATCACGGCTTCGTCTTCAAGGGCGGCATCTTTGGCGATCAGCGGCGCTATCGTGGACGCTGGCGGCCCAGCAAGCATTTCTTGGGCCCTGACAACGTACCGGCCTTCGACGGGGACGATCAACAGGGTGAAGAGCTTCAATGCGCCCAAGCCTTGGACAGCCTGCCCGCTGTTCAATACTGGGTCCGCAACGTAGCGCGGCATCCGGATGCTTTCTGGCTGCCTTTGGCCTCAGGCAGGTTTTATCCCGACCTCGTCGCCCTTCTGAATGACGGACGTCTCTTTGTGGTTGAGTACAAGGGGGCGCATCTCGCGGGCGAGGGCAACGCTGAAACCAACGAGAAGCGCACCGTCGGACGGCTTTGGGAAAGACTGGCAGCAGGCCAAGGGCTGTTCCTCATGGTTGAGAAGACCGTCGACGGAAAGGACATGCGCGCCCAAATGCTTGAAAGGATTGGCGCGTAAGCTGGTGGATCCCCAACGCAAGAAATGGGGGATGACGATGCCGGGCTGCACCGAAATCGCGCCTCGGACGTTATCGAAACCGGGAGAAGCCGTTTAGGATCTCCCGGATCGCCGCCTTCTATCCGAACGCCCTTCGACAGGAGCCCTCATGAGCATCGGCCTGATCGCCCTGCTGGACGACATCGTTGGCTTGGCCAAGGTCGCCGCGGCCTCACTGGATGACGTGACGGCGCAGGCCGCCAAGGCGGGCGCGAAGGCGGCGGGCGTGGTGATCGACGATGCGGCCGTCACGCCGCGCTATGTCGTGGGGTTCGCGGCCGCCCGCGAGCTGCCGATCGTCGGCAAGATTGCCTGGGGCTCCCTCAAGAACAAGCTCATCTACCTGTTGCCGGCGGCGCTGCTGCTGAGCCTCGTGGCTCCGTGGGCCATCACGCCGCTGCTCATGATCGGCGGCCTCTATCTCTGCTATGAGGGGTCGGAGAAGGTGTTCGAGGCCCTCTTCCCCCATAAGGCCCATGAGCATGAGGCCGAGGTCGGGGCCGCGATGCAGACCGCCAAGAGCCTCGAGGACGAGAAGGTGAACGGGGCCATCAAGACCGACTTCATCCTCTCCGCCGAGATCATGGCGATCACCCTCGGCACCGTGCCGACCGCCTCGTTCTGGACGCAGGCGCTCGTTCTCGCGGTCGTCGGCATCGGTATCACGGCGCTGGTGTATGGCGGCGTAGCGCTGATCGTGAAAGCCGACGACATGGGCGTCACGCTTGCAACCGCCGACAGGCCCGTCTCATCTCTGTTCAGGCGCAACGGAGCAGGCGCGGCCCTGCACACCGACAGGCTCCTGGCGCCTGTGACGAAGCTCATCGGGCGCGGCCTCGTGAAGAGCATGCCGGTCATGCTCAAGCTGCTCGGAATCGTGGGAACCGCCGCGATGGTCTGGGTTGGCGGCGGCATCATCATTCACGGACTGGAAGGCTATGGCCTCGCCGGGCTGGGCCACGCCATCCACGATGTGGCCGCAGCCGCCGCTCATGCGGTCCCTCCCTCCTTCAGCGGCGCTGTGGAGTGGCTCGTCACGGCGGCTGCCTCCGGCCTCTTCGGGCTCGTCCTCGGCGCCATCCTGATTCCGCTCATCCACTTTGTCGCGGTGCCGCTGGCGAAATCGTTGAGGGGCACCGGAAGGAAGGTGGAAAAACACTCGGCTTAAGAAAAGATTAGATTGAGCGGAAGAATGCCTCTTCGATCTCGACCTCCTCGACAAGCCGCACCTTAACGCCCAGCTTCAAATCCTTGAGCAAGGCGCACAGGCTCTCGCCATCTACAAGGTCGATAGCTGGAGCGCCATCGCGTGCCGCTTCGCGGCGTGCCTCCGATGTAAAAGTGCCCGTTGTAATGATGAGTCCCTTGTCGGCGCGCCCAACCATAGCACCGCGAAAATCGCGCACTACATTAGAGCCTACGGAACCCTTCCAGCGCTTACATTGGAAAAGCACATGGAATGATACTAGATGCATCCGAAGGACGCCGATGCCGTCGATGCCGCCATCTCCGGACTTTCCAGTAATATCCACACGTGTAAAGCCGGATTCACGCAAGATGCGCTGGCACAAACGTTCGAACGCGTCAGGCGGAATAGATTGAACGGTTTCCAACAACCGCTCATTCCATAAGAATACTTCAGCTTCATCACTAGCAGGCTTTGCAGTTGCTCCTGACTTCCGAGCTTCATAGTTCGCCATTCGAACGTTGCGTTTGATAGCTTCTATATCCGTTTCCGTGATACTCTCACCTTTATCGGTCAAGCTCCAAACACCACGCTCTGAATTATCAACTGCCCCGTGTCCTTTTAGGTAGGTGCGCGCCCAAGCCATGCGATAAGCAAGCTCTGAACGAGAGCCTTTGCCAGAGGGAATGTTACGCAACTCTTCGGATAACTTGAGCTTATCTGCAACGTGATCAACCAGTTCCTCATTCGAAGCGGAACCACCAAGAGCTTTCAGTGCTTGGATGGTCGGTAGCATGAGGGCATCGAATTTTGGGAGGTCGTCTTTCAAGGATTTCATGGAAGGCTTCTTCAAGGAACGATGCACGTTATGGTTGCCGAGCCTCGCCGTAAAGATATCTCCTTGCGTCCATCCACACCCTTCCATTCGTCGGCAGTTCGTACCATATTCGTTCTATGGCCAAATCACCCAAAAAGCCCAAGCTTTCCACTGGGAAAGCGTCCAAGCCTGATCTGAAGCCTCTGGCCCCGCACCTGGCTGAACTCCTCAATCCCGCCGTCAACCGGGAGCGGGAGGCGGCTGAAGGTTTCGCAGAGCGCGCGCAGGAAACCTTCATCCATGGCGACATCACGGATGTCGATCCGGCGCTGGCCAAGAAGCTCGGCCTGAAGGGCCCCGACGACGGGCCGGACGTGGCGAACGAGTTGGGCGACATGGGATCGGGATCGGGCTTCTCGGCCACCGTCGATGCGCTCTCGAAACTGCTGACCGAAGGCGACCCGCGCTTCAAGAACGGCAAAGCCTGGGTGCCGCACCGCCCGCCCCGCCCCGAGAAGTCGGAAGGTGGTATCCCGTTCAAGATCAAATCCGATTTCACGCCCTCCGGCGACCAGCCCAACGCGATCCGCGAACTGGTGGACGGCGTGCGCCGCCAGGAGCGCGACCAGGTGCTGCTCGGCGTCACCGGCTCGGGCAAGACCTTCACCATGGCCAAGGTGATCGAGGAGACGCAACGCCCCGCCCTCATCCTCGCGCCGAACAAGACGCTGGCCGCGCAGCTCTACGGCGAGTTCAAGTCGTTCTTCCCCGACAACGCGGTGGAATACTTCGTCTCGTATTACGACTATTACCAGCCCGAAGCCTATGTGCCGCGCTCGGACACCTTCATCGAGAAGGAAAGCTCCATCAACGAGCAGATCGACCGCATGCGCCACTCTGCGACGCGCGCCCTGCTCGAACGCGATGACGTGATCATCGTGGCCTCGGTGTCGTGCATCTACGGTATCGGTTCGGTGGAAACCTATACCGCCATGACCTTCTCCGTGAAGGTCGGCGAGAAGATCGAGCAGCGCCAGCTCATCGCGGATCTCGTGGCCTTGCAGTACAAGCGCATCCAGAGCGATTTCGCCCGCGGCACGTTCCGCGTGCGCGGCGATGTGATCGAACTTTTCCCGGCGCACTTGGAAGACCGCGCCTGGCGCATCGGCCTCTTCGGCGATGAGATCGAGAGCATCGTCGAGTTCGATCCGCTGACCGGCAAGAAGACCAACGATCTGCAATTCGTGAAGGTCTACGCGAACTCGCACTATGTTACGCCGCGTCCGACCTTGCAGCAGGCCGTGAAGGGCATTCAGGACGAGTTGCAGCACCGGCTGCAGGAACTCGCCCGCATGGGCCGCCTGCTCGAAGCGCAGCGGCTCGAGCAGCGCACGCAGTTCGATCTCGAGATGATCGAAGCGACCGGCGTGTGCAACGGCATCGAGAACTATTCGCGCTATCTCACGGGCCGCAAGCCCGGCGAGCCGCCGCCGACCCTGTTCGAGTACCTGCCCGACAACGCGCTCGTCTTCACTGACGAGAGCCACGTGACCGTGCCGCAGATCGGCGGGATGTATCGCGGCGACTTCCGCCGCAAGGCGACGCTGGCCGAATATGGCTTCCGTCTCCCCTCGTGCCTCGATAACCGCCCCTTGCGCTTCGAGGAATGGGACGCGATGCGCCCGCAATCGATTCATGTGTCGGCGACGCCCGCCAAGTGGGAGATGGAGCAGACCGGCGGCGTGTTCGTAGAACAGGTCATCCGCCCGACAGGTCTTGTGGACCCCATCGTCGAGATCCGCCCGGCACGTTCTCAGGTGGACGATCTCGTGCACGAGGTGAAGGAACTGTCTGCGCAAGGTTACCGCACGCTCGTCACCACGCTCACCAAGCGCATGGCCGAGGACCTGACGGAATACATGCACGAGAACGGCATTCGCGTGCGCTACATGCACTCCGACATCGACACGCTGGAGCGCATCGAGATCATCCGCGATCTGCGGCTTGGCGCCTTCGACGTGCTGATCGGCATCAACCTGCTGCGCGAGGGCCTCGACATTCCGGAATGCGCGCTCGTCGCCATTCTCGATGCGGACAAGGAAGGCTTCCTGCGCTCGGAGACCTCGCTGGTGCAGACCATCGGCCGCGCGGCGCGTAACGTGGAGGGCAAGGCGATCCTCTACGCCGACAAGATTACCGGCTCCATGGAGCGCGCGATCGCCGAGACCAACCGACGCCGCGAGAAGCAGCTCGCCTACAACGCCGAGCACGGCATCACGCCGCAGAGCGTGAAGAAGAACATTGCGGATATTCTCGAGAGCGTCTACGAGCGCGATCACGTCTCCGTCGATACGGGCCTCGCCGACAGGACCGTCGGTCACAACCTCAAGGCCGTCATCGCGGACATGGAAAAGCGCATGCGCGAAGCCGCCGCGAACCTGGAGTTCGAAGAGGCCGCGCGCCTGCGCGACGAACTCAAGCGCCTGCAGGCCACGGAACTCGCCATCAGCGACGATCCCATGGCGCGTCAGGCCGATGTGGAGAAGGAAGCAGGCAAGTACGGTGGATCGCGAAAATACGGACGCAACGCCAACCTGCCACCGAAGGGCCTTCCCGCCTCGGCGGAGGGCGCGAGCGAGGGAGACGAGGATTCCGACGCTTACGGGCCGCTCGGAAAGGGCCGCTCGGACGAAGGCACCCGCATCCGCAAGCCCGGCCTCGACGAGATGGGCCCAGGCACGGACCGCGAAATCCCTCTGAACTACCGCGAGCGTCCGGCAGGACGCTCGACGCAGGGTTTCGCGGGACAGAAGCCGAAATACAAAGGCGGTCGCAAGGGGCGGTAAATCCGCCCCTTCTTCATGTGTCTCAACGCCAGGCCACCTCGTACGCGCGGACCGGCCGCGAAAAACCTTTCAAAGTTCTTTGCCCGAGTTCGACGAGTTCAACACGGCCCGCCAGAAATCTGGACACTTCCTCGGACACGACGATGGAGTCCGGCTCTGCGCTCTGACAGAGGCGAGCGGCTGTCTGCACGGTCGCGCCGAAAAGATCGTTGTGGTCGGCAACCGGCTCGCCAGCATCCAGCCCTATGCGAACCCGCAATTTCTCCTGACTGGCGAGGTTGAAGGCATCGAAGGCCTGCTGGATGGCACGAGCGCATTCCACGCCCGCTTCGGCATCGTCGAAGGCTGCCATGATCCCATCGCCGGTGTGCTTGATCTCGCGTCCGCCCTTGCGATGCAGGGCCCGACGAACCAAGGCATCATGAGCGCGCACCATTTCGACAGCGCGGACATCGCCCAGACGGGCCGTCATTCCGGTTGAATCGACGATGTCCGTAAACATGATGGTGCGCATGGCCGGATCGATGGCCGTTTCAACGGGCATCGGATCGGAAACGCGACCCAGGAAGGCTTCGACAGCGGATAAATCGACTTCGATGACATCCCGTGCGATCTCGCCATGAGCCTCGTCATGAACCCGCATTGCCGTTTGAATGTCGGGAGCATCGATAAGGCAGAAAGCTGTGCCGCGCGTGTCATCGAACCAATAGGTCAGGAAGCGGACTCCATAATGCCCCTGCACCTCCAAGTCCTTCCGATGAGCCTCCGCAACATCCGCCGCCGTCAATCCCTTCAAGTCATGCCGATCGAGGAATATGGGCATCGCTTCCTCCGAGCCCCCGTGATCCAATTTACACTTCTCAGCAAAGATCCGGAATGTTTTGTCAGGCTAGGGGAAGCCCATTCGAAAGAATGTCCCCCGTCATCCGCTCAGGGGGCAACAGATGACGGGGGTCTCACCCGGCACACGCATCGGGAAGAGAAGTCCGGCCTCCAAAAATAACGCAGCATCGTAAGGGGTCGATGTCTGCCGTTGAATGGCCGCGACCGAGATGAAGGTAGGGCGCAAACGATCTCGGCAATGTGCGGATCCACACAACCTTGACCATGAATCTGCACGCAAAAAGGCGGCCTCTCGGCCGCCTCTTGGTCAGTCTTGCATCGACCCCGTCAGATTCGCCCCATAAGCAATAGGACAATCAGGATCAGCAGGATCACGCCGAGCAGACCGCTCGGGCCATACCCCCAGCCACGGCTATGGGGCCATGCCGGCACCGCACCGATCAGCAGCAGGATGATGAGAATAAGAAGGATAGTACTGATAGCCATTGTGTTGCCTCCTGTAGAGCTTCCGCGGAGGTTTGCGCCTTTCCTCATGAATGTTCATGAGGGAGGAGAGGCTCAACCTCAGCCGAAAATGAGCTGTTGCAGAGAAACTTGGCCATTCGAATTTGGTTCCCTGAACGTTATGCCAATGCACACAAAGGAACCTCTGCCGTAACGGAACGATCAAACTGGCTTGGCGTTACACTCACGGCGATTGGGTGCCTCCTTGAGCGCGACCCTGCGGGAGGTCGCCGCCTCATACGGATCCGGACCCCATGCAAAAAAAGATTCCAAAGCAAATGCCTCAGTTTGATCCAGAGCCTGTTCCGGGCCTCAGAAAATCTTCATCGCCGGCGCTCAGCCGCTCTGTCCAGGCCCAACTCGGCCAGCGTCTGCGCCAGTTCTATGAAGCCCTGGCGCTCGGCGAGCAGCCGGTTCCGGATCGGTTCATCGAAATCATCAATCGTTTGGACGAACGGACGCCGGAGAAGCAGCAATCATGAGCATCGATACCGATCTTCGCGATTCCATGCTCAAGGCAACGCCGAACCTGCGCGCGTTCGCCATTTCTCTGACGAACAACGTGGACCGCGCGGACGATCTGGTGCAGGAGACATTGATGCGGGCGATCGCGAACATCGCTCGCTTTCAACCCGGCACCAACATGCAGGCGTGGCTCTTCACTATCCTGCGCAACCTTTTTCATTCCGAATACCGCAAGCGGCGGCGCGAGGTTGAGGATGCCGACGGCAAGTATGCCGCCACCCTTTCGGTTCAGCCCGATCAAATGCCCCATCTCGACTTCGAAGACCTGCAGAGGGCGCTCGCACGGCTGCCGCACGATCAGCGTGAGGCATTGCTGCTGGTCGGAGCCTCGGGCTTTTCCTACGAGCAGGCTGCCGAGATCTGCGGCTGCGCGGTGGGCACCATCAAGAGCCGCGTCAACCGCGCCCGTAACCGCCTCGCCGAGCTCATGCACCTCGAGGATATGGACGAGGATATCGGCCCCGATCGCGTAACCCTTTCGGTGATGCACGCCGCCGTCGCCTGAGTGGAGCCTGATCCCAAACGCCAAAGCCCGGTGAAGCGGATGACCGCTCCCGGGCTTTTCGCTTGTCGAAGCATGCGGAACGTGGCCTGCGCTGCCCTCAGGAGGCGCGCAACCGGCTCACCGACGCCGGAACTGCTGATTTCCGCGTTGCGGCGGGCGGGGGCCGGACGATGCACCCGAGTCCTTGTGGCGGAAGATGAGCCTGCCCTTTTCAAGGTCGTAGGGCGACATCTCGACGGTCACGCGGTCGCCCGCGAGCGTCTTGATGCGGTTCTTCTTCATCTTGCCGGCCGTATAGGCAATGACCTCATGGCCATTGTCGAGCTGCACGCGATAGCGCGCATCCGGCAGAATTTCGGTCACAAGTCCTTCAAAGGTGATCAGTTCTTCCTTTGCCATGCAAAGTCTTCCTCGTAACAAAAAAAGCCGCTCCTTAAGCGGAACGGCCGATAAGCAAGAGAGCGTGCCAGGCACGCCCTCAAGTATCAAACCTTAGGCGTTCTGCAGGTTCACTGCAGAGGCGCGGCCGGTACGCTGATCCGTCTGAAGCTCGTACGAGATCTTCTGACCCTCGCGCAGACCACGCATGCCGGCGCGCTCAAGCGCCGTTGCATGGACGAACACGTCCTTGCCGCCGTTGTCGGGCTGGATGAAACCATAACCCTTGGTTTCATTGTACCACTTCACGGTTCCCGTTTCCATGGGAAATCCTTTCGCTGTCGTTTGCACGTGGGCGGGGGCTTGAGGCCAATTACGCCCGCTAGTCGATATTGGTAGAGAGAAGGAACGTGCGCCCGGCAGTGCCAAAGCGGTGTAGCCCAGTCGTCCGGCCAAATGTCGATGCGAGAATAAGTAGGGGAAGGATGGGGCAATTGCAAGGCAGAACGGCTAAGCCTTCTTAGGTATCCCGGCTGCCGCGCAGGCTTGAAATAAGCATCTGCAATGCCTCCTCGCCTTTGTCCGTAAAGCGGATCTCCTCCCCATCGGCTTCGATCAGCCCCCTCCCTGTCAACTCGGAAACAGCCGTGTCGCTGGCTTTGTGCCCTGCTCCGTCGCGCTGGACGACCCGCCTGACGGCCTGCCCGCTGGACAACTGGTGATAGGCAGCAAAGGCGAAGACCGCCAATGCCTCGTCGCTCAAACCCGATAGTTCCGCCATGGGAGACCTCTGCTCGTGAAAGCGTTGCGCCATCGTCAATGCGAACCCGGCGAACCCGTTCAACCATGGCTGTTCAAAACCCTTCGGAGGAACGGCTTCTGCCTCCTCACGTTGAAGGAGCAAGGCCCTGCCCGTCGGCGGGCCGTACCCATGAACGACGGCAAGAACAACGGAAGGAGCGCTCCCATGGCCAATGATCGCTATCGCGATGACGACGGCTATATCGCCCGCCGAGGCTTCGGTAATGACCGCGCCGGTTACGACCGCGCCCGCGAAGACAGAACACCCAGGCGCGACTATGGGGATTCCGCCGGTTATGGCACAGGCGGCTCCGCCCGCGACTGGCGCGACGTTGTCGGCGAAGACCGTGACTACAACGCGTCCTCCCTCTTCCGCTCCGGCGAAGGCCGGGATCGTGACCGGGACTATCGCCGTTCGGGGAGTTCATACGGATGGGATCAGGACCGTTCCGGCTCCGACACGTTCGGTCGGGGCTCCCGTGATTACAATGAGGACAGAGGGTTCTTCGAGCGCGCCGGGGACGAGGTCCGCTCCTGGTTCGGCGACGAGGATGCCGAGCGCCGCCGTGACCGGGACATGCGCGAGGCGGGCTATCATCGCGGACGCGGACCGAAGGGCTATCAGCGTTCCGATGAGCGGATCATGGACGATGTGAATGACCGCCTTACGGATGATCCGCATATCGATGCATCGGAAATCGAAGTCTCGGTTTCGGGCCGCGAGGTCACCTTGAGCGGCACCGTCAACAGCCGCTTCGAGAAACGGCATGCGGAGGACATCGCGGAATCCGTCTCGGGCGTCACCCATGTGCAGAACAACCTGCGCGTCCAGCAATACGCTGATATGGGCATGGGCGGCAGCATGCTCTCCGGCGCAGGCGCGGCAGGCGCCGGAACGGTGGGCCAGCCCGAAATGAACACGGGAGGGACCGGCGACACGACAAGCCGCAAGAACCGCACCTGACCCCACCGGCATTTCAGGGCGATTATCCTTCTATCCCCTGAAAGCTCGCGAGCCCCTCGCGGATGCGCCCTTTTGCTCTTGGGAGCGGGGCGCATCTGCCGTATCAGGACCTTGCCTTTTCCCTCAGACGCACGACCTCATATCTGACGGGAAGGATGAGGACGACGATGGCAGGTATTTCCGTCACGCTCGAAGGTGACAACATTCAGATCGCCTTCCAGAAAGGCGAGCAGTCGACAGCGGTGGTCATGGACCCTCACGCTGCCCGCTCGCTGGTCAAGGCCCTCAGCCAGCTTCTCATCGCAATCGGCGAAAGCAGCGAAAATGCGGGAGAAGACGCTCCCGAGGAGCTGGTGGAGGTCACGTCCTCGACCATCGATGTCGGCACCGACGAGCATGGTCTTGCCGTGGTGGGCCTGCAGGCCGGCATGATGCCCCCCTTCCTGCTTCGCCTCAAGGATGACGAAGCCAGGCACATCGCCACCAGCCTGCTTGAAATCCTGAACAGCCCGCGAGACGTAAGGGTCTCTCACGGGGACCACTAGCTTCCCGGAAGACCATATGAAGGCTTGATCCCGGCCATTCGATCTGCAAAGTATTATTGCAACGTTATTTCATCAAAAACATTGCAGATCGAATGGATCGACCATGACCAATTGGAGTTCGGGCTACGTCACGGACGTCGAGTACACCCACGGCTTCTATAAGGGCCTGACGCCCAATCTGCTGAGCCTGTACGCACTCCTGCGCGGGGTGCAGGCTCCCGGGGCCGATCTGGAGCCGCGCACTTATTGCGAGCTGGGCTGCGGACAGGGCTACACAGCCAATGTTCTGGCTGCCGGCAATCCGCATATCGAGTTCTATGCAACCGACTTCAATCCAAGCCATATTGCCGGCGCACAGGATCTGGCGCGGGCGGCCAAGCTCGGCAATGTGCATTTCTCGAACGACAGCTTCGGCGAGTATCTGCAACGCGATGACCTGCCGGATTTCGACTTCATCACCCTTCATGGCATCTATAGCTGGATCTCGGCGGAGGCGCGGCAGGAGATCGTTCGCTTCATTGCCAGGAAGCTGAAGCCGGGCGGCATCGTCTACATCTCCTACAACTGCATGCCCGGATGGGCATCCGTCATGCCGCTCCGGCGTCTTATGATCGAGCACGCAGACATGCAGGGCGCATCCCGCCCGTTGCTGCCGCGCATTTCCGCATCTCTCGATTTCGCCGAAACGCTCAACCGTCTGGAAGCCAGCTATTTCCAAAGCCAGCCATCGCTGGCTGGTCGCATCGAGCGCATCAAGAAGAACAATCTCAACTACGTCGCGCATGAGTATTTCAATCGCGATTTGACGCCGTTCTACTTCATGGATGTGGCCCGCGAACTGTCGGAGGCCAAACTCACATGGGTGGGTCCCGCCAGCACGACGGCGGGCCTCGACATGATCCATCTGACACAGGAGCAACGGGATCTTCTTGCCGGCATCGACGACGTGCATTTTCGCGAGACGGTGCGCGATCACATCATCAATCAGCAGTTCCGGTCCGACATCTTCGTCAAAGGTCCTGTGAGACCTGGCGCTCAGGCCATTACCGAGAAATGGCTGGACACGAGATTTGCGCTGACGAACGGCAATCCTTCTCAGGACATGAAGGGAAGCCGCTTCTCCATCAAACTGAACCCCGATCTCTTCAATGGCTTGGTCGCAGCCCTCACGCCAGGACCGCGCGCCTTGCGCGAGATCGCGAGCCTTCCGGAACTCGAGCGGTTCAAGCTGGATCGGATCCTCCAGGGAATCTTTTACCTGATCGATCAGAATGCCTGCCATCCTTGTCTTCCCGACCAGGGTCTCCTGGAGCGCAAGCTCCGTGCGGAGCGCTTCAACGCGGTCGCTGCGGAGCGCGTGAAGTCCGGCGCTCCCCTCAACACGTTCGCATCGCCCGTTCTTGGCGGAGGCGTGCCTCATGACCGTATCGGTGCGCTGATCTGGCTTGCGCTTCACAATGAGGAGAAGGACCTGTCCCAGGCCGTTCTGAATCATATGAATCAAGCGGGCCTCAAGGTGTCCAAAGAGGGGCAGGAGTTGAAGGGCGCAGACGAGAGCCTTCGGGTCCTCGAGGCTCATCTCGCCGTCAATGACGAGAAGGTGAGGCCGTTCTGGAAATCCCTGGGATTGCTCAGGATGGAAGGCGGGAACGCCAAGCGCGAGCAGAAGCGGATGGGCGCGTGATGCGCCCCCAGACCGCAAACTGAGCCGCGGCGGAACTTCATTACTGCCATAGGGTTGTCGAACGCGGGCCACCATCGGCCCCGCTTTGGATAAGGCCTATGGCAGTTCACGATCCAGACCTGACGTCGAACCCTCCCTACAGCGTCCCTGTTATGGACGCCAAGGCGGAACCGACTTTGAAATATCCTGAATCCGAGGCGTTCTATGCCGAGGCTCTGCGGGAACTGAACGAGCTCGGCCTGCCCTTCCTGCTTGCAGGAACCTATGCTCTCTCGGCCTATACCGGCATCACGCGGCCGACGAAGGATCTCGATATCTTCTGCAAGGCTGGTGACTACACGCGGGTCTTGTCGCATTTCAAAGGCCTCGGGTACTCCATTGAGATCGAGGACGAGCGCTGGCTCGGCAAAGTCTTCAAGGGCCAATATTTCTTCGATGTGATTTTTGCTTCCTCGAACGGCACCATGCCGATCGGCGATCCGTGGTTCGAGCACGCGCGACAGATCGAGGTGTTCGGCACTCCCGTGCGCATCGTGGGGCCCACCGAACTCGTCTGGTCCAAGTGCTTCATCCAGCTCCGCCATCGCTACGATGGCGCCGATGTAGCGCATACCTTTCTGAAAGCCCACGATCAGATCGACTGGCATCGCCTGCTTGCCTACATGGAAGTGCACTGGGAAGTGCTGCTGATGCACCTGCTCAACTTCCGTTGGATCTACCCGTCCGAGCGCGACAAGATTCCGAGCTGGGTCATGGACGAGTTGCTCGATCGACTGGCCAAGCAGCGCGACCTGCCTCCGCCGCAGATGAAAGTGTGCCGGGGACGGATGTTCTCGCGCGTGGATTATGAAATCGATGTGAAGCAATGGGGCTTCGCCGATGTCGGCGGCGAAGGTGAATGGCGGAATGAGTGATGTTGAGAAGACCCTGAAGGTCGCTGCCATGGGCGACCTTCACGTGCGTGAAGACAACAGCGATTCCTATCGCGAGCTGTTCGGCGAAATCTCCAAGGAAGCAGATGTTCTCGTCCTTGCAGGCGATCTGACAGACCTTGGCAAGCCGAAGGAGGCGGAGCTTCTCGCGCAGGATCTCAAGGCATGCTCGATCCCTGTCGTGGGCGTGCTCGGCAATCACGATTACGAGTGCGGCGCGCATGAAGAAGTCGCCCACATTCTGCGCGATGCGGGCATGAAGGTTCTTGACGGGCAATCGGTGGAGATCGACGGCGTCGGCTTCGTCGGCGTGAAAGGTTTCGCCGGCGGTTTCGGACGGCGCATGCTGGGCTATTTCGGCGAGCCCGCCATGAAGCAGTTCGTCAATGAAACCATGAACGAGACGCTGCGGCTCGAGAACGCCATGAGGCAGGTTCGCGCCAAGCGCTCCATGGTCATTCTCCACTACGCGCCGGTCGTTGACACCATCGAGAGCGAGCCGCTGGAGATCTATCCTTTTCTCGGCTCCTCGCGTCTGGCGGAGACCATAGACCGGTTCAAGGTGAACGCCATCGTCCACGGCCACGCCCATCGTGGCCGCTTCGAGGGGCGCACGCCCGGCGGGCAGCCGGTCTACAACGTTGCCAAGCACATCGAGAAGCCGACCGGCAAACCCTACGCGATCTTGGACATCTGATCCTTAGAACCGCGTGCCCGGCGCCGTGGGGGTGCCCGGAAGATAATCGGGCTCGGAACCCGGTCCTGTCGGATCCGTGATACCGGGATCGTTCACAGGATAAGGCGTGCGCGGACCTGTCGGGCCCGTATCCGGCATCTCATCCGGCTCGGGGCTCGGAGGCACTTCGCTCGGAATGTTTCCACCCGGAACCGGATCGTTCGTGGGCACTCCTGGATTCACCATGCTTTCCATCCTCATTGAATTGTCCGTGAACGAGGTCAACAGGCCCATGCAGATCGGGTTCCGCATAAGAGGTTTTCCGGAACCCCTGCCCCTTTCATCCGTTCCATCGCCAACCCCTGAACAACAATGGAGAATGCCATGCCTGACATCCAACAGGCCAAAATCCTCATTATGGCGACAGACGGTTTCGAGCAGTCGGAACTCATGGTGCCGCAGCAGAAGCTTTCCGAGGCCGGCGCAACGGTCGAGGTTGCCGCACCCAAATCGCGCATGAAGCCCGGTGAGATCCGCGGCTGGGACGAAAAGGATTGGGGCAAGAGCGTAAAGGTCGACAAGGATATCGAGAGCATTGATCCCTCCGCCTATGACGCGCTCGTGCTGCCCGGCGGCCAGATCAATCCCGATAAGTTGCGCATGGAGCAGAAAGCCATCGAGATCATCCGCGCATTCTACTCGTCCGGGAAAGTGGTTGCGGCCATCTGCCATGCCCCATGGCTGCTGATCGAAGCAGGCATCATCAAGGGCAAGAAATGCACGTCCTATCAATCGATCAAGACGGACGTGGCAAATGCGGGCGGCGAGTGGCGCGATGAGACGGTGGTGACCGATCAAGGCCTGATTACCAGCCGCAATCCCGGTGACCTCGATGCTTTCGTCAGCAAGATCATCGAGGAAGTTCGCGAAGGATCGCACAAGGATCGCCGTCACGCCGCCGAGTAATCCTCAGCGCTGTCGTCCAAGGAAAAAGCGGCCGGTTTTCACCGGCCGCTTTCTTGTTGATGTGGAGTGTTGTTTTTAAGCCAACTGGATCGCGGAGATCTTCCAGGAGCTACCCTGATCCCTGCGGAACGTCCAAAGCTCGGTGGCTTCCTGCGGCGTCGAGGCATCGCCTTCCACCACACGCCCGGTTGCCTTGTCGGTCAACACGTCGATCACCGAGAAGCGCATGGCGACGGTCGCATACTCGGCCGTCCCCTCACGCCACGCCTCGGACAGATCGCCCTGGAGCAGGCGCGTATCCGAGACCTTGTTCACGACACCACGCGCAGAGTAATCGTTCAGCTCTTCCTGGATGTAGCCTGCCATCTCAGGCGTGGCCATCGACCAGATCTTCTCGATATCCTGGCGCGAATAGGCATCCTGCAGCTCCACGAGCGAGCGCTCGAAGGCGGCAAAATCCTGCTCGCCGATGCCGACTTCATCGCGCACGTCCGTGCGGCGACGATTCTGCTTCAGGCCACCGAGCGCTCCGCCGAGAGCACCACCGCCGAGGCCGCCCAGGCCCCCTGCCAAGCCCCCGCCCATTCCGCCTGCGGCGGGGCGGGTGCCGTTCGTCGGAGGCACGCTGCCGCCGGCCGCCGAGCGGTTATAGCTCTGCGGACCCGCATAAGCCGGCTCCTGACGGCGGCGGAACCACTTCATGGCGAAGGAGATCAGCAGGACGATAAGGCCGACCTGGAGCAGCAGACCCATGATCGAAGCGAGGCCGCCGAGACCGCCGAAGAAGCCGTTGCCCATGAGCATGCCGAGAAGGCCAGCGCCGAAGAGGCCCGCCATGAGGCCCGTGCCGAAGCCGAAGCGACGCGGCTGTGCGACGTTCGGAGCCGGGGCGCCGGGACGGTTGAGGTTCTGGCCCTGGTTCGGAACCTGCGAGCGCTGAATGGGAGCAGCAGCCTCAGGCGCCGTCCGGGTAGCCGGAGGCGGAGAATAAGTGCGCGCGCCGCGCGAGCCGAAGCCGCCTCGGCCTCCGCCGACGCGTGCCTCGGCAGCGCTGCCGGCCAGCACCAAAGCGGCGGCCAGTGCGACCATGACGCGACTTCGGCGAGAAGCAAATTTCATCATCGTTTCGTTTCATCCCATAGGAGCATGATGCTCCGGTCTCTTATGTGGTGATGGCCCAGCTTTTGCAAAAGGGCTGAGCCATCCGAAACCAATGCTTTGTGGAGAAGAGAGATCCCAAGCGGCCTCAATGGCCTTTGTTCTGCTTGAGATTGTCGATCCGCTTCGAGGCTTCGGCCTTGTCGAGCTTCGGATCATACGCTTCAGGCTGATGCGCCTGCTCCGAGAGGGTCTTCAGATAAGAGGCTTGAGCGCCGGTCATGGGCTCGTCTCCGCTCACCCAATCCTCCGGATCCTTGATCCGGTTATCCGCTGCGTTCGGAGCGAGCTTCGGATTTTCGTCTCCGCTTGCCTACTTCGCCTTTGAAGGGTGTCCGCTAGCAGTCTTGCTGTGCGATGCCATGTGAGACTCCTATTGTTCTCTGTTTGTTCGAAAATGAGAACATCGGAATCATGCCTTTGGTTCCTCAACGGAAAGACGGGCTACCCCCAGCGGTTCGTCCCCATTATCCACAGGCCGACCGCTCGACTCACAGTCCAGCTTATGTTCTCATTTTGTTCACTCATGAAAAACAGGTGGGCAATCATGCGCAAGCCGGCTGGCCTGGAGCGGCTTTATGTGGATTTCGATTCCTTCTTCGCCAGCGCCGAGCAGCACCTGCAGCCGCATCTCCGGGGCAAGCCCATGGGCGTCATCCCCGTTGCATCCGAGCATACGGGCCTGATCGCCGTCAGCCGGGAAGCGAAAGCCCTCGGGATCAAGCGCGGCGCCACTGTGCGCGATGTGCGACGGCAGCTTCCGAACTTCATCTTCGTGAATGCGCGGCACGAGCGTTACGTGGAGCTTCACCGCACCATCGTCGAGGTGATCGAGAGCATCGTGCCGATCAAGGCCGTTTGCTCGATCGACGAGGTGGTCTGCGCTCTTCTTCCCTCCGAACAGGCGGAAGGCTTGGCTCTCGGCAGGCGCGTGAAAGACGCCATCGCCACACGGATCGGCCCGACGCTCACCTGCTCGGTGGGTCTCGGCCCGAACGACCTTCTGGCGAAGATCGCAGCCGAGGCCAACAAGCCGGACGGGCTCGCCGCCATCCGCCCCGAGGACCTGCCGGGGCCCCTGCTCTCGCTCGAGCTCACCGATATTCCCGGCATCGCGCGGGGCAACGCGGCGCGTCTGGCCCGCGCCGGCGTCACCGACATGGCCACTCTCCTGCGCCTGCAGCCCAAGGAAATGCGCCGCCTTTGGGGCAGCGTGGAAGGCGAGCGGATGTGGATGGGACTGCACGGCTATACAGTCGAGCGCCCGGAGACCCAGCGGCGCATGTTCGGGCATGGCCGCGTGCTGCCCGCCGACTGGCGGCATCTGGGCGGCGCCTATGCCGCGGCCCGGGTCCTGCTGGTGAAAGCCTCGCGCCGCATGCGCCGCGCAGGGTTCTCCGCTCGCGCTCTCGCTCTCTGGCTGACCGACAGGAACAGCGCCGGCTGGTATGGGGAGGATCGCTTTTCACCAACCTGGGACGACCCTTCACTCCTCGCATCCTTGAGCCGTCTTTTCCTCCACGCCGAGCGGGAGGACATGCGCCGCAGCCGCAGCGTTCATGTGGCGCTCTACGACCTGGTGCCCCTGAGGGACATCGAGGAGGATCTGTTCGGATACACGGCGGAAGCTCAAACGAAACGCCGGATGGAATATCTGTCCGTGATCGCCGACCGGCTCAACACCCACCACGGGCAGACCCTCAAAGGACATGCGCTTCTGCATTGGGGACCTTCCGTGGAAATCCCCGGCGGCTATGCAGGCGCGAAGATCGCCTTCAACCGCATTCCCGACGCAGAGGATTTTTGAAAATGCCCTCGTCATGCCCGCACTTTTGCAGGCATCCGGATCTTCGAACCGCCGCGCCCTCAAAATGGAAATGGCCGGGACAAGCCCGGCCATGACAAGTTCGATACGAAGAGATGGAAAGCCTTAGGCCGCCTTGGCCTTGGGCTGCACCTCTGCCGTATAATCGTCCATCAGCATCTTGGAGATGTTGCCCGGCGTGAAGGTATACGAACCGATTTCCGCCACGGGCGTCACTTCCGCCGCGCTTCCGGTGATGAAGCATTCCTGGAAACCTGACATCTCCTCCGGCATGATCCGGCGCTCGACGACTTCGAGGCCGCGGCGCTTGGCGAGGTCGATCACCGTGCGGCGCGTGATGCCATCAAGGAAGCAGTCGGCAATCGGCGTATGAATCGCGCCGTCCTTCACGAAGAACACGTTGGCGCCGGTGCATTCGGCCACGCGGCCCTGCCAATCCAGCATGAGCGCGTCGGCATATCCCTTGCGCTCCGCCTTGTGCTTCGAGATCGTGCAGATCATGTAGAGGCCGGCGGCCTTGGCGGCCGACGGCGCGGTGGCCGGATCGGGACGGCGGTACTCCGCCATGTCGACGCGAATGCCCTTCATCTTCTGGGCCGGATCGAAATAGGACGGCCATTCCCAACAGGCGATGGCGAGGTGGATCTTATTGGTCTGAGCGGCCACACCCATCATCTCGGAACCGCGCCAGGCCACCGGGCGCAGATAAGCGTCCGTCATCCCGTTCTTTTCCAGAACGAGGCGCTTGGCGGCGTCGATCTCGGCCGCGCTGTAGGGAATCTCGAAGTCGAGGATCTCGGCGGACTTTCTCAAACGCTCGGAATGCTCGGTCGACTTGAAGATCTCGCCCCCATAGGCGCGCTCACCCTCGAATACGCTCGAGCCGTAATGAAGGCCGTGCGAGAGGACATGGAGCTGCGCATCCTTCCAGGGTACGAGCTGCCCGTCGTACCAAATCCATCCATCACGTTGATCGAAGGGGGTCGCGGACATGTTTTTCTCCTAAACTGCCGACCTTTGTGGCAAACCGGGGCCGTGTAATTTCCGGTCGCATTCGTGACGTTTCAATTTCATTCATTTCACGAAAGCAGCTTGACGAGTAACAATCGTCCTGAGATATGTCAACAAGGCTGACATAAAATTGGATGAGGACGGTGCCAGACGCGATCCCGGCTTTCAAACGGCAGAGCCTCGATAAGGATATCCTGATCGAGACGCCGGCCTATGACCTGATCGAGTTGTTCTTCTTTGCCTATCGCGACTTCGTCAGCGATCCGGACAGGATTCTCGACGAGTACGGCTTCGGCCGGGCGCATCACCGGGTGCTGCACTTCGTCAGCCGCCAGCCCGGGCTGACGATTGCGGAGTTGCTCGACATCCTGAGAATCACGAAGCAGAGCCTCAACCGCGTCCTCAAGGAGCTGATCGAGAAGGACTTCATTGAAAGCCGCATGGGCACGGCCGACCGTCGCCAGCGGCTGCTCCATGCCACGCCCCAGGGGCGCGACCTTGCCCTGAAGCTCGCCAAACTCCAGACGCGCCGGATCATGCGGGCGCTGGCGGACGCGGAGCCCGAGGCCAAGGAGGCGATCAGCCGGTACCTCCTGTGCCTCATCGACTCCGATGACCGCACGCATGTGCAGCAGCTCGTATTCGGGCCGGATAAAACCTGATAAAGCAGGGGGCCGTTCAACAATCGCCCCGGAGCCCATGGAAGCGACCCGCATCGATATTCCCGACCACGCCCCCCACGTCCTCGTGGTGGATGACGACCGTCGTCTGCGCGACCTTCTCACGCGCTTTCTGTCAGAGAACGGCTATCGGGTGACGGCGGCCTCGAGCGCGGCGGAGGCCCGCTCCATCGCCGGGAGCTTCGTGTTCGACGCTCTCGTGCTCGATGTGATGATGCCGGGGGAGTCCGGGTTCGATTATGCCCGCAGCATCCGCGCCACTTCGCAGGTGCCGATCCTGATGCTGACCGCGCGCGCGGATACGTCCGACCGGGTCACCGGCCTCGAGATCGGCGCGGACGATTATCTCCCCAAGCCTTTCGAGCCGCGGGAGCTTCTGCTTCGCCTCGGCAACATTCTCAAGCGTGCGATTCCCATCGCAGGCGCATCGGCCGGCGACGCGCCGGAGATTATCCATTTCGGCCCCTTCTCCTTCCGCTTCGACCGCGGCGAGCTTCGGCGCGGCGATGAAGTCGTGCGCATCACGGAGCGTGAGCGCGAGATTCTGACGATCCTCGGCTCGGCCACCGGCGATAACGTTCCGCGCGAAGCGCTTTCCGGCAACGGCGCCGCCGCGAACGAGCGTACCGTGGACGTGCAGATCAACCGCCTGCGCCGCAAGATCGAGGTGGATCCTGCCAATCCGCTTCTCCTGCAGACCGTGCGCGGCATCGGCTATCGCCTCGTGATTGATCGATGAAAATCGGCGCGGCTCTTCACTACACGCCACTCGACCGGGGGATGCGCTGGCTCGGCAGGTTCCTGCCGAAGGGGCTTTATGCGCGCGCGCTCATCATCATCATCGCGCCGGTCATACTGCTGCAATCCGTCGTCGCCTATGTGTTCATGGAGCGGCATTACGAATTAGTGACGCGCCGCCTCTCCTCCGCCGTGACGGCGGACATCGCGGCCTTGATCCAGATCTACGAAAGCTATCCGCAGGACAGGGAAGCGACGACGCTCACTCGCATCGCGTCCGAGAGCCTGCAGCTCGATGTGGACATCCTGCACAACACGGACCTGCCGCCGCCGGGCCCCAAACCGTTCTTCTCGGTTCTCGACGAGACCCTCTCCAACGAGTTGCGCCGCCAGATCGACCGCCCTTACTGGCTCGATACGGTGGGACGTTCCAACTATGTGGAAGTCCGCATCAAGCTCAACCAGGACACCGTCATGCGCGTGCTGGCGCGGCGGAGTCAGGCTTACGCGTCGAACTCGCACATCTTCCTCGTCTGGATGGGCGGCTCGTCCTTCGTGCTGCTCGGCATCGCCATCCTGTTTCTGCGCAACCAGATCCGGCCGATCCTGAGGCTTGCGGAAGCGGCCGAAGCGCTGGGCAAGGGACGCGAGATCGAGTTCCGTCCGCGCGGTGCGCGCGAAGTGCGTCAGGCCGGTCATGCGTTCCTTGAGATGAAGCGGCGCATCGAGCGCAACATGGAACAGCGCACGACGATGCTCAACGGCGTCAGTCACGATCTGCGCACCATTCTCACGCGCTTCAAACTGTCTCTCGCGCTCATGCAGCAGGGCCCTGAGATCGAAGACCTCAAGCGCGACGTGGACGAAATGAGCCGCATGCTCGAAGGCTATCTCGCCTTCGCGCGCGGCGAAGGGGGTGATGCGGGCGAAACGGCGTGCGAAACGGATTTGCGCCAGCTTCTGGAAGAAGCGCAGTCCGATGCGGAGCGTCAGGGCCATGTGACGGAGCTCGACATCGTGGGCGACCCGATCATTACGGTTCGCCCGGATGCCTTCAGGCGCCTCCTCTTCAATCTCGTTTCCAACGCGGCCCGTCATGGCGACCGGATCGAGATTTCGGCCAATCACGAAACGCGCTGGCTCACCCTGCATGTGGACGATGACGGACCGGGCATTCCGGCCGACTTGCGCGAGGAGGTGTTCAAGCCCTTCGTGCGCCTCGATGAAGCGCGCAACCAGGATGAAGGCGGCTCGGGCCTGGGCCTTGCAATCGCCCGCGACATCGCGCGCTCGCACGGCGGCGACATCTCGCTCACTGAGAGCCCGCTCGGCGGCTTGCGCGCAACGGTGCGGCTGCCTGCTTAGCTTTTCTCGAAGAGTGTCATACCGGGGCGGCGAAGCAGAACCCGGGATCGTGTGCAGGATGAAGCGAGAGAGCCGTGCGCCTTCCTTCAACCGTCGGGACTATGGTTTTGCGCCCGCGCGGGAATGGCATGAAGCTATATTCTGAAGCCGATCCCGGATCTTCGCTGCGCTTCGTCCGGGATGACGCTTGTCAGTACAAGCGCCCGCCCACCGGCACATCCTTATCGGGCCGAATGAGCATCACGTCGCCGTTCGCGTCCGGCACGCCGAGCGTCAGCACCTCGGACATGAAGGGGCCGATCTGGCGTGGTGGGAAATTCACGACCGCGAGCACCAATGTGCCGACGAGTTCTTCCATCGCATGGTTCACCGTGATCTGCGCGGATGAGCGCTTGGTGCCGATCTCAGATCCGAAATCGATGGTGAGCTTGTAAGCGGGCTTGCGAGCCTGCGGGAAAGGTTCCGCGGCGGTGATGCGTCCGACGCGGATATCGACTTTCAGAAAATCGTCGAACGTGATCGTCGGCGTCAGCGATTGTGCCTGATCCATGATGCCCCTCGATTGATCAGATCGCAGCGGCGGGATTATCCGCATCGCCTTCGCCCGTTTCCCGGCGCTCGCGCCGCGCTGAGCGGCGGCCTTCCCTGAATGCGCGTCCGACGGCCCGCAGGGGAGCGGTGAGGCGGCGCAGGTCTTCCGCGCCTTCCATCACACGCTCGCCGCGCCGCAATTCGCGATCAAGCCGCGCCATGGTCTTGGCAAGCGCCGGATCGTCATCGTCGAGCCAAGTGCGCATGGTCTTGGAATAAACCGCCACGGCGCCCTGCAGCTTGAGCGTCCCGAGCGGTCCTTCGGTGTTGATGCCTGCGGCCGCCAGCATGAAGCGCATCGAGTTGACGGCCACCTGATGAAGAGCGGCCAAGGACAGCGGATCGAACTGCATGTCGCGATAGATCCGCCGGAGCGCCTCCTTGTAGGGCTCAAGCGCGTCGAAGCGGCGCATGATGACGTCGAAGATGCGCTCACGCGCTGGTTCCCCCGCGAGATCGTCCGTCGTCTCTTCCAATACCTTGCGATCGATCTGGCGCGAAAGGCCGCCGAGCACCGCGCCCTTGGAGGGAAAGAGATCGCGGAACTCCGCGAGCGTGACGCCTGCGGCGCGCGCGATATCGTTGATCTCGATTTCGTTCCAGGCGCGCGTGGCGGCAAGCCACATCAGGGCATCGATGATGGCCTTGCGCTTGTCGAAAGGGGCTTCCAGCGTCATGGCATTCTCCTGAACATGCAATCCACCGAGTGATGTAGGCGCCAAATCCCTTCTGTCAGCCCGCAAGCTCTTCAGCACGGCGCTTGGCTGCCGCGACGGCTTCGCGCATCAGGCTCCTGAGTCCATCGGGATCGCGCATGAGCACCTCGAGCGCCGCCGCCGTGGTGCCGCCGGGCGATGTCACGTTCTGCCGCAGGGTCGCGGGCGGCAGATCGCTCTGGAACAGCAATTCGCCTGCTCCCGTCACCGTGGCGCGCGCAAGGCGCTGCGCGAGTTCCGGCGGCAATCCTGCGGCAGCGCCCGCTTCCGCGAGGCATTCCACGAGATGGAACACGTAGGCCGGACCGGAACCGGACACGGCCGTCACCGCGTCGATCAGATCCTCCGACGGCAGCCATTCGACGATGCCGTTGCTCGCCAGCAGCGCATCGGCCATGAGACGCTGCGTCTCGCTCACCTCCGCATTCGCCGCAGCACCCGTTGCGCCGCGCCCGATGCTGGCGGGCAGGTTCGGCATGGCGCGCACGATGGCGGATGCAGCAGGCACCCTGCCTTTCAGATCGCCGATCGTCTTGCCGGCGAGAATCGAAATGATGAGCGAGTGCGGTCCGAGATAGGTGTTCAGCGCAGAAGCGGCCTCGTCCAGCATCTGCGGCTTGATGGCGAGAACGAGCACATCGGCAGGTGACGGATGGGCGGGATTGAGCGCAATCCCCTTTTCCGAGCAGAAGCGCGTCATCTCTTCGGAAGGGCGCGGATCGACCACGGTCATGCCGGAAGGCTTCATGCCGACCTTCAGCCAGCCTTCCAGCATGGAGCCGCCCATCTTGCCGGCCCCGACAAGAATGAGTGACGAGGGAAGGTGTTGAGCATCGTTGGGCATGAAAAGATATCCGGCGTGTGAATGAAGCGAGGGCCGCTACTATTCACAAGCCACCCTGCCCTGTCGAGGCTCGGATATTGTTAAGCCTCAGGCCTCGCCTTCGGTCTCGAAGAGCACGCTGTCGAGCGCCTCGCGCGCCGACTTGCCGGCCCAGATCACGAACTGGAAAGCCTGGAAGTAGCGCTCGCAGGCCTCCACCGCCACGCGCAGCATGGTCTCGCATTGGCCCTGCGTCGGATCGGCGCCGCCTGCCAGCAGCAGGGAGTGGCGGAACATCACCACGTTCTCCGTGCTCCACAGGTCGAAATGGCCGACCCAGAGCTGCTCGTTGATGAACGAGATGAGCTGGAGCACGTCCTGCCGGCGGCGCTCGGGCACCTTCAGGTCGAAGGCGCAGGCCACGTGGAGGGCCTCGACATCCTCAATCCAGGTGAAGGCGATATCGTAATCGGCCCAGCGCCCGGCCACAGAAACCGACAATTCGTCAGCCTCGGCACGATCGAAGATCCAATGACGCAAGGAAGCGAGCCTCTCGAGAACGTCGAGAGGGTGCTCCAGGCGATCAATTTCGATGTGATGCTGAGACATGGCGATCCAAAAAACTTATTGGCCTGAATTATGGTAAACATAGCCAGGCAATAACATTAGATAATTCAGGCAATATTTGAGAAGGACCTCCCGAATACATTACAGAATTCAGGATTCTTGTCACGTCAGGCCCGAATCAGCTCATGAATCACCGTCTTAGATTTTGACTCTCGCCACAATGCACCTTCCGGACCTGTCCACAACAGGAGGGATGCATTGTAAGCAGAGCAGCCTACCTCAAAAGGTTTAGGTGGCGGTGGAACCGGCGGCGCCGCCCTGGGCGAGCTTGTCCTCCAGAGCCTTCAGGCGGGCCTCCAGACGCTCGTTTTCGGCGCGGGCGGCCAACACCATCTCGCGCAGCACCTCCACCTCCTCGCGGGTGGCGACGTCCATGTCCTTGATCAGGCGTTCGAATTGGCTGCGGACGACGGTTTCGACCTCGCGCCTGACGCCCTGCGCCGCACCTGCGGCATCGGTGGCGAAGCGGGCGAGTTCATCGAAGATCCGATTGGAGGATTGGGTCATGTTTTGAGGTCCACACCATTCGAGAGGCCAGAGAGCCCCGGAAAAGCAGATGTGGGCGCATTTTCGTGAAACTGCAACAGGGTTGACGATCCATCCCCACAGGGTCCAATGGCGGGATGTTCACTGAAGGGCCGATATGACTCTGTCATTTCCCATACTCGATCCCGTCGCCTTCTCCATCGGCCCCTTCGCGATCCGATGGTACGCCCTCGCCTATGTAGCGGGCCTTCTGGGCGGCTGGTTCTATGCCAAGCGCCTGGCCGCCAGGGCCGAGCTGTGGGGCCCTCTGCGCCAGCCGAAGCCGACGGATATCGACGATCTGATCGTCTGGGTGGCGCTGGGCGTCGTTCTCGGCGGCCGCATCGGTTACGTGCTGTTCTACAATTTCAGCGCCTATCTCCAGAACCCGCTCGAAGCGCTGGCCGTCTGGCATGGGGGCATGTCGTTCCACGGCGGCTTCCTGGGCGCGGTGCTCGCCCTCGTGTTCTTTGCCCGCTCGCGCTCGCTCAACCCTCTCGCGATGCTCGACATGGCAGCCGTGGTGACGCCCATCGGGCTGTTCTTCGGGCGCATCGCCAATTTCATCAATGGCGAACTCTGGGGCCGTCCCGCTCCCGATTTTCCCTATGCGGTCGTGTTCCCGCATGCCGGCCCCCTGCCCCGGCATCCGAGCCAGCTTTATGAAGCCTTCGGTGAAGGCCTGCTGCTGTTCATCGTCATGGTGATCGCCGTGCGGATGTTCGGCTTCAGGCGGCCGGGCCTGCTCGGCGGCATCTTCGTGCTGGGTTACGCGATAGCCCGCATCGTCTGCGAGTTCTTCCGCGAGCCCGATGCGCAGTTGGGCTTCCTCTTCGGCTCGTCCGTTGGGGCCCTGGGCGGCGGCATCACCATGGGCATGCTGCTCTCGGTGCCGATGGCGCTTGTCGGTGCGGCCTTCATCGTCATGGCGGTGCGCGGCTACACGCGGCCCGCGAAGACCGTCGAGGCTGCATGACAGCTCTCGACAGGCATGTGCGTGAGTTGATCGCCTTTGAGGGGCCGATCACGGTCGAACGCTACATGGGCCTGTGCCTCCAGCATTATTATGCCACGCGCGATCCGCTGGGCGCGGGCGGCGACTTCACCACCGCGCCCGAGATCAGCCAGATGTTCGGAGAGCTGATCGGCCTTTGGATGCTGGAAGTCTGGAACAGCATGGGCCGGCCTGCTCCCGTACATCTCGTGGAGCTGGGGCCGGGACGCGGCACGCTGATGGCCGATCTTCTCCGCGCCACGAAGCTGCTGCCCGATTTCGCGAATGCCGTGCAGGTGCATCTTGTGGAGACAAGCCCCGTTCTGAAGCAGAAGCAGCAAGCGACGCTCGCGTCATCGGGCCTGCCGGTTCAGTGGCATGAGCGTTTGGAGGATGTGCCGGAAGGGTCGCTGCTTCTGGTCGCCAACGAGTTCTTCGATGCCCTCCCCGTCCGCCAGTTCATCGCCACGGAGCGCGGCTGGTGCGAACGGCTCGTGGGGCTCGAGGGCGAGAGCCTGATCTTCGGCCTGCGCGCCGAGGCAGAGCAAGCACTGGGTCAGATCCTGCGCATCGGCGATGTGCTCGAATGGCCCGCCATGTCCATCGACATCATGCAGGAACTCTCGCGCAGGATCGCGCAAAACATGGGTGCGGCCCTCATCATCGATTACGGCTATTGGGGCCCGGCCTTCGGCGACACGCTGCAGGCATTGAAGAAGCACCTTTATGTCGATCCGCTCACGCAATCGGGCGAAGCCGATCTCACCACTCATGTGGATTTTCACCGTCTCGCGCAGGCTGCCGCCGCTCAAGGACTTCAGGCTCATGGCCCTGCCTCGCAAGGCGACTTCCTCACGGCGCTCGGCATCGAAGCGCGCGCGACCTCTCTCAAGAAGCGCGCGACCCATGCGCAAAGCGCCGACATCGATGCCGCCCTCGCGCGGCTCACGGAGCGCGGCGAAAAAGGCATGGGAGAGCTCTTTAAGGTTTTAGCCGTTACCCATAACGGTCTCGAAGCCGTTCCCGGATTGCTGCCCCTGTCCTCTTCCTGAAGTTTTTCGCATCATGCTCATTCAAGCCCCTACCCTCTCCGCATCTTCCGGCATCCGGCACGCCTTCTTCACGCGACAGGGCGGCGTGTCGGAGGGCATCTATGCGTCACTCAACGGAGGCATCGGCTCATCGGACGAGACCGAGCGCGTGAAGGAAAATCGCCGCCGCATGGCGCAGGCTCTGCACGTCAAACCCGATGCGCTGATCAGCGTGTATCAGGTGCATTCACCCGATGCGGTTCTCGTGGAAGGTCCCTGGGGACCTGAGCGCCCGAAGGCCGATGCCATGGTGACGAAAGTGCCGGGCCTTGCGCTTGCCATCACCACGGCGGATTGCGGGCCCGTGTTGTTCGCCGATGCCGAGAGCGGCGTGATCGGCGCGGCTCATGCGGGCTGGCGTGGCGCGGTGACGGGCGTTCTCGAATCCACCATCACCGCCATGGAGAATCTCGGCGCGCAGCGCAGCAGGATCGTCGCGGTACTCGGACCTACGATCAGCCAGAAGGCCTACGAAGTCGGCCCTGAATTCGTGCAGCGCTTCGCGGAGGAAGCACCGGGGCACGAGCGCTTCTTCAAAGCCAGCGAGAAGCCGGATCATGCTATGTTCGATCTTCCCGGCTTCATCGGCGCACGCCTGAATGCGGCTGGGATCGGCGGGTTCACCGATCTGGGTCTCTGCACCTATTCCGATGAGGAGCGGTTCTTCAGCTATCGCCGCACCACCCATCGCAAGGAGCCCGATTACGGGCGCCTGATTTCGGCGATCGCGCTCACTCCTTGATGCCGGCGACGTCAGGCGTCTCCCAGGCGAGATGCTGGCCGCCATCGACGGCGATCATCTGGCCCGTGACGCTACGCGCATTCGCAAGATACACGACAGCCTCTGCAATCTCCTCCGGCGTGCCGCCATGTCCGAGCAGCACGGCCCGCGCCTGCTTTCCGAAATCCTCGTCGCCCTGACGCTCGTTCGCCAGGGTAGGACCGGGGCCGATAGCGTTCACGCGGATGCGCGGCGCAAGCGCCTGCGCCATGGTCTGCGTTGCCGTGAATAAAGCCGCCTTGGTCAGCGTGTAGGAGAAGAATTGCGGCGTGAGCTTCCACACGCGCTGATCGACGATGTTGACGATGGAGCCCTGCCCGTCCGGCGGAAGCTGTTTTGCGAAATCGCGTGCAAGAAACATCGGCGCGCGCAGATTCACGGCGAAGTGCCGGTCCCAGCGATCCAGAGAGAGAGTTTCGACCTCGTCCGGCTCGAATTCGGATGCATTGTTGACGAGAAGGGTCAGCGGGCCGCTGAGCGCGTTTGCGGCATCGCTGACCAGACGGTCGACGGCGGAAACATCGGCAAGGTCGCCGCGCACCACGCCGGCGCGGCCGCCCGCGGCCTTGATCCGCTCCGCCATCTCTTCGGCCACATCGGTCGAGCGGCGGCAGTGAATGGCAACACCGTAGCCCTCCCGCGCGAGGCGCTCGACGATGCTCCGGCCGATTCTTTTCGCGCCGCCGGTGACCAGTGCAATCTTGTTCATTTTCGACCTCTTGAATCGTTACGATGCGGCGTCACTTGAGTCATTTGCCAAGAAAATGACATTTTTCACTCGTCGAAGTGAACTTACTGCCTAGTTATGCGTTGTGGACTCCAGCGAGGCCATAAGGGGAAAGCAAAAGCTCATCGCCACATTACCGCCACAGTACCTTTCGGTAGCTGTGGTTGTCATGTCACAGCCCTCGCCAGGTTGTCGCTCTATAAATGGGTAGTACGCCGTTGGGACCAGGAGTTCTCTGGAGCCGGCGGAGTATGACATCGATAAGGAAAGAGAAACTATGAAGAAGATTCTTCTCGCTAGCGTTGCTCTGTTCGGCTTCGCCGGGGTTGCTTCGGCTGCGGACCTGCCCGTGCGTTCCGCCCCTCCGGCTCCGATCGTGGCAGCTGCCCCGATCTTCACGTGGACGGGCTTCTACGTCGGTGTGAACGCCGGCGCTGCTTTCAACGCCAATGACGACGACGGTATCGTGTTCGGCGACACCACGTTCTTCGGCGACAGCGACGACGACGCCAGCTTCATCGGCGGCGCCCAGGTTGGCTACAACTACCAGATGGGTTCGTTCGTGGTCGGTGTTGAAGGCGACCTGCAGTGGGCCGACTTCGGCAGCACCACCTACGACTTCGGTCCGGCTGGCGTTTACACCGCCGATTCCGACGATTGGTTCGGCACGGCTCGCGTTCGCGCCGGTGTGGCCTTCGACCGCGCCCTGCTCTACGCAACCGGCGGCTTCGCCTTCACCGACAACCGCAGCGGCTGGACCGTCGGCGGTGGTCTCGAGTACGCCATCACCAACAACCTCTCGGCTAAGGTCGAAGGTCTGTACGTGAACCTCGAAGACGACGACGTGACCTTCAACGGCACGACCTTCAGCACCGGCGAGACCGACTTCGGTGTGGTCCGCGCTGGTCTGAACTTCCGCTTCGGCACCTACTAAGATCCATCGCTTCGGCAATAGAAGAAGGCCCGGGGTTTTCCCGGGCCTTTTTTATTTTACGGCGTCACCTTGGTTTTCGCGAAAGCCGGAACGCGCGCTTCGAAATCGGCAAGCCACGCCACGAGCTTCGGGTGCGTCTCGCGCCAGCTGCCTGCAAAGCGCAGATCGAGATAGCCGAGCGCGCAGGCCAGCGCGATATGACCGATATGAAGCGTGCCTGCGGGCGTCGAGAGATGCGCCTCCGCATAGGCGAGCCCCCGCTCCACCTTGCCGGCCTGATGATCGACCCATTTGGGCTCGTGCTTATCTGCGCTCCGGAAGCGGCCCTCATAGACCTGCAGCAGAGCTGCATCCGCAATGCCGTCAGCGAGCGCCATCTCGCGCAGGGCCATGAAACGCGCTTCCCCTGCCGGATAGATGCGTCCGCCGCCTGCCAGGAAATCGAGATATTCCACGATCACGCGGGAATCGTAGAGCGCCTCACCATTCTCCAGAATAAGGGCGGGGATCTTACCGAGCGGGTTCTGCTGCCGCAGATTGTCCTCGGGGTTCAGGGTATCCGCGTCCACGATCTGGATGCGTTCGGAAAGACCGAGGAGGGAAGCCGCGATCTTGACCTTGCGACCGAAGGGCGATGCGGGAGACGAACGAAGAACGAGCATGGACGCTTCCTAACGAACAGAGAGGCCGCATTCATGGACCCTCTCCGCGGAAGCGGCAATGCATCTTAAGCCGGAGGACCGAAGGCTTCACAGCGATAGCCGCCGTAGCCGCTGCGCGAGAGGCGCTCGGCAAGGGCCGGCAGAAGAACTTCCGCCTCGTCCTTCAGCGACCAGGGCGGATTGATGACGAAGAGGCCGCTGCCGTTGAGGCGGGACGGGTCGCGGGGATCGTCCACATAGAGTTCGAGCCGGAGCCCGGGACGCGGGCTCTGCTCGTTGAGCCGCGCAGCCACCGCATCGACCGCGTCGACATCCTTGATCGGATACCAGCCCGCATAAACGCCCGTCGGCCATTTCCTGAGCGCCGTCAGAAGCTCGCTGCCCAGCCTTTCGAGTTCCCCGGTTTTCTCGTAAGGTGGATCGATCAGAACAAGCCCGCGCTTCTCCTTGGGCGGGATGAGCGCATGCAGCGCCGTCCAGCCGTCCAGATGCATCACCTTCAGGTTCGACACCGCGTTGAAGGCCTCTCTCAGCACCTCGTAATCGGCTGGATGCAGTTCCACGAGCACGCCGCGATCCTGACGCCGCAGCAATTCACGCACGATGCCGGGGGAGCCGGGATAGATGGTCTCGCCATGCCGGGCGCGCACATCGGCGATCACCTTGCGATAAGGGGCGAGCACGTCCTCGACTTCGGCCGGAAAAGGCTCGTCGAGACGTCCGACGCCCTCTACCCATTCCCCGGTCCGCTCGGCCTCGTCAGCCGTTAGATCATAGAGCCCGATGCCCGCATGGGTGTCGATGACGCGCAGGGGCGTGTCCTTACGCTGCAGATAGGCGAGGATACGCACGAGGAGCGCGTGCTTCATGACGTCGGCGAAATTGCCGGCGTGAAAGGCGTGTCGGTAATTCATTCCGCATGTCTAGCGCATCGGGCGCAAAAGTGGACCCGGTTTTGCGCCCGATGGATGCCTTACTGCACCGCCGGAATCGCAATCTCGCCTGAGCGGCATCCATCGCGGTCGACTTCGGGGCATTGGCGGAAATTGCGCAGATCCTTGTCGAGGCAGATCCGGACCTCCCGAAGGATCCGCCGCCCGCAGGAGATGGCAATCATGTCGGGCCGGAGGCCGGGATTGACGCTCATGAAAGCCCGCTCGATCTCGCTCGGCAGAACCTTCGAGCGATCTCTCATGGCCTTGAAGCTCTCGGGAACGCGCACCCTCTCCCGGGCGCGCTGAACAGCCTTGAAATAGCCGCTGGGGCTCTCCCCGGTGCATGTTCCGTGCTTGCGCCATTGGTAGCGGGCCAGATTGCCGTCCGGGAATATGCCCTCGGCCTCATTCATCGCCGTTGAGGGGACGAAGCGTCCACTCGGCTCGCAGAAGCTCGGATAGCCCTGCTCGTTCTGCGGCCAGAGGCCGTGCACGACGAAGCCGAGATTGCTGCCGGGCTCGCATTGCCGGTTCTTACGGCCGCTAATTTCGCAGAAGCCGGGCGACCAGGACAGGGCAAGGACGTAGAAGTCGAATTGCCCCATGGGGGCTCCCCTCGCCTCACGCGGCGATTGCGCCGCGACAGGGAGCGAGAGCAGAAGGCACGCGCCCACGAGGGCGAGACCCCGTTTCAGGATCAAGGAGCAGCCTGCTTGCAGTGGGGCGCATAGGCATAGTGGCGGTCGAAGCCGTCCACGCAGGAATCAGTGCTCCAGCCGATGCCGAGGAAACCGAGGTCCTCCCGGATCGAGAAGTTCACCTTGTGCCGATAGCCGTCGGACACGATGACGGTGCCGGTGCAAAAGCGGCGGGGGATATAATCGAGGCCCCACGGACGCCAAGCGACCTGACGAACCTGCTCGAAGCTCAGAATCTGAGCGGTGGAGTTCCAGAAACGGCGCTCCTTGTTCGCGAAATTCATGGCGATGTTGTTGAGAACCGCCGGGTCCGCGCAGGCCGGCAGACCGGCATCGTAGTCTCTCAGGGAGAGCTCGTGCGATCTTTCCCGCCGCTCAGCCGGGGTTATCTCACGCGAGAGCGCCGGTGCGCTCAACACCATGCAAGAGATAAGAGCCGCCAGCCACTTCATTCTACTGCTCCAAGGGATAGACCGATTTATGTAACATCGACCATGTGGGCGATGACGGAGAAGGTCAAGGCTCCGCTTGCGGTTTAATAGCCAGCGTGTCTGTTCAGCACCAGGGGTTGCCCTGCGGAGGAACGCATCGGAGCTGCGGGAGGCCGCGGCGGCGCATAGGTCTGCTGGGGCGCCTGGCTGACATATCCCGGCGGGGGCGGAGGCGTGTAGAGGTCGGGAACCCCATTGCCGGAAGCGCCGGAATAGCGCGGCATCGGGGGCGGCACCGGCGCCGAAACCACGGGCGCCATCGGGCCGCCCATAGGAGCGCCCATGGGCTCATGCGGAGCATAACCGCCATCGGCGCTCTCCACAGGCACGTCCTGTTCCAATTCTGTGGAAGGCAGCTCGCCCTGGGCGCTTACGCTCTGAAGAATCTCGCGGCTCCGCTCGGGATCGATTCGCGGCGTGAACTTGATGATCGGCTTGCAGACGCGGCGCTCGCCGCGCGCATCGTGCCGCGCCAGGTCAATATGGAAGTGATCGTCGTGATGGGCATCGGAGCCCGGGCCCAGCACGGTGGTGAAGTAGCGGCAGGCCCCCACGAAAGCCTCTCGCAGGAAGTCCTGCTCGGCGGGGTTGCTCCTCCAGCCCTTCAGGACCGTGATCTCACGGCCGTCCGCCAGGACGAAGGCCATCACGTCGAGGGCGTTGCCGAAGGAATGCTCCGAGAGCTTGGCGCCGCGCCGGTTGTTGCGGGGACGGCACGAATAGGAGCCCGCTTTGATGTCGACCAGCGGAACACCGAAATACATGAGGGCGGCGGGCTTCACGATCTCGTCGAGCCAGGTGTCGATGCGCGGAATGATCGGGCAGGCCAGGGTCACCTTGGACTTCAGGCCCACCTCCCCGTTGTTGAAGGCGGCCACCTTGAAGGGATATTCCATGCCGCACACGCCGGGTCCGTCGATCTTCGACGACATGGACATGTAGGCGGAGGGCTGGACCATCCGCTGGGACAGGCAGGCTTCCTCGGCCTGCGTGCGCCAGGGCTCGCGTTGTTCGAAGCGAAACAACCCGCAACCGGTCACACCGAGCCCAACAAGCGATAGGGCGAAAAACGCAACTAACCCACGACGCATGGGCCGACCTTAGCCAGGGGGCGGTAAACATCCCGTCAACATCCTCCCCGCTCGATTCGCGCGCCAAGCCGGCAAGGGGTACGCCTGCGGATCGAAACCGTCCGGAAATAAAGATTTCTCAAAATTTTTTTACTTCGGCGGGGCAGCTTTCTTCTTAGTCCGTGCAAGGAGTTAACCATTCATTAACCATCCTTGCAGAGTAATAGTAGTATTTATGGAACGAGCCCTGCCCTTTCCAGTTCCCCCGGATCCTGATAAGTTCCCCTTCATTCAGACAGGGGGATTTCGCATGTACCTGACGTCGAACTCCGATTGGGCATCCAAGCTCAACATCGCAGCAGCCTGTATTTCTTTCTCTTTCATTTGCGCCATCGTCGTAGGCCTTGTGTAAGGCGAACGCGGCCGCCATCCGGCCCGCAACCGAATTCCATTCTTCTCAACGCCGCCTCGCTCAGGCGGCGTTTTTCATGCCTCCGGGCATGCCTTGGGCGTAATGATCCAGGACATCACGTTGATCGCCATGTCGCATTGGGCAAGGCGGGGCCCCTCCGCGGTCTTCAGGCAGATCGTTTCACCTTCCGCATAGAACCGGCCTTCCGCGCGGCAATAGCAATCGAGGGGATCATGCCCGGGCGCCTGCGCGTTCTGGACGCTGGCCGGACCGCCGGTCATGAGGGCAAGAAAGACCAGGACGCTGGGCATGGACGCCTCCGCTTGCGATCTTCGGCCCCATGATCCTCCCGGCGGCAGATCGGGTCAAGAACGCCGGCTGTCGATCAGATCCACCGCTCCATCGCCGCATCGTCCTCGGCTTTCGCCTCGACCCAGGCGCCGGTGGTTCCATCCGTCAGGTGCTCGCGCTTCCAGAACGGAGCGCGGTTTTTCAGGTAATCCATCATGAACGAGGCGGCCTCGAAGGCCGCCTGACGATGGGCGCTGGCCGCAAGCACAAGGACGATGGGCTCGCCGGGCCGGATCAGGCCGAAGCGGTGGATCACGGTGAGCCCCAGCAGGGGCCAGCGCTCCTCCGCATCGCCGGCGATGCGGGCGATCTCGGCCTCGGCCATGCCGGGGTAATGTTCGAGCTCCAGAGCCGAAAGCCGTCCGCCCTCGTCGCGGCAGAAGCCGGTGAAGGCAACCGTCGCGCCGATATCGCCGCGCCCGCCGGTGAGAGCCTCCGTCTCCGCTGCGGAGTCGAAAGGCTCGGCCTGAATGCGGATGACGGACATGGGGCTATCCGCCGGTCATGGGCGGAAAGAAGGCGATCTCCCGCGCGCCTGCAATCGGGGCGTCGGGTTTGACATGCACATGGTCGATGGCGGCGCGAACCACGGCCTCGTTCTCGAAGGCGTATTCGTATTCCTCGCCTTTCGTCTTCAGCCAGCGCACCAGATCGGCAATCGTGGCGATGCCCTCCGGCAGCGCGATGGTCTCGTCCGTCTTGCCGATCCGTTCACGAACCCATGCGAAATAGACGAGCTTCATCGGCTCACTCCTCGTCGACAAGGTGCTTAAGGCCCGTCTTGAGATAATCCCAGCCCGTATAGAGCGTGAGCAGGGCAGAGCCCCAGAGCAGGATGCGTCCAATCATGACGTTGCCGGGCAGCACCGTCTCGCCCGCCGGTCCCGCGATCAGGAAGCCGAGGGAGAGAAGCTGGAACGTGGTCTTCCATTTGGCGACCCGGCTTACCGGCACGCCGACCTTCAGCTCCGCCAGGAATTCGCGAAGGCCCGAAACCAGGATCTCGCGGCAGAGGATGACGATGGCAGCCCAGATGTCCCAGCTCTGGATCGTCTTGTCGGCGACCAGCATGAGCAGGCAGGCCGCCACGAGAAGCTTGTCCGCGATGGGATCGAGCATGCGGCCCAGAGCCGAGCCTTGGGCATAGGTGCGCGCCACATAACCGTCGAGGTAGTCGGTGATGGCGGCCACCGCGAAGATGGCGAGCGCGAACCAGCGCGACCAGTGATCCTCGGGCCAGAACAGCAGGCCGACCACGGCCGGCACTGCCGCCAGTCGGCCGTAGGTCAGCAGGTTGGCAAGATTGAAAGCCTTGGACCGGCGCATGGAACGTGCAGTGCTCATAAGTCAGGCAGGAAGCATGCCTCGGCGCGGTCCGTCAACTGTGGCAAACCCACATTGCCGTTATCGCAAGCCGCTACCCCCGCTCGTGGAAGAAATCGTATACGGCCCGGGCCGTGGCGGCGTTCACCCCGGGCGCCTTCATGAGGTCCTCCAGGGCCGCGCGCTGAATGGCTTTGACGGTTCCGAAATGGTGCAGAAGCGCCCGCTTGCGAGTAGGCCCGATCCCGGCGATCTCGTCGAGCGGGTTCTTGACCATCTCGCGCTTGCGCTTGGCCCTGTGAGTGCCGATGGCGAAGCGGTGCGCCTCGTCGCGCAGGCGTTGCACGAAATAAAGGGCCGGATCCCGAGGCGGCAGCTTGAAGGCAGGCTGCCCGACCTTGAAGAAGGTCTCGCGCCCCGCGTCGCGATCACGCCCCTTGGCGATGCCGACGAGGGTCACGTCGTTCTCGCTCACGCCCACATCCGCCAGAGCCTGCCGAGCCGCCTCGAGCTGGCCCTTGCCGCCGTCGATGAGGACGAGATCGGGCCAGGCGGGAAACCCGTCGTCCGGTCCGGATTGGGTGGCCGCATCCTCTTCGGACGCCCGCGGCTCCTCCTTCACGAGACGAGCGAAGCGGCGCTGCAGCATCTCGCGCATCATGCCGTAATCGTCACCGGGCTTCAGGTCCTCCGACTTCATGTTGAAGGTGCGGTAATGCTGCTTCATGAAGCCGTTCACACCGGCCACCACCATCGCGCCCACCGCGTTAGTGCCCATGATGTGCGAGTTGTCGTAGATCTCGACGCGCTTGGGCGCCTTCTCCATGCCGAAAGCCTGCCCGAGGGAGATAAGCAGCTTCTGCTGCGAAGCCGTATCCGCCAGGCGGCGACCGAGCGCCTCCTTCGCGTTGCGCAGCACATATTCGATCAGCTGGCGCCGCTCGCCGCGCTGAGGCGCGTGAATTTCCACCCGGTTCTCACCCTTCGTCGACAGCGCGGCCGCCATGAGCTCCGCGTCCTCGATCTCGTGCGAGAGAAGGATCAGGCGCGGCGCGGGCTTGTCGTCGTAGAACTGCGCCAGGAAGGAGCTGAGCACCTCGTCCGGCGTCATCGACTTGTCGGCCTTCGGGAAATAGGCGCGGTTGCCCCAGTTCTGCCAGTTGCGGAAGAAGAAAACCTCCACGCAGAACTGCCCGGCCTGCTCGTCGAGAGCGAACACATCGGCCTCTTCCACCGATTGCGTGTTGATGCCCTGCACGCCCTGAATGGCGGAAAGCGCGGCGAGCCTGTCGCGGCAGCGTGCGGCGCGCTCGAACTCGAGCTCTTCGGCCGCCTGCTGCATCTCTTCCGTGATGCGCTGCTTCACGGCATTGGACTTGCCCGACAGAAAGCCCTGCGCCTCCGAGACGAGGCCCGCGTATTCCTCCGGCGAAATCTCGTTCGTGCACGGGCCGGAACAGCGCTTGATTTGAAACAGAAGGCAGGGGCGCGTGCGGTTCTCGAAATAGCTGTCGTTGCACGAACGCAGAAGAAACGCGCGCTGCAGGGCATTGATGGTGCGGTTGACGGCCCACACGCTCGCGAAAGGCCCGTAATAATTCCCCTTGCGCTTGCGCGCGCCGCGATGCTTCACGAGCTGAGGCGCAGCGTGATCGGCCGTCAGCAGGATGTAGGGCAGAGACTTGTCGTCCCGCAGCAGCACGTTGTAGCGGGGCTTGAGCTGCTTGATGAGATTGGCCTCGAGCAGCAGCGCCTCGGTCTCCGTCGCCGTGGTGACGAACTCCATCGAGGAGGTCTCGCCGATCATGCGGGCGATACGGTTCGAATGGGCCTGACCGCGCGCATAGGACCCCACGCGGTTCTTCAGGCTCTTGGCCTTGCCCACGTAGAGCACGTCGCCCTTCGCATCCATCATGCGGTAGACGCCAGGCGCATTGGGCAGCGTCGTCCAGAACCGGCGGATGACCTCGGTGCCGCGCTGGACGGAACTCGGGTTCGCCTCCAGATCGAACTCGACATCAGAGCCGCTCTCGACGGCTACACTGTCGTCATCCTCCTCATTGTCCAGGATATCCGGCGGAACGTCGTTGGTGGTATTGCGACTCATGAGAGAGATGTAAGCGCTGGCAGCCTTCGAGGAAAGTATGGCGGACGAACTGGCGCGGGGGCCCCGTTCGGTCTAAACGGCTAAGCCTGCAGAACTCCGGGAGCCGGTCATGCGCCTGTCGATCGTCACATCAGCCGTCGTCGCGGCCCTTGTGGGCTTCGGCAGCACGATTGCCATCATCATCGCGGCGGCTCAGGCCGTGGGCGCGGATGCGGCGCAGACCACGTCCTGGGTCGCGGCCCTGTGCCTGTCCATGGCAGCCACGAGCGGGTACTTGAGCGTCCGTTATCGCATGCCCGTGGTGACCGCCTGGTCGACGCCGGGCGCGGCGCTGATCGCTGCCTCCAGCGGCATCTCGATCCAGGCAGCCGTTGGATGCTTCCTGATGACCGGCCTGCTCATCGTGCTGGCGGCTTTCGTCAAGCCGTTCGGCCGCCTGATCGAGAGGATCCCGACCTCGATTGCCGCCGCCATGCTCGCGGGCGTCCTGATCCAGTTCGTGATGGCGGTTTTCGCGAGCGCCCAAGCGGCGCCGGGGCTCGTCCTGCCCCTGGTCGGGCTGTTTCTGGTGGTCAGGCTGTTCAACCCGGCGCTGGCGGTGCTGGCGGTCCTGTTCGTGGGCTTAGGAATCGCCTTCGGCGGCGGTCTTGCCCGCCCCCTCTCCTCGGATTTCAGCATCTCGTCCCTGACCTTCATCGCCCCCTCCTGGGAACCTGCCGCCCTCCTCGGCCTCGGATTGCCACTCTTTCTGGTGACCATGGCGTCCCAGAACCTGCCGGGCTTCGCGGTCCTTCGGGCCTCCGGCTATACCCCGCCGACCCGCCCGATTCTCGCCGTGACGGGCCTCGCCTCCATGGTGACCGGCCTGTTCGGGGCCCATACCAGCAATCTCGCAGCCATTTCGGCGGCCATCTGCACGGGGCCGGACACCCATCCCGATCCCGGCAAGCGCTGGATGGTCGGGCCGTTCTACACCCTGAGCTACCTTACCTTCGCCGCCTTCAGCGCCGCCCTCATCGGCCTGATCGCCGCCCTACCGCCGGAACTCATCAAGACCGTCGCGGGCCTTGCCCTCATGGGAGCCTTCGCCGGGGCCCTCGGCTCGGCGCTTTCCGATGATACGCAACGCTTTCCCGCCGTGCTGACGCTGGCGGTCACGGCTTCGGGAATCACCCTTTACGGAATCGGCTCCGCCTTCTGGGGCCTGGCCGCGGGCCTGATCGCCCTCGCCCTCGATGCCCTCATCGTCCAGCTCCGCAAGCGTGGCTGATCTGGACGGAGGCTCCCGCTACGGTTAATGTAACATTAATCGGGAAGAAGAACGGGAGCCTTCATGGCCGGGACGAGACACGGGGGGCGGCTTGCCGCATTGGCGATCACGATGGCTTTGGGCGCCTGCCAAGGCTCCCTTATGAGCGGCTCGCCTGAGGGCGTTCCGGTGGCCGTCGAGAGCATCGACGGGGCTCCTGCCCCGGTTCAGACCGCCCTTCTCAGCGAGCTGACGAACGCCGCTTCCGACCGGAAGGTCGATCTTGTCGGCACCAGCGCCCCGGCCCGCTACCGGGTTCGCGGCTATCTCTCCACGGCAACAGCCGAGGATGGAGAGACCAAGGTCTCCTATGTCTGGGACGTGTTCGATGCTCAGAAGCGCCGCGCCAAGCGGCTCGAGGGCTCCCGTGCCGTCACGCTGGCCTCCGGCTCGATTTCGGCCATCGACAAGGAAACCCTCGGCAAGCTCGCCCAGTCGAGCATGGATGAGATCGCCGAGTTCCTGAGCGCCTCGAAATCCGTCCAGACGGCCGAAATCATGGACGACGAAAACGCCGTGGCCCTGCAGTGACCGCATGGCCGCACTTCGATAATGCGGCACTTCTTCAGCACGACTCGTATTGTGACGGTTTGATATCGCTGCTAAGAGCCTTGCGCCTGGCCGCGCAACGGTCGCAAGATGCGCAGCGGGCTCAACAGGTCACTCAAAGCTCAAAGTTGCTTGCATGAAGCTCGTTGCGGGAAATTCCAACCGTCCCCTGGCCGAGGCCATCGCCGCCTACCTTAACGTTCCGCTTGCCAAGGCGCAGGTGAAGCGTTTCGCGGACATGGAAGTGTTCGTGGAAATCCAGGAGAATGTGCGCGGCGAGGATGTCTTCATCATCCAGTCGACCTCGTTCCCCACGAACGACCACCTGATGGAACTCCTGATCATCACCGATGCCCTGCGCCGCGCTTCGGCCCGCCGCATCACGGCGGTGATCCCCTATTTCGGCTATGCCCGCCAGGATCGGAAGCCCGCCGCCCGCACGCCGATCTCGGCCAAGCTGGTCGCGAACCTCATCGCACATGCGGGCGTCGACCGGGTGCTGACGCTGGACCTCCATGCAGGCCAGATCCAGGGCTTCTTCGACATCCCGACCGACAACCTCTTCGCCGCCCCGACGCTGGCCCGCGACATCAAGGAACGCCTCGACGGCGGCAACCGCATGGTCGTCTCGCCCGACGTGGGCGGCGTGGTGCGCGCCCGCGCACTGGCCAAGCGCATCGACGCCCAGCTCGCCATCGTGGACAAGCGCCGCGAGCGCCCGGGCGAGTCCGAGGTCATGAACATCATCGGCGACGTGGATGGCCGCTCCTGCATCCTGGTCGACGACATCGTGGATTCGGGCGGCACCCTGGTGAACGCCGCCGACGCCCTCCTCGCGCAGGGCGCGAAGGAGGTTTTCGCCTATATCACCCACGGCGTCCTCTCCGGCGGCGCGGTGGCCCGCATCGCAAGCTCCCGCCTGAAGGAACTGGTCATCACCGATTCCATCATGCCGACGGAAGCCGTGAAGGTGGCCCACAACATCCGCGTCATCTCGATCGCTCCCCTCATGGGCGAGGCCATCGGCCGCACGGCGACGGAAAGCTCGGTGTCGAGCCTGTTCGACTAAAGGCAACCGAAGCCTCACCCTGAGGAGGACCGCAAGGTCCGTCTCGAAGGGCGAGGCGCCTCCAGAGACCACTGGATCCTCCTTCGAGACGGTCGCTTGCGCGACCTCCTCAGGATGAGGGCAAAGTCTGACGAGCAGGCATCTCAGGCAGGCGTGATCTCTGTTAGATCCTTCATGCCGCTTTCTTGCATTCTCAGGCACTTTCCCCTATAAGCCGCCTCGCGCCCGCTCGACACCCTTGGAGGCACGGGCGCGGACCTCATGGCCGCCTTACGGCGGCCATCGGTTTTTAACTCCCATTTTAAGGACCACGACCATGAGCGAAATTAAGCAAATCAAGGCCGTGGCGCGCGACCGGAGCGGCAAGGGGGCCGCCCGGGCCGTTCGTCGCCAAGGCCAAGTTCCTGCCGTCATCTACGGCGCCGGTCAGCCCGCCCAGGCGATCTCTCTCGACTTCAACCAGACGAAGCAGCTGATCTTCGCCGGCCACTTCCTGACCACGATCTTCGACATCGACGTGGACGGCAAGTCGGTTCGCGTCATTCCGCGCGATTACCAGCTCGACCCGGTGCGCGACTTCCCGGTCCATATCGACTTCCTGCGCGTCTCCAAGGGCCAGACCATCAAAGTCGTGGTTCCGCTGCACGTGGTCGGCCAGGAGAAGAGCCCGGGCGTCAAGCGCGGCGGCACGGTACAGATCGTCGAGCACTCGATTGAACTCGCGGTTTCGCCCGACGCGATCCCGGACTTCATCGAGGCTTCGGTCGAGGGTCTCGATATCGGCTCCACGATCCACCTGAACGACATCAAGCTGCCGAAGGGCGCCAAGGCGACCGCAACGGAAAACGCTACCCTCGTCACCATCGTGGCCCCGACCGGCCTGAAGGAAGAGGAAGCCGCTCCGGCTGCCGCTGAAGGCACTGCTGCCTGATCATCGGCCTCATCGGGCGCTCAAGCCCATTGACCGGCTTCAACGCTCCGACCGCAAGGCCGGAGCGTTTCATTATGAGAATACCTTGCGATGCGCCTTTTCGTCGGCCTTGGTAATCCCGGCTCCCGCTATGCCAGAAACCGCCACAATATCGGTTTCATGGCCGTGGACGAGATTGCGCGCGTGCACAACGCGGGCCCGTGGCGCAAGCGCTTTCAGGGCGAAGCTGCCGATGCGATCATCGGCGGCGAGAAGGTGTTGATCCTCAAGCCGCAGACCTTCATGAACCTGTCCGGCCAGTCGGTGGGAGAAGCGCAGAACTTCTTCAAGATCCCGCTAGCCGACGTGACGGTTTTCTATGACGAGCTCGATCTGCCGCCGGCCAAGCTGCGCGTGAAGATCGGCGGTGGCAATGCGGGCCATAACGGTCTGCGCTCGATCTCCGCCCATTGCGGCAACGATTATCGCCGCGTGCGTCTCGGCATCGGTCATCCCGGCCTCAAGCCGCTCGTGCAGAGCCATGTGCTGGGCGATTTCGCGAAGTCGGAAGAGCCCTGGGTCGAAGACCTCTGCCGCATCATCGCGGACAACGCGGCCCTCCTCGCCAAGGGTGAGGACGGCAGCTTCCAGAACAAGGTCCACCTCGCCATGGAGGCGAGAGGCTGGACGGACGTGAAACGGCCCGGAGAAAAGGCCAACCAAACCAAGGAGTGAGGCCATGGGCTTCAAGATGGGCATCGTCGGCCTGCCGAACGTGGGCAAGTCCACCCTCTTCAATGCGCTGACGCAGACCGCTGCGGCGCAGGCTGCGAACTATCCGTTCTGCACCATTGAGCCCAACGTGGGCGACGTGGCCGTGCCGGACAGCCGTCTCGATCAGCTTGCGGGCATCGCTGGCTCGGCGCAGATCATCCCGACCCGCCTCACCTTCGTGGACATCGCGGGCCTCGTGCGCGGCGCGTCCAAGGGCGAAGGCCTCGGCAACCAGTTCCTCGCCAACATCCGCGAAGTCGATGCCATCGCTCACGTGGTGCGCTGCTTCGAGGACACGGACATCACCCATGTCGAAGGCAAGATCGACCCCATCGCCGATATCGAGACCATCGAGACCGAGCTGATGCTCGCCGATCTCGACAGCCTCGAGAAGCGCGTCACCGCGCTCGAGAAGAAGGCCAAGGGCAACGACAAGGAAGCCAAGGAAACCCTCGACCTCGTCAATCGCTGCCTGCCCCTGCTGCGCGACGGCAAGCCCGCCCGCATGGTGGAGCGCAAGCCGGAGGAAGAGCGCCTGTTCCAGATGCTGGGCCTCCTCTCCTCCAAGCCCGTTCTGTACGTGTGCAACGTGGAGGAATCCTCCGCCGACAATGGCAACGCTTTCTCCGCCAAGGTCTTCGATCGCGCCAAGGAAGAAGGCGCCAAGGCTGTGGTCGTCTCGGCCAAGATCGAGAGCGAGATCGCCGTCCTGCCGCCCGAGGAGCAGAAGGAATATCTCGAGGCCGTGGGCCTTGAGGAGCCCGGCCTCAACCGCGTGATCCGCGCGGGCTACGAGCTGCTCGGCCTCATCACCTACTTCACCGTCGGCCCGAAGGAAGCCCGCGCCTGGACGATCACCAAGGGCACCAAGGCTCCCGGCGCCGCCGGCGTGATCCATACGGATTTCGAGAAGGGCTTCATCCGCGCCGAAACCATCGCATACGCGGATTACGTGTCGCTGAAGGGCGAAGCCGGTGCGCGCGATGCGGGCAAGCTGCGCCTTGAGGGCAAGGAATACCTCGTCCAGGACGGCGATGTGATGCACTTCCGCTTCAACACGTAACTATTCATCTATCTGTCGGAATCCTGAACGCATGCTTTTCGGTGCGTTCAGGACAAATCTGCTTTGCTGATCCGCATGGAGATAGGACCCATGCCGGACATTTTAGAGAACGCCATGACCACGCTTGTTGCCCCCGGCCTTGGAACGGCCGAATTTTTTGTCGCCGTACTTGTTGCCTGCGGCCTCGCCATGATCGCGATTTCGTCCCTGCTGCCGAAAAGCGCCGACGACAAGCTGGAGTGGTGGGAGCGTTAAGCTCTCAAGGCAAGCGCAGAGCCTTCGGGCCGATGCCGAGCCCGATCTGCAGGCTCTCCGCGATGCGCTGCGCGCGGAGGATGAAGAACTCCGCCACATCCGGCTCGAAAATCTCGCGCGCCGTGCTCTCGAAAAGACCGAGCCAGCGCGCGAACAGCTCAGCCGTGAGATCGAGACCGAAATGAGCCGCCTGCGGCTTGCCACTGTAACGCGCCGTTCTCAGGGCGATCGAGGACCAGAAATCCACCATGATCGCCAGATGCTCGCTCCACCGGCCTGAGAGTTTTTGATGAAAGATGGGGCCGAGTTCCGGGTCCTTCAGCACACGGTCGTAGAACGTGACGACAAGCTCACGAATCATTTCTTCCGTCACGCCTTCGGCAGGGGTGATGATGGGAATGCTGCGGCCTGCAGGAGCGTGCTGAGCCAAAGGGTGTCTCCCGATGCGGTTTCTCGAAGGCTATATGCACCCTGTTGTGGCCGGAAACCATCCGGTTCATTCCTGAGTTGAACCGGGCGCATGGAGGAATGGGATCGTTCCCGCGCCCTGGGCGTTAGCTTCCGAATGCCCAAGCTCAACCATCCTCCATGCAATTGATCCACCGCCACTCCTGGGACCTCTCCCCTTCCGAAGCCATCGCGCTCCAGCAGGAGTTGCGACGGGAGGTCGTGTCCGACCGGCCCATCGATCTCGATGCGGTCAAGCTCGTGGCAGGCGTCGATGTGAGCGTGAAGAACGAGCAGTCGCAGGCTGCCATCGTCGTGGTGACCTATCCGGGCTTCCTGCCGGTGGAGACGGTGCTCGCGCAGCGGCCGACGCCGTTTCCCTATGTCCCGGGACTCTTGAGCTTCCGGGAAGGGCCTGTACTGGAAGAGGCCTTCGAGAAGCTCAAATCCGAGCCCGACGTGTTCCTGTTCGACGGCATGGGCATCGCGCATCCGCGCCGCATCGGCATCGCCAGTCATATGGGCCTGTGGCTGCAGCGCCCCACCATCGGCTGCGGCAAGACCCTGCTGTGCGGGCGCTACAAGGACCTCGGCGAGGAGAAAGGATCTGCAGCCCCTCTCGTCGACAGGAAGGAAACCATCGGGGTTGCCCTGCGCACGCGCACCGCGAAGAACCCGATGTTCATCTCGCCCGGGCATCTGGCCGATATTCCCACCGCTGCAGAACTCGTGATGCGGTGCTCTCCAAAGTATCGCTTGCCCGAACCGATCCGACTGGCGCACAACGCAGCTGGACAATTCAGCCCCTGAGCGGCTGAACTGACGCGAAGCGCTTTGAACCGCATAGATCGAGCCATGCCCCGTTACGCCTTTGAAGACTTCACGCCCGGCTCCACGCAGATGCTCGGCCCCTACACCGTCACGAAGGAAGCGCTCCTCGCCTTCGCGCAGGAATACGACGCGCAGCCCTTCCACGTGGATGAGGTAGCCGCCAAGGACAGCTTCATCGGGACGCTCATCGCCTCGGGTTGGCACACGTGCTCCCTCAACATGCGCCTCCTTGCGGACGATGTGATCCTCCATTCCACCTCCATGGGCTCACCCGGCATCGAGGAGGTGAAGTGGCTGAAGCCCGTGAGGCCCGGCGACACGTTGCGCTCGCGCATGACGATCTTGGAAAGCCGCCCTTCGAAGAGCCGCCCCTCCATCGGTCTCGTGCGCTTCCAGTTCGAGATGCTCAATCAGGCCGACGAGGTCGTCTTCACGCAGAAGAACTGGATCATGTTCGGCCGCCGCGATGCGGAGCCGGTGAAAGGCACCGGACCGAACGTCCTCGCTGCCGCCGCCTCTGCGATGCCGGATCGCACGCCGGAGCGGGAGCTGCCGCATATCTCCTCCAATCCCTATTTCGAGGATCTCGTGATCGGCGAGACGGAGGTGCTGGGCTCCTACAGGTTCGAGGCGGACGACATCATCACATTCGCCAGACAATTCGATCCGCAGCGTTTCCATGTGGATGCGGAGGCCGCGAAGGACAGCCTGTTCGGCGCGCTCTGCGCGTCCGGGTGGCACACGGCGAGCGTCTGGATGAAACAGATGGTCGGCTATCGCAACCGCATCCGCGAGACGGCGCTTGCTCGCGGCGCGCGCCCGGCGCGGCTCGGCCCCTCCCCCGGCTTCACGAATCTGAAATGGCTCAAGCCCGTCTATGCGGGCGACACCATCACCTATCGCACCACCGTGACGGCGAAGCGCGTGTCGAACTCGCGGCCCGGCTGGGGACTGGTGTTCCACCACAACAGCGGCATCAACCAGCACGGCGAGGAAGTGTTCTGCTTCGAGGGCATGGTGTTCTGGGAGCGGCGGCGTTAACGGCGCGCCTGGTCAGCCCTCGCGCGCGTCTCCTCGTCGAGAATGGTGCGGATCTGCGCGAGCAGCGGATGAGCTGACGTCTGTCTCTGCCCATATCCGAGATTGAACGCGTAATCGAAATCGGCAGGGTTCTTGCCTTGATTGTGCTGGAGAATGGTCTCCAACTTGTCGAGGCCCTTGGCGAGCACGGCTTCCGGTGTTTGCGCCGCTTCGTATTCCTCCCAGAGCGTGAGAATTTCAGCGCGCTTTTCAGGATGCAGCGCTCGCGTGAGCACTTCAAGATCCGCCCTTTCCTGAGCGGACTTGCCGGAACCTTCCGTCTGCATGACGGCAGGAATATCGCCGCTCAGCGCCTCGCCGAGATCATGGACGATGCAGAGCTTGATGAAACGTAAATGATCGATGCCCTCGAACTCGTCTGCGAAGACGAGCGCCATCAGGCAAAGGCGCCATGTATGCTCGGCCGTGCTCTCGGGCCGTCCGTCCGATGTGAAGCCGCTCCGAAGGGTGCATTTCAGCTTTTCCGCTTCACGCAGAAAATCCAAGGCTCCCAGGATGCGATCAGCCGTCATGACATGAGCCTTTTCTCTTCAGCTCCCAAGCCGGCGCCACAACCCTCTGCCCTCATCCTGAGGAGCCTGCGGAGCGGGCGTCTCGAAGGATGTTTCAGAGCGCACTGGAGCCTCCTTCGAGACGCCGCTTGCAGCGGCTCCTCAGGATGAGGACTCACTTTCGGCGAACTTCAATGCCCCTCGAAGCTCACGAGGCTGCGCACTTCGACGCCGAGATCGCGCAGCTTCTGTGCGCCGCCGAGATCGGGCAGGTCGATGATGAAGCAGGCCGCCACGATGTTCGCGCCCATCTGGCGCAGCAGCTGCGTTGCGGCGACCGCCGTGCCGCCGGTGGCGATGAGATCGTCCACCAGGATCACGCGCTCGCCCTGGCCGATGGCATCCGTGTGGATCTCCATTTCGTCCACGCCATATTCCAGCGAATAGGCAATGCGCACGGTCTCGTGCGGCAGCTTGCCCTTCTTGCGGATCGGCACGAAGCCGGACGAGAGCTGATGCGCGATGGCGCCGCCGAGGATGAAGCCGCGCGCCTCGATGCCGGCCACCTTGTCCACGCGTCCGCCGGCGAAGGGATGCACAAGCTCATCCACCGAGCGGCGGAAAGCGCGCGCATCGCCGAGCAGGGTCGTGATGTCGCGAAACACGATGCCGGGCTTCGGATAATCCGGGATCGAGCGGATCGCTGCTTTCAGATCGGTGAGGAGGCGCTGGTCCATGGATTACCTGCCGTGAATAATGGTTCAAGCGGGGTGTAGCACACGGCCCGCGACGGCATCGAGCTTTTTCAAGAGCTCAGGATCGCGCGCGGAAGAGGCCGTCATGATGGCGCCCTCGAGCGCCCGGTCGGAGCGCACAGGGCATGGCTCGTGCTCTGCCGGAAAATCGCGGGCGATGCGGGCGACAAGGCGCGCCACCTTCGTGGCATTCTGATGAGCCACCGCCACCACGGACGCCACATCCACATCGTCGTGCTCGGGATGCCAGCAATCGTAATCGGTCACCATGGCGATGGTCGCGTAGGTGATTTCCGCCTCGCGGGCGAGCTTGGCCTCGGGCATTGCCGTCATGCCGATCACGTCGTAGCCCAGCTCCTTGTAGGTGATGGACTCGGCATAGGTCGAGAATTGCGGCCCCTCGATGCACACCAGCGTGCCGCCGACCGCAAACGGGATGCCCTCCGCCTCAGCCGCGCTGGCGATCCTCTTCTGGAGCAAGGGACCGACGGGATGCGCCATGGGCACATGCGCCACGCAGCCTTTGCCGAAGAACGAGTTCTCGCGCTTGTGAGTGCGGTCCACATACTGATCCACCAGCACGAAGAAGCCGGGATGATACTCCTGCCGGAAGGAGCCGCAGGCGGAGACGGAGATGAGGTCGGTCACCCCTGCCCGCTTCATCACGTCGATGTTGGCGCGGTAATTGATGTCGGACGGCGAGAGGCGATGGCCGCGGCCATGACGGGGAAGAAAGGCCACTTCAGTCTCACCGATGCGGCCCATGCGCAGCACGTCGGAGGGCTCGCCCCAGGGAGAATCGATGCGCGTCTCGCGCACATCCTCGATTCCCGGCAGGTCATAAACACCCGAGCCGCCGATAATGCCCAAGATCGCCTTCGTCATGCTTCCTGCTCGCCCTTGTGGGATTCGGATGGGACCATAACGGTTGCGCGGGGAAATCCAAACCGGCCCATCAAAGCCCGCTGCAATGCGCGGTTCGCTGCCCCCTTGCGGGGAGGGACTAGGTTGGGGGGCGGATAGTCGGAGCGCAGTAGGCATCCAGAACGCACGACAGCCCTACAGCCTTCCCCCTCTCCTGGGTGGGAGAGGGGCAGGGGTGAGGGACCGCCCTCTCCAGACAGCGCTCGACCTCCCCCACCGGGATAGGAGATCACAGCTTCACTGGTTTGAGGTCTTACCTGGTCGATCGACCCCCACCCCTGCCCCTCCCCGCAAGGGGGAGGGAAACACGCGCCTCATCCAAGCACGGCAGCGGATGTTATGTTCTTACTTTGTTCTTGACTGTTGTCCTAAGCTGGGCTATAGCTGTGGGCATCCGGCTCCAGGAGGGGGCGCGCTCGCGAGGCGTCGTGAATGAGGGGAGCCGGAACGGTCCTGTGCAGGCCTCGCACGCCTGTGACGGGAGGCCCATCGCTGCAAGATGCGATGTCCGCCTAAACAAACCGTGCGCGAGGAGCCGTCGGGTTCTTCACACACTAGACACACGAGCCGGACGCCTCCTCGCGCCCTCCCTCGACCCCAAACCTCGGAGCAAACGCTCGCGAGGTCACTCCCGCTTGCTCTTTGATATTCATCCCACCGCCTCATCATTTCATCGCAGACATCGTCGTGGCCTTGAACAGCCCGCATAGAGCGGCGATAAGGACTGCATGACCGATACAGCACCCGACACCGACCCCTTCCTTGAAATCGGCCGCAAGCTCTTTGCGGGCGAAGCGGATTTCATCTGGGCCGCGAATTCCCTCAAGGGGCTCCCGCCCATGGAGAAGGTGGAGATCGCCTTTGCCGGGCGCTCGAACGTGGGCAAGTCCAGCCTCGTCAACGCTCTGACCGGCCGCAATACCCTGGCGCGGACCTCGCATACGCCGGGCCGCACACAGCAGCTCAACTTCTTCAACATCGGCAACCGCTTCCACCTCGTGGACATGCCGGGCTACGGCTACGCCGCCGTGGACAAGGAGAAGGTGCATGCCTGGACGCAGCTGATCCACGATTATCTGCGCGGTCGCGCGAGCCTTGCCCGCGTCTACGTGCTGATCGATGCCCGCCATGGCATCAAGCCGGTGGATGAAGGCGTCTTCGAAACCCTGGGTACTGCCGCCGTTTCCTACCAGATCGTGCTGACCAAGGCCGACGAGCTCAAAAAAGGCGAGCTGGAAAAGTGCATCGCCGACACCCAGCAGAAGATCGCCAAGCGTGCCGCGGCCTTCCCGGAAATCCTACATACATCGAGCCGGTCGGGCCACGGCATTCCCGAGCTGCGCGCCGGGATTGCGAGATTGTTGAGCGAGCGAGGCGCTCTATGAGCCCAGCCACCGGTTTGCTGATCGCTCTGGCGGGCCTTTCCGGCGCTCTGGGTGTCGGTCTCTCGGCCGCCGCCGCTCACATCACCGGCGGCAATCTCACCACCGCCGCACAATTCCTGCTGTTTCATGCTCCCGGACTTCTCGCCTTAGCGGCCCTGATCGCAGCAGGAGCCGTCCATCCGGCTCTCGCGCAGACGGCAGGCTATGTGCTGATCTTGGGTCTCGTCCTGTTCTGCGGCGACCTCTCCCGCCGAGCCTTCGCCGGGGTCGCGCTCTTCCCGAGAGCCGCCCCAATGGGTGGGATTTTGCTCATGCTCGGCTGGGTTCTGGTCGCTGTATCCGCCCTCCTTCGCCTTCGAAGCTGAAGTCCTTGCTTGCATGAGCCTGTGCTTCAGCTAGAACGCAGGCCGTTTCGTCCTCTTTCCACCCGCTGGAGCCGCCTATGTCCGATCCCAACCAGCTCCCTGACGTTCATGTGCAGGCCGAGGTGCTCGTGCAGGCCCTGCCGCACATGCAGCGCTACGACCAGCAGGTCGTGGTCATTAAATACGGCGGCCATGCCATGGGCGACCGCGCGGCGGCCGAGGATTTCGCCGAGGACGTGGTGCTGCTCGAGCAGTCGGGGATCAAGCCCATCGTCGTCCATGGCGGCGGGCCTCAGATCGGCAAGATGCTGGAAAAGCTCGGGATCAAGTCCGAGTTCAAGGGTGGGCTTCGCGTTACGGACCAGGCTACGGTCGAGGTCGTGGAGATGGTGCTGGCAGGCTCCATCAACAAGCAGATCGTCGGCTGGATCGGCACCGAAGGCGGCAAGGCCGTGGGCCTTTCGGGCAAGGACGGCAACATGGTGATCGCCCGCAAGGCGACCCGCACGGCCGTGGACCCCGATTCCAACATCGAGAAGGTGGTGGACCTCGGATTCGTGGGTGAGCCTGAAAAGGTGAACCGCGAGGTTCTGGACCAGGTGCTCAGCGCCGAGCTGATTCCGGTTCTTGCCCCCGTGGCGATCGGTCAGGATGGCCAGACCTACAACGTCAACGCCGACACCTTCGCCGGCGCCATCGCCGGCGCGATGACGGCCAAGCGCCTCCTGCTCCTGACGGACGTTCCGGGCGTCCTGGACAAGAACAAGAACCTGATCCCCGAGATGACCATCGAGGATTGCCGCCGCCTGATCGCCGACGGCACCATCACCGATGGCATGATCCCGAAGATCGAGACCTGCATCTATGCCCTGGAGAAGGGCGTCGAGGCGGTGGTCATCCTGGACGGCAAGGTGCCTCACGCGGTGCTGCTGGAGCTCTTTACGGACCACGGCGCCGGCACCCTGATCCGCCGGGGTTGAGACCTCCCCTTCCCGGCAGGCCGCTCAATCACTATATTGAAGTCAGTGGGGCCGCACGGCCCCATTGCCGTCTCTAGGACCCATGAACGCTAAACCGCCTCTGGAAAACCACGTCTCGTCACCCGAATCCCGCGTTTTCTCTCATGTAGACACGTGGGTTTTCGACCTGGACAATACGCTCTATCCGCACACATCACGAGTTTGGCCCCAGATCGATGAGCGCATCACGCTCTACGTTTCGGATCTGTTCGGGCTGGATGGCCTCTCATCCAAGGCGCTGCAGAAGTATTTCTACCATAAATACGGAACGACTCTGAAAGCGCTGGTCGATGAGTACGGCATCGATCCGCACGACTTCCTCGATTTCGCGCACGACATCGATCACACCGATATCGAGCTCAATGCCAGCCTCGGCCAAGCCATCGAGCAGCTGCCGGGCCGCAAGCTGATCCTGACGAACGGGTCGCGCAAGCATGCGGAGAACGTAGCCCGCAAGATCGGTATTCTCGATCACTTCGAAGATGTGTTCGATATCGCCGCGTCGAATTTCGTGCCGAAGCCTGAGCGTCGTGCCTATGAGAGCTTTCTCGAGAGGCATGGGGTTGAGCCGGCGCGCTCGGCCATGTTCGAGGACATCGCCAAAAACCTGACTGTGCCGCACGAACTCGGCATGACCACGACACTGATCGTGCCGAAGACGGTAGATCCGTTCCGCGAGAGCTTCGAGCAGGAAGCGGTGAAGACGCCGGAGATCGACTACATCACCAACGATCTCGCGGAGTTTCTGCGCCAGTATGCCCTGCCCGCGAAGTAAATTCCCGCACATATGAAAATGGCCTCCGCAAAGAGGCCATTTCGTTTTTCCAAGGCAGAGGATCTTACGCAGCCTGCGTGTTGATCTTGCTTTCTGCGATGCGATTGAGCTTCTGATCGGTGGACTTTTCCTGATCGAGAATCTGATGCAGCACGCCGGCGCAATCCTCGCGGCCGAGCTGCTTGGCCCAGGCGACGAGCGTGCCGTAGCGGGTGATCTCGTAGTGCTCCACAGCCTGAGCAGCGGCGAGAAGCGCAGCATCGAGCACCTGCGGATCGGCGATCTCGCCGGCGATTTCCTGCGCTTCGTCGATGATGCCGTCGATGGCCGGGCAGGTCACGCCCTTCGGATCATGGCCGTGCATGCGGAAGACCTGCTCGACCATCTGGATCTGCTGCTGGGTCTCGCCCAGATGCGTCTGGAAAGCCTGCTTCAGCTGAGGATCGGAAGCCTTCTCGATCATCTGCGGCAGCGCCTTCGTGATCTGCTGCTCGGCGTAGTAAATGTCCTGCAGGGTATGAACGAAGAGATCGTCAAGCGTCTTGATGTCCTTAGACAGGAGGCCCATAGCCTTAATCCTTCCCGATTTGCGATGTCGTCCGAGATGCGGGCGCCAGCGTCCGCGCGGCGCGCAGCTAGAGCCTGGAGAACGTCGTCAGGGAAAGGCGGTTCCGAGCCTATTCGACGATGCGCAGATCCCGCCCTTGAAGCCGCAGCATCTCGGCCCGGGCCTGGGCATCGCCATCCTCAAACTCGAGGGTTTCGATCCGCTCACTGCGTTTGACGATCTTTTCCGTGGACACGCGGATCTGGGCAACGTCGTCCTGCGCCTGCCGGAAATGCGCATCAAGCTTGGCCACACGGCTGTCGAGCCGGCTCACGTCTTCGAGAAGTTTCTGTACCTCAACCTGGATTACACGAGCCTCCTCGCGGATGCGGGCATCCCGCACGAGGGCCTGCATGACTTGGATCGCAAGCGTGAGAAGAGACGGCGAGACGATGACGACGCGGGCGCGATGCGCTTTCTGCACAACATCGTCGAAATGCTCAGCGAGATCCGCATAAATCGATTCAGCTGGCACGAACAGCATGGCGATATCCTGCGTTTCGCCGGGTATGAGATATTTCTCAGCAATATCCTTCACATGCACCAGCATGTCGCCGCGCACTCTCGCAGCAGCCCGAACGCGCGCTTCGTCGCCCTTCGCCTCACGGAAGGAAGTGAAGCCTTCCAAGGGAAACTTGGCGTCGATCACAAGACCACGGGAATCCCCCGGCAGCCGCACGAGACAGTCGGGACGCGTCCGGTTGGAGAGCGTCGCCTGGAACTCGAAAGCATTCGCCGGCAAGCCATCGCGGATGATCGCCTCCATACGGCCTTGGCCATAGGCGCCTCGGCTCTGCTTGTTGGCAAGCACATCCTTTAGGCCGACGAGTTCGCCGGTAAGGTTGCTGAGGTTCTGCTGGGCCGCATCGATAACGGCAAGCCGCTCGTTAAGTTTGGAAAGATTTTCGCTCTGATGACGCGTCGATGCCTCCAGCCCCTGGCCTACCCGATGCTGGAGCCCATCGATACGCTCGGAAATCATGCGCACGAAGTCGCTCTGACGGGAACCGAAGACCTCCGCCATGGTCTGCATCCGTCCGGTCATCTCCGCCTGGATGCGGGTAAGCTCCGCTACTTTGTCGTCCATCTCCCGGTCCCGTTCCTCCGCGAGCGCAGCCTCGAGGGTTTTCTCGCGGCGCGTCCTCAAAAGCAGCACGGTGACGAGAAGCAGGAGAAGAAGGCTCAAGGCCGCCATGCCGATTACGATATGCCCCCAGGTCAGGGCATAGGAGCCGAGGATCAGGACAATATCGTTCATGGTCACGCTTCCGGTTGACGGCAGCATCCGAACATATCACGAACGATTTGACCATCCTCCTGGAAGCCCTTATCTCCCGCGATCATGAGCATCAGACCCCTTGTCATCCTCCCTGATTCCAAGCTCCGCCTGATTTCCGAGCCCGTTAAGGAAATCACGCAAGAGATCCGCCAGCTGGCCGAGGACATGCTGGAAACCATGTATGACGCCCCCGGCGTGGGCTTGGCCGCGATCCAGATCGGGGTCCCCATCCGTATGGTGACCATGGATGTTTCCAAGACCGAGGATGAGCGCCAGCCCATGGTGCTGATCAACCCGGAAGTCATTTGGGCTTCCGAGGAGAAGCGGGTTTACGAGGAAGGCTGCCTGTCGATCCCCGAATATTATGAGGAGGTCGAACGTCCGGACCGGGTGCGCTTCCGCTACATGAACCTCCAGGGGGAGACCTTAGAGCAAGATGCGGATGGGCTCATGGCCACCTGCGTGCAGCATGAGATCGATCACCTCAATGGCGTTCTGTTCATCGACTATCTCTCGAAGCTCAAGCGGGATCGGGTGATGACCAAGTTCAAGAAGGCTGCCAAGCGCGAGGTCGGAGCATGAGCCTGCGCGTCGTTTTCATGGGCACGCCTGACTTCGCGGTGCCGACGCTTGCGGAAATCGTCGGCCAGGGCCACGAGGTCGTCGCGGTCTATACACGCGAGCCGGCCGCTGCCGGGCGCGGCATGGAACTGAAGCCATCCCCTGTTCACAAGATGGCTGAGCGGTTCGGCATCCCGGTCTTCACGCCCAAAACGTTGCGTACCGAAGAGGCGGCGGAGCAATTCCGCAGCCTCGATGCGGATGTAGCGGTGGTCGTCGCGTATGGCATGATCCTGCCGAAGGCTATACTAGAGGCGCCTGAACTCGGTTGTCTCAACCTACACGCTTCCCTTCTCCCCCGCTGGCGCGGGGCGGCTCCTATTCAGCGCGCCATCATGGCGGGCGACAAGGAGACGGGCGTCGCCGTCATGAAGATGGAAGAGGGCCTCGATACCGGTCCCGTCGCCATGGTCGAGAAGGTGACGATCGCTCCCGACATGAACGCCGGAGAACTCCACGACAGGCTGATGGTGCTGGGCGCAGATCTGATGGTGCGCGCGCTGGCTGCCCTCTCCCGTGGCGGCTTGGGCTTCACTCCTCAGCCGGAAGACGGCGTCACTTACGCCCACAAGCTGAAGAACGAGGATGCGCGGATCGACTGGTCGAAGCAGGCGCAGGCCGTGCACGATCACATCCGCGGCCTGTCACCCTTCCCCGGTGCTTTCTTCACCGCCGATTTCGGTAAGGGCGAGGAGCGGGTGAAGGTTCTGAAGGCGGCGCTGGGAAATGGCTCAGGTGCCCCCGGGACACTTATCGACGGCAATGGTACAGTATCGTGCGGCGATGGGGCTATCCGTCTGATTCAGGTTCAACGCGCCGGTAAGGGACCTGTCACCTTCGACGAGTTTCTGCGTGGCGTGAGGATCGCTCCAGGCGCCCGCTTTTCGTGAGGTTCATCCATGGATGTCCGTGTGGAGGAAGCGGCCGATTGGTCTGCGGTCTACACCATCTACGCGGAAGCCTTTGGTCAACTGATCGAAGCCGAGCTTGTGCGGCAACTGCACGATGACGGGGATCTCATCCTTTCCTTGATCGCTCATGGGGATAAACCCGCCGGTCACATCGCCTTCTCACATCTCGCTCTGCCTGAGACGCCCACAATCAAAGGGGCGGCCCTGGCTCCGCTGGCGGTCAGGCCAGCCTTTCAGGCAAAAGGTGTCGGCTCTGTTCTCGTTCGCCACAGCCTCGAGCAGCTGAAAAGCGAGGGGTACGATCTGGTCTTGGTTCTCGGCGACCCGGATTATTACAACCGCTTCGGCTTCACGCCCAGGCTGGCAAGCCGGCTGAAAACCCCTTATGACGGGCCCTATCTCCAAGCCCTTGCTCTGTCCGAGAAGGGAAAAGAGGCTCACGGCCCGGTTTCCTATGCCCGCGCCTTCGCAGAATTGAAGTGATATGCCCCGCTATAAGCTCGTCGTAGAATACGACGGCACGCCCTTTACAGGCTGGCAGCATCAGACGAACGGCCTCTCCGTGCAGCAGGCGGTAGAGGATGCCATCGCGCGCTTTGCCGGCGAGACGGTACGCATCCATTGCGCAGGCCGCACGGATTCCGGCGTTCATGCGACACATCAGGTCGTGCATGTGGATCTGGCGAAAGAATGGCGTCCCGACACGGTTCGAGACGCCACCAACGCACATCTGAAACCCGCACCTGTTGCGATTATCTCCGCGCAGCTCGTGCCGGAAACGTTCAACGCACGCATCTCAGCGATCAAGCGTCATTACGTCTATCGCATCCTCAATCGGCGTTCTCCACCGACACTGGACATCTCACGTGTATGGCATGTGGCATGGCATCTCGACGCCGCCGCCATGCATGAGGCTGCGCAGACCCTCATCGGGAAGCATGACTTCACCACCTTCCGGGCAGCGGAATGCCAAGCCAACAGCCCGATCCGCACCCTGGACCGGCTGGATGTGGAGCGCATCGGCGACGAGATCCGAATTTATGCCTCGGCACGGTCGTTCCTGCATCATCAGGTGCGCTCCATGACCGGCACGCTGGAGCGTGTGGGTGCAGGTCGCTGGTCAGCTGAGGATGTCCGCGCGGCGCTCGAGGCGCGCGAGCGCAGCCGCTGCGGTCCGATGGCTCCATCGACAGGGCTCTACCTGATCGGCGTCGATTATCCCGACTAGCCGAGGATCGTCCGTGTGATGCTGCCCACGCAGGAATTGAGGACGATCCCGAGCAGGACGACGCCCAGAGCAGGAATGCTGGAAAGACCGAGCGTCGCTTTGGTGGCGAACCACTGCATCCGCACGATGATGATGGCGAAGGCCAGGCTGAATATGGCTGCGAGCGATGGTGTTGCCCAGCCGATCAGCAGAAGCATGGCCGGTACGGACAGCACGAGGAGCCCCATGGCCGTGATCCAGTTCGTCACGATGACAAAGGGTACGTAGGCCTTGGTCAGGTTGAAGCGCCGCGCGACCCAGATCATCGCGAGGGGAAGAGCCACGAAGCTCGCGACATGCCCCAAGGCAACCACGATATCGATCCAGACATTATCGAGCAGCGGCTGATCTGGCTGCAGCAAACCGAGGCGCAGGCGTTCGAAGGCGAGCGAGACGATATAGGCGGGCAGCGTCAGCCAGATCGCGGCAAAGGAGCGCCAGAAGCCTCTCTCGCTCATATCGAAGGATTTCAGCCCCTCGCTCCTGCTGTGGAGCATGTCGAGAGTTCCTCGGAACGAACGATTGACCTCATCTGCCGTGACGATCATGAGCAGCCTCGCTTGCGTGTGCGTGCTCACGGGAAACCGGCATGAGTCGGAAAACGTTCCGGCCGGATCAGACTTTAGTTTAATATTGCCGCGCTTACCCCCTAAGGGATGGCACGAAGTAGGTATTCAACACTTTGCGATAGATCGCAGCGAGCCGGTCGAGGTCCGCTATGGCCACCCGCTCGTCGATCTGATGCATGGTCTGGCCAACGAGGCCGAATTCAACCACTGGACAGTGCTTCACGATGAAACGAGCATCCGAGGTGCCGCCCGTGGTGGAGAGCTTTGGATGGATTCCCGTCTCGGCCTCAATGGCATCGGCAATGAAGCCGACGAACTCATTGGGCGGTGTGAGGAACGCGATTGCGTTCGTGGGCTCCATCCGCAGCGTGTAACGAACGCTGTTGCCGGCGGCCTCGCTCAGGCGGCGGGCGATCTCCGATTCCAGGCTCTCGGGCGTCCAGAGGTCATTGAACCGGATGTTGAAGGTCGCGCGCACCTCGGCTGGAATCACATTCGAAGCAGGATTCCCCACATCCACTGTCGTCATTTCGAGATTCGAGGCATCGAAATGGTGTGTGCCATGATCGAGCGGCTCACGCAGAAGGCCCTCGATCAGACGCATCATGCCGGGAATCGGGTTATCGGCCAGGTGCGGGTAGGCCACATGCCCCTGCTTGCCCTCCACGACGATCCTGCCTGTGAGCGAGCCACGCCGCCCGATCTTGATCATATCGCCAAGCTGGTTGGGATTGGTCGGCTCACCGAGAATGCAATGATCGAACCGCTCACCGCGCCCCTTCGCCCATTCGAGCAGCTTGACCGTGCCGTTGACAGCGGGCCCTTCCTCATCGCCTGTGATGAGGAAACCGATGGAGCCATCGAAGTCCGGGTTCTCGCGGATGAAGTCGAGGGCTGCCGCCATCATGCAGGCGATGCCGCCCTTCATGTCGACCGCGCCGCGCCCATAGAGCTCGCCGTCCTCGATTTCGCCGCTGAAAGGCTCGTGCCGCCACCGGCTCAAATCGCCAGGGGGAACCACATCTGTATGGCCTGCAAAGAGCAGGTACGGATTACCAGTCCCGTACCGTGCATAGAGATTCTCGACGTCAGGCGTACCGGGCTCGGAAAAGACCGGTCGATGCACCTCGAACCCCGCCTCCTTCAACACGCTCTCGATGAAGGATAGCGCCCCCCCCTCCTCCGGTGTCACGGAGGGGCAACGGAGGAGCGCCTTGGCAAGGGAAAGGGGCAAGCTGTCCATCGATCAATCCCGCAACAGCTCGTTGATGCCAGTCTTGGCGCGGGTCTGCGCGTCCACGCGCTTGACGATGACGGCGCAGTAGAGGGACGGGCCAGGAGTGCCATCCGGCAGAGGCTTGCCGGGGAGCGAGCCGGGGACGACGACCGAATAGGGCGGCACGCGGCCCACGAAGACCTCGCCGGTGTTGCGGTCGATGATCTTGGTGGAGGCGGAAATGAACACGCCCATGGACAGCACCGAACCCTCGCCCACGATCACGCCTTCCACCACCTCGGAGCGCGCGCCGATGAAGCAGTTATCCTCGATGATGGTGGGGTTGGCCTGCAGTGGCTCAAGCACGCCGCCAATGCCGACGCCGCCGGACAAGTGCACGTTCTTGCCGATCTGGGCGCAGGAGCCCACCGTGGCCCAGGTGTCCACCATGGTGCCCTCATCCACATAGGCGCCAAGGTTGACGAAGGACGGCATCAGCACCACGCCGGGCGCGATATAGGCGCCGCGGCGCACGGTGCAGTTCGGAACAGCACGGAAGCCTGCCGCCTTGAACTCAGGCTCCTTCCAGCCATCGAACTTCGAGGGGACCTTGTCCCACCAAGTCGCCTCGCCCGGGCCGCCCTTGATCACACCCATATCGTTCAGGCGGAACGACAGGAGAACCGCTTTCTTCAGCCATTGATGAACCTGCCATTCGCCATTGGCCTGTCTCTCGGCCACACGAGCCTTGCCGGAATCGAGAAGCTGGAGCGCCTCGTCGACGGCCTCACGAACGGCTCCTTGGGTAGAGACGCCGACATTGGCGCGGTCTTCCCAGGCGGCATCGACGGTGCGGGCGAGATCGGTCAGGGACATGGTTTCTCTCTGAGCAAAAGGTTGTCGCGCCCTGCTTAGCAACGGGATATGAGCCTGTCACCTGCACAAGCGCGCAACAGGCTAGCAGAGCGGCTGGCTCGCCCTAAATACGATAGGTGAAAAAGGAACAGAGCCTCCCCTCATGATTCCCGTTCGCGACATGCGAAGCGTTCTCTACGCGACGGCGATCCTGTTCGCGCTCGCGGTGCTGGTGCTTCGGGGAGCATTCCTTTGGATCGAGTACCGAACCGCCCTCGCCCGCGCGGAGGCAGCGACGCAGGATCTCGCGCTGCTGATGGAGGAGTATACCAAGCGCACCTTGGAAACGAGCGACCTGCTCCTGAGCGAAGTGGTTGCATATGTACAATCCAAGGGTGGCGTTGGCGCGCTGAGCGAGGCTCAGGGTTTTCTCGTCGATGTGATGCATCGATCGTCGGCAGGTCACATCATCATCCTCGTCGACCGGCAGGGTCAATTGGTTGCCAGTTCAGTCGCTCAAGTAAGCGGCGCCATGTCTTTCGCGGACAGGACATGGTTCAAGGTGCATCGCGCAGGAGCTGAGACCTATGTCGGAGGCGCTATTGTCGGGCGTCTGAGCCATGAGCTTCTCTATACGTATTCCAAGCAGATCTCCGATACGAACGGCGAATTCGATGGGGTGGCCCATATCGGGCTGCGACCCAGCTTCCTTCAGGACCTCTCCAGACCTGATGCCGACACGGAGCATGTGACCCTGGGCATTTGGGGACGCGATGGACGCGTGATTGCACGAACGGGCCTGACGCAGGAGCAAATCGATTCCGGCGTCGGGCATACGGCTCTGTTCAACGAGAAAGAGTCGCAGCTCGCCGGCACCTATCGCGAAAAGGATCCTGTCGACGGCATCACGCGGATCATATCCTTTCGTCGGCTGGAGCGTTGGCCCGTAACCGTAACGGCCAGCATTCCCATGAGCGCAGCGCTGGCCTCCTGGACAAAGGGACTCTACTGGAGCGCCGTGATCTCCGCCATCATCCTGGCTGCCTTCGCCTGGCTCACATGGCTCGGCATTCGCCTCAGCCGGCAGACCGAGCAGACTCAGCAGCAGCTCCGGACCGTCAATGACGAGTTGGCGCAAGCACTCGAGGACAAGGTCACTCTGCTTCAGGAAATTCATCACAGGGTGAAAAACAACCTGGCGATCACGTCGAGCCTGCTGCAGATGCAGGCGAGGCGCTTTTCGGATCAGAATGTGAAAACTGCATTTCAGGAAACCCAGGATCGCCTGCAATCCGTCGGCCTGATTCACGATCTTCTCTATCGCAAGGAAACCGGCGGCACGATCAATCTACAGGACTATCTCAGCCGTCTCGTCGAAGAGCTTTCATCGACCTATGGAGCGGATGAGCGGGGCATCGCTCTTGAGCTCGATGCCGAGCCGATCTCCATCGATCTTGAAAGGGCGGCCCCTCTCGCTCTTGCCGTCACCGAGGCGATCACCAATGCCTTCAAGCATGCTTTCATGCCCGAACAGCACGGGCGAATTCAGGTGCTTGCACGACGCATCGGCGACCAGATCGAAGTATCCGTTAGCGACAACGGAGGAGGCGTCGGGGACGGGACGGAAAACGAATCGTCGCTCGGCATGAGATTGATCCGGGCTTTCGCCGCGCAGCTCGATGGTACTTTCACACTCGAAAGCAATAGCGGGACAACTTGCCGTCTCGTGTTTCCGGCCTGAAGCCGTTTCAGAACGACGTGCGCTGGCGAATGGCTGCGGAGAGCGTTCCCTCATCGAGATAATCGAGCTCGCCGCCCACTGGGACGCCATGCGCGAGTTTCGTCACCTTCACCGGCAGATGAGCGAGAAGCTCCGTGATGTAGTGGGCCGTCGTCTGTCCGTCGACCGTGGCGTTGAGCGCGAGGATCACTTCGGTGACGCCGGTCTCGGACGCGCGCGCGACGAGACGGTCGAGGTTCAGGTGCTCGGGACGCACCCCGTCGAGGGGCGAGAGCACGCCGCCGAGCACATGGTATTTCGCGCTGACCGCGCCGGAGCGCTCGAGCGCCCAGAGATCGGAGACATCCTCCACCACCACGAGGATCGACGGATCACGCTTGTGATCGCGGCAGATGGTGCAGGGGTCGGACGTATCCACGTTGCCGCAGGACGAACACACGACAATCCGCTCATTGGCGATGCGCATGGCATCGCTCAGCGGATTGAGCAGCGTGTCGCGCTTCTTGATGAGATGGAGCGCGGCGCGACGCGCCGAGCGCGGGCCTAGGCCCGGCAGGCGCGCTAGCAGCTGAATCAGGCGCTCGATCTCGGGACCGGCAACGTGCTGGGCCATGGGCTCTCTCAGAACAGCTTCAGGCCCGGAGGAAGCGGCAGGCCTTTGGTCAGGCTTTCCATGCGCTCCTGCGCTGCGCGGTCGGCTTTGCCGCGCGCATCGTTCATGGCGGCGACGATGAGATCCTCGAGGATCTCCTTCTCGTCCGGATTCATGAGCGACGGATCGATGCTGATGGCCTTCAGGTTGCCCTTTCCGGAAACCTTCACGGTAACGACACCGCCGCCGGCAGTGCCTTCGACTTCGAGAGTGTCCAGCTCGGCCTGAGCATCTTGCAGCTTCTGCTGCATCGCCTGAGCCTGCTTCATCAGTCCCATGATGTCTTTCATGACCGTATCCTTGAATTAAAACAGATCGTCGTCGGCTTCGGCCTCATGCGCGGCCAGCGCATCGGCTTCCCCTAAAATTTCCGTCTCGGCATCCTCGCCGGCCTTCTCAGCGCGTTCGATCACGTTGACGATCTGCGCGCCGGGGAATTTGGAGAGAACAGCCTGCACGAGCGGATGGCTGGCTGCGCCTTCCTTGCGCTCGCGCTCGGCCGCTTCGGCCTGGGCGCGCAATGTGGGAGCGCCCTCCTCGGAGGACAGCGACACCATCCAGCGCTCGCCGGTCCATGCCTGGAGCGCCCGCGCCAGATCGTTGGCGATGGTGCGGTTGCCGGACTCGGCAAGGCTCAACTCGATGTGGCCCTCTTCGAAACGCACGAGGCGGACGTCGCGCTCCAGCGCCGCTTTCAGCACGATCTCGCGCTTCTCGCCCGCGAGCGCCACAACATCCTCGAAGCGGCGCAGCCGCATGGTCGGCTCCGCCTGTGTCGGTTGAGCACGCGGCTGCGGTTGGGGCTGCGATGTCGCAAGCGCCATGTTACCCGACATCGACGGTCCGCCCGTGGGCCGCGACGGTGTGGGTGCGGGACCGCCGGCCGGCAACGGCGCGCCATCCTTCAGCGCACGCAGCGCCTCGTCCGGAGTCGGCAGATCGGCGGCATAGGCAAGCCGCACGAGCACCATCTCCGCGGCCGAGATCGGACGGTTCGACGACTGAACTTCGGGAATGCCCTTCAACAGCATCTGCCAGGCGCGAGAGAGCGTGCGCACTGAGAGCTTCTGCGCATAATCGAGGCCGCGCGTACGCTCGATCTCGGACAGCGCCGGATCCTTCGCCGCTTCGGGAATGAGCTTGAGGCGCGTGACCACATGCGAGAAGGCAGCGAGATCGGACAGGATCACCGCCGGATCGGCGCCTGCGTCGTATTGCGAACGAAGGCCTGCGAAAGCAGCGGGCACGTCGCCGCGCATCACGGCTTCGAATAGGTCGAGCACCTGCGTGCGGTCGGCCAATCCCAGCATGTCGCGCACGGTGTCGGGCGTGACCACGCCCGCGCCGTGGGCGATGGCCTGATCCATGAGGGAAAGCGAGTCGCGCGCGGAGCCTTCCGCAGCGCGGGCAATCGCCGCGAGCGCTTCCTGATCGGCCTGCACGCCCTCGGCCTCGCAGATGCGGCCGAGATGGGCGACGAGCTTGTCAGCCTCGATGCGGCGCAGATCGAAGCGCTGGCAGCGGGACAGGATCGTGACGGGAACCTTGCGGATTTCGGTGGTGGCGAAGATGAACTTCGCATGCGGCGGCGGTTCCTCGAGCGTCTTCAGGAAGGCGTTGAACGCCTTCTCCGAGAGCATGTGAACCTCGTCGATGATGTAGACCTTGTAGCGCGCCGAAACCGGCGAATAGCGGATGCCGTCGATGATCTGGCGCACATCGTCGATGCCGGTATGGGACGCGGCGTCCATCTCCAGCACGTCCACGTGCCGCGATTCCATGATCGCCTGGCAATGAACCCCGAGTTCCGGCATGTGGATGGTAGGCTGGCCGGAGCCGTCGGGCTTCTGATAGTTGAGGCCGCGCGCCAGGATGCGCGCAGTGGTGGTCTTGCCCACGCCGCGGACGCCGGTGAGCATCCAGGCCTGGGGGATGCGCCCGGTCTCGAAGGCATTCGAGAGGGTGCGCACCATCGCCTCCTGACCGATCAGGTCGTCGAAGGTGCGGGGGCGGTATTTGCGGGCAAGGACACGGTAAGGCGAAGCCTGAGCCGCAGGGGCTGGCGCAGCGGGGAAACCGGGCAAAGCCGGCTCGTCGTTCAGGGGCGTGCCGGCTGTGGTATCATCCATGGGCTGCAAGGCTTTGGAAAACTCTGGAGGTGTTTCCACTGCGTGGAAGCATCTCTCTTTGCTGGTCGCATTTTCGACGTCGAACCGGGTCCACATCGCCAAAAATGCTACTTAGGGTGGGAGGCTGGACGAAGACCCGTTCGGTCTCGTTAGGGCTGCTTCCTTCCGGACCTGACCCGGTTGGCGAGTGAGACGTCCCTCGCCAACCTCCCAATGGCTATATGGGCGTTTCAGACGGGGAACGCAAGTTGGAAACGCCCATCCTGCGAACCATCCCGGCTTTGCACAGCCTCTTCAGGCCCTTCGGCCGGGAAGGCCAGACGGAACTCGGTCTTGAGAGTTCCGGCCATGACGTTTCTCCTCGCGCCCGTTTGGAGCGAGTGACTTCCGGCTGGTGCTGGCTATCCGTCGTGACCGAGGGATGGCGCGGAAGGCATTGGCTTCGCAGGCTCGGGCGGAGCGCGCGAAGATGGGGTCGGGACGGGAAACCCGCCCGGGCTCGGAAAGCGCAACGCCTCCCGCGCGCGGCTTCGTCACCATCCGGCCTCGGCACTCCGGCGCCATCAGGGACGAACCCTCAGAGACGCG
>NZ_FMVJ01000017.1 GCF_900102135.1 Microvirga guangxiensis
TCCATCACGGCGGCGACGACGCCGGCGCCGACGGTACGACCGCCTTCACGGATAGCAAAGCGCAGCTTCTCTTCCATGGCGATCGGAGCAATCAGCTCCACTTCCATCGTGATGTTGTCGCCCGGCATCACCATCTCGGTGCCCTCGGGCAGCTTCACCACGCCCGTCACGTCGGTCGTGCGGAAGTAGAACTGCGGACGGTAGTTGCCGAAGAACGGCGTATGACGGCCGCCCTCTTCCTTCGTCAGGATGTACGCCTCGGCCTTGAACTTCGTGTGCGGCTTGATCGAGCCCGGCTTGCACAGCACCTGGCCGCGCTCCACGTCCTCGCGCTTCGTGCCGCGCAGCAGAACGCCCACGTTGTCGCCAGCCTGACCCTGATCGAGCAGCTTGCGGAACATCTCGACGCCCGTGACCGTCGTCTTCTGCGTGTCGCGCAGACCCACGATCTCCACTTCCTCGCCGACCTTCACGATGCCGCGCTCCACGCGACCCGTCACCACCGTGCCGCGGCCCGAGATCGAGAACACGTCTTCGATCGGCATCAGGAACGGCTGGTCAATCGGACGCTCCGGCTGCGGGATGTAGCGGTCAACCTCAGCCATCAGCTCAAGCACGCGGTCGCGGCCGATCTCAGGCGAGCGGTCTTCCAGAGCGCAAAGAGCCGAGCCCTTCACGATCGGAATGTCGTCGCCGGGGAAGTCGTACTTCGACAGAAGCTCGCGCACCTCGAGCTCAACCAGGTCGAGCAGCTCGGCGTCGTCGACCATGTCGACCTTGTTCATGAACACCACCAGAGCCGGCACGCCGACCTGACGGGCCAGAAGGATGTGCTCGCGGGTCTGCGGCATCGGGCCGTCAGCCGACGACACCACCAGGATCGCGCCGTCCATCTGGGCGGCACCCGTGATCATGTTCTTCACGTAGTCGGCGTGGCCGGGGCAGTCCACGTGCGCATAGTGGCGGTTCGTGGTCTCGTACTCAACGTGCGCCGTCGAGATCGTGATGCCGCGCGCCTTCTCTTCCGGCGCCTTGTCAATCTGGTCGTAGGCGGTGAACGTTGCACCGCCAGACTCAGCCAGAACCTTCGTGATCGCAGCCGTCAGCGACGTCTTGCCGTGGTCAACGTGACCAATCGTGCCGATGTTGCAGTGCGGCTTATTGCGTTCAAACTTTTCCTTCGCCATTGATCTCTACCTTACATAGGCCAGGAACAAAAAACCCAGGGCGTCCGATATTGCGGTTGCGCCAAATGCGCAAGTGCCAATTTCAATCTTACAGAACGTAATTATCGAGCGAAGCGCCTTGAAGCCCCGGCAGAGAGCTTTCGCAGCCCGCTTGACCGCATACGCGCGCCTTTAAAGCCAAGCTTTGACGCGGACGCAACACCTAATTCCCTTCCGGAAGGGAAAAGACGCTCCGGCAGCTTCAAGGGAGCCGCCGATCCCGTAGTTCCTGCGGCTCCTTATCAAGAGCAAATATACACCAGCAGCCCGCAACGATTCGAGAATCCCGCATCTCCCGCGGGACATCGCCCATCCAGCCAAGCCAGCCGCCCCTTTTACCGGGTTTCGAAGCGCCAGATGAGGTTCCCCTTGACCGCATGCTCCTGGGCGCGCTCACCGATCTGGCCCTGATAAGCCAAGCCGACCGTGAGCGCCTGGGTCGCCTGCCAGTCGAGGCTTGCCTCCGCGACGACGGCGTCCCGATCGACGGGAACTCCCGAAACCGCGAAGGTGGCGGCCCCGCCGCTGAAGGCCAGAAGGGCCTTCGGATCCACATCGCCATAGGCATGACGCCAACCCAGCATTCCCTTCACGGTCAGCGGCAGCTCCCCACCAAGGTCTGCCTCAGCACGCAGGCCGATGGTCGTCGTCCCCAGGTCATGCTCCCGAGAGGCGCCGGTGAGAGCTGCAATGCCGCCGTTCTCGAAGAAGGCGTCGGTACGCGATCTCAGAACGGACGCTCCGATGAACGGCTCAAGCTCGGCGGCTCCCACCCCGAAGCGGTATCCGATCTCTCCGAAAGCCTGCACGGTTGAGCCGTCATAGGACGAGATTAGCTCATCCTGAAACCCGACGAAGCTGATGCGGCGGTTCATATGGATGTCGTGTACGGCGTAGGAACCGCCGAGGCGCAGATTGAGCGCTCCCCATTCCGCGGAGCCGTAAATGGCACCGAAGATGCTCTCGTTGGAGCCCGAGGATAGACGGGAATCGATCTCGATCTCCGTGCTCGTGAAACCACCCGCGAGGCCAAGCCGGTAACTTCGGCCGATGAGGGCGTCCGCTCCGAGGACAAACCCTCCCCGCGAGGTGTTCACCGATCCGGCATTGCCGTCGGAGCGGGTCCTGCCCCACGAGCCGAAGCCCTCGCCCCAGAGGGCAAAGACGCGGGAGTCGAACATTGGATAATGGATCTGTTCGACCTGCCGCAGCGGAGCATCGGCGGCATAAGCGGCCTGAACGCTCCCCGCAGGCGAAACCGATAACGGCTGACGGAGGCGGCCGAGCACCGCGCTGCTGACCAGCGCAGCATCGCTGTAGCCGGCCGCAACGACTGAGCCATGCGCCTCGCCCGAAAGGCCGTCCAGGGCACCGGGCGTCGAGGCGAGGCTGTTCTGGACCAGCGCATCGTTCACCGGATTGCCGACTCCAAGCCCTTCCGCGGCCACGGCCACGGAAGCCTGATTTGCTGTCTGGGCGGCACTGGCAACGGAGACTCCATTGCGACGGAACGTGACCGACAGATCATTGGCGCCATATTCGAGATCAGGCGTCAGATAAGCGGACACGCTGTTGGTCCAAAACGCCCCGAACCTCCCAAGGCTTCCGTTGCCGGCAGACAGAAGGGTCATTTGCTTGTTGACCGGAGCCGCACCATTCACGAGGGAGACCTCGAGCTTGCCTCCACCGAGCGTTGCCTGGCCCGAGACATCAAGCTTGTCGTGCTGCCCGCTGCCATCTGCGTTGGCGCGATAGATCGATGACTTCAGAAGGCTGGCATCGCCATTCACCGTCAGAGTGCCGATCGAACCCGCGCTCGCCCCGCCGGGCTCAAGAGTACCGGCCAGAGTTAAAGGCGCGTCGATCCTGCCGAGGCCGCGCAGGGTGGCGTTTCCGTGAACGGCCAACCGCGAACGCAGCGAGCCGTTGAGGGTGAAGATTCCGCCCAGCACGTCGGTGCCACCGGCATAGGTATTATTGCCCGTCAGCACGAGGTTGCCCTCGCCCCGCTTGATCAAGCCACCCGTCCCGCCAATGTCGTTCGACCAGACGGAGTCGTAGCCTTTGGTGTTGACGTCGAACACCTGAGCAAACCCCTCAGCACCGAACTCGTAAGGTCCCCTCACCGCTCGCCCGAGATTGAACATGCCGCGGCCGTAGATCTCGGGAGAGCCCATCGGGGTTGCCGTGGTCAGGATCACTTCGATGATCTGCCGGGCCGTCATGTACGGGAAGGCCTCACGCAGAATCGCAGCGCCGCCCGAAACCACGGGAGCAGCCATGGAGGTGCCGGCCTTCAAACCATACTCGCCGTAAGGAACCGTAGATGGGATCAAGGCTTCAACCGCAGGCTCGCCGTCACGCGGGCGATCTCCGCCCGGAGCGGCGATGCACCATAGGGCCGTGACGCCGCACCGGTTGCTGAAGCTGGAGATCTTGCCCTGACTGTTCGTGGCGACGACAGCGATGAGCGTGCCGTAAAGGTCCGACAGGTCGACCTCGTCCAGCTCGGGATCGTTCATGTCCGCGAGCTGATAGGTTTTTGGATTCGTGGGATCCGATGCGCCGGTGAGAAAGCTGTAGATGCCCTTCCTGTGGTTCTCCGGCCGGATGTAGGGAAACATCGCGATTCCGGAAGGATGGGATGCCGCGATGGGCTGGTCCTCGTACTCGTTACCCGCCGCGAAGACCATGACGACGTCGTTCCTGGCGGCGGTCTTCACCGCATTGTATTCGTCTTCAAGACCGGGAAGCGCAATGATCTGATTGGGCCACTCGACCCAGTGCGGATTAGAGATCCTGTTCCCCGCAGCGTCCTCAATCTTCTTCGGCGGAAACGCGTTCGGTCCATAGCTTCCGTTGATCACCTTCGCGCCATGTCTGGCTGCGTGAATCAGGCCGAGATTCGACGGTGTCTCGCCTCTTTCATTGTAGAGATAATTGGTTCTCAGGACCATGAGCGTCGCGTCGGGCGCGACACCCACGTTTCCTCGCCCGTTGCGGGCCGCTCCGATGATGCCCGCTACGTGGGTGCCGTGACCGCCGATGCTGCCGTCGAATTCCGTGTCGCTCAGATCCAGCGGGTCTCTTCCGACAGCGTAGGAATACGAAAGGGGCGAGATGCGTCCGACGAATTCGGGATGATTGAAGTCGATGCCGGAATCGACAACGGCGACTGTAACGCCCTTGCCCGTATAGCCCAGCGCGTAGGCCTCGGCTGCGTGGATATGATTGAGATACCAGGAGCGACGGTATTCGTTGGCCTCCAGAACCGATGTCGGCATGACATGCGGGGGAAGCTTGTTAGCCGAGGCAGGAAGCGAGCCGATGAAGCCGAAACTCTCCTTCAGGAAGACAGGGATCTCCCCCGCCGCGGCGCCCGATACTGCCAGAGTAAGAGGCATCATAGCAGCTCCCGCCAGGAGCGAGGCCCTGAGGAGCCTGGAACGGACAGAAACGTCCTTATGTGCAGACGAGCGGCGCCGTTTCAGAAATGTCGTCATGATTGCCCCCCAGCATCTCTGGCCGCGTATCGACCTTATGACTTTGGGGAAACCATAAGAAAAAAACCCTGCCCGTCCAGCTGGATCTACATCCACAACAAAGGCAATCGACCTACGTTACCTTAAGGCAACGCTGAACATTGTCGCATCGAAACCGGCAGAAATTCTTGCACTGAGCTCACGACGACAGAAAACCGTCTCAGCGTGCTTCGTACGGAGATAATGATTTACGAGAAAGAGGCCCTGAAAACCTTGCCGGTGCAGACTGGTAAGGAAGGGATGGAGCGGGTGAAGGGAATCGAACCCTCGTATTCAGCTTGGAAGGCTGCTGCTCTACCATTGAGCTACACCCGCATGCCCTGCTGGTTGGATGGTGGGGGAAGTAGGACTCGAACCTACGAAGGCATAGCCAGCGGATTTACAGTCCGCCCCCTTTGCCGCTCGGGACATTCCCCCATTTGCCAACCGTGACGCAGTGCGCCGAGGTCTTCACCCGAAGCGCCGCACCGTGGTGCAGCCGCTCGGTCGCGCTCTTATGGTGACCCTCTTGCCCGGTGTCAACAGCAAAGAGCGATGTTTCTGGAGATGGATCGTGAATGCGTTCGCTCTGTGTTATGGCCATTCGCCAACACGATCCGAAAGATGACGAGCATCATGAGCGAGCGCCCCTTCCAATCCCGCAAGCCCCGTTTCCAGCGCCCCCAGGGCAAGAGGCAAGGCCGCCGCGATCCCCAAGCGTGGCGTCCGCCGCACGAGATCGACACCACGATTCTCTATGGCTGGCATCCGGTGGTGGAGGCGCTGCGCAACGGCAAGCGAACGATTCGCCGGCTCCTCGCCACTGAGAACTCCCTGCGGCGTCTGCAGGAGGAGAACGTCCCCCTGCCCTTCGAGCCCGAGATGGTGCGCCCGGACGAGATCAACCGCCTCCTGGAGCCCGATGCCGTCCACCAGGGCCTTTACGCCGAGGCCGATCCGCTCCGCTCTCCTTCCGTGGAAACCTTGAGCGGCGAGCGCCTCGTCCTGGCTCTCGACCAGATCACCGATCCGCACAATGTGGGCGCCATTGTGCGCACGGCGGCAGCCTTCGATGTGGAGGCCATCATCACCACCGCACGCCACAGCCCGGCGGCGACCGGCGTTCTGGCGAAATCCGCCTCCGGCGGCCTCGAGCACGTGCCCTTCATGATCGTGAAGAACCTGGGCGACACGCTCAACGCCCTCGGCGAGCGAGGCTTCCAGCGCATCGGCCTCGATTCGGAGGGTGATGCCAATATCGACGAGCTTCAGCTCAGGATGCCGCTGGTTCTGGTGCTGGGTTCCGAGGGCAAGGGCCTGCGCCAGAGAACCCGCGAATGCTGCGACGCCATCGGTCGGCTCGACATGCCCGGCGCGATCAAAAGCCTCAACGTCTCCAACGCCGCCGCCATCTCGCTTTTTGCTGTGACTAAAGCCGCGGCAAAGTCTCGGAAGGCCTGATTTCTCTATTCGGCAAGTATTTGCCGCGCAAAGACTTTTGCAGAGGGTTCCATCTCCTTAGACGGAAGTCTCAAATACGAATTGGGAATTGTAGACAGGACCGCCAGCGTTAGCCTCACCTTCCATGGGATTCTTGGTCACGGGGAAGTGGCCACGATGCCTCGGCTCAAGCGGCGATGTTCCGCTTGATGCAAAGACCCGGCCCACCGGGCTGATCAAAATGGAAGGGAACGCTATGGCAACAGCAGCCACAACAGCGCGTACGGCCGCCGCACCGCGGCCGATGACGCGCGAAGAGCGGAAGGTGATTCTCGCCTCCTCGCTCGGTACCGTCTTCGAATGGTACGACTTCTATCTCTACGGATCTCTCGCCACGATCATCGGCGCGCAGTTCTTCTCCGCGTTCGACGTGACGACCCGTAACGTCTTCGCTCTTCTCGCCTTCGCAGCGGGCTTCCTGGTTCGTCCGTTCGGCGCCATCTTCTTCGGCCGAATCGGCGACCTCGTCGGCCGCAAGTATACCTTCCTCGTCACGATCCTGATCATGGGCTTCTCGACCTTCCTGGTCGGCCTGCTGCCCAGCTACAATCAGATCGGCTGGATCGCTCCCGTGATCCTGATCGCCCTGCGCATGCTTCAGGGTCTCGCACTCGGCGGCGAATATGGCGGTGCTGCCGTGTACGTGGCCGAGCATGCTCCCGTTGGCCGTCGCGGCTTCTACACCAGCTTCATTCAGACGACCGCAACCGTCGGCCTCCTGCTGTCCCTCGCCGTCATTCTCGTGCTGCGCACCTGGATGGGTGAAGCCGGCTTCCAGACGGGCGAAGGCTGGCCGATCGCCGGCTGGCGCATTCCGTTCCTGCTCTCGGTGGTTCTGCTCGCCATCTCCGTCTGGATTCGTATGCAGATGCACGAATCCCCGGCCTTCAAGAAGATGAAGGAAGAAGGCACGCAGTCGAAGGCTCCGCTGAAGGAGGCGTTCGGCCAGTGGGGCAACGCCAAGATGGTGCTCATCGCCCTCATTGGTCTCGCCATCGGCCAGGCTGTGGTGTGGTACACGGGCCAGTTCTACGCCCTGTTCTTCCTCCAGAGCATTCTGAAGGTCGACCTGCTCACCTCCAACGTCCTCATCGCCTGGTCGCTCATCCTCGGCACCGGCGGCTTCATCGTGTTCGGCATCCTCTCCGACAAGATCGGCCGCAAGCCGGTGATTCTCGGCGGCTGCCTGATCGCGGCGATCACGTACTTCCCGCTCTTCGGCGCCCTCACGAACATCGCGAGCCCGAACCTGAACCAGGCCCTGGAGACGGCGAAGGTCCAGGTCGTGGCAGATCCCGCCGCGTGCGGCTCTGTGTTCGATCCGGTCGGCATCCGTACCTTCAGCGCTCCGTGTGACATCGCCCGCGTGGCGCTCGCCCGTTCGGCCGTGAAGTACGAGTTGGTTCCCGCTGCTGCCGGCACCCCTGCCCGCGTAACCTTCAACGGCAAGGACGTTCCGATCGCTCCCGCCATTCCGGCCAACATCACGGCATTCTCGGCTGCGGCCGCGGAAGTGGGTTACCCGAAGGCTGGCGACCCGAGCATCCTGAAGGTGAACGGCTTCTTCGACGCCCTCAGCAACCCTCAGGCTCTGAAGGCTATCGCCATCCTGTGGCTCCTCGTGATCTACGTCACGATGGTCTATGGCCCGATCGCGGCGGCTCTGGTCGAGTTCTTCCCGACCCGCATCCGCTACACGGCCATGTCCCTGCCCTACCATATCGCCAACGGTTGGTTCGGCGGCCTTCTGCCTCCCACCGCCTTCGCGATGGTGGCGGCCACCGGCGATATCTACTACGGCCTGTGGTACCCGATCGTGATCGCTCTCGTGACCTTCGTGGTCGGCCTGCTCTTCGTGCCGGAAACCAAGGATCGCGACATCATGACCTACGAGGGCACGCGCTAAGCGCTTCCTCTAAGTCCACAAAAGGAAAGCCCCGCCTCAGGCGGGGCTTTTCATTTCTGTTCGGCCTATGGGCTCAGTAGCAGGTTGTCAGCTTGCGGACGATCCAGCCTTCGCCCTCGACGAAGAGACGCTTGCGCGACTTGCTGCAGATCGCATCATCGGCATCCTGCTCCTTGATGGAGCCGGTTTCCTCCACATCCTTGGCGGCAACCACCGTTCCTACGCCCTTCACCACCTTGGCCGCAGGAGCGCCTGCCGCAAGATTGGGAGCCGCATCGGCCGGCATCGGTGCAAATACAAGGCCCACTGCGATCCCGAATGAGGCGATATACGGAATCCATCCCCCAGCCGGTGAATTTGCCTTTATCTTGGAAGCCCTTAGGCTGATCATGACAAGATCTCCTTAACCATCATGATCGGTACAATCCCATAAACGGAGGATGGTTTCGGTGTGCTGGAACACTTAATTTTTCTGTTTTAATGGAACTTGCGTCAGGACCGGGGTGCTGCTACCTCAGCATCCACGAAAATGGCCGGTGTAGCACAGCGGTAGTGCAGCGGTTTTGTAAACCGAAGGTCGGGAGTTCGATCCTCTCCACCGGCACCATTTTCTCCATCATCCATGGACCCAAGCTCGGAATAAGCCCGAAGCGTCAGTGGATCTCTTCCTTGCCCCAGTTCTTGTGAGCTCCCTGTTCCGAGATCTCGCGCTCGACCCGGTTCAGCTTGTTGCGGCGATTGGCGAAGACGGCCATGAAAATGCCGATCAGCAGCGGCCCGCCGATGATCACCAAGCCCCACATCCATCCGTCTGCGATATCCATTCTCGATCTCCTCACTTGGGGACGCGTGTTGCGGCCCAGCCATATTGAAGGGCTAACCGGGAGCGAAAGTCGTTGTTCCGCTGCAAGGGCTGCCATAGGAAGGCAAGCCATGCCGGGACCGAAGGAAGCCGATGCCGATAGCCATTACCGATCCTGACGATCCGCGGATCGAGCCTTACCGTGCGGTGCGGGAGCGAGATCTGGTGGGCCGCCAGCATCGTTTCATCGCCGAGGGCGAAGTCGTCCTGCGCGTCTTGCTGAAGCAGCCACGCTTCGAGATCGAGTCGCTCCTTCTCGCCGAGAACCGTCTCGACGGCTTGAGCGATGCGCTCGAAGACCTTCCTCCCGATGTGCCGGTCTATACGGCCAACCGTCAGGTCATGGACGCCATCGTGGGCTTTCCCATCCATCGCGGCATCCTTGCCGTGGCCCGGCGCGCGCCTCTTCTCCCACTCGAAGAATTTTTGACCGCCCTTCCCGAAGACGCACTGGTCGTCGGACTCGTGGGCTTGGCCAACCACGACAATGTCGGCGGCATCTTCCGCAATGCCGCCGCTTTCGGTGCGCAAGGCGTTCTGCTCGATCATGAAAGCTGCGACCCGCTTTACCGAAAGGCTATCCGCGTCTCGGTGGGCGGCGCGCTCGTGGTGCCGTTCACCCGCGCTCCTTCCGCTGAGGCGATGGTGCAGGCCCTGCAGGCTGCATCCTTCGAGATCATCGCCCTGTCGCCGGCAGGCTCGGAGATTCTCTCACGGGTCAAACCCGCAAGGCGGACCGCGCTCCTGCTCGGCGCGGAAGGGCCGGGACTGCCGCGGGAGTTGCTTGCTCGCTCGCGCACGGTGTCGATCCCCATGAGCGGCGGGTTCGATTCTCTCAACGTCGCCACCACGAGCGGCATCGCTTTGCACCACCTGACATCTCAAAAGGATGAGAAGCCTCTTCCTCGCTGAGTTGTGAAGGGTCGTTCCCCTTGCCCCGAAGCTGAGCCGTTCTAGGCTCATCGCATCGATGTCGAGAGGACACCCCATATGACGATTACACGCCGTACCGTTCTTGCAGGCACTGCTCTTGCTGCCGCTCCCTTCGGAGGAACAGCCGCCTTGGCTCAGACCACGCCCAACGCCGCACCCGCCGGCACAACATCCCCCCAGGCTCCGGGATTCTACCGCTACAAGATCGGCGACATCGAGGTGACCGCCATCAACGACGGTTTCGCACGCCGTCCTGTCGAAGGGTTCATCAAGAATGCGGAGCTCAAGGACGTTCAAGCGGCTCTGCAGGAGGCCTTCCTGCCCACCGACGCCTTTCCGATCACCTTCAACACCCTCGTCCTGAATCACGGCGGCAAGATCACCCTGATCGACGTGGGCAACGGCGACAGCGGCGCGCCGACCTCCGGCCGCTGGATGGAAAATTTCCGCGCTGCCGGCTTCGATCCCGCTAAGGTGAACACGGTGGTCATCAGTCACTTCCACGGCGACCACATCAACGGTCTGCGCCTGAAGGACGGCACGGCGGTGTTCCCGAACGCCGAGGTGATGGTGCCTGACGCCGAATGGGCCTTCTGGATGGACGATGCCCGCATGAACCAGGCGCCAGAGGCCATGAAGGGCGCCTTCCAGGGCGCGCGCCGGGTCTTCGGCCCCATTGCCCAGAACGTGAAACGCTACGAGATGGACAAGGAGATTGTCCCCGGCCTGACGAGCATCGCCGCCCCAGGCCACACGCCGGGCCACACGACCTACATGCTCTCCTCAGGGAACGGCAAGCTGATGGTGATGTCCGACCTGACGAACCATCCCGCCCTGTTCGTGCGCAATCCCGATTGGTCGGCCGTATTCGACATGGATGCGGACCAGGCCCGCGCCACCCGCCGCCGCATGCTCGACATGGCGGCTGCCGAGCGCGCGCAGGTTGCGTTCTACCACGCCCCCTTCCCGGCCACCGGCCATATCGCCAAGGACGGCAACGGCTTCCGCTTCGTCCCGGTGCAGTGGAGCCCGGCGGTCTAAGTCGACCTGCCTGCCGTTTCCCCGATCAACCAGTCGAGAGTGGCGGCATCCGCGCTCTGCGGCTCGATGAAGAAAATGACCGGCGTCTCATAAGGATGCCGGTCTTTTAGGGCCTCGTGGACCTGTTCCTGGAGGCCTTTGCGAGTTTTGAGGATGCCGACCGCCTCTTGCCCGCGTTCCACGACCCCTTTCCAGGCATAGACCGAGCGCATCCCCGGCAGCACGTTGATGCAGGCGATCAGGCCGTCGCGGACGAGGCTTTCGCCGATCGCGAGGGCAGTATCCACATCGGGAAAGGTCGTATAGACGAGAAGTGGGCGTTCCATGCTATGCCTGTGCTTCGTAGTCTCTTGAGGCGCAGCGAGGGTATCTGGGCATGGCCCGTCGTTTCAACAAGATTGCATTCGTGGCCAGCGCCGCGCCCGATGCGCAGGGTGCGCTCGTCGCCCTGATGCGGCGTTATGAGAACGTCGCCCTCGAAGAGGCGGACGTGATCGTGGCGCTGGGCGGCGACGGCCTGATGCTGCAGACCCTGCACAAGACCATGGGCACGGGAAAGCCCATCTACGGCATGAACAAGGGCACGGTCGGCTTTCTGATGAACGAGTTCCGCGAGGAGGAGCTGTTCGAGCGCCTGGAGAATGCCGAGCGCAGCGTCGTCCACCCGCTCCTCATGGTGACCTGGGACGTTCAGGGCGTGGCCCACACGGCCCGCGCGATCAACGAAGTCTCCATGCTGCGCCAGACCTATCAGGCTGCGAAGCTGCGCGTGAGCATCGACGGGAAAGTCCGCATCTCCGAACTCATCGCCGATGGCATTCTCGTTGCGACGCCCGCCGGTTCGACCGCATACAACCTCTCCGTCGGCGGTCCGATCCTTCCCTTGAGTTCCCCCCTTCTCGGGCTCACGCCGATCTCCGCCTTCCGTCCTCGCCGCTGGCGCGGTGCATTGCTGCCGGATTACGCCAAGATCGAGATCGAGGTTCTGGAATCGCAGAACCGTCCTGTGAGCGCGGTGGCCGACCACACCGAATTCCGCAACGTGTCGCGCGTGCATGTTTCCATGGACAGAAGCGTCGACCTCGTGATGCTGCACGATCCCGGACATAGCCTCGATGAACGCATCCTGCGCGAGCAGTTCGGTTATTGATTCTCAAGAGGCATGAGCAACATGCCCTTTCCGTCACACGGAGGATAACGTCATGAACGATGAGAACAGGCACCCGCGCGGCGGCCTCTATTTCGAGGATTTCACCGTCGGCGCCACCATCAAGCACCGTCTCACGCGCACGGTGACGCAGATGGACAACATGCTGTTCTCCAACATGACGCTGAACCCGCAGCCTCTCCACATCGACGCGCATTTCTGCGCGACCGAGACGGAATGGGGCAAGCCGCTCATGAATTCCCTGTTCACGCTGGGCCTGATGATCGGCATCTCCGTCAACGACACGACGGTGGGCACCACCATCGCCAATCTCGGCATGACGGACGTGAAGTTTCCCGCGCCGCTTTTCGAGGGCGACACCATCAACGTGACCACGGAGATCGCCGACAAGCGCGAGTCGAAGTCGCGCCCCAATGCGGGCATCGTCGATTTCATCCACCGCGCCTACAAGCAGGACGGCACCCTCGTCGCCGAGTGCCGCCGTCAGGCCTTCATGCGCAAGAGGAACGCCTGATGCGCTCCCTGCTTTTCGTTCCGGGCGACAGCCAGAAGAAACTCGAGAAGGGCCTGACCTCCGGAGCCGATGTTCTCCTGATCGACCTCGAGGATTCCGTTGCTCTCGACGCCAAGGAAGAAGCGCGCCGCATCACGTCCGCGTTCGTTGCCGAACATGGCTCCAAGGCTGAGCGCCCGCGCCTCTATGTGCGCGTGAACGGTCTCACGACAGGCATGATCGATGCGGATCTCGACGGCGTCATGAAGGCTGCGCCCGACGGCATTGTCCTGCCGAAGACGATTGGCGGTGCGGATGTCGCGCATCTCGGCGCGAAGCTCGCCGTGCGTGAAGCCGAGTTCGGCCTTGAGGACGGCGCGACCCGCATCCTCGCCATCGCGACGGAGAACGCGGCGGGCGTCTTCGCCCTCGGCACCTTCAACGGCGCGAGCCATCGCCTCATGGGCCTCACCTGGGGCGGCGAGGATCTCTCCGCCGATCTCGGCGCGGAAACCAACCGCGACGAGGGCGGCGCCTATACCGATCCCTACCGCCTCGCCCGCTCGCTCACGCTGCTCGGCGCGGCTGCGGCGGGCGTCGATGCCATCGACTCCGTCTACACGAATTTCCGCGACATGGACGGCCTCGCCGCCGAATGCCGCGCCGCCCGCCGCGACGGCTTCGTCGCGAAAATGGCGATCCACCCGGCGCAGGTGCCGGTCATCAATGACGCCTTCACACCGTCAGCAGAAGCCATCGAGCGGGCCAAGGCCGTGATCGAGGCTTTCAAGAACAATCCGGGCGCAGGCGTCGTCGGCGTCAACGGAGAGATGCTGGACCGTCCCCACCTGCTGCGTGCGGAGCGCCTGCTGCGAAGGGCCGGCGAGACCTAACCACCCGGCCGCGTGATCGAGAACTTCGTTTCCGGTGTCGCGACGAAATAGTCGCGGTAGCCCGAACGGGCGATGGGGCGCATGGCGGCGGTGTCGACGAAGCCGTTCACGATGTAGCGGTCGTCGATGTGAATTCCGACCACCTGCCCGATCACGAGGAAGTAGGATGCCTCGCCGCCTTGAAGCGGTGTGAGCGGCACGGTCTGCAGCCATTTGCATTCGAGGGCGGCGAGCGCGTCGGCCACGCGCGGCGGCTTCACGATCTGCGACGGCGCGGCTTTCAGGCCTGCATGCTCCATCTCGTTCACGCCGCGCGGCAAAACGGCGGAGGTGGCGTTCATCTGCTCGCGCAGATCGTAAGTCGCGAGATTGCAGACGAACTCCTTCGTCTCCTCGATGAAGGTGAGCGCATCCTTCTTGCCGGCGGACGAGAACGCCACCATCGGCGGGCGTTCGGACACGGCGTTGAAGAAGGAATAGGGCGAGAGGTTGATCTCGCCCTTGGCGCTCATGGCCGTGATCCAGCCGATGGGACGGGGTGTCACGATGGCCTTGAACGGATCGTGCGGCAGGCCGTGGGCATTGCTGGCTGTATCGTAGAACATGAGGCCTTTTCCGGCGAAGTGGACACCGGTTCGCCGCTGGAAAATGCGGCGAACAGAATTCTCAGAACCGGGTGACGATGTCGGCGAGGTTCGGGCGGTCGCGGTCGGTGGGCTTCTCCGTCGGCGTGCCGATATGGACGAAGCCGGCGATCCGCTCGTTGGGGGCAAGGCCCAGGGCGTCGAGCACGCGGCGGTCGAAGGCCGCCCAACCCGAGAGCCAGGATGCGCCGTAGCCCATGGCTGTCGCTCCGTGCAGCAGGTTCATGCACACGGCACCCGCCGAGAGAACCTGCTCCCATTCGGGGATCTTCACATGCGGCGTGACGCGGGACACCACCGCGACCACCAGCGGGGCTTTGGAGAAGCGCTCCCGCTCGGCGGCGAGCTTGTCCGCATCGGCACCCGGATTGTCGGCCTGAAAGGCCTTGACCAGAACCTCCCCCAGACGCTGGCGGGCCTCGCCCTCGATGAGGATGAAGCGCCAGGGCACGAGCTTGCCATGGTCGGGCACCCGGGCCGCCGCGGTGAGCAGGGTCTCTACCTCTTCTGCGCTCGGACCAGGCCCGCCCAGCCAGCGCGGCGGCACGGAACGGCGGCTCAAAAGGCTGGAAAGGTTATCATTCATGGGGACTTCATCCAGATTGGCTTATGTGGGACAATGTTTACGAATGTCCGTGGCGATTGCGGGCAGGACGCTTCGAGACCTGCCTTGGTCTTGCCGTGTTGCTGCTGTTGAGAACCGCGGGCGTTTCAAGACGCCAGGCCGTTGCACAATCAACAAATGGCAACGGATGTATAGGGGGAGCGCGGCAATCCGCCAAGCAGGTTCCTTTCTGAGGCTAATTCGATAGCCGGGAGGGGTAGCTGCTTTGCGAAGCGTCGCCGGAAGCACATGCAGACATCCTTACTCGGATCCGATGATCCCGTTCCAAGCCTGGAGTGGTCCAGGCGCCAGATGCTGCTGGCCTTCGGCCTCATCCTGGCTGCCTGGGCTCTGGCCGCCGCCATCTGGCCGCTGACCGGCTCTGTCGTCCCATGGGATTCCAAGAACCAGTTCTACCCCACTCTGCGCTATCTCGGAGCGGCGCTGGCCCATGGCGAGCTGCCCCTCTGGAACCCCTATCATTTCGGCGGCCACCCCTCCGCGGCTGACCCGCAATCGCTTCTGTTCACGCCCACCATGCTCCTGTTCGGCTGGCTCGATCCCGAGCCGTCCATGGAGTTGTTCGACCTTGTGATCTTCGCGCATTTCCTGCCCGGGGCCCTGGCCTTCGTCCCGCTCTTCCGCCGCCGGGGCTGGCATTGGTCGGGCGCGGTGGTCGCGGCCATCGTGTTCATGCTCGGCGGTTCGGCCACGGCCCGCCTGCAGCATACGGGCATCATCCTGAGCTACGGCTTCTTCCCCCTCGCCTTCTGGCTCCTCGAAGAAGCCATGGACCGGCGATCCTACCGCTACGGCATACTCTTCGCCGTCAGCGCCTGCATGATGGTGATCGGTCGCGATCAGGTGGCCTTCCTCTGCGCCCTCACCCTGATCGGTCTCGCAGCGCACCGCATCTGGGCGGCTCCGCAGCCCCTGTCCTATCTGCGCTCGCGCCTCCCCCTTCTGCTGAGCATGGCGCTCATAGGCGGTGCGCTGCTGGCGGTGCCGGTCATCCTGACCATGCAGTTCCTCGCCACCTCGACACGGCCCTCCTTCGGCTTCGGCGTGGCGGCCATGGGCTCCCTGCCCCCGGAGAGCCTCGCGACGATCCTGTTCGGCAACATCTTCGGCTCGCTCCGCTGGACCTACGATTATTGGGGACCAGACTGGCACAGCCTGTCGGAAGGCACATGGACCGATCGGGCCACGAACTATCTTTTCATCGGCACGATCCCGGCGCTCTTCATCCTCTGGCACGGCATCGCAGGCGGCAGGCTCTTTGCCCGCGAATTCCGCTTCTTCCTGATCCTCGGCACGCTGGCGATCTTCTATGCGCTCGGCCGCTACACGCCCGGCTTCGAGGTGATCTTCGATCATCTGCCTGGCGTGAACCTCTATCGCCGCCCGGCGGACGCGACCTTCCTCATCAACACCGCCCTTGCCTTCGCCTCCGGCTATCTCGTCCATCGCTATGCTAACGAGGGAATGCCGAGCTGGAGCAAGGAAGCTCTGGGCCAGCTCCGCATCGCGCTCCCGGCACTGGCAGTCGCCCTCGTGATCGCCGCCATCGGCAGCGGAATCGCCTTTGCCTCGAAGGGCGGCTTCGTTTCATCGTCCCTCATGGAAGCGGGCGGCGGCCTTCTGGCGGCGGCCATCGTCATGGCGCTGGTCGCCAAGCTGAGCGGCAGCCCCTATCGCCGGGAGGCCGTTGTCGCGGCCCTCGTGGTGCTGACCGGCGCGGAGCTGATCAGCCGCCATGCAGCCTCGGCAATGAATGCCGAACCTGCGGGGCGCTATGCGGTCTTCACTCAGCTGCCGCCGGAGCAGCTGCAGGGGCTCCAGATTCTCAAACGTGAACTGGCGGAACGCCACAAACAGGGCGAATACCCCCGCGTCGAGATCCTCGGATTGCAGGGCTCGTGGCAGAACGCCTCCATGGTCCTCGAGATCGAGGACATTATCGGCTATAACCCCCTGCGCCTCGCCGATTACGAGCGCGCCGTCGGTCCGGGCGAGAACGCCGAGGACCCGAACCTGCGCCAGTTCCCCGCGACCTTCCGGGGCTACGAATGCGATCTCGCGGGCCTGCTCGGGCTCGATTATCTCGTCCTCGACCGTCCCGTTCAGAAGCTCCCCCGCCACTTCCCGCGCCTGGCGGATGCGGAGGTGGTCTACGGCACCGGCAAGATGTGGATCTACCGCCTCAACACCACAGGACGCCGCGCCTACATGGCTCATCACGTCCAGGCCGTGGACTCAGAAGCCGTGGTGGGAGCGGACGAGCTGCCCGATTTCAACCGTGAGACGGAGGCGCTGATCGACCAGGCGAGCATGCCTCTGCTCAACGCGCATTACGCACCTGTTCGCCCTGCCGGCACGAAACCGGACAGCAAGGTGAAGATCGTCAGCTACAAGCGGAATTCCGTAACGCTCGAGGTCGAGAGCGCCGAGCACGGCGTGCTCGTGCTGCACGACATCTATTATCCGGGCTGGGAAGCAAGCGTCGATGGCGAGCGCAGACCTGTGCTTCGCGCAAACCTCCTTTTCCGTGGCGTGGAAGTGCCCGCCGGCAAGCACCGTGTGGAATTCGCGTTCCGTCCCCTCTCACTAGAGAATTTAGTTGCAGCGGCTTCCGATCTCGTGGAAACCGAGGAGGCGCCGATCAAGACCGCTGTCGCCACACCTGTGCGTTAGCGGGATAGTTGAACCTTTTTTGATGATGATGTTCCTGAACTTCCGCTATCCGATTCTGAGCCTCCTGATCTGCGTGACGGCTTCCGCAGCCGCTGCCCAGAGCATGACTCAGCCTCTCGGAGCGGCCCCTCAGCCCTTTGGCCCGCCAATCCCGGGAGTGCCTTCGTTCTCTCAGAATCCGCCCCCGACCTTGAGCCTGAAGCAGGTGGTGGTGAATGCGGGAGCGGCGTTCTCCGAAACCAACGAACCGATCCGGTCCGGGCTTCTCTGGCGGGTCTTCGAGGATAAGGGCGATACCACTCAGCCGAACATCATCGCGCGCTCCAGCAATCCCACGCCGAGCTTCACGCTGGCTCCGGGCAACTACATCGTGCATGTGGCTTACGGGTTCGCCAGCGCCTCGAAGCGCATCAGCGTGCAGTCCGGAAACCTGAACGAGCGCCTTGTCGTCAGCGCGGGCGCGCTGCGCCTGAAGGGCGCCGTGGGCGAGAGCCCGATTGCCGCCAACCGCGTCTCCTTCTCCATCTATCTGCCAGAAGCGCAGAATTCCGAAGGCCGCCTCGTCATCGCCAACGCCAAGGCGAACGAAGTGATCAGACTGCCCGAGGGCACCTATCACGTGGTGTCGACCTATGGCGACGCGAACGCCATCATGCGCAGCGATCTGAAAGTGGAATCGGGCAAGGTCACGGAAGCAACCCTCAATCACCGCGCTGCAACCGTCACGCTCAAGCTGGTGGCATCCGAGGGCGGAGAGGCCTTTGCAGGCACCGCCTTCAGCGTGCTCACGCCCGGCGGCGACGTGATCCGTGAGGCTATCGGCGCATTTCCCTCCGTCACTCTGGCGGAAGGCGAATACGTGCTGATCGCCCGTCACGAGGGCAAAGTCTATACGAAGGACTTCAAGGTCGAGAGCGGTCTCGACCGGGATATCGAAGTTCTCGCCACTCCATAAGCAATCGGCCCAAAAGTGGAATCCACTTTTGGGGTCAACCGATGCTCATTCTTGAATTGGCGCATCGTTCGGGCGGAAAACCGGATCCACTTTTCACTGGCGCGGCCCGCTGGGTCCGCACGATGCGCCAGACCCTGAACCTTTTTGCTCCCCCCGCATTGACCGGACGTCAAAAGCATTTGCGTTCGGTCGCGCCGGGCATGCGCTCACACTCTCAAGGCGTGACCTCGAGAGGGATGAAGCTCATGAGAATTTCGGAGATCATGACCCGCAACGTTCGCGTGGTCTCGCCCGACAGAACCATTCAGGAGGCCGCGCGCCTCATGGATGAAATGAATGTCGGCGTGCTGCCCGTCTGCGACGGACGTCGCCTGCGCGGCATGCTGACGGACAGGGATATCACCGTTCGCGCCACCGCCGCCGGTCTCCCGCCCGACACCACGCGCGTGCGCGATATCATGTCGGATAATGTGTGGTGGTGCTTCGACGACGACGATGTGGGCCATATCGTCCAGCTGATGAGCGATCATCAGATCCGCCGCCTTCCCGTTGTCGATCACGACAAGCATCTCGTCGGCATCGTCGCGCTCGGTGATCTCGCAACCGACAGCGAAGACGATGCTTCACGCGCGCTCCGGCGCATCTCCACTCCCTCCGAGCCCGACCGCAGCGGAACTCCGACATCGCGGCGCGCGGATCAAACGCGCGGCGGTGGGCAGGCACGCCTGACAGGCGATGAGCGGCGGGAACTGGAACAGCGCATGAGCCGTGACGATGACGATTGGCGTCATCGCCCGCACGATTATCGTGAAGATCGAGGCAGGCAGGCCGGGCGCGACGACAGGCGCGGCGGCGTCGAGTTCCGTTTCCGTGACGAGGACGATGTGCGCGCGGCCTTCGGCAGCTTCGGCTATCCCGGCGAGGAAGGCAGGCGCGATGCGCGCATGCGCGGCGGGTTCGGCGGCGATGGCTATCAGAGCTATGGCGACGAATATGCCGGCCGCGGTTCTGCCGGGCGAGGCTATCAGCCGAAGCGCTATGGCGCCTCCACCATCACAGGCGAGCGCGCGCGTCCCGGCGACGACAGCAGCGAGAGCGACCGCCTCATGCAGGATCGCGAGCGGACCTGGAGCCTCGTCAACGAGCGCCGCGACCACAGCAACTATGGCATGGGTCCGGGCAACACCCGCTTCGGCAACGACGCCACCGCCAGCCGCGGCGAGGTGCGCCGCGAGGATCATCGCGGGCGAGGTCCGCGCAACTATCAGCGCTCCGATGACCGCATCCGCGAGGATGTAAACGAGCGTCTCAGCGACGACGTTCGCGTCGATGCTTCGGAAATCGAAGTCGCCGTGCAGAACCGCGAGGTCACGCTGACCGGTACTGTCCGTGACCGCAACGAGAAGCGCTGGGCCGAAGACATCGCCGAGTCCGTGTCAGGCGTCTCCCATGTGCAGAACAATCTGCGCGTCGGCCAGACCCAGGGTACGCACAGGACCGGCACCGAAGCGGGCGACGCAGCTGCCGCCAGCGGCAATCCCGGCAGCGGCACGGCGGGTGCCGCAACCGGCACGGCTGCAGGCGGACGCGCGAGCGGAAAGCAGCGGCAGACGTCGTAGGAGCCGCTTCACTTGCCTCTGCTCTCAGCCTGAATGTCTGGCTCCATATGGCGCGTGTTTCCTTCCCCCTTGTGGGGAGGGCTAGGGTGGGGGTGCAAGCGCTGAACTAGACCAGCGTAACGCCGACACCCCCACCTCCAACTCCTCCCCACAAGGGGGAGGAGAGTTCCAGCGTTTTCTGAGCGAGCCCCTCAGACTGATTGTGCTGAAAGAAAAAAGGCGGCGCTGTCATAAGCGCCGCCTTTTCTCAATGATGCGATGAGGTCTTAAGCCACAGTCCGCTCGACCACGTGCTGTCCGTCGAGAGTGGCGTGGCCTTCCGGCTCCGCCACTGCCTGCGCGACACGCTTGAGATCCGGCGTGATCGCCTCTTCGGCGAGCGCCTTCAGGGCCTCGTCGAGCGACATGGACTTCTGGTCCTGGCTGCCGAGGCGACGGATCGAGACAGTGCGCTCGGCGGCTTCCTTGCGGCCGACCACGAGGAGCACAGGCACCTTCACCAGCGAATGCTCGCGGACCTTGTAGTTGATCTTCTCGTTGCGAAGATCGGCCTCGACGCGAAGGCCTGCGGCTTCGGCAGCCTTCACCACTTCCATGGCATATTCGTCGCCCTCGGAGGTGATGGTGGCCACCACCACTTGCGTCGGCGCTAGCCAGAGCGGGAAGTGACCGGCGAAGTGCTCGATTAGGATGCCGGTGAAGCGCTCCATGGAGCCGCAGATCGCGCGGTGCACCATGACGGGCGTCTTCTTCTGGCCGTCCGCATCCACATAGAACGCGCCGAACCGCTCCGGCAGGTTGAAGTCCACCTGCGTGGTGCCGCACTGCCAGTCGCGGCCGATGGCATCGCGCAGCACGTACTCGAACTTCGGCCCGTAGAACGCGCCCTCGCCCGGGTTGATCGCGGTCTTGATGCGTCCGCCGGACTGATCCTCGATCTGCTTGAGCACGCGGGTCATCACCTCTTCGGCGTGATCCCACATCTCGTCGGTGCCGACGCGCTTTTCAGGGCGCGTGGAAAGCTTCACGACGATATCGCCGAAGCCGAAATCGGCATAGGTGGAGAGGATCAGGTCGTTGATCTTCAGGCATTCCTCGGCAAGCTGCTCTTCCGTGCAGAAGATATGCGCGTCGTCCTGCGTGAAGCCGCGTACACGCATGAGGCCGTGCAGCGCGCCCGACGGCTCGTAGCGATGCACGTTGCCGAATTCGGCGAGGCGCAGCGGCAGGTCGCGGTACGACTTCAGGCCGTGCTTGAAGATCTGCACGTGACCCGGGCAGTTCATCGGCTTGATCGCGAAGACGCGATCGTCCTCGGTCTGCGTCGCGAACATGTTCTCGCGGTACCAGCCCCAGTGACCGGAGGTTTCCCACAGAGCCTTGTCGAGGATCTGCGGCGCGTTGACCTCCTTGTACTCGCCCTTCAGGCGGCGGCGCATGTAGGAGATCAGCTCCTGGAACACCGTCCAGCCCTTCGGATGCCAGAACACGACGCCCGGCCCCTCCTCCTGGAAGTGGAACAGGTCCATCTCACGGCCGAGACGACGGTGATCGCGCTTCTCGGCTTCCTCGAGCTGATGGATGTAGTTGTCGAGGTCTTCCTGGCTCGCCCAAGCGGTCGCGTAGATGCGGGTGAGCATCGCGTTGTTGGAGTCGCCGCGCCAATAGGCGCCTGCGACCTTCATGAGCTTGAACGCGTTGCCGATCTTGCCCGTGGAAGACATGTGCGGACCACGGCAGAGATCGAACCAGTCGCCCTGGAAATAGATCTTCAGATCCTGGCCTTCCGGGATCGCGTCGATGAGCTCGATCTTGTAGGTCTCGCCCTTCTCGGCGAACACCTTCTTGGCCTTGTCGCGGCTCCACACTTCCTTCGTGAAGGGCTTATCGCGCGCGATGATCTCGCGCATCTTCGCCTCGATGGCCGGGAAGTCTTCCGGCGTGAAGGGCTCGTTGCGCGCGAAGTCGTAATAGAAGCCATTCTCGATCACGGGACCGATGGTCACCTGCGTTCCCGGGAACAGCTCCTGCACCGCCTCGGCGAGCACGTGCGCGGCATCGTGCCGGATCAGCTCCAGCGAGCGCGGGTCCTCGCGGTTCAAAAATTCGATCTTGGCATCCTCTGTGATCGGATCGGCGAGATCCGTCACGGTGCCGTCCAGCGCCATGGCGACCGTGCGCTTGGCGAGCGACTTGGCAATGCCTTCCACGATCTCGCGGCCGGAAATGCCGGGCTCGTACTGGCGCTGGGCGCCATCGGGAAATGTCAGGGTAATCATCGTCACAATGTCTCCTGGCTCACTCCTGCCAACGGAGCAGGTAAGCGGGGGCCGACGGTTTGTTGGAAAAGGCTAAGACCGGTCGCCGTCAGGTTCGACCGCCTCGCACGTCATCGGGGGAGCGTTGACGCCCCGCCAGCGACCATAGGCCCACGGCTTATACCAGCCCGAGCCTTCGGGCAATGTTTCAGGAACATTGTCGATGCCGTGGGTGCCGAAGGGACCGCAGCGGCAGATGCGGGCCAAGCCCATCCAGCCCCCCGCCCAGAAGCCATGCTTCTGGATCGCCTCGTCCGTGTATTCGGAACAGGACGGCAGGTGCCGGCACTGGCGGCCGATCAGCCCCGACAGGCTCAGCTGATAGCCTCGGATCGCCAAGTGAGCGGCCTTGCGGGGAAATTGCCTTACCGCCGTCGTTTCAGGCCTGCGTGTCACCTATGGCTCCCAATCTGCTGGCATGCATGGGCCTTCATGTAGAGGCAGCGGGCGCGAGACCCAAGACCCAGCCTCCAAGCCCTAGCCTCCAAGACCCCTCCTTAAAGCCACTGGCTTTCAAATGGTGCTGAGCGGCATTCCGAAAAACATATTGTGTTATAATGTTTCGCATATAATCTGAGTGCTGGATCTCTCAGAAGGGCAGGATCAAGAGCAATGACGATCACGATCGGCAAGTTCATCTGGGATATTACCTACGCTTGCCCTCTGCAGTGCATCCATTGCTACACGGAATCGGGCCGCAGGCCCGCACGGGCGTTGGATCGGGATGCGGCCATGCGCGTGGTCGATGTGATCCTAAGGGCTCAACCGCAGAAGATCTCCATCAGCGGAGGAGAACCCCTATCGGTCCGCTGGTCCCTCGAGGCCATGAAGCGCCTGCATGACGCGGGCATCGCCGTGACCCTGTTCACCAGCGGCTGGTCGATGCCGGATAAGACGGCCGCAGCCCTCGCGGATGCGGTGGCCAGCGTCGCGGTGAGCATCGACGGAGCCGATGCTTCCATCCACGACATGATCCGGGCTCGCTCGGGCGCCTTCGATCGCGGCATGAAGGCTCTGGATGCCCTGCATCGAGTGAAAACGGAGCGTCTTGCCGCCGGGCAAAGCTGCTTCACACTGGGCATCGACTACACCCTCACCCGCTCGAACGCCAAGGAAGCGGACCTGGAGCGGTTCGTCGAGGCTGCCTCGAAGCGGTTTCCGAAGCTCGACTTCATCCGCTTCGGCGCTGTCATCCCCTCGGGCCTTGCAGCCGAGCCGGGCTATGAGGCCAGCGAGCTTCTCTCCATCGAGGAGCTGATCGAACTGATCGCCGTCGGACAGCGCCTGAACGCCTGTGCCGTCAACGCTCTCGACATCTCTGTCACCGATGTCAGGTATTTCCTGCCTCAGCCAGGCGTCAGCGCCGTCGACCTGGATATTGCGCATCTTGAGCCCGATGGCGCTCTCCGCGCCTTTCCGATTTACGAAGCGAAGGTCGGGAATGTTCTCGAGGAATCCCTTGATGTCCTTTGGCCCAAGGTTCGGGCGTGGCGCTCGGACCCCTTCGTCGCCGGGCTGATGGAATCGGTCAAGACCATGGCCGATTGGGCCAACACGGCCCGCACCCTCGACCGGCGCTACGGTTCCCCGGACGACCGGGAGCGCATTGCACGGCGCGGGCAGGCCGAGCTGGAACTGGCCTAGCTCATGTCTCGGCGCGCCTCGATCTGATCAAGGGCATCGACCACTGCGTCGAATGTCAGCAGAATCGAGGCATGACGGGCCTTGTAGTCCCGAAGGGGCTCAAGAACCTTCAAGTCCTCCCACTTGCCCTGCGGCGGCTCGCCGTTCTCCTTGAGAAGCCGGGTCGCCGCTTCTCTCACCTCACGCAGTTCCTGGGCCGTGGAGCCGATGACGTGCTGCCCCATGATCGCGCAGGACGCCTGGCCGAGGGCGCAGGCCTTCACGTCGTGGGCGAAACCGGTCACCACATTGCCTTCGAGCTTCAGGTCGACCGTCACGGTGGAGCCGCAGAGCTTCGAGCGCGCCATCGCCGACGCGTCGGGCTCGGGCAGGCGTCCGAGGTGAGGGATATTTGCCGCAAGCTCGAGGATGCGGCGGCTATAGATATCGTTCAGCATTCCGGTCTATGAATGTTACCTATGGGAACGTTCTCCGTTCCCGGTCCATCTAATATAGAGATCATGACCGAACTCCGCGACAGGGCTGTGTGTTGCCTTTAAGACGGAAGACGGGAGTGGAAACGCCGGAGGCATCCCCCGCTTCCGCATAGTTTTAGTTGAGAGAGGCTCCACATGAACGATGTGGTTAAGTCCTTGTCCCCGCGTCTGATTCCAGCCGCCGACAAGTCTGACGACCGTCCCACCCGGGAGGAAGCCGAAGCGGCTGTTCGCACCCTGCTCCGCTGGGCGGGCGACGATCCGCAGCGCGAGGGCCTGCTGGAAACCCCCAAGCGAGTGGCCAAGGCCTTCAAGGAATTTTATTCCGGCTACGAGGACGATCCGAAGGATGTCCTGAATAAAATCTTCGCTGAAGTGGAAGGTTACGACGATATCGTGCTCGTGCGCGACATCCCCTTCTATTCCCATTGCGAGCACCACATGGTGCCCTTCTACGGCATGGCTCACATCGCCTATTACCCCACCAAGGGTGTCGTGGGCCTGTCCAAGCTCGCCCGCCTCGTGGAGGTCTATGCCCGCCGCCTCCAGACCCAGGAGACCATGACGGCGCAGATCGCGGCCGCGATCGAGCAGTTCCTCGAGCCGCGGGGCGTGGCCGTGATGATCGAGGCCGAGCACATGTGCATGTCCATGCGCGGCGTGCAGAAGGCCGGCGCCATGACCATCACCACCCAGTTTACCGGCGCCTTCAACGACGCCGCCGAGCAGGTGCGCTTCCTCACGCTCGTGAGACACGGTAAGGCTTGAGGCGCTAAACGTTTCTGCGAACGTTCGACTTGAACCCAGCCCTCATCCTGAGGGGGATTGCGCAGCAATCCGTCTCGAAGGAGGATTCGGTGAATGCTGGAGCCTCCTTCGAGACGCCGCTTGCAGCGGCTCCTCGGGAGGAGGTTTTTGCTAACCTGAAAAGCCTTTAGCTTCGAGACTCCCATGTGCGCGTCCTGCCCCAGCATCTTCCCGGCTCCCGGCCCCAAAGCCGAACTTGAGGAAGGCTCAGCCCTCACTCCGCGCTTCGGTGCGGACGGGCTCGTCACCTGCGTGACCACCGATGCGGCGACGGGCGAATTGCTGATGGTGGCGCACATGAACGCCGAGGCCCTCGCCAAGACCCTTGAGACCGGCGAGGCCTGGTACTGGTCGCGTTCGCGCGGCGAGCTTTGGCACAAGGGAGCAACGAGCGGCCAGATCCAGACCGTCGTCGAGATGCGCGTCGATTGCGATCAGGACGCCCTGTGGCTCAAGGTGAACGTGGCGGGCGATGGCGGCTGCTGCCACACGGGCCGCCGTTCCTGTTTCTACCGTAAAGTGGAAACGGCGGACGGCAAATCCGGTCTCGTCCCCGTCTAAGGCCAGCCGCGCATCGGCGAGGGGCTGCCCCGCTTTCTTCGACGGGTTTCAAATCGGCTGCATCCCGCTACAAGCGGCGGCATGACAAGACGCGATCTCCTCCCGGCCCGCGCGGCCGTCAGCGCCACGTTCTTCGGCAACGGCTTCGGCATCGGCATCTGGGCGGCGCAATTGCCCCGGTTCAAGGCCGCACTCGGCCTCTCCGACGGACAGCTCAGCATCGGCCTCCTCGCTTTCTCCATCGGCGCGGTGCTGCTCATGCCGATCATCGGTTGGGTGATCACGCATGTGGGCAGCCGTCTCGCGACCCTTGTGGCGGCCCTTGCCTTCACTGTCGGCATGCTGCTCATCGGCCTTGCCCCCAGTCTGAGCCTCTTCGTCGCAGCATCTTTCCTGACGGGCGCGTTCAACGGCTCGCTCGACATTTCCATGAACACCAACGCCACGGTGGTCGAGAGGGCCTGGGGGCAGGCGATCATGTCGTCGTTTCATGCCTTCTTCAGTCTCGGAGGCCTCGTAGGCGCGGCCGCTTCGGGACTGCTGATCTCCCTCGACCTGTCGATCTTCTCGACCATGCTGGTCTCCTGCATCTTCATGGGGCTGCTTTTCTTGAGCGCGGCTTTCGGCATGATGGTGGAAACGGACAAGATGGCGACCGAGGGCCACGGCTTCGCCCTGCCCCGCGGTCCCGTGGTGATCGTCGCGGTGCTCGCCATGTTCTGCTTCATCGTCGAAGGCGCGATGGTGGACTGGACGGCGATCTATCTGGAAACCGTTGCGGGCATGGAACTGCAGAAGGCGTTCATCGGCTTTGCGGCCTTCTCGCTCACCATGACCATCTGCCGTTTCCTCGGCGATGCGGTCGTGCGCCGCCTGGGCCGCGCCCGCACCATGCGGCTCGGCGGCCTGCTGGCAGCGGCCGGCCTCCTCCTCGCAACCGCTCTGCCGCACCCGGTTTCAGCCACCCTCGGCTTCGCCCTCATCGGCTTCGGCCTTGCGAACCTCGTGCCGGTCCTCTTCAGCACGGCGGCGCAGATCCCAGGGGTCGCCCCGAGCGCGGGTGTCGCCATGGTGGCGACCCTTGGTTATGGCGGCTACCTCATGGGCCCGCCCCTCATCGGCTTCGGGGGCGATATCGTGGGGCTTCGCGCAATGCTTGCAGGCCTGATCCTGTTCGCGCTCACCATCAGCATTTTGTCGCATCGGGCCCTTCGCTCCTCCACTGTTTAGTTTTCGGCAACGCGACCTAATTGAAACTTGAGGGTAGCGTTCATGCGGCCTTCACCGGATTGGCTCATGAATGGAACGAGCGGCCTTGGAGTGAAGCCATGTTGTGGGACGGGATTGCCCGGCGCAGCGCCGGAATCGGCGGAGGCGGAGGCTCGATGGACGAAACCAAACAACCGATCGAGCATACCCCACGCGCGAAGGTGAAGATCGGCCTCGCCCTCGGCGGCGGCGCGGCGCGCGGCTGGTCCCATATCGGCGTGCTGCGGGTTCTCGAAGAGGCCGGCATTGTCCCCGATGTGATCGCCGGCTGCTCCATCGGCGCGGTGGTCGGCGGCTGCTACGCCGCGGGAAAGCTCGACGAGCTCGAGGCCTTTTCCCTGTCGCTCACGAAGCGGCGCGTCATGGGCCTGCTCGATTTCCATTTCAGTGGCGCGGGTCTGATCGCTGGAGGGCGTCTTCAGAGGCTTCTCGATCAGGACCTCACCGATCGCCGCGTCGAGACCCTGCCCATCAAGTTCTGCACCATCGCCACGGAGCTGACGAGCGGCCACGAAATCTGGCTGACCCGCGGACCTCTCGTCCAGGCGATGCGGGCCTCCTATGCCCTGCCCGGCGTGTTCGATCCCGTTCTAATCGGTGGACGATGGCTCATGGATGGCGCGCTGGTGAACCCCATTCCGATCACAGCGGCACGCGCCCTCGGCGCTGACCTCGTGATCTGCGTGAACCTCAACGGCGAAGTGCGGGTGCGCGGAACGGTCATCCAATCCTACGATTCCGAGACGAGCGATCAGAAGGAAATCGAGGAAGTCATCGAGGACGCGCCCCGCAAGTGGAGTCTCTTCTCGAGCACGCGCGGCGAGCGGCAGCGCAAGCCCGACGCGCCCGGCATGGCGACGGTGATGGTGGATGCCTTCAACATCACCCAGGACCGCATCGCGCGTTCACGCCTCGCAGGGGATCCGCCGGACGTCATGATTGCGCCCAAGCTGGCGAAGATGGGCCTGTTCGAGTTCCACCGCGCGCAGGAATGCATCACGCTCGGGCGACAGGCCACGGAACGCGCCCTGCCGGATATTCTGGAGCTGATCCAGGAATCGCAAGCAACCTGATCAGGCGGTTGCGATGTATTCCTTGATCGCCTGACTCTCGGCCTCGATCTCCTCCACGCGCTGCTTCACCACATCTCCGATGGAAATGATGCCGATGAGCTGCCCTCCCTCGACGACGGGAACGTGGCGGAACTTCTGCTGCGTCATCAGCTCCATGAGATCGTTGATGGAGCTGCGGCCTGTACACGTCACCACCTGCCCGGTCATGAAGCGGGAGACCGGCTCATCGAGCGCCTGCGGTCCGTGAGTGGCGACAGCCTTGACGATATCGCGCTCGGAGAGAATGCCGGCGACCGGCTGCCTGCCATCCACGACCACCACGGCACCGATCCTGCGCTCGGAGAGAAGCCGGGCCGCATCGGCCAGCGAGCGCCCCGCTTCCATGGAGACGACATTGCGTCCTTTCAGCGAAAGGATCTGATCGACATTCATGTTTTCCCTCCCGTTGAGCGGCGCGAGGAGCCGTTGGGCGTCGCAGCCGCCAGGATCGACCAAGGCTGTCCCATGAATGAGGGATAACCCTGCGTCAGCTCTAGGGATGATTGAGCGAAACCACGGCGCTTTCAAGCCGAGATATGGCGCCCGTCCAGCGGGATCGGGTCGAGCCAGGGGAAAATGAACAGCCCGACGAGGAATCCGCCCACATGCGCTTCCCAGGCAATGTTACCCTCGGCCATGCCGATGGGCTGGACGACGGCGAAGAGGTAGTTGGTGGCAAACCACACGCCGAGGAAAACCAGGAAAGGCCGGTTCCTGATGATGTGGGCGAAAGCCTGGCGGGGCCGCTCATGGGGTTCCGTGAGGCGCCCTTCCCAATGCCACGTCGCGGGCGCAAACATGAACCAGGCGGCGGCGGCCATGAGGCCGGAGACCGCACCCGACGCGCCGATCATCGGTATGACCTGCATGGGGTTGATCGCCACATAGAGGACGGCGCCGCCGATGGCCGACAGCATGGACAGAAGAAAGAAGCGCCACGCCCCGCAACGGCGCGCGATCGGGGTGCCGAAAGCCGCAAGCCAGATGCTGTTGATGAGCAGATGCACCCAGGAGCCGTGAAGCAGCGCATAGCTCAAAGCCGTCCAGGGGCGTCCCTCCCCGTCGCCGAGAATGTACTGGGCGAAGGCGGCGATGGGCTCCATCGCATTCTCGGACGCGCCCTGCTGCAGCATCCGGACAACTTCCTGGCTGTCGACCCCGCCATAAGCCACCGCCCAGCGGGCGGGAATCACCGCCCAGTCGATCACCACCTGAAAATCGGTCTCCTCGGACAGGAAGAACATCCGAAAGGCATGAATCGCTACCAGGACGAGAATGCTGAAGGTCACTATCGACGGCAGATTGAAAATCGGCTCGCGAACACGGGGCTGACGCAATGGCATGGACAACTTTTTCTCAGGCTGGCAGCATAGGGAATCAGAGCTGGCAGCGGGCGGCGAACTTCTTGAGGTAGCCTTCTATGTGGAATCCGGCCCAAGGAAAACCAAGCATTTAGCTTGACCTTTCCCTGACCCAGAGGAATGCTTTCCTCTCTCCGGTCATACTTAGAACTTTTTTGTTAACCATAACGGAACCGCCAGCAGGCGCGACGCGTTAACTCACCTTTTACTTTCCGCTTGAGCCGGAAATGCAACCATGTCAGTTTGGTTAAAAGAACATTAACCGGCTGGTGGGGCATGCGGCAGGATTATTTCAAAAAAAGCGTTTTCAGCGGTTCAAACGAGAAGTTTTCCTTCTCTGGCAATTTCATCAAGGCAGCCATCGTTTCGGCACTCATGGTATGCGCAGGCGGCGCAGCTCAGGCTCAGACCCTGGCTTCGCTCCCCTCCTCCAGCAATCCGATTGCCAGCATGGGCACGGCGAAGCCTCTCGTGGCTTGGACGAAATTCTGCGACAGCAATCCTGCTGAATGCGCCGTCAACGTGAACGAGGCCGACGTCATCGAACTGACGCCGCAGGTCTGGAAGACCATCGTCTCCGTCAACCAGCGCGTGAATTCCACCATCAAGGCCGTGACCGACGCGGACCATTGGGGCGTCGTGGATATCTGGGACTTCGCCGAGGACGGCCGTGGCGATTGCGAGGACTTCCAGCTTCTGAAGCGCCGCATTCTCGCGGAGAGCGGCCTTCCGCGCCGCGCCATGCGCATGACGGTCGTGATCGACGAGCTCGGCGAAGGCCACGCGGTGCTGATGGTTCGCACCAATCGCGGCGATTACGTGCTCGACAACAAGACCTCTTCGGTCCTGCCCTGGAGCAAGACCGGCTACGTCTACATCAAGCGCGAGAGCCAGGATCAGGTTGGCTGGGTTTCGCTGGGCGGCATCGCCACCTCGCCGACCACCACCGCGAACCGCTAAGACCGGTTCGAACTTTCCGAATTCAAAGCATGAGGCGGGTCAGTCGATCCGCCTCATTCCTTTTGCGAAGCGCTGCCAGTTCGCCACGTAGCCCCTAGCCGACCAGCGCAGCCTCTCGATGGCCGCCTCGTCCAGCACGCGGATCGCCTTGGCGGGCGCACCGACTATGAGGCTGTTGTCCGGAAATTCCTTGCCTTCCATGACGAGGGCGTTGGCGCCGACGAGGCAATTCTTGCCGATACGGACATGGTTGAGCACGGTCGCTCCCATGCCGATGAGGGAATTCTCGCCGATGGTGCAGCCATGCAGGATGGCGCTGTGGCCGATGGTGCAGCCCGCGCCCACAGTCAGCGGCGCGCCCATGTCCGTGTGAAGCACGGCCCCTTCCTGGATGTTCGTGCCCTCGCCGATGTCGATGAGTTCATTGTCGCCGCGCAGCACGGCTCCGAACCAGACGCCGACATCCGCGCCGAGCTTGACCTTGCCGATCACATGAGCATCCGGGGCGATCCAGAAACGGCCCTCTTCCGGCAGCATGGGAGAAACATCGTCGAGGCTGTAGATCGGCATGGAGCTCCTCGAAATGAAAACGGCAGAACCGGAAGGTTCTGCCGTGAATGGTGCCGCTTAGTCCTCGAGATCCGTGTCGAGGATCGCCATGGTGAAGTTGAAGGAGCGGTCCCCGTCCTCGTCGTCGACGAAGAGCACGCCGACGAATTCCTCACCAATGTAAACTTCCGCCGAGTCGGTCTTCTTGGGGCGACCGACAACTCGGATCGAGTGGTTCGCAAAGGTCTGGCGCAGGTAGCGCTCGACTTTCGCCATCTCCGTTTTGTCCACTACAGGTCCTTTCTCAACTTGTTCGGCATCAGCCATTGCCACGCCCGGCCAACGCGGGCAAGCGGGGTTGAGTTCTTCTCCCCGTCAGATCCCCTCGGCTTCGGACAGCCGGTGATCCATGGAGAGAGCAGGCTCTTCGCACCCGGCCGTGCCCACAACCTTGGCCGGAACGCCGGCGACGGTCGCGTTATGGGGCACGGGTTTCAGAACCACGGAACCCGCAGCAATTCTCGCGCAATGGCCTACCTCGATATTGCCGAGGATTTTGGCTCCGGCTCCGATGAGCACGCCATGGCGGATCTTCGGGTGGCGGTCGCCGCGCTCCTTGCCGGTCCCGCCCAGCGTCACGTCCTGGAGCATGGACACGTTGTCCTCGATGATGGCGGTCGCGCCGACCACGAGGCCGGTGGCGTGATCGAGGAAGATGCCGCGCCCGATCCGCGCAGCGGGATGAATATCCGTCTGGAAGGTGTCGGAGGAGCGGCTCTGAAGATAGAGCGCGAAATCCTGTCGGCCCCGGCTCCAGAGCCAATGGGCCAGACGATGCGTCTGGATGGCATGGAAGCCCTTGAAATAGAGCACCGGCTCGATGGCCCGGGTCACGACCGGATCACGGTCCAGCACAGCGCTGATATCGGCCCGGAAGGCCTCGCCGATGCTCTTGTCCTGCTCGACAGCCTCCAGGAAGACCTGCTCGATGATATCGGCCGGTAGGGCCGCGTGGCCCAGGCGCGAGGCGACACGGTGAATCACCGCGGCCTCCAGGCTCGGCTGGTGCAGGATGGCGCTCAGCACGAAACCGCCGAGAGCGGGCTCGGCCTGAACGACGGCTTCAGCCTCGGTCCGCAGCCGGTTCCAGAGCGGATCGACCTTGCCGGCGAGAAAATCCGGATTTCCGGACTTCAAGCGCGTCTGTGCCATGATAATCTCCTTGCCGGCTCGGCTCTTAACTCATCACATACATAAGAAGTCGCGGCCCCATACCATAGATCCCCGGACCCCATGAACGCCTCTTTTTCGTCTAGCAGCCCCAAGCTCACTGCATCCGTCGACGGTCCCATCGCGACGCTTGCCATCGACAATCCGGCGAAGCGCAACGCCCTGGACCTGGAAATGTGGCGAGCCCTCCCCGGCATTCTCGAAGCCCTGGACAAGGACGAGAGCGTGCGCGTGATCGTCCTGCGCGGCGCAGGACTGGAATCCTTCGCCTCCGGCGCCGACATCGCGGAGTTCGAAACCGTGCGCGCCGATGCCGAAGGCGGACGGGCCTACGAGGCGATCAACGAGGCGGCCTTCTGGGCCGTCGCCCATTGCTCGAAACCGGTGATCGCCATGATCCGTGGCTTTTGCCTCGGTGGCGGGTTCGGACTGGCGCTCTCCTGCGACCTGCGCATTGCCTCCGAGAGCGCGGTGTTCGGCATTCCCGCGGCACGGCTCGGAATCGGCTATCCGCCGGGTGCGATGAGGTTGGTGACGGCGGCCGTCGGCGCGCCTGCCGCCAAGGACCTGTTCTACACGGCGCGCCGCATCAATGCCGAGGAAGCGCAGCGCCTCGGCGTCGTTCAGCGCGTGGTGCAGGACGATGTTCTCGAGAACATCACTTTCGACATGGCGCATGACATCGCGAGAAACGCGCCGCTCACGATCCGCGCCGCGAAAGCCGCCATCGATGACGCGATGGGGCTCGCGCATCCCCACACCGATCCTGTCGCGCTGGCCGACCAATGCTTCGACAGCGCGGATGCGGTGGAGGGGCGCACGGCTTTCCTGGAAAAACGCCAGCCCATCTTCAAGGGCCGTTGAGGCTCAGCGCCGGTAGACGAAGTAGCGGCCTTCGGAAACACCCGTTTGCGCGGAAATGTCCGCGCATGATGGAAGATCGAAAGCGCGATCGGCCACGAGAAGACCGCCCGGCTGCAGCAGGCTTTCAATCAGTGGGGAAAGCCGCTGCGCAAGCTCACGATTGGCCTGCGCGTCACCGGTGCCGATATCCGCATGGACCAGCGCCGCAGAGCCTGCGCCGAAGCGTTCGGTGAAAAGCGGCAGGGTCTCGAAGATATCGCCGACGATGAGATATTCGTCCGGCGGAATGCAATCGGGATGCGCTGCAGGCGAGCGTTCGAACACATAGATCTCGCGTCCCGGCAAACGTTCCCGCAGGTGATCGTAGGTGCGCCCGTTCCCGAGGCCGAGTTCGAGCACGAGGCCCTGCGCGGATATTTCACGCGTCGCCCAATCCAAAAGATCGCGCTGCGCCGTCAACCGGCGAATGACGCTGTCGAGTCGTGTCATCCCTGTCTCCTTCGGGGAGGAAGTGGAGGAACAAAGGTTTTAGTCAATGAAGAGTCCACGCCTTTCGCTTCACAGGTCAGCACCCCTCGACCGTATCTCGATCCTCATCCTGAGGAGCAGCCGTAAGCTGCGTCTCGAAGGAGGCTCCAGAGCGCACTGAACCCTCCTTCGAGACGGCACTACGTGCCTCCTCAGGATGAGGGTTGTGCAAGGGAGAAGAAAGGCAGAGCGCCCCACTCACGGCCTGCGAGCGAGAAACTCCAGCACGCCTTGCTTGTGCACCTTGTCGCCGACCGCGAGGTTGTGATCGCGACCGGGGATGTCGAGGCCGGTTGCATTCGGCAACAGCTTCACGAGTTCCGGCCCCGAGCCCGCCACATCGTCGTTGGTGCCGACGGAAACCAGAGTCGGCAGCGTGATGGATGCAACCTCCTCTTTCGTCAGCGCCTGACGGGAGCCGCGAATGCATGCGGCGAGCGCTTTCAAGTCGCTGCCGTTCTGTTCGGCGAAAGCGCGGAACATGCGCTGCATCGGATCGGTCAACTCATCCAGCGAACGCGCTTCCATGGCATCGGCAATGCCGAGCGGAAGCCCGACGCCGTCGATGAGATGAATGCCGAGACCGCCCAGCATCGCGGAGCGCATGCGTTCGGGCGAGGCCAACGCCATATGCGCGGTGATGCGCGCGCCCATGGAATAACCCATCACGTCGGCGCGCTCGATGCCGAGATGATCGAGAAGACGCACGCCGTCCTCCGCCATGCGGTAGGAATGATAAGCGTCGGGATCGTAGAGCTTTTCGCTCTCGCCATGTCCGCGGTTGTCGAAGGCGATCACGCGATAACCCTCGCGCGTCAGCGTCTTCACCCAGAGCGGGTTGACCCAGTTCACCGCATGGCTCGAGGCGAAGCCGTGGATCAGCAGGATCGGATCGCCCTGCCCCTCATGGGGAGGCACGTCGATATAGGCGATGCTGACGCCGTTGGAATTGAAATAGCGCATGGGACAACGGGGGCTGATGACGATTGCCGCGCAACCTAAGCACCCGCTCTCCCGAATACAATCGCTTTGAGCAGCAGGCTCGGGCACGACATGGGCGTCGAGATAGCACGATTGCCGGCGCAAAAGGCACGGTGCAGTCGGATTGCGCCGCTTGGGACGAGGCGCAACAAAACTTGGAGGCACACGACGAGTCCGGCGCGCTTCCCTCCCCCTTGCGGGGAGGGATCGAGGGTGGGGGTCGGACAGTCAGAGCGCTTTGTTGATCCAGGAAGCTCAACAGCCCTACAGCGTCCCCTCTCCTGGGTGGGAGAGGGGCAGGGGTGAGGGAAAGCCCTCTCCGGACAAGGCTCAGTCCTAACCGCTCGGGAGAATTGGATCTGCGCTTCACTGGTTTGATGTCTCACCCGGTCGATCGACCCCCACCCCTTCCCCTCCCCGCAAGGGGGAGGGAACACACACATCAGCCTCCGCGCTCCTTGGCTCTATGAGGCGGATGATATGTTCTTACTTTGTTCTTGACTGTTGTCCTAACCTGGGCTATAGCTATGGACATCCGGCTCCAAGAGGGGCGCGCTCGCGAGGCGTCGCATGTGTGGGGTTGGGAGCGGTCCTGTGCAGGTGCTGACGCAGCGCCTGGATGGGAGGCCCATCGCTGAAAGATGCGGTGTCCGCCTAAACAAACCGTGCGCGAGGAGCCGTCGGGTTCTTCCCACACTCGATCAACGAGCCGGACGCCTCCTCGCGCCCTCCCTCGACCCAAACCTCGGAGCCACACGCTCGCGAGGATACTCCCGCTCGCTCTTTGACACCTCGTCAGCCCCCAAACCGGCTATCTCGTTTCGAACGCGCAATGCCGTTCTGATGGAATGTCCGGGCCTGCCGCCCTTGCGAGCGGGCAACATCGCTCCGATGAGGAAGGCTTGGGCGAGGGGAAAATTTTTGCTCTAGGCGCATGGCGCTTCGGCCATTATGGTGCGCGCGAATTTCACGGCTTTCAGAACAACGGCAATGGCTGACAAAGGTACACCCCACTTCCACAACGATCCGGGCGTTCCCGTCATTCATGTGGGCTCCAAGGAGTTCATGTGCATCGGAGCCACGCCTCCCTTCGATCATCCCCATATCTTCATCGACATGGGCTATGACACCGAGACGGTCTGCTCCTATTGCTCGACCCTGTTCAAGTACGACCCTTCGCTGAAGGTGGACGAAGCTCGCCCGGCCGAGTGCGTCTGGGAGCCCGACTTCGCAACCTCCCCTTCATCGCGGTAAGGTGTCCGGGCTCTCCATCGCCATCGTCGGCGCCGGAATCGGTGGCCTGACGACAGCCTTGACCCTTGCCCGCCAAGGCCATTCCGTCACGCTCATCGAGCGTCGCCCGGGCTTCAGCGAGGTGGGCGCGGGCCTTCAGCTTTCGCCCAATGCCAGCCGAATCCTGGTCAAGCTCGGGCTCGGCCCAGCCCTCCGGCGCGTCGCGACGCTGCCCGAACGCGTGGTGGTGCGGGGCATCTCGTCCGGACGGCGCATCGGCGAGGTCGCGCTCGGTCCTTACATGCAGCAGCGCTACGGCGCGCCTTATTGGGTGGTCCATCGGGCCGACCTGCAGACCATCCTGCTGGATGCCGTCCGCTCCGAAGCGGCGATCCGCATCGTGACGGGCCGCAAGGTCGAGGAGGTGCAGGATGGCCCCGAACACGCGCAACTTGTCTGGACCTCGTCGAACGGAACCCATGAAAGGCTGACGGCAGATGTCGTCATCGGCGCGGACGGGGTCTGGTCGAAGGTTCGGAGAGCTGTCGGCGACACGACATCCCCGATTTTTCACGGCTATATCGCCTGGCGCGCCACCTTGGACCGCAAGTCCGCTCCTCCTGAACTCGCGGGCAATGAGACCGGCCTGTGGCTGGGCGCGAAGGGGCATGTGGTTCACTACCCCATCTTCAGCGGTCACCTCATCAACGTGGTCGCCATCGAGAAGGCCAAGGAGCCCGTCGATGGCTGGGCTGCGCCGGGACGGGCGGAGGAACTGCTCTCCCATTACAGCAGCGCCGCCCCAGCCTTGCGCGCGCTTCTGCAGCAGCCGCAGGAATGGCTGCGCTGGTCCCTCTTCCGCCATCCCATCAGGTGTCTTGCGCAAGGGCGCATCGCGCTCATGGGCGATGCGGCCCATCCCGTTCTGCCGTTTCTCGCACAAGGCGCGGCACTGGCCATCGAAGACGCCGCCACGCTCGGCGCTGTCCTTGCGAAACAGCCGCACAATGTCGCCGAGGCCCTGGCAGCCTACGGGAACCATCGCCTGGAGCGCGTCAGACGCATTCAGGCCGAAGGCCGCAAGAATGGGCGCATCTATCACTCGGGCGCATTGGTCTCCTTCTGGCGTAACAAGATCATGCAGATGATCGGCCCCGAAAGCATGTCGAACCGCTACGACTGGATCTACGGCTTTCACACACCTGAGTGAGGGCCCGGGAAGCGCAGCAGACTTGCGCTCAAGCCATGAGACCGATAACCCTCACATCAATGCGGACGTGGCGAAACCGGTAGACGCAAGGGACTTAAAATCCCTCGGGCACTGCCCGTGCGGGTTCGACCCCCGCCGTCCGCACCAAAATTCGATGCTGTTTTTCCATACCGGCGCGCTCCACTTGCGAGCGCATTAGCCCTCGTCGGCTGCTTTCCCGGCCCGGTTCTGCAAGCCCAGCCTCCTCGCCAAGAAACCAAGTCGCATCTGAGCCGCCTTGGCCATCAAGCATAGCCATATGAGTGCATGCTCGATAGACCGTTTGGCCTAATTGCGGCCGCCCCAGGACACCTCTAAACAGATGATATTCATACAGATGATTATTGCCGCAAATATAGGATCACTCTTAATCGATAACTGCCGTGATATTTCTTATAATCACGGCCAGCGCCGCGGTCAGCTCTGCACCTGATCGCGGCTTTTTTCTTTTCCAAAACTGATCAATACATAAAGAAAAGGGCTGCGCCTGCTCTTTTTATTGAATGCAGGTCGCAGCCCATTAGCCGTATTGCCCCTACGGCACAAAGATCACTATCTGATTTGGCCCAGCACGATCAATGCTGATTAGTTGTGTCACACCCCAAAAGGATATGAACTTTAGGAGTAATACTTTTGAGATCAAAACCAGCAGTAGATTTTTCTCAAAGAATTATTACCTAGAGAGGACGATCCTTTATTTTGCCCCTACGGATCGCAACTCTGGCGTCCCTCGATGGGGCGCTTTTTCTTTGTCTGGGGGCCTCATCGCCTCCGATAGAACCGCAACATCGACGACATGGAATGTCATTCGATCGATCAACGATTGCTCAAAGCTCTTAAAGCCATGATCGATGTGAAGATCGGCCACCCGAACGCTGCAATGAGGATGTGATCGAATCCGATCTTTTCCTTGCTGTCGATGGTGGTGCAGACGGCCAGAAGCAGAATCACACCTGCCACGTAGACCATCAATGCCTCGCGCATGCCCAAGCCCCCCGGCTCTTGTTGTTAATGCCGAGCTTGTGAACCACGCGATGAGTGAAACCAATGCGACCGTGGGTCGCCGCATCCAGCTTACCCCCAGAAGATTCGATCAGGTGGCCGGCCGGCGAAATCTGACGAGCACGTCCCAATTACCTCCGAGTAGCCGAAAAGATCATTTTTCCCAGAATCTTAACTGCAACCCTAGGCTCTCTTGCCCGTTCTGAATCTCTGAAGCCGGCCAAAGAGGAGGCGTGCATGCCGAAGCGGCTCCACCCGAGTGATGGACCGCCCCATCCTGCGAGCAGACATACAGCATGGAGCATTGGCTCCAATGGATTGACGACTGCTGGCCAGAGCGAGCTGCTCAGGAACATCGGGCGTCAGCTCCAAGCCGATTACCAGGATGTCCTGAGAGAGCCCGCTCCGGATCGCATCAGGGAGCTGCTGGAAAGGCTGGAGTCCCGCAACCGCGCGGAGGAAGACCTCGGCGGCGAGGACCTATAGGCCCCCAGCGCCCTATCAGCGGCGATTGTGGCGCCCAGAGCGTCCTGTCTGCTGACGGGACGTGTGTTCCTGCTCGGATGAACGCGGGATGAGGTTGTAGAGCACGAAGCCAGCAAGGAGCCCCGCCCCCAGAAGAACAAGCGGATGAGACTTAGCTGAGTAAACAGCACCGGAAGCTATATTGCCTATGCCGTGCATGCTCATCCCAGCCCCTGACGAGGAAGCGTAGATCAGGCGCTGGGCGCGCCCGACATTCTCCCGGCGGGTGTGAATCTCGAGATCGTACCCGTCGTCATCTTCATGCTGGTGGAGTTCGATGCTGTTGCGGGCAAAGCCGCTCGAGACAAGGCGCTGAACAGCCTGATTGGCTGCCTTGCGGGAGGGAAACGTTCCAGTAGCAACAGTCGTTTGCGGCATCAGCAAAATCCTTTCTGCTGACGCCAATTCCCAACGAGGGCCAAGGTTCCCGAACCCGGCTGAGCCCGCCGGGTTCAACTGGATCATTCAAGCGGGGCGATATCCTTGCGCAGCACGCTCTGCTTCCATGAGCACCTCCAGAGCGCGCCAGGGCTTGGGCATGAATCGCACATCCCGCGGCACGTCGCTCAAGCCTTCGTCGGGGGCAAGGCCCGAGGTCAGGACCGTGCGAACCCACGGCCATTTGATGCGCACTGCACGAGCCAGATCGACGCCGCTCATGAGACACGGGAGCCGAACATCCGCGAAGAGAAAAGCGACCTCGTCAGCATGGCTGCGCAGATAGTCCAGAGCTTCTTCGGCACTGGACATCTCCACGACACGCAGATCCGTCTCTTCCAAGAGAGCCGCTGCCAAGCCCCTGACCTCGAAGTCATCCTCGACGATCAATGCAATGCGACGTGGATCGATCTTTTGTCCCATGCGGTATCTCCTCTGCCCGCTCTGTTTCTCCGGTAACCGCAGCAACTCGACATGCTGAAGCCCACAAACTGCCGGCCCCGCTGCGCCTGCTGGCCACAACGGTGCAACACGCAATTCTTGCTACAGTCGATTGCCGCTTCTCGTCCCTACGCATCGCTGGCGGAAGCAGCATGGAAGACCTCTTGCGGAAACGGGGATTCCGCGAGGCCTATCATCACAGAACGGTGAGGAGCGCTGCCAGTTTCAGCTTGGCCGCTGATAAAAGCGGTCAATAGCCGGTTTTCTGCTTTGGGAACCGGCTCGCAAGCTGTAGCTTTAACTCCATAACGTCCGCTTCGTTCACAGGATCCAGTGGTGTTCAAGGAGAACCAGCTACATCAGGAATTCCTGGATTTGGAACGAGCCATGCGGCTTTTGGACAGGCAGCTTGCCGATGCTCTGCAACGGATCCGTCACAGCTCGTCCCTCGATCAGGTCGAGGAAGCGAAGCAAGACGAAAAGCTCCTTCTCGGCGAACTCGACCGCCTCATGACGCGAATGCGCGCGATCGAGGGGCAGCTCCTGCAGTTCCAGAAATCGGCGACCCGCCATTAGCGGCTCAAAATAAGGGAAAACGGGTTAGGATGTGCGAAAGCACACCTCCTTTTTTGCCCGCAGGGCGCAAGGTTTGCATGCGTTATCGGATAGATGTTCCAGGAGAAGAGCAATGGATGCCCTGCGCTCTCGCCTTACATTGCGTGGCAGGATTTCTCAGGAGGAAGATCGGCGCCCTCGCCTTCGGCTGCCGCTCGTGCCAGCCCTTGTTGGAACGCTGGCTCTCATGAATGTCGCATCAGCCGTGCTGGCAATGATCAATTGATATGACGAGATATCGATAGCTCCCGCCAAGGAGGGCTGCAGGGCAGTCGATGCTGCCCTGCCAGCACAATTCAGATGTTGTTCAGCGCAGGCCCAGGAAAGACAGGATCGCAAGGACGACCACGATAGCGCCGATCAGCCAGATGATATTGTTCATGACGGTGTTCTCCTGACAAAGAATTGACGCTATGCCAACCGTCACAGTGGGCGTTCGTTCCCTCATCAGGTGTGGAAGAATCCCCAGTCTTGGCTTGAGGTGATTGAGACTATTGGCAGACGGTTTCCTCTCGTGAGGAGACCCTGCCGAACGCATCGGCCTCCCGCCTGACGACAGTGCGGCAATTCTCGGCCCCGAGCCCCTGCTGCGCGCTTCCGTAGACACGGCTCTCATAAACCTGCCCCGTCTCGTAACCTGGGCCAAACCGGTATGACCCATACGAGACGTCGGCCGAACAGCCCGCAAGACCGGCGCCGGCAACTCCTATGACAATCGCGATGAGGCGGCGTCTCGAGAGCCAGTGAAATTCGCTTTGAGGCATCAATCCGGTTCCTGACAGTCACATGCGGCAGAGCGCGTGCAGATGTTTCCGACAGCGCATATAGAGCGTGTCCTGCGGCTGGCGACCGCCGCGGCCGGATGCCTGGATCTGTTGAGGGCGGCCAAAAAAGAAACCCCGGCGTTTCCGCCGGGGTTTCCTCTAACCAATTGGTTGAGCCGATTAGAAGTCGCGCTGAACGCGAACGCGGCCTTCCCAGGTATCCGTAGAGGTCACGCCAGGAGCGCGCGGGTTCTCGTTGGCGTAGAGGATCTCAACACCGAGATCGAGTCCGGAAACCGGCGACCAGATCAAGTTCGTGCCAGCGCGCCACTCGTCAAAGTCTGAGTTCGCGAGAGCCGTGTTCGAGCCGTACTCGATGCGAGCGAACGAACCGAACAGGTTCGAACGGACCTCAGGAGTCCAGTAGTGACGCAGACCGGCAGCGACCTGCCAGCCGCGGGTCGTGTCGATCTCGCCGCTGTTGATGTTATAGGTCGCTTCCGCAACTTCGTCGCCGAAGCCGAGGTAACCGACAGCGCCGTCAGCGTAGGTCGCAGCAAGCCACAGGGCGTCGCCAGCAGCCAGCATCGGCAGGTTCATGCTGAGCTGACCCGTCACGGCGAAGCCGTACTCGGTGTCAACATCGGGGAAGACACTGCGGATCTGGTGAACAGCACCAGCGACCGTAGCCGAGCCCCAGGTGCCCGAATAGGTCAGGTTGGCGACGACGTCAGGAGCGTTCTGGCCAGCGACGAAGCCGTCAGCGTCAGCAAGGGCGCCACGACCGGCGAAGCGGGGCTCTTCGAGCGACAGGGTGGCCGAGAAGCCGTTGCCGAACGAGAAGGTGTAGGCCAGCAGGTTGACGTTCGGCTGATCCGACCAGCGGATCGTGCCGAAGGACTGGGTGTCGAGGTCACCGTTGTCGAAGAACGTCTGGGCGCGACCGGCGGTCAGGCCACCGAACTGGATGAAGGCCTGATCGACATCGGCGTAGGTGGACGAGAAGCCGTAGGAGCCGGTATCGCGGGTCATCTCGAAGCGGACGAACGTACGCAGCAGGCCGTAAGCCGTGGCGGTACGAGCGTCGAGCTGGATGCGGCCGCGAGCGCGGAAGCCGATCGTGTCGTCTGTACGGAACTCAGGCTCAACGTAGCGGTACTCGGCGCGGACACGGCCGCCGACGCGGAGGCAGGTGTCCGTGCCGGGGATATAGAAGAATCCTGCGCCGTAGGTGGAGCAAACGCGAACGTACTCAACAGCAGCGGCCTTCGTTGCAGGAAGGTCGGCTGCCTGAGCGCCGGCGATGGCAGCAAGCCCCGCAACCGAACCGAGGAGAAGGCTCTTAACGAGCTTCATGGTTTTATCTCCGAAACTAAAAGCTTGGGTCGAGGACCCTATGCAATCGTGACAATACTGACCTGGCCGATTCAGGCAATCGTCACGATCATCAGATATGCCTATTACGCCTCAAATCTGCATAAGAAATAGGCATTACCAGGGTCGCCCGAGGCCTTTCTCGATAGGTGTGTCATAATCTCAACACCTTGGAACCTGCCCCAGCAGGCTGGAGACCGGCGGATGCGCTTGCCGCAGCGCAAGCCCTGACCTCCACACCCTTCTCAGATACTAGTCGTCAAAGAAAAAATCTATGTCTGCGCAACGATATACGGGGCATTGAGGCGTGTCGCGGGTTGGCACGTAAGCCACCTGGGTTGCCTCGTTACGCTCGCAGAAGCGGCGGTCGCTGACGTATCGGTCATAGGTGTAGGTGCCGGTGCTCAGCACCACAGCCCCCCTGGACAGGATCGTCTGCTGAACCTGGCCGCATGTGAGATTGAGGGTCGAAGGACGCTGCTGCGCTTGCGCGCCCGAAGCGCAGGCTAGGAAGGCCAAAGCGAGAGCAGTCCTTTTCATGATATGATCCATCGATGACACGCCGCTGAGATACGGCCTACTGGCTGGATAACGCAAAAACGTCGGGTTTGTTACAGTTTGCTGGGAGATCGATCCTAGGTTCAAGTGCTCAGAGCATGGCTTGAAGGCGGCGCGCCATTTCGACGGTGGCCGGGTAGTCGGTCTTGCCGGACCCGAGGACAGGAATGCCCGAAACCAGGATAGCTTTCGGCACCCAAAGCTCAGGGAAACCCTGGCTCTGAGCATGCTCCAGAAGCGCGTCACGATCCGCATCGGGCTTATCGGTGACGAGGACGATCTGCTCCCCTTTCCGCGGATCGGGCAACGCAACGACCACGTGGTTGGAATCGGGCCAGAGCTGCTGAATCGTTGCCTCGATGGCCGCCAGGGACACCATCTCTCCGCCAATCTTGGCGAAGCGCTTTGCGCGCCCGCGAATGGTGACGATCCCGTCCTGAACCGTGACGATGTCGCCCGTATCGTGCCAGCCATCGGCAGGCGGCTTGATACCGTCCGGCGAGGCCGGATCGAGATAGCCCTTCATCACGTTCGGGCCGCGCACATGGAGGCGGCCGCCTTCGTGAATGCCTTCGACCGGCTTGAGCCTCCACTCGATGCCTGGAAGGACGAAGCCCACCGAGCCCGGATGGTTTTTATGCGGGAGGTTGCAGGCGATCACCGGTGCGCATTCGGTGGCGCCGTAGCCCTCCACGATCTCGGCTCCATGCTTGGCCCAGAGCTTACGCGTCTCGGGCTTCACATGCTCGGCTCCCGCGATCACGAGCTTCACGCTCGCAAGGTCGCCCTCGCCGGCGGCCCGGGCATAGCCCTGAAGGAAAGTGTCGGTGGCCAGAAGCACGGTGGCGCGGGTGCCCGCGATCAGCTTCGGGATCTGCCGGTAATGAAGGGGGCTTGGATAGAGCACCGACTTCATGCCGTTGAGAACGGCGGTCAGCAATCCCGCCGTCAGGCCGAACGAGTGGAAGATCGGGAGAGGGTCGAAGAACACGTCGTCCGGCGTCAGCACGTCGCCTGCCAGTGCCTTCACCTGATAGGCATTGGCGACCAGATTGGCGTTGGACAGAACCACGCCCTTCGGCACGCCTTCGGAGCCCGAGGTGAAGAGCACCACCGCCGGATCGTCCGGCTTCACATCCGCCTCGCGATGAACCCGACGCGCCACCCAGGAATGGACAAGCCCTCGGAGCTTATCGAAGCTGGTCAGGGTCATACGGACGTCCTCCAGCCAAAGGATCTGCCTTCCTTCGCCCAAGGCTGCGACGATGTCGTCGAGCTTGCCCTGCTCCACGAAACGGCGCGAGGTGACGATGGTCTCGATCCCTGCGATCTCGCAGGCCGCTTTCAGGTTCTTGAGCCCTGCCGTGAAGTTCAGGAAAGCGGGAACGCGACCGAAGGCATTCAGGCCGAACAAAGTGACGGCAATGGCCTGGACGTTCGGCAGCAGCACGCCGACCGTTTCGCGGTCCTTCGTTAAACCCGCGAGCTTGCGCCCCAGCACCAGGGAGCCAAGGACGAGCCGCCCGAAGGTGATGGGCTGACGCTCCAAATCCTCCAGGGCGACCTTGTTGCGCCCGAATTCATCGCGGGCATCGAGGAGCGCGCCGAAAAGGCTTTTGCGCGTCCGCGCGATTTCGAACTTTGCCACCGGCGCTCCTTGCGATGATTAGCCAGCCGATCCTTCGCGGATCGGTGCCTGATAGGTCAGGCCCATATCCCAGGGGAAGTAGATCCAGGTATCCTGGCTCACTTCCGTGACGAAGGTATCGATCAGGGGACGTCCCGCAGGCTTCGCGTAAACGGCGGCGAAGTGAGCGTTGGGGAGCATGTCGCGCACGATCTTGGCGGTCTTGCCCGTATCGGTGAGGTCATCGATCACGAGAACGCCCTGCCCTTTGCCGTCGCCGATGGCCTTGATGGACGGCGCGATGTCCTTGAGCACCTTCAGCTCGCCCTGGCTCTTGTAGTCGTGATAACTCGCGATGCAGACGCTCTCGATGAGACGAAGATCGAGCTCGCGGGCAACGATGGCCGCAGGCACCAGGCCGCCGCGGGTGATGCAGATGATAGCCTCGAACGGACCGGCAGAGGCCAGCCGCCAGGCAAGCGCGCGGCAATCGCGGTGGAACTGGTCCCAGGAGACGGGAAAGGCTTTCGGTGAGGTGGGAGACATCGGTTTGCTCGTCTGGCTGATGTGACTGGTAACGGATTAAAGGGGTGCCCGGTCGCCCTTCAGGCGAGAGAGCAATTCGCGAATGGCGGCAGAGGCATCCGCGACGGTGGCGGGGTCCTTGCCCCGCGCGACGATCTGATTGCGGAAGCCGGCTGTCGAGAAGGACGGATAGGAGCCGATGGAAACGCCGGGGTAAGCGGCCGCGATCTGGCTGAGGCCCTCCGCATAGATGCCCTCGGCCAACCCCTCGGCCTCGATGGTTTCGATGATCATGCGCGCGCCGGTCTGGAGCGTTGGCGCGATGAGGTCGAGCATGGCCTGCATGATCGAGGGCACGCCCGCCATGACGAAGACGTTGCCGATTTTGAAGCCCGGGGCCTTGGAAATCGGGTTCTCGATGAGATCCGCTCCGTCGGGAATGCGCGCCATGCGCATCCGCGCCTCGTTCAGCTCCTCCGGCGTGTAGCGCTCGCGCAGCATGGCGACGGCGCGCGGGTCGTGCCCGATGCCGACTCCGAAGGCCTTGGCCATGCAATCGGCTGTGATGTCGTCATGGGTCGGCCCGATGCCCCCGGTGGTGAAAAGATAGGTGTAGCGGGAACGCAGGGCATTGACGGCGGAGACGATCTCTTCCTCGACATCCGGAACTATGCGGACCTCGCGCAGGTCGATACCGATGCCGGTGAGATACTCGGCGATATAGCCGATATTCTTATCCTTGGTGCGCCCGGTGAGAATCTCATCGCCGATGATGAGAAGGGCGGCTGTTACGGAGACGGCCATGCGCATCGATCCTTTTGAGGGCCTTTAGCCTCAGAAACGGCAATTCTCAAGCGAGGGTTCAGTTGAAGGCGATGCTTCTCCCCTGCTACGGAGAGACTTTCTTCGTAAGTGATGGATTGAATGCGTTTTCAGGAAACCCTTCTCACCGGCCGCCTCATCGAGCGTTACAAGCGCTTTCTGGCCGATGTGGAGCTAGATACAGGCGAAATCGTCACCGCCCATTGCGCCAATCCGGGCGCGATGATGGGACTGAAGGAACCCGGTAGCCGGGTCTATCTCTCAAGGGCCTCGAACCCGGCCCGCAAGCTCAAGTATAACTGGGAATTCGTGGAGATCCCCGCCGGCGGCGGTCCCTTGCAGCTCATCGGCATCAACACGTCCCGCCCCAACCTGCTAGTGGCCGAAGCGCTCCGCGAGGGACACCTTGCGCCCTTCGCCCATTACGACCGTGTTCGCCCGGAGGTGAAATACGGCAGGAACAGCCGGGTGGACTTCTTCCTGGAAAAGGACGGTGAGCCGCCCTGCTATCTGGAGGTGAAGAACTGCCACCTGATGCGGGAAGCAGGCTTTGCCGAGTTTCCCGATTGCGTGGCGGCCCGCAGCGCCAAGCATCTCTACGAACTGGCCGACATGGCTGCGACGGGCGCGAGGGCCGCCCTCGTCTACGTGATCCAGATGGATGCGAACCGCTTCGATGTGGCCCGGGACATCGACCCGGCCTACGACAAGGCTTTCCGCCATGCCCTCGCGGCGGGGGTGGAATCCTATGCCTATGTCTGCCGGATCACGCCCGAGGAGGTCGTCATCGACCGACCTGTGGAGATCATCACGCCCCGATAAGCGTTATCTGGTGCGCTCGAAGACGAGGTTCATGCGCGTCCGGAGGGTCTGCCGGTAGCCTTTTTCCTGAAGGAGCTTCGGAAGATCCACCTGCCACCGGTCGGGAACATCGGGGATGATGAAGAGCGAGGGATGAAGCGCGGCGGGCGCGTCGCGGAAGAACGGATCGAGGATCAGATCCTCTGCCCCCTCAACGTCGAGCTTGACCGCATCCACATGGGTGAAGCCTTCCCGCCTGATGAGATCGAGCAGGGTCACGGCCGGGACACGGATCGTATCCGTCTGGCTGGAGTTCACGATCTTGAGGCTCGCCTCGCCCTTGTTGCGCGGGTCGAGGAACAGGGTGAGCTCGCCGGTCTTGTCGGCGATGGCGCAATCCACCGCCTTGATCGTGCCGAAGGGGTTGAGGCGGATATTATGGACAAGCCGGTCGAAGATCTCCGGCTGCGGCTCGACTGCGAGAATCCGGGAGGACGGATTGACCTTCCGGGCCACGAGAAGCGCGTACCACCCCACGTTCGACCCCACATCGATGAAGGTAAACCCCTCCCGGTTGCGGGCGGCGATGAGCTTGATCTCGTCGAGGTCGAAATATTGCGGGGTGAAGATGATCCGCCGCTCGCAGACGTTCTTGTCGGGAACGACCCGCATGCGCACCCCGAAGGTTTCCAGGTCGAGGGGCTGCCCCTTCAGCTTCCTCATGACCACCCGGCGCAGCATCATGGCGATGCGGCGCCCCACCCAGCTCCCCGGCAGACCACGCGTACGGTCGATCACCCACCGGGTGAGCCCTGTAGGCGCGAAGGTCCCGAAGGGACGGGTGTCATTCATTACGGGAGTATCCAAAGCCACCAAACCGGATGAACAGGGTTGCTCATGACACCCCTGAGGCTTATTCGCAAGCCATCGAGACAGGATCCTTGCTTGCGCCAAGCAGGATGATCCTTACATTCGGGCTTCAAAGCAAGGACCGACAATGACCGAGTCAACCGTTGTCGAGCGCAAGCGCTCCTCCGACATTCCGCTGCATGGACCCGAGGATTTCGAGGGGATGCGGCGCGCTGGGCGCATGGTGGCCGAATGCCTGGACATGCTGACCGAGCACGTGAAGCCGGGCGTGACGACGGAGTACCTGGACAAGCTCGCCTTCGACTTCATCCGCGACAACGGCGCTTATCCGGCCTGCCTGCATTACCGCGGCTATACCAAGACGATCTGCACCTCGATCAACCATGTGGTCTGCCACGGCATTCCCAATGACAAGCCGCTGCGCGACGGCGACATCATGAATGTCGACGTCACCCTGATCCTGGATGGGTGGCACGGCGATTCAAGCCGTATGTACTATGTGGGCGAGGTTCCGCGCCGGGCGCAGCGCCTGTGCGAAATCACGTATGAATGCCTTCTTCGCGGAATAGCGGCCGTGAAGCCCGGCGCGACCACCAACGATATCGGCGCCGTCATCCAGGCCTATGCCGAAGCGGAGCGCTGCTCCGTGGTGCGGGATTTCTGCGGCCACGGCATCGGCAAGACCTTCCACGCCTCCCCGACGATCCTCCACTATGTGGAGCCGGCCTATAACGTGGTGCTGGAGCCCGGCATGTTCTTCACCATCGAGCCGATGATCAATCTTGGCCGTCCGCAGGTGAAGGTGCTTTCCGACGGCTGGACCGCCGTGACCCGCGACCGTTCTCTGTCGGCACAGTTCGAGCACATGGTGGGCGTGACGGAGACCGGCGTCGAGGTGTTCACCTACTCGCCGAAGGGCTTGGATAAGCCGCCTTATACGGTTTAGCGAAGGACGAAGCGGGCCGGAACTCCTGACCTCAGCAGTTCCCTCTCAGGAAAAGATAGACCTTCAGCAGCCCTCCGAGGAAACCGGCAAGCGCGCTTCCATAGTAGATCGCAAAAGCGGTAGCGGTCATCCAGCCTGAACTCCCCGGGCAATCGAAATCCAGGATAAGCAAAGGTGCGGATATGACTGCGCCAAGCATTACTCCTGCCATGGCTCCAATAAGCCCACCGCCCAAGGTCAACAGGAATAGAGCTGCACGCCCGCAACTGTGAGGTCTGCGCACTGCTGTCCGTACCGGCTTGCCATCTACCCTGCTCACCACTTCTAGCCTATAGAATAGAGTTACTTCTGGCAAAGATGGATTCGCTCCCCAACCGATTGGCAAGGGTTGCGGACACGGACGTTACACAGGCGGGCATGAGCGGCGAAGAGACACCTCATTATCACGGCCATCGCGACCGCCTGCGCGCCCGCTTCACGGAAGTGGGCGGCGATGCTCTGCCGGATTACGAGCTCCTGGAACTGCTGCTTTTCCGATCGATCCCGCGTCGGGACGTGAAGCCGTTGGCCAAGGACCTGATCAAGCGCTTCGGCACCTTCGCCGAGGTTCTCGCCGCCTCTCCTTCGCGCCTCCTGGAAGTGGACGGCGTCAGCGAGCGCGTGGTCACGGATCTGAAAATCGTGGAGGCCTCCGCCCGTCGTCTCGCCAAGGGCGAAGTGGCGAAGCGGCCTGTCCTGTCCTCATGGACCTCGGTGCTCGACTATTGCCGCACGGCCATGGCGTTCATGGACAAGGAGCAGTTTCGCCTGCTCTTCCTCGACAAGCGCAACGCACTGATCGCCGACGAGGTGCAGCAATCCGGCACCGTCGATCACACGCCCGTCTATCCGCGCGAGGTGGTGAAGCGGGCACTCGAGCTCTCCGCTTCCGCCTTGATCCTCGTCCACAATCATCCCTCAGGTGACCCAGCCCCCTCCTCCGCCGACATCAAGATGACCAAGGAGATCATCGATGCCGCGAAGCCCTTGGGCATCACGGTTCATGACCACATCATCGTCGGACGTGAAGGCCATGCGAGCTTGAAGGGATTGCGCCTCATCTGAGCTTGGCGTCAGAACCAACCTCGCTCGGTCGCGTTACTCTCTCACAGAATAAGTGATTGAGGAGATGATCGATGAAAACCCTTCTGATGGCAGGCCTGCTCGGCTCGACGCTGCTGGCGACCGGCGCCATGGCTCAATCCGCGCCGTCCGCCGGCGCACCGGCTCCTGGTACGCCGCGCTTCATGACGCAATTGCCCGCAGGCTCCATGCTGATGTCGGATTTTATGGATCTGGATGTGTTCGGCGCGGACAATAAGGACATCGGTGAAGTCGAGGATGTGATCCTCGACCGGAACGGCCAGGTTGCAGGCGTCGTGATCGAAGTGGACGAAGGCTTTGGCGACCGCACCGTGGCGCTGCCTATGACGGCTTTCCAGATGATGCCTGAGGCCCAGACGACAGGCTCCGTTCAAGGCCAGAACACCAACGCGTCCAGTGCCAGCAGGTCCGACGACATGCGCCTCATGCTGAACATGCCCGTCGATCAGCTCAAGGCTGCTCCGGAATTCGACGACAACGATTGAGATCGGCTCATTTCGAAACCGAATGCCCGGCTCTGTGCCGGGCATTTTCGTTTCTAGAGGACCGTCTCAATGCCCGTGAAGATGGCATAGATGAAGCCCAGGCTGAGCACCATGCCGATAGAGCCGATGATCAGCCCTCCGACGATCACGAGCCCGTCCCGCTCAACGAGCCCGAGGCCGACGAGGCAGACCGCAAGGCCCATGGGGATCTGGCCCACGAAGGGCGGCGCGAAGAGGAGGCCCAGCGCCATCACGAGGATGATCGCACCCATGATGCGCATGGCCACAGGCGTGTCGATGAAGGTCAGGCGCGGGCGCGAAAATCGCTCCAGCTTGCGGAAGGCGGGCATGGCGCGACCGACGGCCCGCTCCACGTCGGTGCGGGCAAGAGAACGGTTCATGAGCTGACCCGGAAGCCAAGGGGCATCGCGGCCGAACACGATCTGAATCGCGACAAGTGCCAGAAGCAGGCCGCAGACCAACGGGATCGGCGGCGGCATGGGCAGGCAGTTCGGCAGGCCCAGCAGAACGATGAGAAGCGCGAAAGCCCTGTCCTGCAGCACGCCCATGATATCGCGCACAGTCAGTCGCTCGCCTGGTTGCGAGGCAAGGGCGAGCAGGATCTGAGATGTACGAGCGTTGGAAAACAAGGAGCCCTGGCCAGTTCGAGGCGACGAGCCTCTCTATAGCATTGGACCCGAAAGTGGAATGCACTTTCGGGATCATTCTTGCGATGCATTATTGCCTGGCTTTTGTTCCTGCAGGAGAACAAATCCAATCGCAGCAAGGATCTTAGTGAATGTTGATCTCCCCCGAAACCGCACGGAACTCGGCAGGGCGGATCAATTGTGCGTGGGTGATCGTCACAGAATGGAGCGGTCCGGCCAGTTCCCGCTTCCAGAACTCCAGGAAATCGATAAGAACCGGGAAGCGAGGAGCAAGATCATAATCCTGCCAGATATAGGTTTGCAGGAACGTGGGATGGTCCGGCATCCGATAAAGGATCTGGGCGGTGGTCAGCCCGTAACCTTCCAGTTGACGAATAAAATCCTTAGACGCCATGCGAACTCCCTCTCCAGTCCTGAGAGGCAGGCCCAGCCCCGTCATGAGGGCGAAGTCCTGCCCTATGCTCAAGGCTAAATCTTGAGCGCAGCCGCGGGTTCCCGCAAGCCCTTGGAGTGGCCGTTCAGGCAGGCTCAAGCAGCTGTGATCTGCTTGTGAAAATAGGTGGTGTCGCACAGCCCGCCCTGCGGCCACAGGGCATAGTTCGGGATCACGCCCACCCGCTGCCAACCGAGACGGGCGTAGAGGCGCTCCCCATCGCTGCCGGTCACCGTATCGAGCACGAGGACGCTCTTTCCCGCTTTGGCCGCAGCAGCTTCGGCTGCCAGCATGAGGGCCGCGCCGACACCGCGCTTTCGCGCCTTGCGATGCACGAGCATCTTGGAAATATCGGCTCGGTGGGGCTGATTTTCCGGTTGCTCCAGGACCACCTGAACGGTGCCGACGATCTCGCCATCGGCCTCGGCGACGAGAAGAACTCTCTCGCCTGCCGCCACGCCCTCCGCGACACCTCTCCAGAACCCATGCGCCTTGTCCTTTGTCATCGGCAGCATGAAGCTGACGGAGGCCCCGCCTTCCACGCAGTCGATCAGGACCTGGGACAAGCCTCCGACTTGGTCAGCAGCTTCCTCAGGCGACAGGACGCGGATCGTGACGGTATCGCTCATGTGAACCTCTGGCGGGCTGGAAACTTCGTGTCGGTGGCCAGCGCAACCAGATAGCGGGCGGGCTGGTCCGAAAGGTTGCGGAAGATGGTCGGCTGCTCGATGTCCATGCACAGACAGTCGCCCATGAGAAGCCGATAGGTCTCATCGCCCAGGCTCACTTCGATCTCCCCTTCGACGATCCAGATCTGCTGGCTCACACCGACCGAGCGGCGACCCGTGTCATAGGCGACGCGAACTCCGGCGGGCATGATCACCTCGACCAGTTCGATGGGGGATGGAAAGCTGGAAGGCGACAGGTTGCGCCGCAGGTAGCCACTGTCCGGATCGCGCCAGACACGCTGGTCGGCGCGGCGCATCAAGGGCTGGGCCGCTGCATTCTTCTGCTCGGCGAAGAGGGAGGCGAGCGTCACTCCCAACCCTGCAGCGAGCTTGTCCAGAACCACCGCCGTAGGGCTGCTCTCGCCGCGCTCGATGAGAGAAATCATCGAGCGGCTCACCCCTGTACGCTCGGCCAGTCCATCGAGGGTCAGCCCACGCTCAGTACGTAAGCTTCGGAGGCGCTCGGCAAGGTGCGCATTAATGCTGGCTATCTCTTCCATAAAGATAGAGTGCATTTCCAATATACTGGAGTCAATGGTCGAACAGGGAGAAAAGGCAGCTTGCGTTACGGCATGAACTTGCCTTCACTAAGCATTGGCCCGTTGAGAGGAGTCGACCGGGAATGCGCTTCGCTTTTGCCGGAATCGATTTTCTCGGAGATGTATTCGAGACCCTAATCGACAGGGGGTGGCAGCCCGTCAAATTGTTCAGCAGGCCCTGCGACGGCATCTACGACTTCAACGAAGCCACGGTTTCCCGCGCCCGCAGCCTGCGGCTCCCGATCCAGATGTCGCGTATCCTTCCGTCCGATCTTGCGGGGCTGAAGGCTCTTCGCTGCGATGCGTTGGTGGTGGCAGGCTATCCCTGGCTCGTAAAAGGCTGGGAGCCCCATGTGCCCTATGCCTTCAACTTCCATCCCTCGCCCCTGCCACATGGGCGCGGGCCCTACCCGCTCTTCAAAGCGATTCTCGACGAGCTTCCTGAATGGGGCGTAACGGCCCATGCCCTGGAGCCCTTTTTCGACACCGGTCCCATCCTCACGCAAGCGCGGTTTGCCTTGAGCCCGCAGGAAACCCACGACACCCTCCTCGCCAAATGTCAGATGGCAGCCAAGGGCATGGCGATCCATCTGGCGGAAGACCTTCCGCGACTATGGCGGGAGGCCAGGCCGCAGGGTTCAGGGTCTTATTGGCCGCGCATCACCCAATCCGAGAGAACGGTCAGATGGACGGGAAGCGTGGACGAGGTGCTGCGCACGATCCGCGCCTTCGGCTCCATCGAGGCCTTCGCGCAGGTGGATTCCCGCTACCTCTATCTCTGGGAGGCCAGCGGATGGCCGGAAACACATGACTTCAGGCCTGGCACGCTCGTTCACAGGCACCGCAGGCATATGGTCGTCGCAGCAAGGGATGGTTTCGTGCAGATCACAGGCTGGAGTCCCTATGCGCCGGGACCGGCCCGAAGCACGTAGGCGATCAGCGCCGCCGCTTCAGCAGCTTCCAGGCCTGACGCAGGATCACGATGTTTCGAATGAGCTTGAACATGAGAGAACCTCTAAAAGCATGTGTGCTTCTAAAGGAAATTTCGGGTCGAAGGTTCCTTGCGCTCACATCCCCTTGAAGGTCAGAGGTCGCGATAAAGCCGCCCTTGATAGACGAGCGCAGGCCTGATCTCGCCGAGCCGGATGTTCACGATCTCACCGATGAGCACATGATGGGTGGCGACAACCCGGGCATCGGTCAGGCGGCAATCGAAGGAGACGAGGCTTGTTCTGAGAACGGGCGCGCCGGTGACGAGGCTATCCCACTCACCGCTGGTGAAGCGTTCCGCCCCTTGGAGTTTCGCACGACCGGCGAAGACATCCGCCAGGGCCCGATCATCCGCGGCCAGCGCATTCACGCAGAAGACGCCGTTCGATAGGAGCGCCTGAGCGGAACGGGCGCCTGTGTTGACGCAAACAAGGAGAGAAGCCGGGTCGTCGGTCACGGGCGTGACGGCGGTTGCCGTGAATCCGGCAGGGCCCGCTGGGCCGTCCGTGGTCACCACGTGCACGGCTGCGGCGACGCGGCTCATGCCCTCACGGAAGAGGACGGCGTCGAGGCGTTGCGCATCGGTTTCGGCGGACGAGGGAGGAGCGGGAGTCTTCAACATGTTCTTCCAGGAAGCCTCTCCCACTCTTTCGAGCGGAGCACAAGGCGTAGCGTGCATATGGGGCCGGCAACCGGGCTTTGGAAGCCACCTTGGGCACCCTGCCTCTTATTGGACCAAAGTCTGCCGCGTATTCCATCAATATGCGTGATCCGAATCTTAACACTCCGTTGTCGAACGAAAAACGGTTTGCTAGAGACGCCCTTCCCAGAGGTACCGGCTTGGCCTTGCACCCCCAATCGTGCTTTGTTGTGCCGTTTCCCAAGCAAGACCCGCTTCCAGAGGGCTAAGGGTAGGACATGGAAATTTTTGTGCAGCAGCTCATCAATGGGCTGACGCTGGGGTCGATCTACGGCCTCATCGCCATCGGCTATACGATGGTCTTCGGTATCATCGGCATGGTGAACTTCGCCCACGGCGACGTCTTCATGCTCTCCGCATTCATCGCGCTCATCTTCTTCTTGATCCTGACCACTTGGCTCGGGATCTCTTCCGTCGTGCTGGCACTTTTTATCGTGCTCATCATCGCGATGGTGCTGACCTCGCTCTGGGGCTGGGCCATCGAGCGGGTCGCCTATCGGCCCCTGCGCGGCTCCTTCCGCCTGGCGCCGCTGATCTCGGCCATCGGCGTCTCGATCTTCCTGTCCAACTTCGTCCAGGTTGCACAGGGCGCCCGCAACAAGCCGACGCCTCCGATGATCCGTGATGTGATCGTCCTGTTCCAGGGCGAAAGCGGCTACAACGTGGCGATCTCCTACAAGCAGATCATCATCATGGTCGTAACGGCCGTGCTGCTCACGATCTTCTGGTACGTCGTCCAGAAAACCTCGCTCGGCCGCGCCCAGCGCGCCTGCGAGCAGGACCGCAAGATGGCTGCCCTTCTGGGCATCAACGTGGACCGCACGATCTCGCTTACCTTCGTGATCGGCGCTTCGCTCGCGGCGGTCGCTGGCACCATGTATCTGCTGTATTATGGCGTCGTGAGCTTCGCCGACGGCTTCGTGCCGGGCGTGAAGGCCTTCACGGCAGCCGTTCTTGGCGGCATCGGCTCCCTTCCGGGCGCCGTCCTCGGCGGCCTTATCATCGGTCTCATCGAGACCTTCTGGTCGGCTTATTTCTCGATCGAGTACAAGGACGTCGCTGCCTTCTCGATCCTAGCCATCGTCTTGATCTTCATGCCCTCCGGTATTCTCGGACGGCCTGAAGTCGAGAAGGTTTAAGGAGCTTACCGAGCATGAACGCTCCTTCCATCACCACTTCGGCCCAGACCGAGGCCGTTACGAAAACCTTCGACCTGAAGGCGGCTCTGTTCGACTCCTTCAGGACCGCGCTGATCACCTTCGGCCTGTCCATTCCGATCCTCTCCTTCAAGACGGAGCAGAGCGGAGCGGAGCTGTTCTTGCGCTCCCGGTGGGATCTTGCGCTGATCATCACGGCCATCGTGTTCGGTGTCCGGCTTGCGCTTCACGCCTTCACAGCGTCTCGCGCCTATCGGCAAGCGACTCCTAGCGCCCATCAGGCCACGGAGCCGGTCCATGCGGAGCCGAGCGCCTTCCAGCACGTCTCGAAATTCGCCATTCCCTTCTTCCTGGGCGTTGCGCTGGCCTTCCCGGTGCTGATTTACCTCATCCAGGGCGGGTTGAACGAATCCCGCTACTGGATCGACCTCGGCATCCTGATCCTCACTTACGTGATGCTCGGCTGGGGCCTGAACATCGTGGTGGGCCTCGCAGGCCTGCTCGATCTGGGATACGTCGCCTTCTATGCGGTCGGCGCCTATTCCTACGCCCTGCTCTCCACCACGTTCGGATTGTCGTTCTGGATCTGCTTGCCCCTCGCCGGAATTCTCGCCGCTTTCTGGGGCATGATCCTCGGCTTCCCGGTGCTGCGCCTGCGCGGCGATTATCTTGCCATCGTGACGCTGGCCTTCGGTGAGATCATCCGCCTCGTTCTCATCAACTGGGTGGACGTGACGAACGGCGGCGCCGGCATTTCCTCGATCCCGCGCGCGACCTTCTTCGGCATCCCGTTCACGGCGGGCGAAGGCGGCTTCGCGGAGACCTTCGGGCTCGAGTTCAGCACCATGCACAGGATCATCTTCCTGTATTATCTCATCCTGGTGCTCGCGCTTCTCACCAACTTCGTCACCATGCGCCTGCGCAAGCTGCCCGTGGGACGTGCCTGGGAAGCACTGCGCGAGGACGAGATCGCCTGCCGCTCACTGGGCATCAACACCACGAACACGAAGCTGACGGCCTTCGCCATCGGCGCCATGTTCGGTGGCTTCGCGGGTTCGTTCTTCGCGGTGCGCCAGGGCTTCGTCTCTCCGGAAAGCTTCAACTTCCTGGAATCGGCGATCATCCTGGCCATCGTGGTCATGGGCGGCATGGGCTCCCAGATCGGCGTCGCCATCGCAGCCATCGTGCTGGTCGGCCTCCCCGAGGTCCTGCGTAACCTGACCTTCCTCAAGGCCGTGTTCGGCGAAGGTTTCGATCCGAACGAATACCGCCTGCTCCTCTTCGGTGTCGGCATGGTGGCGATGATGGTCTGGCGTCCGCGTGGCCTCATCTCGGAACGTGAACCCTCGGTGATCTTGAAAGAGCGCAAAGCCATCTCCGGCTCGCTCGTGAAGGAAGGACACGGCTAATGCGCTGGCTGCAGGATCCCATCCTCGACGTACAGCATCTCACGATGCGCTTCGGCGGCCTCGTCGCCATCAACGACCTCTCCTTCCAGGCCGGGCGCGGCGACATCACCGCGCTCATCGGCCCCAATGGTGCGGGCAAGACGACCGTCTTCAACTGCATCACCGGCTTCTACAAGCCGACGGAAGGCATGCTGGCGCTGCGCAAGCCCGACGGCTCGCACCTGCTGCTGGAGAGGCTCCCCGGCTTCGACATCAACTGGAAGGCCAAGGTCGCCCGCACCTTCCAGAACATCCGCCTGTTCTCCGGCATGACCGTGCTGGAGAACCTGCTGGTGGCTCAGCACAACCCGCTGATGATCGCCTCCGGCTTCACCTTCCTCGGCGTTCTCGGCCTCGGCGGCTATCGCAATGCCGAGAAGGAGGCCATCGAGAAGGCGAAGTTCTGGCTGGAGAAGACCCGGCTCATCCACCGCGCCGACGATCCCGCCGGCGACCTGCCCTACGGCGACCAGCGCCGTCTGGAAATCGCTCGCGCCATGTGCACGGACCCGCTCCTGCTCTGCCTGGACGAGCCCGCAGCCGGCCTCAACCCGCGCGAGTCGCTGGAGCTCAACGAACTCCTGCTCGCGATCCGCAAGGATCACGGCACCTCGATCCTCCTGATCGAGCACGACATGTCCGTCGTCATGGAGATTTCGGACCATGTGGTGGTGCTCGATTACGGCACCAAGATCTCGGACGGCCTGCCTGCCGACGTGAGGAACGATCCCAAGGTCATCGCCGCCTATCTCGGCGTGGCTGACGAGGAAGTCGAGAAAGTGGAAGCGGAGATCGGCGTATGACCGCTGCAGCAAGCATTCAACAGACCGCGCTCAATGCGGGCCGTCAGCCGCTGCTCAGCGTGCGCGGCGTCAAGACCTATTACGGCAACATCATCGCTCTCAAGGGCGTGGACATGGACGTCCACGAAGGCGAGATCGTCACGCTCATCGGCGCCAACGGCGCCGGCAAGTCGACGCTGATGATGACCATTTTCGGCAACCCGCGCGCTCGCGAGGGGACGATCACCTATCAGGGCCGGGACATCACCAAGATGCCGACCCACGAGATCGCCCATCTCTCCATCGCGCAATCGCCGGAAGGCCGTCGCATCTTCCCGCGCATGACCGTGTTCGAGAACCTGCAGATGGGGGCCTCGATCAATGGAATGGCGCACTTCGATCAGGATCTCGAGCGGGTCTGCACCCTGTTCCCACGCCTGAAGGAGCGCCTGCAGCAGCGCGGCGGCACCCTCTCCGGCGGCGAGCAGCAGATGCTGGCCATCGCCCGCGCGCTCATGAGCCGGCCCAAGCTCCTCCTCCTGGACGAGCCGTCGCTGGGCCTTGCTCCACTGATCGTGAAGCAGATCTTCGACATCATCAAGGAGCTCAATGAGAAGGACGGCATGACTGTCTTCCTTGTGGAGCAGAACGCCTATCATGCCCTCAAGCTTGCTCACCGCGGCTATGTGATGGTCACGGGCAACATCACCATGAGCGGCACCGGCAAGGAGCTGCTGAACGATCCGCAGGTTCGCGCGGCCTATCTCGAGGGGGGGCACTGATGCAGGGCATTCTCTACGAAGAGCCTTCATTCTGGCTCTTTCTTCTCATCACCGTGATCATGGGCGGCTGGGCCGCCTGGATGACCGGACGGGCCATCGCCATGACCTGGCGGCCCTTCTGGACGCTGATCCTGTACCTTTTCATCCTGGGGGCAGCGGTACGCTTCATCCATTACGCCCTGTTCGGCGGAACGCTGCTGTCGGTCCATTACTATGCGGTGGACACGATCGTGCTGCTGATCATCGGCGCGCTGGGCTTCCAGTACCGCCGCGCCCGGATGATGACCACGCAGTACCGCTGGCTCTACGAGCGGAGCGGACCTTTCTCCTGGCGGGAAAAGGCTTCTGCTACCAGGGGCTAGCGCATCGTGCGGAAAAGCGGATTCGGTTTTCCGCACTCAACGATGCGCCGCTTTAAAAAGCTGGAGCATCGGATTGATCCCAAAAGTGGATTCTACTTTTGGATCCGATGCTCTGGCCCAAAAGATTCCCAGGTGACAAGTGCCTAAAAACCGGCATGATGTTACCTTGGATGACGGGTTAACCGTCAAACCGGCCCCACGAGGAAGAGGGGCCTATAAAACCACCCAGAGGAGTGACCTCATGAAAAAATTGCTGTTGACCGGCGTGGCGCTTGGTCTTGGCCTCGCCTTCTCCAGCGCAGCCAGCGCCCAGATCAAGATCGGCGTTGCTGGCCCCGTCACCGGCCCGAACGCGGCCTTCGGCGCTCAGCTGAAGAACGGCGTTGAGCAGGCTGTTGCTGACATCAATGCCGCTGGCGGCATCAATGGCCAGAAGCTCGAGCTTGTGGTCGGCGATGACGTATCGGATCCCAAGCAGGGCGTGTCGGTCGCGAACAAGTTTGCAGCCGAAGGCGTGAAGATGGTTGTCGGCCACTTCAACTCGGGCGTGTCGATCCCGGCCTCGTCCGTCTATGAAGAAGCTGGCATCGTCATGGTTTCGCCGGCCTCGACCAACCCGACCTACACCGACCGCGGCATGTGGAACACCTTCCGCACCTGCGGCCGCGACGACCAGCAGGGCCTCGTTGCCGGCGGCTACCTTGCCGACAAGTTCAAGGGCAAGAAGGTTGCTGTCATTCACGACAAGACCCCCTACGGAAAGGGCCTTGCCGACGAGACCCAGAAGGCCATGAACGCAAAGGGCCTGAAGGAAGTCGTCTATGAAGGCGTGAACCCGGGCGAGAAGGACTACTCGGCTCTCGTCTCCAAGCTGAAGCAGGCTGGCGTCGACGTCGTCTACTTCGGTGGCCTCCACACGGAAGCCGGCCTCATCATCCGCCAGATGCGCGACCAGGGCCTGAACGCCCCGCTCATGTCGGGTGACGGCATCGTGTCGGCCGAGTTCACCTCGATCGCCGGCCCGGGCGCCGAAGGCACCCTGATGACCTTCGCTCCGGATCCGCGCAAGAACCCCAACGCGAAGGACGTCGTTGCGAAGTTCCGCGCCAAGAACTACGAGCCCGAGGCTTACACGCTCTACAGCTATGCTGCGACCCAGGTCCTGGCCGAGGCTGCAAAGCAGGCCAACAGCGTGGACGGCAAGAAGATTTCCGACGCTCTTAAGGCCGGCAAGCCCTTCAAGACCGTGATCGGCGATCTCACCTTCGACAAGAAGGGCGACATCACCCGTCCGGACTACGTCGTCTACACCTGGAAGAAGACCTCGGACGGCAAGATCGACTACGCCGGCAACGAAGTCAGCATGTAATCGATTGGCCTAAAAGCCAACCGAACGGACCCGCCCTGGCAACAGGGCGGGTTTTTTCATGGAAGCGCTCCGGAGCCCTCATGCCTGCTCTTACCCTCCAGCTCCTTGAGAGCCCCTACGCCGTCTGTCGCCTGCCCGCAGGAGCAACCGCCCACTCGCCCCTGCCGGGAGCGTTCTCGCTGCTGATCCAGGCCATCGAGGAGACGACGCTGGTCTGTCCGCTTGAGCAAGCCCCTCCAGGAGCCGAGATCGATGCCGGCTGGCGCTGCTTCCGCATTCTCCAGATTTTCGATTTCAGCGTTGCCGGCATCCTGGCATCGGTCCTGTCCCCGCTCGCGCAGGCAGGAATCGGCATCTTTGCGTCATCCACGTTCAGCACCGACTACGTGCTCGTGAAAGCGAACGATCTGGAACGGGCGATGAAAGCTCTCACCACAGCCGGCCATACGATCACGGCCTGAAGTCAAGCGCGCTCTATGCGTGCGCCAAAGCAGCCCCTGCGGGCAAAATGCGCATCCACATGCGCCACTCGCCGATTGGACAGGAAGCGCCCGATCACATCGAGAACGTCATCGCCTTCAGCGACCTCCGCATCGACGATCATCGCCGCCCCGTCATAAGCGCGCAGGGAGAGGAGCCGATCTTTCAGGATGGGCGCGAGCTCGCCCCGATAATGCCCGGTTGCGGCGGAGCGGCTGACGAAGATCGGCCCGCTGGCACGGTAGGGCGACGAGGCCTTCGGCAGGTGTACGTGACTGATGAGCAGCAGTTCCTCGCCGACCGGAGCGCGCGTGAGCGAAATGCGGCATGGATAGGCATCCGCTTCGTCCGCATAGACTCGCTGGCCTCCGATAGCCTCAAGGTCTCGGTCGCTGAGTTGGAAGAACGGCGCGAAGGCTGCGGCCTCAAGGCCGCGCATCTGAAACGTCATGATGATCTCCTGTCGAGATCACCACATTCGCGGTCCTCGCGCGGGAGAACGACCCGTTTTCTGTGGCAACCCTTATCCCAAGGTCCCCAGAACCGGGAACGTCTCGAGCAGCCAGAACGACATGTTGGTGATCCAGCCGGTGAGGAAGGCGATGCCGGTGAGGATCAGCAGGACGCCCATGACCTTCTCGATCAGGGCAAAGCGGGAGCGCATGCGCTTGAGCAGGGCCACGAACGGCTTCATGGCGAAGGCTGCAAGCAGGAATGGAATGCCTAAGCCCGCTGAATAAGCCGCGAGCAACATCGCGCCGTAGGTAACATTGTCCTCCGATCCCGCCACCGCCAGAATGGCTGCAAGAACCGGCCCGATGCAGGGCGTCCAGCCGAAGGCGAAAGCGAGGCCCATCACATAGGCGCCCCACAGCCCCACCGGCTTCTCCACGGAAAAACGGGCTTCCCGGTAGAACAGGCCGATCCGGAAAACGCCCAGGAAATGCAGGCCCATCACGATGATCGCGATACCGGCAATGGTGCTCAGAACATCGAGATATTGCCGGATCACCTGCCCCAGCGCCGAGGCCGTGGCGCCGAGGAGCACGAACACGGTGGCAAAACCTGCCACGAACAGAAGCGCCGCCAGAACCGCCCGACGGCGTATCGCCCGGTCGTCACCCGCATGCAGCTGGTCGAAGGTCGTGCCGGCGAGGAACGACAGGTAGGGTGGGACCAGCGGCAGAACGCAGGGACTCAAGAAGCTGATGAGGCCGCCAAGCGCCGCGGCTGGAAAGGAGATGCTGAGCATGGGGCCTTCTAGCCCTTTCCGATGAAACGAGAAAGCTGGTGGATGCAGGCCTCTCCTGCTTGTGAAGCCTGTCTTTTTAGGGTTGCCTGAGGGAATGACAGCTTTGCGCAATCTCATCACCGATGTGGCGGGTCTCCGGGTCGGCAATGCCCATGACGAAGCCCTCGCCTCCGGCGTCACGGCGATCCTGTTCGACGAGCCGGCGGTCGCCTCCTATGCCGTCAACGGCGGAGCGCCCGGCACCCGGGACACCGACCTGCTGGAGCCGGATAAGGCTGTGCCCGGCGTCAACGCCATCGTTCTTTCCGGCGGCTCGGCTTTCGGCCTCGACGCGGCAGGCGGCGTGCAGGCGTATCTGCGCGAGAATGGCATCGGCTTCGCTGTTGGTGCGGCGCTGGTGCCGCTGGTGCCTCAGGCCATCACCTTCGACCTGCTCAACGGCGGCAACAAGGACTGGGACCGTTATCCACCTTATCGCGAACTCGGTTACGAGGCCGCCAGGAATGCAGGTCTCGATTTTGCCCTCGGCACGGCGGGCGGCGGCTATGGAGCCACGACGGTCGATGTGAAGGGAGGCCTCGGCTCGGCGAGCGCCGTGACCAGTGGCGGCTACACGGTAGGCGCGCTCGTCATCGTCAATGCCTTGTCCTCGGCCCTTATCGGAGACGGTCCGCATTTCTGGGCGGGCGCTTACGAGGAGGGTGAGGAGTTCGGCGGCCTCGGCCACCCTCCCCGCATCACGGCCGAGATGCGAAAGCTCGATTGGAAAGGCCGCATGCGGGATGCTGCGCCTCCCATCTCGACGACCATCGCCCTCATCGCAACGGATGCCGTGCTGACCAAGGCTCAAGCCAAGCGGCTTGCGGTGATTTCCCACGACGGCCACGCGAAGGGCTTGCGCTTCGCCCATGCGCTTTTCGATGGAGATACGGTTTTCGCCGCGGCAACGGGCAGGAAGCCTCTGAAGGACGAGGCCGGAGATTTCATCGAGATCGGCGCCCTCGCCGCCGATTGTCTCGCGCGCGCCATCGCCCGCGGAGTTTATGAGGCGACCGCCCTGCCCTTCGAAGGCGCGCAACCGTCGTGGAAGGACAGGTTCGCAGGAAATGCCTTAAAGCCTGCTCGCGGCTGAGAGGCGCGCAGGATCGCTTGAGGTGGAGCCTGCCCTGTACCGCAGCCACAGCAGGATGAAGCCGAAAACCGGGATCAGGATGTCGGTGTAAAAGATGACGCCTGCATTGCCGGGAGCGTAGTTGTGGGCCTCCACCATCTGCACCACATGGCCGGCAGCCGCGCCCCAGAGAAAGCAGGCCGGGCCGACGAGGGCGGCCAACCGCGCGCCGAAGCCGCCCCGGAAGGCCAGAAAACCGACAACGGAGAAGCCGAGGCTGGCGAAGCCGACTTCCTTCTGGAACGGGCTCGTCTGCCAGCCGATGAACGAGGCTGCCATCTCCGAGAAGAAGACGTGCATGACGAAATTGTAGAGGAAGGTGACGCCGAGGGCGAAAAACAGGAACCAGGAGAGCAGCGCCTCGGCGGCAACGCCCCCGCCCCGTTGGCGCAACAGCGAGATCAGCGCTGCGATCAGTCCCAGCACGAAGAAGGTCAGGGTGAAGTTGCTCAAAAGGAAAGTGATCGTCTGTTCCATCACAGCCCCCGCGCAATGACGATATGGCCTCGCCATTGTGGCGCACCCCTTGGGAGGCTGCCAAGCTCGCGGAACGCCTCCCGATCAAACAACGGAAGCTTTCCACATATCGTGGCTAGTTTTTCTTACCCAGCACGTCCGTCCACCGCCCCCCTGACAGGCTGTCTCATAAAGCGCGGGCAGCCCTCCTCCCCCTTGTGGGGAGGAGTTGGAGGTGGGGGTGTGAGCTCTAGCGTACCAAGGTCAGGAGCTGGCACCCCCACCCTAGCCCTCCCCACAAGGGGGAGGGAAACACCCGCCATTTTCGTTTCCAGGCTGGCTCTGGGAAGCAGGCAGCTATACCTCGTAGGCCTCAGGATGAGGGTAGCGAGGCGGGAACGAAAATGGCCGGGGCAAGCCCGGCCATGACGGAAAGTGAAGGGTCTGCCCTTTCCAGGGCAGCCTTTTAAAACCGCTCTGCGCGATAAGGCTTCGGATCGACGACCGTCTGCGGCTCGCCCGTGATCATCTCGGCAAGCAGGCGGCCAGTCACAGGACCGAGGGTCAGGCCGTGATGGGCATGGCCGAAGCCGAACCACAGGTTCTTGTGGCGCGGGGCCTTGCCGATGATCGGCATCATGTCCGGCGTGCAGGGGCGCGTGCCCATCCAGGGATGGGGATCGACCCGCTCGCCGAGGGGGAAGAACTCCTTGGCGATGGGCTCGGCGCGCTGGAGCTGAACCGGGCTTCTGGGCGCATCCCGATCCGCGAATTCCGCGCCTGTCGTCAGGCGAATTCCCTTCGACATCGGGGCCAGGAAGTAGCCGCGGTCGAAATCGAGGGTCGGCTTGTTGAGCACCGCGTTGCCTTCCGGCTTGTAGTGCATGTGATAGCCGCGCTTGACCGCGAGAGGCAGGTTGTAGCCAAGACGTTTCGTGACCACGTCCGCCCACGGGCCCAGCGCCACGACGACCTCGCGGGCTTCGACCGGTCCCTTCTCCGTCTGCACAAGCCAGCCGTTGGAGGTTTCCTCCAGGGTCTTGGCATCGCCCGCGGCCAACTCACCACCGAGCCGCTCGAACAGGCCTACATAGCCCATGGTGAGCAGGTGCGGGTCGGACACGGAAGCCGGGTCCGTCCAATGGATACCGCCCTTGGTCTGCACCTTCAGGTGCGGCTCGCTTTCGGCCACGCCCTTTGTGTCGAGCGCCTTGAAGTTCACGCCGAAATCGCGCTTCACGGCCTCCGCGTCACGGAGCTGCGCGTCGCGGGTCTTCTCGTCGCGGAACACCTTCAGCCAGCCGGTCGGGCGAATGAGGTGCGTGGAGCCGGATTCCTCGGCCAACGCCATGTGCTCGGTGACGGAGTGTTCGATGAGCGGCGCGTACATGCGCGCAATCGCCTTGTGCTGGGCAGGGCGCGAATGCATCCAGTACTGCCACAGGAAGGGCGCGAGCTTCGGGATGGCCGCCCAGTGGTAATGCGCGTCGATGGTGTTGTTCAGGGCATAGCGCAGCAGGGCCCCGAAATCGTGCGGGAAACCATAAGGATAGACGCCCTCGCGCTGGATCAGGCCCGCGTTGCCGAAGGAGGTCTCCTCGCCCGGCTTGCGCTTGTCGACCAAGAGCACTGAACGGCCGCGTTTCTGCAAATGCACGGCAATCGACACACCGACAATGCCGGCGCCAAGAACAATCACATCCTTACGCATGAAGCCCTGCCCTGTTATCTCGCCCTTTCAGAAGAGCGGAGGCCATCTGCCTCTTTTTCAAGCGGAGTCTTACCCTTCTTCGAGCGGGCGCGTCCATGTCTTTCAAGCGGCTAAAACGCCTCTCCCCAGCCAAGTGGTCTTGAAATGGTTTATGGCGCGGCGCCAATGCCCGTTGCCGTATGCCAAAGCGCGTGTTACCGGCCCTTTTCATGACACGCCCCTTGCTCATTGCCCCCTCCATTCTCGCCTCCGACTTCTCCAAGCTCGGCGAGGAAATCCGCGCCATCGACGCCGCCGGCGCCGACTGGATCCACATCGATGTGATGGACGGCCACTTCGTGCCCAACATCACCATGGGCCCCGACATCGTGAAGGCGATCCGTCCGCACACGAAGAAGGTCTTCGACGTGCATCTGATGATCGCTCCGGTCGACCCGTATCTCGAGGCCTTCGCCAAGGCGGGCGCGGACATCATCAGCGTTCATGCGGAGGCAGGTCCGCATCTGCACCGCTCGCTGCAGACGATCAGGGCGCTCGGCAAGAAGGCCGGCGTGGTGCTGAACCCCGGCACGCACGAAGCCGCCATCGAGCCGGTTCTCGACATGGTGGATCTCGTACTCCTCATGACGGTGAACCCAGGCTTCGGCGGCCAGGCCTTCATCTCTTCGGTCTGCGATAAGGTCCGCCGGGTGAAGGCCATGATCGGCGACCGCGACATCGACATCGAGATCGACGGCGGCGTCACCGCCGAGACTGCACCCCTCGTGGCGGCAGCCGGTGCGAACGCGCTCGTTGCGGGCTCCGCCACCTTCAAGGGCGGCCCTGAAGCCTACGCCGCCAACATGGCTGCCATCCGCGAGGCTGCCGAGAAGGCACGTTGAGATCATAGAGGGATCGTGCTACCGCGCGGGCATATCCCCCCGCGTGGAAGTGAAGAGCGATGATCCCTCGTTATAGCCGTCCCGAGATGGTGGCCATCTGGTCGCCGGAATCCAAGTTCCGCATCTGGTTCGAGATCGAGGCTCATGCCACGACGGCTCTGGCCAATCTCGGCGTCGTGCCGAAGGAAGCGGCAGAAATCGTCTGGGAGAAGGGCTCCAAGGCCACCTTCGACGTGGAGCGCATCGACGCCATCGAGCGCGAAGTGAAGCACGACGTCATCGCCTTCCTGACGCATCTGGCCGAGATCGTCGGTCCCGAGGCCCGCTTCGTCCACCAGGGCATGACCTCCTCGGACGTGCTCGACACCACCTTCAACGTCCAGCTCGCCCGCGCCACGGACATCCTTCTGCGCGACATGGACGAGCTGCTTGCCGCCATCAAGCGCCGGGCCCTCGAGCACAAGATGACGCCGACCATCGGCCGCTCGCACGGCATCCACGCCGAGCCCACCACCTTCGGCCTCAAGCTCGCCCAGGCCTATGCCGAGTTCGAGCGCTGCAAGATCCGCCTTATCGAGGCCCAGCGCGAGATTTCCACCTGCGCCATCTCGGGCGCGGTCGGCACCTTCGCCAATATCGACCCGAGCGTCGAGGAATACGTGGCCGAGCAGATGGGGCTGCAGGTCGAGCCCGTCTCGACCCAGGTCATCCCCCGCGACCGGCACGCCATGTATTTCGCGACTCTGGGCGTCATCGCCTCCTCCATCGAGCGCTTGGCGACGGAAGTGCGCCACCTGCAGCGCAGCGAGGTTCTGGAAGCGGAAGAGTATTTCTCGGCGGGCCAGAAGGGTTCGTCGGCCATGCCGCACAAGCGCAACCCGGTGCTCACGGAAAACCTCACCGGCCTCGCCCGCATGGTGCGCGCCTATGCCATGCCCGCCATGGAGAACGTGGCGCTGTGGCACGAGCGGGACATCTCCCACTCCTCCGTCGAGCGCATGATCGGCCCCGACGCGACGGTGACCCTCGACTTCGCGCTGGCGCGCCTCACGAATGTCATCGACAAGCTCGTGATCTATCCCGAGAACATGCAGAAGAACCTGGACCGTCTCGGCGGCCTCGTTCACTCGCAGCGCGTCCTGCTGGCGCTCACCCAGAAAGGCGCCTCCCGCGAGGACGCCTATCGTCTGGTGCAGCGCAACGCGATGCCAGTCTGGCGCGGCGAAGGCGACTTCCTGACGCTCCTCAAGAACGACGCGGACGTGGCCAAGTACCTGAAGCCTGAGGAGATCGAGGTCTGTTTCGACCTGGGCTACCACTTCAAGCATGTGGACACGATCTTCACGCGGGTCTTCGGTTCCGCGGGAGCATAGCTCAGCCTCTGGACATTTTTGCCTAAAGCGCAACAATCCCCGTGCAGGAGTTCAACGGCACGGGGATTGTATCCATGCTGTCAGAGAAGATCCTCACCACCGCCTTCACGCGTGCCGTGAAACACGGCACCCTCACGATGACCACCGCCGGAGGGCAGAAACTGACCTTCGGCGACGGCGGAATGCCCGAGGTCGCCATCCGGTTCACGGACGCGCCGGCCCAGATGGCCCTCTGCCTCCATCCCGAACTGAAGCTCGGCGAGCTTTTCGTGGACGGCAGACTTGTCATCGAAAAGGGCAGCATCCTGGACCTGCTCCAGCTCCTGCTCCAAGACACTCGCGGCGAACTCGACGAGCTTCCTCTTCATCGCCTGCGCAGAATCCGCACCAGGATGATACGGCGCAGCGAGAACGATGCCCACCGCTCGAAGCGGAACGTCGCCCATCACTACGATCTCGACGGGCGCCTCTATTCCCTCTTCCTCGACAGCGACAAGCAATATTCCTGCGCCTATTTCGACCATCCGGATGCCAGCCTCGAAGAGGCGCAGCTGGCCAAGAAGCGGCACATCGCGGCCAAGCTCCTGGTGGATCGCGGCCATAGCGTGCTCGACATCGGCTCCGGCTGGGGCGGCATGGGGCTTTATCTGGCGCAGGTTGCTGGCGTGGGCTCAGTGAAGGGCGTGACCCTGTCGGAGGAGCAGCTCGAGGTCTCGCGCAAGCGCGCGGCCACCGCCGGACTGCTGGACCGCGTAAGGTTCGAGCTTGAGGATTACCGTTCCACCAGGGACAGCTTCGACCGCATCGTGTCTGTGGGCATGTTCGAGCATGTGGGCCTCGCCTCCTATGACGAGTATTTCCAGACCTGCCGGAGGCTTCTGAAGGACGACGGCGTGATGCTGCTCCACACCATAGGGCGCTCGGGCACGCCCTATCCCACCAATCCCTGGATCACGAAGTACATCTTCCCGGGAGGGCATCTGCCGGTGCTCTCGGAGGTTCTGCCGGCCGTCGAGCGGGCGGGCCTGATCGTCACCGATATCGAGATCCTTCGCTTGCACTATGCCTACACGCTTCAGGCCTGGCGCGAGCGCTTCATGGCCAATCGGGAAGAGGTGCGCAAACTCTACGATGAGCGCTTCTGCCGGATGTGGGAATGCTACCTCGCCATGTCGGAATCCGCCTTCCGATGGCAGGATGCGGTGGTGTTCCAGCTTCAGCTCGCCAGGCGCAACGACGTGGTGCCCCTGACCCGCGACTACATCGCCGAGAGGGAGGCGGTATTGAGGGTGGCTGAGAGCATGGAGTTCAAGCGCAGCGCTTGAACAGGCATGCGGAGCCCTTTATCTCGGGAGACATGAAAACCTCCGATTGCGACATCCTCATCGTTCCCGGCCACACGAATTCCGGCGTCGATCACTGGCAGAGCCGATGGGAGCGCCAGCTCTCGACCGCCTGGCGGGTCGAGCAGGAGAACTGGGACAACCCCAACAAGGACGCCTGGGTCGCGCGCATCGTCGAAGACGTGAAGCGGGCCGGGAAGCCCGTTGTGCTGGTCGGGCACAGTCTCGGCGTGCTGGCCATCGTTCATGCCGCCCCGCTTCTTCTGAAGGACAAGGTGCAGGGCGCGTTTCTCGTGAGCATGCCGGACGTGGAGAGGCCCGACTTCATCCCCGCTATCGACCGCGCCTTCGCGCCGATCCCGCGCGATCCCCTGCCGTTCCCGTCAGTGCTGGTCGCCAGCCGGACGGATCCGCATTGCGATTATGCGAAAGCGGAAGACGTGGCTTACTCATGGGGAGCCGCCATCGTCGATGCCGGCGATGCAGGGCATCTGAACACAGACAGCGGCCATGGCCCCTGGCCGGAGGGCCTGATGCGCTTCGCAGGCTTCCTGAAGCGCTTGGGCTGAGGTTTAGGCCAACCTTTCATTCCTCATCCCGAAAAGACCGATCCGTTGAAGGTTAACACCCTTTAACGCAACATGACGAAAAGTTCATGCGGGAGTCATCCAGCCGAGAGCAGCATGGGAGCAATCTCTCATCATCGGCGTTCAAGGAGATACCCGAATGAAAAAGATTGCCACCCTTGCCACTGCTGCCGCCATGCTTGCCGGTGTCGGCACCTACGCCTTCGCACAGGCTCAGCCCCCCGCCGCCACTCCCCCGGCTGCGCAGGGCCAGTCCCAGGACCAGCAGCGCCAGCAGCGTCCCCGCATGACCCAGGACGACTACAACCGCCTCGTGGATGCCCGCGTTGCCGGTCTCAAGGCCGGCCTGAAGCTCACGGGCGACCAGGAACGCCTTTGGGGTCCGGTGGAAACCGCCATCCGCAATGCCGCCAACCAGCGCTATACGCGGATGACGCAGTTCCGCGAGAACCGCGAGCAGCGCCGTTCGGCAGATTTCATGCAGCGCTTCGAGCAGCGCAGCACGATGCAGACGGAACGCGCTCAGACCTCTGCGACCATCGCCACGGCTCTTCGCCCGCTCTGGGATACGCTCAGCGAGGATCAGAAGCGCATTGCCCCGCGCCTCGTCCGTCAGGCCATCAACGACGGCTCGGGCTGGCACGAACGCGGCAAGCGCGGCGGACGCGACGGGCATCATGGCCGCCGGGCCGAGATGCGCCACCATGGCATGATGGGCCATGGCCAGCAGGGCCAGGCTCCTCAGCAGCAGTAAGCCTAAACAAAAAAGGCCGCCCGAAAGGGCGGCCTTTTCAGTTTCAGATCGCTTCGCGGCAATTAGCGCGAATAGAACTCGATCACGAGGTTCGGTTCCATCTGCACCGGATACGGCACCTCGGAGAGGGTCGGGATGCGGGTGAAACGAGCCGTCATCTTGGAGTGATCGACTTCGATGTAGTCCGGAACGTCACGCTCGGCGAGCTGCGACGCAACGACCACGACTTCGAGCTGCTTGGACTTGTCCTTCACCTCGATCACGTCGCCGACCTTCACGAGATAGCTCGGAATGTTCACGCGGCGGCCGTTGACCTTCACGTGACCGTGGTTGACGAACTGACGAGCGGCGAAGGGGGTCGAAACGAACTTCGCGCGGTACACGATCGCGTCGAGACGGCGCTCGAGCAGACCGACCAGGTTCTCACCCGAGTCGCCCTTCTGGCGAAGTGCTTCCGCGTAGTAGCGGCGGAACTGCTTCTCGGTGATGTTGGCGTAGTAGCCCTTCAGCTTCTGCTTGGCGCGGAGCTGAGTGCCGAAGTCCGACATCTTGCCCTTGCGGCGCTGGCCGTGCTGGCCGGGGCCGTATTCGCGGCGGTTCACGGGGCTCTTCGGGCGGCCCCAGATGTTCTGACCCATGCGGCGGTCAAGCTTGTGCTTGGCCTGAATGCGCTTCGACATCGCTGTTCCTCTTTGTTGTCGAATTTGCGAGGAACGCGCCCTCCTCTTCCCCTAGGGGACGACAGGCCGACTGAAAGCCGGGCCACGGGAGCGTAAAAAGTTACGCGGCCCGTGAGGACCGCGCGACTGGGTGGGGATGTATGGGAAAAAGGGGAGGAAGTCAATCAAGCTCACAAGGCAGTCATCCCGGACGGAGCATAGCGAAGATCCGGGATCGCAAGACGAGATTGGCGCCTTTTCCTGAGGACGATCCCGGATCGGCTAAAGCCGTCCGGGATGACGCTCGGATCACCCCTGCAAAAGCGGCATGTCTTCGACGACAACGGCAGGCAAACCTTTGTCCCGCAATGCTTCGCGGAAGGCTGAGGTGATCCCTGCTCCGCTGGTGAACACTGCCACGGCCTCGTTCTCGTCCGCCTCATGTCCAGGGACCGGCGGGCCGATGAGCTGGGTCACGCGGCGGGCGATGGCCGGAGCCGGATCAATCCAGTTAACGGGCCAGGGCGCCAGATTCTGGAATCGAGACAACAGCAGCGGATAATGGGTGCAGCTCAGGGCGACCACGTCGGTACGCCCCTCCTCGGTCTCGACGAAGCACGGCAGAAGCTCTTCGAGCAGCTCCGCATCCGGGACCGGGTTTCCGGCGAGTTCCGCCTCGGCGAAGCCTGCGAGCCGCCGTGAGCCGACGAGATTGACCTTCTTGCCGGCGGCATAGGTCTCGATGAGGTCGCGGGTGTAATCCCGCGCCACTGTGCCGGGCGTCGCGAGCACCGTCACATGGCCGGACCGGCTCGCCAGGGCGGCCGGCTTGATGGCGGGAACGGTGCCGACGAAAGGCACGGAGAAGCGCTCGCGCAGGGGCGGCAGCACGGCGGTCGAGGCCGTGTTGCAGGCGATCACCACGAGCTGCGGATCGTAGAGGCCGATCAGGCGCTCCATGACCGAGAGAACGCGCGCCGTCAGGGCGCTCTCGCTCAATCGCCCATAAGGAAAACCGGCATCGTCCCCGGCATAGACGAAGCGCGCATCGGGACGCGCTTTCAGGACCTCGGAAAACACGGTGAGCCCGCCGAGGCCGGAATCGAAGACAAGGATCGTGGGAACGGGAGAAGGCATGACAGCCGGGTTATAGGACGCACCGGCCATGAGATCGATACGCATGGCAAACCTTATGAACGCAACTGCCTGATAAAGCCGTTCAATCCGCCTTCCTTGGTCTCAGGTGGCGCCATATTGAGCCTGCGGCGAGGCCCCTGCTCTTCCGGCTTCTCCTGACCCTCCACTTTCGGAGTCTGGGCCGAGAGGCGGCGCACGGGCCAGCCGTCGCTCCAATTGCCCATGTCGATGAACTTCGGGTCGCGCTGGAGAGCGGAGGCATCCTTGCCCGCGAAGGCTGCCTCCGCCGCCATCTCGAAGGTTCTCCAGTAGGCGAGATAGTCGAGGGTGTCGGTGCCGTTGTTGCCGATCTGCTGGGTCAGGATGGTCTGGGGGCCCGACAGCGCCATGTCGGCGCTCCACTTCCAGGTATTCCTCTGCTTCGGGTCGCGCGGCGGATCGGGTTGCAGCTTGATGACCGAGGCATCGTAATCGGGCTTCGGCGAGCCCGGCGAGGCCAGGGTCGCGGTCAGCGGCGGATAGCCGTGATCGTCGGAGCTGGCGCGCATGAAGAGCTTGCGGCTGATCGGAACGCCGCTCGTCTCCGAGAAGAGACGGCGGGACGCGCGGTCGCTCGGCAGATGCTCGCGGTCGCCGCTCATCATGACGATGAGTGTCGAGGGATCGACCGTCGAGAGATCGCGCAGCATGATGCCACGCTCCTTCTCGCTCGATGCGATGCCGCCAGGCATGAAGCCGAAAACCAACTTCGGCGCCGGCATGGCCGGGCCTTCCGCCTTGGCCGCCACGTTGAGCGCCAGAGGCACACCCGCCGAATGGCCGATATAGGCCACCCTGGTCAGGTCGGGCCTCGCATTCTGATCGCTGCCCAACTGAGCCAGAGCTTCCCTGATTAGATTGTCTGCTCTCTCCGGGGCGTCGGCCGGACGCGAGCGGTTCACTTCCTGGAAGCGCGGGAAGAGGACGAGATAGCCCTTGCGGGCAAGATGATCGATGAAGCCGCCATAGAGCGCCGGGTTCACGGCTCCCCAGGAATGGAAGAACACCACCACCGGACGCGGGCCCGCTGGCGTATCGTTGCCGTAGAAGACATAGGAACCCGAGCTGACGGTGCCGACGCCGGTCTTGATCACTTCGGTGATCTTATAATCCCCCCCGCCCGGCCCCTTTTCCGGCTGCTTCGGCGGCGTGGCCGCAAAAGCCATGGGTGCGGCAAGGCACGAACCGAGGAGAACGAAGGCATAGAGCGAGCGGCGCATGGCGATCTCAAGTCAGGATATGCGGGTGCAGAACGCATCCGGCAACACTAGAGCAGAAGATCTTTAAGGCTTCCTCAACCGGCGGCCTTCGGCAAGTGCGCGAATCGCCCCGCGCAGGGTGCGGACATCCTGCTCGGTCATCTCGAGCCGATGGAAGATGTCCCGCATGTTCCGGGCCATCGTCGGCTTCTTGTCCTCCGGATAGAAGTTCACCGCCTCGAGCTCGTCCTCAAGATAGTCGAAGAAAGAAGTAACCATCTCCCGAGGTGCCGGTGGCGAAATCCTCTCGCCGGAGAACGGCAGCGCCCTGCCGGTGGCGAGCTTGCGCCATTCGTACGAGACGAGCAGCACCGCCTGGGCAAGGTTCAGCGAGGAGAATTGCGGATCGACCGGGAAGGTGATGATGGCGTCCGCCAGCGACACCTCGTCATTTTCCAGCCCTGTCCGCTCGCGCCCGAACATGATGCCGATGCGCTGTTCTTCAGCGATACGCCGATAGGCTTCAGCCATTCCCTCGTCCGGCCCGAAAACCCGCTTCATCTGCCCCCTTTCGCGCGCGGTGGTGGCAAAGACGAAGTTGAGATCGGCCATCGCCTCGCGGGCCGTGTCGTAGAGCGTCGCGCCTTCCAGCACATGCACCGCACCGGATGCCGCCGAATGCGCGCCCTTCCTCGGCCAGCCATCGCGCGGGGCGACGATGCGCAGCTCGGAGAGACCGAAATTGGCCATGGCGCGCGCCACCATGCCGATGTTTTCGGCGAGCTGGGGCTCCACAAGGATGATGACGGGGCGATTCATGATGCGTTTTCGAGTGAAGGCTTGGCCAGAGAACTGAGATGCACCTCCATAGCGCCAAACGAAGCGCCGCGCCTAGAGCCATGCGAAGTCACCCCGAACGAGCCCCATCGAGAGGCACGGGCAAGGGAGTCTTGTCTTATAAAGGGAACTGAAACCCAGAAAGAATGGTTCTTCTGTCCGCTACCCGACGGTATTCCTTCCCAACATTGGAGAGCCAAGCTGGCCTGGTTGCGTTCACTCATGCTCATTGCCTGCATGGCCGTTCTCGCCCCCGGCCCCGCGTCTGCGACTCCATCGGTGGCGAAAGTGCCTCAATCGGCGCCTCCCCTGTTTCATGGAAATTGGTGCGGCGCTGGCGATGCCAATCGCGCCTCGCCCGTCGATGCGCTCGATGCCGCCTGCCGGGCCCACGACCTCTGCTATGAGCGCGTCGGGCGTCGAGCCTGCACCTGCGACCGGGCTCTGCTGAAGGCCACGGCGGCCCTCATTCGGAACCCGGCAACCCAGGAGAGCGTGCGCAGCAAGGCTGCCACCGTGAATTCACTGTTCAGCGCCGCCTTGTGCCAGGAGGACGAGAAAACCACACAAGGGGCCAGAAAGCGCTGAATTGAGGACAGCCCCCCACCTTCCCCCAGAGCCTTAACCGCGCTATAGCCCCGGCAACCCGTCTGCCATCCGGCAGGCCCGTTCCAGCCCTTCAAGCGCAAGGTGAGATCATGGCGAAGATCAAGGTTGCCAATCCGGTCGTCGAACTCGACGGCGACGAGATGACCCGCATTATCTGGCAGTTCATCAAAGACAAGCTGATCCACCCTTACCTCGACATCGACCTCAAGTACTACGACCTGGGCATCGAGCATCGCGACGCCACCAACGACAAGGTCACCGTCGAGGCCGCCGAGGCCATCAAGAAGTACGGCGTCGGCGTGAAGTGCGCCACCATCACGCCGGACGAGGCCCGCGTGAAGGAGTTCAACCTCAAGGAGATGTGGAAGTCGCCCAACGGCACGATCCGCAACATCCTCGGCGGCGTGATCTTCCGCGAGCCCATCATCTGCAAGAACGTTCCGCGCCTCGTGCCCGGCTGGACCCAGCCGATCATCGTCGGCCGTCACGCTTTCGGCGACCAGTACCGCGCCACGGACTTCAAGGTGCCCGGTAAGGGCCGCATGACGATCAAGTTCGAGGGTGAGGACGGCACGGTCATCGAGAAGGAAGTCTTCAAGTTCCCGGGCGCCGGCGTGGCCATGGCCATGTACAACCTGGACGAGTCGATCCGCGAGTTCGCCCGCGCCTCGATGAACTACGGCCTGAACCGCAAGTACCCGGTCTACCTCTCCACGAAGAACACGATCCTCAAGGCCTATGACGGCCGCTTCAAGGACATCTTCGAGGAAGTGTACCAGAACGAGTTCAAGGCGAAGTTCGATGCCGCCGGCATCACCTACGAGCACCGCCTCATCGACGACATGGTGGCCTCGGCTCTCAAGTGGTCGGGCGGCTATGTGTGGGCCTGTAAGAACTACGACGGCGACGTGCAGTCCGACACCGTTGCGCAGGGCTTCGGCTCGCTCGGCCTGATGACCTCCGTGCTGATGACGCCGGACGGCCAGACGGTGGAAGCGGAAGCCGCCCACGGCACCGTGACCCGCCACTACCGCGAGCACCAGAAGGGCAAGGAGACCTCCACGAACTCCATCGCCTCGATCTTCGCCTGGACCCGCGGCCTGGCCCACCGCGCCAAGCTCGACAACAACGCCGAGCTCGCCAAGTTTGCCGCGACGCTGGAAAAAGTCTGCATCGACACGGTCGAGGCCGGCTACATGACCAAGGACCTCGCCCTCCTCGTCGGCGCGGAGCAGAAGTGGCTCTCCACCACCGGCTTCCTCGACAAGATCGACGAGAACCTCAAGAAGGCGATGGCGGCTTAAGCGAAGCCCCTTCTCGACCAAGGTCAAGAAATGAAGAGCCCGGCATCATGCCGGGCTTTTTCTTTGGAGCTTACTCGGATCTGATTGCGGGCTTGATCAACCAAGCCGTGCTTGGCTCTCCTTCGAAAGCACCGCCTATTCTGACAATGGTTTCATTGGCTTTGAGCAGATGCGCAAGGGTGTTGGGCAGCGGTTGCATGTCGACGTGAGGCTCATGCTTGATGCTCTCTTGCTGGCCTGAAGACAGGCAGATGTAGACATGGGGAGGCGGTGCGCCCGGTGCTGCATCAAGCCACTCATCATCGATGATCAGGTATGGTTCAGAAACTTTCGTTTCGCCCTCCGTCAAAGCGACACGATGACTTGACCACTGACGGAGCAGAGAGAGGCCGGCAGCGCAGGCCGCGACGATGGCTTCGGGATCATAGGTCGCAGGCTCCGTCACTTCGAGAACATGACGATCAATATGCCAAACTGAATCGCCAGCCTCTCGGAACGAATCTACAATCTGAGCAAGGTCGCTCTCAGGTTTGTCCAGAACCCAGCTTGCAGGACGAGCTGTTCTCTCAGTTGCCACTTTCAGCTCCACCTTTCGATATATAGTATCGACGCAAATGGGGAGAAGCAAATGTGGAATACTCGCTCTCGCTGCTTCAAATGGCGAAGCCGCCACGCTGTGCAAACCACAATTCTTGTGATGCCTTTGCTGGGCATATGCAGCGGCCTGCATGCCGAGACATTACCTCAAGCCATTCGCCTGCGTGAGATCAAGGATCTCGATAAGCTCGATCCCAACTGGATCATGGGGATGTGCAACCTCCCCGGCCTCGAGTGCAACAAGGTGGAAGTGCCGCGCCTGTTCGAGCGTAAGACCGAAACAGGCCGCGAATTCTACGCCGTGATGGTGAACAGGACGCTCTCTCGTCTTGCGATGAAAGCACCGGGCGAGTGGCAGCTTCTGAACCGCTGGAGTTTCGAGAAGTATCCTCTGCCGCCGTCGGAAGATGGATCGGAGGCAAGGATGCTCGACATCCACCCTGCCCTCTATCCCGCAGGCTCCGGCCTCTGGGCCGTTGCCGTGCTCAACCGCATCACGGAAAGCTATTCGGGCGGCGGCGCGGAATTCGTTATCGCAGATTTCGTGACTCTGGATCCCGGCGTGACAGACGTCGGAGAGGATCAGCGGCGTTACGGCAACGTCCCGTTCAGCTGCTCGAAAACGGTGCGCGCCTGCTTCTCGGAGAGGGAATATAAAACCTCGCCCCATTGCCACAACGAAAGCACCGGTTACCTCACGCTGAAATTCGACATCAATCCGGCAAGTCACTTCCACGATTGGACGGCCACCTGGCATGAAACTTCCTGGCCCGCCGGCATTGCGAAATCTGCGCAAACGAAGAAGCAGCAGACCGAACGCCTCGCTCCACTCAAGCATGATGTCGGGCCCCGAGGATTTGTGCCGAGCACATTCGCGTTCTGCGCCGGTGGCCCTGCTGGTTAGGTCTGTATCGTTGCTCGTGTAGGCGCGTTCAGAGCAATGCGTCTGTATCGCGCTCAAGCATCATGTGGTGTTCAACGAAAAAGGCCTTCCAACTGCCGTGTCAGACGCGTGGGAAGGCCTTCAAAAAGATATGAGATTGCAAGGCGCCTTATTGCTTCTCGCTTTGCATGCTCATGTCACTGCGAGGCGAGCGTCTTCTTTCACGCCTGATGCGCTTCATGAGGGCAATCGACGCCAACATGGTCCGCTCGAGTTGGCTCAACACGGGAAACGTGTCGGGCGAGGGCGATGAATGCTTGTTGTCTCGCATGTTCCTGTCCCCTTGTCCTTCTTGGCTTTGGTCACACGATAAGTGCTGAAAAACTTGTCTTGGCAGTAGGGCCAGAATGTGGCTCGCCAAGAAGACGTTGTTACATCTCCGGCGGATCAGAATTGCTTCTGTCACGGGACTTGTTGCGCTGTTGCTTCGAATGGCCTGCCAATTGCAACGATCCTTCGTAAGCCATGACGCCGGTGACAACCAGCGAGGCGATTGCTGCTGCACCGAGCACGTGTAGCAAGAAGCCTGCCATCGCCACCTCCGGGTTGACGGAGGAAAGTGTAAGCGCGAAGCGCGGAAATCTCCCCTGCGCAGAGGGACTACCTAATTTATCGCCCCGCTTCCCGAAGAGAGATGTCCGTGCATGCAATCGGAACAAAGTTTTCGTATGCTGCTTCATCAGGCTGAGAGGGAGGCCGAGCGATGGCCGAACCGGAATCTAAACCCGTCATGACCGGCGGCTGCCAATGCGGCGCGGTGCGCTACGCGCTGATGTCGGAGCCGACACATTCCAGCATCTGTCATTGCCGCATGTGCCAGAAGGCCTTCGGCAACTACTTCTCCGCGCTGACAGGGGTTCCGCAAAAAGATCTGGTCTGGACGAAAGACAAGCCCGGCTCCTTCAGGAGCTCGGAAGCCGTGGAGCGGGGCTTTTGCCGCGAATGCGGGACGCCCCTGACCTACAACGTACTCGACTCCGACCGTATCTGCGTTTCCATCGGCAGCTTGGACCATCCCGAGCGCATCGCGCTCGAAGTCCAGTACGGCATCGAGTGCAGATTGCCTGCATTCGAGACCCTGCATGCGCTTCCGGGCATTGCGACCGAAGACGACAATCCGCCGGAGATGCTGGCGAAGATGAAGTCCCTCCAGCATCCCGATCACGATTGAGGACCTGGCCGAGACGGGAGATAGAACAAGATCACAGAATTGCTATCCAGGAATCTTGGCTGTTCTCGAAACTTACCGAACTCTGATGCATTGACCCACCGAAAGGCTTTGCCGGACGCAAGTCCGCGCGGCCGGCTCCAAAACGGGAGGGAAGCGTCTTGGTTGCTGTATCCAGTCCAGGTTCTCTGAGACCTCTCCACCCCCTTCATGCAATCCTGCTGGCCTTTCCGCTTCCCCTTTTCATGGGCGCGCTGCTCAGCGATCTCGCCTATCGGGCGAGCTTCCATATCCAATGGGCGAATTTCTCATCTTGGCTCATTGCCGGCGGCTTGGTTGGCGGCGGCTTCGCCCTGCTCTGGGCGCTGATCAATCTTTTCCGCCGGGGACCGGCGCGAAAAGGCAGACTGATCACCTACTTCGTCGTGCTCCTCGTCATGTGGGGGCTCGGCTTCGTGAATGCGCTCGTCCACGCGAAGGATGCCTGGGCGACCATGCCGGAGGGCCTCATCCTCTCGGCGATCACAACGCTCCTGGCGCTCGCTGCGGCCTGGATCGGCTATTCCGGCTTTCAGGGAGAGGCAAGATGATCCGCTCGGCGCTCCTTATCGGCACCCTGACCATCGCCTTGGCCGCCTGCAACAGCGAACCAGAGGCGCCGCAATACGGCTCCAATCCGAACCTGCCCGAGCCGCAGCGCGGCCTGTTGCCCAGCATGAAGATCCCGAGACCGGCCAATTGGGGAAATGAGCTCCCCAAGGTACCGCAGGGATACAAGATTCAAGCCATCGCCACGGATCTCAGGATTCCGCGCCAGACCCTGGTCCTCCCCAATGGAGACATCCTGGTTGCGGAAGGATCCGGCGGCTATGCGCCGTCCCTGCGCCCCAAGGACGTGATTGCGGGCTACATCAAGAGCCTTGGCAAGAGTTCGGTGAAGGGCGGCGACCGGCTGACGCTGCTGCGGGATGCGGATGGCGACGGCACCTACGAATTGCAGGGCGTCTTCGCCGACAATCTCAACGCGCCCTACGGCCTCGCATTCGTCAACGGCGCCATCTACGTCGCCAACCAGGATGCGCTGGTGCGCTTCGATTATCAGGATGGGCAGGCTCAGGCGAGCGGGCCGCCGGTAAAGGTGGTGGACCTGCCTGCCGTGATCAATCATCACTGGACGAAGGCGATGACCGCCAGTGCGGACGGGCGCTTTCTCTATGTGGGCATCGGCTCCAACAGCAACATCACCGAGCGCGGGATGGACGCCGAGGAAGACCGGGCCATGGTCTGGCAGATCGATGTGCAGACGGGAATGCACAAGCCTTACGCCACCGGCCTTCGCAACCCAACCGCTCTGACCATTCAGCCGGGAACGGGACAGCTCTGGGCGGTCGTGAACGAACGTGACGAGATCGGTCCCAACCTTGTTCCGGACTATCTCACCTCCGTGCAGGAAGGCGGCTTCTACGGGTGGCCTTACAGCTATTGGGGCCAGAACGTGGACCCGCGCGCGCAGCCGCAGGATCCCGAGAAGGTCGCCGCGGCGATCCGCCCGGACTACGCCCTGGGATCGCATGTGGCGGCGCTCGGCGTGGCCTTCTCGATACCGGAGATGGGTCCGGACTTCGCCGATGGGGTCTTCGTGGGCGAACACGGCAGCTGGAACCGCAGCGTACCGGTCGGCTACAGGGTGATCTTCGTGCCGTTCCGTGACGGGAAGCCTGCCGGAGACCCGATCGACTTCGTGTCCGGTTTCCTGGTCGATGACGGCAACACGCGCGGACGCCCGGTCGGCGTGACGGTGGACCCCCGTGGCGCCCTGATCGTCGCGGACGATCTGTCGAATACGATCTGGAGAGTGACGAGGAACTAGCTTCGGCGGTCAGCGAAAGGCCAGCTGCTTTCCATCGAAAAATCCCGGACGGCATAAGCTATCCGGGATTTTTGTTGCATGGATGTGGTTCAGCCCGCCGCCATCGCTGCTTCGATGGCCGAGAGCGCGGCTTCAGCCTGGGCTCCGTCGGGGCCGCCGGCCTGGGCCATGTCGCGGCGTCCGCCGCCGCCCTTGCCGCCGAGCTTCTCGGAGCCGACACGGACGAGCGAAACCGCATCGAACTTCGCGGTCAGGTCCTCGGTAACGGCGACGACGATACCTGCCTTGCCGTCCTCGGCCACGCCGACGATGGCGACGACGCCGGAGCCCAGGCGCTTCTTGCCTTCGTCGGCAAGGCTCTTGAGATCCTTCATCTCGACGCCGGTGACGGCACGCGCCATCAGCTTGGTGCCGCTGACGTCCTTGATCGGATCGCCGCCACCCGCAGCACCGCCGCCCATGGCGAGCTTGCGGCGCGCCTCGGCGAGTTCGCGCTCCAGCTTGCGGCGCTCTTCGAGGAGAGCGTTCAGACGCGTGGAGACCTCGTCGACCGGAGTCTTCAGGAGGCTCGCGACCTCCCGCAGCTTGCGGCTTTCATCCGCAAGGTAGCGGCGGGCGGCATCGCCGGTCATCGCTTCGAGGCGGCGCACGCCAGCGGCGACCGCGCCCTCGCCCACGATGGTCACGAGGCCGATATCGCCGGTGCGATTCACGTGCGTGCCGCCGCAGAGTTCGACGGAGAAGGTCTTGTTGCCCTCGGCCTTGCCCATGGACACGACGCGAACCTCGTCGCCGTATTTCTCACCGAAGAGCGCGCGCGCACCGGACTCGATGGCCTCGTCCACGGCCATGAGCTTGGTCACCACAGGCTCGTTCTGGAGCAGCACCTTGTTGGCGATCTCCTCGACCTGCTTCAGCTCAGCATCCTCGATGGGCTTGGGATGGCTGAAGTCGAAGCGCAGGCGGTCGGGCGCAACGAGCGAGCCCTTCTGGGCGACGTGATCGCCGAGCACCTGGCGCAGGGCCTCGTGCAGAAGATGGGTCGCGGAATGGTTCGAACGGACGGCCGAGCGGCGTTCGTGGTCCACGATCAGCTCAAGCGACTGATTGAGCTTCAGCGAGCCGTGCTCGACGGTGACGTGGTGCACGAAGAGGTCGCCGAGCTTCTTCTCGGTGCCGGTCACGAACACGCGGGCGCCTTCGCCCTGCATCACGCCGGTATCGCCGACCTGGCCGCCGGACTCGCCGTAGAACGGCGTCTGGTTGAGGACCACGAGGCCGGTCTCCCCAGCCTTCAGCTCCTGCACTTCCTTGCCGTCCTTGAGCAGGGCCACGACGATGCCCTCGGCGGTCTCGGTGTCGTAGCCGAGGAACTCGGTGGCGCCGGTGCGTTCCTTCACGCCGAACCACACGGTCTCCGTCGCCGCCTCGCCCGAGCCGGACCAAGCCGCGCGGGCCTTCTCGCGCTGGCGTTCCATGGCGGCGTTGAACGCATCCGTGTCCACGCCGATGCCGCGGGGCTTCAGTGCGTCCTGCGTGAGATCGAGCGGGAAGCCATAGGTGTCGTAGAGCGTGAAGGCCGTATCACCCGAGAGGTTCTGGCCCTTGGTGAGATTGCGGCTTTCATCGTCGAGGATGGAGAGGCCGCGCTCCAGGGTCTTGCGGAAGCGGGTTTCTTCCAGCTTCAGCGTCTCGGTGATGAGCGCCTCGGCGCGGATCAGCTCAGGATAGGCCTGCCCCATCTCGCGCACGAGAACCGGCACGAGGCGATACATCAGCGGATCGCGCGCCCCGAGAAGCTGCGCATGGCGCATGGCGCGGCGCATGATGCGGCGGAGCACATAGCCGCGGCCTTCGTTCGACGGCAGCACGCCATCGGCCACGAGGAAGCACGAGGTGCGCAGGTGATCCGCGATGACGCGGTGCGAGGCCTTGCGGTCGCCCTCAGGCGCCACGCCGGTGGCATGGGCCACCGCCTCAATGAGCGTGCGGAACAGGTCCGTGTCGTAGTTGGAATATACGCCCTGCATGATGGCGGAGATGCGCTCCAGGCCCATGCCGGTGTCGATGGAGGGCTTGGGCAGGCCGATGCGGTTGCCGGGCTCGATCTGCTCGTATTGCATGAACACGAGATTCCAGAACTCGAGGAAGCGGTCGCCATCCTCCTCCGGGCTGCCGGGAGGGCCGCCCCAGAGCTTGTCGCCCTGGTCGATGAAGATTTCCGAGCACGGACCGCAGGGGCCGGTATCGCCCATCTGCCAGAAATTGTCCGAGGTCGGGATGCGGATGATCTTGGAATCCGAGAACCCGGCGATCTTCTTCCAGAGGTTCGCCGCCTCGTCGTCGTCATGGTAGACGGTGACCAGCAGCTTGTCCTTCGGCAGGTTGAACTCTTTCGTGATCAGGCCCCAGGCGAGCTCGATGGCGCGCTCCTTGAAGTAATCGCCGAACGAGAAGTTGCCGAGCATCTCGAAGAAGGTGTGGTGGCGCGCCGTGTAACCCACATTGTCGAGATCGTTGTGCTTGCCGCCCGCGCGCACGCATTTCTGCGCCGTCGCCGCCGTGCTGTAGGGCCGCTTCTCGGCTCCCGTGAACACGTTCTTGAACTGCACCATGCCCGCATTCGTGAACATCAGGGTCGGATCGTTGCGCGGCACGAGAGGGCTCGACGCCACGACCTCATGGCCGTTCTTGGCAAAGTAATCGAGGAAGGCCGACCGGATTTCGTTGACGCCGCTCATGGGTTCTCAAACTCGGAATTGGGGAGCCCTTTCGGGCCCGGTAATCTCTTGATGGAGGCCGGTTTTAGCGGTCCCCGGTGCCGCTGTCGAGGCGCTGTTTCACTCTTGAGTGCTCCGGATCGGATCAGGAGCTTCAGCCTTCGCTTTCAGTGTCATCGCGGGTGGAACACTGAACTAAGCCGGGATCGGGGAGGATGAAGCGTGTGCTCCCTCTCCCCTCTTGCGGGGAGGGGCAAGGGTGGGGATGGTCTGACCGAGTGAGCGGCAGACCCAGTTTCCCATTCGTTATCACTGGCCTTGTGCCGATGATCCCACTTCCCTAACCCGCGACCTCATCCTGAGGAGGTCGCTGGAGCGACCGTCTCGAAGGAGACCTCCAGAGCACACTGAACCCTCCTTCGAGACGCAGCTGCGCTGCTCCTCAGGATGAGGGTAGCGGGAAGAGCATTGGGATGGCCGGGACAAGCCCGGCCATGACAAGGGAGGGCTGTCGGGCTCATGAAACAGATGCGGCGCTACCGCTCTGCGCCCCCACCGCTGCCCCTCCTCGCAAGGGGAACGGAAGCGCGCTCTACTCTTGTCTGGCGATCCCGGTTCTGCTGCAAAGCCCCGAGACAATGGTGGCGGCTCGGAGACAACAAACAAAAAAGACCGCCGCGATCTCTCGCGACGGCCTGCCTTTTGCCCTTGAAGGAGAGCAAAACCTTATTCGGCGGAACCTTCATCCAGGTCGTCGGCGGTCGGGGTCGCCTGCTCCAGGATGCGGTCGGCGAGCAAGCCGGCATTCTGGCGGATAAGACCCTCGATCTTGTTGGCGACCTCGGGGTTGTCGCGCAGGAACTGCTTGGCGTTCTCGCGGCCCTGGCCGAGGCGCTGGCTGTCGTAGGAGAACCAGGCGCCGGACTTGTCGACGATGCCGGCCTTCACGCC
>NZ_FMVJ01000027.1 GCF_900102135.1 Microvirga guangxiensis
TGCGGTGCTTTGCCATGGGCTTCAGTCTCCTAAAGCCCGGCAGCCCCGGTCAATTCCTCAGTGCCGATCTGTCCATCTCGTGGGGCGCACTCCAGGTAGGCGGAGGAATGTGCCGATCTTATGAGGCAGCTGCAAAGGCGAGCATCTTAGAGCAAACCATTTATCCTGTGACGGCTCTCTGCTGTCGGGGATCAGTCGCAAGGCACTGTCGCGCATGACCCTACGACTGGAAACCGTTGCGCCCGACACGGGTGCGCTGTGTCCCACCACAGTCTGAGAGCACCTGACGCCGTATAAAACCTCTGCAAGATCTTGGTGATTGAACCGGAGGCTTTAGGCCCAATCTGACCCATCAAATAGCGAATACACAGAGGCGATACGGGTGAAATCGGATTGCCAGCATTGAGAGGCATCACAAACCAAGACGAAACATTTTTTCAAAAGCTCTTTCACTCCTTAGGCATTGGCAGGTTCACATAGCCGGTATAGAGAGCACGAGAAAACTCCTGGCCAAGGAAGCTCCTACAGCACTGCGTGCTTGCATGCGGTGGAGGGTGTTCCACAAGCCCTGAATTAAGAGCTCGCGAGAATACGAAATGAAGATAGCAATAATTCTCCCAAGCGCCTTCCAAGGCGGGGTTCTACGAAGCGTCCTCAATGTAACACGAATGCTGATCCTAGGCGCTAGGGCTGCGGGGGCTACGCTTGAAGTGAGTTTCGGGCACCCTGAGGGAATGCGGTTCGACTACAATACACTTGATGCGCTAAAGAACCTGGGCGTTGTAATAAGACCATTCCGCCGGCAGCTGATCGAGCATTCAAAGCTAGATGCCTACTACAACAGCTTTATTCCAATAAACGGAAGGCCGGGTTCTGATCGTTACATAGTTTTTAACGATGGCGTGAGTAATTTTGAGGAAGTTGACCTACTTCTTATTGCTTCGGATCACATCGAAGCAGACATACCGCCGCACCAAAAATACGGCATGCTGCTTTACGATTATGTCCAAAGATATCACCCTCATATCTATAACGAGGACCAATGGTCAAAATTCCCCATACGCGCTAGAGTTACAAGCAAAGCTGATTTTGTGCTTACGACGACACAGCAGACCCGGCGAGACGCAATATCGTATGCAGGAGTTGACCCCAACCGCGCCTTTGTGCTTCCGATTGAGTTTGATGCACCCGCGACGTTAAAGGATCGATCTGGCTCTTCCCCAGCTGATATCCATTCGGGTGCGGAGCCTGCCGCTCGACATATTCTGTGGCCTACGATTGTGTCTGCGCACGAAAACCACTCATTTATCCTCGACGGACTCGAACATTTTCTCCAGAAAAATAGTTTGAAAGTCAAAGTGACAGGTTTTCATACGGGTTCATTTGACCCAAAGAACAAAAAGCCTGTCCTTCAAGCTCCTCACATAGAACAGGTCAGGAGCCGAATAAAAAGATCGTCAGTGCTGCAGAGATGCCTGTCCTTTGAAGACTATGTCGAAGATCATGAATTTTGGGATTTGATGGAGAATGCACTATGCGTCCTTCATTCGTCCACTGGAGACAATGGGAGCTACACTATCTTGGAAGGCGCATGGTTGGGCACGCCGACTTTATCTAGCCGTTATCCCGCAATGGAGGAAGTGGCTCAGGCTTTTGACTTGAGGCCTACGTGGTTTTCGTTAGAAGACCCGAGCTCCTTGTCGCGTGCGCTCGATCATGTCTTCGACAATTTTGCTGATCTGAGAAGCTCTCTCCCTTCTCGGGATGCACTGTCGCGCAATCGTTATGATAACCTGGCCACAAAGTATTGGCGGGAATTCTCTTCAATTGTGAAGGCCGCGCTCCAAGGAACAGCACAATGAAAAGGTTCTCCGTTGTCTATACTTGGCGCCCATCTCGTATCGGCGTCAGCGAGGGGCTGAACGTCCTTCTAGCAGACCTGGTAAAAGGTCTTGGGGTACTTGGGATACCAGTTAGAATCTATACTACGTCTCGACATAAGGGCGGCCTTGAAGCAATGCTCCAGGCTAACCAAGTTCCGCAAACTGCTTTTGAGATTGTGCCCATAATTGAGGGTTCGCTTTCACTCGACTGGTATTATGGCAGAGCTAGTCGCCCAAGGCGGCGATCGCGCCTGCTCATGCGCCTTTCTCGCTTCATGCGGCGAATACTGAAACCAAGATCTATGCTCAGATCGTTGAGCTGGATGCTTGATCTGTCTAGATCCAACATTGCGCTCAAGATCTGGCCATTGTTTCTGGTAATTATTCTCACATTGCCAGTTGTGGTTGTCCTACTTCCGGGGCTTGCAGTCATGGCTGCGGCTGCTTTAGGCGGCAGATGGATTGGACGGAAGCTCAGGGCTGCAGTCAGCAATGTGAGGGGACGGACTAGCAAGCGGCTCATCAACGCTCTCGATAGGGCAACTTCTGGCCGGAATAAGCAAATAAGCATCAACACGGTATTCACATACCTCAGCGAAAGTGTCTATCGCCAAGAATGTGAACGCTTGGCACGGGCCCTTCAAAATGTAGAGGATGATACTTTATTCTTCCCTGCGGCGTTTGACGGCCATCTGATCGCGAATCTTAAATCCAAAAAAACTGTTGTTGTATTCCCGGATGCCGTTACGGCGGTTTTTCCGACTCGGTACCCAGCAAATGATTTCATGTCACTTCTGATCTGGAATGTGAAAAGGAGCGTTACGGCTGCGTCAGGGCTTATCTGCTATTCTGAGTTCAGTAAGTCTGAGCAGTTGATGCGCCTTCTCTCCGGTGACAACAGGGATCGCAAGATCACGGTTATCCCTCAGGGCTTCTATGTGGATGCAGCAGCTGAACCCATTTCATCAGAAGAGCTCAATAGTTACGTCAGGAACTACCTTCCGGATTTAGGGGATCTCCCCCGAATGAACTTCGGACACTTTGAGTATCTGATTTACCCTACAGTTGATCGTCCCCATAAAAATTCACTGACGCTGATCAAAGCAGGCGAAGTTCTAATCCGCAAACACTTCCTTGATATCAAAATCGTTCTAACAAGTCCAGGCGCGACGCCAGATGTCATCGATTACATAAGAGACAAGAAGCTCCATCGCGACGTAATATTTATGCCGAGTCTTCCTATCAAGGTATTGAACACTATGCTGGAAGGGGCTGCTGTCACCGTTCATCCGAGCTTGGCGGAAGGTGGTGACATTTTTAACTTCTCGAGGGCTGTCAGTAATGGCACGCCCGCATTACTTTCGAACATCCCGGTAGCTCGGGAGATGTTTGATAGAAATGGTATAACAAAACAAACATACGAGAGTTGGCTTTTCGATCCCTTCGACGCAGACACTCTAGCTGGGAAGATAGCAGACATACTGGCTTCACGCTCTGCCTGGGTGGCGCAGCAGAAAGCCGTACTAGGCCAATTGTCATCTTACCGCTTCGAAGACATGGCAAGGCGCTACTACGAATTTTATTGCAAGGTCTAGACTCGGGAGCTATCTGGTGTGCGGGCTTCAGCCTCCGCTGGTACGTACAAGCTCCTTGCGCTAGCAGGGTACGGGGATTCTCTATGCACGACTTCATTCCAGTTTATTCACCACAGCTGACGGGGGGGGAATGGGACAACGTGAAGGAGTGCCTCGACACAACGTGGATCTCATCTCGAGGTCGGTTTGTAGAGGAGTTCGAGCAGCAGTTCGCGAGCTACGTTGGTACCGCGCATGCCATCAGTGTTTGCAATGGTACTGTCGCACTTCATTTAGCGTTAGCCGGTCTCGGGATTGGTCCCGGTGACAAGGTTGCGGTGCAGACTTTCACCTATGTCGCGTCCGTGAATGCAGTGCGTTACGTCGGCGCAGAACCCGTGTTCATTGATAGCGACCCTGTCACGCTGCAGATGTGCCCGCAGGACCTGTCCCGCAAGGTCGCCTCAGGAGACGTTCGGGCCGTTATCGTTGCGCACTTGTATGGGCAAGCGGCGAACATGGGCGAAATCGCCTCGGTTGCACAAAGGCACGGCATGTTGGTTGTTGAAGATTGCGCTGAGGCATTTGGTACCCGCATTGGCAACCGCCACGTTGGCATTGACAGCGAAGTCGCAACATACAGTTTCTTTGGAAACAAGACGATAACGACAGGCGAAGGTGGCATGGTCACAACCGATGATGCGACTGTTGCCCAACTCCTTCGAAAACTGCGAGGACAAGGCCTCGCGGGTGAACGGGAGTATTGGCACGATGTCGTCGGATTCAACTTCCGGATGACCAATATTTGTGCTGCCATCGGCACAGCACAGCTTGCCCGTGCTGACGAGGTCATCGAACGGAAACGTAAAATTGCTGAGTATTACCGCCAAGCTATCAAGGGAACTCCTCTTGAGTTTCACCATGAGCAGCCCGGAACGACGCACTCTTTCTGGATGTGTTCCGTACTAGCGAAGAGCGCACAGGAGCGGGACACACTGCGTGACTACCTGAAATCATGCGGAATTGACACGCGACCGTTTTTCTACCCTGTCCATTCAATGCCGATGTATCAAGAGTGGGATCATGGGCCTTATCCAGGTGCCGACAACGTTGCTTATCGAGGACTCAATCTTCCGAGCTTTCCCGCACTGAACGACCACCAGCTTGATCGCATCAGTACGGCCATACACCAATTCTACCGCGGCTAAGACACCAAGGAAGGACGGATAGGTGCCCAAAGATATCTTAGTGGGACTGTTCGGCGCAGGCGGTTATGCACGCGAGGTAATGCCCTATGTTGCTGCAGCTTCAAAACATCTTGAGGGGGATCTGGAGCGGACCGCAAAGTTCTGTTTCGTCGAGAAAGCGCCTTCTGCGTTCGAATTGAATGGGTACAGTGTCCTCTCGGAAGAGGACTTTTTCGCGTCAGAAGCAGACCTGTATTTCAATGTAGCGATCGCAGACAGCCGACTACGTGAGAGAATCGCAGCGCGTTGCGCATCTGAGGGCGCTCATCCAATTGACTTGCGTGCGGATAACGTTGTCGTGATGGATCAGGTAACTATTGGCGACGGACAGATTTTGAGTCCCTTTGTAACCCTGACCAGCAATATCCATATCGGTCGCTTCTTTCACGCCAATATCTACTCCTACGTCGCCCACGACTGTAAGATCGGCGATTTCGTTACCTTCGCTCCAGGTGTGAAGTGTAATGGAAACGTAGTGATTGAGGATCACGCCTATATTGGGACTGGAGCCATTATTCGACCTGGGAGTTCCAGTAAGCCTCTCGTGATAGGAACAGGCGCGATCGTAGGTATGGGAGCCGTCGTGACCAAGAATGTTGAGCCTGGTACGACCGTTGTAGGCAACCCTGCCAGACCTTTCGTTCGGTGACCCAGAATCCGCATTAAGGACAGCTATTTGTATGCTCAGCAGTATTTCGCAGGATAATTGCGCTCGCGCCCAGCGTGACGTAGTTCAGGGATTTAACAACTGGCGGATTTGGTGGCTGCTTGGAATAGGGGATATCCGGCAGAGATACAGCCGCTCTCGTTTTGGGCAGTTTTGGATCACGCTTAGTATGTTGGTCCTCGTTGTCGCAATTGGAACTGTATACGCAGCGATTTTTCGGCAGCCTATTAAAGACTATCTTCCCTATTTGGCCTCAAATTTCGTGGTATGGTCGCTGATAGCAGGCATAATCACAGAAAGTACCTCTGTGTTCACCCAGGCCGAGGGCATCCTTAAACAGGAGCCTTTGCCCCGGACTGTCTTTGTGTGGAGACTACTAGTCCGGAACTTCGTAGTATTCTCGCACAACCTCGTGATTATACCGGCCGTCTTGCTTGTGTTCGGGCATGGACTTTCTTGGACATGGCTACTGGTTCCATTTGGTCTGTTGCTTGTGGCTGCGAGTGGATTCTTTATGGCCCTATTATGTGGTCTGCTTTGCACACGGTTTAGAGATCTTCCGCAGATTGTACAAAATGTTGTTCAGATCGCCTTCTTCATATCGCCCGTTACGTGGCCAATCAGCACATTGGGAGAGCGAGCATTCTACGTGGTTGACCTAAACCCATTTGCCTCATTTCTGCGGATTGTCTCTGAGCCAATGCGCGGACAGGTCCCAACCCTCTTTACATATGCTTCCACTTTAGGCGTGATCGTGATCTTAGCATTAGTTGCTCTCCCGCTGTTTGCTCGCTTCCGAGCGCGCGTTGTATATTGGCTTTAGGAGAGGCATCTTGACGTCGATTAGACTTGAAAACGTTCACGTCACATACCCAATTTACAACGGTCGCGGTCGCTCTCTGAAGACGACTATGTTCCGTCGCGTTGGCGGATCCGTCCAGGCTGGCGGGCGCGACATCATCAATGTGCATGCTCTTAAGGGTATAGATCTTCAACTGAATGCGGGCGATCGTCTCGCCCTAATTGGGCACAATGGCGCCGGTAAATCGACATTGTTACGTGTGCTGTCGGGAGCCTGCGAGCCGAGCGATGGTCTTGCCGAAATTCAAGGCAAGGTATCATCTTTGCTTGATCTCGGGATGGGAATGGACCCTGAGCTAACCGGACGTGAGAATATCATTCTAAGGGGGGTATTTCTTGGGATGACGTTCGCGCAGGCGCGGGCGTTAGTGCCCGAGATCATTGAGTTCTCTGAACTTGGGCCCTACGTCGATCTGCCCATGCGTACGTATTCGAGCGGTATGATGCTCCGGTTAGCTTTTGGCGTCTCGACTGCGGTTAGACCTGACATCATTCTTCTCGATGAGATGATCAGTGTCGGCGATGCTGGCTTTGCAGATAAAGCGCAAGCACGTATGGAGGAGATGCTGATGCAGTCTCGTATTCTAGTTCTCGCTTCCCATGATCCTGCAACATTGAAGAAATATTGCAACAAAGCGGCTTTATTGAGAGAAGGCCAGATTGTTGCATCTGGAACGATCGAGGAAATCCTAAACTCCGGATCTATGGGTCAATAACAACTCCAAAGTGCATATCATATGGAGTGCGCCCCTCAGAGTGGACAGTGATCATGCCGCGGGATTGACCGTCTGCCGGACATGTTGATCCTCAAACTGCTTCGGGCTCAGATAGCC
>NZ_FMVJ01000019.1 GCF_900102135.1 Microvirga guangxiensis
GACGAGATGGCCGACCTGATGATGGTGGCCGGCAAGGAGATCGAGGGCGCGATCCAGCGTCTGGCCCAGATGGCCAGAGCTGCCGGCATCCATGTGATCCTGGCCACCCAGCGCCCGTCGGTGGACGTGATCACCGGCACGATCAAGGCGAACTTCCCGACCCGGATCTCGTTCCAGGTGACCTCGAAGATCGACAGCCGCACCATTCTCGGCGAGATGGGGGCGGAGCAGCTTCTGGGCCAGGGCGACATGCTGTACATGGCCGGGGGCGGGCGGATCACGCGCGTGCACGGGCCGTTCTGCTCGGACGAGGAGGTCGAGCACGTGGTGGCGCACCTGAAGCGTCAGGGCGAGCCAGTTTACCTCGAGGCAGTCACTGCGTGCGAGGATGAGCCGGAAGAGATGGACGCGCCGGAGCTATCGGCCGATGATAGCGACTTTGGTCTGGCCTCCTCGGATATTTATGAGCAGGCTGTCAGCGTCGTCATTCGGCATAAGAAGGCGTCGACGAGCTACATCCAGCGCCGGCTGCAGATTGGCTACAACCGGGCGGCGTCGCTGATGGAGCGCATGGAGCAGGAGGGCATCGTCGGACCCGCAAACCACGCCGGAAAACGTGAGATACTGCGCGGGGAGTTTGAAGACTAAAGATCCGAGCACCTTCAGGGGAGGTCCGCTGGCCTGACCTCCCCGTCTCAAAGCCTAGTTAATAATCCTTGTGAGAGTGGTCCTCTTCCATCTGGATAGACGAGTCTTCGAAATGCAGGAACTGAACAGATGATACTGAGCTTTGATCGCTATGCTCCATGAGCGAGGATAGTATGCGGCATCCGCAACATAGATCATCTCAGGGCGATGATAGTCTGCAGCTCAAGTAGGCCTTTTCTATGTGACGAATAGCCAAGCTCGAAGCTCCCAGGTTGGTGAAACGGTCGGTTATCTTCGCCCTTAGCGTGACTGAGATCACCGTCATCGAATAACAAGAAGTTGTTAGCTTAGAATTTGAACCGCTTGCGCTCTCACTTTCCTAAGTGAAATTTACGGTCCACTCTCGTGTTGCAAAAGCAACGTGCCTCATCCCTCTTTCGCAGTAGCTAGAACCGAGCTCCCGTATTGAGGCTGGCCAAGGGGCTGGACCATGCCAGTGCGATCCTTGCGGTCGGGTTGGCCACCCAGATGCCGCAGCTTGGGTTCAATTCCATCACGCCCGGTCCAGCGAGCATGCGCAAGCCCTCTCGTACTGGACCGCCCTTTAGCCCCGCTGCGATGCAGATGCCGACCTCAACCAGCTTCTTTCCTAGAGAGTTGCCCCGAGTGATGGCCTCAAGGACATACCGCGTGACCCAATCCACCTCCGATTCGAAAAGTACATGCTCCAAGTACCTTGAGATCATACGGCAGACGGTGAAACGACCGTGATCGTATTCTTATCCTACTCGTTCAGCGGATGGAGTTCGCACACCATCTGGTGGACGCAAGAGGTTTCGAGATGGAACTGTCGAAACCGCTGATAACAAAGCTCGGTCTGTGCTCCGGTCAGCCCGGAGATTCATGATGGTCAAAGGCCATCAGTTCGATGACACACTGATCCTGCTGCGCGTCTAGTGATATCTCGCCTACAATCTTAGCCTGCGGAACCTAGAGGAGATGATGGTCAAGAGGGGGCATCTTCGTCGATCATGCAACTGTTCACAAATGGATCGTACGGTACGCACCCGAACTGCTCCAGCGATTCATTGTTCGGACACGGGGCGTCGGTCAGAGGATGGCACGTGCACAAAGTATATCAAAGTCTGTGAGCGGTAGATGTATCTTTACCGCGCTATCGACAACCATAGCGATACCATCGAATTCGGGTTCAGCGAATGGCACAAGACCACCGCGGCTAAATGGTTTCTGCGCGAGGCTCTCAAGCGACATGGACACTCCGAGCGCATCCTGGTCGACGGCAGCTAGACCAATCGCTGGCGACGTGTGCTGAGACCCGGGAGACCGGCCCCGGGATCAATCCAGGCGCAAGTTGATGCCAATCCGTATCCGGTAGCGTGCCTACTGAATAATCGCATCGAACAGGACCACCGAGCGATCAAACGGCGGATTAAGTCCATGCGCGGGTTCAAGTCCTTGGCCATGGCTCGTGTGAACATCGATGGTATCGAGATGATGCGCAAGCGGCAGGCGAAGCATACCTGCAATCGGCAACTATCACTCGCCGAGCAGTCTCACTTGCACGCCGCATAAGTGAATACGAACCACTCTGAGATCCTTCTGTCCATAATCAGAAATCGCGACAAAGCCTCTGCAGGCAGTATCGCCGTCAATATGCGGGGAGAATGAAGCCTAATGCTTTGACTGGCCTTTTGTCTGTAGCGCCTCGCTGGCGGTCCATCTATTGGGCTTTGCGATGGCGCTTCCTTTTGGCTTCTCTTTCTTCGGCTTCTTCGTTTCTCGATTACTGTGCTGTTCGCGGTGTGCCATAATATGGCCCTCCAAGGATTCAGAATCCTCTCACGCCGACGCTTTACTGGTTGCCTGAGTATAGCGCACTCAGCCGTCTCTGACATATGTAGGCATGAGGCTACTCTCAAACAGGATCTACCTATACCAATTACCTCATGTGGGTAATATAAAATGGCCTGTGCATTCGGTAAGCTTGTCTAGCGCGCTATGAATCAACAAATGAACACAAGCGCCAGCCTTGGAGGGGAAGCCAATGCCGTCCGCTCAGCAACTGGCTCCAGCCAGACCGTACATGCGCGATTGCACCTACAATCTATTTAGGAACAAGCAACGGCCTGAGCTTATCTGTGCTGTGCCCGAGGATCGCCCAGTTCCCAGCTTCCTTGGTTCAAGACAATGGATCTTTGAACGGCATCTCCAGCCTTTAGACACTGCCGTTCCAGGCTTTGAGGATCATGCCGCGAATGTAGGCGTACGGTTTAATGGCTTTTACCTGTTCCACCTCACAGGCTTACCAAGAGAGATGGCGGCTTAGCCCAGACTTCTGAATGTGTTAGAGTGGCACAACTCCGCACTTATGGGAGCCGCCATGTACCTGGTCATCCGCAAGTTCAATCACGTTACCTCGATGGCTGAAGCTGCCCGTCGGGCAGAGAGTGGACTTGGCCAACTGCTGAAGCAATCACCTGGATTCCTCGGCTATTATGTGTTCGATGCTGGCGATGGAATCGGCGGCTCTGTGACCATGTTCGACACCAGGGAAAATGCCAATTCGGCAAACGACAAGGCTTTGGCCTGGGTCCGAGCGAGCCTCATGGATGTCGTTAACGGGGAGCCTGAAACCATTGTTGGTGAGGTGCTTGCTGTCGTCACTGCTTGACATCTCCCACACAGGAGACAAACCCATGCACATCTTCGGCGCATTTGAGTTGGACATCAGGCCTGGTACTCAAGACGACTCGACTGTTGTCAGGCTCGCGCTCCAGAAAGCTATTTTTGAGCCAAGCGGGCGCGTATTCGTGACTCCGGAATGCTCGTCATATGAGGAGATTGAGGGCAGATTAATGCTCTTCAGGACGAACTAGATGAGTTCCGGGAAAGAGCGCGCCGAGCCTTCCAGATCGTATAACTGAGCAAGCTAAGACTGTGTGGACGCCGTAGGCGGAGTGGCCTTGTCCTCCGTCAGCCTGATTTGGCATTAGGTAGGATAAAGCATTGCTACTCGAGCCTCGTGAGATCCCAACGGACGCGCCTTATCCTGCGCTGTCACCAGCTGGCGGAGCCGTTTACGCGCTGGCAAAAGCCTTGATTGGCGCTGACATGGCGGAGTTCATAAAGGGCCGCTCGGAATTCACCAAAGGCCTGCCAGTACGCTATTCGCGAGCCCTATAAGACCAGGCAAGCAGCGGCGCAGAAAGGACAATCCCACTGCAACATCATGAGGATGGTTGTGCCGAGTGTCGCGGATCTCCCCCTCAGGTCCGCATGAGCAGCCTGGAAAGAGGAAAGCCCGCCTCAAGCTCCTACGAACGCTCCGGCTGAAACTTGTTGGGATGATCGCCAAAGCCTGGTTGGGTTCGCTCGCACCTCGGAACCGATCCCGATTGCGAACTGTTTCGGCACATTCTCAGCGCCGAGGTCGGATTGGATAGGTTAGCAGCTGCTCGGCTTTCGCAGGCTGTAACAGCGTGTTCAGATCGGAACGGGAATAGGAGCCGGGGAGCACCTTCTCCACGCGGAGGCGCACTTTGTGGTAGCACTCACAGGCGGCCTGTTCGAGGCCAGCCCTATCGGCCACGACGATGCCGCCGCGTTGCTGTACGATCAGGCCGGTGGCTTGAAGGGCGCGCAAGACGGTGCTGACCGTGGAGCGCTGGACTCCGAGCATCTCGGCCAGCGTTTCATGAGTCAGTGGTAGGGTGTCCTGGTCTATCCGGTCATGGGTGTTGAGAAGCCAGCGGCAGCATCGGGCCTCGACCGGGTGGAGGGCATTGCAGGCCACAGCTTGAAACGCTTGGGCGAGCACAGCCTCGTTGAAAGCGGCCACCATCCGTCGCAGCCGGGAGCGCAACACAAGAATCTGGCGCATCCGTTCAATGGGAATCCGCGAGGCGGTGCCCGAGACCACCACCACGTAGCGCCCCAGGGCTTCACCGCTGATGAAGGCGCTCAGAAGACCGAACACCCCCTCACGCCCGAACAGCGCCACCTCGGCCGCACGCCCATCCTCCATGTCTTCGACAAGGGACACGATAGCATCATGCGGGAAGTAGGTGAACCGGATGTAGTCGCCGGCCTCGTAGAGCACCGTGCACTTCCGCAGGTCCACGATCTCGAGATGCGGTTCCAGCACGGCAAAATCCGCTGGCTCTAGCGCGGCGAGAAGCCGGTTGGCTCGATGATCCCGGTGCAGGTCCTTCAGCACGATGAGGCCGTGTTCCTCCTGTGGGCCCATAATCTCAATGTCGGTGAACAAGCTCAAGCCCGTTAAGAGCAGGTCAGCGCCTCGGGTGGATCACGGGTCCGGGCATGAGGCATCCGGCTCGAGACATCCGCCGGAAATCTTTCTCGACGACCGCAACTGAGGCGAGGTATCATCACGGCCAAACGAAGAAGCATTCCTGCGTTGGACCTAGGCTCGCGATGAGCCTGCTTTGATCGGCACCCTGCCGACATCGCTCCTGAACCACACGGGCCTAACCCGTAGGAGGAGCCCATGCACAGTACCATGCACAAATGCGTCGCCGAGGCGATCGGCACGTTCTGGCTCACCTTCGCCGGCTGCGGCAGCGCGGTCATCGCGGCAGGCTTCCCCGAAGTTGGTATCGGCCTGCTCGGCGTGTCACTCGCCTTTGGCCTGAGCGTGCTCACCATGGCCTATGCCATCGGCCACATCTCTGGCTGCCACCTCAACCCCGCCGTGACGGTGGGACTCTGGGCCGGTGGCCGCTTCCCGAAGCCGGACATCCTGCCCTACGTGGCTTCGCAGGTGGTGGGTGCTATCATCGCGGCGACGGCCCTGTACGCTATCGCGACCGGCTCCCCGACCTTCGATCTGGCCAAGGGCTTTGCCGCCAACGGCTACGGCGCGCACTCGCCGGGCCAGTACAGCATGATCTCGGGCTTCATCGCCGAGGTGGTGCTAACCATGATGTTCCTGTTCATCATCATGGGGTCCACGCACGGCAAGGCCCCCGTCGGGTTCGCGCCCATCGCCATCGGGCTGGGCCTGACGCTGATCCACCTCGTCGGCATCCCGATCACCAACACCTCGGTCAACCCGGCCCGCAGCACCGGCCCGGCGCTGTTCGCCGGCGGCTGGGCGCTGGCGCAGCTCTGGATGTTCTGGATGGCGCCGCTGATCGGCGGAGCGCTCGGCGGCATCCTCTACCGCTGGCTCAGCGAGGAGCCCTCGGCCCAAGTGACCGGCATCGCGCCCGCCGCACCGGCCGAGTGAACACCAAACGCGATGGCGACGCGGGAGCGAACCTATCAGTGCGTGGGAGGCCCGTGCGACGGCATGCTCCACACCATGTTAGAGGAGCGGCGGATCCGCCTCACGCCTCGGGACGACGAGGCTCTGATTGCTCCTCCCGACAGTGCCTTGGCCGCATCGGGCGAAGCCGCCGATTACGACGTGCGCCGACTCCTGGCGCCTGACGGCCAGTGGCACGAGTTCCTAGTGCTGTCCGCCTGGACTAGCATGCAGGCGACTGTATGACTCAATCGCCGTCATTAATCGCCGTCGCCATGCAATGCTTATGGGCGCCGCATCAAAGTCCGACACTTTCACCGGGGTCCTCCGCCCCCCATGCATCAGACCGGCATTCGGTAGCCAACGCCACCAGAGTTGAATATTCTCTTCATCAGGAAGCCTTGCGGCACTCACGCTCCGACTGCCATGCACGGAGGAGCATATGTCGCCTGTTTTGCGCGAATTGCGCTTGTTGCCTCCGCTTTGTGACCGATTCCGGGCATTACCCTGGCCGGAGAACCTTTCGTTCCGAGCTGGATCAAGAACGATCCCACGTCCAGGACTGTTGCGATGGAGATCATCGCGGATTGGAACCAGGTCACACGCTACGCCAAGAGCGACAGCAGGACCGACATCATCGACTTCAACGGCTACTGGGCTGCAATCTCACGATCATGGTACCGATGGGCTGGTCGGTAAGGATCGAGTTCATCAATGAATCCCAATCCTTCCGGCACAGCCTGATGGTGACCATGGTCTACGCCTAATCAGAAACGCCAAGGGAATTAGAGGCAAAGGACGCGATCTGGGGCGCCTACACCGATTCACCGGAGGGAATTCACACCAATGAAAGGCGGCAGCTTGATTTCGTCGCACGGCAGTCGGGGAGTTACTTCCTGACTTGCGCAAGACAGACCCATTTGATGGATGGACATTGGATCGGCTTTGAGGTGCGGGATGGTCTTGAGCAGGCCGTGACGGTGTTTCACGAAGACCAGTTTCCGCAGGAGCAGCCCTGAGGGCGTACCTAGAAGCTTGGAAGTTCTCTCACTCCTTTACGGCATTCGGAAGCAAAGACCGCCCAGCAGCAGGAAAGTACACATCCAAATGGGTTTCTCCCAATTGCGAACGTGGCCCTTGGGGCGTATCCCCAACATATTCCGATCAACCCCGGCCAAATCAGTCCACCGGCAGACCAGCCCTGGCAAGACCCTCCTGGATCAGGTCGCGATGCGGACCGGGCAGGTATTCGCCGGTCCCGAGGAAGCCGTTGACGGAGCGAACGGTCGAGTTCTTCCGTAGATCCTCGACCGCCGACCGAGCCTCCGCGCCTCGATCGAGATGCGCGTAAGCAACCGCCGAGAACAAGTGGCACGGCCAATAGTCGGGAACCCGCCGCGCGCAGTCGCGCAGGTGCGGCAGGGCCTCATCGAACCGTCGATCCAACAAGAGGGCACGGGCGAGATACATGTCGTAATTAGGCGGGTGGAGCGGATCGAGTACGAATGCCCGCCGCATAAGGAAAGCCGCCTCCTTGATCCGCCCGGCGAACGTGAGGATGTTTGCCAGCCCCGCATGGTATTCGGCCTCGCTGGGGTTGAGCTCGACCGCCCGTTGGGCCCAGCGGATTGCCTCATCATGCGACAGCCGACGCAGGAGCAGGTCGCCCATGACCATGTGGGCCAAAGGGAGTGCAGGATCGACTGCTAGCGCCCGCTCGGCATAGGAAAGGCCCCGCGCCAGCACCTTGTCGCGGTTGGGCGGATCCCAGCGCAGAGCCACCTCGCGATAGTCGGAGAAGGCCAGCTCCGCGATGGCCGGCGCGAACAGGGGATCGAGCTTGACCGCCTTGCCGAAAAGGGCACGAGCCTCGATCGCCTTATCCCTCCGGTTCGTCTGGCGCAGGCTGCGGCCACGAAGGTAGTAGTCGTAGGCGGTCAGGTCCGTGGTCGGCTTCCTCAGACCAGCGGCGACCTCCGCCCGCTGGATCGTGGCCCCGAGCCGGGCCGCAATTCTCTCGGCAATCTCATCCTGGATGGCGAAGATGTCCTGCAAGGGCCGGTCGTACCGTTCGGCCCAGATCTGAGCACCGCTGAGGGTGTCGCTGAGCTGGGCCGCGACGCGGATCTGGTCCCCCGACTTCTGAACGCTTCCCTCCAGGGCGTAGCGCACGCCGAGGGTGCGTCCAACCTCGGTCAGATCGATCGGCTTGCCTTTGTAGGAGAAGGTCGAGTTGCGAGAGACGACAAACAGGTGCGGGAAACGCGCCAGTGCCGTGAGAACGTTTTCGGTCAGGCCGTCGCTGAAGTAATCCTGTGCCGGGTCACCGGACCGGTTGGTGAAGGGCAGCGCCGCGATCGTTGGCCGACCACCATGCGGTTCCGGCCGCCACTTGGACGGAGACGCGAGGAGGAATGTCAGGAGGGCTAATGTAACTAAGGCTGCCACGACCAGCCCAATGGGGAGCAAGTGTCCCTTCAGGAATCTTGCGAGCGACGGCTTCCTAGGCGGCTCGAGCTTCCCTACGATACGAAACGTACGCACGGGACGTTGGATGTTCTTGAACCTCCGTTCCCCAGCCTCCTCGAAGGGGAAGCGATCCCGTGCGTGATCGCGAACCTGACGGGAAACCAGGATACCGCCGGGATCCGCCGCCTCTTGCAGCCGGGCAGCTATGTTGACGCCATCTCCGAAGACATCTCCCTCCGTCGCGATGACATCCCCAACGTGGATGCCGATGCGAAAGCACAGCGGGCTGCCCACTTCCTTGCACCGCCGCTGGACCTCAACCGCGAAGCCGACCGCTTGCACGGTGCTGCCGAACTCGGCCAGGAACCCGTCTCCCATGGTCTTAACGATGCGGCCGTGGTGGCTGGCTGCGGAGGGATTGACCACGTCGGCCAGCAGATTCCGAAGGAGGATGAACGTTCCATCCTCGTCCTCGCTCATCAGGCGCGAGTAGCCCGCTATGTCGGCACAGACGATGGCCAGCAGGCGGCGGTCCGGCTCATCCACGGCACCCTCCTGTTGCCCGTATGATGCTCCCTCAGGCCGCTATGGTCCATGAAAACCGCCACCTTCACGCCTTCCTGGTACTGCGGCGAGAGAGGTTGCTCCAGCCTAATTCCATCCATGCGCGCTGCAACCACAATGACCGCTTCTTCCCGTCGCCATATCTGCGGTTCGCGACGTCCACTTCGGCTAGCTCGAGGGCCTCAGCAATGCCCACCGAGGACGAGGAAATGGCACCTAACTAATGGCAGCTCGTCCTGCTCACGCGGCTTGCGGTCCGCGCGCCTGCTCGACAGGCTCAGCCAACCCGAACTCGTCCCTTGCTGCTTGAATGTGACGACAGCAGTGCTGGGCAGATTACGGCAATCGCTACCTTGATTGGTGCCTCACTCCGAGGTCCAGACCCCTGCGGGACTCAGCGGGAGGCGGAACAAGTTTCCTGACGATCCCATCTCGACAAAAAGAAAGCGCCCATCGTCTCACGGGGCGCTCCAAGGTCCGGCCCGCAGGGGCAAAGGTAACGGTACCGGTACAGTTCACCTATTCGGGCCCGTCCGCGTTGTCATGTCGGCAAACTACGACGGAGAAATACCCTCCGGCCGCTTACATTGATCCGGCGTCACGGCAGCGTGGCGTTCTCGAACGGAAGCTAAGGTTGGCCGGTTGTGGTTGATGGCAGACGAAGGAGATACATCAACTTGCGCTCGATGCGATTTCTAAAGGGCAGCTCCATGGGCGCCAAAATCCAGGCGTATGACTGGTCAAGCTCGCCGCTCGGTCCCATCGAAACTTGGCCGGAAGTGCTCCGCATCACGCTCGGCAACATGCTCCACTCCGCATTCGCGACCTATCTCGCGTGGGGGACGGACCTTATCACCTTCTACAACGACCCCGCTGTCAAGCTTCGCGGGGACCGGCCGGAGGCGCTCGGACAGCCTCTGCCGAAGGCATGGTCTGAGATCTGGGAAGTCGTTTCGCCGATGGTCGTGCGCGCCCTTCGAGGTGAGACGACCTATGTCCAGGACGTGCCCATCGATATTGTGCAGCGAAGAGGCTACCCCGAGGCGACTTGGTGGACCGGCTCAATCAGCCCAGTCATGGACGCAGCTGACCAGCTTGGTGGTGTTCTGATCATCTTGCAGGAGACGACGGAGCGGGTGCTCACCGAGCAGCGGCTTCGGTTCTTGGTCGACCTGAGCACACGCCTGCGTCGGGTGGCTGAGGCACGCGAGGTCATGGCTACTGCCGCGGAGATGCTCGGGCAGCATCTCAGGGCGAACCGCGCCGGGTACTATGAATTGACGGAGGGCGGTAATGCCTTCGCGGTTGACTGCGGCTGGACCGATGCCGAGACTCCAAGCCTTGCTGGCGAGCGCCGGATCGATGACTTTGGATCCAGGATCGACCGCGAGCTGAGGGAGGGTCGTACCGTGCGCATCGACGATGCCCTGGCTCATCCGCTTAGCGCGCAAGCTCCCGTCGCTGCCGAGTTCCTCCGCGCGGGAAAACGCGCCACCATTATTGCGCCGCTGGTAAGGGACGGTGGACTGGTTGCAGCTCTCTATGTTCATCAGGCCGAGCCGCGCCATTGGAGTGACGATGAGGTAGCGCTTATTCAGGAAGTGGCCGAACGCACCTGGACGTCGATCCTGCGCGCCCGGGCCGAGACGGCGCTCCGGGCCAGTGAGGAACGCTTCCGGCAGTTTGCCGAGCACTCCTCCACGGTGCTGTGGATCCAAGACGTCGAAACCCACGCGATGGAGTACGTCAGTCCGGCCTATGAGGCGATCTGGGGCGAGCCGGTGGAGGCTGCGTTACGCGATCCGGGTCACTGGGCCAAGGCCGTTCATCCCGACGACCGTGACCGGGCCAGTACCACTCTTGAGCGCGGCCAACGTGGGGAGGAGGGCACGCACGAGTACCACATCATCCGGCCTGACGGTGGTGTGCGCTGGATCCGTGACACGTTTTTTCCGATTCGGGACGAGCAGGGACGGATCCGGCGGATTGGCGGCATCGCCCAGGACATTACCCAGCATGATGGCTCCATTGTCTATGTGGTGGACGGCGATGTGGCCTCATGCCGGAACCTGTGCCTTCTGCTCCAAGGCGCCGGCTACGAGGTGCAATCCTTTGCGTCGGCGCAATCGTTCCTCGCAGTGGCGCCGGTGTTGGTTCCGGGCTGCGTGGTGCTCGATATGCGCACCCCTGAAGCCGGCGGACTGACGATCCCGAGAGAACTGAAGGCGCGCCGAGCCGGGCTTCCAGTCATTGTGCTCGGTGAGGCTGGTGGGAATGTTTCTGTTGGGGTTCAGGCGATGAAGGCCGGAGCCGTGGATTTTCTCGACATGCCATACCAACCTGAACAGGTGCTGGACGCGCTCGCGTCCGCTCAGGCGACTATCCGGGAGAGGGCCGAGCAGGATCAAGCGACCGAGCGCGTGAGAGATCTCATTGCGGCTCTGCCGCCGCGCGAGCGGGAGGTGCTGGACGGGCTGCTGGACGGGGGCACGAACAAGACGATTGCCCGCGACATAGGGCTGAGCCCGCGCACGGTCGAGGCGCACCGCGCGCGCATCATGGAACGGCTGGGGGCCCAAAGTCTGCCGGAGCTGGTTCAGATTGCTGTAGCGGCCGGCTTGCAGTCCAAATCGCATAGCAGGCTTGGTTGAAAACTTGGATGCAAGAAACGGCGCGCCCCCCATCTCTAATGGGATCAGCACGTCAATTGGTGTGGCAAGTGCCTTCTGAACTGTACGGAACAATCCGTAGGGACACTCCGACTGGTGCCCGTTAGGACCAGAAGTTAACTCAGGCGAATGGCAGGCAGCGACGGTACCTGCGGTTTAGGGAGAGAGCCGCCCAAAGAGGCGGCGAGACGCCAAATCAATCGAGCAACAAGCTAAAGGGGTGACACAAATGCACGGCGACCTCCGAACCTAGGCCCCTTTTACGCACTAGGTTCCCATCGAGGGGATCCGGTGAGGGGTGCGTTCAAGGTTGTTGGAGCAAGCCTCAGGAACTCGTTAGGAAGGGACACAGGCCCATGGACAAGGCTGCGAACGATAACCGCGTTACTCAACTCATTTCTATCTTGTCCGCGACGTTAGCTAACATCGATGTCGAGTATGAATTCGAGTTGGCGCGGATTCGGGTGACAGCCGCACCTCGTCTCACAGCAATGATCACAGACACGGTACGGCAGCGACACGTCGAGCGCCGAGCACCCTATGTCCGCCAGATTGCCGAACTGCGGGAGCGGATACGTGAGGAATAAGGCCGGAGTGCCGCTTCGACCTTCGCCAGCACCGCCGATAGCGCCCGCCATGTCGAGGGTGTGTCCATGCAGGGTTGACCTCCGAGGGCATCGGGCGGGTCCGAGGTTACGCCAGTAAAAGTGGATCTAACTGTCTGGTTGGGGTACAAGTCCTTCTAGGCCCACTACCCAGCACTTTACCAAGTCCTGCCTTGCCACCATGACTGTCCCCGATCATTCCCCGGACACAGAGATCGTCGAGCACAAAGGCTATCAGATCCGCCTGAGCCCAAGTGGCCTGGAATGGCTGGCGTTTGTTGCTCTCCCGAAGCAGCGCCCAACCCTGATCATGGCCCCTGATCGTGAAGCGGTCCTCGCCAAGGCTTACGAATGGATCGAGATGCAACTCACGTCGGCTATCGGTGCATTATGACATAGCATCGATCCAGCTGGCGCCCGCCCCTGACAATCTGCTCCTGCACGGCGAGGTGCTCGGCAGCGTCGTAGGAAACGGCTCGTACCAGCCCTACGCCTAGACGGCCGAACTGCTGGAGGTCCTACCACGGAGCAGGCGGCGTTATCCGCTCCAGACTATTGAGCACCACTTCTGATCCCTGAAGGAGCTGTGCGCCTGGCCCAGGTCAATCGAGGGTGCAGGCCAGCAACCGCTCCACCGTTGCGCGAGACTGACGGGTCCTGCTTTACGGGAGCGCGCTAGCACGAGAGCGTTGTGCAACGGCCTATCAGGCCGAGCTGAAGACGCACGCCAGTCGCATCTCAATGTTCCGGACAGGCAATCCCTTCGGCTATGCGGCAGACGGCGAAACAACCGTGGTTGTGATTTCATCCTGCGTATTCAGCGGATGGAGATCCTGAACCATCTGGTGAAGGCGGGAGGTGTCGAGATGGGTGTAGATCTGAGTGGTCTCGATGCCGGCATGGCCAAGCAGTTCCTGCAGCACGCGTAGATCCATGCCGCCTGAATGCATGTGAGTGGCAAAGGCATGCCGCAGTACGTGCGGCGATACCCGCTCTGGGCTGGCCAACCCTGCGGCGACGGCAGCCTCCTTGATCTCAAGCAGGGCTGCCTGTCGCGTCAGCGCCTTCGTGCCATTGCGTACCGAGTGGAACAACCAAGGGGAGGGTGCTCCACCCGAATAAGCGGAAGCCAGCGTCTGCCAGTGGGTAATCGCCGCAACGGCCCGCTCATGCAGCGGCACGAGGCGCTGCTTGTCACCCTTGCCGCGCACCAGCAGCATGCGGGTTCCGGCAGGTGCCGCATCCGCGGGCAGCGACAGAGCCTCGCTGATGCGCATGCCCGAGGCGTAGAGGGTCTCGAACAGGGCGGCGCGGCGAGCATAGCCTGCCTGACGATAGAGTCCCACCGAGGGATCGGCCGCCAGCGTGTGGGCTGCCTCCAGCAGCGCTTCAGTGTCGGCAACCGACAGAACGAAGGGCAGCTTCCGGGGACGGCGCATGGCGGGCATCGAGGCAGTCGGATTGTGAGAACCGAGTTCCTCGTTGACCAGGAAGCGATGCAGCCCTCTGATCACGGTGAGGCGCCGGGCAATGGTTGCTCCGCCGTAACCGCGCTGATCGAGGGCGGCGATATAGTCGCGCACCTGCTCCAAGCCGACATCGTTGAGACCGAGACCATTCAGCTCCAGCCAGCCGAGGTAGCAGGTGAGATCGTCAGAGTAGGTGGCGATGGTGCCGGCTGATGCCCCAAGTTCCGTTGCCAGAGCATCGAGCCAGAGTTGAGCCAGACGTCGGTTTGAGCGCATAAGTTCCTCCTGATCGGGAGACCTTGCCACAGCACCAGTTACGAACTTCTTGTCAAAACAAGTATTATGCGAATTTTCGTGTGTAGGCGCAGAGTTCGGATGTCCCGTCGTAGCAAACTAATAATGACACACTCCCCTGACTCTTCTGGCATGGGCTGGGCAGCTTAGCGTGTCGCTTTTGGTGCAATGGCAAAATGGCTCTGTATCTACCTTGAGCGACAGTTAACCCATAACGCGACTAGCGGTACATTGTTTACATTAGTGTTTAGGCTCCAGCCTTCCTCGAGCGGTTTCGACAGAGGCCCAGCTTATACACAATGGATAGCTTGAAGAGCAATGATAGCACATTGTGGCACGGAAACTCCGCTATATACTTGCTATGGTTTTCTTATGAAGGAGTGAGTCCATGAGCGCCCAAGCCGTTAAACGAGAAGAGGAAGGCAATCTTCTACGTCATGCGGACGAGCTGTGTCGTCAGAATAACCTCCGCCTGACGCCTATTCGTGAGCGCGTTTATCGCGAGCTTGTTCAGAGCGGCGGCCCAATGGGTGCCTATGATCTCGTCGACCGCCTCAGTAACGAAAAAAAACGTCTGGCTCCGGTCACAATCTACCGCGCTCTCGAATTCCTTCAGCATGCAGGCCTCGTTCATCGGCTAGCCACGAAGAACTCCTACGTGGTGTCCCATGGTGAGCTAACCGGAAACAATACAAAGATCATGTTTGTAGACACAAAGACAGGCAACACGGTTGAAGTTCACTCTGCCGAAGTGGCTGAGGCTATTCAAAAAGCTGCGGAGCAGGTTGGCTTTAAATCCGTTCACCCCTTCGTGGAAGTGGAAGGCGAGCTCTCCCAGTAAAGCTGAGCGCTCATCGAGCGGGAGCATAGAAGCCTCAAGCAGACCTCATCAAGGATCGATGCTCATTCTGCCCTGAGGCCCCTACAGTCACTTGCATTTACCCTGGAAGATGAGCCTCGCTACCGTGGGCTCTATAGCTAGCAGCACCGCAGAATGAAGCGCCATATTGGCGCTTTAAAGTACCGCCCGTAGGGCCAGAAGACTCTATGAAACCGGGATTGCCGATTAGCCTAGTGCTTGGTTTTCAGCATGTGCAGCGGACAAAAAGTGCTTTTGAACCTCAGTTACCAACATCACAAAGGGTTGACGCTGTTCGCGCTGACGCAGCCTTAACTTTTCATGGTTTGCCTCCTTAAAGCACGATCAACTCTGCTGGCCTCCAAGCTCTGTATCTCGTGCTGATGCTCAAATCCGAGGTTAGACAGGGTACGAGCGGTGTCACCCAAACGGGCATGCAAATCAAAACTCCAGGTACCGTCCACGTTAAGACGCTGAAGCGCAGACAATCTCTTCTACGGGTTAGGCATCAGCCGCATTGTGTTAGGCTTGTTCCTCAGGCCCCGCACGACGAAGTAGTGCAGATCGAGGTCCATCGCATCCGGAGCATGCAGCACGCATAAGGCTCGCGCACTTCAAGTGTCTAATTATTGTTCCCAGGCGTGAGAGCCTTGTGGGACATGGGAATAAACGGGTTTTAGGGAAGCAGGAGCGACTATCGTGTGCGCCTCACCAATGATCTTGCCGCTGAGGTCGGAAGCCTTCCCTAAATTTGCGGCATTCGGTAGCAACGACCACCAAGAAACAGGTAAGTGCCTAGACGAGCGAGGAAATTCCACGCCTGCGATCATGGAATGTTCGGTGGCCTTCGGCGAGGGAGCGGTTCCAGCGATGCCAATCGTGGGAGCGGCCACTTCAGCAGGTCAGTGCCTCAAAGGTCTTGTTCCGCCCTGAAAGCGGCCCTTCCGTTGTTCGGCTCTACTTCTCAGTTGACCCGGAGCGGACCACTGCGTAGCGCAACATTCCGTGACGCCCCGTTCAGCGAAATTGCGTACGCGCTTCCAGCGCTAAATGTCGGCATCGCAGGAAACGGGTGTTACTCCCGGAATTCTATTTCTAAACATCCTCACTCAACAAACCGGAGCTGGTATGTCCAGCCCAAAGGCGAGGATGACGATGAACGGAAATACCCAAATTCAACTGACCGCCATGCAGCTTCTTGAGCGCATGTTTGAGGTCGAGATGAAGTTCATCCGATCAGGGGCGGATGATGTGGACGCCCTGGCCGAGGCCTTCCATCGCAATGTGGTGGTCCATGAACCGGGGTCTCTGCCTTATCCAGGCGACTGGAAGGGCTTGGAAGGCGTTGGATCCCTCTTCCATAAAATGCGGGAGGTTTGGAGTGATATGAGGGTTGAAGACCTCACCGCAGCGCGAGAAGGCGACACCGTCTTTATGGCCTGTACCCTCCACCTGACGTGCCGCACCAGCGGCGTGGCCATCAAGCAGCCCTTCGCGGAGGTCTTGCGGTTTGAAGGTGAGCGCCTGATTGAGGCGACCCCCTTCTACTACGATACCAGTGAGATCGTAACGGCTCTCGGGTGAGAGAAACCGACAGAGTCACAAAGCCAGCGACACAGACGCTTCCTTGCGCTGCTGCTGTGTCGCTCCGCAGTTCCACAAACAGCCTCCCGCGAGATTGAACCGAAGTTCGGGAAGGTCGCCTCATGGCACTGAACGGAAGAAGATCGAAGGTCCGCTTTCGCTGGCAGTCCAGCCGTTTCTAAAGGAACGGGAACCCTCCGTGATATCTGGGGCCAGACCCTCACAAATTCCGATCGACTCCGGCAAAGCTTCCTGGCATAAGCGTGGCCATGCAAAGGCTCATATAACAGCACCTACCCGTAGCGCCGCGATCCCGACCAGGGTCGCCAAGCGCTGCCGCTGTCCTAGATATGGCCACTCCCGGCCGCCGGAGCCCGAGCATGCATCTCGCCATTGACCCCATGGAGTTCACGATCCCGACCCTCGTCGGGGGCTGTGAAATACCATGCTCGTACCTCTTCCTTCCCAGGGAGGTGCTGAGCGATGAGCGAGCACTTCCTCCTTTCCCGCCTCGCCAGGGACCTTCCGGTGACCAAGGTCATCCGGATGAGCGAGGACGCAGCCTACAACTGGTTCCGGCGCGCCCGCTGGCCTGAGACCAAGGGCAAGCCGTACTGTCCCCACTGCGGTGTGCTGGAGTGCTACGTACTCACGCGTCGCCGCTTCAAGTGCAGCGGCTGCCGCAAGGAGTTCACCGTCACCTCAGGGACGATCTTTGCCTCCCGGAAGCTGCCGTTCCGCCAGATCCTCGCGATCATCGCGCTCTCGGCGAACGGCGCTAAGGGCAAGGCGGCGCTGGAGCTCTGTCGGGAGATCGGCGTGCAGTACAAGACGGCTTGGGCCAACCTCATGAAGCTGCGCGAGGCGCTGGCGGCCCGGCGGGATGACACCGTGCTTGAGGGTGAGGTCGAGATCGATGGCCTCTACGCACTCGGGCATGTCCGCCCGAAGAACCGCAAGGAAGACCGGGTTGATCGGCGCGAGGCGCAGAACCAGTCGCCAAAGCGCATGGTCGTCATGGCGCTGCGGGAGCGCCGGAAGGGTGGCAAGTCCATCTCGCGGGTCGCCCGGAGCGAGAACGCCGACTGCGCCTGGGACATGGTCCGCCAGCACGTCGCCCCGAGTGCTCATCTCTTTGCTGACGAGCATGCAGCCTATGACGAACTCGTCGGCCTCAACAAGCTCACGCGCGTGAACCATCAGGTGGCCTACCAGCACGGCGAGGGCATCTCGACGAACCAGATCGAGAGCTTCTTCGCGCGTGTGCGGCGTGCCTATAGGGGTGTCCACCATCGCTTCTCGGTGAAGTACCTGGACTGGTATATCGCCGAACTCTCCTGGCGCGAGGACCGCAGCCGCGTCGGCAACCGTGGACAGACGCTCGAAATGCTCGGACGGGCCTTGGCCCATCCGACGTCGCGAAATCTCTGCGGCTATTGGCAGGGGATCAAGCCGCCTGACCTGGTGTGGGAACCCCGCAGAACCTAACGCGTGATCTCCCAAAGGTTCTTGCGTCCGCCGACCGTACCGACCTGGCGGACGCGATTGCGCTTCACCAGGGAGCTGAGGCCAGCCGAAATGTGGGTCACGAACCGCGGAAGAGCCGGATCATCGGCTGCCACTCCGTGTCTCGACGCAATCCGGCTGGTGCATTCAGCAGAAGAAAGCGGTTCGCCAGCCTCACGGAGAACCTCGAGGATAGCCGCCGACTTGTTGAGCTTCACCAGAGCAGCCGGAAGCGGAGCCTCTTGTCTGGAGAGCTTTTGATTTGCCTTTGCTACTGGTGAAGCCTTGTGCACTGGGTCGTAGATCGCGATCACCTGATCAATGGCAGCGACTTGCTTCTTGATCGTCTCGATCCTGTGAGCCAACTGCTCCATATCACCAATCAACTCAGTGCGCTTCCGCTTCAGTTCCTCTGCGATACCCACGTTTGCCCGCTCCAGAAATGGAGCCGGAAGCTAGCAGAAGGCTTGGTTCAAGTCTGGTGGCGTTTGCTACCGAATGCCGTAAATTTGCTCTATACGGTTGACGCAGAACGTTGACACTAGAGCGATGGTAGAGGGATAGCCTGTGGCTACTGCCCTGATCAATCAAACAGTCTGAGTTCCGACTATTGCCCTTCAACTATCCGAAGATCCATCTCATCGATCATCTCTGCGCGACGAGCTTCAGAGGCTCGGATCTTTCTAGTGATCTCCTCAAGACTGCTGCGGCTCGATCCGTAGAAAACGGCTCCCGCCAATAAGGCAGCAATTCCAACGACTAGAAGGGTTGCATCGAACTGGATCAGTCCCAAGAGTGCCACCGCGAATAGAACGACACCTGCCCAAACTGCCATTTTCGCCACAATCATGCTCTTTCGACACTGCTCGCCAGCATCGGACAAGGCATCAATTTCGGCTTCGAGATCGGCGATTTGCTGAGGGAAGTCGATCATCCAAATCCCGCTTAAAGCAAGTGTGCTATCCGTTACATGATGTAACAACAATTCTGATCGATTGGAAGGGTGCAGAGCAGCGGCATCCCCCAATAGCCGCTCTTTGAGGACGCATCCTGTTCTCCCTTATGTCCGTTGCACTCTATCTACAAACCGATAACCTCTTGCAAAGAATGGGACACCGAACAGGAGGCTGAGATGAGGACCTTCGATACCATCGTGATCGGCGTCGGTGGCATGGGTTCTGCAACCCTTTGGCAACTGGCTCGCCCCCGCCAGAAGGTATTGGGCATCGAACGGTTCGATCTTGGCCACGGCATGGGTTCGTCACATGGGATTAACCGGATCATCCGTCTCGCTTACTTTGAACATCCTAACTACGTTCCACTCCTCGTCCGCGCCTATGAGCTATGGCGCGAGGCTGAACAGCTTACGAAGGAGCAGCTTCTCTTCATCACGGGTGGCATTGATGCAGGCACGGAAGATAGTCGGATCGTGCAGGGTGCGTTGACCGCCTGCCGGGAGCACAACCTGTCCCATGAAGTACTGACGGCACGTGAAACAACGCAGCGCTTCCCTGGCTACAAGCTCCCAGACAGTTACGCCGTCATATATCAACCAGATGCGGGATTTGTGGCATCCGAACGTGCCATCTTGGCACACGCGTCCCTCGCCGTATCTGCCGGAGCTGAGATCCATGGGCGTGAGAAAGTAGTCGCTATTGAGCCTGTTAACGGGCGGGTCGTGGTCGTTACGGACCAGGGCCGATACGAGGCCGGGAAGGTTGTGGTTTCAGCGGGAAGTTGGATCTCCGATCTGATTCCGGCGCTCAGGACCAACGCGGTGCCAGAAAGACAGGTTCTGGGATGGTTCCTGCCGCAGAGCCCTGACCTCTTCAAGCCAGAGGTTTTCCCAGTTTCGAACATCTTGTCTCAGGTGGGCCATTTCTACCAGTTTCCGATGTGGGGGATTCCTGGCTTCAAGATCGGGCTCTATCACCATTTTAATGAAAAGGGGCATGCCGACCAACTCTCCCGCGAGCCGACACCAGCCGACGAAGAGGCTCTTCGCAAGGGCATCAAGCACATGTTCCCGGATGCCGATGGTCCAACCTTGCGGCTGGCCGCTTGCTTATTCACTAATACGCCAGACGAACACTTTGTGATCGACACTCTTCCAGGGACACCAGAGATCGTAGTTGCATCCCCTTGTTCAGGACATGGCTTCAAGTTCGCCAGCGTGATCGGAGAGGTCCTTGCCGATCTTGTCACTTTAGGAAAAAGCAAACTCGACCTCTCTCTGTTCGGTATGAATCGGTTTGAGGCTCCAACTGGGTGATCAGAGTAAAATGCGACAATCGGCCGATCGCCGGTAAGCAAGTTAACTCAATGCACGCGATCCACCTGCCTTATTGCTGATCGTGAAGTGGTCGAGATCGTCATTTGCGTACCCGCTATTTTCACGCCGACGAGCGCAAGCAATCTAACTTATGTCTGATTGCGACCAAGCTAAATCTCATTGGTGGAACGCTTCGATATATTCGCTGTCTGAGGTTTTGAGGGGATTTCCGCCCATTCGCCTGTTAGATCGAATTCCGCGGGAAGGACGTTATGGGATTCAGGAAGAGTAGGTCCGACGCTAGACCCGTCACGTCAGGGCTATAGTCGCAGCTATTTGAGTATATGCCGAACCCGACCGGAAGTAGGCTATCATCGTGGATGAGTGGATATCCCTTGCGGCTCCGCTTCAAGTTTTCTCGAAGCAGGAAACACTTAGCGCGAAGCCACCCCACCAATGAAGGCTCTGGGCAACGCCGTCCCCAGAGCCTTCTGCGCTCTAGCTCGTTTGCTCGCTGGAATGGGATATGTCGCACCTCGAAAGAGTTGATCACCGTCAACTCGCCTCGGTTATCATTTATATAGATGGCCTCGTGGCGGAGACGGCGACGCACAGGAGTGCAAATCCTGGGACCCTGGTTCAAGTCCAGGCGAGGCCTCCACTTCCCTTCCTAGACACGATCTTGGGTCGCTAGTGAGATGGTACGACCGTTTCTCCACGATTGAGGTAATTGTCCGTGAGTTTCCGATCTGACGTTATGGAGCGATCTCTTGGATACTCTCCTGGACCCAGGGATGGCCCCACAGATGGCTTATGATCAGCGCAAGTAGGATTGCGTTGAGAACAGAAAGCAGGGCGAGGATAAGACGAGTTCGCTTTTTGTGTTGGACGAGGCGGCTTTCGGCCTGTTGAGCCTTACGGACTGGATCGCCCCGTTCGGACTTATGATGATGCACAGTTTTTCTCCTGGACCGAATAATCTAGGAGTTCGCTAACGAGGAAAATTAGTCCAGATAGACTATGAGTTGCCCCTCAGACATACAATATAACAGCCAAGGTGAACCTATATCCTTTTAACGGGATCAAACCACTTTACAGTCCCCGTAATCGGTGGAGGTCCTTTCTCCGGTCGGGCAGCACCTAGCCTATGGGATTTGTCGTACCGCTTGGAAGCTTAAGCAAACATACGAACTTGGATCTTGCCGAAAGTTGAACTAAAGATCGCCTATTCACCCTTATTGCTTTCATGATGACGGGCAATATTGATGCCTTTCGGCACGCCTCGTCTCAGAGAGCGATCTTCAATTATCCTAGGAAATGATCAGTGCCCGGCATTGCACGTCAGTTCGAGCCTTATATCACCCGTAGCGGTGGAGCGCCCTCACAATATCGGTTTCGGATTCAGTGTTCCCAGTGTCAGCAAACAGACACCTACGAAGCGAACAAGTATACGAATGATACTGTCCTCAAAGGCTACTTCAAACAGCGTGGATGGTTGCTGGGACGTGACCGCTCCTATGATCTGTGCTCAGCATGCTTGGCAAAACCGCGCAGCTCTCAAGCCCCACTGAGGACGGCAGAGGTTCGCCGCGCTGGTCCTGAAACACGGGGGCAGCGGCAAGATCAGCCCGTGACGGCGGATAAGCGCCGCCGGGATACAGCAGACATTCTGGCTCGGCACCTCGGCGACCCCAAGGCGCTTGCGGCGGAGGTCTTTCGCCCTAAAGAGGCGCAGCAATCTCACCGCTCTGCCGCTGATACACCGCGCCAGCCAGCACCAGGTCCTATCCTCCCGCTGAATGTAGAGCAGACCCTCACCGGGATGGCTGCGGATCTAAAGGCTCTTCGAGCTACTATGGAACTTATGGCCGAGCAGGTGAGCAAATTGGTTGCCCTTAGCGGTCAGCACATCGAAGCCACCGTGCGTTTGGCACCACTGATAGTTCAATCGGCAGATGAAATCACCAGCCGTGTGCAAGAGGCTGTCAACGCTGTCGGACCGTCTCCGATTTCTCTCCTACAATCGACCGAACATGTCCGTACCAAAGGGCGGCTGACACCACTGTCTTCCCAAGAATCCACTCAGACACTCACCGCGGTAACGGAGTCGGACAGCGAAGCCGGCGCGACAGAACCATCGAGGCAGAGCACACGCCCTAAGAGCGAAAAGCAGGCTCGCGGGTCTATTGTGGTGAAGTCCATCCCAGACGCCAAGCGTTCCGATCGTTTTTATACCTCCATCCGCCTACCGCGAGCATTGTGGGACCGCGTTGGCTTTCGACCAGAAGACCGCTTGTTGCTGGAGTGGAATGGCAAGACTTTGAACATTGAGCGTGCCGTCGAGGGAGGCGTAAAACCCAAATCGATCGGAGAGGCTAGTGTTATCCTACAGTCGTGGAAGCTCGGCAACCTGAACCTAGACAACTCGAAAGTGACTGCGGCCGACGCTGCACTGCGCTTGAGGGCGGGGCCGAAGAGGCCCTAAGCACAATGAAGAGATAGCTTACTACTTCTGCCCTAAGCAGACTATCAATAGGTCACAGCGATCTAGTTTAAATGAGATTAGACGTTTCCTCGGGAAACTTCCACGCTCACCCAAACAGATAACGACAGAACTCTGCACCGCACTTGTGGCAATCAGATCATCGAGCCAACACGGTGCTGCCTTAAGAAGCCAGATGAGCTGCGCGTTAGTCTCGATGGTCTTGTCAGTGTGAGGAGCATTAAAGGCAACATGTAAGCCATGCAACAAATGCAGCCCATTCATGAAACGTGCTGCATTGCAATGAGATGCCATGCGGCCGATATCAGCATCGGCTGATTTCAACGCGGCAGCGCTTTTCTTCCTCCCGGCACTGCCGTGTCAGCCGTTCCCTCTGGAAGGTTTTGACTTTATCTGTCGGACCTCGACTTTATGCCGGGCCTTTGGCCCGGCTTTTTTTCTTTTCCGGTCGTTAGTGGCCTTTTAGCGAGAAGCTCAAGACTACGCATTTCGACTTTAGTTTGGGCTAGACTCAAGGCTGTTAACTTGTTGCTCGCACAGTGCTTGAGAGTCTCACCGCGTCAATTCTTGCGGCGGGCCATCTGGCGGAAGCTCGCTATCCCTTCCAGACTAGAATCGCTCGACGTACTCTTCCGCATTTCTCTGCTGCTTCAATCACGGCAATAATAATCCTACTATCTATGACACGGTGCGGGTCCCGCACGAAAGCACAGGAGAGCTGAGATGATCCTGCGTCAGTCGACAACGTACCGCGACTATTAGGTTGTGAAAGACCTCTTCGGGAACTTACAGACAGCGATCTGTCTGAGCCCCCAAAAGCCGGCAAACACTCTTCCTGAAGCTACTCAGGTGCCCCATACAGTCTTCCTGTCAAAGAGGCATTTGCAGGTAGGGCAGCGCGGTGTCAAACGTTGCTACCAATGTGGTTTAGGAGCGTTTCGAATGACCGCAGTCCCAGCCGTAGCACCGTAGCCAGATCATTCAGCGTCGACGGTCGCGGCAGCTGGCTTCAATCAGATGCCGCACCCACCATTCCACCTCTTGCTATTCCCCATAGAGTTCTTCCGCGAGCACGTCCAAAGTGGATTCTGGACATGCTCGCTTTTCGGTCACGCCTTCATCGGAAGTCTATCCGTTGAAAAACTGCGGCCGACCTGAGCGTTCAGTTCAGCCCGGACTGCATCCAGCCGACTGCGGCAGATCTCGTACGACTCCAATGCTCTACGGGTATCCTCCAGTAGAGCGTCGACATCAGCCGGTCCGCCGCTCCGCAGCCGGTCGGCGATCGCTTGGAGAATGCCAAAGTGTTTGGCGTACAATCCCGTTGTCGCAGACGAACTGCTCTCGGCGTTATACATCATTGTTCTTTCCTCCTAGGCTATGAATTAGGTGCGGTAGCGTCATCGCGGCGGACGTGCACGGATCCGCCCGCGATCATTAAGGTGACAGCAGAGCTGAGTTGCGAGAGATGGCGGATTGGGCAGCAGTTCTGGTCGAGGGCGAGGGCAAAGCCACGTTCGAGGGTGCCTTCGATGCTGAAGGCGCGGATTTCTCGATGAAGACCCTGCAGGGTGAGATCTGCTTGTTCCAGCGCGTGCTTCAGAAGGCAGGTGATCTCGCACTTCATGCGTTCAAGCTCCCTGCCCTCCCGCTCCAAAGAAAGCTGGAACAGACCAATTGGACCAGCGTCCTGTCCAAACGAATGACAAAAGCCGTGCGAAACGCCGATCAACTCGCGGAAGAGTCGCTCCAGATCCTGCCGATTGGCGTCTAGCCTGCTTCGCAGAAAGACTCTGCAAGTGATCGCCGCCTGCTGACCTCCTTCGATCTGATGTTCCTGCTCCTGGAGGCAGGTTGCGCCACTGCGAAGAAGCTGCTCTCTCAAGCTCTTCAGATGCTGCGCCTGTTGGCTCAGGCAGTTGTCTACGACCTTGCGGATTACCCGGTAGTCGATCATCACCTGCTCCGCCCGGCTTCGGATCAGATCAAGCACCAGACCGATGGCTTTGCTCGGAGTATCAGCTGACCGCCAAGCGATTTCATCGAGCAGGGTGTGATCTGTGGCATGACCCAGGCCGGTGATAACCGGCACCGGGAAAGTGCAGATCAATCGGGCAACATCCTCGAAGACGAGAGAAGCCAACCCTACCGAGTGTCCACCACCTCGCACCACCAGGAGCACATCAAGCCCCTCCCCTAGGGCAACATCCCTTGCCTGTTTCAGTGCGGCACATAGCGAGTGTCGCGTTCTGGAGCCCTCGAAGCTGGCCGGGAATGACACCGAAGTGGCGATGCCTGTCCGCTCCATACGCTCAAGCTCACATCGAACGTCGGCATAGCCGGCCGACCGCTCGGGATGAATGATGCCAATGCGCAGGATATCGATTGGTTCGGGCAACTGACGCTGACGGCAGAAGACCCCGTCTTCAATCAAACGCAGGCGAGTCTCTTCTCGCACTTGGTCCAGGATTCCCAGGGCGGGGACTGGCTCTAGGTCTGAGATCGCGGCCTGGAGGTGGCGGCTCGGGTGGAACGTGGGCCTTATCCTGACCCAGGCGTTGCTGCCCCTCACGGCGGTAACCTCCAATGGCTCACCAGTTGCAGCGACTAACTGCTCGGCCACCGCGGACGGTAGGTAGCCCCGTAGCTGTGCACTGGTGGAGAAGTTCTGGGAATCTGGTTCAATCAAGTCCAGGGTATAGCCTGAACTAGCCTGGGCAACAGAGAGGATGGTTGCTTCGACCCACACCTCATCCGGTAGGGCAGCGCGAATGGCTTCGCGAGCCTCCGTTGTAAATTGCCTGAGGCCCCACCGAGGGATTGGGCGAGCCTCACCCGCCGATTGCTCTGTGCCTGACGAGGGCAGCTGGCCGCGTTCATGCACGAACATGCATGGAGCTCCTATCATTTGTCGGTGTTGAAGATTCCCTCTCCTGCCCTTTCGAGCATCAGAGCTATGGTCGCAGCTTTCTTCAGGGGATTTTTCGTTCAATCTTCGCCCGAGAGCTGGCTTACCTCTTTGTCTGATATCGCCTGCTCACAACGCGCTTAGATGTTTCTAGGTGTCTTCCACGGAACGAATGAGATGTAGTTGAAGGTGACGAACAGCACAGTCAGTGACTTCTGCACGGCAATGCGCATCTCCTCCGGCTTGCTAGTGCTAACATCATAGATGAGTGAGCAAGCTTGGCCTGTGCGGTCTGCCTGGGTTTCAGCCCACATCAACTCGATGTCTAGGTGCCCGGGCGTATGCGTCACCACATAGCCGCCGATCCGGTAGGACGCAGGGGCGTTGAGGGTGAACGTGGTCTGCTCCGTTTCCCCTTCTAGGTTGACATCACCGATACCAGCAGCATGACCTTTAGCTCCTGGTCCGCGTTTGCGGAGAGCGCCTGTGAAGGAGAACCGAGACCTAGGTGCTATTGGGATGAGGTCGATCAGCCGACAGGCGTCCTCTAACGAGAAGGTAGGTCCGTCTGCCACGAGACGGTCCAGGATAGCGTGCGCCTCCAACCGGGCGTTCAACTTGATATGATGTTTATTCATGATGATTGGGTGATTCAGTGATGTGGCCGCACCGTCACAGCGCGATGTGCAGCGTTGGTAACCAACGGATCCGACCTTCAGTTGCTGTGCTCAGGTCGGACTGTTCTTTTCAGGGGATTGTCTGTTTTATTCCCTCAGAAGAGGCACTCTTCTTTCAACTCTCACCCAGGTAGCGCGCGTACGGATCCCTCGCAAACCGTTCAATGACTCAATTCGGTCATTGCTTCTGGCCAACGCGGGAGTTTCAAAAATTTGAAGGCCACTACTTCGACCGCATTATGATCCTGCAGTGCATGCCTTGATATCTGACGTGTGGCCTCGGCCCGCACGATTTCAAGGTAATGATGGCCAGGAGGAATATCTTAGTCGATCAAGTGACCATTCCTGGACGGGTCGTGCGTTACCCGTCTGAATTGCTCGCGCAGTTCGATCCAGCAAGCGAGCCGGCAGGCGACGATAGCACGCGCACGAAACGTGCATAGACGGAATTGGGCAGTGGGTTTACCTTTGCCGAGCTATCGACAGCAACGATGACGCGGTCGTGTTTTGATCCTACGAGTACCGCAGCCTCGGAGTCGCCAAGCGTATTCTAAATGTGCATCACTGGGCGAAGGATGCCAGCAGTCCGCAACTATCTTTCGTCGAGCAATTTAGGATCCTGGCTGTGTGAAGGCTATGCTGGAACTGAAGCCCCCCGGTCGGCAGAGAAAATACCCGATTGAATATGAAAACGCCCTGGTCGAGAGTTTAGGCGGAAACTCAACCAAGGCGTAGGCGATGTGGGTAGACACATTGCGCCGCTACAATAAACAGTCAATCGTTAACATTCTATCAATTCAGGATTTATCACTGCTGTGGGGAGCGCCCTGATCGGAGCATGGCCTCGTTATTCCAATCAGGGCGCCTGCGGCTTCGGAGAAACGCGCGCCTGAAAGATCAGATGTTTCAGGCGAAATATCAATGGTGTCAGAATCGAAACCGTCGTGATCCCCTTTTTAGGAATAGACGAGATCCTAGTCTGTGGGCTCGGTGGCTTTATCAGACAGTAAACGCAAAAGACCAATCTTGCGCCCGAGAGTAACCTAGCCCATCGCAACCGGGGCGGCCGAAATCCAGGAAGAGCAGGATATTGCCCGTAGTCGGCGAGCAGCGGATCTTTGAAAGCAATACATTGATCAAGCGTATTGGCGCTGATCGGGACCTAGGCACCAAGCGATCGGTCTGCATCGAGCAATCCCGTGTCATAACTTGATGAAGCCCAAGGATAAACTTGAGAACCGATCTTTGTTCAGCGACTGCGGCACAGGAGAGTTAGCAGCCCGCGTTAGGCAAAGAAAAAGGACTGGCGATAACCGTCCCTTTGGGACATTCAGATTGTTCGAGACGCAGCTCCAAGCAGCGTCTCAACTCGAGTAATGCGACCATTCTCGATTTCAGAATATAGGTTTCAGGCAACTTTGCTTTCGTTCTGGGACGCGATTGCTGTGAGGGTAGCCTCGACACCTTGCTGTAGGCGGAATTCGGTCAGCTGCTGGCGAAGGCTCAGATACAGCGGCCGGAAGGCTTGTCCTTCCTGTTCAACGATATCGGCGAGAATATTGACGGCCGTGAGGAGTTTCTCCTCTGATATCGGTTCCCGGTCGGTGCGTGGCCAAGCCGTCATGGTGTGCTCCTTAATAATGAAAGAGCACAGTGCCGGGAGGATCTTGCTGCGAAGTTAATCTTAGGAGATCCATAAACGGGAAACGCCATTCTATCCCATGACAGGCGTCCGAGCGAAAGGTGACTTTGCACACAGTGTCTGCGGGTCTGTCTTCATCCTTCTCGCACTTTCCATCCCAGCTATCGCAATTGAGATGGGGGATGTGTTTTCACCGGCAAAGGTCTTGGGCAGAGCGCTGTTTCTGTCCGCCGAACGGATTGAGACACATTTGAAGTCATCGAGCAGGTGTTTGCTACAAACGCCAGGAAATTTTGTGATCGTTAATCCGGTCTGCATCAAACCCGTGAGAAGAAGGAACGATGCGTCGAAGACACCAAGTCGTCCAAGCGCAAGCAGTTCATTGTAAACTGCCGGACACGGATGATCATCACTAAGTGTGGTTCCTCTCGCCCAAACCTCCAGGGGGCCCGTGGGTCCCAGTCGCAGATACTAATCCAAGCATACATGCCAGCGAGTTGTTTCAGGTGACCTGTCCGAAGAAGTGCTAGCGTCGGCAAGAAGCGCGAAGCCTACAGATCCGTGAAGCCTTTCTGGCGCTGAATTTCTGCCCATGTCTCCAAGGCTTTGATGGCCCCTACTTCGTCGGGGAACAGCTCGACCTTGTCCTGCCCTCTCGATCCCACAGGCCCCCAATTGTGGACCAGCCGAATTGTGCCGAACAAATCCCGTTGGACCTGCCCCGAACGCTGGACCACGGCCGAGCGGGCTTTCCGGCCTCACGGCCCCATCGGCTGGCTGGGAGCACCGATGGATCTGATGAACTCGCTCGGGGTCTTATGCCCAATCGAGCTGTGTGGTCTTTCGCCATTGTACTCGTGTCTGAACGCTTCACATTTTAGCCTGGCATCAGCCAGAGACAAGAACCAGTTCTGATCGATGCATTCGGCCCGGACCTTGCCGTTGAACGCCTCCACGAAGCTGTTATCGGTGGGTTTGCCAGGACGGGAGAAGTCCAGAACAACCCCATGCTGGTAAGCCCACAGATCGAGAGCACGCGAGACGAATTCGGGGCCATTGTCCACCCGAATGGTTTGCGGAACACCATAGAGGCCGGCTACCCGGTCGAGTGTCGTAACCACGTCAGCGCCGGTGTAGCGGAAGCGGACATCGATGGCCGGCGAGAGCTTCGAGAACGCATCCACAATCGTCAGAATCCGGATCTTGCGGCCGTCGAAGAGCTGGTCGGACAGGAAGTCCATCGCCCAGACCTCATTCGGGGCTGAGGGTGCCTTACGGTCCGAGCGTACCTTTGCGGCCACCTTCCGCTTCGGACGCTCGTTCCTGATCTGCAAGCCTTCTTCGACATACAGCCGGTAGACCCGCTTGTGGTTCACGCGCCATCCCTCCCGCTGCAACAGCACGTGAATGCGGCGATAGCCATAGCGCACACGCGTCTCGGCGATTTCCCGGATGCGCTTGGACAGGGCAGCCTGCGACAGGCGACGCGAGCGGTAGAAGTAGGAGGATTTCTGGAACTGCAGCACGCGACAGGCCCGTCGGATCGAGACCTGGAACGCACCTTGCAAACCATCCACCAGCCGCCGCACCCGCGCAGGCTTCAGAGCTTTTTTGACAGTACGTCCTGCAGCATGGCTTTGTCGAGCGAGAGGTCCGCCACCATCTGCTTCAGGCGCCGGTTCTCCTCCTCGAGCTGCTTGAGGCGCCGCACCTCCGAGGGCATCAGCCCGGCATACTTCTTGCGCCACCGATAATAGGTCTGCTGCGAAATCCCGGCCCGGCGGCAGACCTCCTCGACGCTCGCGCCGTCATCGACCTGCTTGAGGAGCAGAGCAATCTGCTGCTCCGAAAACCTGGACACCTTCATGGCCCGTTCCCTTCTCCCAGCCAGGGGAGATTACGGGAAAATTCCCACTTTGCCTGGTCCAGTTTCCAGGGATCAGGTCACCGCTCGATCATCAGGCTGTAGTACCGCGCCTGTCCCTGCTCCGGGTCACGACGGTAGAGCACCAAATAGTGCCGGATCGGCGAGCGAATATCTGCCATCGCAGGCTGGGCCTAGGAAGTTGGCTTGGTCCGGATTGTGAGTTCCATCTCACGCATCATCGCAGCCTCTATGTCTTTGAGGCTGACTTCAGTCGCACCACCTATGCCAGAGGCGGGACCCGCCGACGCCCTGGTCTCGTGGACCTGTTTGGCCTTGGGCGGGTTGATCGGAACTCGAGCTTGGGCCGGAAGGCGATTGTCCAGGGTATCGATCAGGCTGTTGAGTGCCACGTCGGATAGGGGCATATCAGGAGCTCCGCCTGTCCCGTTCAAGGCGGCGAGCCCTTGGTTGGTGAATCTAGGCTGTCCGGTAACCTCAGGGCCGAACCATTCCAAGGGGCGGAAGGCGTTCGCCTCTTCGGGACTGCCGAACTCAACAGTTACCAGGTGAAGAAGGCTGGGTCTGAGGATGTGATCGACGAGAGCGATATAGGAACCAATCGGAAGCTTGGCCCGGACATATTCGACCTCGCCGGCACACACGTCGAGAAGAGCGTGAGCATGGGGGATCGGAATCTCTGTCCGGTCCTCGGTCTCTCCATCAGGACCTGTTGCTTGGAGTATTAGGAAGGCCCGGTGTTCTTCGAGATGAACGAAGGAGAGCCGGTTATGCTGCACTGGAAAGAAGCCTTCGACCTGACGGAAGACGCCCTTTTCACGCTGGATGAGGCGCGCCACGGACGAGGGAATGAGAAATCGGCGCTGGAGAGGCATGATACCGTAGGACTGATAATGGATTTGTGAGCTTAGGCCCTCGTATATCCAGTCGTAAAGGTCAGCAACCGTGAACGCTGCGACATTACGGACGATCATTAGGCTGCGTATTTCGTTTCTCTTCAATCTGCAGCTGGCACTATACTGTTGATTGCGCAAGAACGACGTCCTCACGTCAGGTTGTGTTGCGAACTCGGAGAGGCGGCGTGGACAGACAGTTACTCAGTAGCAAGCTCAGCCGGCTAGCAACTCGAACTGCTCAGATAATGAAGGCTGCGCAATGCAGACATACTTCGCCTATCCCTTCCGCGTTATCGGACATTAATGCATGTCCAGGATCATGCCACAGTTCCTTCTGGAATCGATCCACCGCCTACAGATTCTCCAGATGCAGTCGATGACAACCTGTTCGGGTCATCCATGTCCGTTTGAAGGTTCTGCACAGAAACCGTTTGGTCCGGATCACATCGATCTGCTCACGGAACCAGAATTCAAGCGTGTTGCCGTGGCTTCAAGAGCGCGATAGGGATTCCGCCGTCGTCCACGAACTTTGCTATACGTTTCGTTCCCGTGCCATCTGTCAGAGATCGCACACTTCCGGAGCTACTCCAGCAGGAGCAGCGCGTAATGAACCGTCTACCTGTGGATTGTAGAGCGATCGGCAAAGACGCCCTGCTTGGCCATCGTCTCTTCCAGATTGCGTAGGGTGGGGTCGCACGCCAGCCAGATATCACCGTTCGCACAAGAGGCTTACGGAGTGATCGAAATGCCTGCCCCGAGCACGCCACTCCCCACTGCTATTACATCCGATAGAAAGCCTACAAATCCGGAACAACCGATATGCATCAAAACCTGTTGGCGAAACCGGCAGCACCGACTCCTATATCGCTTCTTAAAGCAATGACATCCCTAGTCTCGGCAGGACCTAAATAGAACCAGCAATTCCAAGTCTGTCAGTAATGCTCCTCATCAGAGGATTGGTCTGCCAACCGCTTGATCTCAAACACCGCAGCCGTGATAAAGGCAGAAATCACGAGAAAAGTGGCTACGGCTGTAAGGGATCCTTCGAGAACCCCTGGGTTCAGTCCAATCAACAGGATCAGCAGCAAAGCCGGAATACCAAGGGTAACCGCAGCAAGAATGTAGATTGGATTTACCGCTTTTCTAACGTTGGCGCTCATATCAACCTTGCGCTCCTCCTGCGCCCAGACTTTTACACGTTCCGAGGTATTGCTCACCCGATCAGACGCAGCCTGAAGGCGTGGGCCCCACACGCTAGTCGAATTTTCAGCTTTTTGTTTGATGCCTCTAGGAAAATCATCTTTCAGATCTGACGTGCCGTAATGGCCCACAGGGTGATGCTGAGTTGGCTCCGGCTTCTGGGCTAGCATCTCCACTCCTTCCCTGGGCTGGGGCGGCTTACTCACAACGCTGAGTTTCGCCTCTTCCGAGACAGGGTCAACCGAGTGCACCGGTCGCCCGGCCGTGTTTCCGATTATGCTGGATGGGTCGGGTCGGTCCGGCGCGTTCTGATTACCTTCCACTGGCAAGCTGCCGCTTCGGCTGACGTTGCTAGTCTGCGTGGGTGAAAGGCTAGAGCTACTGTTCCCTTCAAGTTCTTCTAGCACTCCATTGGGCATATCAGCGTCTGGAAGCCTCAGAGCTGCATTCGCCTTCTTCGATGCAGCGGAGCGCTTTGGTTTGGTGGATTTTGACCGATCCGGTCTAGCCTGATCATCCTGCTCTCTGAGATCGTCAACTTCGTTCGGGCGCTTGGGGACTTTGCTCATAAGGTATCAAGATCAGATACCTTGGCATTTTCATGACAATGCTCCTGAGGTCTTCCGCTCAGGGAGCGGCGGGCGTGATGCTCGTTGCTCCAACGCCTCGCTTTCGTCTACAAAGCATTCGCTAATAATGTTTCTTATTATAGGCCTGGGCGAACACACTTGGCCCTAATCGAGTATCCTTGTTGGCCCGACACGTACTCCGTTGGCTGGGAGGTCGCGCCAATGATGTGTCCCCTGTGCAAATTGGAAGTTAAAACCATATGTTATCTCATAAATTCAAAGTGATTGAGTGTCAGCGATAAAATCGATCAATGAGATAGAGTTCTGTAACTCCTGAAAAAGGGATGCTACTTACCTGACCGTGGCGACGATCTGGCGAACTAAACCCAAGAATCCTTCTCAAGACACTTCCAAGAAGTAACAAGCTCTAAATATTGCAGCTACAAGCGTTAGTACGCGTGTCCGAAATCATTTTCCTCTTATGCAGAATCCTAGTTCATGTGCGTCTTGGGCTCGGTACGGCTTGTTAATTGCAGCCTAAAGTCCGAGGTAGGCTTTACGGATCATCGGATGGCCCTGTAACTCCTCCGAGGGACCATCAAGCACCTGCCTGCCGTTTTCAAGCACGTAAACGCGGTGGCTAACAGCGAGGACCTGCTTCACGTTCTGCTCCACCAGCAGGATTGGAAGACCAGTTTCGGCGACACGCCTAATGGCCGCCATCACTTCTTTGACGAATAGTGGCGACAGGCCAAGACTTGGCTCATCCATGATTAACATCTTGGGGCCTAGCATAAGCGCGCGGGCAATCGCCACCATCTGCTGCTGTCCGCCGGATAGCTGCCCTGCCATGGCGTGGGCGTAGCGAGTGAGGTCCGGGAAGAGCGCTTCAACCTTTGCCATGTTCTCGTGCCGGGCAGCCTTTGCTTCAGGCAAGTAGGCGCCCAGCAACAGGTTTTCACGCACGGTCATATTAGGGAATAACTGACGTCCCATCGGCACATGGGCAAGTCCCTTACGAGCCATCTGGTGTGGCCGCGCCCCCTTGATCGCCTCCCCATCAAACAAGATGTGTCCGCTCCATGGGGCAATCATGCCTGAGATAGCCCTAAGGATCGTTGACTTGCCGCTGCCGTTTCCTCCGACGAGACCAACCAGTTCGCCACGGTTTACATGGAGCGATGCCCCGAACACGACTTTCAGCGCGCCGTAACCAAGGTCGACCTTGTCGACCTGCAGAATTCTGTCACCCATTAATCTGTCCCCAGATACGCTTCGATGACGCGCTCGTCGCTCGTGACCTGCTGCGGAGTGCCTTCGGCGATCTTCTCGCCACTGGCGAGCACGATGACATGATCAGACAGTTCGATGATCGCTTCCATGATGTGCTCCACCATTAGGACTGCGAGTCCCTGCGCGCTGAGTGATCTCACGAAAGCGATCATCTCCCGGAGCGCGGGCGGATTCAGCCCAGCCATAATTTCATCGAGAAAAATAACCTTCGGCTTCACAGCCAGTGCCTTGGCTAGTTCTAACCGCCGCCGGCGAGCGAGGTTGAGGTCGAGTGCTGGCTGGTGAGCACGGTCTGCTAGGCCCACCTGCTCGAGGACGCTCATGGCAAGGCGTTCCGCCTCCCTCCGCCGGCCGACAGTAAGGAAAGCGGCAACTAGCACATTCTCCAGAACTGTCAGCTCCTCGAACGGACGTTCGGTCTGGAATGTACGGCCGAAGCCCAAACGGGTCCGCTTAAATGCCGGAAGAGCGGTTATGTCCTTATTAAGCAAAGTAATTGTGCCGGAATGCATTGGGGCAAAACCTGTCACGGCATTGAACAGGGTGGTCTTGCCCGCTCCGTTGGGGCCAATCAATCCAAGGATTTCGCCGGAGCCGAGGGATAGTGACACGTTGTTAACGGCCGTAACCCCGCCGAATTTGACGGTGATGCCGTCAGCTCTGAGCACGTTTGGCATAGAGCCTCCGAATATGTCTGCGGGCCAATTCCCCAACAATGCCGCGGGGCAGGAAAAGCACGACTATGAGGATTAGGATTCCGTAGATCAGCATGTTCGCCTCGGCGAATGTAGTACGGAACATCTCTCCTGCGCCGATCAGAACGAGTGCACCGACAGACGGGCCCCAGATCGTTCCTCGCCCACCGATAATAGCTGTGAGGGCGATCTGCACAGACAAGAGAAGGGCGAATATGACGTGCGGCTCAATGAAAGCGAGCACGACTCCGTAAATGCCACCGCCGATCGACGTGAGCGCAGCCGAAAGCATGAATGCTTTCAGCTTCGTCGCTGTCGGATCGATCCCTGCGGCCATGGCAGAATCTTCATCCTCGCGAACAGCTCGTAACTGATAACCGAACTGAGCCCGAGAGATTACGATGACCGTCGCAACCACCACAGCCGCAAAGGCAAGCGCCATATAGAATTGTGCCGTTCTCGAGAAGAGATCGATGCCGAAAGGCTCTGGAAGTGTTGCCAGGAACACGCCCGTAGCACCTCCGGTCAACCACTCCTCGTTAATAGCGATCAATCGGAGAATCTCAGCCACTGCGATAGTCGAGAGTGAGAAGTATGGTCCGCGCAAGCTGAAGGTCAGCCACCCCCAGAAATAACCGAGGATTGCCGCAAATACTGCGGCCATGGCCATCGTCCACCAGGGTGCAAGACCAAACTGGCTTTGTCCGATCGCCACAAAATAAGCCCCAAGGCCTACGAACGATGCGTGGCCAAGGCTCACTTGCCCATTCCAGCCGCCGAGCAGGTCCCATGACGTGGCCCAACCGGCAAAGAGCAGGACAGAGATCGCAATCGTCAGGTTGTTAGGGAAAATGGCCGGATAGGCGATGCCAACAGCGAGCAGCACGCCGAGTCCAATGAGATGCTTGATCATACGCGCTTCACCGTCCGTCCAAACAGGCCCTCGGGCCGGAAAAGCAAGATCAGCAGGAATGCAACCAATCCATACGCCTCGCGGTACTCGGACATGAAGTAAGATGCACCCAGAACCTCGACAACGCCAAGAAGGACACCCCCAGCGATCGCCGCACCCACGTTCCCCAAGCCGCCGAGAACAGTCACGACGAAGGCCTTCAGGGTGAACACGGCTCCAGTATTGGTCGGGGTTGCGAACAGGAGCGGGATGAGCGTGACGCCGGCCATCACCGCCAGCATGACTCCGAGGCCGAAGACTATGCTATGAATCCGCCGCGTGTCGATGCCGACGAGTTCGGCGCCGAGCCGGTTCTCCGCCGTACCACGTATAGCGCGCCCAATCTCAGTTCGGTTCAGCAGCGTATAGAGCGCCGCGATCATGACGACCGTTGCGATTCCGGCGAGGAGCAACACCATAGAGACATTGACGCCAGCGATCGAGAACGTAGACGATGCATACGACACCTGCACAGAGCGGGGCTCGCCCCCGAAGGTGAGCAGGATCGCATTGCCGATGATCAAGGAGATTCCAAGTGTCGCTAGCAGCGCCGATTCCGGTGGTGCATCAACGACCCGTGAGAGGACGAAGCGTTCGACGACAACACCGGCGAAGAAGCCAATCGGCATCGCGAGAAGCAAAGACAGATATGGATCCCAGCCCAGCAGTGCGTTGAAGAGGACGGCACTGTACATGCCGAGCACGACGAAATCGCCGTGAGCGAAATTGATCGTACGCATGACCCCAAACACAAGGGTCAGGCCAATTCCGATGAGGGCATAAACGCCTCCCATCAGGACGCCGTTGGCGACGTTCTGCAGAAGAATATCTAGACCGGCCATTCTTATTCCTAATTGATGGCACTTCGATCGTCTGCGCGCCAATGCGCAGCTACGCGCCAGTCGCTAAATGTCAATGTTGCCTTGATCGGGCTGGTGGCAGTGCCACCAGCCCGGCTGGGTCAGCGGGTTGACCATTCCGGCGTGGGGTGCTGCGGCTGCTTCGCTGCAAGATCATCCGGGAATACGGTGACGTGCTTACCATCCTGGATCTGCAGAATGAGGCTTCGGATCGGGTTCTGCCCCTGGAAGCCGTCGGCGCTCTTGAAGTTGACTGTGGTCACGGGCGTCGTGATGTCCGTGGTAGCCAGCGCCTCACGCACGGAGTCACGCGACTTCGGATCGGCACGACGCAGCGCATCTGCAGCAACCATCAGTGCGAGATAACCCTCTGCCTCGTAGAACGAGGGTTCACCACCTGCCTTGGCCTTCAGGCGTTCATAAAGCTCCTGAGCGCCGGGGTACTTAACGTCTTGGCTCCAGCTGACGGCTGTTGCTATGTAGTCAGCAGATTTTCCGACCTGCTGCACAAAGCTCGGGAGAGCTGCAGACGTATCGATCGCAATCACCTTGGCGTTCAAGCCGACTTCACGCATCTGGCGGGTAATCGCAACACCATCCTCCGCATAGGACACAATGTAGAGGATATCAGGATTGGCGCCGCGGAAGCGGTTCAGGATCGGTCGGAAATCAGTGACACCCTGATCGTAGGCTTGATCGCCCACAACCTTATACCCGCGCTCAGCGGCAAGGCGTTTGCCCTCTTTCGCAAGGGAGGTTGGCCACGCGCCGTTACCGTACAGCATAGCAACCGTTGCGAGAGGTGCATCCTTCTTCGTGCTCTTGAGATGATCGAAATAGTCAAAATAGGCCTTCGCAACAATCGTCGAGTTGTGCTTCGCGCGGAACACCCACGGTGAACCGGGTTTCGTGATGCTGTCGTCGGCGCTACCCAGAACGATCATAGGGACCTTCTGGCGTGTCAGGAACTGTGCCAGTGGACCTGTGATTGAGGAAGCGTAGGAGCCGATAACAAGCGGAACGCCCTTGCTTGCAAAACTCTCCGCCGCAGCGAGCGCGCTCTTGGCCTCGGACCGGTCGTCTTGGATCGTCAAGGTCAGCTGTTGCCCTTTGATGCCCCCGTTTGCGTTGATTTCATCGAGTGCGACCTGAAGGCCAGTGCGATAACGTTCGCCGAATGCGGCGAAGTTCCCTGAAAGGCTGTTGATAACGCCCACTTCAACCTGCGCCTGAGCCGGAGTACCGACCACAGACAGAGTGGCTGCCAATGCAGCGGCGATAGCAATCCTCATTTATTCCCTCACCTTGTGTCTGCTTCAATAGAAAGCGTTAGCTGCCGTTAAGCCCGCCATGCAGCGCGTTACCCTAGTGCGCGTGCAAGAACCTTGCCAAACACTTTTTGTCGACTGCATCCAACTGGATAACATCTTTCATTGCAAATCGGTGGCTTCCACGGTTCACATGCCCTAGCTGGAATAATGAAGCTGTTGGATTTAACATTACGAGGAACGCTGAATGGTCGCTCTGGAAAATGATCCCCTTGGGCGTGAAGGGCTGCACGAATTCGCCCAGCGGTTTCGAAATGGCGAAATCTCGTCTGAGCAAGCAACTCGGACGTACCTCTCCCGCATCGAAGTGCTCGACCCGTCACTCGGTGCGTTCCAGCATGTTGCTGCCGAACAGGCGCTTAAGACCGCCTGCGCAATAGATATGCTTTTTGCGGCCGGCACTGACCTTGGGCCGTTGATGGGCGTGCCGGTTGCGGTCAAGGATCTGTTTGTCGTCGATGGTATGCCAACAACAGCCGGCTCCAAAATGAACATCGATGATATCGCTGGGGAGGAAGGTCCTCTGGTCAGGAGCTTGCGCCAGGCAGGGTGCGTCATCCTCGGTAAGACAAAAACCGTTGAGTTCGCTTTGGGCATCACTGGCGTTTCCAGCGCTCACGGAACGCCAGTGAATCCGTGGGATGCACAAACTCCGCGCTTGCCAGGAGGCTCGAGCTCCGGTTCAGGCGTGGCAGTCGCTGCCGGTTTGTGTGCGTTCGCCATTGGCTCTGATACGGGCGGCTCGGTTCGCGTTCCTGCCGCATTCAATGGAATATTCGGTTTCAAGCCGACGCCCGGATTCTTCTCAACGGACGGGGCATTCCCCCTGGCGCCCCATCTGGATACACCTGGTCTGCTGACCCGCACCGCGCGAGATACAGCTTTGGCTATTGCTGCGCTGACAGGTAAGCCCGAAGCCCGCGCTTTTCCAATCGAGGTGCTCCGGCTCGGCGTCCCACAGGAGTACTTTTTTGACAATCTCGACCCAGTTGTCGACGCGCAGATCAAAGGAGCGCTGGAGGCCCTGTCGGCTGCAGGATGCCGGTTGAGCCCTGTTTCCGTTCCCGAGGCGAGAGAGCGTGAGCGCTATTTCCCCGCGGTTCTCCCGGCATGTCTCATCGCGACGCTTGGCCGAGATCGCTTTCTTGCCGCTTGCAACCAGATGGACCCGATTGTCGCACAGCGCGCGGCGTCTGGCCTTGATGTGACGGCAGCAGATTACTTGGCTCTTGAGGCGCAACGAACCAGATCGCGACGGAGCGTATCCGAAAGGTTTTCTGGATTCGACGGTTGGGTCACTCCGACGACCACGACGCCTCCGCCTCCTGTCACTGACCTGGACGACGGACGGAAAGCCCTTGAGCTTGCACTGGGCATGACGCGCAACACTCAGCCTGCGAATTACTTCGCATGCCCTGCCGTGAGTATCCCCCTGCCGCAGAAGCCCGGGTGTCTCCCGGTAGGACTGCAGATCATCTGTCCAGAAGGCGCCGATGTGCAAGCCCTGTCGGTTGCACTTACGATTGAGCAAGTGATCGGTTCGTCCATGGCTCCGGATCCGGCATGCTTCATACGCTGATCAAGAAAGGAATCGTGGGTGGGCTCTATGATTCGCGTTTGGCACTTTCAAGAGCGTTGATAACTGTTAACCGAACCGAGTGAGCCTCGCGATATTTGCCTTATATTCGAGGCCACCATGGGCAGGTCGGTCTTGGTGGGATGAGGCAAGCCTTTGTCCCATCCGCCTTCTCGTCTTCGGGCGCGTGGCGTGCGTTCCGCGAGAGGAATACAATTTCTCCTCGCTCGCCTTTGCGGAGCCTGGACAGGGGGCGGAGGAAACGATCGAGCTCTCGCGTGTACCCATCAGTCAGGATCTCATTGGCTGAAATCAGAAGCGAGGTTCGACCTAACTGCCATTTGTTGCCACAAACACTAGAAAGGCCGCCCACACTGGCGGCCGTTATTCTGCAAGCACGAGTTGGAGGTCCGCATTCGCTCTCCGGATAGACATGCGGCTTAAGTCTGAATCGTGCTAGAAGCTGCTCTTCTACTCGTTGGTCGCAATGGAGCTTTTCCCTCAGTTGAGAACATCGGCAGCCTTTAGCCCTTCGATGATTTCATTCGTCGACTCTGCTCCCTTTCGCAGGAATACTGCAGGCCTGCCCACCGGCGCGGGTGCCCGGGTCCACTCACCGGCCCTCCCCGCACTGGCGCCTGTCCAGAGATCGGTCCACTCGGCACCTTCTGGCCAGTAGACCTCGACCGAGGTGGTGCCCTTGTCGACCACCGGCACGATCATGAGGTCAGGGCCAAGCAGATATTGGTAGCGCAAACCGTACGTGTTGCGATCCTCGGGGTAGTGGAGGAAGAGGTGCCGAGTGAGCGGATGACCATGGGAAGCGGCGACCGTTACATGGCGCTTGCGATAGGCTGCCAGCCCCTTGTAGACTTTGGTGAAGCGCGCCGTGTGCGCCAGCAGTTCAGGACTCGAGTCAAACTGGGCCGAGATTGCGGGAACAAGACCCTCATGGGTCCGCAACACGGCCGTAAATGCGTTGAGTTCCGTCCACCGCATCAGCAGTTCCGGCGTGCGTGCGATGAGAGGGATATCCCGTCCAGCGACATCAAACTTGAACGCGCTGTAGCCGCCTGTATCGCTGTGGATCAGGCTGGCTCCTGACATGCCGCCGGAGAGCATGCCTACGACGGCGGACTTGATGCCATCGTACTCGCTCCAGTTCTGGATCTGGTCCCCGAGCCAGAACAGCGTGGCCACCCCCGGGCTCTGGGTGAAGCCGGACCGGTCGAAGAACACGATGTCGTCGCCCCTCCCCGCCTCCTCAATCGCCTCGCGGGCGACCCGCGCCCATTCCTGTGCATAGCGGTTGTGCCAGACGGCCGGATCGGCACCGTCGTGCAGCTTTCCATCGAAGGGCAGCGCCTCGCCGAAGTCATTCATCCAGCCGGAGGCGCCCGCCTTCTCCATCATCTCCTTCTTGATCACGCCCTTGATCCAGGAGCGGGCGTCCGGATAACTCAGGTCGACAAGTGCTGCGGAGAAGGTGGTGTTCTGGTTGAGGAATGGGGTCCCGTCGTCATTCCGGACGAGATAGTCCTTGGCGAGCGCCTCGGTGTAGAGGCTGTTATGACCCTCCTCCGTCGACAGGAAGGGATTGATGTACGTCAGCATGCGCGCGCCCTGGCGCTCCAGGTCAGCCACAAGCTGCTTCCAGCCCGGATAGTAAGTCTCGTCGAGCTGCCAGTTCCACCAGAGCTGCCGACCCGTCGAGGTGACGCGCACACCTGGCCAGTCCTGGAGCCAGACACCTGCGAGCGGAATGCCGGCATTGTTGACTGTGTCGATCTTGCGGCGCACCACTTCCGTACCGCCCTGGGTTCCGAGGATGAACCCCTCATGGACCCAGTCCGGTAGGACCCGCATGCGGCCGGTGTACTCAGTGAACGCCTCGATCAGCTCGAGCGGCGTTCGCCCATAGAGGATACGGCCGGTCATGGTCGTGGCCCAAACCTTGACCGCGATCTGGTCAGACTGGCGCATGTCGAAGGTGCTGTACTCGATGTTCTCCAGGAACAGTGAGCGCAAGCGGCTCGTCAGGTAGTGAGGCACCGGGGCTTCGGTCACAAGGGGCGTTCCACCGCCCCGATCGGCGAGAACGTCGATGATCTCGGTGACGACGGGTTGGCCGCGGCCAACCCCGTGTTCCTGCACCAGAATAGGCAGGACAAAGCCCTTCTGGTTAACGTAGGTCAGCTGCTGGCCGAAGCCGAAAATGGCTTCGTCGGTCACCGATCCGACAGTGAGACGGATGCGGTTCACGTCTGCCGCATCTACGGTGATGACGAAGCGCAGGTGAGAGGGCGACACTGCCTCGAAAGCCAGCTTGTACCCGACGGTTCGGGCGGATCCTCTGAGCGTCCCTGTCACCAACGCTCTGTTGCCGTCGATTACGATGGCCTCGATAGTGGGGTGTGTGAAGGCACCAGAGACGGTGTCGGTAATCTCGAATGATCCCTCGGGCGTGCCAAACTCCCGAATGTCCGCGGTGGCAATTTCGGCGGTTAGGAAGTCATCGGCCACGGTTTCCCAGATGATCCAGTCCGGGGCACTTCGATGCGCGACTTGCAAGCGCGTCGCTGCTTGGGCCAGTATGAAGTCTCCAAGCGAGTGGGTTTTAATGGCCGGGACCTGCGCACAAACGTCATGAGGCAAAGAGGTCGCTGCCAGCGCACCCGCACCTACCCTGAGGAAGTCACGACGCTTCATGCAAACCTCGTTCCCAGGTCGTCAGATTACTACCATCTCATGTGTTCAGCCTCTAAGGAACGACCGCTTTGGGTCAAAGAGTAACGAACAGCAATTGAAGTAAATGTCTACTCACCACGTCATGAGCAGACGAAAGCATTTCTTTCGGGATGTACCATTAGTGGACCTCTTGCTCATCAGGGGCAGAGCTAGGTTGATGGGCGCGCAGGGCCATGAGGGTTATCTACCTGCGAGTGGTCAGGCGTCATTGTTCAGCCTGTTGATTGTCATTATAGCCGGCACCTACCTGCCGGCTGGGCCTATTGAGTCAACTTGCTGTACTTTCCGTCCCTCCAGACGTTGATGTCGTAGCGCGGGTTCTTCACGTCGCCCTTCTCGTCGAAGCTAACGGCACCGATCACTGTATCCACGCTCGCGCTGCGCAAGGCCTTTGCTATGGCGACGGGATCTGTGCTGCTTGCCTTGGCGATCCCGCCAGCGATCGTTTGAACCACAGCGTAGGAGAACAACGTGAAGCCTTCAGGCACGAAGTTGATGCGCTGGAACTGCTCCATGGCAGCCTTGGCGGCCACATTATCGCGGGCATCCGGTGGGAAAGTGAACAGGGTACCTTCGCCTGCGGGTCCGGCAACCGACCAGAACTCAGGCGTGGCGAGGCTATCGCCCATCATGAGCTGGAACTGATAGTTCTGGTCTGCCGCTTGCCGTTTGATCAGCCCAGCCTCCGTGTGATAACCGCCGAAATACAGAAACTCGACGCCCGCGCTCTTCAGGCGGTTCACTACGGCAGTGTAATCCTTCTCACCGGCATTGATACCTTCGTAAAATACTTCGTTTACGCCGGCCTTGTTGAGGTCTTCCTTCACCACATCGGCAAGGCCTTTGCCATAGGCGCTCTTATCGTGCAGGATCGCAATCTTCTTTGTGCCGTACTTCTCCTTGATCCAGGGCCCAATGAAACGACCCTGCGCATCGTCGCGTCCATAAAGGCGAAGAATCGTAGTGTAGCCATTCTTCGCTGCGTCGTCTGTCAACTTCGGGGCGCTTGAGGCAGGGCTAATCATCAAGATGTTGCTCTCGCCATAGATCTCGGCCGCGGGAATAGACGAGCCTGAGCAGGCATGTCCATCAACGAACTTGATGCCCGCCGACAGGATACGATTGGCAATGGCAACCGCCTGTTTAGGGTCGCAAGCATCGTCTTGGACCGATATTATGATCATCTTGCCATTGACACCGCCGTTCTTGTTGATTGCTTCGGCTGCGAGTTCGGCTCCGCGCCTTATCTGCTCCCCAATCGATGCGACGGGACCAGTCATTGGACCCGCGACCGCGATGGTGATGTCCTGGGCGTGCGCGATCCCAGTTGCAGCTAAGAGAGAAAGGACGGGTAAGGAACCTAATAGTCTGGCGCTCATAATGCTTCTCCCGTTTCTTGGTGAGAGGGCCGGCAACCCAGCTTCGTTTAGGCGATCCAGCCGCAACTAGGTAATGTTATCGTCCGAGGCGTGGCCGATAGCGAAATCGGCCAGACTTTTCTTGAGACCACTGGCAAACGGAACTAACGCAAGGGCCAAACTTAAAGAACACTGAAGCGAGTTGGCAACAACTGTGTTGAATACGCATCCTGAGCCCATTCGGTCAGCATGGGGGCACTATGTTTTCCTTGAGCATAAAGCTAAAGCGGAAACGATGGCAGTTGAAACATACGTGATCAAAGGGGCGCACCTGGGTCAGCACTGAACTACGTCCGCTGGCAGGAACATCTGGTACTCCTATCCGAAGCGGATCAAGCGCTTAGATCTTGGAAGTGCGATAAGGTGACTATTCGTAGTATACGATCCGCTTTTCCAGATCTTCGACCGTTCGTGCTGGTTTCGCTGACCACAGGCCCCAGGGATGGATCTCAATCATGAGAACTGTTGGCATGAGCCAGGCACAGATCTGCTATAAGCCATAAGGCGCAGGCGATGCCCAAGAGCCAATTCCCGCTTCGCACCACATCGGCGGCCACCGGAATGCGGCTGATCATGGGGCCGAACCCTGAGGCTCTGCTGGGAGCACGCTCACCCAGCACCCTACCAAAGAATTCGGGAAACGAGCCGATGAACTTCCCGCCTGCATGCAGCAACAGCACCGTGGCTCCCGCCAGGAGATGCCCGCGCATAAACAAGTCGATGGCCAACAGGAGAGCCGCGGTCGCAGAGAGGCGGTTGCCAGTGCGAAAGTGGCCGAGGGAGTAGGCGATCCCGGCCGCGAAGAACATGCACGCCGCGATGGGCGGCAGCGGATTGCCAGCGAACGTGCCAGTCAGGCTCATTTCCTGGCCGAGCAGGAAAGGCGTCAGGAACAGCAGGACATTGCCCGAATTGTAGAGGATCCCCGCCGTGCGGACGGGTTCGGGCAGGAGCTTGGTTGCTGCTGGGGGCAGAGCGGAGGCCATAGGTCGTCCCCAATGCGAGATAGTGTTGTTCCGAATTCAGTCTTGGTTCGCCATTAGGGTGGCGACCTCGATAGCGTCTGCCTGGCTCTGTCAGCCGTCGGGCCGTTCCTGTGATCACCGCTTAAAAGGGACTGATTCGAATCGATCAGGCTGGCGTTCAGAAAAGATGATGGTTCATGCATCCGCCCGTCCTCCGCCATTTGGGGGAGGGAGATCCCTTCGGTCTAGGTTAGCTTGAGCAGATGTATTCGTGCGTACTTCTCCGCTGCTATGAGCCTCGGAAACCATGAATCCGCACGAGAGCTTCTCCGACCTGATTGGGCACATCTACGACTGTGCCCTGCGGCCGAGGAGCACCGTGCCCTCATCGAGGCCATCGCCGCGCGATGCGGACCGGGTCAAGAGCCTAGCAAGGGCGCACATCCGGGAAGCCCTGCGGTCACGTCTAATGCTGTTGCAGGACCGCTAATGGAAACAGGCCTGGAACAGAGCCGGGATCAGCGGCTGACGCCTTCGAAATGTCTAAGATGGGTCAACGGGTAACGAAAAACCAATGAAACCAAGATCTGATCACCGCCTCATGAGCAGACCAAAGCGCTTCTTTTGAGAAGTGCGAGAGGCGAACCTCAGATCGCAAGACTTTCTGCTAAATCTTTGATATACTGACCGGCCTCGCAAGGCGAACGACATCTCAGATGTTCGGGAGGCTATCATGCTTGACAAGCATGTCTTCCTTCTTGCTGTCAGTTGCCTCTCCTGCATACCCTCAAGCCATGCTGCTGAACTAGTGAGGTTCGAGAGTGCCGCGGTTCCACTGAGCGAATTCCAGCAGCGGCGTGCGCAAGCGAAAGGCGAGACCCTTCAGCCCCCTCGGGGCGACGAGGTACGAGCATACGTCGTTAAGCCTCCCGGCAACGGACCATATCCGGTCATCATCTACCTCCACGACTGCGGGGGGTTACCGCCTGAGGTGACCACAAGCGAATTCGGCGCTCAAAAGAACTTCGCTGAATCCTCGCGCGAAGTATTCTGGACCAAGCGCCTGACGTCCTGGGGCTATTCGGTACTGCTGGTGGATAGCTACAGCTCTCGTGGCATCAAGGACACCTGCGCCAACCCGACCTTCGACGCCACTCGCGTTGCCGATACCTATGGAGCTCTCGCTTATATCGCCAAGCAACCCTGGGCGGACCCGCAGCGCGTCGGCCTGCTGGGGTTCCAGACAGGCGATGTCTGGCGGATTCCTGCGCCTGCGGACACTACGGCCTTTATCGTCAGGCCCGAACGCTTCAGGGCGGCAGTGGCCTTCGTCTATTCCCCACTATGCGCCGTTAAGTCCCGCATGGCAGCTCCCACCCTGGTCATCAATGGGATCTCTGTCCCCGATGCCGTTGATAGATGCCCTCGGGTCACCACGCAGCAATCCGCGGGTGGAGCGCCTGTCGAAGAAAGGGTGGCCCCTACCCTGTTCAAGAACTTCGAGCCCACCTCACCGATGCCTGATAAGACGACGTTCTCGGAATGGCTCAGGTCAGAACCCCAGAACGCTGAGATGGCGGCGGCTCACGTGAGGGATTTCCTCGCTCAACATCTCAAGCCGTAGTCATTGAACGGGATCGAGGATGAACCAAGCCAACCTATTGAACAGCCTTGTCGGGGATGGCCGGATCAGCGGCACAGCCATCTATGGCCCTCACGGCCGGCGATCGGCGTCCTTCAGCGGCTGTATCGGGAGGCGGACGGCGGAGGCCTCATCTATGCTGACGTTGCTGTGGGTGGCTTCCTCGGTTCTGGGACGTACTGCTACGTTTTTCCTTGGGAGAACCTAACCTTCGATCCCGTGCTGGATGGATATCGCGTTAGCCAAGCTGAGATGGACCAGATCGCCCGCATCGACAAACCCTACGTTTCGCCTAAACGCCTCCTTCATGGAAGGTAGTAAGAAGTGCCCCAGTTGTGCATGGTCGTCAGGAACTGCCAATGGCTCTCAACTGGTGGATGGCGCATGGCGTAACAGGCCCTCCAACAGTGCCTTCGCCCGTTGCAAATCGTCGGCGTCGAACCCCTCGGTAAATTGGTCATAGCTGGGCGCCAGGAGGTTACGGGCTTGTGCCTACCGTCCCTGATCGCGCAGCATCAGTCCGGAGGCGCCGAGGCGTCGTGAAAGACAGGAGGAAATCTGGTCCGCGCGAGTATGAGCCGCCACTCCGTAACTCGCAAGGAAGGTTATGGAATGGAGAATCGGAGGAGACAATCTCTCCATCAGCCACGTGTCGCAACCTCGGGATGGTTCGTACGGAGTGGGTCATCCGAAGAAATTTTCGTTGCTTCATGAATATCTGTTTTCCAAGGCCAGCAGACACTCGACTAATTCGCAGGCATGCCACTCGCCGGGGTGGCCTCATTGCGCAGCGACCCCAGTTATCGTGCGTCCACCCTCTGGCGGGCGAGCACCGGATCACAGGCACCAGGAATGGCAACTAGGCTTGCCCATCTACGTTATCTGCGATGTGTGACGACTGGAGGGGTCTATGACCCATAAGGATCGCGCTGCGCTCTATAGTCGGATCGGGCTTGTTTTACTTTCCTTCGCCATCATCGGCGGGGTCATTCTCGAGCCACTTCTCAGGCCTTTATGGTCCCCGCCAGTAAGCGTGGCTCAACGGTAGCGACACCTTCGGGAAAGACAGTCTCACAACACCCTCGGGATCCGCGGCTCCGGATGAAGTTTCATTCTGCTCCCACGAGTGGGTAGTGCCCCTGCAGCTACCCACTCCTAGGTCATACTGAGCATACCTACGAGCAGTGGTCATTTGCGCTCCAGCGTCCGACCTAGGTTGAAGGAGGCGCACATGCATCTATTAAAGGCTTTTGAACTTGATATCCGCTTCGCGAGCCCGAACACTTCAGCTTCCGTCGCGATAGCCCTTACCCGCTACTCTCAGCGCAAGGACGGGCGCCTGTTTCTCACACCTCCATGCGCATCCTTTGAGGATCTGGAAGGGCAAATCAATTCCATGCAGGACGAATTGGGAGAGATCCGGGAACGAGCCCGCCGAGCGTTTCAAGTCGTATGATAGGAGGGGGCCAAACTGCTTGGGCTCCGAAGGATTGCCTCTCACTGAAGGCAGTCCCCAAGTCTGGGTGCAACAACGGGGGGTCAGTGGACTGGGGCGCGGATTAAATCGCAAGGACAATCACGCCAAAGTCTCCGACCCGCTGGAAGCCAAGAGCCTCATAAGAGCATCGGGCGGCAGGGTTCTCGGTGAAGAGCACTGCTCGCGTTGCGCCCTCCCTCTCAGCCATTCGGAGCGCACCGGCCACATCGTGTCGGGCATACCTGCACCCGCGCAGCGCGGGCGGCGTCCACACGCCTCCAACCTGTACATTGTCGTGAACTCGCGCATTGTGCGTGCACAGGGAGATTGGACAACCATCTGCCTCCAGCAGGAAGGCTTCTCCACGCTCTACGTGTCCCTCAATGGTGCTGGCTGCAAACGCACGCGTTGAGGCCGTCTCAGGTAGACCGGTATACTCGACCTCATAACCGAAGCGCCAATCCCGAAGCAGATCAAGATCATCCTTCTCCGCACGGCGACACGCGACCGCCTCCGTTGCGAGAGGCTTAGGAACGATAAGGTCGGAAATGTTTAGAGCAAATAAGTCCTCGGGGCAGCGCCGTTGCACTGCGGGAGCACCCAATGCCAGGTGTACCCGCCATCACCTGTAACCAAGGTCCGCCGAGCGCGATGAGAGGCCGACCGGTAGCCTGGACAGCGGTATTCACACGACGAGTAGCGTCCTCTGGTGCTTGCAGGTACATGTTCCCGTTCCAGGAGTGCATGACGACTCCCGCAACCTGCTCGCCCTCCAGGGCAATTGCGTAGGTACCCTGAAGTGGCTTGCCTTCATCGACAAGGCCACCCCGCGTCAGAAATGAGCGCAGGAACAGAGAGCTGTCAGCATGCTGCGTTAGGAATGCGTCTATCAGGCTCTCATCGCCAGTTCGCACAAGGCGGACAACAATGTTCTTCCTTCTCCTTCCTCCGGGCGAGCTGGAGGCTGACCATTCTCGCGTTCAGCAGCATCAGTGCGTCAAAGATACAAATTTCCAGTGATCCTTCCAAATTGGCGAGAACCCTGACAGTCTAGTTCGAGTCAGAAGCCAATCTTGGCTTTCCTTCTGGAGTGTCCGGTTCGGTGAGGTTTGCAGGCATCGAGCATAAGTCCAAGATGTGCTTGGGGGGACATTTGGTCTGTGACATTGGAAGGATCCCGCGCAGCTAAGGCTAGTCACTTAGCGGACAGGTCTAGGGTGACGTTCCATAATCTGGCAAAGCGAAGCAAGGGAATAAGAAACGGTTAGTGGCAACTCGGAACCTCCCATACCGTGTCGAGAGAGCACAAAGGTTAGTTAGACGGCGGCGTGACTGGACGTTCATACTGACCTCTAGATAAAGCCTCGACTTTCAAAGCTGCTCCGTTAGTCTTCTCCGTAAGCTCTTACTTGAACAAGAACGAGCTCTCGGGCACCGTCAGAACAATGCCAAGTCTGCCATCTTTTTCATTTGAAGGATCCTTGGTGTCCGCACCCGAGGAAGCATACTGGACGTGGCGCAACATTGTCTCTCCCCTCTTTGACGTAGCGGTCTCTGATACGCAGGCCGTTGCATCGTTCGAGGTTGAAATCGACAGTTACCACTTTGGTCCGCTGCTCCTCGGCAGCGTGGCAGCGACTGGGCAGGAGTTCCGCCGTTCCCCGGTGACGATCGCGCGCAGCGGTGTCGATCACTACCTTGTTCAGCTCTATTGTTTAGGCGGCTACGTGGGCGATGCAGAGGGCCGAACTGTGCATGTCGGTCCTGGCGACCTCAGCATCCTTGATCTGTCCCGGACGCTGCACACGCGGGCGCAGACCTTTCAGAATCTCAGTCTCGTGATCCCTCGGTCGGTATTGGAGCCTCTGGTGAGGAAGCCTGATGGGCTTCATGGCCTGGTGCTCTCGGGTCGGTCCGCTCTCGGCCACCTACTCGCTACATATCTGAGCACCGTATATAATGCCGTAGGCTCACTCAGCTCAGATGATGGGGCTCGCATCTCTAATGCGACGGCGAGCCTTGTTGCTGCCTGTTTCGGCCCTGTGGCTGACGCTCACGAGACTACAACTGTCGCTAAACGCGCTGCACTGATCCTGACGATCAAGCGCTATATCGATAACAATCTGGCAAATCCATCGCTTACAGTGGACAGCGTTGCCCGCGAGTTCCGGCTTTCAAGGGCCACGCTCGGCCGAATGTTCGAGCCATTGGGTGGATTGGCGGCGTTCATTAGGGCACGACGGATGCTCCGCTGCTTCCACCAGATCACGTCATCAGCCCACTCTCATCGCTCCATTTCGGATATCGCCTATTCGTGGGGTTTCAACAATGAAACCGCCTTCAGCCGGACGTTCCGCGGAATGTTCGATATGTCACCCAGAGAGGCGCGGGCCGAGGGTGCCTTGGCTCACCGGACTATCAAACATCTTCAGCTTGGCGCGAATGGAGCGGGTCAGCCAGTTCTGGCAGAGTGGATTCAATATCTTCGGATTTGAAAGGCTCTACCTCCTTTGATCCCGCGCTTGAGATAAACGGCACAAAGATTGAGGCAAACGGCAAAGTGCTCTGCTGCTTGATCGACTAAAGAGATTACGGGGTTAATGCGTTGCAGGGGGCAGCCGTGATGACCGCGAAGATCATTCGGCGCCGGAGAGAACCATCCGGCAGCATCATTGAAGCTGCATACAGCCCATCTCAGTTCCCCCATCTGGAGGCCGTGAACGAGAACCGATGTCCGGCAGCCTCAGGCATTTCGTCGGAGGAGACTGAGATCATCGCTCATCTGGTTACCGGCAAAAAGGCAGCCGCCGTTGCGGATCTGTTGGAGATCGGCGAGGTTGCCGTCAAGGAGCACATCAATTCCATTTTGCGCAAGTTGAAGGCGCGAATAACTCGGTCTCCATCAGGTAAACCCGTGAGCAAGTAAGCTGGTTGGGACGCGAGGAGCCAGCTCAGCCTCAGCAACACTCTTCAACTATCCCTTGTTACGGTGTCCTGTGAGCGAGGATTAGCAATTGCGATCTTCAAGGAGGTACGTGCTGGAGATCAGAACAAAGGATAGGACGAGTGTAGCCTTGTAAGCTGATGGAGATTTGGGAGGATTGCACCGTCTAGGTTTGTCGGCAGAACGGCCAAGGTTCATTACGGGGCTTCGTTTCAGGAGCACTGCACTGCAAAACTGGATTGCTGAACATCCCTGCCGAACCACTACACCCTGGACCCGGGCGAGCTGATCTGATCCAATCCGCCTCTGAAGGCCAAAGCATTCTGGGCCATTCGGATCAGGCCCAGGTAGCACAGCGCATCCGAGATCTCGCTCTGTTCGACCGCGCCCTCGACAACAAGCTGCGTGTCTGTGACTGGGGCGCAATGCCGGTTCAGGATGTAGCCCCCACTGGCGGTGGGAGGTCACGAACTACCGTGATGCAGCGGGATACCGAGTAGTGTGGTGAAGGTTCTGCAAATCGCCTGATTGGGGCGGTCATGGCAGGATGGTGATGTCCAAGTCACCCTCCGAGAGGAGCCCCACCATGACCACTGCAAAGGATAAACCTGCTGCCGCTGCCATCAAGGGCCTTCTCAGCCAGAGCCCGGACGGCCTGCGCGAGATCGTGCGCGCCGTCATGCAGGAGATGCTCGAAGCCGAGATGACCGATGCCCTCCAGGCTGAGAAGGGCGAGCGCACCTCGGCTCGCCTGGGCTACCGCTCGGGCTACTATACCCGCACCCTGGTGACCCGGGTCGGCAAGCTCGAGCTGCGCGTGCCGCAGGATCGGGATGGCCGCTTCTCCACCGAGCTGTTCGAGCGCTACCAGCGCTCCGAGCAGGCGCTGGTGGCTACCCTGGCTGAGATGTACGTCCAGGGTGTGTCCACCCGCAAGGTCAAGGCGATCACCGAGGAGCTGTGCGGCCACAGCTTCTCGGCTTCCGCCATCTCGGCCATCAACAAGCGCCTGGACGACAGCCTGGCGCAGTTCGCCTCCCGAAGGCTCGAGGAGCCGTTCCCGTACCTGATCCTGGATGCGCGCTACGAGAAGGTGCGCGAGGGCGGCATCGTTGCCTCGCAAGCCGTGCTGATCGCGGTCGGCATCGACTGGGACGGCAGGCGCCAGATCCTGGGCGTCGAGATGGCCAACCGGGAAAGCCAATCCTCGTGGCGCACCTTTCTCCAGGGCCTGCGCGAGCGTGGGCTCTCAGGGGTGGAACTGGTGGTGGCGGACGACCATGCCGGGCTGAGGGCGGCGATCCGCGAGGTGCTGAGTGAGGCCGCGTATCAGCGCTGCTATGTGCACTTCCTCAGGAACGCGCTCGATCACCTGCCGCGCAAAGCCGACGATGACTGCCTGCAGGAACTGCGCTGGCTCTACGACCGCCGCTCGGTCGAGGAAGCCCGGCGGGATCTGGCCGCCTGGATTGCCAAGTGGGAGGGACGCTACCCGCGCCTGGTCGCCTGGGCCGAGGAGACGATCGAGGAGACCTTCACCTTCTACCGCTTGCCGCGCCAGCATCACAAGCATCTCAAAAGCACCAACATGCTCGAGCGGCTGAACGAGGAGATCAGGAGGCGCACTTACGTGGTGCGGATCTTCCCCAATGCGGCCTCATGCTGCCGGCTGGTGCGGGCGCTGGCGGTCGAGACGCACGAGAACTGGCTGGAAGCCCACCGCTACCTCAACATGGAGGATCTCAAGGAGCACAAGAAAAGCACTCTTCGCGAAGCCGCTTAGCCAGCCTGACCGGCCGCCCCACTTTGCAGAACTTGACGCACACAATC
>NZ_FMVJ01000034.1 GCF_900102135.1 Microvirga guangxiensis
TTGCCCGAGCCGGTGGTGCCGGCCACGAGCAGGTGGGGCATGCGGGCGAGATCGGCGATGACGGGCTCGCCGCCGATGGTCTTGCCCAGGCACAGTGGCAATTTCTGCGTTGATCCCTTGAAGTCTTCCGACTCAAGCATCTCACGAAGATACACGGTTTCACGCGTATCGTTAGGAAGCTCGATGCCGATGGCGTTGCGGCCCGGGACCACAGCGACGCGGGCGGAGACTGCACTCATGGAACGGGCAATGTCGTCTGAAAGTGCGATAACCCGCGAGGATTTGACACCTGGAGCAGGCTCAAGTTCATAGAGGGTAACGACGGGGCCTGGGCGGACATGAATGACTTCACCCTTAACACCGAAGTCACGGATAACCTTCTCAACCCTGCCAGCTCTCTCCTCGAGAATATCTTCGGTGAGCACAGGTCCTTCACTTTCGGGAGGCTCAGCCAGCAGTTGAACATCCGGAAGTTCGTAGCCTGTATTCCTCGTACGCTCCACCTTCGGGAAATTGATCACCTGCGCCACTACAGCCTGGCCAGCCGAAACAGAGACGTCAGAAGCAAGGGTGCCAATATTCGCAGTTGCGAAAGCTGACCGATCTGCGTTTTCGGAAATTTCTATCAATTCGAGAGACGATGAGATTTCTTCGCTATACAGGGAGAGATAGCATGGATCGATTTCCTCAGCGTTCTGCTCAGGTGCGAGCACTCCTATTTCAGGAATGGCCACGTCTTCAGGTTCAATCCACTCGGACATACCCGAAAGAGATTCCTGATTGTCAATGGAATCGGCGTCCTCTGTGATAATGGGACCACCGTCATGAGGGTCGTCTTCTATTGAAAGGTCGATAGACGACTCAGGCTTAAAAAATACTGAGATTTTGTAGAGGCTCGATTGGAACGCGAATCCCGAGAAGACAGGCCTCGCCTTCTCTATTGCGACAGGCAGCAGCAACTCGCCCTGATGCCTTAGAGAGGCCTGCTCCGTCGAGGAGCAATCTGACACCACCTCACAGTTAGCAATGTCAACACCATTAAGTCGTGTTTCCAAATGTTCATACACATCTGCCGAGTTGGCAGCGGATGCGGTTGCTACATCTTCTATCCTTTCAATCGGAATTGGAGGCTCCTCTACGGACACCATCCCCCCGGCTGGATGGATGGACTGTACAACCGGCGAACCTTCCGTCTCCAGCTCGAATGTAGAGAAACCAAGTGAGTTGGGCTCGGCAGCATTCCGCAGACGCTCCAGGCGTCTGCGGATAGCTTCTGTGCAGGATCGATCCGCAGCACGAGCGAGGCGAACGATATCTATGGCCTCGCCTGATGAAAGGGCCACTACATTGGTTTCTGACTGCTTCTTGATGATGCGGTCAGGGGTGCGCGTTGCTCTCACATCCTTGTCGAGTGCAAAGGCCTTCCACCACCCCGGTTCGGCTTCACCAGCAGAAGACCAAGGAGTTTCCCAAGCAGACTTGTCACGACCTGTCTCCACTGAGCCATCCCGCTCTTGAGTCTCAGCTTCAAGTCTGGGAGTTCTTCCTGCTTGCTGAACAGCAGTTGGAAGAAAGTCATTGGGCTTAAATGGCTTATGCATGAGAACTGGCAAATCCGTCGGAGGTGAAAATAGGGTGCCGCTACTGCGGCTC
>NZ_FMVJ01000001.1 GCF_900102135.1 Microvirga guangxiensis
TGGAACCGTCTGGAAAGTCGGGCAGCATGGGTGATAGCCCCGTACAGGTCAGGGTGATTGTTGGATTTGAGTAGGGCGGGACACGTGAAATCCTGTCTGAACATGGGGGGACCACCCTCCAAGCCTAAGTACTCCTCAGCGACCGATAGTGAACCAGTACCGTGAGGGAAAGGTGAAAAGCACCCCGACGAGGGGAGTGAAATAGTACCTGAAACCGGATGCTTACAAACAGTCGGAGCCCAAGGTTCGTCCTGGGTGACGGCGTACCTTTTGTATAATGGGTCAGCGACTTAAAGTAACGAGCAAGCTTAAGCCGATAGGTGAAGGCGCAGCGAAAGCGAGTCTGAATAGGGCGTTTGAGTTCGTTGCTTTAGACCCGAAACCGGGTGATCTAGCCATGAGCAGGTTGAAGGTGCGGTAACACGCACTGGAGGACCGAACCGGTGCCTGTTGAAAAAGTCTCGGATGACTTGTGGCTAGGGGTGAAAGGCCAATCAAACTCGGAAATAGCTGGTTCTCCGCGAAAGCTATTTAGGTAGCGCCTCGCGTGAATCCCCCAGGGGGTAGAGCACTGGATGGGCTAGGGCCGCCCACAGCGGTACCAAACCTAACCAAACTCCGAATACCTGGGAGGACTGCGCGGGAGACACACGGCGGGTGCTAACGTCCGTCGTGGAGAGGGAAACAACCCTGACCTACAGCTAAGGCCCCCAATTCGTGG
>NZ_FMVJ01000020.1 GCF_900102135.1 Microvirga guangxiensis
CGTATCCGGTATTAGCCCAAGTTTCCCTGGGTTATTCCAAACTGAAGGGCACGTTCCCACGCGTTACTCACCCGTCTGCCACTGACCCCGAAGGGCCCGTTCGACTTGCATGTGTTAAGCCTGCCGCCAGCGTTCGTTCTGAGCCAGGATCAAACTCTCAAGTTGAAAGATTTGATCTGACTGTCACTACACTTAAATTGACAGAGTCCATCCATCTCCAGCCTTGCGGCCGAAGCGGTGTACTCACCAAAGCATAGATCAGGTCGTTGTCTTATCTAATGACCCTAAGGTCATCGCAAGGACACCGCCGCCTACGCTTCTCCTTCCTTCTTCACTTGTCAAAGAGCAAATCTCGCCTCGAAGAGACAAGAGGAGAACCCGCTGCCATCCCACCCGCTTTGCAGCGCTCAGGATCGCCAGGGCCTCCAGTCCGGCGCCCCAATCCAAGGCCGCCGTCGATGAAGAGATGTTTAGCGATACTCGTTTTGAACGTCAACATCTTTTTTGAAGATTTTTTGACGCTCAGAACGTCGCCCCAACAAACCTCAGCGTTCAAAGCAAACTTCATCGTTCGCAGAGATGATGCCATCTTTGCGTTTACTTAGTCTCAGATGGCTTTCGCCTTCCGAAAACTTGGATTGTCCGTCAGAGGAGCCACGGGAGCTTACCATTGTCTGTCAGCCGTGGCTCGTGCCGTCGATCAGGACCTTTAGAGTTCCTGATCAGACCCAGCACCATTTTAGAGTTCCGAAGGATCTCTATCTGGTGTGATGTCTGTGACATGAAGCCTGCCTGGATCTGAAATCCGGCGGGGCTGCGGATATGTCGATTAGCCGACGCTTTGTCAACACCTCCTGATGCGGAACTCGCATTTTTCCCTCCTCATCCGGAGAGGCATGCTTAATGGTTCGTAAGAACCCTACCAGGAGGGCTCGCCCTAGCCTTGATCCGTATCAAAAGGAGGAGTTGGAGCGGGCGATGGGAATCGAACCCACGACATTCAGCTTGGGAAGCTGACGTTCTACCTCTGAACTACGCCCGCGCGCCATAAGACCATATCGATCTTAGCTGCACTTCCGCAAGGGGTCAGCGGAAGTGCTTCGACAGTTTCAGCCCTTGAGCCTGGTAATTCGAGCCTGCGCCCGAGCCGTAAAGCACCTGGGGGCGCTCGGCCATGCGCTCGTAGACGAGGCGGCCGACGATCTGCCCATCCTCCAGGATGAAGGGCACGTCGCGGGAGCGAACTTCGAGGACTGCGCGAGCCCCCTCCCCTCCCGCGCCGGCATGGCCAAAGCCCGGATCGAAGAAGCCGGCGTAATGAACCCGGAACTCGCCCACGAGCGGATCGAAGGGCACCATCTCGGCCGCATAATCCGGCGGGACATGCACCGCCTCCTTGGAGGCGAGGATATAGAACTGGCCCGGGTCGAGGATCAGCGTCCTGCTGGCATCCGCATAGAGAGGCTCCCAGAAATCGGCGACTCGGCAAGAGCCCGGCTTATCCACATCGACGAGGCCTGTATGGCGCTTCGCCCGGTAGCCGATGAGATTGTCGGAGCCGAAGCCCGCCAGATCCACGCTGACGGCAACTCCGTCCTGGATCGAGGGCTCTGCGGAGGTCACGACCCGTTCGCGCTGGTGAAGGGCCTGGAGTTGCGCATCGCTCAGGCGCACCTGACCTTTTCTAAGCCGCAACTGGGAGAGGCGAGTGCCGGTTCTCACCAGGACCGGGAACGTGCGAGGGGAAATTTCGGCATAAAGCGGGCCGCTGTAGCCTGCGCCGATGGTGTCGAATTCCTGGCTGCGGTCGGTAATCACGCGGGTGAACACGTCGATGCGGCCCGTAGAACTCTTGGGGTTGGCCGCCGCCGACAGGTTATCCGGCAGGGACAGGCTTTCCTGCAGCTCGGCGATATAGACGCTGCCGGTCTCAAGGATTGCCCCGGCGGAGAGATCGATCTCGTGGAAGCTCAGCTGATTCAGGCGGTCCTGGACCGTATGGCCACGACCCGGGAGGAAGCTGGCGCGCACCCGGTAGGCCCGGCGGCCGAGCCTCAGGTCGAGGCTTGCAGGCTGCACCTGGTCGGAGGCGAACGGCGTCTCCGGTTTGATCACGCCCGCTTCCGCGAGGCGCATGATGGCATCAGCCGATTGGATCCCGTCCTTCAACGCAACCATGACCTTCTTCCGGTCCCCTGCTCTATCGTGAGTGCTTTTAGCTTAGCTGTCGAAGCCATGTAACGGAATTCTCGCCGTTGCACCATTCTCATCGCTAAATGCGGACCAGACCAGCCCTGTTTCGCTTAAGGCTCTCATAAGGTTAATCCGGCCCAAGCTGGAAAGAGGCTGCGCGATCACGGTGCTGGCGTGCCCCACCCGATGCAAACGCGGTGCCTTTATAGGGCGTATGCGTCCGAGACGGGCATGAGAGCCCATTACCATCGATTGACGCGGCCTGAAGGCCGTCCTACCACGACAGCTGATCATTCACACTTGGCCAAGGGACCACCATGTACAAGGCCGTCACCCGCGGCATCAGCGTGACCGTGACACCCCGCTACATGCCGGAAGAGTCCTCGCCCGACGACAATCGTTATTTCTTTGCCTACACGGTCGAGATCATCAATCTGAGCTTGGAGCGTGTGCAGCTGCGCGCCCGCTATTGGCGCATCACCGACGAACAGGGACGCGTGCAGGAAGTACGCGGCGCAGGAGTGGTCGGCGAGGAGCCAATCCTCGGACCGGGCGAGAGCTACAGCTATACGAGCGGCTGCCCGCTCACGACGCCCAGCGGCACCATGCAGGGAAGCTATGTGATGGAAACCGCGAGCGGCGAAACCTTTGACGCCGAGATCCCGGCCTTTTCACTCGACATGCCGCGCAGCAAGCGCGTGCTGCATTGAGGTTTGTATGTCTTCCAACGGTCAGCGGCTGACGCCGCTTGAAATGCTGGCGAAGCTGGTTGCGTTCGACACCGAAAGCGCGAAGTCGAACTTGGCCCTCATCGAATTCGTGGAAACCTACCTTCAGAGCTGGAACGTGCCTTATGTGCGCATCCTGAATGAAGCCGGCGACAAGGCTGCGCTCTATGCTACCGTCGGTCCGCAGGACAGGGGCGGCATCGTTCTGTCGGGCCACACGGACGTCGTGCCAGTGGCTGGGCAGAACTGGACATCGGACCCGTTCACGCTGCGTGTCGAGAATGGACGAGCCTATGGGCGCGGCGCAGTGGACATGAAGGCGTTCGATGCGCTTGCGCTTGCTCTCATCCCCGAGTTTCAGGCTGCCAATCTCCAGACGCCGATCCACATCATGCTTTCCTATGACGAGGAGACCACATGCCTTGGCGTGGTAGACACCATTCGCAAGCTCGGACATGACCTGCCACTGCCAAAGGCCGTGATTGTGGGCGAGCCGACGATGCTGGAAGTGGTGGACGCGCACAAGAGCGTCGTGACCTTCTCGACGACGGTCCATGGCTTCGAGGCGCATTCCTCCAAGCCCTATCTCGGCGCGAGCGCCGTGATGACGGCAGCGGAGATGATTGGTGAGCTCAACCGCATCGGCGACGAGATGATGGAACGCGGCGACACGAGCGGACGCTTCGATCCCCCCTATACGACCGTGCATGTGGGTGTGATTTCGGGCGGCACCGCTCGCAATATCCTCTCGAAATCATGCACATTCCATTGGGAATTTCGCGGCCTTCCGAGCCAGGATCCGAACGAGATCCCGAATAGGCTTGAAAGGTTTGCGCAGGACGTCGCCCTGAAGCGCCTCAATCGCTTCGGCGACTTCGGGCGCATCGAGACGAAGCTGCATGCGCATGTTCCCGGTCTTGCGCCGGAGCCCGGATCCTTCGCGGAGACGCTGGCGCTTCGCCTTGCAGGAAAGAACCATACGCAGACAGTGCCGTTCGGAACGGAAGCCGGTCATTATCAGATGGCGGGCATTCCAACTGTCGTGTGCGGTCCCGGCTCCATCGATCAGGCGCATCAGGCGGACGAGTACATCACACTCGATCAATTGGAGGCAGGCGCGGCGTTCATGCGACGCCTGATGGCAACCTGCACTAGTTCATAGGGTCCAGGCTCACGTCATGGCCGCGCTTGGCGGCCATCTACGTCTTCAAATAATTCGTGTCCCTGAAACGTCGATGCCCGGCACAAGGCCGGGCATCGCAGCATGAGAACATTCGAAGTTCTTTACGCTTCGGTCTTCGCGATCTCGGCTTCCACTTCGGTGGGATCGAGATCGTAGAAGCGCGAGCAGAACTCGCAGGTGATGCCGATACGGCCGTTGTCGCCCACCATGTCGCGACGATCCTCCTGAGAGAAACGGCGCATCATGCCCATGATGCGTTCGTGCGAACACGTGCATTCTTCGTGCACGTGCTGCCCCTCGAACACGCGCACGCCGCGCTCGTGGAAGAGGCGATACAGCAGACGTTCGCTCGATACGGCGGGATCGATGAGCTCGTGATCTTCCACCGTTGCGAGAAGCGACTTCGCCTCGACCCAGGCGTCGTCCTCCGAAGGCATCGCCAGATCGTTGGACGCATGCCCTTCCGGGATGTCACCGGGATGAAGGTCAGCCTGGCGCATGCGCTCCGGCGAGGACGGCAGGAACTGAATCATCAGGCCACCGGCACGATACGTGTGGCGTCCATCCTCGAACTGCTCGGCAACCGCAAGGCGCACCTGCGTGGGGATCTGCTCCGACTGACGGAAGTACTGGTGCGCGGCCTCCTCAAAGCCTTGGCCTTCAAGGGCTACGACACCCTGGTAGCGGCTGCGCTCTGTGCCCTGATCGATAGTCATGGCAAGATAGCCGCTGCCGATCAGTTCGCCCGTGCTCACCGTTCCGGACCCCAGAGCGTCGAGCTTCTCCTGGTCGAAGCGAGCCGTCGCACGCAGCTTGTTGGGGGCGTTGAAATCCACCACCACCATGTCGATGATGCCATCGGTCTTGGTTTGAAGCTGGAAGCGGCCCTCGAGCTTCAGCGATGCGCCGAGCATGACGGTGAGGGCCGCAGCCTCGCCGATTACGCGGGCGACCATGTTGGGATAACCGTGGCGGGCCAGGATCGTGTCGATAGAGGGACCCAGGCGCACCACGCGCCCGCGCACGTCGAGAGGCTCCACCGAGAACGGCAGAACGACGTCGTCATGTCCCTCGAACGAAGTTGAACTCATGCGTTTGCTGCTCCAAGGCACCACGCGAGGATGCCCTTTTGTGCATGAAGCCGGTTCTCGGCTTCATCGAAAACGACGGATTGCGGACCGTCCATCACGTCATCCGTCACTTCCTCGCCGCGATGGGCCGGCAGGCAGTGCATGAAGACGGCGTTCTTGGCGGCCACGCTCATCAGCTTGCTATTGACCTGATAGGGCTTCAGCAGGTTGTGGCGGCGGAACTCGTCGTCGTCACCCATGGAAACCCAGCAATCGGTGACGATGGCGTCGGCACCTTCAGCTGCCTCGAAGGCATCGGTCGTCACGCTGATCTCCGTTCCTTCCTTCTTGGCCCAGGACAAAAGCTCGGGTCGCGGGGCAAGTTCCGGCGGAGAAGCGATCTTCAGAGTGAAATTTAGGCGTGCCGAGGCATGAATCCAAGAGGCGAGCACGTTGTTGGCATCCCCGACCCATGCGACGGTCCGGCCTTCGATGGGGCCGTTATGCTCCTCGAAGGTCATGATATCGGCCATGATCTGGCAGGGATGCGTCGTCTTGGTCAGGCCGTTGATCACGGGGATCGAGGCATACTGGGCGAGTTCCGTCACCATGGCATGATCGAGGGTGCGGATCATGATGGCGTCCACATAGCGAGAGAGAACCCGCGCCGTGTCGGCGATGCTCTCACCGCGGCCAAGCTGCATCTCCTTACCGGTGAGCATCAGCGTCTCACCACCAAGCTCGCGCATGCCCACATCGAAGGATACACGGGTGCGGGTGGATGGCTTGTCGAAGACCATGGCCAGGGTCTTGCCCTCGAGCGGACGCTCCTTCGAGCGTTCCCCCCGGCGGCGTTTGGCTTTGATGTCGGAGCCCACTTTCAGGATGTACCGGATCTGGTCGCCGGAAAAATCGCTGAGATCGAGAAAGTGACGGGTGTTCATTGGGCTGCTCCCGGCTGAGCTTTCGTCGAAAGCTCAGCTTCCATGGCCGCGCAGGCGGCATCAAGACGATTAAAGGCTTCTGCAATATCCTCATCCGAGATGATGAGCGGAGGCAAAAGCCGGACCACATTGTCGCCGGCCCCGATCAGAATGATCTTCTGATTGCGCGCCGCGGTGACGAAATCGGTATTGGGCACCAGAGTGCGCAGCCCCATCATGAGGCCCGCTCCCCGCACTTCGACAATGATGGAAGGATGCCGATCCTTAAGCTCGGCAAGACGCTGCTTGAGGAGCAGTCCCTTGCGCTCGACTTCCTTGAGGAAGCCGGGCTCCAGGATCACATCAAGCACGGCATTGCCGACCGCCATGGCGAGAGGATTGCCCCCGAAGGTGGTGCCGTGGCTTCCTGCCGTCATCCCGATCGCCGCTTCGCGGGTGGCAAGGCAGGCGCCCATCGGAAAGCCGCCCCCAATGCCCTTGGCGACGGCCATGATGTCCGGCGTCACGCCTGTCCGTTCATAAGCGAAGAGCTTGCCTGTGCGGCCGACGCCGGTCTGGATCTCGTCGAAGATCAGCATGAGGCCATGCTGGTCGCAGAGCGCGCGCAACTCCTTGAGGAAGGCATTATCCACGGAGCGAACACCGCCCTCCCCCTGGATCGGCTCGATCATCAAGGCCGCCGTCTCAGGGCCGATGATCGCCTTCAGGGCCTCCAGATCGTTAACGGGGACCTGATCGAACCCTTCGACCTTGGGGCCGAAGCCCTCGATGTATTTGGCCTGCCCACCCGCGGCGATGGTGGCCAGGGTCCGGCCATGGAAGGCGCCCTCGAAGGTGACGATACGGAAGCGCTCGGGGTGACCCTTCGCATGATGATACTTGCGGGCCATCTTGATGGCCGCTTCATTGGCCTCGGCGCCCGAGTTGGTGAAGAACACCACGTCAGCGAAGGTATTTTCCACCAGCCGCTGCGCCAGGCGCTCGCCCTCCGGGATCTGGAACAGGTTGGAGCTATGCCAGAGCTTGGAGGCCTGCTGGGTCAGCGCCTCGACCAGATGCGGATGGGCGTGGCCCAAGGCATTCACCGCGATGCCGGCCCCGAAATCCAGATATCGCTGCCCGTCTCGGCCATAGAGCCAAGGCCCCTCCCCCTTTTCGAAGGATAATTCGGCGCGCGCAAAAACTGGCAGCAATGGCGATGTCACGGGCTCTCTCCGCCTCTAGTGGAGACCCAAGGTCGCACCTGGAGGTCAGCCTTGGGCCTTAAAAAGAAAGCGCCGCCCAAGCGGGGCGGCACGACAGGGATTCTAACGAGGCGCGAGACCCTGTCAATTCAAGAGAAATGAAGTGACTCATCACGGGTAAATTTTCCGCAAGGTGAGTTCCTTGGGGAAAACGACAGGGGGGTGCCAGGGACTCTTGCGCCCGAGTCCACCCATCCTGTAACTTCGGGTCAGTCGAGTACACCATTCGTGCGGCGGCTTTCACCCCAGGAGTGACCCCTCCCAACGCGGTCGGACATCAATTCTCTGTCCGCGAGGTATGTGGGATTCCGGGTTCATGGAAGCAGCCACGTTTGAGGCAGGTTTTAAAAATGACAGATGCGGGCGCAACTTGGACGGATGAGCGGGTCGAGCTTCTCAAGAAGCTCTGGACCGATGGCTTGAGCGCGAGCCAGATCGCCGCCGAGCTCGGCAACGTGACCCGCAATGCGGTGATCGGCAAGGTCCACCGCCTGGGCCTTTCCGGCCGAGCGAAGGACGTGAAGGCCACTTCGGCAGCCCCCCGCGCCCGCAAGGTGACCCGCGCTCCCAGCGCGCCGGCTCCTATCGCACCTCAGGCCCACAACAATGTGGTCATGGCCCCTATTCCGCTTCAAGCGGTGCGGGAAGAGCCGATCATGGTTGCCGAAGAGGACGATGTGGCGATCCCCATGTCCGAGCGCGTGACCATCATGGATCTGCGCGAGTCCATGTGCCGTTGGCCCATGGGCGATCCTACGAAGCCGGAGTTCCGCTTCTGCGGCGCCCGCTCCATCACGGGCCTGCCCTATTGCACCCACCACGCCCGCATCGCCTACCAGCCCGTGGCTGATCGCAAGCGTGAGCGTAAGCTGGCCCGCGCCTGAAGCGCCGCCTAAATCTCATATAGAAAAGGCCCGCTGCTTCAGCGGGCCTTTTCATTTCTGGAACAGGGGATCAGCCCTCTGCGCTCGCCGACTGATCGGCGCGGGCGAAAGTTTCGTCGAACGAATAGCCTGCCCCACGCACCGTGCGGATCGGATCGGCCATCTTCGGGAGATTGATGGCCTTGCGCAGGCGGCCCACATGCACGTCTACCGTGCGTTCGTCGATATAGACGTCATGACCCCAGACGGCATTGAGCAGATGCTCGCGCGAAAAGACCCGGCCTGGGCTCTGCATGAGAAATTCGAGCAGGCGGAATTCTGTAGGGCCCAGATGCAGGTCCTTGCCGGCCCGGCGCACGCGATGAGTCTCGCGGTCGAGCTCCATATCTCCTGCCCGCAGCAACGTTGCAATATGCGCGGGTTTCGTGCGGCGGAGCAACGCCCGTACGCGGGCCAGCAGCTCCGGCACGGAAAAGGGCTTTACGATGTAATCGTCAGCGCCCGTGGAAAGGCCTCGAATACGGTCGCCCTCCTCACCTCGAGCCGTGAGCATAATCACCGGCAGACGCTCCGTCTCCGGGCGCACGCGGATGCGGCGGCAGAGTTCGATACCGGAGAGGCCCGGCAGCATCCAGTCGAGCAGAACGATATCCGGCACCTGCTCGCGCAAACGGATCTCGGCCTCGTCCCCGCGAGAGACGCTGTCCACCTCGTAGCCTTCAGCCTCAAGGTTGTAGCGCAGGAGCAGCGTTAGGGGCTCCTCGTCTTCCACGATCAGAACGCGAGGTCCCATCCTCAGGCTCCCGCCTCGACGCCGGTATCGATGGACCGGTCATTCTTGGGCCGGTCGATGGCGAGCGTTTCTCCCGTCACGAGATAATGCACCGTCTCCGCGATATTGGTGGTGTGGTCGCCGATGCGTTCGATGTTCTTGGCACAGAACAGGAGATGCGTGCAGAACGAGATGTTACGCGGGTCTTCCATCATGTAGGTCAGAAGCTCGCGGAAGAGCGAGGTGTAGAGAGCGTCAATGGCCCCGTCGCGTTTCCAGACATCCAGCGCTTTCGCCGTATCCTGCTGCGCATAGGCATCGAGCACATCCTTGAGTTGGCCCAGCACGAGATCGTTCATGTGCCGCAGACCGACCACGATCTTCTGCGGCTGGAAATCCGCCCCGATGGCGACCGCCCGCTTGGCGATGTTCTTCGCGAGATCGCCAATGCGTTCCACATCGCCGGAAATGCGGATCGCGGAAATGGTCTCACGCAAGTCGACAGCCAGAGGCTGGCGACGGGCAATGGTGAGGATCGCGTTCTCCTCCACTTCCCGCTGCAATACGTCCAGGCGTTTATCAGAAGCAATGACGGTTTGTGCCAGGGCCGTGTCGTGCCGGGCAAGCGCCTGGATCGCATCGACCAGCATTTTCTCGGCGATACCACCCATCTCGGAAATGCGCTGGCGCAGAGCCTGCAGGTCGTTGTCATAGGAACTGACGATGTGCTCCGCCATCGGAGGCCTCCCTTGCACCGCTTCGATCAGCCGAAGCGGCCCGTGATATAGTCTTGGGTCTGTTTCTTGGACGGGTTCATGAACATCTTGGTGGTCGGTCCGAACTCCACGAGCTCACCCAGATACATGAAAGCCGTGAACTGCGAGATGCGTGCCGCCTGCTGCATGTTGTGGGTGACGATGACGATGGTGAACTCGGAGCGAAGCTGCTCGATCAATTCCTCGATCTTGCCGGTGGAGATCGGATCGAGCGCAGAGGTAGGCTCGTCGAGCAGGATCACTTCGGGGCGCTGCGCGATGGTGCGCGCGATGCACAGGCGCTGCTGCTGACCGCCGGAGAGACCCATGCCGGATTGGCGCAGCTTGTCCTTCACCTCGTCCCACAAGGCCGCCTTGCGGAGAGCTTCCTCCACACGGCCGTCAAGTTCGCTCTTGGGGAGCTTCTCGTAGAGGCGGATGCCGAAAGAGATGTTGTCGTAGATCGACATCGGGAACGGCGTCGGCTTCTGGAACACCATACCGACACGTGCGCGCAGCTCGTTCACATCGATGGACGGCGACAGCACGTTCTGGCCATCGAGCAGGATCTGCCCATCCGCACGCTGCTCCGGATAAAGGCTGTAGATGCGGTTGAAGGTGCGCAACAGCGTCGACTTTCCACACCCGGACGGGCCGATGAGAGCGGTCACCTGCCGGTCGTAGAAATCGAGGGATATGTCCTTCAGGCTGCGAAAATCCCCGTAATAGAAATTGAGATTCCGCACGGCAATGCGAACGGGCACACCCGTGTCGGCCGCAGCCGTTTTGCCAATGGCGCTGCTTGCGGAGACGGCAATCGAACTCATCGGACTTTATCCTTCCTCAGGAGCAGGCGCGCGACAACGGACAGCGCCAGGATCGACAGGGTGATGATAAGAGCTCCGGCCCAGGCGAGCTCACGCCAGTTCTCATAAGGCGAGAGCGCAAACTGGTAGATCATGACCGGCAGGTTCGCGACGCCGCCCATGAGGTTGGCATTGAACCAGAAATTGTTGTTGAGCGCCGTGAACAGAAGCGGCGCTGTTTCGCCTGCGATGCGCGCCGTCGCCAGCAGAACGCCGGTGACCATGCCTGCGCGTGCGGCCTTCCAGCTGATCTTGATGATCACGGTCGACATGGGCGCGCCAAGGGCTGCGCCCGCTTCGCGCAGCGAACCCGGCACAAGCCGCAGCATGTCCTCGGTGGTGCGCACGATAACGGGAACCGCAATGATTGCGAGCGCCACGCCGCCGGCCCAACCGGAATAGCCGCCCATGGGCTGGACCATCAGCATGTAGACGAACAGACCGATGAGAATGCTCGGGGCCGCGAGCAGAATGTCGTTCACGAAGCGGATGACCTCGGCGAGTTTCGAGCTCTTGCCGTACTCGGCGAGATACGTTCCCGCGAGGACGCCGATGGGTGTGGCGACGACGATGCCGAGGAAGGTCAGGATGAGGCTTCCGACGAGCGCGTTGGCGATGCCGCCGCCGGTCGAGCCTGGTCCAGGGGTCGTCTGCGTAAAAACATCCGCCGACAATCCGCCGATCCCCTCGACGAGCAGCATCAGAAGAATCCAACCGAGAACCGCAGCGCCGATGAGCGTAAAGAGCGTGCAGATCACCTTCAGCGCCTGGTCGGCGATGTAGCGGCTTCGGCGCACGCGTCCCCAGGGAGCGGGAGCCTCGGCCATGGTCTTGTGCAGGGCGGTATCCATTGCAGCCTCTTAAGCCGTCTTGACGCGTGAAATCAGAAGCCGGGCCAGAACCAGCACCACGAACGTGACCAGGAACAGGATGCAGCCCAGCGCCATGAGCGCGTTGAGCTGAAGCCCGATGGCCTCGTTGAACTCGTTGGCAATGCGCGAGGCGATGGTCGAGCCCGGATCGAAGATCGAACCGGACAGCCGATTGGCATTGCCGATGACGAAGGTCACTGCCATGGTCTCGCCGAGCGCGCGCCCGAGTCCCAGCATGATTGCGCCGATGATGCTGACGCCCGCTTGCGGCAGAAGCACGTTGCGCACAACCTCCCACGTCGTGCAGCCGATGCCGTAGGCGCTCTCGCGCAGCACAGACGGAATCTGGTCGAGAATGTCGCGTGTGATCGAGGCAATGAACGGGATGATCATGAAGGACAGGATGATACCCGCTGTCAGAACGCCAACGCCGGAGGGTGTGCGTGCATACAGAATGGTGCCGACGATCGGCATGCCTTCCACGACGCTGGAAACCGGAACCTGAATGTATTGCGCAAAAAGCGGCGCGAAGACGAAGAGGCCCCACATGCCGTAGATGATGCTGGGCACGGCGGCGAGCAGTTCGATGACCGTCGCGACGGGACGCTTGAGCCAGGGTGGGCAGAACTGCGTGAGAAAAATCGCGATGCCGAGCGAGAGCGGAACGCCGATGACGAGAGCGATCAGAGCCGTCGACAGGGTTCCGACAATCGCAACCCAGGCTCCGTACTGATCTTCGTTCACGTTCCAGACGCTTGAGGTGATGAAGCCGAATCCGAACTCGCGGAAGGCAGGCCACCCGCCGTAGATCATGGCTCCGATAATCCCTGCCAGGACGAGCAGCACCAGAAGGGCAGAGCCGAGACTTGCCCAGCGAAAGAGCCTATCGAAATTGGGTTGGGTGGACCGGCGAACGGAACTGGTCATGCGCGAAACGACACGTTCTTGCGAGAGGGCTACCATTCGCCGATCCACTTGAGTTTCAAAGGGTCCGTATCACTGCGTGAAGACAGGCTGACCCGAAGCGTTCTTGATCTCGCTCTTCCAGGTCGCGCGAACTTGGTCTTTCAGCTGAGCCGGGAGCGGAACGTAGTCGAGCTCAATGGCCATCTGGTCACCGTTCTTGAAGGACCAGTCGAAGAACTTCAGGGCTTCGGCCACCTGCTCCGGCTTCTCGGGGTTCTTGGGAACGAGAATGAAGGTCGGAGCCGTGATCGGCCAAGCCTCATCGCCGGCCTGGTTCGTCAGGGAGATGCCGTAACCGGGAGCGGACTTCCAATCAGCGTTGGCTGCGGCGGCCTGGAAGGTCTTGGCATCCGGCGAGACGAACTTGCCGTTCTTGTTCTGGAGCTGCGCGAAAGGAATGTTGTTCTGCTTGGCGTAGGCATATTCCACGTAGCCGATGGAGTTTGGCACCTGCTTCACGAGAGCTGCGACGCCCTCATTGCCCTTGCCGCCCTGGCCGACAGGCCATTGTACGGAAGAACCTGTGCCCGGCCCGCTCTTCCAGCCTTCCGAAACCTGAGACAGGTAGGTGGTGAAGACGCTGGTGGTGCCCGATCCGTCGGAGCGATAGACCGGAGTGATCGATGCGTCGGGAAGGGTCACACCCTGGTTGAGCTGGGCGATCTTAGCGTCGTTCCACTTGGCGATCTTGCCGTTGAAGATGTCGGCGAGAACCTCGCCCGTCAGCTTCAGCTGGCCTGCGGTCACACCTTGCAGGTTATAGACCGCAACCACGCCGCCCATCACGGCCGGGAACTGAACGAAACCGTCCTTCTGCAGATCCTCGCCCTTCATGGGGGCATCGGTCGCACCGAAATCCACGGTCTTGGCGCGGATCTGACGGATGCCACCGCTGGAGCCGATGGATTGGTAGTTCATGCGGTTGCCGGTTTCCTTGTTATAGGCCTCGGCCCACTTGGCGTAGATCGGGAAGGGGAAAGTCGCGCCTGCACCGGTGATGTCGGCAGCGGACGCCGGGGTCGTGAGGCTCGCAACGGCAAGGCCGGCCGCAACGGCGAAGGACATGATCTTCACGGTAAATCTCCCTGTTCATACAAGCGCGGCGGATGGCTCGATGACCTGCTCCGGGCCGCGCGAGTGGACAGCTAGGCCCGGCGCATGTCGCCTCTACGACAGTTGGATGACAAATAAATGACAGCCCGAAAGGATCCTACGGCAAAGGCTTGAAATCCGGCCTTATTTACCAGCTGGGGCCTCAGGAAGTCTGACCGTGAACCGAGCGCCTTGCCCAGGTTCGCTCTGAATCTCGAGCTGGCCGCGATGACGGTTGACGATGTGCTTTACGATCGCAAGACCCAATCCTGTTCCGCCTTTATCGCGGCTTTGGGCAACGTCCACACGATAGAACCGCTCCGTGAGACGCGGCAAGTGCTCCGGCGCAATGCCTGGGCCGTAATCCTGGATGGAAAGGATTACATGTCGGCCGGTCTCGCCTTCGATGCTTTCGAGCCCAACATCGACAACTTTGCCGCTTTCTCCATATTTCACGGCATTCTCGATCAGGTTCTCAATCACACGCAGAAGCTCGTCCCGGTCACCGAAGACATGAACAGGGTGCGGCGGCAGCATTGTGCGGATCGTCACGCCCTTCTCCCTCGCCGCCGGAGAAAACGTGTCGACCATGGGTGGGATGAGAGAGCCAAGATCAACTTTGTGCGTGGGGGAAACGTGGGCCCGCATCTCGATGCGCGAGAGCGACAGGAGATCGTCGATCAGACGCTTCATGCGCTGGGCTTGAACGCGCATGATCTCAAGGAACCGCTCGCGCGCCTTGGAATCGTCGCGGGCCGGCCCCTGGAGGGTTTCGACGAACCCCAGAAGCGAGGCCAGAGGCGTGCGAAGCTCGTGGCTTGCATTGGCCACGAAATCCGCCCTCATCGCCTCGAGACGCCTCGCCTCGGTGAGATCGCGAAAGAACAGAACGACGCCCGATTGAACACCGACGCTCAAGCCCTCGGCCTGTAGAGGCCCGATATGCACCTCGAATGTCCGCTCTGTAGGCACTCGCTCGGAATACTCGATACGAAGCGGGGCTCCCGTTTCCAGCACCTCCTCGATGCCATCGAGCACATCGGGACTGCGGAGAGCGAAAGACAGGGGATGGCTGACCTTCAACCCCGGAAGGAGCAGATGGGCAGCCTTGTTCGCCTCCAGGACGATCTCGCGCCGATCTACCAGGATAACGGGATCGGGAATATGAGCCAGGAGAGCCTCGGCCATGTCACTGCGCGCGGAAGGCTTGGGGCGTGGCTGCAGCGCCTCCCCTAGCCGCTTTCTCTGCGGTCCCGCAGTCACAAGACTGAACATGATGGCGCCAATGACGCCCAAGACGAACCAACCGTCACCATAGCCACGCCAGAGAGCGACTGCACTCAGCAGCACACTTGCCAGGACCGCTCCCCGAAAAGCTGCCATGCGCAGAAGACCGGCATCGGGGGAGCCGCTCTCCGACCTGTTCTCGCTGGGATCGGTCATGATGCGCTTTGAGCCTCGGGTGAGTGTGCGCCCGTTTCTACGGTGTGCGCCCTACGAAGTCACCTCCCGGCCAAGCTCTCTTCCGCGGGTTCGTCGTCAGGTTTGAAGGCCGCCCGTGAGGAACGGAGGCGATTGCGGACCTCATAAGCCCCGAGCAGGGCGAGGGCGAGAACGAAGGGCACGAGGTAGTAGCAAAGGCGGTAGAGCAGGAGCGCACCGAGCACCGGCTCGCGAGGGTAGCTGGACAGGGCTAGAAGGATCGTGGCCTCGAACACCCCCAAGCCCCCGGGCGCATGGCTCGCTACCCCGAGCATGACGGCAAAGATATAGACCGCCAGGAAGGTCTCGAAGCTCAGGCCGTGCCCGCCGGGCAGCAGGACGAAGAGAACGCCCGCTCCCGCACAGACATCGGCGGCACCGATCAGAATCTGCCCGAGGGAGAGACGCAGACCCGGCAATTCAAGCTTCCAGCCTTGAATACGCACGCTCCGGCGTTTGAGGGAAACCCAGATCAGATACCCCACTACGAAGACGGCTGCGATCAGGCCGATGAGCTGATTGACCCAGATGTGAGTGTAGACAAGGCTTGCCAGTTCATCCGCTTTGCGGATCAGGCTCCAGGCCAGGACAAGGGCCATGCCAAGCCAGAAGGTCACGCCGGTGATCACCGTCAGGCTTGCCACCCGTCCCGGGCTGATGCCCTTCGGGGAATAGATCCAGTAGCGGACGGTACCAGCCGTGAGCAGAGGGAAACCCAGGGTGAAACTCACTGCATAGCTGGTGAACGAGGCCATCGCCGTCGTGAGATAGGAGATTTTCAGCTTGAGCTGCCTGAGAGCAATGGCGTCGTAACAGGTTAGCAGGCTGTAGCTGATGGTCGTGAAGAGGATTGCGAGACCGATCTGGCGCATGCTTGCGGCTGTGAATGCCGACTTAAGCTCGTTCACGTCGATTTCGGAAACGATCTGCCAAAGGACGACGAGGGATGCGCTGAATAGAATTACACTGGCCGCCATGCCGATCCAGGCGAACCGCCGCGACCGGCGCTCCTTGGGATGCAGGGCTTCGGCAGATGCGATGTCCGGCGGAGCAACCGGATGAGGGCTCATATCGTTCATGAAAGGGTTCAATCAGCCTTGGCGCTGGACGTCTCAAGAGTTCGAGGACAGTCCTGCATCTAGGCGCTCCAGCCGTGGAGCACCAGACGTGGAGCGATTTCTTAATGCTTTCCCCTCACTGGGGCTACTCTTTCGCTCCTAAAATCACAAATTGACCATGTTTTAGGTTGTCAGCATCAAAAAGGCCCTCAAGAATGGAGTTCCCATTGGAAGGAGAACAGGCGGCAAGTCGTGCCCCCAGGGAGATCCGCGTGGATTTCAACGCAACGGAAAACCAATTCGCCGTTCTGGCGGAATCCCTGCCTCAGCTCGTATGGTCAGCACGCTCGGATGGGTCTCATGATTATTTCAACCGCCGCTGGCATGAATTCACCGGCCTGACCCTGGAGCAATGTGCAGGCGAAGGCTGGCAGCGCACAGTGCATCCCAAGGATCTGCCCGAGGTTCAGGCGCAATGGCGCCGATCCATCGAGACCGGCGCACCTTATGAATGCGAATATCGGATCCGCAATGCAGCGGGCTGGTATGAATGGGTGCTCAGCCGCGCCATTCCTATCCAGGATCTCTCTGGCGATACCATGCGCTGGTTCGGAACCAGCACAAATATCGATGCGCAAAAGAAGGCCGAAGAGGCTGTCCGCTCTCTCGAGAGCCGTTATCGCTTGGCTCTCGAGGCCGCCAATCTCGGCACGTGGCAGATCGATCTGCAGAAGAACGAGATCCTGTGGGATGAGGGAGCTTGCGCGCTTTATCGCATTCCTCACGAAGGATCGTTCAGCCTGCCCTTCGATCAGGTGATCGCCATGGTCCACCCCGATGATCGGGAGGCCCTGCAGGCGCGCATCGCCAAAGCCTGCGATCCGCAATCCGACGGTCATTACGAAAGCGAGTACCGGGCGATCCTGCCCGATAAGACGCTTCGCTGGTTCCGCTCGGTCGGGCAAGCGGTGTTCGCCGACGGAGAAAGGCCTCACGCCGTGACGCTTTCCGGCGTAGTGAGCGACATCACCGACAGGCATGCCTTCGAGGAGGCGCAGCAACTGCTGACACGTGAGCTGAACCACCGCGTGAAAAATCTCTTCGCCATCGCCAACGGCATGGTCTCGATGACGGCGCGCACCGCCAAGGACCCCAAGGAGATGGCAACTGCGCTTCGTGGCCGTTTGAGCGCTCTTTCGCGCGCTCATGAGCTCGTGCAGCCTGCTGCTGCCATGATGCATGGGTCGGGTGCGGACGTCGAGCTCGCCCGCTTGTGTGAGGCCGTGCTTGAACCCTATCGCCAGAGCGGCACGGACAGGGTCGCCATCGAGGGGCCGAGCGTGCGCATAGGGTCCACCACCACCACGAGCCTTGCTCTCGTTCTTCATGAGCTGGCCACCAACGCCGCCAAATATGGAAGTTTGTCGATTCCTGAAGGACACCTGTCCATCCAATGGACGATCCATGACGGGACGGTCGATCTTCTGTGGACGGAAAGAGACGGGCCTCCCGTGGAAAGCGCACCGGACTTCCAGGGCTTCGGCACGCAGCTCTCCCAAAGAAGCATCGCCGGCCAGCTTGGTGGCACGCTGGAGCAGGAGTGGTTGTCAGAGGGCCTGCGTGTCCACATGACCCTGCCTCTCAGCCGCCTCACAGGCTAACGGCTCTCAGGTTCGCATTCCTGGAAACGCATATGAGTGTTCATCGCCGCGTCCTCGTTCTGGGGGGAGCCCGCTCGGGCAAGAGCCGCATCGCCCAGGAATGGGCCGAGGCCGCAACGGCAGCGCGCGTTTTCATTGCAACCGCTCAGGCCTTCGATGAGGAAATGCGCGAACGCATCGCACATCATCGATCGGATCGCAGTTCGTCATGGCAGACGAAGGAGGCGCCGCTCGACCTTGCCAATGCGATCCGCGAGAGTTCAGGCTCTGGACAAGTGGTTCTGGTGGATTGTCTGACGCTGTGGCTGTCGAACGTGATGCTGGATGGGCGCAACGTGAATGTTGAGATCGATGCGCTTGTCGATGCTGTGAAGCTGGTGGAGGGGCCCGTGCTCCTCGTATCCAATGAGGTCGGTCATGGCATCGTGCCGGCCACGGCGCTTGGCCGCTCCTTCCGGGACGAGCAGGGCCGCCTGAACCAACGGATTGCGCAAGCCTGCGATGCAGTGGTCTTCGTTACAGCCGGATGCCCTATTCTTCTCAAGCCTGCCCCTCCCCTCAACCTGCAACTGGGTTGAGCCACCAGGCGTATCAACGCACTTTTGCTTGGATCTCCGCCGCGAGCGCCTCAATGAGATCTGGCGTCGAAGGGCCGCCGCAGATCGCGAGCTTGCCGGGAACGATGAGACGCCGCGACAGAGGAACGGCGCTCATCAGTGCCGGATGGGAGAAAAGCGCCGTTCCATTATCGACCGCGTTCCCTGCCTCCTCGTCCACGAGGAGATAATCAGGCGGAGAGGTGACGATGGATTCAAGGCGCACTACACCACCATAGGGCAGTCCTGAAGATCCGTGATGAAGCCTGAATCCCATATGGACCAGAAGCTCGTTCATGGGGGAATCCGTCGCGGAAACCCACCCACCGCGATCATAGACGAGAATGCTTGGCTTGCCCGGGACGATATTCTCCGTGCGCTGAAGCGCAGTATCGATGCGTTTGATCAGATCCTCGCCGCGCTCGGCATGGCCGAGCGCTTTTGCCATGGTGCGGATCTGCTCCCGCCCTTCCTTGAGACTCGTCCAGGGCCCAAGCGTCAGGACCTTGAGCCCCTGCGCCTTCAGGAGAGCGGACTGATAATGCTGGCCGAATGTTCCGGCCAGCACGAGATCGGGACCACTGAACAGGATCGTTTCGGCCCTCCCGTCATTGATGGGGATACCCTGGGATTGCTCGACCATGATCGAGATCGACGGATCCCGGATAAGATAGCTGAGCGAAGCGATCTGCTCTCGGTCGGCAAAGGCCAGCAGCATCTCGTCGGTGCAGAGGTTGAGGGACACCACGCGCTGTGGACGATGCTGGGCTTCCGCTGCGCCAATCCCAAGCACGAGAGCGATGCAGATTAGCCACATCCTTTTGGAAAACCGACCGAGGCACAGTTGCCGCATGAGAGACGAGCCCGTAAAGAGAGATACGACGTTGGTGCCTCAAACCACTGAGGTGAAACGGGAACACGGTGCGGACCTTGGTCCTATTCCGTGGCTGCCCCCGCAACTGTAAGCGGCGAGCGGCAATCCTTCATGCCACTGAATCTTTGAGCCGCACAAGCTCAAGAGAATTTGGGAAGGCGGATTGCTCGCAACGACCCGCAAGCCAGGAGACCGGCCGGCGTTGAAACGCAACCCGTATTGCTCGCCGGTGGGGTGGGCAGGAGGTCTCCATGATCGCGCCTTCATGCCGCATCCTCGCGGCATCCGTATCTCTTTGCGCCCTCTCCTTCAGCGCCGCTTACGCCCAAACTGTCAATGACCCGGTACCCCTGCCCGACATCGTGGTCACGGCCACGCGTTCGCCACTTGCACTCTCGCAGGCTGGAAGCGCCATCTCCGTGATCACGGCAGAGGAAATCGAAAAGGAATCCTTGAAGAGCCCTGCGGAAGTGCTGCGCCGCGTTCCTGGCGTGACCGTCGTCGAAACGGGTGGCGCCGGGACGACCACGACCGTGCGCATTCGCGGCGCCGAAGCCAGCCAGACACTTGTCCTCATCGACGGTATCCGGGTGAACGATCCCTCGACGGATTCAGGCGAATTTGACTTCTCCAATCTCGCAGCCATCGACATCGAGCGCATCGAAGTTCTGCGCGGCCCGCAATCCGCCATCTACGGATCCGACGCCATGGGCGGCGTGATCAATATCATCACCCGTAAGGGCCAGGGCGCACCGCGCTTCAGTGTTGGCCTGGAGGGCGGCAGCTATGGCACCGTAGCCGGACGCGCGGCCGTTTCGGGCAGCAACGGTCCCATATCGTACGCCTTCTCGACCACAGGCTTCGATACCAGTGGTTTTTCCCGCTACGGCTATCGCATCGGCCGCATCGAGGATGCCCTCTCCTCCCCTCTCGAGAAGGACGGTGCGCAGCGTGTCGGCGCGGCAGGTCGGGTTTCCGTCGCGCTCTCCCCCGATGTCGAGTTCGAGGTCGGCGGCTATGCGAGCCGCACCAATGTGGCAATCGACAACGGCGTGTCCTCTTTCGAATTCCTCCCAGACGGTCCTTCCAAGACCCGGCAGCAATTGTACGAAGGCCATGCACGCCTTACGGCCAATACCTTCGACGGCATTCTCAAGAATACTTTTCTCGTTTCCGGCAGCCGCACGGACCGTGACTACAAGCTGATCGGTTCTTATTTCCTCCCCAGCCTCTACTGGGATGAGTATGGCTATCAGGGCGAGCGGCTGTCGGCAGAGTATCAGGGCGATTTGAAGCTCGGCGCGTTCGGCCTTCTCACTTTCGGCACGAAGATCGAACAGGAAAACCTGCTCTCCACGTCACGCAACGTGCTGCCGTTCCCGACCGATGAGGTGGAGAACATCGACGCGTCGCAGCATACCCGCTCCGCCTATGCACTGCATCAGTTCAGCCCCATCGAGAACCTGCACCTATCGCTCAGCGGGCGGATCGATGACATCGAGGACGGCGATACATTCGGCACATGGCGCGCAACCGCGGCTTACGAAATCCCAAGCTCCGGCACGAAGCTACGTGCAAGCGTCGGCACCGGCGCGAAGGCGCCAACGCTGTACCAGAAATTCGATCCGTTTTCGGGCACAGCCGATCTTGAATCCGAGCGTTCCGTCGGCTTCGACGTGGGTATCGATCAGCGCCTTGCGGATGACCGCGTGCTTCTCTCGGCAACGTTCTTCGCCAACCGCTTCCGTAACCTGATTGCTTACGGCGTCGCGGAGACCTGCCGTCCGGAGCAGGTCTATGGATGCTTCATCAACGTGAACCGTGCTCGCACAAGTGGCGTCGAACTCTCGGCGGATGTCGATGTCGTTCCTGCTTGGCTGCGGGTGAAGGCAACCTATACGTATCTTGAGGCCTTCGACACGGAATCCGACTTGCGCCTTGCGCGCCGCCCTGAGCATCAGGGCCGCCTTGGTTTCTCCATCACGCCGCTGACGGGACTGTCTATCGAACCGTCCGTGGTGTTCGTGGGCAGCCGCTTCTCCTCGCCGGGAGAGATCAATGAATTGGCACCTTATGCACGTTTCGATATTTATGCCGATTACAAGGTCAACGAGACCTTCAGCATCTACGCCCGCGCCGAAAATCTGACCGATGCGCGTTATCAGGAGGTCTACGATTACGGCACCGCTGGCCGTTCCTTCTATGCGGGCCTGAGAGCTACCTGGTAATCGCCGTTAGCGTTTCTAGCCCCATCCAAGCGCCCGGCATTTCATGAAATGCCGGGCTTCTTTGCATTTATGAACAATATTTCGCAGCATTAATGCAAGATTTACGTTACGAGATGAGCCTTTTCGAGGCCCATGCATTCTCAGCAATACGTCTAATTTCCCTTGCGGCAAGTTGTCCAAGCCCACAACTCAAAACAATATTTGAGATCCTTGAGAAACAACGATTTATGCGATCAGAACCCACCTTGAACATGGGTGACGCATTGCCGCAGGATGGAACCATTACCTAATTTAAGGTCAAGCTGACCTATTCTGGACATATCCACCTAGCACATACTGGCCCTCGCTTAATCAAGAAGGACTGTGCAGCCGCTCGTGGCCAAGCAGTCGATCTGGGGGCTATACCGAATGCAGGTTGTTCTGACAGCGCTTCGTCGCGCATGCCAGTCATCGCTTCTTCGTCACAAGCACAATACTTGTGTGAGATTTCAGACGCGCAGTGTCGTGGAGGGCTTCTTGCCTTCCGGCAAGCGCAAGTCTCTCCTTAACGCTGCTGCGAGCATGGGATTACTGACCTGCATTGTCGCGGGCGCTCCGGCTGTCGCCGCGACCTCGCAGAAGCATGCCGCGCCTTCGTCCAACATGGCTCCGAAGCCCATGGCAAGTCAGAGCAGCACTGATCCTCTCGAAAACATTGCTCCCGTGACGGCTGCGGAAACGCCCACCTATGCAGAGTTGCTGGAACTCTTCATTACCTCCATGCCGCTCACGAACCCGCCCGCGGCGGAAGGCGACACCGATGACGACATCGATGTAACCCCGGTCGAGTACATGGAATTTGAAGAGATGCGCGTACCGGTCTGGATCGTCGACACGATCCTGCGTGCATCGGAGGTTACAGGCGCCGATCCGGTTTACATGATGGCGCTTGCCGACAAGGAGTCGAGCTTCCTGCCCGGCAACAAGGCCGCGACTTCGTCTGCTGTCGGTCTCTTCCAATTCATCTCGAGCACGTGGCTTGAAGCCGTGCGCTCGTTCGGCCCCAAGCATGGGCTGATCATGGAAGCAGCATCCATCGAAAAGCAGGGCATCAAACTCTCGGTCGCTGATGAGAGAAAGCGCGAGTACATTCTCGGACTGCGTCGTAACCCGTTCATTTCCGCGCTCATGGCTGCGGAGATGATGCAGCGCGACAAGATGAAGATCGAGACGAGGCTCGGCCGCAAGCTCAGCCGCTCCGAGTTCTATCTCTCGCATTTCTTCGGCGTCGACAGCGCGAGCAGATTCATTGCGCTTGTGGACGATACGCCCAAGAAAAGCGCCAAGAGCGCGTTCCCGAGAGCCGCGAAATCGAACAAGTCTTTGTTTTACGCGACGGAAGGCAAGAAGTCTCGTCAGCTCAGCGTGTCCGAAGTCTACGATAAGATCGACACGATGATCGACAAGCGATTGAACCGCTACGAGGACGTCTCTTCCCGCGTGACTGCCGACGCAGGGCTCTGATCGCCCAGGTCATGATCCTTCACCCGCTCGCTTGAGATCGTTTCCTCGCGGGCTATGACGGTGGGAGTGGCAGAGTTGGTCGAGGCCACCACGAACCCGCCTCCGGCAGGGGCACGCTGAACCTTGATAATCCGCAGGACGATGAAGGCTGCGAGCCCCGCCGAGGCAATTGCCGAATAGATGAAAAGCCCCTGCGGCCCCAGCAGCTCCATTGCCGCCGCGCCGAACAATGGTCCGATGGTGACGCCCGCTGCCCACGAGAAGAGAAGGGTGCCGACCGTCGAGACGATACGGCCGGGATCGACGATATCGCAGGCGTGAGCCACGCACACCGAATAAATGCAGAGCGCGAGCCCGCCCCAGGCGGCGAAGCTCCAGAGGATCATGCCTTGGGCACCTTGAGCGCTCGCAAACAGGATGAACAGGGACACCAGGCTCGTTCCCGCTGCTAAAGCCGCGATGATATAGCGCCGATCCGCCCTGTCGGAGAGCCAACCCATAGGCCATTGCAGCACAAGGCTTCCAGCCTGCAATGCGAAGAGAAGCGCTGCCGCCCGTTCCTGGCTCAATCCGATGCTCACTCCGAATACAGGCGTGATGGCAATCACCGGGCCATTGACGAGCCCCACCACGAAGGCGCCGACCACCGCCGAGGGAGCCAGCGCGAAGAGGCTTCGAACCTCGATCTTCACACCCAGAGGAGCCGGCGGCTCCTTCGTGGTGGTCGCGGCGATCGGCAGGAGTGACAGGGACATCACCGCACTGATGGCCATGAACAGCCCATCCGTTCTGATGTCGCCAAAGCCGATGCCCAGCGGCGAAAGCATCAGGGCGACCTTTGTGCAGATCATATAAATCGACAATATCCGGCCGCGATGGCTCGACGTAGCGCGTGCGCTGATCCAGCCATCGGTGACGGTGAAGATGCAGGCGAGCGTGACGCCCGTAAGGCCGCGAAGCAGAACCCAGGCGAGTGTCGAATGCGCCTGGGTCATGATGAGCACCAGAACTGCGACTATGGCCGCAAGGCTTGCAAATGCACGGATATAGCCGACATGGCGGATGAAAGTCGGGGCCATGAAGCAGCCTATCGAGAAGCCGAGCCCGTAGGCGGCAGCCACGAGGCCGATAGCCGAGACGGAAAGCCCCTCGGCCTGCATCCTCAGCGGCATCAACGCCTGCAGCAGACCATTTGCCGCCTGAAGCAGGGTCGTGGCAGCGGTAATGGTCCAGATGAGAGCGAGAGAGGAATTCAAAGGGCCACGCAGGGAAGAGAGATCGGCGGATGCCGCGCTCACGAAGTAGAGAGCAGGCGTCCCACCAGATCAACCCCGATCGGCTCTCAAGGGCTGGTCTTCAAGAAGTTTCATGCAATCCATCAAATCGGCTTATTGCTGCGCTGCATCCTTCGGGAAGGAGGCGAAGATGTAAAAGCCGTTGAAGCGAACGCCTGTCATCGCGGCCTGCGCGTCAAAGCCGAGAGGGGTTTCGCTGCCGTCGAGACGGCCGCCGAACTGCCAATGGGGCCCAGCCACGAAGGACGGGACCGAACGCTCCTCCGGAACTGCACAGACGAGCCCGTCCTGCTGCGTATTCCGGAACAAATTGAAAGCGTACATCCCCTCCTCCATCATCATCCATACCCATCTTTTCACATCGCGAATCGCAATGTGCAGGTAAACCATGACAGGAGTGTGATATTGCAGCGCAACAATGGCAGAAACTGTTCGGCCCCTCGGTTGAAATTTCGTTGCTGTTAGCCTCAAGATCGCCCTGCCCTTCTTTTCAGCGGAATAAAGTGAGAGTTCATGCGGATCATCGTAATTGGCAGGGATGGCCAGGTTGCCCGCTCTTTGGCGGAACGTGCCGCAGCGCACGGCGCAGAGGCTGTGTTGCTTGGAAGGCCCAAGCTGGACCTCGCCGATCCATCCGGCATTGAGGATATCCTTTACGAGACCGGCGGCGACTTGATCGTGAATGCAGCGGCCTATACCGCGGTCGACCAAGCCGAGGCCGAACCGGAGCTGGCTGAAGCCATCAACGGTATCGGGGCTGGCGTCATCGCCGGCGTTGCAGCGGCGATGAGCGTGCCTCTGATCCATATCTCTACGGATTATGTATTCGATGGCACCTTGGACCGCCCCTATCGTGAGGACGACCCGGTCAACCCTCTGGGAGTCTATGGGACCTCCAAGCTTCTCGGAGAAACAGCTGTCGCGGAAGCGACGGGGGATCATGCAATCCTCCGCACGGCTTGGATCTACAGCCCGTTCGGCAAGAACTTCGTGAAGACAATGCTGCGGCTGGCCCAAGATCGGGACGAGATCGGCGTCGTCGCCGACCAGTTCGGCTCACCAACAAGCGCCCTCGACCTTGCGGATGGCATCTACGCGGTGGCGAAAAATCTTCTGAGCAAGCCACAGGAAGGCACATTGCGCGGGATCTTTCATATGGCCGGAGGAGGTTTCGCAAGCTGGGCCGAACTGGCCTCTGAAATCTTTGCCGTTTCGGCACGTTCAGGCGGCCCTAGCGCCAAGGTAAGGCCTCTTTCGACGGCGGATTACCCGACCCGCGCGAAGCGTCCGGCCAATTCCAGACTCGATTGCGGTAAGCTGGCGGCAATCCATGGTGTCGAGCTCCCGTCCTGGCAAAGCTCTCTGGATCGCTGCCTGGAGCAGATCACAGCCGAGCAACACTAAGCGGAGCTTTAAGCAGGCGGGCAAAATGCTTTCTCTATACAAGACGCTTGTTCTTTATAAAGAACAACCGTAGTATCGTCCCATGACGGCGAACCGAGACCCTGATTACCATCTGGAAACCCGCCTCGTTCACGACGGGCAGCTGCGGACGCCTTTCGGCGAGACCTCAGAGACACTCTTCATCACGCAGGGTTTCGTCTATGAGAGCGCCGAGAGCGCCGAACGCCGCTTCTTGAATGAAGAGCCGGGCTACAGCTACAGCCGCTATTCCAATCCGACCATCGACATGTTCGAGCAGCGCATGGCCTCGCTTGAGGGTGCTGAAACCGGCCGCGCAACGGCAAGCGGCATGGCGGCAGTCACGGCAGCAATGGTGGGCCAGGTACAGGCGGGCGATCATGTGGTGGCGGCCCGGGGACTCTTCGGCTCATGCCGATGGGTGGTCGAGGATTTTCTGCCCCGCTTCGGCGTGGACTGCACCCTCGTCGACGGAATCAACCTCGATGCATGGCGTAAGGCCGTCCGCCCGCAGACGAAGGCATTTCTCCTGGAAACTCCCTCCAATCCCAGCCTCCAGATCATCGACATCGCTGGTGTTGCCGCCATCGCTCATGAGGCGGGCGCGACGCTCACCGTCGACAACGTCTTCGCCACGCCGCTCTATCAGAAGCCCCTGCAACTCGGTGCGGATTGCGTCGTCTACTCCGCCACCAAGCATATCGACGGACAAGGCCGGTGTCTCGGCGGCATCATTCTAGGCTCGACAGAGTTCATCGAGGCCAAGGTGCAGCAATTCCTGCGGATGACCGGCCCTTCGATCTCGCCCTTCAACGCCTGGGTTCTGCTGAAAGGGCTTGAGACGCTGTCCCTGCGCGTGGAGCGGCAGACCGCGAATGCAGGGTTTCTGGCCGATAGCCTGCATGACCACCCTAAACTCCAGGCCCTGATCTACCCAGGGCGCGCCGACCATCCGCAGGCCGTGCTGATCCACCGCCAGATGACAGGTGGCTCGACGATGATTGCCCTCGACGTGAAAGGCGGGAAGGAAGGCGCGTTCAGGTTCATGAACGCCCTTCGCCTTATCCGCATTTCGAACAATCTCGGCGATGCGAAGAGCCTCGTCACGCACCCGTCAACCACGACCCATCAGCGTTTCAGCCCCGAGTTGCGTGCCGAGATGGGCATTTCGGACGGGATCGTGAGGCTGTCGGTCGGGCTCGAGCACCGTGATGACCTTCTGGCCGATCTGACTACGGCGCTTGAAGCCGTCTGATCGGGGCATCACAAGAAGTTGACAAGGCGAATGGCAATCCTTCCTGCCTCAAGAAGAAGCCTTTCCCAGAGCAAGTAAAAGTGCGTGCGCCCACGTATTATGATGCTTTAGGAGAGTGCCACTTGAATTCCATCATAGACTGACGCACCATTCTTCATGGGAATAACGCGCCCATTAAAAAGAAAGCGCGATCCTTCACAACAAACAGGGGGTGAGGGAGGAAGCTATGAAGAAGGGTATGCCCCCGGAGGGTAAGCTTTCGGGTTCGTCCAAGCATTCGCGCCGACGGTTCCTGCAGGTTGCAGGTCTTGGCGCCGCCGCTACTGTCGCAGCGCCGCAAGTCTCAAAGGCGCAGACGGCCACCTGGAAGTTTCAATCCACCTGGCCCAACCGCGATATCTTCCATGAATTCTGCAACGACTTCGCCAAGCGCGTGAACGACATGTCGGGAGGGCGTCTCAAGATCGACGTTCTCGCATCCGGTGCGGTCGTCCCTGCCTTCCAGTTGCAGGACGCGGTTCATGCCGGCATTCTCGACGGTGGTCACGGTGTGGCGGCTTACTGGTACGGGAAGAACAAGGCCTTCGCGTTGTTCGGCACAGGACCTTCATTCGGTTGGAACGCCAATTCGTTTCTCGCCTGGATGAATTACGGCGGCGGCTACGACCTCTATAACGAGCTGCAGCAGCAGATCCTCAAGCTGAACATCGTCGGTTTCCTGTCCGGTCCCATGCCCGCTCAACCTCTGGGATGGTTCAAGAGCGAGGTTACATCGGCTGATGCTTTCAAGGGCTTGAAGTATCGCACCGTGGGCCTTGCCGCCGATCTCAATCGGCAACTCGGCGCAGCCGTCACGATTTTGGCAGGAGGTGAAATCGTTCCGGCCCTGGAGCGTGGCGTCATCGACGGAGCGGAGTTCAACAATCCCTCCTCGGATCTTGTCCTCGGCTTCCCGGACGTCTCGAAAAACCTCATGCTCCAGAGCTATCACCAATCCGGTGAAACCTTCGAGCTGATCTTCAACAAGGCGAAGTACGATGCGCTTCCGCCTGAATTGAAGGCGATCGTGAAGTATGCGGCGGAAGCGTCGTCCGCCGACATGTCGTGGAAGGCTCTCGACCGCTATTCCAAGGATCTCGAAGCGATCAGGGGCCGCGGTGTAACTGTGAAGAAGACGCCGGATTCCGTTCTGCAGGCCCAGCTTGCCGCATGGAACACGGTTATCGACGAGTTCTCGAAGGATCCCTTCTTCAAGAAGGTGATCGACAGCCAGAAAGCCTGGGTGCAGCGTACCTATGCCTATGAACGCCTGAACGAGCCTTCACGCGACATGGCATACGACCACTTCTTCAAGACAACCTAGCCACCGAGCGCCGCGGCTACCCAAGATCGAGGATGGCACATTCGTGCCGTCCTCACCTCGTGTCCGCAATCTCTGTGAGGGGATCCCTGCATGCGCTTCGTCTACTTCGTCGACCGCATCAACACGTTCATCGGCAAGATAGTGGCTTGGTCCATCGTCGCTTTGACCTTTGCCGTCTGCTACGAAGTCTTCTCTCGATATGTGCTGCGCGCGCCAACCGAATGGGCGTTCGACGCGAGCTACATGCTCTACGGCCTGCTCTTCATGGTGGCAGGGCCTTATACCCTGGCACGTAACAATCATGTGCGCGGCGACTTTCTCTATCGCAACTGGCCTCCTCGCAGGCAGGCTGCCATGGATCTCCTCCTCTACATCCTCTTTTTCTTTCCCGGCATTCTCGCGCTCATTTATGCGGGCATCCCCTTTACGGAGATGTCCTGGCTCATGAACGAGCATTCGATGAACTCCCCGAACGGGCCGCCGATTTATCCGTTCAAAGCGCTTATTCCCATCGTCGGTATCCTGATGGCCTTTCAAGGTGTGGCTGAAGTGATCCGCTGCATCGTCTGCCTACGCACCGGCACTTGGCCGCAGCGCCTCCATGACGTGGAAGAAACCGAAAAACTCATTCTCGAGCAAGCCGAACAAGAAGGCCTCACGAAAGGAACCGTCTGATGCTGGCATCATGGGGGCTTGGAAATCCCGAACTGGGCGTGTTGATGCTCGGCCTGTTCGTCGTGTTCATCATGTTCGGATTTCCGATCGCGTTCACACTGATGGCGCTGGGCTTCGGCTTTGGATACATGGCCATGGGCGACATCGTGTTCGCGCTCGTCGTACAACGCTCGTACTCGGTCATGACGAACGATACGCTGGTCGCCATCCCGCTCTTCGTCTTCATGGGATACATCATCGAGCGAGCCAATATTCTCGACAGGCTCTTCTACTCGATCCAGATCGCCGTGGGCGGCATTCCCGGATCGCTCGCGGTTGCGACCCTTCTCACCTGCGCACTCTTTGCCACAGCGACCGGCATCGTCGGCGCGGTAGTGACTCTCATGGGCCTTCTTGCCTATCCCGCCATGTTGCGTGCGGGCTACGATACGCGCCTTGCCTCAGGCGTCGTCTGCGCCGGCGGATGTCTCGGCATTCTCATTCCACCAAGCGTGATGCTCATTCTCTACGGCGCGACAGCGGGGGTCTCCGTGCCGAAGCTTTATGCGGGCGCTCTCTTCCCGGGCCTCATGCTCGCAGCGCTTTACATGATCTACGTGATCGTCCGCTGCGCCCTCAACCCAAGCCTCGCGCCCAAGCTGCCGCCGGAACAGCGCAAGGTTCCGCTCGTGAAGGTCATCTGGTCACTTGCCACGTCCTTCTTCCCCCTCTCGCTTCTCATCCTGTCCGTGCTAGGAGCGATTTTCTTCGGCATTGCAACTCCCACGGAAGCGGCGGCCGTCGGTGCGCTCGGCAGCCTTCTCCTCGCAGCCGCCTATCGTTCTCTCTCCTTCGCCAAGCTGAGGGAATCCGTGATCCTCACGGCGCGTACATCGGCCATGGTGTGCTGGCTCTTCGTAGGCTCCTTCATCTTCTCGTCCATTTTCGCTTTTCTCGGCGGCCATCAGCCCATCGAGAACTTCGTCACGCATCTGAATCTCTCGCCGTTCTGGTTCCTGATCCTGACGCAGGCGATCATCTTCGTGCTAGGCTGGCCGCTGGAATGGACAGAGATCGTGGTCATCTTCGTCCCGATTTTCCTGCCGCTTCTCGACAATTTCGGCATCGATCCGATCTTCTTCGGCGTCCTGATCGCACTCAACATCCAGACCTCGTTCCTCTCGCCGCCCGTGGCCATGGCGCCCTTCTACCTGAAGGGCATTGCGCCGCCGCATGTGAGCATCAACGAGATTTTTGCAGGTGTGCTACCGTTCCTGTTCCTCGTTATCGTCGCAATGGCCATGTTCTACATCTTCCCGCAGCTTGGCCTCTGGCTGCCTGGCTATCTCTATGGCTGAGGTTGCACGCGGGCTTCGCATGTCCGGACCATGAGAAACCGGAACACTAACTTTCCCATCACGTTGGCCTCACAGCATTCAAGAAAAGGAGGCCATCATGAAATGCCAGTTCTGCCATCAGGATGTCAGCGATCCGTGTCACAACAAGCAGGAGATGCAACAACGTGCCACGAGCCATGTTGAACGCTGCGAGCACGCTCTTCAAAGTCAACAGGGAACGGACTCGGGGGCACACCGCCGCGACCTTCATGGCAACGGCTAAGCCATGACAGGAAAGAATGGCGATCCATCCCGCGGCTTGGCCGAGCGGAGCTTGAATGCAAGCATCGTTCAGCCTGGCCAAGGCAACGCGAAACGTGTCGAGAGCAGCGATCGCACCTTGAATGAAAATCAACAGAGAGAAGGTTTGGAGAAGGCTGAGCCGTCTGATCCGAAACCGGATGCCCATCATAAACCTTGAGGGAAATTCATGGCACGCAAAGCCCGAATGAGACCGTCCTGGAAGAAGCAGAAGCAACGCAAGGACAATCCTTCTGGATCGCGTAGAAAGCGCGTGGCTCAACGCAGCTGAGTCCGCAGAACCTCCCGCAATACGAGCGGCCTGTTCAGACAGGCCGCTTTTTTATTTTTCTTCGCACCGGACATTGCGCAACTCTATTGCGGCAAGCCTACACTTCAGGAGTATGGGTTGTGATTTTACGCACCGATGAATTGGTGAGACTGTGCGCAAAACAAAAATCGTAAACAGCCAAGGGAATTTGTCAGGAGGATACGTCATGACCGCATCATCCCTCAGCTTCAGACTCGCCGTACTTTTCGTCATTGTCGGCATGGCCATGGGCATCGGCATGGCTGCAACGCAGGATCACTCGATCATGCCGGCACATGCCCATTTGAATCTGCTTGGATGGGTCTCGCTCTTTCTGTTCGGCATCTACTACGAGCGCCGACCTGCCCTGGATACGAGTCGCATAGCGGTGATCCAGGTTATGCTCTGGTCCATCGGAACAGTTATTCTGACCATTGCTGTCGCGGCTATTCATCTCGGTTACAGCGCGGCCGACCCTGTCGCGGGCATTTCATCGCTCATCGTACTCGCTGCAATGCTGATGTTCGCTTATTTCGTGTTTCGTCCCGCGGCTGCCATTCAATCCGGCCCTACGATGCGGATGACACCTGCCGAATAAGCCAATGCCATATAAAAAAGGCCCCGCATAAAAGCGGGGCCTGCTTTGAAAAGCATTTTCTTAAAAGATTTGGTTACGAGCAGTCCTTGAAAAATTCTGACGCGACTAAGCTAAAAAATTCGCGCATTGCAGCAGATGATGCATTCTGCGCACAAAGAACATGGGGGAGGCTGCGCCTGAAAATATAAGCGCCGCCAACTGGCATCACTACATGAAAGCTAAAGGGAAACGGCGACTGTCTGAGCGGCTCTGAAATTGCTGCTCGCTTACGCACTTAAAACATCAGAGCAAGCACAGGAATGCTTGGCGACCTGATGAAAGGTCGGTCTCTGAGCGCTACCAGTCATGACGGAGATTTGTCGGGAGACCCCCGCAGGGAGAGTGATCCTCTCACTGGATAGGTCGAAGTTGTCGCTGGACGCGACATGCATATTCAAAGTCATAATCATTGCCCCGAGTGCCTTCCGAGCCTCATTATTCGAAGCTTCCTAGACACCCTTGATGATATTTGAACAAGAGGAAGTTAGTCAGGCGAAAATATACGCAACAGAGAATTCGAGATACAGTGAGAGACTTTTACTATTGTACTCCAGCCTGGCGAAACAACATCCGCTAAGCCGATAAGAGTGTTCTCAATAGTAAATAGGGCGAAATCGTGACGATCGGTTAAGATGAACCGATTTTAAATTCGGATCAGAAACACAAAAGCCCCGCATGGGCGGGGCTAAATCCGTTGAAACCTTTGGCGCTCCCTAGGGGACTCGAACCCCTGTTTTCGCCGTGAGAGGGCGACGTCCTAGACCGCTAGACGAAGGGAGCTAGCAAGGTGGAGGCCGCTCGTATAACCACCAACGGGAATCCCTTCAAGCCCTTTCTCTCAAAAAAGCGAGGGCATCGATGAAAATGAGGACGCGGTGGACGATACGACCCAGCAGGAATGGACCTTGGAGGATGAAACGGCGGCCGAGCGGTTGGACCGGGTGCTGGCGCGGCTTGCGAATGACCTGTCCCGCAGCCGCTTGCAGGCGCTGATCCGCGAAGGCCAAGTCACCGTTGACGGGACGCCCGTTCTCGATCCCGGCCGCAAGGTGGGGTCGGGCGCGCGCATCGCGCTTCAAGTGCCCCCGCCTGTCCCAGCCGAGCCTCAGGGCGAGGCCATGGACCTTGTGATCGTTTACGAGGATGACGACCTCATCGTGATCGACAAGCCGGCTGGCCTCGTGGTTCATCCGGCGGCAGGGCATGAGTCCGGCACTCTCGTCAATGCGCTCATCGCCCATTGCGGCGAGAGCCTGTCCGGCATCGGCGGAGTGAAGCGCCCTGGTATCGTGCACAGGCTCGACAAGGATACGTCAGGCCTTCTCGTAGTGGCCAAAAATGATCTCGCTCATCAGGGTTTAGCCGATCAGTTCGCCGACCATGGTCGCACCGGTCCTTTGGAGAGGCTCTACCTCGCCCTCGTCTGGGGTATTCCAGAGCGTAGGCGCGGCACGGTGGAGGCGGCGCTTGCCCGCAGCCAGCATAACCGGGAGAAGATCGCCATCGTCTCGGATGAAAACGAGCGCGGGCGTTACGCGAGCACCCATTATGAACTGCTGGAGGCCCTGCCCTCCGCCAACCCGCTTGCCTCTCTCGTCCAATGCGAGTTGGAAACCGGGCGCACGCACCAGATCCGCGTGCATATGGCTCATATCGGACACCCTCTCTTGGGAGACTCGGTTTACGGATCAGGATTCAAGACCAAAGCGAACCGCCTCACGGATGACCAAAGGTGGGCCCTGACGGCTCTGAACCGGCAGGCGCTCCATGCGGCGGTTCTAGGTTTCGAGCATCCCAGGTCAGGGGCGTTTCTTCGCTTCGAGAGCCCCATTCCAGCGGATCTGGCACTGCTTTTGGAGGCATTGCGAGCCTGAGCAGCAAGCGTCAATGCGTCGCAAAATTCAGCTACGCTGGCACCCTTGCGGGTTTGAAGCGTTCACCACGTCTTGAAGCCTGACGCCTCTATTCGGACAAGGTCGAACCGCTTATATTACGAAGTCGGGCGGCTGGCCGTGAAGGGAGCCGCCTCAGGCTTGCCTCATGGAGAGGGAGCCAAAGGAGGAGAAAATATGGCTGCAGCGCTTCCAGTGCTTGCCAATGAAGGGGGCCTTTCCCGCTATCTCGACGAGATCCGGCGCTTTCCCATGCTTGAGCCGCATGAGGAGTACATGCTCGCCAAACGCTGGCGGGAGCATGGAGATCGCGAGGCCGCCCACAAGCTCGTGACATCCCATCTGCGCCTCGTCGCCAAGATCGCCATGGGCTACCGTGGCTATGGTCTGCCCATCGGCGAGGTCGTCTCAGAGGGCAATGTCGGCCTCATGCAGGCCGTCAAGCGCTTTGAACCCGACAAGGGCTTCCGCCTTGCCACATATGCCATGTGGTGGATCAAAGCGGCGATTCAAGAATACATCCTGCGTTCCTGGTCGCTCGTGAAGATGGGCACCACCGCGAACCAGAAGAAACTGTTCTTCAATCTCCGCAAGGCCAAGGGCCGCATTTCCGCTCTGGATGAGGGCGACCTGCGCCCCGATCAGGTCAAGCAGATCGCCACCCAGCTCGGCGTGACCGAGCAGGACGTGGTGGACATGAACCGCCGCCTCGGCGGCGATGCGTCCCTCAACGCTCCCCTGCGCGACGAAGGCGAGGGAGGCGGCGAGTGGCAGGATTGGCTGGTCGATCAGAGCGAGAGCCAGGAGCAGATTCTTGCGGAGGAAGAGGAAGGCCAGAATCGGCTGACCGCGCTCCGCAATGCGCTCACGGTCCTGAACCCGCGCGAGCGGCGCATCTTCGAGGCACGCCGCCTTGCGGAAGACCCGATCACGCTGGAAGAGCTCTCGACAGAGTTCGGCGTTTCCCGCGAGCGGGTGCGTCAGATCGAGGTTCGCGCCTTCGAGAAGATCCAGGAGGCCGTGAAGAAAAACCTCACGCAGATCGAGAGCACATCCTCTGCCGGAGCTGAAGCCTCGGCTTGATATCGGTGAGCATCACCCATGAAAAAAGCCGCGCACAGAGCGCGGCTTTTTTGTTGTCTTGAGTAGTAGGCCTTTACTGCCACTGGCTGAAGGCGGTGTTCAGAACTTGTTCGCCCGTCGCGCCCTTTTCGAAGCTCAGGATCGCGCGCTGGCCGGAGGCCATGCGGACCGGCAGATCGATCCAGTTGCGACGCACGAAAAGTTCGGTGTTGCGCTCCACGTCGCCCTGCAGGTTGGACAGGCCGATCAGGAACAGGTTCTCGCGCACCGGCACCGGCAATCCTGCGACGGGCGTCCCGCGCGCGGCTTCCTCGTTCTTGAATTGCAGGAGGCCCACATCGCGGATCAGGCGGCCGCTGTCGCCCTCACGGGTCGTGAAGGTGAGCTCGACCGTGTGCGAGGCCGGCAGCGTCGTATCGAGGTTGCGGCGCAGCACCATCTTCATGGTCACGCCCGCATCGGCGATGTCGACATTGGCCACCACCGCCTTCTCGAGGGCCTGTCCCTGGCCGGGATTCACATCCTCGAGCCGCCAGACCACTCGGCCCACCTGGGCCTTCGGCGTCTGAGGATTGGTGGCATCCTCTTCATAGAAAACGGCGCGATGAGCCACGCCGATCGCCTGACTGGCGGGCGCGGGTGTCTGCGCTGCCTGTCCGCCGACACGCTCGTTGATCTTGGCATTCTCCGGATTTGCCGGAGCCTGCGGCGCTTCAGCGACCGGCGTTTCCGGCAATGGAGCGTCGGACTGGCTCTGCCACCAGGCCAGGCCTGCGATAGCGATGATCACGAGACCGATGGCCACGCCGAGCAGGATCGACCGCGTCGGGCGGTTGCTCTGGATGGCCGGATGGGGACGCGTATCGACCCGCGGACGGGCAGGCGCGGCTTCCTCGAAGGCCTGATGAGCCGGCTCAGGCTCCGGCTCGTCCTGCGAGGGCGCCCGCAGGGCCTGTCCTGGGGATACGCTCCCGCGCAGACGCTCTGCGGCTTCGGGTTTGCCCGGTTCCTCGGCCAGCATCTGGGCGAAGGCGTTCGGATCGAAGCCTGCCGGAGCCGGCGCATAATCGGCCTCGACCCGGGTAATCGCCTCATCGAGCGAGGAGCATTCCTGCTGGATGGCCTCCTCCGAGAGAGGCGGGTTGAGGGAGCGCAATTGAGCGACCAGAGCCGTCCGGGCGCGCTCGTAAACGGCGCGCCGCGAAGCGGGATTCTGCTCGGTCAGGCCTTCGACGGCCCGTGCAATGAGAGGGTAATAATCTGCCATTTCCTTGGGAATGACCCGGAGAGGCTCCGCCGTCAACCCTCAAAGGGGTTCTTCATGAGGATTGTGTCGTCACGCTCCGGCGATGTGGAAAGCACCGCGACCGGCGCGCCGATCAACTCCTCGATGCGGCGAACGTATTTCACGGCTTGCGCCGGAAGGTCGGCCCAGGAGCGGGCGCCTGCGGTCGAACCGCTCCAGCCCTCGAACTCCTCGTAGATCGGCTCGACCCGTCCTTGAGCGCCCTGGCTCGCCGGGAAATAATCGATCACCTCGCCATCCAGCTTGTAACCGACGCCAATCTTGATGGTCTCGAAGCCGTCGAGAATATCGAGCTTGGTGAGCGCGATGCCGTCGATGCCGGAGGTGCGCACGGTCTGGCGCACGAGGGTGGCGTCGAACCAGCCGCAGCGGCGCTTGCGGCCGGTGACCACGCCGAATTCCTTGCCCTTCTGGCCGATCAGTTCGCCGGTTTCGTCGAACAGTTCGGTCGGGAATGGGCCCTCGCCCACGCGGGTGGTGTAGGCCTTGGCGATGCCGAGCACGTAGCCGACCGCGCCGGGGCCGAGGCCCGAACCGGTCGCGGCCTGTCCCGCCACCGTGTTGGAGGAGGTGACGAAGGGATAGGTGCCGTGATCCACATCGAGCAGCGCGCCCTGCGCGCCTTCGAACAGGATGCGCTTGCCGGCGCGGCGCTCGTCGTCGAGGAGACGCCACACGGCGTCCATGTAAGGCAGCACCTTCGGAGCGACCGAAGACAGCTCGTCGTAGATCGCCTCAGGGGTGAACTCGTCGAGGCCGAAGCCGCGGCGAAGCGCGTTGTGGTGCGTCAGCAGCCGGTCGATCTTGTCGCGCAGCGAGGACAGATCGGCGAGGTCCATGAGGCGGATGGCGCGGCGGCCCGCCTTGTCCTCATAAGCGGGGCCGATGCCGCGCTTGGTGGTGCCGATCTTCGTACCGGCGCTGCCGCTTTCGCGCAGCGCATCGAGTTCGCGGTGAATGGAGAGGATCAGCGTGGCGTTCTCGGCCACGCGCAGGTTCTCGCGGGAGATCGCGACGCCCTGCTCCGTGAGGCGCTCCACCTCGGCGGCAAGCGCATGCGGGTCGAGCACCACGCCGTTGCCGATGACGGAAAGCTTGTTGGGGCGAACGACGCCGGAGGGCAGCAGCGACAGCTTGTAGACCTTGTCGCCGATCACGAGGGTATGGCCGGCATTGTGACCGCCCTGGAACCGCACGACCACGTCTGCCTGTTCGGACAGCCAATCGACGATCTTGCCTTTGCCTTCGTCGCCCCACTGGGCGCCCACGACAACCACGTTCGCCATCGCTTAAAGCCTCACATGAAAAAACCCCGGCGCAAGGCCAGGGTTTGGTTGGGTAAAAACCTTGCAAACCCTCATCGTGGATCACGCGTCCCAGGTCAAGCCGGAATGAGCCTTGTCCCATGCATGATACGCCTTCGTGGAGAGAATACGACCGCGTGAAGTGACCAGGGCGCGCTTTCGCGACATCCGCATCGACGCGGAAGCGTGGCAGGCTTTGTTCTGGCTATCCGTCGTGACCGAGGGATGGCGCGGAAGGCATTGGCTTCGCAGGCTCGGGCGGAGCGCGCGAAGATGGGGTCGGGACGGGAAACCCGCCCGGGCTCGGAAAGCGCAACGCCTCCCGCGCGCGGCTTCGTCACCATCCGGCCTCGGCACTCCGGCGCCATCAGGGACGAACCCTCAGAGACGCGATACGGCGTGGCTGGGCACGCGGGGCTGGAGAGCGTGCTCCAGACCCGGCGAGGCTGGGGGAGCGTCGACGCAGCCTGCCCGATCAGGCTCAGCGCCTCTTCCTCCCCGCT
>NZ_FMVJ01000021.1 GCF_900102135.1 Microvirga guangxiensis
TCTCGCCCAACCGCGAGGCGCAGCACGGCGCGAAGATCATGCGCCAGCTCCTCGAAGCACCCGGCGTTGAGCCAGCGCTGGGCCTGCTGGTAGACGGCGGCCCAGGGTGGCAGGTCGTTCGGCATCCAGCGCCAGGGGGCTCCCGTCTTGATGATGTAGCGCAGGCCGTTGAACACCTCACGCAGGCAGTGCTCCCGCTGGCCGGCCTCTTCGGGCAGAAGCGTCAGGTAGGGCGCCACCAACGCCCATTCTTCATCAGAGACATCGGAGGGGTATGGTGTGCGAGGTGAGGTCATCAGGCCTCAACGAGACAACCTCAATCCAGGTCCATAACAGCCTCTAGGCGACAGATGCGTGGAAACTACTTACCGCTGTGCGCCGCTGCTCGGACATGGGCAGGCCGAATGTTGTCCAGGCTCAGGATTGACCTGGCCGCGTCGCACCTTCGCGTTGAGTGTGCAAATGGGGAAACGGTGACGAAACAGGTTCGCGGCAGGATTATCAGGGTGCGCACCCAGGCTTGTCGGATGGTACGTAGTAAACTGAACTGAAAGGGCTCTCCGAGCCCTTTCCTAGCCCGTCGTAAAACGGGCCAGCAGCGCCGATCGCCGCCAGCAGCTGGCCCGGCTTGAGGATCGCTAGAACTTGCTTCAGGTTATAGGCGAGCATGTGCAGACCTAACTCGATGAGTACCAGCTCCAGGGTTCGAGTCAAAATGTGTAGCGCCCACCCAAGGTCTTGGTCATTCCAAACGGGTGCACCATTGACCACCGCCGCAGGCCAGCCTTTTCCGGTGTCCGATCCAGCCGCTCCTGTATCACATCGAGCACTCCCTTGTGCTCCAGCGTAAGACCCAGCGCTTCTTGCCGGGCGTACATTGATCTTCGAGCGCACAGATTTGATAGCCGGTGGTTCGGGTGGGGGTACAACACAATCCCATGCTCGACGGTGGAGCAACGGCGCGTCAGGCGCACTCCAGCCGGGCCGCTATCCGTTTGGCATCAGCCCTCTGATTGGGAAGTTTCTCGATTGGAGTCCAGGCTCATCGACGCTGACGTGGAGAGCCATTGCTCGGCTGACCAGCCCGAACATCGTTTTTAGGTGCAAGCTTGCGGTCCAGTTCCTAATCAAAATTTTCGAAGAGACCATATTTGCCTGCAAATGAACTACCTCAATCGAGGAGCCATTTATAAATGTGTTATGATAGACACCCTATTTAGGACTACCTTCCCTGAGTGTATTGTAAGTATAAGCCTAGCTGTTAGTGTGCATCCACATTAGATCAACAATGGACAACTAGTTCATTTTGTTGCTGGGCAAATAACTTTACCTGGGGGGGTAAGATGCCTACGTGTCCAACAGAGCGCTAATCAATCAGCCGGGCGAATATTACAGTGATCTTCTTGCAGGGGGCAGCATAATCCCTTGTGAGCGCAGAATGTCACGGCAATCGAAGCTCGCCCATCGCTAGAATATTCGGCAAGCACGATCACCCTAAGGATCGGCTCTACATGCGACGCAGGCTCAGCGGAGCACTCACTGTCATCAACACACTAGTAGCGTCGCACTTGGCGATTCTCATGGGCGCAAGCGTGTGAACGAGACGTTTTAACCACTTGAGGTGTCTACATGAAGCAGATTGCATTCATTGCTATTACCGTCGCTGTCTCCGTGACTCCAGCGGTAGCGCAGCAGCGAGGAACTAATTCCAATTCTCAAAGCTATTCCGGTGCGGTTGTCAACGTTCAGGGCGATACCGTGTATGGCAGCGGTCGGCAGCGGATTGACTCAACCGCTTCCGCAATTGCCCCTGGCCTAACCGCTGCAGGCGTTCATTCCTGCGCAGGGTCCGCCTCGTTGGGCGTTGGTGCTACGGGCTTCAACTTCGGCTTTGGTGCGACCTACGAAATGGTTGAATGCAACCGGAGGGCCTACGCGGCCACCCTGATGGGTATGGGCATGAAGGGCGCTGCTCTGGCCTTGGTTTGCAACAACACTGAAGTTCAGCAATCGCTCAATCTGACGGGAGTAATCTGCCCGCAGCAGGTTGTTACTCAGCAGGCCGCATACGGCGCTCCGGCTGCCTTCGCGTCAGCGCCAGCATCGACTCAACGCGGTCGTCCAGCAGCAAACTCAGCTAACGTTTCAGCTCCGCCATTTTGTCTGAATCCGCAGACCTATAATCCATCGCTCTGCAATGGGGTTGGGGCTCGGAACTGATAGCAGGTGCAGCTTAAGAGGGCACGGATGGCTTAGTCCATCCGGCGACCCCTTTAGGGTGCACCTGCACCACCTCACGGTGCAATCCCGCACCGTTCATCGGGACAAGAATGTCCCATCACAAGGGAAACATCATGAAGAGAATTTTGCTTGCTTCCGTTGCAGTCGTTGTATCGTCTGGCGCTGCTCTAGCTGACAATCCGTTTAGCAATGGTCGTCATCAAGGTAACTACTTTTCGAATGGAACCGGCACAACGGCGGTGAACCTCGATGTCTCGAGGACGAAGACCACTACCCACACTGTTGTGAATCGGGATCAGTGGGACAACTACTCCGGCATTGGCACCTACTCTTCGGCTGAGCACGGTGGAATCTCTGACATCAAGACGACTGGAAAGGCTGGGGCCGCTACCCTCGGCGTGAACTTCTCAACCGCGAATGCCGTTGGTGTTGAGCGTTCAGCCGACCTGTCGGCTGAACTCAGCGGATATATTAACCCGCTCGGTTCAGCGGGGATCGGCCTCGACGCCAACCTATCCAGTCGCAAGCTTGAAGCTAACACCTCATCGGTGTCTGGTTCAGGAATTGTTGCTGGCGCTTCGCTGGGCGGCTCTGTGAAGGCTGAATCTGCAGGCTATGCTGCCGGTTCGGCTGCAGCCTACAAGGAGTGGGGTAACAGCTATCAAAATATCCATCAGGAGCAATGGCAAAACCAGACCCGTTGGCAGGGGAGCGGCTCGGTCAGCCGGACGCGCTGAGGTCAGCAGGCTGGGGAGGCACCCCCCAGCCTACCATTTGGGTGCAAAGGCAGGAACTATAGTTCCTGCCTCTTCTATTTTGGACGCAGTTTCCTCCGGTCGCAACGTGATTTCTCAGAAGCTCTTCAATCAGGCGTCTTGTGATTGGCACACGAGATCGACCTAAGTCCATATCAGGACGGATCAGGAAAAGAGCAGAGATCGGCTAAAGGCGCGGATCAGTAAAAGTAGCGAGTCCCTGTCTGATTATTTGAAGGCCACCGCGAGTTGAGTTGCCCTAATATAGCAGCATTGCGCAATATCTGATTATTCAGCACTGAGTGGTACTGCTGCGGCGCACCTGACCTAGTTCGAACCTATGACATTTGCAGAAGAGGCCGTTGATCGGAAAGAGAAGGGAGACGGTTAAAGGCTCCATGCACCCTTAGCTTAACTGGATGGAGAACTGCCCTTCAAAGGTGACGGAGATCGAACGGCTTACCAATCCTTTGGACAACCGCGGTATGCAAGCGCTACAGTTTTCGTAAGGTGACTATACAATTGTCTTACAGATATGGACTGCGATGTAGTTTGCAGCGTGTCTTAGCATCATGCAGACCAGTGCGATGACGTGCAGGTCAGCAAGAGTTTGAGGGAAACGCTCGTAATCGCGCACGAGCCGGCGAAATCGGGTTGCCCATCCGAAGGTCCGCTCAACCACCCACCGGCGCGGCAACAGCACGAGGCCGCGCTTGGCCTCAGGCAGTTTGACCACCTCCAGCTCAATCCCATGAACGCGGGCGGCATCCGCGGCTCTCTCACCTGTGTAGCACTTGATCGACATAGGCCAGATCGATGCTCTCGCCGGTGGCCACCTGCACAGCCTGGGCCACGTGTCCCACCTCAGCCCGATCATCCGCGGTGGCGGGGGTGACGTGAGCCGCCAGCAGATGCCCCAGCGTGTCCACCGCTAGGTGCAGCTTGGAGCCCTTCTTGCGCTTGGCCCCATCATAGCCGGCGCGGGCGCCACTCTCCGGCGTGGAGCGTAGCGTGCGCCTGTCGAGCACCGCGGCTGAAGGCTCCTCCGAAGGCTCCTCATGGCGTCCGGCGGCCAGGCGCAGCACGGCCCGAAGGTTGTGCGCCAGCTCCTCACAGCAGCCGGCGTTGGGCTGGCGCTAGGCCTGCTGATAGACGGCGGCCCAGGGCGGCAGGTCGTTGGGCATCCAGCGCCAAGGCGCCCCTGTCTTGATGATGTAGCGCAGGCCGTTGAACGCCTCGCGCAGGGAGTGCTCCCGCTGGCCCGCCTCTTCGGGCCGGAGTGTCAGATAGGGCGCCACTAGCGCCATTCTTCATCAGAGACATCGGAGGGGCAAGGCGTGCGAGGTGAGATCATTCTGCCCCAACAGCTATGACCTCAAGACGGGTCCATAAAACTCTCTAGACTCATGACTAGACCATTTATTGGGTTCAGGCCAATGCTCCTCTCTTTTAAGAGCGAAACGTTCGAAGAGGAAATCATAGCTGCTACCCGCTGACGCGAATCTCCAATTCTCCATGATGCGCCAGAGCATACCTTGAAACGGACCATATGCTCAGTCTTAGGGATTGAACGGCCGGGATGGCCCCGGCCGTGGCTGCGAATGCCGTATAATCAGTTTGTGGCGTTCAGGAAGTAGCCACCGCCGTGCGAACCGCTCTGACCTGACTATCGAGATGGGCGACCAAGTCCTGAGGCAAGTCCATCAGAGCTACAAGACGGTCGAGATAGGCCTTCTCCTCCGGCGTGTCCGCTTCGCCGATGGCGACACGGGATGCCACGTAGAGTTCAGCGGCCTGCTCCTTCGTCTTCGGAAGGCGTGCGATGGCAGCCGCGTCGGCGGGCTTTGCCATAAGGTCCAGAAGGAAGCCCTTGTCCTCGTTGTCGAGGTTGAGCTGCTGGATCTGCTCCTGGATGCGGATGCTTTCCTGGCCATCTAAGTGACCATCGGATTTCGCCGCCGAGATCATTGCTTGGACCAAGGCGATCCCTAGCTCGTTACCTTCCTTGTCCTTCTCCTCTTCTAGACTGAAGCCGCTGCCAGCCGGAGGCTGGGATGGAAGGCTCGCGGGGCTGCCAGCTCCTGGAGCTTGCTTAGCCTGCCAGTCCTGATAGGCCTTGAACGCCACGCTAGCGAGAACTGCGAGGCCACCTGCCTTCATCAGCGATCCTCCAGCGGAACGACCCGCCCGCGAGCCGAGAATGAGCGATAGGAGGCTTCCAGCCGCAAGACCACCCATCCCTCCAGGAATCTGGGAGCCAAAGCCGCCCGCCCCACCCAGTATACCCCCCAAGCCTCCCTGCGGTTGCTGCCCACCGAAGGAGCCCTGACGGCGGGGATCACCTTGGCCGCGCATGAGGCCTTCCAGAATGTTACCAAGATTCATGTCTATTCTCCCTGTGCCGCGAGGTGATGGGGTGAAAAGCCAAAGCGTTTAGAAGAGTTCCGATGCGTTCACGCCGATGTACTGCCGCATCGTGCGTAACCGAAGGTTTGCACGGCATCGCCTAGAGTCCAGCCCGTGAAAAATTGCCTCTATCCTCTGCACCACGTGATGCGCCTGTTCAAGAAAGTAGCATTGGATTGGAGTTAAAAGTGCGTCCGCTTTGGATCTGAGGATCTAGGTCAGTATTGTGCTAAGCGTTTGTAAACGGATTCAAGCAGACCATGCGTATCGTTTTACAGACTCACCTTGTCCTACAGGTGCTCCCATGAAGGTTGCTCGCCGTTTCCTTGTCGCTCCATGCATTGCCCGACTCATTTCGAGAGATCGAGGTGTAGGCCGTCAGGTTGTCGAGGGCCATCTCTCGTCCCAATCCGGAAAAGATCAGTTTGTTCGGTTTGAGGCAGATCAATGCCACTATGTTTTGTCCGAGTGTGATCAAGCTGGTGACTGCGTGGAAAAGGAAGCTCCGCTGCCACGCGAGCACGCCGAGGCATTGTTCGGTCTCTGCCTTGGGCAAATCTCCTACGACCGCCTTCATTTCCCTCTTCAGAATGGCCCTAGCCACAGGGTGCAGCTTGATCGTGTCATATATCCCGGCAGTATTGATTTGATCACGGTCGAGTTTGACAACGCTCAGCAGGCGGAAGCCTTCGAACTCCCAACTTGGTTTGGTCCTGAGGTAACTACTGAATATACCTATCAGTGGCGCTACATCGCGTTGAATGGCCTACAGTCGAATCTTGAGGTGCCACTCGCTAGTCAGCAGGTTGAGGCGGTGCTCGATATGCTGGACCAATCTGAGAAGCTCACTCAAGCAAACAACAAATCAGCCGAAGAAGTTGTTGTTGCTCTCAGTCGGTCCCTTGAGACATCTGGTTTGCTGAAGGCACCAAAGGAGCCTGCAGTTTCTCCAACAATAGAACCGACCGCCGATGCATTCGGTGAGCTGGCGAAGAGATCGGCTCAATAAGTTGTAGCCGTGTAAGATAATTGAGCGTTGCCATGTTTAGGCAGCGCTCGTTCCGGCCTATCTGCTTGCTAACTCATTGACCCGCTGATCCACCACATTGAAATGGTCCACCGTGAAGTATGTCTTGAGGCAGACAGGGGACCACAATGCCCAGCACGTGCCAAAAGCTGGAAGTGATCGTCGCCAAGTTACGCCAAGTTGATGTGGTGGTCTGACACGGCCAGTCTGTTGCCGATGACGTTTGCGCGATTGGCGTGGCGGAGGTGACCTATTACCGATGGCGGTAGGAGTATAACGGCTTATAATTAGATTAGATCAAGCGCCTGAAAGATCCGGAGATGAAAAGTACCCGGCTCCGACGCGCCGTAGCGGACCTAACATTGGACAAGCTGATCTTGAAAGAGGCCGCCTCGGGACCTTTAGGACAGCGTCAGCATAACTTCTGAGCCTCGCCAGGGCCAGGTCTACATCACGCACGTTCGATCCAAGCTAAAGCATTCCGAGTGGCGGGTCTGCCGCGTACAGGGATAGCATCGTTCGATGCAACGGCGTATTCCGTGAGGGCAGCCCGATGAGGAACGGCTCATCGCTGACATTATCGTCTTTTGCCCGTCAGCAGTATGGACACTACGGATGTGGAAAGTAGGACATTTTTCTTGTCTCGGCCGTGATCGTTCTTAACAATTGGAATTGCCTTAAGCTTCGGTTTAAAAATCTTTGTTCTTAGGGGGTAGTAAATACCCATTAGGAGTTAGACCACTCGGTCTATGTATTGTTAAGATTTTTTATTGGGGTACTTTTACTGAGATGGCTTCAAGAATTCTTCGGCTTCTTTGGGGGGGTAGATGTCTAAACCAGTAATCAATCGACTAGTTAGCAATAATGATCAGTTCATTGGCACAGTCCTAATCTCCAAAAATGAGCTCCTTCGGTCAGGTATCAAATATCTCTTAGACGGATACCCATTCTCCATTATCCGTGTTGCGTCTGATATATCGGCATTAGATTTTGATAACACTATCCAAGAACCTGTTCTGTTTATTGTAGACGGCAACGGAAGCGTTGAGCAGTGTGCCAAAACTGTAAGCCATCTTAAGGCCAGCTATCCTACAGCACGGGTAGTCGTGATTGCGAATGCCTATGATCTCGACACTGTTCGTCTGGGTCGCAGTGTCGGGGTCGATGGTTTCTGCCTGTCCCACAGCAGCCGCGAGGTTCTGGTCAAATCTTTTGAGTTGGTCATGCTGGGAGAGATCGTGTTGCCGACTGCTTTGCTGTCCCCACTCTTAAGTAGCAGCGAAGAAAATTCTGCAATGAAGCCTCATGACAGTCGGTTTGAAACTATGACGCATACCGAAGACCTAAGAGGAAGAACCCTTTCAGCCAGAGAAGCAGAGATCCTAAGCCATTTGATGGAAGGCGCAGCCAACAAGGTGATAGCCAGGAAGCTCGACGTTTCTGAAGCTACCATCAAGGTTCATGTGAAAGCCATCTTGAGGAAGATAGGTGCTGCCAACCGTACTCAGGCAGCGATGTGGGCTTCTACGCGCCTTCCCAACGATGGATCATCCCTTATGAATCGAAGGTAGTAAAGAAGCCGAGTAACCGTGAATTTTTCAGCTCTTTATGCTTAAAATTGCCCTGACAAATTCACGGATTAGCAAGCCCTCCCAGTTGCCGTAATTAGCTTCGGAAAAGGGTTAGCGTTAAACCGCAGATTAGCCTTCAGCGAGACCTGACTGCAAACCCAATCGCCATAGCTGCCATCTTATCTTCAGTATTAGCAAGGGCATCAACCCGCTCGTTCTGCTGTACCCAGCATGACCCTTGACCTATTGCCAAGTGATCTTGCGGCTACTGATCAGATCATCAAATTGCATCCAAAGGTCTTGGTTTACTACAGGCTTGTTATCAGCCTTACGCAATCCTTTTCGCCTTCCAGCCGCGCAACCGTTGGGTAGCCCGCTGGATGACATATTGCCTGTCGGTATGGAGATGATGGGAGGCCCTGAGGCACAGCCTCAAGCGCCTTGATGGCAGCAGTCATTTCCAACTTATTGTTGGTCGTGATGCGATCCTGTTCAGTGATGACCTGTTCGCCTCCTGCAATGGTGATGACAGCGACCCACCCATCTGGGTAGGGATTTCCCAGGCAAGCGCAGTCCGTGAGAATCATGACTCCATTCGTCATAGAAAATCTCAAGTTGGATTAGTGAGCAGGATTGCTCTTGGGAGTGCATTGGAGAGGGCTGCTTAGAGAAGGGGGAGCTTAAGGTTCTGCTGACCGTAAGTGTGCAATCCGCGGGTTAAGCTGTGTGCTCGGTTGGTATGCCTTACTGCCAAGGTTAGCCTTTGATTAACGTTATGAGGCCACCGTGGAGGCCGAACAAAGGAACCTCGTAATGCGTATCCTCAAGACCGCTCTTAGCCTTTTCGTGGCAGCCACAGTGCTTGGCCCGTTTGTGGCCCTATCAGCTTATGCAGCTACAATTCTGGCAGCAGCGGTGGTCGCTCCATAAGGGCCGCTAACGATTGGTAGTGATACATGAATTGTGTTGTTGCCCCTTAAAGAGCGGACATGGCTTCCTGGGTTTGTCGGGCCGCGATGAACTCGCGGGGTGAACGACAGCCGAGAGCCCGGTGCGGGTGAAGCTGGGTGTAATGAGCAACCCAGCCCGGCAACGCAGCCGTCACGGATCGGGCATCCGGGTAGGAGCTGACGCGGGCATAATCGCGCTTGATCGTGCGCACGAAGGCTTCTGCCATGCCATTCGATTGCGGGCTCTCCAGCAGCGTGGTGCGTGGCTCCAGGCCAAGCTCCCGAGCAAACGAGCGGGTCGGCCCCGCCACATAGCAGCTGCCGTTGTCGGTCAACCACTCGATCGTGTGTGGCAGCCGGGTCACCGGTCCGAAGCGATGCTCGACCGCGCTGAGCATCAGATCGCAGACATCCTGGCCCTTAATCGCCTCGACCAAGGCGGCATCCGGCAGGGGCGGCCGGCCGCGCGAGCGGGAGGTTTGCGACTGGGTCTGCTTGATGAGGTTGGAGCGCGCCACGCCGAGGTTCTCGGCGACAACACTCATCGGGAACCGTCCTTCGGCAATGAGACGGACCGCAGCAACCGTTTTTTGAGTCCACCACCTCCAAGGCTTCCCTGAGCACCTCAGCCTCGAGCGTGTTCTTGCCCAAAAGCCGCTGCAGCGCGCGCACTTGGTTCTGGAGGGCACGGTAGTCGGAGGCTGGCACGACCTCCTCGCCGTGTCCAGCTGCCATCAGAGCGCCTTTGACGCCCAGCTTGCGCCAGTGGAAGAGCTGGTTTGAGGCAATGCCGTGCCGGCGGGCGACCAAACTGGTAGTGACGCCCGGTTCGTAGGTTTCGTTGACGATGGCCACCGTCTCGGCGGCCGTCCAGCGGCGGCGGCGCTCCGGGCCGCTCAGGACATCGATCGGAGGGTTGGTGTTAGTCATCATCACAACAGTAAGCCTACCACTTAGCTCAGTGGGAAGCGCTGTCTGCTCAATTCGGGGGCTGCAACAGCTAGTGACGGGATGGCGACAGCGCGATCACCTATTTAGAGGTCAGAATGGGGCTGCTGAGGAGCCAGCAATGGTGGTCTGGAATGCGCTATCTAAGGCATTTTAGGCATGACTGGCCTGAGTTGCTACTCATCATTCTCATCAGCCCCATGAACGGGTTGGCTCTGGGTTACAGTACCGCAGTGTTTGGCCCTGCTGTTTCGGCAGCAATCCAGCAATGCGACTATTAAGGGCAGGAACAGCTTTGATATCCCTAGAAGCCTATAGCCAAGGCCCTCTTAAGAGGGCCCATCACTGACAAGGGACGAAGCTCACAGGCAGTTCGGATTGGGCTTAGGGGACTCAGTCGCTGATCTCAATGAAACGCAATAGAAAGTAACGCGTTGCTTCGCGATAGGCTTTCAAGCGGAGATCGAGATATGAAAAAGACTACTTGGCTGTTAGCAGCAACGTTAATTGGCTGTGGTGTCATCGGTGCGACGCCGTCATCTGCTCAAGTCCAATTCGGTATCGGTCCGGATGGCCCGAATATTCAAATTGGCCCGGATAATGACCGAAGATACGAACGTCGAATTGAACGTCGTCGCTATGAAGACCGAGCTACCACAGGCAGCATCGAACGTTGTCGAACGGTTATCGTCCGCGAAGAAGATGAATTCGGCGATGAGGTCACTCGGCGTGTCAGGCGCTGCCGCTAATCGCGGTACCACTTGAACGATGATTTATTAGGGCTTCAGGAATCCGTCTTCTGAGGCTCATTCCATAGGGGCTGTCCAACACAGCCGATCCTATCAGTAGCCGGTGCAGATGCTTCGACCGAGCCTATCCATTCTGCGCTGACGAACCCTTTCAAGTTCTTCAGTTTTCTTGCGCGTCGCGTCGCGTGCCTCAGATCGCCCAGAGACCCGTTTCGACTATTAGAGAGTTAACAGGTGTCGCGCTCTCCAGCTTTTCAGGGCACTTGTACGCGCTTGGTGATGTCCAAAGGGAAGGGAAGCCAGAACTAGGTTTGGTAGCGAAGGATTGATACCTAAGTAGGCCCAGGAGGGCGATCGCTTGATTGACCCATAAGGGGCAGCAGGGGGCAAGCCCTTGGATCAAGGTGGTAAACGTCGCTGGCGGTGCCGATGTGCAGCCTAGCGAGCAAATCTTGGACGCTAGGGAACCAGTGGGCGGTGGTTTGCTTGGCCTTAGGGTACCAACTGGATGAATTCATGCCGCGCTATTACTTTAATGTCCACATTAATCACGATGTCATCAGGGACCCTGAAGGGCAGAACCTCAGCGATCCAGACCAAGCGTGGGAAGTTGCCAAGGCTATGGCAGTGAACCTAATGGAAACCAAGTTCGAGATGCCAATCAATTGGGCCACAGGGCAGATTGAGGTCCGAGATGATGTTGACGAGGTCCTCTTAGAGTTACCGTTCATGGAGGCTATTAAGATTGATCAACAGTCTCACTGAACGCTCCAAGACTTTCCCCAGAGAGGTAAAGAGAGGACGCTGGGGCTCTTCGTATTTAGGATGATCATCCGAGAAGGGGGGATTAAGCCAGCGTTAAGCGGCTCAGGCGGAGAATTGAGCATCATGGAGGGGAAACCGAGATGCTCCCCGCTTATCGTTCCAAGGCTACAGTCCTTGTCGTCGAAGATGATGCGATCCCTCGTGAACTACTTGCCCAGCTTCTCTTGACGAGCGGGTTTGATGTGGTCGCGGTGCCAACTGGCGAAAGGGCTCTCTTGGCGTTATGCCGACATGGGAATCAGATCGACTGGCTTGTGAGCAAGGTTAGCTTACCAGGACTGGTATGTGGGCGGATGCTAGCAGAAGAGTACCATCAACATCATTCTGATCGCCACGTAGTGCTGATCCCACCTCAATTCGATCCGGCCAAGATGTCGTCTGATCGACTGGTGTTCGTACCACCAGGATCACCTATGAGAGTCCTTGAGGTGCTCCAGGCTTTGAAGAGTCCAGAACTAGCCTGTGTGCTGCCATTCCCTGCGGTAAGGGTTGCCTGACGTTATCCTCTTGAGCCCTTTATCCGACGACGAGGAGCGCGTGAGACGCAGCTGATCCCAGGATGAATCTGACCTTCTCTTAAGGATACGGACGATCTGGTTGAGCGTGTCAGGGTTCGGAGGTTGTTCCTGGTGATCCATAGGCTTGCGGATGGCCTTGAGGATCAATTCCCGAACGTGCTTAGCAACCTGATCGTCTATATGCGTCATTGGACGTCCCTCCTATGGCCACCGGGGCTTACCATCAACCGTGGTCGAAATGTGCCCCGCTGAGGGTCTTTGTAGCAGGTAATTGTGACCTCGGAGTAAGCCTCTTCGCACTCGAAAGTGAGGAGACTACTCTTGAGCCTCGGCCATATGGCTCAGAGTAAGCTAGCCATATGTCAGTTTATGTTGAGAGGGTTATTTTCCTGAGATGCGTTGAGCCGTGCCCGCTCTTCGATATCGTCGCGCGCCAGCTTCAGCACCTCAAGGTGCAATACTCCCATAAACTGACTCAAGGCCAGAAGAGTGTGGCCTAAGATTTACTCTCGCCTCTCTTAGTCCATCCCGATAGCTCTCACCCTTTTGGCGAATTTCACAAATTGCGGCTGTACGCCTTGAGCGTTCTGATCCTTTTGGCTGTTAAAGAGAGCTCCGGAGCATGCAGCGTGAGCGAGCTTGAGGAGTCCAATCTCCTCAAGCTGTGGATGGAGAGGAATGTCAGGGTATGTCCCGTTCTCTGTGCCTAGGATGCGGACCACATGAATGCATTTTGTGATCCGGAAGTCATCCTTCTTGGGAACAGTTACCTCTGAGACAGGAGCGCCCGTGACGGCACTGATCCAGACGAACTTGGAAATCCCTAGCAGTTGGCTGGTCACCATTGACCTGACTGGGATTTTGAACAAGGCAAGTCGAGAGCGTACTGCATGATTGTGGATGTCTGTAGCTTCTGTGTAAGCGCCTCTTTTGTCACAGATGTGAGTGGCCAGTAGCCCAAGGATGAGTGAGGCCGCACGCGGTTATAGTGATCGCGCCAGGCGCCGATTACGACCTGAGCCTCTTTCAGGCTGTATAGGATCTCCAGCTTAAGGCACTCGTCCCAGAGCTTACCCTACTGAAGTTCTCACAGTACCCATTCTCCCAAGGTGTCAAGCGAACCGAAGAATTGACCCCTTGGGCGAACTGAAGATTTGACCCCCTCTCATTGCTTTGTGGCGCCCTCGGTTTCGAGCGCCGATCCAGCCTTCTGCAGCAGGCCGGATCTGCGCTTTTCGCGCAGCCGGTAGCTGTCGCCGCGGATGGTGATCACCGTCGAATGATGCAGCAGGCGATCCAAAATCGCCGTCGCCACAACGGCATCCCCAAAAACCGATCCCCATTCGCCCACAGAGCGATTGGAGGTGATCAGGATCGAGCCCCGTTCATAACGACGCGACACCAGCTGGAAGAACAGATGCGCTGCATTGGCCTCGAACGGCAGGTAGCCGAGCTCATCGATGATCAGCAGTTTCGGCCGCGCCAGGATCGTCAGCTGCTTGTCGAGCACGCCATCGTCGTGGGCCTTGGCCAGCATCGCCACCAGCGTCGCAGCCGTGACGAACTGCACGCTGTAGGTCTGCCGGATCGCCTCGCGCCCGAGAGCCACCGCCAGATGAGTTTTGCCGGTGCCCGGCGGCCCCAGGAACAAGACCATGTCGCCATGCGCAATCCAGCGGCAGGTGGCCAACTCCCGGATCTGCCGCGGATCCAGCGACGGCTGCGCGTCGAACTCAAAGCCGTCGAGTTCACGCACGAACGGGAACTGCGCGATCTTACTCGCCATGGCAATCCGCCGCTCGTCGCGCCGCGCGATCTCGCGCCTGACCAGGAACGCCAAGGCCTCGCGCAAGGTCATGTCCGAACGGGCTGCTTCGTCCAGCAGCGTGTCGAGCTGGTCGCGGATCGCCGTCAGCTTGAGCCGGTCGAGCATCGCCACCAGGGCTTCGTGATCGACACCCGTCATCACCAGCCTCCTCCCACCAGCGCCTCATATTCGGCCAGCGGCCGCAACAGGGCGGGAGGCGGACCGCGGTCCGCCGGCGCCGATCGCACCGGCCCAGCCCCACCGACCACGCCGGCCAGATGTGCGCGCTCGACAATCCGTTGCCGGCGGCCCCGGCACAGAGCATGGTCGGCCACCACCTCGCCGGCATGGCGCACGATCACGCGCCCACCCAGCACCACCACTTGGACACTCTCCCCGATCAGCCGCCAGGGCACCGAGTAGCTGTTCGTATCCAGGTCAATCGCGCAGTCCGCCTGAACCTTGCGCACCAGATCCCGCAACTGCCCGAACGGGGCTCGTCCGCCGAGGGGGCGAAGCGCCCCGGCCTCGGACGCAAAGCGCTCCGCCGGAGCCACGCCGGTGGTGCCATGCACCCGCTGATCGGCGATCTCGCGCGTCCACCGGTCCAGATGCGCCTCGAGGGCCGCCCAGCTCTCGAAGCGGCGGCCGGCAATGGCATTCTTCTTGACGTAGTCGACCCCGCGCTCGTCCTTTCCCTTGGTGCGCGCCCGGTAGGGCGCACACGCGCGGGGCGCAAATCCCCAGTAGCGGGCAAAGGCGTGAAGCCGCCCATTGAAACGCACCTCCCGGGTGGCCGCATCGTGATGCTCAACCAGCGCCTTGGGATTGTCGAACAGCACTTCGGCCGGAACCCCGCCAAAGCGCAGAAAGGCGCCTTCCATACCCTCAAACCAGTCCGCCTGGCGCTCGCGCAGCGAGGGTCGGATGTGTAGCCGGCGCGAGTAGCCCAGCGTGGCGACGAACAGGTGCACCCGAACCCGCTCGCCACCGATCCACACCCGCGTGTCGCCGAAGTCGATCTGCATCTGCTGGCCCGGCGCCGTCTCAAACCGCACGGTTGCCCGCATCTGTGCCTTCAGCTCCCGGCGCCAGCGCTGCACCCGCAGCTCGACCGAGCGCAGCCCGATGACGATCCCGTGCTCGCTCGCCAGCTCCTGGCGCACCACGTCCGCATTGCCGCCATGCCGGAAGAACCGCTCCCGCAGCCACTCGTCCAGGCCATCGAACGCGGTCCGGCGCACGGGCTTGCGGAACACCACAGCCCCGCCCTCGCGCAGATACCGCCGCACTATGTTGCGCGCGCAGCCGAACTCCCTCGCCAGCCGCTTGGCACCCCAGCCAAGCTCATGCAGCCGCAGCATCGCGGCCACCTCCTCAGCCTGAAGCATCTCCTCTCTCCGCATCGTCCGCGACAATGCAGGATCCACTGAAACCCCGGTCGACATCTATTCCTCCTCTGCCAAGGAGGGGTCAGTTCTTCATTTCGTCAGGGGGTCAGTTTCTCAGTTCGGCCGACACCCAAGGGCTGCCCGGCTCAATGTACAGGGGCTTGGTGCCGAGCTGCGCCAGCCACTCCCGCAGAGCCCGGGCGACCATATCGTGCCCACTGTCGCACTGAACATACTCAGGCCGCCCATGGTTAGCATGACGTCAGCCAGCGTTTCAAACACTCCGAAACGTTGATCCGCGGCGCCACCTTCAGGGCCAATCATTGAGCGCATCCTCGTCAGCCCGCAGGGTGGGCACCTAACACTGCGTCCCTCAATGGTGGCTGACGATACGGCAGGCGTAGCGCTCCGAGAGGCCGTACTTCTTCTGGATGCGGCTCACTCCCTGGCGTCGCCGCTCGAGGCTTGCAAGTTTCCCGAAGCCACACCCTTAAGAATCTGCTTCTCCAGCGAGAGGTCAGCGACAGGCCGGCGTAGGCGGCCTTTCTCTCGCTCCAAGTCCTTCAAGCGCTTGCCGTGCTCAATCTGCAGACTTCCGTGCAGGTGGGCGCGATGCTATTGCCCTGGGTGAGTTGCTCCTCGATGTGATACAGCTTGGCGATGATCTGCTGCAAACTGAGCCTCTTCTTTGGCATGTTGAACTCTTTGGTTCCAGATCAATTCTTTCAATCAGTCTGGTCCAACCCCACCCAGTCAGATCAATGCAATACAAGTTTCATAGTCTATTGCGGCGGTTCCTATCGAAAGATGCAAAAGACCCTTACTTTTTTGCGCAGATCGCTCTAGCACGCATGCCACTTTCGTTGTCGCTCATAGATAGGCAGTAAACACTGTTCTCGTCCATTGCGAACTGGTCGCCACGGTTACATGTGCCGCCAACGGGATACTCGTCATCATCGCATCGGGCCCTGCACCGTCCTCCTTCAGCACATTGCTGAATGAGAACCCGCAGGATAGTTCCGGCAGTTCCAGACTTACCTTCTGGACCTGCAGGACCTGCAACACCTGCCGGACCTGCTGGCCCCGGAGGGCCGGGAGGACCTATTTGCCCTTCAGGCCCTTGTGGCCCAGATGGACCTACCGAACCAGTAGGCCCATCTGGGCCAACTGCACCGGTTTCACCTCTAGGACCGGGAGCACCTTGAGGCCCTTGCGGTCCTTGATGACCTGCGATTCCCTGTGGCCCTTGTGGACCAGGAGGTCCCGCCGGTCCTTCAGGCCCAGACGGTCCCGGAGGTCCAGCAGGTCCAGGTTGTCCGCCGGATGTCGCCTGCCCTGGCGGCCCTGGTGGGCCTTGTAGTCCATCAGCACCTGCAGGTCCTGGAGGGCCCTGCGGACCTTGCGGTCCCGGAGCACCGGATGGTCCTGGCGGGCCAACCGCAATAGGTTGCTCAATAGACGCTTGTTGAGGCACCTCGGTTAGTTGTCCTTCTGGGCCTCTTTGGCCACAAAAGCCCACCACGGCGTCGCGCTGCTCGTTGCCCGCCCGAAGCGTGACGATGCAATCGGCAGGATGGTAGATAACGCGGAAAGCAAAGCGGCCGTTTGCCTCGCTCCGCGTCTGATGTTCCCCATCGAGAGTTAGCACCGTTTGATGCGGTCTACTCAGCCGACCAACTACACGTAGCTCACCCGCCGAAATCATAGCCTGATCTACAATGATGTCAGCCATTGCCGAGGGATCGGAGTTTATGACCAACGCTACCCCAATAAGCAGCCGCTTGATCATGGCGATTTCCTCCACCGTTCCATCAAGGCTCGGCTCTAGAGTGAGGCATCGTCAATTCCGGCACCATGGTGCAACAGCGGTATGTCCATATCTCAAAAGTCCTATTCTTGAGGGACAACACCATAAAGCCCAGACGTCTCTGCTTTGACATAGAATGGCATTTGCACAAACGACAGCCTATTCTGAGGCGAATGTGGATGTCCGTATTCGTGCTTGCACGGTGGGCAGTTACAGCAGACAGGAACGATCGCGGGCTGGACCGGAAACTGTTTAGGAATGGTAGGGTCTGTGGCCCAATGGGAAGGGCGGCCCGTTCTTGAGTCCGTGGGCTTCCACATTTGGTTGGCCGGCTGGCCCCCGTCTGAGGTCCTGCGCCGCGATTACAACTTCAACGCGGTTGCGGGCGTTCAACTTCTGCATCAGCACCGTCATGTAGTGTTTGACTGTTCTTTCGGTGATCCCGAGTTGGGACGCAATTTCTCTGTTCGTTTTTCCGCCCAGCAGGAACTGGACGATCTGCTCCTCCCGAACACTTAATCTGAGCGCCTGCATCGCGATCCTACGCACGGAAGCGTTCCTCAGCGCCGTGATCACCTCGTTTGCGAAATTTTGCGAGACGTAGGTGTCTCCTGCGACTACTGTCCTGACGGCACTGACGATTTCTTCCGGCGTACAAGACTTCGAGACATATCCGCGGGCGCCGGCCTCCATTGCGTTCACCGCGTAGTCCACGCCGGGAGCTGCGGTAAAAACTATGATCCCGAGGCCGGGGTAACGAGCTCGGATGTCCGAGATCGCCGCAACGGCATTACCAGGGATTGCCAAGTCCAAGATCATGAGAGCAGGTCGATGTTGCTCGGCGATTGCAATAGCGTCCCGTGAGCTTTCCCCGCATGCCACGATGGTAAATGTCCCGTGCGCGGCAAGCACGTGCCTTAAGCCCTCGATCGTGACCGGATGGCCGTCGATCAAGGCAATCGAAATCGAATTCATGAAGTATTCCCCCAGGCGTAAACCTAAAAGTGCAGTCTCGTGCGAGCCCTGCAGTTCCAAGTCGACGTCTAAAAGCGTACTTGACCAAAGGAAGAGAGTCCTCCGCTCTGAAGAGGTAACGCCTCAGCGTGAGGTACTAATACGCTGGAGGTATATCCATGCCTTAGGGCATATCATTCGTGCTACGCGTCGCTATAACAAGGATAAATACCTAGGAAAAACAAGGCAGCTGGTTTTTCGGCATGACGCAAGTACGCCGCTGCGGATTTCAACTAAATTATACGCCTAGACTAAAGTCCGTTGCCCCTTGGACTTTGGTCGCTTGTGAAAGGACAGGCTCCACGTAACCTATCAGAATGCGAGATTTTTTGGGGTAGCGTATGTCAGGACTGGCCGAACGCCTGGGAACGCGTCGCTGGAGTGCTACCCTCCGGACATGGAGCCTGACCCGCCAGTTCGCGGTGACAGGCAGTGCCATCATGTTGTTTGCGATGATCGTGGAGGGAGTGTTCACTGCCGAGCTCATCTCAAAGAATACGATTGAGCGCAATGGTGCAACGACTGCCCTGTTCATGAACAGCTTTCTTTCGCCGCTGGCCCATCATATCGCTGCGGGCGATGTTCTGCCTGCGGAGAAACAAGCTGAATTGGATCAGCTTCTTGACAAGGACGATTTCGAGGGCCGGTTCCCTCATCTTGAGATCTGGAAGGGAGATGGCCTCGTCGCGTACTCAAGGTCGCCCGAACTGATCGGACGCAGGTTTGAACCCCCCCCAGGACTAGTAGAAGCGTTGAACGGGGAAGTTTCGGCACGCTATACAGACCTTGCGGCTGGTGAGCATGTCGCTCGAGGATTCACGGTCCGCTATCTTGAGATTTACGCTCCAATCAGGGAGCAGCACACCGGGCGGATCGTCGGTGTCGCAGAGATTCACGAGATAACAGAGCCGCTGGAGCAGAGGCTTTGGCATCTGCGCCTGAATAGCTGGCTCGCGCGGATCAGCATAACCGCCTTGATCATGGCTGGCCTATTCTGGATCGTTTATCGCGGTAACGGGATTATCATGGCTCAGAAGCGCCAGCTCGGCGAACGCGTGGCGGAGGTCGAGAGAGCTTCCCGGCACAATCGTATCCTGCGGAATCGCATTCAGCATGCCTCCAGCCGTGCCTCGGAACTGAACGAGCGCTTCCTGCGCGGGCTCGGGGCGGATCTCCACGACGGCCCGGCACAGCTCATCGGGCTGGCTGCCCTTAAGGTGGAGCACGTGCGGCTTGCCGGATTCGCTCAGACGCGGGAAATGGAACTCCAGGCTCTAGACTCTCTTTTGGCAGATGCTCTGCACGAAATCCGCGACATTTCAAAGGGCCTGGTCCTGCCGGAGATTGAGGGTTTGCCGCTTCCTGAAGTTGTGCGTCGCGCGACCCGCGTTCACGAGAAGCGCACTGGCACAACAGTTTCCCTCACCTGCGAGGACTTTCCACAATCGCTTTCAAACGCAGTGAAGATGTGCGCGTACCGTTTCGTCCAGGAAGGCCTCAACAATGCCTTCCGTCATGCCGGCGGGAATGACCAGGCTGTGAGCTGCAAATTTGAGAATGGAGCCTTGCGCTTGGCTGTTGAGGACAGCGGCGGGGTAGACCGTGGCCGTCCCGCCGACCGTGGTTCCGGCTTGGGGCTCGCCGGGCTACGGGAGCGAGTGGAGAGCCTGGGCGGCACGTTCCGCATGAGCAAGGCTTCTACTGGGGGGACAAAGATCGAGATGCTGTTGGCTGCGGCTGGGGGAGATCAGTATGAGTAGGACAATTCGTGTTGCCGTAGTGGATGACCACGCGATGTTTCGGGCAGGGGTGATCCAGTCGCTCGCATTCGATGGTGAGATCGAGGTTGTAGGAGAAGGGGGCTCGGCTGCCGAGGCAGTCCAACTCGCAAAGGAGCTTGCACCCGATCTCATCCTGCTTGACATCTCAATGCCCGGGAGCGGGATTCAGGCCGCCCGGGAGATTCTCCGGATGCCGGAACCACCCCTCGTCGCGATGCTAACGGTTTCCGAGGATGACGACGACGTGATGCAGGCGCTGCAGGCAGGTGCGGTTGGGTATCTGCCCAAAGGCATTCGGACGCCGGAACTGATTGCGGCCGTGAGAAACCTGCGGGATGGACGAAGTGTCGTGCCGCCGGAACTCGCACTTCGAGCGCTCACGAGCAGAGTGCGAGCGGAGGCAAGCCCGCTCGCGTCTCTTTCCGACCAGGAAAGGCGTACGCTGCGTCTCGTTGCCGAGGGATTGAGCAACCGTGAAGTTGGCGAGCGGCTGGACGTGCAGGAAAAGACAGTCAAGTACCACTTAACCAACATTCTACGAAAGCTCAGGGTGAGAAATCGGGTCGAGGCAGTGCTCATCGCCAAGCGGGGGTGGAATGACCTTGGAGACAGGGTGATGTAAGCTGGCAAACCCCGCCACCCTCGACAAGCTGCCGGCGTCTGCTGCCTATCATCGGAGCAGAGGAGGGAGCTAGGCATCCAATATCGATCCGATCTGGTCCTCAGCAGGTCCGTCCGCTGCTCCCGCTATCATCTCTTGCCGTGTATTGCCTGCCCTGATGCGGGCGGCCCCATCGCGCATGTAACTCATCATTGCGCAAGGGGAAGATTCACTACGGTGATGAACTCCTTGAGATGCGAAGTTGGAGACTGAAGTTCTCCAGATTCATCACTCTGAGGGCAACTTCTCAACTTCACAAGAGAGACAGAGCCAATTGTGGCATTCGGCGCTGGCCGGAATCACTTCGCAAAATCCCTTTTCCGCTCGGCCGCTTTTTGAAGTTCGGTGCAACCGCGCGGGCTTTTGAACCGATCATATGCCTAGGGAAATCGGACTTTGGTCCAGGTGATGGCAGGGCCTCGGTCCAGGCAGGCACCTCGACCGATGGTTAGAAAATCGTTGCACCTCAATCCGATGCGATACGTGCACCTCTTGGCCAAGATTGTTGCTGGAATTGCAGGCTCGTGGGCGAAGCAGCCCCTGCCTGGACAATGGGCACAAAAGACAAAGTTACAGAGGGAGAGACATCATGGTCCAACTGGTCAAGCACGATCTCGAGTTCATCCTGAAGCAGATCAAGATCGCGGAGGCCCATACCGCCGCCATCGACGGAATCCAGGGCGAGAAGACTCCGGAAAAGATCGGCGATGCGCTCCGTGAACAGGTCGACAACCCCTTGCTGCCTTACGGACTGCGCACGGTCGACGGTGCCTACAACAACCTGATCCCCGGCCACGAGTGGAGCGGCTCGGCGGACCAGATCATGCCGCGCCTGCTGAACCCGAAGTACGTCATCGGCGACCGGGCACCTCCCGGGTCGAGCGGCCCCGGCGTTCCCGTCAGCGCCGATCCGACACGCTACGAGGACATTGGTGACGTGTGGGATGCCGATCCGCGCATCATCTCGAACCTGATCTCGGACCAGTCGCTCGACAATCCCGCCATCCGGGCCCTCATCCAGCAGGGCAAGGCCCATTACACCTACGGCACGACGACGAAGGTCCAGGCCGAGGATCTCGAGGTGGTCAGCGGCTTCTACGAGGAGGCAGTCCCAGGCGCGGGGGGGGACGCGGTGATCCGCCTGCCTTCGGGCCAGAGCGGCGCGGTCAGGATCGATGTCGACGTGGAGGGCACGACCCCGGTCTACCATGACATCAAGATCGGCTACCTCGACGAGAACGACGATGCCGTCAGCTTCGAACTCTGGGTCGACGGCGTCAGGGTCGGCACGAAGATGCTGAACGAAGCGACGCCCGGCAACGGTGCCCAGATCGAGAACCTCCGCACCCATACCTTCGAGAACGTGAAGGTCGGTCCGAACTCCGTCGTCGAGCTGCGTTCGACCGCGACCAACCTCGAGTTCTCCCGGCTCGACTACGTCGAAGTGACGCCCAAGTCCGTCATGATCGACAACGTCTCGCCCGACCTCGGCGACACGGCGCCCTTCAACGGATTCTTCACCCTGTTCGGCCAGTTCTTCGACCACGGACTCGACATGGTCAGCAAGGGCGACAACGGCACGGTCTACATCCCGCTCCAGCAGGATGATCCGCTCTACGACCATACCCCCGGTGCGCGCACCAACTTTATGGTCCTGACCCGCGCGACTCCGGTGGTGGGCGCCGGAGCGGACGGAATCGAGGGCAATGAGGACGACGTCCTGCTCGGGCACCGCAACGAGACCACGCCGTGGATCGACCTGAACCAGGTCTACACCTCCAACCCGTCGCATCAGGTCTTCCTGCGCGAGTACGTGCTCGTCGACGGCAAGCCCATGGCAACCGGCCGCATGCTCGAAGGCAGGAATGGCGGTCCGGCCACTTGGGCCGACGTGAAGGAGCAGGCGGCGACCAAGCTCGGCATCATCCTTTCCGACGTCGACGTCCTGCGGGTTCCGGCCGTCCTGACGGACCTCTACGGCGAGTTCGTGCGCGGCGCCAACGGTTTCCCGCAACTGGTGATGCAGGAAGGCGGACCCACGGAAGCCAGCCTTGATGCACCCCTTGCGGCGTCGGAGGCCCATTCGGCCGGACGTGCCTTCCTGAACGACATCGCGCACAATGCCGTCCCGGGATCGTACGACAATAATCGAGACGGCGTGGCTGACGGCGTAAAGGTTGCCGATGGCGACGTCATCGCCGGCAACCGGATCATCCCGAACATGTACGGGAACAACGAGACCTACGACAACGAGCTGCTGGACAGACACGTGATCGTGGGTGACGGCCGCGGCAACGAGAACATCGGCCTGACCTCGATCCACCACGTCTTCCACTCCGAGCACAACCGCGTCCTCGAGGAGACGATGAAGATCGCCATCGAGTCCGGCGACCTGGACTTCATGAACGAATGGCTGCTCGAGGGACGCAAGCTCACTGCGGACCAGTTGTCCGAGGCCAAGGCGGAACTGGATTCACTGCTCGCCGCGGAGCCGGTCAGCAAGGCGGCCTTGAAGGAGTTCTTCGACGGCTTCGGCTGGGACGGCGAGCGCCTGTTCCAGGCGGCCCGCTTCTCGACCGAGATGGTCTACCAGCACCTCGTGTTCGAGGAGTTCGCCCGCGCCGTCGCGCCGGACGTGGACCCCTTCCTGTTCTCCAACACCACCACCGTCGACGGATCGATCGTCGCCGAGTTCGCCCACGTCGTGTACCGCTTCGGCCATTCGATGCTCACCGAGAGCATCGACATGATCAAGTACGATGCTGACGGGAAGCCGATCAAGACCGACATCGGCCTGATCGAGGCATTCCTCAACCCGCTTGCCTTCGGCGATGCAGGCGTAGACCCGAATGCCGCGGCGGGCGCTATCCTGAACGGCATGAGCCGCCAAGTCGGCAACGAGATCGACGAGTTCCTGACGGGCGCCTTACGCAACAACCTCGTCGGCCTGCCGCTCGACCTCGGCGCGGTCAACATCGCCCGTGCCCGCGAGACAGGGGTGCCCACCCTCAACGAGGCCCGCAAGCAGTTCTTCGCCGACACCGGGGACACCCGCGTCAAGCCCTACGAGAGCTGGTACGACTTCGCGCTATCGCTGAAGAACACCGCCTCGGTGATCAACTTCATCGCGGCCTACGGCACGCATCCGTCGATCACCTCCGCCACGACCGTCGAGGCCAAGCGCGCGGCCGCGACCCTGCTCGTCATGGGCGGCACCGATGCCCCGGCCGACCGTTTGGCCTTCCTGAATGCCACGGGAGCATGGGCGAATGACACCGCGCTCGGCGGACTGAACGATATCGACTTCTGGATCGGCGGCCTTGCCGAGAAGAAGATGACCTTTGGCTCGATGCTGGGATCGACCTTCACCTACGTGTTCGAGTACCAGATGGAGCAGCTCCAGGCGGGCGACCGGTTCTACTACCTGAGCCGCGCGCAAGGCCTGAACCTGTTGAATGAGCTGGAGGCCGACTCCTTCGCGCAGCTCATCATGCGCAACACCACTCTCGGTGACGGGAAGTCGACGCATGTCAACGGCGCCGCGTTCCAGACCGCCGACCACATCCTCGAGATCGAGGAACACAGGCAGCTCCACGAAGACCCGGTCCATGACGACCCGATCCTCGGAGGCTTCGGTGACCTCGTGATCCGCAGGGACACCGACAACGACGGAGTGGTCGACTACCTGCGCTATGCCGGCACCGACCACGTCGTGCTCGGCGGCTCGAACCGGGGCGAGACCTTGATCGGCGGCGAGGGCGACGACACCCTGTGGGGCGACGGCGGCGACGACTACCTCGAGGGTGGCTACGGCGTCGACCACCTCCATGGCGGCGACGGCAACGACATCATCGTCGACAGCGGCACCGACATCGGCGCGGCAGACATCATTCACGGCGACGCGGGCGACGACGTCATCAACCCTGGTAGCGGTCTCGACCTCGTCTTCGGCGGCAGCGGCCAGGACTTCATCTACGGCGGCACCGAAGCCAAGGATGTCACCGGCGGCCTGGGGAACGACTTCATCCGCGGCGGCACGGGCATCAGCTTCCTCAAGGGCAACGAGGGCGACGACTGGATCGAGGGCGGCGAGAGCTTCGACACCCTGGCGGGCGAGAACTCCGAGCTGTTCTTCAACTCGACGATCATCGGCCACGACGTCCTGAACGGCCGCGGGAACGACAACGACTACGACGCCGAGTCCGGCGACGACATCATGTTCCAGAACGAGGGCATCGAGCGCAACAACGGCATGGCCGGCTTCGACTGGGCCATCCACAAGGGACACGAGGAGGCCGCCGACTCGGATATGACGGTCTCGATCTTCCAGAACCAGCAGAACAACATCCTCCGGGACCGCTTCGACCTGGTGGAAGGCCTGTCGGGCTGGAAGCACAGCGACAAGCTGACCGGACGCGACGTAGTCGTGGGCGCCTACGACGCCAACGGCAACGCCACGGAGGTCGAGGCGGGGGCGCCGTTCGAGTCTTACTCCAACGCGCTGCTCCAGAAGAACCTTGGCCTGATCGACGGACTCGCCGCCCTCGTGGGGCATCTGGTCCCGGTCCAGGCGATCGGTGCCGATGGTCAGCCCGTCTTCGACAAGGACGGAAGCCCCCTGATGGTCATGATGGACACCACGGACGCCTCCGACATCCTGCTCGGCGGCGGCGGCAGCGACACGATCAAGGGCGGCGGCGGCAACGACGTCATCGACGGCGACAAGTGGCTCAACGTCCGCATCCGGATCGTGAAGGATGGTGTCGCCTACACCACCGACGATATGGACGGGAAGATCTACCTCGAGACCGACTATGAGAAGGGGGCCCCGAAGGCCGGCGCCGAGGCGCAGTTCAACGGCAAGACCCTCCAGCAGACGATGTTCTCTCGCGAACTCAACCCGGGCCAGCTCTCGATCGTCCGCGAGATCGTCGACGGCAGAGCGACCGGGGACGTGGATACCGCCGTCTACACGGACAATGCGGCCAACTACACGTTCTCGGCGAACTCCGACGGTTCGCTGCGGGTCGACCACGTGGGCTTCGACGCGGCCAACTTCCCCAATGCCACCAACCCTGTGTCGGACGGGGCCGATACGCTTCGGAACATCGAGCGGGTTCAGTTCCTGGACACCACCTACAATGTGATCACCGGCACGCCGTACAACGACAACGGCGGTTCGGGAACGAACGACAGGCCACGCCTGGACGGAACCACGGGGGACGACATCATCATCGGCCAGGCGGGTGCCGACATCCTGAACGGCGGAAACGGCAACGACATCCTGATCGGAGGACGGGGTGGCGACTCCGGCAGCTATGCCGACAGCTTCGGCAATGGCTACGGTGGTAATGGGGGAACCCTGACCTTCACGGGCGATTGGACCGAAGGGGGCGGCGAGACGGGCAACAGCCCCAACAATGGTGACATCACCATCAGCGGCGGACGCCTCCGGTTCAACTCATCGGTGGATGGCGGCGAATACGTCCAGCGCTCGTTGAACCTGGCTGGAGCCACATCGGCGACGGTTTCCTTCACCTACGAGGACGTGGGTCTCGGTGCAGGTCAGAACGTCATCGTCCAGGCGCTCAACCTCATCACCGGACAATGGGAGAACCTTCCCGATGGCATCCTCGGCAGCACGACCACCGGCTCCGGCACGTTCACCGCGTCCCTGACGGCCGCCCAGATGGGTGCCGGCTCGGCCATGCGGTTCGTTACCACCGGCGACGGGAACAACTGGGACAATGGCGACAGCTTCTTCGTCGACGACTTCACGGTCAACGTCACGGGGAGCAATCTAGGCATCGACCAACTCAACGGCGGGGCCGGCAACGATACCTATGCGATCAGCGTGGGCGACGGGAATGCGGTCATCCAGGAGACCAGCGGCACCGACCGGATTACGGTCGCTGCCGCGGCACTCACCGGCCTCAACGCCTTCAACACGGCCGGTGACGACCTGGTTATCCACTTCAACGGCCAGAGCGTCACTGTCACGGACCATTTCGCCACGACCGGAGAGGCGGTCGAGACCATCAATCTCGAAGGCTCCACCTATGAGGGCTATGCCTTCGAAGGCGACTATGTCCTGAGCACCGACGACCAGGGAACCCGCGAGGCAATCGCAGGCGTGAACACCCTGCTGGCGGGCACGACCGGAAACAACACTCTCGTCGGCAATACCGGGGACGACCTGCTGTTCGGCCACGACGGCAATGACAACCTCGACGGCGGCTTGGGGGCAGACCTCATGGTCGGCGGCACGGGCAACGACACCTATGTGGTCGACGACGCGGACGACGTGGTGGTCGAGGCGGCAGGCGGCGGCACCGACACGGTGCAGACCACCCTCGCGGCGTATACCCTAGGAGCCAACGTCGAGAACCTGACCTACAGGGGAGGCGGGGCGTTTGCCGGAACCGGCAACGATCTCGACAACGTCCTCACGGGCGGCGCCGGGGTCGATACGCTGGACGGAGGGGCCGGAAACGACACCTACGTGGTCACGGGCGGCGACGTCATCGTCGAGGCGGCGGACGGCGGCATCGACACGGTCGTCTCGACTGGGTCCTACGTCCTCGGAGCCAACCTCGAGAACCTGGAGCTTGAAGGCGCCAACAACACCAGCATCAACGGCACCGGTAACGGTCTGGCGAACAGGATCACCGGCCACGACGGAGCCAATCAGCTCTTCGGCGGGGCGGGCAACGACACCATCAACGGTGGCGGCGGCAATGACCTGATCGACGGCGGGACTGGCGACGACTCCATCGACGGTGGCTCCGGCAACGACACGATCATCGGAGGTGACGGGAACGACACCATCAATCTCAACGGCTTCAATGCAGGCAACGATGTCATCCGTTACACGGCGTCCAACTTCGGCAACGATGTCATCAACGGCTTCGATGCGGTGGGCGGGAGCATCAACACCCAGGATATGATCGACCTGAGTGGTCTCGGGGTCACGGCAGACAATTTCGCGAGCCGTGTCTTCGAGACGGCCGAGGGCACCAGCACGCTGCTGACCATCAGGGAAAATGGACCCAGCTCCACGGTCCTCGGCACAATCCGCATCAATGGCGTCGCGGCCACTGCCATCGACCAGAGCGACTTCATCCTGGCTGCGGCCGCCCCGACCAATGTGATCACCGGCACCAATGCCGGGCAGACCATCAACGGGACGGCCAATGGCGACACCATCAATGCCATGGGCGGGAACGACACCGTCAACGGGAACGGCGGCAACGACGTCCTCAATGGCGGCGAGGGAGCCGACATCCTGAACGGCGGCGACGGGAACGACACCATGGTCGGCGGGACGGGATCGGACAGCGGCCGCTATTTCGACACCTTCGACAGTGGCTACGATGGCAACGGGGGAACCCTTGACTTCACGGGCGACTGGATCGAAGGGGGTGGAGAGTCGGGCGGGACCAACGGCGGCGCTGGAAGTGGTGACATCACCATCAGCGGCGGGCGCCTCAGGTTCAACCAGACCACCGACGGCGGCGAGTTCATCCAGCGATCGATGAACCTCGATGGAGCTACGTCCGCGACGGTCACGTTCGCCTACCAGGACGTCAATCTCGGTGCTGGGCAGAATGTCCTTGTCCAGGTACTCAACCTCGCCACCAACCAATGGGAGACGCTGACCAACGGTATCCTCGGAAGCACGACCACTGGCTCCGGCACGTTCAATGCGTCCCTGACGGCCAATCAGATGGGTGCCGGCTCGGCCATCCGGTTCCTTGCAGAAGGTGACGGGAACAACTGGGACAACGGCGACAGCTTCTACATCAACGATCTCGCGATCAATGTGACGAAGCCGGGCCTCAACGCAGGTGTCGACCAACTGAACGGAGGAAACGGCGACGACACGATCATCTGGAACGCCAACGCGAGCGGCGCGACGGATGGCCGGGACATCGTCGACGGTGGTTTGGAAGGCACGGCCGGAGACACCTTCGTGATCAACGGCAACGCCGAGGCAGAGGTCTACCGCATCTATACACGGTCCGAGGCGGTCGCCGCCGGCATCACCGGCCTGAACGCCAACACGGAGATCGTGGTCACTCGCAACGGCACCGACAACGCGTCGGTCATCGCCGAACTGCGGGAGATCGAGGAAATCCGGATCAACGGCATCGATCCGGCTGGCGATGTCACGATGCCAAACGGTGACAGCATCGAGATCATCGGCGACTTCTCTGGCACCAGCCTGCGGCTCAACACGATCACCATCGACGGCAATGCCGGGGACGACACAGTCGACATCTCGGCCCTGTCCTCGGCACACCGGATCGTGTTCCGCTCCAGCGGCGGCAACGACACCATCGTGGGCACCCTGCGCCCGCAGGACGTGATCGAGCTGCCCGAAGGCACGGTGCCGGAGGACTACGAGATCACGACCGACGAAAGCACGGGCGTGACCACGATGACCCGCGACGGCCACAGCATCTGCTTCACCAGCGTGGGCGGACTGCCGCAGTTCGGTTCTGGAGACGGCCGCGATGAAGAGGAGGAGACCCCTCCCGGCAACGGCGGCGGCGACACGGGGTCGGGCGATGACGAGGATGGCGATGACAATGTCACCAACCCTGGCCATGGCGATGATGACGAAGAGGATGACGGTTCCTGCAGCCATGACGAGGGCGACGATGTTGGGACGGGCAACAACGGGGGCGGCACCACGCCTCCGGTGACCCAGCCCGACACCTCGCTCGGCGCTCCAATCGCCGGCACGAACGCCACCGAGGTCCTGATCGGTACCGTCAAGGGTGAGACGATCATGGCGCTTGATGGCCACGACAACGTGGTTGCGGGAGCCGGAGCGGATGTTGTCCATGGCGGCGCGGGCAACGACTTCCTGAGCGGCGAGGCCGGACGGGACGTCATGTTCGGCGGCGACGGCGACGACACTATGCTCGGCGGCGGTGATGCCGACATGCTATACGGCGATGCAGGAAACGACCGCATCTTCGGCGACGACGGCAACGACCTGATCGACGCCGGAGCGGGCAACGACACGGTCTACGGCGGAGCGGGCAACGACCTCATCGTAGCCTCGGTGGGCGACGGCAACGACGTCTACTACGGCGACGACATGGCAGGCGGCTCGGGCAACGACACGCTCGACATGTCGGCGATCACAGCCAACATCACGGCCAACCTCGGCAGCAACGGTGCCAGCAGCGGCACCGTCACCAGCAGCCAGAGCGGCAGCGACACGATCTGGGGCATCGAGAACATTGTGACCGGATCGGGCAACGACGTGATCACGGCAAGCCGCGCGGTGAACGTGATCGACGGCGGGGGAGGCAACGACGTCTTCCGCTTCCTCTCCGCGGCCGATGCCAACGGTGACACGATCCTCGGCTTCCAGCCGGGCGACCGTCTCGACCTCTCGGCGATCGATGCCAACACCGGGGCGGCCGGCAAGCAAGCCTTCACGCTAGCGAACGGTTCTTCCTTCACAGGACCTGCCCAGCTCGTGATCTCTCACGAGACCCGCGACGACGGGGAATACACGGTCGTCAGCGGTAATACTACCGGGCCCGACGCGGCTGAGTTCAAGATCAGCCTCAAGGGCAACCACGACCTGAAGGCATCGGACTTCGTCCTCTCCTAAGCCCCCACGGGAGGGACGACGGCTGGCGGGCCTCCCTGGCCCGCCAGCCACCCCATACGAGACTGCAACAACACACAACAAGACCACCAGCAGGGACGGGAACTATGCGCGGGACCAGCTTCACCTCGGCCCAGAAGCGGAAGGCAGCGGAAAAGCTGACCCAAGGACTTCGGGGCGTCTTCATCTTTCTCTTCTCCGTGTCCGGCATCATCAACGTCTTGGCGTTGACCGGCTCCTTCTACATGCTCCAGATCTACGACCGGGCGCTAACCAGCGGCAGCGTACCGACACTGCTCGCCCTGTCGGTGCTGGCCGTCGGCCTGTACCTGTTCCAGGGCCTGTTCGACGTGATCCGCTCACAGGTTCTCGTCCGGGTCGGCGCGCGGCTCGACAAGCGCATCGCTCCCTTGGCGCACCAGGTCGCCATCGACATGCCTCGCTTCGGCTTCTCCACGTCCGAGGCGCTCGAACGCGGCCGTGACGTCGACACCGTGCGCGGCTTCCTCGGCGGGCAGGGCCCGACGGCGCTCTTCGACCTGCCGTGGATGCCGCTCTACCTCGCCTTTGTCTACTTCCTACACCCGCTGCTTGGCGCCCTTGTGCTCGGCGGCGCGGTCGTGCTGACGCTGCTCACCATCGCGACCGAGATCATGACCCGGCGGCTCGCGGGCTCGACGCATCAGGCGGCGATCGAGCGCAATGCGATCGCAGACTCCAACGCCCGCAATGCTGAGATCCTCAAGGCCATGGGCATGGCCAAGCGTGCGGTCGCCCGCTTCGACAGGGCCAACGCCGAGCACCTGAGTCTCCAGACCAGGACCAACGACATCAGCGGCACGTTCGGCGCCATTTCGAAGGTGCTGCGCATGATCCTGCAATCGGCGACGCTCGGCCTTGGCGCCTACCTGACAATCCAGGGGGAACTGTCGGCCGGCGCGATCATCGCCTCCTCCGTGGCCTCTGCCCGGGCGCTCGCTCCGGTGGACCAGGCCATCGGCAACTGGAAGGGCGTTGTCGCCGCTCGCACTGCCTTCCAGCGGCTCAAGGAGACGGTGATCGCGCTCGCCGACTTGGACGAGCCTCTCGTCCTGCCCGCGCCCAAGGGACTCCTCCAGGTCGAGCGGATCACGGTGGCGGCGCCTGATTCCGGCCGGGTGCTGCTCAGCGATGTGGAATTCCAGGTCCGAGCCGGGCAGGCGCTCGGCATCATCGGCCCGAGCGGCGGCGGCAAGACGACCCTCGTTCGTGCTCTGACGGGTATCTGGCCCGTGCTGCGCGGCAGCGTCCGCCTCGACGGAGCGGAGCTCACCCAGTGGAAAGACGAGGACCTCGGCCACCATGTCGGCTACCTGCCGCAGGACGTATCCCTTCTCGACGGCACCGTGGCGGAGAACATCTCGCGCTTCGATGTGGAGAACGACTCCCGTGCCATCGTGGCGGCGGCGCAGGCCGCGGGCATCCACGAGATGATCGTGCGCCTGCCCGACGGCTACCGCACCAAACTCGGCGCACAGGGGGCGGCCCTATCGGCTGGACAGCGCCAGCGCATCGGCTTGGCTCGCGCGCTCTACAAGGATCCGTTCCTGGTAGTGATGGACGAGCCGAACTCCAACCTCGACGGCGAGGGCGAAGCCGCCCTGACCGAGGCGATCAAGACGGTGCGGGCCCGGGGCGGCATTGCCCTAGTCATTGCCCATCGTCCAAGCGCCCTAGTGGCCGTCGATCTCGTGGCGGTCATCCAGAACGGGCGCCTGACCGCCTTTGGGACGAAGGACGAGATCATCGGCATCCGCGGGACCATCGACGCAGCGGCCGCTCGGACAGCGGCCCCTGCACCCGTACCGTCGCCTCTAACTGCGAGGGCAATGGCATGATCATCGACGTCAAGGGCACGAAGGGCGCAGGGCAGGCCCACGAGGCGGAAACCCGCCAGCGCTACGAGCTGAAAGAAGTCAGGCCCTCGAAGATGCCGCTGGCGTTTGGAGCATTGATCCTCGGCATCGCCGCCTACCTGAAGAGCGCGATGCCAAGCTGGGGCCGGCTGCCAGAGCAGGACGAGCCTCCTTTCCGGCCAGAGGAGGCTGAGGAGCCCCGCCTCAAGCTCATCGAGACCGGAATGAGGGCCGACCCTCTCGAGCAGGGCGACGCACCGGAGGAGGCCGAGCCGCACCGGATCGGGTCGGGCACACCCTTCGACAACCGTCTGACGGAGCCAACCTTCCTGATGGTTGACTCGGTGCCGCCTCCCTCCGTGCAGCCTTTTGCGGCGAAGGCAGACGTGAGCCATCTGGCAACGTTCCAGGGTGCGCTCCTCGTGGCGAACGACAATGTCGCTCCTACCCGCGCGGGATCCCCGGATGCAAGCACCGGCGGCTCGGGGTCCCGCGGGAGTGCCCCCTGGGATCATCCGTCCAGTGACGACCGGGAACACGACGACACTCCCAAGCATTCCAATCCGCTTCCAAAGCCGGCCGATGACGATCCGAAGACCCCGGAGACCCCGGCCAACCGGGCGCCGCGGACGAGCGGCCCGGTTTATCTGCGCGATGTCGCCGGTTGCGCGGCCGTCCTTATCGCCCTGTCGGACCTGCTGGCGAATGTCTCGGACCCGGACGGCGACGCCCTGTCGATCAGGAACCTGAAGGTGTCTTCAGGTGCCATCACCTGGACCGCGAATGGCTGGCTCTACGACGTCAGCGGTCTTGGTCCGGTGACGGTGACGTACGAGATCACGGACGGCAAGGCGACGGTTGTCCAGCACGCCTACTTCTCGGTGATCCGGAACGCGATTGTCGGGACGGACGGCGACGACATGCTCATCGGCACCGCTTGCGCCGACGATATCCAAGGGCGCGGCGGCAACGACATCATCGACGCACGGGCCGGGGACGACCTGATCGACGGTGGGGCCGGAGACGACCACATCATGGGAGGCGCGGGCGACGACATCATCCATGGCGGAGCCGGCAACGACATCATCTTCGGCGGCGCGGGTAACGACCAGATCTCCGGCGGGGCCGGCGACGACCGCTTGTTCGGCGACGACGGCAACGATACCGTCTTCGGCGATGACGGTGACGACCAGATCCACGGCGGCAACGGCAACGACGCCCTGTTCGGCGGGGCCGGGAACGACATCGTCAACGGTGATGCGGGCGACGACAGGATCGAGGGCAACGCCGGCCATGACGTTCTCCACGGCGGCGACGGCAACGACGTGGTCTCAGGTGGTGACGGCAACGACAGAGTCGAGGGCGGAAAAGGTGCCGATCTCCTCCTCGATGGTGCGGGCCGCGACACCGTCTCTGGCGGCGAGGGCGACGACCATGTCGTCGTCGCCCTCGACGGCGATCGGGACGTCTACGACGGCGGGGTCGGGACCGACACCCTCGACCTGTCGCTCACCGGGAGCGGAGTGGATGTCGACCTCGCCGAAGGCTCCGCCAACGGCTGCGAGATCGGCGACAACGAGATCACCGGCTTCGAGGTCGTCCAGGGTGGAGCGGGTGACGACACGATTGCTGGCTCCAGAGGTAACGAGACGCTCTCGGGCGGGGCAGGCAACGACACGATCACGGACGGGGGCGGCCAGGACATCGTGTCAGGCGGAGCCGGCAACGACATTATTCGCGCCGCAGCCGACAGCGACGATGACGTCTTCGATGGCGGCTCCGGTTGCGACACGCTCGACTACTCGTCTTCGCAAAGCGGGGTCACTGTCGATCTCACCCAGGGATTGGCCAGTGGCTGTGACATCGGCAACGACACCATCAGCGGCTTCGAAACCGTGGTCGGCGGCTCGGGCGACGACCACTTCATCGTCGGCCAGCAACCCGTCGTCATGGAGGGCGGCGACGGAAACGACCTGTTCGAGTTCGCCCCGCCGCCTCCGGTGAACGCCTGCGCGCCGATCCTCCACGAGATCGTCGACTTCAAAGCCGGAGACCGGATCAGGATGTCGAAGTACGACCTGTTCGAGAAGGTCTTCGACAAGCTCGAGGACCAGTTCGAGAGCATCTACGGCGACAAGGTCGCCGAGGATGATGCTCGGATCCGCTTCAGTCACGAGCGTTCGGAGAGCATCGACCGGACAGTGATCGAAGCCGATCTTAATCGCGACGGAATCTACGAGACCAGCATCCATATCGACGGCCATAGAGCCATTGTCATCGTCGAGCACGCCTAACTACGACAACGACCGCAGGCTTTAAGCCACGGCACCAGGGAGACAGAACATGAGCAAGCACGCCGGGACGAACAACGACGACTTCCGCCTCGGGAACCGCGTGACAGCCGGGATCGCCCTCGGGGCATTGCTGGTGGTGGGCTGTGGTGGCTGGGCGGCTGTAGCTCAGATCAACGGTTCGGTGATTGCGCAGGGCACCGTCAAGGTCGATCAAAACCTAAAGGTGATCCAGCACCGGGACGGCGGCATCGTCAGCCAAATTTCAGTACGGGAAGGCGATGTTGTCCAAGCCGGGCAAGTGCTGCTGCGGCTTGACGACGTGCAGACCAAGGCCGAACTCTCAATCGTTCGCTCGCAGCTTTCGGAGCTCGTGGCGCGGCGGGCTCGGCTGCTCGCGGAGCGCGACGGATTTGATGGGATCCCCGTGCCACAGGAGGGGGCCTTTCTCGTGTCAGAAGCCGATCTCATCTCCTACGGAGAGCTGCGACTGTTCGAGGGCAACCGAGCACACCGGGAGAGCCAGAAGGAGCAACTCCAAGCTGAGATCACCCAGCTCGAACAGGAGATCAAAGGACTACAGTTCCAACAGGTCGCGAAGGTGCGTGAACTCGACCTAGTGAGCGCCGAGCACGGCAAGCTCAAGGGCCTCGCCGATAAGGGGTTGATCGAGGGATCCCGGATGTACGGCATCAACCGGGATGTCGCCCGGCTAACGGGCGAGGTAGGCGAAGTCGACGCCAGCATTGCCCGTGCTCGCGCTCGGATGAGCAGCATCAGATTGCAGATCATCTCAATCGACGAGAACGCCCGTACCGAGGCGCAGCGCGAATTGAGCGCGGTCGCAACTAAGATCTCCGAACTCAATGACCGTCGCATTGCCCTTGAGGACCGCTTGTCGCGGACGGACATCCGGGCGCCACTGTCCGGGATCGTCAACGAACTCTCGGTCCACACCGTTGGTGGCGTTATCACTCCAGCCGAGACTCTGGCCACGATCGTGCCCGAGAAGGCGACGCTCAAGATCGAGGCCAAGCTTTCCCCTGTGGACGTGGACCAAGTGTTCGTCGGCCAGTCGGCGAAGCTGCGCTTCTCTGCCTTCAACCAACGTACGACACCAGAGGTAAAGGGCGAAATTGCCTATGTGTCCGCGGCGGCAACACGCGATCAAGCAACCAACACCACCCATTACCTGGCCGACCTTAAGATAGATCCGGTAGAGTTTGAGAAACTGGCCGGTCTCCCCCTCAAACCAGGCATGCCGGTGGAGGTGTTCGTGGCCACCCAGGACCGGACTGCGATCTCATATCTCACCAAACCGTTCACAGACCAGTTCGCTAAAGCCTTCAGAGAAGAATGAGATTGCCATGAGGTAAGCGGCAACTTTTGGAGAGACTGACCGGATGCGCTGCTTCTTGCATCTTGTGAAGGGCAAGGTCGCACTGACAGACGATATCGGCGTTGATGCCGTTGATATCGGGGCCGCTGCTGCCGAGATCCTAATTGCCCTTCGCGACCTGCGTGCAGCAGATCCAGATGCGGAGAACGACTGGCACGGCTGGAGCCTCGAAATCGTTGATTGTATGGGCTACGTCCGAGGCAGGATTAGCCTTGATGAGCCGGAAAACATGAGTACCCTGCAAGGGCATAACGGCTAGACCGACCTATAATTCAAGGAGGTGCAAGAAAACTATTCAGCACCTTCTCGGCGCTGCTTCGCTCGCGCGGAACGCCTCTTCCTGGCACGTGTCGGTCGTCTGTCTTGTGGTGCTAGTAACGCAAGACAGACGTTGCTTCTTGACAGGCGATAGGCCGAGAAATTGGGCCCAATTGCGCGAACCCAGGATGCCAGCAGCCTCGCGGGTCGGCTCGGTGATCTCAAACTGAACGGCCGGACGGTATCCGATTGTGTGCGTCAAGTTCTGCAAAGTGGGGCGGCCGGTCAGGCTGGCTAAGCGGCTTCGCGAAGAGTGCTTTTCTTGTGCTCCTTGAGATCCTC